>NZ_JACYFS010000002.1:283023-569507 GCF_014837145.1 Chryseobacterium caseinilyticum
CCGCATCCCGCATCCCGCATCCCGCATCCCGCATCCCGCATCCCGCATCCCGCATCCCGCATCCCGCATCCCGCATCCCGCATCCCGCATCCCGCATCCCGCATCCCGCATCCCGCATCCCGCATCCCGCATCCTGCATCCCGCATCACGAAAACATTCGTCACCCGCTTCTATCTTCCCGCTTTTTCCGTAAATTTGTCTTCATGAATAAAGCAGAAGTTTTAAAAGAAATCATAGAGCAGAGAAAAAGCATTTTTCCTAAAGATTATGCTGAAACAGAAATCTCACAGGAAATTATTGAAGAAATTCTAAATTCGGGGACGTTTGCTCCCAATCACAAGCGCACAAAACCGTGGCGTTTTAAAATTTTTCAGAGTGAAGAAAAAGCAAAGCTGGCTTTGGAAATGCAGGAAATTTATAAGTCCACGCAGGCTCCGCAGACTTTTCTCGAAAAAAAATATCAGGATATAGGTTTTAAAATCAATAAAGCAGACGCTGTGGTTTCCATCGTTGTCAATTTCAGCGGAATGGTTCCTGAATGGGAAGAAATCGCTGCGGTTTCTATGGCTGTACAGAATATGTATCTTACCTGCACGGCGAATGGAGTAGGCTGCTACTGGAGTTCACCGAAAATTGTTGATCATTTGAAAGAGTCTTTGACCATTGAGGAAAACCAGAAATGTTTAGGGCTTTTTTATATGGGCAATTTGGATTAATTTAACAGTGTAGCAATGTAACAATGTAACAGTGTAGCAATAAATAAGGGCGGAAATTTAGCGGTTTACCAATTTAACAGATTGGGAAATTTTGTGTAGAAGTAAATACTTTTGAATTTAAGCGGGGTAGTGTCATAGCCCTGATGGCAGCGACATCCTTTTGTGTGGCGGACGGAACGGAGAGGAGACCGCCATACAAAAGATACAGCGGACAGCAGGTTCCCGGCTCCTGATGATTTGAAATGGACGATCTGAAATTTGAGATTATATATGTTTTATTATTTTGAATATTAAATCCTGAATATTGAACTTTTTTCCTATCTTTGCACACTTAAATATTTAATCGGGACGAGTTCCCATAAAATTCAAACATTATGTCAGTAAAAATCAGATTACAAAGACACGGATCTAAAGGGAAACCTTTCTTTCACATCGTAGTTGCAGATTCAAGATCAAGAAGAGATGGTAGATTCATCGAAAAGATCGGAACTTACAACCCAATTACTAACCCTGCTACCATTGATTTGAACGTTGATTCTGCTGTAAAGTGGTTAAACAACGGTGCTCAGCCAACTGATACGGCAAGAGCAATCCTTTCTTACAAAGGTGCACTTTACAAAAAACACTTACAAGGTGGTGTTGCTAAAGGAGCTTTTGACGAGGCTGAAGCTGAGAAGAGATTCAATGCTTGGTTGTCTGAAAAAGATGCTAAAGTACAGGGGAAAGTAGAAGGTTTATCTACAGCTAAAGCTGATGCTAAGAAAGCTGCTTTGGAAGCTGAGCAAAAAGTAAACGATGCAAGAGTAGCTGCTGCTGCACAGGCTGAGGCTGATGCCAAAGCTGCTGAAGAGGCTGCAAACGCTCCTGCAGAAGAAGTTACTGAAGCTACTGAAGAACCAACTGCTGAGGCAGAAGGAACTGAAGAAACTCAGGCTTAAGTCTTTTAAAAGATACAAACTAAAGGCACGATTTTTTCGTGTCTTTTTTTTTAAATTTAAACCGTCATGGTTTTTTAAAACTTTGAAGGTTTCTTATATTTGCACTATGAAAAAAGAAGATTGTTACTTACTAGGAAAGATCACACGCAGACACGGTCTTGCCGGAAATGTAATTCTTAAATTAGATACAGACCAGCCTGAACTTTACAAAAAACTGGATTCTATTTTTGTGGAAATCAACGGTTTGCTGGTTCCTTTTTTTGTGGAAAAAACTTCATTCAGTAAGCTTGATGCACTGAATATTGCTTTTAAAAATTCTTCTGAAGCCTTAGTGGATCAGTCTTTAGGAAAGAATGTTTATCTTCCTCTGACGACTTTGCCGAAGCTTACCGGAAAACAGTTTTACTACCACGAAATTATCGGCTACGAAATTTTTGATGAGCATGATAAAAGCTGTGGTATCATCCGTTCTGTGAATGATCAGACGGCGCAAAATTATTTTGTGACCAATCTTGAGGGTAAAGAAGTGGTGATTCCATTAATCAAAGACTGGATTCTTGAGGTTGACCGTGAGGAAAGAACGATCAAAATGCAGCTTCCTGAGGGATTGATTGATGTGTTTTTGGTGCCTTCGAAAAAGGATGAGTAGTTTATCTCATAAAAATTTATACAGAAAAAGTTGGCCTTGGTGCCAACTTTTCTAATTTTATTTTCTAAGAAACAGCTTCTGCTCCTGCAGTTGCAACCTCGTGATCATCATCCACTGTGCTTCCGCTTACACCGATGGCTCCGATGATTTTTCCTGATGCGTCTTTGATTAAAACTCCGCCGGGAAAACTGATCAATCCGTTATTCGAATGTTCGATGTTGTACAGAGGCTGTCCGGGTTGAGATAATTTTCCGATTTCACCGCTGTTCATATTAAAATATCTTGCGGTTTTGGCTTTCTTTTGCGCAATATCGATGGAGCCTAGCCACGCATCATCCATTTTTGCGAATGCTACAAGATTTACACCGCTGTCTACGACGGCGATATTCATTTTTACTCCTAATTCTTTCGATTTTTCAAGGGCGGCTTCAATGGCTTTTTGAGCCTGTTCTAATGTAATGTTCATATAATTTGGATTTGATAGTTTTGTAAATCTACACAAAATCGTGCCGATTAATGAGAATATTATCAATTACTATATTAAATTTCAGATTTTTAGTTTTTCAACCAAATCATCAATCTGCTGATACATTTTATTAAAGAATATTTTACGGTCACGGTTTCCGGAAGTGCTCAGGGATTTTGAGTTTTTGATCTGATGCTCAAAATAATTGTACGTTTCACTGCAGGTTTTTATGTCATTAATCAGAATATATCCGAAAGTATTTAAAGGCATTGCGAGAAGTGAGTTTTTAGGATGGCAGAAAAAAATATCGTTGGAAAGCTGCATCAGTTCATTTTCGTAAATCTGATATTTTGGGTTGGTATCGGTTTTCTTTTCAATGTATTCAATGACTTCCTTTACTTCATTCAGGATAATTCCGGCTTCATTTTTAAGTAAAAGTCTCGTGTCGAAGTAAAAAGAAATTTGCTGAAGGATGCTGGAAATCGTCGTGTCATTCCAAATCTCAATGACGTTTTGCTCTTCGTATTTTCTGCGAAGTTCTTTTGTATTTAAATTAAAGTTGGGTGGCGAAAATTCTAAGAAGGGAACGAAAAACTGTTTTGCATTCAAAAGATTCATCCATACATAAATTTTAAATCTTGAAAGTAAAGTATCTGAAAGCGTGTAGAAAAACGGAATATCTTTCGCCGAATAGTAAATTTTCATCTCATCTGAAAGCGGAAGCCTGTCAAAAACATTCAGATTATTTTGGAAAAATGACTGTAAATCATCTGTTGAAATGACAGGAGTCGTTTTTTGCACCACTAGTTGATTTTCTGAATTGAGAAATTCATTAAGTGAAATCTGATAGTATTTTGCCAGTTCCAAAGCTTCTTCAAAACTGAATTTTGCTTTGAGCGAAGTTCTTCTATGCGCCGCATCGTAGCTGATGTTGAGGATATTGGCAATTTCATCATTCAGAGATTTGTCCCCGATTTTCTTTCTGATCTGTGTCAGCAAAACTTCCTGATGCATATTTTTGCGATTTTCACAAATGTAGAGATTTATTTTAATTTTTTTTCGCATTCGGGTGAGATTGTTCTGTGGGTAGCTTTGAATTATAATTTTAAAAGAACAGTCATGAAAAATCTAATTTTTTATTTAAGCTTATCGCTCCTGTCAGTGAGCTGTGCAGGTTTTAAAAATATTCATCCTGCGGAATCTGTTATCGGAAAAAATGTTGTTGATAACATTGATGGAACGTATCGAAATCTGCCTTCTTCAGGAAATGGTTTTTACGTACAAGCGCTCACTGATGTTTTTGACCGGAATACTAATATGTTCAGTTGGAAAGAGAAATATGTAGGAGAACACACAAAAGTTAAACTGCAAATGATAAATAATAAAAGACTTAATGTTATGATTTTTCAGGATGAAAAAATATTATTCAATAAAAATCTGAGGGTAAAGTTGAAAAACGACGGATACTTGCATTTAAAAGAAAAAAGATTAATGATTGACGGAATTCCTCTGGTTTTGGGAGGTTGGAATATTCAAAAATCCAGATTAAGAATTGATGAGAGTAACAATTTGATTGTGGAAAGTAAATATTTCTTTTGCAACGGTTTTGCGGTTGTAATGAGCGATTGGAAAACACTTCATTATACTTTAACTTTTGAAAAGCAGAAACCATGAAAAGTCTGATAGTATGCATTGCTGTTTTCTTTTCAATATCACTCAAATCCCAGTTGGGAAATGAAAAAGACTGGAAGATCATAGGAATAATTATGTGCACAAGACTGGAGGCTACCTCAATTGATAACAAAGCTTTTTTATCGTTTGGTCCTAAAATCCCGATTAATGAGAATAATTATGTGAGTTTGCGGGGGCATTTTAATTGGTGGGATGTTCCCGGAAAGAAATTCATAGTAATTCCCGAACTGGACTATTTCCGGAAAATAGGTTCGTTTTCGGACGATTCAATCACAAACTTGTACCTGGGTGCAGGGATTACTCCAAATGCAGTGTCTCCAAAAGTCGGCATTAATTTCATCCATCTTTTTTCAGCTGAATTCGGTTACAATTTCGAATACAACACATATAAACATTTTGCTAGCGCAGGTTTTAGATTTTCAATCGGAATCAATCTCGTGCTTTAATTTTTAAAATTTTATTATGAAAACAATACCTTATTTACTAATCGCCACACGGTTTCTATTCTCTCCAATTATTTTTAGTTTGGCTTATTTTAACGGAGAAAAATCCCAATTTGTAATTTTAGCTTTGATGTTTATAGGATTACTGACAGACATTTTCGACGGAATCATTGCCAGAAAAGTTGGTGTTTCATCAGAAAAATTAAGACGGCTCGACAGTCAGGTAGATTTAGTATTCTGGCTTTCCATAGGTTTTGCAGCGTATTATCTAAATTCTGATTTAATTAAATCTGAATGGAAAAGTGTTTTGCTTATTCTGATTATGGAAACACTTTGCTATATCGTCAGCTGGATCAAATTTGGAAAGGAAACCTGCACGCACGCCTGGCTCTCAAAATTGTGGGGACTGAGTTTACTGCTGGCTTTCACTTATCTCATCGGTTTTCAGAAGGCAGGTTGGGCATTTGATCTGACGGTAATTCTCGGTTTTATTTCTCATCTGGATGTTATTCTGATTATTTTTATCCTTCCAAAATGGCAGTACGATATTCCGAGTTCATTCCATGCCTGGAGAATCCGTAAGGGAAAACAACGCAAAAAATCAGTATTTTTAAACTGAATCTGATTTAAATTTAAATAATTGATATTCTTTTTAAATAAACGGCGTAAACTTTAATTTGCGCTGTTTTTTTGTAACTTTGCAAACATTAAATTTTCAGACAAAAATTTTATCATCAACAAATGAAAAAGCAAACGATTAAAGAAGTCCTACAAGACTACAAAAAAGTATTACATCATGACATTACAGTTTACGGTTGGGTAAGAGCCTTCCGTTCAAACCGCTTCATTGCACTTAATGATGGTTCTACGATTAATAATTTGCAAATTGTTGTTGATTTCGAAAATTTTGACGAAGAGATCATTAATAAAATCAGCACTGCTTCTTCACTAAAAGTTGTGGGAGAGGTGGTTGAAAGCCAGGGAGCCGGACAGACCGTGGAAATCATTGCTAAAAAGATTATTATTCTTGGAGATAACTTTACTGAGGAGAGAGATAAAACAATCCTGCAGCCGAAGAAACATTCACTTGAAGTGTTGAGAGAGCAGGCTCATTTGAGATTCAGAACTAATCTCTTTGGGGCGGTTTTCAGAGTTCGTCACGCCGTGAGTTTTGCAA
The DNA here is from genome assembly GCF_014837145.1 of Chryseobacterium caseinilyticum. Classification (GTDB taxonomy): domain Bacteria; phylum Bacteroidota; class Bacteroidia; order Flavobacteriales; family Weeksellaceae; genus Chryseobacterium; species Chryseobacterium caseinilyticum. The sequence continues at coordinate 289,105 of NZ_JACYFS010000002.1, forward strand.
TTCACTCATTTTTCAATAAAAACCAGTTTTTCTACATCAATACGCCGATCGTTACCGGAGCTGATGCAGAGGGAGCTGGCGAAATGTTCGGCGTAACCAACTTTGATTTAAATAACATTCCGAGAGACGAGCAGGGTGATATCGATTTTGCACAGGATTTCTTTGGGAAGAAAACCAACTTAACGGTTTCTGGACAACTTGAAGGCGAAACTGCAGCAATGGGATTGGGAAGAATTTATACGTTCGGACCGACTTTCCGTGCAGAAAATTCAAATACAACCCGTCACTTAGCAGAATTCTGGATGATTGAGCCGGAAGTTGCTTTCAATAATCTCGAAGACAACATTGACCTGGCAGAAGATTTCCTGAAATATGTGATTCAGTATGTTTTAGATAACTGCAAAGACGATCTTGAATTCTTAGACAAGCGTTTTGAAGAAGAGCAAAAAACAAAACCTGAAAAAGAAAGAGCTAAAGAAGGTCTTATCGAAAAGCTGGAAAATGTAATCGCAAAACGTTTCAAAAGAGTTTCTTACACCGAAGCGATTGAGATTTTATTAAACTCAAAAGAAAATAAAAAAGGAAAATTTGCATTCCCAATCGAAGAGTGGGGTGCAGATCTGCAGTCTGAGCACGAAAGATTCTTGGTAGAAAAACATTTTGAATGTCCGGTAGTATTGTTTGATTATCCGAAAGAAATCAAGGCATTTTACATGAAACTGAATGATGACAACAAAACCGTAGCTGCAATGGATGTACTTTTCCCTGGAATCGGCGAAATTATTGGTGGTTCTGAAAGAGAAGCGAGATTAGACGTTCTAAAAACCAAAATGGCAGATATGCACGTAGACGAGCACGAACTTTGGTGGTACTTGGATACCAGAAGATTCGGGTCTGTTCCGCACGCAGGTTTCGGTCTTGGACTGGAAAGGCTGGTGCTTTTCGTGACAGGAATGACCAACATCAGAGACGTAATTCCTTTCCCGAGAACTCCGAAGAATGCAGAGTTTTAAATTCAAATAAAATTATATTTAGAACCGCTGAAGATCATTGATTTTCGGCGGTTTTTAATTTTCTCCCAAATTTTCAATTTCAGAATTTTTAAACTGATGAGTATGTTGAAATTTAATTTTCAGATATCTGTAGTAAATAAATGCTGATGAAAACCCCGCAAAAAATGACGCAATATGGATGATGAAAATGTTTTCTATAATGATTTCTCTTGGATCAAATGAATCGCTGAAATTCATTGTGAGATATGAAATTAAGAAAGTTGCCAAAAATTTCAGACCGAAAAAAAGCAGCAACGCAATAAAGATAGGAAGTCCTCTTTTTTCCTGATACCGGTCGCAGAGATTTCCGAAAACTACAAAGATTATAATAAAAGGTATGAGATAAAAAATGCCCAATAGTAACATAATATTTTTTATTAAATATAAATAAATTATTTCCGCAAAATTTATTTTACCGACTTAAACTCAAAAATACAATGAATTTTTTACAGAAAAAAGCCCTAACGACGTATCGTTAAAGCTTTTAAAGTTCCTAATAGTTTATTATGCTGTCTTTACATCAAAAATCGTGCTAAAATTATTTTTTGTCGAATTTTTTTTATAAATTCGTAGAATAACATTTACATACACCAGATAATAATATGCTAAAACAACATTTACAACTTAGACTTGGTCAGAAACTGGCTCCACAACAAATTCAGTTGATGAAGTTGATTCAGCTCCACACTCTGGAATTTGAAGAAGAACTGGAGCGTGAGCTTGAAGAAAATCCTGCTCTCGAAATTGCCAAGGAAGATAATACAGAAGATGAATATTCGGCTCCTGATGAAACGTACGAAAGTGAAGGCAGCGAGAGCATAGAAACCGATTTTGATGTTGATCAGTACTTATACGATGATGAGCCGGGATATAAAACTGCCTCAAGCAACTATTCTGCAGACGATGAAGATTTTGACAACGAAAGTCTGCTTACAGAAGGGCAGTCTCTGTATGATTATCTTAATGAGCAGGTGCATTTGAGCAATATTGCTGAAGACGATCTTAAAATAGCAGAATACATTATTGGAAATTTAGATACCGACGGTTATCTCAGAAGAGAAATAAAAGCAATTGTTGACGATCTCGCATTTTCTCAGGGCGTTTACACTACAAAGGAAAAGGTAGAAGACGTGCTTGAAAATTACGTTCAGAAGCTGGATCCGCCGGGAGTAGGTGCCAGAAGCCTTCAGGAATGTCTTCTTTTACAGATTGAAAAGAAAGTAAGCTCAGACAAAGCCGTTTCTCTGGCAGCGAATATTCTCCGAAATCAGTTTGATGCGCTTACCAACAAACATTACAATAAGATCATTCAGAAATACGATATTGAAGAATCGGATCTGAAAAAAGCTTTGGAGGAAATTGCAAAATTGTCACCGAAAGTAGGAGGGAATTTTGATACTCAGACCATTACCATCAATCAGGAAATTATTCCGGATTTTGTGATTCAAGTGAAGGACGGAATGGTAATTCCAATGCTGAACAGCAAAAATGCACCAACTTTGAGGGTAAGCGAAGAGTATAAGGATATTCTTTCTACGTATTCTCACGATAAAAAATCTTCGGAACATAAGCAGGCAGCTTTATTTATCAAACAAAAACTGGATGCTGCAAAATGGTATATCGACGCGATTAACCAGCGCCAGAATACTTTATTACAGACGATTAATGCAATTGTAAAGTTTCAGAAAGCTTATTTCCTAACGGGAGATGAGAAGTCTCTAAGACCAATGATCTTAAAAGATATTGCTGATATCACCGGTTTCGATATTTCAACCATTTCAAGAGTTGTAAAAAGTAAATACGCCGATACACCTAACGGAATTCTCTATCTTAAAGATTTATTCTCAGATTCGTTAACAAATGATGATGGCGAGGAAGTTTCAACAAAAGAAATCAAAAATCATCTTCAGGAAGTCATCAGCAAAGAAAACAAACGGAAGCCTCTTACAGACGATGCTTTGGTGGTAATGCTGAAAGAACAGGGTTACAATATTGCCAGAAGAACTATCGCTAAATACCGTGAACAGCTCAATATTCCGGTAGCGAGACTGAGAAAAGAATTATAAAAAACGAAAAAGCATTTCAGAACGAAATGCTTTTTTTTTATGCTGAAAATTATCCTTAAAAAATTAATTTTCCTGAGAATCAATATCTTTTAACTGTTTTAAACTTTTATCCAATCTTCCCATAATGATGCCGTAAACCAATCGGTAGTAAAGCCAGATCAGAATTACGCAGAGAACAGTACTAATGATAATTCCTGCAATGAAGCCTGTTTTTTCGGAAGATTCCAGATGAACGTTCTGGTGATTGATCACATAAAAAACAAAACAGGTAAAAACACTTGTAAATGTGATGAAAAGAATAATATTAATTAAAATAAAGGCATTAACGGTCTTTTTAAAATTAATAATTCTAGTTATAAAAGCCTTAAGATCTTCCTCGATTCTTATTTTACGGTAATTCTGATAAAATTTAATCACAAAATAACCTGTGACCAAAAGGGTAATCGTTTTAATAACCAGATAAATATTTTCAAGATTACTTTTGAGCTCGGCATTTTTTTCCACACCCAATTTCTGAAGGGAAGACATAAAAGAACTCGATTCCTGATCCTGAATAATGTAATAAAATCCGAATAAAGTAAAGAAGAAAAACTCTGCTGCGCTGATCCAGAAAATATATTTCATGTAGTTGCGCGATTTTTTGTTGAGCATCTTCAGGATCTCACTGTCGTTATATTTATCTTCAACGGGTTGCTTTTGCCAGGTCGTTTTAAAGCTGTCTAAATCAAAATCAGGCATATTTTTCCATCTTTTCTTTAAGAATTTTTTTCAGTCTGTTCATTTTTACACGGGCATTCACTTCAGTGATACCAAGGTTTTCTGCAATATCTCTGTACGGAAGATCGTCGAGATACATCATCACAATCGCTCTTTCCACATTGGGCAGCGTTTTGATCACCTGATAAAGTAGTGAAATCTGTTGCTGCTTGTCGTCATTATCATCCTCATAATCTCTGAGGTTGATGTCGAGCTCATTGGTCTGTAAAGATTTGCTTTTTTTTCTGAATAACGTAATGGCAGTATTTAGAGCCACACGGTACATCCAGGTAGAAATTTTAGAATTTCCTTTAAAGGAATCATAGCTTTTCCAGAGTTGAAGAACAATTTCCTGGAAGAGATCTTCTTCATCCTCAAGGGAATTGGTGTAAAGACGCGACACTTTGATAATCAATCCCTGATTATTTTTGATCAGCTGCGCAAATTCTTTTTCTTTGGTCACCAATTTAGTTTTTCAACTGCACGAAGATATGATATAATTTGAAAGTTTGAAAATTTTACTAATTTGAAAATGCTGCTGCTGCTTATTTTTTAAAGGAAAAAAAGTATCGATTCATTATCGAGGGAACATTCGATAATCATTTCTATCATTAATGCGATTAAAAAAATCTGCATAAGATTGCAAGGTTGGAGAAAATTATATGTTGTGGAGAATACGGGATCTAACCCATAACCTTTAGACTGCCAGTCTAACACTAAATGACGTGTGAACTGAAAATCTGTAAATAATGTGTGAATTTCCACGTATAATAAATTTTACAAATTATCTCATTACTAAATTTTCAAATTAGCTATCTTTGCACCCACGAGAAAACCGGCCTGTTGATTCTCATTTTTTTGAGGGTAGGAAAGTCCGGACACCACAGGGCAGCAAAGCGGATAACATCCGTCATCCGCGAGGATAGGACAAGTGCAACAGAAAGCAGGTACAGTTCGGCTGTAGTGAAACCAGGTAAACTCTTTGCGGTGCAATGGTAAGTATATCGGTTCTTTTCAGAAATGAAAATAGGGGCGGCCCGTCCTGAAAACCGAGGGGTAATCAGCTCAAGTTGTGCAGCAATGTACAACGCAGATAAATAACAGGCGTCCTGATTTTTTGGGATACAGAATCCGGCTTACAGGTTTTCTCGTGGTTTTTGTTGGGTGTGGGATGTCTAAACACCGCAAATCTCGTTTACTTCTTGGGTTTTTACCTGACTTTTTTGAAATTTTTTAGAAATTTATAGTGTTATAAACAACATTTCTGAGTTAGCGATGTTATCACCTGTCTCTTTTTACTTTTGCCCTAGCTCATCCTTACTCACTTTCCAGCTGTTTTTTAGCTTCATCCAAACCTTTTTTGTCTTCTTTCGAAAGTTGTGGGAATTGTAAATCCATTTTCTCAAGAGTTTCAATAATAATCTGAATCGCTGCCAACCTCGCAAACCATTTGTTATCCGCAGGAATTACGTACCAGGGTGCATAGTCTTTTGATGTTTCATTGATGGCGGTTTCGTAGCAATCCATGTATTTGTCAAACAACGCTCTTTCCGGAAGGTCTGCAGACGAGAATTTCCAGTTTTTTTCCTGTTCGTTGATGCGGTCCAGGAGTCTTTCCTTTTGCTCGTCTTTGGAAACATTTAGAAAAATTTTGATGATGGTTGTTCCGTTATTAGCAAGATGTTTTTCAAAATTGCTGATGCTTTCGTAACGGTTTTTCCAGAATTTACCGTCGAAATCTTTTACGTCTTTCCAGGTTTTTTCACTTAAATTATACTCAGGATGCACCTTACAGACCAAAACGCTTTCATAGTGTGAACGGTTGAAAATTCCGATCATTCCTTTCTGCGGAACGGCTAAATAATGTCTCCACAGGAAGTCATGTGCATATTCTTTTGAGCTTGGTGTTTTGAAACTCATCACATTGCATCCCTGCGGATTTACACCTCCAAAAACATGCTCAATTAACGAATCCTTTCCTGCTGCATCCATTGCCTGAAGTACAACCAGCAAAGATTGACTTCCGTCAGCATACAGTTTTTCCTGCAGGTCACGAAGTTTTTCTTTTTCCTTCATGATCATTTCTAAACCTTCCTCTTTTGTAAGTTTTCCCTTGTATGAAGTTTCTGTTTTTTTAATTGAAAATTTACCGTTTACTTTAAATTCTTCTGAAAAATCGCTGTTCATTTTTTAATATTTTATCTAAAATAGCAAAAAAAAACCATCTCCGGTGAGAGATGGTTTATATAATATTTTATTTCTAAAATTAGTTTGCCGCTTTAGCTTCATTTGCCGCTTTTCTGGCTGCCTTTTCTGCTTTCTTAGCTTCTTTTGCTGCAATTTTAGCTGCTTTTTTATCAGCTTTTTCTTTAGCTTTTAATTCTTCTGGTGTTAAAACTATTGGCTCAGGCGCTGGTTCAGGTGCTGCTTCTACAGCGTTAGCATCTACATTTCCTTTGATGTAGATAATACTTCTGCTGTTAACCGGGTCATTAGAAAATACTTCAATCATTTTAGTGAAAGGTCCTGCCAAAGCAGTGTTGTATCCTACCTTAATTTTTGAAGATTTTCCTGGTAAAATAGGATCCTGGCTCCACTCAGGGGTTGTACATCCGCAAGATGGCTTTACGTTTGAAAGTACCAAAGGCTTGTCTCCGGTGTTTGTAACAGTAAAAAATCTTGTGCCGTCTGATCCGGGTTTGATTGTTCCGTATTCAAAAGTTGTATTGTCAAATGTGATGGTCTGCGCAGATGCAAAAGCAACTGTTCCCAATAAAGCAATTCCAGCTAGTAAGTTTTTCATATACTTAAAGTTAATATGTATGTTAGATAATTTTGAGGAACAAAGTTAAAAATTATTTTAATTAGTGCTTACATTTTTTTACTTTAAACTATTTTTGCAGATTGTAAGATATAGAAATTAGAATTTATGCAGATTTCAGAAAAATATAATCCTCAGGAAACAGAACAGAAATGGTACAAATACTGGCTGGAAAACAAATATTTCCACTCAGAACCCAACGAAAAGCCGCCTTACACAATTGTAATTCCACCGCCGAACGTCACGGGGATTCTACACATGGGTCACATGTTGAATAACACCATTCAGGATATTCTGGTTCGCCGTGCAAGAATGCAGGGCTTCAATGCCTGCTGGGTTCCGGGAACAGATCACGCTTCTATTGCTACAGAAGCGAAAGTTGTTGCCAAACTGAAGTCTGAAGGAATCAATAAATCTGACCTTACCCGTGAAGAATTTTTGAAACACGCATGGGAATGGACTGACAAATACGGCGGAACTATACTTGAACAGCTGAAAAAACTGGGTTGCTCGTGCGACTGGGACAGAACGAGTTTCACCATGGAACCGAAACTTTCGAGTCAGGTGATTAAGGCTTTTGTTGATTTGTATAATAAAGGTTTGATTTACAGAGGTTACCGTATGGTAAACTGGGATCCGGAAGCAAAAACCAATATCTCTGATGAAGAAGTAATTTTTAAAGAACAGAACGGAAAATTATATTTTCTTAAATATAAAATTGAAGGAACTGAAGAATTTCTTTCGGTAGCAACTACACGTCCGGAGACTATTTTTGGAGACACCGCAGTTTGTATCAATCCAAATGACGAAAGATATGCTCATCTGAAAGGTAAAAACGTTATTGTTCCCATCGTTAACAGAGCTATTCCAATTATCGAAGACGAATATGTTGATATTGAATTCGGGACTGGAGCACTTAAAATTACTCCGGCTCATGATCTTAATGACTACGAAATCGGAAAGAAACACAATCTCCCAATGATTGATTCTCTGGATGACGACGCCAATCTGAATGAGCACGGACTGCATTACGCAGGAAAAAACAGATTTGATGTAAGGAAACAGATCGCAAAAGAACTTGAAGAAAACAATCTGCTGCTGAAAGCGGAAGATTACGCCAATAAAGTAGGAACTTCTGAAAGAACAGGCGCTGTAATCGAGCCTAAAGTTTCTGTTCAGTGGTTTTTAAAAATGTCTGAAATCGGAAAACCTGCTTTGGATGTTGTGATGGATGATGAAGTAAAATTCTATCCTGAAAAATTCAAAAATACCTACAAACACTGGATGGAAAACATCCGCGACTGGAATATTTCCCGCCAGCTCTGGTGGGGACAGCAGATTCCTGCGTATTATTATGGTGAAGGTGAAAATGATTTTGTAGTTGCTGAAAATATTGAAGAAGCGCTGGAAATTGCGAAGGAAAAATCTCAAATTTCAAACCTTCAAATTTCAAATCTCCGTCAGGACGGAGACGCCCTCGATACATGGTTCTCTTCATGGTTGTGGCCAATGTCGGTTTTTGACGGACTGAATAATCCTGACAATAAAGACATCAATTATTATTATCCAACTGCAGATTTGGTAACTGGTCCGGATATCATCTTCTTCTGGGTTGCCAGGATGATTATGGCAGGGTTGGAATACAGGAAAGAAATTCCTTTCAAAAATGTTTATTTTACAGGTATTGTGAGAGACAGACTGGGCAGAAAAATGTCTAAATCTCTCGGGAATTCACCGGATCCGTTGGATTTGATCGAGCGTTACGGAGCTGATGCAGTAAGAGTAGGAATTATGATGAGCTCTGCAGCCGGAAATGATTTAAAATTTGATTCAGAACAGATTGATGAAGAAGGAAATGTTCTGACTGAAAAGCAGATCAAACAGAGAATGGAAGAGGGTAAAGATGCAGTTTACACTTCTCCGTTATGTGATCTTGGAAGAAATTTCGGGACTAAAATCTGGAACGCTTTCCGTTTGATCAACATGTGGAAGCATGAAGAAAAACCTGCAAATTCCACAGAGATTCAGACTATCGAATGGTTTGAAAATCAACTCAATAAATCTATCGCAGAAATCAATGATCAGTTTGATAAATTCAGGATTTCGGATGCTTTAAATTTAATTCAGAAATTAATCAAAGATGACTTCTGTGGCTGGTATCTTGAAGCTGTAAAACCAAATTTCGGGGAAGGAATTTCAAAAGAAGTCTACACGAAAACCATTGAGTTATTCGAAGAACTGATGAAGCTGCTTCATCCGTTTATGCCTTTCCTTACAGAAGAATTGTGGCAGACGATTGCAGAAAGAAAGACGGAAGATGCTCTGATGATTGCTCAGCAGAAGAAATCAGAAACATTTGACGAAACAGTCATTAGGAATTTTGAAACAGCATCTGAAGTGATTTCAGGAGTAAGAAACTACCGTCAGACCAAAGGAATTTCTCCGAAAGAGAATGTGGAAGTTTACACGAATGCCGCAGAATTTGCCAATGAATCTGTCATTAAAAAACTGGCGAATATTTCAGAAATTCATTTCGCAACAAAAACAGATAAGCCAAGCTTCACATTCCTTGTCGGTTCTACAGAAATTTCAATTCCTTTAAGTGAAAACTTAGATTTAGGAGAAGAAAAAGAGAAAACCGAAGAAGAACTGAAATATTTAAAAGGCTTCCTGATTTCTGTAGATAAAAAGCTTTCCAACGAAAAATTTGTTGCCAACGCAAAACCGGAAGTTGTAGAAGTGGAGCGCAAAAAACAGAAAGATGCACAGGATAAAATTGCAATTCTGGAAGAGAAACTGAAGAGTTTATAAATAAGTTTTGGGCTGAGATTAAGTTTCAGATTGATCTTTAATCTCAGCCTCAGCCTTAACCTTAAAATTATAATGCAACATATAGAAAATATAAAAAAACTGTTCTCAAAAAACTTCGTGGAAAGTCCACTCATAGAAAGTTTTGAGGTTGGGAAAATCTATCTTTCAAGCGGAAAACTGGTGGCTTGCGATCCGGTTCTGACCAATGATATGAAACCGTTTACCACAGATTTCCCGACAGGCGAATTTCAGGTACTGCTTCATAAAGAAAGAGAAAGCAACTGCGTGGCATACGGCGAAATTGTTTTTGCCAAAAACGAGATTTTGAATTGGGAAATGGCTACAACACAAGGTCAGAATATTAAGGATCTCGCTAACGAAGAAGTCTTTGGTTATCCGGTAGAAAGCGGAATGGGCTGTTTTATGGACCTCGAAAGTCAGAACAGTCTCAATGACCTTGAGCAGAAGCTTTTCCAGAGAAAAGGAGATGATTTCATGGGAATTTATGAAGAATTTTTTCACGAACATTTTTTCGATGAAAACGGAGCCATCGATCAGTACGCATTTTTGAAACCTGATGAAGAGCAGCCCAGAAATATTTTCGCTTTTGAAACCGGATATGGTGAAGGATTTTATGCAAGTTACATCGGATTTGACTCAAATAATAACCCTGTGAAGATAGTTACGGAATTTATTGAAATTCAGTAAAACATATAGTTTTTTAAGTTAAATTAGACTTCTGAAAACTGTAAGATGAATTTTTCTAAATCCCAGCCCAAAATTGTGGTCATCGGAAGCTGCTCCATTGATCATTTTGTAACTACCGACAGACTTCCGGCTTCACATGAATTTGTGACTGCACAGAAGTACGAGTATTTTTTTGGTGGAAAAGGCGCTAATCAGGCGGTGGGAATGTCCCGTTTGGGAGCTCACGTTTATTTTATCGGCTGTGTGGGGATGGATCCTGCTGGGCAGCAGATTATGAGAAATCTTGTTCAGGAAAATGTAAATGTAGGTTTTGTAGCTGAAACAGATCTTGAAACTACCGGCAGTGCCTTTATTACAAAAACAGATACAGATTATTCTGTTGTAGTAATTCCTGCAGCAAATCAATATCTTACAACGCAAAACATCGATGCCGCAGATAAATACATCCGCGAAAGTGATATGCTTCTCCTACAACTCGAAATTTCTGATGCACTTTTGAAACACGCTGTTCTAAAAGGCAAATTATACCGTAAAACAGTAGGGCTTTACGCATCACCGGCCAGAAAAGTTGATCAGATCATTTTAGATCAGGCTGACTTTATTGTGGCAAAAAGCAACGAACTTTCTCTGGTTTTTGGCAGTGAAAATCTTGAATCACTTTTAGAAAAGTATTCCAATAAACTTTTTGTGCGTGATGAAACCAATTCTACCGTATATCAGAACGGAACTAATATGAAATATCAGCGGGAGGAAAATGAAAATATGAAATATCAGATTGGAATGGGAGATGGCTTCACATGCGGATTTGCATACGCTTTGGCCCATGGAAATCAACTTGAAGACTGTGTACACCTCGGAAATAGAGTTTCGGCAGAAGTTTCTCTGAAAACAGGCGCTCAGACCGGGCTTCCATACCTGAAGGATCTTCTTTAAAAGTTATTTACAGCATATTTAAAAAGCGTTTCCAAGCTTTTTTAATCACATTATTTTTCCACCTTTGAGGTGGAATTTTTCTTTATGGAAAGAATATATCTTACCAATTTGAGTGGTGCTAAAATCTGTCTTCATATCTTCAGTGCTGACATTGAAAGTGACAGCAAAAAAGTTCTGCTCATCAACTCTGCAACCGGCGTTCGGCAGCAGATTTATTTTTCCTTTGCGGCATTTGCCAAAAGAAACAATATCACTGTAATTACCTATGATTACGAAGGAATCGGACTTTCAAAGCCTGCAAATCTAAAAAAATCGAAAGCTTCCATGCGGTCGTGGGGAAATTCTGATTTTAAAACGGTCACTGATTTTATAGTTAAAACTTTTCCGAAGCATACGAAATTTTGCCTCGGACATTCAGTTGGAGCATTGATTTTAGGGATGAATAAAGATTCTGCAATATTTGAAAAATTTTTCTTTGTCGCCACGCAAAATGCCTTCATCGGAAACTTAAAATGGAAAACAAAAATTGAAGCTTTTTTCGGTTTTGGATTTGTTCAGCCATTTTTTACAGAGTTATTCGGTTATTTTCCAGCGCATTGGTTTGGACTTGGAGAAAGTCTTCCAAAAAATTGCGCTTATGACTGGAGAACCTTAATTTTGAACCGGAAATCCACCAATAAATTACTGAGTAAAACGAGTGATTATTCTAAAGATTTAAATCAGAAAGTTTTAGTTCTGTATGCTGAAGATGATACGTGGCTGACGGAAAAAGGAGTGAAGTCTTTACTGAATGAAACTTATTCAAATTTAAAACCTCAATACAAAATTCTAAAAATTTCGGAATCTGAACAAGGAAAAATAGGTCACATTAATTTTTTCAGAAGCTATAATGAAAATCTTTGGGATATTATTCTGACTGAAATTGTATAGTTGGTTGAGACACGAATACACGAATTTTTTCTTTATTGAAAACTGAAAAATATTCGGCTAAATAATTTTCGTGCGTTGGTGGCAAAAATAATTAAAACTTAAAAAATGAACAGCACAATCCAAAAAACAATAGAATTCGTAAAGCAAAAACTGGAAGGCGCAGAAGCCGGTCACGACTGGTTTCACATCGAAAGGGTCTGGAAACTTTCAAAAAAAATTGCTGAGACCGAAAACTGTAATCTTGAAGTAGTGGAATTATCTGCCTTGCTTCACGATATCGCCGATCCGAAATTTCATGATGGTGACGAAACTTTAGCTCTAAAAATTTCAAGAGAATTACTTGAAAAATTAGAGGTCGATGAAAGTGTGATCACGCAGGTTTTATTTGTGATTCAAAATATTTCATTTAAAAACAGGGGAGAAGCTCCGAAAGATTCACTAATTGAACTGAAAATCGTACAGGATGCCGACAGAATCGATGCTATCGGTGCTATTGGTGTTGCAAGAACATTTAATTTCGGTGGTTTTAAAAATAATCTGATGTATCATCCTGATATTCAACCAAAATTGAATATGTCGAAAGATGAATACAAAAAATCAGACGGAACTACAATCAACCATTTTTACGAAAAACTGTTGCTTCTGAAAGATTTGATGAATACTGATGAGGGCAAAAAAATAGCCGGAGAAAGACATCAGTTCATGATTTCGTTTCTGGATCAGTTTTATAAAGAATGGAATGTTGATTAATGTTTTAGGCTAAAAAATCAATTCATATCTTTGTTTCATGGGATTTATTCTTTCTTTGGTTTTTGTAATTCTGGTACTCTCGCTTTTTCTTTCAAAAGTCAGAAAAGGACGGGCTGGCGAACTGGCCAGACTGTTTAGGATTTTAAGTCTCGTTTTTGCCATTTCACTTTTTACCTATTGGTTCATCAAAAAAAGTACAATCAGGATTGTTGATCATTCTGTTTCGCTTCAGCTGATCAATAAACTTCCGCAGGCGCTCGATTTTTATCTTATTAAAGTTAACAGAAGTGCGACGGAACAGGCCTTGGAAACCAGCCACATCGGAAAAATCCGCCCCGAATATTACCGTGTGGAGTATCTTTCCATGAAAAACTCAGATGAATACTGGATTGCTGGTTATCTTGGCAAAAAAAATCTGGTTTATTTCTCACAGCATTCTGTACCCAATAAAAATATGGATCAGATGATTGAAGTTCAGAATTACATCAATCAAAGTGAAAAACTGTCAGCGATTGCAAAAAAGGAGATTGAGGAAGACAATTACCAGAATATGTTTTCTGGAATTTGGGTTACCCTCAATTTGCTTCTTATTTTTCTGAATCTTGTTTTGATATTGCGGAAGAAAAATTAAAACAAACTCGGCGGATTTTCCTGAGCAAGTTTAGGAATGTGCATATCTGTTTTCCATTCTTTATTCATCTCTTCAATCAAGTGAGCAGAAAGCAGAGGCGACGCTTTTTCAAGGTTTTGATGAACGAAAAAGTAGAGATTTTGCAGACCTTCTTTCTTCCATTTCGTTAAATGTTTCAACCAGTCATCCAATCGTTCGTAATCGCTTTCATGATTGGCTCCCACGTATCTGATGAACGCGTTTGGAGTCGTAAGTCTCATATGAAGCATATCTCTTCTTCCTGCTGTGTCAACGATGATGTTGGTAATGTCATTATCCTCAAAAAGCTGGCAGGTTTTATCAAAAATCTCTTCATCAGTAAACCATTCAGTATTTCGGAGTTCGATTGCTAAAGGCACTTCTTTGGGCCACTTCGTCACAAACTGTTCCAGCCTTTCGTAGTCTTTCGGCTTGAAATTATCGTGAAGCTGAAGGAAAACCATTCCTAATTTTTCATCAAAATTTAAAACGGCTGTTGCAAACTGAGTCACCACGTCATCAATATTCAAAAGTCTTCTGAAGTGAGAAACGGTATTGGTAATTTTTGGGAAAAATTTAAAGTCAGCCGGCGTTTTTTCCTTCCACGTTAAAACCTGTTCTGAAGTCGGCATTCCGTAGAAAGTTGCGTTCAATTCAATCGAATTAAACTGTGTCGAATAATATCCCAGTTCATCTTTCGTACCTTTTGGGTAGAAACCTTTCAAATCTGTTTTATTCCATTTTGCACAGCCTATGGAGATATTTTCAAGCCCCTTTTTATTTTGCTTTAAAATTTCTTTGGTTCTCGAATGGTCTTTTGGTAATGTGAAATCTATTTTTGAAGGGTCTTCTACTTGTCCGAATTTCATGAGGTTGGGTTATTTATATTACAAAGTTAAGAGAATTTATGTTTAGAAGTGCAGTTAAGATCCTTTCATAATTCATTTATTTTAGATTAGAGCCTGGTAATTTCAGTCCATTATAAATTTACTTTTTAACAAAGCTCAATTTCGGTAAAGAAAAGTGATTGAAATTATGCTGACTGTTAAATTATTATTCTTTCCAAACCGTAAATTTCCGAACTCTTTTTATCCCCAGTTTGCTGCCCGTAATGTATAAGATATTATCTTTAACTTCAGCTTCACATTTAATCCAGCCATATTTTTGCACAAAAGCACGGCCATTTTTATATTTTCCGTTGGTTTCCACTAACTCCTTTAAAATGATTTTGCCCTCCTTCAATTCTGGATCAGGTTTGCCAATCCAATGCATAATCCCAACATATTCGTTTTTCATTTTATAAATTTTTATTGCTCTGCTTTTTTCTTCATTAAGCCATATCCCTACAATTTTGTCTGTTTTTGCGGCATTTGAAGATAAAATAAGGATGAGCAGAAGTATTAATAAATTTTTCATTTTGTGTTATATTTATTGTTTTTAATTCTTTTCGCAAGTAATTTTTCTTTATATATTTTTGATGGATTTCCGAATAAAAAATAAATTTTTCTTCTGATTCCTTCTGCATTTCTCACATCATGAAACATTTCTGAATATTCGTGAAAGTTGATATAAAAAATATTGTACTTTTTTTTGAGCTTATAGCCAATTCCATATTTCGGTTTGATAGTTTCAGAGGCGTAAGTCCCAAAGATTCTGTCCCAAATAATAAATGTTGCTCCGAAATTCTTATCGATATACTCCGGTTGAGATCCATGGTGAACTCTGTGATTAGAGGGGGTGGCAAAGATAAATTCAATAAATGCCGGAAGTTTTTTTATATATTCGGTATGAACCCAAAACTGAAACAGTGTTGCAATCTGATTGGTTAAAAGGAAAATTAAAGGATGGAAACCGAAAAGCATTACAGGAAAAAAGAATATCAGTTTTAAACTTTGCATCCAGCTTAAGCGGAATGATACTGAAAAATTATAAGTATCACTGCTGTGGTGAACTACATGTGTTGCCCACCAAAATCTGCATTTATGGCTGACGAGATGTGAAAAATAGCTGGCAAGATCATATATAATGTAACAGGGAATTAACGTCCACCAGTTAAATGATAATCTCCATGGAACTGAATTGTAGATGAAGATTATAGGTAAGAAGAATATCGATTTAAAAATCAGGTTGATTCCCACACTACCTAATCCTACGAAAAAGCTGCTTACAGACTCTTTTCTATCGTAATTTCCATCATGATGATTCTGAGAAATTTTATATTCTAAAACAGTTAGGATTATCATAACGGGAACAGCAAATATTAGTAAATTGGGATGATCACGGGACAATGCAGTTATTTCATCAATAGTTACAGGTTTAGAATAAGTAATAGTTTCCATGTGATAGAGTTTAAATGATTATTGATCAAAATTGATATTACTGCATAAAAAATGCAATTACCCATTCGTGTGATATTTGAAAAACAATAAAAAAGCCGCAGAAATAATCTGCGACCCTGTAATTTAAAATCTGTTTTTAAAATTTATTCTTCTTCCTCCAGCTCAAAAATATCCTCCACCTTCTTCCCAAAATATCTCGCAATCTTCAAAGCCAAAACCGTCGACGGAACATATTTTCCAGCTTCCATAGCATTAATAGTTTGCCTCGAAACGCTTATTATTTTTGCTAAATCTTCCTGAGTAATACTTTTTAAAGCTCTCTCAATTTTTATCGTGTTTTTCATTTTTTAAGCAGTAAATAATTAAATCTGAAAACATATAAAACCAGCGGCAGAAACATAATGAGAATCATCACGGTAAGAAACAGGCTTCCGAAAACGGAAATGAATAAAATAAAAACGATAGAGTAGGAAACAATCAGACTCCAGAAAACGGATTTTAAACGCAGACTTGAAATATATTCATCCTCAATTTTTTCTTTGGAAAACCCCACCAGAATTCCACCGATGATAATTAAAAGACCAAATAAATTCGGAAATAAATCAATCTCAGCAGTTTTAAAAAAGCCCTTATTTTCATCGCTGAAAAATCCTGAATTGTAAATCACAGGCAAGGAGACTTCAAAATTCATCACTCCCGAAAGAGAAATCAATCCCAAAATTAAAGAAGGAAGAAAAATAAACCATCCGATCAATTTAAAACGGTTTGGGAAAAGTTGTAATGTATTCATTTTTGTAATTTTTTATTAAAACAAATGTAAAGAATGTTTTACAATATGTAAAGTTTATTTTACATTTATTCAATCAGAAAATATAAACTTTTTTGATGTGGATTTTTTAAAACCACAAAAGTCACAAAAGGTGGAGCGAAAATTATAGTTCTTTAAAGTGCAAATAAGTAGCATGTTGTAACCCAACACCTTTTTTGCTCTTTTCAATTTTTTTTGAACTTCTTCAATTAATCTTCTCTTTTGTGACTTTTGTGGTTGGAAATTTTTAGTTTGAAACCAAAAAACCGCAGAAAAAATTCCACGGTTAATATACACAGCCAACTTGGCTCTTTTTACTTTTTACTTGGCTCTTCCCTTAAGCTTCACAAGCCGAACAGCTCACAAAATTCACCATCATTTCCTTAGAAACAGACGAACTTCTTTGGTAATACAAAGTTTTCACACCTTTCTTCCATGCCTCAATGTAAAGATAATTCACATCTTTCACAGGCATCGTAGACGGAATCTGTAAATTCAGAGACTGCGCCTGATCAATGTACTGCTGTCTTTGTGCAGCCTGAGAAATAATCTCCATCGGAGAAATTTCTTTGAAGGTTTTGAATACTGCTTTTTCTTCGTCAGTCAGTTCAGTTAAGTGCTGTACAGAACCGTGGTTCAACATAATTGTTCTCCATGTTTCTTCGTTGTCAAGACCTTTATCTTCAAGCAATTTAGCCAAATATTTATTCTTACGCATAAAGTTTCCTTTCGCCAGACCCGCTTTGTAGTAATTTGACGCAAAAGGCTCGATTCCCGGAGAAGTCTGACCTAAAATCGCAGAACTTGAAGTTGTAGGAGCGATCGCCATTACCGTTGTATTTCTCATTCCGTAACCTTTCAGAAGTTCAGGCTCACCGTAGATGTTTGCCAGTTCTTTCGATGCAATATCTGCCTGAGCTCTGATGTGTTTGAAAGCTCTTGCATTAAACTGCGTTGCCTCAAAACTCTCAAAAGGAATCATGTTTTTCTGAAGGTAAGAGTGGTATCCCAAAACTCCCAAACCAAGCGCTCTGTGACGCATCGCGAAGTCTCTCGCTCCTTTCAGGTAATAATTTCCTTCCGTTTTTTCGATAAACTCAGACAAAACAGCGTCAAGAAAATAAATCGCCAACTGTACTGCGTTCGTATCTTTCCACTCGTCGTATAATTCTAAGTTCATAGAAGAAAGACAGCAGATAAATGATTCCTCTCTGGTAGAAGGAAGCATAATTTCCGAACAGAGATTACTCGCATTAACGGTTAATCCTAAGTCCTTATAAACTTGTGGCTTGTTTCTGTTCACGTTATCCGTAAAGAAAATATAAGGAAGACCTTTTTGCTGACGGCTTTCCAAAACTCTCGCCCAGATTTTACGTTTGTCGGCATCACCCTCAATCATATCCTGCATCCAGTAATCCGGTACACAAATTCCTGTAAACAGGTTCTGAATCGGACTACCAATGTCTTTAATTGATAAAAATTCTTCAATATCACCGTGGTCAACATCAAGATAAGCCGCAAAAGCACCTCTTCTCACACCGCCCTGAGAAACGACATCCATAGACGTGTCAAACAGTTTCATAAACGAAACCGCACCCGAAGATTTTCCGTTATCGGTCACTGCCGTTCCTCTGTTACGAAGTTCCCCGAAATATCCCGAAGTTCCGCCCCCGATTTTCGTCTGCATAATCACTTCACCCATTTTGTGGGTAATTCCTTCAATGCTGTCCGGAATATGCACGTTGAAACAAGAGATTGGAAGACCTCTCTGCGTTCCCATATTCGCCCACACCGGAGAAGAAAAACTGATCCATCCTTTCATGATCATCTCCTTAAAAGCCGGCTGCAGTTCAGGTTTGTATAATTTTTTTGCTGCGGCAGTCGTGATTCTGTCGATTGCACCGTCTACGGTTTCCCCTTTCAGAAGGTAACCTCTGTTCAGCATTTGCTCAGATTCTTCGTTGAGCCACCAGATATTGTTGTTTTGTTCTTCCATCTTTTATATTGTAAAATGTACCAGGTACACTGTTATGTTATTATTTTTTAGGAGCAGAAAATTTTGTCTGTCTCCTCACTGTTCTACCTGCTTTCCGCTATATCTTTTTTGTGATTGAGGACAACATTATTTTATCATTTTCACTTTTCTGCCACCGCAATCACAAAAAAGGATGCCGCTGCAATCAGGGCTAAGACGACGTTTTGTTTTCCCTCACCATTGAATCCCGTTTTTGCGAGGAACGAGGCAATCCATTAATAAGTTTTGGCTAAAGCCAAATGAACTTCCTCTTTTTGCAAACGGGCTAAAGCCCGTTCCTAGTGATATTTAAACAGGCTGTAAAAATTCTACTTTATGAGAATCATTCAATCCGCTTTCGTCTCTTAACCTCTGAAATTCTTTGAAAGACTGAATGTTTAAAACCTCATTCTGAACCTCCTCATTTTCATAATTTGAAAAATGAACAAACGTAACACCGTCTTCTTTCACAAAAACTTTATACTCAAATTTTGTCTGGTTTAAAGTTTTAAAGTCATTCAAAAACTTCTGAATATTGCTTTTGTTTTCAGAAACAAATTCAGGTTTTACGGTGTAAGTTACGATTACATTAATCATATTTTCTCCTTTTTGTCATTGTGAGGAACAGCCTTTTCCGAAATCCGTTAAATGCAATCCCAGCCAAACCTAACGGGTTTTGAAAACCCGTTAGGTTTTTATCCTCATTTATTTTGTTTTGTCATTGCAAGGAACAAAGCAATTTCATGTTTCCGCAGATGCTTTGACAGGCTCAGCATGACATCGCTAATACTATCTTTTCACCATTCAATAAAATTTTCTAAATCATCAAATCTCATAATTTGGTAGATGACCTCTTTAGCCAGTAATTTTGAACTAGATTTTACATCCATGGCTACATATGAAAATTCTTTGACTGGCTCAATCTCATTGAAAACATTTCTAGGATGAAATGTCAATTGTGGAATGTAACCAATTATTTTATCATTTTTATCTATCATTACTGAATTGACAAACCCCAGTCCTAATTTTGTAACAAATGCATCTAGAATAAGATAATAATTAGAAGAGTGCTTACTTGTCTTCCTTATTAACTCTATTGTTTGTGACACATTGCTTCCTTTGAGATTTTCTAACTCAGAAATTTTAGCGTTGAAAACTTGTTCATCAATCATAAGTCCAATCCCTAGAAAAGATCATTCGCCGTAATACTCTTATCGTGCTTCGTATAATCCACCGGTCTTTTTGCGAAGAAATCATCCATAGAATTAGCGAAAACTTCTTCTTCAAACCATTTCATCGGACTGTACTGTTCTGCAGTAGTATTATAACGTTTTTCCATGTTGATTTTGGTTAAACTTTCGTCAACACGGTATTTCATAAAGTTAATCAAATCCTGTTTAGAGAATTTATCCAGTTCGCCCATTTCAAAAATCCAGTCAAGAATTTCACCTTCCAGTTCGATCGATTGGTCTACCAAAGTATAAATATCTTCAATATCAGAATCAGTTAAAAGATCCGGCTGCTCTTCACGGATTTTGTTGATCAGGTAAATTCCGCCGTTTGCGTGAATCTGCTCGTCAATAGATGTCCACGCAATAATATTGGAAACATTTTTCATGAAACCTTTAAATCTTGTGAACGATAAAATAATCGCAAACTGCGAGAATAAAGACACATTCTCAATCAGAATACTGAACAGAAGCAAAGACGACACATACTCTTTCGGAGTTGCAGAATTGGCGTGTTTCAGCACATTAGATAAAAACTGAATTCTCTTTTTCAGGGCAGGAACTTCCACTACATGAAGAAACTCTTCATTGTAACCCAACACCTCAAGCAAACGTGAGTACGCTTCCGAATGACGGAATTCACATTCTGCAAACGTCGCTCCCAAACCGTTCAGTTCCGGCTTTGGAAGGTGGTTGTAAAGATTACCCCAAAACGACTTTACCGAAACTTCGATCTGAGCAATCGCCAAAAGTGCATTTTTTACCGCATTTTTCTCGTGCGGCTCCAGCTGCGACTGAAAATCCTGAACATCTGCCGTGAAATCCACTTCCGAGTGTACCCAGAAAGATTTGTTGATCGCTTCTGTAAACTGAAGAACTTCAGGATACTCAAATGGCTTGTAGCTTACTCTTTTATCAAAAATTCCCATATCGAATTGTAATGTCTTTAAATTTAAAAAAAAATGATCACTGTGTATAAAACTCAGGCGATGTATAACTTTCTGATTCGTTGACGTTTAAATCTTGAACTTGTCAACCGTCATGCTCATTCATCTCCTGTACCGTGCGAAGCACAAAGTTCGAAAAAAAGAACTGATTTAAAAAGGGGTAAAGACTAATTGGCTGTCTTTTAACCTTAAAAGTTTTCCACAATTACCTAAAACTCGCTCTGCTATTGGTTTAGAGTGCATTATGGCAATTAAAAACCGTCTCTGTGAAATCTGGAGTTAAACAGTTTTTTGTATTGGTCTGATTATTAAGTTATTTAATATTAAACACATCTTTTTTTCTAATTAATTGCGGTATTTGTAACAAATCTTTTCTGCCTACTACTTATAGAGTACAAAAACAAGGACCACTTCATGCTAATAATTCAGGATTTACACAAATCATACGATACAGGAAAAAGTAAACTTCACGTGCTGAAGGGCATTGATCTTACCATTTCGGCAGGAGAATTTGTCTCCATTATGGGAAGTTCCGGCTCCGGAAAATCTACGTTACTGAACATCATCGGAATTCTCGACGAGAAAGACAGCGGCGTTTACGACCTCGACGGAATTCCTATCGAGCACCTCAATGAAGTGAAAGCTGCGGAGTACCGCTCAAAATTTTTAGGTTTCGTTTTCCAGTCCTTCAACCTGATTGGTTATAAAACCGCTTTAGACAACGTCGCACTTCCTTTATATTACCAAAACGTTCCGAGAAAAGAGCGCAACCTCAAGGCAATGGAATATCTTGAAAAAGTAGGTCTTGCACAATGGGCAACGCATCTTCCCAACGAACTGTCGGGTGGACAGAAACAAAGAGTGGCAATCGCAAGAGCTTTGATCACTGACCCAAAAGTCGTTTTGGCAGATGAGCCAACCGGAGCATTAGACTCAAAAACAACCCACGATATCATGAAACTCCTTCAGGACATTAACAACGAAGGAAAAACAATCATCGTCGTAACCCACGAACCCGACGTAGCCGCCCAAACCAAAAGAAACGTCATTTTAAAAGACGGAGTTATTGAGAGTGATGAGTTTATTAAGCAGATTGTTTTGTAAAGAGCCAGGTAAAAAGGCTAAAGAATCAAGTTTAAAAAAGTGAAAAAACGAATGTTTTTTGATATAAATGATGTTTTAATAATAAAAATAAAATTGAGTAATCAGATGTAGTTATTGAGCAGACTTATTGTCTTTTATTTGGCTCTTTTATCTTTTTACTTGACTCTTAAATTTAAATTATGTTTGATTTAGACCGTTGGCAGGAAATATTCAGTTCAATCCGGAGCAATGTTTTGCGTACGGTGCTTTCGGGCTTTACCGTGGCATTGGGGCTTTTCATTTTTATTGTTCTTTTCGGAATTGGTAAAGGCCTGCAGAATGCTTTTACAGAAGGTTTTGCGAGAGATGCACAGAACCTGATTACGATTGCAACAGGAAAAACAACCATTGCCTACAAAGGTTTGCAAGCTGACCGTGAAGTGATAATGAATAATGATGATTACGATTTTCTGGTCAATGCAGATAAAGAAAAAGTAGGTTACGCAAGTCCGAGATACACAGCCAGTCTCTTGGTAAAATACGGAAAAGAAAGTGGAAATTATCAGATAAACGGCTCGGTTACCGATGAGAAATTTATTGAAAACAGAAAGCTTTTGGATGGAAGATATCTTTCTCCGAATGATTTGAAAAACAAGCAGAATGTAGCGGTAATCGGAAGGATGGTGCAGCGGGATTTAATTAAAAACGGAAATCCTGTAGGAAAAGATATCGACATCAACGGAACGATGTTCAAAGTTGTCGGCGTTTTCTCAGATGACGGTGGTGACTGGGATGAAAGACATATTTCGGTACCGATTTCCACGCTCCAGCAGATGAAAAAAGGTTCTGATACGGTGACTACCACTTTTATCGCGTACGATGAAAAACTGACACCCGATCAAGCGATCAAATACGGGGATGAACTGAAGGAGAAACTCAAATCGAGAAAAAACGTGTCACCTGATGATGAAAACGGTGTCCGCGTATGGAACAATGCCCAGAATATGAGTGATACCTTCGTGTTTATGGCTGTTCTTACTGCAATTGTCGGCTTTATTGGGTTAGGAACTCTACTTGCCGGAATTATCGGCATCAGCAACATCATGGTCTATATCGTAAAAGAGCGTACTAAGGAAATCGGAGTAAGAAAAGCAATCGGAGCAAAACCTTCAAGTATTGTCGGACTGATTGTGCAGGAGAGTGTTGTCATCACAGTAGTTTCAGGACTTGTAGGCGTCGGGATTGGAATTTTAACCCTGCATCTCATCGGTGACAGTCTGGAAGAATACTTCATCAAAAACCCGAGTGTCGGCACCACTGAAATTGTAATGGCTTTCGTAGCACTGGTGCTTTCAGGTTTGATTGCGGGATTTGTTCCGGCCTACAGAGCTTCGAAAATAAAACCGATTGAGGCATTGAGAACGGAGTAAAAAAGTGAATAGTGAATGGTCAATTTTACTTCGTAAGTGAATTTTTAAGGAATAAAATTCACGATTGATTTAAAGAAATTGACTTGTGAAGCAAACTTCACTGCAGAGCAAAATCACTTTTACAAAGTAAAAAATTGATATTAAAAAAATGAATATTCTATTTAGCAAAGATACATGGCAGGAAATTTATTATTCTTTGAGGAATAATAAGCTCCGTACCTTTCTTACCATGATTGGTGTGGGATGGGGAATGTTTCTCTATGTGAGTCTTCTCGGTGCTGCAAAGGGTATGGAAAATGGTTTTGATAAACTTTTCTCAGGATTTGCGACCAATACCATTTTTCTGTGGGCACAGAATACTTCTATACCTTACGAAGGTTTTCCAAAGGGCAGAGAGATGGATCTTCACCTTTCAGACATTGACCTTCTGGAGCGTAAAGTGCCGCAGGTAGACTATATCTCTCCGCAAAATTCGCGGGGTAATTTTGGAAGTGCCGGCGAACAGATGTCAAGAAACGGAAAATACGCCACCTACACGCTGACAGGAGATTCACCTATTGGAAATAAAATTTCAGAGAAAAAACTGATTTTCGGAAGATATCTGAATGATGCCGATTTATCACAAAATAAAAATGTAGCCGTCATCGGAGAAGAGATCTACAAAAACTTTTTTGATGCAAAGAAAAATGAAAATCCTCTTGGGAAATCTATTAATGTAAAAGGGGTCTTCTTTAATGTTATTGGGGTTTTCAGAGTGAAAAGAGGTGGCCCGATGGAAAATGACCGCACTGTCTATATTCCGCTTTCATCTTTCACAAGATTATTCAATAACGGAGATAAAATCGATGTGTTTTCAGTGGTAAGCAAGCCCGATGCTGAGGTGAGTGAGGTGGAAGTACAGATTAAAAACGTTTTAAAGAATAAAAACAAAGTTTCGCCTGAAGACACCAACGCGTTTGGAAGTTTCAATCTCGGAAAGGAATTTAAAAAACTGACGGGATTTTTAGATGGAATGCAGCTTTTAACCATCATCGTAGGAACTTTAACGATTCTTGCCGGAGTTATCGCCATATCAAATATTCTTTTGATTACTGTTAAAGAAAGAACCAAAGAAATCGGAATCCGGAGAGCTTTAGGGGCAAAGCCGTCAGAAGTCCGCAATCAGATACTGCTTGAAAGTGTTGTAATTACGCTGTCATCGGGGCTTTTAGGATTTATTTTCGGAATTCTTTTGCTCATGGGATTGGATCTGGCAACACAGGGACAGGAAGAATTTCCGTTCTATAATCCAACTGTGAACTACGGAAACGTTTTTTCAGCCATGTCTGTGATGGTCTTTTTAGGCCTGATTATCGGAATGATTCCTGCGCAGAGAGCTGTGAAAATACGGCCGATAGAGGCGTTGAGATCGGAGTAGGTTTTGAAGAGCCAGGGAAAAAGAGCCAGGTAAAAAGTAAAAAGAATCAAGGCAGGAGATAATGTAAATGTAAAAGATACATGTGTGATCTGATGTTTTTACGAAGTCTCTTCGAATAAGGATAAATCCTATAGGGACATCAGTCATCAGCACAGGGTGAAGCCCTGTGATTTGGAAGAAATTTTTAAAGAAAGCCCCAAGGGCGGCATCACAGTCGCGGGGAGAGCGCAAATATCAAATATAAATTGTATTCCTTCAAAATTCAATTTAAATAAAAATTAAAAAAATAAACTATATATGAAAAAGAAGTTCAGCTGGAAAAAAGCGATCTACATTGTCCTCGGAATAATTTTCGCAGGCATCCTCATCCTGGGAATCAGATATCTGGTAAAATCAAATTCCAAGGAAAGCGTAACCTTTTTAACGAGAAAACCTACCGTTCAGACTATGGATGACAAGGTCATGGCTACGGGAAAAATTATTCCAAAGGAAGAGATTGAAATTAAACCCAACATTGCCGGAATTATTGATAAAATATTGGTAGATGAGGGCGACAGAGTAGAGGCGGGACAGTTGATTGCTACCGTGAGAATTATTCCAAACATTGCGGAGGTTAATAATGCAACACAAAATGTTCAGAATTCACAGCTTCAGATCAGCAATGCTAAAATGAATCTTTCCAACGCGCAGACTCAGTTTGGAATGTCTGAAAAACTTTATAAACAAGGTGTAATTTCAAAACAGGAATATCTTACAGCTCAACAGCAACTGTATACACAGCAACAGGCTCTCAGAAATGCAAATCAGCAACTGGTAACGGCTCAGAAATCTTTACAGATCGTAAAAACCGGTGCTATTCCTGAATTACAAGGCTTAGCAACTACACAGATCCGTTCAAAAGCTGCAGGAACAGTTCTTGAAGTTCCTGTGAAAGTGGGAAGTCAGGTAATTGAAGCGAACTCCTTCAATGCGGGGACAACGATCTGTTCGATTGCAGATTTGAATTCACTGATTTTCCAGGGTGAAATTGATGAAGCTCAGGCAGGAAAACTGAAGCAGGGAATGGGCATGAACATTGTGATCGGTGCACTTCAGAACAAAACTTTTCCTGGAACGCTTACGATGATTGCTCCAAAAGGGAAAGACGAAAACGGAACCATTAAATTTCCTGTAGAAGGTGATGTGAAAAATCCAAATAATGAATACATCAGAGCCGGTTTTTCTGCCAACGGCGAAATCGTTTTAAAATCAGAAAAAAATGCTCTGCTTTTGGATGAATCTTTAATCCAGTACGATAAAAAGAACGGAAAAGATATTCCTTTCGTTGAAGTGAAACAGGCAGACGGAAAATTCAAAAAAGTGAATGTGAAGCTGGGTGCCAGCGACGGTATCAATGTTCAGATTCTCTCCGGTATCGATAAAAATGCTGAGGTGAAAGTCTGGAATCCGTCAGATAAAGACAAAGAAGAACTGAAAGAAAAATCGAAGAAGTAATTTCTACAAATCATTATATACAAAAAGTCCCGGTAATTCGGGACTTTTTTGCATTTGTACTTGACAGTTGATGAAATTTGATCTGTAAGAAATTAGCTTAAAAACTTGATTTCCTTGTCTTTAAACTTATTTTTAACGACAATTTTGTTCATCGTTTTCATCATTTTTCTTCTGAGCTCTGCCAGTTTTCTGACGTTTTTATCTTCACTGTAATCAAAAATATTATCTTTAAAACTGAAAGTGTCACCGTCTTTAAATTCAATTTTGTTTTTCTTGAATTCTCCCAGAAGCATCAGATTAGTCATGCTTTCCAGAATGTAATGTTCCGTTGTACTCAGCGATTTCAGAGAATTCAGCAGTTGTTTTTTATATTTTTTCTTTCCCATAGTTCAGGCTTTTCAATTTTTAAGATTATGCAAATATATCATTTTCATTAAAACCAATTGTCGTGCCTTACAATTCATTATTTGTCAGTTTCGGTGGAAGTATTTCAGAAAACCTATAATTAATGTTCACATTCTTTCAGTTTTAAAATTTATTAAATTTTGACCTAACCTTTACCAAAATTTCTTATCTAAATTTAGGCTTGATTTCAATGATAAGTGTCTGATTTTAAATTAACATTTTATTAACTCAACAATACTTAGCTTTTAAAATCCACTGATGAAAAAATCTCGTAAATCATTATAAACCGGATAGAGATTATCTTTTGAGTTTACAGATTATTTGCCTGAAATTTGATCACATTTGATGGTTTTAAAAATGATAAATATTAAATAATGTTCAATAAAGATAAAATGAAAAATATACTGGTTTTGATAGCTTTCGTTTTCGGAATTACAGCTTTTGCCAATTCGTGTGAAAAGGCTGTAAAATCTAAAGAAAGTTTATCTGAACGTGAAAAAAAAGAAGAGATGGATAGCAAAAATCTGAAGGAGGTTTATTTTGCGGGAGGATGTTTCTGGGGAACTGAGCATTTCTTTCAGCAAATTAGGGGAGTGGTTGCAACGGAAGTTGGTTACGCCAACGGAAATAAGAAAAATCCAACTTATGAAGAAGTAATCAGTCACACAACAGGTTTTGTAGAGACGGTAAAAGTAAAATACGATCCGGAACAGGTAGATTTAAAATTACTCATTGATCTGTATTTTAAAACGATCGATCCCACCAGCAAAGACCAACAGGGAAATGACAGAGGGAATCAGTACAGAACGGGGATTTATTCAACAGATAAAGAAACAGAAGCAATCATAAAATCGGAGGTTGAAAAATTAGCTAAAAACTATAAAAAACCGGTGCTGGTAGAAACGATTCCTTTGAAAAATTTCTACAGTGCAGAAGCTTATCATCAGGATTATCTTGTAAAAAATCCGGGAGGTTACTGTCACATTGAACCGGGATTGTTTGAGATGGCAAAAAATGCAAATCCACTTCCTGCAAAATCTACAAAATATGAAAAGCAGGATAAAAGTACCTTAAAAAAGAACCTGACTTCCGAGCAATACAGAGTAACTCAGGAAAATGGAACTGAAATGCCGTTTGAAAATGAATACTGGGACGAAACACGTGAAGGAATTTATGTGGATATCACAACAGGCGAGCCGCTTTTCATCTCAACAGACAAATTTGAATCAGGTTGTGGATGGCCAAGTTTTTCTAAGCCGATTACGCAGAAACTGATCGACGAGAAAGTAGACCGCTCAGCCGGAATGGAAAGAACAGAAGTAAGAAGTAAAACTGGGAACGCCCATTTAGGTCACGTTTTCGACGACGGACCTAAAGATAAAGGCGGATTAAGATACTGCATCAATTCAGCATCGCTGAAGTTTGTTCCGAAAGCGGAAATGAAAGATAAAGGCTACGGAGATTATATTTCTCTTTTAGATAAAAAATAATACGTTTTCATAGTTTATTAGTGTTTGGTTAGAGATCGCCGCGAGGCGGTCTTTTTTTATTGATAAATCCACATCAGAACCGGTTTTGATCAACTTTTCAGAATTGGGTCGACCTGTAAAAATGCATTGTTGGACAGCGTGGGGCAACCCCAGCCTTCCGGCGATCCTTTTGGGAAGATTTCATCATCACTCATTCTTTCCCACGAGTGAAAAACGATAACTCTTTTTAAGGCGTTGCTGTTGGTATTTTCGAGGCCGTGCATCAGATATTTTGTTTTCACGCCCCATTCGCTTACACCTCTCGCCCCGATTTTATATTTACCCAAAGACGAAAGATAACTTCCATCTATATTGCTGAATTCCGGACTGTCTTTTGAATCATCCGAGCTCCAGCTGTTGTTTCCGCAGCCAAGACCGACAAGATGTTGCTGGGTTATTTTTTTAGTTTTAAAATCATATACAAAAAATCTTTTCAGACCTGAGTGCAGACTCATATCAATTAAAATTGCAAAATCTGTATTGAATTTATTTTTCTTGCAGAAATCCAAAGCTTCACTAGCTTTATTATGTGTTTTTACTGAATCTAAAACTGGTTTTTCGTAGGTCTTATTATTTTCGAAAGCGACAGACAACATAGTCTTATCCTGAGATTGTGAGCAGGAAATGATACCAGCAATCATTGCTGAATTAATTAAAGTTTTTATCCAAAATTTTTTCTGCATTACTTTATATGATTTTAATAGAATAGATGATCTGTAAGTTCAATATGTTTGAAATTTTTCTTTAATTGAAAACATTGAGAGGTTCAGAAATATTATGAAGGAAAATAATAAAACGAGTCCTTCCTTCGGCAGTTTTTGAAACTGACTTGAAGCCTCTTTATAAAAATTTGTTTGACCTTTTGATTCTTCAACAAAATAATCTGTTCCACACATCAAAAAATCATTTATTTTTTCAGCATCTGGGTCGATATAGCGATGAGGTGCAAAAATATGATACGATGTCTCTGCATCAATTCCGTACATTTCTTGTTCTGACATTTCCAAAGCATCTAAAACAGTGACAAAATCCTGCAGGTTGTTTTGATCACCGAGAGAAAATTCAATTCCGGTTTCCTTCTGGTTGTTTTGTTGAAGTTTTTTTAGTTCTGAAATATAATAATTCTGGTTTTCCAATGCTCTTCCGGGAGAAACTATAATCTTTTTGTAATTCCAGTCTCTGAAAGGTTCAAAAGTCATTGAAAAATTACTTGAGTCTTTTTTAACATCTGCACCTAACCGAATGGGCTTTTCAAACAGGTTTATTTCATTAAATTTTCTGTTTCCGAAATACCAAAATAAAATGGGAATTATTGCAGCACTTATAAGTCCCGGGAAATAATAAATTTTCTTCCTTTTCATTGTTTAAAGTTAAGAAAATCAGCAGATTTTATGTAAAAAAAAGTGATCCATAAAGAATCACTTTCTTTTAATAGTAATATTTCAATTTTATTCAAATTTCAAATTTCAAACGTCAAATTTCAAATCAACTTACCAATCTCTCTTCTTCAAAATCAAATAAGATCCTCCGATAAATATTGCACACCAAACGATGCAGGCAATTAAACTTTCTGTAGGATAGGTAAATTCGTATTTTAAATTCATCATTTTTGCCATATTTGTCCTTACCATCGGATTGGGAATTAAACTGGACATACTTTCCAAAGGAAAAAGTTTACTGATGAAAAAGTCGTTCTGTAAAATTTTCGTGCGTTCTGCGGCTTGCGTTCCGGCAACTTTGGTGTAGGTTTCAATTCCGGCAAGAATAGATTCTCCCACCCAGATCCCGAAAAAAGCTAAGAAAACGAAGATGGATTTTCTAAGTAATATAGATAAAAACATCATAAAGCAGAAGAATGTAAACAGTTTAAGGAAATAATTTCCAATGAAAAATATTTCCTGATAAACAAGAGCTGAATCTGTTGTGTTTGAATACTGATATCCCAAAAACAGAGTGATCACAAACACAAGAATTGTAGAAATCAATGTGAAAATACCGATAGTCAAAAGTTTTGAGCCAATAAATTCTTCTCGGCTTAAACCGTCAATTGTATTTTGTTTAAACATTCTGTTGCTGAATTCCTGACAGATTGAAAAAACAATAATCAGCCCCAAAAATATTTTCAGCAATGCAACTGTCCAGGTTGTAAAATTCCACACGCCCGGGAAGTTGTACATTCCCTGTTCTTTCAGATTGATGGTGCTTCCAAAAACTTTCACGTCAATCAAACCGATACACAGAAAAATAACCAGTATCGCAAAATACATAATGGTAAAAATCTTAAATGGTGTATAATTCAGATTTTTATAGTATTCTAATTTTAATAGTTTAATCATGATTATTTAGTGTTTTTTACAAGTTCAAGGAATTGAGTTTCAAGAGAAAGTTTTTTCTTATTCAGATGAGAAAGATAAATGCCTTTTTCTGCCAGATTTTGATTCAGCATAGATGCTGAAATTGAAGCATCATCACGGATATGAGCTTTTACAAACTCACCTTCAGAAGTTACAGAACTGAACCAGTTCAGACTCTCTAAAGTTTGCAGAAGTACAGCATTATTATCAGCTTTCAGTTCAAAAAATCCTTTATTGCTGGTCATTTCATCCACTCTTCCGCCGTAAATGGCCGTTCCTTGTTTTAAAACGATCACGTGGCTGCAGATTTTTTCAATTTCATCCAGAAGGTGACTGGCGATAATGATGGTAATTCCCTGTTTTGCGATCGTTGAAATGATTTCTCTGATCTGAATTATTCCTTCAGGATCGAGTCCGTTCGTAGGCTCATCCAAAATTAAAACTTCAGGATTATTGAGCAGGGAAGATGCAATCGAAAGACGCTGTTTCATCCCGAGTGAAAATGTTTTGAAGGCATCTTTTTTTCTTTCAAGAAGTCCAACGGTAGCCAAAACTTCGTCGATTCTGCTGTGGGGAGTTCCCTTAATTTCAGCTACGATTTTCAGATTTTTCTCTGCACTCAGATAAGGATAGAAATTGGGTTGCTCGATGATAGCACCGATTCTTTTCAGGGTTTCCGGATCTGTACCTTTTTTCCCAAACCAATACCACTCGCCTGAAGTAGGATTGATAGTAGAAAGAAGCATTCCGAAAGTGGTAGATTTTCCGCTTCCGTTCGGACCGAGAAGTCCGTAAACGTTGCCTCTTTCAACATCAAAAGAAATTCCGTTCACCACGACTCTTTTGAATTTTTTTGTCAGATTTTTTACTGATAAAACTTTTTCCATGTTTATTTTGCTTTACGTTTAAATAGTAGGAAAACTCACAGGTTTGTTACAAAGTAAAAGAAAGAATTTGATCAAGAGCAGGAGGAGAGACTCTTCGGCAGGCTCAGAGTGACACAGTGGAAGCTATAAAATGATAAGTCTTTCAATATACCGAACTTCAAATCTCGAATCCCGAATCTCGAATCTCAAATCTCGAATCTTGAATCTCAAATCTTGAATTTTTGAATTTTGAATTTTGAATTTCGAATCTCAAATCTCAAATCTCAAATCTCAAATCTCAATTTTGCAAAAGCAAAATTTAGTATATTTGAATATGAAGCTTACAGAACTCGCACACGAACTCAGCATAACTCCCGAAGCCATTAAAAGATTTATTCAGGATTTTGATCTTGATCTCGGAGAGTGTATTTCCACCAATTTTGAGGTAAAAGATGATTTTGAAAAATTTGCCCGCGAAAATTCAGATTTTCTGCGTCAGTACGAGAAAGATCTGGATGAAAATAAATCGGCAAAAGAAATAGCCGAAACCATAAAACAACCTCAGGAAAAGGTTGAGAAAGTTATTAAGGAAAATCAGAATAATATTTTCGACAACGGTTTTTTCAGATCATCGGTTTCCAGTTTTGGGGTTGATCAGAAACTGGGCGGAAACTATCAGTTCGTTTACAATTATTTCGGAAATAAAACCAGCCTGCAAAAAAGAGATTTTATCGGTTACCGTGATCTGTTCTTTTATATTTCAGGAGTTTTGGAACCGTTTTTAAATCCTCAGCAGATCAAAGACTGGGGAATTCATAAGCCTGCAGGAATTATTTTATATGGGCCTCCCGGAAGCGGAAAAATTTTCTGGGCTCACAAAATTGCTGAAATCATCAGCTATGAATTTAAGGAAATCAAAAAACATTACCTCTCAACTTCTTTCGTAGATGGTACCCAGACGAGTTTCAACGATTTTCTGCTTACAATACTTAAAAACGGAAAGACGGCTCTCTTTCTGGAAGACTTTGATGAAATAATGATGGACAGAAATCCCGAGAACAGTATTGCCGCATGCAATCTGGAAACGCAGGAAGTTATTCTTCACCACATCAGCAGATTCACTTCGGAAAATATTCTGATGTTGGGTTCGGCCAATTCTGTCTCGGAAATTGATGAAGAAATCCTCGCTCCCGGCAGATTTGATGTTTTAGTTCCTGTTTTTCCTCCCAACGCCGCTGAGAGAGCGGAGATTATTCTGTATTCAATGCTGAAAGGTCTTGAAGAAGATTCTTTACTCTACAAAATTCTGAAACACAACAAAGCAGATAAAATTCCGTTCTGGCATACGGTTTCGGGGAGAATGAAAACGTTCAGCAACACGATGATAATCGATTTCAGCCAGAGTTTAAAGAAGAGAATTAAAAATCTCTATCAGAAAACGAGAAACGAAAAATTAATCATCGATCAGAATCTGATCAATTCTGCGCTTCGGGAAGCTGCCGCGAAACTTACTCCCGAATACCTCGATCAGGTGGCTCAGTTTCTTAACGATGCAGTGATTAATAATCTTGAAGATTTTCAGTCGAGAATAAAAGCATTAAAATCAGAACTGGAATCTTACAAAGCTGTGGAGCCGCCGCGGCGTGCGATAGGTTTTCAGCACAATGAAGGAGAAGATAAAAAAGGTTGATTGCGGATTACTGATAGATTTTAAAAAGACGCTGGTTCCTTGGATTAGTTCAAATCTAAATTTTCAATTCAGATAATTTTTACGGTCGCATCTTTTAACCCTGAACGGACTGAAAATAATTGTGATTTGTATTCAGCTACGCTTAAAATATTTTAAATCTACACGTAAATGATGGTCAGTTGGCCATCATTTATTTTGTTAAAGGATTTTTAAATTTTATTAAGAATCAAAAATATTAAAATTTCCCATTTGATTACGATTTTAGTTTTTGAATATAAATTTATACAGTGAAAGGCAGTTTTTATTGCTGAAAACTCAGTTTGAAAATCTTCAGAGTATGAAATGAGTATCCTGAGTACCACATTTATATACGTTTTCCACTACATTTGTTCGTCTTCTATTTCTTTTAAAAGTGAATACTTAATTTTCAGTAAAATGATTATTTCGGTATTTAGTTGATTTCATTATTAATCTTTTCAGTATTTAAATTAATATAAAATTTTAAATCACTAAAGTATTCGTAATTGGAAATAGTCAGACTTAAAAAAATTAAACCTAAAACAGTTAACTATGAAAAAACAATTCCTCTCTCTTGGATTGGTTTTGGCTTTTGCCGTTGCAAACGCTCAAACTTACCAGACCATTTCACTTTCAGGATTCAATGCTGATGTTATCGCAAACGGAATTGGTGCAGCATCGTCATCTACCAACGCAAGTCTGGATAAGCCGACAGATAACTTTGCTTATATGTCTAAAGACTACAAACTCACCTCCACATCTGCAACACTGACGTACGGTCTCCCTGAAAACGGATTGATCGCTTCTGCAGCAGCGGGAACCAGTGGTTTAACTTTTCAGCTGGCACCTTATTCTGCGAATAATTCCTTAAGGCTTCCCAATGCCAATGACACCGGAACACTCACATTTGCCATTCCCGGATCTGCAACCACACTTTACGTTTTAGCGGTAAGTGGCAGTGGTCCGTCTACCGGAGAAATTACAGTAAATTTTCAGGATGGGACGACGCAGGTTTTTGCCAACACCAGTTTTCAGGATTGGTATGACGGAACCAGTTTTGCAATTCAGGGAATTGGAAGAATCAACAGAAATTCAAATGGTTTGGAAAACGGCGGCGGTACAAATCCGAGAATTTACCAGATCCCTTTGACTCTTTCCACAGCGAATCAGTCTAAAATGATAACGTCTGTTACTGTAAAGAAAACATCCACTGATGTTACGGTCGTCAATGTTTTTGCAATCTCTGCCCAAGGGCTTGTTTTGTCTGTTTCAGATGCCAAGGCAGAAAAGAAATCAGCAGTTTATCCAAATCCATTTACAGATTCAATTTATTTTGATAACATTAAAGATTTGGCTTCTGTAAGTATTGTTGATTTTACGGGGCGCACTTTAATGAAAGACATTCAGCCTCAGACGCAGTTAGATCTTTCTTCTCTGGAAAGCGGTAACTACACTGTTGTTCTTAAATTTAAAAACGGTACACAGACTTCAAAGAAAGTCATTAAAAAGTAAATTTTTTCATAGAATTATTTTTTGTTAGAAACAGTAAATGTTTGTTTGGAATCAGACCTCATCATCTTTTTGAGGTCTGTTTTTTATGCTGAATCTTCGTGATTTATCCGTAAATTTGCAGTTCAAATTTTTATGTTTTGATCAACAACGACCAGATAAAAGAAACACAGTCCCGAATAGAAGATCTTCAGAAATATCTTCAGATTGATAAAAAGAAAATCGAAATCGCCAATGACGACGAGAAAACCGCTTCTCCGGAATTTTGGGATAATCCTAAAACCGCTGAAGTGTTCCTGAAACAGCTTCGCTCCAAGAAAAAATGGGTGGAAGATTATGAAGATATCCATACACAGTTTGAAGACCTCCAAGTGTTACTGGAATTTGCCAGAGAAGATCCTGATTCTGAAAAAGAACTCGACGAAACTTTTCCTCTTTTACTGGAAAAAATAGAAAACATAGAGTTTAAAAATATGTTGTCTAATGAAGGCGACGAGCTTTCTGCTGTGCTTCAGATCACTGCGGGAGCGGGTGGAACAGAAAGTTGCGACTGGGCTGCGATGCTGATGAGAATGTACAATATGTGGGCAGAGAAACAGGGCTATAAAATTCGTGAACTCAATTATCAGGAAGGGGAAGTTGCCGGTGTAAAAACGGTAACCATGGAAATTGACGGTGAGTTTGCCTTCGGATATCTTCGTGGCGAAAACGGGGTGCACCGTCTGGTAAGAATTTCACCTTTTGATTCCAATGCGAAAAGACATACAAGTTTTGTTTCGGTTTATGTTTATCCTTTGGTGGATGATACGATTGAAATTAACATTAATCCTGCTGATATTTCATTTGAAACCATGCGAAGTTCAGGTGCTGGTGGACAGAACGTAAACAAGGTTGAGACCGCTGTCCGTCTTCGCCACGCCCCGACAGGAATTATCATCGAAAACTCAGAGTCGCGTTCCCAGCTTCAGAATAAGGAAAAAGCAATGCAGCTTTTGAAGTCCAGATTATATGAAATGGAACTGGAAGAAAGATTAAAGGCAAGAAACGAAATTGAAGCCGGCAAAATGAAAATCGAGTGGGGAAGTCAGATCAGAAATTACGTAATGCATCCATACAAACTCGTCAAAGATGTACGTTCAGGACATGAAACTTCGGACGTTGACGGTGTGATGAACGGTAATCTTACGCCCTTCCTCAAAGCCTTTTTAATGGCTGACGGAACGGCAGTTTCAGACGACGATCTCGACCTATAAAATATCATCTTTATATTTAAGTTAAAATATGCTAATATATTTTCAGCATAATTTTATTAAGCTTATTTTTGTTCATCATCATTATATATGGAATACAATAGCTGGAGAGATTTATTAAATCCCGAATTTTACATCAACATGGGTGGATTTTGGGTAATCTTGTTCATTATTTTTGCCGAAACAGGCTTGTTTGTAGGTTTTTTCCTTCCCGGAGATTCACTGCTTTTCGTTTCCGGAATTTATGCCGTAGACATTATCTCAAAAACATTCGGTTCTACAGGAAGTGACTTTCTGGATACTACTTTACTTGCCACCGCTGTTGCATTTGCTGCAGTCGTTGGAAATCAGGTAGGATATTGGTTCGGAAGCAAAACAGGACCGGCTTTGTATAAAAAACAGGATACTTTTCTTTTCAAGAAGAAATACCTTTATCAGGCGCATGATTTCTTTGAAAAAAACGGAGCTTTAGCTGTAATTATGGCGAGATTTTTACCTGTGGTGAGAACTTTTATGCCGATTGTTGCAGGTATTGTCAACATGGATAAGAAAGCTTTCCTTCGGGACAATATCATCGGTGGTGTACTGTGGTCATTCAGTTTGATTTTTGCGGGGCACTATCTGGATAAACTGTTCATGGATCAGTTTGGAATTAATCTGAAAGAAAAACTGGAGTTCATTATTATTATTATCGTTTTGGTAACAACGGTTCCTGTAATTCTGAAATTCGCTTTCGGAGCACCAAAAGAAAATCCAATTGTGGAAGATGAGGTTCTTGACGAACTGATTGATAAAGAACAAGAAAACGACAAAGAAAAATAAAATACCAACCTGCTCCGGCAGGTTTTTTTGTTTTGAACTGAGGTTAAGGATGAGGTTAAGGTTAAGGTTAAGGTTAAGGTTAAGGTTAAGGTTGCAAACTTGCAATTTTTTTTTAAAAAGGATTTAATATTTCTTAAATATCATCCATCACTCATCACTCATCATTCATTACTCATTACCCATTACTCATTTTTTAATCCACTCCAAAATATTTGGATAAATAATACTGTCTCTTTTTGTCTTATTAAAAAAGCGTGGCGCATGCCCCGTATTTTCCATAAAAACCAATTTATGGGGAATATTCATCCTGGTTAAAACTGAATCCAACGCCAGTCCCTGTTTCTGATTCACCAGAAAATCTGTATTTCCCTGAAATAAAAGCGTTGGTACGGATGAAACATTTGCTACCGGACTTGCTGTTTTAAATTCTTCGGAAAGATTTTTTCTTTTAAATTTTGTCCCCACCATTTTCTGGATCGTTCCGGAAGTATATTTTGAGTAAAAAGATTTCAGATATTCTTCAGAATAAAAGTCGGTTGGTCCGCTCAGTGAAATTATTTTTTTGATTCTGTCAGGATTTTTGTAGCCGTAGAGCAGAGCCAGATGTCCACCGGCACTTTCGCCCAGAAGAATATAATTATCAGGTAACAATTCTGATTTTTCGGAAAGAGAATTGAACTTTTCAATAGCCAGATCAATATCCTCAAGCTGTTCGCGGTAGGTAATTCCTTTTTTTACCAAACGGTAATTCATATTGACACTCGGAATATTATTGTCGAAAAGCATTTTCTGAATCTTAATCATGTGCTCCTTTCTGCCGTATTTCCATGCGCCACCGTGGATGATTAAGACGACAGGAGATTCTCTGGGGTAATCCGCAGGAAGAAAAACATCCATCTTTTGGCGTTTGTCGTCACCATATTTCAGGTTGTAAACTTTTTGAGCATCATTTCCTACCCAAACTCTGAATTTTGAATTGCAGGAATTTAAAGCAAAACCCGCTAATCCTAAAACGAAGTAATGGTAATTGAGAATCAGCTTTTTCATAGAGTAAAGGTAAGGAGAATTTTTTTTTGATGATCAATTTTACACTCTGTTTAAATTTTTAAAACCAATTTTTAATCTATTGTTGGGACGCAGATATGATGAAGCGATGACGAAGGAACTTCAGACAGAAATTTGCTTTAAAAAATGAAAATTTTTCAGACTGTTTAGTTTTTTAATATGAACAATTCATAATAAAATGAAATTTAAAAATCTATCAAAACCAAATTAAAACATTATTTTTGCGCAGGCTTTATTTTAACAAACCTTAAAAATAAATTAAATTTTATGGCTTCAGGCTTTTTTGCACTTCTTGATGATGTTGCAGCTTTAATGGACGATGTGGCGGTAACCACTAAAATAGCTACAAAAAAAACAGCAGGAATTTTAGGTGATGATCTTGCCGTGAATGCCGAGAAAGCTACAGGGTTTATGTCTTCAAGAGAAATTCCTGTGCTGTGGGCAATTACCAAAGGTTCGTTTTTAAACAAACTGATTATTCTACCCATTGTATTTTTACTGAACTGGCTGTATCAGCCGGCTATCAACTATATTTTAATTGTCGGAGCAATGTATCTGGCTTTTGAAGGCGTCGAAAAAATTATTGAGTTTCTTTTTCACCGGAAAAAGGAAGGGCACGAGGTCATAGAAGAGCGGGAAGCTGATACACAGACCGCCGAGGAAATCGAAAAAGCAAAAGTGAAATCTGCAGTGACCACAGATTTTATTCTTTCTCTGGAAATTGTAATTATCGCATTGGGAACTGTGCTTGAAGAAAGCCATCCTTTCATTACCCAAATTCTTGTAACAAGCCTTGTTGCCATAGTAGCAACAGTTGGTGTATATGGAATTGTAGCATTAATTGTGAGAATGGATGATGCCGGTTTCAAATTAATCAAAAAAAGTAACGGTAAAGGTTTTGCATCAAAATTAGGTCAGTTCTTGGTAGATGCGTTGCCGTGGGTAATTAAATCGTTAGGTGTGATTGGAACAATTGCTTTGATCATGGTTGCAGGAGAAATTTTCGCCCACAGGATTGAATATCTGCATCACATTTTACCTGACTGGAACGCCACTTTAAAACAGGTAGTCTTCGGTCTTGCAGGTGGATTGATCGGTGTAGCTTTGTTCACTGTTGGAAAAAAAGCATACAGCCTTGTTTCCGGAAAATAGAAACTGATTAATAAAAAAATATAAAGGTTTACGAAGATGTTTTTGAACGGTTTTCGTAAACTTTTTCGTTTAAAATGAGAAGCTTAGCAATAGATCTTTTGAAAATTGTTCTCGCCATGTTTGTGGTCGGGCTTCATATTCATTTTCTCAGAGATTCGTATCCAACAGTCAGCTATCTGCTTGTTAATGGGCTTTTCCGCTTGGGAGTTCCCGTTTTTCTGATTATTACCGGCTATTATTTTTCCTTTGTTAATGATTTTTCGAAACTTAAAAAGTGGCTTTTCAGAATCTCTATTTTATACGCAATCTGGACGGTCGTCTACATTCCGCTTTGGAAAGAAGGTGATGCAGTTACGAATATCGTTTTCGGTTACCATCATTTATGGTATCTCAACGGAACTTTATTTGCCGGAATTCTTCTGTTTTATCTCAGAAATAAAAGCCCGAAACTCCTGATTTTATTGACTTTTCTGTCTTTCATTTGTGGTTATACAATTCAATATTTAGGAAACTCTCATTTTTTTGAAGGCGAAACGAATGAGCTCTTCAACCGCTACCCGATGTACCGGAACTTTCTTTTCGACTGCTTCCCGTTTCTAACCATTGGTTTTCTGATTAAAAAATACGAATGGGATGTGAAAAGAAATCCTTCACTCTGGCTGGTTTTATTATCAGTTACAGCTGTCATCGCGGAAGCCTTTGTCAATATTCAGATTCTTAAACTTTCGAAAAAGGAAAGTGTCGATCTCTTATTTTCCCTGTTGATAGCTTGTCCGCTCCTGTTTATTTACTTTAAAAATTTAAAATATAAAACCGATTCAAAAATTCTGGCGAGCATTTCCACGGCCATCTATTTTATTCATCCGCTGCTGATGTTTTATGTTTACAAATCTGAAAATCTTTTTGTACTGCAGCATGCAGATTTCTTTTTTGTAAGTTCTCTTATTTTGTCAAGTTTAGTTTTGGTGTTTTTAAACCGAAAGCTAAAGTATCTTCTTTAATTTTATTTTGAAATCGCCATTCCATCCGGTCGCCCACCAATTTCCAGTTTTTTGATGACTTCTTGAGTTGCTAAATCAACAACTGAAATGTAATTATTGGGTGTACACGACACAAAAAGTCTGTTTCTTTCATGGTCAACAAACAATCCCGCGCCTTGTCCCGCATTAATTCTTTTAAGTTCTTTTCTGCTCTTGAAATCTATAAACAGCAGGTCGCCGGTTTTTACGCTGACTGCGTAAACAGTTTTACCATCAAAACTGAATTTTAATCTGTGCAGTCCCAAAACTTTGGTGTCTAAATCTTGCTTAATGATCTTCTTTTCGGGATCAATGATGATGATATGCCCATCTGGTCTCACTGCCCAAAGTTCTTTTCCATTGGGCGATACATCAAAACCTTCCACACCTTTTCCTGCAGGTATTAAAGTCTGAATCCAGTCCAGGCGTGGTTTTACGTTCGGAGGTAAAACTCCCGTGGGCGGAACAGTTGGCTGCAACAAAACATGATCAAAAATACTTACCGTTCCGGATTCTATATTTGTGGTGTAAAAGTGTTCAGAGTCGGAAGTCACATGGATCAAATGTGTAACATTTTGCCCTGTTCCCACAGACCATTCAAGCTTTTCTGAGCTTACATCATATCTTCCTACAGATTTTGAACCCTGTGCAGTGAACCAAAGTTTGTTATCATTTAATGCCAAACCATGAGCGCCGTACAAAGGACGGATATCAATGTTTTGTTTCGGAACTAAATTCTTTAGATCTATAACATTTATTTCATGAGCAGCTCCATTAGATGTATTGGCTACATAAGCTTTTTCTCCGTTTTCCGATACGATAAGTTCATGTGGATCTTCTCCTACCGGAATTTTTTTAATGATACTTAAATTATCATAATCTAAAACCACCATTTGATGATCTGATTTTGAAAGTGCAAGAATGTATTTGTTTTGTGCGAAGGAAAATTGAATACTGCAAAAAAGAAGTAGAAAATGTATAAACTTCATTAGTTAAGATTTAAAAATAAAAAAGAGACTTAAAAGCCTCTGTTATGATAAATTTTTATGCATTAAGTTAAATCAATATTAATCCTGTCCGTTCATCGGAATGATTTTTCCGTTATCATTGTATTTCAATTCTCTCACTTTCAAGCTTCTTAAGTAACTTTTTCCACCGGAATTTTTGCTGTCGTGATAGAATAAATACCATTTATTGTCGATTTCTACAATACTGTGGTGCGTTGTCCAGCCAACAACAGGTGTAAGGATTTCACCTTTAAAAGTAAACGGCCCATAAGGATTGTCGCCAATGGCATAAACCAGTTTGTGGGTTTCGCCGGTAGAGTAGGACAGGTAGTATTTGCTGTTATATTGATGAACCCAGACTCCTTCAAAGAATCTCCGGTGCTGGTCGCCGGCCTTCAGAAGATTGCCGTTCTCATCCAGAATCTGAATGTCTTTCGGTGCCTCCGCCAGTTCTTTCATATTGTTTTTCAGCATAGCCATCTTCGGAAGAAGTGCTTTTTCGTCTTTTCCTAATTCCGGATACTTTTCAGAATGAACATTATTTCTGTACTGCTGAAGCTGGCCGCCTTTCAAACCTCCAAAATAGATATAATATTTACCGTTGTCTTCCAAAACTTTAGGATCAATGCTGTAAGTTCCTTTGATAGGCTCTCTTTCTGCTTTAAAGGGTCCCTCAGGATTTTTAGAACTTGCCACGCCAATTCTAAAAATACCGTTTTTATCTTTCGCCGGGAAATAGAAATAATAGTTTTTGCCTTTCTTTGCAATGTCAGGCGCCCAAAGCTGTTTTTCGGCCCACGGAATATCTTCAAGTTTTAAAATCAGACCTTCATCTTTTGCTTTGTGAGAAGGAGATTCCAGACTCAAAACATGGTAGTCTTTCATATTAAAATGCCCTCCGTTATTGGCATCTGTCACTTCAGTCTGAATATCATGAGAAGGGTAAATGTAAATTTTATTATTAAAGACATGCACCGAAGGATCGGCAAAATACAAATCATTAAAAAGATACTTTGGAGCCTCCTGAGCATAAAAATTCTGTGAAAATATGATGAATGCAAAAATCTTCTTCATGGTTGGAAAGTTTTAATTATTTCAAAGAAAGGTTATTGATGAAAGCAAGTTTAATATGAGCAGCATCAACGAATTCAGAATGATTAAGGTCGATTTCTTTGTCGGTTTTTAATTTTTCAAAAAAGCTGATGATTTTATCTTTGTTAATACTGTTTTCAATATAATGATTAAAAAACAGCTCAGAAGTTTCGTGATCGGTATGGCAAAGTAGAAAAGCAAGTGGACCTAAAGAATCTTCGCAGTAAGGGTTGAATTTTGTTCCTTTGTTTTTTAGAAATTCAACAGCAGTTTCTTTAGCATCAAAGATTTCAAAAATGGGTAATACGAATTTTTGAATATTCTTCACAATTTCACTGATTGATTTTTCATGAGACAATCCTGCTAAATTCCATTTTTTCCAGGTTTGGAGTGGTGTAATATATCCGATGTGGTTGGCATAAATTAATCCCGTACAAAATTCACTTTTGATATTTTCAATCTGCCATTTCTTTAGACTTGTAGAATAAATAGCCATACTGGGATTGATCATAATATGAGAAGAATGATTGTTGAAACCAGTCTGAAAGGTGATTTCAAAGAAAATATCTTTATCCGATGCAACTTTTTTCAGCCGTCGCCCTTTTTCATAGATTTTAAAATCTCCAAGCTGATTGGCTATTTCATTACAGGAGTATAAAAAAACAATTTTGGAATCCATTAATTTTTGTAAATGTCGGGGTGTTCAAACAAATATAGATTAAAATTTGATGAATAAAAAAAGGAGGCTTAAAAAAGCCTCCCGTATATTTAATTGAATAGATCCTTCACTTTATCAAAGAAAGTTTTTTCTTTTCCAGATGGTTCGGCTTCCATTTCACCACTGCTCATCATCTTTTCAAAGAAATCTTTTTGCTCTTTATTTAATTTTTGCGGCGTCCAGACATTAATGTGAATAAACATATCGCCTTTTCCGTAGCTGTCGATGCTTGGCAGACCCTTTCCGGCAAGTCTGAGGATTTTCCCCGACTGAGTTCCTGCATCTACGGTTATTTTAACTTTTCCGCCAACTGTAGGTATTTCCTTTTTTGTTCCCAATGCAGCTTCTGCAAAAGAAACATAAAGCTCCTGATGAAGATTGTCGCCTTCTCTTTTGATCGTCTGATCAACCTCTTCTTCTACAATCACCAAAAGATCACCGGGAACTCCGCCAAATGGTGCATCGTTACCTTTTCCTCTTACATTCAGCTGGATGCCGTCTCTGGCTCCCGCAGGAATGTTGATTGAAATTTCTTCTTCATCTTTTATCAAACCCTGTGCATTGGCTCCAGCAGGAATTTTATCGGCAACTTTACCGATTCCCTGGCAGGTTCCACAAGTGGTTTGCGTCTGCATCTGTCCAAACATCGTGTTCATAACTTTCATCTGAACTCCGGCTCCGCCACAGGTAGGGCAGGTTTTAGACGTAGCACCTTCCGCCATCTTCATCTTTTTGACTTTGATAGTTTTCTGTGTTCCGTTCACCATTTCTTCAAGATTAAGCTTGATACGGATTCTGAGATTTGAACCTTTCACCTGCTGACGGCCACCACCGCCGCCGCCAAATCCGCCGAAACCACCACCGAAAATATCGCCAAACTGGCTGAAGATATCTTCCATATTCATTCCGCCGCCGCCGAAGCCGCCGCCTCCAAAACCACCGGCACCGCTCATTCCTGCATGACCATATTGGTCGTAGCGCGCTTTCTTGTTGTCGTCGCTCAACACTTCATAGGCCTCTGCAGCTTCTTTGAATTTTTCTTCAGCTTCCTTGTCACCCGGATTTTTATCAGGGTGATATTTGATCGCCATTTTGCGGTACGCTTTCTTAATTTCGTCGGCTGATGCAGATTTGCTGATCTCAAGAACCTCGTAATAATCTCTTTTTGACATCTTTTCTTATAATTGATTATTGATAAATGATAAAAGATATTTAAAATTAAAAGATGAGTATGTTATCAATTATCACTCATCATTTATCATTCATTAAATTAGTTTCCTGTTACTACTTTCGCGAATCTGATTACTTTTTCTCCCAAAGTATATCCTGTTTCGATAACGTCTACGATTTTTCCTTTCAGATCTTCAGACGGTGCAGGAATTTGTGTAATTGCTTCGTGATAATCTACATTGAAACTGTCTCCGGCTCTTACTTCCATGGCTTTTAGACCTTTCTCAGTTAATTTGTTCTTAAATTTCTGATAGATCAGTTCAACACCTTGCAGTTCAGCTGCGTTTTCGTTTTTCGCAATTTCCTTGATCGCTCTTTCAAAATCATCCAAAACACCAAGCATAGAAACCATCATTTCCTGATTAGCATACTGGAAGTACTCCATCTTTTCTTTTGATGTTCTCTTTTTATAATTTTCAAACTCAGCATAGAGACGAATGTAACGATCTTTTTCCTGTGCCAAAACTTCCTCTGCCGTCGGTTCTGCTG
Source organism: Chryseobacterium caseinilyticum (assembly GCF_014837145.1). Classification (GTDB taxonomy): domain Bacteria; phylum Bacteroidota; class Bacteroidia; order Flavobacteriales; family Weeksellaceae; genus Chryseobacterium; species Chryseobacterium caseinilyticum. The sequence goes on from NZ_JACYFS010000002.1 coordinate 333,557, forward strand.
TCACATTTTCCTCAGAAACTGTTTCGTTCTGAACCTGTACTTCTTCCTGTTGATTGATGTTTTCTTCGTTGATATCCTGATTTTCCATATTTCAATAACTTTTACAAGGTGTTTTGACAAAGATTCTGCCAAAGAAAAAAAAGTGACAATTAGGCAGATGAGGAAGAGGCAAGGCAAAAGTAAAAAGAGCCGTAAAGAAAGAGCCAGATTAAAAGTATAAAGAATCAAGTTTAAAAATGCTGTTAAATCATAATTTTTTTTTTCTTATCTCAACCTCAACCCAAATCTCGCCGCGGGATCCCGAACTAAAATCTCAAATCTCATATCTCAAACCTAAAATTTCAAATCATTTAGGAGCTAATCCGGCTATCCGCTGTATCTTTTTTGCAGCGGTCTCCTCTTCGTTCCGTCCGCCACAAAAAAGGATGCCGCTTCTATCCGGGCTAGTTTTGAAAGAAACAAGATTGTAAGAGCTAAGTAAAAAATATAAATAACCTTATTGGAAGAGCCAGGTAAAAAGTAAAAAGAGCCAAATTTTGAAATAAGCTATTGAATAATGATATTTTTTTATCTCAACCTCAACCTAATCAGTAAAAGTCTGGTACAAAAGATAAATATTCAGCACAATAATAATCACCGCAATAATCCAGACACAGGTTTTCAGAAATGGTTTGTTGGCAAATTCTCCCATTTTTCCCTTGTCATTGGTAAACATAACCAAAGGAACAACAGCAAAACTCAACTGCATCGACAGAATTACCTGACTTAAAACCAAAAGATCAGTAGTTCCCTGTTCGCCATAGATTATTGCCACAATCAATGCCGGAATTACTGCAATCAATCTTGTGATCAGTCTTCTCAGCCAGGGTTTTAATCTGATATTCAGAAAGCCTTCCATTACGATTTGTCCGGCTAGGGTTCCCGTTAAAGTTGAATTCTGTCCCGATGCCAAAAGCGCAATGGCAAAAACAATACTCGCCATCGAAGCTCCAAGGATTGGGGTGAGCATTTTGTAAGCGTCATGAATGTCTGCGACGTCTTTATTTCCGCTGGTGTGAAAGGTTGCAGCCGCCAGAATTAGAATTGCAGCATTAATGAAAAACGCCAAAATCAATGAAACTGAAGAGTCTACAGTAGCAAATTTTATAGCTTCCTTCTTTCCTTCTTTAGTTCTGTCATAATCACGGGTCTGAACAATACTGCTGTGGAGATAAAGATTGTGAGGCATCACCGTTGCACCAAGAATTCCAATTGCAATGTACAGCATTGCCGGATTGCTGATGATTTCTTTTTTGGGAACAAGTCCTCCAAAAATTTCTTTTAACGCAGGTTCTGAAATCACGAGTTCATAAACAAAACATCCGAGAATAATAAAAATGAGTCCGCCAACTATACTTTCAATCCAGCGGAAACCTTTTGCCTGAAGTAAAAGAATAATCAAAACATCAATAGTAGTAATCACAATTCCCCAGGTTAGCGGAATTCCAAAAAGTAAATTTAATGCAATTGCAGATCCGATGACTTCTGCCAGATCGCACGCAGCAATGGCTATTTCACATAAAATCCAGAGTATAAAATTGGTTTTGGGACCATAGTGGTCACGGCATGCCTGTGCCAAGTCTCTTTCTGCAACAACACCCAGTTTTACTGAAAGATGCTGCAAAACCATCGCAAATATATTTGAAATCAGAATTACTGAGAGAAGGGTATAGCCAAACTGCGCACCACCGGCAATGTCTGTAGCCCAGTTTCCGGGATCCATATATCCCACAGCTACCATCAGACCAGGTCCGGCAAAGGCAAGATATTTTCGCCAAAAACTTCCATTTTTTGGGATCTTGACGGAAGAGTAAACTTCGGGAAGAGAATGCATGGTTTTTTCTTTACGCCAGGCACTTTTTAATTTCAGATTCATATTTGTTAGAAATGACTAACAAATGTAATTAAATCTGTACCAACTCAATCATATTTAAACAAAAAAATCCCAAAGATTTACTTCGGGATTTAATTTTTATTGATTCTAAAGAATTTATTTGGCGAATCTTACAGACATTTTTCTGTCAGTTGCTCTTTCAGAATCTGAAGCAGATGCATCTACTGTTGCAAATTTACTTCCGTATCCTTCGGCTCCTAAAACCTGCGTACCAACGCCGTTTTTACCAAGCCAGTCTTTTATGTAATTAGCTCTTGCTGTAGAAATTCTCACGTTGGTAGCTTCGTCACCGGTTTTGTCGGTATAACCTCCGATTTTAATTTTTGCATCAGGATATGCTTTGAGGATAGCTACAAGATTGTTCAGCTGACCTTCTGAGCCGGCCTCTAATTCAGATGAACTGTTCATTTTAAAATTTACATGGTCAAAATCATACCACTGATCTTTCAAAACAGCATCATCTGAGGCATTTTTATAGCCATCAGTTTTAAGAAAAGCAATCATCTGATCTTCCATTCCACCTTTGTAACCCATCAGCGTAACTCCGTTAAGATCGATGCTTTCGTCTGTACGTGCTTCAGCTGGGGAGTTTGCAGAATCTCCGGTATAGGCATCAACAGTATCAGACCTGTTAACTGCGATAGAATCATTTGCTGTTGTTGTAACTGTTGTTTCTTTTTTCTCACATTGTTTCCAGACAAAATATCCTGCAGCCAATAAAAGCAAAAGAGGAAGCAACCATTTCCAGATTGAGCCGCCTTCGCTGGTATTTCTGTCGGGAAAAGTGCCTCCGTCAGCTACACTTCTTGTTACTTCAACCTGAGGCTCAGCTTTGGGAGTTGTTGTTGCAGGATTTTCATTTCCGTCAAAACCGTAACCTTTTGCCCAGTTTCCAAGATTTAATGAAGCTAAAGATAATCCTGCAGGCAATAAACCTGAAACAAGACCTTTCTGTTCATTCAAAAGATGTGAAATTCCTGATATGTCGAGATTCTGATCCTGGGCATACTTTGCCACGGATCCTGCTGTAGCTCCGGTTACAAGATTTAAGAGAGATCCTGCGGAGTTAGAACTGATTCCTGCGTAGGTTGCTACAGAATTAATCAAAGTAGAAAGCTGTTCACCAAAAATACTTCTCAAAAGCGTGTTGATCCAGCTGTTTCCCTGTACGTTTGCACTCAGATTCGAAACAGAATCTCCCGAACCAGCTCCTGTAATGGCATCCAGCACTTCCGGTTTATCAGAATTGTTGGCCAGTCCACCCAAAACTGCCGGGAGAAGTCCGCCGACAGCTTTCGAAATTCCGGATTCACTTTCTCCCAGTTGCTGGGCTGTCTGCGATGTAAAAGCCGGTCCGAGCTGGCCTTTAATAAGATCAATTAGATTCAATGACATAATAATTTATTTTGTAGTTAATGTATTTTAAAATTAATAAAAAACTTTTCAATATTTTAAGTTTAATTGAAAAATTTTGATTTAAAATAGGTTTTTAATATAATTTAAAGCTTTTCGTTGTGAAGTTTTCATTTTAAAATTCATCAGAATTCCATTTACCTGAAAGCATTATCTATAAAGAAAGATATAAGATTTTTGAAGATTATTTTTTCTGTAGTATTTAAAAATTTCCGCACATCTATAATCCAAACTTTTTTTGTCCGGAATTATTTTTTACCTGAAAATAATGCCCATGCAATCAGAACAGGCTGCATAAAAAGTCGTGCAAAACGCCTGGAATCTGTATCTAAAACAAAAGCATCTTTTCTGTTGAGGTATTGAGAAATGTTACCGGGAAATACAGCGGCGAAGAATGTTCCTGCAATGATTCCTGCGGGTTTCTGATATTTTTTCGGTGCTAAGATTAAGCCGGTTCCCAAAGCTATTTCTGCAATTCCGGAGTAAACAACGGTATCATCTTTTTTGAGGGGAACCCAATCGGGAACCTGCGCCTGAAATTCTTTGCGGGCAAACGTTAAATGTGCAATGCCCGCTGCAACGAGCATTCCGCCTAGAGCGATCTGTGCTATTTTTTGCTTTTCCATAATATATTTTTGTGGGTTGTATGTAAAAAATCAACTTCAGTACCAAAAAGCAGATTGCTGTAAACAAAAAAAGACCGCCGCAGCGATCTTCTTTATATTTTGAAAGAATTTTTTAATAAGCTTTTGCAAATAAAACTCTTCTAGCTGAAGGTTTTCCTGTAACCAAAGAAACACCTTCTTCCACATCATTATCTGAGGGAATACATCGGATCGTAGCCTTAGTTTCATTTTTAATCTGCTCTTCTTCTTCTGCTGTACCGTCCCAGTGAGCGTAGATAAATCCGCCCTTTTCGTCTAAAACTTTTTTGAACTCTTCATAGGAATCAACCTTTGTAATATTTTCTTTTCTGAAGTTCAAAGCTTTCTCGTATAGATCAGTCTGGATGGTCTTTAAAAGATTTTCGATATGAGAATCCAAACCTTCGATAGAGACAGTTTCCTTTGTCAGATTATCGCGTCTTGCAATCTCTACAGATTTATTCTCAAGGTCTCTTGGTCCCATTGCAATTCTTACCGGAACTCCTTTCAGTTCGTATTCTGCAAATTTCCAGCCCGGTTTATTCTGAGTATCATTATCAAATTTTACCGAAATTCCTTTTGCCTTGAGTTTTGCCTGAATGTCTAAAGCGACCTCGCTGATTTGAGCCAGTTGTTCTTCACCTTTAAAAATAGGAACAATCACCACCTGAATCGGTGCCAGAGTCGGAGGTAAAACCAAACCTAAATCGTCAGAATGCGTCATGATTAAAGCACCCATCAAACGTGTCGATGTTCCCCATGAAGTTGCCCAGGCGTGCTCTATTTTTCCTTCCTTGTTGGTAAATTTTACGTCAAATGCTTTCGCGAAATTCTGTCCTAAAAAGTGAGATGTTCCAGCCTGAAGAGCCTTTCCATCCTGCATTAATGCCTCGATGCAGTAAGTATCATCTGCGCCTGCAAATCTTTCAGAAGGTGTTTTTACACCTTGAATAACCGGCATTGCCATAAATTTTTCGGCAAAATCAGCATATACTTTATTCATTTTTTCCGCTTCTTCTACAGCTTCATCTTTCGTTGCGTGAGCAGTATGGCCTTCCTGCCACAGGAATTCTGCTGTTCTCAGAAACAGTCTCGTTCTCATTTCCCAACGTACTACGTTTGCCCATTGGTTGATCAGAATCGGAAGATCTCTGTAAGACTGAATCCAGTTTTTGTAGGTGCTCCAGATGATGGCTTCAGAAGTTGGTCTTACGATAAGCTCTTCTTCAAGCTTGGCATCAGGGTCAACAATCAGTTTCCCCGGATTGTCCGGATCATTTTTAAGTCTGTAATGGGTAACTACTGCGCATTCTTTTGCAAATCCTTCAGCATTTTTTTCTTCAGCCTCGAATAAACTTTTGGGCACAAAAAGAGGGAAGTAAGCATTCACGTGACCGGTCTCCTTAAATTTTTTGTCCATTTCGTCACGCATCTTCTCCCAGATGGCGTATCCGTAGGGTTTTATCACCATACATCCACGAACTCCTGAGTTTTCTGCCAGATCAGCTTTTACAACAAGCTCATTATACCATTTGCTGTAATCATCGCTTCTTGAGGTAAGTTTTGCCATTATTTTATAGAATTTTTTTAACTTTTATTAATAATTGTAATCTAAAATAAAAAGTCTATTTTTGATTGAATTTTATACCGTTTATTTGGTATGTTTTTGGTACAGAATGCAAATATAATTTAAATAAAAAATTTTTACGTCATCATGAAAAGAAATATACATAAAAATTTGCTTGGGATTTTAAGGTCAAAGGGTATCCTGGCCATTTCCAGCGGATTACTTTTAGTTTCTTGCGGGGCTCAGATGGGTGGCTACAGCGAGACAGACGGGGTATACTATGATCCCAGCAAAGATACTTTACCTGAAGGTGTTATCGTAAATGAAGGTGGAAACAGAGTAGGAGAATATTACGATTATTATCAGCAGGATAATACTACTATCCAGAATGCTCAGGCAAATAATTATGAGCAAAGCAATCTTTACAATACCTGGAATACCAACTATGATCAGGGCGCTACAGATTCAGACTTTGGGAACTATGCAGGAAGCGAAACCAATTACTATGATAACTCATGGGGTTGGGGCGGCTGGGGCGGTCCCTGGGGTATGTATGGCGGCTACGGCGGTTGGGGCTGGGGCGGCGGCTGGGGCATGGGAATGTCTTTCGGCTGGGGCAACAGCTGGGGTTGGGGATACAGCCCGTGGGGTTGGAACAACGGCTGGGGCTGGGGTTCTGGCTGGGGAATGGGAATGTATAACCCCTACTGGGGCTGGGGTGGCTATCCTTACGGAGGATGGGGCGCCGGTTACTGGGGCGGAAACTATTACCAACCATACAACAGAAGAAGTGCAGCAAACGGTTATGGATTTACCAACAGAAATTCTAATATCGTAAGCAGAAATACTGCTCCGGGATACGGATTCAGAAATTCAAACAGTTCAGGCTTCAGAAATTCGAACAGTTCAGGTTTTAGAAACTCTAATAATTCCGGTTTTAGAAACCAGGGGAATTCAGGTTTCAGAAATCAGGGACAGGGTGGATTTAGAAATAATAATGGTGTAAGACCGCAATCCGGTTACAACAGACCTCAGGGTCAGGGTGGTTTCAGAAACAACAGTGGTACAAGACCTAATTATAATCAATCTCAACCCCGTTATAATAACCAGAATAACAATGGAGGATTCAGAAATGAGTCAGCACCAAGATCCAACGGCGGGTGGACATCACCAAGTAACGGTGGCGGCTTCAGAGGAGGCGGCGGTTCTACCGGAGGCGGCGGTGGCTTCAGAGGCGGCGGCGGTGGCGGCGGTTTCCGTGGAGGCAGATAGAAATTAAGTTTCAACATATTCTAAAAATAATAATGTTAAAAAAATCTTTAGTTATAATGAGCATTTCTGCGGCTTTCTTCGTACAGGCGCAGGATGTTTCATTGATCAGAAACACGTTGGACGTGTATTCGAATTCTCAGATTGGAGGTTCGGCAAGGTTTAATGCAATGGGAGGCTCAAACGGTGCTTTGGGTGGTGATGCAAACGCATTGCTTACCAACCCGGCAGGTTTAGGTGTTGCCATTTCCGGAGAAGTGTCGGGAACGCTTTCTGTGATGTCTAATAAAAATACATCAAATTATGCAGGATCATCTTTTGGATATAAAGTGAATAATGCAGATTTGGGAAATGTAGGTGGTGTGATGACTTTCCAGCTGATGACGGAGAGTGCATGGAAGTTTGTTAATATTGGTGTGAATTTTTCAAACCAATCCATTGATAATTACATTGAAACTCCCGGGAACAGTAATATCGTCTTTGATTTTGATGCTAATAACAGTTCTGCCTTGGCAAGACATGCTTATGACAGATATGGAACTTTGTCTAAAACCAGTTTTGGGGTCGGTGCCAATTATAATCATAATCTTTACATTGGTATGGGATTAAATTTTTCCAATGTATCTTTAGATCAATCCGATACCGCAGCGCTTCAGTCTTTACAGAATGGTAGTGTAGATTATTTAAGCAAGCAGAATACACCTTATTTTGAAAGATCTTCAGGCTTTTCAGCGTCAGTGGGTGTAATCGGAAAATTAGGTCGTAACTTTAGATTGGGAGCCGCAATTGAAACACCGACATTCTGGGATATTGACAGAAGCTACAACTTCTACAATGACCCCCAGTTTGGTGATGATTATGCTGTTGAAAACAGAAGGCTTACGTCTCCAATGAAAGCAACACTGAGTGCAGCATTTGTGGCCAACAAAAATTTTTCAATGAACCTTGATTATACATTAGGACTAACCAAGCCAAGTTACAAAGTATACGGTGGAGCTGAACGACAGCTAAATGATTTTTTTGATCAAAATCAGAGGAGTTTGTCTGAAGTGAAGTTGGGAGCTGAATACAGAGTGAAACAATTTAGATTAAGAGGAGGTTATTCTTATACAGCAAGTCCTTTTGATGCACTTACAGTGAGTAGATATGGCGCTAATGGTACCAGTGGAGATCCAGTTGATCAATCCTATAATAATATGATTTTAGGTGATAGAAACGCATTGTCATTTGGTTTAGGATACGATTTCAAATCTTTCTATATCGATGCGACCTTCCAAAATATAAGTTCAACATTTAATAATCCATTATTATTTGGTGTTATAGATCAGACTGAGGGTATTGAAGATGGATACTATTCTCCAAGTCGTTTAATTAGCAGCTCAGAATACGTTGTTTCTGACGTGAAGAACGTAATCAATAATTTTTACGTGACATTCGGCTGGAAGTTTTAAAAACCAATCAGTTGATGATATAAAAAGAGCTCTGCAGTATTATTGCAGAGCTCTTTGTTCTATTAATTTTAATCAAAATATTAATGATGGTGATCATGACTGTGAAATAAATGCATGATCAAAGCTAAAGAAACTCCTACGATCACGAGACCGATTTTAGACCAGTCGATATTGTGGTTTTTGTTGCTTTCAAATATAATGACTGATGAAATATGAAGGAAGATTCCGCCTACTATTGCTAAAAAGTAAGGCTGCCAGTTTGGATTAAAATAATTTCCTAAAAACATTCCGAATGGCGATGCCAAAGCAAATAAAGCCACAATCAGCATCGAGGGGTAAGACATTTTTGAACCTTTTCTGTTGAATAGAAATGCCCCCAGAATAAATGAAATCGGAAGATTGTGAAAAACAATTCCCATCAGATAAGGAGAAAACGGATTCGTTTCATTGGCCAAAGGAATTCCTTCAATAAAAGCGTGGATGAAAAGTCCGACCATCAAAGCCATCGGAAGAACCGTGCTGTCGTTGTGATGATGAAAGTGACCGTGCTCAAAACCTTTGGTTAAAGCCTCTAAAATCATTTGTAACAGAACACCGCCGATTACAAAGATCCCGAGATTAATTCCGGATTCATTGTGATGATGATAGACTTCAGGAAAGACTTCATTGAGGCAGATTGTAATCAGAAATCCTGCACTTAAAATAAGCAGATTTTTCGAGAACTTCTCTGTCTGTCCGAAATATTTACCCAGAAACACACCGGCAAGAACACTTAAAATAAGTAAAATGACAATCATATTAAATAAATAGGGGTGATAAACAATATAAAACTATGAGTAGATTTATACTTATTAAAATAAGATGTATTCTAAAAATTATTTTATTTTCAAACAATATTTTCCTGATAATAATTAAAAGTATTCCGGTTATTAACAGCAAACCAGAAATGACAAACGGCAACGGAGGAGTATGACTGTGAAAATATCCTGATTCAATTCCAGCGTATAATGAAAGTAAGGTTGCTATCGTAAATATAACAATGGTTTTCATTCCCGAACTTTTTACTTCTAATTACTTCTTTCGAAATAAATTAATACATCTCGGTGAAACTTCTGCGTCAAAATCATTCAGCTGATAATCGCCCCAGATTTTCACCCGCTCAAAACCATTATCCTCAGCGTATTTTTGTATTGAATCTGGTGTGTGCAGTTTTACTTTTTCGAAAAAATTAAAATCCTGCCCGTCAGCGGTAAATTTAATTTCTTTTACAATATGCTGATTTTCGATTTTCTTGGAAATTTTAAAATCAATTCCACCACGGTTAATTTCAGCTTCAGATACCATTTTATTTCTGACGTAATTTTCATTTAAATAATCTAAAACGAAATATCCGTCAGTTTTCAAAACATCAGAAACAGATTTAAATACTTTTCGGTCATCGTCTTCAGAATCAAAATAGCCAAAACTTGTAAACAGATTGAAAACAGCATCTACGGGCTGATGGTTTACTTTGTCACGCATATCGTGAACAGCGAACTGGAGGTTTTCATTCTCAAACTGCCTGTTGTGTGCAATACTTTTTTTAGAAAGATCAAGACCCAAAACTCTGTAACCCAATTTGTTCAAGAAAACAGAATGTCTTCCCTTTCCGCAGGCGAGATCAATAATTTCTGAATTTTTTGGGAGTTGCAGCTCGGCAGTCAGCTGAGTGATAAAATTTTCTGCTTCAGTATAATCTCTGTTGCTGTAGAGAATATGATAATAAGGTGTGTCAAACCAAGATTCAAACCATTCCATCGTGCAAAAATAAGGATTTTTGTTGGATGCGTGATGTAAGATGCCAGATGTTTATTTAACAGTATTAAAATTATAAATAATCTGTCGGTGATGAAATATGTTCTGAGATTACACATTTTTTATTTTCATCCCGCATCAAACATCCAACACCCAGTAAAAATTACCTATTTTTGCAAAATGAATACAGAAAATTTAAAAATACAGATAAAAACTTTTTTCGGACTTGAGCAGGTGCTTTTTGAGGAGATCAAAAAACTTGGCGGTGCCAATGTTGAGCTTAAAAACCGGGCTGTAAACTGCGAAGGAGATCTTGGATTTTTATATAAAATAAATTATTCTGCCCGTACAGCCCTGAAAATTCTGGTGCCGATTTATGAATTTAAAGCCTTTAATCAACATCAGTTTTATAACAAACTTTCGCAGTTTCCCTGGGAAGATTTCCTGGATGTAGACCAGACTTTTGCGATCGATTCCACTGTGAATTCTGAAACATTCAAACATTCTCAGTTCGTTACTCTGAAGATGAAGGATGCGATTGTAGATTATTTTCAGGAGAAATTTAAGAAAAGACCCAATATCGAAACCAGAAGTCCGGAAATCAAATTTCACCTGCACATCGACAGAGAACTGGTGACGATTTCTTTGGATTCTTCCGGTGATGCTCTGTTTAAAAGAGGTTACAGAAGAGAGCAGGGTGAAGCGCCCATCAATGAAGTTTTGGCAAGTGGAATGTTACAGTTGGCTGGCTGGGACGGAAAAGGAAATTTTCTAGACCCGATGTGTGGTTCGGGAACGATCCTGATTGAGGCTGCAATGATTGCACTTGATCTTCCGGCTCAGATTTTCAGAAAGAGATTTGCTTTCCAGAACTGGAATAATTATGATGCCGATTTGTTCGCAAAAATAAAAGAAGTCAGAATCAACCGTGTGAGAGAATTTACCGGAAAGATTGTTGGCTACGATTTAGACGGAAGAATGCTGAATGCCGCAAGTACAAACATAGAATCTGCCGAAATGGAAGATATCATTGATGTAAGAAGACAGGATTTCTTTGAGTCCAAGAAAGATTTATTCCCATTGCTGATGGTTTTCAATCCGCCTTATGATGAGAGAATTTCGATTAATGATGATGATTTCTATAAAAAAATTGGTGATACATTTAAAAGCAGCTATCCTAATACGCTAGCATGGCTGATCTCTTCAGATTTGGATGCTCCCAAGAAAATCGGATTAAGACCTTCAAGAAAAATCAAATTGTTCAACGGTAAACTGGAAACGAGATTTTTGCAGTACGAAATGTATGAAGGTACGAAGAAGGTGCATAAACTGGAGAATAGAGAAGAATAAATATGTCTTTTGATTTCTTTGATGGTTTAGATTTTCTTGCAGATTTATTGAGTGTAGATTTGTCTTTTAAATCATCTTCAAATACTAAATAGAGTAAATATTCAGAAAAATCAAAATATACTACAGAAATATGAAGTGGAAGCTTTCTTGTGATGGCTTCCGTTTTCTATTTTATTGTTTTTAAAAATCCTATGCCTGAAGAAAATAATTCACAGACGTTGATAATCTGTATTCTCGCTGGCTTTTTGCTTTCTTTTATTGTGTTTTTCTGCCTTTATCATCTTGGGCTTTTTTTATTTTAAGAATTTGTCTAAACTTTTATTATTCAGCATCTCTTTAATTTTACTTACGATCTCAATCGTTTTAATTGTTTATTTTAAACTTCTTCTATCTGACAATTAAAAACACAAATTATTCAAAAATACATTGAGATTTCTTTTCAAATTTTTAATTTTGAAAAATGTTCAGTCAAAAACCTACACTTTCTATTATTGTCGCTATTTTTAACCGAAAAGACGAACTTTTCGAGCTTCTCAATTCTTTAAATGCTCAGACTGATAAAGATTTTGAAGTCATTATCGTAGACGACGGTTCTTTGATTGATCTGAAACCGACAGTTCATCAGTTTGAAGATATTTTAACGGTGAAATATTTCAGAAAGGACAATTCGGGACCTGGGCTGTCGAGAAATTACGGCTCAAAAAGAGCTTCTAACGAATGGTTGGTTTTTGTAGACAGTGATGTGATTGTAGAATCAGATTACATTGAAAGTATTAAAAAGAGTATTGCAGAAATTCCGTGTGATGCTTTTGGTGGGGCAGACAAAGCGCATAAAGGTTTCAACCTTATGCAGAAAGCCATTTCGTATTCTATGACTTCCGTTTTTACGACAGGAGGAATCAGAGGAAATAAAAAAGCGGTTTCAAAGTTTCAACCCAGAAGTTTCAATATGGGTGTGAAGAAAGAAGTTTTCGAAAAGGTGGGCGGTTTTTCTGAAATGAGAATCGGTGAAGATCCGGACTTGTCGATGACGCTATGGGAAAATGGTCTTACCACTGCGTTTTTTGATAATATTGCTGTCTATCATAAAAGGAGAGTTGATTTTGGTAAATTCTCAAAACAGGTGTATCAGTTTGGTTGTGCGAGACCAATTCTTAATCAGAGACATCCAAAATATGTGAAAATATCGTTTGCATTTCCGACGTTGTTCTTTTTGGGATATATTTTAGGCGTTATAGAAAATTTTGTTTTGGGCAGAGGGATTATTCTTGCTTTCTATGGCATCTATACTTTTATGGTTTTAATTCATGCACTGATTGTCACAAAAAATATTGCTATCGCCGGAATGGCGGTTATTTCTACCTACATACAGATGTTCTCGTACGGTTACGGATTTTTAAAATCATGGATTTTACTTAATATTTTAAAGAAGAAACCTGAAGACGCTTTCCCGAAGCATTTCCATAAATAGTATTGATTAATCAGGTATTTAAAGTGAATTGAACTTGAGAATTTAGATTTCAATTTAAGTTTAACTAAAATATTAAATGTTTAAACTAAGTTGATTAAGACTTTTTTATTGAAGAGTCTTTATTTTTAAGCTAAAACTCCGTTTTTAGAAGCGATAGGCTCCGGAAGATCTTCATTTTCTCCGATTATTTGTAAAAGATCAATTTCAATTGTGCGACAAATAGATAACATGGGAATATCAAACATTAAACCTCCAAAAGGATTTTCAGAATAATCGCCTACCAATTCCATAATGATATAGATCCAGCCTACAATTACGCAAAATGGAATGCAAGTCCAGATTCCCCAATCGCCTAATTTGCTGAATTCACTTACCAGACCAAGTGGCAGCATAACGATGAAAATAACGATAAAAATAAATCCTGAATTGGCAAATTGTCTTGGTACCGGAAACTTTTTAATACGCTCTGCCTGACCTTGAAAATCATAAAAATCGTTCTGACAATTTTGTAATTGCATATGTTCGAAATCTGTAATAGCATCTGCATTTCTAAGTGATACAAGATCTTTTGCCTGTTTTGAAATGAGATGGGTTGCAAAGTTTTTATACTGTTCCTGAGTTTCAAATTCTTCATCACTCAGATATTTTTTCTGAAAAATAGGCGTTCTCAGATAATCGGGAAAACCCGCTTTAATCTGTCGGTGTCTTTTGAGATTAATACTCGGAAAGCTTCTTTCACGACTCATGTGCTCCCATTCTGTAGGAATCAACAGTTGATCCTTCAAGGTATAAAGCCATGCAATGTGACGGTATACAAGCTGTTTTTTCACTAATCCGATTTCTTCTGTTTCAGGCTTACGTGTGTGAAATGCGTTTACCATTGACGCAAACGACCGACTGGAATTTACAATCGCTCCCCAGATTTTTCTTGCTTCCCAAAGTCTGTCGTAGGCCTGATTATTTTTAAATCCGACAAAAAAAGCAACTGCAGTACCCACTAAAGTAAGCGGAACGAGAGGAATAGTCATCCATTGCCACTCAAAAAAGGAATAGATTGCTGCTACGAACGTGCTCCATGCAGTAAGCCAAATTAGATGCAGTCCGGCAAGATTTGCGATTTGTTTGTAATTAAAATATTTTGTTGTGATCATTTAAAATTATTCGTAAAACGAAGCTAACAAAAACCGTACAAAAAAACCTCTAAAAATAATTCAGAGGTTTTAATTTTTAATATTTCAACATTTCGTCGATTTTCTTGGTAAGCTTTTCAGCATTTGGAAGCATTTCTTTTTCTAAAATTAAATTAATCGGTACTGCCGGAGTATCGAGTGAACCCATCGTTTCTACAGGAGCGTCAAGATATTTGAAACAGTTCTTAGAAATACGGTGTGAAAAGGCTTCAGCAAATGAATTATTGAGTTGTTCTTCCGTTAAAACTATACATTTTCCATGTGCTTTAACTCTTTCAAAAACCAGTTCTTCATCCAGTGGAATGATGGATCTTAAATCGATTACTTCTACTTTTCCACCGAAGTTTTTCACGGCTTCTTTTGCCCAGTAAACTCCCATTCCGTAAGTAATTACGACAACAGTGTTTCCTTTTTTAATTTCATTTTCGTCAGCTTCGATAACGATTTTTCCTTTTCCGAAAGGTAAAATATAATCTTCAGCCGGCTCGATGGTTTTTGCGTCTTCAGTTCCGGGAACTTTGCTCCAATAAAGACCTTTATGTTCCAACATCACAACCGGATTTGGATCGTAATAAGCTGCTTTCAGTAAACCTTTAAAATCGGCTGCGTTGCTTGGATATGCGATTTTTATTCCTTTAATATTGGCTAAAATACTTTCAACACTTCCGCTGTGGTAAGGTCCGCCACCGCCGTAAGCTCCAATCGGAACTCTGATGATATTGCTGACAGGAAATTTCCCGTTGCTTAAATAATTTGATTTTGAAATCTCGGTAATCAACTGATTGATCCCCGGATAAATATAATCGGCAAACTGAACTTCAACAATTGGCTTTAAACCAACTGCACTCATTCCCGTCGTAGAACCGATGATATATGCTTCCTGAATAGCGGTATTGAAAACCCTTTTGCTTCCGAATTTCTTTCCCAAAGTCACCGTTTCACGGAAAACTCCACCAATTCGTTCCCCAACATCTTGACCATACAATAAAGCTTCCGGATGCTTCCACATAATCTCCTGAATTGCGTGGATTGCGGCGTCTACCATCACAATTTTGTCACCACCTGCAGGTTCACGGGTTCCCACTTCTTCCGTAATCGGAGTCGGTGCAAAAATATGCTGCATTACGGTTTCAGGCTTTGGATCTTCGGCTTTTTGAGCTCTTTCGAAGGCTTCCTCAGCTTCCAGTCTTGCCTTTTTTGTAATCTGCTTTAATAATTCTTCGTCTGTCCCAGATTCCAGCAACTGATTTCTCAGGATTTCTCCCGGATCTTTTGCTCGGTGTTTGGTCAAATCTTCCTCGTCTCTGTAAAATTCTCTTCTAACTCCGGAAGTATGGTGACCAATTAAAACGGTTTTTGCACAAACCACCAACGGTTTTCTCTCAGTTCTTACAAAGTCGACCGCTTTTTTCATCACTTCAAAACTTTGAGTAAAATCGGTTCCGTCAACTCTCATTCTTCCCAAACCTTCAAAACCTGCCACAAAATCGTAGGCATCTACAGTTCTCGCTTCTTCTTTGGTAACAGAAATTCCCCATTCGTTGTCCTGAACCAGGAAAATAATTGGAAGCTGGTGCAAAGCTGCAAACTGAAGTGCTTCACTCACTTCGCCTTCCGTCACAGAATTGTCTCCCAAACTGCAGACAACCACTGGATTGTTTTCAAATTCCTCAAGTTTAAAATCCTCAATATATTTGATTCCCTGCGCAACTCCGGTCGTCGGAATGGTCTGCATTCCGGTTGCTGAACTCTGGTGAATCATCTTCGGCATATTTTCGTTTCTGCTCGAAGGATGGGAATAATACGATCTTCCACCCGAAAAAGGGTCTTCGGCTTTTGCCAACAATTGAAGCATCAACTGATAAGGCTCAAAACCAATTCCCAACAAAATACTTTCGTCTCTATAGTATGGAGAAACCCAGTCTTCTTTTTTCAGCTGATAAGCCGTTGCCAATTGAATGGCTTCGTGACCTCTCGAAGTACTGTGTACGTATTTGCAAACATTTCTGTTTTCCTCATAGATGTCTGCCATTGCTTTGGCAAGCATCATGTGGTTGTAAGCTTTAAGTAAAATATCCTGTGAAACTTTTTCGTGAAGTGTATTTTCCATAGAAGACAAAGATAAACATATTTTGGATTTTTGAAAATTATTGCCTAACAATTGATAGGTTGGTTGTGTTAGAGCCTGTTTAAATTTGTTTTTTAATCATTTTTAAACAGGCTTTTATACTTTAAAAAGTGTTATTAATAGTTTGAATAAAAAATTGACAAAGTTCAAAAAATACAGTCAAATTTATCTATCTGTGATTTTGGCAGCGAATCGGGGATGTAAACCCTGCCAGCGTTCAAAAGCTGGCAGGGTTGGCTATCCAAAAAATAGATTCTTATATTTTCTAAATGTTTTCGAAGCAAATAAATTTAAACGATAATTTTTTTAGTATTTAAAATAAACAATTCTTAAGCTCTCAATGTTAGTAAATCACCGAAGATTCCCAAAACCGAAATTGTGAAAAAAACCAAAATTTACACTAACTTTACATTCTTTTTTAAATAAAAGTCAGACAGGATTTATGTATTTAGTTTTTGACACCGAAACCACAGGTTTACCAAAAAATTTCAACGCACCGCTTTCAGATTCAGACAACTGGCCAAGAATGGTTCAAATTGCATGGCAGTTGCATGATGATAACGGGCAGCTAATTGAAAACCAGGATTATATAATTAAACCGGAAGGTTACGATATACCATTTAATGCCGCAAGAATTCACGGAATTACAACGAAGATTGCCAATGAAGAAGGTCGTGATCTGCAGGAAATATTAGAGGAATTTTCTAAAGTTTTAGAAAGAGTACGGGTTGTATCCGGACACAATGTGGAATTTGATTACAACATTGTAGGCGCAGAATTTTTCAGAAAGAATATTCAGGATAATCTTCAGGAAAAACCAAAAGCAGATACCATGATTCTGGGAACAGATTATTGTCAGCTTGGCGGTGGCAAAGGTGGAAGGTATAAGTCTCCGAAACTGGAAGAGTTATATGAAAAGTTGTACGGTCATAAATTTGATGAAGCCCACAACGCTGCAGCCGACGTAAATGCTACAGCTCAGGTTTTCTTCGAAATGATGCGTATCGGAATTATCCCCGCTGAGGTTTTAAAAACTTCGGAAGATCAGTTAGCGTATTTTAAGACTTTGCATCCAAATCCGATCAAACCTTTTGGAATCATTATCAGAAGGCAGGTTGCAGATTTCAACAACAAGAAAAAGCAGTCTGATGTCGGAAGTATTGATGACATTGAATTAGGAAGGTATTTTAATTTCGATAACAAAAGTGTTTTCTCAACTTTGACGGCGACTTCCAGCATTAATGATTTAATTAAAAAAGCAACAGACGAAAATTTTCCTGCGGTCGGTATGGTCGATTTAGGAAATATGATGGGCGCTTTTAAATTTGTTTCAGCTGTTGAGTCTGCCAATTCAGACCGATCAAAAAAACATAAAGAATTTTTAGCCAAAAAGCAGGAAGCTGAAGAAAACGGAACAGAGTTTAATGAAACGGAACCGGGTTCAGAACCTTTAATTCCAGTTGTAGGTTGTGAATTTTATATTTCAGACCGCTACGAGCAAAAACAGTTTACCAAAGACGATCCGGACAGAAGAACGCAGGTGGTTTTGCTTGCGAAAGATTTTAACGGATATAAAAATTTAGCCAAACTTTCAAGTATTGGTTTCCTGAAAGGATTTTATTTTGGAGTTCCAAGAATCAGCCGTGAAGTGATTGCTGAATATAAAGAAGGGTTAATCGCTTTAACGTCAGGAATTAACGGAGATATTCCCGATGCAATTTTAAACACGGGTGAACAGAAAGGTGAGGAGCTTTTCAAGTGGTGGAAAGAAACTTTCGAAGATGACTTTTATGTTCAGATTCAGAATCATAAACTGCCTGAAGAAGAGCATTTGAATGATGTTTTACTGCATTTCGCAGATAAATATGACGTTAAGATCCTGGCACAAAATCAAACCTACTACACCAATAAAGACGACTCCAATATTCAGGATATTGTAAGCTGTATTAAAGACGGTGAAAAACTTACAACGCCTGTTGGGAAAGGTTTTGGGAAACGGAGAGGACTGGCTGCGGGAGAATATTATATTAAAAATGCCCACGAAATCAAGGAAGCTTTTCTGAACTATCCTGATGCGTTTGATGCGTACGAGGAATTTACAGGAAAATTCAGTCCTTATACCTTGAAAAGAGATGTGCTCTTGCCAAAATTTGATATTCCGGAGCAGTTTATTCATGCCGAAGATGAAATCGATGGCGGAAAACGCGGTGAAATGGCTTATCTTACTCACTTAACATATGAAGGAGCCAAAAAAAGATATGTAGAAACGGGAATTACTCCTGAAATCAAAGAACGCCTAGACTTCGAACTAGAAGTCGTTGCCAACACCGGTTATCCCGGTTACTTTTTGATTGTGCAGGATTTCTGCAACGAAGCCCGAAAAATGGGTGTTTGGGTTGGTCCAGGTCGTGGTTCTGCTGCGGGTTCTGCGGTTGCTTATTGTACAGGAATCACTAATGTAGATCCAATTAAATATGATCTTCTTTTCGAGCGTTTTCTAAATCCTGAGAGGGTTTCTATGCCCGATATTGATATCGATTTTGATGATGAAGGCCGTGATAAAATTATCAAATGGGTAGTCGAAAAATACGGTAAAAATCAGGTGGCGCAGATCATCACATATTCCGTTTTGGGTGGGAAATCGGCGATTAAAGACGCAGGAAGGGTTTTAGATTTACCGATTCCGGATACGAATAATATTGCAAAATTAATTCCTCCAAGTCCGGGGATGAATATTGCTAAAGCTCTATCGAAATATGATAAACTGAAGCCTGAAGATCAGCAGCTTGTTGATGAGATGAAATATGTTCTCAACACGCCTGATGATGCCCGCCACGATGTTTTGGCGAGTGCTAAAAAGATGGAAGGCTGTATCAGGAATACCGGAATTCACGCTTGTGGTGTAATTATTACGCCTGAAGATGTGAGTAATATTATTCCGGTGACGATTGCCGCAAAAGATGCCGATATTTTGGTGTCGCAATTTGATAACTCAGTGGCAGAAAGTGCAGGTCTTCTGAAAATGGACTTTTTAGGTCTGAGAACTTTAACAATTATAAAAGATGCTTTAAAAATAGTTAAAGCGAGACATGGGGTTGATATTGATCCGGATTTAATTCCTTTGGATGATGTTAAAACGTATCAGTTATTTAAAGAAGGTAGAACGGTTGGGATTTTCCAATATGAAAGTCCGGGAATGCAGAAATATATGCGTGAACTGAAGCCTACAGTTTTTGCCGATTTGATTGCCATGAACGCCCTGTACAGACCGGGACCGATTAAATATATTCCAAACTTTATCAACAGAAAACACGGAATCGAAGAAATTGTTTACGATTTACCAGAAACCGAAGAATATTTAAAGGAAACCTACGGAATTACCGTTTATCAGGAGCAGGTAATGCTTTTATCTCAAAAATTAGCCAATTTCACAAAAGGTGAAGCCGATACTTTGAGAAAAGCGATGGGTAAGAAGCAGATTGAAGTTCTGAATAAAATGTACCCGAAATTCATCGAAGGCGGACGGAAAAACAATCTTGATGAAGGTCCGCTGGAAAAAATCTGGAACGACTGGAAGGCATTTGCTGAATATGCTTTCAACAAATCTCACTCCACCTGTTATGCATTTATTGCGTATCAGACAGCGTATTTGAAAGCGAATTATCCCGCCGAATATATGGCAAGTGTGATGAGCAATAACATTAACAATACAGAATCTATCACAATGTTCATGGAAGACTGTAAAAGTATGGGTGTTGATGTTTTGGGGCCTGATGTAAATGAATCTCACTATAAATTTTCAGTAAACGAAAAAGGTCAGATCCGTTTCGGTCTTGGAGCTATTAAAGGAATAGGCGAGGGGCCAAGTGAAGGAATTACGAAGGAAAGAGCCAACGGAAGATTTAAAAATATTTACGATTTCTTCGAAAGAATTCTGCCTTCTCAAATGAATAAAAGGGTTGCAGAAAGTTTAGTTGTGGCAGGAGCTTTTGATGAACTGGATTCTTTCCACAGAGGTCAGTATTTTGACATTGATATGGCCGGAAGAACGAATCTTGAAAGGTTAATAAGATATGGACAAAGCTTTCAGGAAAGCAAAAACGAGATGGAAAACTCCCTGTTTGCAGATTTTGCTGAGGAAGTTCAGATCGAGCAGCCTAAGTTGGCGCCATGCGTGGAATGGCCGAATATGCATAAATTAAATAAGGAAAAAGAAACAATTGGATTTTATCTTTCTGCGCATCCGCTGGATGAGTTTAAATTTCAGTATCAGTTTATGCAGGGAAGTTTATCTAAAAAAGCTGTCCTGGAAAAAGACGAAGAAGCAAAAGTAGTTACTGATGAAGTTCCTATCCTCGAAAAAGATTCCGTGGATGAGGTGGCAGATTTAATTGAAATTGTATCTGACGATATTGTAGCCGGTGAAGAGGAAGAAATCATTGAGGAAGTAACCAAAAAAGCAGAGCCAAAAGGAGTTTTTGGATTTTTAAATCTGGATGAGGTGGATGCTTACAAAGAGATCGCTTTTGCCAATAAACAGGAAGAACTGTTTGAAGAAAAGAAAAAAGACTGGAAAACCATTCAGAAAGAACGGGAAAACGGTGGTGGCGGAAAAGAGTATACTGTTGCCGGTCTGATAACGGAGTATGTTGTAAAAGATGGTTTCCGAAGTGGTGAAAAAGTAGCCTTCCTTACTTTGGAAGATTATTCAGGATCTTACTCGTTCCGATTAGGCGACCGGGATTATATGAAACTGAAAGAGAAGCTTGAGGTACAGCGTTTTGTGATTTTAAAAATAAAATTTGCCCAGGTAAAAGACGGAAGAGTATTTGTAAATGTGAATGATGTAATTGAACTGCAGGAAGCATTTGAAAAGTTTGCCAAGAGCATTTCTCTGGTCATGGATGTGATGGATTTCCGGCCTGAGGATTTAAGTTTTTTCAGAAATATTCTTGAACGTAACCCAGGAAGTCAAAAATTAAAGTTTTATATTAAGGATGTGGATGATGATCTTCAGGTACAGCATATTGAAGTACAGTCGGCAAGACATCAGGTCAATTTAAACGGTGATTTAATAAAAAATATTCAACTTATGAATAAATATGAGTTTTATCTCAATTAATCAGGAGAAAATAATGATAATGGAGTGGCTTTCTGGCCACTTTTTTTTGCTCCTTAATTTTAATAGTTAGAAGAAATTTAATAATTTTTTAATGTAAGTTAAATTTATTTTTTTCAGGTAGAAAGTGTTTCGTAGCGTTTTAAACCCTGAAAATAATTAAATGTTTGTTTAATCATATTGAATCTTTTTAAGTGTTTTAAGGAAATTTATAATATATTTTTCCTTTGTATGTAAATCGTATGTTAATATTTATTAATTTAACCGACTAATTAAAATTTTGTTAAGTATGAAAAAAAACTACATTGGTTTGCTTCGTCGCAAAGAAACGAACTGCAATCCTAAGAAAAATGGATGGTTATTAGGGGTTTTTGCAGCTGCTACAGTACTCTTAGGGGGTAATAGTTTTGCGCAGACAAATATTGCAAACTATACTTTTGCTAAAGGTACAGGGGCTATCTATACGCCGATTACCGGGGGTACTAAACTGCTGCCTTCTGGAACGAACACAGCATATGACAGTGATATGTCTGCAGCAATAACATTACCAACTCCATTTCCTTTTGGCGGAGCTAATGTTACTACTGTGTATATAAGCAGTAATGGATTTATAACTTTTGGATCTGCTCTTCAGACTTATGATTATACTCCTCTTTCAACTTCTGGTGGAACGGGTGTAATTGCAGCTTTTGCTCAAGATGGGGCATCATCTACTGCTGCCGGAGCAAATTCCGAGGTTAGATATCAGGATCTTGGAACTGAATTTGTAATTCAATACACCGATCATGCAAATTATTATAATAGATCTACTGAAAAATTAAATTTTCAAATTCGTCTGGTTTATGCTACTGGCGAGATAAAGATTGTATATGGAAATTGCACTAATCCTGGTACTGATACGACAAATGGAATAACAGCTCAAGTTGGTATTAGAGGAAATAGCACTACCTATTCAACGAATGTAAGTCCACTAATGATTGGTAATGTACCAGCTGGTACAACTTGTGATTGGTCTAAAGCTGTTACAGGGAATGCTAATTCTAGTTCAATGCTTTTCTCTTCAACAAACTCAAATGTTAAAATTCCAAACGGGCTACAATATACTTGGGTACCTGGAACTCAGTTGCCGGTAAGGACTTTTGCAGCAACTACTGCTGTAACGAATGCTGGCGCAACTATAAATTGGACAGCTCCTGCCGGTGCAACAGCTTATAACGTTCAGTACAGAGCTTTGGGTAGTTGCGATTGGACTAGTTTTAGTGGAAATCCTCTTTCTACAGCTACTGCAACACTTGTTGGGTTAGCTCAAAATACAACTTATCAAGTACAAGTACAAGCGCTAAATGGTACTGCTCAAGCTGTATATTCTCATATTCCTAATCTAGCAGGTAGTGGTAACGGTTATGTTGCTGCAGGATCTTTTACAACTGTGGCTAATTGTGCCAGTACCGTGACAGGATTGGCATCATCTGCATTAACACCAGATACGGCTACCATCAGCTGGACCGCTTCTACCACTGTTCCGGGTAATGGTTACGAATATTATTACAGTACTTCCTCAACTGCTCCTATTTCATCAACAGTTCCTTCCGGTTCTGTCGGAGCTGGTATCACAACGACAAACTTATCGGGATTAACACCTTCCACACAATATTATTATTGGGTTAGAGGCAATTGTAACAGTACTGATAAAGGAGTTTGGTCTAGTTCTGCAAACTTCACAACATTAAGTCTTTGTGCTGCGGTAACTGCTCCGGTAGCTAATGCAACGGGAATCAGTACTACTCCGACGATTACATGGACGGCAGTGAATGGTGCTGCAGGTTACAAATTGAAAGTTGGTACAACTTCTGGCGGAAATAATATTGTAGATACAGATATTTCTGGAGGTAGCTCTGTAAGTTATCCTATCACTACAGCATTAAGTAATTCCACAACTTATTACTATTCTGTGACAGCTTACACAGCTACAACAGCTGCTCCGGCAACGCCGTGTGCTGTAAGAAACTTCACTACAGCATGTGTTGCCTCAAATGTTCCGTATACAGAAAATTTTGATACTACAGTCGTAGGATCACTCTCAAATACAAATGCACCAACCTGTTGGAAATATTTAGAACCAACTGGCTGGGCTGGATATGGATATGTTTCCACTACAGCTTTCACATCTGCACCGAATGGTTATTACATCTATTCTGACGCCGCTTCAACAGGTGGAGGGATGTTAGTGTCTCCACAGACAGCCAATCTGACCAATGGTAATAACAGAGTAAGATTTATGGCAAACGCTGGCGGATCAGGTTACACAATGGAAGTTGGAACTTTATCAGATCCAAATGATGCAGGTACTTTTGTTGCTATTGGAACTGCGATAAACTTAACGACAACAATGACGCAGTATACTGTGAATATTCCTTCAGGAACTAATCAATACCTGGCATTAAGACATGCTGGTGGAGGCACTTACAGATCGGTTCGTTTCGATGATATCAGTATGGAATTAATTCCAGCTTGTGCAGAACCAACTTCAGTCGCTGTTTCGGGGATTACCTCCAATGGAGCTACATTAGCCTGGATGGCTCCTTCTACAGTGCCTTCTAACGGATATCAGATTTATAGCAGTACTTCTAATACTCCTCCAACTGCAACAACAACGCCTACGTTAAGTGTAACAACGGCTACTACGCCTCTGTCTTCACTTACTCCGGCAACTGTTTATTATGTTTGGGTAAGATCAAATTGTGGCTCATCGCAGTCTGCCTGGACACCAATGGTGACATTTACAACTTTAGCAACACCTCCGGCAAATGACGCGTGCTCTGATGCGGTAATGTTGACGCCTGGTGGAACATTTGCTCAGAATTCAATTACTGGTACTACTGTAGGTGCAACTAATACACCTGCGTTAACAGCAACTTGTCTTTCTACACCAACAAATGTCGGAGGGAATGTGTGGTATAAAGTAACAGTACCTGCTTCTGGAAATTTAACTATTGAAACTGATGCAACAAGTCCTGCATCACCATTAGTAGATACTGTTTTATCCGTATATTCAGATTGTACTTCTACAACATCTATTGCTTGTGATGATGATGCAGGAAATGGCAATTTCTCAAAACTGTCATTAACGGGTCAGACTCCGGGAGCTACACTGTATGTAAGTATTTGGAAATACAGTACTGCAACGGATGGTGCTTTCTTGGTTTCTGCTTATGATTCTTCTTTAACGTTAGCTACAAGCGAAGTTGCTAAGTCTGAAGACAAGATTTCTGTATATCCTAATCCTTTTGCAGATGTATTGAATATCTCAGATATTAAAAATGTAAAATCAATTATGATTTCAGATATATCTGGTAAAATTGTCAAAACAATTACAAAACCGGAATCTACACTTCGTTTAGCTGACCTTAATGCTGGAATGTATTTGGTAATCCTAAATATGAATGATGGTTCTAAACAAACTGTCAAAGCTATTAAAAAATAGACCTTAATAATCTATTTATATTTAGCAGCAACTGATTTTTCAGTTGCTGCTTTTTTTTAATAAAAATTAAAAAATATTCAACAATATGGTTTAGTTTTTGATAATTTTATTAAGCAAATGCTTGAAATTTTTAGAAATAAAAAAAATCTACCCCTTTGCTAATTTATTGTAAACATTAGTTTTTCTGCTCAGATCACACTGGGTGGAGGTAGTACAAATGTGGCTGTAGCTCCGATAAGTATTTACTGTGGTTATTCTTATGTGCAGCAGATTATCACCAAACAGGAAATTAATGCCAATGCCGCGGGGAATATAATCGGTTTGGAATTTTATCGGATGAAGATGAAGATGAAGATGAAGATGAAGATGAAGATGAAGATGAAGATGAAGACGCATTCACAATCAATATCCTTAATGGCAATTTAGCAACTTCAGAAGTTGAATCTTCGGTTAACCAAATTATAGCGTATCCAAATCCATTTTCAGATGTTTTAACAATTTCTGACGTGAAAAATGTAAAATCATTGATGATTACTGATATGTCTGCGAAACTTTTAAGAACAATTGTAAAACCAGAATCTACACTTTATTTAATGACTTAAATGCAGGAATGTATCTGGTGATTTTAAGTATGAATGATGGGTCTAAGAAAACTATACAGGAGATTAAGCGATAATTAGCTTTTTTATAAATATTATTTTAAGCCGACAGTTTTATTGCTTGTGGCTTTTTAATTTTTGTTAATATAATTGTTTATGTATTTTAATTATTTATAAATTTGCATATATTTATTAATAATTACTATGAATAAACAATTATTATTGTATTTACTGTTTTTTAGTTGTGGGTTTTGTGCTCAAACCTACTGTATTCCACAGTTTTCTAATGGTTGTGATGATGGTGATCAGATTGATAGCTTTTCTATTCCTTCAGCTTCATTTAATCATGTCAATACGGGTTGTTCTGTAAATGCTTATGGTGATTTTACTACGCAAATCATTAATCTAAATGCGGGAGTAAGTTACAATTTCAGTATGACACATGGTTTCAGTGAGCAAAATGTGAAAATCTGGATTGATTTCAATAATGATGGAGTTTTCACAGATACAGCTCCAGAGTTAGTTGCATCCGGTATAAGTACTACAGTTAACAATCAGGATATTACAGATGGAATACTGAATATTCCGGCGACCGTGGCAGCTGGAACATATAGAATGAGAATTGCAGACCAATATGATTTAATGCCAACTCCGTGTAATATGGGTGATTTTGGTGAAGTTCACGATTATACTGTTGTGATAGCCGCTGCACCTACGTGTTTAGCTCCTTCAAGTCTCAATCTTTCAAATATCACAGCCTCTTCTGCGGTTGTGTCCTGGGTTGCTTCCCTAAGTTCGCCTTCATCAGGCTACGAATACTACCTCTCCACAAATCCTGTAACGCCGGCGCCTTCTGCTTTGGCAACCGGTAGTACAAATTCTCTGAATGCGTCATTGGCATTAGCTCCGTCAACAACATATTACATTTGGGTAAGATCAGTTTGTAATGCTGCGGGCAAAAGCGCATGGTCTGCATCGGCATCTTTTACAAGTTTGTGTGCCGCGATTACTCCATTCTACAGTAATTCCTTTACAGTATTTCCTGGCGATTGCTGGCAGCAGGCCTCGGGAGGAAATTTGGCTTCAGGCTCTACAGGGAACAATATTTACTGGCTGGAAGATGGTTTCTTAAATGTAAATTACACAGGTGCTGCAAGAATAAATTTATTTGATCAAAACAGAGCAGGATGGCTGAAATCTCGGGCTTTCAATTTGTCAGGAGGTAATTATAGGGTGAAATTCAATTACGGTCTTACGTCTTTTAATCAGCCAACAGCTTCTGCAATGGGATCAGACGATATTATTCAGTTTGCAATATCCAATGATGGCGGAGTTACCTGGACTGCTCTGCAAACCTGGACTGCTGCGAATGCACCATCAAATACGTCAAATCAGTTTTCATTAAATCTTACCTCGTATAATTCTGCAAATACAGTTTTTGCATTTTATGGCTCAGACGGAACGGTTGTAGATCCTGAAGACTACGATTTTTTTATTGATGACTTTACTGTTGAATCGATAGGGAGTTTGGCAACCGCTCAGAATTTTAAGGAAAATGATAAAACTGTTGTTTATCCCAATCCTTTCCTAAATGTTTTAAATATTAAAAATTCAGATGAAGTTGAATCTGCTGTAATTACAGATTTTAATGGAAGAATGATCAAAAGATTTGAAAAGTTCAGTTCAGAATTAAATGCAAGCGAGCTTTCATCAGGCATCTATCTTTTAAATTTAAAACTGAAAAACGGGTCTCAGCAAACATATAAAATAATCAGAAAATAATTTTTTTTAAAGCAAAAAAAAACAGGTGACTTCAAAAAAGCCACCTGTTTTTATATCTGATATTATTAAATTTTATTTATTCCGGTTTTACAGGCTGCAGTTCTCCGGTATTCATACTGTCAAATACAGTTGGGAAAAACAGAACGAAGATAAAATAGATTACGATCATTAAAGCGACAAGTGCTACAAGACTAATAACAAGTGCGTTAGGTTTGTTTTTTTGTTTTGGTTCCATGATTTTGTGAATTAATTTGTTAAATAGTTTACTTAATAATTAATTCTATGCTAATTTCTTGCCACATTGCTTGCAGTATCGGGCATCATCATCAATATCTTCGTTTCCGCAACGTTCGCAGATGAGTTCGAGATTTTGTCTTTTATTCCGCATTTCAGCCGTAACGATTCCTGTCGGCACAGCGATAATGGAATAACCTGCAAGCATCAGAATGACTGCAAAAAATTTACCCATCGGAGTAATTGGGGAAACGTCACCGTATCCAACTGTTGTTACGGTCACAACCGCCCAGTAGATCGACTGAGGAATGGTTTCAAAACCTGGTCTTCCACCTTCCACCATAAACATCATCGAACCTACGATGACTGAAAAAATAATCAGGAACAGAAGGAATATGTAGATTTTTCGCGAACTGTTTCTTAGAGCTCTCACAATCACAGAGCCGTCATTCATAAAATCTAAGAGATTAAAAACCCTGAAAACACGAAGCATTCTCAACATTCTGAAAATCAGGAAGTATTTTGTGATTGGAAAAAAGAAGCTTAAAAAGAAAGGTACCAAAGACAGAAAATCAATGATTCCGAAGAAACTGAAAATATAGCATTTTTTATTTTTTATCACTGCAATACGAAGAATGTATTCAATTGTAAAAAAAATCGAGATAATCCACTCAGCGATGATGAATGTGGTGTGGAATTTTTTGTCGAGCTTCGGAACACTTTCCATCATAATGATAAAAGTGCTCGCAAGAATCAGAGCAAGGAGAATGATGTCAAAAAGTTTCCCGAGCCTTGTATCAGCACGGTTAATGATCCGAAACAAAAACCTCTTCCAAAGTGAATCTCCGGGAACGAGATTGTGCTCTTTTTCCATTTTCATGTTTTTTACAAAGTTATAAATATTCGTTATTTTCGTAGTCAAACTTACAGAATAAAATGACAATAAAAGATGTAATCTCGAAAATTGAAAGAAGAATACAGATTGCGCAGGCTGAGGATTTCGACAACGTCGGTCTGCTGTGCGGAGTTCCTGAGCGTAATGTGAGCGGAATCCTAGTCTGCCACGATGCGCTGGAAAACGTGATTGATGAAGCGATTCTGAAGAACTGTAATTTAGTGGTCTGTTTTCATCCCATTATTTTTTCAGGTTTAAAATCACTGACGGGAAAAAATTATGTTGAAAGAGCAGTTTTAAAAGCCATTGAAAATAAAATTGCTATTTACGCTGTTCATACAGCCTGGGATAACGATTTTTTCGGCGTCAATGCAGGAATCTGCAATCATTTAGGTTTAAAGAATTTAAAAATTCTTCAGCCTAAAAAAAATAATCTTCAACAGCTGAACGTTTATGTTCCACAAGTTCATTCTGAAAACGTAAAAGAAGCTCTGTTTGATGCCGGTGCCGGTAATATTGGTTTTTATGACGAGTGCAGTTTTACAACAAAAGGTTCGGGAACGTTCAGACCGATTGAAGGTTCAAAGCCTTACTCTGGTAAACAAAATGTCCGCGAAGATGCCGATGAGGTCATGCTGTCTGTGATTTTTGAAAGTTTTAAGCAGAATCGAATCATTACAGCAATGAAAAATGCCCATCCTTACGAGGAAGTTGCCCATCAGATCATCAGTTTGGACAATGAAAATCAATATGCAGGATTGGGGATGTATGGCGAGTTTGAAACTGAAATGGATGAAGCAGACTTTTTGAAATTTGTAAAAGATAAATTTAGTTTAAACATTATCAGGCACTCAGATTATACCGGAAAAAAAATAAAAAGAGTAGGGGTTTTGGGCGGTTCAGGAGCCGGTGGTATTAAGCCGGCGTTATCAAAAAAATGTGATGCCTACCTTACAGGGGATTTGAAATATCATGATTATTTTTCTGCAGAATCAAAGATGCTGCTCTGCGACATTGGCCATTATGAATCTGAGCAATTCGTGAGTCAACAATTATTTGAAATTTTATCACAAAATTTTAGTACATTTGCAGTCTTGAAATCTAGCGAAAAAACAAACCCCGTAAATTATTTCATTTAGATATGGCAAAAACAATAGATATTTCAGTTGAAGAAAAATTGAGAGCTTTATACGATCTACAGATCATTGATTCAAGATTGGATGAAATCCGGAATACAAGAGGAGAATTGCCAATCGAAGTGGAAGATCTTGACATCGAAATTGAAGGCCTTGAGAAAAGAGCTGAAAAATTTCATGCTGAAATTAAAGAGCAGAACGATCAGATCAACACTAAAAATGAAGTGATCAATCATGCAAAATCTTTAATTGAAAAATACAAATCTCAACAGGATAACGTAAGAAACAATAAAGAATTTGAAGCTTTAGGAAAGGAAATTGAATATCAGGATCTTGAAATTCAGCTTTCTGAAAAAAGAATCAAAGAATTCGGAGCTAAAATAGCACACAAAAACGAAACTCTGGATGAGTTGAATGCGAAGATTGAAGATCTTAAAAATCACCTTAAATTCAAAAAAGAAGAGCTTGAGGATTTGGTTTCTGAAACTCAGAAAGAAGAAGATTACCTTCTTGAGCAGTCTAAAGAATATGCATCTAAAATCGATGACAGATTATTGGCTTCTTACCACAGAATCAGAAACAATTCATTAAACGGTCTTGCTGTAGTAGGCCTGGAAAGAGGTGCTCCGAAAGGATCATTCTTCACTATTCCGCCACAGAAACAGATGGAAATCGCTCAGAGAAAGAAAATCATCATCGATGAGCATTCAGGAAAAATTCTTGTTGACGACGAGTTGGTAAACGAAGAAATCGAGAGAATGAAATCTGTGATTAAGTTTTAATTCAGATTTTTATAAAATAGAAAACGGCTTCAATTTTGGAGCCGTTTTTTGTTGATTTATATGACTTAGAGAAATTCCTCTCGCTTAGAACGGTGGCGAAAAAAAAATGATTTTTTGACGGGGTAGTTAGGTTGCTATTCAAGATATATCCTCGGAGATTCATCTTTAAATCTAAAAAAAACCGCCTCAAAAGAAGCGGTTTATATTTTTAATCATGATGCTCATACATTTTATTATACAGGTCAATAAATTTCTCTTTAATGGCCTTTCTTTTCAGTTTTAAAGTTGGGGTTAAAAGTCCGGCTTCAATGCTCCAGATTTCCGGTGTCAGCTCAATCTTCTTGATTTGTTCCCAGCTTCCCAGATGCTCATTGATGTCATCCATTTCCTTTTTAATTCTTTCTTTAAGCTCTTTGCTGGCGGCAATTTCTTTTGGCGTAGTTCCGAGGTTGATATTGTTTCTCATCGCCCAGCTTTTGGCAAACTCAAAATCAGGCTGTACCAAAGCAGTCGGCATTTTTTCACCATCGCCAACAACCATAATCTGTTCGATAAATTTGGATGCTTTCGCTAAATTTTCAATCGTCTGCGGAGCAATGTATTTTCCTCCGGAAGTTTTAAACATTTCCTTTTTACGGTCTGTGATCTGCAGAAATCCTTCACCATCAATGTGACCGATGTCTCCTGTTTTGAAAAATCCGTCCTCTGTGAAAGTTTCTTTGGTCTGCTCTTCATTTTTAAAATAACCTTTAAAAACCGATGGTCCTTTCACTGTAATTTCACCGTCTTCCTGAATTTTCACCTTCAAATTATCTAAAGGATGACCCACCGTTCCCACCTTCATTTTACCAAAAGAATTTACAGAAATCACAGGAGAAGTTTCCGTTAAGCCATAACCTTCGAGAATAGGAATTCCAGCATTTTGGAACATTAAATTTAATCTCGTTGACAAAGCCGCCGAACCGGAAACCAGTGTGATGATTTCACCTCCCAAACCTTCTCTCCATTTTTTAAATACCAGTTTATCAGCTATGATTTCCTTTAAACCGGATGGTTTTGAAACCGTTTTCTTTTTCTGAATTAAATCCAGTGCCCAGAAGAATATTTTCTGCTTGAAACCCCCTGCGGAAGATCCGGTAGCATAGATTTTATCATAAACCTTTTCTACAAGTCTCGGTACAACGCTCATGTAATGGGGTTTTACTTCTTTTACATTTTCGCCCATCTTTTCGATGCTTTCAGCAAAGTGAATTGAAAAACCGCTGTACTGGAAAAGATAAAACAGCATTCTCTCAAAAATATGACAGATCGGAAGGAAACTTAAAACTCTGGTATCTTTATAGTCTAAACTTTTCTTTCTCGGAATTCTCGGGATAGACCCCAAGACATTGGACACAATATTTTCGTGCGAAAGAATTACACCTTTAGGTTTTCCTGTGGTTCCCGAGGTATAAATAATCGTCGCCACATCATCCGGATTAATCGCCTTTGCGAGATCTTCCACTTCCATCTGTGTAGAATCGTCCTCGCCAAGGTCTAAAATCTCTCTCCAGTTGGCAGCACCGGAAATCGCATCGAAAGTAAAAACGCCCTGCAAACTTGGGATGTTGTGTTTCACCTTCATCACTTTATCAAGCAAAGCTTTGTCTGAAAGGAAGCAGTATTTAATCTCTGCATTGGTGAAAATAAATTCGTAATCTTCGGGAGAAATACTCGGATAAACGGGCACGGAAATCACACCGATTTGTGACAGTCCAAGATCCATAATTGCCCATTCTGTACGGGAATTGGTGGTAATCAAAGCGATCTTGTCGCCGGGTTTTATACCCAATTTCAATAGTCCGCGTGATATTTTATTGGCTTCGTTGATGAATTCCTGGGTAGAAGTTTTCTTCCATTCGCCGTTATATTTTGTCACAAACATGTCTGCTTTAGGATAATTTTCCAAAGCATGCTGAGGTATATCGAATAATCTTTTGATTGTCATGATCCGTAAGTTTGATTTTAATATTTTTAAATATAAGGATTTTTTTTAAATGGAATCATTTGTTCTTTAAAAATGAAATTTTAATAAAGTTTGACGGATCTTATTGCCTTTTTCAGAAGAGGTTTGATTATAATTTAAAATTTTACTGATGAATATAATTTACGTCAGGCTAAAGTTTTCATATTTGACCAAAAAGTGTAAATTAGCGACCATATAATTCAAATTTTTTATGGACTTTAATTTATCAGAAGAACAGCTGATGATTCAGCAGGCAGCGAGAGATTTTGCACAGAACGAACTATTACCGGGCGTAATTGAAAGAGACCGTGACCAGAAGTTTCCTGCCGAACAGGTTAAGAAAATGGGGGAAATGGGGCTTCTTGGGATGATGGTAGACCCACAGTACGGTGGAGCAGGGATGGATAGCGTGTCTTACGTTTTGGCAATGGAAGAAATTGCTAAGGTAGATGCTTCTGCAGCCGTGGTAATGTCTGTAAACAACTCTTTGGTGTGTGCAGGTCTTGAAAAATTTGCTTCTGAAGAACAAAAAGTAAAATATCTTACTCCTCTGGCAAGCGGGGAAGTGATCGGAGCATTTGCTCTTTCTGAGCCGGAAGCCGGTTCTGATGCCACTTCACAGCAAACTACTGCCGTAGACAAAGGAGATCACTATTTATTAAACGGTATCAAAAACTGGATTACCAACGGTGGTACTGCAACCTATTATATCGTAATCGCACAGACCGATCCTGAGAAAAAACACAAAGGTATCAATGCGTTTATTGTGGAAAAAGGCTGGGAAGGTTTCGAAGTTGGTCTTAAAGAAGATAAACTGGGAATCAGAGGAAGCGACACGCATTCTTTACTTTTCAACAATGTAAAAGTACCAAAAGAAAACAGAATCGGCGAAGACGGCTTCGGATTCAACTTTGCGATGGCTGTTTTGAATGGCGGTAGAATTGGTATCGCATCTCAGGCATTAGGAATTGCTTCAGGAGCTTATGAACTTGCTCTGAAATATGCCAAAACAAGAAAAGCTTTCAAAACAGAAATCATCAATCATCAGGCAATTGCTTTCAAATTAGCGGATATGGCAACGCAGATAACTGCAGCAAGAATGCTTTGTTACAAGGCTGCTGTAGAGAAAGATGCAGGAAAAGACATTTCAGAAAGTGGAGCGATGGCGAAACTGTATTCTTCTCAGGTTGCGATGGATACGACGATTGAAGCTGTTCAGATTCACGGCGGATATGGTTATGTGAAAGAATATCACGTAGAAAGAATGATGCGTGATGCAAAAATCACTCAGATCTACGAAGGAACATCAGAAATTCAGAAGATTGTAATTTCGAGAAGTATCTCAAAATAATCTTTTCTTCAATAAAAATAGCAAGGGCTTTCAGAATTCTGAAAGCCCTTGCTGTAACTAAACACAAACTTTTATATAAAATTATGGTCAATTGCTTAACCGTAATGCGATGCAAAAGTACAAATCAAATTTCAATTATTCTCATTGAAACATTAAAATTTAATTAAAAATTATTCTGCTGTATTGCCGATACTTTTGTTTCTGTTCTTTTTATAAAAGTAATAACCGATTCCTGCGATCAGAAAAAGAGGCCAGAATGGAACAAAGAATAATAAAATTCCTGTAAGAACTTCCCAACCTGAGCCAATGCCCGAAGAGAATTTTCCTCCGAAACTGTCAGGTTTTGAAGCTGCAGCAGCGGCATTTTTTTCGTTACCATAAAGAGTAATTTCAATGTCGCATTTTGTTTTGGGGTAAAATTCGTCTCCCGAACTTGCGATAGTCTTGTCAATCACATTTCCTGTGTGTGCACTTACATCTTCTATAAAATATTCAAATTTATCTAAGGGAACCTGGATTTTCAGGTAAGCAGTTTTTGTATCGTCACTGTTCATGCTTACGTTTTCACTTTTTAGGCTTCCATCGTATTTTCTAAGCTGATCTTCGATGTAATTTTTTGCGCCATACGTATCATCAACTCCAATTTCAAGATTGGCGGTTTTCTTTAAAGCGTATTTGGTTTCATATTTGGGTTTTTCAGAACTGTTATTTTTGTAAATAATCTTTGTTTCCTTTATAACTTTCGGCGCCGGAACATTCACAACAATTTTCTCCTCTTTTTTCTTTGCAGAATCTTTATCAACAACAGTTTTAGATTCAAATTTCACATTCGAAATTTTTTCACCTAAAGAATCTACAGAAGAAGCTGTTTTTTCAAACTTATCTTTTAAATCCTGTGAAGTTTTATCAAAGTCTTTGATTTTTACCTGAGCAGAATCTAAAGCGGCTGCCGTTTCATTTTGAATTTTTTCAGCTTTGTCGGAGATTTCTGTAAAACTGCTGTCAGCAGATTTTATGGTTTCACTTAGGGATTCTGTAGTTCCGTCTCCCTTTTTACACATAATAAATGTACTTGATAATGCAAGTAGCAGAATAGCTTTTTTCATAACCGTTAATTTTGTTGATGTAAAGCTATCTAACAATTGAAAAAATTAATTGTAAATGAATCTGAAAACTTTTGTAATATTTTAAATAATTGGTAATCAAGATTTTGAGTTTTATTTACAATAAATTTACAAATTTTAGGTTTCAAAATTATCACAAATTGAAACATTATTTTTAGGTTCTTAAGTCATCATATGAGCAATTCAACAGCATTGCTGAGATCTATTATTTCCAATTTATAATTATTTATATAAAAAACGTAATCCGCAGTGACGCAGTAAGGCGAATTTATATTACGCGAGATTTCTAAATTTTGATTTGTATGCAAATTATGAAAGTATATTTTTTTTGATCCAATGATTATTATTAGATTATTAATTAGTTTGAAATCCTTGATATAAAAACCTTCAGAAAATTCAATCAAAAAATTTGCCTCATTTTGAAAGAAATTTTTATTCAGTTCTCTTATAGTAAACAGAAGCTCAGTTCTCTTATCATTACGATATCGCCAATATATAACATTTTTATCATCACTGCTAAATTCAAAGTTCTTACCATCATCAATTTTAGATGAAAATAATAATCGTGGTTTTTCTTTATCATCACTGCTAAAGTTAAAGTTATTACCATATTCATCAATTGTAGCTGAAAATAATAATCGTGGTTTTTCAAAATTATCAATATCGAAAATTGCATAATATCCTCGCAGTATATTTTCATCTACAAAGAAATAACAGATACCGAGCT
The DNA here is from genome assembly GCF_014837145.1 of Chryseobacterium caseinilyticum. Classification (GTDB taxonomy): domain Bacteria; phylum Bacteroidota; class Bacteroidia; order Flavobacteriales; family Weeksellaceae; genus Chryseobacterium; species Chryseobacterium caseinilyticum. The sequence continues at coordinate 369,005 of NZ_JACYFS010000002.1, forward strand.
TCAGATAGTCTGACGAAAAAAATGTAGAGTAGGGATCTCCCATATTTCGGTTATAAAGAAAATTTTCTTTGGCAAAGAAATCGTCAAAAAAATTAATTAAATTGATTTCTTTAAACTTCTTGAAATCAAAGAATATTAGATTTTTATCTTGTGAGTCGTCATAACGCTGATCTAGATTGTCTATCAATTTCTCTGTTATTCTGCCATTAAAATCTATTTTGATATGGTAATGTATTCTTAAATTATTTGGTTGGTCGGTAAAAACTTTTAGATAAAAAAATTGATCGGATACGATTTTAAATTTTAAAACATAATATAAATCTTGCTCCTCCGTAACGGTACTGGATTGAATTTGCCAAAAATAATCATCATAATAAAATAATGACATTGGCTTGATGAAAATATCTTCTTTTAGATAAATTGTTTCTGTTTTATCTGTTTCAGCGTCAGAAATTTCGAAAAAAAGTTTATAATTATCATCTATTTTTGCTGCTGAAAATCTTTTTGAATTTTGAAAAAAGTCTAAGGCAATTATTTTTTCTATTTCGTTCGGGACACCTTTCAGACTTTGATTGTTTATTTTGAGGTATTTATTTTTGATTGATGCATCATATTGTTTGTCCTGATATTTTAAAATTTTGTCAATAATAACGTAGGTAATTATTATTAAAACTAATAAAGTGTAAATCATATTTTGAATTTAAATGAAATGGACAGATAAAAAAAACAGACTAATAAATTTAAAAAAAATCCGCAGAAAAACTTCCACGGACTATATTTATAAATTTAAGCGATTAAATTAAGCATTCTGAAACTCACTGATAAAATGCAGTTTCACATTCGGGAATTTCTCCTGCGTCATGTGAATGGTGAAAGAAGAATCAGCTAAGAAAACCAACTGATTGTATTTGTCTCTTGCCAGAAACCGCTGCTTCAGTCTTGCAAATTCCTTAAATTCTTCAGACTTTTCATCTGCTTCTACCCAACATGCTTTGTGCATGGAAAGTGGTTCGTAGGTACATTTTGCACCGTACTCATGCTCCAGACGGTACTGAATCACTTCATACTGAAGCGCACCCACGGTTCCGATGATTTTTCTGTTGTTCATTTCAAGCGTAAACAGCTGTGCAACACCCTCATCCATCAGCTGATCAATACCTTTTGCCAATTGTTTGGCTTTCAGCGGATCATTGTTATTGATATATCTGAAATGTTCCGGAGAGAAACTCGGAATTCCTTTGAAACTCAGTTTTTCGCCGCCCGTGAGAGTATCGCCAATTCTGAAACTTCCTGTATCGTGAAGTCCGACAATATCTCCCGGGAAACTTTCGTCAACCACTTCTTTTTTATCAGCAAAAAATGCGTTCGGAGATGAGAATTTCATCTTTTTACCTTCTCGTACCAACAGGTAATTTTCATTTCTTTTAAATGTTCCCGAAACAATTTTCACAAAAGCCAGACGGTCTCTGTGCTTCGGATCCATATTCGCGTGAATCTTGAAAACAAACCCTGTGAAAGTGCTTTCTTCAGGTTTTACTAAACGGGTATCGCTTTCTTTCGGTTGTGGCATCGGTGCGATGTCGATAAATGCGTTCAGCAATTCACGGACACCAAAATTATTCAAGGCTGATCCAAAGAAAACCGGCTGCAAATCTCCTTTCATATAATCTTCACGGCTGAATTCAGGATATACAGATTGTATTAAATCCAATTCTTCACGTAGATTTTTTGCTGCTTTTTCACCAATTACTTCGTCGATTGAAGGATCATTAATGTCATCAAACTTAATCGCTTCCCCTACTTTCTGTTTTTTCTCTTCCAAAAATAACTGAATATTGTCTTCCCAGATATTGTAAATTCCCTGAAAATCAGCGCCCATACCGATCGGTAAAGAAAGCGGACAAACCGTTAATCCCAGTTTCTGTTCAACTTCATCAAGCAGATCGAAAGCATCTTTTCCTTCACGGTCAAGTTTATTGATGAAAACCAACATCGGAATGTTTCTCATTCGGCAGACTTTCACCAACTTTTCTGTCTGTTCCTCAACTCCTTTTGCAACGTCGATTACAACGATTACGGAATCTACGGCAGTCAGAGTCCGGTAAGTATCTTCAGCAAAATCTTTGTGACCCGGAGTATCCAGAATGTTGATTTTGTGATCTCTGTATTCAAAAGCCAACACGGACGTCGCTACGGAGATTCCTCTCTGACGCTCAATTTCCATGAAATCGGACGTTGCTCCTTTTTTTATTTTATTGGATTTTACTGCACCGGCTTCCTGAATTGCCCCTCCAAAAAGCAGCAGCTTTTCCGTTAGAGTGGTCTTTCCGGCATCGGGGTGAGAGATAATTCCGAAGGTTTTTCTTTTTTCTATTTCTTTGATTAAGTCTGACATATCGTAGTTTGAATTTGCAAAAATCGGGAATTTAATCGGATTTTGAAAATTGGATTTTTGATTCAGTTTGAACCACAAAAGTCACAAAAGATTTAAATAGCTGATCACTTTGAAAATACAAGTTCGAAAAAGGTTTGGGAATAAATCTTTGAAAGTTTTAATGTAAATGCATTTGACACATATGTCCAATAGAGTTGCCATTATTACTTATAAAAGAACACATAAGATTAAAAATCAAAGATTTTTGTACGGGAGTGGAAAATCATGTATAATGTTACAAATGCTTTCCTTTTTTATGAACCACGAAGTGGTTTAATGTGAGTAGCCGTGGGTGAAACCCATGGGAAAAATGTACAGTTATCATCAGAACCACGAAGTGGTTCAATATGAATATCCGTGGGAACCCATGTTAAACAATATATCGCCGATAATGAGAACCACGAGGTGCTTCAATGTCAGTAGTCGTGTGTGAAACCCATGGACAAAGATCACACCAGTAAATCAGAACCGCGAAGTGGTTCAATATTATCGAACCTTATTATGTTATTTTTTTGAGATTAAAAAATATAACAATATGAAAATGGATACCGAATAAAGCCATTTTCACTTTTAGATCAGATCATTTTACGATGAATCATATTACAACTATTCATTTTCAATGCTTGTTGATATATTTATCCCTGAAAACATCGATGAACATTCACTTAATCTGTCATTCATATTTTTCTAAACTATTGAGGGTCTTGTAAAGTGCTGAAATGCAGTAAATTGTACTTGATTGCCTCAACTAAGTGGTTGGACGCCTCAACTAAACGGTTGAACGGTTCAACTAAGTGCTTGATTGGTTCAACCAAATGCTTGAACGCCTCGACAGAATGACTGGATGCTATACAAAACGGTTGATTACTGATTCAAAATGATTGAAAGCCCTATCGTAACGGTTGATTTCTTTAGCAGTGTGCTTGCTTGTATTTGTTATAGAATTTTGCTTTTTTACTGGATGCCGATTTGTTTAATTTTGATGTTTTTGGATAGATTTTTTAAAGTGATTCGGGAAAACTGCACCGTCTAAAATCGGAGATTTTTCGCCACACATATAGTAGGGGATTTAATGCGCCTTCGTGTAATTTAAATTTTAAACCTCACTCAGCTTCTTCAAATTTGATTTTTTCTTAAGGAAATATGCCAATCCAAACCCAATCAAAACCATGGCGGCACTGAAAGGGAAAATAAACTGCATTCCGAAAAAATCTGCAACACTACCGATTATAGGGCCAGCAACGCCAAGAGAAATATCGATAAAAAGTCCGTAACCTGCCAATGCAGAACCTTGATTTGACGGTGCAACACTCTTGATAGCCATCACTCCTAAAGCCGGAAAAATTAATGAAAATCCTAATCCCGTAACACCGGCACCAATCAAAGCCATTTGTGCATTCGTTGCAAAAGCGATGATGAGAAGTCCGATGGTTTCTACAAAAAGGCAGGCGATGGCAACTTTTATTCCGCCATAATCATTGATGACATTGCTGAAAACCAATCTTCCGGCAACGAACAGTCCTCCGAAAATACTCAGACAAAGCGCACCGTTGTTCCAGTGAAAATGATTGTAATATAAGGTGATGAATGTAGAAATACTTGCAAAACCGATTCCGCCTAAAGCCAGACATACGCCAAATGGAGCTACTTTCCCTAAAACTTTCCAGAAAGACTGGGTTTCTTTTTGGTTATCGTTGGTTTTGTTTTCCTTCGTTTTAGCAAAGAAATATCCTATTATTCCTAATAGAATAGACAGAATTCCGATTCCGTAAAGACTGAATTTCTGTTCAATAACAATTCCCAATGATGCACCAATCGCCAACGCTCCGTAGCATGCAACACCGTTGTAGGAAATGATTTTTGCGGTATGTTTTTCTCCCAAAGCCATAATTGCCCAGTTGATCGGACTTGCACCTACCAATCCTTCGGCACAGCCTGTCAGCAGACGTGTGATGATGAGAAAACCCAGACTTAAAATGGGAGATAATTTAAAATAGTAAGCGATAATCAGAAAAATACCTGTTGCAGAAAAACCAATCATGCTCAGTAATACCGCTGGTTTCGGACCTTTCCCATCAATCATTTTACCTGAATAGGCTCTCAGGAAAAACGTGGAAATATATTGTAAACTGATAACCATTCCTGCTACCAAAAGACTAAATCCTAAACTTTTACTGATGAATATTGGAAGAACTGAAAGTGATAAGCCGATGATAAAATATCCTACAAAAGTAAAAGAAACATAACTTATCAGTTGTAGATTGAGATTTTTAGGCTGAATTAATGAGGAGTCCATGTGAATAGAAAAATTAAGCTGCAAAGATAGTTTCATTAAATTTCATAAGGAAGCAATTACAATAGATAAAAGGAATTGTAAATATAATTTGATATGAAGTTTGAGATCTAATCCTTCGGCAGGCTCAGAATGACATTTGAGATTTGAAACCATTTTTTTCATTAATTCAATTATCTTTGTTCCTCAAAAATTATAATTAAATGGAAAACTCAAAACACCCGAATTATATTTTCGACTGGCTGGGAGGTCTCATACTTTTTCTAGGATATATCATTGGAAGTATGTTTGTAGGATTTGTGGGAATTGCGGGGAAATTTGTTTTCAGATTAGATTTTATGCAGAAACCATGGTTTTTAATGATTTCAAATGCAATTGTCTTTTGCCTGATGATTGCTGCATTCGATTTTTTAATGGTGCGTCAGAAAACGGGAAAGAAATTGAATTTTAATTTTTCACCAACCAACTTTTACACTTACCTGTTAATCTTCCCAATGATGCTGGGAATGATGTTTATTGGTGAATTTGTCACTTCTCAGATTCCTACGACCGGACCTTTTTTCGGAGATTTTTATAAGTTTTTTGAAAGAATAATGGAAGGATTCATCAATGATCCCATTATAATGGTCATCATGGCGGTCATCATGGCGCCGATTTTTGAAGAAATTATTTTCAGAGGAATTATTCAGAAAGGTTTAATTAATAATGGAGTAGAACCATGGAAGGCCATTTTGCTGGCGAGTGTTTTATTTGGACTGATTCATGGAAATCCGTGGCAGTTTGTGGGTGCAACTTTACTGGGTTGCGTTTTGGGTTTGGTTTATTACAAAACGAAATCCCTTCTTTTGCCTATGCTTTTGCATGGTTTTAACAATCTCTGTTCGGCCGTTTTGATTTTTTACACTCAAAAAGAAAGTTTCGCAGAAGCCTTTGAAATGCAGGGATGGATGATTCTCTTGATTGGAATTATGCTGTTTTCAGTATTTTTCTATCTTTTTGCATTTAAAAATAAAATTCGTTATACAGAATCTTAGATAACCGTGACGGATGAGCCGCAGAGTTTAGTTTTAAGTTTTTGCGCTTATTTTAAGGCACATTATTAGAAAATCAAAGATTTTTATTTTTGGGAACTTTTAGATTTTCCTCCTTTTAATTTTACAAAAATCTTTGATTATTCCTCTTATGTGAACTAAAATATTCACAATCATGATCAAAATTCTTCTGTCAAAACCAAACTATAATCATTAAAATCCGATAAAAATTCGGGTTAATAAAAATAAAAATGGAAATATTAGTAGCCACCCACAATCTTCATAAAAAAGAAGAAATACAACAGATTTTAGGAAATGATTTTACCGTAAAAAGTCTTGCAGATTATGATCTTCACAACGAAATTGTAGAAGACGGAGATTCTTTCAATGCAAATGCCTTGATCAAAGCCAAATATTGTTTCGAAAAAACCGGAATTCCAAGTCTGGGAGACGACAGCGGTTTGGTTGTGGAATCTTTAGACGGAAGACCCGGAATTTTTTCTGCACGCTATGCCGGAGACCATGATTTTGCGAAAAATATTGCAAAAGTTTTAAGCGAAATGGAAAATATTGAAAACAGAAAAGCCTATTTCATCACAGTTTTATGTTATTATGATGAAAATGGTGCCCAATATTTTGATGGCAGAGTTCATGGAAATTTACTGACAGAAAATAAAGGTCACAAAGGTTTTGGCTACGATCCGATTTTTGTTCCTGAAGGTCATGAAATTACCTTTGCTGAGATGAATCCGGAAGATAAAAACAAAATCAGCCACAGAAAACAGGCATTGGATCTGTTTCTGGATTTTTTACAGGCATAGGTTGAGGTTGAGGTTGAGGTTTGCGGGTGAGCAATTTTCATCTTAACCTAAGCCTTAGCCTCAACCTTTTATTGTACATTTGCTATAATAAACTATTGATTTGAGTACTTATTTAACGATATTAGGTTTTAATTCTGCAATACCAACGGTGAATACTTCTCCCACGGCACAACTTCTGGAAATGGAAGAACGCTGTTTCCTCATAGACTGTGGCGAAGGAACGCAGGTGCAGCTGAGAAAAGCAAAGGCGAGATTTTCAAAAATCAATCATATTTTTATATCCCATCTTCATGGTGATCACTGTTTTGGTCTGCCGGGACTGATTGCGTCTTTCAGGCTCTTGGGAAGGGAAGTTCCTCTGCATGTTTACGGTCCGAAAGGAATTAAAAAAATGCTGGATACCATCTTCACAATTACCGAAACGCATAGAGGTTTTGAGGTGATTTATCATGAACTGGATAAAGATTATTCAGAAAAAATCTACGAAGACAACAGGGTAGAAGTGTACACCATTCCGCTTGACCACAGGATTTACTGCAATGGTTATCTGTTTAAAGAAAAACCGAAAGAACGTCATATTAATATAGAAGAAGTTTCAAAATATCCTGAAATTGAAACCTGCGACTATCATAATCTGAAAGCAGGAAAAGATTTTGTTTTGAGTGACGGATATGTTTTGAAAAATGAAGTTCTAACCACAACACCTGCGCCATCCGTTTCATATGCATTTTGCAGCGACACAAGATATTTAGAATCTGTAATTCCGATTATAAAAAATGTGACGGTTCTGTACCACGAGGCAACTTTTCTGCATGATTTAAAGGAAATGGCAGATTACACCGGTCACACGACAGCCTTGGAAGCAGCGACAATTGCCAAAAAAGCAGAAGTTGGTAAATTAATTTTAGGGCATTTCTCCAACCGTTACGGAGATTTGACGGTTTTCACAGATGAAGCGAGAACGGTTTTTCCAAACTCTTATCTTCCAAAAGCTTTGGAGTGTGTAAAAATTTGAGAAAAATTTAAATAGTAAGATATCCTGTAGTTATGTTTTAAGATTAAAAAAATCTATTGGACAGTTTGCCTAATGAATATTTAAAATATTAACTTAATCAAAACTTATTAACTTCAAAATCTTAAGGGTTTAAATTAAAAAATGGTATTTAAATAATGAAGTTGAATTTTTCAGAATTAAAAGATTTTCTTGACGAAAAAGCAGATGTTTACAATAATCCGGAATTCATTAATGATGATCCGGTTCAGATTCCGCACCGTTTTTCTTTGAAACAGGATATCGAGATCGCTGGATTTTTGGCTGCTACAATTTCATGGGGAAACAGAAAGTCTATTATTAAATCCGCTGAGAAAATGCTTGACATTATGGGGAATTCTCCCTATGATTTTGTAATGAATTACTCTCAGAAAGATTTAGATTTTATTAAAGACAAAAGTATCCACAGAACTTTCAACGGAGAAGATTTTGCTTATTTTATTACGCAGTTTCATAAAATTTATACTGAAAATGAAAGTCTTGAAGAATTGTTTTTAATTAATGAAGAGGAAAATAATTTTCAACATTCAATAGAGCGGTTCAGACAGAAATTTTTAGGAATTGAAAAACACAGAACGCATAAACATGTGAGTTCGCCTTACAAAAACTCATCTGCAAAAAGAATTATCATGTTTTTAAGATGGATGACCAGAAAAGACAACCGCGGCGTAGATTTTGGAATCTGGGAAAATATTGATCAGAAATTTTTATCCATTCCTCTGGATGTGCACACCGGAAATATTTCAAGAAAATTAGGTTTGATTTCCCGGACACAGAATGACTGGAAAACTGTGGAAGAATTAGATGTAATCATCCGGAAATTTGATGAAAAAGATCCTGCGAAGTACGATTTTGCATTGTTTGGATTAGGAGTAACGAAGGAATTATTTTAAACAGAAAAATAATGAAAACATCACACGAAAATATAGAATTGCTAGAGAAACTGGCAGACGGTATCACTTCATGGATTGGCTCTATACCGTCTCTCATTATTCATACATTACTTTTCCTTACCTCATTTTTACTACCCGTTTTCGATGTAGTAGATTTTGATAAAATGCTTTTGGTACTCACGACGGTTTTGTCTTTGGAAGCGATTTATTTATCCATCCTTATTCAGATGTCGGTAAATAAAAGCAATGAAAAAATTGAAGACATTCAGGAAGATATCGAAGACATTCAGGAAGATATTGAAGAGATCAGCGAAGATATAGAGGAGATTAGTGAGGATTTGGAGGAAATCAGCGAAGATATTGAAGATATCCAGGAAGATATCGAGGAAATCAATGAAGATGAAGACGAAGAAGACCACAATGAAAGAGCCAAAAAAGCTATTCTAAAAAGCAATGTCAATTCAAATAAGAACGAAATTAAATTTTTAAAAGACAAAATAGCTGAACTTCAAAATAAAATTGATGAGCTGAAAAAAGATTAGAAATTAAAAATAAAATAAGCTAAAAGAGACTGATCGAGGGATTGGTCTTTTGTTTTTTGACATTAAAATTCAATTAAGATTTGATTAGAAAATAAAATAATTGTTTTATTATTGATAATTATATGTCATTCAATATGTTTTAAATCAATAAAATTTGGTATTTTTGGACAAACAATCTGAAAATGTTAAATTATAGATCAAAAAACTATCTTTTATTTTTACTCTTTATTCTTTTTTCTTTACAGCTTCATGCACAAAAAGCAAGGAAAGTTTTGCCGGAAAAAAAGAGTGCAGAAAGTATGAAAGCAGGCGCATTTATAGATGTAAATGTTGCTTCTTACACCCCAAGTGGTTACAACATTGATCAGTTGGTTAGAAATGTATTGATTTCCGGAGGCTCTTCATGTGCGCCACCCAATGTAAGTAATGTCACGGTTTCACCAAACCAGCCTCATACAGATACGGAAAGAGCGTGGGGATATTTTCATAAAGGTACTACCAACTTCCCTTTTCAGGATGGAATTGTACTCGTTACAGGAAAAGCAAGACGAGCGGGTAACGTTCTCGAAGGCAGTTTGGGTGACCCTGTTCCCGGAACTACAGGGAGTGACCCTGATTTAGTTGCTGCAATTAATCCGGCAGCTGGTTTGCAGGATGCTGTGTTTATAGAATTTGATTTCGTTCCGAATAATTCGCAGATTAATTTTAATTATTTATTTGCTTCAGAAGAATATACATCAACTTATCCTTGTGGAGTTTTCTCTGATGGTTTTGCTCTATTATTAAAACCAAATACACCAGGGTCTACCTATACCAATATGGCTATATTGCCAGGTGGTAATGGGCCTGTAAGTGTTACAAATATAGTACCCGGGGGAGTCGGTTTTGCTTGCGGACCAATCAATGCGGCCTATTTTGGCGGTCTGAATACTTTGAATATTGAAACTAATTTTAATGGCCGTACCATTCCGTTAACTGCAACTGCAACGGTTACGCCTGGTCAGTCTTATCATTTTAAAATGGTATTGGCAGATGCTTCAGATCCTGGTTTTGACTCTGCAGTATTCATCCAGGGAGGATCATTTGATCTTGGAATGACCATCGTAGACCCAAGTGGAAATCCTGTTCCGGACAGCATTAATGTCTGTGATAATACGCCTACAATACTGAAAGCTCAGATAACAGCACTTCCCGGTACTACATACCAATGGTTTAAGGATGGTGTAGCTATTCCTGGTGCTACGTCAATGACTTATACAGCTATCACTCCGGGTGTGTACAAGGTTCAGGTAACAGTTCCGGGAGCAACTTGTCCGGTAGAAGCGCAGGTGACTATTGTAGGTGGTACAAGCCCAGTAGTGCAAAACGCAACCTTAAAGCTTTGTTCTACGCCAAGTAATTTTACATTTAATTTAGATACTGCAAAGCCTTTAATCAGCACAACAACTGGAGCCGTATTTAAATTTTATCTCGTACAGGCTGATGCAGTTGCAGGAAATGCAAGTAACATAACTGCAACAACTGCATTTAACGGAACAGATGGTCAGATTATTTATGTAAATGTTTCAAACGGGGCTTTTTGTTCCAAAGTTGCAACACTTACACTTAGAAAAGAAGAAACTCCTGTGGCAACAGTTACAGCTCCAAAAATCAAAATATGTAATGGTGAGTCTGTAGTTCTTACTGCTGCGGGCGGGGTAACCTATCAGTGGGGAGATACTTCTGTATCAGGTGCAATCCGTACGGTGAGTCCAACTGCGACTACCACATATACTGTTTACGCTATCGGAGCTCAGGGTTGTAAATCTTTAACTCCTGCCAGCATTACAATAGAAGTTGTTCCTGCAATTACTTCAAAACTGACTGGCGGATGGATTTGTAATGGTGACAACATCACGCTTGATGCGGTTGCAGGTCCTAATTATACTTACCAATGGAGCAACGGTGCTACTACGCAAACAATTACTGTGGGTGTAGGCGGTATCTATGGAGTAACAATCTCCAACGGGGTTTGTTCTAAACTTTATACAACTGAAGTGAAAATTGCAGTTCCTCCAACCATCACTAATATTGATTATAATAATGATAATATAACAATTTCCGTAAACAATCCTAGTAATGGTGCATTAGAATATTCTTTGGATAACGGCTTGACTTGGCAAAATTCAAATACCTTCACCAATGTTCCTAAAAATACGCTGGTTTTCATTAAGGTTAGAGTTAAAACTACAAGTTGTGTTGGCTCTCTGGAATATTATACTTTCAATATGCAGAATGTAATCACTCCAAACGGTGATAATGTAAATGATATGATTGATTTCAGAGGTGTGGCTGGTAATAAAAACTTTACTGCTCAGGTCTCAGACAGATATGGAAAAGTGGTTTACAAATACGAAAATATAAGACCTTACTGGGATGGTTATTTCCAGGGTAAGAAATTGTCTACTGCGTCTTACTGGTATCAGATTACTTTTGAAGACCCTGCAAGCAAGCAGACAACAGTAAAAACAGGATGGATTTTATTGAAAAACTTTGAATAAAATTTAATTTAAATAAGAATAAAGCCGGCAAAAATGTCGGCTTTTTTGCTTTTCTAAAAGTAAAAGTTTCGTAATCAGTATTTTGTAAAATTAAACTTATCGCAATATTCGTTAAATGACTGAAAAAAAAATGCTATTTTTGTTGAAAATAATATAAAAATGATCATTAGAAGTACAAGAAATCTATTTTTGGCTCTATTAATTATACTCACCTCAAATATTTTGTTTTCACAGAACAGAACGAAGTCTGTATTACAGAAAGCTTCTTCTCAAACGATGAAAGCAGGAGCATTTATTGATGTTAATACAGCGAATTATCCGCAGTCCTCATTCAGTATCACCCAATTAGTAACCAATGTTTTAATTGCAGGTAATACAACATGTACGACTCCGAATGTAAGTAATGTAGTCGTATCACCAAATTTATCTACAAGTGATCCTAACAGAAGTTGGGGCTATTTTAATAAAGGCACAACCAATTTCCCCTTCAATAACGGTATTGTTTTATCGACAGGCTATGCTGGAAGAGCGGGAAACACTTTTCAGTCCGGTCAGTTGAGTAATTCTCTTCCGACACAGGATGATGCTGATTTGGCAGCGGCTTTAAACTTGCCTCCAGGCGCTTTGAAAGATGCCTCTTTTATTGAGTTTGATTTTGTACCTACTGCCAATACAGTCTCTTTCAGATATTTATTTGCATCTGAAGAATATGAGGGGAATTTTCCATGTACTATCACGGATGGTTTTGCGCTTTTGTTAAGACCTGTTTCGGGAGGCGCTTATACTAATCTTGCCGTTTTGCCGGGTGGTGCTGGAGCTGTAAGTGTTACTAATATTATTCCCGCATCATATGCTTGCGGTCCAAAAAATGCTCAGTATTTTGGAGGTCAGAATACAGCCAATATAGAAACAAATTTCAGTGGAAGAACGGTACCTTTAACGGCAACTGCCACCGTGGTGCCTGGTCAGGCGTATCACTTTAAAATGGTTTTGGCTGATTATCAGGATTCGGCTTATGATTCGGCAGTGTTCTTAGAAGCAGGATCTTTTGATATCGGAGTTCAGATTCTCGGTCCAAACGGAGTGCAATTGCCTGCGTCAATCAATGTTTGTGATAACGCACCGCAAACCTTTACAGCTTCTGTTCAGAATGCTAATGCAACATACCAATGGTTTTTTAACAACACTATAATTCCTGGAGCTACTAATGCTGCTTATACAGCAACACAGCCAGGCGTTTATAAAGTGGAGGTAACATTTCCGGGAAGTTCCTGTCCTGGTACAGCAACTGTTACTATAGTTGGTGGAACTACTCCCACTACGCAAAATGCTACACTTACTGCTTGTTATGCTCAGGGAAATGCAATATTTAATTTAAATAATGCCAACACTGCGATAAGTACAACGCCGGGTGCGACCTTTACATACTATGTGAATCAAAGTGATGCCATTGCAGGAAATGCAAATTCAATTCAGACTCCCACTGCATATCCAAGTGCAGGAAATCAGACCGTGTATGTTTTGGTAAGAAATGGTTTCTGTTCAAAAGTTGCTCAATTACTGTTGGTAAAAGCTCCTGAAATTACAGCCAACATCGCTCAGCCTTCAGTTTTAACCTGTACTAATTCTCAGATTACATTAAACGGATCTGCATCGGTATATCCTGCGGGTTCCACATTTACCTGGACAACTACAGGCGGTAACATCGTTTCAGGAGGAAATACTTTGAATGCAGTTATTAATGCAGCAGGAACTTATACTCTTACAATTTCAAACACCTATCAGCCTGGCAATCTTACATGTACATCAGTTTCAAGTGTAACTGTGAATGGAGACAGTGCGCCACCTTCGCCTACTTTAACGGCTTCTAAAATTCAGATTTGCTCAGGTGAATCTGTAATTCTCACTGCTGGAGGAGGTGTAACTTATAATTGGGCAACGTTACCAGGAAATGGAAATACGCAGACAGTGAGTCCTACCACCACTACAACATATTCTGTAACGGCGGTGGGAGCAAATGGCTGTCCGTCTGCAAATCCTGCAACAGTTACAATTGAAGTTTCGCAGCCAATAACGGTTCAGAATGCATCTTTACTAAAATGTTATTCTCCGAACGGAATTGTTTATAATTTAACTGAAGCTCAGTCACAAATTACTTCGGCAGGAAGTGCAACTTTTGCTTATTATCTTCTTCAGGCAGATGCAAATCAGGGTAATAATAATACAATTAATCCACCTACCGCTTTTACAAGCACAGGAAATCAGACTATTTATGTTTTGGTTAAAAACGGAGCCTGTTCGTACGTAGTTACACTTCAGTTACAGACAACTGCTGTTACGACACTGAATATTGCTGCACCTGCAACAATCACCTGTACAACACCTCAGATTACATTAAATGCTTCCAGTTCAACAGTTCCAGCAGGTTCTACTGTTTCTTGGACAACTACGGGTGGAGGAAATATAGTTTCTGGTGGTAATACTTTAAATCCTGTTGTAAATGCAGGAGGAACCTATACTTTAACGGTATCAAATACAACGCAGCCTGGAAATCTTACGTGTACATTTACTTCAAGTGTAACTGTGGTTCAGGATACTGCTGCTCCTACAACTTTAATCTCGGCAAACGTTCCGCAGATCTGTCCGGGAGAATCTGTTACTCTTACAGCGTCAGGTGGTGCTACTTATATCTGGACAGGATTGCCAGGAAATGGAAATACACAGGTTGTTTCACCAAATGTGACAACTCCTTATACTGTGACAGCTGTAGGTGCCAACGGATGTATTTCTGCTCAACCTGCGACAATTACAATAACTGTGGGACCACCAACACCATTTTTAGTTGCATCAAAAACTAAAATCTGCGCAGGTGAATCTGTTACGCTTACCGCTTCGGGAGGTGTTACCTATAATTGGGGAACTTTACCGGGTAATGGAAGTACGCAGGTCGTTAGCCCAGCCACTACAACTACTTATCAGGTGATTGCTTTGGGAGGAAACGGTTGTACTACCAATATTCCTGCAACCATCACAATTGAAGTTGTTCCAGCGATTGTTTCCACTCTTAAAGATGTGTATGTTTGCGCAGGTGATACCGGGATTTTAGATGCAGGCGCAGGACCGAACTATACTTACATCTGGAGTAACGGCGCTACATCGCAGACGATTTCTACGAATGTTCCCGGAACTTACTCCGTAACAATAAGTAATGGAACCTGTTCAAGAGTTTATACAGCACAACTTCTCAATCCACAATTACCACAATTTAGCAACATCAGTTTTGCTGATCATATTCTGACTGTCACTGCAACGAATCCTAACAACAGTGTTCTGGAATATTCGATCGATAACGGTGTTACATGGCAGACCTCAAATATTTTCTACAATGTTGAAAATAATATGAGTTACAATATCAGAATCAGAAATAAAGATGCTGACTGTAGTAATTTTATAGAGTTTTATACTTTTGTGGTCATCAATGCTATTACACCAAACCGCGACGGTATTAATGAAGGGGTAGACTTTAGTGGTATCAGTAAATACAACAATTTTGCAGCTTCAATATTCGATCGTTACGGTGCTGAAATTTATAAAGCCTCAAAATCTGGTCTTACTTGGGATGGTACTTTGAGAGGAATGAATATTCCGACAGGAACCTATTGGTATAAAGTGCAATGGGAAAACCCTGCAAGCAGGAAAATGGAAATGAGAAACGGATGGATCTTAGTGAAGAACAGAAACTAAATAATTAATAACCTTTCAACTGAAAGGTTATTTTTTTTGATAAAATAGTTAAATATTAATGTGTTTTAGATAAAAAAAAATTAAATTTGTTGAAATGAAAAAATATATGAAGCAATCTTTACTACTATTATTTTTTGGTTTGATGGCTGTGAATTTGACTGCACAGAAATTTTCACCCAGAAAACCTCAGAAAGAACAATCCTCTCAAGCTTCCAAGAAAGCAGGTGCTTTTATAGATGTGAATGTTCCTACGTATCCAGAGTCAGCTTATACTCCTTTACAACTAGTCCGGGATGTACTTGTTTCTTCCGGGCCTGGGTCTTGTTTTGTTCCGAATATTTCAAATGTAACAGTTACTCCTGCTACGACGGCTACTCAGGCAGACAGAGCCTGGGGATATTTTCACAAAGGAACGACCAATTTTCCTTTTAAAGATGGGATCGTCCTGTCTACCGGATTTGCAAGAAGAGCAGGGAATAGTTTGGAAGGAAACTTAAGTGACAACAATCAGGGGGGGAGTGATCCTGACTTGGCAACTGCGCTTGGTGTAGCAGGTATTCTTACCAATGCTGCAATTTTAGAATTCGATTTTGTACCGACAACTTCTCAGATTAAATTTAATTATTTACTTGCCTCGGAAGAATATACAGGAAGTTTTCCTTGTAGCTATGCGGATGCTTTTGCATTATTGTTGAGGCCTGTAGGAAGTACTGCACCTTATCAGAATATGGCAGTTTTGCCTGGTGGAGCAGGTCCCGTAAGTGTTACCAATATTCGTCCTAATATTCCGGGATCGTGCGGGGCGGTTAATCCAACATATTTTGCGGGATATAATACGGCAAATATTGAAACTAACTTTTATGGAAGAACAATTCCTTTGGAGGCAACAGCTACTGTAACTGCAGGAATTCCTTATCATTTTAAAATGGTTATTGCGGATTTTGGTCCTTTCGGTGCAGACAGCTCTTATGATTCTGCAGTATTTTTAGAAGGTGGATCGTTCAGTATCGGAGTAGAACTTCAAGACCCGAGCGGTGCAGTAATTCCTTCAGATATTAATGTTTGCGACTTGGTTCCAACTGTGATTAATGCATCTGTAAACAGTCCAAATATGACTTATCAGTGGTTCTACAATGGTACTGCAATACCAGGGGCAACTTCTACATCAATTACGGCTATTAACCCGGGAACTTATACTATTGAAGTATCTCTACCTGGAAATCCATGTCCGGGAACTGCAACGGTTACAATCCACGGAGGTTCTACACCGTTGGCGCAGGATGCAACTTTGCTTTTGTGTACAACACCGGATATTACAACGTTTGACTTAACTAATTCTAAAGCATTGATCAGTCCTACCACCGGAGCTAATTTCAGATGGTATGTAAATCAGGCAGATGCATTGGCTTTTAATAATAATTTCATTCAGACTCCATTAAATTATAATGGAGCCAATGGTCAGATTCTCTATGCTGTGGTTTACGGAGCAGAGTATTGCAGAAAAATGGTAGAACTTACTTTAGCAAAAGAAACCAGACCTGTAGCTCAGGTAACTACTCCGAAAATCAGAGTTTGTGCAGGTGAAACTGTTACGCTTACCGCGTCGGGTGGTACAGCTTACAACTGGGTAAACTTTCCTGGAAATGGCAACACCCAATCAGCAACCATATTCCAGACTACCACTTTTGAAGTGTATGCATTGGGAGCTTTGGGATGTCAGTCTTCACTTCCTGCAAAAGTTACTGTAGAAGTGGTTCCTCAGCCTACAACACCTCTTCTTGATGTCGAAATGTGTATTGGAGATACAATTGAGCTGGATGCTGGCGCAGGGACAGGTTACAGCTATTTATGGAATACTGGTGCTACAACTCAGAAAATTACTGTTAATCAATTGGGAATTTATACAGTGAAAATTGATAATGGAATCTGTTCAAAAACTTTTGAAGTAAAGGTTCTTGCAGCAGCAACACCATTCTTCACACAGTTAAGCTATGAAAACAATACAATTACTGCTATAGCAAACATTCCAAACATAAACAATACCCCACGAGTTGCAGAATATTCTCTGGATGGAATTGTATGGCAGGATTCAAACGTATTTCCTAATCTGTTAGACAATACAACTTATACACTTTATGTAAGAACGAAAGGAACAACATGTGTTGGAACTGTAGAATTCTTTACGCTTCACATCAGCAATGTGATTACACCAAATCAGGATGGAGTAAATGATGTGATTGACCTTTCTTCTTTAGGTAACTTCAAAAACTTCAAAGGTTCTATCTATGACAGATACGGAAGTGAAATGTTTAGATTCACCAAAGAAAACCCGATCTGGAACGGAACTATAGGAGGAAAAAGATTGCCTACCGGAACATATTGGTATAAATTCAATTTTGAATACAATAAAACCAAAACTCAGATGAATACCTCAGGTTGGATCATGCTGAAAAACAGAGAGTAAGTCTTTCTTAAATCATACAAAAAATGCCTTCAGATTTTTCTGAAGGCATTTTTATTTTAGCAAAGAATTTATTGATTATCTTTCCAGAGTTTAGTAAACGAAATAAAGTCGGCAACGCTCAACTCTTCTGCTCTTTTATCCAAAAACTCATGCGTTTTCAAGGCTTCCGGAATCTCAAGAACTTTCAGAGCATTAGACAGTTTTTTTCTCCTCTGATTAAATCCTGCTTTTACGATTTTTTTAAAAAGTACTTCATTTCCTGCCAAACCTTCCTTAGGATTTCTGGTTAGTTTTATGACTCCGGATTTTACTTTTGGCGGAGGATTAAAAACATTCTCATGTACCGTAAACAGATAGCTTACGTCATAATATGCCTGAATTAAAACAGACAGAATTCCGTAGTCTTTGGTACGCGGAACAGCAGCAGTTCTTTCCGCAACTTCTTTCTGAAACATTCCTACCATTTCGGGAATAATTTCATAGTAGTCGATTATTTTAAAAAGAATCTGAGAAGAAATATTGTACGGGAAATTTCCGATGATTGCAATTTGTTCGTTGTTCAGAAAAGCAAAATCCTGTTTCAGAAAGTCACCGACAAAAGTTTCTTCATTCGTTTTATCATAGTTTTTCTTCAGGTATTCAATAGATTCCTGATCGATCTCTGCAAGGTAGATGTTTTGATCTTTTTCAAAAAGATATTTGGTGAGGACACCCATTCCCGGGCCCACTTCCATAATATTGTTATAATTATCGAAACTCAGTCCGTCAACTATTTTTTTTGCGATATTTTCGTCGGTCAAAAAATGTTGGCCGAGATGTTTTTTTGCTCTTACACTCAAAGTATTTATGATTTTGTTAACAGTGAAAATATGTTTTTCGGGTCAAATTTCGGTAGAATTTTTCTATTTTAGCCAAAAATTTTATTATTAATGGCAAGGACGGCAGACGATTTTAATAAAAACAGGCTTAGATCGAGTAATATTACCGTGGTCGTAAGTATTGCATTAGTTCTTTTTTTGTTGGGCTTAATGGGATTAATTGTAATCAATGCAAAGAAGTATTCAGACTATTTAAAAGAGCAGTTAGTAGTAAATGCTTTTTTTGATCAGAACTACGATCCAAAAGATTCATTGAAAATTGCAAAGAACGAACAGGAAGCTTTAAAAAAGATTGAAACTATAGCTGCTGTGAAAAAGGCGGTCTATATTTCCCGTGACAGAGCGGTGGAAGAGGCACGAAAAAGCATGGGCGTTAATACCAGCGGTATATTTGAAGAGAATATTTTTCCGGCATCTGTAGAGGTGACTATAAAGCCTGAGTTTACAGATTCTTTAAAAATAAATGAGGTTTTGAAACAATTAAGAACTGTGCCTGGAATTGTAGATGTTAATAATGATACAGATGCTCAGAAGGTATATACCGGTTTGAATAAAGTTTTAAAATGGATTCTAGGCTTTTCTCTGATATTTCTGATTTTAGCAATTGTATTGATCAACAACTCCATCAGGCTTAAGATTTTCTCAAGAAGATTTATTATCAAAACCATGCAGCTTGTAGGTGCGAAAAGGAGATTTATCTTGATACCTTTTATAAAAGAATCCATTATTCTGGGCTTGATCGGTGCGGCAATAGGTCTTTTGGCAGTATCAGGAATATGGTATTTTTTCACAAGAATGATCGAAATGCCATTTGTACAGGACACAACTGAGTATTTTTGGCTTGCACTGGGTGTTTTATTTGTTGGAATATTTATTTCCATCATCAGTACGGTCATTGCAACATGGAGATTCTTAAAATCAAACGTAGACGACTTATATTATTCATAAATAATGAGCAAAAAAACAACAAAGTTTTCAGCTTCCGATTTTGGAAAAGAAAACAAGACAGCCGAGGAAAACACCTTTTATTTCGGTAAAGAAAATTACAAATGGATGCTCATCGGGCTTGCTTTCATCGTCGTTGGATTTCTCCTGATGATGGGGGCAGACGCCAACACAGTAGATGGTAAATTTGATCCGAATGCATGGAATGACGAAATATTTTCCATCCGAAGAATCAGAATCGCACCACTGTTTATTGTGATAGGTTTTGCAATAGAAGTCTATGCAATCCTCAAAAGAAAAAATTAGACAATCAATAAACGTATAAAGAGTCAGGTAAATTGGCTCAAATAAACTGAAAGTCGGTTGCTTAGCAATTGACTTTTTGTATAATATTAAAGTGCGGACAAAAACCACAGAATTACTCATTACCAATTACCCATTACTCAAAAAAACATGGATTTATTTAAAGCAATCATCATTGCCATCATCGAAGGACTTACAGAATATCTACCCATATCTTCCACCGCACACATGGGATTTACTGCCAGTTTGATGGGTATGGAAGAATCAGAATTTTTAAAAATGTTTCAGGTTTCTATTCAGTTTGGAGCTATTTTATCGGTAGTCGTGGCCTATTGGAGAAAGTTTTTTGATCTTAAAAATCTTCAGTTGTATTACAAACTTGCATTTGCAGTAATTCCCGCTTTGGTCTTAGGATATATTTTTGATGATATAATAGAGTCGGTGCTGGGAAATCAGATTGCCATCTCAGCCGTATTGGTTTTAGGCGGTATTGTTTTGCTTTTTGCAGACCAGTGGTTTAAAAACCCCGTCATTCACGACGAAAAAGAAATTTCAATCAAAAAAGCAGTCACCATCGGTTTTTGGCAGTGTCTTGCGATGATGCCCGGGACGAGCCGAAGTGCCGCTTCCATCATCGGAGGGATGACGCAGGGTTTATCGCGAAAAGCGGCAGCAGAATTTTCATTCTTTCTGGCAGTGCCGACTATGTTGGCGGTAACTGTATATTCAGTTTTTGTAAAAACATGGGGTAAAGGAACACCAACAGCTGCGAAAGGTTATGAAATGATTTTAGAATCTCAGGATCACATTACCATTTTCATCATCGGAAATATCGTGGCATTCATCACTGCATTGATCGCCATCAAAGCATTTATCGGAGTTTTAAACAAGTACGGATTCAAACCTTGGGGTTGGTACCGTATTTTTGTTGGAGTTGCGTTGCTGATTTATTTTTACTGGTTCAAATAATATTTTTCAATTACTTATTATTCATTACCCATTACTCTTAATAATTTGGGCAGCTATTCCGCCTTCCACTCCCGCTTTTTTGCTCGTCGTACCTCCTCACAAAAAGAGCTCCGTTCAAGTCGGGCTGCGCGGGATTCACCGTTAAAAATATTGTAGTAATTTTGTATTTTATTACATGACCTAAATTAATTGCCCATTATTCATCACTCATTACTCATAAAAAATGACCGCCGAACAACTACAATCCGGACACGTATTTCTACTTGACAAACCTTTGGACTGGACTTCCTTTCAGGCCGTCAATAAAATGAAATACAAACTCAAACGCGAATTTGATCTTCCAAAAAAATTCAAAATCGGTCATGCCGGAACTTTAGATCCAAGAGCAACAGGACTGTTGATTGTCTGTACAGGAAAATTCACCAAAAAAATCCCTGAAATTCAGGATGCACCAAAAGAATACTGGACAGAAATTAAAATCGGTGTCCAGACCGAATCATACGACACCGAAAAACCGGAAATTCTTCATCAGGATTTTTCTGACGTTACCGAAGAACAGGTAAATAAAGCATTAGAAAAATTTTTAGGAGAAATTGATCAGAAACCACCTGTTTTTTCGGCAATTAAAATCGATGGAGCAAGAGCTTACAATCTCGCAAGAGCCGGAACGGAAGTAGAGATGAAATCCAGAAAAACAACAATTCATTACATTAAAGATGTCGAAATTAATTTTCCGCTTATCAGTTTTATTGTAGGATGCTCAAAAGGAACTTATATCAGAAGTTTAGCCCACGATATCGGTCAGGAATTAGGAGTGGGAGCGTATCTAACGCAGCTGAGAAGAACTAAAATCGGCGATTATAAAGTAGAAGATGCAACCACAGAATTTTTGAATAACGAATACAGATTTGAGGCGAATGAATAAATATTTATGCTCAATTTTCTGTGTTATTATATCGCTGAAAACATTTTCTCAGGAAAAATCAAATAAGTTGGGATTGTTCGGAGTTGTGGAAGCAAATGTCGGTTTTGATGTCGCTGCAATGATTAAAGAAAATCAGGCAACAAATGAGTATGAAAGGCAACACCTGGATCCTGGAAAGTTTAATTATGGTTTTGTAGCACAGGTGGGATATCAGCCACTGAATTGGTTTGCATTAGGAACAGGTGTGAGATATAGCTACGTTGATCCTAATTTTCATGTTATTTACTGGACGGTTCAACCGTTTTTTATTGTCAGTAATCCAAAAGATGAAGAATTTACCTTTATTTCCGCACATTTTGGTACTCAAATTAACAAAACAGCCTCTGAAAATGCTAAACTATATGGATTATCTGTCGGATTCTTCGAACCAATCAATAAAAATCTTGGAAACAAATTTCAGATCAATCTGGAAGTGCAGAATTTTGATGGAAACAGTACATTTTTTGTAGGTTTTGCCTATGGAATTGCAATCTTCTCAAATAAAAACCTTTAAAGCAATGGAAAAAACACGCATCAATAAGTACCTTTCAGAAGTTGGCTATTGCTCAAGAAGAGCTGCAGACAAACTTTTGGAAGAAGGAAGAATAAAAATCAACGGTCAGATTCCGGAGCTGGGAACCAAAGTTTCAGATGAAGATCTTATTGAAGTTGATGGAAAAACCATCCGTGAAACAGAAGAGAAACCTGTTTATCTCGCATTCAACAAACCACGCGGAATTGTATGTACCACAGATTCTAAGCGTGAAAAAAACAATATTATTGATTTTATAAATTATCCGAAAAGAATTTTCCCGATTGGGAGATTAGATAAAGCCAGTGAAGGTCTTATTTTTCTCACCAGTGACGGTGACATCGTCAACAAAATTCTCCGATCAAAAAACAATCACGAAAAAGAATATATTGTGAGAGTTGATAAACCCATTAATCCAAGGTTCTTAGATAAAATGAGAAATGGGGTTCCGATTTTAGATACGGTAACGAAGAAATGTGAGGTGGAGAAAATCGACGAGATGCATTTCAGAATTATTCTTACACAAGGCTTAAACAGACAGATCAGAAGAATGTGTGAATACCTTGGATATGAAGTGAAAAAACTGAAACGCATTAGAATTATGAATATTTCCCTTGATATTCCGGTAGGTAAGTGGAGAGATTTTACTGATAAAGAATTGCTGCAGCTCAATGAATTAATCAGAGAATCCGCTAAAACACACGAGTGAAAATTTTGCACATTTTATCACTTTTCAATTAAATTAAGTACCATATTTTCATAGTTTTTCATAGAAATTTTCTATAAAATACATCTTGTTATGTATTAAGTGAGTATATTTGTACACACAACAAATCAAACACACTTAAAAAAATACCAAGATGAAAAAAATGCTCTACTTTGTAGTGCTGGGTTGTTTTGTTGTGCCCAGTCAGAAGCTATTCTCTCAGGTGGGAATAGGAACAACGTCGGTAGAAGATAATCTTTTGCTGAAAGTACATTCACCAAACAAAGGTGTTTTGCTCCCAAATCTGAATATTCCAAATCTTTCACTCGCGTCACCAGTCATCAGTCCTGCTTTAGGTCTTTTAGCTTATAACAAAGCTACCGGAAAACAGGGTTTCAATTTCTGGGATGGTGCAAAGTGGAATGAGCTTGTAGATTCCCGTAATGTATATTCTGTGCTGGGAATCACAGTTTCCTACAGTACCTCCAATTCGGCTCCCTTAACTGTCAACACACCAATGGGCCCTGTCAATTATAGTCAGGATTCTTTGCCCGGAACAATATGGTCTGAGGTGCAGGGTTTATCTAAAGATATTACAGTTACACAGGCCAACAACAGTGTCGTGGTCATCACTGAAGGTATGGTGCAGGCCAACAATAATGTCACCAGCTCATCCAATACTTTTACTTACGCCGTCGGAATTTTCGTAGACGGAAAGCTTGCCGGAGTGAGAAATTATTCTACAAGATATTCTACTGTAAATCAGTATGATTATTTTTCTATCAATTCAGTTTTAAAGAATTTAAGTGTGGGAAATCATACTGTTAAAACGTATGTGACCATAAGGGTAAATGATTTTTCGTCTGCATCACAATGGAAATTTGGCGGTCCCGTAGGAGTGACATCTCTAAATGATGACATGACCAGAATCAATATGTACATTAAACTCACTGAAAAATCATAAATCACAAAAGATGAAAACACATTTTATAAGATTCCTGTTGATTATTCTGGGAATTAATCACTACGCACAAACCGGTTCTGTAGGAATTGGTACAGAATCACCAAATGCGTCTGCTATTCTGGATTTGGTTGCTTCCAACAAAGGTATCATGCTTCCACAGATTGCATTAAATCAAAATAATGTTTCAGATGCCAGCTTTATGGCAACTGCTCCCACCACTTCACTATTGGTGTATAATACGAATGCGCTATTTCCAGGCGGAAAAGGACTGTATTACTGGGACGGAAGCAAATGGATATTCTTTTTTAATTCTGCAAACATCAATCTTCTGCTTGGAATTACAAAATATTATTCAAAAATCTATCCTGGTGGAGCGTCTATATCGACGTATCCCGGAGAATCACCGTACTCTAACAACACTGCGCTGGTTTCGCCTTGGGTAAAAGTTCCTGAAACCAATGATTTTGATATTCTAATTGACCGTCCTGAGAACAGTACTGTGATTACTTTTACCGGAATGGTACAGGTAGATACACAATCAGCGGGTGCAAATGTAAATTACGGTCTGGGCATTTTTGTGGATAATAAACTTGTTACTTCAAAAGCAGTTTCGCTTAATGGTGATTTAAAATGTCCTTTTCAGGAATTTACAATCACAGGAGTACTTGATGATCTGACTGTAGGAATTCATAAAATTACCCTTGGTGTCGCCAACCGTACAGGAAATGTAGGAACGCAGTCTACAAATTATGGCAAAAAAGCCGACGGATGCGAAAATCTAACGAATGGTGAAGCACAGATTAGTGCTATAGTTGTAATTAACCAACCTCTACCTTATTAAAAACGTCATGAAAAAACTTATATCTACCATAATAATGTCAGCAATGCCTGTAATGTTTTTTTCTCAGGTTGTAATGACAGATAAATCTGTTCCAGTTGTTGATAACAGTGCTATTCTGAAGTTGGATTCTGATACAAAGGGTGTTCTTTATCCAAGGATTCCACTGAGTTCAAACCTTGATGTAACAACGGTTCCCTCACCTCAAAATGGAACAGTTGTATTCAATACCAATTCAACGGCTAGTTTACCGCAGACAACCGCTTATTTTGATGCCGGAAAGTGGAATGCTCTTCTCACAAAAGATCAGATAAGTTCTAAACTTGATCTGGTAAATTTAAGTTCAATCTCATCTCCGGGAAATATTGCTATAACAGGTTATTCACCAGGGAATTTTAATATTGGTGAAACTGTTTCATCAAGCTGGATTCCGCTGCTGATTGAAGATAGTAAGACATTTACAAGAAGTACCAATTCATTTGCATTTACAGTGGAAGGGATGGCTCAGTTAGACAAAGCTGCGAACAGTTATTTCGAATATGCAATTGGAATTTTTGTAGATGACAAACTGGCAGTTGTAAGAAAATACCATAAACATAACGAGAATTTTACCTGCTCTTGGCATAAATTTGTTCTCAATGGTGTAGTCAATAATTTGCCTATCGGAAACCATACAATCAGTGTGAGAGCAAGAAATATAGCTTCATCTTCTTCATCTCCTTCCCAAAAAATTATATATGGTGGGGTAGCGCAGAACTCCAGTTCAGGAAACCCGCCATGTGATAATATGAGTAATTTTATGTCTAAAATCTCCCTTAGTACCACAATTGTGGAATCTATAAATTAATCTTTTTTTTTTTTTTTCACTATTACTTCGAATGGAACTGCCTTTTGGTAGTTTCATTTTTATTTTTGATGTTTAAAATATTTTGAAATTAAATCCTGTTGATTTAAATTTAAATCCAGCTTTCTAAAACAAAATGAGTCTCTATACATTAAATTTAAAATATTTCAGAAGTAATTGTCGGTTAACTGATAGTCAGGAATTACGCAAATCAAAAATCATTAGACATAAAACATAATTTTCAAAAACTTTCATATTTGTCATGATGGAACTGAAATGAAATTAAATTTTAGAACATCACCAAGGTGAATTTAAAAATGTTTAGCAGGATTAATGAAGTGATTGATTTTTTTTGTATTTTTGCAGTCACTTTTTGTGGACAGGTCTGAAAAGGTAAATTATTATAAACTAATTACTTCCGTATTTTTTAAAACCACATTTATTCAGACCATTAAAAAAGAAGGAATACAAATTTTATTAGAAAATGTCAAAAGAGACAAATTCAGCAGAGGTTATTCTTAACCAAAACGTAGCACCGGAACAATTTGACTGGGATTCTTTTGAATCTGGTCTTGATGCAGATGCGAGAAAAGAAAAAAGCGATCTTGAAGAAATCTACAACGGATCTCTTAGCAGCTTAAACGACAACGATGTAATCGTAG
Source organism: Chryseobacterium caseinilyticum (assembly GCF_014837145.1). Taxonomy (GTDB): domain Bacteria; phylum Bacteroidota; class Bacteroidia; order Flavobacteriales; family Weeksellaceae; genus Chryseobacterium; species Chryseobacterium caseinilyticum. The sequence continues at coordinate 395,423 of NZ_JACYFS010000002.1, forward strand.
GTAAAGTTGTAAGATTGACAGACAAAGAAGCTATCGTAGACATCGATTTCAAATCTGAAGGTGTTATTTCTCTTAACGAATTCCGTTACAACCCAGGCCTAAGTGTAGGTGACGAGGTTGAAGTAATGGTAGACAGAAGAGAAGACAAAACAGGTCAGTTACAGTTATCTCACAAAAAAGCAAGAACGCTTAAAGCTTGGGATAGAGTAAATGAGCTTCACGAAACCGGAGAAATCGTAAACGGTTTTGTAAAATCAAGAACTAAAGGAGGTATGATCGTTGACGTACACGGTATCGAAGCATTCTTACCAGGTTCTCAAATCGACGTTAAGCCAATTAAAGATTACGATCAGTTCGTAGGTAAAACTATGGAGTTCAAAGTTGTGAAAATCAACCCTGAGTTCAAAAACGTAGTAGTATCTCACAAAGCATTGATCGAAGCAGATATCGAAGGTCAGAAAAAAGAAATCATCGCGCAGCTTGAAAAAGGTCAGGTTCTTGAAGGTACTGTTAAGAATATTACTTCTTACGGTGTATTCGTAGATCTTGGTGGTGTAGACGGATTGATCCACATTACAGACCTTTCTTGGTCTAGAGTGAACCATCCATCTGAAATCTTAGAAGACGGACAGACTGTGAAAGTGGTTATCCTTGATTTTGATGATGAGAAAACTAGAATCCAATTAGGTATGAAGCAATTAGAGGCTCATCCTTGGGATGCTCTTTCTGCTGATATGAAAGTTGGTGATAAAGTAAAAGGAAAAGTAGTTGTTCTTGCTGACTATGGTGCATTCGTTGAAATCGCTCCAGGTGTAGAAGGATTAATTCACGTTTCTGAAATGTCTTGGTCTACTCACTTGAGAAGCGCAGGAGATTTCGTAAAAGTAGGTGACGAAGTGGAAGCTGAGGTACTTACTTTAGACAGAGAAGACAGAAAAATCTCTTTAGGTATGAAACAGTTATCTAAAGATCCTTGGGAGAATATCGAAGCTAAATATCCTGTAGGTTCTGAGCACGTTGGAACTGTAAGAAACTTTACAAACTTCGGTGTATTCGTAGAACTTGAAGAAGGTATCGACGGATTAATTTATATCTCAGACCTTTCTTGGACTAAGAAAATCAAGCATCCATCAGAATTCTGTGCAGTAGGTGATAAATTGAATGTTGTGGTTCTTGAATTAGACATCCAGGCTAGAAGATTATCTCTAGGTCACAAGCAACTGACAGAAAACCCATGGGATAAATTTGAAACTAAATATGCTGAAGGAACTGTACACACAGGATCTGCTGTAGAAGTTCATGATAAAGGTGCTTCTGTACAATTCGAAGATGCTGAAGTAGAAGCATTCTGCCCATCAAGATTATTAGAGAAGGAAGACGGATCTAAAATCAAGAAAGGTGAAACTGCTGAGTTCAAAGTAATCGAATTCAACAAAGAATTCAAGAGAGTAGTTGTTTCTCACACAGGAATCTTCAGAGACGAAGAGAAAAAGAATGCAAGAGAAGCATCAAACAACAGATCAAACAACAATAATAACATGTCTTCTTCAAACATTGAAGAAAGATCTACTTTAGGTGATATTGATGTATTGGCTGAATTGAAAAAGAAAATGGAAGGAGGTAAATAATCTCTGATCTCATTCTTATAAATTTACCACCCATTTTTTGGGTGGTTTTTTTGTGCAGAATTTTTAAATTAATATAAACTTAACCATTTATACACGAATTAATTACTTAATAATAAGTGTTGAAAAAAAAGTATTAAATATTAATTAATAATAACAATAAATTGATTATTATTTGTAAATTTGGCGCTTTAAGAATCAATATGAAAAAGCTAACTCTACCTCTTTTATTTGCTGTTGCATTATCATTAAGTTCAGTATCTACAGTATACGGACAGGATCATAAACAGCTTGTAAGTAATTATATTTCACAGAATAAAATTCGTGATTACAAAAAAGCTGATCTTACGAACTTCGTAATTGATGTTAACGAGCATTCTGAGAGTATGAATGCTGATGTTGTTAAAATACAGCAAACATATCAAGGCATTCCTGTGTATGGAGCTACGGGTTCAGTTTTGATAAAGAACAATCGTGTTATTTTGTATAATGATAATTTTGAAAAAGATTATCATAATGTTACTTCAAATACGCCCTCCATCACTAAAGAATCGGCGTTAGGCTTTGCTGCACAAGGTATTGCATTCGAAGATTTAAGTAAAGTACAAATTCTTGATTTCAGACATAAGGATATTGATAAAGAATTTGCAAAGTATCAATTGGTGTATGCTAAGAACAATCAGGATTTAGTGTTATGCTATGAGTTTACATTTCCAGAACGTAAAACTCCAAATTACTGGAATATTTTAGTGAATGCAAACACAGGTGAAATTGTGGTAAAAAACAACTTAAATGTTAGTTGTGATTTTGTAGATCATCCATATGGGCATTCTCATGAGGACCACGCTAATATCTTGCCATTAACCAAAGATTTTTATCCGGAGTCAAATCCTTCTTCAAGTATTTTATTAGCACCAGATCCTGCTTCGTACAATGTATTTCCATTTCCTGTGGAAGCTCCTACTTATGGTTCAAGATCAATTGTCACGAATCCTTGGAATTTAGCAGCATCTCCTGAAGGATGGCACTCTGACGGAACAACACATTATACTTCAACACAGGGTAATAATGTTAACGCTTATCAAGATCTTTATGATTTTGATTTTTTCTCAGGTGTTGCTGCAGAAGGAGGTGCCAGTAGAAATTTTAATTTTCCATATACTTCGGGGGCATTAGCATTAACTAATCAGGATGCAGCTATTACCAATTTATTTTATGCAAATAATATGGTACACGATATTTTTTATAATTTCGGATTTACTCCAGCATTTAGAAATTTTCAAAAGAATAATTTTTCTTTAGGTGGGGTAGGAAACGACTTTGTAAATGCAGAAGCACAAGACGGTGCAGCTACAGAAGTAACAGCAACTGTTTCTAATTATAATAATGCCAATTTTGCAACTCCGCAGGATGGTGGTAGTGGAAGAATGCAGATGTATGTCTGGGTGAATAATGCACAAAAATTATTTTATAATACTCCGGCATCGGCAATTACTAGAACTCCAGCATCATTTATTGCACAGTTTGGTCCCCAGATTACTGGAGTTCCTGTAACAGGTAATGTGAAACTTTCACCAGTTTTGGATGCTTGTACGGCTCTGCCTAGTGGATCATTAACTGGTTTTATTGGGCTTGCAGAGCGTGGAACTTGTGATTTTAATGTCAAAGTTGAAAATATGCAAAATGCTGGTGCAACAGGAGCACTTATTTATAATGCACCAAGTTCTACAGCGCCTGGTAACATGGGAGGAACAAATCCAAATGTATACATAATGTCTGAGTTGATGGATAATGCAGAAGGAGAATATATTAAAAGTCAGCTTGCTAACAATATCCCTGTTAACGTATCAATGAGTTATAGCACTAAACAAGACGGTAGTTTTGATAATGGAGTAATGATTCATGAATACGGTCATGGGATTTCGACCAGGCTAACTGGAAATGGATATTCTTGTTTACAGTCTTCTCAAAGTAAAGAACAGATGGGTGAGGGTTGGTCAGACTTTTTTGCCTTAATGCTTACCAATCAACCGAATGATAATGCTTCTGTTGCAAGAGGTATTGGTACGTATGTATCTGCACAGGCTACAAGTGGTTCCGGTATTCGTCCAGCTAAGTATTCACCATCATTCAGCGTTAATGCTTATACTTATGGAAATACAAATGGTATGGAATTTACAAATTCAAATGGTCAGATTCAGACAGATGTACATTCAATCGGGTTTGTATGGGCTACAATGCTTTGGGATCTTCATTGGAAATATGTTGAAAAATATGGTTACGCATCCAACGTAATGTCAAATACAACGAATGGTAGTTCAAGAGTTTTGCAATTAGTTACGAATGCTCTTAAAATACAACCTTGTAATCCTAGTTTCGTAGAAGGACGTGATGCAATTTTAGCTGCGGAACTTGCTATGACAAATGGTGCAGATAGATGTATGATTTGGAATGTATTCGGGGCCAGAGGTTTAGGTTTAAATGCTTCTGCAGGAGTTAAAAGTAATATTAACGACCAGGTTCAGAGCTTTTTGGTTCCGACAGATTGTGTATTATCTACAGACGAAGTTAAAGATGTAAAAGCAAACGCCATCTCAATCTATCCAAACCCTGCTAAAAATGAATTCTTCATCAACTTCCCAAAAAATACTATGGGTAAAGTAAATGTTGAAATCTTCGATATGAGCGGTAAGTTGGTTGCTTCAGAATACAAAGTTTCTGCAGATGAGAAAAAAGCAATTAATACTTCATCTTTAATTAACGGAACTTATATCGTTAAAGTAAAAGGTTTAGGAATTGACACTTCTTCAAAGCTTCTAATTAAAAAATAATATTAAAAAATATTTTATAGAATTACCTCAGAAATTTCTGAGGTAATTTTTTTTGTTCAAACAAAATCAATATATCGTACCTTTGCCCGCTGAAAAAAGGTTATGAAGAAGAAAAATATTTTAAAAGGAGTTTTGTTTGTAGGTTTCGGTGCCAGTATTTATGGAATGCTTGCCACCTTCGTAAAAATGTCTTACAAAGAAGGTTTCACCACCTCAGAAGTAACGACGGCTCAGTTTGCATTGGGATTAGCGGGTCTCTTAATCCTGAATTTTATCCAGACTACGACTTCAAAAAAGAAATTACCAACTCCCAGCCGAAAAGAATACAGAACACTGTTAATGGCCGGAACATCTTTGGGTTGTACCAGCTTATTTTATTACATTTCGGTGCAGTATATTGCGGTTTCAATAGCTATTGTACTGCTCATGCAGTCCGTATGGTTCAGCGTTGTTGTCGAGAGTTTCATCACTAAAAAATTTCCAAATGCTAAGAAAGTTGTGGCAACAGTAATTGTTTTACTCGGAACAGTTTTAGCAACAAATCTCGTCAATTTAGAAGTAAAATTAGATTGGCACGGGATCTTTTGGGGATTATTGGCTGCAGCTTCATTTACAATGACCATGTTTACATCCAATACTCTGGCAACGCATTTACCGGTACTCAGGAAAAGCATGATTATGCTGACTGGAGGTTCGGTGATCGTTTTAACATTCTTGTTTTTTGCACAGATCGGACCATTGTATTCTGAAAATTTAAGATCTTTTTATCTGAATTTCACCGAAAATACACATCACATCCGACCGTTTGATTATTCTATCTTCTGGACGTATGGCTTCATTCTGGCTTTGTTCGGAACAATTATTCCACCGATTCTGTTTAATTTAGGTTTCCCAGATACAGGTTTGGGATTAGGAAGTATTATTTCTTCCCTGGAACTTCCGGTCTCTGTAACGATGGCCTTTGTTCTATTAAATGAACAGGTAATTCTTATTCAATGGATTGGAATTCTTTTAATTTTAATGGCGATTGTTTTAATGAATTTACCTTCGAAAAAGGAAAAACTCATTGCAGAAGAGCTTAATTAAAAGCATAATTAAATTATAAATAACACCAAAAACCGTTTCAATTGAGGCGGTTTTTTTAAATTTATATCTAAATTCAATTTTTCATGACCAAATTTAAAAATATTCTCACAGGAATTTCACTCACTGTCACATCGACTCTGGCATTTTCGCAGATAAAACCTTTAGATGCCACGCTTTCTAACTATCAATATCCTTTTGAAGTATATTTTAAAGATTTAAATTCTCAAAAGCAAAATCTTAAAATGGCTTACATGGATGTCAAGCCCAAAAAATCCAACGGAAAAACAATCATGCTTCTCCACGGCAAAAACTTTAACGGAGCGTACTGGGAAAAAACGGCAAAAGATTTGTCAGACAAAGGTTTCAGGGTGATAATTCCTGATCAGATTGGTTTCGGAAAATCTTCAAAACCTCAGAGCTATCAGTTCTCATTTGCACAGTTGGCGAGTAATACCAAATCGATTTTAGAGGATTTAAAAATTGAAAAGGTCATCGTTTTAGGACATTCAATGGGAGGCATGGTTGCTACGAGATTCACTTTAATGTATCCTGAAACAGTCGAAAAATTAATTCTTGAAAATCCGATTGGGTTGGAAGATTATAAAGCCCTGGCAAAATATCAGACTGTTGATGAAGCCTATCAGTCGGAATTAAAAAACACAGCAGAATCCTACAAAAACTACCAGCTCAAATTCTACTATGACAACAAATGGAAGTCGGAATATCAACCTTGGCTTGACCTCATTGCAGGTTGGACTTTACACAAAGACTACCCACAAGTCGCATGGAATGCCGCTTTAACGAGTGACATTATTTTCAGTCAACCTGTCGTTTACGAATTTAAAAACATCAAAACCCCAACTTTACTGATCATTGGAACCCGCGACCGCACAGCCATTGGAAAAGACCGTGCACACAAAGAAATTCAGGCAACCATGGGGCAATATCAGGAATTGGGTAAGAAAACACAGCAGCAAATTGCCGGTTCAAAACTCGTGGAATTAGAAAATGTAGGCCACCTTCCGCATATCGAAGTCTATGATAAATTCTGGAATGCGCTGTATGAATTTATAAAGTAGGAGGGAAGCCGGATGATGGATGCTGGAAGTTTGCAAAGGTTGAAAACGACTTTATGTAAATATAATGTCATGAACGCTGACCCATACAAATATTCCCTTTTTGAAGGATGGCGAAAATTTCAAAGAAATTTTTGCCGGTGTGGTTAAAAGGAAAAATATCATTAATAGAATTTTCCTCAGTCCCGAAGCGACGGCGCAACAGAGGATAGGATAAAATCCTATCAAAAAAAATAACATACACCAAAATAAAAAGAGACCGCTAAAAATAGCAGTCTCTTTTCGTATGTATTGTTGTCTGAATTATTTCTTTTTGTAAGCAGCGTCTTTAATTCTCGCTTTCTTACCTCTAAGATCTCTGAAGTAGTAGATTCTTGATCTTCTAACTTTACCTCTTCTGTCAACTTCAATCTTCTGTAAAGCTGGCATGTTGATAGGGAAAACTCTTTCTACACCTACATCACCAGACATTTTTCTGATTGTAAAAGTTTTTGTAGCTCCGGTTCCTCTCAACTGAATTACAGTTCCTTTAAAGAACTGAGTTCTTGTTTTCTGACCTTCCTTAATTTCGTAATACACTGTAATTGTGTCTCCTGCGCTAAACTCAGGGAAATCTTTTTTTGTAATGTACTGGTCTTGTACGTACTTTAATAAATCCATTATTAATAATAAAAATTGTTTAAGCTAACCAACTTGCACGACTATCGCTAGAGGTTGAATAACAGGTTGCAAAAATAAAACAAATTTTTCTGTCCACCAACACTTTACAAAAAATATTTCCAAAAAAATCGCACACATAAACACCCATCACCCAAGACTCAACACCCATCAATCATCAATTATCAAACATTACCCATTACCGATTACTTATCCTCTAACTCTCCAACTCCCCCATTCATCATGGCGTGCCCCTCCTTCGGTCATTCCGCTTCGCTGCATTCCTTCGCTCGGGTCGGGCTGTCCGCTGTATCTTTTTTTGGTTGCCAGTGCATTTCCCTTCCAACCAAAAAAAGGATGCCGCTTCCATCCCTCACGCAAAAGAAAAGTGGTTTATCTTTTCAATATTCATATTTTAAAAGCAACTCGATGGATTTCCAAATGAAACTATAATGAGATGCTTTTTAAGGTTTCATCGTATAAAAATTTTATCAAAAGACTTTAACTGACTTAGGAAACGGAGGCGTTAAGAAATTTTACATTATTTTCGTTAAGAAATTCCCACTGTTTGAGTGGCGGCAAAAATATTGGTTTTTGAATAACTCCTGTTTCCGCCCGGGTTTTTGAAATTTTAGAAAATAATTTAAAATTTTAGCCGGAGTTTCCAGTCTTGAATTTTTAGTTCTTTTGTTTGACTTCGTCGAATCTTCGATTTCAAGACAAAAGAACAAATAAATTTTCAATCTCAAATAAAAATACTAATTTAAGACCTCAAAATTTAATCCAGAAAATGATCGATAAAAGAGTAAAAAATGCGCAGGAAGCCATTGACGGAATTCAGGACGGAATGACCTTAATGCTGGGCGGTTTCGGCCTATGCGGAATTCCTGAAAATTCAATTAATGCATTGGTAGAGAGTAATGTAAAAGATTTGACCTGCATTTCAAACAACGCCGGAGTAGACGATTTCGGATTGGGATTATTGCTTCACAAAAGACAGATCAAAAAAATGATTTCATCTTACGTTGGCGAAAACGCGGAATTCGAAAGACAGATGTTATCAGGCGAACTCGAAGTTGAATTGACTCCACAGGGAACTTTAGCAGAAAAATGCAGAGCCGCCCAGGCAGGAATTCCGGCTTTTTATACACCCGCAGGTTTCGGAACTGAGGTTGCAGAGGGGAAAGAAGTAAAAGATTTTAACGGCAAACCGCATATTTTAGAGCATGCTTACGACGCGGATTATTCCATCGTTAAAGCATGGAAAGGTGACCATGCAGGAAATTTAATTTTCAAAGGTTCAGCCCGGAATTTCAACCATCCTATGGCCGGAGCCGGCAAAATCACCATCGCAGAAGTAGAAGAACTGGTGGCGCCTGGCGAATTGGATCCCAACCAGATTCATATTCCCGGAATTATGATCCAGAGAATTTTCCAGGGCGAAAAATTTGAAAAAAGAATTGAGCAGAGAACGGTTAGAAAAAAAGATTAACTTTCTATTCAGTTTCTTAAAAAACAATGCCCCGAAATCAACTTTCGGGGGATTTTTATTAGTAATTTACAGTGATTTCTAATTTCGAAGGAGAAATAAACTAACAATTTTTATCTGTATTTTGATTTCAGAAAATTACAATCTGTATCCAATTCTAAAACCAATTATAAAATTTACAAAATCACCGGAATCTCCTTCAGTATTGTTTTGCGAAGAGAAATTATAAAAGCCTTTGTCAATTTCATATTTTGTTTCGTCAAATCGGAGATTGGTATTTTTAATCTTTCTATTCATATAACCGATTCCTGCATAAGGCTCTAAGATAAATCTTCCTGATTTTGAAAGAGAAAATTGGTTTCCTAAAATTAAGTTAACACCTAAAGCTCTTTTTTTTACTCCAAATGTTTCTCCCTGTCCGTTTTCAAAAGTGTCATCATTTATCGGATAATAATATATGCCATCTGTTTTTTGATTTTTTCTGTAAAAAAACTGTAATCCTATAAATGGCTCATTTCTTTTAGGCTGTACTCTCTTGTGAAAGAATTTTGATATATAAAACCTTCCCTCAAGATTAGTTTTAAAACCTCTTGGTTTTAAAATTGTAGAATCACTTTTAGTAGTTTCATAGAGCTGAATTCCAGCTTCTGCACTTACGCTAAAATAGGGATTTATAATTCTCTCAGCGGAAAACATAACAGTTGGAAAAGAAAAGTCATCCACCAATTGCGTAGTGTTCAGTTTCAAAATCCATTTGTTCTCCTTTGATTCCTGAGCAAAAATCAAAATCGAAGTCGTTAAAATTAGAGCAGATAAAATTTTTTTCATTCAAATGATCTTTAGTTTATGTTTAAAATTCAATTCTTACAATTTGTAACCAATTCTAAAGCCTACTACAAGATTAAGAAAATTACCCGAACCTTTTTCTAGCATTCTGTTTCGAAAGAATTCATGATTTCCATACTGTATTTCATGTTTGGCTACGCCAAATTGCAGAGCAGTATTTTCAATTTTTCTGTTCATAAAGCCTATTCCGTAATAAGGTTCAAGAATTAATCTTTTGGATCTTAATATTGAAATTTGATTGCCCATAATTAAATTAACGCCTAAAACCCTTTTTTTAACTCCAAAATAATCCGTAAATACTTCATTATTGGGATTGTCAGATGTTGGATAATAACGAAGAATATCTGTTGTTTGGTTTTTTCTGCTAAAAAGTTGTAATGCAACAAACTGTTGATTCCTCTTGGGTGTAGTTCTCTTGTTAAAAAATTTTGAAAAATAAAATCGCCCTTCAATATTAGCTTTAAAACCTTTAGAATTCAGCATTGTAGAATCAATTTTGAAAGTTTCATAAACCTGAACTCCAGCTTCTGCACTTATACTGAAATACGGATTTATCATTCTCTCCGCTGAAACCATGACAGTTGGAAAAGAAAAAGCATCAGCCAATTGCGATGGATTTAACTTAAGAATCCATTTACTTTCTTTTTCTTCTTGAGCAAAAATTAAGGTTGAAACGAAAAATATAAGAACAGATAGAAGTTTTTTCATTTAAATCAATTTTAGGTTTATAACGATTTAAAAATACTGAAAAAATCACTCTGTTATGAAAATAAAAAGTTAATTGGCAATATTTTTTTCTAAGCTCTATTTGAACTTTTTATAACCATAATTTTAGCTAAAAAATATCTTTTTCTTTTGAAAAATATCTAATTTGAATTAATTTTGAAAAGGTATGCTCCGAAAATCTTTGATTTTCAAACTTATGTGCTCTAAAATATCCTCAATAAACTGAACTTAAAACTAATATGACCTATGTGTCAAAAACTTCCGTGTTTAAATCTGCGTCGCAGTCTTTCTTTCGCCGATCTGCTGTCTCCACATCGCGTAATACAACCCTTTTTCTTCAATCAACTGCAGGTGAGAACCGGTTTCAATAATATTTCCACGCTCCAGAACAAAAATCCTGTCTGCATGCATGATCGTACTTAAACGGTGGGCAATCAAAACCGTAATCTGTTCTTTTTCCTTTGAAATTTCTTTGATGGTGGTCGTGATTTCCTCTTCCGTAATACTGTCTAAGGCCGAAGTTGCTTCATCAAAAATAAGCAAATGTGGTTTTCTTAACAAAGCTCTGGCAATAGCAATTCTCTGTTTTTCACCACCACTTAATTTCAATCCACCTTCACCGATAACAGTTTCAATGCCATTTTCGGCACGTTCCAGAAGACCGTTGCAGCTCGATTTTTTCAAAGCAATCTGTAAATCTTCCTCAGTGGCTGACGGATTCACAAACAATAAATTTTCTCTGATTGTTCCTGAAAAAAGCTGAGTGTCCTGCGTTACAAATCCAATCTGATTTCGCAGTTCATCAAAATCAAATTCTTTTCCGTCCACATTATTGTAAAAAATAGATCCTTCTTTCGGTCTATACAAACCGACAAGCAATTTTACCAACGTACTTTTCCCTGAACCACTTGGTCCGACGAAAGCAATTGTTTCTCCATTTTTCACATCAAATGAAATGGAATTCAGTGCTTTATAATGAGCAGACTGATGCTGGAAAGAAACTTTTTCGAATTTCAAATCTTCAATCGCACCGATTGTTTTAGGATGCAAAGGCTTTGGCTCAACTTCTTTTTTCATCACTCTGTCGAAATTCTGAAGTGACGCTTCGGCTTCACGGTAGGAAATAATAATGTTCCCGATTTCCTGCATCGGTCCGAAAATAAAGAATCCATAGAATACAAGCGATAAATACTGTCCGGGAGTTACAATATTTTTAAAAATCAGTAACAACAAGGTGAAAGTGATCACCTGCTGTAAAAAATTAACCAAAGTTCCCTGTACAAAGCTCAATGAACGGATGCTTTTTACTTTTCTCAGCTCTAAATTCAGAATTTTATAAGTGTTATTGTTTAAACGCTCAACTTCCTGATTAGTTAAACCTAAACTTTTAACAATTTCAATATTTCTAAGGCTTTCGGTAGTGCTTCCTGCTAAGTTGGTAGTTTCTGAAACTATGTTTTTCTGAATTGTTTTTATTCTTTTGCTTAATAGGTTGGTAATAACAGCAATGAAAATAATACCTAAAACGTACACCGGCATAATCGACCAGTGCAAACGAATCGCATAAATCGAAACGAAAATAATGCTGACCAGAATTCCAAAAAATATGTTGATGAAGTTATTGATAAACTTCACAGAATCCTCACGAACTTTGGTCAAGATAGAAAGTGTTTCACCACTTCTCTGGTCTTCAAATTCCTGGAAAGGCAATCTCATAGAATGTTGTAGACCGTCAGTGAAAATTTTAGCCCCAAATTTTTGAATGATCACACTTACCACGTAATCCTGAAATGCTTTTGCGATACGGCTGATCATCGCGGTTCCGATTAACAGGCCTAAAAAATAGAAAACACCGTGATAAATATCCGTTCCGTACAGATATTCATTCAGGTTTCTCGGGATTAATTTTTCCTTATCAAAGTGATTTGGTTGGTTGACCAGTTTATCGAGAATATTTCCGGTAATCGCCGGAGCAAAAAGTGAAAATACCTGATTGATTGAGGCTAATAACAGCGATGCAATGATCAGCCATTTATATGGTTTTAAATAATTTAGTAGAATTTTCATTAGTAAAATTAAAAGCCAACAAATTTACGACAATTTAAGCATCAAAATTTATCATAGGATAAGAAAGAAAAAATTTCATAATTCTGAAAAAATGGCTAATTTGGCGGGATAAGATTATGGTATGCTAACGAAAGAACAAATTGCAAAAAGAATTTCAAAAGAAGTAAAAGACGGATATTATGTAAACTTAGGAATCGGAATCCCAACATTGGTGGCAAATTACGTTCCCGACAATCTTTCGGTAGAATTTCAGAGTGAAAATGGTGTTTTGGGAATGGGACCTTTTCCTTTTGAGGGCGAAGAAGATGCAGACGTCATCAATGCCGGAAAACAGACGATTACGATTTTGGAAGGTGGTTCATTTTTCGATTCTGCGTTCAGTTTTGGGATGATCAGAAGCCAGAAAGTAGATTTAACCATCCTTGGAGCAATGGAAGTTTCAGAAAACGGCGACATTGCCAACTGGAAAATTCCTGGAAAAATGGTGAAAGGAATGGGTGGTGCCATGGATCTCGTAGCTTCAGCTGAAAACATTATTGTAGCGATGATGCACGTCAACAAAGCCGGAGAAAGCAAAATCCTGAAAAAATGTACACTTCCGCTTACCGGAATTAACTGTGTGAAAAAAGTGGTAACCGAATTGGCAGTTTTAGATGTAACACCCGCAGGATTTAAATTAGTTGAGAGAGCTCCCGGAGTTTCGGTAGAACATATTATCAAATCAACGGAAGCCGATTTAATTATCGATGGAGAAATTCCTGAAATGCAGTTTTAATGATTTATAAAAATTAAAGAAGGGCGGAAAACAATATTTTTTCGCCCTTTTTTTATCTAAATTTTAACCAGTTGATTTCATTTTTAGAATCTTTTAAAAAAATCGCAAAAATTTTTTTATTTTTATATCTAATAGAATTCCAAGCATGAAATTTTCGATTTTTTTTATGTCAAAATCCTGATTTAAATTTTGGACAGCTCCTTTAAAATGGAAGTTTGTGTTTTTTAACTCAATTTAACGGGAGCTAAACCATTCCTGGGAATTTTAATTAATATCTTTACATCGTAAATCATTTTAATGCAGACATCATCCTTTAAAATTGCAACTTCTGTAGCTGCAATCTGTTTCAGTACAGTCGTTTTTGCCCAGCAGAATTATTCGGTGAGCGGAACAGTAAAAGATCAGAAAAACGGCGAATTGCTGATCGGAGTTTCCGTAAAAGTAGCTCAAGATCCCAGCATTTCAGTCATGGCAAACGAATACGGTTTTTATTCTCTGTCCCTGCCAAAAGGTTCTTATACTTTACTGGTTTCCAATCCGGGCTTTAAAGATTTTCAGCAGAGCATTACAGTTGAGAATGATTTGAAGCTGAACATTCAGCTAGGTCAGGAAGGCAATGAAAAAACATCACAGATTGATGAAGTGGTCATTTCGGCCGTTAAAAAAGATAAAAATCTCAGTTCTGCCCAAATGGGAACTGAAACTTTAAGCATTAAACAAATTGATAAACTCCCTGTTTTGTTTGGTGAAAAAGACGTGATGAAAACCATCCAGCTGTTGCCGGGAATTAAAAGCAACGGTGAGGGGAGCAGTGGTTTTTCCGTAAGAGGTGGCGCAACAGATCAGAATTTGATTTTACTGGATGAGGCAGCGGTTTACAATGCATCGCATTTGCTCGGATTTTTCAGTACATTCAACAGTGATGCTCTGAAAGACGTCAGCATCATCAAAGGAAACAGTCCGGCTCAGTATGGTGGAAGACTTTCGTCTGTTTTGGATGTTAAAATGAAAGACGGAAACAATAAAGATTACAACGTCAACGGAGGAATTGGTTTGATCAGCAGCAGATTAAGCGTTGAAGGACCGATTCAGAAAGAAAAATCTTCATTTATCGTATCCGGAAGACGGACGTATGCGGATGTTTTTCTAAAGGCAACCGATGATTTCAAAGACAGCAAACTGTATTTCTACGATTTAAATTTAAAAGCTAATTATCAGATCAACGACAACAACCGACTTTACCTTTCGGGATATTTCGGAAGAGATGTTTTAGGTCTGGGTGATACGTTCTCAACAGACTGGGGAAATACAACGGCGACTTTGCGCTGGAACAGCATTATCAGCAGTAAATTATTCTCCAATACCTCATTTATCTACAGCAATTACAATTACAATGTTGCCCTGAGCAGCAACAATAATACCTTCGGCCTCGATTCTAAAATTGAAGACTGGAATCTGAAGCAGGATTTTTCATGGTTTGCAGGAAATAAGCATTCTGTAAAATTTGGTTTACAGTCGATTTATCATACGATTACTCCTAGCAGTGCTTCGGGAACGAGTGTAAGCAGTTTCCCGAGAAATCCGAGATACTCATGGGAAAATGCATTGTACATCAATGATGATTTTAAAGCAACAGAAAAGCTGACGATTAACTACGGAGCGAGACTGGCAATCTTCTCTGTTTTGGGTGGAGATACTTTTAACACTTATCAAAACGGAGTTTTAACCGATTCTGAATATTTAGAAAAAGGAAAATTTGGTAAAACTTATGTGAATCTTGAACCAAGAATTACAGCGAATTACAGAATTAACGAAGTGAGCAGTGTTAAAGGAGGTTATTCCAGAAATACTCAGAATTTACATTTATTAAGCAACAGTGGAAGCGGAAACCCTACCGACCAGTGGATAGGAAGCAGCTACACCGTAAAACCTGAAATTGCAGACCAGATCAGCGCAGGCTACAGCCGTAATTTCAACAATAATAATTATGAACTGAATGCTGAGGTTTATTATAAATCAATGCAAAACCAAATCGACTATAAAAACGGTGCACAGATCTCTTTCGATACCGCTGCAGATGTAGAAAGCGAACTTTTATTCGGAAAGGGTAGAGCTTATGGACTGGAATTAATCGCCAAAAAGAAAAGCGGAAAACTTACAGGATGGATTTCCTATACTTTATCCAAAACCGAAAGACAGATCAACGGCATCAACGATAACGAATGGTACGATGCAAGACAGGACAAAACCCACGATCTTTCCGTAGTAGCCACATATCAGCTGAATCCGAAATGGTCTTTCTCAGGATTGTTCCTGTACAGCACCGGAAATGCAGTGACTTTCCCAACAGGAAAATATGAACTGAACGGGCAAACCATTTTCCAGTACAGCAGCAGAAACGCAGACAGAATGCCCGCTTATCACAGAATGGATCTGAGCGCAACCTATGAACCCATCACAAATAAACGTTGGAAGGGCTCATGGTCGTTCGGTGTTTATAATGTTTACGGAAGAGAAAATGCCTACACAATTACTTTTGAAGACAATCCGAATAATCCGGGAACGACAAGAGCGATGCAGACTTCACTTTTTAAATGGGTTCCGAACATCACTTATAATTTTAAATTTTAATCGAGATCGCTTTTCAACCTTTAAAAGAAGAACGGTTCTAATTAACCAAAATATAAACTCCTTATGAAAAATATATTTTTAATTATATTGACTCTGTTTTTAGTCACTTCCTGCGAAAAAGAAATCGATCTCGACCTCGAAGACCAAAGCGGACAGATCGTGATTGAAGCTAATGTGACAGATCAGGCCGGTCCTTATACCGTGAAGATTACAAAGTCGGTAGCTTTTACTCAGGCCAATCAATATCCGGCAGTTGAAAACGCACAGGTTGTTTTGAGCGACAATACCGGACAGACTGAAACTCTTCAGTACACTGGTAACGGAACTTATCAGACATCTGCTTTTGTCGGGCAACCGGGAAGAACGTATACTCTGAAAATTCAGGCTGAAGGAAAAGAATATACAGCACAAAGTTCAATGCCTCAGGCAGTCCCTTTCGACAATATTGAGCAGGATTCTTTTTTGGTCGGAGGCGAAACAAGCTATACATTATTGCCTGTTTTCACGGATCCGCAGGCTTTAGGGAACCGATATCTTTTTATTTACACTGTAAATAATAATCCCAAAAAATACTTTTCAGAGTTCTCTGATAATGTCAACAACGGATTGCCCAATCAAAGACCACTCATTCTTCCGAACGATGACGGCGATAATCCCGATGATGTGAAAGTAGTTGTAGGAGACACGATTCATGTAGAAATGCAGTGCATTGATAACAGTGTGTATCTTTTTTATTCAGCGCTTCTGCAGCTTTCCGTAGGCGGTCCCGGTGGTGGAATTACTCCGGCGAATCCTCCAAGCAATATCAGCAATGGTGCGTTGGGCTATTTTTCTGCTCATACTGTGAGGGTGAGAAATATTGTGATTAATTGAGGTAAGAAGTAAGATGGAAGTTTGAATTTTACAGATCAATTTTGATTATAAATACAAAAAGCCGAAGTGTCTGCTTCGGCTTTTGACATGTTCAAGGGGTTTTACAACTTAAAAACCTTCTTCAGATGCTTCGGATAATTTTCTAATGTTCCTGCAATATCGCCGTCTTTGAAAATATCGAAACAGTTGTAATCCGCCACCACTTCAACACCACAGAAACGGTAATTGCTGGTAATCTGAATGAGCGCATCCGCAGTACTTCTGCCTTCAAAAAGAACCTGATTAGGATCATCAAAACTCGCTTTGGGTGCATTCCATGTTGCGGAAACCATAAATTTTGTGCCATGCATTTTTCCGCCAGTTCCGTACTGTTTGGTTAAATCTTCTCTGGTTCTGCCGTCGCCAGCCAAAAATTTGGCACTCAGCAATCCGCTGTTGAAAACTTCGTCCACATATTTCTTATAAATCCACGGTGCACCAAACCAGTTGATGGGCGTTTGCAAAATAATAATGTCGGCCTGCAAATGTTTTTCAACTTCTTCATCGGCATCATAGCCATCTTCTACTTTGGTTTCCAAAACTTCAAAACCTTCTGACAGAAAAAAAACTTTTGCCTTTTGGTGGAAAGCATCATTCAGAAGGCCTTCAGACCAGTTTGGATAGTTTAAATGAGTATTGATTAGCAGTACTTTTTTAGCTGAATTCATTATGATTTTATTTGAATATTTTTAATTGATTTTAAATTTAAAGTCCGAATACTTTTTTCAGATATTTTGGATAATTTTCCAGATCTTCTTTGATGTGTTTGTTATGAAAAACATCGTAGCAATAATATCCCGGAAGTACTTCAAAGCCCACGAACGAATAGTTTGAACCGATATTGAACAGCGCGTCATCCGCAGTTTTTCCTTTCCATAATTGATTTTTCGGATTGTTGAAACTCTCTTCGGGAGCATTCCAGGTAGCGGAAAGCAGAAACTTTTTACCGTACATTTTTCCGCCGGTTCCATATTGTTTGGTTGGATCTGTTTCCGAACGACCATCACCGGTTAAAAATTTTTGACTGAACATGGCATTGGTAAAAATCTCGTCAACATATTTTTTGTAAATCCACGGCGTATTTTCCCAGTTTACAGGCGTCTGGAGAACGATGATGTCGGCTTGCAGATGTTTTTTCACTTCTTCTTCTACATTATAACCGTCTTCAATTTTCGTTTCCAAAACTTTGAAATTTTGCGACAGAAAAAATGCTTTGGCCTGATCATAAAATGCCTCGTTCAGCTTGCCTTCAGAAAAACCTTTGTACGTTAAATGCGCATTGAGTAATAAAACCGTTTGCTGTTTATTGTTGTCTTTTGCAGCCTTGTTTTGAGCACTGATTTTTGTGCCGAATGATAACATTGTTAAAATGGTTATCAATATAATTTTTCCCTTCATATTTTTATTTAAAATGATAGGACAAAGGTAAAAGCTTGTATTCCTTCACACGGAAACAGATTACTACAAAAAAAGAAACAAATTACTGATAACTGAAAACGCCTTTTTTGGAGACGTTTATTTTATATTTATTTGGGCAGCTTAATCCGCCTTCCGTTCCCGCTTTTTTGCTCTTCGTTCCTCATCACAAAAAGAGCTTCACTCAAGTCGGGCTGCAAAACACAACATTCACTCAATTCCTATTCATCGCCTGTAATCGGAATTCTTTCGGCGAAAGACTGACCTGTTTTTTAAAGAATTTAGAAAAGTAATTCGGGTATTCAAATCCCAATTCGTAAGCCACTTCAGTGGTATTCATTTTTTGATTTTCCAGCAGTAATTCTTTGGCTTTTTTAATGACAAAATCGTGGATGTTTTCCAGAGCCGATTTCTGCGTGAAATGTTTCACAATATCGCCAAGATAATTCGCCGTCAAACCCAGTTTGTCTGCAAAATACTGCACATTCGGTAGCTGCGAAACTGGCTGATTATAATAATCGATGATGCTTTGCTGAAAATCGGTAACGATGTGATTGTACTGTTTCGGATCGGTGGAAAACTGTCTTTTATAAAATGCCTCTACTAACGAAACCAACACGTTAACATAAGAAAGCAACACATTGAAATTGCGTTTTTCACTTTCGTAATATTTCATCATCAGTTTAAAAACGGCAGAAATTTCTTCCACTTCTTCGCTCGTTAAATACAAAGCTTCGTGTTGCCCGTAATCCAGATATGTTTTGAATAAATATCTGTTTTCTTCAATGAATTTCTTTGAAAGTTGCAGGTACATACCTTCGTACGTTGGCTCCACATCCCAGCCTTCATCAACCACCATATCTGGACTGTTAAAAAAGACCGCCGTAATTGGTTTTGAGTCTGGTGTATTTCTATTTTTAAGATTTATTTTAAATGAAATCCTGTAAAAATCCACCGCAATCGCCTCTGACTTCGACAACATATTTGGTGGGTCGTAAAATCCAACGTCAATGTCATTGTCTAAAGGTTTTGGCAAACCAAGGTAATCGTTGTAGGCAGTGAAGTCTTTGAAAAGTTTCATATTACAAAGGTATAAAATTGAAATTCTGTTAATTTAAATCAGCTTATCAAACGCAAAATTCTCATTTTAAGCAGGGTCTGGATTTTTAATACTCACACTACTTTTTATTTGACTTAAAATTGATTTTTTTAAGCCATTTTTCCACTTCTTCCCGAACTTTTCTTTCTTTTTTGCCCTTCATTACAAACAAAACCCCATCACGCTCTTTCCCGCCTTCTACAGAAAATCCTTCCAGAATTTTTGAATTCGGAGCTAATTCTTTTACAGTTTCAAAACTGCTTCCTGCGCCATAACCTGCGTTGGTATTGAAAGGAATAATGGTTTTGCCTTTTAAATCATATTCTTTCAGAAAACTTTTCACCGGTGGTGGCAGTTTCATTCCCCAGGTCGGAAAACCAATGAAGACAACATCGTACTTTTCGATGCTGTCGATTTTTGTTTTGAGTTTTGGAAGAAAATCGGTTTCATTTTCCTTTTGAACCTGTTCTACAATTTTTTTATAATCTTCGGGATAGGGATTTTCCAGTTCCAGTTCAACCAAATTTCCTCCAACGCTTTGGTGAATCATTTCGGCAACGGCTTTCGTATTTTTGGTTCTTGATAAATAAACAATTAAAATGTTTTTTGCATTCCTATTTTCCTGAGCTTTTGCACAACCGGACATCATTAGCAATGAGAATATGATTACAGTTAAATTTTTAATTTTTAAAATCATACTTCATTGTTTTATTTTCCAACTCTCTGCTGTAAATGCTGCGGATAACGCTCTCCAACAATTTCAATCTGAGTTAAAGACTCTCTGATTTTAGCCAAATCATCTGACGTTAATTCAACAGCGGTTGAGCCCACATTTTCCTGGAGACGGTGAAGCTTCGTAGTTCCCGGAATCGGAGCGATGAAAGGCTTCTGAGCCAACAACCACGATAAAGCAATCTGTGCTGGCGTGGCTTCATTTTCAATGGCAATTCTTTTCAGTAAATCCACCAAAGTCTGATTGGCTTTTCTGTTTTCCTCAGAAAATCTCGGAATTGTATTTCTGAAATCATCTTTTGCAAACCGAGTGTTTTCGTTGATAGCTCCCGTCAGAAAACCTTTTCCCAGCGGACTGAACGGTACAAAACCAATTTCCAACTCTTCCAGCAATGGTAGAATTTCTTTCTCCACATCAGGGAAAAACATTGAATATTCGCTTTGCAGAGCCGTTACAGGTAAAACTGCGTGTGCTTTTCTGATACTTTCAGCGCCAGCCTCGCTCATTCCAAAATATTTTACTTTCCCTTCTGCTATTAAATCTTTTACCGTCCCGGCTACGTCCTCCATCGGAACATTCGGATCAACTCTGTGCTGATACAGCAAATCGATAACATCAGTCTGAAGATATTTCAATGAATTTTCAACTACCGTTCTGATGCGTTCCGGACGGCTGTCAACACCCTTCGAAGCATCGCCATCCTGAAAACCGAATTTTGTTGCAATAATAACTTTATCTCTGAAAGATTTTACGGCTTTGCCTAACAATATTTCATTTCCACCCTGACTGTATGCCTCAGCCGTATCAAAAAATGTTACGCCTAAATCGTAAGCATTCTGAATTAATTTGACGGCTTCATTTTCATCTGTTGCAGGTCCGTAACCAAAGGTTAATCCCATACATCCTAATCCTAATTCGGAAACTTCTAAGCCCTGTGTTCCTACTATTCTTGTTTTCATATTTTTTAAATTAATTTTGATTATTCTTCTGATATTTAAGTTATTATCCTTTCAAAAATTCAAAATTCATTACTCCTGTTATGATAGCGGAACTCTCAAGCCTGTGATTTCTCCAAAATATCTTTCTCATATTATATACGAAACACATTGTGTGATGCAAAAGAAATTTTTAGTGAATGATCGTTTTTGATTTTACAAATGTCTGATGAATTGATTGGTGTTCTGTTATACAGATTACTGCTTCTTCTACCATTATTACTGATGTTCGCTCTCTGCGTAAGGGATAGAAACGGCATCCTTTTTTGTTTTTCTGCGCTGGCTCCTGAAAGGCTCAGCCTAAAATTGCTTTGGCAAAAACAAAAAAGATATAGAGGATAGCCCGACCCGCTTGCATCTTATGGGTTTGTGCGCCGGAGGATGCAAAGGGATACGCCCGAATGATACAGATTACGGATTTTCTTACCATTTTTACTGATTTGGACGGTTAACTGTAAATCATTGATTTCTATTGTCTAATTTTGTTTTATAAAATCAAAAAAGATGTCCAGAGTTGCCAACTTCAATACCATAAATGATTATAATCAATTTAATAATAACGAAACCCTGCATCCGTTGGTTAGTGTAGTTGATTTGTCTAAATCTGATCCAAGGGCCGCGCATAAAATGACTTTCAATGTTTACTGTGTGGTGCTGAAACAGACCAAATGCGGCGATTTACGATATGGGAATAATACTTATGATTATCAGGACGGAACTTTGGTGTTTTTTGCTCCCGGACAGGTGGTTGAAGTGTTGAGCGATGAGGTTTACCAGCCCACAGGATTTGCTTTGGCTTTTCATCCGGACCTTCTTCTGAATACGCCATTGGGAAGGAGAATGCAGGATTTTGGTTTCTTTTCGTATCACACCAGTGAGGCACTGCATCTTTCAGATAAAGAGAAAAAACTGGTAATGGAGTGTTTTGAAAAAGTAGCCTACGAACTGCAGCAATCTATTGACAAACACAGCAAAATGCTGATCACATCCAATATCGAACTCTTCCTGAATTACTGCATCCGGTTTTACGACAGACAGTTTATTACGAGAGACAACGCCAACAAAGGAATTCTGGAAAAATTTGAAGAGCTGATGAATGACTATTTTTCTTCAGATAAACCTCAGAATATTGGTTTGCCGTCAGTTTCCTGGTGCGCAGATGAGCTGAATCTTTCTGCGAATTATTTTGGTGATCTGATTAAAAAGGAAACCGGAAAAACAGCGCAGGAATTTATACAGACGAAGGTAATTGATGTTGCAAAAGAGAAGATTTTTGATGCTGATAAATCGATCAGTCAGGTCGCTTATGATTTAGGTTTTAAATATCCACAGCATTTTACAAGGCTTTTTAAGCAGAAAGTAGGGGTGAGCCCTAATGAATACAGGAGTTTGAATTGATCTTAAGTTTAATTTAAATGAAAAGATTAATGAAATTCTAAAACGCACTTTCTATCCAATTCAACTTATTTAAAAGATCATATTTTGAAACCTCTTTCTTTACTGGAAGAGGTTTTTGTTTTTGATTAGAATCACAGATGATAACTTAAATAAAAATCATTTTTAATCGCTCATCACAGAAAAAGGAAATAAATTCAGTATATTTAGAAAAAGTTTTAAATGTTTCCAACCTCATTTCAATTTTCTGCATCTGTTAAGGTATAAAGCCACACTATGGAACACAAACTACTGATAGAATGCCAGCGGAACGACCGCAACGCCCAGCGGAAGGTCTACGAGAAAATGGCTGGAAAGCTGTACTCGGTCTGCAAACGTTATCTGAAAAACGATGAAGATATCGAAGAAGTATTGGCCGACACGTTCTACAAAATTTTCACAAAACTGAATCAACTGCAAAATCATGAAATTTTCGAAGCCTGGGCAAAGAAAATTGCCGTGAATGAGTGTTTACAGAAATTGAGAAGCATGAAAGCGCTTGAAATTTCTTTAGATGAAGAGTTTGTAGAGTCAAAGGAAGCACCTACAGACAGTATCTCGTTTGAAAAAGATATTCTGAAGCTGTTGAATTTTCTTCCTGAAGGTTGCAGAGCCATTTTCAATCTTTTTGCGATCGAAGGTTATCCTCACAAAGAAATCGCTACCATGCTTTCCATCAGCGAAGGTACTTCAAAATCTCAACTGAATTTTGCGAGAAAAAAACTGCAGGAACTTCTGGTTAATCACAACATTTAAAATTTTTTACAATGGAAAACAATCACGATATAGATAAAAAATTCAACGAGGCTTCTCAATCTTCAGAAGAACCGGCAACTTTTCCGGGGTTTGATAAAGTTTGGGCGAAAGTTGAAGAAAAGTTAGATAAAAAAGAGGATAAAAAACGGACTGTTCCTGTTTGGTTTCCTTATGGAATCGCGGCGAGCTTGATTATTGGTTTGGGAGCTTTCTATTTTATTGATAGAAATGAAAATTCTCATATTGATAAACCTGCAATTGCTACAAATACTGTTGTACCTGAAATACAATCAAACGTAAAGACCACCGACAGCCTGATTAAATCTAATTTAGAAAAAGAATTGAGCTCGCAGTCAGAAATTCAGAAACCTGAAGTTGTAGCGTACGACGCTGTTTTGCCTCCTCCAATTCCTGTTCTCGACCCTCCTGCATTACCGCGTCATCATTCTGATCCTGCATATCAAGTGATACCTGAGGCACCTGTTTATGCGAATGTTATAACTGAATCTGAAAGTAAGCCAAAGGATATTAGAGAAGTAATTGTAACGGGAGCATTAGGACTTAAGAAAAGACAGGATGTGATTGTCAGTTCTAATGCTATTGTTGATAATTCTTACATCAGTCAAAGTACTAATCCCAATACGTATATTGCATTATCTGGAAAAGCAACGGGAATCACAATCAATTCCTCAGGTAAAAGGAAAATGAGCAAAAGCGATTCGAATAACACTTTAAATCCTCAAGTCAATCAAATTGCAGGAAACCAGAAAGGCTATTTCGACAGTACACCTTACAACAATAATGTTTTAAATTCCCTTCGTGGAACTGTAGGTGGTTTAAAAATTAATTCCGGATTTAATCAAAATATTACCATTCGGGGAGCAGGAACTTTGTCAGGAGCAAATCAGCCAATATATGTGGTAAATGGTGTAGTACAAACTGGAAATATTTTAGGTAAAATCGATCCCAAAAGTATTGAAAGCGTTCAAATTTTAAAAGACGCTTCTGCAACAGCTCTGTACGGAAGCCGTGCCGCCAATGGAGTGGTAGTGGTGACCACCAAAAAACTTTCAAGAAAAGAGAGAAAGGCATTTAAAAAACTGCAGAAAGTTCAGGACAGCATCAACAGGGCAAGACAGATTCACCAACAGAATTCTGAAGAGTATGATGCTTTTGTAGAAAATCCCTTTGAACTGACAAAAAATCAGTCTGTTTCAACATTTTCAATTGATGTGGATAAGGCTGCGTATTCCAACATCCGGAGAATGATCAACAATGGTGAAGTTGTGAACAGAAATGCTGTTCGAATCGAGGAAATGATTAATTATTTTAAGTATAATTATCCACAGCCAAAAAACAGTCAGCCATTTTCAATCAACACTGAATACAACGATTCACCTTGGAATTCTCAGCATAAATTATTGAAAATAGGTCTTCAAGGTAAAGATTTACCGATGGAAAAACTACCGAATTCAAATTTCGTCTTTCTGATTGATGTTTCAGGTTCGATGAATGCTGCGAATAAATTGCCTTTATTAAAATCATCTTTCAAAGTGCTTCTGGATCAGTTAAGACCGACCGACAAAGTAGGAATTGTAGTGTACGCCGGAAGTGCCGGAATGGTTTTACCACCGACTTCAGCCAAAGAAAAAAATAAAATCATCGAAGCTTTGGATCAACTCGAAGCAGGTGGAAGTACAGCAGGCGGTGCTGGAATTGAACTGGCGTACAAACTCGCTCAGGAAAATTTCATCAAAGGCGGAAACAACCGTGTGATCATCGCAACAGACGGAGATTTCAACGTGGGAACTTCTTCAACAGGCGACCTGCAGACCCTGATTGAGGAAAAAAGAAAATCCGGCGTCTTTCTGACCTGCTTAGGTTTTGGAATGGGAAATTTTAAAGACAACCGCATGGAAACTTTAGCTAATAAAGGCAACGGAAACTACGCTTACATCGATAATCTACAGGAAGACAATAAGTTTCTTGGGAAAGAATTTGCCGGAACTCTATACGCAATTGCGAAAGATGTAAAAATTCAGATCGAGTTTAATCCGAAATATGTAAAATCCTACCGTCTGATTGGTTATGAAAACCGAAAACTGAAGAATGAAGATTTTTCAAATGATAAAATCGATGCCGGAGAACTGGGAAGCGGTCACACGGTAACGGCTTTGTACGAAATTATTCCGGCTGATGTGAAATCTGAATTTTTACCGAAAGAATCTGACTTAAAATATACTAAAAACACAAATGATGGAAATTTCAGTGATGAACTGGCAACCGTGAAATTCAGATATAAAAAACCTGATGGCGATACAAGTTCGGAAATTGTACAGATAGTGAAAAATTCAAATGAAAATCTATCTTCTGCGAGTGATGATTTCAAATTTGCTTCTGCTGTAGCTTGGTTTGGTTTGGTTTTGAGAAATTCAGATTTAATTAAAAATAAAGATTTGAAGGAGGTTGAAAAGCTGGGAAAAAAGGGCAGAGGAAACGATGAGGATGGCTACAGAGCGGAGTATGTGAGACTCGTGGAAACATACAGGAATTCAAATAAATAAATTGAAGCATAAAAAAGAAATTTCTTCGGAGATTTCTTTTTTTTCTCTATTTTTAGACATATTATTCGTGATGAAAAAAATCTATCTGTTTCTGCCTTTATTTGCAGCTCAGCTGATGTTTGCTCAGAATTCACAGCAGTATTATTCCGGAATATTTTTAGATAAAGACAAAAAACCAAAAGCCTTTATTAAAGTTTTTAATAAAAATACAGGCATTTATGAGGAAACTGATGAAGAGGGTTTTGCCATTATTCAGGCGCAGAAGTACGATACTCTTGTCTGGAACAACGGTAAAAATATTCAGGTTGTGTATGGAGTTCAGGAATTAAAATATATTCTCGAAAACCGTATTCCGAAGAAATCTGTGTCAGCCATCAGATCAAAAGATTATGACAGCCTTATTGTAAAACCCAGGTCAGATGAATACAGCATTTCAAAGCCGGATTATTATCTTTCAAAAAACTCAGATTCTTATTTTGTTAAAATCCGAAAACTGAAGCAGAAGAATGGCGATACTTTAAAAATAAAAAAGCAGGAGCAGAACAAACTGATTATCAACGGAAGTTTCAATACTTCATTTGAGGTCAGAAACCGAAATGCAATTCCACAAACCCAGAACAGATACGTGCAGGGAAGATCTCAGAGCGGAAATCTTATCTGGCGCGGTCCCGAGACCAACGAAATTTTCAGTTATGGCCCGGATATTTCAACATTAGCCTACAATTTTCAGCCCTACGATTACGATATTAATGGTCAGCTGGTTCCGCTTTTGTCAGGAATGCCTTCTGCAAAACCGTATAACAATTCACTTTTCTCAACCACCGTAGGCTTTCACAATCAGCTGCAGATTAATGCTTTCATAAAATCAGAAGATTACAATGAAAAGGTTCGGTTCTCAATGGACTTTGGACAGCATAAAAATCAAACCTATTTTATCAGTCAGTACGACATCAACAATACTTTTAAAGCAAAAGTGAATGCAAATGTTTTGAAATTTAAAGTTCAGGCATTATTTGATTTTGATGAAACAAAGGCGACGAATACAAACAGAATTGCGCTTTTCAACCGTGCCTATCAGGAATCTCTGCTCACGCCAATTTCGTTTTCCAATAATCAGGGAAGCTTTCTTGCCAATGGCCAGCAAAGAACTTACAGTCAGTTGGGTGATAATCCGGAATTTCTTTTTGTTCAGAATAATAAATATAATTTTCTTTCAAATCAGAGAAAGTACAGTTTCAATCTCTCAAGAAGGTGGGACGATTTTACATTTGAAATCAATCAATCCTACGAAAATATTTTTTTTAGAAATATAGATATTTATAAATCATCTACAAATGGTTTTCCAAACGGATTGATCAACGAAAGACAACAGAATAACGGTTTGTATAATGCGAGTATTTTGGTAGGATATACTTTAGATCCAAACGATTTTACACACGTTTTCAGATTCAATTCTATTTTTAATGACAGGCAGACAGATATTTCACATCATTTACAAAATTTAAAGTACAACTATCAACGCACTTCTCAGGACTACATTTTCAATTACGATCTGCAGTATAATGATTCCGGCTTTGTTGCCGGTCTCAATCTCGGAAACTCATTCTACATTTCAAATACCTCTAAAAATAATAAATATTGGCTTCCAAAAGCATCGGCATTCATCGATTTCAAAGATGTTTTCGCTTGGAGTGGCACTAATCTCAAAATTCTCGGTGCATACACTCAGATGAGTTCAGAGCCAGATATTACCCGTTCGTTTTCCTCTTATGCAACTACTTTAGTGACTGCACAAAACAGCTTTCAATATTTACCTTTGCAAGAAGCAGAGTCATTCAAAAACCTGTCTACAATAGATTTTGCAGAATCTAAAGTTGGCTTTAGTTTTAATTATCGGCAAAAAGTATCCTTCGGGGTAGATTATTTTCAAAAAAAGATTATTAATGATATCTTTCCTGTTTTTGACAACAGCAAAATTTCACTCAAAAATCTCGCAGACCATACATACAAAGGCTTAGAGCTGAATGCATCTTACAGAAATTTAAGGATAGGGCAGAATTTCATGTTTTCTAACAAGGCTTCATTTTACAAATATCGGGATGTAGTTGATAAGGTTGTATCTGGATACAATAATCTTGCTTTGTCAGGTTTTCAGGATGTTTACAAAACTTTGTCCGAAGATCAGGTTTTGGGTGCTGTTGTCGGAAATTATTATGAAACGAATAATGCCGGACAAACCATTATCGATGATTTCGGATTTCCGGTAGCATCAAACAGTAAAAAAATAATTGCAGATCCTACGCCGGATTTTGTGATGAAATTTACCCATACTTTCAACTATAAAATGTTTACCCTCGACGTCAACTGGGAATGGAAAAAAGGCGGACAACTGTGGAACGGAACTCAGGCGGTGCTCGACTATTACGGGCGTTCCAAGACCTCGGGCGATGACAGAAATCTAAAAAATTATGTTTTTTCAGGAGTTCACGCAAATGGAAATGTTAATCAAATTCCCGTTGATTTCTACGATCCAAATCTGTCCGTTTTTGAAAACCGCTGGACGCGCTACGGCTTTACAGGCGTTGCAGAAAGTTATGTGCAGAATGCCGATTATGTGAGAATCAATTCAGTTTCGCTGGGAGCAAAATTTGATGTCGGGAATTTCAGACGAAGTCTGGGAGTTTCTCTTTTTGTGAATAACATAATGCTTTGGCAGGCCAATTCCGGTGCGGATCCGAGTCAGAATTTCTACGATCTCGACAGCGGTCGCGGACTGGATTTCTTTAATCTTCCGTCTTACAAAAGTTTCGGATGTATGGTTTCATTTCAATTTTAAATTATGAAAAGCAGATTTACACTTTATATATCGCTTCTGATCTTCATTTTAATGAGCTTCAGTTTAAAAGCCCAGCAGAAATTCAGCGATTTCAAAAAAGAAAAAACGTACATCCAGACCAATCATGTTTTTTACAAACCTGGTGAGGAAATGTATTTTAAAATTTATGTCGTTCAGGCAGAAAATCAGCTTCCTGCAGATCAGTCGAAGGTGGTGAATTTTGAATTGTTGGATCCCAGCGGAACCGTTGTCAAAAAAGACAAATACGCAATAACAAACGGTCACGCGGAAGGATATTTTTATTTTGGAAATGATATGAAAGGCGGCATCTACAAACTCAGAGCTTTTACCGATTGGATGCAGAATGAAACTGGAAAAAATGTATTTGAAAAAGAAATTACACTCCAGAAAATTGTCTCGCCAAGAATTTTAATAAAACTTGATTTTCCTAAAAAAGGCTATGGTGCAGGCGATGAGGTTTTAGCAGATTTCTCAATGCGAAGTCTAAGCAATCTTCCAATTCCTTTTTATGAAGCCAATTTTACGGTAATGCATCAGGGTGAAAAAATAAATGAAGGGACTTTTATTACTGATAAAGAAGGAAAATATTTGCTGAAATTTAAGCTTCCGGCAGTTTTAAAATCTTCTGATGCTCTGTTAAATATTAAGATCGATTTTGATGGTTTCACAGAATCAATTTCAAGAAATATTCCTATTGTTTTGAATAATCTTGATTTGAAATTTATGCCTGAAGGCGGAACTTTCATTAATGGAATTGAACAGAATATCGCATTCAAAGTTTTAGATGAATTTGAAAAACCTGTAGATGCAGTTTTGGGAATTTATAATCAGAATCACCAGAAACTGACAGAAGTTTCAGCCTATAATTTTGGAATGGGAAGTTTTTATTTAAATCCAAAAAATGATGAAACGTATTATGCAAAGGTTTTAAAACCGGAAAATATCAATCAAATTTATCCATTACCGACAGCGAAAAATGATGGAATTGTTTTAAATCTTAAAAAAGAAAATCAGATCATCAGTTTAAAAATTAATTCAACTTCAGAAAGAAACGTTGTAATATCCGGAAACTTTCGTGAGAAAGAGATTTATTCTAAAAATTTAAGTTTGAAAAAAGGTTTAAATCAAATTGAAATTTCAGAAAAGGAACTTCCGATTGGAATATGCAGATTTACGGTTTCAGAAAATAATCTTCCGCTTGCCGAAAGAATAGTTTTCGTTAATGAAAACAGGCAGATGAAGGTGAAAGTTACGCCTGTAAAGAAAAACTATTTGCCGAGAGAAAAAGCTGTTGTCAATATTGAAACGACAGACGAAAATAATCAACCTATTCCTGCAAACCTTGCTGTAAGCGTTGTTGATGACAAATTATGGACGTATGCTGACGATAAACAGAATCACATTCAGTCATGGCTTTTATTGGATTCCGAACTGAAAGGTAAAATTGAAAGACCTCAGTTCTATTTTGATAGAAAAGAAGAAAAAGCAACAAAAAGTTTAGAGCTGGTGATGCTGACGAATGGATACAGATATTTTGAAATGATTCCTGAAGTCGAAAAAACCGGCAAGTACAAATACCTACCCGAAAAGAGAAACCCGATTTACGGAATCGTTGAAGATGAGAATAAGAAGCCAGTCGCCGCCGAAGTTTATCTATACAGCGGAAATTCTCTGAAAAAACAAATCACCTCAGACAATGGATTGTTTTACTACTCAGACCTTAATGCCGGAGAGGGAAACAGAGTGATTGCAAAGGCCTTGCAGCCAAAAAAAGAGGTCAAAATCAGACTTCTTTCTTACAAACTTCAGATTAATCCTTTGGAAAAACAAAATCTTAAAAATATTGATGTTGAAGATGTTATAAAAGAGGCTGAAATAAAGGAAAAATCTCAAAATATTAATCAGGGAATTGAAAGTTTAATTAAAAGTAATCCATCAGTCAATTCAAGATCTGATACTTTATCAACTGATAAGTATGTTGGAGAAGTGGTTGTGACGGGGGCGATGAATAGAAAATCAGATTTAACCTCCGCTGTAAAGACTATTTACAGTACTGAAATCAGTGATAATAATATAATCTCATCCTTAGCAGGTAAAGTTCCGGGTTTGGAGATTATGCCTACTAATAGTGGTTCAGGAACTTATGATATTAAGATAAGAGGATCCAGAACACTTACGGGAGGCACCAGTCCACTTGTAGTTATAGATGGAGTAATTTCTACTTCGGCTATTCTTAAGCAATTGCCACCAAGTATTATTGAGTCTGTTACCACCTTGCTTGGGTTGCAGGGGTCTGCTTTATTTGGTTCACAAGGTGCAAACGGAGCAATCATTGTGACTTCGAAAAGTAATAGGAGTGGAAAAATTAGTTTTGACATTAGTCCAAAATCTCATTTTTTCATTCTTCATATTCCATCTGACAGCCTCACAAATTACGCCTACAGCCGTAATTTTGCCTATCCTGAATACAAAACAACCAGCACAACCTACCGCCACGATTATCGTGAGGCTTTATACTGGAATCCCATCTTAGAAACCGACAAAAATGGAAAAGCTCAGATAGAATTTTATCAGTCTGATGCCAATTCAGCGTTCAGAATTATGACTGAAGGAATTTCCGCAAAAGGTTTGATTGGAAGAGATGAAACCACATATGCTGCACAAAGTCTGATTTCAATCGATGCCAAAATTCCGCAATATCTGACCAGAACAGATCAAATGACAATTCCGGTGGTGATTAAAAATAATTCAGCTGAAACAAGAAACTTAAAACTGAATGTCATCGTTCCAAATCATATTAAACTGATGAGAGCTGACAGTTTGATTACGTTGAAACCTTTGGAATCGGGAAGACTGTTCGTCACCATGCAGACCGATAAACTCATCAGTTCAAATATTCAGTTTGCTGTAAAATCAGGAGATTTCAGAGAAACCATGATTTTACCATTGAAAGTTGAAGAGAAAGGATTTCCACATTATTTTTCGATCATCAACAATAAAAACGAAACCTACAAAATTGATGTTCCGGAATATGTGAACGGAAGTTTTATGTCTTCATATTATGTGTATCAAAATTCGGCTTTGCAGATGTTTGAAGATCTGGAAAGACTTAAAAGAGAACCTCACGGCTGTTTTGAGCAACTTTCATCAACTGTCTATCCGAATATTTTCATTCTCGATTATTTAAAAGCGACAAAAAAAATTGATGCAAATACAGAATCTACGGTCATCAGAAATCTGAAAAAAGGCTATCAGAAAATGCTGTCGTACAAAAATAAGGATGGTGGCTTCTCCTATTTTGGCTCTACTGAATCTGATGTTGCTTTATCAGCTTTCGCTCTGCTGGAATTCAGAGATTTAAAGAAATATGTGAATGTTGATGCGAAATTAACTCAGAATCTTACCTCATTTATTTTGTCTAAAAAAGGTGCAAACGGACTCTTCGAAGTTAGAAAAGAATATGAAAGAAAGACTGCTTACTCCGAATATTCATGGTCACGAAATATGTATGTTCTGTATGCCTTGTCAAAACTCGGTTTTAAAAACGAGTTGCTTCAGAACTACGACTACAGCTTAAAGAGAGTTTTGGCAACCAAAGATTCCTATCAGCTGGCGCTGATGGCAAATACAGCAAAAAATTTAGAGAAAAATGAAGATTATAATACTTTACTCAATATCTTAAATCAGCAATACGAATCGAAAAATGTGAAGTCCCAGACCACATTTACAGGATCCGGAGGGATTTCTGCCAATGCAGAAACGCTTTCTCTGTACATGATGGCACTGCAAAAAAATGAAAAGACAAATCAACTGAAAATTGCTGAAGCCGCAGATGAATTAATTAATTTTAATGGTTATTACGGTTTTGGCTCTACGCAGGCAACTGCTTTAGCTCTAGAATCGCTCTCCGTTTTCTTTGCGAAAAATGAAAAATTATTTGGAACCGAAAGACCGACTATTACAGTAAATGGTGCTGTTGTTTCAGACAAAAATATCAGTTTTTCATCTGCTTTCAGAAAAGGTGAAAATGATTTGAAGGTGGGATATTCGAGTAAAAAAGGTCTGCCTTTTAAATTAGATTATCAATACTACACTTTAGAACCTCCAAAAAGTGAAAATATTCCGGTAACACTTGAAGCAAAACTGAAATCTGAAATTTCAAAAGTAGGAGAGACCAACCGGATGACGGTAACTGTAAAAAATAAAATCAACGGAGATTTACCGATGACGACAGCAAAAATCGGAATTCCTGCAGGTCTGACTTTACAAAATGCTCTGCTGAAAGATATGGTCGATAAAAAGCAGGTTTCTTATTATGAAATTTTCGATAATTATCTGGTTCTGTACTGGGAACACTTTGATGCGAATGAAACGAAAACTGTCAATTTAGATTTAAAAGTAGAATTTGCGGGAGAATATACAGGGAAAGCAAGTAATGTGTATCTTTATTACATGCCTGAAGCTAAGTTTTGGAATGAGGGAATTAGGGCGAAGATTGAACCTTAAATAAAAAAAATATTTAAAATACTGAAACCTTTTTCAGTTTGTGCATCTATAAATAAGAGGAAAATTATAACACTATGAAAAAAATAAATATTATCATTTTAAGTTTGATGATTTTACAAGGCTGTAAAACAGCAAATACATCAGATACAAAGCCACTGAGTGTAAGAAAAGATAAAGATCAGGATAATGTTCCTAATAAAGTTGATCAATGTCCCGAAATTGCTGGTCCTGCTGAAAATAACGGCTGCCCATGGCCAGATACTGACGGTGATGGAATTGTCGATAAAGATGATGCCTGTCCTACGGTTGCGGGACCGGCAGAGAATAACGGTTGTCCGTGGCCTGATACAGATGGTGATGGTATTTTAGATAAAGATGATGCCTGTCCCACAGTTCCCGGAATGCCTGAATATAATGGCTGCCCGAAACCAAAAGCAAACGTTGCTTATGAGATTGAAAGTTCACTAGAAAATGTTGCGGTCACTGGAGCACAGAATAAGCGTAGTAAGCTCTCAAAACCTGTAAAACAACCAAAATCTGCTACAGATAAAAAAGTTTATGGAAAGAAAATAACAACTATTAAAGGCAAAAAAGGAACTCATCTAATCAGTAATACAGATGAAGAATACAATTCCTTGGTTGAAAATCCTTTTGAACTAGCTAAAAATCAGTCGGTTTCTACATTTTCAATTGATGTTGATAATGCATCTTATTCTAATATCCGAAGAATGATCAACTACGGAAGCAAAGTCGATAAAGATGCCGTGAGAGTAGAAGAAATGATGAATTATTTTAAGTATGATTATCCACAACCCAAAAGTAAAAAACCATTTTCGATCAATACAGAATACAGCGATTCGCCATGGAATCCCAATCATAGATTACTAAAAATCGGCCTTCAGGGAAAAAATATTGCGATGGAAAATTTACCAAATTCCAATATTATTTTTTTGATTGATGTTTCAGGATCGATGAGTGACGAAAATAAACTTCCTCTTTTAAAATCTTCATTTAAATTTCTATTAGATCAGCTGAGACCTCAGGATAAAGTGGG
The DNA here is from genome assembly GCF_014837145.1 of Chryseobacterium caseinilyticum. Taxonomy (GTDB): domain Bacteria; phylum Bacteroidota; class Bacteroidia; order Flavobacteriales; family Weeksellaceae; genus Chryseobacterium; species Chryseobacterium caseinilyticum. The sequence goes on from NZ_JACYFS010000002.1 coordinate 429,558, forward strand.
AATTGTAGTTTATGCAGGAAGTGCAGGTACAGTTTTAGAACCAACTTCGGCAGCAGAAAAAGAAACTATTTTGAAAGCTTTGGATCAACTTCAAGCAGGTGGAAGTACAGCAGGAGGGGCGGGAATTGAATTGGCTTATAAACTGGCTCAGGAAAATTTCATCAAAGGAGGAAATAATCGTGTTGTTTTGGCAACAGACGGCGATTTTAATGTCGGAATTTCATCTGAAAAAGGGCTTGAAACTTTAATCGAGGAAAAAAGAAAAACCGGAATTTTCCTCACCTGTCTCGGTTACGGTATGGGAAATTATAAAGACAACAGACTTGAAACTTTAGCTGATAAAGGAAATGGAAATTATGCCTACATCGACAATCTACAGGAAGCCAATAAGTTCCTGGGAAGGGAATTCGCAGGAAGTATGTACACAATTGCAAAAGATGTAAAGATTCAGATCGAATTTAACCCAAAATTTGTAAAGTCTTATCGGTTAATTGGTTATGAAAACAGGAAATTAAGAAATGAAGATTTTACAGATGATAAAATTGATGCTGGAGAATTGGGTAGTGGTCATACGGTAACGGCTTTGTATGAAATAATTCCGGTAAATGTAAACTCTGCATTCGCTCCGAAAGAAAATAAACTAAAATATTCTTCGACAGTAAATAATCAAAATTTTGCTGAAGAATTGGCGACCGTAAAATTCAGATACAAAAAACCAGACGGTGATGTAAGTACAGAAATCATAGAAGTAGTTAAAAACTCACCCGAATTATTGGAGCAATCAAGTCCGGACTATAAATTTGCCTCCGCTGTTGCTTGGTTCGGATTGGTGTTAAGAGAATCAAAACTGATTAAAGAAAGGGATTTAAATAAAATTGAAGATCTTGCAAAAGAAGGAAAAAATAAAGACGAAGAAGGCTTCAGGTCAGAGTTCATAAGACTTGTTCAAAGTTATAAAGCAATTCAAAAATAGAGATATAAAACAGACATTTACACAGATGTCTGTTTTTGTTTAAAATAAACTTTCAAATATTATTGAAAATTCAAAAACTATTATTATATTTGTAATAGAAATTTTAATAAAACTAAGATGCAACTTTCAGAAGCCAAAGAAAAATACATCCAAACCTGGGGAACATTCGCAACGAGTTGGGGAATCAACCGGACAATGGCGCAGGTTCACGCTCTGCTTTTGGCCAACGGAAAACCACTTTCCACCGATGAGGTAATGGAATTGTTACAAATTTCAAGAGGAAACGCCAACATGAACCTCCGGGCACTAATGGATTGGGGAATCGTGAAAAAAGAGTTCATCAAAGGCGACCGGAAAGAATATTTTACTGCAGAAAAAGATGTCTGGTTTTTGTTTAAACAAATTACGAAAGAACGTAGAAAGAGAGAAATTGAACCGGTAGTTGCTTTTCTGGAGGAATTAAAAAATATAGAAGACAACGATTCTGCAGAAGCTAAAGAATTTATCAAACTGATGGATGATTTCAGCAGTGTGACCAGCAAAATTAATAATATTATGGATCTTGCAATCAAAAGCGATGATCACTGGCTGGTAGGAAAAATCACCAACTTATTGAAATAAAAAGGACTTCAAAATCCCTTTTTTATTTCGAATTAACTTTCAAAAATTACTGAAAGTATAGTAAATAAAATTTCTGAACTGCTAAAAATTTAAATCATGAAACTCAAAATTTTAGTTACAGAATTGGTCTTTCAAATTTTATTAGGTATTGGAAGTACTCTGTGTGTTACTTATCAATATTTACAAAATGATTTTCTTCTGGCATTATTCTTTATTGGAGTTGGTAATTTATTAGGTTTTTTTATCAGACTTTCTATAGTTGAAAGCCCATTCAACAAATATTATTTCTACGGCATTGTAGTATTTTTCGTCATGACTTTTGTGCTCTACAAATTTGATTTTGGCGAAGAAATTATATTTAAATTTTTGGGAATCGGTGGTGTACTTTTCAATTTGTATTATCTGATTTACGGATTTATCAACATTAAAAAGTTATCAGACGAAACAAAGATTAATCACTAATCTTTTTTATTTAAAAATATCTTTCAAAAATTATTGAAACTATAATAACTATAAAATGTTTAACATTATTTCATACATTATTTTCCTCACCATCACCTCGTACATCACGGTTGATGTGGGCAGAAGATGCTTCAACTCAGGGAAACTGTATCTGGAATATCTCATCAAGGACAAAGATTTCTGCCTCACCGTCAATAGAATTCTGCTCGGAAGTTACTACTTAGTTAATTTGGGTTATATTTCCATCAGTTTGAGTTTCTGGGGCACAGTTTCAAGCATCGAAGAATTGCTGTACACTGTTTCCAACCGCATCGGAACCATCGTTTTAATCCTTTGTGCATTACATTTTATCAATTTGTTTACACTTTATATTCTAAGAAAAAAATTAACAATAAAATAAATTATCATGACAGCAACCATCCTTACTCAAACGTACAATTTTTCAGCGTACATGATTTACCTGCCAATTGTAATCACACTTACCGTGCTGGTTTCACAGTTTCTGTTTAAAAATTCCAAAACCTTTATGATTGATATTTTTCATCAGAAACAGGACATCGCTATGGCAACCAACTCACTTTTCAAAATTGGATTTTACCTTCTCAATCTTGGTTTTGCCCTTTGTATCATTGAATTTTTTCAGATTGAAACTGTTGAAAGACTGGTCGTAGCATTAAGCAAAAAAATCGGCGGATTCTCTATTTATTTAGGAGTGATGATGCTTCTAAACTTGTTACTTTTCTTAAAAGGTCGCAAACATGCAATGAATAAAGACAAAGTGCAAACTGAAGAAATTTCTCAACTGTAATTTTAAAATTTAATATAATGAAAAATCTAATCGTTCATCTGTTCCTCATTTTTTACTTCGGAGGAAAAACGAAGAGAATTAACTTTTAAGGTTAAACGCCATGAAAACTTTGCTGAAAATTGATTACTACGTTCAAATTACCGTGTTCTTCGGATATATCATCTTTGCTTTGATCAATTCACTGTTACAGAATGGATTTGTTCAGGTTTGGTTTAAATTTTATTTCGTGGTCGGAGGATTCCAGCTGGCTAGCTATTTTGTTAAGATCATTCTGGGATTCTGGAAAGACCTTTTTATCAAAATTTATGGAATAATGATTTTACCAATTTGGCTCGTACTTTTGCTTGAAAAATTTTATATCACTATTGACGCGCTTTTTATAATCCCGTTTTATGGCTTGTTAACCAGTCCTGTCATGGCCTTTTTTTATCTGTTGTATTGCCGGGATAAATTAAAAAATCCATTATTAAAGCTTTAGTCTGTAGTCCAAAATTTAAAACAAATCTCCATGAAAACTATCCTGAAAATTGATTATAAAATTCAGATTTTTGGATTTATAATTTTACTTTTAGGTTTTGCTGTGCAAGGTTTTGTCACTAAAGAATTCCTTATTTTTATTAGAGCATTTCTATACATATCCCTGTTACAAGTGGCAAGCATGATAGTACGATTGATAATGAATCGCAAAAATGGACTGTTTTTCTATTTTTATCTGCTGTTTTCCTCTTCTTTTTGGATGTATATTCTGTACGAAAATTCAAAGTTTAAATTTTTGCATTTACTAGAAAGTATTTGGCTCCAGCTGAGCATTTACACCGGATTTATTTATTATTATTTTTTAATATGCTATTTATTTTATCTGCACAAATCAGTAAAAAATCAGAAAACTTAAATTATAAAATCAAATTGCTGTGTTCAACCATGATTATAGAATATTTTAAAAGATCTAAGATTTGAAACCGATCTGTCTTCCAGCCATTTCAGAGATAATTTTGGAATGAATGTGTTGTATGTTTATTTAAGATTAACCTTTAAAACTCAAAAAAAATGAATCATTTGGAACTGACAAAAAAAGTTGAGTGGAAAGACCTGCGCTCTCTTTCAACAAAAGAGATGTTGATTGAAAACAACATCAGTCTGCCTTGGCTTTTAATCTCCTTATTTTTCGCATACAAAGGATATTACTGGGCAGCGCTTCCGTTTTCCGGATTTTATTTTCTGACCGCTCTGAGGCAGGTTCACAACGGCTTTCACAATTCATTGGGCACAGGAAAATTCCTGACCTGGCTGTCGATGTATTTAAACAGTATCTCAATGTTGGCATCGATTCATGCTGTAAAATTTAATCATATCAGACATCATAAATATTGTCTTTCCGATGACGATTATGAAGGGAAATCTGCTTCAATGAAATGGTTTCAGGCGATTTTATACGGCCCGAAACATATGTTTTTAATTCATTGGATGACTTTTAAACTGGCAAATAAAAACTATAGAAGAAATTTGATTTTTGAGTTGGTTTCAATTTTAGTTTTTATTTCTGTAGCACTCTATGTTCAAATAGATTTCCTGTTGTATCATATCGCAGTTATGTTTTTCGGAGAACTTTTAATGGCATTTTTTGCAGTCTGGACGGTGCATCACGATACTCACGACAACCCAAATATTGCAAGAACCCAACGTGGATTCTGGAAAAATAAATTGACTTTCAGCATGTTTTATCATATGGAACACCATCTTTTTCCCGCTGTACCGACCATCAAATTACCTGAACTGGCAGAAAGAATAGATAAAGTTTTACCGGAACGGAGTAAAAAACAAACGTTTTAAAACAAACATAAAAGTCCCAACGGGACGGCATAATAGAGGATAGGATGCAATCCTATCAACAAATGTCAGTATCATTTCATCAATTTAAAAATTAAAATCAATGTCCACAATTCATTTGGAAACCTTTATCAAAGCCGATATCCGCAAAGTTTTCGATCTGGCAAGAGACATAGATCTCCACCAAAAATCCACTTTCCAAACCGGAGAAGTGGCCATCGCTGGCCGAACTTCAGGTTTGATTGAATTGGGAGAAACAGTAACCTGGAGGGCAAAACATTTAGGAGTTGTACAAACCCATACGTCAAAAATTACAGCAATGGAAAAGCCGTATCATTTTACAGATATTATGCTGAAAGGAACTTTTAAATCCTTTAGACATCAGCATATTTTCAGGCAGGACGGCAGCAACACAGTGATGACAGATATTTTAGAATTTGAATCTCCCTTTGGAATTTTTGGTAAATTGTTTAATTATTTTTTTCTGAAAAATTATATGACTAAATTTCTCATCGAACGCAATAAATTGATCAAAATCACCGCTGAACAATAAATCTCAAATCTCAAATCTCAAATCTCAAATCTCAAATCTCAAATCAATGAAATTCCTCCAGGCCGAATGGCGAAAATTAGCCATCATCAACTACGAAATAGATCCCGAAATTCTTACAAAATACCTTCCCAAAGGCACCGAACTAGATTTCTATAAAGATAAATGTTACGTAAGTCTGGTAGGATTTATGTTTCTCAATACCAAACTGCTCGGACTGCCGATTCCTTTTCACAGAAATTTCGAAGAGGTGAACCTGAGATTTTATGTGAAGAAAAAAGAAGGTAATGAGTGGAAGAGAGGCGTAGTTTTCATCAAAGAAATTGTGCCGAAATATGCCTTGAGCATCGTTGCCAATTCGGTTTACAAAGAAAATTACAAAACCATGAAAATGAAAAACCAGATGCATTACAGCGAAGATGATCTGATTGTAAAATATTCATGGAAAGACAAAGACTGGTACTCCATGGAAATCACTGCCGAAAGCACCTCCCGAACGATGGAAGATGAGTCCGAATTTGAATTTATCACAGAACACTACTGGGGTTTTACCAAAAGAGGACAAAAAACTTCCGAATACGAAGTCTGCCACCCGAAATGGGAATGGTATATGGTGAAAAACCACCAGCTTGAAATAGATTTCAAACAGGTCTACGGAAAAGATTTCGAATGTCTCAATCATCAGAAACCTTTGTCAGTAATGCTTGCTGAAGGCTCAGAAATTGAAGTGAGAATGAAGAAGTATCTATTGGAAGAGACAAGGAAAAAGTAAAAACACCCATCATTAAGAATCAAGTAAAAAGTAAGAAGAGCCAAGGGTGGACTCGGAATATTTGTATTCAAACAAATTTTATTTTAAGTCCAAACAGATGTGTTTTTATGCAAATAAAACTTACATTGAGTCCAAACCAGTATGTTTGTACTTAAAATCAGTTTACATTAAGTCCAAACAGTAATGTTTTAACTAAAAATCAATCTAATTTTAATTTAGACAAGTGTGTTTTTCCTTTCTTGCAATCGTGCGAGAGTTAAAACAGAGGTGTTTGTCTTAAAACACAAATCTGTTTAAATTAAAACAAGACTGTTTGTCCTTTCACATTATTCTATTAGAATTAAAACAGGACTGTTTGTATTCACATGGATTTCCATTTTAGTCAAAACACACGTATTTGTATTCTCACAGTTTTCTGTTTTAATTAAAACAGGAGTGTTTCTACCCTCACAGATTTCTGTTTTACTTAAAAAACTCAAGTAAACAATCCCACAAAAAAATCTTTGATTTTTAATCTTATGTGCTCTAAAGTATTCTCAATCCATTAAACTTAAAAACTCATGTGACTCATGTGTCAAAAAACTTTTGTGCTTTTTTTTAGATATTCTCTGTCCTGATTTTCTGCCTGATTTGCACTCTCACAGAAAATCTCAGATTTTCAATCTTATGTGCTCTAAATATTCTCAATCATTTAAACTTAAACTAATGTGACTATGTGTCAAAAACTTTTGTGTCTTTTGTGGTTATTTTTAGGTATTCTATCTCCTGATTTTCTGCCAGATTTGCACTCCCATAAAAAATCTGATTTTTAATCTCCTGTGCTTTAAAATATTCTCAATATTTAAACTTAAACTAATGTGACTATGTGTCAAAAAACTTTTATGCCTTTTGTGGTTATTTTCTAGGTATTCTGTCCTGATTTTCTGCCTGGTTTGCACGCTCACAGAAAATCTCAGATTTTCAATCTAATGTGCTCTAAAATATTCTCAATCATTCAAACTTAAACTAATATGACTATGTGTCAAAAAACTTTTGTGCTTTTTTTTAGATATTCTCTGTCCTGATTTTCTGCCTGGTTTGCACTCCTACAAAAAATCTCTGATTTTTAATCTCATGTGCTCTAAAATATTCACAATCATTTAAACTAAAAACTAATGTGACTATGTGTCAAAAAAACTTTTATGCCTTTTGTGGTTATTTTATAAGTATTTTCTGTCCTGATTTTCTGCCTGTTTTGCACTCCCACAAAAAATCTATGATTTTTAATCTAATGTGCTCTAAAATATTCTCAATCACTTAAACTAAAACTAATGTGACTATGTGTCAAAAAACTTTTATGCCTTTTGTGGTAGAAAATTTCCGGTTAAATATTATTTTAGCAAAAACTAAACTTCATGTTCACCAAGCCAAAAACGAAAACGCTCTTTCTCTCATCCTTATTACTTTCATCCACCTTTTTCTCACAGGCACACAATGTTTCAGATGGCTACCAAAAACCCACCGATCCACTTGTTATTCAGAATCTTGAAAACTGGCAGGATTTAAAATTCGGACTCTTCATGCATTGGGGAACCTACAGTCAATGGGGAATTGTGGAAAGCTGGAGCCTTTGTCCGGAAGACGAATCGTGGACCCAAAGAAAACCTGAACATGGAAAATCGTACAATGAATACGTAGAAAAATACGAAAATCTGCAGAAAACATTCAATCCCACTCAGTTTAATCCACAAAAATGGACAGATGCGGCGAAAAAGGCGGGAATGAAATATGTCGTTTTTACGACCAAGCACCACGATGGTTTTGCGATGTTTGATACCAAAGAATCTGATTATAAAATAACTTCTTCAAACACTCCTTTTTCCAAAAATCCCAAGGCGGATGTGACGGAGGAAATTTTCAGTACATTCAGAAAAGAGGGCTTTAAAATCGGAGCTTATTTTTCAAAACCCGATTGGCATTCTGATAATTACTGGTGGCCGTATTTTCCACCGAAAGACCGGAATGTAAATTATGATCCGAAAAAATATCCTGAAAGATGGAACAGTTTTAAAAATTTCACTTTCAACCAACTCAACGAAATCACTTCCAATTACGGTAAAATAGATATTCTCTGGCTCGATGGAGGCTGGGTTCGTCCGTTTCACACCATCGACCAAAATGTGGAATGGCAAAGAACCATCAAGGTCGAACAGGACATCGACATGGACAAAATCGGAACGATGGCGCGAAAAAATCAACCCGGAATTATCGTCGTAGACCGCACGGTTCCCGGAAAGTGGGAAAATTATGTAACGCCCGAACAGGCTGTTCCTGAAAAAGCACTTTCAATTCCGTGGGAAAGCTGCATCACGATGGGTGATTCTTTTTCCTACGTTCCAAATGACAATTACAAATCATCTCAGAAAATTATTGAAACTTTGGTGAAAATCATTTCCCGGGGTGGAAATTATCTGATGAACATCGCTCCCGGACCAAATGGCGATTACGATGCCATCGTTTATGAAAGATTAAAAGAAATTTCGGGCTGGATGGATCATAATCAATCGGCGGTTTTTGCAACGAGAGCAGTGGCACCATACCACGATGGGAATTTTTATTATACCCAAAGCAAAGACGGTAAAACGCTGAATGTTTTTCACTTAAATGATCAATCAACCTATGAGTCTCCGTCAACGTTAATCTTTACAATTCCGGAAAAGTTTAAACCAAAATCATTAAAAGTTTTAGGTTTAAAAAATAAAACTCAATGGAAAAAATCAGGTAATTCAATTGAAGTTACTTTACCTAAAGAAAAAACTCAATTGAAATATTCAACCGTAATTCAAATAATGAAATAGTTGATTCTAACTGCTTTAAAACGACATAGGAAATCGTAGCGTTAAGAAATTTTGAAAAAATTCCGTTAAGAAATTTCCAATGTTTGAGTGGCGGCAAAGATTAATCTTAAAATGAAAAATATTTTTCCCGCCCGAGTTTTGGAAATTTTAGGAAGTTTTTCAAAATTTTAGCGGAGAGTTTCAAGTCTTGAACTTTTGGTTCTTTTGTTTCAAGACAAAAGAACAATCATTAAAATAAAAATTAGCAATGCATTTTAAACTTCGATTTAAAATTATAGTATTCTCATTTTTGAGCACAACATTTATTTCAGCTCAAAAACCGCTGTACAAAGATTCAAAACAACCGGTAGAAACCAGAGTTCAGGACTTGCTGAAACGCATGACGCCCGAAGAAAAATTCTGGCAGTGCTTCATGATTCCCGGTGATTTGGACAACGTTCCGAAAGGTCAATATTCCCATGGAATTTTCGGATTGCAGGTGAGTGCGGGAAATCAGGGCGGTGGAGTTGCCGGGCAGTTGTTAAAATACAATGCGAACGAAGACGCGGAAAGACTGGCAAAAAAGATCAACGCCATTCAAAAATATTTCGTTGAAGAATCCCGACTGGGAATTCCAATTATTCCATTTGATGAAGCTTTACACGGACTGATGCGGGAAGGAGCGACTGCTTTTCCACAGGCAATCGGTTTGTCGGCGACCTTTAATCCTGATTTGATGAAAGAAGTTTCGACGGCGATTGCAAAAGAATCAAAACTGCGGGGAATCCGTCAGATCTTGACTCCCGTGGTGAATCTTGCGAATGATGTACGATGGGGAAGGACAGAGGAAACGTATGGTGAAGATCCGTTTCTGACTTCGGTAATGGGCGTGAATTTCGTGAGTTCTTTTGAAAATATGGGGATTATTACCACTCCGAAACATTTTTTAGCCAATGTGGGTGAGGGCGGAAGAGATTCCTATCCAATTCACTGGAGCAAAAGATATTTGGAGGAAACGCATTTGGTTCCATTCCAAAAAGCCTTTCAACAGGGGAAAAGCCGTTCGGTGATGACTTCCTATAATCTGTTGGATGGTAGACCTTCAACGGCCAATCACTGGTTGCTGACTGAAAAATTAAAGAAAGAATGGGATTTTAAAGGATTTGTCATCAGCGATGCCAGTGCGGTGGGCGGTGCCAACGTTCTGCACTATACGGCAAAAGATTACGACGATGCTTCTGCACAGGCGATTAATGCAGGACTCGATGTTATTTTCCAGACAGAATATCAGCATTATAAATTGTTTATGCCGCCGTTTTTGGATGGCAGAATTTCAAAGGAAAGAATTGATGATGCAGTGGCAAGAGTTTTAAGAGCAAAGTTTGAACTCGGTCTTTTTGAAAATCCTTATGTTTCTAAAAAAGGTATTGATGAATTAAAGAAGATCAATCACAAACCTTTGGCAGAAAAAACAGCAATTGAATCTTTTGTTTTGCTTCAGAACAATCATCAGACGCTTCCAATTTCAGACAAAGTAAAAAAGATTTTAATTGTAGGAACTGATGCTGTGGACGCGAGACTGGGCGGTTATTCCGGACCCGGGAATAAAAAGGTGAGTATTTTGGAAGGAATTAAAAATTTCGTTAAAAATAAAAATATTGAGATCACCTATTCAAAAGGAATTGACTGGAATTTAAAGAATTTTACAACCGTTCCTTCCGAATTTTTATCTTCAGAAAATCAAAAAGGTTTGAAAGGTTTTTACTTTTCCAATCCTGATTTAAAAGGAAATCCCGTATTTGAAAAGCAGGATGAACAGATCAATTTCAAATGGACTTTATATTCCCCAAATCCTGAAAAACTGCAGCCAGACAGTTACAGCGTTCGCTGGACAGGAAAACTGGAAGCTCCAGATTCAGGAAAATATAAATTAGGACTTCGTGGGAATGACGGTTTCAGATTATATTTAAATGGAAAATTAGTCATCGACAACTGGGAAAAGCTGAGTTATTCAACCAAAACCATTGATATTGATTTAATTAAAGCTCAGAAATATGATATTAGCATTGAATTCCATGAAAACAGAGGTGAGGCCAACATCGAATTGGTCTGGAATTATGGTTTAAAAGATTATCAAAAAGATTTTGATGAGGCTTTAAAACTTGCTCAAAATTCAGATTACATCATTGTGACAGCCGGAATTCATGAAGGTGAATTTCAGGATCGTTCTTCACTGAGTCTGCCGGGAAATCAGGAAGGATTTATTAATGAAGTTTCCAAATTAAATAAACCGACAACCGTAGTTTTGGTGGGCGGTTCTGCCATAAAAACGACAGACTGGAAGGATAAAGTCGGAGCCATTCTGGATGTCTGGTATCCCGGCGAAGAAGGCGGAAATGCTGTGGCAAATGTGCTTTTCGGAGCAGAAAATCCTTCAGGGAAATTGCCCATCACGTTTCCGGTTGAGGAGGGTCAGCTGCCTTTGACGTACAACCACCATCCGACGGGTCGCGGAAATGATTACCACGATTTGAGCGGGGAGCCGTTGTATCCGTTTGGATTCGGTTTAAGTTATACCACTTTTGAAATTTCTGATTTGCATTTAAATAAATTAAAATTTAAAGAAAATGAGACGGTCATTGCAAAGGTCAAAGTTAAAAACACAGGTTCAAAAGCAGGAAGTGAGGTGGTTCAGCTTTATATAAAAGATTTGTTGGCTTCTGTTTCAAGACCTGTTTTGGAACTGAAGGGTTTTCAGAAAGTGTATCTGAAATCCGGTGAATCCAAAGAAATTTCAATTGAAATTCCGGTAAAAGAGTTGCAGTTTTTAGATGAAAAAATGAACTGGATTGTGGAAAAGGGAGCGTATAGAATTATGGTCGGAAATTCATCAAAAAATCTTCCTTTAAAGCAAAATATTGAGGTTGAATAATGTTTTGGATTAAATCTGAAGAGTAGCTGTAATGATAAAAAATAGTATTTTCTGATTAAGTTTATGCCTTTGTATAACTTAATAACGACCTAGATTTAAAATTCTTGTCTGACTTTGCGTTAAATAAAAAATTATATAGAAATCTAATCCATCATTTTGCAACCGTTTTCTTTTTAGGGAACGGTTTTTGCAATTTTTGAGGCAAAATATTTAACACATCACATCATTATTTTATGAAAAAATATCTTCTACCGGCAGTCGCAGTGCTGTTCTTCAGCTGTAAAGAAAATAAAAATCAGAATACTTCAGAAACCGAAGTCGTTACCAAAACAGATACTATAAAACTTCCTGCACCCGACGAGAAAGGTGCCAAAAATAAATTCAGTAACGTCATCGGATGGCCTGCAGGAAAGGCTCCGACAGCTCCTAAAGGATTTACAGTGACCCGTTTTGCCGAAAATATCAAAAGTCCGAGAAACATGATTCAGGCTGCAAATGGGGACATTTTTGTCGTCCTTTCCAACTCTGAAAGAACAAAAACCGAAAAAATTAAAAATGATATCAGCGGAAAAAGCGATGCTGAAGTCGGAGGAAAATCAGCCAACCGTATTATTTTATACAGAGATTCCAACAAAGACGGAGTTGCAGAATCTTCTTCTGTTTTTCTGGATAATCTAAATCAGCCGTATGGAATGCTGATTATTAAAGATAAATTTTATGTTGCCAACACCGATGGACTTTGGGTTTATCCATATAAAGAAGGTGATACGAAAATTACCCAGGCCGGAAAGAAAATTGTTAATTTGCCGGCCGGAGGTTACAACAATCACTGGACAAGAAATTTAATTGCCAATAAAGATCAGTCTAAAATCTATATTTCCGTTGGTTCCGGAAGTAACGTTGGCGAGAACGGGATGGAATATGAAGTTAGAAGAGCTAATATTCTGGAAGTCAATCCTGACGGAAGCGGAGAAAAAATCTACGGAGCCGGACTTCGGAATCCTGTCGGAATGAGCTGGAATCCTTCCACCGGAGAGCTTTGGACGGTTGTAAATGAAAGAGATGAATTGGGTGACGAGCTCGTTCCGGATTATCTGACCAGTGTGAAAAGAGATCAGTTTTACGGCTGGCCATATGCTTACTTCGGAAAAAATGAAGACCCAAGAAGGAAAGGTGAGAAGCCTGATTTGGTTGCAAAAACCATTGTTCCGGATGTTCCGTTGGGATCGCACACGGCATCATTAGGACTTACTTTCTACACTGGAAATCAATATCCTAAAAAATATAAAAACGGCGCATTTATCGGACAGCACGGATCTTGGAACCGATCATCTTTAGTCGGATATCAGGTAGCTTTTGTGCCTTTTGCCAATGGAAAAGCTTCAGGACCGTATCAACCTTTTTTAACTGGATTTATAGCGAATGAAGAGAAAGGTGACGTGTACGGAAGACCTGTAGGTGTTTTGCAAATTGCCGACGGATCTCTTTTGGTTGCTGATGATGTCAGCGGAATTGTGTGGAGAGTGGCACATTCTAAAAAGTAAAATTTATATCAATCCAATTCAAAAAACTATATCAAATTTTGTGGTATGAAATATGTAAGATTCAGCTTATAACCAATTAAAATTGTACTATTTTAATGATAAAAGTTAAACGTCATGAAAAAGTTATTGATATCAACCATTCTTTTACTAGGATTATCGTTCAATGCTTATGGTCAGAAACGTCCGCCAAGACCGCCTGCACCGCCACATCCGTCAAAAACTCAATTGACAAACAGCAAATCGAGTGAACTTGATAAACGATATCGAACAGAAAAGAAAATGATTATGAATCATCCGGTGGCTACTAAGAAAATGAAAAATGAACAGTTAAGAGCCTTAAACCTGAGATATCAGAATGAAAAAAAACTGCTGAGAGCGGCAAGATAATTTTAGGGATTAATCTTTTAAACGAATTAAAAATATAAAAAAGAGAATGCGAAAGTGTTCTCTTTTTTGCATTATAATAAAAATCTCATGACTTTTTCCAAAGCATAGTCATATCCATCTGTTTAGACATACAAATCCAATATTTTTCCTTAAATTCGCATAAAAATTTTAAGCTAATGAATTACGATATTATTGTCATCGGTAGTGGTCCTGGTGGATATGTTACAGCAATCAGAGCAGCACAGTTGGGTTTTAAAACTGCAATTATCGAGAAAGAAAATTTAGGAGGAATCTGCCTTAACTGGGGATGTATTCCTACAAAAGCTTTATTGAAGTCGGCTCAGGTTTTTCATTACATCAATCACGCTGAAGATTATGGTTTAAACAAAGTGGAAGCAAGCTTTGAGTTTCCAAATGTAATCCAGAGAAGCCGTGGTGTTGCCTCTAAAATGAGCAAAGGAATCGAGTTCTTGATGAAAAAGAACAAAATCGACGTAATTCTTGGTACTGCAAAAGTACAGAAAGGTAAAAAAGTTTCTGTGACTGATAAAGACGGAAAAGTAACTGAATATACTGGAACCAACATTATTTTGGCTACCGGAGCACGTTCTAGAGAATTGCCAAACTTGCCTCAAGACGGTAAAAAAGTAATCGGATACAGACAGGCATTGTCTCTTCCTGAGCAGCCAAAATCTATGATCGTTGTAGGTTCTGGAGCTATCGGTGTTGAGTTTGCTGATTTTTATAACACAATGGGGACGAAAGTAACTGTTGTTGAATTCTTACCAAACATCGTTCCTGTGGAAGATGAAGAAATCTCAAAACACTTAGAGAAATCTTTGAAAAAAACAGGGATCGAAATTATGACCAACGCATCTGTTGAAAGCGTAGACACAAGCGGAAACGGTGTGAAAGCGACTGTAAAAACAGAAAAAGGAAATATCACTCTTGAAGCTGACATCCTCCTATCAGCTGTTGGAATCGCTGCAAACATCGAGAACATCGGTCTTGAAGAAGTGGGCATCCAGACAGACAAAGGAAGAGTTTTGGTCAACGAATGGTACGAAACTTCAGTTCCTGGCTACTACGCCATCGGAGATATCATCCCAACTCAGGCTTTGGCACACGTTGCTTCTGCTGAAGGTATTACTTGTGTAGAAAAAATCAAAGGAATGCACGTTGAGAAAATCGACTACGGCAATATTCCCGGATGTACTTACTGTCACCCTGAAGTTGCTTCAGTTGGTCTTACTGAAAAGCAGGCTAAAGAAAAAGGGTATGAAATCAAAGTGGGTAAATTCCCTCTTTCTGCAAGTGGAAAAGCGACTGCCAACGGAAATACTGACGGTTTCATCAAAGTAATTTTCGATGCTAAATATGGCGAATGGTTAGGTTGCCACATGATTGGCGAAGGCGTTACCGACATGGTTGCTGAAGCTGTTGTTGCAAGAAAACTGGAAACTACAGGTCACGAAATCATCAAATCTATTCACCCGCACCCAACGGTTTCTGAAGCGATTATGGAAGCTGCTGCAGCTGCTTATGGTGAAGTGATTCACATTTAAAATATAGCTGTTTAAATGAAAAAAGTAATCAGTCTAGTCTGTCTATTATTTTTTATTTTGTCGTATAGTCAAAAGACATTCAAATATAAAGATAGACATTTTCCTGCAAGATATGTTTTAGTAGGTCGTAAAGATACTATAAGTACAAGAGTGCAAAATATTGGTTACGTTACTCATAAGAAATTTTATGCAGAGACTTATGTAGGAAGTATTCTTACTATTTCTGAAAGTGGCGAAAAGCAACGCGTTCAAGAATCTGATATTCAATATATGGAAATAATTGATTTGGAGGGCGTCAAAAGAAAGTTGTTTTCTTCACAATTAATTTTAGGAAAAAATGTAGGACTTTTGCAGAAATATAATGATGGTGAAAAAGATGGTTATGTTGATTATTATAGAGTAAGCTTAACTGGACCTCTAAGTACAAAATTTTATCCGAAAGAAGTTATTAAGTAATTTCATAAAACCACAGATTCGTCTGTGGTTTTTTGTTTTGAAAAGATTTCTACAATCATTAATATGAATAATCACAAAATCTCTGTGACCTTATTTAAGTGTTAACGCCTTTGTGAGCCTTAAAAGCAATTAGAAAGGCAAAAACTCCGTGCGCTCTGTGTTCAAATTATGTACGATATTAAAATTATTCTTACTTTATATTTTATTTCACTTATTTTCTTAATTTTATCCTTCAATAAACTACAAATTAAAATAAATTATGTTTAAAAAATTAGCTGCCGAAGCTCTGGGATTGGGAGATATAGGTAAAATCATTCCCGCTCAGGATTATGACAAAGTAGATTCTGATGATTATATTTTGTCTGAAGACAATGAGAAAATTTTTTTTCTGATTAAATCCCGTAGAGACGAATATTGCTTTACAAATAGAGCATTGATCCACATTGACGGTGCAAGTGCGATTGACAGAAAAAGAATTCTAAGAAGATATGAATACTACCAATTTCCTTTTTCAAATGTGACTTTACAAACTGCGGGAACCATCGATTTGGATGCTGAAATTGCATTCAACATCGGGAATGTCCCTTTAATGATCAGCGTTGCGAAAGGTCAGATCGATCAGCTGAAAGATCTGTACAAAGCACTTTTGGCGATTCAGCAGGAAGTTCATCACAATCATTCTTTACTGAATTTTTCCAATGACAGTATTTTAAAAGCCATTGGAAGTGTAGCATCAGGAAAGCAGGAAAATGTATCAAAAAGTCAGGAACTGAAAGCAATTAACGAATATATTTTCGCATGGAACACCAACAGTTTCGACAGATACACTCAGAAAGATTTTTCTAAAATTTTTGAGAAGTATATCAATAACTAGGATTACAATACCAATCTATAAAATTGAACCACGGATATTGTCCGTGGTTTTTTTATGTACTTAATGGTTTATGTAATTTTAAACCATTAAGAGCATTAAATTTTTAAGTTCTGTTAAGCATCAATAAAATGATTTAAGCATATGGCTTAATGATTTGTCTCAGTAACTCAAAAAGTGTTAAGCATAATTTTACGTAACAACTTAATTTGTCTTAACGGATCAAATTCTTCATTTCACAAAAACATCAGTAAACTCAAAAGTTCCGCCATTAAATAAACCTTTATCGCTCAGTTTCAATTCAGGAATAACCAGAAGTGCCATAAATGATAAACTCATGTAAGGTGCTCTCAGTTTACTTCCCAGTTCTTTGGCTTTTCGGTCTAATTTAATATATAATTCAGCGACTTCTTCGGCTGGGAGATTCGTCATAATTCCGGCTATCGGTAATTCCAAAACCATTTCCTCCGTTTCTGTCGCCAAAGAAATTCCACCTTTTGCTCTGATGATTGCATTGACGGCCTTGCAGATATCATCATCATTCGTTCCCACAGCGACGATATTGTGACAGTCGTGAGCCACACAGGATGCGATGGCACCACTTTTTAAACCTATATTTTTAATGAAAGCTGTGGCAACAGGAGCATCATTGTAACGGTTGACCACGGCTATTTTCAAAACATCTTCTTCAATATTTGATTCTGCAAAACCATCTTTTACCAAAGATTTTGTCTGGAATTCATGTGTAATTAACTGTCCGTCCAGTACTTCTATCACACGAATTAAATCACCTTCACTTTTAATTTTAAAATCTGAAGGCTGTTTTAAACTGCAGTTAAAATTATTGACAACTGGAGCTTCAACCGACTGAATGAATGACTGTCCGTTTTCTGCGACCAATTCACCTTTGATGTAGGTTTTTAAAATTTTAAAATCATCCAAATTATCAATTTCAATAAAATCGGCATTGTCACCAACCTGTAATAAACCAATCGGTAAATTGTAATGTTGAATTACATTGAGCGATGCCGCACGAAGTACATCATACAAATCATAACCAGCTTTTAAAGCACGTTTTACGTGATCGTTAATATGAGATTCAATCAGATTATCCGGATGTTTGTCGTCGCAGCAAAACATAATCTGGTCGGGATAATCTTTCAATAAAGGAATCAAAGTATCAAAGTTCTTTGCCGCACTTCCTTCCCTTATCATTACTTTCACACCATGTTTGAGTTTTTCAAGAGCTTCGGTGTGACCAAAACATTCGTGATCAGTAGTAATTCCTGCGTCGAAATACATTTTCATGCCTTCGCCCATTAATCCGGGAGCGTGACCGTCAATAGGTTTATTGTGTTTTTTTGCAGATTCTAATTTTTTTAAAACTTCCTCATCGTTATAAATGACACCAGGAAAATTCATCATTTCAGCTAAATAGACGATTTCTTTTCTGCTTAATAATTGGTCAATATCATTAGCATCAATCACGGCGCCTGCTGTTTCAAAATTTGTAGCCGGAACACAGGAAGGAGCGCCAAAATAAAAGTGAAATGGAACCTGTCGGGCATTTTCAATCATATAATCAACACCAGGAATTCCAAGGACATTGGCAATCTCATGTGGATCAGAAATAGTTCCTACAGTACCGTGTTTCACAGCAATTCTGGCAAATTCTGAAGGGACAAGCATGCTGCTTTCGATATGAACGTGGGCATCTATAAATCCAGGTAAAATGTAGGTGTGCAGTTTTTCATCAATTCTTTTGACTGATGCAATTTTTTGATTGATAATTGATACTTCTGCGGGAAAAATTTCCTTTGCAACGATGTCGATTAAATTTGCTTTTACTGTAAATTCCATTCTGAATGATTAAAATAAAAAATTCCTAATCGTGAAATTAGGAATTATTATTTGATTTTGTTTTAAATTAATTTTTGACCACCTGCGCATCCTGTCTCACAATCGTTTCACCATTGCTGTCGATGACCACTAGTGTGTAAGGTGCTTTTTGGGTAGAGTTTGTTAAATAATTTCTCCAAACCTGATAAATTGTCCCGTTGTTATTAAATTCAAAATAATAGTTTCCTCCTGAGCCATCCGGAATCACTTCTCCGTCAGAGATAATCATCGCTGGCTTAGCAGATATCTTCGTATTGGCTCCCCACGATTGATAAAGATAGTTTCCGTTGGGTTGCTTGTCAATTTTTATTTTAAACTTTTTAGTTTTAATAATAACCGTTTTCGGAATTTTTTCTTGTTTCGGACTGGTGACTTCAAATATCGAAGTAGCATCAGTAGTAACCGGAGTTGTAAAAGCCGTTGTTGGCAGAATGCCTAAGCATAAGATTATTTTCGAAATCATACTATTTGATTTTTAAGTTTTAAAATGGAATCAAATCTAAAGCCAGTTTTATTTTACATACAGCCTCATCCTCGCTTCATATTCAGGTTTTACTTTGATGAATTTCCAGATTTTCTTATCGTCAGGATTGCTCATTCTAAAATATATAATCTTATCCGCAGAATATTTAAAGTAAGGATGACTTTTCAGCCATTCTTCAGGTGCTTCAGCAAGTGAATATTTCTGAACTTTAGAAACATCCAAAGGAGCTGTATTGACCAGTTTTTGTGTAAGTTCTTTGTCGATATTGTAGGTTTCCAAAATTTGTTCTTTTGTAACAAAACCACCCAATTTTTTTCTGAAACCAATCATTGATCCTGCAGCTTTTTCATCAAAACCATATTCTAAAAGTTGCTTGAATGTGATTGAATTTAAATCTGTTTTAGCAAAATCGGTCGCACTGCTTTCAGGTTTTTTCGCTTCAGAAGACTTTATATTTGAAATTCTGATGAAAGGTTTCATTTCATTAAATTTATCTTCATTAATGACGAAACATGATTTTATTTCTTCAAGATTTTTAAAGCTCCCTTTTAAATTTCTTTCTTTGTAATTGACAATCACATTCGCCTGTTTTTCAGAAAATCCTAATTTTTGCCAGCCTTCCCGATCCAGTTCGTTGGGATCAAACGTCTTGTAATTTATTTTTTCCCTGATGGTATCTCTTTTAAATTTGTTCTTCACAAAATTGTCCGGAGTCTTTGCCGGAAGAATAAGATAAGGCTCCAGCTTTGCGTAATTTTCATCGCTGATAATAAAGCATTCTTTAAATTTTTCTTTGCTTACAAAGCTTCCGCCAAGATAATTTTTATATTTCAAAATCGCTCCAGCCTGTTTCTCAGAAAATCCCATATCTTCCCAATCTGCCTGAGAGTAACGGTCGGGATTGAATTTTCCTGAAATTCTGAGTTCTTTCTTTACGAAATTTCCGTCGGTAGAGGTGAAAGTCTTTCCTTCCTGATTCGTTTCTGGAAGTAAAATGTAAGCTTCAATTGCACTGAATTTTTCTTCAGAAATTGAGTAACATTTTTTGAGCTGTTCTTTGGAAATAAATCTTCCGCCAACAATTTCCTTATACTTTAAAATTGTAGCGGTCTGTTTCTCAGAAAATCCCAGTTTTTGCCACTGATCGGCCGATAATTCATTAGGATCAAATTCAGAAAGTGGCATTTCCTCCGAATTTTCAGTTGTAAAAGTAAGCTCAGGGAATTTCTCATTTGTACTTTCGGCGTATTTACTGTACATTGACAGTACTGCCAAAAGCATTGCAAGAATTGCAATCTTTGTATAATATTTTTTTCGCACCATGTAATAAATTTAAGAATTATTTTAATTCAAAAATCAATATATGATGATTTATTAACTTAAAAATGCATGAATTATTCAGAATCCCTTTCTGTAAGCGAATCTTTCAGTTTTAATAATTCAGCTTTCACAAATTCGAGCCTGTCGATCAGGGTTACTGTTTCAGAAATTTTAGAGTTGGTGGTTAATGCGATTTTTGCACCGTCCAGTGTGTAACCCTTTTCTTTTACCAAATGATAGATGATCTGAAGGTTTTTAATGTCTTCAGGTGTAAAATAGCGGTTTCCCTTTTTATTTTTTTTAGGTTTGATGATCGGGAATTCCTGCTCCCAATATCTTATCAATGAAGTATTTACATCAAATGCCTTGGCGACTTCGCCAATGGAGTAGTAGAGTTTGTCTGGTAAATTGATCTTCATTCCCTTAATTTTGTCTTTTGAGCTCTTGCCGTTCTCAACTTTGTCAAAGTTTTATGCGTTATGCTGATAACTTTGACAAAGTTTTCAAAGGAAACTCTTCTTTTGATTTAAACTGAATTTTCAAAGATAATTATTTTTTAAACCACTTCACAAATCGTAAATTGTAAACTTTAAATTCAGAAGAATGAAAAATATAATGATGGCAGGGCTTGTTGGTTTGTTTTTGGTATTTCAAGGTTGCAAATCAACAAAATACGATGCTATGTTTGAAAACACCGAACCGAAATTAATTTCAGATCAGTTTAAATTTACCGAAGGTCCTGCAACCGACAAATCAGGAAACGTGTATTTTACCGATCAACCCAACGATAAAATCTATGTATGGGACTGGAAGACTGACAAAATCGAACTTTTTTCAGATAAAACAGGTCGCGCCAACGGAACTTACTTCGACGATAATGATCATTTAATAACCTGTTCGGATAACGAAGGTGAAATCTGGAAAATCGGTAAAGATAAATCAGTAGAAGTTTTATCCAAAGGTTTTGAAGGGAAGAGATTAAACGGTCCTAATGATCTCTGGCTCGATGGAAATGGCGGAATTTATTTCACAGATCCTCTGTACGAAAGAGATTATTGGGAGAACTTCAAAGTAGAAATTCCTGAGAAAAATCTGTATTACAGAAATAAAGATGGAAAAATTACAAAGCTTGAAACTTTCGTTCAGCCTAACGGAATTATCGGAAGTGTCAGCCAGAAAAAACTTTATGTCTCCGATATTGATGCCGGGAAAACGTATGTTTACGATATTTTAGGCGACGGAAAATTATCTGAAAAGAAATTATTCTGCGAAATGGGTTCTGACGGAATGACTCTGGACAAAGAAGGAAACCTTTACATCACTGGAGATGGCGTGACGGTTTTTAACAGCAAAGGCGAAAAAGTGCATCACATTAAAATTCCGGAAGACTGGACGGGAAATATAACATTTGGCGGCGAAAAAAATAATATTCTGTTTATTACCGCTTCAAAATCTGTGTACACTTTGCCGACTAAGACGTCTGCTATGAAATAAGTTAAGGTTAAGGTTAAGGTTAAGGTTAAGGTTAAGGTTGCGTTGCTCAGCCTTAACCTTTGCCTCAGCCTAATAAGCCACTTCCATTTTCACTTTCTTGCCTTTCAGTTTTTCAGTGCTCAGTTTTTTCAGCAATTCTCTCACTTTGGTTCTTGAAACCGCAACATATGACGTTGTATCTTTCACTTCAATCAGGCCTAAATCTTCTTTCTGCAGTTCCCCTTTTTTCAGTAAATACCCAACGATATCCACTTTATTCACTTTATCTTTTTTTCCGGCGCTAATGTAAACCGTCTGAAAAGGCGGATTGGCAGGAACTTTCGAAAATTCTTTCACCGATTCTTCAGGTGTATCTTTTCTGATGAAAGGAAACTTTTCTTCCTCTGTCATTACCAGATAAGCAAAACCTTTAGCGTTCATCCTCGCAGTACGGCCGTTTCGGTGAATGAATGCATCTTCTGTCGTGGGTAACTGATAATGAACAATCGATTCAACTTCAGGAACGTCTAAACCACGGGCAGCCAAATCGGTCGTGATCAAAACTCTCGCCGTATCATTTCTGAATTTCAGCAGGGCACGTTCTCTTTCATCCTGCTCCATACCGCCGTGGAAGGTTTCTCTGGCAATTCCTTTATCCAAAAGCAAATCTGCAATACGGTCAACGGTTTCTCTGTGATTACAAAAAATCAGCGTCCTTTTATTTCCGATTTTACAGATTAAGTGAAATAATGTATCAAGCTTTTCCTCTGAAATCGTCATTACTTTTCTTAACTGAATATCAGGTTTATTTTCACCCAATTTTAAGAAATCAATTGTCTTTTCATCTTTCAGACCAGTAAACTTCGGAATCTCATCCATCGAGGTTGCTGAAGTAAGGATTCTCTGATAAAGATTGTACATGTTTTCAATAATATATTCCATATCTTCATGAAAACCTAGCTCCAAAGCCTTATCGAATTCGTCTAAAACTAGATTTCTAATGGTTTTTACCTCAATATTATTATTTCTCAGGTGATATGCAACTCTACCGGGAGTTCCAATTAATACAGCAGGAGCTTCTTTTAGATTGTTCATTTCAATCTTTTTATCGTGACCGCCGTAGCAAACCGTCACCTTAAAATCGGTACCCATCGATTTAAATACCTGCTCAATCTGCAAAGCCAGTTCTCTGGCCGGAACCAGAATCACAGCCTGAATTCCAGTTGCTTCCTTCTTTAAATTTCTAAGAACCGGAAACAGAAAAGCCAGTGTTTTTCCGGAACCGGTAGGCGAAAGTAAAACAACATCGGTATTGTTTTCCGTAGTTTTGTATGTAGATTTCTGCATCTGATTCATATCCTGAATCTGCAGTTTTTTGTAAATAGATTCTAATTCCATTTTGCAAAGGTAGGGGATTTTGAGGGAAAGACTAAAATCACTTTTATATAGCAATTACAAAATACGTTTTCATTAAAAAACATACGTAGCTGTTATCTAATTTTCTGCAGCAGATAATTATCCATTTACAATACTATAACGCAACTATTTAATTTTAAAGCCGGCTGGTGCTTTTAATTTCCCTTTATCATACATATTTAAATATAAAGTTACAGTGTCTTTTTTGCCTTCATAAGTTACAGAGTACATGTCTAATAATCCGCCTCCAAACGGACTGTTTTTTGTTGAAAATGCACAACAACTTCCATTTCTGACAAATGATACTGCTTCACCGTTTGGGCCGGTTAGTGAATTTAAATACTTTCTTTCATTTGAAGGTCCATTAGTTGCTCCACCCACTTTAACTGGATTTTTTTCTGTGTATCCGTAAGTTTCGTCTGAAGACACATTATTATCTTTTTTTGAATCTACACTGTTCGTAGTTGCGCAGGAAAAAACTACTAAAGTTGTCAGTAAAATTGAGATGGTTTTTTTCATACTTAAAAGAGTTTAGTTATAGTTTTAAAATTAAATCACACTTTAATAGGTCATTAGGTTCATTTTAATAAACTAACCTATATATGACAAATTCGATTAATTAGGTCTTTCAAATATAAAAAAATCACATGATAACGAAATAAGAATCGTAATAAAATATATTTATAAAAAACATTCAACGCAAGTTTCTGTACATAATAATATGAAATAGGTGAGAAAGATTATCCAAATTCTTGTAGTCCTAAATTGTTTGTAACTTTGTTTAAATTCGGCACCAAAATCTAATCTTAACAACAATTCTCAAATTTCAAACTTCAAATAAAAACGTATGACTCCCGAGAAAAAACAACTCATGACCGACAGTTTCAACCGCTCAGAAACGTTGAAATTCTACAACGCCGAACTTTTGGAAGTAGAAACCGATTTTGTCTCTATTAAAATTCCTAAAATGGAAATGATGACCAGAAGTGCAGGAATGTTCAATGGTGCCATGATCGCTTCACTGGTAGATGTTTCCTCTGGTTATGCAGCAGTAAGTCATTATCCCGAAGATGCCTATGTTGTGACGGTTGAGCTGAAAGTAAATTACCTTCGTCCTGCGATTGGCGATGCTTTGGTTTCAAAAGCATACGTCGTAAAAGGTGGAAGTAAAATAAGCGTAATCAGAACAGAAATTTACACGGTAAACGAAGAACATTCTTCCGAAAGCTATGTCGCAACTTCATTAGTTACAATGATGAAGATTAAATAGTACTATGTTCTTTTTTCTTGAAATCAAAGATTCGACGAAGAACCAAACCCGAAGCTTCGGGACAAGACTTGGATCTCTCAGCTAAAATTTTTGAAAAACTCCTAAAATTTTCAAAACTCGGGCGGAAGGACATTAATATCATAAGCATTATTTTTGCAGCTATTCACAGAGTGGAAATTTTTAACGGAATTTTTCAAAAATTTCTTAACGCTTCGATTTCCTAAGTCATTTTGTGACTAATTTTACATAGTTTAAAACAGCATTTGTTATGAAAAAAAATTAATTTTAAAAATAAAAAACATGAACATTATCATCCGACTTTTCATCACAGCCATCGTAGCATTTGTACTTACAAAACTGCTTTCCGGCGTGCATTTCGACGGTTTTACAGGAGCTGTAATTTTTGCTGCCATTTTGGGCGTTTTAAATTTAATTTTAAAACCAATTTTAAAACTTTTCGGACTTCCGTTGACCATTATTACTTTAGGATTCTTCTCTTTGGTCATCAACGCAATCATTATTCTGATAGCTGATTACTTTATAGATTCCATGAAAGTTGATGGCTTTTGGTGGGCATTTATTTTCAGTATTTTACTGTCAGTTATTACATCATTAGCCAATTCAATGTTTGCAGATAAGAATTAAAAATTTTGACGGATACTTAATTACAAAGTATTAAATATAACAGACGATAAGCCTGCCAGCGTTTTAAACGCTGGCAGGCTTATTTAGTTAGTATCAAAAAAATAAAAGATTTTTCGGATCATTTTTTTCAAACCTTATATAAGCGCTAGCGGCTTAGTGAGACTAAAACACTTTTTTTAAATAAAAATTCTGCGTAAGCTGTGTTTAAAATACCAAAGCATAAATGAAAATGAGTTACAGGATCATACTATCGGAATTTAAACTAAACCCACAATTTCCTCGCTTAATTTTATTTTAAATATTAACTTTGGCATTCTTTGAAATTAATATGAATGGATGAATAAAAAATTCTGAAATTCTTTTAAAATGATTCTTTTATGAAATTAAAACACAGTCTGCTCGCTTTGGCAGCGCCACTTTTAATGAATGCACAACAAGCAATGACTCCTGAAATCCTCTGGACTATGAAAAAAGTGGGAGTACAGGCAGTGTCTCCCGATCAGTCATCACTGATTTATAAAGTCGGGCAGGTAGATTTAAAAACTGAAAAAACAAAAAGTGAAAACTACTTTCTGAACGTGATCAATAATCAGTCTTCTAAAATTGATTTAGGCAAAAAAGCATTAATTCAGTGGGATAAAAATGGACTGTACGCTCAGGACGGTGACAAAATTTTTCTTTCAAAAGACAGCGGAAAAACGTGGGCAGAATTTTACACCATCGGTGAAGTGGATAATATTGTTATTTCTCCTGATGGAAAAAAAATAGCGTTCAGCAAACAGGTTTTGGTTGAAAAAGTGATGGGGAAAGATAAATATGCTGATACGCCAAAGACAACGGCGCAGGTTTATACTGATTTGAACCACAGACACTGGGATTATTTCAATGAAGGAAAATACAATCATGTTTTTGTGGTTGAAACTTCTTCCAATATAGATTCTGCAAAAGATTTATTGGAGGGAAAAACCTGGGATTCTCCGCAGAGACCTTTTGGCGGAGTGGAAGATTTTGTGTTCAGCCCGGATTCCACCCAACTTTTATATGTTACGAAACCAAAGAGTGGTAAAGAGTATTCAACAAGCACCAACACGGATATTTTTGCATACAACTTAGCTTCAGGAACAACAAAAAATTTGACAGAAGGAATGATGGGTTACGATGTTAATCCGAAATTTTCTCCTGATGGAAAATGGCTATCATGGCAAAGTATGGAGCGTGAGGGCTACGAAGCCGATAAAAATGACATTGTTGTAATGGACTGGAAGTCTGGTGCTAAAAGTAATATGACGGGCAACTGGGACGAAAGCGTCACCGGAACATCTTTTTGGAGCAAAGATTCTAAAAACATTTATTTCAATGCAGCATTTCGCGGTACAGTTCAACTGTTTTCTGTAGATCTTAAAAATGCAAAGATTAATCAGATTACAAAAGGTGATTTCGACATTACAGATATTTTTGCAGACCAGAAAAATTCACTGTTGGTTTCAAAAACAGACATTAATCATTCAGCAGAACTCTATTCTGTCAATCTTAAAAATGGAGAATTAAAGCAGGTTACCGATGCGAACAAAGATACTTATGCAAAGTTAGCACAGGGGAAATCTGAACTGAAAATGGTGAAAACCACAGACGGAAAAGAAATGGGCGTGTGGTTTCATTATCCACCCAACTTCGATCCAAATAAAAAATATCCAACTTTGGTGTATTGTCAGGGCGGACCACAATCAGCATTAACTCAATTTTTCAGCACAAGATGGAATTTTGCATTAATGGCAGCCAACGGATACATCGTTGTTGCCCCAAACAGAAGAGGTATGCCGGGCTGGGGAACAAAATGGAATGAGGAAATCTCAAAAGACTGGGGCGGACAACCAATCAGAGATTATTTGGCGGCAACAGATTTTGCCAGAACTCTTCCTTACGTTGATGGCGAAAGAGTAGCGGCAGTGGGAGCGAGCTACGGTGGTTACAGCGTTTTTATGCTGGCCGGAGTTCACAACAACAGATTCAAAACTTTCATTGCTCACGACGGTTTGTTTGATATGAAATCATGGTACTTAACAACCGAAGAACTTTGGTTTGCCAACTGGGATTTAGGTTCTCCATGGGAAAAGCCTTTACCAAAAGCTTATACAGAATTTAATCCAAGTAATTTTGTAGATAAATGGAACAGGCCTATCATGATTTTCCAGGGCGGAATTGACTTCAGAGTTGGATATGAGCAAGGCCAGGAAGCTTTCCAAGCAGCAAAACTGAGAGGTCTGAAATCAAAATTTGTATATTTCCCGAACGAAAATCACTGGGTACTTCATCCGCAGAACGGTTTGGTTTGGCAGAGAGAATTTTTTGACTGGTTGAAAGAGACTTTGTAAGTTTAAATCAATCCTAAATAAAATGAATTTCAATTTCACAAATGGGATTTTATGAGATACAATCTTATAAATTTGATACTGTGAATGTTATTTGTCCAGTAATTGTTGTTATTAAAAAACCTTGTCCATTGGACAAGGTTTTTTATGAAATATAATTTTCCGATTAAGTGACTTAGGAAATCGCAGCGTTAAGAAAATTAAAAATCAATTCGTTAAAAAATTCCCACTGTTTGAGTGCGGCTATAATCTTCTTTAATAAATGAAGTTTAAATCCGCACGAGTTTGGGAATTTTAGGATTGATTTTTAATTTTTAGCGAAGAGTTCCAAGTCTTGAACTTTTGGTTCTTTTGTTTCAAGACAAAAGAACTATTTACCATCCTGCGCCCCAAAAACCTTCTGCAGAATACTCGTGGTTCTCATCACAGAATTATTTCTGATGCCGCTTTCTTTTTCCGCCACCATTTTAAAAACGCCGTTGATGGTTTCGTTGGTCACATATCCATTTAAATCTGTGGAAACGGCTTGTCCGGTAAGCGTATTGTATTTAGAAATCAAATTATTCCAGACTTTATCGGCGCCTACTTTTCCTAATGAAGCTTTTACTTTTGGCTGAAAAGCGGTGAATAATTGAGTTTGGGTTTTACTCTGTAAATAATTGGTTGCAGAATTGTCGCCTCCCAATAAAATGTTTTTAGCATCAGTAATCGTCATCGAGGTAATGGCCTTGGTGAAAATCGGAGCTGATTCAGTCACTGCATCTTCGGCAGCTCTGTTCAGTAATTTTACACCCTGATCTGCTAAACTTCCCAATCCGAATGCGCGGAGTTTGGTATCAATCACTCTTAATTTTTCGGGCATTAAAATTTTTACTGCTTCATTTTTCAGGAAACCATCCTGTACAGCGAGTTTTTTCACACCTTCAGTTACACCCAGATTTAAAGCTTCCTTTAAACCAGATGAGATTTGAGTTGAAGTCAGACTTCCCAAATTGACTGAAGAAGTATTTTTTATTGGAGTTTGCTGAGTAGTTGTAGGTGCAGTGGTTGTGTTGGTTTTAGGATTGTTTAAATCAACACCCGTTTGGTTTTTAACCGTAGATTTAATTATATCTAAAATCTGTGCCTGTGCAGAAACCGAAAATAATAATCCGGCTGCCAAAAGAAAAGTTTTTTTCATCATTTAATTTTATACAAAATTAGATGTTTCAAAGCTGAAATAGTTAAATGATAGACTGAATTTTTCAGAAAAGAATTATATTCGCTAAAATCTAAACTCAACCAGATGCAGCGTATTCTTTTGGCCTTTTCTTTATTGATTTCAATGTGTTTTTTTTCTCAAACCAAACTGAATTTAATTCCTTATCCCCAAAAAGTTGAGTTTCTAAAAGGAGAATTTGTTATTCCTGCATCATTTAATTTTAGTAATAATCTTCCTGTAAAAGAGACAGAATATTTAAAAAATAAATTAAAATTAAAATTCAGTAACGCAAAAAATTCGGATGCGCATCTGTTGTATTCTAGATTAGAAAATCAATCAAAACTCAATAATGAGGCTTATTCGATTGAAATTTCTTCCAAACAGATTCATATAAAGTCCTACACAGATCAGGGGTATTTTTTAGCTATTCAAACTCTGATTCAGTTATTTGAAACGCAGAAAAACGGAAGAATTCCTGTATTAAAAATTGAAGATTCTCCAAAATTCGCATGGCGAGGAATGCACCTCGACGTTTGCCGTCATTTTTTCACAGTAGAAGAAGTAAAACAGTACATCGATTATCTGGCAATGTACAAACTCAATACTTTTCACTGGCATTTAACCGACGATCAGGGTTGGAGAATTGAAATTAAAAAATATCCAAAACTGACTGAAATTGGTTCAAAACGTAAAGAATCCATGATTGGTGCTTACGTTGATGATACTTATGACGGCAAACCTTACGGACCCTATTTTTATACTCAGGAACAAATTAAAGATGTCGTAAAATACGCACAGGAAAGACACATCACGATTGTTCCTGAAATTGAAATGCCAGGCCACGCTCTTGCCGCACTTTCTGCGTATCCTGAACTGGCTTGTACAAAAGGACCTTTTGAATCAGCGACAAAATGGGGCGTTTTTGATGATGTTTTCTGTCCGAAAGACGAAACGTTTACTTTTTTGGAAAATGTTTTGGATGAGGTGATTCAGCTTTTTCCTTCGCAATATATTCACATCGGTGGTGACGAATGTCCGAAAACAAGATGGAAGGAATGTGCGCACTGTCAGGCATTAATTAAGAAAAATAATCTGAAAGATGAGCATGGACTGCAAAGTTATTTCATTCATAGAATTGAAAAGTACGTGAACTCAAAAGGCCGGAAAATCATCGGCTGGGATGAGATTCTGGAAGGTGGATTGGCGCCAAATGCGGCAGTAATGAGCTGGACAGGAATTAAGGGTGGAATTGAAGCCGCAAAAACAAATCATTTTGCCGTGATGACGCCCGGAGCATACTGTTATTTCGACCATTATCAGGGCGATCCGCAGACCGAACCGAATGCGTTCGGAGGTTTTACACCTTTGGATAAAGTGTATTCTTACAGTCCGATTCCTGCGGAGTTGAATTCTGAACAGTCGAAATATATTCTGGGAGTTCAGGCAAATTTATGGACGGAATATATTCTGGATTTCAAACAGGTTCAGTACATGATCTTTCCAAGATTATTCGCACTTTCAGAAGTGGGATGGGGAACTTCAAAACCGGAAAATTACAAGGAATTTGAAAACAGAGTGGTGGAGCATTTTAAAATTTTAGATAAAATGAACATCAACTATGCAAAAAGTATTTACAACATTTCAGGAAAGGTAATTCCCAATAGCAAAGGTGTTTCTTACGAACTTTCAACTTCACAAAATCCAGGCGGAATTAAATTTACGACAGATGGAAGTGAGCCAAAAGCAAATTCTTCAACCTACCAGAATCCGATTCCTGTATCAAAAGCGATGACTGTGAAATCTGCTTATTTTGAAAATGGTGAATTAAAATCTGCGGTTTCTTCTCAGAATTTTTCTACCTCAAAAACGACCGGAAAAAAAATCACTTTGGAACATCAGCCCAGCGAAAATTATTCTTTTGGCGGAGCTTTCACTTTAGTTGACGGAATTATCGGAAACGTAAAACAATTGGGAAAAACATGGCTTGGTTTTCAGGGAAAAGATGTGGTTGCGACAATTGATTTAGGCGAAAAAACAAACTTCTCAGAAGTTTACTTTAATACATTAGACAACAAAGGAAGCTGGATTCATCTGGCAAAATCAGCGACGGTTTCCATATCGGATGACGGCAAAACTTTCAAAATCATTAAAGAAATCGGAAAAGAAGAAATTCTTTCGGCAAAAGGAAAAATCAATCTGAAGGTCGGAAATCAACAGGCAAAATTTATTAAAATTAAAATAGAAAACGCAGGAATTATTCCCGCAGGAAATCCAGGAGCAGATTCAAAAGCATGGCTTTTCGTCGATGAAATCGGAGCGAAATAATTCAAGATTCAATATTTAAAATTTAATATTCAAGATTAACCTAAACCTAAACCTTAGCCTCAACCTATGAATTCACGAAGAAAATTTTTAAAAACCACAGGAATATTATCATCCGCATTGTTGCTCAATCCAATGGATTTAATTGCAAAAGAAGTTCCTGAAAATGAAAATACGTTGATCAGTAAACCCATCGTCCTTTCAACCTGGGATTTTGGTTTAAAAGCCAACGAAGAAGCGTGGAAAATTTTAGGAAAGGGAGGAAGAGCTTTGGATGCGGTTGAAAAAGGCGTGCGTCTGGTCGAA
Source organism: Chryseobacterium caseinilyticum (assembly GCF_014837145.1). Lineage (GTDB taxonomy): Bacteria > Bacteroidota > Bacteroidia > Flavobacteriales > Weeksellaceae > Chryseobacterium > Chryseobacterium caseinilyticum. Next base: position 460,847 of record NZ_JACYFS010000002.1, read on the forward strand.
AATGACCCGAACGAAAGAAGCGTTGGCTACGGCGGCCGTCCTGACAGAGACGGAAGAGTAACTCTGGATGCTTGCATTATGGATGAAAATTACAACATTGGTTCGGTAGCGTGTCTGGAAAATATTAAAAATCCAATTTCTGTAGCGAGAATGGTAATGGAGAAGACACCTCACGTGATGTTGGTAGGTGATGGAGCGTTTCAGTTTGCCATTTCACAAGGTTTTAAAAAAGAAAATATTCTCACAGCAGAATCCGAAAAAGAGTGGAAAGAATGGCTGAAAGACAGCAAATATAAGCCGATTGTCAACATCGAAAATCACGATACGATTGGAATGATTGCTTTGGATGCTCAGGGAAATCTTTCCGGAGCCTGTACGACGAGCGGAATGGCTTTCAAAATGCACGGCAGAGTAGGTGATTCGCCGATTATCGGTGCAGGTCTGTTCGTTGATAATGAAGTTGGTGCTGCAACGGCAACCGGTCATGGCGAGGAAGTGATCAGGACAGTCGGAACTCATCTCGTTGTGGAGTTGATGCGACAGGGAAGAAATCCGCAACAGGCCTGTAAAGAAGCGGTTGAAAGAATTGTGAAAATTACTCAGCGAAGAAATAAAAATTTAAAAGATATTCAGGTGGGCTTTATTGCCATTAATAAAAAAGGGGAATACGGCTCATATTGCATTCAGGACGGATTTAATTTTGCCGTTTACGACCAGAAAGGAAACCGTCTGGAGAAACCTGAATTTGCTTTAAAGTAAGGAAAGAGCCAAGTAAAAAGTAAAAAGAGCCAGGTGAAAAGAGACAAGGAAAAAGTAAAAAGAGCCAAGTGCAAGATTCTAGTCATAAATCCCTAACCTCACACCTCAAACCTCGAATCCCGAATCCCGAATCCCGAACCTTGAATCCCGAATCTCAAATTTCAAACCTCAAATCTCAAATCAATCTATGTTTTTAGAAATCGCCACCTTCGATATCACATCCGCTGAAATAGCCTTAAATTCCATTGCCGACAGAATTGAATTCTGTGCCGACATCAATTCCGGAGGAATCACGCCCGACCTTGAAGAGTTAAGATATTTAAAAGAAAAATATTCAAAACCGATTCATGTGATGATCCGCCCAGTTGGAGGCGGTTTTATGTACAGCGATGGAGAATTTATTCGAATGCAGAGAGATATTATTGAATTTACAAAAGCGAAGGCTGATGGTTTTGTCTTTGGAATTTTAGATGAAAATCAGGAAATTGATTATGAGAAAAACAAACTTTTGGTCGATCTGGCCAACGGCAAACCTTGCGTTTTTCACCGTGCCATCGATCGAACTAAAAATATTTTCAAATCTTCGGAAAAACTGATTGAATTAGGGTTCAGAGAAATCCTCACTTCCGGCGGAGAAAATTCTGCCATGGAAGGAAAGGAAAATTTAAAAAAACTCATTGAGAACTGTGGCGATGATATTAAAATCTTAATCGGTGGCGGCGTCCGTTCAAATAATATTTCAGAACTGAAAAACGTAACGGGTGGGAAATATTTTCATTCTTCGGCGGTGCTGCCATATGAATCTTTTGCGAATGCTGAGGAGATTAAAAGATTGAAGGTTAATTTGTGAAATTAATCCAATTCTTTTGATTAAATATACATCGAATTTGTCATCCTGAAAGGATCTAAGCACAGATTAAGCATTAGCATATAGTGTAACTATTATCAATCTGAAAAATTAATTTTTATCGTTAAAACCGTTGAGATCCTTTCAGGATGACAAACTGTAGTTCTAAGTCTTATTTACAATCAAATTAAATGAACAAAACCATACTTTTTGCCTTATTTTTCATTCAAACATTCATCAGCGCCCAATTTTCAGAGCGTAATATTTCCGCAGAACAATGGCAGTTTAAAAATGCAAAAGATAATAAATGGCTGACCGCCACGGTCCCGGGAACCGTTCATTTAGATTTGATGGATCATAAAATAATTTCCGATCCGTATAAAGATGAGAATGAAAAAAAAGTGCAGTGGGTTGAAAATGAAGACTGGGATTATCAAACGGTTTTTAAAGTTTCAGATAAAGAATTAGAAAATCAAAATGCCGATTTGGTTTTTCATGGATTGGATACTTTTTCTGAAATTTATTTAAACGGAAAACTGCTGAAGAAAACAGACAACATGTTCAGAACATGGAAAATTCCGGTGAAAAATGATTTGAAAGTTGGAGATAATTCGTTGCAGATAAAATTTAAATCTTCAGTCAATGTCGGAAAAGAATTAGCCAAAAAAGTTCCGTTCACCATGCCGGAATCGCCACGAAGTTTTGTCAGAAAAGCCCAATATCAGTTTGGTTGGGATTGGGGACCAAGATTAGTCACTGCTGGAATCTGGAAAGATGTCAAACTGAATTTCTGGAATCATGCAAAACTTGAAAATATAAAAATAGAGCAGAATTCTTTAACAAAGCAAATAGCTGATTTAAATATTATTGCAGAAATTTTTGCAGAGAATGAAGGTAAATATAGTTTTACAACAGATAAAGCAAATCATGATATTGTTCTGAAAAAAGGTTTAAACAAAATTTCAGTTCCATTTAAAATTGAAAATCCACATTTTTGGCAACCGAACGGATGGGGAAAAGCAATGACTTATGTATTAAAATTTGCGCTGAAAAAGGATGCTCAAATTATTGATCAAAAAGATGAGACAATTGGTCTAAGAACTATAGAATTAATTCAGGAGAAAGATGAAAAAGGAAAATCTTTCTATTTTAAAGTCAATGGAAACCCGATGTACGCAAAGGGAACCAACTGGATTCCGTCTGACAGCTTTACACCTCGAATTACCAAAGAAAAATATCAGAAGCTCATCAAAGACTGCAAAGATGCCAACATGAATATGATCCGCGTTTGGGGCGGCGGAATTTATGAAGATGATGAATTTTACAAAGCCTGTGACGAAAACGGAATTCTCGTGTGGCAGGATTTTATGTTTGCCGGAAGTTTTTATCCGTCAGATGAAGATTTTTTAAATAATGTGAAAGAGGAAGTCAGAGATCAGGTCAACCGGCTTCAAAATCACCCGTCGATTGCCTTGTGGTGCGGAAATAATGAAATTGACGAAGCAATTGTCAACTGGGGATATCAGAAACAGTTCAAATATTCAAAAGAAGATTCGCTGCAGGTCTGGAAGGACTATAAAAAGGTTTTCCATGAGGTAATACCGAATGCTTTGAATGAAAATTTAACTTCAGAAAAAAATATCTACTGGCCGACTTCTCCATCGATCGGTTGGGGACACAAAGAAAGTTTAACCGAAGGCGATTCTCATTACTGGGGCGTTTGGTGGGGCGAATTTCCGTTTGAAATTTACAACGAAAAAGTACCGCGATTTGCCTCAGAGTACGGTTTTCAGGGAATGCCAAGTCTGGAGGCGGTGAAATCTATGTTTTCAGGAAAACCAGATTTAAGTTTAGAAAATCCAACCATCAAAGCACACGAAAAAAATGCCCGTGGTTTTCATATCATCAACGAATATATGAAGCGGGATTATGTGGTTCCGAAAGATTTTGTAAAATACAATTACGTTTCCCAGCTGCTTCAGGCCCGTGGAATGCAAATCGCAATTGAAGCCCACCGCCGCGCAAAACCTTGCAATATGGGAACTTTGTATTGGCAGCTCAACGATTGCTGGCCTGTCATCTCGTGGTCATCGATTGATTATTTGGGAAACTGGAAAGCACTCCATTATCAGATTAAAAGAAGCTTTGAAAATCAGGTGATTTTAACGGAAGAAAAAGACAATATTTTAAATTTTTATGGAATTAATGATGAATTGAAAAAGTTTGACGATGTTTTCATTGAAATTCAGGTGATTGATTTTAATGGTAAAACTGTGACTGAAACAGTGAATGTTCCCAACGGAAAAATCTTAAACGATATCGTGAAATTTGATCCGGTTAGAATTGAAAATTTAATTTCCAATTCAAATAAAAATGAAGTTTTTCTAAAAGTGATCATGAAGGATGTTACTGAAAAAATTATCTCTGAAAACATTCATTTTTTCGCAAAACCAAAAGATTTAAAACTCACAAAGCCTAATCTTAAAATCAAGAAAATTTCACCGACAGAAATTGAAATTTCAACCGATGTTATGTCGAAAGACGTTTATCTGATGGGAGAAACGCATTTCAGCGATAACTTTTTTGATTTACTGCCAAAAACTTCCAAAAGAATTAAACTTTCAAAACCTTTGGAAAAAGTAGAAGTAATGACTTTGTGGGATACGGTGAATTAATTAAACCATGATTGTTCAAAGGTCTTGCTATATCAGATTATTGAATTTATTTTAAGTAGTTTTTTTATTTGGGCAGCTGTATCCGCCCTCCGTTCCCGCTTTTTTTCTGTCATCGCGAACAACTTGTAGCGATTTTACCTGATTTTTTCATCGCAATGCCAGAAAAAAGAGCTCCACTCAGGTCGGGCTGCGAGCGATTCGACATTTTAACAGTATTCATTGTAACGAAGACTCATCCTTAACCTTAACCTTAACCTTAACCTTAACCTTAACCTTAACCTCACAAAAAATTGCACTTCTCTTCAGAAACAATTAATTTTACACATTAAACATTTCTCTTGCACTACGCCCAGATTATTTTACCGCTAAACCTTAAAGGATCTTTCACCTACAAAGTTCCGGAAGAAATTATTGAACAGATTCAATGCGGAATGCGTGTGCTCGTACCTTTTGGCGGAAAAAAAATCTATACGGGGATTGTTTTTGAACTTCATGATCAGGCACCTGAAAATTTCGTTGCAAAGGAAGTAATCAGTATTTTAGACAGCAAACCCATTGTTCCCGATGAACAGATAAAATTCTGGAACTGGCTTTCAGACTATTATCTGTGCAGTTTGGGCGAGATTTACCGTTTTGCATTTCCATCTTCTTTAAAACTGGAAAGTGAAACATATTTAAAATTAAAACCCAATGCGGTCATCAATTTTGAGATTCTGGATGTCAACGAAATGTATCTTATTCAGGCGCTTGAGGTCCGTCAGTTGATTAATCTCACTGATATTGAAGCATTTATTCCGAAGAAAGATATTATTAAAACCATCAATTCATTAATCGATCTTCAATACATTGAAATTGATGAAAAAGTTGCTGAGAAGTACAAAGCCAAAGAAGTTGCGTACGTAAAGATTAACGATGAGGTTCTTAAAAATGAAAGCCTCACAGGAATTCTTTTAGGTTTAACAAAAGCCAGAAAACAGAAAGAATTATTTCTTCACATTCTCGAAAAACAGACCGAAAATCCGAACCAGCCTCTGAAAAAATCAGATTTGTTTGAAGACGGTTATTTTTCGTCTTCTCATTTTAAAGCTTTGGCAGATAAAGGTTTTATTGAGGAATATTACAGGCAGAAAGACAGAATTGAAAGCTACAGCGGAGAAATTGAAGAGATCGAAGAACTTTCGGATATTCAAAAAGTTGCAAAAGAAGAAATCGATATCGCTTTTAAAGAAGGCAAAAATGTGTTGCTTCATGGCGTCACTTCTTCAGGGAAAACGCATATTTATTTAGAAAAAATTGAAGAATGCATTGCTGAGGGCAAAAATGTACTTTTTTTATTGCCGGAAATTTCTTTAACCAAACAGATTACACAGCGTTTAGAGAAAAAATACGGCAGCCAGCTTGGATTTTACCACCAGAAACTGACCGATTTTGAAAGGGTGGAAGTCTGGAAGAGAATCAGCCGTAATGATATAAAAATCCTGATAGGCACGCGGAATGCGCTGTTTTTGCCCTACGAAAATCTGGGTCTGATTATCGTTGACGAAGAGCACGATTCTGCTTACCGACAGAAAGATGTTTCGCCGTATTTCAATGCCAGAGATGTCTCTTTGGTGCTGGGAAATTTCTATGATGCCAATGTGATTTTAGGTTCGGCAACACCTTCGGTGGAAAGCTATTATTTAGGTCAGAAAGACCGTTTGAGATATGTTTTTTTAGATAAAAGATTTGGCGAAGTTGCCCTTCCCGTCTTTGAATTAATTAATTTTAAAGAAGCTCAGGATTCCAAACATGTCAACGGGAATTTTTCTTTCAGAATGCTGGAAGAACTTAAAAAAACAGTTGACGAAAACAATCAGGGCATCATTCTTCACAACCGCCGTGGTTACGCCAATGTAATTGAGTGTGAAAGTTGTGGTTACGTCAATTACTGCTCAAATTGTGACGTGGTGATGACCTATCACAAATCGGCCAACGAGATGAAGTGCCACTACTGCGGTCAGCGTGCTTCAAAACCAAAGGCCTGCCCGAAATGTTTTTCAGAAAATCTCAACGAAAGAGGCGTTGGTGTAGAGCAAATTCATGAGGAAGTTTCAAAATTATTTCCGGATAACGAAGTTGACCGCATGGATGTAGATTCGATGCGTAAAAAATTTGCCTACGAGAAACTCTACGAGAAAATTGAGGAAGGAGAAACCGACATCGTGGTCGGAACTCAGATGATTTCCAAGGGCTTGGACTTTGATCATATTGAACTGGTGGCTATTCCAAAAGCGGATTCTATGCTTTACGTTCAGGACTTCAGAGCGGAAGAACGTGCGTACCAGCTGATCACTCAGGTTTCGGGAAGAGCGGGTCGTGTTTCCGGGGAAGGAAAAATTTTAATTCAAACCTATAATCCGGATCATTCTGTTTTTCAGTTGATTAAAATGAATGATCCTGCGAAAACATATGACTATTTTTTAAAGGAAAGAAAGAAATTTCATTATCCGCCGTACACCAAAATGATTATGCTGCAGCTCAGCCATAGAAAAGAAGACAAAATTACAAGAGCTTCACAGTTTATGGGCTCGGTTCTCCGAAAATACTTGCCTGAAGAATGCGTTTTAGGCCCTGAAAAATCACCGGTTTTTAAAATTAATAATATGTTTCAGTTTCAGATTCTGATCAAACTTCCGAGAGGAAATAAATATGCTTCGTTTAAAAAGTTAGTTTTAAAAAGCATCGAAGAGTTTGATGAGATCACGGCCTATCAGAGCGTCAAAAAACACGTATTAATAGACTTTTAACAAAGTTTAACATATTTTAATTCGTTTTATCAGTGGCTAATGTGCTGATTTCTAACAATAATTTCTACATTTGATCGTTGGTAATATGTTTGACTGTGATGTTTAGGTTTAACTTTTATATCGCAGCTCAATCATAAATACAGACAAAAAAGAAAAAAATTGATAGTAAATTTCAGAAAATACATTTCAGGTATTACGGTATTGGCCTCAGGTTTATTCCTCGCTCAGACTACCGTTTCTACAGTTCTTTTCAATTCCAATTCAGAAAGTCAGAAATCTTTTAACCTTCCGTCGCCGGTTGCGATGATAGAGAAGACAATTCTGTCTCCAAAAGAACTTGTAGATATCAATGTAAACACAATGATGGCTGATCCCGTGCTGAAAAATGCAACCTGGGGATTTGTAATCTATGATCCGAAAACCAAAAAAGTGATTTCATCTTATAATGAAAACACGCCTTTGGTACCTGCTTCTACAACAAAATTGCTCACTACAGAAACCGCTTTAAGCCTTTTAGGTGAAAACTACCGTTGGATGACTCAACTTGAATATTCAGGAAATGTTGATGAAAATGGAGTTTTGAATGGTAATCTTTATATAGTTGGCAGTGGCGACCCGTCTTTGGGAACCAATAAAGCCGGTGCTTGGTCTTATAAAGAGATTATTACAGATTTCACGGAAGGACTTTCCAGAGAAGGTATTAAAAAGGTAAATGGTGATATTGTCATTCAGACAGCGCTTTTCAAAGGTAACATTACGAGACTTCCGGAAAATGTTGTGTGGTTGGAAAACAATAATTACTATCTTCCTGCCGGTACTACCAAGGAAATCAATCCGATGAATGAGAAGCTGATCGTTAAAAAGAATACAACCATCAGCAACGACAAAAAATATTTTTACGTTTCGCCATATACCAATCAGATGGTATATGCTGAAAAATACGACGGCGATGGTATCTTAACAACGAAACTGCCTGATGCACCTGCTTTTCTTGCCAACTCTTTCAGAGCAAGTCTTGTGAAAAGCGGTCTTGCAGTTACCGGAAAAGTACAGACCAAAACTACCGACGCTCAGCCGGAAATCAGAAAGACGGTAAGTATGTATAAATCTCCTACTTTAGCCGATATCGTTTATTACACCAATCAGAGAAGTGATAATTCACTTGCTGAAGCTTTGTTGAAGACAGTTGGTTACTTTAAAAAAGGAAATCAGACTCCGGAAGCAGGCAGGGAAACGGTAACTGAACATTTAAAGGATGCTGCTTTTGACCTTGAAGGCTTGACTTATATGGATGGAAGCGGTCTTTCCAGAAGCAATAAGGTAACCCCAATTTCTCAGGTAAAATATCTGACCTCTTTGATGGGAACAAAATATTATCAGACCTATTTCAATTCTCTTCCAATCGGTGGACAGTCGGGAACCTTAAAAAGAATGTTTCTTGAAACAGGAAACGGACAGGTTTTTGCCAAAACAGGAACTTTAAATAAAGTTAAAGCTCTGGCAGGTTATATTAAAACTAACTCCGGCAAAACTTTGGTTTTCTCTTTATTGGTTAATAATTATGCTGGCTCTGTAGATATGGTAAAGAAAAGAATGGAGCAGTTGATCGAACCAACATTAGATTTGTAAAAAATTTAATTTAGATAAACTTTGAAACCTTTTAATCTCAGATTAAGAGGTTTTTTTTATCTTTGATGCAATATAATTATTGATTTAATGAAAAAAATATATATTCTTTTCCTGGTGAGTTTTACATTTCAAATATTTTCCGCTCAAGACCAAAATATAGATATGAAAGGATTGAGAAGTAAAGAAATGAAATCGTACGCAGCTAAAATGAATGCGGGTAATACCAATCCCAATACACTCAATTACGATTTGCAATATCAACGGATGGATTTGTCTCTAAATCCGGCAGTATACAACGTTTCCGGTTCGGTAACTTCTCATTTTAAGCCCAATCAGGCAATGAGCAGTATTTATTTTGATCTTTCCAATACGCTTACCGTATCGTCGGTTCAGTATCATGGTGTAAATCTTACTTTTCAGCAGCTGGCAACAAAGGAAGTGAAAATTGATTTTCAAAACCCAATCTCTGCTAATGTTCTGGATTCACTTACCATTAATTATAGTGGTGCTCCGTCAACAGCACTCAATGCCTTTTCTACAGGCACACAGGCGGGAACTGCAGTAATGGCAACTTTGAGTGAGCCATATGGAGCTCAGGACTGGTTTCCAACAAAACAAAGTTTGAATGATAAAATCGAAAGATTTGATATTAAAATAACAGCTCCATCTCAATACAATGTAGCCTCAAACGGCAAACTCATGTCTGAAACTACACTTGCAGGAAGTCTTAAACGAACATTTTGGAGAACGCAATATCCTACAGCAGCCTATCTGATCGCAATTTCAATCACAAACTTTACCAAACTTACCGATACGATGGGAACACCTCCGTTTCCGTTTATCAATTACGTGTATCCGTCAACGGCTGCCGACGTCGGAAGTATGGCTAATATTGCATGGACTAAAGAGGTGATGAATACTTTCGAGACCTATTTCGGACTATATCCTTTCCGAAACGAAAAATATGGTCACATGCAGTTCATGTATGGCGGTGGAATGGAACACCAAACGATGTCGTCAATGGGAGGTTGGGATCGGGGCTTAATTGCCCACGAGCTTGCTCACCAATGGTTTGGCGATAAAGTTACCTGTGGAGCATGGAATGATATCTGGCTGAATGAAGGTTTTGCAACTTTCGGTCAGCATCTCGCTTATGAAAAACTGATCATGACCAATGCACAGTTTATGACCTATCTTATCGGCGAGCGGGATTACATCACAGGTCAGCCTGGTGGAAGTGTTTACGTTGCTGATGCCAATCTTGGAAGTGTTGGAACCATTTTCAGCGGAAGATTGTCTTATTCTAAAGGTGCTTACGTTCTTCGAATGATGAAGTGGATTTTGGGCGAAACTGCTTTTTACAATATGATAAAAGACTATCATGCAAGACCTAATCTCGCCTATAATTATGCGGTTACTTCAGATTTTAAAAATTCTGCTTTGACTTCAACAGGTACAGATTTTACAGGTTTTTTCAATGACTGGATTTACGGACAGGGTTACCCAACCTACGATATCCGTTGGAAACAGACCGGAAATACTTTAACTTTTAAAGCGGCGCAAACTCAAAGTCACGCATCTGTAAGTTTCTTCGAAATGCCTTTGCCAATTAAGGTCAACGGAACCGGCGGTCAGGTTGCATATTTTGCTTTGAACAATACGGCCAACAACCAGTATTTTACTGAAACAGTTTCTTTTCCAGTTGCAAGTGTTCAGTTTAATTATGAATATCAGATTTTAGAAAAAAATTCTACAGTAGCTCAGGATGCCACTTTAGGGATTGAAGAAATTGATCTGGAAAATTTCGGATTATATCCAAATCCTGCTAAGAATGAAATTTATCTGAAAGGCGTGAAAAAGTCCACAGATTTTAAGATTTATTCTGCTGATGCCCGTTTGGTGAAAAGTGGTGTTTATAATCCTGCAAAACCCATTAATATTTCAAATCTGTCTCCCGGCATTTATCTCTTACAGATCCATGAGCGCAATTTAAAATTTGTAAAAGAATAATATTGAAATCTGCTTTTAAGAGCAGATTTTTTTGTTTAAAACTTTACCTTAGAGAAAATGTTTAATTGAAATTCAATTTTAGCAATGTTTTGCATATAAGTTTGGTAAATTGTTAATTATTTGGCAGAAATTTTGATGCGATTTTATATTATCAGATGATATTATGAAAATTAATTATTTTATAAATCCCTTAATGAATTATTATTATGAAACATTTATTCTCAGATCCGGAATTTAGTTTTAATCAAATTGTTTTTGAACACCGTAATAAAGAGTACGGAGCTTACGATTTAAGAACAGAATCCAATAGAATCTTAGCAAAATCTTTGTTTTTAAGTTTGGCTGTGATTGCAGGAATTTCTTTGACAGCTTATGTAATATCTCCAAAAGGAGATTCTATTACAGAAACTGAATATACACCTGTTATTTTAGATCCGATCTATGAGATACCGGACAAAAAGCCAGAACCTGAAATAAAAAAGCAGGAACCTCAGGCAGTAAAACCTGCTGCTCAGGATATTAAAACATACGATAACCGTGAGCTTAATCCGACAAGAAATGCGGATGATTCAAAGATTCCAACTAAAAAACCTGATGATGCTGTTGCCGGAACTGTAAATAATCCTGATGGTGCCGTGACGACTCAAAATCAGCCAACAACCATTACACCGGATAATGGCACTGGAAATTTACCAATTAAAGATCCTGTAATCATTAAACCATCTGGTGATGGAGTTGTAGGTACAAATGAATTATCAGTCGCTGCCAATTATGTAGGAGGTATAGATCTTTTCAGAAATAAAGTAATTGATAAATTTGACACTGCAGATTTTGAAAACGAAGGATTACTTTCCACAACGGTAACATTTATCGTAGAAAAAGACGGAACAATCTCCGGTCTTAAAGCGGATGGCAAAAATGCAGATTTCAATAAGGAGGCAATCCGTACAATTATGAGTATAAAGGGAAAATGGACCCCAGGAAAAGATAAATTCGGTCAGGCAGTGAGAAGCTATTTTAAGTTTCCGGTAAAAATGAAATTTGATCAGTAAATTTTAAACAATAAATTTCAATACTTATCCACAAAGATTTTTTTTTGTGGATAATTTTTTTTTAGCTTAAAATGTTTGTTAACAATACTTTAACTCAATTTTGATTTTATCCGTTCGCGCAAAGCAGAGAAAATTGTGTATTTTTGAGCCTTAAAGTTCTAATAATGGGTAAAATCATAGGGATCGCCAATCAAAAGGGAGGCGTTGGAAAAACAACTACCGCTGTAAATCTTGCAGCTGCACTGGGTGTTTTGGAAAAGAAAATCTTAATTATCGACGCCGATCCGCAGGCCAATGCTACGTCTGGTCTCGGGGTTGATGATGTGCAGTATTCTACCTATAACTTGTTGGAACACAGTGTCGATACAAGAACATGCATCAAGCAGACTTCCACGCCGAATCTTGATATTGTACCTTCCCATATTGATCTGGTAGCAGCCGAAATCGAGCTTGTAGACAAGGTTAACAGAGAATATATGATGAAAAAAGCACTGCAGAGTGTGAAAGATGATTACGATTACATCATTATTGACTGTGCACCCAGTTTAGGTTTGATTACTGTAAATGCACTTACTGCCGCAGATTCTGTTATTATTCCAATTCAGTGTGAATATTTTGCTTTGGAAGGTTTAGGAAAACTATTGAATACTATTAAAAATGTTCAGAAAATCCACAATAAAGATCTTGATATTGAGGGATTGTTGCTTACAATGTACGACAGCCGTCTGAGACTTTCAAATCAAGTGGTGGAAGAAGTAAATTCTCACTTCCCGGAAATGGTTTTTGAAACAATCATCAGCAGAAATGTGAGATTAAGTGAGGCACCAAGTTTTGGAGAAAGTATTTTAAATTACGACGCAGAAAGCAAAGGTGCAATTCAGTACATTCAATTGGCTGAAGAAGTATTATTAAAGAACGAAAAATTAGTAAAAAACTAAATTGATTTTGATTCATTTGAGTCAACAGTCAATAATCATTTATAAAAAATGAAAGACAGAAAAAGAGCAATGGGTAGAGGGCTAGGCGCAATTTTGAGTGCTGAGTCCAAAGCGACAATCAACTCTGCAACTGACGAAGGTGCAGACAAATTTGTAGGGAATATTGTAGAGGTCGCTCTTGAAGATATCTACCCGAATCCTACCCAGCCAAGAACTTATTTTGACGAAAAAGCTTTAAACGAACTTGCGCAGTCGATCACGAATTTAGGGGTTATTCAGCCTGTAACTTTGAGAAAAGACGGTGAAAAGTTTGAAATTATCTCTGGTGAAAGACGTTTCCGTGCAAGTAAAATCGCGGGTCTTACTTCGATTCCGGCTTATATCCGTTTGGTAAACGATCAGGAGCTTTTGGAAATGGCTTTGGTTGAAAATATTCAGCGTGAAGATCTTGATGCGATCGAAATTGCATTGACCTATGAAAGGCTGATGGATGAAATTGGTCTTACTCAGGAAAATCTGAGCCAGAGAGTTGGGAAAGACAGAAGTACGATTACCAATTCGATCAGACTGTTAAGATTAAGTCCGGATATTCAGAATGCGATCAGAAGCGGCGAAATTTCTGCAGGTCACGGCCGTGCCATCATCAGTCTTGAAACTGAGGAGCATCAGCAGATTTTGTTTGATTTAATTATCAAGGAAAAACTGAATGTGAGACAGACCGAGCAGGCTGCTTCAGCGATTAAAAACCCAAAAACTCCAGCCGCTAAAAGAGCTAAGGCAGAGCTTTCGAATAATTATAAAAGAGCTCAGAAAACCATTTCCGATATTTTGGATGTAAAAGTAGAAATTAAAACTACCGGAACAGGAAAAAAAGGGAAAATAGTTCTTGACTTTAAAAATGAAGATGAGCTTGAGTATATTTTGTCTCATATTAAATAAATGAAAAAAGTATTTTTAGCCTTTTTTATATTCATTTTCAGTCTGAGTTTTGCTCAGATTGTAACTCCAACAGATTCTCTGCGTCTCGATCATTATGCGAAAGACAGTATTCCTGCTGCGAAGCCGAAAAATGCTGCCAATGTGGTGTCGGAAATTGAAAAAGTAAATGCTCCGGCAAAAAAGAATGCCGTTAAAAAGCTGAATCCTACAAAAGCAGGTCTGTACTCAGCCGTTTTGCCGGGACTTGGACAGGTTTACAATAAAAAATACTGGAAAGTACCTATTGTTTTAGGTGCTGTAGGAACCGGTGCAGGAATTGCCATCTGGAATCAAAATCAGTATTTGAAATACAGAGAATATTTTATCGCAAAACTGAACGGAACACCCAATGAATTTGTCGATGAAAGACCTTATCTTGATGCTATAGCTTTAGGAAATGCACAGGATAGAATTAAAAGACAAAGGGATTATGCAATAGCCATCACAGGGTTAATTTACATTCTGAACATCGTAGACGCCGTGGTTGACGCGCATCTGTACGAAGGTAGAAAAGATCCGGATCTTACAATTGCTCCGGCAGTTATTTACGATGACTTCCGTACACAGCCACCGAAAACAGGTTTGGCTTTAAATTTTAGATTTTAAACAAAACAATACCTGATCGCCATTGAAATCGTTGGTTTCATTTGGCGATTTGATATTTTAAAAATAATAAACTTCAGACATGAAAATAGCATTAGTTGGATATGGTAAGATGGGAAAAATAATTGAGGAGATTTCTCAGAAGAGAGGTCATGAGATTGTAGCCCGTTTAAAGGAAACGCCAACTGCTGAAAACCTCAATAACCCTGATGTTGTAATCGAGTTTTCTGTTCCCGAAGCGGCTTTCAGCAATATTAAAGCCTGTCTTGAAAACAAAATTCCAGTAATATGCGGAACTACCGGATGGCTCGGAAAGAGGGAGGAGATCGACAGAATTGCTAATGAAAATGAAACTGCGTTTTTATATGGGTCAAATTTCAGTTTAGGTGTAAATTTATTTTTTGCTTTAAATGAGAAATTAGCAGATTTGATGAAGAATGTTGATGAATACAATTGTCAGTTAGAAGAAATTCATCATATTCACAAAAAAGATGCTCCAAGCGGAACGGCTATTTCTATTGCGGAAGGAATTTTCAAAAATAATCCAAAATTTGATGCCTGGAAACTGGAGGAGACTAAAGATAATCAATTGGGTATTTTTGCAATTCGTGAAGATGAAGTTCCGGGAACACACAGCGTTTTTTACAGAAGTGAAGTGGATGAAATTGAAATTAAACATACCGCATTCAACAGAAATGGTTTTGCACATGGAGCTGTAGTCGCTGCAGAATTTATTAAAGATAAACAGGGAATTTTTACAATGAATGATGTTTTAGGACTTTAATTCTGTAACAAATTTTGAATTATCATACTAATGCTGATGAAACATAAGTTGATAAAACTTTGTCAAAGTAAAAAAATACCGCTTTACAACTTTGACAAAGTGCAGAAATAATCATCCAAACAATCAGTTTTTATATTAAAAATCATATTTAGAAAATATATGAATTACTTTTTAACCTACGCAGTTTACGTTCTCATTTTATCTGTATTGATGGGACTTTCCAGTTGGAAACTGTTTAAAAAAATGGGATACAGTCCTGCTCTGGCATTTGTTCCTTTTTACAATTATTTTATTATTCTTAAAGAAACCAAACATCCTAAGTGGTGGGCAATTCTGTCTTATCTTCCGATTGTTGGGCCGATTATGATGTCTGTTTTTCATTTGTATCTGATGAAAAAGTTTGGAAAGACTCTGGTGCAGCATCAGATTCTTACCGTCATTTTACCTTTCATTTATATGGCTTCTGTTAACTATTCGAAAGATGCAGAAATTGAGGATGAAGAGGCGAAAAATATGTTTCTGACTGATAAGGAGAAATCATTGAAGAAAAAAGATTCATTTATGGGATCTATTACTTTTGCCGTTGTTTTCGCAACAATCATCCACGTCTTTGTAACGCAGCCATTCGGAATTCCTACTGGTTCCATGGAAAGAACTTTGCTTGTAGGGGATTTCCTTTTTGTGAACAAATGGAGCTATGGTTACAGAATGCCGATGCGTCCTTTGGCAATTCCTTTCCTTCAGGGAACAGTTTATGATTTCCAAAAAGACGGAAACCCTAAAAATGACGGTAAATCTTATGTTGACGGTGTAAAATTACCTTACGAAAGAATTCTTCAGTTTAACAAACCTCAGAGAAATGATATTGTAGTTTTCAATTATCCTCAGGATTCTGTACACACTGCAATCGACAGAAAAGATCCTTATGTGAAAAGATGTGTAGCTGTAGCTGGTGAAACTTTTGAAATGCGTGGCGGAAGACTTTTTGTCAACGGGAAACCTGAGATTGTTTTAGGTGATCAGGAACGACAACACAGATATATCGTCAAAACCAGCAGTCAGCTTGATGTTCCTGGATTGTACGATATTTACGGCTTTTTGCCTGTACAGGAAATTCAAGACGGTAGCGGATTTATTTACGCTTTTCAAGGTCTGACAGATAAAACTGCAGCTGAAATTAAAAAACTTCCTCAGGTAACTGAAATGAAGGAAGATATTATGCAAAAAGGTCAAGCAGCAATTGCATACAAAGATGAGAATAAAACAAAAATTGATACAACTCAATCTATTTTTCCTGTAAACAAAGCGTGGAACCAGGATTGGTACGGTCCGGTAAGAATTCCAAAAAAAGGCGATGTTGTGGCTATAAGCAAAGAAACTTTACCGATGTATCGCTGGATTATTTCTGAATACGAGCATAACAGCGTTTCAGAAAATAACGGTCAGATTTTGATTAACAATCAACCTGCAACAAACTACACCATCAAACAGGATTATTATATGATGGTGGGAGACAACAGAGATGCTTCTTTGGATGCGAGATTTTTTGGTTTTGTACCAGAGGAAAACATTGTTGGAAAACCGATGTTTACGTGGATGAGTTTGGAAGGAGCTTTTAAAGATAATAGTTCAAGCTATCAAGCCAATAAAGGTTGGTTTTTTGGTATGAAGTTTCGTTGGGAAAGAATGTTCAAAGCGACCAACACCGGCGATGCAAACAAAACTTCGTACTGGTGGATTGCAGCAATGATTTTAATTCTCTTCTTCGGCTGGGAGTATTTTGTAAAGCTTTTCAGAAAAAATCAGACAGAAGAATAATAAAATTTTTAATCAATAATTAGATGAAGTATTTGAAAAAGTACTTCATTTTTTCAATATAACAATGCAAAATATATTATTACCGGTATTTTATTTACCACCGATTTCATGGTTTTCAGAATTTTTAAATGATGAAAATGAAATCATCTTTGAACAGTTTGAAAACTTTCCAAAACAGACCTACAGAAACCGTTGCAATGTTTACGGAGCCAACGGAAAACTTTCCCTTATTATACCAATCAATCACAACGGCGTGAGAGAATATAAAAATATTGAAGTCTCTTACCGTGAAAACTGGCAGCATCTTCACTGGAAATCTATAAAAACTGCTTATCAGAGTTCACCTTATTTCGAATATTATGAAGATAAACTGGTTAAAATTTTTGAAAAGAAAGAAAAATTTCTTCTGGATTTTAATTTAAAAAGCCTTGAAACCATTCAGCAGATTCTGAAATCAGAAAAGGCATATTCTTTGAATACAGAATACCGCAAAATTCCGGAGGCTTCAGATTTCAGAGAAAGTTTTTCAGCGAAAAAAGAGTCAGATTATGAAACGGAAGAATATTATCAGACGTTTTCAGATAAGCTCGGTTTTATCAAAGATTTATCCATAATTGATCTTCTTTGTAACAAAGGCCCGGAATCAGCTACTTATATTAAAAATGTAAAAAATATTTCCAGATGAAAATATTTTCCTCAGAATTTGAATCAATTCTTTTAAAGGAAATCACTTTCATCTGATTTTAAAAAATGTAATTATCAGCTTATGAAAAAATTATTCTTAGCAGCGGTTTTTCTTACAGGTTTCACAATGTCTTACGCACAGGAAACCTCTGCACAATCAGCAGATCCTAAGTCGGATAAAGATTTAATGACTTGGTATCATAAAGATTTTTCTACTACCAAAGTTTATGGTGTAAACACTGAAAACGCTTATAAATTTCTTGAATCAAAAGGTTTAAAGCCAAAAACTGTAATTGTTGGGGTTTTAGACAGTGGAGTTCAGGTAGATCACCCGGGATTGGCAAAAAATATGTGGTCAAATCCTAATGAAGTTCCTAATAATGGCAAAGATGATGACAACAACGGTTACATCGACGATATTCACGGATGGAGTTTTATTGGAGGAAAAAATGGCGACATCGATGTTGATAATATGGAAGTAACACGTGTTGTAGCTAAATACAAGCCTGTTTTTGAAGGTGATGATTCCACTAAAAATAAGGCGAATCAGGCAAAAATGCCGGAAGAATTTGCAATGTACATGAAATCTAAAGAAATGTACGGCAAAAAAAGTGTTGAAGGGCAGCAAAGCGTTAAGTTGTACACCATGATTCAGGAATCAATTCCTACAATGGTAAAAATGCTTAATGGAAAGCCTTTCACAGCTGAGACAGTTAAAGCTATAAAACCAGCTGATCAAAATGAAGCGAGAGCTTTACAGGTAATGAATCAGGTTGTAAATAACCCTGAATTCGCCGGAAAATCTGCTGTAGAGTTTGAAAAAACAATGAAGGAGCAGATGAAAGAAGCTTTAGATCACTTCACTCCACAGGCTCAGCAGTATGATATCAACTTTGATCCGAGAAAAGAGATTGTAGGAGACAACTACGACGATTATTCTGAAAAGAAATACGGTAATAACCACTATGAAGGTCCGGATGCAGTTCATGGAACACACGTTGCAGGTATTATCGCAGGTCTTCCTCAGGGGAAAGAAGTTCAGTATGGTGTAGCTTCAAAAGTGGCGAAAATTATGTCTGTTCGTACCGTTCCAAATGGGGATGAAAGAGATAAAGACGTTGCCAATGCAATCAGATATGCTGTAGACAACGGTGCTAAAGTTTTAAATATGTCATTCGGAAAACCGGTTTCTCCAGGGAAAAACGTGGTTTGGGATGCATTCAAATATGCTGAAGACAAAGGTGTTCTTTTGGTAAAAGCAGCGGGTAACGAAAATCAGGATGTTGCCGAGCATACAGCATATCCTACCAACTTTAAAAATGCTTCAGACGCAGCACCTTTTGTAAGCAACGTTTTGGTAGTTGGTGCCAGTACAAACGACAGTGCTTCTCTTAGAGCTGGATTCTCTAACTACAACAAGAAAATGGTAAACGTTTTTGCACCGGGTCAGGAAATTTATTCTACAACTCCGAAAAACGAATATCAGTACTTGCAGGGAACTTCGATGGCTTCACCGGTTGTAGCAGGAGCTGCAGCAGTATTGTTAGCTTATATGCCAAACCTTACTCCGGCACAGATTATTGAATCATTAACAAAATCAAGCAACCTGAGTACTGTGGGAACATTCGCAGATTATTCCCAGGCTGGAGGCGTTATCGATCTCAAAAAAGCTGCAGAATATGCGTTTGCAAATTATTATAAAGGAAATACAGGTAAAGCAAATAAGCCTGCGAAAGCTGCAAAAAAAGCAGTGAGAAAATAAATATCAGCATTTATAGCTGTAAAGAGTCCGCATTTTTTTTGCGGACTTTTTTTGTTTTGTGGCATATTGGCACACTTTTTTATGTCTTTAAATTTTTTATTAAATTATTAAACAGAAATTATGAAAAAGCTAGTTTTAACAGGTTTTGTAGGCATTTCGCTTCTTAACCTTTCCTGCTCAGGAGTAAAGAAAGCAGGAGACGCACAGCAAAACCGATCCGAATTTCTTAAAATGAAAGGTGATTATGATATTGTGAGTATAGATTATGACAAGAAGTTCAAAATAAAACCTTTCGATGATGGCATCGATGCACAGTGTTTTGTAGGAAGTCACTGGAGGCTTATTCCAAATAATTATACCGGAGCTTATACAATCAATGGTGGCGGAAACTGTGGCGGAGGATTCACACAGCCTATTAAAATTGATGTAGTGAACGGATCTACATTTAATTTTAAAAAGATCGCAGACGGTACCAAAGCTAAACAAAATACTGCTGGTTACACCCTAACGCTTGTAAAACAGGCAACTGACCAGTTTTCTTTAGAGCAGAATATTCCTTTCGACGGTGAAAACGTAAGAGTTGTTTACAACTTCGAGAGAACAGGAATGAAATAATCAATTTTTAAAACTTATTTGAAATGAAATTTACAAAAACATATATCGCAGGCTTCTTTTTGTCTTCAGCATTATTGCTTACAAGTTGTGAAGCTGTACAGAATTCTAACCATCAGCAGAGAGGTACCGCAGTAGGTGCTGCTTCTGGTGCTGTTATCGGAGGTATTTTAGGAAATAACGTAGGAAAAGGTAAAAATGCTGCTCTTGGTGCCGTTTTAGGTGGCGTGATCGGTGGTGTTGCCGGAAATGTTATCGGTAATAAAATGGACAAGCAGGCTAAAGAAATTAAGGATACTTTGCCAGGTGCAGAAGTGGAAAGAGTAGGTGACGGTATTAAAATTACCCTTAATGAAAGCATCGTAACTTTTGCTTTTAATTCATCAGATTTAACTTCAACTGCGAAAACAAACTTAGATAAACTGGTAACAGTTTTAAAGAACAATCCTGATACAAACATCAATATCTACGGACATACAGACAGCGTAGGTTCAGATGATTACAACCAGAAATTATCAGAGAGACGTGCTAATTCAGTAAAAGCTTATCTGAATGGAAAAGGCATCGCAACGGCAAGACTTTTTGCATTGGGTGAAGGTGAGTCAAACCCAGTAGCAACCAACGATACAGATGCAGGAAGAGCTCAGAACCGTAGAGTGGAGTTCGCAATTACTGCAAACGAAAAAATGATCAACGACGCAGCTCAGGGTCAGTAATTTATTATTGATTTATTAAAATATCTAAACCGCTTTTATAGCGGTTTTTTTGTGTAAAATCATTATTTTTGCAGCTGATTACACATAAATGAAACAATATTTAAAGCTGCTTAGGGTAGAGCAATGGGTGAAAAACCTTTTTGTATTTGTTCCGCTGTTTTTTGCGGGTAAATTTACCCACACAGATCTCCTTCTTAAAAGTATCGTTGCTTTCATCGTTTTTTCTTTAGCTGCAAGTGTTGTTTATATTTTAAATGATTACAACGATATTGAAGCCGACAGAAAACATCCCGAAAAACGCAGAAGACCCTTAGCGAGTGGTGCAATTTCCAAAAAGAGAGCTCTGGTTATTTTGGCCATTCTTATCGTTGTTAACATTGGTTTTACTTTAGGCTCCCAAATGTATTTTCACGACAGTATCTGGAAATTTGCTCTTATAATTCTGACCTATTTTGTGATGAATCTGGCGTATACTTTTAAATTGAAACACGTTCCGATCATCGATATATTCATTATTGCAACAGGTTTTGTCTTGAGAGTTCAGGCAGGCGGTTCTATTACAGGAATTAATATTTCACAGTGGGCAGTGCTTCTTACATTCGTTCTGGCTTTGGTGCTTGCTATCGGTAAAAGACGTGGAGAGCTTATCAATGCGCAGGTTTCGGGTAAAACAAGAAAAGCTTTAGACGGTTACAACGTGCAGTTTGCGGATATTGCACTTTCAATTTCAGTAACTTTAGCCATCATCTGTTACCTTATGTTTACACTTTCACCGGAAGTTCAGCTTAGGTTTCATCCCAGAGTATTTTACACTGTAATTTTTGTTGTTTTTGCTTTTTTACGCTATCTCCAGCAGACTTTGGTGTACAACAGAACAGAATCACCTACCAAAATTGTGTACCGGGACCGTTACATTCAGGTTACTCTTTTTTTGTGGGTAATTGCATTTTTAATTCAAATTTATTTTAAAGAATGAAACCGAATTTTGTAAAGAAAGTGACCAACTGGGGAAATTTTCCCGTGGTTGAAAAAGAAATGCGTTCGGAAGATCAGTATTCTAAAATAAAAGATTTTGTTTTAAATCATAATGAAGTTATTGCCAGAGGAAACGGCCGTTGCTATGGCGATTCTTCTTTGGCTGAAAGTATTTTTTCGACTAAAAAACTAAACAAATTTATTAGTTTTGACCGTTTAAACGGAATCATCGAATGTGAATCAGGCGTTCTTCTTTCTGATGTTCTGGAAATATCAGTTCCTCAGGGATATTTTCTCTACGTTACGCCGGGAACAAAATTCATCTCCGTTGGAGGTGCGTTGGCGAGCGATGTTCACGGTAAAAATCATCATGCTGAAGGTTGTTTTTCTGAGTATGTTGTCGATTTTAAACTCATGAACGAAAAAGGTGAAATTATTACCTGTTCAAGAGAGGAAAATTCAGATAAATTCTGGGCTACCATCGGAGGAATGGGTCTTACAGGAATTATCCTTTCCGTTAAATTTAAATTAAAAAATATCGAATCGGCTTACATCCGTCAGGAAAGTATTAAAGCCGAAAATCTCGACGAAATATTCCGTCTTTTTGAAGAAAGCGAAAGCTGGACTTACACTGTAGCGTGGATAGACTGTCTGCAAAAAGGAAAAGATCTGGGACGAAGTATCATGATGCGCGGTGAGCACGCTTTTCCTCACGAACTTCCAGAAAAATTAAAGAAAAATCCGTTGAGGTTGAAAAAGAAGTTTTCACCCACGGTACCTTTTTATTTTCCCGGATTTGCGCTGAATTCTTTAACGGTAAAAATTTTTAATTATCTCTATTATAAAAAGCAGGCAAAAAAGGAAGTCAAAAATTTCACCGATTACGATACTTTTTTCTATCCGCTCGATTTTGTCAACGACTGGAACAAAATTTACGGGAAAAAAGGTTTCATTCAATACCAAATGATGATTCCAAAAGACAAAGGCAGAGAAGGAATGCAGAGGATTCTCGAAACGATTGCAAAATCGGGTAGCGGTTCTTTTTTAGCCGTACTGAAGCTGTATGGAAAGGAAAATCCCGAAGCTTACAACTCTTTTCCATTTGAAGGATATTCTTTGGCTTTAGATTTTAAAGTTGACAAAAATTTAAAAAAACTCATTGATCAGCTGGATTCAATTGTGGAGGAATATAACGGTAAAATTTATCTGACCAAAGACAGCATGAGCCGTTCTTCACTGACCAATTATCTTAAAAATGTTGAAAATCCGAAGTTTATCTCGATTCAGCATAAAAGAATTTTAAACAACAACAAAATATGATCGTTCTTGGAAGTACTTCAGAAGTAGCACAGGCATTCGTAGAAAAAGCACTTCAGGAAGGTGAAAAATTTGAAAAAATCTATCTTTTAACTTCCAGCAGGGAAGCATCAGAAAGATTTGCAAAGCATATCGACGTGAAATTTTTTCAGCAGTCTGAAATTATTGAAATCGATCTTGCAAAAGAAATAAATTATACAAAACTCGAACACATCAATTCGAATCTGTTGTTCTGTGCAACAGGTTTTTTGGGCGAGGGCTCTGAGGAAGGACTTTACGACGATAAAAATACAGCAAAAATTATTGAAATCAATTATTCAAAATTAGTTCCGCTGATCAACTTTTTTGCTCACAAATTTGAAAATAAAAGATCGGGAACAATCATCGGTTTGTCTTCCGTAGCCGGTGACCGTGGCAGACAGAGTAATTTCATCTACGGGAGTGCCAAAGCTGCTTTTACGGCTTATCTGAGCGGCCTCAGAAATTATCTTTTTGAGAAGAAAGTTCATGTGATGACCGTAAAACCAGGTTTTATGGATACCAAAATGACTGAAGGACTTCCTCTAAATCCTGCACTGACTGCTACACCCAAAAAAGCGGCGGAGTGCATTTATTCGGGATATAAAAAGCAGAAAAATTCAATATATGTTTTGCCAATTTGGAGCGTTATTATGCTGATCATCAGAAATATTCCTGAATTTATTTTTAAAAAATTAAAATTGTAAAAATATTCTTACTTTGTCAAAGCTTTACAACACAGTAATTTTGCTTTGACAAAGTTTTAACAGAATAAATTTTAACCATCAAACTCTCCAACCCTAAAACCCTCGAACCCTCAAACCCTCAAAACCAGCTCCCCATGAAAAAACTGTATTGTTTCGATTTTGACGGTACCATTACATACAAAGATACCATGTTTATGTATCTTAAATTCTATGATTCTTCTAAATTCCGAATACAGTTTTTAAGACATATTCCGCTTTTTGTTTTGCTGAAACTGAAATTGGCAGAAACCGAAAAGGTGAAAAAAAGTTTCATCGGATCAATTTTAAAAGGTCAGGATGAAAGTAAAATAAAAGAAAAATCCAGACAGTTTTTTGAAGCCCACTATCCGAAAATCGTCCGGGAAAATGCTTTGGATTTCATAAAAAACATAGACAAAGATACCACGGAAAGTCTTTTGGTAACGGCTTCACTGGATATTTGGGCACAGCCATTTGCCGAAGCTTTCAAAATGGAATTGGTTTCTACCAGAGCTGAGTTTAAAAACGGCGTTTTCACAGGTAATTTTATAGGTAAAAACTGCAACGGAAAAGAAAAACTGGAGCGCATTAAAAAAGAAATTTCAGACGAAAAGTTCGATAAAATCATTGCTTTCGGAGACACTTCCGGCGACCGACCAATGTTGAATTGGGCAAATGAAGGTCATTACCGATTTTTTCATTAATTTTGAGTCATCAAAACCGAATCAATGAACAAGTTGCTTTTTTTGTGTCTGGCTTTCGTTTTAAGCTGTAAAACAAATGTTTCAGATAAATCTTCTCAGGATTTAAAACCTCAGATTTTAATCACTTCCTCTCAGGGCGGTGGCGACTCCGAAGGATTTGTCATCATCAGAGACCAACAGCAATTATTGGCAGAAGTGGCAAAGCGAAATACTGTAGAAGACGGCAGCAAGTCCGCATATCCTGCAATTTCAGATAAAAACAAAATTATTATTTACGATTTGGGAAGTTTCAGTTCGGGTGATCACAGAATTACTGAAATTAAAAAAGCCTCAGTCGAAAATAACGTTTTAACCCTTGAAGTTCCCGAATACAAATCCGGTGGAATGGAAATCATGATGGTTTCAAATCCGTGGATGCTTATTTCGGTGCCTTCAGAAAAATCTTTTACTTCCATTAAACTTACATATTCCAAATTATAATGAATAAGATATATTTAGATAACGCTGCCACCACACCGCTTACAGAAGAGGTGATAGATGCCATGGTAAGCACAATGAAAATCAGCTACGGAAATCCGTCTTCTACGCACAGTTTTGGGCAGGAAGCTAAAATTTTGATTGAAAATGTAAGAAGGCAGGTTGCAGATTATCTTCATGTAAGTCCGGCTGAGATTATTTTTACGTCTTGCGGTACAGAATCCAACAATATGATTATTAAATCTGCTGTTTCGCATTTGGGTGTAGAAAGAATTATCAGTTCGCCAATGGAGCACAAGTGTGTCTCTGAAAGTATTTTGGACATGAAATCCAGAAAAGGGGTAGAGGTGAATTACATCCGTCCCAACGAAAAAGGTGATATTGATTTAGCCAAACTGGAAGAACTTTTAAAATCTTCAGATAAAAAAACTTTGGTGAGTTTAATGCATGCCAACAACGAAATCGGAAATCTGATTGACATCAAAAAAGTAGCTGAACTTTGTAAGGAAAACAACGCTCTTTTCCATTCAGATACAGTGCAGACGATGGCGCATATGTCTTTGGATTTTGAAGATATTAAAGTGGACTTTGCATCTTGCAGTGCACACAAATTTCACGGTCCGAAAGGTGTTGGTTTTGCTTTCATAAGAAAATCAAGCGGATTGAAAGGAATCATTACCGGAGGTCCTCAGGAAAGAAGTCTGAGAGCGGGAACAGAGAATGTGGCAGGAATTGTAGGTTTGGGCAAAGCTCTTGAAATTTCTTTAAACAAAATGGAAGAATTTTCAGATCACATGCAGGCGATTAAGGATTATGCTAAAGAAAAACTTTCAGAAGCAATTCCTGGTATCAAATTTAACGGAAGAAGTGCAGAGAAAGAGAACAGTCTTTACACTGTTTTAAGTGCTTTGTTACCATATAAAAATCCTTTAATTGGCTTGCAGCTTGATATGAAAGGTATTGCAGTTTCTCAGGGAAGTGCATGTTCTTCGGGAGCGTCAAAACCTTCAATGGTCATGATGATGGTACTTTCAGAGGACGAAATGGATAGTTGCACCCCGTTGCGCATCTCGTTCAGCCATATGACGACCAAAGCGGAAATTGATGCATTTGTAGAAGCTCTTGGAGAGATATCGGCAGATTTTTTGGTTATAGAAAAAACAAATGTTGAGCATAGATAGGCTTTTCAGATAAAAGAAGTAATTTTGATCTTAGAAATCAAAGAAAATATATTAATTAAAATAAAAGAAACAAAATGGCTTTAGAAATTACAGACAGCTCATTCCAGGAAGTACTTAAATCAGATAAACCGGTATTGGTAGACTTTTGGGCAGTATGGTGCGGACCGTGCAGAACTTTAGGACCAATTATCGAAGAAGTTGCTGCCGATTTTGAAGGAAAAGCAATCGTTGGAAAGGTAGATGTAGACAACAATCAGGATATATCTATGCAGTATGGTATCAGAAATATTCCTACAGTTCTTATTTTTAAGAATGGTGAGGTAGTAGATAAATTGGTAGGTGTAGCACCAAAAGAGGTGATTGCCGAAAAATTAAGTGCACACTTATAAAAAAAATAAGTTTGATAATGAATGCTTTCCGAGTTGGAGAGCATTTTTTTTGTCTAAATATTTGCAGGTTTGCTGAAATGTTGTATTTTTGCAACCACAATAACGAAAGGTATTAGCCTTAGTTATGGCAAGAGATCCGGTAGTTCAGCTGGTTAGAATGCCGCCCTGTCACGGCGGAGGTCGCGGGTTCGAGTCCCGTCCGGATCGCAAAGTTTTTACAATTTTAACTTTAAAAGAAAATTGATCCGGTAGTTCAGCTGGTTAGAATGCCGCCCTGTCACGGCGGAGGTCGCGGGTTCGAGTCCCGTCCGGATCGCTGAAAGTTTTTACAATTTTTCACTTTAAAAGAAAATTGATCCGGTAGTTCAGCTGGTTAGAATGCCGCCCTGTCACGGCGGAGGTCGCGGGTTCGAGTCCCGTCCGGATCGCAGAAGTTTATTCAAATTTCGGCAAAACCCCTTAAAACAAATGTTTTAAGGGGTTTTTTATTTTTAGTTATATCATTAAAAAGGTAAGAATAAGCAATAAAAAGTGGTCTAATTCGGGACCTCTTTTTAAAAAACTAATTTTGGTCCCTCAACTTTTATAAAATTATACTTCCCTTTGAGGTGAGCATATTTTAGAAAAATGACAAAATTTCGCGGGACCAATGTTAAAATTGGTCCCGAATTGAAAAAAATGGGTCCCGAATAGAGGCGGAAATTTATACTATTTCTGATGCTAATTTTAAAATGATGAGCTTTACTTCTCATTGCCTAGTGATTATTTTTGTCTTAATTTAAGAATTTCGAGGGACCAATGGTTAAATTGGTCCCGAATTAACAAAAAATGGGTCCCGAATGGCGAAAAATAAAGTCATTCATATACGGTGTAATGCCTATAAATAGAAGACTTGTCAGTTATGTAATATTTTGTAGATAAAAAATTAGTGAAAATTAGTTTTAATCTATAATTATTAAGTTATGATTACGCATTTATCTATTCTTTTCGTTGTGAAAAGATCAAAATTATCATCAAAAGGGCTATGTCCTATTCACTTACGTGTGACGTTTGAGGGAAAGAGGCTGGAAATTACCACCGGCAGATTTATAGAACCAGAAAAATGGTGCATTGATTCCGGCAAAGTCAAAGGAAAATCTGCAGAAGTTAGAGAGATTAATACTTATCTCGACATTTTGAGATCCCGGATTTATACCATACAGAAGGATCTTATTCAAGCAGGAGAGATCATATCAACGGAAAAGATCAGAAGTAAGTTTTGTGGTGTGGAAGATAATCAGCGATTATTGCTTATTATTCTAAATGATCATAATGTCAAGATGGAGCAGTTAATAGGCAACGAATATGCGAAGGGAACTTTGGTCCGTTATAAATGCTGCTACAGACATTTAAAAAATTTTTTGCGGATAAAATATAATTTATCTGATATTGACATTTCCAAAGTCAATCTTGAATTTATCAATAATTTTGAACACTATCTGAGGACGAAGGATGAAAATCCCTGCAGCAATAATTCAGCAGTTAAGTATATTAAAAACCTGAGTAAGGTCATTCGAATTTGTCTTGCGAATGAATGGATTAAAAGAGATCCTCTTGTAGGTTACAAATCAAAATACACAGAAGTCAACAGGAAATTTTTAGATGATGTAGAGTTGCGAAAATTGGAGAATAAAGAATTTAGTATTGAACGTATGGATGTTGTAAGGGATATGTTTGTTTTTAGCTGCTATACGGGCCTTTCATTTGTTGATGCCCGTAATCTTACGGCGGATAATATTGGTGTGGGAATTGACGGTAGAAAATGGATTTTCACTGCTCGCCAAAAAACTAAAATTTCTTCAAACATTCCTTTGTTGGAAAAGGCTGAGAAAATTCTTCTCAAATATGAAGATTATCCAAGATGTGGACATAGAGCTTCAAAATTATTGCCGATTCTCAGCAATCAGAAAATGAATGCTTATCTCAAAGAAGTAGCTGATCTCTGTGGAATCTCTAAAGAGCTGACATTCCATATCGCGAGGCATACATTCGCTACAACGGTAACTCTATCAAATGGAGTATCCATTGAAAGTGTAAGTAAAATGTTAGGGCATAAAAGTATTAAAACAACTCAGATTTATGCAAAGATTATGGACCGAAAGGTAAGTGATGAAATGGATTCATTAAGCGACCTACTCTCTAAGCGGGAAATTTCTTTGAAGGATAAATTATAAATATTACATTTATGTATAATTTCTGTTTCTTCGTGCTTAACCTTTTGCGGTTAGGCACGAAGAAACCCGAAATTTTCGGGTTCCAACTTTTTAATATTTTAAATTATTCCATCATCCGCAAAAGAAAAATGAGAATCTGAGGTCAGAATAAAATGATCCAGTAAATTCATACTCAAAACTTTTGCAGCCTCTTTAATCTGTGCAGTCATTTTAATATCACACCCAGAAGGCTTTAAATTTCCTGAAGGGTGATTGTGCGCAACAATAATCCCGGAAGCATTACAAAGAAGTGCAGCCTGCATAATTATTCTGACATCCACCAAAGTCGAAGAAATCCCACATTCTGATATTTTCTTAATGCCCAAAACCTTATTCGCCTGATTCAGATACAGTGCATAGAAAGATTCCCTGTAATCTATTTCTTCAGCATCGAAATGTGCCCTGAAAATATTTACTGCATCCACTGACGATGAAACAGACCTTTCACAATTTCCCTTTCTTGAGTAGCTCAACTTAATTTCATTTACAATATTGAATTTCATCTTTTTCGCTCCGGGTACGGCGGAGACCTGTTTTTCCCGCACCTGACATTAAAAAACCTGTAGATTGCAGATTGAAGGAAATTTTGACTTTTTCTATTCTTTACCGAGTTTGACACCAGATGTACTCATTTATAAACGAAGGAATAATTATGATCAAAATTTCAATGAACTGCATTTGCATCTTGTGAGGTTTCTGACTTTTCTATGCGGATTATCATTCAGGCAGGCACAAGGAAAACTGCAATCAATTCCTTGAAAGCAATGAGAAAGAAAATTGATGAAGCTTGAAATGTTTTTGTGGAGGGTTTGGAATCTCTGATTTCGGATACCCAAAAAGATTTTTTTCAGCAGGGACAACGGGAATATATTTGCTATAGAAAATCAATAAGCATAACGAGAAAAAATTCTTGTTTCATTTTTGATCATTGGATATTATAAAATAATTAATGCTCAATAGCTATCTAATCTTTATTGAATAGCAATAAGATAATAAAAAACTTATTAATTTACCAGTGGTGTTAAGATCTCAACATCTGAAATAATAAGCTTCAGTATTTGTTCTAAATTAAACTAAACGGATTTTTAAGAAACATTGTTTTCAGTTTTCATTAGACATAGTATTTTTTCTTCATCCAAAGACTTGCCCGTACAAGCAATATTAAGACGGGAACTTCTACCAAAGGACCAATTACTCCTACGAAGGCCTGATCTGAATTGATACCAAAAACAGAAATTGCTACAGCTATTGCCAGTTCAAAATTGTTACCTGTAGCTGTAAATGCGATAGATGCATTTTTATCATATGGTACTTTCATCGACCAATTGATAACGAAACTGACAAAGAACATCATTATGAAATACACTACGAGCGGTATAGTAATTTTAATAACCTCCATGGGCAGTTCTACTATTTTTTCACCTTTTAGACTGAACATTAAGATAATAGTAAATAATAAAGAATACAGGGTAAAAGGTGAGATTGCCGGTATAAATTTTCTTTTATACCACTCAATACCTTTTGATTTGACTAAGAGATATCGGCTTAAAAAACCAGATAGAAACGGGATACCCAAATATATAATAACACTCTTTGTAACATCTTTGACAGATACACTTATATCAAAATTCCCCAGGCCTAATTTTCCAGGTATAATGTTTATAAATAACCAGAAAGAAAAACTGTAGGTGAATATCTGGAATATACTGTTCAGGGCAACTAATATGGCGGCATATTCTCTATTTCCTTTAGCCAGATCATTCCACACTATAACCATTGCAATACATCTTGCCAAACCTATGAGAATCAATCCTATCATATAATCCGGCTCATTTCGTAAGAAAGTAACAGCAAGCACGAACATCAATATGGGACCAATGATCCAATTTAACAACAGTGATATGCTTATTACCTTTACATCTTTAAATAAAGTCGGCAATAACGAATAATCAACCTTTGCAAGTGGTGGATACATCATCAGAATCAGTCCAATAGCCAATGGAATATTTGTTGCTCCGACAGAAAGCGTATTTGTGATCTCTGTTATGTCAGGATATATGTATCCCAAACCCACTCCAAGTGCCATTGCAAGAAATATCCATAAAGTCAGGTATCTATCGATAAATTTTAGCTTCGGTTGCATATTTTAGAATTTATTTAATGCAGTAATTTTACTTTAGAAAAAACAAAGAACATTTCTACAGCAATCTGTAGACTTCTTTCTATATAAATTTGAGTCTGTTCAGGAGTGTGGTCTGATGCCTTTGGGTCATCATATTTAATAGAGAACCTTGCTTCTGCTCCAATGACTAAGGGGCAGCCTTTATCAGCATTATTACAGGTCATAATCGCAACAAATTCTTTTTTTGGATTAAATTTATTGCTGTATTCTTTTGAAAAGCATATGATTGGAGCTTCGTTGTCTGCATACTTTATGGCGTAGAGAGGATTCGTACTTTCACTCAACATCTGGAACTGAAAACCCTGACGCACCAGTGTCTCAGTTACTTTTGGAAATATTGCAGTCGCCTCTGTTCCGCCAGAATAACAGAATACATTTTTAATATTAAAGTGATAGGCCATTGTTTGCGCCCAAATCTGCGACAGGTGGCTTCGTCGGCTGTTATGTGTACAGATAAAGTTCAGTCTGATAGTTTTATCTGCGTCCAGTTTGTTTTGGATGTATTCTGCTAATTGCTTCAAAACAGTTTTTCTTTCTACTGTAATAGAGTCCAATGAAAGTGATGATATGGTATCTAAAATAGTTTTGTTCATATTGTTCGTATTTTATTTACATAATGTTCTACAAGACAGTTGTCACTCATCCACGTCAGTAATTTTTTATGAGCTATGCAAACCTACCTGCTGGACAGATCATAAAGAGATTCCGGAATACGGCTAATGGCAACTTAACTTTTCTAAATAATAATTCAGGTAAATATTTTCCCATTTCTTTTTTATCTAATGTCTTAATCTAGAACTGGTTTAACAGCAATCTCCGCCCGGTGAACACGTACTGGCTTTAGTAACAGGTAGCTGTATCAGATTCTTCTGAATTTTTCCCGAAGGAATTCCGCAAGCATCCTGAGCAAGACAAGCAGTTGTCTGACATTTAAGAACAAAAGTTTTCCCGTTGAAATTCAGGTCATATTTGCCAATGGTATCGCTTTGATATTCCACTTCGATCTCATTGTTTTCAATTCCTAACATTTCTTCAGAAAGTTTGATGATATTCAACAGTTTTCCAGGTTTCAAACGATGCTCATAGTCGTCTCCATTCCATAACTGAAAATTCACTGCTGATTTTTCTCGAACAACTCCGCCACAATCAATAAATTTTTTACTGATCTGTCCTACTTCTGTAACATGAAAATACTCAGGCACAAAAGTCCCGTCTTCCAATTGAAACTCTACATTCTCCAATGTTGTTAAAATCTCTTTTATTTGTTCTAGTGTCATATAATTTTGTTTAAAATGCTTTTATTCTAATAGTTAAAATTTATTGTAATAATGCAATATTGCGATATTCTGGAAGAAAAAAATGCGTTAGCAGCATTTCTGATCGGTAACTGTACTGATAATTTTTGAAAAATACTCTTTTAATATTTCAAAATTATTTTCATCGATACAGTAGCATACTGAGTTACCTTCGATGGTACCTTTTATCAAACCAGCATTTTTCAGTTCTTTCAGATGCTGGGATATTGTGGGTTGTGCCAAAGGTAATTCATTTACGATCTCTCCGGTGATACAAGTATTTACCTTGAGCAGATATTCAATAATAGCAACTCTGGCAGGGTGTCCTAATGCTTTTGTTATTATTGCAATTTTATTTTGTTGATCTGTAAAGTGATCCGTCTTTGTAGCTCCCATGTTGAAATTATATTGCAATATTACGATATTTAATACTTAGAGAAAATTTTTTCAATAGTTTTTTAACAATCAGTAAAAATCTTGATATTTCAAAACGTTAATCTTTCACAGTAATTATCTGATTAAGAATATCAATAACAAATAGGGTAAAATCAAAGAATCTTTAAGTGCAAAACGAACAAGAAATCTTTCTACCACGTGAACCATGCATCAGATAGCATTTCTCGTACAGCACGAATCTTTTAACCTATAATATTTTAAAATTTTCAATAAAATCTTTCGGTACTCCGAAGAGGTAGTGATTTTTTGTGCCAACCATTTCTAAACTTTGCTTTAACAAAATTTATAAAAATGGTCACATTATCCCTACTCACTAAAGAAGATCTTCAGGACTTTAAGAAAGAGCTCCTGCAGGAAATTACCACTCTGTTTGAAAACATAGGCGGTACACAAAAAAAATGGCTCAGAACGTCAGAAGTTAAAAAGTTGTTGAATCTCTCATCCGGTACTTTACAAAACCACAGGATTAACGGAACGCTCACATATAAAAAGCTAGGGGGCAGTCTGTATTACAGTTATGATGAAATCCAAAAATTAATGCAGTCGGAATAATTGCAATCAATCTAAAAACCTACAATTATGCACATCGAAAGATCAGAATTTATCGCGTGGATGGAAAGAATTATGGAACGATTTGATATCCTGAAAGATTCCATTGTTAGAAAGCAGCTACAAAGTACAGAAATCGACGGAGAACAATTACTGGATAACCAGGATGTTTTGCAGCTCTTGAGAATCAGTTCCAGATCACTGCAAAGATACCGGTCAGATAAAAAGCTGCCCTACTACAAGATCAGTGGGAAGCTTTACTATAAGAAGTCAGATGTTGAACAGTTTATCCGAAATAACTTCCACAGTGGGCTTCGGATTACAGGGAAAGATAATGACAAATAATTCCTCTCGCTTTCAAAGATTAAACAATCAGTTAAAAGCTAAATATTTTCGTATTCACATTTAAACACTACAGTAATGAGCGAAACCAATCAAAGAGAAATTCCTGACTTCGAAGAACTGTCTGATATTTTACTGTTTCACAATAAGAAAAGAATGAAGATTGAGGCTGTGACAGGAATCGATAATAAAGGCAATTTAAAAACAGTGGCTCCTACCAAAAGAAATCAAAACCAGTTTATGAGGGTTGATAAATCGGGTGACCTGTTTTCTAATTTCTTTTCCAACTTTTTCAGCCAGTTAAAAAATCCTACTCAATTCTCTTTTTTTAAAGTTCCGGCATCAGACGCAGAAACCAAAGCCAAAGAACTGCAGGAAAAAATAAATAGGCCTACTAAGGAAAACCAAGAACAACTTGACTCTACAGAAGTACAATTACCAAAAACAGATAAAACAGAAAAAACAATTCAAATGGAAGCAAAAGAGCCAACCACACAAAACAATGAGTACCGATATAATCCTGCACAGATTGATTGGGACATGATGTCCAATCTGGGTCTCAGTAAAGAAAGACTGGAAAAACTAGATATTTTAGATCCACTACTCAAAGGGTACAAAACCAATGATTTAATTTCGATCAGTCTCAACTTTGAGGGTGCAGTCACCAAATTGGATGCCCGACTTTCGCTTCAGCAAAATGAAGAAGGAAAAGTGACTATGGCGATTCACGGTATCAGAAAGGAGCCCCAGCTTAATTTCCCATTTTTCGGACATCAATTTACTGAGGACGATAAGAAAAACCTGTTAACAACTGGAAATATGGGTCGTGTCGTGGAATTGAAACATTTTAAAACAGGCGAACCCATTCCATCCATTATCAGTGTAGACCGACTCACCAATGAGTTGATTGCTTTAAAAACCCAATACATTAGAATCCCTGACGAAGTTAAAGGAGTTACGCTGGATGATCAGCAGAAACAGACTTTGCTTGAAGGAAAGCCGCTCTACATTGAAGGAATGATTTCTAAAAAGGGAGAATCTTTTAATGCGACTGTTCAGTACAATGCCGACAAGAGATACGTAGAATTTCTTTTTGACAGAACCCAGCACAAAGGTCAGTCTCATACAGTAACTCAAGATCAAAAACAAGATCAAAAACAATCTCCAAGCAAAAATGTGGAGGCACCTAAAAATTTCAGAGGAAAAGATCTTGATCAGGAACAGTACAGCAAATTCAAAGCAGGAGAGACAGTGTACATAAAAGGATTAAAAGACAATAAAGGAAAGGAATACCAGGGATATATCACCTTTAATCAGGAAACTTCGAAAACAGAGTTTTCATTCACCAATCCTAACCAATTAAGAGAAAAAGCCACACCTTCTGAGGATCACAAAACACAGACTGCGGTTAATTCAGGAGGCAAAACAAATGAAGCAACCAAAAATATCAAAGAACCGCTAAAGCCAAAACAGAAAGAACCTGCAAATAAACAGCAGGATGATCAGCAGAAAAAACCAACCCGATTAAAGGGGAGAAGAGTATAAGAATAGATGTCTAATCTTCCAATCATTTTATCACTTCATCAAAATCACAACTACCAATCAGTATTATTATGAAAGCAATTATCGCAGAAAAACCCAGCGTTGCGAGAGAAATCGCCCAGCTTCTCAATATCAAAGAGCAAAAAAACGGTTATCTAACGGGGAATGGCTACTGTATTACATGGGCATTGGGACATCTTGTCTCACTGGCCATGCCGGAAGATTATAGTATTCCCTCTTTTCACAGAGAATCTTTACCCATAATTCCACATCCTTTCCAGCTCACCCGAAAGAAGATCAAAAAAGGAAAATCTTACCCACCTGACCCAATGGCAGCAAAACAGCTTAAGATTATTAAAGAAGTCTTTGACCAGTGCAGTAGTATTATTGTAGCGACCGATGCAGGGCGGGAGGGAGAGTTGATTTTCAGATATATCTATGAGTATCTGAAATGTAAAAAACCGTTTGAAAGACTTTGGATCAGTTCACTGACAGAAAAAGCAATTGCTGCAGGATTCCGGAAATTAAAGCCTGGAAAGGATTTCGACGGATTGTACAGCGCAGGAAAGATAAGAAATGAAGCGGATTGGCTGGTGGGGATCAATGCTTCACAGGCTTTGACTATTTCAGCAGGCAACGGACTTTATTCTTTGGGCAGAGTTCAGACCCCGACACTTGCATTGATCTGCAAAAGATTCCGGGAACATCAGAATTTTAACGCTAAAAGATACTGGCAGATTCAATTGAAACATCGAAAAAGTTTTATTGACTTTAAGAGTGATTCATCGGATCACTGGGAAGATAAAAAATCAGCTGAACAAATTTTTAAATCCATTGAGCGGGAAGGAAAGGCTGAGGTTGTGGATGTACACAAGAAAACAATTTCAGAATCTGCCCCTTTGCTTTTTGACCTTACTGCTTTACAAAAAGAAGCGAACCGCAAATTTAGTTTTTCAGCGGATGAGACTCTGCAGATTGCTCAAAGTCTGTACGAGAAAAAATTCATCACCTACCCAAGAACCGGAAGCCGGTACATTCCTGAAGATGTCTGGTCAGAAATTCCTGAACTCGTAAGATGTCTGAGGAATCATGAGAAATTTAAAAAAGCATCTTCCATGCTCCATTTTGGAAGTTTTAACAAAAAGATTGTAAATGATGCTAAAGTTACAGATCATCACGGATTATTGATAACCGGTAAAATTCCTTCATCATTATCCGCACAGGAAAATTCAGTATACGACCTGATTGCTTTCAACCTTTTGGAGACCTTGTCTGATGACTGTATCAAAGAGCAGCACTGCATAATGTTAAAAGTACATCATTATAAGTTCCATTCAAAAGCTATAAAAATGCAGCAAAGGGGCTGGCGCTCCGTGAAAGGAATCCTGTCACTAGAAGCAAATGACAATACTGAAGAAATCCTTTTTGAATTCCCGGATGTCAAAACCGGAGATGATTTAAAAATTTCTCATTTAGAAATTCAGGAAAAATCGACTCAGCCGGCAAAACTCTACACGGAAGCAGATGTATTATCGGCGATGGAACATGCAGGAAAACATATCGATAATGAAGAACAGCAAAAAGTTATACAAAATTTTGGAATAGGTACCCCTGCAACAAGAGCATCAATCATTGAAACCTTGCTAAAAAGAGATTATATCCAGCGCCAAAAAAAGAAAATTATACCTACTCAAAAAGGGTTGCACATTTATGAACTGGTTAAAGATAAAAAGATTGCGAACGTAGAGATGACTGCTGAGTGGGAGATGGCACTTTATGAAATAGAGAGAGGACAAATGGATGCGGAACAGTTCCTCAATAACATTAAAGAATATACTTCTCAGATCACTGCTGAACTATTATCACTGCTCATTCCAAAAGAAGAAGTTCCCAAGCTCACCTGTCCAAAATGTAGAAGTCACGAATTAATTATTAATGATAAAGTATTTAAATGCCCTAATGAAATATGTTCGTGGATTCAATTTCGTCAAGTCTGCGGTATTCAGCTTTCTGTCAATGATATCTGCCTGCTGATTGAAAAAGGCAGGACTGCTCTCATTAAAAATATGATAAGTAAGGCAGGAAAAACGTTTGAAGCATTTATTGTTCTGGAATCTGACGTCACGACAAGATTTGAATTTCCGAAAAAAAAGGTTTTAGATAAGATTCCATAATTCTACACATTTTACTGACTCATCGTTTAAATACCGCCGTCATGAACAAACAAAAACCAGATTTATCCTACTTTGCTTTACGACTGAAAGAGTTTCTGTCTGTAAGCTTTCCCGAGAAATCAAATGATTTTAGATTCATCACTATGCGATCAAAACTTGCAGAAAGCGCATATGAAAATGCATTTAAAGAAGGTCATTCTAACTCCTATTGCACTGAGGTTTCAGAATCTATTTTATTTGAAGAATTAATTTTCTCGAAATATGATCTCCTTTTTAATGTTATCTGCAATGAATTCAGTCTGGTAATAGATGATGAGGATATCCGACCATTAGCACTACAGATGTTGTCCGAATGCGAATCTGTTTTTTCAGGATATGATTTTAATGAAAATTTTGAGGACAGCTCAGATTATGATGTACTGTATACAGAACTGACCGGAAGTATACAAATTTGGATTGAGGATCATGGGCTTCAATAAACATCGTCATTTAGAGGACAATCTGGAAGCTTTGCGTCTGGTTTTTAGCTTGGAGAAGGAAAAACGCAGAGCAACAGCATCTGAAGTTGAAGTTTTAAAACGATACTCAGGTTTTGGAGGATTAAAATTCGTGCTTAATTCTGCTACCACGAAAGATGCTGAAAGATATTGGACGAAATCAGAATTACCTTTTTTACCACTTACAAAAAATCTTCATCAACTTCTGCAGGAATATTCAACCAGTGAAAAGGAATATATCCGTCTCGTAGACAGTCTGCGAAATTCTGTTTTGACGGCTTTTTATACTCCTCCTCAATTGATCAATAGTATTGCTGATATTATACACGGTGAAGGAATTTTATTTCAAAAATTTTTAGAACCCTCAGCAGGTACCGGTGCTTTTATCAGGTCCTTTACAGCTAACTATGACAGTGTTCCATTTTCTCAATCTGGCACGATCCCTTTGAACCATTCTCTAAAGATTACTGCTTACGAAAAAGATATCCTGACAGGTAAGATTTTGAAACAACTTTACCCTGAAAGTCAGATTAACATAGAAGGTTTTGAAGACATACCAGAGCATCATCAGGAAACTTTTGATCTTGTAGCCAGCAATATTCCTTTTGGCGACAACTCTGTATTTGATCTGTCCTATTTAAAAGGTCGGGATTCAGCTCGTGTACAGTCAGCAAGAGCAATTCATAATTATTTTTTCATGAAGGGTTCTGACATGTTACGGGATGGAGGACTCCAAATATACATCACCTCGCAAGGTGTATTGAACAGTCCAAAAAATGAGTTGATACGGGCAGCATTAATGAGAGAAAATAATCTGATTTCAGCAATTCGGCTGCCCAATAATTTATTCAGTGATCATTCAGGAACTGACGTAGGCAGCGATTTGGTTATACTTCAGAAGAATAAACAAAAAACACAGCTTTCAGACTTTGAAACGCTTTTCGTGCAAAGTCAAACCACCTCAGAAAATGGTTCGGTCAACATCCTTTTTCAGGATCGAAAGCGTGTTGTTCATACATCCTTCAAGGAGGGTACGGATATGTACGGAAAGCCAGCCATAGTTTATCACCATGCTGGTGGACTGGAAGGAATTTCCAATGATGTAAAGAATATTCTTACCGAGGACTTATCAATCAACTTTGATAGGAAATTATATGATTCCATCCCTAAGATCAATTCTTATCATCAAATAAAAACTGAGACTTCGAAATTCAGCAATGAAATGTTTGCAAGTTCAACGCCGTTAAAAACTTCTTCCACCCCGGCTGATAAGTCACTCACTGATGTTCAGTTGAGTCTGTTCACGTGGTTTGAGTCAGAAGAAGCCCCAACATCTGCAAACCCAATTACCGCAAAAAAGAATAATCAGTTACAAACCAAAAATACTGCTTACAATAGCAAAGATATCAACCGATCAGACAAAAGGAGAAGGGGTTATCATGCTGCAAGACAGCTGGAATTATTCAATCTGCCTGATGAGCTTGACATCAAGAAAGAAAACGATCAGGATCTTTTTATAAATCAGGAAGCTGCTAATAAAAGCTTTACTCAGCTACAAGATTCAGAAAACTTCGAACCGCATGAATTTACAGAAAAACTGCATCCTTTCTACCGAAATGAATGTTTAGTCATAACTGACGACAAAGTCGGATATCTTAAAGGCTTTGACAGCGGGAATAACACAGTCTATTTTCATCCATTACAACTTCCAATGAAACAGAAATTGAGAACTGAGCAATATATCAAAGTTCGCGATGCTTATCATCAGCTGTATCAGCGAGAATCCGAGACGCAGGTTGAGCACAAAGAACTAAGGGATATTTTGAATAGGCATTATGATGATTTTATCAGACAATTCGGTCATTTAAATACAGGTGAAAATATCAAATTAATTAAGACCGACAGCGCTGGAAAAGAAGTTCCTTACCTGGAGAGAGCAGTTGGTGGAATAGTACATAAAGCAGACCTATTCTACAGACCTGTTTCTTTTTCGGAGATACAGACCACCGTAGAAAATCCGGACGAAGCGCTGGCTGCATCATTAAACAAAACCGGAACTGTAGATCTCGATTTTATGTCTCAAATCAGCGGGTTAAGTAATGAACACCTCAAAGACTCTTTGAAAGACCGGTTATTTTTAAACCCTCTGACAAAACAATATGAGATTGCCGAGCGTTGGATTTCAGGAAATGTGATAGAAAAAACATTCGAAATTGATCAATACGTTTCCAATCATCCGCAGGACAGCGAGGCAAAACGAAGTTTAGAAGTTTTAAAAGATTCCCATCCCAAGAGAATTGAATTTGAAGAACTGGATTTCAACCTGGGTGAGCGGTGGATTCCTATTGGTATTTATAATCATTTTGCTTCCCATCTTTTTGATACCGAGGTGCGAATTACCTATTCTGAGAGTTCAGATGATTTCTCAGTGAAATGCGATCATAAAAATATAATCATTAATGATAAGTACGCTGTAAAATCTGAAAGCAGGACATTTGACGGTGTTGCACTGCTAAAAAATGCCTTGGTTAATACGACCCCAGATATCACCAAAAAAATTTATATTGATGATAGGGAAGTAAAAGTTCGTGATATGGAAGCAATACAGATGGCTAATGCAAAGATCGATGAAATCCGTAAAGCTTTTACAGATTATTTATATGCTCAGAACGATGAATTTAAATCCAGGTTAACAGACCAGTACAACAATACCTTTAATTGTTTTATCCGACCACAATATAGCGGGAGCCATCAGCAGTTTCCGGGTCTTGACAGAAAAGCATTGGGAATTGACGATCTGTACTCCAGTCAGAAAGATGCGGTATGGATGATCAAGCTTAACGGAGGTGCGATCTGTGACCATGAAGTCGGGGCAGGGAAGACATTGATTATGTGTACTGCAGCCCAAGAGATGAAACGCTTAGGACTTGCCCGTAAACCTATGATTATTGGATTAAAGGCTAATGTTCATGAAATCGCAGAAACCTACCGTACTGCGTACCCGTCTGCAAAATTATTATATCCCGGAAAAGAAGATTTTACTCCCCAAAAAAGGTTGCGCATGTTTGGAGATATTAAAAATAATGACTGGGACTGCATCATTCTAACGCATGACCAGTTCGGAATGATTCCCCAGTCTCCGGAACTGCAAAAAGAGATTTTAGAAAACGAACTTAAAAGCGTTGAACAGAATTTGTCAGCTTTGGAAGCTCAGGGAAGAGAGATCTCCAGAGCCATGCTCAAAGGGGTGCTGGTAAGAAAACAGAATCTGGAAGTCAAATTGAAGACATTAGCCCATGATATTGACAACAGAAAGGACGAAGTGGTTGATTTTAAAATGATGGGCATTGATCATCTGTTGGTTGATGAGAGTCATCGATTCAAAAACCTGATGTTCAATACACGGCACGACCGGATTGCCGGATTGGGCAATATGCAGGGAAGCCAAAAGGCGATGAACCTGCTTTTTGCAATCCGTACCATACAGGAACGTACCGGAAAAGATATGGGTGCAACGTTTCTTTCGGGTACTACCATCAGCAACTCTTTAACGGAACTGTATTTACTTTTTAAATATCTTCGTCCAAAAGCTCTGGAAAAACAGGGCATCAACTGCTTTGACGCATGGGCAGCCATCTACGCGCGTAAAACCACTGATTATGAATTTTCAGTAGCCAATAATATTGTCCAGAAAGAACGGTTTCGGTATTTCATCAAAGTTCCTGAACTGGCACAGTTCTATTCAGAAATTACAGATTACCGGACTGCAAGGGATATTGGGATAGACAGACCAGAAAAAAATGAAATCCTGCATCATATTCCACCCACTCCCGATCAGGAAAAATTTATCAAAAATTTAATGGAGTTTGCAAAATCCGGCAATGCGGTTCTTTTAGGCAGGGAGCCACTCTCACCATCAGAGGAAAAAGCAAAAATGTTGATCGCAACCGACTATGCAAGAAAAATGTCACTGGATATGCGGATGATCAGTGACGACTATTCAGATCATCCTGACAGTAAAGCTTCTCAGTGTGCAAAAATAATCTCTGACTACTACCATCGGTTCAATGCTCAGAAAGGTACTCAATTTGTGTTTTCAGATCTGGGAACCTATAAACCGAATCTGTGGAATGTCTATTCAGAGATAAGAAGAAAACTGAAAGATGATTACGGCATCCCACCCGGCGAAATCAGATTTATACAGGAAGCAAAAAACGATAAGCAGAGAAAAGATATTATTAACTCGATGAATGAAGGCAGAGTTCGAATATTATTCGGCTCAACAGATATGCTGGGAACGGGAGTCAACGCTCAAAAAAGAGCAGTAGCCATTCATCATCTTGATACCCCTTGGAGACCCAGCGATCTGGCTCAGAGAGACGGCAGAGCAATACGCAAGGGCAATGAGGTTGCCAAACATTTTGCGGCTAATAAAGTAGATGTGATTATTTATGCTGTGGATAAATCTTTGGACAGTTATAAATTTAATCTTTTGTATAATAAACAGCTGTTCATCGATCAGCTAAAGAACAACAGTTTAAATAAACGCACTATTGATGAAGGAAGTATGGATGAAAAGTCAGGAATGAACTTTTCGGAATATGTTGCAATATTATCCGGAAATACCGATCTTTTGGAAAAAGCCAAACTGGAAAAGATGATTCACGGTTTGGAAAGTGAACGACATTCTTTTAATCGTTCCAGGATGAGTTCCAGACACAAACTCGAAGATCTCTCAGCATCGTTAGAAAGTTCCAGCTCAAAATTACATAGAATGAAAACTGACCGCGACAATCTGCAGAAAAGAATCCAGCATACAGCAGACGGAAATATTGCCAATCCTGTTCAACTGATAGGTCTTCGTGGCAATGCAGATTTAAAATCCATAGG
Source organism: Chryseobacterium caseinilyticum (assembly GCF_014837145.1). Classification (GTDB taxonomy): domain Bacteria; phylum Bacteroidota; class Bacteroidia; order Flavobacteriales; family Weeksellaceae; genus Chryseobacterium; species Chryseobacterium caseinilyticum. Next base: position 503,465 of record NZ_JACYFS010000002.1, read on the forward strand.
TGTGAAACTAAATGAAATTTCTTCAAAGGCGAGGACGACAGGGCAGTATCAGGAGATTGGAGATCTCTATGGTTTCAGGTTATTGGTCAAAACAGAAATCTCTGAAAAGGAGGGAATTGACATTAAAATAAACCGTTTTTTTATCACTGGTGAAGGCAATATCAAATACTCCCATAATAATGGTCTGATTGCTTCCGATCCCAAACTTGCATCAATGAATTTTCTAAATGCATTGGAAAAACTTCCCGCACTCATCCAGCATGAAGAGAAAAAAGTAATTCAGTTGAATTCCGACATTCCTATTCTTAAAGAGATTGTCAACAGCATTTGGCAGAAAGAAACTTTGTTAACGAATTATAAAAATGACTTAGCTACGATAGAACGGAAGATTCAGTTGACCCTGACAGATCATTCAAAAGCTCAAAACTCTGAAGAAACCAGCGAAAAATTACAAAAATTTACGGATACAAAACCACCTAGTATTAAGATCAACTAGTGTATACATCTGCACAAATCTCACACTTTAAGCAAAAATCAGTTGTAGGTTTAAGCTTGTTTTTTCAAATTGTTAAATATTTGATGGTGAGTACATTGTAAGCAGTAAATTAATAGTTCGGCTTCGGGCTAGCTGTCATATTAAGAAGTGGCTTTGCATACATCAGAAGAAAATTATTTTTCAAAGCCGTGTCCGACTTGTCTATCCTGGATTCCAGACGACTCAAAAAAAAGTTTTTTTCTTCCTCAGTGTACTTTGATGAGCTTGATATTTTTCCTTCAAGCAAATCTTTCGCTATAAATTGTGACGGCCAAAGTTTGTAGTTTTTAAGAATTGAGTGATCTATGATTTTTGCTATTGACTGGAGTTGCTGATTTTTATTCTGTGAAGCTGGAAGTAAGTCTAATTCATGATCAAGAACTTCTCCTGCGTGCAGATGTATTCTCTTTTTCTGTCCCAGGACTCCCTGCAGTATTGATGTAAAGTCTTCGTTATCCGCCTTTATGTATTTTTCATTTTTTGACTGTGCAATTAACTGTGGCATTTTTAGTACATCGGTAGGATCCAACTCGTATGAAATGGATACAGGCACAATTTTCAGTTTTTTAAAGAAGCTGTAAAGTGGTTCTTTGTCTGCGTTCAAAGCCAACATCTTTAATACTCCCGGATTCGTTCGGTCGTCACCGTCTTTGGTGCGCCCTTCCTTCTGTGCAATCCAAACAGAACGGTTATCCTCTTTGAGAAGTTTACAGATATATTGCGAAAGCAACGTTGAACTCTCAAGCTGGCTTCTTACGGGTAAACCTCTCCTAACCAAAAAATTCCGGTTCAGTTTTGCAATTTTCTGAAGAAAATCTTTTTTAACAAGGTTGTCACCTATCGCTGAAGATGTCATTATGCAACCTGAGTCCATCAATGCTAAATTGAGAAGACATGTATCAAGTACAATATCTCTGTGATTGGAAATGTAGAGGTATGATGTGTTCTTATCCAGTTTCTCAAATCCTGAAGTGGTAAAATCCTCACAACTTTCTTTTAGTATTTGTCTGATGGTTTTGGATATGAACTGATGCTGAAAATCGTGTACGGTATTTATTTTTTTAAATTCTTCCAGCCAGAAGCATTCTTTAGACTCAGGAAAAGTGAACTGCATTAAGGAATTCATCATCGGATGATCAGCGATAGTTTTTAATGCGTCATTAACTTCATTATCATAGTAGGATCTGATTGCATCGAACTGGTTCATTACATTATTATTTGGAGTTTGGAATAAGTAAATTTTCTTATTTTGATAATCTGCCAAGCAAAACGCTGACCAAAAAAATATTGTGTAGTGATAAAAAATATTGAAGACAAGAGGAAAAGTAACATCAGATATCTATCCCCATTAAAGAAACCCGATCAGACTGACAATAATCCATTGTGAAGTGCCTGAAACTCAAAAATAAATACTGAGAAGAGCCAAGAAAACTGCTAACTAAAATCTGAACATAAGGAAAACAAAAGTCCGTTCTAAAATTGTAAAAACGGACTATTAACTTTGGGATCAGTTAGTGTATTAACTCTAATCACCCTTTTTGTGCTTATGCTTCTTCAGTGAAGGAACATTGTTAAGGAGATTTCTTATTATTTCTCTGCCGCTTATTCATATTTTTTTACACTGTCTAATGTAACCGGCAGTTGCTTTTTCTTTAAGTCTAAAGCTTAAGCTACATCATAAAGTCTTACAAAATTTCCATTTAAAGTATTATAATATAATACTTCAAATGTTTACTGACTGATTGAATTATCTAAATGAAGCTGAAATTTCTTTTGGTGATATATACAAAAAAGATTTTTTTAAGTTGTATTCGGTGCTATTGTCAGTCTTGAGGGATAATTTTTATGTATATATAAATTGTTTAAAGTTTAATATCTGATGTTTATTTTTGTTAAATTTTCTAATGTACTTCTTCGAAAATATTTATGAATTCTGTAGATGCAATAATCAGATTCTTAAACTATCTTAAGGTTTTTTCTTAATATAGTTTAAGATAGTTATTTAAGAATTACTATGAAATTTGCATTGTACTCTATTTATAATTTTTGAATATTATCGGTTCTAACACTTCTTATTTCAATTCCTTTTAATTCTATAGCAGATTAAAAGCAAATGAAAAGCAAATGAAAATTTGCATCAGTTAATTTCTGTTTATATCAGAAAATGCAGAGTACTTGTATGGTTTGATTATGATTGATAAAAGATTAATTCCGCTGGCTTTGGGCGGATTGAGTTTGGGAACAACAGAATTTGCAATGATGAGTCTGGTTCCTGATGTAGCGGGTTCACTCAGAATCACTATAGCAGGAGCAGGCAACTTTATTTCAGCCTATGCGCTCGGTGTAGTAATTGGTGCACCAATACTAATTACAGGATCGCTTAAGTTTCCACCAAAAAAAGCGCTGATGATATTTATGTTGATGATCATAATATTTAACCTGTTTTCTGCTTTTTCATATAATTACGCTATGATGCTTGCGATACGTTTTCTAGCTGGCTTGCCTCATGGTGCTTTTTTTGGTGTTGGTACTGTGGTAGCTGCTCAAATGGCTGTAGAAGGTAAAGAAGCTAAGAATATTGCCATTATCTTTTCGGGTTTAACTATTGCCAATCTCGCTATGGTACCTTTTTGTCACTTTTGTGGGACATTCATACAGGTGGGAACTTGCATTTGTTATAATTTCAGTAATAGGCATGATCTCCCTGATTTTTATTTTTCTATGGATTCCTGATATCGAAGTGAAGAACAATTTAAATATTCGCGAGGAATTTAGATTTTTGAGGAAAACAAAAATCTGGATTATTCTGGCCATATGTGCATTTGGATTTGGAGGTTTGTTTGCCTGGCTTAGTTATATTGCTCCATTAATGACTTCTATTTCTGGATTTTCCTCGGGCAGTATAGCATATGTAATGATATTGGTTGGCCTTGGAATGGTTATAGGAAACTTTGTTGGAAGTGCTTTAACAGATCGTTTCGGTGACCGTAAAACAATAGTCATTATTTTAGCGTCGATGGCCATTATCTTATTCAGTATTTATCTATTTTCTTCCGTGAAGGCTATCTCTCTTGCTTGCGCTTTTTTATGTGGAGCCTTTTCTATGGCTGGTGCCGCCCCGATCAGTTTACTTATTATGAATGCTGCTCCGGAATCTAAAATGATGGGAAGTGCATTCATACAGTCTGCCGTTAATATTGCAAATTCAGCTGGTGCTTATCTTGGAGGGATTCCTTTAACGTTAGGGTTTTCTTATCAGTATCCAGCTTTGGTGGGTGCAATATTAGCTTTCATAGGTTTTCTTACAACCGTATCTTTCTATAGAAAATTGCACGGGTAATCAGATTGATGTTTGATATAAGATTATTAGCAAAGATGCCAGATATTTATAAAGTTAAATTTACTTGAAGACCAGGTCTTCTGTTCTGTTTTCTATGACAGTAAATGAAATCTTCAATTTTCTTAAACTAGTTCAATATTATTTATTGTTATTGTTTATTGTTATTAGTTTGGAAATCATTGCAATTTTGTCTTGTGATAATTTCTGGATCACAGATTATTTCTAACAACTGTAAATTTAAAAATTATGTCAAACGAACATGAAATCATCATCAGCCGAATAAATGATTATGCTGATATATTAAATCGTAGAAAAACGGAAGGGATCGGAGAGCTCTACGCAGAAGATGCCGTCTTCATACCAGACAATTACAAAACCATTTCTGCACTTGAGTTAAAAAAAAATAAAAGTAAAAGTATTCTGACTAGTAATGAATTTAAAATTCAATATTCAGAGGAAGATGTTTTGATCGATGGCAACTTTGCATTTGTTACAGCTGTGGCAAAAACATCTGAAAAAAACAAACAGACAGATCAAACGGTTTTAAAAAGCAGTAAAGACTTTTTTGTATTTAAAAAAGTTGATGGACAGTGGAAAATATTCCGATATTTATTCAATAACGTAAACATTATAACTGCGTAATATTTATGAAAGCAATTGTTTTATACAGAGCGGGTGGTCCCGAACATTTGTGTCTTGAGGAAAGGGTAATACCTTCTCCTCAGAAAGATCATGTCCTTGTTAAAATAAAAGCTTTTGGATTGAATCGGTCAGAAATAATGACGAGAAAAGGCTATTCTGAGAGTGTTCATTTCCCCAGAATTCTAGGAATCGAATGTGTAGGCGAAATCGTTGAAGATCCGTCAGGCGAATTTGCCACAGGTCAGAAAGTAGCTGCTTTTATGGGCGGAATGGGACGTGATTATGATGGAAGCTATGCCGAATTTGCAGTTTTACCGAAATCAATCATCAGTTCTTTCGAAAGTGATTTGCCCTGGTCAGTTCTTGGTGCTTTACCAGAGATGTTTCAAACTGTTTACGGGTCTCTTCATGTAGCACTTAAGATCAAAAAAGAGGAAACTTTACTCATCCGTGGCGGGACTTCTTCAATAGGTCTTTTGGCTGCCCAATTGGGAAGGTCAGAAGGTTTAAAAATCATCTCAACAACAAGGAATCCCAAGAAAATACATATACTTTTGGAAAATGGCGCGGATGAAGTTATGATTGATGATGGTAATTTGAGTCAAAAAATTAAAGATCGCGATTTTAAAATTAACAAAATTCTGGAGCTTATTGGAACTTCTACTCTGAAAGATTCATTGAATTCTGTCATAACGGGCGGAATTGTCTGTATGACCGGAATGCTTTCTGAACAATGGTCTATCAAAGATTTTGCGCCGATGGATTTTATTCAAACTGCTTCATATCTCACAGTATATGATTCTGGAAAAAAAAGGGTTAACGGCCTATATTTTCAGGAATTTATAAGAAAGGTTGAAGCCAACAAGATTAAACCCGTAATCAAAAAGATTTTTAAATTGGAAGAAATCGCGGAGGCCCACAGTTTTATGGAATCTAATCATAGTGGCGGTAAGATTGTTGTACTCGTCTAAAAGAATTATTATATGAAACCACAACTTGATACAGAACAATATATTGGAACAGTCACCAATGATGATTTTAGATCTGATGTTGTAGAAGGTTTAAAGAAAAGCCCAAAAAAATTACTATCTAAGTATTTTTACGATGAGGCAGGCGACAGACTTTTTCAACAGATTATGGATATGCCGGAATATTATCTTACCAACTGCGAGCTGGATATCTTCAAAAATAAAACTGAGCTCTTAGCAAAAAGTATTTTAATAGACAATGAACCTTTCGATTTGATAGAATTGGGAGCTGGCGATGCAATGAAATCCAGTTATCTGCTTGAACATTTGACCACAAAAAATATCGATTTCACCTATATGCCAATCGATATCTCTGGACATATTCTGGAAGAGTTAAATGAAAAATTCAGCAGAGATTTGCCCGAACTGCAAGTCATTACTTTGGAAGGCGATTATTTTGATATGCTCGACAGGGCAATAACTATCTCACAAAGACGAAAAGTAGTTCTTTTCTTAGGCGGAAATATTGGCAATATGGATTTAGAAGAATCCTATCATTTCTGCAGAGAACTCAGAAGAAAACTCAACCGTGGCGACATTCTCCTAATTGGTTTCGATTTGAAGAAAAATCCACAAACCATTCTCGATGCCTACAATGACGAAGCAGGAATCACGTCATCGTTCAACCTCAATCTGCTCATCAGAATGAACCGCGAACTGGAAGCTGATTTCGATGTTCTGAATTATCAGCATTACCAAACCTATGACCCGATTTCTGGCGCTTGCAAAAGTTATCTTGTGAGTCTTGCGGAGCAAAATGTACATATCGGAAACCAGATTTTTAGCTTCGAAGAAAATGAGTTGATTGATATGGAAATCTCACAGAAATTTTCTCAGGTTGACATCACCAAACTTGCACGGGATTCCAAATTTCACATTATTGATGAGATTGCTGATTCCAAAACTTGGTTTGTAGATTCTATTTGGCAAGTGCTTTAATTTTAAATTTAATTCCAATGAAAGAAAATTCCATTCTCACGATACCAAATTCCTTCACCAATTGGGCAGAGAAATATTCAGAAATTCGAAACCATTCAGTTAAAATCTGCGAGCCGTTAGAAATCGAGGATTATGTCGTTCAGCCAATCGTCGATGTAAGTCCGCCGAAATGGCATTTGGGTCACACGACCTGGTTTTTCGAGACTTTTATTTTAGAACCCAATTTTCCCGGTTATCAGGTTTTTGATGCTCAGTATAACTTTGTTTTCAACAGCTACTATGAAACGATTGGCGCAAGAGTTATCCGTACCGACAGAGGGAATTTGAGCCGTCCTTCCGTTTCTGATATTTATAAATACAGAAAATATGTTGATGAGCAAATGACTGCATTTCTCCAAAGCGAATATTTAACAGAAGAAATCAAACCTTTACTCGAACTCGGCCTCAATCACGAGCAGCAACACCAGGAATTATTATTGACAGATATCAAATATATTTTAGGACATAATCCACTTTTTCCGGCGTATAAAAATGAAGCTATTTCTAGAAAAGAATTTTCTGAAAACATTGAAATGATTCACTTTGATGAAGGAGTTTATCAAATCGGTTTTCAAGGAGAAGGTTTCAGTTTTGATAATGAGTTGGGAAGACATAGAGTGTATCTTAATGATTTTGAAATTGCTGACCGCTTAGTTTCTAACCTAGAATATTTAGAATTTATGGAAGCTGGAGGCTATAAAAATTTCAGACATTGGCACGCTGAAGGCTGGGATTGGGTGAAACAGAATGAAGTTAAATCTCCTCTGTACTGGCAATTGACTGATGGGCAATGGATGAATTACACTTTAAAGGGACTTCAGAAATTAGATTTAAATGATGCCGTTTGTCACATCAACTTTTATGAAGCTTCAGCCTTCGCCTCCTGGAAAGGAATGCGTCTGCCAACCGAAGCTGAGTGGGAAGTTGCCTCCAATCATTTTGAGTGGGGAAACCGTTGGGAGTGGACGAACTCTGCCTATCTGCCTTATCCAGGATTTAAAAAAGAAGCCGGCGCAGTAGGAGAGTACAATGGAAAATTTATGGTCAATCAAATGGTTTTGCGTGGCGCTTCAGATGCAACGCCAAGCGGACACAGCAGAAATACGTACCGCAACTTCTTTCAGACTGGCTTAAAATGGCAGTTTACCGGAATCAGACTTGCTCAGTAGCAAGCTATTTTTGTATCTAATTATTTTAGACGAAATTGAATACTTCCCACTCTTCAGTAGATTTTAAAATATAAGATATTATTTTGGCAGTTTATTCTTGCAATAATAATTAATATCAATCTTTTAGATATATACTCCTTCCATTTACACATTGATGTAGAGCTAAGATCAATGTAAATTTGTTAAGATCAAAAAAGCCGATAACAAATTATAAATCAATTCAAAAAATAGAAATTATGTCAAATTTAAAAGATCAGGTGGTATTCGTGACAGGAGCCGGAGGAGGAATAGGAAAAATTATTGCTATCGAATTTGCAAAATTGGGCGCTAATGTAGCCATTGCGGATCTGAATGAGGAATTATTGAAAACTGCAGTGAAAGATATCGAAGCGTATGGTGGTAAAGCTTTAGGAATAGTTGCTAATGTGACCGATCTGGAATCTATGAGAGAGGCACTTAAAAAAGTGGTTTCAACTTTCGGTAGATTGGATGTCGCTGTTAACAATGCAGGCGTTGTAGGTATCGGTAGCATCGAAGAAATAGAACCTGATGACTGGGATAAAATAATGTCAGTCAACAGCAAAGGTGTTTTTGTATGCACAAAAGCTGAACTTGAAATTATGAAACCTCAAGGTTCGGGCGCGATCATCAACAGTGCATCTATCGCTGGTAAAATGGGAATGGCACATCTCTCTCACTACGTAGCTTCAAAATTTGCAGTAATAGGGTTTACCAACAGTATTGCGAAAGAGGTCGCGACCACAGGCATTACAGTGAATGCTATCTGTCCCGGTATCGTAGGAACCGGAATGTGGCGTGGAGAAGGCGGTGTGGCAGACCGATGGAAACTGGAAGGTGAGACCGAAGAACAATCTTGGGAAAGAAATAAGACATCACTGATACCTCAAGGTATTGATCAAAGTCCACAAGATATTGCGGATGCTGTGATATTTATTTCTCAAGCAAAACATATGACAGGTCAAGCCATCGCAATTGATGGAGGTATGACGATGTAATTATTTAAAGTATAAGGATTCAAACATTGCAGTCGATTGACTGCAATGTTTCTTAAAACAAATAAAACGATGACTAAAGTAATCGGAATTCTTGCAGGTAGCCTGCGAAAAGAATCATTTTCAAAAAAAGTTGCAAAGACTTTGATCGAGTTTGCACCTGAAGGATTTGAATTTAAATTGATTGATCTGAATGATATTCCTGTATATAATCAGGATTTTGATGACCATAATGAAATTCCTGAAGCCATCACAAAGTTCCGAATAGAAATGTCTGCTGTGGATGGTGTCATTTTCGTCACTCCGGAATACAATAGGTCTGTTCCCGCAGTTTTGAAAAATGCAATCGATGTGGGTTCTAGACCTTATGGTAAAAGTGTTTGGGATAAAAAACCAGCTGCTATCTTCAGCAATTCGCCTGGTAATCTTTCCGCTTTTGGAGCTAATCATCATTTGAGACAAAGCCTTGTTTTTCTGAATATGCCAACTATGCAACAACCCGAAGTCTATATTGCGCACGTCAATGACCTTTTTGATAAGGAAGGAAAAATGAAGGATGGTGCAAGCAAAGACTTCATCAAAAAAGCATTGGAATCATACATCATTTGGTTCAATAAAAACGCGGAATAAGCATGCTTTCAGCATTGGTGTTAACATAGGTCAATGCGATTTCTTAAACTTGTTTATGGGTAGCTCATTATTTTTAAAGGGAAATTTGTATCATATAAATCAATTAACATTTTAATCAAGATGACACTCAGATTTTTAAAACAAAATATTCTGATTTCTTTTTTCATTTTGCTGATCTCTATGTCAGCATTTGGTCAGGAAATCAAAGGCTTGAGATATTTTATGCAGGGCAACGCCATAGCAAGTTCTATCCCTTACGGAAATAATGTATCAGCCGGACATTATGTGAAATCTGATGATGCCAAGATCTATTACGAAGTATATGGAAAAGGAAGCCCGATTGTTGTACTGCACGGTGGGATCGTGGGATCTCCTTCGGAAATGGGTCAGCTGATCGATAGTCTTTCTCAGAAACATCAGGTCATCTCCATCTCTACACGAGGTCACGGAAGATCGGAAATGGGTAACAAAATTCCGAGCTATGAGCAGAAAGCCAAAGATGTGAATGCAGTTCTTGACAAAGTGAACAAAGACAAAGTGACGATTGTAGGTTTTAGTGATGGCGCTTACACAGGTTATTTTTTTGCTGAGCAATATCCAGATAGAATTGAAAAGCTCGTAGCCATCGGAGCAGGAGAGTGGAAGAAAGGTTTCCGTGAGTTTAAGATGGATTATAAAACATTTTCCGCAATGGATGAATTGTTTTGGAAACAGCAAATGGCAATACGACCAGAACCAAAAAGGGTCGACGAATGGTTCAGTACTCTAAGCAATTATTACAGCAATCTGAATATCGATAAATACATTTTGGGACAGATCAAATGTCCGGTCTTGGTAATGGCTGGTGAAAAAGATCAGAATGCACCTTTCGAGACCGTAATTGCAGCTTACAAAATGATTCCCAATGCACAATTAGCAATTATTCCGAATGCACCACATCCTGCATTCTTAGTCAATTTCGCAGCAGTTTGGGCGGATATGAAACCTTTTTTAGATCAGAACAATTAATTTTAAATATATAAATCAAAATGGAAAACAACGTAGAACAGATCCTCGTACACCACTTAACAGCTTTCGGAAACAATGACTTGGACGCGATCTTAGAAGATTATACAGAAACTTCTGTACTTTTTACACCGAAAGGAATTGTAACAGGTTTGGATAATATCCGTCAGTTTTTTGTGGGATTTTTTGCCGTGATCCCAACAGGTTCAGCTTTCGGGATGGATCAGAAACTGATCGAGGGAAATGTCGCGTACATCCTTTGGAACAGTGATTCAGACCTAGCTCAAATTCCTGTGGGAACAGACACTTTCGTGTTTGAAGGTGATAAAATCAAATACCACACTGTAGCAGATCATAGGATTGCAAAATAAATTTAAGACCTGATGATTCGGGTCTTTTTTGTTTCTAAATAATACATTATGAAAAACGTAGTAAAGATTGCTCTGTGCATTTCGACAACAATGGTTTTGTTCAATACCAAAACGTATGCTCAGGAATATGCCGACACGACCAAGACATTAGAAGAAGGTAAAGCACCAGGCTTGAAGGTGAAATTGTTAAGCACTGTTGGCCAGACAAAAACCTATCTCCTCATTTTTGCAAAAGGTGACGAGATTGTAGCCGGACTGACGGAGTTTGTCAAGAAAAACAAGATCAAAAGTGGTCACTACACAGGTTTGGGTGATGCATTGTCTGCAAAAGCAGGTTGGTTTGATTACGATAAAAAGAAATTTAAGGTCATCCCAATCGGAGTTTCAGAGGTTTCTTCTTTTACAGGGGATATTGCCTGGTTTAATGGGAATCCGATCGCTCATACGCACTTTAGTGCTGCGATAGAAGATGGCTCGGTGAAAGGCGGGCATCTGTTGGAATTATTCTGCGGGCCGACAATGGAAATTATTTTGGTTGAGGAGCCCGTTGCACTATACAAAAAATTAGACCCTGAATTTAACGCTGCATTGATCGACCCGGATTTAAAATAAACAATATGGAATCACAATACAAATCTATCGAAACAGAAATAGAATCTGGAAAAGCACCCGGACTGAAAGTGAAACTTCTAAGTGAAGTTGGCGGTGTGAAAACCTATATGCTTGTTTTCTCGAAAGACGATGAAGTAGTTTCCGGACTTTCAGATTTTGCGAAGGAATACGACATTAAAAGTGCCCATTATCAAGGCATCGGAAGTGCATTTGAAACCGAATTGGGTTGGTTTGATTTTGACCGTCAGGAATATCTGGTGAACACTGTCGGTGTTGCTGAAGTGACCTCTATCATTGGAAATATTACCTGGTACGAAGGAAAACCGGTAGCACATACCCACACGACTGTTTCTTTAAAAAATGGAAGCGTCAAAGGTGGACATTTACTCAAAATGATTGTCGGGCCAACCATAGAAATTGTTCTGACCGCAGAACCGTCTTATCTCTATAAAAAATTAAACCCCGAGTTCAATGCAGCAGCCATCGATCCGGAATTATAAATAATAAACAAAATAAAAATCAACAATATGGAAATTACAGCAGCTATCGTAAAATCACAAGGTAGCGAATTCGAATTGGAGAAAGTAACGTTGGACGAGCCGGGTGCTGAGGAAGTGCTTGTAAAGATAGTTGCAACAGGGATCTGTCATACCGATATGGTTGCCCGAGACTTTATTATGGGTTCGCCTAATTTTCCTGTGATATTGGGTCACGAGGGAGCAGGTGTCATTGAAAAAGTTGGGAGTGATGTTCATCACCTGAAAGTTGGTGATCACGTGGTCTTAACTTATGGATTCTGTGGAGAATGTGAGATTTGCAGAACCGGAAATCCGGCGTATTGCTATGAGTTTTTCGACCGTAACTTCTCAGGAGCGGACATCGAAGGACATCACCACCACCACGATCACGAAGGAAAAGACATCAATGATAATTTCTTTTCTCAGTCTTCTTTTGCAACCTATTCTATCGCTCACAAAAACAATGTGATCCCTGTTCCGAAGGATGCGCCATTGGAAATTTTAGGACCACTGGGTTGCGGGATCCAAACTGGTGCTGGTGCTGTGATCAATACACTGAAGATTAAAGTGGGAAGTTCTATCGTGATCTCTGGAACTGGTGCTGTAGGTCTTTCTGCTGTTATGGCGGCAAAAGCGTCTTCTGCAACTGTGATTATTGCTGTAGATATCAATGATGATAGATTGGCTTTTGCAAAAGAATTGGGGGCAACGCACACGATCAATTCATTGAACGAAAATGTAAGAGAAAAAATCCGTGAGATCCTTCCAAATGGTGTGCAGTTTGCGGTGGACACAACCGGCAGAAGTGAGGTGATCAACAATTCATTGAACAGTTTGGCTCCTGTTGGGGAAATGGCGATCATCGGTGTTGCGACCAAACCATTGGAATTGGAAACGAACATTTTCCTTACTAAAGGTTACAAGATCAAATTTGTAAACCAAGGAGATAGCGTATCGGAAGAATTCATTCCTAAATTGATTAAAATGTATCTTCACGGACAGTTTCCGTTTGATAAATTAATTAAAACTTATTCTTTTGAAGACATCAATCAGGCAGTTGAAGATTCCGAAAAAGGTAGAACCATCAAAGCGGTTTTGAAGATCGGAGAATACAGCAAATAAATATAACAATTGAAAAAGCCTTACAACCCAGTAAGGTTTTTCTGTTTGTGATGAATTGTTTGAAGAGATTTCAAAATTTAAATTAGTAGTCATTTTAAATCAAAAAAATATGGATAAAGGTATTATCAAAACAGGAATTCTAACTTTTGGAAAATCAGGAAGTGCTTTTCACGCTCCGTTTTTGGAGGCTCATTCTGGCTTTGAATTAAAGGCAATCGTTGAGCGTACAAACAAAAAAGCAGAAGAAAAATATCCGGAGATCATCAGTTACGATTCTGTCGATGAATTATTCAAAGATGAATCAATCGATATGGTGGTAGTAAATTCCCCAGACCATCTGCATTTTGATCACGCAAGGTCTGCTATTCTTACAGGTAAACACGTCTTGTTGGAAAAACCTGCGACCATCTTAAGTTCAGAGATCAGAGAGCTTTATGATCTTGCTGATGCAAACTCCCGGCATCTGATGCTGTACCAGAACAGAAGATACGATACCGATTTTTTAACAGTGAAAAATGTCTTGGAAAGTGGAAGGTTGGGAACACTGAAGGAAGCTCATTTTCGATATGATTTCAATTTAACTGCCGATCAGATAGGAAAAATGCCAACGCCCGACAAAAAAGGTGGAGATATCGTTTACGGTCTCGGACCACACATTCTCGACCAGATCATCAGTCTTTTTGGCATTCCAGAGTCTAGTTACAAAACAACTTCAAAAGTAAGAAATTCGGATATCATCGATTTTTTCAGTTATATTTTTAAATTTCCAAATGAGCTAACGGTCTTTGCAAGTTCAAATCTCTCAACAGCAGATCAGGAACCAGCATTTAAATTAAGAGGAGCCAATGGAAGTTTTATTAAAAAAAGAAGCGACATTCAGGAGCAACAGCTGATCGAGGGTCTCAGTCCTCTGGATGCGAGCTATGGGGTAGAAAATAAAAGTCAGGGCATCATCGTAACATTGGATGATCAGGGAAATCACAATGAAGAATTTGTTACTACTTCAAAAAGTACATATATGAAGCTTTTTGATGATGTCTATGATCAGATTATGTATTCAAAAAATTATCCTGTAAAAAAGGAAGAGGTGATTTATCAGATCGAACTTTTGGAAAGGGAAAATGATTTTTAAGTTTATTAAACTTCCATATCAAACACTTGCTTGCGATAATTGCTGGGAGACATTCCCGAGTATTGCTTGAAGAACCGGCTGAAATGGAATTGATTTTCAAAATTGAGATGGTCAGAGATATACTTTACCGGCAAAGATCTATTATCCAGCAAAACTTTGGCTTCCAGAACAACCATCTCTGTGATAAATTGCCGAGCCGTTTTCCCTGTCTTTTTCTTAAGCAATTGTGAAAGATATTTTTCGTTAATAGAAAGCTTTTCTGAATAAAAGGTCACTTCTCTGTTGCTGAGATAAAACTCAGATAATAATTTGATAAACCTATAGATGATCGTGTTGGAGTAATCCGGGTCTGTCTCCATCTCATCGTAATAAGGTTTTACTTTTATCAGGATGGATTTGAAGATGTTTTTGATCATTTCGAAATGCAGGTCCTTATCATCGGTCCTTACCTGAAGTTTAGCTATAATCTCTATCAGGTCGAGCAGTAAGACCTGATCTTCCTCATTTATTTTTCTATGAGTAGAAAGGCCTTGCCTCAGGAAGTTGGCAACATTGAAATATTTACCCAAAATCCCAGAGCTTTTCAGAAATTCTGGTGTAAAAAGTAGAGAAATAAATTTGGTATCTTCAAAATCCCAGGTCAGTTGGCGAATGGACGATGGAGGAATGATGATGACACTATTCGCATCCAGAGCATAATCAAGTAAATTGACCTTCAAACTCAAGGTGCCATTGATTAAGAAAACCATCGAGAAATGCTCCGAACGAAATGCTCTATTCCAAAATGCCTCTGAGCTGTCTTTTGATGAATCGTAAATGATAAGATCAGAAGGTGTTGCCTGCAATCCAATGTTTTCACCGATCTCAGAAAGTTCCAGATCTTTCACTTCCAGATCCAGATTTGATTTGCGCGTCGCCAATGTTTAGTTTTTAACAAATATATAGATCTTCATCTTACTTATAGATATATTTTGCTGTCTTTTTTCTATTTGATTGGCAGTGTCGCAAGACGAACTTTGTGAATTCACATTATTCAGAAAAGATGAATAGTTAATAAAAAATAATCATTAAAAGAGAAAATGTCAGTAAATAAAACAGCCGATAAAAATAAGGTGACCGTTCAGATTTTCAGAAAAATGAAGGAAAAAGGACAGAAGATAAGTATGTTGACCGCTTACGATTATACTATGGCAAAATTGGTCGACCAGGCTGGTATTGATGCCATCCTTGTTGGAGATTCTGCTGGTAATGTGATGGCTGGTTATGAAACTACTTTGAGTGTAACACTTGATGAAATTATTTATCACGCCAAGTCTGTAAAAAGAGCGGTGAAAAATTCACTTATTGTTGTCGATATGCCATTTGGAACGTGTTCCGGCGATCCAATAGATTCCCTGCACAACGCCATCAGAATTATGAGAGAAACGGGAGCAGAAGCCCTGAAAATAGAAGGTGGAGAGGAATTGCTGCCTGACATCAGAAAAATCATTTCCGCTGGAATTCCTGTGATGGGACATCTCGGGCTGATGCCTCAGTCGGTGCATCGATATGGCGGATTCGGATTGCGTGCAAAATCTGAAATGGAAGCGCAAAAACTTAAAAATGATGCTGCACTTTTAGAGGAAGCAGGATGTTTTGCGATCACCTTGGAAAAAGTTCCGGCAGCTTTGGCAGAAGAAATCGCTTTGTCCTTAAAGATTCCGGTTATCGGGATTGGTGCAGGTCCGCAGGTTGACGGTCAGGTCTTGGTGGTTCACGATATGCTGGGATTGAATCAGGAATTCTTACCAAAGTTCGTACGCAAATATGCAGAATTGGGAGATACCGTCAAGAAAGCGGTAAATGATTATATTCTTGATGTCAAAAACAGCGATTTTCCTTCTGTCAGTGAGTCCTATGAAAATCCGACCAAAGAAGTTGTCTGATTTTAAGCAGGCCATTACTCAAAATCACAATCATTCTTCCGATAAGTGTAATTTTTGGGATGCCGTTTTTTGGAAATTTGCAGTATAATTAATTTAAAATAATTTCAAAATGAAAAAAATAAGCATTATCGCATTGGCTGGACTAGGTTTACTTCTTGCTTCTTGTAACAAAAATTCTACCCAGACGCCTTCTCAGGAACAGCAGGTTGCTGAAAAACAAGGAGATGTTTTTGCTGTTGATACAACCTCCTCTGTTGTGAACTGGAAAGCATTTCATAAAGGCGGATTTGCGCCAAGATGGGGAACACTTTCTTTATCATCAGGAGAATTGTCTTTAGCTGACGGACAGTTGAGCGCTGGAGAATTTGTCATCGATATGAAATCATTGAAAGTTGACCCGGCGTCTGTGACCGAAAAAGATAAAAACTATGCTGAATTGGAAGGGCATTTGAAAAGTGCAGACTTCTTTGATGTGGAAAAGAATGCGACTGCGGAATTTAAAGTGACCAAAGTTGAAGACTTGGCTGCGGCTACAACCGATGCCGTCGCAGGTGCTAACAAGACCATCAGTGGAAACCTGACTTTGCAAGGCAAAACCTTAAATGTATCTTTTCCTGCCAATGTACAGGTTGCTGACAAAACAGTTTCTGTGAAAGGAAAATTGACGGTGAACCGTACTGACTGGGGAATTAAATTCGGGACAAGTGAAGCAGATCCGGCAGAATGGATGATCAGCAAAGATATTGAGATCGGAGTTGATGTGAAAGCAACGAAACCTTAAAAGAATATTATCAATCTTACACTAGTTTAAGAAAAATTCTTTAACTAGTTTATTCGTACATCTTCTGTTTTTAGTGGAACTTTGAAAATTACACTTCATACAGAACATGTACGCTTTAATAATAAAAATAAAATGGATTTAAAGTTAAAAGGAAAAAAAGCTCTGGTCACAGGATCTACAGGCGGAATAGGTTTTGGGATTGCCCTGGGACTTCTTCGTGAAGGAGCCAGGGTTTATATCAATGGAAGGACAGATGAGAAAATAAATGAAGCGATTGCCAGACTGAAGAAGGAAGTTCCGGATGCAATTGTAAAAGGAATTGCTGCAGATTTCTCCAAGGTGTCTGAAGTTAATGATTTGATCGAAGCTTTGCCTGAAATTGATATTCTGGTCAACAACGTTGGTGTTTACGGCGATCAGCCTTTTGAAACAACGGAGGACGCAGAATGGCTTAACGATTTTGAAGTTAATGTCCTTAGCGGCGTAAGGTTATCACGTCATTATGCTCCTCTAATGAAAGCAAAAAATTGGGGGAGAATTATTTTTATTTCCAGTGAATCTGCCATCAATATTCCTGAAGATATGATTCTTTACGGAGTAACGAAGACGGCTTATTTAGCGTTAAGCAGAGGTCTGGCGAAATTGATGAAAGGTACCAATGTAACAGTTAATGCTATATTACCAGGTCCGACATTAGCAGAAGGAACAGAGAAAATGTTTGAAAAAATTGCCGCAGATAAAGGGATATCTGTTGAAAAGGCTCAGATAGATTTCATCAGAGAAAAAAGACCATCGTCTGTTATTGAGCGTTGGGCTACAACAGAGGAAGTTGCAAATCTTGTCGTTTATGTAGCAAGTCCGTTATCTTCAGCAACATCTGGTTCAGCATTACGCGTGGATGGTGGAGTGGTTGATAGCGCGTTTTAAATTTGGATCAATTTTTTAATTAACGTTTTTATATTTTTAAAAGACATCTGATTTTAGATGTCTTTTGATTTTTCTACTTTCAAATTTGAGTTGATTTTAAAATAATATCTTTACATATATTTAAAATTAACATTTTGGACAGAGACCTTAATTCAGAAAACCCATTGGATATATTGATCAGAAGTTTCAACGATTCATTTCCTTTAAATGAGGTAGAAGAGGCAGAGGTTAGGAGGTTTTTTAAAAAGAAAACAGTTAAAAGAAAAGGTTCTCTCCTGCAGGAAGGTGATGTATGCAGACATATTTCGTTTGTGGTTTCCGGGTGTTTCAAAATGTATGCGGTAGATTCCAGTTTTAAAGAGCACAATCTGCAATTTGCAATCGAAAATGAATGGATCGCAGATATTCAGAGTTTTTATGACGAAAAACCAAGCAGATTAACCATCGAAGCAGTTGAACCATCGGTCGTGCTTCAGATCACTCATGAAGACCTGCTTTATTTGTACGTGAATTACCATAAGTTTGACCGGAATTTCAGGATCATCAACGAAAGAAAGTTTATCAATTTTCAGGACAGGATATTGCAAAGCATCAGTTCTACGGCCGAAGAAAGATATCTCAATTTTCAAAAAGATTTTCCTGAATTAGTCAAAAGATTGCCAAATACACAAATTGCATCTTATCTGGGTATCACCTCAGAGTTTCTCAGTAAAGTGAGAAAAAATATCGTCAAGAAGAAATAAATATTCACAAATATTCATCAGTAAAATTACATCTTGGATCGTTTAGAAATTAAAAAGAATATTCAGAAACCGGAAGATCAGAATTTGTCTTTCCGTGCATTTGACCTTACAGAACACAATCTGAAAGATCATCTCCAGCCAAATAAGAAAGATCACTTTTGTATTTTGTTGGTGGAGTCTGGAGAGATCGGGCTTCAAATCGAGGATCAGAAATTTAAACTCAGTACTGGGAAAATCTCAATCATCTTTCCTGAGCAGATTTCTTTCATTACCTCGGTCTCGTCAAATATATCAGGTAAAATTATCTTGTTTGAGGAAATCCTTTTCTGTTCTGATATTCTGAAAAATGAATTGCTTTCGTATAATGTCGATCTGGCGACTCATCTCAATTGTGTCTTCCTGTCTCCTTCAGAATTTGAACAGTCAAAGAAACTGGTCAATGATATTGAAAGTATTTACCTTGACCCGAGTCTTGTCCGAAAAGAGCAGGCGCGTTTTTATATCAAGATCTTCCTGTTGGGTCTAATTGAATTAGTCCACGGCCAGCATCCTGTGTTACAACACGAAACAGATAAGACGCTTTACATTCGTTTCAAAAAAATGCTGAACGAGCGATACAAAAGTGAGCGGACCGTGCAGTACTACGCATCAAAATTAGCAATCACTACCAAGAAGCTGAACAATCTTACCAAGAAGCATTGTGATGAGACTGCAATTAACGCTATTCATAACCGTATTCTTCAGGAAATCAAAAGATTATTGTTGTTTTCCGATCTTTCTCATAAGCAGATCTCATTGGAACTAGGATTCAGTTCACCTTCGGCACTGAATAAATTCGTAAAAACCAAATTAAAAGAAACGCCGACGGAACTTCAGGAGGAACTGGCTCAAATTTATAACAGATAGACCCAATTATATAACACCTCGCTTTCTACCTGACCTACCTTTGTAATATAATTTTAACGTAAAATATAATACAAAAATGAGTAAGTTATTTATAGCAGGAGAAGTGTTCCACGGAGCAGGAAGTCTTGAAGAATTAAAAAACATCAAAGGTAAAAAAGCCGTTTTGGTAACCGGAGGAAGCTCAATGAAGAAAAGCGGAACTCTGGATAAAGCCATCGCTTATCTGAACGAAGCAGGAATCGAAACCAAAATCTATGAGGGTGTGGAAGAAGACCCATCATCAGAAACCTGTTTCAAAGGAGCAGAATTGATGAAAGAATTCCAGCCGGATTGGATCGTAGGAATTGGTGGTTGTTCAGCCATCGACGCAGCAAAAATGATGTGGGTGTTCTACGAATATCCCGATGCAGATTTCGAAGCGATGATCAAACCGTTTAGTGTTCCTACTTTACGAAATAAGGCAAAATTCATTGCGATCCCATCTACAAGCGGAACAGGAACTGAAACGACAGGTCTTGCCGTGATCACAGACCGTGAAAAAGGCGTAAAATATCCGATCGTTTCTTATGAATTGACTCCTGATGTGGCAATTATCGACGGTGAGATTTGCGCATCGATGCCAGCTCACGTTACCTCAAATACTGGATTGGATGCGTTGACGCATTGTGTGGAAGCCTATGTTTCAAACATCGATAATAATTTTGCAGATGCTTTATCTAAAGGTGGTTTGAAGATCGTTTTTGACAATCTGAAAGAAGCGGTACAAAATCCAGACAACATCACAGCCCGTCAGAATATGCACGATGCTTCTTTTATGGGAGGTTTAGCATTTAATAATGCCTGGTTAGGAATTGTACATTCATTATCTCACCAGGTTGGTGCTTTGTTTGGCGTTCCGCACGGTGCCTGTAACGCAATTTTTTTACCGAATGTCATCCGTTTCAACTCAAAAGAAAGCAGCCGTTTTCCTGATTTAGCAAAAGTGATTGGTAAAGAAACCACTGAAGAATTAGCACAGGCCATCGAAAATCTAAGAGCTGAAGTTAACAACCAATCGGCAGTCAAAGAATTCGGAATATCTCGTGAAGACTGGGATAAAAACCTGGATTTTATGGCAAAAAACGCATTCTTAGACCCTTGCACTGGTTTCAATCCAAGAAAACCAACCGTTGAAGAGTTGAAAGATATTTATAACGCTTGTTATGAAGGTCTTGTTTATTCTGAAGAAAAAGTCGTGAATGCAGCTTTGTAATTTAAGATAATATTTAAATTAATAAAACCCTTAAACTAGTTTAAGGGTTTTTCTTGTGCTAGTTTATGTCAATCCGAAAAATATTAAAACTAATTTTGTAATACTGAATTTTAGATATGATTTTTATGAAATTAAGATTTTTAGTATTAGTAGTTTCTATGATAATGACCACTTCCATTGTTTCCGCTCAAAAAATAAAACTTGAAGAATCAAATTTTAAAGCGGTGCAAACTTCGGTTTCAGTAGAAAAAATTGACGGGAAGAAAGCGGTAAAGGTCATTAAATCAAAATCGGTTGTGAAAGATGATGAAGCGACTTACGCCAGAATCAGCGATTTGAAATTCAAAGATGGAGTAATCGAGGTGGAAGTTCTTTCAAGATTGCTTCCGGATGCGCCCGAGCACGCCAGAGGATTTATCGGTCTGGCTTTCAGGATCAATGATGACAACTCGAAATTCGAGAGCATCTACATCCGACCGACCAACGGAATGGCGGATGACCAACTGAGAAGAAACAGAAGTATCCAATATTTTTCTCACCCGGATTTTAAGTTTACCGATTCCAGAAAGTCAGCGCCGGGCGTTTACGAGACCTATGCTGATATGGCTTTGAACCGCTGGATAAAGCTAAAGATAGAGGTAAAGGGAGAAAAGGCAAAGTTGTACATCGATAATGCGAAACAACCGAACCTCATTGTAAATGACCTTAAAATGGGTGCCGGCCGATCTGGTTATGTCGGTCTTTTCGTAGATATAGGAACCGAAGGATATTTTAGAAACTTAAAAATAACTCCGACAAATTGAACAAGAAAATTATAGTTTGTAAAAACAATTGTCCAGATGGCAGAAAGTTTTGAGAAAAAGATAGATGTGAACGGAAAAATGCTTTACGTAGAATTCTTTCACCAATATAAAAACCGACCAACAATAGTTTTTTTACACGATAGTTTAGGATGTGTTCAGCTTTGGAGAGATTTTCCCGTTAAGCTTTCTCTTGCCACAGAATGTAACATTTTGATCTACGATCGGCTAGGTTATGGTAAGTCTGACCCTATGCTTTCATCTAAGAGAACCCTATATTATTTGGAAGAAGAAGCAGAGATATTGAATGACTTGCTCTCGATTCTAGATATAAGAGAAGCCATACTTTTCGGCCATAGTGACGGAGGCTCAATTGCTTTATTGACGGCTGCGAAATATCCCGATAACATTAAGGCGCTCATATGTGAGGCTGCTCATATATTTGTCGAAGAGGTAACCTTAAAGGGAATTTACGATGCTTTGGATGCCTATGATAATACTGATCTTCCGCAACGTTTAGAGAAATACCACGGTGAAAAGGTCGACACGATTTTCAAAGCCTGGGTGGAAACCTGGATGAGCGATGATTTCAGAAAATGGAATATTGAATCGTATTTGTCAGATATCATTTCCCCGCTGCTTTTCATACAAGGCGAAGCAGATGAGTACGGAACTTTGGCTCAGGTGGATAGAACGGTCTCTCAGGTAGGCGGGATTGCCGAAAAAATAATTCTTCCTGATGTAGGACATACACCTCATAAACAATTATCGGAGAAGACAATCAAGATATCAGCTGATTTCTTGAAAAGCATATTATAAAAAAAGAAGGGATCAATTTCAATGTTGATCCTTTCTTTTTTTATATTATTTTGACTAATTAGAAAGCCACTTTACCACGTCGCTCAACATCTGCTGATTGATGTTATGGTCTGCCGGGTACTGATGAAACTCCGGCTTTAAACCTTTGCTGTGAAGATAGTCTACAGCATCTGTTGCATATCCGAACTTCAAAACCGAATCTTGAGTTCCGTGGGAAATAAAGATGTTCAGTTTTTTCAGTCTTTCGTCTGATACAATCAATGGTTTTACCTCCGAAAGCAATCTTCCGCTCATCACGGCAATTCCTTTTATCTTTTCAGGTTCCGTCAGAGCAACGCTGTAACTCATAATACCACCCTGACTGAAACCCATCAGATAAACCTGCTCTTCATCAAAGTTCTCCACATTTTTTAGATCATCGATGAACTTTATGATCTCCTTTCTTGAATTTTCTGCCTGCTCTTCATTGATGATGGAGCGATCAGGCATAATTTCAGCTTGAAACCACGCATAGCTGTTGGGTCTCAAAGTCAGAGGTCCTCTTGCGGAAACTACTAAAAAGTTGTCTGGAAGTGCATCGGCAAAAGAGAACAAATTTTCCTCGTTGCTTCCAACACCATGCATTAAAATGACCAATGGTGTTTTCTCCGTTTTTATTTTGGGTTGTCTTACCAAATAATGTAAGCCCGGTTTTTTTTCTGTTGTTATCATTTTAAAACTTAAACTGATTAAAATTACGGACGCTAAAAAAGCAAACGCCCAGAGATATTTTGTTTTTATCACGCTTTATCTATTTTTACCGACATCATATTCAGTGAACCTGCCACCAGACCGTCATTGAAGATGGTCGCCTTTTCATCTTTTTCCTGCAAGCCCAAGGTGTAAAGTAGCGGCAAATAATGCTCAGGCGTTGGGATAGACATTTGAACTTCTTTTCCCAGCTGGTCATATCTGATCAAGGATCTGTGGTCGCCGTCTGTGATTAGGTTTTTCAGTTTTTCATTTGCTGTCGTTGCCCAGTCAAAAGCATATCCGGGAACCATCATTTTGTCCCACGCGGCCATTCTCAGATTGTGAACGGTATTTCCGCTTCCGATAATTAAAACGCCTTTTCTTCTCAATGCAGAAAGTTCTTTTCCTAAAGCATAATGATATTCAGGGCCTTTGGTATAATCCATACTCATCTCGATAACAGGGATATCGGCATTGGGATAAAGAAACTTTACAACCGTCCAACATCCGTGGTCTAGTCCCCAGTCTTCATTCAGACCAACTTGTGTCGAAGTAATGAGTTTCTGTGTTTCCAAAGCCAAATCCGGACTTCCCGGCGCCGGATATTGCACATCAAATAATGCCTGAGGAAATCCGCCAAAATCGTGAATAGTCTGTGGCTGCTGCATTGCAGTCACAAATGTTCCTTTGGTTTCCCAGTGTGCAGAGATGCAAAGAATTGCTCTCGGTTTCGGCAATGTTTTTGCGACAGCCTGGAAACCCTGTGTAAAGATGTTGTCATCAATTGCATTCATCGGGTTTCCGTGTCCCAAAAAAAGTACCGGCATTCGTTCTGTGGGAGCCAGATTGTCTGTTAAACTGTGCAATGTATTGAGTTTCATCGCAGCGGCTCCAAGTGGTAAAAGTGCCATAGCTTTTAAAAAATCTTTTCTATTCATAAAAAACCTGTATCCAGATTTGTTATTTGCTCATAATTTGATCCATATAAGACTTGTTGTCCCAGAACAGATACTCTTCGCTCATTGTTCCGTCTGTGTTCCAGATACCAATCGTTGCCATCGGGAGTTTGAATTTTTTTCCTGTTGGCTGGATGAATGTTCCGTCTCCAAGCGGCATCGGTTTGGTGAAAGTTCCTTCCATATATCCCATCACGGCAGTCATATTTCCGCTTCCTAATTTCAACGGGTGCTCTTTGATTCTTGTGTCTGGTGCATACACGAACATTGCATCCAGTGTTTTGATGTGTTGCTCTATTCCTTTTTCAGTGTGCCCGTCTGGGAAATGTACCAGGATATCTTTTGCGTGGCTTTCGTGAAGTCTTGTCCAGTCTCTGTTGCTGAATACGGTGTAATCCAAAGTGTCAAAAGTGGCTAAGTTTTTAGCAATAATTTCGTTGGAAGCAGCCAATTCTTTAATTTGTTTTAAAGCTTTATCAGATTCAGCAGATCTTTTAGTTTGTGCGTTGGCTGAGAACATTGTTACGAATGCTGCAGCGATTAGTCCTTTTGTTAAGAATGATGTTTTCATTTTTTGTTTGTTTAAAAATTATGGTACAAATTTCCGAAACAAACAAGATGAAGAGATAACACAAATCGGCAGAATAGTTGTGATTTTAGGAAATGATTTTTACCATTTCTTTTCGGTATTCCGAAGGCGTGAAGCCTGATTTCTTTTTGAAAGCGTGGGTAAAATAGGTCTTCTCGTTAAAGCCAAGCTCATAACCGATCTCCGCGATCGTTTTGTCAGTCGTAATTAACAAATTTTTGGCTTCGGTCAGTTTTCTGGTTTCAATAATTTCTGAAACGCTCTGGTGCAAAATATCCTGACAGATGAGATTCAAGTTTCTCGTGCTCATAAATAGCTTTTCTGCATAGAAATTGACATCTTTGGCTTCCATGAAATGCTCATCCAGAAGCTTCAGAAAATTCTTAAAAGTATTGCTCTGGATCTTTTTGGATTCATCATTATTCAGGTTGAGCTTTTTGCGTTCCGATTCTATAATGGTGAACAAGCTGCTAAGCAATTGACGGATCACGGACAAATCGGGATTGAGTTGATTGTACTCCTGGAAGATGATCTCACAGATGGTATTCAGACGGTCAAAACATTCATCCGTTTTTAGACAAATGTTCGCCTTGTCGTGATAAGTGGAGTAGAGCTGAAAAACAGTGTCTGCAATGAATTCACTTTTAAAACGGATAGCCCAGATGTCGCATTTACCATCTTTTGCCAGAGGTCTCACGCGATGAACTTTTCCCTGCGCAATGAAGCTGACGAACGGGGCTTCCATCACCTGAGACTTGAAATCAATAAAATGTTCCAACTGACCGGACTTTCCAATTAAGAGTTCTTCAAAATCGTGGTTGTGCGGTTCGTTGTCCAATTGACTGATTCTTTGAGATTCAGCTAAATCAATTTTGAACATTTTAAAAATGTCATTCATTCCGTCAAATTAAACAATAAAAATAGTGAAAATTGGTTTAAACCAATCATTATTTTGAACTGTAGCTATATATAAATTATTGGGTGAGATTGGTCTTTTTAAAATTATCTTTTGGTAACTTTATGTCTTAATACCGTTCGATTAAATCAGTAAAAATTTAAAAATAATCATTTATGAATATTGACCTCAAAAATAAAAATGCGCTCATTGGTGCAGCAACTCAGGGGATAGGAGCCGGAATCGCAACTGAACTGGCAAAATGTGGCGCCAATGTCACTTTAATGGCTAGAAATGAAGAGAAACTTAAAAATTCCGTTGCTGAACTTCCTGTCATTAATGAAAATCAAAAACACCAATACCTCGTTGCTGATTTCTCTGATTTTGTAAGTTTTAAAACAATTATTTCAGATTATTTTAAAAATAATTCTGTAGATATTCTGGTCAACAATACGAATGGTCCGGAACCAGGAATGGCTCGGGAAAAAAATGTGG
This sequence comes from Chryseobacterium caseinilyticum, assembly GCF_014837145.1. Classification (GTDB taxonomy): domain Bacteria; phylum Bacteroidota; class Bacteroidia; order Flavobacteriales; family Weeksellaceae; genus Chryseobacterium; species Chryseobacterium caseinilyticum. The sequence goes on from NZ_JACYFS010000002.1 coordinate 529,380, forward strand.
AAGATTTCCAGACAGCTTTTGACCTGCTCTTTAAAACGGTTTGTGAGACGACTACTTTGGCGTTGCCACATATGACTGAGCAGAAAAACGGACGTATCATCAACGTTTCCTCATTATCAGTTAAAGAGCCTATCAACAATTTGGTACTTTCAAATTCTATCCGTTCTGCGGTTGCAGCCTGGTCGAAATCTTTGTCTAATGAAGTGGCGCAGTACAATATAACAATTAATAACGTTCTTACCGGTTATTTTGATACGGAAAGAATTCAGAAAATCATTAAAGTTGAATCTGACCAAAGTGGAAAATCAATTGAAGAAATTAAAAAGGCAAGAGAAAACAAAATCCCGATGAAGCGTTTGGGCAAGCCTGAAGAATATGGTCATCTGGTTGCATTTTTAGCATCAGATTATGCAGCTTATATTACAGGGACGAGTATCCCATTGGATGGTGGATTGGCGAATGTTTATTAAATTAATGGATAGGTCGTCCACGGTTTAGAGTCTTTGTTCGGAAAGCTTTGTAGGTGCGTAACCAAAATGTTTTTTGAAAGCGTACGAAAAATGCGACAGATTTTCGAATCCTGTTTCATAGTATACATCTACAGGCTTTCTTTTTTTCTCGCTCAGCTCATAATATGCCAGCTCCAAACGTTTTTGCGTCAGCCATTTTTGTGGTGTGGTTTTAAAAGTGATCTTAAAATCCTTTTTAAAGGTCGTCAGGCTTCTTCCGGTGAGATAAGCAAATTTTTCAATCGCCATATTGAACATAAAATTCTTCTCCATAAAATCTGCAATACTGATCTTCCCAGGTTCAGAGAAATCAGACAGAATACCGTCTATATTTTGATCGATGCTGCGAAGGATGGTCAGTATTTCTTCTATTTTTAAGACAGTTATTTTTTCAGGCAGTTCACTTTCCAATTCGAAATATGGTATTATTGAGGAAAAAAAACTATCCAACAAAGGATGTTTTTCAAAGGTGAGGATCTTCTGCTGATGCTGTTCTGATGTTCTGATGGGATTTTTAGTAAAAAAAGTCTTCAGCCTCTCGGTGGTCAGAGTCATAACCACAGATTTGTAGTTTCTGCCGTCCTTTGGATATTTGATCAGCGTACATAATTGGTTTCTGGGAAATAGCAGCATATCTCCGGCTCCAAACGTATGTGTTTTGTCTGCAAGAATGATCTTCATCTCACCTGAGATGATCTTTACAAAAGAATGGTGCTCAAGAACAATTTCATCCTTGAAATATTTTTCCTCTATGCAGGCAAGAACGATCTCAGCATAGTTGTTTTGTTTTTTTTCTGCCATAAACATTAGATTTATCAAATTTACAAAAAACATATCAGAGCATTTTTTTGCCCTGATACGATTTAGTTTCAACTTTTGATTTACGTTTTTAGAATCTATTAGATTATGAATTTTACGCCGGTCAAATCTTCGCTTAATAACCACAGATCCTTTGCCGATGCTTCATCCAGGGCATAATCCAGAACACCTGATAATTTTTTAATATCCGTCATTCTGTCTGCAAAATTTTCTGGGCTCTCATCTATAGTGTGGTCAACATCAGCGATATTATTATTTTCGCAGTACACACCGCCTATTTCATTCAAATCCGGGCTGGTGGACACCCATACGGTTGTAGAAGCACCTTGAGAAATTGTTTTTAATCCTTTCAACGCATCTCTTATCACATCACCGTTTTCATCATAAACACCTAAACCGGAAAGTTGTTCGTCTGTAAGATGTCTTTTTAGGTCAGTTTCTACAATGGCTCCGGGATGTAATGAATAAGCTCTTACACCATAATCTTTACCTCTGTTATCTAATTCTACTGAGAATAAGATATTGGCAGTTTTGGACTGACCATAGCCCAGCAAGCTTTCATATTCACGTTTTTCGAAGTTTGGATCTTCAAAATTGAACTTTGAATAATGGTGTCCCCAGGAAGAAACATTGATCACTCTTGCGCCCTCTGCTTTAACCAAAGCTTTCCATAGTCGGGAAGTCAATTGGAAATGGCCGAGATGATTTGTCGATAGTTGGGATTCATAACCACGACTGTCCCTTTGCAAAGGTACCCACATAATGCCGGCGTTGTTGATCAGAAGATGCAATGGTCTTTCAGATGACATAAATTTTTCTGCAAATGAATCTATTGAGACAGGATCCATCAGATCCATTGTTTCCAACTCGACATTGGAAATGCCTTCTAAATTTTTCTTAGCTTTTTCTACATCTCTTGCAGGAACTATTACTGTTGCTCCGGCAGATGTCAATGCTTTAACGGTTTCTAGTCCTATCCCTGCGTAACCACCAGTGACGATAGCGATTTTCCCGGTAAGATCAATTCCTTTGATAACTTCCATTGAAGTTGAAGATCCATTAAACCCTGAGTTGATTGGTTGCTGTAATGCACCCTGATAATTGCTGTTTGACATATAAATCTTTTTTTGTTAGTACAAATTTAGAGTCATCTGGAAAGATTCACTTTGTTTATAAGTCGTGTTTTGCTTTGTTTATAAGTCGCTATTATTTTGATGATGAACGCATGGTGAACGTTGTAGATCGGAAGTTGATACCAAATTTCTCCATTTTGGAATCGATATAATTGAAGTTGCAATATGTTTTTCTTAACTTTATATACAGATAAAGAAGCTTCTATGGACAACGAAAATAATAATAAGAAAAACGTGGTGGCCTTCTATGACCTGATGTTTAACCAGTGTAAACCTGAAGAGGCAATCGCTGCCTATGCCGGGGAAACTTACATACAGCACAATCCACACGTTGGTGATGGTAAGCAAGCATTCATCGACTATTTCAAAAGGATGGCTACAGAATATCCGGGGAAGAGTGTCATTTTCCAAAAGGTCATTGCCGAAGATGATCTTGTCGTGCTACACTGCCATCAGATCTGGCCAGGAGATCACGAGTATGCAGGCATGGATATTTTCCGTCTTGATGATCAAGGCAAAATAGTGGAACATTGGGATGTTTTGCAGGTAATTCCGGATATTTCTGCGAATGATAATTCAATGTTCTAGAATATTCTTACAAAAAAATCCTGATATTGATATCAGGATTTTTTTGTAAGAATATTTTTAAATTGTATACTAATGAAATTGCTCCTTAATCAATCAAAACTCACAGAATATTTTTTCGGTTTCATCCCAATATATTGTTTAAAAACCCTTGAAAAGTGACTCAGATTGGAAAATCCGAGTTGATAACCGACTTCAGAAACAGTCAGTCTTTCATCTCTTAGTAAGCGTGCGGCTTCCTGCATCCGGTTGTACTGGAAAAAATCAAAAACACCTTGGCCAAAAGTCTGCTTGAACAATTTTCTCATTTTGGGCTCGCTCATTCCGATCTTTTTAGAGAGCAAACCAATATTGGGAGGTTCATTCAGATTATTTTGCAATTGGAATTTGAGCGAGTAAATAGATTTTATATCATTAATATTCAACTTCTTGGAACGAATAGCATCTCTCTGTACAAGCAGACTGAAAATATTACAAAGAAGTTCCTGCCATTTTAATTTACAGTAATAGATTTCTATACTCTCAGGGACAGAAGGATGCATCATTTCACTGGCAGTTTTTATCATTTCGGCATTGACAGCTGTTTCATATGCAAAATTATCTTTGGCGCTGAGAATGTCTTTGACCAATGGATGGCTGATATTTCCGAATAACTGCTGCAGATATTGCCTGGATACTGCCATCACAATACTGCGGTAGGACGTATTGGAAGGTATTTCCAGAATCGAAGTTAGAGATTGTTTACAGATTGTGACGCTCGATCGTTCGGATAGCAGTTTTTTTTCGCTATTATTAAGTTCGGGGAATATACCATTTAAAATAAAAATAATGTCATCCGTTCCTTCAACAAATTGATTGTTCCCGTCCATGACCATTTCTTCGTGCAGATGATAATTTCTCAACATCACTCGCAACTGGTTATGTTCCCAAGTAAATCCTTTGATAAATCCTCCACCTTTGGTTTTAGGAATGTACAGAAAACGCCCGTCAACGTTTGTTGTAAGTTCTTTAGATTTCACATCGGTCCCAGCATCTTGCTTACTTGCTAAAATTTTCATTTAAGACTTTTTTAATATTATAAATGACTATTTTATCCACAAAAGTATACATAATTTTGTGATACAGAATCAAAATAAATTCTAGAGGTAAAACTGATTTAATTGATACTGAAATAATTGGTCACAAAGGGTGACCTTAGATTAGATACTTAAAATTAAGCGATGAAAGAAAAAATACGAATAGGCTTTATCGGCCTTAATCCGGAAGGACATTGGGCAGCTAACGCTCATCTGCCTGCCTTAGCATATTTAAAAGAAGACTTTGAAGTGACAGGTGTCGCTAACACGACCTATGAAAGTGCCAAAAGATCAGCAGAAGCATTTGGAATTCCTTATGCGTTCGAAAATGCAGAGGCATTGATCCTATCCGAGCATATAGACCTTGTTGTAGTCACCGTAAAAGTTCCTTACCACTTTGCATTGGTTAAAGCAGCTCTCGAAGCGGGAAAACACGTATACTGTGAGCACCCATTGGGAAATGGTCTTGACGAATCTACTCAATTGGCAGAATTGGCAGAGCGCAAGGGAGTTGTTGCGGTAACCGGTTTACAGATGACAGTTTCTCCTGAGGTTCGACATTTAAAACAACTTATCAATGATGGATACGTTGGTGATGTTCTTTCAACGACTTTAATCGGCTCTGGCGGCAATTGGCGTAATGAAACGATTGCAGAAAATTATTATCTTAATGATAAAAGCAATGGTGCCACAATGTTGACGATCCCTTTAGCACATACGTTGGCAGGTGTTATAAAAGTATTGGGAGGCTTTAGGGAATTTTCTTCCCATCTTGTTAATCATTTTAAAAAAGTGACCGTTACAGATTCAGGTGATGTTAAGGAAAAAACTGCGGAAGATCAGATTATGATCATTGGAACTTTAGAAAATGACGTTGCCATTTCTGTTCATTACAGAGGTGGAATGTCAAGAGGAACTAATTTGCTTTGGGAAATTAACGGTACAAATGGCGATCTGCAAATTACGGGAGCGATAGGACACGGGCAATTGACTGAGTTGACGATTAAAGGTGCTACAGGTAGCGAAAATGAACTTGTAACTCTCACTCCTGCTGCAGAATTATATGATGATCTGCCATCAGATGCTGTGAGCGGCAATGTAGCGAGAATGTATAAATTGCTAGCAGCAGACATTAGAAACAATAGGAGAACTGCACCAACATTTGAAGATGGTGCAGAGCTCTATAGATTATTGGACTCTATTGACACATCTGCTAAAAGATAATTTTATTTTTTTTACATTTATGATATTAAAAAACTCCTGATAATTATTTTTATCAGGAGTTTTTTATCGATTTAGAACAAAATTATTTCATGTCAAAAACATAAGTTTTTCCTTTCTGTGTAGCAAAGTCAAAAAGTTGAGTTTCTTTAACAGCGAACCCTTTTATTTCAGCCTTATCAGATTTTAAAGGTGTTTTAATAGCATTAACCTGATAAAATTCGTTTTGGTTGTCACCTTTTGCAGGACTAAAATCCGTTTTTGATTTTAACTGAATATCTTTTGCCAGTCTGATCCGTGCATTCCCACCTAAGGTAGATTTTATGGTCAGTTTGGTCAGCTTCGAATTTTTCCAGTCCATATCGATCTCAAAACCACCTCTGGCTTTCAACCCTTTTACAGAACCGTCTGGTAAAGCATCGGGAAGTGCAGGCAACAGATAAATATAGCCGTCATAACTTTGCAACAACATTTCAGCAATCCCTGATGTACAGCCAAAATTTCCATCGATTTGAAACGGCGGATGCGCATCCAGAAGATTAGGATAAGTTCCTCCGGATTGTCCTTTGGTTTCCATCGGCGCAGGCGTCAACTGGTCTGAGATCAATTTAAAAGCACGGTTCCCATCCAGTAATCTTGCCCACCAGTTCACTTTCCAGCCCATCGACCAACCTGTAGATTTGTCGCCACGGTAGCCCATCGAATTTTTTGCTGCTTCAGCCAACTCCGCATTTCTGAAGGGCGAAATCTGACCTGAAGGAAAAAGTCCGTACAGGTGAGAAATATGTCTGTGTTTATCATCAGTTCTGTCCATATCGGTAAGCCATTCCTGCAACTGGGCGTGCTGTCCAATCTGCATTGGTGGAAGTTTGCTTAACGCCGATTTTATCTCATCCGAAAGACCTTTGTCCTGATTTAAGGCTTTAGAAGCATTGATGAAATTATTAAACACATCAAACACCAACTGATTGTCCATCGTAGTTCCCGCGGTAATACTTACATTTTTAAAGTACTTGTTTTCGGGAGACATTGATGGCGATACCACGAGATATTTTTTCGACGGGTCTTGTTGAAGAACGTCCAAATAGAATAAAGCACAGCCTTTCAAAGCTTCGTAGTTTTTCTTCAGAAATTCTTTGTCACCGGTGTAGAGATAATGATTCCAGACGTGTTGGATCAGCCACGCGCCACCCATCGGCCACATTCCGTAGAAACCGCCGTCCACAACGCCTGTGATTCTCCAAAGATCCGTGTTGTGGTGCATATTCCAGCCTCTTGCGTGATACATGTCCCTGGCAGATTCCTGTCCGGTAATGGATAAATCCTGAATCATATCGAACAAAGGCTCGTGCATTTCGGAAAGGTTGGTATTTTCCGCAGGCCAGTAGTTCATTTCCGTGTTGATGTTCACAGTATATTTGCTGTCCCAGGCCGGATTCAACTGATAATTCCAGATTCCCTGAAGGTTGGCAGGCTGTGTTCCGGGTCGTGAAGACGAGATCAAAAGATATCTTCCAAACTGAAAATACAAAGCCACCAAATCCGGGTCATTAGAATTTCCAAACTCTTTGATTCGGACGTCGGTTGTCTTTTTAGCCTGTTCACTTGTTCCCAGATCTAGACTTACCCGTCTGAAATATTTTTGATATTTATCAATGTGAGCCTTGAGTTCAGCATCGTATTTTTTACTTAATGCTGATTTTAAATACTCTGAAACCCTCGCATCAGGATTTCCGCTCAGGTCATTATACTTTTTAAAATTAGTAGCAATGGAAACATAGATCACCACTTCGTCTGCAGCTGAAATAGTGAGTTGCTCACTTGTGGAACTTAATTTCCCCCCTTTTACAACAGGAAGGGCTACGGTTTTAAAATTAACTTTTCCTGTTTTATTGTCTACAGAGCCACTTGTTCCATTAATCACCAATTGGTTTTTCTCTGTGAAAATTGATTTTGTAAGATGTGAAGTAGAAGCATTGATATTGAAATTCAGACTTCCTTTTTTGCTGGAAGTTAATTTAATCATAATGACATTATCTGCAAATGACGAGAAGATTTCACGTTTGAAAGTCACGCCTTTAACGTCGTAGGAGACCGTGCTGATGGCTTTTTCAATATCTAAAGTCCGGTTGTAATTTTTAAAATTTTCGTGTCCCTTAAAATCCAAAAACAAATCGCCCATTGTTTGATAGGGCATTCCGTAATTTAAATCTTTCGGAGCAGTTCTTGGGTAAGTATTGTTGGTCAGATCCTGGGCTTTTTCGAACTGCCCTTCGTTGATCAGTTTTCTTACTTTCTGAATGCTGTCAAAGGTATTTTTAGGAACATTATTTCCCGGCTCGCCTGCCCAAATGGTCTCTTCATTCAACTGCAGATGTTCCTGCACAGCGCCGCCAAAAACCATTGCGCCCAATCTTCCGTTTCCGATGGGCAAAGCCTCGTTCCAGTTTTCTGCCGGCTTGTTATAATTTAATTTTAAATTTTGCTGTGCCTGAACGGATATTGTCAGCACTGTTCCGACGATAAAATATGCTATTTTACTTCTGACCATTTTTTATAGATTAAAGTTTCAGTCTGTCGCTTTTTGAAGTAACAGGATATGATTTTAAAACTAATGATTTTAGACGATATCAGCACATATCCTTAATTATATGATAAGCTTATAATTTTAATTAATTTATATATTGATTATCAGGTTGTTATATTTGTTTTATGCGATTTTAATATTGATTGTTTTTAATGATTTGACCTTTTTTTAAATTCATTATAGTGACCAAAAACCCTAAGTATTTCCTTAAAAGTAATCGATTACGCAAATTTTGTAGTTCTGCGGCAAAGAAGATCATAGCAGTAAGTTATTTAATTTGAATTAGAAGACGTAGAATGTATGCAAACTATTTTTTATACATTTGTGAAGTGAAACATTTAAGACTCATATTAACCATTTACTTCTTTGCATTATCAGTGATGCCTTGCAGTGATGTTAGTGCACAGTCTTTTGCAGGTGATCAGTCACAAACATCAATGAGCGCAGAGCGTTCTCACTCAGATGAGACGGATGATTCATGTTCTCCATTCTGTTTCTGCAGCTGCTGTCAGATTACCGTCACAGCATTTAAGATTGAGCCTTTATTACAGGTTCCGTCGCAGGTTTCATTCTATTTTAGCCAAAAGATTCTTTTTCACAAGAATAATATTGCCTTTCAGGTTTACGACCATATCTGGCAACCTCCCAAAATTTAATTTTGTATCGATTTTTTGAAGACTTTGCAGTTGATGCACTGTCTCGAACATTATGTTGCTGTATTCTGATCGATGATTCGGACTTGTTCTAGTCATTATTCATTAGCAATTTCTATAAAAAATTAAATAAAATTCTGTGTTAGATAATATTATAAAATTTAGTATCAGGAACAAGATCGTCATTGGCGTGATGACCTTGTTCCTGATTATTTGGGGCGTCTGGAGCGCCACCAGGTTACCGATAGATGCTGTTCCTGATATTACCAACAATCAGGTTCAGATCATTACCGTTTGTCCCACTTTGGCCGGACAGGAAGTTGAACAGTTGGTCACTTTCCCCATTGAACAAAGCATTGCCAATATTCCAGATATTGAAGAGACAAGAAGCATCTCAAGATTTGGATTATCTGTAATTACTGTTGTTTTTAAAGAAAAGGTGGACGTTTATTTTGCACGTCAGCTGATTTCTGAAAAATTAAAAGAAGCGTCCGAAGAAATCCCGAAAGGAGTTGGCACCCCGGAACTTTCACCGGTCAGTACAGGTTTGGGAGAAGTCTATCAATATATCCTCCATCCGAAAAAAGGAAGCGAAAAGAAATATTCATCCAAAGAACTGCGCACAATGCAGGACTGGATTGTCAGAAGACAGCTGAACGGAACGCCCGGCGTTGCCGAAGTCAACAGTTTTGGAGGCGAACTGAAACAGTATGAAGTAGCCGTCGACCCCAATCGCCTGAGGGCAATGGGAATCAGTGTAACAGACCTTTTCACAGCTTTGGAAAAGAACAATCAGAATACGGGTGGTGCCTACATCGATAAGAAACCCAATGCCTATTTCATCCGTGGAATCGGTGTTGTGACTTCTCTGGATGATATTAAAAATATTGCCATAGATACTAAAACAGGCAGCGTCCCTATCTTTATAAAAGATGTCGCCGATGTTCGTCTTGGAAGCGCTATCCGTTATGGTGCGATGACTTACAATGGTCAGGTAGATGCAGTTGGAGGGATTGTTATGATGCTGAAAGGTGCTAACAGCAATGAGGTAGTGAATTTAATAAAAGATAAAATTCCCACTATTCAAAAGTCTCTGCCTAATGATGTGGTCATCGAACCTTTTCTTGACCGGACTGATCTTGTTGGACGGGCCATCAACACGGTTGAGAAAAACCTTATCGAAGGTGCTTTAATTGTCATTTTCGTTCTCGTGATTTTTCTTGGAAATTTCAGAGCTGGGTTAATTGTTGCTTCTGCAATTCCTCTGGCTTTGCTTTTTGCTTTGGGAATGATGAACGTCTTTGGCGTAAGTGCCAATTTAATGAGTTTGGGAGCCATAGATTTTGGACTGATCGTGGATGGTGCGGTAATCATCGTGGAAGCTACACTTCATCATTTGGGATTAAGAAAATCCACTCAGAGACTGACGCAGTCTGAGATGGATGAAGAAGTTTTTCTATCTGCATCGAAAATCAGAAACAGTGCGGCTTTTGGAGAAATAATCATTCTCATTGTTTATATTCCAATCTTAACCTTAGTCGGTGTCGAAGGGAAAATGTTCACGCCAATGGCAAAAACAGTTGGTTTTGCGATTTTGGGAGCTTTGATTTTATCACTGACTTACATTCCTATGATGAGCGCGTTATTTTTATCTAAAACTGTTTCGGCGAAAGAAACCTTTTCGGATAAAATGATGAATAAGGTGCAAAGTATTTATCAGCCGTTATTAAGAAAAGCCTTACAGGTAAAATACATTATTGTTTCTGCCACAGTTATTTTATTTGCAATTTGTATCGTGCTATTTTCAAGAATGGGCGGCGAGTTTATTCCGCAGTTACAGGAAGGCGATTTTGCATTTCACTGTATTTTACCACAGGGAAGTTCGCTGACTCAGAGTGTGGAAACATCAATGCAGGCTTCAAGAATTATCAAACAGTTTGATGAAGTAAAAATGGTCGTCGGCAAAACAGGTTCAGCCGAAGTTCCTACCGACCCGATGCCTCCGGAAGCTACTGATTTAATTATCGTTCTTAAACCACAAAGCGATTGGAAAACCAAAAAATCTTATGATGAACTGGCGGATGAAATTTCAGAAAAACTGGAACTGATTCCCGGTGTTTTCTTTGAGAAAAACCAACCGATACAGATGCGTTTTAATGAACTGATGACAGGAATCCGGCAAGATGTAGCCGTGAAGATTTTTGGCGAAAATTTGGATTCTCTTGCCATTTATGCTGAAAAAGTAAATAAAGTGATTCAAACTGTTGATGGTACGACTGCGCCGCAAATTGAGCGGATCAGCGGACTTCCGCAAATCAATGTGGAATATGACCGGACAAGAATGGCCAATTACGGACTGAACATTGAAGACGTAAATAATACTTTAAGCACTGCTTTCGCAGGGAAATCTGCAGGTCAGGTCTTTGAGAATGAAAGACGTTTTGATCTGGTCGTTCGTTTAGACAGCCTTCACAGAACCAATATTGATGATGTCAACAACCTGATGATTTCCACCAGCACAGGAAACCAGATTCCTCTTTCTCAGGTCGCAAATATCAGCTACAAACTTGGTCCGTCACAGATAAGCCGTGAAGAAGGGAAGCGCAGAATTGTAATCGGATTTAATGTGAAAGATCGTGATGTTGAAAGTGTGGTGAATGATATTCAGGTAAAATTAGATAAACAAATCAAGTTGCCTTCGGGATATTACTTTACCTATGGCGGACAGTTCGAGAATCTTCAGGCAGCAAGCAAAAGGTTGATGATTGCTGTTCCGGTTTCGTTGCTTCTGATTTTTATGCTGCTTTATTTTACATTTAAATCGTTCAAACAGGCTGCACTGATTTTTACGGCCATTCCAATGAGTGCGATTGGTGGAATTTTCGCTTTGCTGATAAGAGATATGCCGTTCAGCATCAGTGCCGGAATTGGGTTTATTGCCTTATTCGGCGTTGCAGTTTTGAACGGAATAGTACTGATTGGAACTTTCAACCAACTGGAGAAAGATGGCGAAACCGATATTCTGAAACGTGTTTTTGAAGGAACTAAAACAAGACTCCGTCCTGTTCTGATGACCGCAGCCGTGGCTTCATTAGGGTTTTTACCAATGGCCATTTCAACAGGAGCCGGAGCAGAAGTGCAGAAACCTTTGGCAACCGTCGTGATTGGCGGATTGATCACAGCAACCTTCCTGACGTTATTTGTTTTACCAATGTTATACATTATTTTTAATACAAAATTCAGAAAGAATCATTTTAAAATGAAACCTTTGACAACGATTGTCGTGTTAGGATTTTTATTGGTTGGAAATATATATAGCGCTCAAACCACGAAAACGCTTTCATTGGATAAGGCTACAGAAATGGCTTTGAATAAAAATTATTCTATCCAGTCCAAAAATCTAGATATTAAAGTTTCTGAGGCTTTGAAAGCTACAGCCAACGAACTTCCGAAAATGAATTTCAATGCGCAGCTTGGGCAGTACAACAGTCCGAAGTTTGACCAGTCATTCTCCATTTCCCAGAGTATTCCTTTTCCGACTTTATTTAAGGCAAGAAAAGATTTAATTATTGAAGAAATTAAAGCCAAACAAATTAAGAGAGACATCACTGCCAATGAAGTGGCGAAACAGGTAAGGACTTACTTTTATCAGATTGAATATTTACAGTACAACCAGACAAAACTGATGAAACTCGACAGTCTGTATCAGGATTTTATACGGATTGCAACGGTGAGATTTAATGCCGGTGACATCAAAAAGATTGAGATCAGTACTGCCGAAACGCAGAAGGGAGAAATCAGTCTTTTATTAAATCAGAATAAAATTTATCTAAAAAATGCCTATAAAAATCTGAAAACGGTACTTAATTATGATGATGAATTCGAGATTCCAGTCGGTAAAAATTATCAGCCACTGAAAGCGGAATACGTTCTCGACAGCATCACGATTGCCAACCATCCGACGGTGAAGGCTTTTTATCAGGAAATGGAAATTGCCGAGAAAAATAAAAACGTAGAGAGATCACAAGGTTTACCGGAGTTTACTTTAGGATATGTGAATCAGTCGTTGATTGGTTTTCATACTGTGAACGGCCAGGAAAAATACTATAATGCCGGAGACCGTTTTAATGTTGCCAACATTGGTGTTTCGATTCCTCTCACGTTTGGAGCTACCAAGGCCAGAATCCAGTCTTTGGATTATCAGAAACAGATCGCAGAATCCAATGCAAAGCTCCAGCAAAAACAACTGACTGCTCAATTGGAAAATGCTTTAAGTCAATATCAGCAGGACGTTCAGCAGTACGAATATTACATGAATCAGGCTTTACCCAACGCTGAAAAAATTGTGAAAGCAGGACAACTCGGATATAGAACCGGAGAGATTTCCTATGTCGAATATCTTTTCGCCCTTCAGACCGCAACCAATATTCAGCTGAAATATCTGGAATCTATTCAGCAGGTCAATCAGTCTGTCATTACCATCAATTCTTTAATCAATCAATAAAATGAAACAACATATTATCTACACCGCTTTTACCTTTCTGTTTCTCATAAGCTGCGGAAAAAAGGACACTCCTGCAGAGTCCGAAAGCGAAGTGAAAACGGAACAAACTGAAGAGCATGGCGAAGAAGCACCAAAAACCATTGCAGGACTCACGGAAGAGCAGATGAAAGCGGTCGGGATCACTTTGGGGAAAATCGAAATGAAAGAACTGACTTCAACAATTAAAGCAAATGGCGCATTGAGAGTTCCCAATAATAACAAAGCGACCATCACATCAATGTATGGCGGTATTATCAAAACTTTAAATGTTCAAATTGGGGATTTTGTAAGAAAAGGACAGGTGATTGCCTCTATTTCAAATCCGGAATACATCCAGTTGCAGGAGCAATATTTAACCGTAAAAAGCAGAATTGCGTTTGCCGAGCAGGAATATAGAAGACAGAAAGAACTGTTCGACAACGATGCCGGCGCAAAGAAAAACCTTCAAAGTTCTGATGCCGAACTGAAAACCCTTCGAACACAACTTTCATCTTTGCAGAGACAGCTTCAGATTATGGGTATTAATCCTTCGAATATCAGCAATGGAAATCTGAGATCAGGTTTGGTGATCACATCGCCAATCAGCGGGACGGTCAGCACTATTTCTGCGCAGATCGGTAGCTATGTTGATATTTCATCGCCTGTTGCAGAAGTGATCGATAATGGTTCTTTACATTTGGATCTTCAGGTTTTTGAAAAGGATCTGCCTAAAATGTTGGTCGGACAGACCGTACATTTTAAACTCACCAATAACCCGGAAACCGAGTACGATGCCAAAATCTACAGCATCGGTTCGTCTTTTGAAAATGACAGCAAAACCATCTCAGTACACTGTTCAGTAATCGGAAATAAAACCGGATTGATCGACGGAATGAATATTACAGGAATCGTAAGTCTTGATAAGAGTACTACTCCTGCAGTTCCGAATGAAGCGATCGTAGAGGCAGACAGCAAATACTACATTTTCATCAAAACAGACAAGAAAGCAGAAGAGCATCACGAAGAAGAAAGCGAACATCAAGACGAAAAGAAAGCACCAGAAAAAGAATCAAAAACCATTAATTTTGAAAAGATAGAAGTGGTAAAAGGTTCTTCGGATATGGGCTATACGGCGATTACGACCGTTAATGAAATTTCAAAAGATGCAGAAGTGGTGGTAAAAGGTGCATTTTTTGTGAATGCGAAACTGAGTAATTCCGGAGAACACGAACATTAAAAAACTGGAAATTATGATTTTACTGAAATTTTATTTACCTGTGTATCTGCTATTGTACATCATGGTGGCTTTTTTGCTGCCATCCTACCGAACCTACAGAAAAACAGGCTTAAACCCGATCACTTTTGGAAAAACTGATAATGCCCACGACTATATAGGTTTTGTTATGAAGGTATTAGTAGTATTACTTTTTGTGGTGGTATTTGTTTATTCTTTGAGTGATACAATTTATCAATATCTGACACCGGTTTCCTATCTGGTGACTAATACATTTTTGACATGCGGATTGTTGCTGATCCATGTTTCATTACTTTGGATTGCAGTTGCACAATACCAAATGAGCAACAGCTGGCGTATTGGTATTGACGAAAATAATAAAACAGAATTGATTACGAAAGGTCTTTTCTCCTACAGCCGTAATCCGATATTTTTAGGAATGACCGTCAGTGTTGCAGGAATCTTTTTTATTCTTCCCAATGCACTGACATTTTTTCTGATGCTGGCCACTTATATCGTTATCCAGATCCAGATAAGGCTGGAAGAAGAATTTTTGGAAAGGCAGCACGGCGAAAAATATTTAATTTACAAAAACACCACTAAAAGACTACTTTAATGGAACACCAACATCAATACGATGCACAAGGCAGACAGCTCTGCTGCACACCGCAGGAAGGAAAAATCTACAAAGACGCCGGCGCAAAAAAATTACTTGAGGAGCACGATCATGATCATAACGATGATGATGGTCACAACCATGATCATGATAATTCTGATAAAACGACATTTCAAATGTTTTTACCCGCAATTATTTCTCTGGCTGTACTTTTATCAGGTATAATACTGGATAATTTCATCGCACAGAAATGGTTTGCGAGTTGGGTGAGAATTGTTTGGTATTTCGCGGCTTATCTTCCAGTAGGTTTACCCGTTTTAAAAGAAGCCTTTGAGAGTATCAGGAAAGGTGATGTTTTTTCGGAATTTTTGCTGATGGGAATTGCTACAACAGGAGCTTTTTCTATTGGAGAATACCCCGAAGGTGTTGCGGTGATGCTGTTTTACAGCGTCGGCGAAGTATTTCAGACGCTTGCAGTTTCAAGAGCAAAAAGTAATATCAAAGCTTTGCTGGATCAGCGTCCCGATGAAGTGACCATTCTTGAAAACAACCAACCCAAAACCATCCCTGCAGATCAGGCAAAAATTGGTGATATCATCCAATTAAAGTCAGGTGAAAAATTAGCTTTGGACGGAGAACTAATAAGCGATTCGGCATCGTTCAATACGGCTGCTTTGACTGGAGAAAGTAAACCTGACACAAAAAGCAAAGGCGAATCTGTATTAGCCGGAATGATTAATCTTCAAACCATTGTTCAGGTAAAAGTGACAACTGCTTACGAGGACAGTAAGTTGAGTAAAATTCTGGAAATGGTACAGAACGCAACAGCTCAGAAAGCACCGACAGAGCTTTTTATCCGAAAATTTGCAAGAATTTATACACCAATTGTTGTCGGATTAGCACTTCTGATATGCTTAGTGCCTTACTTTTTTACAGACAATTATGTTTTCCGGGACTGGCTTTACCGAGCCTTGGTCTTCCTGGTTATTTCTTGTCCGTGTGCTTTGGTCATCAGCATTCCTTTAGGTTATTTCGGCGGAATTGGTGCGGCTTCCAAAAATGGTATTTTGTTTAAAGGGAGTAATTTTTTAGACATTATTGCCAATATTCAGAATGTTGTGATGGACAAAACGGGAACGATGACTGAGGGTGTCTTTAAGGTTCAGGAAATCAACATCAAACCCGAATTTGATAAGAATGAACTGTTGAAAATGGTAAATGCCTTGGAAAGCAAAAGTACACACCCAATTGCCACGGCAATTCACGACTATGTGGGAGAAATAGACCAGTCGTTAGAACTTCAGAATACGGAAGAGATTGCAGGACACGGACTGAAAGCAATTGTTAAAGGAAAAGAACTGCTGATCGGGAATTTTAAATTGATGGATAAGTTCAGTATCAGATATGACATTGATCCATCAAAGATCATCTATACGGTAATTGCGATCGCATACGACGGGAAATTCGCTGGCTACATCACGATTGCAGACAGCATCAAGGAAGATGCAAAACAGACTGTGGAAAAATTACACAATTTGAATGTAAAAGCTACAATGCTGAGCGGCGATAAAAGTACAGTGGTGAAATTTGTAGCCCAACAGTTAGGAATCGATAATGCTTTTGGAGACTTACTTCCGGAAGATAAGGTCAATAAAGTGAAAGAGATCAAATCAAAAAATGAGACCGTTGCTTTTGTGGGCGATGGTGTGAACGATGCGCCCGTTGTTGCTTTAAGTGATGTCGGGATTGCAATGGGTGGACTTGGAAGCGACGCAACCATTGAGACGGCTGATGTAGTAATTCAGGATGACAAACCTTCTAAAATACCGATGGCAATCAATATCGGAAAGCAAACCAGAAAAATCGTCTTGCAGAATATCATTCTTGCTTTTGCCGTAAAGGGCGTGGTTCTCATTCTTGGAGCAGGCGGACTAGCGACAATGTGGGAAGCTGTTTTTGCGGATGTGGGTGTAGCGTTACTGGCAATTTTAAATGCTGTGAGAATTCAGAAAATGAAATTTTAATAAAGATTTAAATTTATGCAATTTCTTAGAAACTCAGATTTTATTTAAAGTCTGCTTTACTGATAAAGAAACAATTTATTTTGAACTTTCAGATCTTAGATTTAAATTTATAATCATTGAAAAATAAGAACCATCATATTCAACAATTCGAACTTTCGCCTTTAGCAAAGGCCGGGATCATTATTGCAAATATGGAAGGTCGTGAGATCGAGGAACACGATGTTTCTACACCCTATCGTGATGATCATTGCCAGTTGATGTTGGCTGTAAGTGGGGAATTTAAATTAAATATCGATTTTGAAACCATTACGTTTACCGCACCGGCATTACTGTTTGTATTTCCGGAGCAGGTTCATCAGACGATAGAGGTAAAAGATCCAAAAGGTTGGATGATAAGCTTTGATCCTTCTTTGGTGAATCAGGATGTTCTGCAACTTTTTGGAAACAAGTTTAACAATCCTTTTTTACTTCATTCTGGATCAGCTTTTTATCAGCACATCCATATTCTTGTTGATCTGATTGAAAAAATGCAGTCAGAAAAACCGAATAACTATCTTCAGAACAGTATAGGCCTCATACTGAACGGACTTTTAAACCTTATTGCAGGAGAACTTGTTTCTGATATCTTCATTAATAAAGAAAAAGAAAACCGAAGCATTATTCTCAAGGAGAAATTCATAAAACTTACAAAGGAAAATTTCAAAACCTGGAAGCAAGCTTCACAATATGCATCTGCACTATCGATCTCCACCTCACATTTGAATGATACTGTAAAATCATTGACGGGAAGTTCAGTATCTGCACATATTCAGGAAGTATCCATTATTGAGGCCAAGCGATTGCTCTATTTCACAGAGATGACCGTCAAGGAGATCGCTTATGAAGTAGGCTATAATGAGCCAGTGTATTTTGGAAAATTGTTTAAAAAAATAACCAAACTGACACCTTTGGAATTTAGAAATAAATTCCGTGATAAGGACCATCTTTCCCTTCATTAGAACTATCATCAAGGATAATTGACGGAGTAGATTTGCAATGTAATTAATACAACAATTGAAAATGCAAAACGAAATCAATATCCCGATCGTACTGGATGCAGTAAAGAAAATTGGCGATATCTTTCTAAGAGACTATAAACAAGATTCCATCCCGCAAAGTATGGAGGAGCTTATAAAACAATTAGAAAAGATCGACGACTTATGTCTGACCTCGATGAAGCAAGACCTGTCTCCTGAATTTCCCAATATTCCGTGGCTCCTTGGCGACGAGTTCGATACCGATTCACAAAGAGATCCTTCTTCAAAAGAAGAATATTGGCTTTGTGACGCAATGGATGGAGCCATACAGTATCTTCAGCATATTCCGGGATGGACGATTAATCTAACACTTATCAGTAATGGAAAACCAGTCTTTTCTGTGATTTATGATCCGTTGTCCAACGAAATGTTTTGGGCAAAAGATGGTGTGGGTGCTTTTATGAATGATGTAGCGATGAATGTCAGTAATAAAAAGGATCTGGCTGTAATGCTAGCCGTTTTTGAGTATGGTCATCAGGATAAGTCCGACACTCATTTGAATGAAAAAATCGGTTCTACAGTTATAAAGCTACTTGATAATTTCGGAATAGTGAGAAACTATGGTCCTCACGGATTGCAGCTAGCTTACGTTGGTGCCGGAAGGATTGATCTTTTCATCCAGGAAGATCTGGATACGTATAATTGGATCGCAGGATCACTTATCGCCAAAGAAGCCGGAGCTGAGATTTTAACCACCGAGGGTCGACCTTGGAAATGGGGAAGCGAAAGCCTTTTGGTCGCAGGTAAAAGTACTATTGAAAAATATCTTTCAAATAAATCTAAAAAATAAATGAATATAGCAATCATAGGAGCAGGAGCCGGAATTGGATTGGAATCTGTCATTCAAGCACTGGAAAAAGGACATAACGTAACGGCATTATCAACAAAGAGCGACCATATTCCTGACCATCCCAATCTGATCAAAATAAACGGAAATGCAACATCATCGATTGATATGACGAAAACAATCAAAAACGCTGATGTGATTTTGATAACTGTCGGGACAAAAAATAAAAAAGCAACGACTCTTTTTTCTGATATTGCCGAAACATTGATAAAAGTGGGTCGTGAACTTAATTTCTCTTCACCTGTTCTTATTATCACAGGTTTTGGAGCGGGAGAAAGTAAAAATTATGTAAACTTCTTTATGCGGACTGTCATCTCCCTGTTCCTGAAAGATCAGTACATCAATAAAACGGAAATGGAAGAACTCATCACAAAAAGTAATTTGAGATGGGAGATCATACGACCCGGAATGCTAACCAACGGAAGTGCAACCTCAACTTACAAAGTACTATCCAGACTTCAAAGAGGAATTAAAGTGGGGAAGATATCACGAGCTGATGTGGCCAATTTCTTGATTGATGAAGCAGAAAATCAAAGATTTATTCATCAATATGTGGCGTTATCTAATTAATAAAAAAATAGTGAACGATTTACTTCGATCACTATTTTGTATCTAAAAATAATGTTTTAATTTCGATTGAAAGCATAATTTAAAAGTCTTTCCGACCAATTAGGATAAGTTAAATGTGTATTGATTAACAGTATTTTTTTCAATGATTCAATTATATTATACCTACTCGCAGACTGCCATTTCTTTAGCGTTCATTCTGCTTACATTCACCTTTAATTTGGAAAAACCTGCTTCTAATTCCTGTAGACCTGATGCGTTCAGTTGGATATCTGTGGTACCTCGATTTTCTTTAAAGTGAGGAATGTTACGGGTTCCAGGTATCGGAACAATGAATGGCTTTTGAGCCAACAGCCAGGCTAATGCGACTTGAGAAGCAGTTGTATTCTTTTTGGAAGCAAAATCGTTGAGTAAATTGACAATTAGCATATTGGCAGCCAGATTTTGAGGTGTAAAACGCTCAACGTTTGGACTACCTTCATATTTTAGATCGAAAGCTGTATTTGCATTGAGCTGTCCTGTTAAATATCCCATTCCCACGGGCCCCCAAGGAATAAAACCAATTCCCAGTTCTTCACAGATCGCAAATACACCATTTTTCTCGACACTTCTTTCCATAAAGGAATATTCGGTCTGTATCGCAGAAAGTGGCTGTACCGCGTGAGCTTTTCCAATGGTTGACACATTGGCTTCCGATAATCCGAAATGTAAAACTTTACCTTCTTTAATGAGATCTTTGACAGTTCCTGCCACGTCTTCAATCGGAAAATTGGGATCAGCCCTGTGTTGGTATAAAAGGTCTCTCCTGTCTGTTTTCAGACGAACCAATGATTCTTCAACTACTTTTCTGATATGTGCCGGATGGCTGTTCAAACCTCCCGATTTCGAACTTCCCTTAATATCAAATCCGAATTTTGGTGCGATAGAAACTTTATCTCTAAACGGGCCAAAGCTTCACCAACCAACTTTTCATTAGTAAATGGATCATATACTTCAGCAGTATCGAAAAAAGTGATCCCATTTTCATAGGCTGTACGGATTGTCTTAAAAATGCAGTTTCATAACAAATTTGTAAGCTAAAGATGAGTAAAGAAGTATCTCAATGGGAAAAGGTGACCTTTTCGTAATTGATGATAAATTGTGTATTTGAAAATGTTTTAAAATACTATTTGATTTTTAGATAGGTGTGATCAAGATCATAACATTACCACTAATTTGTTCGGTAAATTTACTAAACACCAAAGCAGAAATATTTTTTATAATACATATTCTCCACGGAATTTGCTTATGAAATACAGATTTATGGATTTACTGCATGGCTTAGTTTGATTACTTAAATCTAAAAATATGAACAGTAAAACTATTTTAAAAATTATTCCTCTTGTCGCAGCTTTATCATATTCGCATGTGACGGCACAGCGTGGAATTCCTCCTAAAGACGTTGTGACCATTACCCACACAACAAATTATCCTGAACATCTCGATTTTCTTCCCGAGATGGTTAACCTTTTAAAAGTTCCGGAAGGCTGGACGGTTTCGATAGCCGCTTCAGGACTGGGGAAGCCCAGAATGCTTTACCATACGCCTGATGGAATCTATATTACCAGGCGAGATACCGGGGATGTACTTCTTTTACAGGACATTAATGGTGATGGTAAATTTGAGCAGATCAAAACCGTAGCTGCTGAATTCAAAGGAGTTCACGGCATCACTGTGAAAGATGGATTAATGTATTTGTGTAATAATAATGAATTACGCAGATACAAGATTAATCAGGGCGGAACACTTTCAGACAAAGAAATGCTTTTTGATGATATGCCAAGCGCAGGACAGCATCCGAACAGAACCATGGACTTCGGACCTGATGGAAAACTGTATATTTCAATCGGAACGCTTTGTAATGATTGTAAAGAGTCAGACCGAGAGGCTGCTACCATGATACAGGTAGATATTTCAACAGGAAAAAGAATAATTTTCGCTTCGGGACTTCGAAACACCATAGGTTTTGACTGGCAGCCTCAAACGAATGAACTCTGGGGCATGGATAACGGAGGAGATGCAAAGGGAGATGACTGGCCACCTGAAGAATTAAATAATATTAAAGAGGGGAAAAATTATGGATATCCTTTTGCCTATGCTAAAAAAGAAGTTGACAAAACCCGTGAAGACCCTGCCGGAAACAGCAAAGAAAAATGGGTAGAAACTACTGAGCCGTCCTCAGCTGAATACCAGGCGCATATGGCCCCTATAGGATTTCAGTTTTTCCCGGCAGAATCCGTTTTCAGTGGTGATGCATTGGTTAGTTGGCACGGATCGTGGAACAGAAGCAAGCCTGTAGGTTTTAAAGTACAGCGCATTAGATTTCTGAATGGTAAACCAACAGGTGCAGAAGAATTTCTGACCGGTTTTCTAAAAGGCAAAACAAGATTCGGAAGGCCTGCGGGTGTAGCAATCACAAAAGCCGGTATTGTTTATATTTCTGATGATGCCAATGGAGTTCTTTACAGTATTAAGCAAAAATAAACCATATGAAAAAAATAATAGCATGTATATTAATGGTGGGTTGTGCATCTGCAATTCCTGATCAGCCAACCGCACGAATTGAATTCAATGCTCCTGAATCTTATCCCGAAGGAATTACCTATGATAATGCGTCTGATGTGTTTTTTGTTTCGTCAGCAAGGCTAGGCAGTGTAGGAAAAGTTACTCCTGCAGGAGTTTACAGTCCGCTGATTAATGATCCTTCCTTCAAATCAACCTACGGCATGAAAATTCACCCCGATGGAAAACGATTATTTTTTTGTGTAAGTGATGCAAATTACAGCAAGTTTACTTCTCCTGATACCAGAAAAAAGATGGCCAGGCTTATCGGTATTGATATGGTGACGGGAAAGAAAACTGATGATATTGATCTGTCAAAGTTAACTTCCGGAAACCATTTTGCAAACGATTTGACATTTGACGATCAAAAAAATGCTTATGTAACCGATAGTTTTTCGAATGTGATTTATAAAGTTAGCTCAGGAGGTCAGGCATCGGTTTTTGCTGAAAGTCCGTTGTTCAAAACGGAAGGGGTAGGACTTAACGGAATTGTTTATCATCCCTCTGGGTATTTGCTGACAGTGAGCAGCGGGACAGGGGCAATTTATAAGATTGATGTAAAAAACCCTAAAAATGTCGTCAGGGTTGCTACCGACCAGTTTTTTATGAACGGAGATGGCCTTTTACTGGTGGGAAATCAGAAGCTTATCGTAGTGCAAAATGGAGGAAGCGATAAAATATATGAACTTACTTCAGAAGATAATTTCACTTCAGCAAAACTATCAGCATCCACCTTGGCTGCTGACAGATTTACATATCCTTCTACAGCGGCACTGGCAAAAGATAAAGTGTGGGTTATGAATGCAAAATTTTCTGAACTTACAGACAGTACCAACGTACCTTCAAAAAGATTCGAAATTCAGCATGCGAGATTTATCCCTCTGCCAAAATAAGTGTTTGATAATGATTATCGTGCAGTTAGATTGAGATCAGAAATCAATTCAGATCAATTTTTATTTTAAAATAAGTACTCCTGACAATTTCCATTGCCAGGAGTTTTCATTAGAGTTCCTAAAAATTAAACTTTCGTAGGTTTAATATAAAATCTTCCGGTTTTCAATCCGCACTATTTTTTCCCGCTCCATTTTTTTTATTGTTCTGATGGTTGTTTCTACACATAAGCCGGTGAGTGATGCTAATTGCTGTCTTGTAAGAGGTATTACAAACGAAAACGGCGACTGATCGATATGTTCGTCTTTCATCAGCTGCATTACCTCTTTTAATCTTTCAGCTGCACTGCGACATGAGATCTTTCGCATTAAAACAACTTTTTTATACAGTCGCTCTGATAACGATTTAAAAACCTCATTGTACAGACTGGGAAATTCTTCCAGAAGTCTGAAAAAACTATCCTTCTGCAATTTGATAATAACACATTTGGATATTGCAATTGCATTTACGGGATATGTCTTATGAATACATAGCATTGATGTCCCGAATGAATCATCATTTCCCAAGATGTTTTGAATAAATTCTTTACCGTCTTCATCATAGTTATTTAGTTTTACTTCACCAGTTAACACCTGATAGTAGAAATGAGGAATGCCCCTCTCGCTGAATATATATTCACTAGCATTGTAATTTTCTAGTGTTGCGCCGGCGGATTGTAATAGATTTTCTTTAATAGACATAAGTATTTTTTTAATGGTTTTGCTTGAAGTGATTTCTGTACCAGTTGCTGTCAAAGAATCGTCAGAGTATTACGGAGATCGTAACGTACTTTTTGTTACCGTGTATAAATGATGGCAATCCTATTGAAACTAGTGGAAAAGGTGCATAGAGAATCGAGCAGGGTCTCTTTACTGATGCTTATGAGACGACTTTTTGCTGAAGCGGACTGTTGTTCCCTATTAAAATGGAGACGGTATTTATTCGTGGTCTGCTGTAGGGCAAATATAGATGCAATTAAACAGTTAAGAGTATGATTGCAGAAAAATTGTGATAGTATTAATCTGTTACCAATAATAATTTACTCTATAATCTTCAGTACTGCATTTGCTGACAGGTTTTAATATAAGATAATAGTGATGATATCTAAAGTGATATTAAGTTATTATGGCATATAATAAAATTATGCGATGTGATCATCGTCATAACATTGACCGTTTTTGAGTTGTAAGTTTGAAATACTCAAAAATGTTGATATGAGATACCCTGTGGAAGAAATATTATTAGTTTGACAGGTTATATAGAATCCCAACCTCAGTAATGAGTGATAAAAGGTTTTGAAAGAAATATGCACAGACCGAAAATCCTACACCTTCATATCTGCCCTCAAACGTTCAGATATACTTTATGGTAGAATTCTAAAGGAAAGTGATATCCTGGTTAAAACAATTATAAAAAATTTAAGATGAATATTCCAAAGGGAAAATTATTGATCATAGGAGGAAATGAAGACCGTAGCGATTCTGATAATGAAATGGAAAAGATTAATCAGAATTTTGTCAGTCATGAAATTTTAAAACTTTTGATAAATCATGAAAATGACCGTATTGAAGTTATCACCACTGCCAGCTCTGAGCCGGAGAGTATGCGGCAAACATATACCGAAACCTTCAATCAGATCGGATTTACCAATTTTGATTTTCTTCATTTTGATGAGGAGCAATTGCATTCTGATTTTTATATCGAACGGATTAAGGCGGCTAAAACAATATTTATAACAGGAGGTGACCAGAATAAGATATGTAATAAATTAAATGAAACAGAGATCAGTGGAATTTTACACGAAAAATATAAAAATGAGGAAGGTTTTCTCATTGCAGGAACGAGTGCAGGAGCGATGTGTATGCCGAAAATTATCATTGGAGAAGCTGTGAACGGCGAAGCTATGCTCAAAGATGATATTAAAATGGTTTCTGGTCTCGGTCTAATTGATAGCTGTATCGTTGATACGCACTTCGTTCACAGAGGGAGGTTCAGCAGATTGGCACACGCAATTATTCTTCATGAAAATCATTTAGGAATTGGTTTAGGAGAAGATACTGCATTACTGATAGAAAAAGGTGATCAGGCGATGTGTATAGGTTCGGGCAATGTTGTCATTATATCGGGGAAAGAAATTTTGCAGACCAATACCAATACAGCCGTTAAGGGTAAGCCGATTTATGCAGAAAATCTTAAAGTACATATGCTTACAGATGGCTGTTGTATACACCTGACGAATGGAGCTGTGAAGCCCCCACTATAAAAAAGTGATAGCCTTAAATATGCAATACCGAATAGGTGATAACAAACAATATATAATATAACATTATGGAATCAAAATCGCAAAAGAAAAACAATCCTAATATCTGGATTATTGTTTTAATTTCATTAATACCGCTTACGATCGTGGTGTATTTTATTTTACAAATGGTATTTCCGAATTTATTTCAGACGATGCCGACAGGAGAAGTTCAGCCATTGCGCCCCGATCAATAAATCTGATTATAATAAATAAAATACCGAAAAAAAGAGAGCTAACATATGTTTGCTCTCTTTTTCAATAAAACGGTTAATATAAAACAATAACGACTCAGATTAAACCTCTTTTTCAAAAATCAATCTTCCGTTCTCAGGTTCTGAAAAACATATAAAAATAGAATCATGTGAACGTCTTATGGGCGTATGTACCACTTCATATGTTCCATCATCCTGTAAAGTTTCGACAATAAGATTGCTTCCATTTCCAATCTCACTCATTTGATATTCAATGTGGAATTTATCAAAATCATCTTCTGAAAAATCTTCTTTCTTAAATTCAACTGTTGCCATACTATATTTTTTAAATTGTTTCAGCAAAACCAACAGGGAAGCATGATGCCGCCTGTCATTCTGATAGTGATAAAATTAATTGTAATATGTTCTATAATATATGACTCTCCTCATAGCAATGTAATTAATTTTGTTAATCTTATTACGGAGTTTACGTTAAGATAAGAAGTCATCTCGATTTGTTTTTTCCAGGTCTCCAGTAGTTGCAAATATTATAAGACGGATCTGGTGTTAGCATAAATCCGACACATATTCTGAACGATCAAAATGCAGAAAAATACTGGAATAACGATTTTTGTGTATCAAGCCAATGCGCACAACAAATTTCTTGTGAACGGTTTTTTTTGCGGATTAGCAAGTTATATTAGGCTACTAAAAAATTATCCTGATAAGAATCGTAATGCAGTAAGGGTCTGTTAGTCCATAGTCCTTCAGTAAAAGAAAATAATTTTTATTAGTATGTTTCGATATTGATATGATTCCGGCAAAATTTTGATTTACAGAAAATACTAGGTTGTTGATCACCCTTGTTCTGAAATGTGTTAAATTAATCTGCTGAATATGTGATATTTCGAATTTGCATTAATTTGGAATGATCTAAATCATACATGAAGAATAAGCTATACTTCTATATTTACATCAGCAGGAATGTATGCAGATTATCTATATAAGGTTCTGTGATATCAACTCCAGAGTTTGGTCAATTTTTTTCATAATCTTTTTACAGTATGTTAGTCGATGAAGATTTGCTCTATCAATATGGTGGACAATTGGTATTTTATATCAAAAAAGATATTATATTCAGAGAGTCCGAAATACCGAAATATTACTATCAGATAAAACGGGGCAACGTTAAAATCAACAGTTACCATCACGAGGGTAAGGAATTTGTTCACAGTCTCCTTGCAGAAGGTCAGTGCCTCGGAGAGACATTTATATTTTCCGATATTCCATATCCGGTCAACGCAGTAGCGATGTCTCAAACGGAAATTATAAGGCTTAATATCCGAAGCTTTTTAGAGTTGATTGAAGATCACAAGAATATTTTACATAAGCTTCATCTGTTTACCTCTCAGAAAATGCATTATCAATATGTAATGCTCAATATTATATCGTCTGCGAACCCTTTCGATAAAGTACTCTTTATTATGGATTCTCTGAAGAACCATCATAAGATGACAGACCAGTACTCTTACCAAATTCCTCATACTCGTCTGGAAGTAGCATCACTGACAGGGTTAAGAGTTGAAACGGTGATCAGAGTAATCAAGCGCATGGAACGTGAAAATATTGTAAAAATTCTGAATGGAAAAATCTTTTACTGAATCTCAATCAGGTTAATCAGAGTTTAGATTAAAAAATTCAGTTATTACAAAGATGATACAGAATGTGCCATGCCATGAATTCGTCAGTATTTTGCGTATTTGTATCAGCAAATTACAGTAAATGAATTACTAATAGTAAACCTTTCCTCCTTCAAT
Source organism: Chryseobacterium caseinilyticum (assembly GCF_014837145.1). GTDB lineage: Bacteria > Bacteroidota > Bacteroidia > Flavobacteriales > Weeksellaceae > Chryseobacterium > Chryseobacterium caseinilyticum. The sequence continues at coordinate 556,690 of NZ_JACYFS010000002.1, forward strand.
TTTTACAAAACCACTTTTCTCAAGCTTTTTTAGACATCTTATAACTGTCTCGACCCGTAATCCGCTAATGGAAGCAAATTGTTGTCTTGTAAGTTTAATTTCAAGAGAATAAGGCGATTTGTCTGCACTGAAACTTTTGAAATATTTTAGTGTTCCCTTAATTCTTATTTCAGCAGAGGGAGATGCCAGATTCTGCATCATGATAAATTTTTGATATAATGTTTTTGAAATGTATTGAAGAACATCGGACTTTGCCTGAGGATAGGCACTCAACAATTCCATAAATTTATCTTTAGGCAATTTCAAAATCTCGCACTTTGACATTGCCACTGCATTGACAGGATATTTTTCATCAATAAACAGCAGTAATTCACAAACACTTTCGCCATTTGTCAAAAGACTTTGAATAAGCTCTCTGCCATCCTCATCATTGTAATTAAGTTTGATATCCCCTGAAATCAGTTGATAATAGAATTTTGGAGTTTCATCGGAATGAAAAATATATTCGTTTGTGTCAAAATTTTGCAGAATCCCGCCGTATTCAAGAAGTAATTGAGTATCAATAAGCATTTATAAGTTTTGTTTGGTGATATAAAAATAAAAATAAAATTAACAGTAGCCAATAAGAGCCTTACAGTTTTCAGTAATACAGCTAATGCGTAAGGCTGTATAGAAAACTTCAGAGCGAAACTCATCAAAAACAGTAATTCTTTAATACCAATACAACATTACATTATCCCTGCCAGACTTTAACGGTTATAGTACGTTTGAACTGTGAGCTTGATTAATTGGTACAAAGCAATATTCTACATTTAACTATAAGTTTTTAGCTGTAACTCTGGCATTTATATTGAATTGTTGATAACGCTTGTACCGTATCATATGTCTTTGGTATAGTTTTCATATCTGGTATAATTCACCAAACCAAAAATAAATTCTATGGAATCAACTGAAAAACTTCATGATACATCAAAGTTGTCACGTAAGGAATTTTTGAATTTGACCGGCAGGTCGCTGGCAGGAGCAGCAGGCAGTATAGCCATTGCACCATTGTTGTCCACATCTGCATACGGTCAGGAACGCAAAGCCGCACTTTCGCCACCGTCCCAGATTCCATCCGATGTAGATAAGCCAATTGTTCTCGAAGAATGGAAATCGGATGCTGATCAACAGGCAAATCCTACACCGACTCCTTTACCCCCGTCCCGCCGTATCGGCTATGCCGTTGTAGGACTCGGTCATTTAGCTCTGGAAGAAATACTGCCGGCTCTCAGCAATTGTAAAAAATCCAGGCTCGCTGCATTGGTAAGCGGTAGTCCTGAGAAATTAAAGAAAGTAGCGGCTCAATATGGTATTGGAGCAGAAAGTTGTTACACTTACCAGACTTTTGATCAGATTAAAAATAATAAGGAGGTAGATGTAATCTATATCGTTTTACCCAACGGTCTTCATAAAGAGTATGTTATCAGGGGTGCAAAAACCGGTAAACACATCCTTTGCGAAAAGCCTTTAGCTAATACGTCGGAGGAATGCCGCGAAATGATTTCTGAATGTTTTAAAGCACAGGTTAAACTTATGGTTGCTTACCGGATTCATTATCAACCACACAACCGTAAGCTAAGAGAAATACTTCAGAAAAAAGAATTTGATATTCCAAAGTTTTTGGAGGCCCACAATTCTCAAAGCACTGCCAATGCAGATCATTGGCGTCATAAAAAAGCACTCGCAGGTGGAGGTGCACTCCCGGATATCGGCCTCTATTGTCTGAATACAACCAGATTTGTGCTAGGTGAGGAACCAGTGGAAGTATTCGCATATCAATACAGTACACCCGGTAATCCACTGTTCAGGGAAGTTGAAGAACTGGTTAGCTGGCAAATGCGTTTCCCAAGCGGAGTCATTGCCAGTTGTGCTACCGATTATGATGTGCATGAAAGTCGTCGATACAGAGTTAACTGCCGAAAAGGCTGGATTAATATTGAGCAGGCTTATGCTTACAAAGGTCAACGACTGACCACGTCAAAAGCTGATGGTAAAATGAAACGCAGCGAAGAAATTATGTTAGCTGAAAACAATCAATTCGGTGAGGAAATGGATCATTTTTCAGATTGCATCATAAACAATAAAAAACCGTTTACCCCTGGTGAGGAAGGTCTTCAGGATCATATTATTATGGAGGCCATCTACCAATCAGCAAAAGAAGGTAGACCGGTGAAGATTAACGGTATTGCCTCTGTTAACAACTGGAAAGGCCCGGAGCCGGAATTCTTATAGACTTAATAACAGTAATCGTGGAATCGAATATTAACAGATATAATTTATATTTTATTACATGTTGACCTGTAATATGTAGACATTAAACAGCATCTCAAAGATGCTGTTTATTTCATTATAAGTTTTTCTTACCCTTTATGTAAAGTGATATCTGATAAAAATATTTTTTATTTCATCATAAGACCATATATCCTGCAGATAAGTGTAAGAGCAAAAGCGATGAAGCAGCAGTGACACGATTATTACCTGAAGCTTGAAAAGAATGCTGTAAATAAAAAAATATTTGAATTTTAATCTTTTTTGCCGTAAGGTGAGTTTATTTCTACCGCCTTATCGCAGAGAAGATAGGTGAAATACGATTTCTCACCAGTCTTATCATCTTCATAAACCTCACTATCCCATCTGATTGTCAGTTCCCAGCTGTCCCACTTTCTCATTTTATATACAAAGGGATTAAAAGAACATTTGATCTCAAAATGCTTTTTGTTTTTGTCACCTTCGAAACATACGATGACAGAATTGTGATCGGGACTTGTTTCATCAACAATGGTAGCTTTGAGTTTCATGTAAGAGATTGTATATTGTTATTAAGTTTTATATTCTAAATCATTTTTTGTCTTGGCAGCCCAATTTCGTGTTCCTGCGGATAAGGTTTTCTCTGTGTCATGCTGACATCTTCATGCAAAGTTCTGGCTGCTTCCAGCGACTTTTCTTTATCCATAGAATATCTGGGATCCGGAATGAAGGGCATTTTGGCCATTTTGTGGATCGTGATCGTAGGAAAATGAAAATCCACTTCAACCGTTCCCAACAATAAATAGCAGCCTCCACCCTGAAAGGGATATTCTTCAAGACAATTTGGGAAATGGGCTGTATCAAAATATTCTCCTTCAGCATCAATCCATGTTCCGAAAAACATTGCTCCTCTTTTCGTAGGGACATGTTTTCTGGAAATGAGGTAAGCGAGCATTTTGATCTGCTTTTTATGATGTTTTACAAGATCTTTAGCCATAACAGTTCCCCGGTATTTTGTCTGCAACAGATCAAAAGGACTGTATGATACAGAAAATCCTAAGATCTCAATTTCATCAAAAGCATCTTCGAAAGGATTTCTGATAATAGTTGGAAGCTGATATTCTTTTTGAGGTTCATCCAGTAAAGTTGGATGCCTGAATGCTGACTGGTCATTTCCAAACAGGAATCTTGCCTGAATCAAAAGCTCATGCTTCTGTTTTCCTGTAAACCTTAAACCACCAATAAAAATAAGAATCTGCAGGGTTTCAATTCCAATTGGTATTCTTTTAACAAAATTTTCCAAAGAAGTATATTCCCCGTTATTTCTTCTCTCTTCAGGAATCATCATAGCGATTTTACCTTCAACTTTCTCAATATGCATCAGCCCTAAATAAACATCAGTTCCATAGACAGTCGTCTGATATTCGCTGAGATTGACACATGGATTTTTGATCGCTGCTCCCGACATCTTCGCTTCGTGGACATATACTTCAGTCCTGTAAAATCCACCACCATTGTTGATTGCACAGACCATAAACTCAATAGGGTAGTAGACTTTCAGATATAAGCTCTGATAACTTTCTACCGCATAAGAAGCTGAGTGTGCTTTGCAGAATGAATATCCTGCAAAGGATTCAATCTGGCGGTAGACTTCTTTCGATAATTGTTCGGGGTGCCCCAGTTCTTTACAGGATTCAAAGAAATGGTCTTTAACCTTTTGCAATGCGGATAGGGAGCGTCCTTTACCACTCATCGCTCTTCGAAGAACATCCCCATCAGCAGCTGACAAACCTCCGAAGTGCAAGGCAATTTTGATTACGTCTTCCTGATAGACCATAATCCCGTACGTTTCACCCAGTTCTTCTTTAAATACATCATGGAAGTATTCGAACTTCGTAGGGTTATTATGTCTGAAGATGTACTCTTTCATCATTCCGCTTTGCGCCACTCCCGGCCGGATAATGGAAGATGCAGCAACCAGAACTTTATAATCTTCACATTTTAATCTTCTCAACAAGCCCCGCATGGCAGGACTCTCAATATAAAAACAGCCGATGGTTTTACCGATACTGAGGTAATTATTGCATTTTGCTTCATTTTTTGAAATCGTGGTATCTTTGATGTCCACCGTAATCCCTCTTTTCTCTTTAATAAGTTCAACGGTATCCTTGATGGTTCCCAGTCCTCTCTGGGAAAGAATATCGAACTTTTCGAATCCAATGTCTTCAGCCGTATGCATATCAAACTGAACTATAGGAAAACCTTTGGGAGGCATTTCGAGTGCTGTGAAATTTGTTATAGGCTCTTCCGAAATTAAAATACCGCAGGAATGCATGCTTCTCTGATTCGGAAACTTTTCCAAAAGTTTGCCATACTTGTGAACGAGTTTAAACACCGAATTGCTGTCATGTTCCGACATCGGCTTAGTCGCTAAAGCATCCAATTCTTCTTTCGGTAAGCCGAAAGCTTTTCCGACTTCTCTGAAAATGGATCGATACTTAAATTCGACATTGGTTCCGCAAAATGCAACGTGTTCTTTACCGTATTTGGTAAAAATATATTCCAGGATGATATCTCTGGTCTGCCAGCTCCAGTCAATATCAAAATCAGGCGGGGTTTTCCTGTTGAGGTTGAGGAATCTTTCAAAATACAAATCCAATTCTAATGGACAAATATCGGTAATTCCCAAACAGTAACTTACAATGGAGTTGGCACCACTTCCTCTCCCCACATGCATAAACCCCATGCGGTTGCTGTATTGAATAACATCCCAGGTGATCAGAAAATAACCGCTGAATTTTAACTGGTCTATGACTCCCAGTTCTTTTTCAACTCTGGCCTTAGCTTCGGAATGATCCTTTCCATATCTCGTTTCCAAACCTTCGTAGGCGAGTTGGGTTAACAGCTTAAAATCATTTTCACGGCTTTCTGTGAAATGTTGCTTGTTTTTCGGAGTTGAAAAATCATAATCAAAACTGCATTGTTCAATAACTGTAGCCGTATTTTGAATGATTTGAGGGTAATGTCGATAGTAATCCAGCAGTTCTTTTTTACTGACAAATGTTTCAGTGTCTCTGCAACAATCGTCATCACCTAATTTACTGATCAAGGTGTTGTTATCAATTGCTCTTAATATCTTATGGAGATTATAATCCAGTTTGGTTGTGAAAGTAACAGGCTTTAAGATCACCATTTTATCAATCAGCTTTTTCAAATCGGGTTTTACGAGATGATTCAATTCCTCAGGTCGTATTCCGATATACTCGTTTTCCTGCAAAACTTCAGGAATGTTATGCAAAGGATAAATAACAATGGTACTTTCAAAGATTGGGTTGTGTTTTGGAATTTCGATTCCATCACAATTATAATGCGTCAACAAGCGGTTAATCTCTCCGACACTTTTCTGGTTTTTTGCAAGACAGATATAGTAGAGTCCATTTTTGACTCTAATCTCCACTCCGACAATAGGTTTAATGTCATGGTCAGTACAAAGTTTAAAAAAATCGTAAATTCCTGTAACGGTATTGATATCCGTAAGTGCTAAAGTTTTTAGCTGGTGATCCACACCTTGCTGAACCAGATCATGAATAGAAATGGTTCCGTACTGAAGGCTGTGATAGGAATGGCAATTGAGAAACATAATTTTGTGTTTTTATCTTAATAGTCCGGACGCTCTGCCTACACTTGAGGTTCCAAACCTGTTTTTGATCTTATCCATGGTTTGATATAAAGAAATTAATTCTTCGGTATCTTCAAAAAGATCCATCTGATGACATCCATGAACCAGACCGGTGAATTTAACCCCAATAAGCCGGATTCGCATTCTCCGGGTATAGACTTTTTTAAAAAGTTCCAGTACGTATTTGAGAAGGGTATGGTCTGCTGAGGTGTAGGGAATTCTGCACTGCTTGGTCTCTGTATCAAAATTGGAATATCTGATCTTAACCGATATGGTGGAGGTGAGCCACTTTTCCTGACGGAGCTGAAAAGCCAATTGCTCTACCATCCCAGATAAGACGCTTCTCAAATTCTGAACATCAATTGTATCTTGAGAAAACGTGTTTTCTGTAGATATTGATTTTCGTTCTGAATAGGGTACAATGGGAGTGTTATCAATTCCATTTGCTTTTTTCCAAAGCTCACTACCATTTTTACCAATGAGTTGCTGTAAAATTTCAACCGGAGTTTCAGATAAAGTTTCAATGGTTCTGACGCCCAATCTTGACAGGAGCTGAATAGTTACATTTCCAACCATTGGAATTTTTTTGATGGAAAGAGGATTTAAGAACGGTTTGATATTCTGTTCCTGTATTTCAAATCTACCGGTAGGTTTGGATTCTCCAGTTCCTATTTTCGCTACTGTTTTATTGGTGGATAACGCGAAGCTTATCGGTAAGCCGGTATTCTTGGTGACCGAATCTACGATTTCATTGGTCCACTGATAACAACCAAAAAATTTGTCCATTCCCGAAAGATCCAGATAAAATTCATCAATGCTTGCTTTTTCCAGCACAGGAACCTTTTCCTGAATAACATCCGTTACCAAATGGGACATTTTGGAATACATTTCCATATCACCTTTGATAACTCTTGCTTCAGGACATAATCTTAAAGCCATCTTGATAGGCATTGCACTTCTTACCCCGAAAAACCGTGTTTCGTAAGAGCATGATGCCACTACGCCACGGTCTCCGCCTCCAATGATAATCGGCTTTTTCTCCAGTTCGGAGTTTTTAAGCCTTTCACAGGAAACAAAAAACGTATCCAAATCCATATGTACAATTGCTCTTTCCATGGTGTAAATTTAGTCACGTTTTAAAACAAATTTCGTATTTTTGTTGTCTAAAATTGTAACAATGTCAAAATTCTCTGATAACATCGTGTTCCTGAGAGGTAAGAAAAATATTACTCAACAGGAATTGGCAGATATTTTAATGCTCACCCGATCAAGATATGTAGCTTACGAATATGGAAGGTCAGAACCACCCATTGAAATATTGGTTAGAATTTCCAAATACTATGATATCAGTATTGACCTTCTGGTCAATATCGATGTCAGGAAATTTTCAATCGATGAGATTATTGAACTTCCTGACAACAGAATTGTTTTGCCTGTAAGGGTCGATAATGAAGGAAACGATCAGATTGAGATTGTTCAGCAAAAGGCTTCTATGGGTTACCTGAACGGTTACAGTGATCCGGAATATATAGAAGGTCTTGATACCATTTCATTACCTTTTTTGAAAGGTGGGAAGTTCAGGGCATTTCCGGCCGACGGAGATTCGATGCCTCCATACAAGAACGGAACTTATATTGTGGGAAAATATGTGGAAAATCTTTCGGACTTAAAGACCGACAGAACTTATGTTTTCATTACAACCAACGATGGTATCAGTTATAAAAGGTTTCAGTTTCATGAAGCAGATGGAATTTGGGTTAGAGCTGACAATCAATTTTATGAGCCATATAAAATTCCGTTAACTGAAATCAAGGAGATATGGGAATTTGCCTGCAGTATAAATACAAAAGAATATGGGCCTGATGAATTTGCAGAGCATCATATTCAAAATTTTATCTCGGAGATCAAGACTGATATAAAACAGATCAAAGAAAAAGTAGGTGCTAGGAACTGAACTTTTTTAGAATGAAATAGAGGTGACTTATTATCAGGAAAAATATTTTTAAAAGAAAAAAAACATGGGACAGCTTAGCTTATTTGATGCTGATGAATTTTACGAGTTTCCGAAAGATCTGTTGGAATACAGAGAGAATTTTATTGACATGGATGAAGCAGATCTATTGAAAAACCATCTGTTTCAAACGGTAAAATGGGAGCAGCGAACACAGAAAATGTATGATAAGGAGGTGATAACACCACGACTGACCGCATGGTACGGAGATGACAGAAAATCTCATGGAACCGCAGACAGTAATGCATCAGTAAACAACAGCTGGACTCCGGAGCTTTTGTTATTGAAGGAAAGAATTGAAAAAGAGTTTGGATATCGTTTTAATGGTGTTCTGCTTAATCTGTACCGAAATAATAATGATTCAGTAGCCTGGCATAGAGATAAAGAAAGCAGTTACGGTAAGCGACCGGTAATTGCATCAGTCAGTCTCGGGCAAACGAGAAATTTTGATTTCAGAAAAAAAGATCATCACCAAAGCAAATACAGCTTACCACTTCCGAATGGTTCTCTGCTTATCATGAAAGGTGATTTACAGGAAAACTGGGAGCATAGGATTGCTAAATCTCTTCTTCCGATGAAAGAAAGAATCAATCTGACATTTCGGTTAATCCGGGAATTGTAATGTAAATCGACATGGAGGATCAAAACTTAAACCATCCTGTTTACTCACCCACAGCAATTATAGGAATTTTTAGTAATGCCCTGAAGTTAAGTGTCACAGTCAATCTGATTTATTTAAAAGGCAGATATTCTTATGGCGGTGGTAAATCTTACGGTAACCATTACTACGACCATCTGTTTTCCGAAGGTGATAATACTTCTGTCGGCGTTCGAATTTCTGCATTGCTCAGAAGTAAAATCAGCAACAATGATGTCTATACGCTAAGAGGTTTTATTGAAAAGAGTATAAAAAATTCTTCCATTGAACTTCGTTTTGTCGTTGATGAGATCTATCGGCAAGAGGAAAAATCAATATCAGAGGAGGAATTGGAAAGATATGAAGTTATTCAAAGGAAGCTAGAGATCGGATCAAAGAATCTTGACACTCTTATAAGGGATAAGATTCTAAAGAACGAAAAAATCAAAGTGGCCAATATTTACGGTAATAATGCCATCGTACAAAAGGATTTTTTAGCAGGGTTGGATGTCTCGTTGACGAATTTTGACATTGATGACCACAACTGTAATATTACTTCATCTACTGCTATCATTTCAAAACTGAACGAAGTTTCTGCGCTGAATTATGATATTATTGCTATTGTACGAGGTGGGGGAGATCGTCAGAGTATGGAGACCTTTAATGATCTTGTACTGGCAAAACTTTTTATTAGCCTTAAATCCGTCGCGGTAACAGCTATCGGTCATACCGTTGATGAAACACTGCTGGACAAACTTGCTGACAAACGATTTCACTTACCGCACGATTATGGTGCAGGACTCCATTCTATAGTTGAGAAGCTTTCCCATGAGCGATCCAATTCTAGGTCATTACTGATTGATGAAGTGAAGAAGGATGTGACCAGGCAATTTTCCGAAAAAGTTGAAACTCTTGAAAAGCAGCTTAAAAAAAAGAATGACGAATTTTCTGAAGCTCAAAAAACCTATAAGGAACAGAGCGAAGCACACAACAAGGCTTATACAGATCAGCTAAAAATAAGAAATGAAGAATTTGAAAAGTTTCAGTCGTCTTCATCGAAACAACTTGAAGATCTTCGCAGTAATTTTCAGGAACAGCAGAAAAAACGAGACTTAGAAATGGAAAGCTATAAAAAAGAGATTACAATTCTGCACGAAAGGAATGTCCATTCTGCAATCCACGAAAAGACTGCCTCATTAAATGTTAGTGTGGAAACATTGAAGCACGATAATGCCAAGTTACGTCAGGAGGTCCAAAATAGCAAAACTAATTATGTCAAAATCATCATCACAGTTATAGTGGCATTGATTATCGTATTTGCATCAGCGAAAGTGTTTAAATAATTAATCTATCGGGTTCTCATTTATTTGACACCTATTCCACAAAGTATGTATGTTAAAAACTTAAAGCTTGGATTTTATAACCTGAGCCTTTCTTCAAAAATAAGTTTAAATTGTATGAGATTGGTTACACAGTTTAGGATGTATTCCGGTAGTAAGATTGAAATTAATAAGTTCTTCACTCGTGAACAATAAGATTAGCTATCTGCTGATCAATTTATTGTTTCCGGAAGGTGCAGTTTATTACCTTCAATTTTTAAATGAGAGATTCCAATTATTTTGTATCGATCAGAAATGCCACTAATCGCTTTTATCTTATTTCTTTAAATATAAAAATCCGCTGTTACCAGCAAAATTAGAGGGTAAAGCATTGGATTCTATAAATACGTTTTCTTTAAACGTTAAAATTGTAGATGTATTACTGAGCTCCGTGATTATCTCATAGTTTTTGTCTGAGCGTTCATTACGCAGTTTCCACAAAAAAATATCAAGATAAACACTGACAGTTTATTTATTTTTTTTTAGTATCATCTAAAGAATTTGTTTTTTAATATTTAATTTTAGACTGCGAAATTTGAGATTCAGAATATTTTGCTAAAAGGTGCGATCTAAAAATTTTTATTTATCTTTAATTAGTCATATTCCGGAAATTGCTTTTTCCACCTTGCAATGCTGTTCCTTGTGATCTTAAAATGTTTTGACAGTTGATTATTACTAAGCTTATGATCAACCTGATACTGTAAATAAATCTTAACAGTCTTTTCATCGTATGCCCTGTGATACTGGTTGAAAATATCTACATCCTTTTTGGAACCTTCAGATAATATATTGTGGATGGATATAACATCCAGTACACCAAAATTCTTTTTTTTCAAAATCTTAATGCACTCGTTCATTTTTTCCGGATATTTTTCTTCTATAAGATCAGAGTATATTTTTTTATAATCAGGAATCATTTTCTTCTTAGTTTTCTTTTTTGTATTTTGTCATCCATCTAAAAAGAGTTGATTTTGGAATTCTGTAATCTTCAACTATTTCAGGCATTGATTTACGTTCAGTCTGAATCAGCTCAACTACATAGTCAATGATTTCTTTGGTGTAAATATTTTTTTTAAACTGTGGTAAAGCTGAAGATTTCTCACTTTTGCTGGATGGAGAATACAAAAGCAAATGCTGGGAGTAGATTCTGAAAAAATCATATTTAAGAAATTTACTCAGTTTCAGCATAAGCTCAGCGTGGATATTGATGGAAGAATAAATTTTTTCAACCTCATCTTCTGAAATGTTTAATATTTTTGAAAGCCGTTCAGAATCCAAATTAAGTTCATCAACTCTTTTTTTAATAAAAGTACCTATGTGGATTGTTTTAAAGTTTGATATCATTGTCGTTATTATGGGTAGTGACTCAAAATTATCAGAGATATTTTTTTAATCTGTCGTACAGATACCAATTTCGAGCCATTAGTTACTTTCACATACTAATGATATTTTGTCTGTTTTTTTGTCATTAAAATTTTGTCAGCAGATTAGTGAATCTCAAAATTAAATTCTACTGATAATGCAACGCCTTACACGTTAGTTTTTTAAAAAGAAGAATTTCTATTCGTAGTTAAGTCAAATATTACTCTAATATACTTTAGTGAGAAATTTCGCTTTTTCCTGTTTTATAACGAATATTTTTCCTGTAATTTTTCTCTTTTGATATATAATACTTAAATGCAAAATATTTGCTTAATTATAATTACTTTTTTAAATAATTTTATAATTTATGTTAATGTACTGTGTATTGGATAATAGTATTTGTTTATATTTATAAAATATAAATAAATAATTTTTCTTTTTTTAAGCTATTATGTATCAAATTATTAAATGAAAATTTCAAATAAAAAATCTGTAAAAAAAATTGCGTGGATTACGCTTATACTTATTATTGTGTCTGTCTTGATACTCATTTTATCAACGTTCACGACAATCATTCTTTATCACAAAACTGTATCTTTTGTAATTATTCCTTGTCTCGTTATTTTGTTCTTGCGAATCAGGTTTACTGAAATAGATGTTTCAGGTGGATGCTTCACTATAAGAAAAATCCATCCTTTCGCTAAAAAAGGATATGTGTCTCCAAGGTTTGAATTTCCTGCATGTGCTATTCGTCAAATGGAAATCAGCAATGGTTTTGTGAGTCGACGAGTAAAAATTCTTATGGTCTCCCGAACAGTTAGGAAGAGATGTCAATTGAATTTATTTTTCTTTAATAGGAAACAGTTAGCGCGAATTGAAATGTTGTTACAAAAAAACACTTAATTATGTAAAGAAAGAACGTTTTGTAATTACTACCAAGTGTTAAAATATGGTCTGAAAGTTTTATAACTGTTGAATGATGAATTGTTGCTGCAGGTTTTCTACAGAAAATATATTTAATTGTAAGGGGAAAATCTTTTCGGGTGTCTGTAAAGCCAAATTGTCCGAACCTTCCACAAAACGTTTCAAGCTTTATCAACGTTTTCCTAATGTTTAAATTGATTTGATTTCAGTTTTCCTGATGCTTGGCTGAGAGGTTATTTCCAATAAAAATCAGAATCCTCAAAACATACAAATACAGTTTATTGAAATTTTGACTCTTGTCAAACTCAAAATTAAAATTATCTTGTGACACGTGTTCATAGCTAATTTGTCAAGAGGCAGATCGGGTTGAAGAATAGAAAAGGTAGCAATTTCCTGCACCTGCAATTTACAGAGTCAATAGATTTTTAATATCGGCTTTGGGTAGAAAAGGTCTCGGCCGTACAAGCAGCAAGTAGAGATTATGTGCTAAAAATATTGATGTATTTAAATCTCAATATATCAGTAATTATTTAAATT
>NZ_JACYFS010000020.1 GCF_014837145.1 Chryseobacterium caseinilyticum
ATTGCGGTGTGCAACAAGCTGCTCAAAATTGTATTTGGGGTGGTAAAAAACAAAACAATGTACCAAGATAATTTTATTGCAAAAAGTGCTTAAAATGTTTGGTTTTTTACACAGTTCATGTTACCAGCTGGCATTTTTTCGTAGTTGATACTATCTTCCAAATAATTTAGATAAAAATCCTTTTTTAACTGGCTTTTCAATTCCCCAGATTAATTCAGTTTCGTGTCGTTTCGCTTTATCAATATTTGGTCCGAATTTTCCCCAAGCAAATCCGCTTTGATTTTGTTTGTTTCTTAAGTCGGCAATTACAAAATTTTCAGGAAGAGATAACGCAAAGTTTTTCAAAGTCAAATCGCTTGATAGTTTTGCGTTTTCAAGTTCAATAAATCCGTTGTCTTTGCTCCAAATATTCATAACCACTTTTTCGTGAATTATGTCAAGATTTGATTTCTTACCATTTTTTCCAAAGTCGTTAACGTGTTCGATGAATTGAGCTAAGTTGTCCGAATGTTTTACGATAACAGCTGGGTCGTGACAAACATAAAACACATTTCCCCAATTTCCATTTTTGTCAACGTCCAAAATCCAAAAGTTTCCGAAACCGTCTCCAGCAAGTTGAACTGAATGTGGGAAAAATTCTTCAAATCCAAACTGTCCAACTCCGTCAAATGTTACTTCCTCAAGTCCAAAAAATTCAAAACCACTTGCGAATTTTAGTAATTCTCTAATTTCTGTGGGAACTTTTCCTGTTGGAAGTACTTTTGCTAATTCGTCAATTTGTTCGTCAGTCAAGCCTTCTTTAAGTTCTACTTTGTATTCGTCTCCGTCTTCTGAAACATATTGTTCGGTCAATATAGATTGTAATATTTCCTTTGGTGCCATAAAGTTCAATTTGTTGTTGTCTTGGTTTTTCTTTTTATGCTTGCTGGTAACGTTTTTCGGCTTGGCGATGTGGCGGATTTTTAGCACGAAAGTTCAATAGAATTACTGCTGTTGAACCTTGCACAAATGTTTCATAGAAGCACTTCAGCCGCCATATTGCCAAACCGATGTTAGCAGCCGTTTTTTCTAATTTTTCGTATTTCGTCCATTTTTGACATTTCCTCATAACTGTCTGTATTGTGTATGAAACCAATATTTTTGTCGTGAGATTTGTCAATTACATTAATTAACAAGTCTAAATTTTCTTTTTGTATGTCTGTCAACAAGCCCAAGTCTGTTTTTATTTCTTCTCTTGAATTTGTGTTTAAATAATTAGTGAGTTTTCCCATCAGTCCAACAAATACGTCAGAGAGTTGAGTTAATTGGTTTGTCTGAGAGTCAACAAAAGAGTAGTTCTTGATTTCAGCACCATTGTCAAGTATTTTATAATCTTTTAGCGTTTCTGAAATAGAATATTCATTGTCAAAAATGTGTGTTGAATTTTTAAATGTATAAATTGGTCGCAAGTAAAATTGCGTTAAGTCTTTTAGTAAAATATAATCGTCCTCGTCCATTATAAATGGCAAAGAGTTTTTTTTCTTTGCTTCTTTTAAGATTTGTCTTAAAGATTCTAAACCAAAATGGTGTTCTTCTGTGTCAATGTAGTCGTCAAAAAGCGAAGTTAGGTCTTCAATGAATTGATTAATGGATTCACTTTTAATATTTGGATATCCATAATTGTAAAAGAGTTCAATTACAGATTCAATTTCAAGTCTTGATAATTTATACAAGTCGTTTTTTAAATGGTTGGCAAATTGAAGTCCTAATTGTGATGCTGTGTCTGAACTTGCAATAGCAGAATCAACTATGTCAACTAATGCCCAATAAAGAATATTAAGACTTGAATAATGAACATATAAATTGCTGTCTTTTATAAATTCCAAAAACAATTTTAATTTTTGAGATTTTAAGCAGTCAAGGAATTCTCCACTTGCAATATGTTTAAACTTAACCTCTTTTGCAGTCTTTTGCAGTTTAAAACCGTCAATAAGTGTTTGAACATCTGGGGCGTTTCCCAAATGAACCAAACCTCCTAATACAAAGTTTGCGGTAAAAGAGTAATTGAAATTTTCTTCATCACGAACATAAAATTTCTTGATATTATTCGTCTCGTCATAATAAAAAGTGAATATAGAATCAAAGTCAGCAGTCGGTGCTAACATTTTCGTATACCTTCTAATGTCATTTATTTCAAAGTCCATAATTTTGTTTGTGAGTGTCGTTTTAAAATGGCTGCTAACGTTTCGGGGCTTTGCGATGGTGGGGCAATCGAAGCGCAAATCTTCAATTTTGCACTAAAGTTCAATCGAAAAACAACTGTTGAACTTTGCAGTTTCGCCCCACTATTGCAAAACCCTTCCTATGTTTGCAATTCCTTAAATTTATTAAATATAAAACTATAAAAAAGAAAGAACCAATGAGCAGAATAAGATAGGCAAACCCTTTAAGCATTTAAGCTTCACTAA
>NZ_JACYFS010000021.1 GCF_014837145.1 Chryseobacterium caseinilyticum
TTTTGGAGGCCACTGAAAAAGTCTTTTCTGATTAAATAGATTAGCGAAAACAGTTTTGTTTTCGCTTTTTTTTGTATTTTAAGGTTGTATTTCAAGATCAAAACCGATGTTATTACAACAGCAAAAAATGCAGCTGAGCGCCTATTCCGGATTGTATGATTTAATCGTTCCCAAGGAAAATCTTCTTCGGAAAATTAATGAACTGATTGATTTTTCATTTATCTATGAAGAGCTTTTGAGCAAGTATTGCCTGATCAACGGCCGCAATGCCGAAAGCCCCGTTCGGATGTTCAAATATCTTTTATTGAAAAGTATTTACACGGTTTCTGATGTGGATGTGGTGGAGCGTTCACGCTACGATATGTCGTTCAAATATTTTTTGGAAATGACTCCCGAAGAGGACGTTATCAATCCCAGCTCGCTCACGAAATTCAGGAAACTGCGTCTGAAAGATACCGATTTGCTGAATCTGCTGATTGGCAAAACCGTAACGATTGCCATTGAAAAAGGCATCATCAAATCCAAATCAATCATTGTAGATGCCACACACACTTTGTCGAGAAGCAACCCTTCTTCAACGATTGATGTACTGAGGGAACGCTCAAAACTGCTTCGGAAAACCGTTTATCAGTTTGATGAAGAGTTTAAAACCAAGATGCCTTCAAAAAACATTGGAAATGATATAAACAAGGAGTTGGATTATTGCCGGGATCTCGAAAAACGCATTGAAAACGAGCCCTCTGTCAGTGAAATCCCTTCGGTAAAGGAGAAATTAAACCTTCTGAAAGAAATGATGGAAGACACCAGTGAGCAATTGGTCTTTTCAAAAGATGCCGATGCCAGAACGGGTCACAAATCGGCCGACAGCTCATTTTTCGGCTACAAAACACATCTTGCAATGAGCGAAGAGCGGATTATTACGGCAGCTGTAGTGACTTCGGGAGAAAAAGGCGACGGTCCGGAATTGCCAAAGTTATTACAAATGAGCCAGAACAACGGCATGGAAGTAGATGCCATTATCGGCGATTCGGCTTACAGCGGGAAAGAAAATCTGACAATTGCAGACGAGCAAAACATTAAGGTAGTGGCCAAACTCAATCCTTCCATTACGCAAGGTTTTCGAAAAGATGAAGATCGTTTTGACTATAATAAAGATGCCGGTCGATTTGTCTGTCCTGCAGGACATCTGGCGATTCGGAAAGCAAGACAGGGTAAAAAAAACATTGGAGAAAATCAGGTAGATACCTATTATTTTGATGTTGAAAAATGCAAGGTCTGTCCATTGAAAGAAGGTTGTTACAGGGATGGTTCAAAAAGTAAAACATATTCAGTTTCTATCAAATCAGAATTGCATCAGGATCAGATAGCTTTTCAGGAAAGCGATTATTACAAAGAAAAATCGAAACACCGCTATAAAATAGAAGCCAAAAACAGTGAACTGAAAAATATACACGGCTACGGCAGAGCCACTTCTTACGGTATAGAAAATATGCAGATGCAGGGTGCAATGGCTATTTTCGCAGTCAATTTGAAGAGAATACTGAAGTTAATGTAGAGAAAAATAATCTCTGCACCTCAATTTCAAAATCAGTTGCTGTACACTCAAAATTACCGCTAAAAAAATCTAAAAAAAACACTTCTAAAAAAAATAAAGAGCTTATTACGGATTATTCAATCACATAATAAGCTCTTATTTTTAATCCATTTTAAAAGGATAAACTAAAATCCATGAGGTTTTTCAGTGGCCTC
>NZ_JACYFS010000022.1 GCF_014837145.1 Chryseobacterium caseinilyticum
GGTAAGGTAATTGAAGAAGAGGCCTGCGTAAAATTTTGCCCGGACGTAGAGGTAAATGTTGGAGCTACTGGTGCAAATCCCAAAAAGCTGTAGATCCAGTTTGTTCTGTTGGGATTCGACATTACCCTTATAGGCACTGACGTGAATTCTGTTCTGTTATAAATATTATTTTCAGGAATAGTAAGAAATATATCCTGAGCTTTCATGATTGATGTTCCGAAGCACAGCGTTAAAATTCCTGTTAAAAAAAACCTCATCGTTTTCATACCTCTAAATTTAAAACTTTTTCACCTTAATGGTTGTGTCTTTCTTTTTGTATTCAAAAATAACATTTGCTGAGTAACCTTCTTTCGTCACCTGAATGGTTTGCCTTGGTTGTGTATAGCTGTACCTGTCATTTTCAATATAGATTTCATATTTTCCATCTTTCAGGAAAAATTCAAATTCATTTTTCTGGTTGACCAGAGCTGTATAGATCACTCCATCTTCACCTTTTGCATACACAGCTATACCGGTTACATCAGTATCCAAAACATCGTAAGCCTGTTTGATCTCGGTCAATTTTCCACTTACCCTGATGTTTTTTACGAGGCCTACCTTGCGGTTGATATTTTTACTGACCATAATTACAGGATCCATCATTAATCTGGCACCAGCATTTTCGTTCACTTTCAAAGTATAAATACCTTCGGGTACATTTTGAAAAACCACTTTTCCGTTTTTATCTGTCATTGCGATATAATCGTCCAGTTTGACAATCTCATCAGCAAATAACTTTTCGCCTGAATCCGGAAGTCCGTTGAAATTTTTGTCTTCAAAGAACTGGAACGTCACTTTATGATTTCCAAGTGCGGTGGCCGGTGCAAAATATTTTTTAATACCCACTCTGAACTGGTAATAACTGCCACTGGTTGAATATTCAGCTATTGATTTATAACCTGACAGATTAAAATAACCTGTGCCCGACCACGAAGGTGAAATCCTGTATTCAAGATTTCCGGTGATATTGGTATTTAAATTTTTATAAAGCTCCGAATAAAAAGCTCCGGCTGAAAAAGATCCGGTCAAATTATTACCCAGCGTATGGAAGTTATACGATGCGTATACATTGTAGTTGGCAAAATTGCGGTCTGTATTATAGAAGGAATTTAAATCAAACACATTCGTTGCGTTCCATTGGGCTGTTCCGTTTAGAGAGAACGATTTATACCTGTACGACAGAGTTGTTCGTAAACTGTTAAACCAGTCTGACTGATTGTCTGCATTTGAATAGGAATATTCCGCAGTAAGGTTTATTGAATGGTTACCCAGTGTTGTACTGATGTTGGTTTCAAGTCTGTAAGAAAAAAGTTCGTGCGATGTATAGAAACTAGCTGTTTTTTGCTTTTCAATCTTTGGAGAAACGAGGAAATTCCAATTTTTCCCAATAAACTGATAACCTGTTGCCAACGATTCGGTACTGTTAAAATAATAGCGCAAATTAGTACTGATCTCAGGTTGATAAGGCGCATTCTGCAAACTCAGAAAACCGGGGTCTACCTGCGAGTTTTGGTATTGTATAAATGCACGCTTAGAATCAGAAAATTGTCTGCCGATTCTTTGGTTTGAGAAAAAAGATCCTCTTTTGATCCCTGCATAACTTTTAGT
>NZ_JACYFS010000023.1 GCF_014837145.1 Chryseobacterium caseinilyticum
TTGCGGTGTGCAACAAGCTGCTCAAAATTGTATTTGGGGTGGTAAAAAACAAAACAATGTACCAAGATAATTTTATTGCAAAAAGTGCTTAAAATGTTTGGTTTTTTACACAGTTCATGTTAGCTGCAGTAATATTTTACCAATAAATATATTCGTAGTCATATTTTGAAATTCCTTCCATTTTTTCAATTTGTACACTTTTTATAAATCCTTTTTTGTTGTATTCATATTTGTCAGTAAATGTTTTATCGTAATCAGAAACAAAAGTTATCTTTCTAGTAAGTTTATTTTCAGCGTTATATTCATAAGTTTCACTTTCTGTTAGTTTTCCTGACTCAATAGTTGATTTTTTTATTAACGAATTACCAGTGTATAAATATGAGACTTCTGTATTTCTGTATTTTTCATTCAGAAGCTTTCCATTTTGATTAAACTCTTTTATAACTTCACCATCGAAATTTTTATCATCAGTTTTATATTCGACTTTCTCAGTATTTTTTGAATAAGAATATAACGTTTCAGTTTGCTTTTTTCCTTTGGGATTTTTTGTAATTGACCTTAGTATTTTACCAGCATCATTATATTCATCAATTTGAATGAGAAATCTTTTTCTTTTCTTTAAATTAATTAATGTTTTTGAATAAAGTACTTCATCTTTTGAGTTAATACTTTTAACTTCTTTTTGATAAGGAAAGGAATTAGCATCAAAATTGTCCTCAATTTCTTCGTAAGTATAAACCTCAGTTTTATTTTTGGAATAAACGTAATATGATTCAGAAAATCCAACATTTGAATGTCCGAAAATAATACTCTCTAATTTGTCACTTTGATATGAATAATCCCAGACAGCAAAGACATCATCTCCGTTAAATTCATTGTTTTTTACAAAAATTGGATTTCCAGATTTATCAAATTGCTGGATAATTCCGAGCTTTGATTGTTTATAAATTTTTATTTCTTTGACAGATTTATAATCATTTTGGTTCAGCCAAGTAAAATCTTTATCCAAAACTTGTGCATTTAGATAGACTGAAATTAAAATGAAAAATAGTAAATTTAGTTTTGACACGATGTTTGGAATTATTGTAGATAACGTATCGGGACTTGGCGATGGCGGGCAAACCGAAGCCGAAACTTTCAACTAAAATACAAATTTTAATCGAAGCACAAAACGTGAATTTTAGACGTTCCGCCCGCTATTGCCAAACCCTTCCTATGTTTGCAATTCCTTAAATTTATTAAATATAAAACTATAAAAAAGAAAGAACCAATGAGCAGAATAAGATAGGCAAACCCTTTAAACATTTAAGCTTCACTAACATGATTATCCCTGCTCATTTTCTTGCTCGAAACCGTACAGTTTATTTGAACATAAAGTTCGTGTTAGGATCGTTGGTTGTAATGCAGGAAATGTTCTCTCAATAA
>NZ_JACYFS010000024.1 GCF_014837145.1 Chryseobacterium caseinilyticum
TAACATGAACTGTGTAAAAAACCAAACATTTTAAGCACTTTTTGCAATAAAATTATCTTGGTACATTGTTTTGTTTTTTACCACCCCAAATACAATTTTGAGCAGCTTGTTGCACACCGCAATTACAGCTGCTTTTTTGTTCTTTCCCTTCTCAACTAAACGGTCAAAAAGTGCTTTGCATTGAGAATTGGTTTTCTTCGCATTTAAGCCACACATGTACAGAATATGGCGCAACTGTTTTCCGCCCTGTTTGCAGATACGAACCCGTCCACGGATGCTGCTTCCGCTCCGATATTCTGTGGGACTCAGGCCTGCATAAGAGATCAGTTGTTTATACGAATTCATATCTTTAAAACCTTGGGTATAGATGATCAATTCTGCTGCAGTTCTCCTTCCAATACCTTTTACGCTGGTGACCAGTTTCAACATTTCTGCTTCCCAGGCAACGAGTTTCTGTTGCAGAATTATCTCTAAATTCTGCTTCTCTTCACTAAGTTTTTTGATGATTTTTTCAAAGCTTTTTTCAATCATTTTTGTATCAAAAGGACACTTTTTAATGCTGTATATCTGATTGCTGAACTTGGTAATTTCTTTCGTTAAATCATGAATAGCATTATTTAAAGAACGGCACTCAAAGTATTCTGTATCGGGCATTGCGTAGATTTCAGGTCGGCGTTCAACACCGTATTCATAGATTCGTTTTGCATCTTTTTTGTCCGATTTGTTGCGTTCTAAATGCATCTGGATGTAACGCTTGATTGAAGTGCATTTACCACACTAAAAGCTATATTCTGTTCCTTCAAAAAGAAAATCAAATGCAAGTGATAAACTCCCGTGGCTTCCATTACAAAATGAGTTTCTTTGCCTGACAATTTGATTATTTTACGAAAGCCGGAAACCGTATTTGTAACCTGTAAATGTTGTAGATTACCTTCTTTATTTTTAAAATAAATATCCAAGGTCTCGCTGGAAACATCGATGCCGCAATAGTTGTTTTTCACTTCCATTTTTTATACTTTTATTTTTTTATTGAGAGAACATTTCCTGCATTACAACCAACGATCCTAACACGAACTTTATGTTCAAATAAACTGTACGGTTTCGAGCAAGAAAATGAGCAGGGATAATCATGT
>NZ_JACYFS010000025.1 GCF_014837145.1 Chryseobacterium caseinilyticum
GGAACAGGCACGAAGGTGTGGGATTTGGGAAATACAGAATTCGCAAATACTGTCGATTTTAATTTTTGGGCAAAAGCGGCTGCAAATACTGTTCAGTTTACATCTTCCAAAGGTGTTTCTGGTACCAGAAATATAGCGAGTATCAAATTAGGCAGTAATGGGCCTTCTCTCACGACCAAATCTCTGTCATCGGCTTTTCAGAATTTTTCCGCAACAAACCTGACCGTTACAGCAGGGAACAGAAACAGCTTCGTACCAGAGTTATACGTTTCAGCGGATGATTTTAAAAATTATTTTTTTGAAGCCGGAACGTATACATTTGAATTAAATCTTAATGCCAGAAGTACAGATAATTCAATCAACAGTCTGCAGAATACTTCTGTTCAGGTAAAGGTGCTTCCCAGGTCGGAGATTACAATCCCCAGTTCAGGAAAAAATGTAAACTTCAATTTTAATACGGCATCATTATACGCAAATGGCCAGTCACAGATAATTCCAAACCAGATTATATTATCCAATAATGAAAGTTTTGAACTATATGTAAAATCAGATGAGAATTATTTTAAAAAAGGCGGCCTTCAGACTAATATTAACTCCAATATATTAAAGATTGGGATCGATGGAAGTTCTGTAGATGCACCGTTATCCAAAACTCCACAAAAAATTCTCTTTGACGGAACACCTGTTCTGGACCGCCAGCTTAACGTAAAATACACAATTTCTCCTGCGGATGCACAAAGTTTGGTAGGGAAGGAAAACAGTACTTACTCAATCAATGTTTATTACAGCTTTACGGCAATCTAATAATAATACTTCTATCAACTCTTTTTTATGGACCACTTTAACGGGAATAATTATTCTTTGGATCAGAACGACAGTGATAAACTGAAAGCATTCGAAAAAAAATATGCCGACGTTTTTGATTTTTTAGTATATGCGGCTGCTAAGTTGACGGATTCGGAGCTTTGCAGCATAAGTATTATTTCTGAAGGGAAAGTTTTTGTTATTGCTTCCAGTGATGCATCACCTAATCAGGTTTATCAGCAGAATCCTCACT
>NZ_JACYFS010000003.1:0-101396 GCF_014837145.1 Chryseobacterium caseinilyticum
CTCGGCTTGCATGTGTTAGGCCTCCCGCTAGCGTTCATCCTGAGCCAGGATCAAACTCTCCATTGTATGTTTGTCTGACTCACTCAAAGTTTCTTATATACGCTTTAGTTTTTCCTTAATTTTGGTTGTTATATCTATTTTTCAATGATCTCTTTTCTTCCGCTTTTTAACTAAGACTACTTTTCTGTCAGTTTCGTCTCCGTATTTGCGAGTGCAAAAGTAATAAGTTATTTTCAATTGACCAAATGTTTTCGAAGAAAATTTTAAAGTTTTTTGATGACCTTAATTTTTCTTATTTACATTCTCTCAATCAACTCCTGCGCTTCCCCTTAATTGGGTCTGCAAATATACAACTGTTTTTTATTCTTGCAAATTTTTCAGTGTTATTTTTTCTGAAGTTTCTTTCTTATCTTTATCCTCCTGCGCCACTTACTTCCTCTCGTTTTCAGTGGTGCAAAAGTAGAAACTTTTACATTCCCCACCAAACTTTTATTCATATTTATTTAACATAATTAAGCAACAGCCTGATTGTGTGGAGAGAAAATATGTTGGAGGGTTGGAGGGTTGGAGGGTGCGGGTGAGATTTGAAATTTGATGTTTGAGATTTGAGATTCGAGATTCGGGATGTGAGGTGCGAGGTGAAATGCATGAGGATTGTGAGTTGGGGAATGCGCGGCGCAAGGACGGGATGTGGAGCGATGTGCGAGATGTATGGGGTTAAATGCCGTACGGTGGGAGTTTGGAAAGAATCATTGTGCGTATTAACGTGTTATTTTCTGCAGGCTGGTTGGGTGAATTGAGCTGGTTGAATATGTATTGTTGGGAATTTTTGAGCATCAGTGTTTATTTTGTAAGGCTTTTCGGTGAAAATGACTGCGCATTGTATGATTTGAAAATATACAATTTGAGTTTTCAGATCGCTTTTGTGGATCTTTTTAAGATGGCACTCCTACGGAGTGCGGTTATTTTTGGAATGGTGGTTTCTACACAGATGGCACTCCTACGGAGTGCGGCGGCGTTGGTTGTCGCTTTTGCTACACAGATTTTACTCCTCCGGAGTATGCCTGATGGTTCTTAGTTGCTTTGGCAGGCATTCGGGGACTATGGGGATTGAATGCCTTGTTCTGAAGTGGAGGGTTTTTGCGGATCGAGAGGATTTAAAATTTGATGTCTGAAAATTTGGGATACGGATTGCGGAGTTTGGATGTGGCATTTGGGCATGGGCTGGACGACAGTATCAACGGTGAATGCTCTGGATGCAGAATTCTGAAACAGGCAGACTGTTACATGAGAGCAGAAGGGTTTTTGAGAGTTTTATTTTGATGAAGTTTATATTTCTATTGTACGTAAGGTTAACTTTTGCAAAGGAGTAACCACCCCCGTCTAAAATCTGCGATTTTTGACATCCCCTCCAGAGGATGGGAATGGTTCAACGGGGTATTGGAAATAAAGGAAGTTTGGTTTTTTACTGCTGACCGGACTGAAAATGTAGTGAGGATTGATGTTTGAAACTTTTGAATTGAAGTTTTGGCTTTCCGATTATAGTTTTTGTTGCTTTCTATAATGAGATTATTGTAGATTAATTGCTTTTGGTGATTGCTCATTACTTATTGCTCATTACTTATCAAAATTCAACAGTTCTTAAAAAGCGGAATCGTTACTAGCCCAGATGGCAGCGACATCCTTTTTTGTGGCGGACGTAGCGGAGTGGAGACCGGCACAAAAAAGATACAGCGGACAGCGGGTTCCCGGCTCCTGAAAAGATGAGCAATGAGTAATGAGTAATGAGTAATGAGTAATAAAAATGGTATGATAACTTATGAAAGTGCAGCGAGAAAGTTGGAGTGTATTTGAGAGTGGGGAAAGGAAGTGAAGATTGAAAGATTAAGAACTACAATCAACGAGACAATCACATCAGATATGAAAAAAAAAGAGACTGAAAATTCAGTCTCTTTTTAAATATCAATTATTTAAGTTTTAAAAATTTTGCAGAGATGCCTGTGACTCTAATTTTGCTGTTGCATTATAGCTGTCTCCGTTTTCGTTGATCACTCTTTTGGCAAATCTGAATTTCGGACCCCAATATGAATCACTTAGTGAGGAAACCATCACTCCTCTGGATGTTGCGGCGTGTATAAATTTAATATCGCCATCTTCTGAAATGCTTTCTACAATTCCTACATGAGAAATTCTTCTGCCGTGTGAAAAGAAAACCAAATCTCCTTTCTGTAATTCTGTTCTGTCTATCGACTCCCCTTCCTGTGCCTGTGAAGCTGCTACTCTTGGTAACGTAAGACTTGCTGCTGCACCGAAAACTGATAATACAAATGCCGAACAGTCGATTCCGTTTCTTGTTGTACCGCCGTATCTGTAAGGCGTTCCCAAATAAGTTTCCGCTTCTGCAAGGATATTGTCGATTACCTTATTATACTTGATGGCCTTGGCAATTTCAGAATTCTTTAATTTGTTTTTTGCGTTGGATAACGCTACTGTTTTTTCAGATACAAAAGAGCTGATTAGCTGCTTTTTATCCATTTCCAACCTTTTGCTCTCAACTGCCGCATAATTGGCATCTGATTTGTTGTCCTTAATATAGGTTGTTGGTTTTGAAACTACATAGTTAGTAACACATGACTGTAAACTTACAGTAGAAATCAGCATCACTAAATACAACAAAACTTTTTTCTTCATAGATAAATTATTTCCGTGTTAAACGTTGTCTTTTATTTTTAAAGCGTTACAAAAGTATCGATTCACATCAAAAACCTGTCGAATCTCATACTTTGAAAGACTGCATTTAACACACTTTAACATAATTATTAACAATGTTAAAGCAATTAAAACCGCAAACGCCCATAAACGGACGTTGTGCGGTTTTTTTTATTAAGGTTTTTTAACAAATTGAAACGGTTGTTTAAGTGAAATCGTTTCA
Organism: Chryseobacterium caseinilyticum; assembly: GCF_014837145.1. Lineage (GTDB taxonomy): Bacteria > Bacteroidota > Bacteroidia > Flavobacteriales > Weeksellaceae > Chryseobacterium > Chryseobacterium caseinilyticum. The sequence continues at coordinate 2,933 of NZ_JACYFS010000003.1, forward strand.
AATATTATTTACACCACTCATTATCAATAAATTACGCTAATCTGACGGATTTCTTAATTCATCCTTATATATACTATGAAAAATAAATCATTATAACTGCATTATTGCCTAAAAAAATTCAGTGAATTCTATTAAAAAGGAGACTTATCTCGTCTCCTTCTTTTTTTTAGATTTCTTCGGCATTTTAGATTTGATGAATTTCTTTCGGCTTTTCATAAAATCTAAACTTTGTGGCGTGAAGCAAAACTTCTCCGCTTCGGTTAAAAATTTTAATGCATTCGGAAGACTTCCTCTCATCTCAGATAACAAAGCTCTGTAAAACCATAAAGTCGATCTGTCAATTCCTTTGATTTTTAAAGAATAGTTGATCAGTTTTTCTGCTTCCTGAAAATTTTCGTTGTCCAAAAGACATTTAATGTAGTATTTTGGCGTATTCAGATTGGTCACATCACACTGCATTGCTTCCTCGAAATAGAGTTTTGCTTTTTCATAATCATCAAGCATTTCGCTGTAGATTCTTCCCATCAGACAAAGCGAATCTGCATCTTCAGGGTCGTAGGAAAGTGCATAATTCAGCGCTTCCAGACAATCCGGCAAGCTGTATGGATAATTATCCAGCGCTTCAAAATAATATTTACTTTTAGTTAAGGTCATTTCTGTAATTTTTTAATTCATTTTTCAGTTGATTCCTCTCTTTTTTGAAAGATTTCTCCTGATGATTCTTTTTAAAATCGCTTCCCGAAAATGTCCGAATCGGATTTCCTCTTTGAACATTCAGATGATTGTTCCACGTTTCCTGCATTTGTTTTTCCAGTTGCTGAATGTGAAATTCCATTACTTTTTCTTTTAATCTGATGATTGAAATTTTCTTGTTTTCCAGTTGCGAACGGGAATCCTGCACGAAAACACTCTGTCCGGTTTTCGGATAAGTCGCCCGAACGGCAGTTTCCACTTTATTCACGTTTTGTCCGCCACTTCCCTGACTTCTCATCGTCTGAAACTGAATTTCTTTTTCATTAAATTCAATTTTCTCCAAATCTTCCAGTTCAAAAATCCCGATAAACCAGTTGCTTCTTTTATGGAATTTTCTGAACACGCTTTTGCCAATCCAAAGAATGCTTCCGAGCCAGTTTTTCAGAAATTCATTAGCTTCTTTTCCTTTTAAAACTAAAGTCGCAGATTTCAAAGTCAGGTTTTCATCACCATTTTCACGGTGAATGATTTCGTAACCGATTTTATTTTGTTTTGCTTCCTCAAGAAAGACCTCCAGAACTTTGGCAACTACCCACTGACATTCCAAAGGTCCTCTTCCCGAGGTGATTTGTATTATTTTGTCCATTTTTTTAGGAGCTTAATCCCGCTTTCCGCTGTATCTTTTTTTGCCCTCGCTTTTTTCAAGCCCTTGCAAAAAAAAGGATGCCGCTGCAATCGGGGCTATTGTTTTTCTCCTTTGTATTACTATTGTTATAAATTATGTAATGATTTTTGAAAGAATTAAAATGCAGGTATTTGACATCAAATACCCAACATCCCGCATCCAACATTAATCATTATTTATCCATCCTCACAATTCGGGGTTGGAAAGTTCCGAGAATATCGACCAGTTCACTTTGAGCGTTCATTACTTCATTGATGTCTTTGTACGCCATCGGTGCTTCTTCCGCATTTCCGCCCATCAAGGTGACATTTTTGAGTTTTACTTCTTTCTTAATGTCATTTTGAGTAAAACGGTTTCTGCATTCTCCTCTCGAAAAAGCCCGTCCCGCTCCGTGTGAAGCCGAGTTCAGCGAATCCGGATTTCCTTTTCCACGAACGATGAAACCTTTTGCCGTCATCGAACCGGGAATCATACCCAACTCGTTTTCGTTGGCTGGAGTTGCGCCTTTTCTGTGAACAATCACCTCTTTTCCATTGTGAATTTCTTTCCACGCGAAGTTGTGATGGTTTTCGATTCTGGCTTTCACTCTTCCGCCGACCGCTTTCACCAGTCTTCTGTGAATATCGTCGTGACAGGCTGAAGCATAATCTCCTGCGAGATTCATCGCCGTCCAGTATTCCAATCCGAGGTGCGTGTTCAAATCCAGCCAGGCGAAGTTTTGTGCTTCTTTCGGTAACGGACACTGTTCGGTCGCCACTCTCGAATAATACTGAGCGATTTCCGCTCCCAAACCACGCGAACCGCTGTGTGAAAGGATTCCGAGGTATTTTCCATTTGGAAGATTGATTTGTTCATCTTCTTCCGTAATTTCCACTTCACCGAATTCCACAAAGTGATTTCCGCCGCCGGAGCTTCCCATTTGTTTGATGGCTTTTCCTTTTAATCTTCTCAAAATCGGAATTAAATCAAACGTATCTCTGTCGAAAATCTCGTGATCGACGTGAGATTTGTGCGTTTCGTACATCTCGAATTTGGTGTGTTCGGCAAGCGCTTTTTCATATTTATCTTTGGCGCCGTCGAGATATGAAATTGGCGTATCCAAAATACTGAGCGACATTCTGCATCCGATATCCATCCCGACTCCGTAAGGGATTACCGCATTTTCTACCGCAAGAACGCCACCTATTGGAAGTCCGTAACCGCTGTGTGCATCAGGCATCAAAGCGCCTTGTGTTGCAATTGGCAGTTTCAGTGCAGTGTACAATTGGTTTTTTGCTTCATCTGAAATATCATTTCCGAAAATCTGGAAAGACGCCCGGTTGGTGTTGAGCATTCTTTTCTCGGTTTTCTTGGATGAAAGCAAAGCTTCTGCAATTTGTCCGAAGGTTAAATCTTTCTCGAAGTTCTCCGGATTTTGGTGGATTTCCTTGAGAAGAGATTTTACATAATGAATATTTTTGGTTGCAAAATTTCTCTTCATCACTTCCAATGCGATGTTGACGCTCTGGTTGTTTGGATAGCCTAATTTTAATATATCTTTTCCTTTTAATTTTAAATTTCCCATTTTTATATAATTGATGAATGATGAGAGATCATTGATTTTCTCTCATTGAATTTTTTCAACTAGATTTTTAGTTGATTTTTTGTTGTCACAATATTTTTATGACAAATGTTGATTTGGAGTTGAAATCCCTAGCCCCGATTGCAGTGGAAATCCTTTTTTTGCGTTGGCTTGAAAAAAGCGAGGGCAAAAAAGATTGCAACGGAAAGCGGGAAATAGCTCCTAAAAAAATGATTTCGGGGAAACGTTTTAAGTTTGAAATATTGCGCAATAAAAAACCCGAAATCTTACGACTCCGGGTTTTGATATTTCATTATACTGTTGTTCTAAGAATGTACCAAACCACGAAGCCCCGCCTTTGCAAAAGGCAATCCTACTGTTGAATGTAAGTTGAATCTGAACATTGCTTCGTTGTTTTTTAAAATGGTTAAACTTGATTTTCAGATGCAAAGATATTATTTTTTTTGAAATTCAAAATAAAATTTTAATTTTTTTTCACGTTAACATGATTTCCATGTAGTACAAAATGTTATATTTGTTTCCTTAACTCAAACATTTATGAAAAGCACTTTAATGAAAACTTTACTGTGTGCATTTGCGCTGGTAATCCTTTTTTCATGTAATTCTAACAAGAATGATGAAATCTTAAACTACACAACAGACACGACTTTGGGAATATCCAGAGTAAATCTGAAGGAAATTTCAAAAAAGATTCCTGTAGACAAAATCCTGAAAGAGAAGAAAAATATTCAGGCTGAGGAAAAGCTGTTTCTGCAGTTGGTCAATAAGCCTGAGGAATCCGGAATCGACATCGATAAACCTCTTTATCTTCTCGTTGATCAGGGTAAAACAAATTCTGAATTTGATGTAAAATCTTTTCTCTGGATCAATGACAAAGCGAAGTTTCAGAAAAGTATGACTGATCTGACCAAAACGAAAGTGACCATCGACAACAAAGATCATATCTACATTGGTGGAAAACTTGCCGGAAGTATGAAAGGCGACATGGCCATTATGGTCAGCGAAAAGGCGTACAATCCTTACGGTGGATATAATTCTGCGATGCCTGAAGGTTCTGAGAGAATCAACGATAAATATTTCGCAGATTTCTGGGCAAGAAAAGGAAGTAAAAATGCTGCGATCAAAGAACAGGTAAACAATTCTCTTGTAGGAAATAAAGATGTGAGCGGATGGGTAAATCTTGCTGCCGTAGCGAGCTTCGCATCTAAAGGTTATATTGAAACACTTGCCATCAACAAACTGATCAAAGATTCGGGAATTGGTTTTGATTTTAATTTCGACAAAGGAAAAGCTAATATGGAAACGAAGACTTTCTTTAACAGCGATATGAAGAAAATCGTAGAAAAATATTACGATAAAAATAAAGTAAACTACGATCTTGTAAAAAATGTGGAACTTGATAATGCTAAGTCTTACTCAATCGGGTTTTTCAGCTTAGATTTTATGAGATATCTTGTGAAAGAATCTGGTTTTGAAGCTACGGTAAATCATTATTTGGCTTCAAGCAACAAATCTTTGGAAGACATCACTTCTACTTTTACAGGAGATTACGCTTTTGTTGATTTCAAAGTAAAACAGGATACTGCTGATTATTACAATTACAGATCAGACAATGCGATCGTTTTAGGTTTCAATCCGAAAAACAAAGCAACTTTAACAAGCTTAATGGACCAATATCTAACATCTGCAGGAAAAAAATATGTAGTAACAGACAATCAAGTAATTGTTTCTGAAAATCCTGAGGTTCTTTCTCAGTTTCAGAGTAAAAAAGCCGGAAAAAATTCAACTTTGGATAAAAAATCGGGTGTGATGTCTTATTCATGGTCTGATGGTAAAGATTACAACCAAAGAGAAAATCCGCCAGTGAAAGTGATCAGTATGACCAATGAATCTAAGGAAGACAGCGGAAACCTTCTTTCTAAAACGGTATTTACTCTCGACAAGAAAGACGAAAACGCACTGTATTATTTATTAATGAATGACTGATATTGTTTTAAATAATATTTCTCCAAAATATTTTACCCCGAAAAATATTGAAGATTCTGAAATCTGGAATCGGAATATCACATTCGCAAAAGGTAAAAAAAATCTGATCATTGCACCGTCAGGGAGTGGGAAATCTACTCTTGCGACGGCAATGCTCGGAACTCATTTCCAATATGAAGGAGAAATAAAATACGGGACGGAAGTTGTAAAAAAACTGCATCTGGAAAAAATTGTTGAACACAGAAAACAGGGCATCAGCTTGCTTTTTCAGGATGTAAGAATGATTAAAAACCTGACTATTTCTGAGAATATACTGCTGCGTATATTTAATAAAGATAAAAAACAGTTTATTCCAAAAATGGAAGAATATTCGCGACGTCTCGGAATTGAAAGTCTTCTGAACAAAAAAGCTGAAAACTGCTCGTATGGGGAAAGACAAAGAAGCGCCATCGTGAGAAGCCTGATCAATCCGACAGATTTTCTGATTTACGATGAATGTTTCAGTCATTTGGATATCAATAATAAGAAGATCGCATTTTCTCTGATCAACGAAGTTTCTGAAGAAAGCGGAAGTTCGGTGATCTTTTTTGAGCTGAATGAGTTTCCTTTTGAGCATCATTATCAAATTCTTCATCTATAAACGCTATGAAGAAAATTTTTAATTCACTTATTCTGTACGCCGGACTGTTCATTGCCTTTATTTTGGTGTTGTCCTGTCTGCAGCTGTACGAAAATGCCAACCGTCTTTTCGGAAGCAAAAGCAGTGACAGCAATTACTGGCTTACTTTCAGCAAAAAACTCACTCCGGATAATATCGGACGTAAAGAACTGCTGGGTTTTAATGAAAATGAAGTTGCGAAGATCAAAAACTGGTCTGAGGTAAAAAACATCTACCCTTTTTCTGCCAATGAGTTTAAAGCTTCGGCGAACGGCGGCGATTTTATTCCTTTTTACACTGATCTTTACTTTGAAAGTGTAGATTTGAAGGCGATTGACGTTCCTCTGAAAGAAGAAGAGTTTCAGGTGAACGGAGATGAGATTCCAATCATTATTTCAAGAGAATATCTGAATCTTTACAATTACGGTTTTGCCATTAATCAAGGCTTACCGCAGATTTCAGAAGATTTTGCCAAGAAAATCGAAGTTAATATCAACATTACTATTAATAAGGAAAACAAAACGTATCGGGGAAAAATGGTTGGGCTTTCAGACAGAATTCATTCTGTTTTAATTCCTAAAAAATTCCTTGATTCTCTGAATGCTGCTGCCAAACTGGAACTTGGCAGTCAACCTAAAATTTACAACAGGGTTTTGGTTCAGGTAAAAGATTCCGGAGATGAAGGCTTGGTTTCTAAGATGAAAGAAAATGGCTATGAATCGAATCAGGAAAGCCTACGTTCAGCAAAAATAAAGTCGAAACTGTTTTTGGTTTTAAAAGTGATTGCAGTTTTGGGGATTTTCATTTTCGCTTTATGCCTTTATATTATTGTAAGCTTTATAAAAATTCAGTTTTTAGAGAAACAGGAAGAAGTTTCCATTAAAAACAGTCTTGGATATTCACCAAAGAAAATGGTAAGTGACATCAGCCGGAAGTTCAGTTTAAATTTAATGATTGTTTTAATATTAAGTTTAGGACTGATTGCCTTAGGACAGTACCTGATTGCGAAATCTGATGTTTCCAACGGTTTGCTGTCGATGTATGTGAATCCTTTTCTGTGGACTGTGATTATTATCATTCCACTGTTGGTTTATTTCTTTGTCAATATTCTGATTTACCGCTGGCTGCTGAAAAGCTGGAAAATATAATAGAAAACGACCGTCGTGATGACGGTCGTTTTTGTTTTAAGTGAAAAAATATTTCAGATAATTTTGGCAACTTTTTAAACATTCCAAAACCCCACCGTACACGATGAACACACACTTAATCATACTTAAATCATAGTAGGGCGAAAAAAAATATTTTACATCTATCCGTAATTTATTATATTTGAATTTTATTAAATCGTTTCATAAACAGTTCCTCTTGCGAAGCGGAATAATTAAAAAATTGTTGTTAATACAATTTTTGGGGGATATGATTTATGGATAAAGAAAAGTTTAAAATTATCATTTAGAGAAATCGTATTTTATTGGATAGCCCAGAATAACACAAATTAATTACATATATGAAAAAAGTTTACCTCAGCCTAATTGTCGGAATTAACATCTACTCATATGCGCAGGTTGGAATTAACAATTCATCACCTAAAAGCACATTGGATATTACTGCAGCACTCCCCACCGGCACTCTGAATCCGGAGACAAAGGACGGGATCATCATTCCTAATCTGGACAGGCAAAGGGCACAGGCAATGGGAAACAATACCACTCCTGTAACCACACTTTCTACACTGATCTACGTTAATAACAGTACGACAGGTACAGCAACCGGTTCAGCTATAAATATCGGATCGCCGGGCTTTTATTATTTTGATACTGCCGCACTTCCAGCACCCGGAGTCTGGCAACCAATCAGATCAACCAATGTTGACATCTATGGAGGTCAACTGAAAATACCGCCACACCAGCAGTATACATCCGATTTTAGCAATCACAATAATACTATTTATGACAGCGATAACTGGTGGGTAATTTCTAAGGTATCGACCTACGCAGGAACCAATACTCCGGCCAAAATGGTTATTGTATATGAATTTCAGGGAAGCCCATTTAACGTTTCAGGACTTTATCCGCAGTTAACCGCCGGTAATAACAGCGGATTGCCAGATGTCTACAATGCAAATATGATTTCTATTGAAAATAACGGCACTAACGGAAGAACGAGACTTACAGTAGTAGTGGTTCGCTCAGACCATTTTGGAAACAATTGGCAGGGAACTTTTCTCTTAAATGTGCTTCTTACACGAAGAGTAAACTAAATACTTTTTCAGATCATCAACTGAATTAATCATGCAGAAGTTTTTCTGGATGTAAATTCTCTTTTTAGAAAATCCCGAAACAGCACGAAAGTTTTTTAGCCTATCATTTACCATCTTAAAGATTTTAGAGTTTTAAACATTCCAAAATTCACGATCCAGACTTCTGTACTGTATTGCTTCAGAAATATGATGGGATAAAATATTTTGAGATTCTTCCAGATCAGCGATTGTTCTTGCCACTTTTAAGATTCTGTCATAGGCTCTTGCAGACAGATTCAGTTTTTCCATGGCCATTTTGATGAGATTAAATGAGGTATCATCCAATTCGCAGAATTTTTCCAGTTCACGCGACCCAATTTGGGCATTGTAGCTTATCGGTAAATCTTTATACCGCTCATTCTGAATCTCACGAGCCACCAAAACCCGCTTTCTGATGTCTTCACTTTTTTCACCTTTTCTTTTTTCGGCGAGCTGTTCAAACTCAACTTTCTGTACTTCTACATGAATATCAATACGGTCTAAAAGCGGACCCGAAAGTTTATTCATATACCTCTGCATTTCAAAAACAGAAGATGTATTATTCGGATCATCGGGAAAATATCCGCTTGGACTGGGGTTCATAGATGCAACCAGCATAAAACTCGAAGGATAATTTACGGTAAATTTAGCTCTCGAAATCGTTACTTCACGGTCTTCCAGCGGTTGCCGCATGACTTCAAGAACGGTTCTTTTAAATTCAGGCATTTCATCCAGAAATAAAACGCCGTTGTGAGCTAAAGAAATTTCTCCGGGCTGAGGATAACTTCCGCCACCGACCAGTGCGACGTCCGAAATTGTGTGGTGCGGACTGCGGAAAGGCCGTACCGTCATCAAAGAAGTTTCCGTGCCCATTTTTCCGGCAACAGAATGAATTTTTGTGGTTTCTAACGCTTCCTTTAAAGTTAACGGAGGTAAAATACTCGGAACTCTTTTCGCCAACATCGTTTTTCCGCTTCCGGGAGGGCCGATGAGAATAATGTTGTGACCGCCGGCTGCAGCGACTTCCATGGCTCTTTTTGCGATTTCTTGACCTTTCACTTCAGAGAAATCAAAAGGAAATGAATTGATTTTATCCTGAAATTCTTTCCTGGTATCCAAAACTGTTTTCTCCAAAGGAATTCCTTCGTTAAAAAAATCAATGACTTCTTTGATGTTTTCAACACCAAAAACGTCGAGATTATTGACAATAGCTGCTTCCCTTGTATTCTGTTTCGGTAAAATAATTCCTTTGAAACCTTCTTCACGAGCCTGAATGGCAATAGGCAATACGCCTTTGATCGGTTGTAAACTTCCGTCCAGCGAAAGCTCACCCATGATGATGTAATCTTTAATATGTTCGGCAACAATCTGGTCTGAAGCCACCAGAATTCCCATGGCAATACTCAGATCGTAAGCTGCTCCTTCTTTTCTAAGGTCTGCAGGAGCCATGTTTATCGTGATTTTCTTTCCGGGAATTTTGAAACCGACATTTTTCAGTGCGGCAGAAATTCTGTAGCTGCTTTCTTTGATGGCATTGTCTGGAAGACCCACAAGATGGTAGCCTACCCCACCGGTATCTATGTTGACTTCAATAGTAATGGTTTGAGCAGATACTCCGAAGATGGCACTTCCGTAAATTTTGATCAGCATTGCTTTGTGTTTGAAGTAAATTTAAAAAAAAATTATGTGGCACTAAAGAGTTTTTAGCTAAATTTTAAATCTAAATTTCAATATTTTTGTTTTAAAACAACTGGTCTTAATTAAATCGAATCTTAAAGAAGTCTCTGCTATACTCCGGATCTGAACAAATAAAGTATCCCTTTCTGCAAATCAAATGATAACTTATGGGCATAAAAAAAAATTTTTCAGCGATTTTATTTTTCATCAGTACCTCTCTACTGTGTCAGCTTTCTTTAAAAGTTAGAGAACTTAATTATGATGAATTTAAAGAATATGTTCCGGATAACGATTTTGTCAAGAGTATGGAATCTCAATATAAAGGTCATATTTTTGAGATTTCACTTATAAATAACACCAAAAAAACAATTTCTTTGCCTTTAGATACACTCAGTTATGCTTTACCATATACTGAAGACATTTGGAGATATTATAAAGGAGAAGATTTCCGAACTGATCCGGACTTATTTAATGTTTTGGGAGTTCATCCTTTCCTGTTTCAAAAAAATAAATTCATTGATAAAGAATTTGATATGCCCTACCATCTGAATATTATTCCACCACCGGATGCAATGGAAAAAAATCAATCGAAGACAGATAGGTTGACAGTTATAAAACAATGGAAGGAGAAAAATAAACTGCCAAGCAATTTATACGCAGTTTATAATTGGTACCTTCTCAACAATATGGTAACGATCAATCCAAAAGCAACAATTAAATATAGAATTTATTTTAATCCGTTCCTTAAAAGACAGAATGTATTTGATTATCATGAATTTTATACGCAACTGGATGCTGAGATTCCTTATGGAGCCAATTTTAAAATAATTCTTAATGAAAATCTCTATAAATTTTTAACGAAGGAGGATAAATTGATGTATCCAGACCTTTTTACAGGTGTTGTAACTTCAGAAACGTTGGATATATTAACAAATTCAAATAAATGATTTCGGAATTCTGGTTTAGAAATTAATATATTTGTTTTCATCAAATTAATTAGGCATAATGAATTTAAAACCCGAAATTTCCTGGCCAGATTTTGAGAAATTAGACATCCGTTGCGGAACAATTATTTCTGTAAATGATTTTGAAAAAGCCAGAAATCCTTCCTATCAACTTGAAATCGACTTTGGAGATTTGGGAATAAGAAAATCTGCAGCGCAAATCACTTCTCTCTACAGCAAGGAAGATTTAGTGGGAAAACAGATTTTAGCTGTAGTGAATTTTCCGAAAAAACAGATTGCCAATTTCTTCAGTGAATGTCTTGTTTTAGGTGTCTATGGTGAAGATTCCAAAGACGTGACACTTCTTTCGCCTTCATTGCCTGTAAAAAACGGACTGCAGGTTGGTTAAATTCAACAAAAATTTCAAAACTAATGGATTAAAAACCTTTAGGGTTCGAAATGACAAATATTATTACTTAGAAAAACCAAACACAATATGATCCAAAATATTCCTATAGAAAAAATACTGTTTCTTGATATAGAAACCGTTCCGCAACATGGAAACTGGAACGAAATTCCCAATACCGAACAAACGCTTTGGGATAAAAAAACAAGATACCAGCGCAAGGATGAAATTTCCGCAGAAGATTTTTATGATCGGGCAGGAATCATGGCCGAATTTGGAAAAATTATCTGCATTACTATCGGAATGGTCGAGAAAAACGACACTTTAAAAATCAAAAGCTTTGCAAATGACAATGAGAAAATTCTGCTGGAAGAATTTGGTGAAATTTTCAACAGCATGAGGCTTCGCGACGTGATTCTCTGTGCTCACAATGGCAAGGAATTCGATTTCCCCTGGATTGCCAGAAGATTTTTAATCAACGGAATGCAACCGCCTTCTCCCTTCCAGCTTTTCGGAAAAAAACCATGGGAAATTCCACACATCGATACGATGGAACTCTGGAAATTCGGGGATTATAAAAGTTTTGTTTCACTGGAACTTCTGGCACATGTTTTCGGGATTCCGACGCCAAAAGACGATATCGACGGATCAATGGTTTCATCAATTTACTACATAGAAAAAGACTTGCAGAGAATAGTAGACTATTGTGAAAAAGATGTCTTAACTTTGGCCAATATTTTCCGGCGCATGCGTCAGGAAGATTTACTGAAAAGATATTCTTAATTTAGATTAATCATAAAAATGAAATTTACAGACGATCAGATCGCAGATATTGGTGAAGAAATAATTGGTGTTTTAAAAACGGTTTATGATCCCGAAATTCCGGTAGACATTTATGAGCTGGGATTAATTTACGACGTGCAGATCTCTGAAGAAGCCGATGTAAAGATTATTATGACGCTTACAACGCCTAACTGTCCGGTTGCAGAAACGCTTCCACAAGAGGTGAAAGATAAAGTGAAAGAGGTGGAAAATGTAAATGATGTAGATCTGGAACTTACTTTCGAACCAAGCTGGAACAAAGATATGATGAGCGAAGAAGCAAAATTTGAGCTAGGAATGCTTTAATATTAATTTTAGCTGAAACATACAGAAAGCTGTCACAATTGTGGCAGCTTTTTGCATTTTCAGTGGTTTCACGGTGCAGAAATAGTAAAAACCCTGATATTGTGATGGTTGCAAAGTTCTAATTTTGGAGTATCAAATTAGAGTTATGGAAACAAGGAAAGTAATTGTATCATTTAACAACGGAAGCGTTCCGCCTGAATACGCATACCGTTACGAATTGATTTTTTCAGATCATGGAAGTGCCGAACTTATAGTTTTTAAAGGCTATGACCTTGACGAGAAAAATATTTTTTCTGAAACAAAAAAAGTCAATGTTTTAATTCTGGAACAGTTGATTGTCGGAATTAACAACCTCAGAACTTTCGGACAAAATTCGCCGGAAGTCGGTGGGAGCCAGCGCAGCATTGAGTTCATCAACGGTAAATCTGAAAAAATTTTTATTCAGAATGATAATCTGGAAGGAATCCATCTTTTCAATCGCTTTCTCTACCTCTATAACCCTGATTTTTTAAACATCATTAATAAAATCATTAACCATTAAAAACAATTATTATCATGGATCAAGCACCTAAAGAAATGTTTGTAGGAGTAATCAATCCCTACGCATTAACAGAAGCAATCACCGGAAGAAAATTTGACTGGACAGACGCAAAATCGTATCAGATTCTGGAGCAGACTTTAGAAAAAAGTTACTCTGAATTATTTGATATTAAATTTAATTCGCCACTGTACGCAGGTTTACAGTTGGAAAGGGACAATACTGTGAAAACAATGAGGGCAGAAGATGTCAAAGTAAGATCTTCAGACAAATTGGAAACCATCAATTTTTCAACCATCAAAAATCTGAAAGATCTTTCAAAGGCAGGAATTACAGACCTGGACAGCGTTGAAATAAAAAATGCAAGACTTGATAAAGGAGACGTAAAAGTTGTTCTGAATGTACCGAAACTCAACAATACCATCACCAACACTATGGTTTCTCCAGTCATCAAAGACATCGTTTTCGGATCTCCAAACATTAATCTGGGTTGGACGCCGGCAAACTGCCTGTGGAGCGACCGTGGAAATTTCTTCAATGATGTAACGGAATTTAACGATCCTATTCAGGGTGCTGTAGGAAACTGCTATTTCATTTCTGCGATTGCGGCTTTGGCGTGGGCAACTCCTTATGCCATAGAGCATAAAGTGAGAGCTACAGGAACGGGAGAAACACAGCGTGTAAATGCTATTCAGTTTTACACAAAAGGCGGCGGAAAGGATGCACCAAGCAAATTAATTGAAGTAACAGACAGTACTATTATCACTACTTCAAACAATCCTGTGTACTGCAGAAGTAATGATGCAGGCGAAATCTGGCCTGCTGTTTACGAAAAAGCTTTCGCAAAATGGATTAACCAAACAGGAGACGACAAACCGGATATTACAAAAACAGCTTACGGAGATCCTGTAAAAGCCATCGCTCAATTGAACAACAAAACACCGCTGTATTATTATACCAACACAAGAACTGCAGATCAGCTGTATGGTATTGTGAGAGAAAATTCGATGAGCATGAAAACCATTAACCCAATGGTAGCATGGACATACGGTTCAGGGAATTATTCAGGCTCAAATATTGTGGCGAATCATGCGTACACCATTTTAGGTTGGGCATTTGTAAACAACAAAAGTTATATTATTCTTAGAAATCCTTGGGGAGTGACAGAACCAAACGGGTTAAATTCTTATCAGGGGCTCATCAGTTTCTTCGACAACAGCTTCTGGAGACCAATTAACATGATTGGTAACGACGGAGTTTTCGCTCTGGAAATCAATGCCTTCAAATATTATTTTGCTGGTATGGGTGTAGCGAAGTAATGACTTAAACCAATCTAAACTTTATATTTAAACTTCCATAGATTTACTTTGTGGAAGTTTTTATATTTAAATTTTACTCAGTTTCAAAATACATCAATTCCTCATCTTCATTGGGAAGTGTGACGAAGTTTTTGAACTTTAGATTCAGCTTTTCAATTAATTTTTGGGATGAAATATTGTCTTTGGTAGTGATGGCTGAAATCTTTTTTAAATTAAACCGGTTCATGACCTCATCTTTTATTTTAGCGGCTGCTTCATACATCAAACCTTTTCCTTCAAATTCTTCAAGGACAGAAAAACCAATATCCGAAACATCCAATCCGTCACGCTCAAAAATGCCGACCGCGCCAATTTTAATATCTCCTTCCCTTAAAATAACAGTATAATTCCCATAACCCAGACGGTTGATCTGCGGGAAAAATCTGTTTTCAATATAATTTTCAGCAGCTTCAAGACTTGTGATATGTCTGTTTCCGATGAACTTTATGAAATTCGGCATGTTGTAAAGATCAAAAATCAGCTGAGCATCGTCTAGCGAAATCAAGCGGATGATGAGCCTTTCAGTAGCAAAGAAATTATCTTCGTTTTGCAGGTTGTTTTTTGGGGTCATCTTTCGGTTCAGGCTTTTTTTCTATTTTTAAAAGTCTCGGATTGTTTTTGCACTTTTTATTATAAAGTTCGATGTAAGAACCGTTCTCTTCAGCTTTTTCGATCATTCCCGAAGTTTTGGAAACTGTAAGCGTGAAATGTTTTTTCTGATACGGACATTCCACAGAAGTCACTTTTCCCAAGTCGAGATAGTAATTTTTTGAATCCTGATAATAGTTGGCGGCAAGGTCTACAAACTCATCATCAATAATATAACCTTCCAAAACCGCTGACAGCGCTGCTTCCTCGGCATTATCAATTTTACCGATAAATGATTTGAGATCTTTTAAATCTGTAATATAACTTATCTTACCCCCTTTAGAATTAACGATATAGAAAAAAGTATCTTCACTCGGTGTAAGATCAAAACCGGAAAACTGTGGCAGATAATCTTTTTTTGAACCTGAAATTTTCACCTCTTTATTTTTGCCGTATTCGTTATACACCAAAACCCAGAAATCATATTTGTCATTCGGAATTATCTGAGCCAAAACATTTTGTAAGCTGGCAAATTTCTTTTTCTCCTGTGAAAATACAAGAGTTGAAATAAGCATTAAAACTAAAATTCCGGTGTTCTTTAAACTGTTCATAAATCGAGTTGCGGCAGCATAATGCCGGCTTTTTACATAAATTTATCCCCTTTTTTAAGGTTTTTCAGATCAAGAACATAATCTTTGATGCACTGATCGTGATCTCTCGGGCAGATCAGAAGAACCTTGTCTGTATCTACAACGATAAAATCATTTAATCCGTCTACGATGACCGCTTTATTTACATTTTTTAAATGAATGATGTTTCCTGAAGAGTTGTAGGAAAGTGAATGTTTGTGCGGGTTGGCGTTGTTATTTTCGTCTTTTTCACTGTTCTCAAAAACAGATCTCCATGTTCCCAGATCACTCCAGCCAAGATCGGCAGGAATAACGTGTACATTCTCTGCTTTTTCCAGAATCCCGTTGTCAATGGAAATCTTCTGAATTTTAGGATAAATGGTTTCAATACAGCTGATTTCACTTTCAGAATTATACTCACACGAAGTAAACTGCTGCGTCATTTCCGGAAGAAAATCTTCAAAAGCTTTGTGAATCGTCTTAATATTCCAGATAAAAATACCTGCATTCCAGAGGAAATCGCCGCTTTCCAGAAAAGTATTGGCCAGTTCTAAAATTGGTTTTTCAGTAAGTGTTTTTACTTTATGCAAATCAGACTGCCTGCTTTCTACGTACTGTATATATCTGTAGCCGGTTTCCGGTCTGGTTGGAACGATCCCCAAAGTTATCAGATAATCATTTTTGGAAGCTAAATTCAAGGCAAGTTTTACTTTTTCAAGAAAAACATCTTCCTTTAAAATTAAATGATCTGCGGGCAAAACGATGAGCGTGGCATCAGGATTCAGTTCCCCGATTTTATTGGCCATGTACAGATTACAGGCTGAAGTATTTTTCACAAGCGGCTCGCCCACAATGTTTGCCTCAGGGATTTCCGGAAGCTGCTGATGAGAAAGAGCAACGTATTCTTTATTCGTAATTACGAAAATGTTTTCTTTTGGAATAAGCTTGCTGATGCGGTCGTAGGTCTGCTGAATCATCGTGCGACCCGTCCCCAGGATATCCTGAAACTGTTTTGGAAATTTTTGCGTACTCAATGGCCAGAAACGGCTTCCGATGCCACCTGCCATGATTACGCAGTATTGATTTGATGTTGACATTTTTTAACTGCAATTTTGTACCCTCGCCAAAGGCCTGAAAGAATACTTTCTGCCAGTTTCGAGGTTCATACAAAGATAGTTTTTTTTGATCAGACCTTCTAAAACATACTTTTGATTTCGGTAGATAAAGTTTTCTCCTTTCTTAATGCTTTCCACATAAACGCCATCATCATCATTTTTTTCAAAATGAAAATACTTAACGAGTTCCGGACTTGCCATAAAATTAGCCTTCGGAGATCTGGAGAATCTGATGATGATTGACTGTAATTCTTTGCTGTAAACGTCAATGCTTTCCATCAACATAATTCTGAATGTATGTTTCCACTCATTTCCGTGTGGTGCAATTCTTCGGCCGTACTTTTCAAAAGCAAGGAGGTGAGCCAACTCATGAGTGAAAACAAAGAAAAAAAGTTCGGGTTGAAGTGTAGAATTGATGGTAATTTCATGCGAGCCATCACGCTTTTTTCTGTAATCTCCCAGTTTAGATTTGCGCTCTCTTGTAATTGTAATGTGAATGGAATGGCCGGCAAACCATTTTTTCAGATGGCTGACACAGTTGTCCGGCAAAAATTTTTCCAGCGTTTGAATAGACATTTTACAAACTTAAAGGAATTCCCGCATAGAAATTTAATAATTTTAAACTGAAAAGATAATTGTATTTAGACTGAGCCACCGAGCCCTGCGCATTGGCATAGTTGTTTCGGGCAATATTCACGTCAAAAATTGTAGAACGGCCCGCGGCATAGCTTTTCTCAGCAAAATCCAGCGAAAGTTTTGTATTTCTTTCTGCTTCTGTGGCAGCAAGATAAATTTCGTAGTTGGCATCGGCGTCAAACTGGGCCTGCTGAACGCTTTGTCGGATGGCAAATTTCTGCTGTTCGTAATTGTTTTTGGCAATACTTTCATTGATTTTTGCCTGTTCCACCTGAAGTCTCGTAATTCCTTTATTAAAAATCGGAACATTTAATGAAAGTCCGCCCTGCTGACCAAAATTATCTTTGTACTGACGGAAAAAAGATCTTTCGTTAATATAGAAAAATTCCGATCCTACATTATTGGTATTCAGTAAATTATTATAAAAACTCCCCACTCCAACTGTCGCTGTAAGTGTTGGATAAAACGAAGTACGTGTAATAACCGTCTGAGCTTCTGCTGCTTTTATTCTGCTCTCCGCAGCTTTGACCTGAGGCTGATTTTCGTAAGCAGTCGTTAAAACTTCATCTACAGAAACCAATTGAGGAGTAAGTTTATCATCTACAACAACATCTTCCACATCAAAATCTTTATATTCTTTAAGCTGAAGGAGCTGAGCCAATGCAAAAAGACTTCGGCCTACATTGATTTCGGCGGTTTTTAAATTTTGCTTTTCTCTTGCCAGAGCCGCTGCAGCTTCTGCCAAAACAGTCTGCGCAGTAGTTCCGACTTCTGTAGTTGCTTTGGAACGGTCATATTGCTTCTGTGCATTGGTAACCGCGCTCTGGTTTATTTTTACAATCTCTTTATTCAAAAGTGTATTTAAATACTGCTGTGCAATCTGAAGTGAAATGTCATTTTTAATGGTTTCAATATCATACTGACTTGCCTCAACATCAAACTGGGTTTTTCTGACAGTTTTTTCCAGTCTTCCGTTATTGTAAAGTAAAATATCGGCTCCGATATTGGCATTATTGCTGAATCTGTCGTTCCTGATACTTCCCGTTCCCAGAGAAGCCTGCCCGAAGCTCACATTATTTCCCATGTTGGCAGACACAGTTGGCAGATAGTTGCTTTTGGCAATTTTCAGGTTGACATCCTGTATCTGTTTGTTATATTCATTCTGAATTACCTGCAGATTATTTTTCACAGCATAATCTACACATTCCCGCAGTGACCACTTTTTCTGAGCACTAAGGCTCAAAACAGAAAGTCCCGCAAAAAGAATCAGAAATTTTTTCATATTGACTTATTTTTTGTTTTTAAAGCTAAAATTCAGTCGTAATTTCTTTACAGGTTTTTGAAAAACCAAAATACAGCGAATTCATATCAGCTTTTTTCACATTAGACGAAACCATTACAGAAAAGTTACAGCGGATGCAAAATTTATATTTTATTTTACCAAAACTTTCAGGAATTTTGTGGCATGACACATCAGCAATATCAGGAAGCTGTAGAATGGCTTTTCGTACAGGCTCCTAATTATCAGATTGACGGTGAGAAAGCCTATAAACCGGGATTGGACAATATTACAAGACTCTGTGCTTTTTTTGGCAATCCTCAGGAAAAAATCAAATGCATTCACATCGGAGGAACCAATGGTAAAGGCTCTACCAGCAATATGTTGGCATCAGTTTTACAGGAAGCCGGCTACACTGTCGGGCTTTACAACTCCCCAC
The DNA here is from genome assembly GCF_014837145.1 of Chryseobacterium caseinilyticum. Classification (GTDB taxonomy): domain Bacteria; phylum Bacteroidota; class Bacteroidia; order Flavobacteriales; family Weeksellaceae; genus Chryseobacterium; species Chryseobacterium caseinilyticum. Next base: position 21,552 of record NZ_JACYFS010000003.1, read on the forward strand.
ACCTCATCGATTTTACCGAAAGAATAAAGGTCAACGGAAAAAACTGTGATAAGGAATTTGTCTATGATTTTATTTTAAAATTAAAAAAACTTCCACAGGATATTCTGCCCTCTTTTTTCGAGTTTACGACCATCATGGCGTTTGAATATTTTGCTCAGAAAAATGTGGATTTTGCTATTATTGAAGTTGGTTTGGGCGGAAGACTGGATTCCACCAATATTATTACACCTTTAGTTTCGGCTATCACCAACGTGCAGCTCGATCATCAGAACATTTTAGGCAACACCATTGAAGAAATTGCTTTTGAAAAAGCAGGAATTATTAAACCTCAAGTTCCAATTGTCTTCGGCGATGAAAATGAAGTAGTCAGAAATATTATTAAAGCTAAAGCTGAAAAAGAAAATGCACCACTTATCGATGCAGTTTTGTTGGAATCAGATTTAAAATCAGATTTAAAAGGAAACTATCAGCATAAGAATATAAAAGTAGTTTTGGCTCTGACTGAAGAATTAAAGAAACAGAATTATGCAATTTCAGATGAAAATATAAAAACCGGACTTTTACATGTTCATCAAAACACAGGTTTCATCGGCCGCTGGTTTGAATTTTCTCAAAATCCATTTACAATCTGTGACACGGCACACAATCAGGCTGGGTTGGAATTTGTTTTTTCACAGTTAAATTCAATTCCGAAACATAAACATGTTGTTTTAGGTTTTGTAAATGACAAGAAAATTGATGATGTCATGTCTCTTCTTCCTGAAAATTCTGAGTTTTATTTTGCAAAACCTTCCATTAACAGAGGCCGTCACCCGGGCGAGTATGAAGATTTATTAAAAAATTCAAAAATAATTTATAAAATTTTTGATTCTGTTCAGGACGCGTATCTTTCTGCAAAACAGAAATGTACAAATGAAGAAATGATTTTTATTGGCGGAAGTAACTTTGTAGTGGGAGAATTTTTAGAAAAAAACTTGACTGATATAAAATAAGTGTGTATATTTGCACCACTCAAAACGAGAAATCGTCTAGGGCTCTTAGCTCAGTTGGTTCAGAGCATCTGGTTTACACCCAGAGGGTCGGGGGTTCGAATCCCTCAGGGCCCACAAAGGTTTACTGAAACCTTTCAAAAAAATTCAGGGCTCTTAGCTCAGTTGGTTCAGAGCATCTGGTTTACACCCAGAGGGTCGGGGGTTCGAATCCCTCAGGGCCCACAAAAGTCTTCTAATTTATTAGGAGACTTTTTTTATTCCCCCAACTTTCCTTATTTTTGGTCAAATCCTTCACAATGAATTTTAAACCCATCTTATTAACGGCTGGAGTATTGTTTTCAGCTACTTTTTATTCTCAGAAAATGAATTATCCTAAAGCTATAAAAGGAAATCAAACCGATACTTACTTCGGAACTGCCGTTGCAGATCCGTACAGAGATTTGGAAAACGACTCTCAACCCACCAAAAAATGGGTGGATGAAGAGGTGGCTTTCAGCCAGAATTATTTATCTAAAATTCCGTTCAGACAGGAAATCGCAAAACAACTGACAGACATCTGGAATTACGAAAAGATCGGTGCACCCTTTAAAGAAGGAGATTATACGTATTACTATAAAAATAACGGACTGCAGGCACAATCTGTATTGTACAGAACCGATAACAAAACCAAAACAACAGAAGTTTTTTTAGATCCAAATAAATTTTCAGAAAAAGGAACGACGTCACTTTCAAGTCTGTCTTTCAATAAAAAAGGAAATCTGGCAGCTTATGCTATTTCAGAGGGTGGAAGCGACTGGAACAAGATCATCATCATCGATGCAATTACCAAAAAACAAATCGACGAAACTATTGTTGACGTCAAGTTTAGTGGTGTTGCATGGCAGGGCGATGAAGGTTTTTATTACTCGAGTTATGATAAACCGAAAGAAGGAACAGTGCTTTCTGGTATGACTGATAAACATAAGGTTTACTATCATAAATTAGGTACAAAACAATCTGCCGACCAGTTGATTTTCGGAGGAGAAAAAACACCGAGAAGATATTTGGGAGCGTACCTGTCTGAAGACGAAAGATATTTGATTATTTCTGCAGCCAATGCAACCAATGGAAATGAAGTTTATATTAAAGACCTAAAAAAAGGTGGCGATTTCGTACAGATCAACAGCGGTTTTGATATCAATGCCAATATTGTGGACACCGACGGCGATAATCTCTATATTTTTACCGATAAAGATGCACCCAATATGCGTTTGGTGAAAACTACCATCCAAAATCCAACTCCGGCAACCTGGAAAGACGTGATCCCTGAAACAGAAAATGTGTTGGGTATTTCCTCAGGCGGAGGATATTTCTTTGCAACCTACATGGTTGATGCAATTGACAAAGTTAAACAGTTCGACAAAAATGGAAAACTGATCAGAGAAATTTCTCTACCTGGAAAAGGAAATGTTGGTGGTTTCGGTGGTAAGAAAAAGGAGAAGGAAATGTACTATTCTTTCAGCAATTATATTACACCCGGAACGACTTATAAATTCAATGCAGACACCGGAAAATCTGAGGTGTATCAGAAGCCAAAAGTAAAATTCAATCCTGAAGATTACGTTTCTGAACAGGTATTTTACACATCAAAAGACGGTACAAAAGTTCCGATGATGATCAGCTATAAGAAAGGAATTAAGATGGATGGTAAAAATCCGACAATGCTGTATTCTTACGGTGGTTTCAACATCAGCTTACAGCCTTCCTTCTCGGTTGTCAATGCCATCTGGATGGAAAATGGCGGAATCTATGCCGTTCCAAACATCCGCGGTGGTGGAGAATACGGAAAAAAATGGCACGATGCAGGAACGAAAATGGATAAGAAAAATGTATTCGAAGATTTCATAGCAGCCGGAGAATATCTTCAGGCTAAAGGCTATACTTCAAAAGAATACATGGCACTTTCAGGAAGATCAAACGGTGGACTTTTGGTTGGGGCAACCATGACGATGCGTCCGGATCTGGCCAGAGTCGCTTTTCCCGGAGTGGGTGTTTTAGATATGTTGAGATACAATAAATTCACTGCCGGCGCGGGTTGGTCTTACGATTACGGAACGGCCGAAGACAACAAGGAGATGTTTGATTATCTTAAATCATACTCTCCGGTTCACAATGTAAAAGCAGGCATCTGTTATCCATCAACGATGATTATTACAAGTGATCACGATGACAGAGTGGTTCCGGCACACTCATTTAAATTCGGGGCAGAATTGCAGGAAAAACAGAAATGTGCCAACCCAATTTTAATAAGAATTGAAAAGAATGCAGGTCACGGTGCAGGAAGAGCAACCGACCAGGTCATCAGTGAAAATGCAGATTTACTTTCTTTTGCGCTGTATGAAATGGGTGTGAAAAAATTAGGAAAATAATAAAATACTATTTTTAATTAAATATAAAAGCGACATTGTAACAGTACGGTGTCGCTTTTTTTATTAAAGCTTTTAAAGATTATTTTTTATCTGTTTCAATTAAAAAATCGCCACGAATTCACGAATGTTATTTTCCTGCGAAATTGGATTTTTACTAAATTTAATAATGATAATTCGTGCATTCATGGCAAAAAAACATTATTAATGAAACTTGTGTAGGTGATTAAAAGTCCCAAAGTAACAACTTATCAAAGAATAGAATGAAATCCTCTGATCCTCATCAAAATCTTAAAACCAATTAAAGATTTTTAAGTCGCTTCAAGCTTACAACAAGCTTAGAAAACAGGAATCAACTAGAAAGAAAATCAAATTTTTTTCAAAGAATAATGTGTCCTTTTATGTGGAACAATTTTAAAAAATCTCCTATGACTGATGTGTTTAAAATTATTCTTTCAAACTGAAAATCAGCACCGAAACATTAATCCAAAAATGCTTACTTTTAAAATCTTAAATCAGAAAGCATGAGAAGGGAAATTCAAAATAAAAATCCCCAATTTACTATATCAGAAAAACATTTGGAAGTCTATCAGTTCGAGAAAGACGGTCTTGAATTGAAATCAAAATACACTTCTGAGGATATTAAAGATCAGACTATCAGCGATTCTTCACCGGGAATTGCTCCTTTTTTACGGGGACCTTACTCCACAATGTATGTTCAGAAACCGTGGACGGTGCGTCAGTACGCAGGTTTTTCAACTGCTGAAGAATCCAATGCTTTTTACAGAAGAAATCTGGCAGCCGGACAAAAAGGACTTTCCGTAGCTTTCGATTTGGCAACCCACAGAGGATATGATTCGGACCATGCAAGAGTAGTGGGTGACGTTGGGAAAGCTGGTGTTGCGATTGATTCTGTTGAGGATATGAAGATTTTATTTAATGAAATCCCTCTGGATGAAATCTCAGTTTCGATGACGATGAACGGTGCCGTTTTGCCGATTTTGTCTTTTTATATTGTCGCTGCAGAAGAGCAGGGCGTTTCTCAGGATAAGCTTTCAGGAACAATTCAGAATGATATTTTAAAGGAATTCATGGTGAGAAATACTTACATTTATCCGCCGACACCATCCATGAAAATCATTGCTGATATTTTTGAATATACATCTAAAAATATCCCGAAATTCAATTCAATTTCCATCTCAGGCTATCACATGCAGGAAGCCGGAGCCACGCCGGTTTTGGAAATGGCTTACACTTTAGCCGACGGTCTGGAATATGTAAGAACTGGAATAAAAGCAGGAATGAATGTCGATGACTTCGCTCCAAGACTGTCTTTTTTCTGGGCAATCGGAATGAATCACTTCATGGAAATTGCTAAAATGCGTGCTGCAAGATATATTTGGGCAACTTTGTTAAAGCAGTTTAATCCTCAGAATCCAAAATCTTTAGCATTAAGAACGCATTCTCAGACCTCCGGCTGGTCTTTGACGGAACAGGAACCATTTAACAATATCACAAGAACTGCCATCGAAGCTTTATCTTCAGCTTTGGGAGGAACTCAGTCTTTGCATACTAACGCTTTGGATGAAGCCATCGCACTCCCGACGGATTATTCTGCGAAAATTGCGAGAAATACACAGATTATTCTTCAGCAGGAAAGCGGAATCTGCGATGTTGTTGATCCGATGGGCGGAAGTAATCTTGTAGAAGCTTTAACCCAGCAGATGATCGAAGAAGCCATGAAATTCATCGATGAGGTAGAAAAAGAAGGCGGAATGACCAAAGCCATCGAAGCAGGAATTCCAAAAATGAGAATTGAGGAAGCAGCCGCAAAAAAGCAGGCGAAAATTGACAGCGGCGAAGAATTTATCATTGGTGTCAATTCATTCAGATCGAGTTTAAAACAAACGCCAATTGACATTTTAGATATCGATAACACGGAAGTCCGCAGAAAACAAATCGAAAGACTTGAATCTATCAAATCAACCAGAAAGACCGAGGCGGTCGGCCAAATTTTAAATGATATTAGAAATTGTGCTAAAACCGGGAACGGAAATCTATTAGAACTTTGCATAGAGGCAGCCCGCAGAAGAGTGACTTTGGGCGAAATGAGCGATGCGATGGAAGAAAGTTTCGGACGTTACAAAGCCAACATCAGAACAATACAGGGAGTTTACGCTATGAATGCAGGTAAAAACGAATACTTTGGAAAAGCCCTTGAGCTTACTCAGAAATTTGAAGAAGAAGAAGGCCGCCGCCCGAGAATTATGGTGGCAAAAATGGGTCAGGATGGTCATGACCGCGGTGCAAAAGTAGTTGCAACGGCTTTTGCCGACATGGGATTTGACGTGGATGTTGCGCCATTATTCCAAACTCCTGAAGAAGTAGCGAAACAGGCGGTGGAAAATGACATTCATATTTTGGGTGTGTCGTCTCTGGCGGCAGGTCACAAAACTTTGGTTCCGCAGGTTGTTGAAGAACTGAAAAAACTAGGTGCAGAAGATATTACAATTGTCGTAGGTGGCGTAATTCCACAGCAGGATTATGAATATCTGTATGCGAATGGTGCTGATTTTATTTTCGGTCCCGGAACGAATTTACCGAAGTGTGCGGTGGATATTTTGAACAGGTTTTAGATTAAAATCTAATAAGAATTCAGAAAATTGCACACCATTTGCATTTAAAGCCATAACCAAAAACAAAATATTATGGCTTATACAGTAATTTCAGTATTTCCGCCGGCAACTGACACCGAGGAAGTAAAATCACAATTAAGGAGCGAAGGATTTTCAGATGAAAATATTATCGTTTCAAAATCTAAAGTAGATGTTGATTCTGCAAATGATCTTGAGGATGATGAAAACACAAGGCATTTTTGGGATCACATGTTTGCCAACGACACCGAAATGCTTGATGCCTACAGCAAAAAAAGCAGAGGAAACACCACTATCGTTTTGTACACCAGCAGCTACGATGAAGCACAGAGAGCAAAATCGATTCTAGACGGAAAAGGAGCTATCGAAATCATAAAACAGCGGGAAGGCGAAACTATCAGAAAGGAGGTTCCGGACGACATCCCTCAGGATGTAGAAAGAGGAATTATTGCTAAGGCAAAACACAATTTATACTTCCTTGGTTCAGAAAGAAATTATACCACTACACCAGAACAGGGTATGGGAGATACAATGGATGGATTGGGATCTAAAGATTAAACAAAAAAAACCGGTATGAAAAACATACCGGTTTTTTTATGAAGCAATTTTGATTACTTCTTCTTTTTTGCAGGAGCTGCAGTAGGAACTTTAGATTTTCCTGTATCTGCAGGAGTGTTTTCGTCCTTTACCAGTTTCAGCTCATCTACGATTCTTCTTGCACCGGCATATTTGTCGATTGTCCAAAGTACAAAACGAACGTCTACGCTGATGGTTTTCTGCCATTCTTTTTCGAAAACGATGTCTCCGCTTAAAGCTTCGCTGTTTCCGTCGAATGCGATACCGATAAGGTTACCGTCACCGTCGATTACCGGAGAACCTGAGTTTCCACCTGTAATATCGTTATCTGAAAGGAAGTTTACCGGTAAATATCCTGCTTTGTCAGCATACATTCCGTAATCTTTAGCTCCCTGAAGTGCCAAAACTCTCTGAGGAAGATCAAATTCTTCATCCTTCGGCTTGTACTTCCCTACTAAACCTTCCATTGTAGTATAATAGTTATCTGTAACTCCGAAATAGTTTCTGTCGTCTCTTACAGGCAATGTTGTAATCTGTCCGTAAGTAAGTCTCATTGTAGAGTTTGCATCCGGATAGAATTTTTTCTCAGGCATAGCCTTCATCAATCCTGCAAGGAACAGTCTGTTGTTTTTTGCAAAATTATCATCAATTTTTACAAATCTTTCAGCTGAAGCTTTTTGATCTGCCATAATTCCTTTTGCGATTTTCAATAACGGATCTGCATCCAGCTTCACACGGTCAGGATTCTGAAGGAAATTGGTAGCTGAAGTTTTATTTGCAAAAATTGAAGAGAATGCAACATTAGAAAGATTCTTAGCATCAAGAGCCATCAATGTCGGCGATGCAACATCTGCTTTCACTTTTGTCTGGTAAAGGTTTACCATAGAATTCATCATTTCACCTTCAAGCTGTGTGTTGATGCTTTCGTAAGTCTGCTTGATTGCATCTTCTACTTTAGGTTTCATAGCTACTCTACCCGCCAAATCCTGAGATGCATAGCTGTTGAATAAGCTTGAAAGCTGAAGTGCTACTGAGAAATATTTTGAATTTCTTGTTAAAAGAGAAGCATAGTTTCTTTCAACATTTCTGTCTGAAGTCTGTTTGTAATAGGTTTTAACTTCGTCTAAAACCATTTCATTCTCAAGATTTGCAGGTTGTACTGCCCACGTTCTGAATGTATTTTCTACATTCTGTTTGTCAGTAATTGTTCCGTTTTTGATTACGGCATCAATTGTTCCCTGTCTGTTTTTCCAGTAGTTGGCTACTGAAGCATATTGTGAAGCGTAAGCCAACTGTGTGGTTTTGTCCTTGTCCATAAATTTCTTCATCACATCCATCGCCAGTTTTGAAGCTTCTACCCAAGCCGGATAGTCTTTGTTCACCATCTGATCGATACCGTAAGAAGTGAGGTAACGGTTTGTTCTTCCAGGGTAGCCTAAGATCATTGAGAAATCACCCGGCTTAATTCCTTTCAAAGAAACCGGAAGTGAATGCTTTGGCTTCAAAGGAACGTTGCTTGGAGAATACTCTGCAGGATTTCCCGCAGCGTCAGCATAAACTCTGAAAACTGTAAAGTCTGCAGTATGTCTTGGCCATTCCCAGTTGTCTGTATCTCCACCGAATTTACCTAATGATGAAGGTGGAGCACCCACCAATCTTATATCTTTATAATCCTGATATACAAAATAGTAGAACTCATTTCCATTGAAAAAATCTCTTACTACAACTGTATATTTTCCGTTCTCTGAATTTTCTGTCTGGATTGCTTTTGATTCGGCATCGATTACTGCTTTTCTTTCAGCAGCAGACATCCTATTGTTTAATTTTGAATTGATTCTCTGCGTAGCATCATCCATTCTCACTAAAAATCTTACGTAAAGATCTTTAGCATTAAACTCATCTTTATCTTTCATTGCCCAAAAACCATCTTTCAGATAATCTTTGGCAGGCGTTGAAGCCGCAGCTACAGCACCATAACCACAGTGGTGATTGGTAAAAATTAGACCTCTGTCTGAAACGATTTCTCCTGTACAGAATCCACCGAAGCTTACGATAGCATCTTTAAGACTTGAATTGTTTACAGAATAAATCTCTTCCGGAGTAAGGTGAAGACCTTCTTTTTGCATGTCTACACCGTTAAGTCTCTTGACAAGCATCAGAAGCCACATGCCTTCATCAGCTCTCATCTGAGCGAAACTCAGTAAAAAAGTGAATAGTAAAAGTATTCTTTTCATTTTCTAAATAATTTTTGTGTGGCTAAATTACTAATTTTTACGCTATCTACTGCTTAAATGGTATGAAAATGGACAGATAAAGCGAATGAAAAAGACAATATCAATATTTATAGGGTTTCTGTGTTTGGGATTGATCTTAAACTGTTCATCTGCAAAGATTAATAATGCACAAATCCAAAGACAGTGGATGTTGGTTTCATTTAAAAATTTCACTAAAGAAGAACTGGTAAAAAGCAAGGCTGAAATCAATTTAACATCGGAAATTAAAGACAAAAAAATACAGGGCGGTGCATTCATGGGCTGCAACAGAATGTTTTTCACTGCTGAGATTAAATCTAAAGACAAAATAGAAATCTCCGGAGTCGGATCTACTTTGATGGCTTGTGAAAACATGAAACTTGAAGATGAATTTTCAAAAGAATTTAAAAAGGTGAAAAACTATAAGGTTGAAGGTCATTTTCTAACCTTATCTGATGAGGAAGGTAATCAAATGAAATTTATCGCAGCCGACTGGGATTAGTTTTGATAAAAATTTAAATAAAAAAATAAGTCCGCCATAGAAAGCGGACTTATTCATGAAAAGAAAAATGGTTATTAGTTTTTGTGTTTAGTTTAGTTTTTTGGAATTGTTTTTTTAATGTCGTAAACAGTCATTTCCGGCGTCAATACAAATCCTTTTGTTTCGGTTTTCGCAGTATTGGCCTGTTTCGCTTTTGTCACTTTCCTTCCCGGAATTGCCGCTAAAACTTCTTCCAGACTAGCCGTATTGGGCAGCAACTTTCCCGAGTTATCTTTTGGCGTTTCAGCTTTTACATTTTTTTGCTTTTCAGCTAACCCTTGCTCCGAAGCCAGTTCTACAGAGGGTTTCTTACTCTGATTTTCTTTCGCTTCCTGCATCATTTTCGCTTCAAAAGCTTTGGACTCCTTGTAAGATTCAGCTTCCTGAGTCAGATTTTCAGTAGACTTTTTATTTTCCTGAGCGTAAATATTCAGACTTAAAGCCAGAAATGGGATGATATATAATGATTTCATAATAGTTTATTTAATGTTTACCAATACTTTAATTTTACCGATTCCGTTTTGATCATAGTCCTGCAGGGCTTTCCCGATGACCTGCCCTATTTTCACTTTTTTAGGATTGCCTTTCATTGCTATTCCGGATTGTGATGAAGTTACAATAAAATCGCCTCTCTTGATTTTTCCTCCTTCCAGACAAACTTTCGTCGGAATAACGCCTACAACTCCCATCGGAACTTTACCAATCAACTCAGAATCTATATTTTCTTCTGTTAAAAGTACGCCTGGTTTTGTAGCATAAACCCCTGCAACCAAAGTAGAATATGCTTTTGAAGATTTCTCTACTGTTCTGTCTGTGTCTGTAGAAATCACAAGAATATCTCCCGGCTCGTATTCTGAAGTATTTCCTTCCACATCAAAAGCTTCCGCTAAATCGGCACCGCTGTTTTGTGTTCCGCCATTAAAAAATGCCTGTCCTGTTTTATTTATTCTTGCTACATTCGTACTTCCACTCTGAAATACAGCAATATTCCCTGAAGGCCCCTGATGGTTGACCAATAAGGTTGAACCGGTTCCTGTTGTGGTTACATGAACTACCGGCTGTCCGTTTGCGTTATTGAAGTTTCTGAAATATCCTGCTCTACCGGTTCCGAAGTTGGGAATCCAACCATATATCGCAGAACCTGTTCCATCTGCCGTAGCTTCCACACCATCACCGTTTCCGCCAGCATTGGCCGTAATTCCATTTCCGGCACCTTCAGTTAAAGCTAATAAAGCCGGTCCGTTTCCTGTCGCATTTGATGCGTAGAATAAACCTGCGTATCCACCTGTTCCTGATGATAATCCATACACGCCCGCAGTACCAAAGTTGGCAAAAATGGAATTTACCTCGCCTTTCAATGCTGCAGAAGTTCCTGTTGTTCTGTCTACCAAAAAATTTCCGGCAATACCATTCCCCACGGTTGTTGAGGTAATTACATCGCTTGTATTGGTGGTGTTGAAATTATTAAATTTTCCGGCACGACCGTTTGCGAATGTAGGAACCCAGGCATAAAGGGCATTTCCGTTTCCATCGATGTTTGTTTCTACCCCATTCCCATCTTTTCCTGCATTGGCGCGGATGGCATTTCCATTTCCTTCAGTGATGGCTACCAAAGCGGCTCCATTTCCGTTGATATTTGATGCGTGAAAAAGTCCGCCAACCCCTCCTGTTCCAGATGATACTCCAAAGATACCCGCTGCACCGAAGTTTCCGAAGATGCTTTTTACTTCTCCTCTAACCCCGGCACTTACGCTGTTTGTATTGGTATTGAGAAAAGAGGAAACATTTCCTGATGTATTATCCGGAATATTACCTGCGCCGTTAGATTCTACTTCAAAAGTATTTCTGTCGTTATTGGTATTACTGTTTACAAAACGTCCGGCTCGTCCTTTCCCTGAGTTAAGACCTACCTGACCAAATACCCCAACGCTTGTTCCTGAAGTATTTCCTGAGACAAAACCTCTTACACCATAACCACCCCCATCGTTTCTGCCCACTACTGCGCCGGCAATATCACTTGTGTTTCTACCTACAACAGCTTCCCCTGCACCGTTGTTATCAGCGATGACCCCGGCAGAACTTTGTGCAGATGTAATTCCGTGAACAGCGAAACCGGCTCCTGTATTACTTACAACACCTGAACCTGAACCGGTAGTAGATACATTGACTACTATTCCGTTTCCTAAGCTGTTGGCATTGATAACATTATTGTTGTTGGCATTATTGGATATTGCAATATTTGCTGCGATACCATTTGTACTTGTGGCATTCAGACCTGTTCCTGTATTACTGTTTGCATAAACACCATATCCCGCCCCTGAAGAATTTCCGTAAACACCTAGGCCTGTCGGCGATACACCATAAACTCCCCATCCGCTTCCGTTTTGGGAACCCCAGACACCGATTCCAAGACCACCAGTACCGTTATTGATTCCCCGTACCGCAGAAGAAAATCCTCCCGGAGCTGTATTATTGACCAAGCCTCTTACGGCTGCAATGCTGGAGGTGGTTGTATTATTGGTTCCTTCCAGAGAAGCTCCGTCACCGTCATTATTGATTGAAAATAATGTACCTGCGTTATTCACAGTTGCTGTGTAAGGTAAAGTTAATGCACCACCGGAAGTTCCTCCTGCTGTCTTCGCATACATTGCATATGGTACACTCAGAAGCTGACTTGTTCCGGCAATCGAATATGTTGTTCCTCCAAGTGGATCTGTTTCAGTTTTCAGATAATAATTTCCTGAAGCCCAGTTGATGCCTGCAAAAGTTCCGGATAAAACAGTTCCCGAACCAATTTCCAGACTTACCAATCCGTTGGCATTGGTAGTTCCGGTAAGTCTTTCAGAAAATACCACCGTTCCTGTTGGCGTGCCCTGAAGTACACTTACGCGTACAGCGATATTCTGATTTAAAAGAAGTTGCCCTCCCGAATTTCTCATTACAGCCTGATAGCTCATTTTTTCAGGAGCCTGAGCATACACCAGCATGGAGCCCAGCACAAGCCCGGCTGTTAGTAAAAGTTTTTTCATGGTATTATTTTTTGATTATTTTGAATGATTTGATGCCTTTCCCTTTTTCTACGATGTTGAATAAATACATCGCTGAAGGAAGTGATGAAAAATTAAATTCAGATTTGGAATTTTGAATCTTCTCTGTTCTTAAAAGTTTGCCGGAGGAATCAAAAAGTTGAAATTCTGCATCCTTATAATCTTTTACAGGAAAATCGAGATAGATAAAATCCTGAAACGGATTTGGATAAAGCCTGATGTCTTCCGTATTGGCAATAGCGCTGTTCACCGAAAGTGTAATAATCTCATAGCTTTGCTGCACACCTTCCATCATCGGAAGACCACTGCCTTTCTGATTAAAATCTATTTGACCAACGCTGTAGGAAACTGAACCATTGCTTCCCGTTGCATTAGTTCCCGTTGCAAGAACCGCTTTCTGAGCCTGAAGACCAATGCCCGAAAGTACAAAGAGCGGAATCAGTTTTAGAGTGTAAAAAATTTTCATGGTTATTAGTTTTATGATTATGATCAGTGTTTTGGTGGAGCTAAATTAGTTCACCGGTGAAGCCTTTTCAGAAAAAATAGATAAACGACCTAAAAAATCGACAAATGACAGATGAAATGTTTGTATCTTAGTCATAAGCAAGTTATTACCATGAAATTCAGGCTGTTCATACTTACTCTTGTTCCGTTTGCACTGTGTGCACAGAGCTCACTGAAGACGGCTAATCATCAGAAGCCTCCATCCTGGCAGATTTCAGATGAAAGAAAATTTGAAATTCAGCAAAAATTGGTCGCTGTTTACAGAACTTATAATCCCGACAGCTGTCTTATATACACCAGAAAAAATCTCGAACTGATCAAAAAAAATAACTGGCAAAGCAAAAAAGGCAAGGCGCTGCTGGGTTTGGTTAGTTATGCTACCGAAAAAAATCAGATCAATGACGGCCTGAAATTCAATAAAGAATCAGAAAAACTTAACCTTAAAAACAAAGACAGTTATTCTCTGGCAGACAATTATTACATGTACGGCAGGCTTTTTCATTTGAAAGCAGATCACAAAAATGCGGTAGCGAATTATTTAAAAGCTGTAGACCTTGGAGAAAAAAGCAAAAACTTCCGCATTGTGAGCAGTGCCTACAGGAGTCTCGCATTCCTCTACCTGGATGAATCTGATGAAAAAAAATCATATGAAAACATCAACAGAGCCATAAGATCGGCTGAGAAAGCAGATAACTCTGATGAGCTGGGGTTTTGCTACGGTGTTTTGGCAGAAATGGAGAGAAATTTAAATAAGAAAGATAATGCACAGAAAAATTTCCTTTTAGCCGAAAAGTATTTTAAACAGAATCACAATGAATACGGCCATGCATGGCTGCTGACCAACTGGTCTCTTCTCGACATTTCTGATATTGACAAAAGCTACCGCATGCAAAAGGAAGCACAGGAAATCTGGGACAGAATTTCACCTCATCATTATATGTCTGTAGCTAATCATTATAACACAGGATTTTCTTACATGGATTTTTACCTAAACTTTTCGGTCTACAGCAAAAAACATGGTTTTTCTAAGAAAGAACTGCTTGAAAAGGCAATGCAGGAATTTAAAATCAGTAAAGAAATTGCACAGAAAAATAATAACCAACAGTGGGTAATGTTCAATTATTTGGGAATGTCTGAACTCTATAGAATCACAAAAGATATTGATAATTACGCCAAAAACATCAACGAATACCACACTATAAAAGATTCGGTTTATTCACAGGACAGAAAAAATGAAATTGCGAAACTCGAAAGCAGAAAAGTGGTAGAACAAAAAAACAAAGAAATTGCGTACAACAGACTCGTTATTAAAAATAAAGAGAGAGAAAAACTGCTGTCACTGGTGGGTCTCGGTTCAGTAACGATTATCGTAATTCTCCTTTTCTTTCTGTACCGCCAAAGCAAAAAGAACACAGACAGACTCACGAAACTCAATAATGAACTGGAAACCGCCAATAAAACAAAAATTAAATTTTTCGGAATTTTAAACCATGACCTGCGAAGTCCTGTTTCCGGACTAATACACTTTCTGCATCTCCAAAGAGAGGCACCGGAACTGATGGATGACGAAACCAAACTCCGGCTTGAAAACAAAACGATGGATGCTGCAGAAAAGCTTCTTCTGCAAATGGAAGATCTGCTTTTGTGGAGCAAAGGGCAAATGGATCATTTCTCGCCGGAAATATCAGAAATACCAGTGCAGGAAATTTTTGATGATATAAAAGATAATTTCACGTGGGCAGAAAACATCTCTTTTAAATTTGACTTTCCTGAGGAATTAAAAATAAAAACCGATCCCGAATATCTGAAAACCATCACCCGAAATCTCACCAATAACGCCATAAAAGTGCTGGAAGAAAAACAGGGCGAAAAAACAATCTGCTGGAAAGCTGTGGAAAAACCTGAATACATCTGCCTAACCATTTCAGACAACGGTCATGGCGCGTCCCAGGAAAAATTTAAGGCGCTTTTCGATGACAGAATTGCTGTCGGAATTAAAAAAGGACTTGGTCTGCACCTGATCAGAGACATGAGCAAAGCCATCGGCATTTCGCTGGAAGTTCATTCTGAAAGCGGTACAGGAAGTGAAATTTCCTTAAGGATTAAAAAAATCTAAATTAGCTTTAAAAGCCCTTCCGATGGGAAGTTTGATCTGCTGAACGATCTCAATTTCGTGAGCAGATTTTTTTCTGATATGATGTTTGGGAATTGCAAAACTTCGGTGGATGCGTATGAAGTGACTGAAATGCTCCTTTTGCAACAGGTTCCCGATGGAATCTAAAATACAGTGTTTTTTGTCTGTAGTAATAATTCTGGTGTAATCTTTTAAGGCTTCAAAATAAAGAATATCACTTATTTTAATCTGAAAAACTTCGTTTCTGTCTTTAATTTTAACAATATTCTCGCCAATCAGAGCATCAAAACTTTCTGACTTTTCTTTCATTTCAAAAAAATCGGCGAGTTTCTGCATCGCATATTCAAAGCGGGCAGCTTTTAATGGTTTGCTGATAAAATCTAATGTATCCAGTTCAAAAGTATCAATGGCATATTCCGGATGCGAACTGATGAAAATACATGCAGGAACGTTTTTAAAATTTTTCCGCAGTTCGATACCGTTCATTTCCGGAAGATCTATGTCTAAAATCAGGAGATCCACATCTGGGTTTAAAGAAGAAACCGCAGTTTCCGCCGAGGCAAAAATACCCAACACCACAATATGAGGATATTTTTTCAGATGTTGCTGAAGAACCAGCCGGTCCAGCTCGTCATCTTCTACTATGATGCATTTAATTTCCCTTTTCATCTCGGTTTGGTTATAATTTTTTTTATCTGAAAAGAATTAGCGGATTAAAGATAGACATTTAATAACAAAAATTTATTTGAACAAACCCGATTTTGATGAAAATTTAGACGCCGTTCTTATATGAAAAACTCCTCTTACCAAAATGCAAAGCTATTTTACGGACTCTTTTTTGCATCTGAAGATAAAAAATGTTATCTTGTAAATCTTATAAATTATACAGAATTTAATGCTAGAAAAGAAACAACATAATTACGAAAAGGCCATTCTGGTCGGCGTTGTTACCCAAAATCAGGATGCAGAAAAGCTGCAGGAATATATGGACGAGCTGGAATTTCTTGCTCATACTGCTGGTGCTGAAGTGGACAGACGTTTTACACAAAATTTAACTCAGCCTGACTCCAAAACCTTTGTAGGAAGCGGTAAAGCTCAGGAAATAAAAGAATACGTAAAAGAAAACGGGATTGGTACTATCATTTTTGATGATGAACTTTCGCCGTCACAGCTGAAAAATCTTGAAAAAGAAATTGAAGTTAAGATCCTCGACCGAACCAATCTGATCCTTGATATTTTTGCCCAAAGAGCACAGACTTCTTATGCAAGAACTCAGGTAGAACTGGCGCAATATCAGTATTTACTTCCCCGCTTGAGTAAAATGTGGTCTCACTTAGATAAACAGAAAGGGGGAATCGGGATGCGTGGTCCCGGTGAAACAGAAATTGAAACCGACAGAAGGATCATCCGCGACAGAATCAGTTTGCTGAAAGATAAACTGAAAATCATCGACAAACAGATGGCGACTCAGCGGAACAACCGTGGAAAAGTAGTTCGTGCTGCTCTTGTTGGTTACACCAACGTTGGGAAATCTACCCTGATGAATGCTATTTCAAAGTCTGATGTTTTCGCCGAAAATAAACTGTTTGCAACGCTCGATACGACTGTAAGAAAAGTGGTGATTGGAAACTTACCTTTCCTTTTAACTGATACGGTCGGATTTATCCGGAAATTACCTACTCAGCTTGTAGAATCTTTCAAATCTACTCTGGATGAGGTGCGTGAAGCTGATCTTCTGATTCACGTTGTGGATATTTCTCATGAAAGTTTCGAAGATCACATCGAGTCTGTTAACCAGATTTTAATGGAAATTAATGCGCATCAGAAACCGATGGTCATGGTTTTCAATAAAATTGACGATTTCAGCTATGAAAAGAAAGATGAAGACGATCTTACTCCATCATCAAAGAAAAATATTTCTCTGGAAGAATGGAAGAAAACATGGATGGCGAGATCTAAATATCCTACCGTTTTCATTTCGGCTTTGACGAAGGAAAATTTCCCTGAAATGAAGAGAATGATTTACGATGAGGTGATGAAAATCCACATTTCAAGATTCCCGTACAACGATTTTCTTTTTGAATATTTTGATAATGATGAAGAAAACAACTAAAAATATATTCAGATGAAAAAATATTTCATCCTTTTTCTGATGCTTGGCTTTGGGCTGTTTTCTGCTCAGAAAGCAAACATCGACCTCAAAGATATTAAGAAAAATCTTCAGAATAAAAAGTCAGATTTTCATTATGACAAACTGATTTTCAAATACAAAGGTCTTCCAAAATCTTTAGACAGTCTGGAGGCTCAGCATCTGTATTACGGAAGAAATTATCAGAACATCATTTCCACTTCAAGCGATGAATTTAAGAATCTTGCCAATGCTTTCAGAGATAAAGATGTTGACAAATCTATCACGCTTGGAAAGGAAATTTACGGGAAAGACCCGACCAATCTTGATGTCTTATTAATTCTGCTTCGTGGCTATGAAATGAAGCAGGACATCACCAATTTTTCGCACCACATGAATCAGCTCCGAAGCTTAACCGACGCTATTAAAAGTTCGGGCGACGGAAAATCCGAAAAAACAGCTTACGTTGTCAATTCTGTGGGTGACGAATACATTCTCCTCAACATGCTTCAGATCGGGCAGGATTACTCGCGCGGTTCTCAGGCCGCCAATGGCGCGATGTACGATGTTTGGTCAAAAGGAGATCAGAAACTCTATATAAAAGTACTTTACACAGGCTTTTAAACTTAAAATTTTTTAATGGAATTATACTATTCATTTTCAGCACTTATCGTTTTAGCATCTATATTCGCCTACATCAATTACAGGTTTTTAAAACTTCCGAGCACCATCGGAATTATGGTTATTGCCATTGTGGTTTCTATCATTCTGGTATTATTTGGTGAAAATTTTCTTCCAAAAACATTCAGTCATTTAAATGATCTGATGAACAGCATCGACTTTACAGAGGTCCTGATGGGAGCGATGTTAAATTTCCTTCTTTTTGCGGGAGGAATTCACATTAACATCAATGATTTAAAGGAACAGTTCCGGCCGGTGCTGATATTTTCTACAGCCGGCGTTATCATATCGACCTTCATTGTCGGTTTTGGAATGTTTTACCTCTTGCCGTTAGTAGGTTTGAAAATACCGTTTATCTACTGTCTGGTTTTCGGAGCTTTGATTTCTCCTACTGACCCTGTGGCAGTTTTAAGTGTTTTGAAGCAGGCCAATGTCTCAAAAGCTCTGGAGACAAAAATTGCCGGCGAGTCGCTTTTCAATGACGGTATGGCAGTTGTGGTTTTCACCGTTGTATTGCAGCTGGCTATAGGAAAAGAAGTTGATTTGGGTATAGAAAATATAGGAATTTTACTCCTTCATGAAGCAGGCGGAGGTCTTCTTTTAGGTGTTGTTTTAGGATGGATAACTTCAAGACTGATGCGTGAAGTGGATGATTACATCATTTCAGTTTTGGTAACACTTGCAGTAGTGATGGGTGGTTATCTTGTTGCACGTCAGATGCATGTTTCAGGACCTTTGACGATGGTTGCAGCGGGATTATTTATGGGTAATTTCAATGTTAAATTTAAAATGAAATCTGTCACTCAGGATTATTTAATTAAATTCTGGGAACTGATTGATGAGATTCTGAATGCTGTTCTATTCCTGTTTATCGGCTTTGAGCTGTTGATGATTAAGGATTTAAATCATTTTGTCATTCCTGGTTTGATCGCTATTGTGGTTGTATTGGTTGCTAGATTTGTTTCGATTTGGGGACCTACGAAATTCATGTCTTTCAGAACAAGATTCAGTCCGCAGACGATAAAAGTTCTGTTTTGGGGTGGAATTCGTGGCGGTGTTTCCATCGCACTGGCAATGTCTATTCCGAAAGGAGAATACCACAACACGATCTTAAGTATTACTTATTTTGTGGTTGTGTTTTCAATTATCGTTCAGGGACTTACAATTGCCAAAGTCGCCAACCCGAAAAAGATTGCTGACGAAGAAAAAAGTCTTGAATCTACTGCGATGGCAGAAAATCAGAATTAATTTCTCATGCTTAAAGAACTGAAAACCGCCCTTGCAGAACTTGCCATTCCTGAGAAAGCAGCTTTTCTTCCTAAATTTTTTAAAACCGGGAAAGGTGAATATGGTGAAGGCGATCTGTTTCTGGGCGTAAAAGTTCCAGACCAGCGGGCGGTGGCGAAAGAGTTTTACACCAAGATTTCTTTAGATGAAATCGCTGAACTTCTTTCCTCGAAGTATCACGAACACCGATTGACAGCACTTTTCATGCTGATTTCAAAATTTGAAAAGACAAAGGACAATTCTGTAAAAGACGAAATCGTTCAGTTTTACCTGAATAATCTTGAAGGAATCAACAACTGGGATTTGGCAGACACCAGCTGCTACAAAATCTTAGGCCGCTATGCCTTTGAAAATCAAAAAGATGACCTTCTGATCAACCTTTCTGAGTCCGAAGATATGTGGCACAAAAGAATTGCAGTTGTAGGCACGATGCATTACGTAAAAAAAGGTAATTTTGAGCTGACAAAAAAACTGGTTTTGAGAAACCTCTTTCACAGTCACGACCTGATGCACAAGGCAAATGGATGGCTTTTGCGTGAAATGGGAAATAAAAATGAAACTGAATTAATCGGGTTCCTAAATTCTCACTACAGAAAAATGCCCCGAACCAGCCTTCGTTACGCGATTGAGAAATTGGATGAAAACCTGAGGCAGGATTATTTAAAAGGAAAAATTTAGACATCAACACGGATTTTTATATGAAATTAAAATACTTTTTGTTCCTGATGCCATTGCTGCTTCTTACAAGTTGCTTTGATATCTTAGACAAAGTCAACATCAGGGCCGACGGAAGCGGCGATTATACTTTGATTTTAAATGCCAGCAAAAGCAAAACAAGAATTGCTTCCCTGTCTAAAATGGAAACCGTGAACGGCAAAAAAGTTCCCAAAAGATCTGAAATTGAATCTAAAATCAATCAGGCGGCCCAGATTTTTAAAACCACTCCCGGAATTTCTAATGTGAAAACATCGATGGATTTTGACAATTACATCATTAAACTCAGCTGCAGTTTCAAGAAAATTGAAAACATCAACACCGGTCTGGAAAATTTAAAGGCAAAAAACATCATCGGAAAAATGATTCCTACGAATATGTACAGCCAGAATATTCAGAACAAAACACTTACGAGAAATAAAATCAATACTTTCAAAGAAGATTACAACAAGCTCAGCGCGGCAGACAAAGAAGTTTTCGCTACGGCAAAATACGTTTCTGTAATGCAGTTTGAAAACACCATTAAATCCCAAAGCAACAGTCTTTACCAGCTTTCGCCCAACAAAAAAGCACTGAAGCTTGATGGTAATATTTTAGATTTTATCCTTCAGAAAAAACAGCTCCACAACAACATTCAATTTCAATAAACCAAAAACTTCATGAAAACATATTTAATAAAAACACAGAAGATCTTTTTCATGCTCTTCGCGTTTGCATATCTCGGTGCACAGCAGAGCCCGAAGTTGCCAAAAGACGCACTTTTCTACATGGAAATCAACGGGAAGCAGCTTAATAAAAAAATAAACTGGGAGAAAGTAAATCCGTTTTTCAAGGAACTTTCAAAGGATAATGACAAGAAAACCACTTCGTGGAATGACTTTTCAAAAACCGGAATAAAATACGACGCAACACAGTATCACTACGCTTCGGCAAATGATTCCATTTACGCTTATACAACTTACTTTACTTTAGACAACACTTCAAAATTTACCGAATTCATTAATTCTGTGAAGAAAAAAGGTCAGGAAGTCACCAAAAAAAGCAATTACGAATTTGTAGACATCGACGACAATATTTTTGTGGCGTGGAACGACAAAAAAGCCGTTCTCAAAATGATGAACTACAGCAAACCATACGATTATGATGTGTATGCAGACAGTACAGTGGCAGTGGTAGACAGCACGGCAGCAGCCGTAGACAGTGTTGCAGTGGATGCAGATTACGAAATAGAAGCAGAAAAACCGTTTGATTATAAAGAGGAAATTCAGAACCTAAAAGATGAAATTTCCTACATCAAACAAAACATCAAAGACAACAATGCTGAAATTGTGAAACTTCAGAAAGACATAAAATATCTCGAAAAGCACAAAAAATATCCTGAAGAAAAAACGACGGAAGCCATCAGAGACACCACCTATAAAGAAGGCAGCTACGAAGAGGAAATTCCGCCACCGCCGCCTGTAGGACCACGGAAATCTGGTGAAGAGGAAGACCAGACAGAAGAAATGGATGACTACGATTATGAAGCAGAAGCCGTTGCCGACTCACTCTTTATGAAGGAAATGGATTCGATTAATATCGAGACTTTCAAAATGGTGAAGAAGTTTGCAGAAGCAGATTTCGACAAATATTTCAGTTCAAATCTTGAGCTTGAAGTAGCGAAAGATATTTTGAGTTTCAGAGACAGCAATTCTGACATATTTATTCATACAGATTATGGTAAAATTTTCGGATTAAAATCTTACAGAAGCTTTTACAGAGAGTTTGATATTGAAAATCTTGTAGGAAAAATGTACAATTCCAATTCGTCATACAATCTTTATTTTGACGACGATAAGGTGAGGCTCATCAACAACTACCAACACAAAGACAGCAATATCAACAACAGTTTTGCCGCCGTCTACAAAGGTAAAAAGAACAAAAAACTCACTGCTCTTATCAATGATAAAAGCATTGGATATTATGCGATGAACCTCAACGGCTACAAATATTTTGACCTCATCTACACTTTATTTGAAAACACCGGTGACGGAAAATATCAGAAAGAAATTCAGCTGATGATGGAAACGGTGAAAATCGTTTTGGACGAAGAAGCCATCTCTAAAATCGCTCCCGGAAACGGAATTTTTGTTTTGAACGAACTGAAATCAAAAAAAGTAGAATATACAGATTTTGAGTACGACGACGATTACAACGAAAAGGAAGTCACGAAAACCAAAGATGTAATGTTTCCGGATTTCACGTTTGCATTTGCAACGGAAAATGAAAAGTACTGGAGCAGAATTTTCGACATGCTTGTTTCAAACAAAGACACAAAAGAAAAATTCATTAAAGATGGTGATTTCTATAAATTCAAAGAAGGAACAAATCAGGGACCGGTTGATCAGCTGTATTTTACTGTAAAAGACGGTATTGTTTATCTGACGACGGCAAAAGAAAACATCAACCCGAAATCCCAGACAGACATTTCAAAAAAATGGATGAAAGATTCTGAAAAATATGCAGTTTCAGGAAGATTTGACCTTCAGAAATTACTCATCGGTCTCAATCAGGAATTCAAGGATTCATCTGAAATAAAATTGCTGAATTTAATGAAGAAAAATGCCGGAGAATTCAATTACAAAAGTGAAGTGAAAGGCAACAGCATACAGACTGAGATTGATTATAAAATTAAAACGTCTGCTGAAAACAGCCTGATGTATTTCTTTAATCTGGTAGATGAAATCTATAAAATATCTGAGTCTGAGAAAAAAAATCAGCCTTTGTAAATGAAAAGACGGCTTCTTTTTCTGGTGTGTGTTATCGTACTTTTGGCGGTGTATTTCATTCTTTATCATAAAAACAAAGAACTGAAATACATCCCAGACGGTGCAGATGCTGTGGTTTTGATTGATGTAAAAAATTTCACAAGAAAATATCTTTCTGAAACAGTTCTGCATCCCTCAGTCTGGTTGAAAGAAGGCGATAAAAAAGCCGGGATTTCATGGAAAGATGCCGGAATTAAAATTCCGGATTTTGTGCAGCTTTTCCATCTTAAAAATGAAGGTTTTTCAAACTGGTACATGGTTTTAGAAATTAAAAACAGGAAAGAATTTGAATCTTTTTTAAAAGACCAAAATTTTCAGACCAAAGGCAACAGTCTCTACACAAACGGAAATATTTTCCTGAAGATCAACGGAGAAATCTGCATCGCCGGAACTTCTCAGAGATCATTTGAAACCATTGAAAGCTCTTTAAAATCAAACAAAATTCTATGGAATGCCGATGATTTTATGACTGATGGAATTGGAAGTTTAGGAATTATTAATGGAAAAAACAGAGAAAACTATTCGATTCATTTAAATGATGAAAATATCGAAATTTCCAACTTTACTGATTTTAAAAAGGCTGAAACTGCTTTTTCTCAAAACATAAATCAAACCGATTTTCTTACTGCTCAGCTTGAACAAAAAAACATTCAGACCTTTTCGAATCTCTTTAAAACTGAAATTTTTTCTCATCCGGAAATCAATTCGGTTGAAATGAATGCTGATTTAAAACAAATTACAGACACCATCATCAGCTATGATTACGATGATAATTTCAATGAAGTTGAAAAAGTCAGCTATCAGAAGATCGTTCAGCCACAGTATCTGATTCAGATTAAAACCAAAAATTCCGATGAAGTCTGGAATTATTTTGAACAGAAAAAATTCATCAGTCCGCAAAATCAGTTTACAGCGATTCCTTTTCTGCCCAACAAAATTTCGAGAGATGAGAACGGAATTTTAATTAACACTGTAAACCATCCAAAAATCAAAAAAAGTTCTGAGGCGAATTTTATTTTAATTAAAAACAACCCCTTACTGCTTTCATCATTTAAAAGCTTATCTCCCAAAATCACAAAAAAGGTACGTGAGCTGGAATCTGTACTGTACTGGAATGATAAAAAGCAAACTTTGGTACGTTTTCAGTTTAAGTCTGGCAATCTCCCATTAATCCTGAGATAAAACTTAAATTATATCCGATGAATGCCGATGATCTCGCTCTAATCAGAACTTTTACGCATTATTTTTTACATCTTATTTTTCCTGCTGCCATCGCGTATCTTTTCTTCCAACCTCACTGGAAAAAGGCTTATGTTATCATGCTGGCCACCATGCTTGTAGATCTCGATCATCTACTGGCCAACCCAATTTTTGATCCCAACAGAATGAGTGTCGGTTTTCACATTCTTCACTCCTACCCTGCGATTGCGGTGTATTTTTTGATGCTTTTTTTTAAAGGAAATATCAGAATTGTTGCTGTTGGTCTGCTCTTTCACATGCTCACCGATTTTCAGGACTTTATGTTTTGGCAACATTAAAATTTGATTAATGTTTTCTTTTAATATTGCCCTTTCAATAGATTTTTTGTATTTTAGAGACTGTTATGAAGCTAAAAGAATTTTTACACTACACCTACATTTTCCCTGTGCTGGCGGTAATTTATTACTTTCTGGGATTTATGGGAACCGGAGTTATATCTGACGTTATTGCCGGAATTCTTTTAACCGGAAGCGTACTGTCTGCAGTTCATCATGCTGAAGTTGTAGCACACAAGGTCGGCGAACCTTACGGAACGATCATTCTTGCACTCTGTATCACAATTATTGAGGTCGCTCTGATTGTTTCTTTAATGGTAGCTGGTGGCGAACAGGCAATTACCCTCGCCCGTGACACCGTTTTTGCCGCGGTGATGATTATTCTGAACGGTATTATCGGTATCTGTGTATTGGTGGGAGGTGTGAAATATTTTGAACAGTTTTTTGCCCGGACTTCAGCAACAACTTATCTTGTGAGTATTGTTTCAATTCTTGTGATCACACTGGTACTCCCGAATTTTACCTCAAGCGTTAACGGACCTTATTATAATAATGCGCAGCTGGTCTTTGTTTCTATTGCGTGTCTCGTTATTTACGGAGTTTTCCTGATGGTTCAGACGGTAAGACACAGAAGTTATTTTGTCCCGGCGGACGGTAATGCAGAAGAGTATTATATTCCGAGTAAAGCTCAGGCAATTAACAGTTTTATCTTTTTGGTCATCTGTCTTGTGATCGTCGTTTTATTAGCTAAAGGACTTTCGGGAACGATTGAAGATATGGTACAGAGCATGGGCGCTCCGAAGTCATTGGTAGGTGTTATTATTGCAGCGGTCGTGTTGCTTCCTGAAGGACTTGCCGCAATTCGTGCAGCAAGAAACAATCAGATACAGTCGAGTTTAAATTTAGCCTTGGGATCGGCTTTGGCGAGTATCGGTTTAAGTATTCCTGCGATTTCTGCGGTAAGCATTATGTACGATATTCCGCTGGTTTTAGGTTTAGATAAGAAAGATATTATTTTACTTACTTTATCCGTGTTTATCGTGATGTTGTCGTTGAGCAGAGGGAAAACGAATGTGCTGTATGGAACTGTGTTGCTGGTTAATTTAGCGGCTTATATTTTTACGGTGATTGTGCCATAATTTAGGTTAAGGTTAAGGTTAAGGTTAAGGCAAAATTAAGGTTAAAGTTTTCTGTCCATTTCCATTTTATAAGCCATAAGTTTAGCAATATTCTCCGATTTTGTAATCGCTATATCAGCATTTTCTCCGTCGAACTTTTCTTCGATGGTTTGCTTCCATAGTTTTAACCATTGCTCGAAATGATGTTTTTCCATAGCTTCCAGTCGGTTGATCGGAAAATGTACCGCCATCGGATTTCCTTTGTAACTCATCTGTCCGAATAAAATCGTTTCCCAAAAGGAATACATTTTAGGCAAATGCTTTTTAAAATCAACATTCACAATATCATTAAAGAAAAAACCAATCGTTTCATCCTTCACAACTTTATCATAAAACGAATTGACGAGCAGTTCGATGTCTTCTCTTGATTCTAATTTTTTCATTTGATTTAAATTAAATTTAAACTAAAAATCGTCTGTCAAATTTAGTTTAATTGTTAATCGTAAAGTAGATTTTATGATTGATAAGTTTCATATCGTGATTTTTAAATTTTAAAAACGAGACCTGCAAACGCTTAAAAACCTTATGCTTCTACATTTTTAATTCATGACAGTTTCATAAAAACAATGTTTTATCTTTGCAGTCTGCTTTTCAGCATTTTAAAATTAAAAAATTGAATTTAGACTTTTATAAAACCCAGGCTTTACAGAAACAGAAAGAACATAAAAAGTTTCTGGATGGTTTAAAAAAGAAACCGCCCAAAAACTTAGATTATACCGTTCAGGAAACACATGAAAAGGTTTTTGAAAAAGTAGACTGCCTTCAATGCGCCAATTGCTGTAAAACTACTGGTCCTCTTTACACCGAAAAGGATATTGAAAGAATTTCAAAACACCTCCGCATGAAACAAGCTGATTTTGAAGCTAAATTTCTGAGAGTAGATGAAGAGAACGACAAAGTTTTACAGAATCTTCCATGCTATTTTCTGAATGACGATAACACTTGTTCGATTTATGATGTCCGTCCAAAAGCATGCAGAGAATATCCGCATACAGACAGGAAAAAGATTTATCAGATCAATGATTTGATGATTAAAAACACTGTGATTTGCCCGGCAGCGTTTGAGTTTGTAGAAAAGATGATGACGAATTTGGGTAAGTAAATACTAAAGCGATTTTTCGAGAGTTATTACAAAAAAACCTATGAGAAAATTGCTTATTTTTCTGTTTATTGTCACCTTTCTATTTAGCTGTAAAACAAAAATAGCTGCACCTCTTTCTGTTTCTGTTTCTGTTTCTAATGTAAAAATTCAGACAAAGGAAATTAATCGCAATTCATTTGTTTTGGAAACTGAAAAAGATTTTGACACGATTGATAAAAATTATATCATTTACATCAAAATGAATCATGGAAGTAGAAAATCAAATTTGGACTGTGACAGTAGTGAAATTGAAGAAAAATATATTTTATTCAAAAAGGAAGATAGTTCTTATATTCAAAAAGTTGTTGATGTGGCGGTTTATTATCCGACACCTCTCAAATCAAATCACATAATCAACTCATATATTAATTTATTTTCAGAACTAAAAAATGAAAGAATTAAAAATTTCAGAACCATGCAAAAAAGTCAGATACTTGGTTTACATAGCATTCACAAAAATTACATATTTGTAGTTGAGCAAAACCACCCTGTTACTATTTCGTTTCCTGAATATGATTTTAAAAAAGATTATGCTGATGAAAAAAATGCAAGCTACGAATACAATAAAAATTTAAAACTTTTCAAAATTGACAGTTTACTGAACTCAGAAATTGATGAACTCAACAGACAAAATGCTTTCAGATTCAGGAAATGCCGCAAGAATTAATATCAATCTTTAAACGCCTGCAATCTGACTTTCAACAAATAAAAGTTGAGTGATGAATTTCTACTTAGACAGACATTAGAAAAGCTATCATATCATTGATCTGATGATTAAAAACACGGTGTTTGTCCAGCTGCATTTGAGTTTGTGGAAAGTATGATGAAAAATCTTAATAAAAAATTTAATCTTAAAAGGTTTTAAAATCTTTTAAATTGAGTTAAAATAAAAACGAAAATATAATTTTATTTCTGTCCCTGCGTTTCAGAATTAAATCAATGCAAATTGGTTTGCACATAGAAGTAGTTTTTATATATGTAAATGGAGTCCTGAGATGTAATGTTTCAGGATTTTTTATCTTCAATTTCTGTAATTTTATATTTCACCATTCTTTCAACCAGATCCAAAGGTAGATCTTCATTTAAAGGAAACTGTACTGCACCTTTGGAGAATTTAAATTTTCTTTCGATAAAATCCTTTTCAAAATTTTTCATTCCTTCTGAAGCAGGGTAAAAACCAATGTGATTTTTGTACGCAGCAAAGTAAACCAAAGGCTTTTTCTTATACCTGAACGCCGGCATCTGATATCCGATGTATTCCTCCAGTTCTGGAGTCTGGGCGTGAACGGTTTTTCTTAATGTTTCAAGCTTAACCTGAACATCTTTGGGGAAAAGAAGAAAATATTCTTCAAAATTTGTAAATGTGTTTTTCATTGCAAAGTTTTTATTAAAAATAAAAATATGAAATTCTAAATCATTAAAAAATTAAAAAAATTATTAATTTGATTAATGATCACAGAGTTGTACGCTATTTGTATAGTATTGATTATCACCAAAATATTATATTATGAAAAAATTAATTTTAGCAGCTTTTGCTATGGGAGGTATATTTGCTGTATCTGCACAGACAACACCTCAGAAAACAAATACAGGCTCAACCACTGTTACGACTCCATCAACAACTCAGAAAGGCATGACTATTCCCCGAGGAAATCTTAACTCAGATGTGAGAGGGTTGAATAACAATCAATTAGGCACCGGTAACAATCTGCAGGGAACTGTTAATAACAATATGGGCACCATGAATAACGGAACCATCAATTCTTCCAACCCAAACGGAACTCTTCCTTTGAGTACAGGTACTGTCGATAATAAAATTTCATCGCCTGGTACGGTTAACATCGGAACTACAGGCAGTCTCAATACAAGCGGAAATGTAAATACGGGTGTTAACAAGCCCATGCCGGGCTCAGGAACTGTAAATACCACCACGCCGACCACACCTGTAAAAAAGACAAAATAAGACAGTTTTGTATCACAAAAAAAAGCATTGAACTGGACATTCAATGCTTTCACTTTCACTATTACTTTTTCCCATTTATAATCCCGGGACAGGCTTTATGAAAAAAGGCCGGGAAAACTTCCCAACCTTTATATTTTTATACTACACCCTGAGCCAACATTGCTTCAGCTACTTTTACGAAGCCGGCGATGTTTGCACCTTTCACATAGTTTACATATCCGTCTTCTTCTTTACCGTAGTCTCTACAAGCCTTGTGGATTCCGATCATAATTTCTTTAAGTCTTGCATCAACTTCTTCTGAAGTCCAGTTGAGTCTGATTGAATTCTGAGTCATTTCCAAACCAGAAGTAGCTACACCACCTGCGTTTGAAGCTTTCCCTGGAGAGAATAATACTTTATTCTCAAGGAAATAGTTGATAGCTTCCAGTGTTGAAGGCATGTTGGCAGCTTCAGTCACACAAAGACAACCGTTTTCAACCAAAAGTTTAGCATCCTCAAAATCAAGCTCATTCTGAGTTGCAGAAGGAATTGCAACATCACATTTCACTTCCCAAGGTCGTTTTCCTGCGTGGAAAACAGCTGAAGGATATTGTTTTGCGTAATCTTCAGCTCTGTTGTTTCCTGAAGCTCTTAATTCAAGAAGGAAATCGATTTTTTCACCATCGATACCGTCTTTATCGTACACATAACCATCAGGTCCGGAAAGTGTAACCACTTTACCGCCAAGTTCATGTACTTTTTTAATAACGCCCCACGCAACATTTCCGAAACCTGAAACCGTTACAATTTTATCTTTAAATGTCTGTCCGATAGTCTTCAGCATCTGCTCAGCAAAGTAAACAACACCGTATCCTGTAGCTTCAGGACGGATCAGTGAACCACCGTAAGCAAGACCTTTACCGGTAAGAACACCTGTAAATTCGTTTCTCACTTTCTTGTACTGACCGAATAAATATCCGATTTCTCTTGCTCCAACACCGATGTCTCCCGCAGGAACGTCAGTTTC
Organism: Chryseobacterium caseinilyticum; assembly: GCF_014837145.1. Classification (GTDB taxonomy): domain Bacteria; phylum Bacteroidota; class Bacteroidia; order Flavobacteriales; family Weeksellaceae; genus Chryseobacterium; species Chryseobacterium caseinilyticum. The sequence goes on from NZ_JACYFS010000003.1 coordinate 51,097, forward strand.
AGGACCAATGTGTTTGCACAATTCCGTCATGAAAGCCTGGCAGAAACGCATCACTTCCATATCAGTTTTACCTTGCGGATCAAAGTCTGAACCTCCTTTACCACCTCCCATTGGAAGAGTTGTCAAAGAGTTTTTAAATACCTGCTCGAATGCTAAGAATTTAAGTACAGAAAGGTTAACAGTTGGATGAAAACGGATTCCTCCTTTGTAAGGTCCGATTGCAGAGTTCATCTGGATTCTGAAACCTCTGTTCACCTGAATTTCACCTTTGTCATCAACCCATGGAACTCTGAAAATAATAATTCTTTCAGCTTCAGCCATTCTTTCAAGAAGCTTCATGCCTGTATATTCTTTTCTCGTTAAGATAAACGGAATTACAGTTACGGCAACTTCTTTTACTGCCTGTAAAAATTCCGGTTCATTCGGGTTTTTTGCTTCTATCTTAGCAATAAACTCCTGAATTTTCTGGTCAATATTATATTGTTCCATATTAGGTAAGGTTGAATATTATGTCAACAAATTTAATTTTTTTTTCAAGATTCACAATAGCTTATTTGATATTTGCTGATAATTCAACAATAACGAATACTAATATTATTAAATTAATAATAACAATCTGAATTTTATTAAAAATTAAATGTTATATCTAAAATAATGAAATATTACGAAATCATTAATTCTTATATCGCCAAAAATTGTCTCCCTGAAAATGATTTTACTTTTCCCAAAAGCTCGAGTTCCAGTATTACAGGCAATAATTTATGTGATGGGAACGATATTTTTTCTGCCAGATCGTCTAATGTTACATGCGGATTCTCTCTGATACTTCTGTATATTAATTCCTGATTTTCAGATAATTGAATTGTGACTGTACTGTGTGGAAAAAGCTCTCCTATTATTTCTCTGGAATCATTAAAACCGATGAGATCCAGCAAATCTTTGATTGTGGAAATTGCCGTTGCCTTATTCTGAAAAATAAGATGATTGCAACCCTGGCTGTATCTGTCTGAAATTCTTCCGGGAAGTGCAAAAACATCTCTGTTGTAAGTATTTGCAAACGTTGCTGTACTGATAGAACCACCGCCAAAAGCTGTTTCCACAACGATTGTGGCTGGAGAAATTCCGGCAATTATTCTGTTTCTCTGAATGAAATTTTCCCGGTCCGGTTTTCTTGAAGAATTAAACTCAGTAAGCAAACCACCATCCTGTTCCAGTATTTTGTCTGAAAGCTTTCTGTTTTTTGACGGATAAAAAGTGTGAAAACCATGCGCCAAAACTCCAATGGTGGGAATCTGATGATTCAGAGACTGCTCATGAACTTCTTTATCAACACCCAACGCCAGCCCACTTACAGAAATATATTGATGTGATTTTGTTTCTTCGAAAAAGTCTTCTATGAATTTTTTGCCGTATGAAGTAATGTTTCTTGTTCCGACAAGACTTAAGGTATTTAGTTTCGTGTCAAAATTTCCTTTTTGGTAAAGGATTGCGGGAGCATCATCGCATTCCTTCAGTAAAAACGGAAGTTCATTCTTATGTCTGAGATTTATTTTAACTGAATTTTTTTCGCAAAACGAAATTTCTTTTTCAGCAAATTTCAGATGTTCAGCATTTCCTATGTCCGAAACGGTTTTCAGGCCTATCCCGTCTGTTTTGCTGAGTTCTTTTTTTGAAAATTTCCAGACATTCTCTGCAGTTCCGAAGCGGCGAACCAGTTTCAGAAAGTTGATATCTCCTATAAAATTGCACTCCCGCAGCGCAATAGAATACAGTTGCTCTTCTGTGTACATTTGTGTTTTATTTTCATCAAATTTAATCAATTAAGATTTATTTTTTCTTAAATCTTCCAGATAATCCCAAATATCTTCTCTTTTTTGATACGGAAGTTCCAGAAAGTCGTCGGGATGATTTTCTTTATATTCCTGCCACAGCTTGTCATCTTTTTCGCTGTAATAATTTGGAAATTCCCAAATGTATTTTTTCTTTTTTTCACCTGATTTTTTAAATGAGTATGCCAAAACACTTCCTACAATAGCTCCTGCAGAATGTGCCTGCCACGAGATTTTACTGGGCTCAAGCATTTCACTGAACATTTCTTCAGGAAACATTCCCCAGATCAGACTACCATAATACAGGACCACCAGAAGTGAAATTGTCAGTAATTTCATATTCCATCTGAAAACACCGCTGAAGAACAGGAAGAACGCCAGAACATACACTACTCCACTGGCACCAATGGTACAGGTGTAAGTATATTCGCCAGTAAGAATATCAATCGGAGGAAGTATCCAGACTAAAAAACCAGCTAAGATCCACCCGATTACAAATACTTTATTGGCGACTTCAGGGTAAAACTGATAAAGAAGAAACATCAGAATCCCAATCGGAATAGAATTGCTTACAATATGATCTATATTTCCGTGAAGAAGCGGTGCCGTGATAATTCCTAAAAGACCTTCCGGCAGGAGAGGAATAATTGCGCCGAAACAGCTGTCAAAAAAGCCATTCATCTGCAGCAGATATCCAAACCACATCGCAGCCAGCATCAAAAGCGGGTAAAGCAAAGCCTTTTTTGAAATTACATTATTAATCATACCTCTTAGCTCACAAAACGAAAGCCACGCATAAATTTCGGAAATTTTGGCTTTTATTTTATGTTTTTAAATATTATTCAGACAGAAAGTTATTAATTATCAAAATGTTTACTGTTATGAATTACTGATTTTCGAAAATTTAAATTTATCTCCAAATTTTTTCATAAAGGTCTGATAAACCGGTCAATTTATATATTCTTATTTTTGCACCGAACAAATTATAAGTAAGAATTATGAGGAAGTTTTTTCTGCTATTTTTGATGTACACAGGATTGATGATGAATGCCCAGGTTATAATAAGCGATTCCATGGCAGTAGATACCATTAAAAAACCGAGACACTGGTCCATAACTGCTAAAAACAGTCTGATGTTTAATCAGGCCGCATTCTCCAATTGGGTGGGCGGTGGCGCCAACAATGTAGGATGGCTTGCAAGTGCCAATTACAATCTCGTTTATGAAAACGGCCGTAACCTTTGGGAGAATATCATCATCATGAATTACGGACAAAACACCACCAAAGGTATCGGAACAAGAAAAACGCAGGATGTCCTTAATATTTCCACCAACTACGGTCTTCAGTTTTCCAAAAGCTGGTATGTGTCTACAGGAGCGAGTGTTCTTTCACAGTTTTCAGGCGGTTTTGAAGACGGAAATAATCCTGAAGCAAAAAAGATTTCAAATTTTATGGCGCCAGGATATGTGAATGCCGGGCTCGGGATCACCTACAGACCTAATGAAAACCTTACTGTTACAATGCGACCTGTCAACGGCAGATTCACTTTTGTACTTGATAAAGAACTGCAGGTTGCCGGAACATACGATTTAAAATCAGATGGTGATTTTTTCCTGATGCAGATGGGTTTTCTGGGATCCGCGATCTATAAAGTAAAACTGATGGAGAATATCGAAATGACCAACACTGGTTCTATCTTCTCAAATTATCTCGAAAATCCTGATCACATGGTCTTATCCTACAACATGCTTCTGAATATGAAAATCAACAGATTTATCTCATCAATTGTAACTCTGGATTTGATGTATGATCATAACCAGATCAGAAAAACCCAGCTGAAACAGACTTTAGGGGTCGGCGTTGCATACAATATTGATAACGGAGTAAAAAGATCTGACAGGAAAGACAGCCAGTTCTGGCTGAAGAAATAAATTGCATCAAATAAAAACAGGCAGCCTCAAAAGGGACTGCCTGTTTTTTATATAAGATTTATTTGAATTAAAATTCCATTGTAACTTCAAGTTTCTCAGCCAAAAGCTGCTCGATTTTTACTTTTAACGGCTCAATGTCGATGTTCTGCATTGCGTCATTGGCAAAAGCGTAAAGCAATAATGCCTGTGCTTCTTTTTTAGAAATTCCTCTTGCTCTTAAATAAAACAAAGCATCTTTATTCAACTGACCAACCGTACAACCGTGAGAACACTTCACATCGTCTGCGAAAATCTCCAGCTGAGGCTTGGTGTCAATCGTAGCACCTTCGCTGAGTAAAACGTTGTTGTTTTGCTGGTAAGCGTTGGTCTTTTGGGCAATTTTATTTACAAATACTTTTCCGTTGAAAACCCCGTGAGATTTATCTTTGAAAATACCTTTGTAATTCTGGTAACTCCGACAGTTTGGAGTATTGTGGTGAACCGCCGTGTGGTGATCGACCAACTGATCTTTCCCGATTATGGTGATTCCGTTCATGAAAGAGTTGATATTTTCTCCGTTATGAATAAAATCAAGATTGTTTCTGATGATTTTCCCTCCGAATGTGAACGTATTTACCGTCGTTAAGCTGTCTCTTTCCTGTTTCGCAAATGTATGATCTACCAGATAAGAAGTATCGCTGTCGTTCTGAATTTTGTGCCAGTCGGCTTTTGCATTCTGATAAGTGAAAATTTCAGTTACCGAATTGGTAAACACAAAACTTTCGTCAAAATTATGGTGACTTTCAATGATTTCAACTTTTGCTCCTTCTTCTACGATTAATAAATTTCTCGTGTTGTAGAATGTGTTTTCTTCCTGATTTTGGGAAAGATAAAAAACATGAATCGGTTTTTCGATGATCACATTTTTCGGAACTTTTAAAAAGAATCCGTATTTGCAGTACGCCTGATTTAAATTGGTAAAAGCTAAATCTTTTGCAGCAATTGTATTAAAATATTTATCGAAAACATCTTTATGATTCTCGTCATTCAAAGCGTAATTGAAAGACAGAAATTCTGCATTTTCGATAGAAATGTTTGAAAGCTCTTTACGAAGCTGGCCATTCACAAAAACAATCCAGTCAAAATTTTCTTCTCCCAAATGCAGCTCATCAAGCTGTTCTTTGGTGATGTTGTGACTTTCTTTCGGGAAAAAATTGTAATCTTTCTCCGTTATTTCTTTGAGGTTGGTATACTTGTATTCTTCGTCTTTCTTTGTAGGAAAACCTTTGACTGCAAATTTCTGAAGCGCCGTTTTTCTGTCGTCATCTAAAAATCTGTGACGCAGACTCTCCAAAAATTCACTGTGATTTTCTATTGTTTGATCGTATAAAGCCATTACTGATATTTCGGCCATCACACCTTTATTATAAATTTAATTTGTATCAATACCGCAGTTTCTCACTGCATTTTTGACTAAGGATTGATAAAAAACTTAACCAAAAATATATTATTAGTTAAGCAACCAGTCGTATCCCTTGCTTTCCAATTCTAAAGCTAAAGATTTATCACCTGTTTTAATGATTTTTCCGTTCGCTAAAACGTGTACATAATCAGGCTCAATATAATTCAGCAATCTCTGGTAGTGCGTAATCAAAAGAACTGCATTTCCTTCGTTTTTAAACTGGTTTACACCGTCTGCAACGATTCTCAAAGCATCAATATCCAATCCAGAATCGGTTTCATCAAGAATAGCCAGTTTAGGATTCAGCATCATCATCTGGAATATCTCATTTCTTTTCTTTTCACCTCCCGAAAATCCTTCGTTTAATGATCTTGAAAGGAAATCTTTTTTAATTCCAAGCTTTTCAGATTTTTCGCGAATCATGGCCAGCATTTCTTTCGCAGGCATATCTTCAAATCCGTTGGCTTTTCTGTTTTCGTTTAAAGCAGCTTTAATGAAATTCGTCACAGAAACTCCCGGAATTTCTACTGGATATTGAAAAGAAAGGAAAATTCCTTTGTGCGCTCTCTCTTCAGGAGCATCTTCAATAATGTTTTCACCTTGAAAAATGATTTCGCCTTCCGTCACTTCGTAATCTTCTTTTCCTGCGATTACAGAAGAAAGCGTAGATTTTCCGGCACCGTTGGGTCCCATGATCGCATGAACTTCGCCCGGCTTGATTTCAAGATTGATACCTTTTAATATTTGTGCGCCATCTTCAATTCTGGCATGTAAGTTTTTAATGTTTAACATACTTTTTTATTCGTAGTGTCCTTTTAAAGACAAAATATTTAATATTTCTATTGTATTCTCTTCGGTAATTTGATAAATTATCCTGTGCTCTTTATCAATTCTCCTTGACCAGGTTCCAGATAAATTATATTTCAAAGGTTCTGGTTTTCCAATTCCTTCATAAGGACTAGTTTGGATGGAACGAATAAGCTGCGAAATCTTTTTCAAAATAATTTTGTTTCCTGATTTCTGCCAAAAAAGCAAATCACTTTTTGCTTTATTAGAATATTATTTCCATAAAGCATCCAGTTCTTCAAGGGTCATTTTCGTACCTTTCCCTTCTTCTATTTCTTTTTGAGCATCCAAAATCTTCTTTACAAACTCTGGATTGTACGGACTTTGTTCTTCCTTTTTTTCAATTTCAAAGCCCAATGCTTTTGCCAGTGATTTAATCACTTCAAAATCTTTTTTCTTCAAATTTTTCAGAACAACTTCCATAATTTAAATTTTATTTAAAATTACGAAATTCTATCCTACAGAACCTTCCAAAGAAATTTCCAGTAATTTCTGAGCTTCGATGGCAAACTCCATTGGTAATTTATTTAAAACTTCTTTACTGAAACCATTTACAATTAAAGCAATTGCTCTTTCTGTGTCGATTCCTCTCTGGTTACAGTAGAAAATCTGATCTTCACCGATTTTTGAAGTCGTAGCTTCGTGCTCCAGCTGAGCTGTTGGATCTTTAATTTCGATGTAAGGGAAAGTGTGCGCTCCACATTCGTTACCCATCAATAATGAGTCACACTGTGAGAAGTTTCTCGCCCCTTTTGCGGAAGGCATTACTTTTACCAGTCCTCTGTACGAATTTTGAGATTTTCCTGCAGAAATTCCTTTAGAAATAATGGTTGATTTTGTATTTCTACCGATGTGGATCATCTTTGTACCGGTATCGGCATACTGATGATTATTGGTCACGGCGATAGAGTAAAACTCACCGATCGAACCGTCACCTTTTAAGATGCAAGAAGGATATTTCCATGTTACTGCAGAACCTGTTTCTACCTGCGTCCATGAGATTTTCGCTTTGGTTTCGCACAATCCTCTTTTGGTTACAAAGTTGAAAACTCCACCTTTACCTTCTTCATTTCCAGGATACCAGTTCTGAACAGTTGAATATTTAATTTCGGCATTATCCAAAGCAATCAATTCAACAACCGCAGCGTGAAGCTGGTTTTCGTCTCTTGACGGAGCGGTACAGCCTTCAAGATAAGAAACATAACTTCCTTCATCTGCAATTACAAGCGTTCTTTCAAACTGGCCTGTTCCAGACTGATTGATACGGAAATAAGTGGATAATTCCATCGGGCATCTTACTCCTTTTGGAATGTAGCAGAAACTTCCGTCAGAAAATACTGCGGAATTTAATGCTGCATAGAAATTGTCTCCTCTAGGAACTACTTTTCCAAGATATTTTTTAACCAAATCCGGATGATTCTTAATCGCTTCGGAAATTGAACAGAAAATAATTCCTTTTTCTGCTAAAGTATCCTGAAATGTCGTTTTTACAGAGATAGAATCTATTACAATATCAACGGCAACATTGGAAAGTCTTTTCTGCTCTTCAATGTTGATTCCTAATTTGGCAAAAGTTGCCAATAATTCAGGGTCCACTTCATCTAAGCTTGCCAGTTCCGGTTTAGCTTTCGGTGCGGCGTAATATTTTATCGCCTGAAAATCCGGTTTTTGATATTTGATGTTTGCCCATTCAGGCTCTGTCATTTTCAGCCAGATTCTGAAAGATTCCAAACGCCATTCTGTCATCCATTCCGGCTCTTCTTTTTTAGCAGAAATAGCACGGACGATGTCTTCGTTTAAACCTGTCGGGAAATCCTCGTAATCGATCTTGGTTTCCCAGCCGAATTCGTATTTTTTATTTTCTAAATCGACTCTTAAGTCGTCTTCAGTATATTTACTCATAATCAGTATTCAAAATCCAAAACCCAAAATTCTGAATTTCTGAATTAATTTTATCTGTATTAAATGTAGAAACTTTAAAAATCAATTTCCAATGATAAAGTCTCCGTTTTTTTAAGCTTTCGCTTTTTATTTAAAATCAAACTTTCATGTCTGATTCATATACAATTGAGCATCATCTCAATTTTGAACTTTAAACCTCAATTTTAATTAAAGTGAAAAACTCTCTCCACAACCACAGGTTCTGGATGCATTAGGATTATTAAAAATAAATCCTTTTCCGTTCAACCCTCCGGAGTATTCCAAAACAGTTCCTGCCAGATAAAGTATTGCTTTTTTCTCAACAACGATTTTGATCCCGTTATCTTCAAAAATCTGGTCACCTTCTTCTTTTTTATTGTCGAAACCCAGCACATACTCTAAACCTGAACAACCACCGCTCTTCACTCCAACTCTTATATAATCTTCAGTAGGATTGAAGCCGTCTTCTGTCATCAGCTGAACTGCTTTCACCTTTGCCTGATCGCTTACTTTTATCATTGTTTCTATTTAGAATGAATTTAGTCTGCAAATTTACGACTAATAATCAGTAAATAAAAATCAGTGTTTTTATTTTTAACTATTTTTATCATTGATAAGTTTAACTTTGCCAGAAGATTAATATCCAACCTTAAAATTAAACAGAATGAAAAAAAATTTCTTCTTAGCGACGTGCTTTGTGGCATTCAGTATTAATGCACAAGTGAACCGTTTTGTATATCAGGTCACCATGAAATCTGATGCTGAAAACAAGAATGATGTAAAAACAGAAAACGCCTACCTCGATATTTCAGCAGAGAAATCTCAGTTCTATTCCGAGAACAGAATCAAGAGAGATTCTGTAATGCAAGCCATGTTTCAAAGTGGAGGTGCACGAAACTTTAACCGTGAACAGATGGAAGGTTTAAGATCAAACATCGATTACACCATAGAAAAAGACAAAAAATCTCAAAAAACGACGTTTAAAAACAGAATCGGCAGGGATTTGTATTCATACGAAGAAGACAGACCCGTCAACTGGAAAATGCTTTCTGAAACCACAAAGATCGGAGACTATAAAGTACAGAAAGCTGAAACAGAATTTGCAGGCAGAAAATGGACGGCATGGTTTACAACTGATCTACCTTATCAGGACGGACCGTACAAATTTTCAGGACTTCCCGGTTTGGTGGTAAAAGCAGAAGATGATAAAGGAGAATATTCTTTCGACCTGATGAAGAACTACAAAATTGCAGACTTCCCGGCAATGAACCAGTTTGGAAATACAATGAAAGTAAAACGTACAGATTACGCCAAGCAGCAGGAAAAATTCAGAAAAGATCCTGAAGCTTTCATGAGTTCACAAAACACTGGCGGCGGCGGTGGCAGTATAAGAATTGGTGCACCAAGTCCGCCGATGAGTCGTGGCGGCGGAAATCAAAATTCTGCTGAGATGAGAAAAAGAAGACAAGAAAGAATGAAGGAGGAAATCAAGCGCAACAGCAATCCAATCGAATTAAATTAGATAAAATATAGACCGAAGTTTTCACGAGCTTCGGTTTTTTTGTTATCTTAAACTTTAAAGCTTCAAAATAAATAAGTTACACGCTATTTTGTTTATATTTACATAAATAACCTTTTGTGAAATATTTTATTTTCTTTTTTTTAAACCTTTCAGCTATGGTTTTTTCTCAGCAGACGGAAGATTTCCGTTCTGTAAAAACCTACTATAATCAACACAGAAGCATGCTGAATCAGGAATTTAAAAAGAAATTTGATAAAGAGAAGAATAACTTCGTGAAAGTTTCCATCAAAAATGACTTTCAACTCTTCATGAGAAAGATGGACAGCATTGAAAATGTTGCATTAATAGGCGCCCTTCTGAAAACCAAAAACCTTGAAGACTTACAGCATTTTAAAGGACTGAAATTGAACCTTAACAATCTTCAGGATCTCCCGCAAACCATCGATAAAAACGCAGATTATCCGGGAGGCATTAATGCTTTGAGACAGGAAGTTGCAAATCTTTTTTATTCTGATGGTGTTTATTCTGAAATAAGAGATGTTAAAACTCAGATTGCATTTATCGTTGAAAAAGACGGAAGCATTTCTAATGTAAAGGCTGAAGGGGAAAATTTCACACTCAACAGACAGGCTGAAATTGCATTATATTCTGTTGTAGAAAGATTTTCGCCCTCCTATATCAATGGAATAGCTGTAAGATCCCGCTTTAAATTGCCATTAAGTCTGAAATTTGATTAAAATTAATTAAAATTCATAAAAAAACTTCACCATGTCGTGGGAATGTTTATTTTTGGCAAAAAAAACTTCATGAAAAAGATTTTTACAGTTTTAACGGTTTTATTTTCAGTAATAAACCTTTTCGCACAGGATCTTAATCCAAATAATGAATCCGGTTCCCAGAGAAAAAACGACATTGTAGTAGATCCTATTCTGCTCATTGCAGTACCAATGATCAATATTTCTTATGAAAGAATTCTCAACAAAGATATGGGTGTCGGGGTGAATGCAATGGTAACGTTAAGTGACGAAGTAGATGACTTCAAACAGTTTTCTCCGTATTTCAGGTATTATATGGGAAGAAAATATGCACAGGGATTCTTTTTTGAAGGATTTGTACCTGTAACAGTGGAAAACGATGTGTATTACAGCTATCAATATGATGATATTAACAACAATTATTACTACGTCAACAGTTCCAAGAAAAATTTAACGACTGTTGGAATTGGTTTTGGAGTCGGAGGAAAATGGGTTATTAAAGACCGTTTGGTAATAGAAGCGAGTGGCGGTATTGCCAGAAGATTCGGAGATTTCAACACATATGATATCGGCCCGGTCACCGGAAAAATCATGGGTGGCATTGGTTACAGGTTTTAATTATAATAAAAATATATCCTGAAAAGCTTAGTTTTGCACTAAGCTTTTATTTTTTATGTTTACCGACGAATATTTTATGAAAATGGCTTTTCAGGAAGCTGAACTCGCGTTTGAAAAAGATGAAGTTCCGATTGGCTGCGTGATCGTTTCAAATGACAGAATTATTGCAAGAGCTCATAATTTAACCGAAACCTTAAACGATGTTACTGCCCATGCCGAAATGCAGGCAATTACTTCCGCCGCCAATTTTCTGGGTGGAAAATACCTGATCAACTGCACTTTGTATGTCACTTTAGAACCCTGTGTCATGTGTTCGGGAGCTTTGAGCTGGTCGCAGATTTCAAAAGTAGTCATAGGTGCCAGAGACGAACAGCGGGGGTTTATCAACAAAAATCTCAGCCTTCATCCCAAAACAGAAATTGTCTCCGGAATTATGGAAAATGAATGTTCAGCGATTGTGAAAGAGTTTTTTAAATCAAAAAGAGGTTGAGGCTTAGGTTTAGGCTGAGATGTAAAGCTTTTCAACCTTAACCTTAACCTTAGTTAAATATCTTTCCCTAAAAAGTACAGTCCTTTCAAAGTGTGAAGTCTGTCTGCAAGATGTATCTTATCAGTCAATGGCTTGTAAACGTGGGAAACGCCTCCAGTGGCGATGACGAAACAATCGTCATTCACTTCATCATTAATACGGTTGATGAAACCTTCTACCATTCCTAAAAAACCATAAACCATCCCGCTTTGCATGCAGGAAACGGTGTCTAATCCCAAAACAGATTTCGGTTTTACCAGTTCTATTTCCGGAAGCTGGGCAGTCTGACTGATTAATGAATTCAAAGCTGTCACAATGCCCGGAGCGATAATAACGCCCAGACATTCGCCACTTTCGGCGACGCAGCTGGCAGTAAGCGCAGTTCCAAAATCAAGGACGATTTTTTTTCTGTCTGGATACATATTGTGCGCTGCCACGAGGTTGGCGTAAATATCAGTTCCCATTTGTTTTGACTTGGCTACTACTCCCGAAGGCGTATTTCGGTCGACCATTACTGGCATGATTCCGTGAATCTTTCTGATTGCAGAGCTTATTTCCCTGGTCAGCTGCGGAACTACAGAACCGATAATGATTTTTTTGATTTTTTCAGGATCAACTTTATAGGTTTGATAAAGAATCAGCATCTGGCCGTGAAGCTCATCGGCTGTACGATAAGGTTTTGTATTGATGACCCACGAGATCTCGCAGTTGTCACCATTAAAAAGTCCGAATCTGATGTTGCTGTTGCCAACGTTGATTACGATTGAATTCATTGAATAGCTTTTCGGGGGTAAATTTAATAATTAAAATAAAAAGAGCCTTTCAATATTTGGTAAAATGATTTATCATTGTAAAATCAATTCATTAAACTCCAAACACCTATGAAAAAACTTTTAATTCTCCTGCTCATCAGTCAGTTTACGATACTATTCTCTCAGAAAAACATCAAAATGTATAACGAAAGAAAAGGCGATTCCATATCCTTTTACGTTGATAATAAAGATATTTATCCTGTATCACTGGTGTTTAACGGTCAGCCTGAGACCGAGAATCTGAAAAAACCGGAATTATTTAAAACCACTCAGGTTATACCCGGAAATGCAGTGAAATACAGAGTTACTTATTTTGTAGTCAACGACAGAACAAAAGGCTGGAGCATTAGAAAAATGCCCGGCTACAAATCTTATCTCGGAGATATTACTATAAAGGATTACGATAAAAATTACCAATACGATCTTCCTTACAAAAAAGGAGAGTCTTATCTGATGTATCAGGGCTACAATGGCACATTTTCTCATCAGAACGAAAATTCATTAGACTTTACGATGCCTGAAGGCACAGAGGTTTTGGCAGCCAGAGAGGGAATGGTAATCGAAGTTGTGCAGAGCAACAACCGAAGCTGCCCCACCAGAGACTGTGCACCGTTCGGAAATTATATTTCTATTTTACATCCTGACGGCACGATTGCCCAGTATTATCATTTAAAACAGAATGGAGCAAAAGTGAAAATCGGCGATACCGTTATCAAAAGCCAACCCATTGCCCTGAGCGGAAATACAGGCTGGAGCAAAGGTCCGCATCTGCACTTCAATGTATATATTTCCAATCCGACGGCGGAGAAATTCAGAACAACGTTGAAAACCCTTTTCAGAACCGGTGATGGGAGTAAGGCGGAGTTTTTGGAGGAGAAGAAGACCTATTTGAGGGAGTATTGATTGATTTGAAACTTATTAATATGATCAACCAATTATTTATACAGTTCATCAAATTTCATCTAAATTAAATTGTTCAAAAATAACACGCCACATAATTAATATAGTAGATCCAGCATCTCCCGAACTTGGTTTACGGTAAACCTGTAAAATAGGATGTACTATTTTTAAAGGTTTTGAGAATCGCCTCTGCACTACTGCAACAAACACTCTACATGATGAGAAAGTTCACTTCACGCGTGCGGCAGACTTTCTCATCGTGAGAAAAGGTGTTGCGAGGGTGCGGGCAACTTTCTCATCATAATGAAACCCCGTTACAGTGGTGCAGGAAACAATCTCATAATCAATATTAAAAAACACATTTAAATATGAAATCTATTCATTTACCCAAACTCCGCAATGCAGAATATCTGCAGTTTATAAAAGATTTTGCGGGCGTCATCAGTCTTAATGATCCGGCAGGTCTGCAGATTGATGGTAAACTTTCAGCACTTACAGACGAAACCAATGAGCTGGAAGGTTTGTTTAAAAAAGCAGTCGCAAGCGATAAGACCAAAATTCTTCTGGCACTCGACCAAAGAAGAGATGATGCGATCAATGGGATAACCGTTTTTCTGGAGTCTCACGAGTACCATTTTGAAGATCAAAAGAGACATAATGCTCAGATTCTTCTGAGAAATCTTGCCAATTACGGAAGTGGGATTGCCCGCGAAAATTATCAGTCTGAAACGGCTATTCTTAATAATATCTTCAGCGAATGGACGAATGACAGTAACCTGTCGGATGCAGTGATTTCTTTGGGATTAACTTCGTGGCTGAACGAACTGAATGACGCCAACACTGAATTTAATACTGAATATCTTCTGCGGACGCAGGAATATGGAGACGCAAATCCCCAAACCATCAAATCTAAAAGAGAGAAAACCAAAGTTGCCTATTATGCACTGCGCGACCGTATAGATGCACTCCATGCTTTCTCGGAAACCGTGGAATCGCCGTACACCAAAGTGATTAACGAGCTTAACGCATTAATTGATCAGTATAATACAATGTTGATGAACAGAAAAAATCTGTCTACTGAGGAAAAGGCGGACAAGTCATCATAAATACACAATCCCCGAAGTGTTAATCTTCGGGGATTTGTTTGATGTCGTCTTTTCAGGGCTTTCTTACTGTCGGTCTGTTAAGGTCATTGGGCTTCACCCAATGCTTTTGATGTCGCCCTTTCAGGGCTTTTCAATTTAACTCTGATCCAAAAATTATCTCAAATCAATAAAATTATCCGTCGGATTTACATCCGCCATTCTTTGGCTCAAATCTATGCCCAACATTGATAATTGAGATTTTGAGTAAGGAATTGTAAGAATATATTCTTTCTGCGTCCAAGGCCAGTATTTTTCTGTTTTGAAATCGCCGTAGCCGTCCTGTTGTTTCCAAATGCGGGTCATGTTCATCGGGATTTGGTAAGTAACGATTTTATTTTCTTTTGTCATGATGCTGAAGTCAATAGGCATCGGGATCTGACTGTTGTTAACTAAAGTTATCGTTGTAGATTTTGCGTCGTACTTTACATCTTTAATTCCGTAGTCGATGGTTTTTGTGGTGTTGATCCAGTAATGGTGAAACCATTTTAAATCCATCCCCGAAACTTTCTGTGCGATGTGAAGAAAATCTCTGTCGGTAGGATGTTTCATTGCCCACTGATCAAAATATTCTTTCATTATTTTTTCTAAATTCTGCTCGCCAACGATGTAGCCTAACTGCACCAGATACAATTCACCTTTCACATAACTTGCAAAACTGTAAGCCGTGCCGTTGTCATGATGATCGCCCAACCAAACGGCAGGCTCTTCAATTCCTCTTTTAACAATATTTCTGTAGGCATCAATTTTCTCAACAAACGGATTTGGCCGCTCGTCTTTTGGAGGAAAAAGCTGATGCATCACGATGCTTTCGGCATAACTTGTAAAACCTTCGTCCATCCAAGGTCTCAGCGGTTCGTTGGTTGCGAGCATCTGCTGATACCATGAGTGCGAACCTTCGTGAACCATCAGTCCCATTAAATCTTCAATGCCCTCTGCTTCACCTAAAATCATTGTACACATTCCGTATTCCATTCCGCCATCGCCGCCCTGAATGAATGTATAAGATGGATAAGCGTATTTCCCGAAACGGGAGTTCATAATCTGGAAGTATTTC
Organism: Chryseobacterium caseinilyticum; assembly: GCF_014837145.1. Taxonomy (GTDB): domain Bacteria; phylum Bacteroidota; class Bacteroidia; order Flavobacteriales; family Weeksellaceae; genus Chryseobacterium; species Chryseobacterium caseinilyticum. The sequence continues at coordinate 66,399 of NZ_JACYFS010000003.1, forward strand.
GTTATTAAAGGTTTTGCCTCGCCCCAGACTTTTGTTTTATCATTCTTTTGATATACAAAAAACACTTTCGGCCCTTGTGGAATATCAAAACTTTCTACCGAATAGTCTTTGTCTGCCGCCCATGCGAAGTCGAGCATATTTTTGGCTGACCATTTCCATGTAGCTTTGTTTTTATCTGCTCTAATTTTTGCTGAAGCGTCGTAACCTTTCACTTCTGTAGGATTCAAAAGTGTTCCGCCTGCGCCAACAACATAGTCTTTGTTGATTTTAATGGTAACATCAAAATCTGCAAACGGGGCATGAAATTCTCTTCCCACATAATCGAAAGTTGCCCAGCCATCGTAATCGTATTCAGCAATTTTCGGATACCACTGTGTCATCGTCATATCAACTCCTTCACGGTTATTTCTTCCACTGCGTCTGATCTGCTGAGGAATCACAGCATCCCACTCCATGGTAAAAGTAGTTTTGGAATTGGGTTTTAGAGGTTCATTTAAATAAACCTTCATCACGGTTTCCTGAATTTCAAACTTCAGATTCTTTCCGTTTTGTTTGATCCAGTGGATGTTCTGTGCGCCTTCCTGATCTTTTGGAATGGATGCCAGTCTTGAAACTCCGTCTTTCTGCAATCTCGAATCTCCGTTTCTTCCCTGTCCGGCCACCCGCTGATCCATCATTGAATTGGGTTTAAAAGCATTCCAATATAAATGGAAGTACACGACATTGAGTTCGTCCGGCGAGTTATTGGAATAGTTTAAAGTTTGATTTCCTTCGTAGGTAAATTTTTCTGCATTGACATCAATATCCATTTTGTATTGGGCAGCCTGCTGATAATAAGCGTTCTGCTGCGCCTGAAACTGCGAAATGATCAAAGCAAAGAGTATTGCAAACGATTTTTTCATTGAAGATTTTATTTTTTTTAAAGGTAAGTATTTTTTTGAGTTTCGCACGAATCACACAGATTTTCACGGATTGCAGAGTAGAGGAATCTGTGAAGATCTGTGTAATCTGTGAGGAGTTTTTAATTACCAGCGTCCCTATACCTGTGCTTTTTAAATTTAACCAAGTAGGCTTACCTATTAGTGAAAAGCATCCGTATTGTTTGCGTTGAAATGAATTATTTTTTTAATTAAAGTAATCTGTCCCAAATGATAATAGCAATGCTCGATCATTCCATCTATATTTCTGAGATAGGTATTATATTTTTCATCGATAAAAACTTCATTCAATTGAGACTCGGGCATCTGTTCCAATAATGTTGAGAACTTTTCAGAATCATTCCACAGTTTATGTAAAAGAGATTCCCATTGTTCCTGAGATTCAATTGGTGGAATATCAAAGCTGAACTGATCTTTGATTTCCAGATTGCCACCTTCGAAAACATTGAGAATTCCGTCAATATAATAGTCTATGTGAAATGTGAGCATTGCAATGGTGTTGAGATCGGCAATTTTAGTGTTTGCCTGATGCCAGGTTACGTCTGAAAGCTGATCTTTAAAATTGGTATTGGCAATCCATTTTCCATCCAATAAAACTTCACGGAATCTTTTGGCTAACTGTGAGGGTGTGCTCATTTCTTTTACATTTAAATATCTTAAAGATAATATTTTTTGAGTTCACACAGATTACACAGGTTTTTTAAAAACAGCAAAATAATTATTGCCACAAATTCACGAATGAACCGGTACTATCTGTTCCAAGTAACCTTGTCAAGGTTCGTCAAGATTAAAACCAAAAAAATCCTTCAAGGTTTTAGAAACCTTGAAGGATTAAGTGTATTCTGAGTGATCAGACTTATTTTTTCGAAGAAATTTCTTTCTTTCCGCTTTGTAAAATCTTTTCCAGGATTCTTAAAGTAATCAGATATGTCGGTTTTACACCAGTCAATCCTAATCCTCCCGAAGAAAGGGTAGCTCCCGTTTCCAAAGGATTATCTGAAGCGTAGTAAGCATAACTTACAAACAGATCCGGCGCAATATGATGCCTGATTTTAGAGGCTACCTGAATCGCTTTTTGATAATGTGCACCTTCCATTTCCAGTCCGATGGCTTTCCATGAAGTATTCATAAAGTATGAAAGGATATCCCTGTTTTGAAGTGAAGTTCCCAAAACGGTAATCATCGGCCCTTCGAATGCCTGCAGTTCGTCATCTTTAAAATCTTCCAGCTTCAGAGCATTTTCAAACGGATAATTATCTGCCGTTCCTTCAAAGATGTGGGAAGTCGGAATCATAATGTCGCCTTTTCCACCTGATAGAATTCCCGCTTTCCCCATGATAGAAACAGATTTTACTTTCATCATGTACACCTCACCTTTTTGCTCGAAAGGTCTCAATAATTCATCCATCACCTCAAAGGCCTGTTCGCCAAAAGCATAATCGAAAACCATGATTACATCGTCTCCGTCATATTTCAAGTGACCAAAAGGAGTATTTTTAAGATTGGTTTTGCTTAAATCAATAATCTGAACGTCGATGTTACTTCCGCTTTTGTCGTTGATATAAATTAAACCTTCTTCCAAAGCGTATTTTGAAACTTTGTCGCGAAGATCTTTTTTATCTGAAATTTCTCCGTAAAGTTTGTAATCAACGTCTTTAGGATCTTTTTTCTTTAAAGCATCATTGCTGTACAGCATATTTTTCACCGAATGCATATTCGCGGAAATAATATGTAACGGACGCATGTGAAGATCATTTTCAAATAAAACTTCTTTTACTTTGTGAGCCCATTTTTCACCGAAATAATGGTGTCCTACTCTTTCTTTAAGAATTGCGCTAAAGTAAATTTCTCTTTCACGGCTTTGTTTAGCATCTTCAAGACTTACTTTTCCTAAATGATAAATGATTTTGAATAATCTGTCCGGATTTTCATCGTCGCCAAAAGTATTGTACGCATTTAAAGTTTCATCGAAAGTTCTTCCTATTAGAGAAGACAGATGAATCAATGCCACTTCTTTTTCTCTTCTGCTGAATTTTTTCTCACCCTTTACAACCTCTTCAATAATTTTGAAAGCACGTGTCGGCTTCCAGTTTTCATCCTGAATAAATGCGAGATTACGGATTTTATCGGCTTCTATAAATAAGAATGTTAAGTGGGTAAGGATATCATAGATTTCAGAACGTCCCAAAAGAACTTCAATGTTCATCTGATGTTCATCGATACGGTAACAGTTTCTTCTTCTCTTTTTAGGAACGATCGGCTCGAAACTTCCTTTGTCAAAACCTTCGTCTGATGTAAGATGAATGAAAGCACATTCTTCTATTCCTTCCGGAAGCCTGTCTAAAACATACATCAAACCATCAAGCTCCAATTTGCTTGGAACGCTCATGGTACCGTAAATTTCGGGATTGATCGTTTTCAACAAACTTCTAATGCTTTCTCCGGAAACTCCGCTTGGCTTGAAAAAACCTCTATAAAACAGATGTCTCATAGAAATGTATAGTCTTTCAATTGCCTCGGTGGTTTCTCTTGCTCTAGAATTTGTCATATATTAAATTTTTTATAAAAAGTCTGCTAAGTTACGGAAAATAAATTTAATGATTTAAAAAGCTTAAAACCAAATAATTACCATTTAAACTAAATTTTTAAACGATTTAAAATTAATATTTACGGTTTGATTGAGAAAGAATTTTGGAATAAGTTTTATTCATATTGCTTCCGTAATTAATTATCTATTTTCTTAATTACGGTCTCCATTTTTTCTACGGTGACTTTTTCTACTGTTTTCATCAGTTTTCTATTCAGATAGAATTGTACAGTATACGTATTATTTTGGGTAGGAGTAATCAGAATTCCCTCTTTGGGTTTTCCTTCAGCATCCATCTGAATTCCCGTGATGATAAGGTTTTCGTCGGTTTCTTCAATAAATTTGTTGCCTGAAATTTTCTCTGCCAACCTATTGAAATTCTCCTGAAGACCTGAACTTTCATTCACCAGCGTGTAAACTTTGTAGAACAACTCAGTTCCTTCCATCGGCTCCATCGATTCATCAACCGGATTTACGGTACTTGAGACAATTTTTCCGTTTTTCTCGCGATAAACAATAATGCTTTCTTTATACTTTGAATCTAAATAATCTTTTCTGGTACCGTCAACTACTTTTCCATCTATAGAAAGCTGTTTGGTAAACGTGTTTTTTGATGGGTCAATTTTAATTTCAGCCTTTCTGTTTGCCTGCATATCGCTGATTTCAATCGTATTATTTTTCAGTTCAAAATGAAGTCTGTTGAAATAATGCACTGCAAACAAATCCCAGTCGAACGCCTGCAACACTCCGTTTTTCCAGTATTTGGACGTAAACTGTTTTTCGTTCAAAACATACTCAACGCCATCGTATATTTTTCCATCCTTGTAAGTAGATTTAATATCATAAGACTGATGTCTCAAATTATCCATGTTTTTCAGATAATCGTTTGAATATTGAAATTTCAGAATTCCGTTTTCGTAATAATTGACCTGCTTAAATTCACAGTTGTCTTCTGTTTCAAAATATCCTGAGAACGGTTTGCTATTTTTAAAAACACCTTCATAAAGTTCCTGAGGGTTTTCTGAAATATCAAAAGAAAAATCTTTAACCTTTACGAGAATTCCATTTTCATACAGCTTTTGCTTCCGAATGTTATCCTTGTTATAAGTATCTTTAAAATACGTTTCTTCTGTAATTTTTCCGTTTTTGAAAACCGAAGTTTTCTCACTTTCAACCAGGTTTCCGTTGTACGGTTCGTTATTTTTATACTCTAAAGTTCCCACGACTTTTCCGTCATCATAGAAAGTAGTGATTCCGTTGAGTTTTTCATTTTGGATGGTGTAGGTTTTTTCTAAATTCTCCAGTCTGTAACCAAACACTTTCTGCAGACCGGTTTTTTTGAAATTTTCAACATTGATTAATTCATAGGTGTCAGAACGATTTCCATTGTCTTCAATAAAAGTTCCGTTAAAAGATTTTCCGTTTTTATAAATTCCTTTTCCAACAACTTTCCCGTCTTCATTTTTCACGACCGCTTCTCCCTCTCTTACACCGTTTGTGTAATTTTGATTGACAAGCATTCCGCCTACTCTCACGTCGAAATTGCCGTTAAATGGTTCGTTTTCTTTGTACACTCTTTTGCTTTTCACAGATCCATTTTCGTTAAAGACGGTTTCTTCACCTTCTTTATAACGAGTTTTATAGTTTGTTTCTAAAGAACTAGTTCCATTTGGGAAATAAACAAGCTCTTTTCCTGACTTTTCGCCTTTAATATAGTTTGAAACAGATTTTAGATTGGTCGCAAAATTATTCTGAAGATAATATTCGTATTCAGATCCATTTTCAACACCATCTACGTATTTCCTAAACTGAGTTTCATTTAAAGATTGAATTAGCTTTCCGGATTTATCGTAATTTTTGCGGGAAACAGGTTTAAAGTCATAGGATCCAATTACAAAAACCGTTTCCTGAGCCAGCTGTTTTGAGTTTGCCCAAAATATTTTCTCAGTTACTGTTTTTCTGTTGTTTTTACTCTCGGCAATATACTTATCTTCATATTCGCCTGGCGGCACAGTCATTTGCAGCTGCCTTCCATCAGTACTCGGAGGAGCTGGAGGTGGTGGTGGTGGAACCATTCTTACATTATCACTTATCACTTCGCCAACCCCTTGTATCATATCCACTTGCTCGATTTTTGTGTTGTAATCGTAGTTGTCACTATGTTTTACCTTTTCGAAACTTCCGCTTTCGGGTCTCCCTTTTACATAAATCCCTTTCATTAAAACTGATCCATCGGTTCCGTAAATAATTGTTTCGCCATCTTTAACACCTTCTTTATACTGCACTTTCTTCCGAAGTTTTCCATTCTGATGATAATATAATAGGGTAGCATTTTTTGTATCGTTACGGTACTGTTTGAAATTCTCGTCATTTCCGTTTTGGTCGTACCAGATGATATCACCTACATAAGAATCATTGTCACTTTTCAGAGCATAACCTTCAAACTGCGGTATCCCATTTATATAAAAATCCTGAACCAGAACCAGTTCACCGATTTCTTTCATGGGCATTAATCTGTAAAATGAAGCGTTTGCTTTTGTGGTAATTTCCCAGTCTTTATCGTAGTAAATAAGTTCAGTTTTCTGGGAATAATAAATCTGAGATATCAGAAATGAGATAATGAGAATTAATCTATTTGTCATTTGAGTTCGATTTATTCAAAAATAGGAATTTTAGCTTGTATTCAATCTGATATTTACAAACATGTATTTTATGATGGTAAATAATAAGTATTCATGAAGATAGATATATGAATTGTAAATTTAAAATGTGGTTTAAGATATCATTTATACAAAACGGTACTCTATTCCATTTTAAATTTTAAAAATTTTAAAACACCCCTGTTGAAAATATGACAGAGGCTTAATTTAAACTTAAATTAATTTTAAATTATCATAAAATTTAGGGGTATATCATTTTTGATTTATATTTTTTGTAAATTTGCCCCGTAAAAATCAACCTATATGTCAACTTTAAGATTCAAAGCGTTAGAAACTTTACCATTCAAGGACTTCAGAAAAGATAATTCTATTGAAGTTCCTGTAAAATTGTCAGAATTATTCTGCCAGAATGTTTTCTCTGAGGAAACGATGAGAGAATACTTAACGAAAGAAGCTTTCCAATCTATTTTGGATGCGATGAAAAAAGGAACTAAAATCCAGAGACACATCGCAGATCAGGTAGCTGTAGCAATGAAAGACTGGGCAATGAGCAAAGGTGTAACACATTATACACACTGGTTTCAGCCATTAACAGGAAGCACTGCAGAAAAACACGACTCATTCTTCACGCCAATTGAAGGTGGCAGAGCAATCGAGAGATTCAGTGGAAACTTATTGATTCAGCAGGAGCCGGATGCATCTTCTTTCCCGAATGGTGGTATCAGAAACACTTTTGAAGCAAGAGGTTACACTGCCTGGGATCCTACATCTCCGGCATTTATTATGGGAACTACCCTTTGTATTCCTTCAATCTTTATCTCTTACACAGGAGAAACTTTGGATTATAAAGCACCTCTTTTGAGAGCTTTGAACGCTGTAGACGAAGCTGCAACGAATGTAATGCAGTATTTTGATAAAAATGTAACGAAAGTAACGCCGACTTTAGGTTGGGAGCAGGAATATTTTCTGGTTGATTCAGCATTGTATCAATCCCGTCCGGATTTGGTTTTAACAGGTAAAACTTTATTAGGACACTCTCCTGCAAAAGGACAGCAGTTGGATGACCATTATTTCGGTTCAATTCCTACAAGAGTCATGAATTTCATGAAAGAACTGGAGGTTGAATGTATGAAACTGGGAATTCCTGTTACTACAAGACACAACGAGGTGGCTCCAAACCAATTTGAGTTGGCTCCGATGTTTGAAGAAGTAAACGTTGCTGTTGACCACAACTCTCTGTTGATGGACGTTATGGCAAGAATTGCTCACAGACACCATTTCCATATTTTATTCCACGAAAAACCTTTCGCAGGTGTAAACGGAAGCGGAAAACACAACAACTGGTCTTTGGCAACTGATACTGGCGAAAACCTTTTAAGCCCGGGAAAAAACCCAAAGAAAAACTTACAGTTCTTAACATTCTTCGTGAATACCATCAAAGCTGTTCATGAATATGCAGATCTTTTAAGAGCAAGCATCGCTTCTGCAAGCAACGACCACAGACTGGGCGCAAACGAAGCTCCACCGGCAATTATTTCTGTATTTATCGGAAGTCAACTGTTCAGAGTTTTGGAAGAGCTTGAAAAAGTAACTGAAGGGAAACTTTCACCGGATGAAAAAACAGATTTAAAACTGAATGTAGTTGGAAAAATCCCTGAGATTCTGTTGGATAACACAGACAGAAACAGAACTTCTCCATTTGCATTTACAGGAAATAAATTTGAGATCAGAGCGGTAGGATCTTCTGCAAACTGTGCAGAATCTATGACGGTAATGAACACGATTGCCGCAAAACAGTTAAGCGATTTCAAAATAGAGGTAGATGCTTTAATTGAAACCGGTCTTAAAAAAGACGAAGCGATCTTCAATGTATTGAGAGAATACATCAAGCAGTGTAAAAACATTATGTTTGAAGGAGACGGATATTCTGATGACTGGGCTTTGGAAGCTGAAAAAAGAGGCTTAAACAACTGGAAAACTACTCCTGAAGCTTTGAAGCAGGAAATGAACCAGAAATTCCTTGATCTTTATGAAGAAATCGGAATCTTCAATCACAGAGAAGTTGAAGCAAGAAACGAAATCAAATTAGAAAAATATTCAACTGTAATTGATATTGAAGCAAGAGTTTTAAGTGATATCGCAAGAAACCACATTATCCCTTCCGCTTTAAAATATCAGAACAGACTGATTGAAAACGTAAAAGGTCTTAAAGAAATCTTCGGAGAAAAAGAATTCAAAACACTGGCAAAAGAGCAGATGAGTTTGATTACAAACATTTCTGAAAATGTTTCAATAATCAAATTGGGTGTTGAAGACTTGATCAAAGCAAGAGAAGCTGCAAAATCGGTATCTGACAGCCAAACTCAGGCAGAAGATTACTGCACGAAAGTAATCCCATTATTTGAGGGAATCAGAGAAGCATCTGATAATCTTGAAATGATGGTTGATGACGAGCTTTGGCCAATGACCAAATACAGAGAAATGTTATTTACAAGATAACATCTTTAAAGTTCCATATTAGTGAAAATTCCCCGCCATCTCAGGCGGGGAATTTGTTTTTGATCTTATCTGCAGATTCAAAAAAAAACCCTGCCAGCGTTTCAAACGCTGGCAGGGTTGATGTATTTAAAATATTTTAATTATTCTCTATTTAAAACTAAGACAGCATTCTCTGTGCTTTTTTCACTCCTTCTGCCAAAAGGTCAATTTCTTCGAAAGTATTGTAAACAGCGAAACTTGCGCGTACTGTTCCGGCAATATTAAAGAAATCCATAATCGGCTGGGTACAGTGATGTCCGGTTCTGACGGCAACGCCCATTTTATCGAGAATCATTCCGACGTCGGATGAAATCCCAACTCCTTCTAAATTAAAAGAAACAACGCCGGTTCTGTTCGCATTTTCGCCATAAACCTTCAGGCCATCAATTTTTAAAAGCTGTTTTTGAGCATAATCAAGCAATGCATTTTCATGATTCTGAATATTCTGATGCCCAATTTTATTCATAAAATCGACAGCAGCTCCCAAAGCAATATTTCCACCTACGTTGGGTGTTCCGGCTTCATATTTAAAGGGTAAACCTGCGTAAGTTGTTCCATCAAACGAACATACGGCAATCATTTCTCCGCCACCGTGAAAAGGAGGGAGATCTTCAAGAATTTCCTGCTTTCCGTACAAAATACCTGTACCCATCGGGGCGTACATTTTATGCCCGGAAAAAACAAAGAAATCACAGTCCAAAGCCTGAACATCAATACTGAAATGTGGCGCGGACTGAGCGCCGTCAATTACAATATAAGCATTTGAGTTAGCTCTTGTTTTGGCAATAATTTCCTCAATCGGATTTACAATTCCCAAAGCATTGGAAACCTGATTTACGGAAACAACTTTCGTTTTTTCACTCAAAAACTGATCTAAATAATCCAACTGTAAAATTCCGTTTTCATCAATCGGAATTACTCTCAGTTTAGCTCCGGTTCTGTCACACAGCAATTGCCACGGAACGATATTCGAGTGATGTTCCAGATAAGAGATAATAATTTCATCACCTTGTTTTAATTTCGAAGTTAAAATATAGGAGATAAGATTTAAACCTTCTGTAGTTCCTTTGGTAAAAATTACTTCGAAATCATTTTTGGCATTAATGAACTTCTGGATTTTTCTTCTTGAAAGCTCCATTTCTTCGGTTGCCAGCTGGCTCAAAGTATGAATTCCACGGTGTACGTTGGCATTCAATTCTGTATAATATTCATTCCAGACCTCAAGAACTGAGTTAGGTTTTTGAGATGTTGCTGCATTATCTAAGTAAACCAATGGCTTACCGTTCACTTCGCGGTTTAATATAGAAAACTGACTTCTGATTTCCTGAATGTCAAACATTTATTAAAATTTTAATTAAAACGTTCATTATTTAGAACACGTCAAATTTACGGCTTTTTTATGAAAAGATTTGATGCTTACAGCCATAATAGATTTAATCTAAAAACAAAAAAACCTGCCAGAATCTGACAGGTTAATTTATTTAGGATAAGAAAATTCTTATTCTGCTGCTGCTTCTTCAGTTGCAGGAGCTTCTCCTTCAGTTGCAACTTCTTCTTCATCGTCATCATCAGCCATAGCACCACCTTTCGCTGCATTTCTAGACATTTTAACAGCTACTACAACTGCGTTGTCAGGGTGCATGAAAGTATAACCTTCAGCTTTGATAGATCCAACATAAAGTTTGTTACCGATTTTAAGCGGAGTAATGTCTACCACTACCTCATCCGGCAAATTTGCAGGGATAGCTTTTACCTTCAGTTTTCTGAAAGTCTGACGTAAAACACCACCAGCTACAACACCTTTAGAACGACCTGTGATTCTTACAGGAACTTCCATTACTACCGGCTTATCGTCTGATAATCTGTAGAAGTCTGCGTGAATAATCTTGTCTGTAATTGGGTGGAACTGAATATCCTGAAGAACTGCAGGAATTACCTGTCCGTCAACTTCAATAGATACCGTGTGTGCTTCAGGAGTGTACACTAAACCTTTGAACGATTTCTCCAATGCAGAGAAGTTCAATGGCTCGCCACCTCCGTAAACAACACAAGGAACTAATTCAGCATCACGTAAAGCTTTTGTCGACTTTTTGCCCACGCTTTCTCTTTTTGTACCTTGAATTGTAATTGATTTCATTTATAAAAATTTAAAAAAATTGTTTCGTTTTAATTTGCAAGTAATTAATTATCAATTAGATAACGAATTTACTGCTAATTGATTGATGCTCGTGCACCATCTTCATAACATCAGCAAATAATGGGGCGCAAGATAGCACTTTTATTTTAGTTGACAAATTAGTTTTCACAGGAATTGAGTCAGTTACAATAACTTCCAGTAATTGTGAGTTTTCTATATTGTCATAAGCCTTACCGGAAAGCACTCCGTGAGTGGCCATGGCTCTTACAGATTTTGCACCTTTCTCCATTAAAATATCGGCAGCTTTGCAAAGCGTTCCTGCAGTATCAATCATGTCATCGATAAGAATTACATTTTTGCCTTCCACATCCCCGATCAGGAACATTTCTTCTACAACATTGGCTTTTTTACGCTCTTTATAAGCGATTACCACGTCTGCACCTAAGTGACCTGCATAGTTTTTCGCTCTTTTTGCACCGCCCATATCCGGAGAAGCAATTGTAAGGTTTTCTAAATTAAGATCTCTGATGTAATCTACAAAGATTGTAGAAGCATACAAATGATCCACAGGAATCTCAAAGAACCCTTGAATCTGGTCTGCGTGAAGATCCATTGTCATAATTCTTGTAGCTCCAGCAGCTGTCAAAAGATTGGCAACCAGTTTAGCTCCGATTGGTGCTCTTGGTTTGTCTTTTCTGTCCTGTCTTGCAAGACCGAAGTAAGGTAAAACAACTGTGATGCTCTTTGCAGAAGCTCTTTTGGCAGCGTCAATCATCAGAAGCAGTTCTAAAAGATTGTCTGCTGGCGGAAATGTAGAAGCAATCAGAAAAACTCTTCCTCCTCTTACAGATTCGTCTAAAACAGGCTCAAATTCCCCGTCGCTGAACTCCTGAATAATGATTTTTCCTAATTCTTTCCCGTAATGCTGGGCAATTTTTTCTGCCAGCTCTTTACTGGTTCTTGTAGAAAATAGGTAACTTAACTGATCGGCCATTTTTACATTTTTAAAGATTTGCAAATTTAAAAAAAAACCACAAGAATCAATCCTGTGGTTTTCATTTTTTATTTTTCGTCCTTTTAAGGGAATTTCACTCCTGAATATTTGTTGGCATCAACCTGAGGTAAGGTAGATTTGTATTTCAGATTGATCGCTTTTATAAACTCATTGGCGACTACAGCATAGCCTCTTCCTGTAAGATGCACACCATCTAATGAGAAAGTTCCTCCGGTAATAAACTTAGCAGTATACTTCACGCCGTCAAAAGAGATCCCGGAAGCCCCGTTGAGTTCCACCATTTTTTTGTTGGCATCTACGAACGCAAGTCCATAAGTATCTGCAAGCGTTTTAATTGAAGTATTGTAAGCATCAGTAGCTGTTTTCACAGTAGCAGCTTCAGTTTTAGTTAAAACATGCTGATTCTGTAAAGGATAAGAGATGCCGTAGACATTCACAGGTGCCGGTGCTCCTGCAAAGGTAGTTCCGATAACTGATCTTGACGTTAAAAGAATATAATCTTCAGATGTCGTCTGTCTTGCCTGTCCGAAAATCTGGCCGAAAGCTGTTGCTGTTGGCAATCCTAAAGAAGGAGTAAGAGCTGCAGTAAGCTGTGCAGAAAGATCTGTAAGAGATGTATCTTTAATTAAAACAGGGTTTGATGCCGTAGATGAAAGCAGATTAATTCTGTTACCTGCACCAAAAGCTGTTAAAGCCTGCTTAAGAGGCCCATATAAACTTGTATTTAAAGTATTAAGATTGGCTCCCAAAGCAGCTGGTGTAAGCGGATTGTAAGGAACTGTAGTAAACATCGGGATTGAAGTAACATAAGGTATGTTAGCCACCACTCCTTTTGTTGCTCCTTTTGCTTTCAGCTTTTCCAGTACAGTCTGAATGGAACCTGCCACAACCGCCGGATTAGAAATATCATTAGAACCGTAAGTTGCAGGATTGGTAGTTGCAGATGACTGATAGATACCTGAACCTCCGCTTGTTGCATAACTCAATACGTCGTTATTTCCAATCCATAGTGAGAAGAAAGTAGGATTTCTGTTAGCAGCATCATCAGCGACTGTAGAAGTTGCGCTGGATGAGAATCTCACATAATAAGGGTTTGCAGTTCCGGATAAAAGTCCGGCAGCATTACCATATCCCGGAGCAATGAGATGGAAAGATTTTGCACCCGGAACTCCGAAATTATTCAGAGATCCTGTTACTTTTGTTGTAACGCTAGTTGTAGGTGCGCCAGCCACATTTTCAATCACCGGAGATCCGTCTACAAAAGATTTAATATAAAGTTTCGTTCCCTGAATAGGCGTTGTCCCAAAAACCAGTCCTCCGTTGTTGTCTGCCATCAGAGGCTGTACAAAAGCTCCTCCGCCGGCACGCTGCATTTGTGCTGCAATCATACTCGGGTAAGATTCATTCTGCCCGTCGATATACAAAGCGTTGTCTCTGTATCCTGACGTTAAAGAATTACCCAATGCTACATAAGTGGTAAAATTGGCCTCACCGCTTGTTACGGCAATGTCGGTTACGTCATTTTCAAAATCTGTTTCACAGCCTGTTGTAAAAAACAATGCTGAAACAGCTATAGAAGATATTAATATTTTTTTCATAAGATAATCAAAATTAAAGGGCGTTATACGATAGTCCCAGACCGAAGTAGAAAGCCTGCGCTTTTGCCTGTCCGTTAAATCCTAAGTAGCTGTTGTTTACACTTCTGCTTTGCGGGAATGTGTATCCTCCGGCTACATCTACACCGAATTTTTTAAGTTTAAATCCTAAACCACCGGTAAGTACAAATGTATTGAATGATGGAGTTTCAGGGATGAAATTTTCGTCTGTGTAAGGTGATTCGTCATAGTAACCTCCCAATCTTCCGTAGATCATATTTGAGAAGGCATATTGAGTTCCCAGTCTGAAAGTTTTAGAATTTCTGAAGTTCTTCGGCGCAACCAAAACTGTTGGATCTGCCTGGTTTCCTGCCGGAGCTTTAGCAAAATCAATAGTCAGTTTTGAATATCTTTCCCATCCGTGATAGTTGAAATCTGCGGAAACAAGCCATTTTGGTGTTACTTTATAAGTCATACCGATTGTATACTCGTCAACAAGAGGAAGGGTAGCGTTAAAATTGTCAATGCCGTCTGTTCCTAATCCTAAAAGTCCATAAACTGACTGTGATGGGAATCTGAATGTTGCAGTTGCATTTTCAGCTTTCATATCTACCGGTGACCGGTATGCAACACTCGCTTCAAACTTATCGTCCGGCTTAAAGTAGAAACCAAAACCAAATCCGTGGCCACTGGCATCCTCACTCTTCAGATTTACGTCTCCACCGAACTGCGTTACAGCTTTATCCCAGTTTACTTTTCCTGATGCGTAGATATAGCTCGCACCAAATGACAGCCATGGAGCCATTTTTACAGAAACCATTGGCTGAAAATAAAAGCTTTTCAGTTCCAGCATCTGCACCATTTCGCGGCCTTCCCAATCATAAGGATATTCAATTGTACTTCCAAACGGGGTCGAAAAACTGAAACCTACAGATAAATTCTCAATAGGCTTATAAGCAATAGCAGCGTAGATAGGTGTTCCGATAGGATTATCTGTTTCTGTACTCTGAAGCGTGTTTAGATTTTGGAATGTAACCTTATTACTTGCTCCAAAACCTCCCGCCACAATACTTAGCTTAGAAGGTATGAAAGACATTCCCGCCGGATTGAAGAATGCAACACTCGCATCTTCCGTATGCGCACTGGTATGTGCCATCGCCAATTGTCTTACTCCCTGAAGCGAAACCCTGAAGCCTCCTGCATAAGATAAGACCCCAGCCAGCAAAGCCGTTGATACTAATATTTTTTTCATAGGGTATTATTATTAATTAAGTCAAATATAAAATTATTTTGGCAACGTCTGTTAATAAAAGTATAATTTTTAAACATTAGGTTAAAAGAAAACTATGTTTAAAATAACAATTCCCCGAATAGGTGAGATAAGTAACTATTAACAAGACTTTTATGATTAAAATATAAAAATTATTATACATCCGTTTAAACTTAAACATTTAACAAACAGAATAAATGTTATTTTTGGAATTATGTAAAAATAAAAATCGATAAATTTGCAAATTAAATTAATATACAATATATGAGTTGTGGATGTAAAACGTCCGGCGATTCTACCCATTCGTGCGGACCTAAAAAAACCGCCAGTGGCTGCGAAAGTGTAAATACCTGTGGTAATAGTTATAAATTAAGTGTTTTCGACTGGTTGTCTAACATTCAAAATCCTACATCAGAACGATGTGACTTTGTGGAAGTTAGATTTAAAAATGAAAGGAAAGCATTTTTTAAAAATGTAAACAGTATTCCTTTACATATAGGTAGCGTAGTGACGGTAGAATCAAGCCCCGGGCATGATGTGGGCGTAGTAAGTCTCACCGGTGAATTGGTAAAGATTCAGATGAAAAAAAAGAGAGCTCCCGAAGATGTTGCTCTTAAAATATACAGACAGGCCAACCAAAAGGACCTCGAAGTATGGCAGGAAGCCAGAAAAAAGGAAGAAACCATCAAGGTTGAAGCCAGAAAAATCTCTCACAGACTTGGTCTTGAGATGAAAATAACTGATGTTGAATACCAGGGAGACGGCTCAAAGGTAACTTTTTACTATACTGCAGAAAGCAGAGTGGATTTCAGACTTTTGATTAAGGAATATGCATCAGCATTCCGTACAAAGATTGATATGAAACAGATTGGTTTCCGTCAGGAAGCTGCAAAAGTAGGAGGAATCGGATCTTGTGGAAGAGAATTGTGCTGTTCAACATGGTTAACAGATTTCAGATCTGTAAATACCAACGTTGCGAGATACCAGCAATTGAGCATTAACCCTCAAAAACTGGCAGGCCAGTGTGGAAAATTAAAGTGCTGTCTTAATTACGAGCTCGACAGTTATCTGGATGCCTTAAGCCATTTTCCATCTTCTTCAACCACATTAGACACTGAAAAAGGTAGAGCTTTCTGTATAAAAATCGACGTTTTCAAAAAGAAAATGTGGTTCGCCTACGTAGATAATTCTATGGCGTGGTACGATTTCGATATCGATTTGGTTAAAGAACTGATTGCCAAGAACAAGAAAGGTGAAAAAGCACCTCCGCTTGAAGATCTTAAAATACCTGAACTCTCAGTAACATCGGTAGATCTTATTCAGGAGAACAGTGTTGACCGTTTTGAAAAGAAAGGCAGAAACAACAGAAACCGAAACTCAAATCCGGGACAGGGCAGTAATCAAAACAGAAACAGCGGACAGAAAAATAAACCCCGTGGTGAAAGAACAGACCGCCCGGAAAGAACTGAACGTCCTCAGAGACCTGAACGCACTGAGAGACCTGAACGTAATGAACGTCCTGCAGAAGATAAAAATACTGAAAGAAATTCAGGAAGAAATCAGCAAAACAGGAATCAGAACAATCAAAATCAAAACACTCCGCGACCTCAGAAAAATCAGCCGCCAAAGGGTCAGAATGAAAAAACTGAACGTCCGGAAAAAGTGGTAAAGGTGGAAAATGCAGTAAATTCTGACAAGCCAAAACCTCAGAATCCGAATCCGAACAAAAAGAATTTTAAGAAGAAATATCCTCCAAAAAAAGACAACAACAATAATGCATAAATTTTTAGGTTTATTAGTTTTTGCCCTGTTCATCAGCTGTGGCTCTTCATCGGAAGACGTCATCATGAATCCTGTAAACGGAAAATGGAACAGAAAAACAGTGCAGAAATATAATGTGAGTATTTCTGATAATCAAAATCCTAAAAATATTATATTTGTTGTGAGAAACAACGACAGTTATCCTTACAGCAATCTCAGATTTATTGTTGATTTCAAGGATCTTCAGAACAAAAAAAGTGAAGTCGATACCTTAAATTACATTCTTGCAAAGCCCAACGGCGAGTGGCTGGGAACTGGTTTTGGAGATACTAAGGAGACCCTGTTTCTTTATAAAGTGAACTACAGATTTCCGAAAAACGGAAAGTATGAGATCAATGTAACGCAGGCTATGAGAAATGATAATCTGCCGGGCATTGAAGATTTAGGAATTAAAGTAGAAACGGCAAAACCGTAATCATACATGGAAGAAAATAAAAACATTTCCGGAGGCAAAGGGAAAACTTTCCCGCTTCCGCCTAAAAAAAAGAAAGATACCCGCTGGAAAAGAGGAGTGAAATTTGTCTGGATCGGTTTCTTAGCTGTTGTTTTGGGAATTTCAGGTTTATTTTTTGCAGTATCACAGGGATTTCTGGGAGAAATGCCTGATGTGAAAGAGCTTGAAAATCCCGATATTTTTGTGGCTTCAGAAATCATCTCATCAGACGGGGTGGTTTTAGGTAAATTTGAAAAAGAGAAAACACAGCCAATTACATATCAGGAGCTTCCTCCTTATCTTATTTATGCTTTACAGGCAAAAGAAGACGAGCGTTTTTCTGAGCACTCAGGAATCGATTTGCAGTCTGTTGTAAGAGCCGTTGCATACGGAGGTAAGCGTGGTGGTGGATCTACAATTACGCAGCAGCTTGCTAAACTTTTATTTACAGGAACTGCTTCCAGAAATAAAATCGAAAGAGGTATCCAAAAACTGAAAGAATGGGTAGTTGCCGTAAGCTTGGAGAAAAGATACACCAAGCAGGAAATTATCGAGCTTTATTTTAACAAATTCGATTTCCTTTTCAATGCCAATGGTGTTGAGATGGCTTCTAAAATTTATTTCAATAAAAAAACTTCAGAGCTTACTCTTCCGGAAGCTGCCACTTTTGTAGCAATGCTGGAAAACCCGAACAAAAACAATCCTCACAGATACCCTGAAAGAGCCAAGGAAAGAAGAAATGTTGTTTTGGAGCAGATGCTTAAAACAGGATATATCGATAACGGAACTTATCAGAAAGCAATTGAAGCTCCAGTTGTGGTAGATTATCATCCTATTAAAGATGTTACTCAGGGATATTCTGCCTATTTTAAATCTTATCTGAAGAAAGAAATAGATAAATATCTGGATGATTATGAAAAAGAAACAGGAAAAAAACTGAATCTTTATAAAGACGGATTAAAAATCTACGTTACTCTGGATTCTAAAATGCAGAAATACGCCGAAGAATCAATTAAAGAACACCTTACCGATCTTCAGAAAAGATTTGATGCCGAGCAGAACAGAAGGAAAAACAGACCTTTCTACTATCTTAACGACGAGCAGGTAAACAATGTGATGATGCAGGCAGTAAAGAGAACCGGAAGATACAGACTTCTGAAAGCTGAAAATATGCCGGAAGATTCTATCATGATGGAATTCCACAAGCCTATTAAAATGTCAAGATTTACCTGGAATGGTGAAGAAGAAGTTGAAATGTCTCCATGGGACTCCATCAGATGGCACAAACAGGTTGCTCAGGCAGGTTTGATGTCTGTGGTTCCGGGAACAGGTGAAATTAAAGCATGGGTTGGTGGTATCGACTGGCAGCACTTCCAGTACGATCACATCAAACAGGGAAAAAGACAGGTAGGATCTACCTTCAAACCTTTTGTTTATGCGACAGCAATTATGAAACTGGGAATGACACCTTGTTCGGTAGTTTCCAACGGAACGTTTACCAAAGGAAGCTACAGTGTACCGGGACGTGGCGGAATGCTGACATTAAAAGATGCATTGGCACACTCCCAAAACCCTGTTGCGCTTCGTCTTGCTGAAATGGCAGGAACACAGAGTGTTATTCAGACTGCACGGGATTTAGGTGTAACTCAGGATATTTCTACGAGTTTACCGATGGCTTTAGGTGCATCAGATATTACCATCTACGAAATGGTGGGTGCTTACAGTACTTTTGCCAACTACGGAAACTACAACAAACCGGAGATGATCTGGAGAATTGAAGATGCCAACAACAGAGTTATCAAGGAAATTAATGCTGAGCCTAAAGAGGTAATGAATCCTAATTACGCATACACCATGATTGAATTGATGAAAGGTGTTGCACAATACGGAACTGCTTCAGGAGAATTGGGAAGAAAAGGAATTTCTAAAGCAGTTGAAATTGCAGGTAAAACCGGAACAACTCAGAACAACTCAGACGGTTGGTTTATGGGAATTACTCCTAAATTAGCAACTGGAGCCTGGGTAGGATGGGAAGACAGAGCAACTCACTTCCTCGGAACAGGCGAAGGTCAGGGTGCGAAAATGGCATTGCCGATCTGGGCTATCTTTATGAAGAAAGTTTGGGCAGACAAGTCTCTGAAAATCTCACCTGATGACAAATTCGTAAAACCGTCAGAATGGAAAGACGGATGCACAAATCTCAAAGGTTTAAGTTCAGGATACGGTGACGAAGGCGGATTACAGACCATTGACGAAATCAAAAATCCGAAACCTGCCGATAACACCACCAAACAACCTGGCAGAAAAGAAGAGAATGTAAATGAGAATCTTAATAAGTCTGAAGAAATAGATTTCAATAAATAAGAATACTCAACTATAACTATAGAGACCTTCCATATTGGGAGGTCTTTTTTTATGAAGTTTTTGATTAATTTTGAAATATGAATCTCAATCAGATAAAACAACCTTTCACAGAACAGTTTCCGGGAGATTTTTCCGGAGACACCATGCAGCGGCAGACACCAAAAATGCTTTTCTCAACTGTTGAACCTTCAGGTTTTGAAAATCCCGAACTGATTATATTTAATCAAAAATTATCTGATGAAATCGGTCTCGGTCAGTTTAATGAAAAATCTGATCTAAATTTTCTTGTCGGTACAGATTTGCCTCAAAATATAAAAACCTACGCAACCGCTTATGCAGGACATCAGTTTGGAAACTGGGCAGGACAACTCGGTGACGGAAGAGCGATTTACGCAGGAGAAATTAAGAATGATATGGGCAAAAAGTCTGAAATCCAGTGGAAGGGCGCCGGTGCCACGCCGTATTCAAGACACGCAGACGGAAGAGCTGTCTTGAGATCATCCGTCCGGGAATATCTGATGAGTGAAGCGATGTTTCATTTAAAAGTTCCTACCACAAGAGCTTTAAGTTTGGCATTGTCCGGAGAAAATGTAGTCCGCGACATCATGTACAGCGGAAATCCTCAATACGAAAAGGGAGCAGTAGTCATCAGAACAGCCGAAAGCTTTTTAAGATTCGGACACTTTGAACTTCTTGCCGCACAGAAAGAAACAGATACTTTAAAAAAATTACTTGATTTCACTGTTAAAAATTATTTCCCCGAAATAATATCTGAGGGCGAACAGAAATATCAGGAATTCTTCACAGCAGTCTGCACCAAAACGGCTGATTTGATGGTTGAATGGTATCGCGTGGGCTTTGTACATGGTGTGATGAATACCGATAACATGTCGGTTTTAGGTTTAAGTATCGACTTTGGTCCTTATTCGATGTTGGATGAATATGATTTGAATTTCACCCCAAACACCACAGATTTGCCGGGCAGAAGATATGCTTTCGGAAAGCAGGGACAGATTGCGCAGTGGAACCTCTGGCAGCTTGCCAACTCACTTTTTCAGGTTATCAAGGATGAAAAGTTTTTGGAGAAAACATTAAACGAATTCGGAACTTACTTCTGGAAAAAGCATGATGAGATGTTGTGCAGAAAATTCGGTTTTGAAAAACTGATTTCCGGCGATGATGATTTCTTTTCTCAATGGCAAAGCCTGATGCAGGAACTTTCATTAGATTACACCCTGTTTTTTAACCAACTTGAAAGTCATTTCAACCAAAAAACAACTTTTGAACAGCTTCAAAAAATTTCTTACGGATTGATCGACGATGAAAAGCTTGAAAAATTCACAAGTTTTTTGTCTGAGTATGAAAAAAGATTATCCCAAAACTCAATTTCTTCCGAGGAATCTAAAAAACTGATGCAGGAAAATAACCCGAAATTCACTTTAAGAAATTATCTTTTGTACCAATGCATTGAAGAGCTTGAACATGGAAAAAGAGATTTACTTGAAAAACTGATTACCGCTTTAGAAAACCCTTACGAAGAAAAATTCCCCGAATTTTCGGTGAAAAGACCTGACGGTTTTGAAGGTGTGGCGGGCTGTTCGATGCTTTCCTGCAGTTCATAATTTAAATTTAAACCTCTATGACTTCGGAAAAGACTTTTGTAAATCCTATTTTTGCAGAAATTTATACTGAATGTCTATTCAATCAAAACTCAGTCATTTTTTTAAAATGATTTTTCCCTCCACTTTTGTTGAACTGGGAATTTTCATTTTTTTCCTCGCAGCTTACGGTATTTTCGGGACTTTTCTGGCGCAGCATTACAAAATTGTTTTCGACAGCCGGATTCCGTGGGATGCCTATTTCAGTTTTGACAACAAAGCGATTGTGATGACTGGGGGAAGTTTTGAAAGACATCCGCTTTCCTGGTATTTTTTTAATTGGATAAGAGAATTTATTTTCCTTTTCACCAACGGGAAAATGGGCATGGAATTCAGGCTCTTTCTGGTCTGGATCAGCAATTTTATTGTGAGTTTAAGCATCGTTCAGGTGTATAAATATTTAAAAAACATTGTTCAGACACCGCTTTTCATCAATTTGCTTCTGGTCTTGTTTTTCGGTTTATTTTCAACGTGCATTCTTTTATCATTCACACCGGAAACTTATACCTACACTTTGCTATTGCTCACAGCATTCAACTATTATTCAGCTGTAAAACTCAAAAATGACGGCAAAATTTCAGGACTTTCTTTGGTTTTAGGATCAACAGTTGTGGGAGGTTTGACGGTAACGAATATTGTTAAGATCTTCATACCGGTTTTATTTGAAAAAGAACTTTTCAAAAGCTGGAAAAAATTCGGATTTGCCGCATTGAGAGTTGGAATTTCGTGCGTTGTTTTTGTTTTGCTGTATTTAAACAGAATCAATTTTAAGTATGAAAATATTCTTTCTAAATCTGGTGAGCAGTATGAAAAGTTCTCGAATGTAAATTCCACTCCGGTTTGGGATATGATTTATTCTTACTTTTTTGGCGGAAATATTCTGTTCCCAAGTTTCTTTATCAGAGAAAAACACAATATGCAGGGCTTTTATTACAAAGCTTTGTTCATGGATGTGTACACTTCTGCTGTTCCGTATATTTTCATCGGATTATTACTTCTTTTGATATTTTGGAGCTATTTCAGAAATTTCAAAAACAAACTTGTACAGATTCTGATGATTTCTTTTGCTGTTGACATCGCAATTCACTGCGTTTTCAGATTTGGCCTTCATACTTCCTATATTTACGGCGGTCACTTTGTTTTTGTTTATCCAATGATTTTAGGATGGCTGTTTTTTATCTACAGAAGTCAGCCTAAAACACTTTCATTTTTAGCTTGCTCAATCTTTATCATGACCCTGTATTTGGGTTTAAATAATTTTTACCGAATGACAGAATTTTTCGATTTTGTAAACCGGTATTACTAAAAAAAAAACGTCTGCAGTCAACACTGCAGACGTTTATATTTTCAATTAAATTTTTCTTATTTCGCTTCAGAACAGAAGATTCTGTACTGAACTGAGGTAGCAGATTTAAAATATTCCCTTACTCTTGAAAGATCGCTTGAAGCACTCTGTTTAGAGAAATAACTTCCAGCTAAAATTTTATAGTTTGGTCTTAAAGAGGCATCAGTTTCCACTTTCAGATTGGGAAATCTCTTTCTGAAATAGGCCTTTACCTCGTTAGCCTCCTCATTAGATTTTACAGTTGTAATAAGAATTTTAAAACCTAAAATCCGTGGGTTTTTTGCACAGATTTCAGCTTTTGTCAGTTCACGGTTCGGAACATATATTTTAGCGGGTTTTTTCACTTCGCTGTCCGGATCTTCAAAAGATTTGCCGTAGGTAGATTTCTCACAACGCTCTTCCAAACTGCCCAAAGCATCGCTCACTTTAGAATCCATCGTCAAAACAAGCTCAGTTCCGGAGATCGTATCTTTCTTTACAACTTGCTGTGCATCAACAGTATTAATACCACATAAGGCAAGAACAGAAAATGTCGCAATAATTTTTTTCATTTAAAACCTTGTTTCTGCAAAGTTATAAATAATAAAAAACATAGCAAGCAAGGTTATTTAGAATAGTTACAAATTAAACGGAAATGACATTTTACCTTTTACAGCAGTCGTTAAAATCTTCTTAAAAATCTTATTTTTGCGGGATTGATTACAAATTCAATAATTACTAATATAAGATAATTTAAATGATTAGTTGGAGAAAGCATTACAAAAAAACGTTGATTGCAATTGGTATGTTGCTGTCGACAAGTGCTTCAATTTACGGGCAAGATGGCGATCCTAAAGCAGGTGAGACACTTTTCAAAGCAAATTGTACAGCATGTCACGCTTTAGACAAGCAGGTAGTAGGACCGGCACTGAAAGGTGTGGTAGAACGACTGAAGTCTGAGCAGGGCCTGGATACAGAATGGCTTCATAAGTGGATTAAAGACAACAAGGCACTTAGAGCTTCTGGCGATAAGTATGCCAATGAGGTCTTTGAAAAATTCAATAAGACTGAAATGCAGGTCTTTCCAAATCTTTCTGATGCGGATATTGATAACATCTTAGCTTATACAACTAATCCTCCTGTAGAAGAGCCAAAACCTGCAGCTGGTGCAGGTGCAGCCAACGCAGACGGAACTGCAGCCGCAGCTCCTGTTGATAAAAGCGTTACAACAATCATGATTATCTCTCTTTTAGCAATTGCCGGACTTTTAGTTTGGATTTTACTGAAGTTGAGACAATTGGTAAAATTAGGTCAGTCTGACGAATTATCTGATTACAATCAATCTAAAGTAAAATCTTTCAGCGAAATCTACGAGAAATACCACATGGTGGGTAAAGGACTTCTTGCAGTTCTTGCAATCCTTGCTGCTTACGGTGTATGGAATTGGATTATGTGGATTGGCGTTTACAAAGGATATAAGCCTGAACAACCGATTTATTTCTCTCACAAAATTCACGCTGGAGAACAGAAAATCGACTGTCAGCTTTGTCACTCAAGTGCAAAATACGGTAAGGTTTCTGAAATCCCTTCAATGAACGTTTGTATGAACTGTCACAGAACTATTTCTGAGTACAACAAAGATCATTACATGGAGCCAGGAAAAGATAAAGCATTCTACGACGGAGAAATCCAGAAGATTTATGCTGCTACCGGATGGGATCCTGCTGCACAGAAATACACAGGAAAAACAGAACCTGTAGAATGGACGAGAATTCACAATATGCCTGATTTCGTTTACTTCAACCACTCACAGCACGTTGTTGCCGGAGAAAAAGCGATCATTAATTCTTTCAACAAGAAGAATCCTGACAGCAAAATCGATGTAGTCTGTAAAGCATGTCACGGTAAAATTGATACCATGAACGTTGTGCAGATGGCGAATGATTTCACGATGGGATGGTGTATCGAATGTCACAGAACTACGGAAATAGATATGACCAACGGTTATAATAAAGATTATTTCAAAAATCTACACGATAAGTTGAAAAAACAATATCCTCAGGATGGTGGTAAGATCACTGTAGATGCAATTGGAGGTCTTGAGTGCGGTAAATGTCATTATTAATAACTAAAAAATTAGAAGTATAAATGGCTTCAAATAAAATACAATTCAGAAGTATTCACGAACTTAAAGACCCTGCCTTAAACGGTAAGTTGGCTCTTAAAGAGTTCCAGGAAGAAATTCCGGTAGAAGATTTTATCGACAAAGCGGAAACCAGCGATGCAAGTACAACCAGAAGAGATTTCTTAAAACTATTAGGTTTCTCAACAGCAGCGGTAACGCTGGCGGCTTGTGAAGCTCCGGTAATCAAAACGATTCCTTATGTAGTAAAGCCACACGATATTATTCCTGGGGTACCCAATTACTACGCTTCAACATATTTTGACGGTTTCGACTTCGCCAGCGTTTTGGTAAAAACCAGAGAAGGAAGACCAATCAAAATTGATCCGAACCCGGCAGCAGGCGATTTAGGTAAAACTAATGCAAGAGCTCAGGCAGCTGTACTTTCTTTGTATGACAATGATAAAGTAAAGCAGCCGAAACTGGATGGGAAAGACGAAACTTTCGATAAAGTAGATGATTTCGTTATTAAAGGATTAAACGAGGCACAGGCTTCAGGTAAAAAGATTGTTCTTTTATCTCAGTCTTTTGCTTCACCTACATTCAAAAAATTATTTGCGGAATTTAAAGCAAAATATCCGACTGCAGAGTTGGTAACTTATGATGCTTTCCCTCACAATGCAGCTTTAGATGCGGCTCAGGAAGTGTTCGGAACAAGAGCTTTACCGGTTTATGACCTTAAAGGTTCAGAATTGGTAGTAGCTTTCCAGGCAGACTTCTTAGGAGATTTTAATGCTTCAAGCCTTGAAACTTCTTACGCTGCTGCAAGAACTCCGGGAGCAACGATGTTGAGACACATTCAGGTTGAATCTAATATGTCTTTAACCGGTGCAAATGCCGATTCAAGATACAGACTGAAGCCAAGTGCTGTAAACAAAACTTTGGTTGAAGTTTACAACGCGATCGTAGGAGGAACTGCTCCGGCTGACAAAACTGCTTCAGAAATCGTAAAAGAACTTCAGGCTAAAGGAAGCAAAGCTGTAGTATTTGCAGACGGTTCTAAAGCTGCTCAGGTTTTAGCACACTTAATCAACCAAAAATTAGGTTCTGTAGCTTTCACAGGTAAAGCAAACTTCCTTAAAGAATTTGACAAAGCAAGATTTGAAGAATTCTTAGGATGGGTAAACGGTGGACAGGTTGGTGTTTTAATCACAAACAATGTAGACCCGATTTATTCTTACCACAAAGGTCAGGATTTCAAAAAATCTCTGGCAAAAGTACCGTACATCGTTGCTGTTGCTGATAAGAAAAACGAAATGTACAAAGCAGCGAAAGCTGTAATTCCTGTAGCCAACTGGTTGGAATCTTGGGGAGATATGGAACCTCAGACAGGTGCTTATACATTAATGCAGCCAACAATCCAGAAAATCTACAAATCAAGACAGATTGAAGAGTCTTTATTGGTTTGGAAGAATGGAAAAAACAATGCTGCTAATAACTATTACGATTATTTAAAAGCAAATGCAGGTTCTCTTTTAGGAGGAACTTCATTCAACAAAGCTTTATATAACGGTTTTGTAGCTTCTACAAATTCAACAATGCTTTCTTACGCTGGCGGAAACGCTGGTCAGGCATTAGCTGAATTAGGAAACTTCAAACCTGCCGAATTAGAATTGGTATTGTACACCAAAACTGCGATGGGAGACGGAACTCAGGCAAACAACCCTTGGTTGCAGGAATTACCGGATCCTATTACAAGAATGTCTTGGGATAACTACCTTACCATTTCTCCAAAAGATGCTGATAAATTTGAGATTAAAAATGATCTTAACGCAAGAATGCAGCTGGATGGTTCTTACGTAAACCTTACAGTAAACGGAGTAAAATTAGAAAACGTTCCTGTATTTGTACAGCCGGGTCAGGCAGAAGGATCTGTAGGTCTTGCGCTTGGTTACGGAAAGAAAAATTCCGGAGCTACTGCTGATACAGGAGTAAATGCTTATCCTTTGTTTGATGGTTCAAACCTTGTTCTTTCCGGTGTAAAAATCGATAAGACGGGAGAAGACCACGAATTTGCTGGAGTACAGCTTCAGAATACTTTAATGGGCCGTTACGAAATTGCAAGAGAAGTTCCTTTGGCAGATTTCATCAACGTACCTTTCGATGACGAACACAAAGGATGGAACAAGCCTTTGGAATATCACACCATCAGCGGAGCACTTCCTGCAGCGAAAATCGACCTTTGGGATGCTTTTGATGATACAGACGGACCTCACTTTAACTTATCTGTTGACCTGAACTCATGTACTGGTTGTGGTGCATGTATCATCGCATGTCAGGCTGAGAACAACGTTCCTGTTGTAGGAAAAGAAGAGATCAGAATGTCTAGAGATATGTATTGGTTGAGAATTGACCGTTACTATTCTTCAAAAGAAACTTTAACTGTTTATGACGGTCTTGCACAAGATAAAGCTGTTCCTGAATTATACGGAAGCAAAGTTCTTGGAATTGAAGGTTCTTTAGAAAATCCAGCTGAAAATCCTGATGTGATCTTCCAGCCGGTAATGTGTCAGCACTGTAACCACGCACCTTGTGAAACTGTTTGTCCGGTAGCGGCGACTTCACACGGTAAGCAGGGACAGAACCACATGGCTTATAACAGATGTATCGGTACAAGATACTGTGCAAACAACTGTCCTTATAAAGTAAGACGTTTCAACTGGTTTACTTATAACTTAAATGACCGTTTTGATTTTAATCAGAATAACGATTTAGGTAGAATGGTATTGAATCCGGATGTTGTTGTAAGAACAAGAGGGGTAATGGAGAAATGTTCTATGTGTATCCAGGAAACTCAGGCTACAATTTTAGCTGCTAAGAGAGAGAACAGAAGAGTGACAGACAACGAATTTAAAAATTCTTGTGCCTGTGCAGCTGCTTGTTCTACCGGAGCAATGACATTTGGAGACATGAATGACAAAGAATCTGAAGTTAGAAAGCTATACAGCAGCAACAGAAGATATCATTTACTTGAAGAGATCGGCACAAAACCAAACGTGTTCTATCACACTAAAGTAAGAAACAGAGTAGAAAAATAAAGTTATAAATAATAAATAGGTAAAAAATGTCAGGACATTACGAAGCTCCGATAAGAGAACCTCTAATTATTGGTCACAAAACTTATCACGATATCACTGAAGATATTGCACGACCTATCGAAGAAAGAGCAGGAAAACTATGGTGGATTTCACTATATGCAGCCTTAGTTCTTTTCATCTACGGATTCGGCTGTATCGCATACACTATCGGAACAGGTATTGGATCATGGGGGCTTAACAGAACTATTAACTGGGGTTGGGATATTACCAACTTCGTATGGTGGGTAGGTATTGGTCACGCCGGTACTCTAATCTCAGCAGTATTATTATTATTTAGACAGAGATGGAGAATGTCTGTAAACAGATCTGCAGAGGCGATGACGATCTTTGCGGTTGTACAGGCAGCTTTGTTCCCGGTAATTCACATGGGTAGAGTTTGGGTAGGATACTGGGTTTTCCCTCTTCCTAACCAGTTTGGTACACTTTGGACCAACTTCAACTCGCCGCTTTTCTGGGACGTATTTGCAATCTCAACTTATTTCTCAGTATCTACGGTATTCTGGTTCATAGGTTTGATTCCTGACTTTGCAATGATCAGAGACAGAGCAAAAACGCCTTGGACTAAAAAAATCTATACATTACTGTCTTTCGGATGGGGTGGAAAAGCAAAACACTGGCAGAGATTTGAAGAGGTATCTTTGGTTTTGGCAGGTTTGGCAACTCCACTTGTATTCTCGGTACACACGACGGTATCTTTTGACTTCGCAACTTCGGTTATTAAAGGATGGCACTCTACGATCTATCCTCCTTACTTCGTTGCGGGTGCTATCTTCTCAGGATTTGCAATGGTACAGACGCTATTGTTAATCGCAAGAAAAGTGTGTCACCTTGAAGATTACATCACAATGTATCATATCGAAATTATGAACATCGTAATCGTATTGACTGGTGGTATGGTAACTGTAGCTTACGCAACTGAATATTTCATCGGATGGTACTCAGGTTCTAGATATGAAGACTTTACTTATCTTTCTCCGGGAGCTGCAGTAGGACCTTACTGGTGGGCATTCTGGGCATTGATTATCTGTAACCTTGTTGTTCCTGCATTATTCTGGTTCAAGAGAGTAAGAACAAACATTATTGCTACATTTATTATTGCTTTAATTATCAACATCGGTATGTGGTTTGAGCGTTTTGACATCATTGTAATCAACCTTTCGAGAGATTACCTTCCAGGATCTTGGACGATGTTTAAACCAACCATCATTGACGTTGGAGTATATTTGGGAACAATCGGATTCTTCTCTGTATTATTCTTATTATATGCAAGAACATTCCCTGTAATTGCACAGGCTGAATTGAAGAGTATCTTAAAAATTTCAGGTGAAACCTATAAAGTAAAAGAAGGAGATGAGCACCACTAAAATTGTATACGGACTTTATGCTGATGACGACGATTTAATGAACGGCGTTAAAGCATTCAACGATAAAGGGATCTCTATAAACGAAGTTTATACTCCTTTCCCGGTTCACGGCCTTGATAAAGCTTTGGGATTAAAGAAAACAAGAATTTCTGATGCCGCATTTATCTTTGCTCTTTATGGTGTAACCATTGGTATTACTTTATCATGGTACATCATGAACCACGACTGGCCACAGAATATCGGTGGTAAGCCGGCATTCACTTGGGTGAATAACTTCCCTGCTTTCATCGACCCGATGTTTGAATTGATGGTTTTCTGTACTGCTCACATGATGTCATTAACCTTCTTTGTAAGAAATAAAATGTATCCTGGAGCTCCGGCACAGAATCCTGACCCAAGAACTACTGACGATAAATTCTTAATGGAATTTGTAACAGACGATGTAGAATCTGTAAAGCAGCTTCTTATTGAGACCGGTGTAGAAGAGATAACTGTAAAAGATGCTTAAGATGAAGAATAATATTTTAAAAATTACAGCCGTTTTAGGTCTTTCAGCAGCATTGTTTACATCATGCGGACCAAAAGACAGTACGCCTTTGGTATATTTTCCGGATATGTATTTTCCTGTAGCTTACGATCCTTTGATGAAGGCTCAGGATGCTTATTCAGATCATGAAAACGAAATTCCTGCTTTTGTAAAAAATAACGGTGCAACAGGTCTGTCTCCTGTAGAAGGATCAGTTGCTCAGAATAAAGACGGTATTTTTGCTGAAGGTAAACTTCCAAAAAATCCGGATGAATATAACGCTGGTTATGATGCTTCAAAAGCAGTAACAACGTCACCTTTGAATCCTGCAAACGCCGAAAAAGATATCGAAAGAGGAAAATTCTTATTTGAGCGTACTTGCGCTGCCTGTCATGGTACAGGAGGTGATGGTCAGGGTCCAATCGTACAGAGCGGAGCTTACGCCGGTGTACCAAATTATGCAGACAGAGAAGTAACTGTAGGATCTGTGCATTATGTATTAACAAACGGTAGAAATGCCATGGGATCTTATGCAGGACAGCTGAACCCTGGCGACAGATGGAGAGTGGCAATGTATGTGATGAATGCTTTCAAAAAAGGAGCACCGGCACCTGCAGCAACTCCGGCGGCTACGCCAGCAGCAACAACTACTGAATCTACTGAAACTAAAAAATAAGAAAAGAAATGTATAGTTTTTCACCAAAATTAAAATCAACTTCTCTCATACTTCTTGTTGTAGGTTTGGTTCTTTTCATAGCCGGTTATTTCCTGAATAGCGGTTTATCTACTGAGAAAATTCAGCACATGATGCATGAAGTACACGCTTCAGGTCATGATGCACCTACGCACTCAAGCCAGCAGGTGGGTCCACAGGACGAGCAGGCTCATCTTGAGCACGCAACAATGCAGATTCACAATTCGCCATTGGCATCTATTCACTTTGTAGCTGTATTTTTCTTCGGAATCAGTGCTGCAGTATTGTTTTTCTACTGTATTCAGCACGCAGCTCATGCGGGATGGCCAATCATCATCACGAGAGTAATGGAAGCTATTGCTTCATACATTCCTTTCGGTGGAGCAATCCTGATTGTGATTATGTTACTTAACATTTTCCACCAGGGACATTTGTTCCACTGGATGGATCCGGATTTGACAGATCCTACATCAGCACACTTTGATGTAATCCTGTTTGAAAAGAAAATTTTCCTGAATATTCCTTTCTACGCGATCAGAACATTTATCTATGTTTGTGGAGCATCATTCTTTGCATGGAAACTTAAGGCACAGTCTAAAAAAGTAGATGATACAAAATCTCTGGTTGAGTATCAGTTCCTTTACAGATGGGCTGTTGGTTACATTGCATTCTTCGGATTTGCTTCTGCAGCATGGGCTTGGGATTGGTTGATGTCTATTGACCCTCACTGGTATTCAACAATGTATATCTGGTATTCAATGGTAAGCTGTCTTTCAAGTGGTGTTGCGGTTATTATTTTACTAAGTGTTTATCTTAAGAAAAATGGTTTCCTTCCACAGTTTAATGACAATCACTTACACGATTTAGGAGTTTTCCTTTTCGCTACAAGTTTACTTTGGACGTATACGTGGTTTGCACAGTTCATGTTGTACTGGTACGCAAACATTCCTGAAGAGGTAAATTATTTCTTCGGAAGATTCCAGCACTATTCGCCTACTTTCCTTCCGATGTTGGTATTCAACTTCCTTTTACCTTTATTGGTATTGGTAAGCAGCAGCATCAAGAGAAATTACAAAGTGGTAACTACAATGGCCTGCATCGTTATCTTCGGTCACCTTTTAGATTACTTTAATATGGTAATGCCGGGAACAGTTGGTCCTTTCTGGAAAACACCTGAATTACTTTTATTGGTAGCAGGAGCGGTATTGTTTGTAGTTGGACTGTTTATGTTTACTGTGCTTTCTGCATTGTCTAAACTGAAACTGATTCCTACAGGTAACCCTTACCTTCACGAATCTGAAATCTACGAATATCCTTTCTAAGGTTTCGTCACAGAATATATTACAAAAGACTGGTCTTCGGATCAGTCTTTTTTTGTGCTGAATTTTTTGGTTGGATGTTGGAAGATGGATGCTGGAGGTTATCTATCGCTTATAATGAAAACATATTTTGTACTCTTTACAAAGAATAAATCTCCCGTAACAAAAACTAAATTGAGAGCACTCATTAAATAATTATAAATTCAAGACAACTATTCCGGATTTTCTTCGTCTTTATAATAAATATTAAAAAAACAAATAAACTATGAATTTCAAAATTAAAACTTCTTTTCTGCTGCTTTTTGTCCTGAACTTTTTCTTTGCCCAAACCATTACTTTCGTTTCTGAAAGAAGCGGACAACCACTTACCAAAGTTTCTGTTTTCGGCAAAGACGGAAATATTCTCGGCTTTTCTGACATTGATGGTAAAATTGAAAAATCTGCTGTTAAACCTGAACAGGAAAAATTTAAACTTATCTATGACAATTTGGTATTGGCAGAACTTTCTTATGCAGAGATCAATAAAGATGTTGTAAAACTAAATGATAAAGTAAAAGAAATAGAAACTGTAGTCATTAAAAAATCAAAGCCCGCCAAATATCTTTTCATCAAAGGAAATTTTAATGCTTATGTGACGGTCAACAATATGCTTAACTGCTATGTAGACGGTGTTGCAACCTATGTTTTCGACAATAAAACAAGAAAGGTTAAAGACATTCATGTTGAACAGTACAGGATTTTCCGTCTTGAAAGTGCTACTAATGAGAAGAAAGAAACAGGATCGTGGGATTACAATTCGTGGATGGAAATGCCAAAAATGAAGAATGTAGGAAATTATGAAGACTATCAAACGAGAAGATTCAAAATAAAAGAACTCAAAGGCACATTCAAAGACGAGATTGAAGTTACGGGAGAGGCATTTCAGGAAAAAGAACTTTCTTTCCTGGGCTACAGAATCTATGACCTCAGATCAGTCATGAACCTTTCATTTGAAAAAGAATCAAAAAAACAGCTGAGAGATTTTACAGAATACAACGAGATTATGTACATAAAACTGAAGCATAAAAGCGAGGCTGACTATAATCAGGTGATTGTTTACAAAAATTTTCACCCAACAGAACTTGATTATGCCGATAAAGATAGTGTGCAAGAAGTAAAATACAACAAAAACCAAAGCAACTACAGCACAAAATACTGGGAAGATCCTTCATTTCCGAATATGCAGACTGTTTTCAGTTCATTCTTTAAAGATGATTTAAAGGAAAAACAAAACGCCAAATAAAAAACGCTCATATAAAAGGTTTTATTTAAATTTGCAACAAACCACCATCCATTGAAATCGCTATAATTTGGAGAAACAAACATGATATAGCGATTGCATGTGGCCAGGAAAAAAATAAATACGTACATATGAAAAAGGTTAGATTCTTTTTACTGATTGCTGGTCTCGCACTTCTTACATCGTGTAAGAAAGACCATGTAGACGCAAGTTCCACACAGTCTTTGCAGTCGAGCATTAACGATATGACGTCGAGTCTGAACACACTGCAGCAGATTAAATTTAATGAAGCTTTATACGTACTCAAAACTTTCGGTGTAGAGGCTGAAGGTGACATTAATGAACTGAAAGCTCTAGGCAAACTGATTGACGGTAAAAAAGTACCTGAAATTCTTTCTCTTGCCGATCAGGTGGCACAGAAAAACAATATGGACTGGACGAGCACAGCTCCGCCATCTTTAGGTGAAATGGATATTTTCGGAGATCTGAATCCGAAAGAAGTAGATTCAAATGACGTTCGCGCCAGCTCTGTAAATCTTATCACAAGATATTCCGGAGACACGGGAAGTGGTCCGACTGCCGTACAGATCATCCCGAAACTGGTAGATGCATCAGGAAATCCGGTTTCTTTCAGTGGTGCCACTTTGGAGACTACTCTTGAAGTTTTCAACAATGGTGTAAAACTGTCTACCGCAAAAAATATCATGCTGGATAATAATTTTAAAGGATTTTATTTAAAATTTTCTTCGCTTTCGGCAGAAAGGGTGACCGATGGTAAAATTGATATCACCGTATCTGTAAAAACCTCTGCGAAGACTTTAAAAATGACAAAAATAGGTTTGGATGTCAATCCTTCTGCTTTAAAAATGCCGGCACCTCCAAAAGTAGATTCCATAGCGATTACAGAACCAACTTTCCCGGATGTAACCACACCAACAGGAACACCTGCAGATCCTTCAACAACAACTCCGGCAACGCCAAAGCAGCCAACAGCAGATCCAAAAGCTACAGTAAATAAATTTTTGAATAATGTAAGTTCTCAAAATCTGAAAGCCGCATTTGACGCATCAAGCAACCCAAGTTGGGGAAGTTATGATGCTTTTTCAAACCCAACTTCAGGTTTTGGAGCGGTAAAAAATGTTTCTGTAAAAAATATCAGTACCAACGCATCCAATCCTAATGCTGCAAGTGTAAATGCAACTTACGACGTCACTGACAAAAGCGGAAAAACAACGGCTCTGAAAGTAACTTTCGGACTGAAAAATGTAAACGGAGACTGGAAAATTTCAAGCTATAAAATCAATCCTTAATGGCGTCTCAGGAACTTGTAAAGAGATTAAACCAGACAATAGAAAATATTCCTGATTTTCCTATTGACGGAATTCAGTTTAAAGATATTTCGACCATTTTTCTGGATCATCAGCTTTATAAAGATGTGATCGCAGATTTTGTACAGTTCAGCAAAGGAAAAATCGATGCAGTCTGCGGAATAGAAAGCCGTGGCTATCTGTTTGGAGTTGCTATTGCTTCCGCGCTGGAAGTTCCATTCATTTTAATCAGAAAAGCAGGGAAACTGCCCCCGCCGGTCATTTCTGAAAGCTATGACCTTGAGTACGGAAGTGCTGTGATTGAAACCCGTGAAGGTCAGATTGAAAAAGGACAGCGTATACTGATTCACGACGATCTCCTGGCAACGGGCGGAACTACCGAAGCTGCCGCAAAACTGGTTGAAAAACAAGGTGCAGAAGTCTCGCAGTTCAGCTTTCTGATTGGTTTAAAAGACCTTAAAGGAGATGAAAAATTAAAGAAATTCAATGCGGAAATTTACCGCACTTTAGAATATTAAAATTTAAAACTAATAATACTCGCAAAGTATTTTGTAAATCATTCAGAAACAATTAAATTTGCAGTTCAATTTTTAAGAATTTATGGCAAAATTGGGAAATAAGGCTCCGAACGAGCAGGAAGGTAAAGAAACAGTGGAATTCTTTAAAGACCTTGACAGAGAAGCTTTAAACACAGAAAGATTCCTTGAAAAATATTCAAAACCATTAGGTATTGCTTTTGGTGTATTTTAGGCGTATTAGGATTTTTCGGATACCAGCAGTTTGTGGTAGCTCCAAAAAATGCTGAGGCAGTAAAAACTTATCTTTCTGCACAGAAAAATCTTACAGAAGGTAAAGATAAAGAAGCTTT
>NZ_JACYFS010000003.1:101493-364408 GCF_014837145.1 Chryseobacterium caseinilyticum
TATTTTAGGCGTATTAGGATTTTTCGGATACCAGCAGTTTGTGGTAGCTCCAAAAAATGCTGAGGCAGTAAAAACTTATCTTTCTGCACAGAAAAATCTTACAGAAGGTAAAGATAAAGAAGCTTTAGGTGGAAAATCTGCAGCAAATCCGGGATTTTTAGGTACTTACAACGAGTATTCTTCTACTAAAGTAGGTAAACTGGCTGGTTACAACGCGGCTCTTTTAAAATTCAAGGAAGGAAAATTTCAGGAAGCTTACGATCTGATGGACAAATTTTCTTCAGACAACAAGACTTTAGAGGCAATGAAATATGGTGTAATGGCAGATGCACAGTCTGGTCTGAACAAAAACACTGAAGCTTTAAGCCTTTTAGACAAAGCAGTTTCTGCATCAAATGACCCTTATACAACGTATTATTTTACAAGAAAAGCAGGTATTTTGGCTTTAGGTTTAAAGAAAAATGCAGAGGCTAAAAAATATTTTACTACAATTGACGAAAAATATCAGGATTACGACAACGGAATGTCGGATTCTTACATTGAAATGTCTAAATATTTAAACTAAAACATGGCAACAGTTAATCTTTCAGATTACAAGCCACTTCATATATCCAATGCCGAAGATTTTTCTATCGGCATTGTTTTTTCTGAGTGGAATGACTTTGTAACCTACAACCTCCGTGATGCAGCGCTTGAAATTCTTGAGAAAGAAGGCGTAAAAAAAGAAAACATAAAACTATACTCAGTTCCCGGAGCTTTTGAACTGAATTATGCGAGCATGCAGCTTTGCAAGGAACGTAAGTTTGATGCTGTGATCTCCATCGGATGCGTTATCCGTGGGGAAACGCCTCATTTTGATTTCGTTTGTTCGGCTGTAGCACAGGGAATTAAAGACTGCAATATCCTGACCGACACTCCAACAATTTTCTGCGTTTTAACTGACGATACCAAGGAGCAATCGATCGCAAGAAGTGGCGGCGATCTTGGTAACAAAGGTGTGGAAGCGGCAGTGACGGCTTTAAGAATGATTGATTTTAAAAAGAATCTTTCAGAGAAAAAAGGAGATATAGGTTTTGGGAAATAAAACGGAATATATTTGACTAACAAAGGAGCTTTTACAGCTCCTTTTCTTTTATAAACAATTTATTGTGATCAATTAAATGCGGCACAAACCGGCTTTGATTGTTGGTAATTAAATTGACACTCTCCCTGATTCCAATTCCGGCAGATTCCTGACCGATGACCCAGCTTCCGATGACAGGATAATTTCCTTCAAAATTGGGAAGTTCAAACAACTGCTGATAGATGAAACCGTTTTTGGCATAATCGCCTTCATTTTTCTCTACCAAAACACTGTTTTTGTGCAGGCTTACATTCGCTCCTTCTCTGGAATAAATTGGTTTTTTAACGAAATCCGTCAGAGTTCTCTGTTCAAAATAACACTCCAGAAGATAAGGATGATTTGGATACATTTCCCAGAGAATCGGCAAAATAGCTTTAGAGGAAAGAAGAATTTTCCACGCCGGCTCCATCCATTGAGATCTGAAATTATTTTTAACCAGTTTTTCGCCAAAACCATCATCCAGAATCCATTCGTAAGGATAAAGTTTAAAAATATATTCCATTACACTTCTGTCGGCTGCGATGAATTCTCCGACATCTTCTGCCCAGCCGATGTCCTGAACGGGAATAAACTCTGTTTCAAAACCGGCTTGTGTAGCACAGTCGCGCAGGTATTCCACATTGGTAACGTCTTCAATATTTGTCAGGGAAGCAAAATAAATATAATGCGGATTCATGTACTTTTTAAGATACGTCCAGTAATCCACCAGTTTTTCATGGATTGAATTAAACTGATCTTTTCCCGGAAACATTTCCTGAAGCCAATACCACTGAATCACCGAACCTTCATACAGAGAAGTCGGTGTATCGGCATTGAACTCAAGTAGTTTTAAGTTTTTTCCGTCAAAGCCAAAGTCAAATCTTCCGTAGATCGACGGATGATCTTCTTCCCAGCTCGTCACGATATATTTTCTGAAATATTCAGGAATATTAAACCGGTCCCAAAGGTTTTTATCAATCACATAATCTACAGCTTCAAGACACATCTGCCACAATTCTGCAGTTGCCCGTTCAATTGCATTGATTTCATCCATTGAAAATTCATAGTAATGACTCTCATCCCAATAGAGATCTTCCATAGAATGATAGCCAAAACCAAGGTTTTCAAGCTTATGTTCCCAGTTTTTCCTGAAGGGCGAGGCAATTCTTTTCATTTTTAAATTCTAAGATGATGCACGGAAACCGCTTCTGCCCAGTCCGCCTCTTACTACATTTCCTTTGTGCGTGCTTCTCCCGATATTCGATTTTGAGCTGATGGCATCGCTGTAATATCCTGACCTTTGATAAGCTCCGTTGCTGTAAGCTCCATACGGACGGAAGGCGTGATACAGCAAAAATCCTGTCATAAAACCATGCGTCGGAGAATAGGAAGCTGTGGTATCTGACCGCATATAGACTTTTTTCTCATTTTGCGCCTGTCCTTTTGGTGGTTCCTGCGAGCAGGCGGCAAGAATTCCGGTAACGAAAAGCAGCTTTATAGATTTCGATTTCTTCATTACTGTACGGTGATATAAAATTCGTAATCCTTTTTCACTTTTGTGCTGTGCTCATTTCCGTTTTCATCTTCTACAACCTGCAGAGAGTCTCCCAGCGCAGGAATTGTATCTCTTTTAATAATTTCTCTGAAGAGTTTATTGTCTTTCCAGATTTTGTGTTTGGTAATCAGAACATCAGCGGTATCGATATGCTGTACAGAAAGTTCAGTTTCCACAGAAGATTTTTTGTCTACATTTTGTACCTCATCTTCTTTTTCTTCAGTTTCATCACAAGCCGTGACAGTCATCAAACCAAAAATTAAAAGACATAATTTAAATTTTCTCACTTTAGTTATATTTTTCTACAAAAATATTATTTAAAATTCTAAATTTACCCAAAAAATTACAGATATGAAATGGACGAACGACAGAAGTGACAATGTAGACGACCGGAGAGGCCTCGGCGGCGGCGGAATGGCAGTAGGAGGTGGTCTCGGAACCATTATCATTGCAGCGATTGTTTTCTTCCTGGGAGGCGATCCTTCCGCGATTCTTTCTTCTGGAGGAGGCTCTACGCAGCAAACTGAACAGAGAGAACTTTCAAAAGAAGAACTTAATGTAAGGAGCTTCATTCAGATGATTACCAAAGAGAACGAGCAAACCTGGACGGAGATTTTCGCCGAAAACAATATGCAGTATAAACCTGCAAAAGTAGTGTTGTTTGAGAGTGCAACTTCATCCGGCTGTGGAACGGCACAGGCTGCCATGGGACCTTTTTACTGCCCGGCAGACCAGTCGGTTTATATGGATATGAGTTTCTTTAAAGAACTACAGACAAAGTTCGGAGCCAAAGTCACAGAATTTACGATTGCATACGTTATGGCTCATGAAATGGGACATCACGTACAAAATCTATTAGGTGTTTTAAACGAAACCCACAACGCCAGACAGAGTGGCCGCTATTCTGAATCTGAGCTCAATAAAATTTCTGTAGCCACAGAACTTCAGGCCGATTTTTATGCCGGATTGTGGGCGAGATACTCCAACGAAAGAGAAAGTTTCTTGGAACCTGGTGATCTTGAGTCTGCCGTAGAGGCTGCAGAAGCAGTGGGCGACGATAATATCCAGAAAAGATCTCAGGGATATGTAAATCAGGAGAGTTTTACGCACGGTTCATCTGCACAGCGTAAAGAGTGGTTTATGAAAGGTTATAACTCCGGAGATATTAAGCAGGGAAACACTTTCCAGCAAGTAAGATAACTTTAGAACTTTGATTAAATAATAACCTGCAGCGTTTTTTAAATTCTGCAGGTTTTTATGTTTAAAATTCAATGAAATCTTCTAATCTAAATTTTTATCCACTTGGATATCATTTCAACTCAGAAAACCTGTCATCCAGCTTTTTAATATCTTTCTTTAACTCCGAGAACATCATCTGAATATTTTTTGAATCCCCCAGAAAAGGCTCAAATTCCTCAGGAAATATCCCCGATGCATATTGCCAGATTTCTACAATTTCATCAAACGGAATGTCATAAGGCTCATAGAAAGCATTGTCTGCATATACTGAGACTGCATTTTCTTTTTTAGCTTTAAACCTTTTGTAAGTAATACCGTTGTTGAGCGTTACAAAAACATAGCTTCGGTCAGTTTTCAGATCGTTCAGATTTTCCACATACTTCCCGATAATGTAAGAACCATCTTTAAAAGGCGGCATAGAATCACCATCCGCAGGAAAAGCTCTGTATTTTCCATTAGTAAGAAATGGTAAGGAAATCCTTTGCAGTCCTTCTATATATTCCGGATCGGCATATCCGTTCAGATAACCCATAGAAGCCTTTTGAGGAATAATTTCAATACTTCCGTTTCCTATTTTATCCACCACAACCGGAAGCACAATCCGGTTATCAGGAAGTTTCAACATTTCTTCGAGAGGATATTTCCTGATATCTACTGTGAGAAGTAGGTCAATACTTAAATTAAAATACTTTGAAATTTTAATTAATACCTCATACGGCGGCTCAGAACGACCGTCCTCGTAAGAAACGTATCGTGATCTGGTAATAATTAATGTTTCTGCCAACTCCTGTTGGGTTATCATTTTTTTACCTCTCAAAACCTTGATGTTATCTGAAAAAATTGACATTGTTATAATTTGTAACAACAAATATACGTTATTTGTTTAAAAACGTAACTAATTTTACACCATGAATCGTGCAATTGTACACATGGATATGGATACCTTTTTTGTGTCTTGTGAAAGACTACAAAATAGAGAACTCAAGGGTATACCTCTTATCATCGGAGGCGGCGACCGCGGTGTTGTAGCATCATGCTCCTACGAAGCACGAAAATTTGGTGTACGCTCTGCAATGCCGATCCGCATGGCTCTGAGACTTTGTCCAGATGCGAAAATCATTAAAGGGGATTACGAACTGTATTCAAATCTATCGCACAAGGTTACAGAAATTATTCAGGAGAAAGTTCCGGTAATGGAAAAGGCAAGCATCGATGAATTTTATCTTGATCTCTCGGGGATGGATAAATTCTACGGTTGCTATCAATGGACCAAGGAAATTGCCGAAGCTGTGAATAAAGAAGCCGGCCTTCCCATCAGTTTTGCCCTTTCAACGAATAAAACGGTGTCGAAAATAGGAACCGGAGAATCTAAACCTGTCGGAAGACTGGAGATTAAAGAAATGGAAGTGAAATCTTTTTTAAATCCTCTTTCGGTAAAGAAAATCCCAATGGTTGGCGATAAAACGTTTCAGCTCTTGTCACGAATAGGAATCCGAACCATCCATACCTTATCAGAAATGCCCGTTTTAGTTCTTCAGCAAATGATCGGGAAAAACGGAAAAGAACTCTGGAAAAAAGCCAATGGTATCGACGAAAACCCCGTAGTCCCCTACTCTGAACGAAAATCGGTTTCCACAGAAAGAACTTTTGCGACTGATACGATTGATGTTTTGGAATTAAAAAGAATTCTCAGCGGAATGGCAGAAAAACTCGCATTTCAACTAAGACAGGAAAAATGGATTACCTCAACGATCATGGTGAAAATACGCTACGCCAATTTTGATACGGAAACAAAGCAAAGCCGCGTAGCCTACACGGCCGCAGACCACACTTTATCAAGAGTTGCACTGGAACTTTTCGACAAGCTGTACACGCGGAGAATGAGAATTCGCCTGATCGGATTGCGGTTTACAGACCTCGTTCACGGAAATCATCAGATGAATCTTTTTGAAGATACCGAAGAACAGATGAATCTCTATCAGACGATGGACTATCTCAAAAACCGCTTTGGAACGGATGCCGTGGGCAGAGCTTCAGGTTTTGATTTTGGTCAATAATTAAATTTTAAAATACAATGTTTCTCAACTGTCATTCATATCACAGTCTTCGCTACGGCACTTTATCGGTACAGGAACTGGTAAGGCAGGCTAATGAACTGGGAATTAAAGAATTGGTGATTACAGACATCAATACAGTCACAGCTATTTATGATTTTAAAAAAGAATGTAAAAATGTTGGGATAAAACCCATCGCCGGAATTGAAGTAAGAAAAGAGAACAAACTTCTGTACATCGCCATTGCCAAAGAATTCAGTGGCATTGGTGAAGTCAATAAAACACTCACCGCTCACAATTGCGATGGCATTGAATTGTCTGAAATGGCTCCTGAATTCAAGCAGGTTTTTGTCATTTATCCTTTAAGCAATCTTCCGGAAAATTTAAAAGAAAATGAATTTGTAGGCATCAGAGAAGAAGAATTAAATCTTCTGATCCGTCCGGAGCTTAAAAAACTGATTCCCAAAATGGTGGTGTTGCATCCGGTAACTTTCAGCACCAAAAAAGAGTACAATCTGCACAGAATTTTGAGAGCCATCGATAATAACACGATTCTTTCAAAACTTAATGAAGATGATATCTGCCGGAAATCTGAGTATTTCACTTCTGAATTAAATTTAATAAAATCATTCGTACACTATCCTGAAATTATTAATAACACAACAGAAATTCTCGCAGAATGTCATTTTGAATTCACCTATAAGGAACGGGGAAGCACAGAAAATAA
Organism: Chryseobacterium caseinilyticum; assembly: GCF_014837145.1. Classification (GTDB taxonomy): domain Bacteria; phylum Bacteroidota; class Bacteroidia; order Flavobacteriales; family Weeksellaceae; genus Chryseobacterium; species Chryseobacterium caseinilyticum. The sequence continues at coordinate 108,171 of NZ_JACYFS010000003.1, forward strand.
AAACAAAAAATATTATTTAAAATCTCGGGAAGAAGATATAACGCTTTTAAATGCGCTTGCTTATGAGGGATTAGAAAAACGATATGGCTTGGAAGATGAGATTGCCAGAAAAAGAGTTGAAAAAGAGCTGAAAGTTATCGGTGATCTCAATTTTTCAGCCTATTTTCTCATCACTTGGGATATTGTTCAACACAGCAATAAAATGGGTTTTATGCATGTAGGCAGAGGAAGCGGTGCCAACTCCATTGTAAGCTATTGTCTCGGGATTACAGATATTTGCCCGCTCGAGTTGGATTTATACTTTGAACGGTTTTTAAATCTTAACCGCACCGCACCTCCCGATTTCGACCTCGACTGGAGTTGGCAGGACCGTGATGCAATGCTCGAATATATTTTTACAAAGTATGGTAAAGAATATGTGGCTTTCTGCGGAACCAATGTAGAGTTTAAATACAAATCAATTTTTCGTGAGGTTGGGAAAGCTTTTGGCTTGCCGAAAGAAGAACTAGATATTCTTGCCACAAAATCAGTGAACGAGCATCATTCGGATAAAATTGTAAAACAGGTTTATGAATACGGAAAGTTGTTAGAAAAATATCCCAATCAGCGAAGCATGCATGCCTGTGGAATTTTGATTTCTGAGGAGCCCATCACTAATTATACCGCTCTTGAAATGCCGCCAAAAGGATTTCCAATCGTTCAGTTTGATATGTACGTGGCGGAAGATATTGGTTTGGAAAAATTTGATATCCTTTCCCAAAGAGGCCTCGGAACTATTAATGACACCGTAAAACTCATTAAAGAAACACAAGGGATTGATGTTGATATTCGGGATACGACGCTCTCAAAAAATGAATCGGTCTGCAATGAATTTTTAGCTGTCGGGAAAACGATTGGCTGTTTTTATATAGAATCTCCTGCAATGCGTGGCCTTTTGCGAAGATTAAAATGTGAAGATTATATCACACTGGTTGCGGCATCATCCATTATCCGTCCTGGCGTTGCACAAAGCGGAATGATGCGGGAGTATATTTTCCGGCACAATCATCCCGATCAGTTTGAATATTTTCACCCTATTTTTGAAGAGCACCTCAGTGATACGTATGGAATTATGGTATATCAGGAAGATGTTCTTAAAATTGCACAATATTTTGGTGGACTGAGTTTAGGTGATGGTGATATTCTGCGAAGAGCGATGAGTGGAAAAGGAAGATCTCTCTCTGCACTTCAGAAAGTGAAAACGCATTTCTTTAAATCTTGTATAGCAAAAGGACATTCTATTGAACTTACGACTGAAGCTTACCGCCAAATTGAATCTTTTGCGGGATATTCTTTCTGCAAGGCTCACTCGGCTTCTTATGCGGTGGAAAGTTATCAGAGTTTATATTTAAAAGTTTATTATCCTTTAGAATTCATGGTTTCGGTAATCAATAATCAGGGTGGGTTTTACCGTACTGAAGTCTACATCCATGAAGCCAAAATGTCCGGCGGAAATATTCAGCCACCCTGCGTCAATTCAAGTGATTTTGAAACCAGTTTACATGAAAAAAACATTTATTTAGGGTTAATGTTACTCCAAAATCTGGAAACCAAAGTAGCTCACGAAATCGTTTCGGAACGTCAGCAGAATGGCGATTACATATCGCTTGAAGATTTTATCCGCAGAATTGCAATCGGGATAGAATCTGTGCAAACACTTATTTTCATCGGTGCATTCCGGTTTACAGGAAAAGGGAAAAACGAACTTTTGGTGGAAGCCAGATTATTGCTCATTAATTTTAAACCAGAAAACAGAGGTTTAATGCTGATTGAGGAACCTCCACAGGAATACAGACTTCCCGAACTTAAAAGAGATCCTTTTGAAGATGCATTTGACGAACTCGAAATTATTGGATTTCCGGTTTCTTCCACTCCTTTTGATTTGCTTGAAACCAAATACAGAGGCTCGGTTTTCGTGAAAGATCTTTTGAAAAATCACAAAAAACAGGTTAAAATGCTCGCCTATCTTATTTCAAGAAAGCATGTCCCTACTAAAAAAGGAACAATGTTCTTTGGAACATGGATCGATGTCAACGGCGACTATTTTGACACTGCGCATTTCCCAGACAGCTTGAAACAATATGATTTTCAGGGTGGCGGCTGCTATCTTTTACTCGGAACAGTGGAAGTAGATTATCATTTTCCTACGATTACGATTCACAAAATGGCAAAAATGCCGATGATTCCTGATCCCAGATATGCGTATGACAACCGAAAACGGTATGACGCTCACAGATTGGTGCGGGAAGATGTAAGTATGACCTCAAGAAAGCCTTATCCGCAGGAGCATGAAATTGGTTTGCCTAGAAATAAGTTTAAATAAAATTTTAAGATTTCATCAGTTTAAAAAGCAGTCCAAGTTTGTATAAATCGAGATAACGAAGGCTTTTGTTGCCTTTCAGAAGATTTTTCTCTAATAAGTTTGTGGAAATTTTAAAAAAGAAAATTACTAAATTATTAAAAGGGAAAAAGTTTAATTTTTCGAATGCTTTTACAAGTTTAATACCTGATATTCTGTTTTTTACAGCATCGGTTTTCAACATCGCAGAAACACTGGCTACAGATTCTTTTACTTTTTCTAAATATACCTCGTTGGCTTCAACATCGTTATTTAAAACCGGATTTTCAATGTGATGAATATTAATGTTTTCAGATTTCAAATCCATCGCAAAAAGTAAGTCTTCATAACCGTAATTGCTGTAAGAAACATTAAAAGGTATTTTGTCTAAAACTTTCTTTCTGATCACAAAATTATTGGTCTGAAAACTTAAATAAGGATGAGATTTTCTTTCCTCAACCGAAAGATTTTCCCTTTCTACAGCAAATTTCCAGCGTAAAAGATGTTTCTGATCAGGAATTTCTGTGGGAACTTTTCTTCCGCCATACAAAGCGTCGGTAAGAGAATTTTGTGAAAGAAAATTGATGTAATTTCTGAGAAAATTTTCCTGAATTAATTTCCCGTCACAGTCTAAAAAAAGAAGATATTCTCCCTGAACATAATTCAAAAAAAGATTCCTGATTTTTGACCTTCCCACATTTTCATCAAGTGGAACAAACACATTTACAACATTTTGAATTTCAGAATTTAAACTAAAAAATTGCCTGTCAGAAAAATCATCAATTAAAATAATTTCGGCAGAGAGGTTTTGGCTTTCGATTTCGTTTTTCAATCCGTAAACCAATTCACGAACATCAAAATTATAAACAGGAATACAGACCGAAAGTTTTATCATTATTTTTAAATCTTTTCCACAATCCGCATTACTTTGAGCTCTTCCAGACAAGCCCAGTCACCGCGGTAGCATTCTTTGTCACCAAAAACAGAGCACGGGCGGCAAGATAAATCCGAAACCTGAACGACATCATTTTCACTTTGTCCGAAGCCTAAAAATCCCGCCAAAGGATGTGTAGAACCCCAGATTGAGATACACCGTGTACCTACAACGCTTGCCAGATGCATGTTGGCAGAATCCATGGAAATCATCAGTTCGAGTTCGGATATTTTTTTTAATTCTTCCGAAAGACTCAGTTTTCCGGCAAGACTTTCTGTATTGGGAATCTGGCTTTCCCATGATTTTAAGGTTTCTGTTTCACTTTGACCGCCTCCAAAAAAGTAGATTTTATACTTTTGGGCAAGAATTTTTACCAGCTCAAAAGATTTTTCAAGAGGCATCATTTTTCCCTGATGCTGTGCAAAAGGGGCAAATCCTATTCCCGATTTTTCGGTGGTTAGAGGTCTTAACTGATGTGAAAGTTCGAGCTTAAAACCCATTTCCCTAAAGACATCTGCATATCTTTCAACCGTTAATTTCAACTGCTTTTTATTGAGATTCCAGACGTCTGTAAGATGTTCTTTCTCTTCTTTTCCTTTGTTGATTTTAAAGACTTTTAGACCCCTTCGTTTATATATTTTGTCAAGGATTTTTGTACGGATGACATCATGCAGATTAGCGATAAAGTCTGGCTGAAACTCTCGCTGAAGTTCGTTCGCCAACCGTCTCAATCCGAAAAAGCCTTTATAATCATCAAGATCTACTCCTTTGAATTTAACATTCTGAATATCAGAAAACAAACTCTCAAAATTACTTCGGGAAACCATTACAATTTCAACATCAGGATTCTGCTCAAGAAATTCTCTGAATACAGGAACCGTCATGGCAACATCTCCAAATGCGGAAAAACGGTATGCTAAAATTCTGGTCACAACTAAGATTTCAACTGATAAGCTACTGCGTAAAATTTAATTTGTTTGGTCATTGCCATTAAACCATTGGCTCTGGATGGCGAAAGAAATTCCTGAAGACCAATCTCTGAAATAAATTCAAAATCTGAATCCAAAATTTCCTTCGTGGAATGGCCACTGTAAATACTCACTAAAAGAGATACAATTCCTTTCGGCAAAATACCGTCTGAATCTGCATTAAAGAACAGTTTTCCATCTTTAAATTCTGCATCGATCCACACTTTGCTTTGGCAGCCTTTAATAAGATTATCATCTCTTTTTTTATCTTCCGCAAGACCTTTCAGTTCTTTTCCGAGATCGATAATGTATTCATATTTTTGCTCCCAATCTTCCAGAAAAGCAAATTCATCAATGATTTCCTGCTGTTTTTCTTTAATGGTCATTCTATACTTTCTTTATGCAAAGATACTAAATTTAGAAAAGAAGCGCGTTTTCAACAACATTTAACAGTTTGATTTCTTCTTTTTCCCAGCAAAGAATATCTGCAGCTTTGTTCAGTTCAGACTGATAATTGTTTCGTCCCATATTCAAAACTTTTGTAATGGCAAATGCAATGTTTTCAGGTTCATGATTTTCGATGATTTCGCCAACATTAAACTGGTTTTTAATGCCTTCCAATTCAGGCAAACCAGACATAATTAAAGGAACCCTTGCCTGAATACAGTCTAAGACCTTGTTGGGAAGCGAATAAAAATAACTTTCGCCGCCGTTTTCTTCGATACTCATTCCGCAATCAGCTGCCAAAGTTATTTTTCTAAGATCATCGGGATGAAGTTTTCCTAAAAACTGAACTTTATCATACAGATTTTCTTTGATTACGAGCTCTTCATATTCTTTTTTCCGTGGTCCATCGCCGGCAATTTTAAAAATAACATCATCTAAATGGCGCATCGCCAAAATCGCCTTATCAATTCCTCGAAAAGGATTGATTGCTCCCTGATACAAAAGAATTTTGGGATTGTTTTCCGGAATTTCAAAATTAAAATTGATTTTTCTCGGTGCATTTTGCACAACGACAGGTTTGACGCCATATTTTTTGCTGAACCAATTGGCGTAACTTCCGCTTGCCGTAATCATCAGTTTTATCTTCGGAACCAGTTTCTTTTCTAAAAAGCGCCAAAGTTTTTGTGAAGCCTTACCTTTAATTGCAGGCATTTCAGAGAATATTTCATGACTGTCAAAAATCAGTGGGACGTTTAATTTTTTTGAAATTAAATAATTCGGAAGCAGAGCATCAAGATCATTGGCATATAAAAGAGTATGACTGTCTGCTTTTTGTTTTAAAAGACGGTGTAATTTCCAGTTAAATTCAAAATAAGCAGTTTTCAGGCTTTTAGAAATCAAAGGAATTCTGACAAAAGGATATAGTCTTGTCATTTTTTCGGCACCGTTCCAGTCATTCCCTATCAGTTCAATTTCGTAACCATTTTCGTGTAATGTTTTGCAGATTTTTTCAATCCTCTGATCAGTATATAAGTTGCTGAAAGCTGAAATGATGATTTTCTTTTTCATGCTATTTCTTTTTCCCGATGATAAGGTAATAAATCTGCACAAAACAAATAATACCATTGGGAATGATCACAGGCCAAAGCATTCCGCTAAAGATTCCATAGATCACAAAACAGATGCAGCCAATCAGATTGACGATTCTTATTTTAGTAAGATCTTTAAGAATGAAGCTTAAAACAATGAAAAAAGAAGCGGCATAGCCTATGTAAGATGCTAATTCTGGGCTCATGAGGAAAATTAAGAAAAACAAACTTAGTCATTTTCAATAAGATAAAAAACTAATTTCTGCCATAAAGTCAGACATTGTTTTTTGGTAAAATATTTGTAACTTAGATATTGAATAAATGGCAATGGTGCATTTATTCTAATGAGTTATATTATGGATTACAAGTTTTCACAAGGTTTGAGCCAGGTGTTCAAACAAAGCAAGAGCGAAGCGAGAAGGCTGAAAAGTGAATTTCTAAATACAGAACATCTCCTTTTGGGGATATTAAAAACAGAAAACTCTGCGAAAGAAATCCTTCAAAACCTCAATGCGGATCTCACACAAATAAGAAGAAAAATTGAAACTTTAAATGCTTCAGGTATCAATCCTCTGTCTGAGGAAGTTCCCAATATTTCGTTTACAAAGATGGCCGACCACGCAGTAAAACGTGCCGAGCTGGAGTGCAGACAATACAAAAGCAATGAAATTAATACCGTTCATCTTCTTTTAGGTATTCTTTATAAATATGAAGATCCTACATCAAATGTTCTGGGAGCTCACGAAATCGACTATGAGGGTGTTTCTAAAGAATATCAGACAATGCTGAAGAATTCAGGGCAGGCACCGCAAATGAGTGCTTATGACGATGATGAAGAGAGAGAAGACTTCGAGCAGATGAGAAAGCCAACCGGAAATCTGGGTACAGGTAAAAGCAAAACACCAACACTGGATAATTTCGGAAGAGATTTAACATCATTGGCAAGAGACGGAAAATTAGATCCGGTAATCGGTCGTGAGAAAGAAATTGAAAGGGTTTCTCAGATTTTATCGAGAAGAAAGAAAAATAATCCTTTGCTGATTGGTGAGCCTGGTGTTGGTAAATCTGCCATCGCTGAAGGTTTAGCCTTAAGAATTCAGCAGAAGAAAGTTTCCAGAGTTCTCTTTGGTAAAAGGGTAATCACTCTGGACCTTGCGAGTTTAGTTGCCGGTACAAAATACCGTGGTCAGTTTGAAGAAAGAATGAAAGCCATCATGACGGAACTGGAAAAAAACCGTGATGTGATTTTATTTATTGACGAGCTGCACACAATCGTAGGCGCAGGAAGTTCTACGGGAAGTCTTGATGCTTCCAATATGTTTAAGCCTGCTTTGGCAAGAGGCGAAATTCAATGTATTGGTGCGACCACTCTTGACGAGTACCGTCAGTATATTGAGAAAGATGGTGCTTTGGAAAGAAGATTCCAGAAAGTAATGGTAGAACCTACGAATGTGGAGGAAACTATTCAGATTCTAAATCAGATTAAAGATAAATATGAGGATCATCACAATGTTGTGTACACCGACGAAGCAATTCTTGCGTGTGTAAACCTGACCTCAAGATATATTACAGACCGATTTTTACCGGATAAAGCGATTGATGCGATGGATGAAGCAGGATCCCGTGTTTATATTAAAAACATGAAAGTTCCTACCGAAATCATTGATTTTGAAAAGAAAATCGAAGACATCAAAGAAATGAAGCAGAAAGCGGTAAAAGCGCAGGATTATCTGGAAGCCAGAAAACTGAAGGATGAAGAAGAGCGTTTGCAGATGGAACTGAATTCTGCTCAGGATCAATGGGATAAAGACGTTAAAGAGAAAAAAGAAGTTGTTTCTGAAGAGAGCGTTGCCGAAGTTGTTTCTATGATGAGTGGCGTTCCCGTAACGAAAGTGGGTAAAAACGAATTGGATAAACTGGCCGGAATGGACAGTAACCTGAACGGAAAAGTAATCGGACAGGAAGACGCTGTGAAAAAGGTAGTGAAAGCTATTCAAAGAAACAGAGCCGGACTGAAAGATCCAAACAGACCAATCGGAACCTTCATTTTCCTTGGAACAACCGGTGTTGGTAAGACCGAGCTGGCAAAAGTAATGGCCAGAGAACTTTTCGATTCTGACGAAGCATTGATTAGAATTGACATGAGTGAATACATGGAGAAATTTGCTGTTTCAAGATTGGTTGGTGCGCCTCCGGGATACGTTGGATACGAGGAAGGTGGACAATTAACGGAAGCGGTAAGAAGAAAGCCTTATGCAGTTGTTCTTTTGGATGAGATTGAAAAGGCACACCCAGATGTATTCAATATCCTGTTACAAATTTTAGATGAAGGTCATGTAACTGACAGTTTAGGAAGAAAAATTGACTTTAGAAATACAATTATCATTCTTACTTCAAACATCGGAACCAGAGATATCAAAGACTTTGGTGATGGTGTAGGATTTGGAACGAATGCGAAGAAAACAAATTCAGATTCAAGAACAAGAAGTACAATTGAGAATGCGCTTAAAAAGGCATTCGCTCCTGAATTCCTGAACAGAATTGACGATATCGTTATCTTCAACTCTCTTGAAAGAACTGATATTTCTAAAATTATCGACATCGAATTGGCTAAATTGTATTCAAGACTTGAAAAATTAGGTTATAAAGTAGATTTAACTACCGAAGCCAAAGATTTCATTTCAGAAAAAGGTTGGGACAAAGATTTTGGTGCAAGACCATTGAAGAGAGCAATTCAGAAATACATTGAAGACTTATTGGCAGAAATGTTGGTAAACAAGCAATTATCTGAAGGCGAAACAGTTACTTTGGATGTAAATGAAGGTAAAGACGGATTGGAAGGCAAAAGCCAAAAGACTAAAAAGTCTGCTGAGAAATCTCAGTCATAAAAAGTTTAACAAATCAAACAGTAAGGCACCGAAAAACATCGGTGCTTTTTTATTTCACAGCATGAACACTAAAATGAATTTCCTATTTTTGTGAAACAGGAACCTCTATGAAAAAAATAATTCTGATTGAAGACGAAACCAGCGTAGTTTCTTTCATTAAAAAAGGACTTCAGGAAAACGGATACGAAATTTCGGTGGCATTTGACGGCCTCACCGGAGCTAAACTCGTGAAGGAAAACGATTTTGACCTTGTCATTTTAGACATTATGCTTCCTGAAATGAATGGGTTGGAAGTTTGCAAAGAGATCAGAAAAACCAATAAGCATGTTCCGATATTATTTTTAACGGCACTCGGAACATCTGAAAATATCGTTCTCGGTCTTGAAAGCGGCGGAGACGATTATCTGGTAAAACCATTTAAATTTATCGAACTGGTTGCGAGGATAAAATCACTTCTGAGAAGAAGTAACAAAGGTTCGTCGTCAGATTCAGAGGAAGATGATGTGCAAAACGGACATATTTACCAGTTTTCGGATCTCAGTCTGAATGATTATACCAAAAAAGTAGTCCGTGCAGGAGAAGAAGTTTCGCTTACTTCTACTGAATTCAAATTGCTCCTCTATTTTCTGAATAATCCTGAAAAAGTAATTTCCCGTGCAGAAATTCTCGATGCCGTCTGGGGCGTTAATTACGAAATGGGAACCAATGTTGTGGATGTGTACGTAAATTATCTCCGCAAAAAAGTAGACACTCAGGAAGACAACAAACTTATTCACACGGTGATCGGGATGGGATATGTTTTAAAAAAAGCTTAAAAAAATGTTCAACAAAGTAATAAATAATCAAACCAAAACAATGATTCTTCTGATGGTCGTTTTTACAACCATTATTTTTCTGTTTGGTGGTTTGGTATATTATTCCATTGTTAATTTTTCTCATCAAAGATTTTACGAATTACTAAAAATAAGAACCACTACGATTGTTCAGATTGAAAAGAGCAAAAAACAACTTGACATTCCCGAAAATCATATTCTCAACAGCCTGAATGACGAAGAACTTCCGATGGAAAGAGATTATGTCTTTTCTGTTCCGGAGGATTCAAATTTTAAAAAAATATCTTCTGAAGTACATATTCCTGATACTTTTTTTAAGAATATCATCAGAAAAGGTGAGGCAAACTACAACGACAACGAGTTTTATTACATCGGGCAGAGTTTTAAATACAACAACAGAAGTTATATTGCGATCGCATCGGCAAAAAACCATTACGTCGTTTATTATTTAGGATTCTTGAAGCGAACTTTAATTACCTGCATGGTTCTGTCAATGTTTTTCAGCATGATTTTTTCGTTTTATCTGTCTAAAACTTTATTTAAACCCATCTTAAAAATCACAGGAAAAGTAAAAGAAATCAGCTCCGAAAATTTACATTTAAGACTCGAACCTCAAGCGGGAAACAAAGAACTGAATGAACTTGTAGATACTTTCAACACGATGCTCACAAGGCTTGAAACTTCTTTTGAAACTCAAAACCATTTGATTGGAAATGTTTCCCATGAACTCAGAACGCCACTAACTTCGATTATGGGCGAGGCAGATGTGGCTTTATCGATCAGCAGAAGTGCTCAGGAGTACAAGGAAACTTTAGAAATTATTCTGGACGAAGCTGAAAAATTAGACAAAAAAATAAAAGCTCTTCTTCTTATTGCCCAAACCGGATTCGACGGTAAAATTCAGAAAATTGATAAAGTAAGAATAGATCAGCTGATTTGGGATGCCATCGAAACCATCAGAAGAATGGATGCGCGAAACAATATTTATCTCGACATCAGCATGCTGCCGGACAATCCCAAAAAACTTAAAATTTCCGGTAACGAGCAGCTGCTGCATCTTGCAGTGACCAATATTATCAATAACGGCTGTAAATATTCCAATTTCCAGCAGGTAAAAGTATCGTTGGGAGCTACTGATACAGATGTTTACATCATAATCAAAGATATCGGAATCGGTATTCCCGAATCTGAAATGCATAAAATCTACGACCCCTTTTTCCGTGCATCCAATACAAAAAATTACGAAGGCTACGGCATAGGATTGCCTCTGGCAAGAAACATTGTGAGAATGCACAACGGCGAATTGATTGTGAGTTCGTTCGAAAATCAGGGAACGACAGTTCAGCTTAGATTCCCTACGTTATACACCACTTTAAAGAATGAGGAAACACAGATTTAGCAAATTTCTTTGAAATTCTAATCCCATTTTAATCCTTTTAACTACATTTTAATTCCTTTCCAAAAGGCTTCTAATAACATGATCATAATTTTGTAGAGTAAATAAATCTTTTACTAACTAAATCTACAGATTATGAGCAAGACCATTTTAATAGCCACCGATTTTTCGCTGGAGTCTTTAAATATAATGAAGAAAGTTTTAAGAGAAAAAAATTCTTCACACGACAGCGGACAGTTTAAAATCTTATTGGTATCAGGTTACGACGCCGGAGATTCCATCAGAGATTTGCTGTTTAACAATAAAGGCAAAATTTTAAGCAAAATCAGATCTGCGGAGTTTTGCGAAGCTTTAAGCATCATCAAAAATAAATATCCTGATCTGGTAAGCAAGATTACGTGCGACATTTTTACAGGATACTTCCAGAGAACATTCGATCAGTACCTCAAAGCGGCTGATGTGGAGGAAGCCTACTACTCTGAATCGTTAAAGGAAATCAATCACAGCGGAAAGTTTGATATTGTTCCTTTTCTGAAAAAGACAGATTTAATTGAAGCAAAGGAAATCAAAGTTATTACACCGGACTTCATGCCTGAAAAAGGAAAAATTGCAGAAGTTTTTGTAGAAGTTTAAATGAAGGTTTAATTATTAAAAGAATTAAAAAATGTTAAGGAATTATAGCAGCAGCCGAACGCTCAAGGAAAATATACAGTTAGGAACGCTGACTGCCTTTGTGGCAGGTACTATAAACATTGCCTCTCTGTTAATATTCCTATCGTTTACCTCCAACGTAACGGGTCACTATGCCGTCTTTGCGGCTGAAATAAGTAAAGGCAACTGGTCTCAGGTTCTGATAGCCGGACTGTGGATTTTCATGTTCTTTTTTGGAAGTTTTGTATCCAATCTTTCGGTGATCAACCTTCACAGAAAAAGCAAGTATCTGGCGCATTCCATCCCATTGATTCTGGAAATAATCTGTTTAATGGCAGTCGGAATTTACGGACAGCTGTATTATCAGAAGACACTTGAGGAAGCGGAAGTGTTAGTCGGAATAATGCTTTTCGCAACCGGTTTACAAAATGGTCTGACGGCAAGTATCTCAAATTTTTCAGTGAAAACAACACACCTTACAGGTACTACCACTGATTTGGGAATCCTGACTTCAATGTTCACACAGAAAAGATTCAGAAAAAACCCTGAGATGGTTGCTAAGGCCAAACTTCTCTGGAGCATTATGCTAGCCTACGTCTGTGGAGCCGTATTTTCCGGATTAACCTATTATATTTTGGAATTCAGAGTGTTTTATGTCATCAGCGCATGTCTTGCTGTGGTGATTGGATATGATTTTTACAAAATAAATATCAGACACTTCAGAACCAATTACAGATATTCAAAAATTTACAAAAGCCCTAACCTGATGTCTGAACTGTATGACGCATTGCACGGCAGTGCAGCAGTAGAAAAACCAAGAAAAAGAAAAGAAAAGTCTAAACTTGTTCTTGAAGAAAAATTGATGTAATATTTTCAAAAACACATTAATTGTATATACTTAGTTTGGAACTCCTGCCCTCATTTTTGAAGGCGGGAGTTTTTTATTAAACTTTTTTTACCTCCAATTGAAACCAAATACCCCTCTTCAAAATCTACTATTTATTTTGTATATTTGACTAAATCAACATCTTATGAATAAAATTTATCTTTTTTTCGCTTTCATTATATGGCATTTGGCCAGTTCTCAAAATAATTATTGTGTAAGTGATATTTCATTCGATTATACAACCGTTTCTATTTTTACAACCGACGGAAATATTTACACATGGGGACAAAACCATTACGGCCACGTGGGAAACGGAAATACTCAGATTCAAAACTCACCATGGCTTCGTCCTTCAGTACCAAATTTCACATCACTTTCTCATTCTGTAAATCATTCTACCGCCTTAGCCAACAACGGAAAAATATATGCGTGGGGAAGAAATTTTTTCCGGAGAAGTAGGAAATGGATCAACTACAGCAGTTTACACCCCAATTCAAATAGGAACAGACAGCGATTGGAAAGCCGTTAAAAGTGGTAGCGCCCATACTTTAGCACTAAAAACCAATGGAACGTTGTGGGGATGGGGAAACAACAACGCTTGCGAGCTTAGTCAGACCGCAGCCAATCCCTCCCCTAACAATTACTATACTCAGCCGATTCAGTTAAGTCCTGATAATGACTGGAAAGACATAGCAGCAGGCTCAAATAAAACCTTCGCAATAAAAAACAACGGAACACTTTGGGCAAGAGGAAAAAATAATAAATATTCTATAGGAATCCCAAACATTGGTGAAGGAGCATGCGTCTCTACATTAACACAAATAGGAAGTTTCAGCGACTGGAAAAAAGTTTCCACTTCTGCCAGCGGAAACTTTACATTGGCGTTAAAAACCAACAATACACTTTGGGGATGGGGAGACAATGTGGAAGGTGCCACCGGAACAGGATCAGGAGCGCTCATTGTTCCCACTATACAAGTCGGAATCAGCACATGGAAAGATGTTGCGGCAGGAGAAAATTATGCGGCAGGAATCAAAAGCGACGGAACACTTTGGGGATGGGGAAAATCCTGCACAGTTCCATCAGCGGGAACTTCAGTCCCAGTTTCATCCCTGGCTCCTATCCAAATGAGTACTGAAACCGACTGGGTAAAAGTGGCAGCAGGAAACTGTGCCGTATTTGCATTAAAATCAAACAATACCCTTTGGGCGTGGGGAGCTTACGGGGCACTGTGGAACAATGGAATTGATACCCACACTTCAACACCTGTTTTGGTATTTCAATGCAGTTTATCAACTTCTGAAAATGACAAAGACTTCTCAAATATTGTGTTGTATCCTAATCCGACAGTTGATAAAATATCCTGGGCACTGAACATTCCAATTGAAAAAGTTACCATTTATGATATGAGCTGGAGAAAGATTTTATCTAAAAACAGTCCAGAGAATGTTATAGACGTCTCAAACCTCCCAAACGGCGCATACATGATAAAACTAGAGTCAAAAGACAAATCAATATATAACTCTAAGTTTGTTAAAAAATAGTTTTAATGGAATTTCAATTTAATTATTTTAATCTCAAAAAATCTTCGCAAGCTCACTTTCATCTTTTCGTTTTTAAAATCAAAAACAGGAATGACCTTTGTTTATTTGTGGAAAATTAAATCTTAATTTAAAGTCTAAAACTCTCAATTCTTATTTCGATTGAGTATTTTTGTAAGTTGATTTTCCTATTTTATGTCAGATATTATTCAGCTTTTACCGGATCACGTAGCCAATCAGATTGCAGCAGGCGAAGTCGTGCAGCGGCCAGCCTCCATTGTAAAGGAACTGCTGGAAAATTCTATCGACGCCGGTGCTTCCAAAATAGAGCTTATCATCCGTGAAGCCGGAAAAAATCTTATTCAGGTGGTGGATGACGGCAAAGGAATGTCTGAAACCGACGCCCGAATGGCTTTTGAAAGACACGCTACTTCAAAAATCCGTGGCACCGAAGATATTTTTAAAATTGCGACCAAAGGATTTCGCGGTGAAGCTTTGGCTTCTATTGCAGCGGTAGCACAGGTTGAACTAAAAACTAAGTTGAAAGACGCCGCTTTGGGAACCAACATCTACATTGAAGGGGGAACATTTCAGTTTCAGGAACCGACTCAGACCGCTGAAGGTTCTAATTTTTCGGTTAAAAACCTTTTTTACAACGTTCCTGCGAGAAGAAAGTTTCTTAAAAACAACAATATAGAATTCCGTCATGTAATTGATGAGTTCCAGAGAGTTGCCCTGGCTCATGAAAATCTTGAGTTCTCATTTTTTCAGGATGACGAAGCCATTTTCAGGTTGAGAAAAGGCAGTCAGATGCAGAGAATTGTTGATATTTTCGGCCGAAAACTACAGCCACAACTGATACCCATCAAAGAAGATATTATCTGGTGTAAACTTCATGGTTTTGTAGCTAAACCTGAAGGAGCAAAAAAAACAAGAGGCGAACAGTTTCTTTTCGTCAACGGAAGATTTTTTAAAAGTGCCTACTTCAACAAAGCAGTACAGGAAGCCTTTGACGGACTTCTGTTGCCTGGTTTTATTCCGACGTTTTTTCTTTATCTTGAAATTGATCCTGAGAAAATTGATGTCAATATTCACCCTCAAAAAACTGAGGTAAAATTTGAAGACGAGCATCTTATTTTTGCTTTAATGAGGTCTACCATCAAAAAATCTTTAGGAATTTACAACATCGCACCGAGTCTGGATTTTGAAAGAGATCCACATCTTGACCAGATGATGCAGAAAAGCTTCCCGAGCAAAGCAAATGTTTCTGTGAAGATGCCTGAAATTACGGTAGACCGCGACTACAATCCTTTTGCTGAAGAAAAGCAGGTGACCAAAGCAGAAATGCAGAATCTTGCAGAAATGTATCATCAGAATATTTCTGCCGAGCCTTCAAAAATTAACCTTTTTGAAGATGAAGATTTTGATGAAGATCTGATGAGACTTCCCAACGGTTATTGGCTATTTAACAAAGGCGACAGAACACTGATGCTGGATTTGGGAAGGATGCACCGACTTGTGATCTCCGAAAACAGTAAATCTGAACGGAAAATAAATTCTACAAGCCACTCACTTTTATTCTCTCTGGAATACCACATGAATGAAATTGAGAAGAATAAATACCGCTCAATAAAAAAATATCTCCCGGAACTCGGCTTTGACATGAAAATTGCTCATGAAAGCGTGCTGAGAATAGACAGCGTACCCGAAGGCCTGAAGGAAACTCAGGTGATGAAATTTCTGGAAAACCTTTTTGAAATTCTAGAATACAAAAGCGAAGAAGAATTTATGCAGTTTTACCAGAATCAATGGTCTAAAATGCAGTCGAAATCCCGCTTTGATTTTATTTACAAAAAAGATGCGGAACAGCTTATCAAAGATTTTACCGCATTAGGTTTCCCGGAGTATCTGCCTAATGGGAAGCGTTGTTTTTTTGAGGTTCCGTTTAATGATTTTAAAAATAAATTTTAAATAGATGTTTAACAATATACCGCCGATTACACGAAATCTGATTATTTTAAATATTGTGATTTATGTGGTGACAAATTTCTTTTTGTATGGTTTAGAAAATCCTGAATTATACAACTCATTGTCAGCATTTTATCCGAGTTCTCCCAACTTCAGATCATGGCAAATTGTAACGCATATGTTCATGCATGCGCCTCTTGAAGGGTCTGGTTTTTTACACATTTTATTTAACATGTTTACTTTATTCAGCTTCGGTCCTATTTTAGAACAAAGTTTAGGAGATAAAAAATATCTGATTCTTTATTTTTTAAGCGGGCTTGGTGCATTTTTCTTATTTAATCTTTGGAACTTTATTGAGGTTGAACAAATAAAATCTGGTCTCGAAAACTTCGGTTTTGATGTTAACAGTTATCTCAATGGAAATTCAGTACAAATTAAAGGCGATTCAGCTCTCGTTTTTGAACAGAAAGAATTGCTTGAAAAACTAAAATCTATAGTTTCGAATCCAATGTTGGGAGCTTCCGGCGCAATCTTTGGGGTTATTGCTGCTTTTGCAACGCTCTACCCTGATGCGAAAATAGGCATTATGTTTATTCCAATCCCCGTAAAAGTAAAATACGTTCTTCCAATTGTTGTGATTGGTTCAATTTATTTAGGTGTCACTGGAAGTGGTGGCGGTATCGCTCATTTAGCTCACGTTGGCGGTGCAATTGTAGGTTTTATTTTGGCTAAAATCTGGAAAAAACATCTTTACCGTTTCAATTAAAAAATTATGAAAATTGTAAGGATTGTTCTGCTGATCGTTCATCTTGGGATTCTTTGTCTGCTATTTGGCGTTCTGCTGAATGCGTACATTCCGCCGAGGATTTTTCCCTGGTTTAATATTTTATCTCTGGCATTTCCGGTCCTTATTTCAGTTTACTGTTTACTGACTGTAGTCTGGATTTTTATGTGGAAAAAAAGGGCGTTTGTTTTTATGATTTTCGGACTGTTTTTCTTTTCTGCCACTCAAAGATGGGTTAATTACAGTTCTAAAAAGGAAAAAGGTGATTTGAAAATTATCACTTTTAATACAAAAGGAGGAAAATTTGGTAAAAAAGAAATTGAAGACTACGTCAACGCAAAAGGTGCAGATATAGTTTTACTGCAGGAAGACGGCAATCTTGATTATCAGTTTACAGGTTTAAAAAAAGCTAAAGAAAGACCGCTCAGTTCGCTCTATTCAAAATATGAAATTGTAGGCTACAAAGAGATTTTTGAAGGTCTCTACAGTGAAGATTTCAATGCATTCGCTGATTACACAGATCTTAAAATCGACAGTAAAACAGTGCGAGTGATGAATGTTTACCTTCAGCCTTTTAAGTTCAACAAAAGCATGGTAAAGCTTAACGGCAACAGCGCTGAAGATGAGACTAAAGTAAAAAATATCGTAAAAAAACTTGTCCCTACTTTCAAAATGCATCAGGATCAGATTGACATGATCCGAAAATATGTAGATAGCTCGCCCTACCCCGTCATTATGACTGGAGATTTTAATGCAGTTCCCAATTCATACGAATATTATCATTTAGGCAAAAACCTTCAGGATGCCTTTGTAAAAGTGGGAAAAGGAAGTGCTACCAGTTTTCATGATTACAAATATCCGCTGCGTTTAGACTATATTTTTTCATCAGAATCGGTAGAGCCTGTTTCTTATCAGGTGGATCATTCCGTTAAAATTTCAGATCATTATCCTGTTTCGGCTGTCTTAAAATTTTCAAATTAAATTGAAATTGTGGCAAATAAATTGCTTCTCAAAAAAGAATCTCTATGAAAAATTTTATCTTTGGAATTGTCTGCCTGTCTATAACAGGACTGTCTTGCAGTAAAAAGCCTGATAACTCCGCAGTGGCCGCAGTTGACGAAAGCAGAGCAACTTATGACACTACTGCGATAGATTCTTTTTCTGCTGGTGCTACTTCAGTGGATGTTATGCGACAGATCAGAATGTCTTCTCAAAGGTATCAGGATTCTGTAAAAGCAGCAGTCAAACTTCAGGAGCAGGAGAAAAAAATCACTGAAGAACTGGAAAAAGAAAATAAAAAGAAAGCCGAAGAAGAAAAGAAAAAATCTTCTGAAAACAATAAAGACAAAGAACAAAAAAATCAATAAAATCAACTTATGAAAAAGAATATCATTATTGCAGCAGCATGTTTAGGTTTAATGACTGCCTGTGAAAAATCAACATCGAAAACAGAAACCATTGAAAATCCGGACGGTTCTACAACTACGGTTACCACAACTACCAACACTTCAGGAATCGTTGACAGTTCAGATGTAAACAAAGCTAAAAACGACATCAACAGCAAGATTGATAAAGCAACGAGCGAAATCGACACTAAAGCTGACGCAGCAAAACAGAAAATTGACGCGACCGCTGAAAAAACAAAAAAAGATTTGAACGAAGCCGGTAAAGACATTAAAGAAGCAGCAGCAAAAGGTGCCGGAAAAATTGAAGAAGGCGCAAAAAAACTGAAGGAAGATTTGAATAAATAACAAATCAAATCCTAAAAAATGAAACCGCAGAAATGATTTCCTGCGGTTTTTTTTATTTATTTAATTCTAAAAGGACATCAATATATTCACGGTCGTTGCTGAGTCGCGGGACTTTGTTCTGTCCGCCAAGTTTTCCTTTAGACTCTAACCAAAGATAGAAAAGATTGGGTTTGGCAATGTGAACCACAGGCCGTTTCAGGGTGATGTTATTGTATCTTTTTGCCTCGTAATCGGAGTTTACAGATTTTAGGTGCTGATCAAAATGATCCACAAACGCATCCAGATTTTCAGGATGTTTGTTGAACTCAAAAATCCACTCATGGGCACCGCTTTCGTTTTCTTTCATAAAAACCGGAGCGCCCGTAAATTCCGCAATACTTGCCTGCGTACACTCACATGCTTTTGCCAGAGCAGCATCTACATTATTGATCATTAACTCTTCGCCAAAGGCATTGATGTAATGTTTGGTTCTACCCGTAATTTTTATTCTGAAAGGATCCGTAGATGTAAAAACCACGGTATCACCGATCAGATAACGCCACAGACCGCCATTGGTAGTGATGACCATCGCGTAATTCTTTCCTTTCTCAACTTCTTCCAGACAAACGACTTTCGGGTTGGAAAGATGAAACTGATCCATCGGGATAAACTCGTAAAAAATCCCGTAATCGAGCATCAGAAGCATTTCGTCGCTGTCTGATCTGTCCTGAATGCCGAAAAAACCTTCAGAAGCGTTGTAAATTTCGTAGTAATTTATTTTTTTACCAATAATTCCCTGATACTGCTCACGGTAAGGTTTAAAACTAATTCCACCATGGAAAAACACTTCAAGGTTGGGCCAGAGCTGAGAAATACTTCCTGCTTCAGTTTCTTTTAAAACCCTTTGCAGAAGTACCATCATCCAGCTTGGAACTCCAAGAATACTTCCGACATCTTCATTTTTCACCTGAGAAACGATTGCCTGAAGTTTGGATTCCCATTCAGACATCAGAGAAACTTTTTTATTGGGAATAGTTGTAATTTCTACCCAAAAAGGCAGATTATCGATGATTATGGCTGAAAGATCACCGAACTTGGTATTAAAGTCAGCATACAGTTCAGAACTGCCACCCAGTCTAAGATTTTTATTGGTAAAAAGCTGGTTTTCCGGATGGTTGTTGGCGTAGATGGAAACCATGTCTTTTCCTGCTTTCATGTGGCAATATTCAAGACTTTCTGCTGAGATCGGGATGAATTTGCTTTTCGCATTTGTCGTTCCCGAAGATTTTGCAAAATGCTTGATGTAGCCGGGCCAGCTGACGTCTTTCTGTCCCTGCCTTGCCTTTTCAATGTAAGGTTCAAAATCTTCATAACAAACCACCGGCACTTTATTTTTAAAATCCTGATAACTGGAAATGGAGTTGAAGCCATATTTTTTCCCGTACTCGGTGTCTTCCGCGTGAAAAAGCTGCGAGAAGAGAATCCCTTTCTGAGTATCTATCGGATGATCGATGAAATGCTGTATCTGGTCTATCCTCTGCTTGATAAACCAATTGACCACCGTATTGAAAAGTGCTTTCGTTGCCATTACAACAAATATAACAATTCTTTGATATGCAGGAAATAGTTGGGTATAAAAAAACCGCTGCACAAAAGTACAGCGGTCTTGAGATTATTAAAAATATTACTAACAATACTCGTCGTAAGCAGCCTGAAGATTGGCAGCGATGGCTCCCGCAGGATTTCCTTCGATGTGGTGTCTTTCAAGCATGTGTACCAATTCTCCATCTTTGAAAAGTGCTACGCAAGGTGAGCTTGGAGGGAATGGTGCCAGATGTTTTCTGGCTTCTGATACTGCATCTACATCAAAACCTGCAAAAACAGTAGTTAAATGATCCGGCTTTTTTTCTCCTGTTAAAGAGTACACAACTCCAGGTCTTGCAGCACCAGCTGCACAGCCACAAACAGAATTGATTACCAAAAGTGTAGTTCCTGACTGCTTCAGCGCAGTTTCTACTGCTGTAGGTGTATCTAAATTTTCAAAGCCTTTATCTGTAAGCTCTGCCTTCATCGGCATTACTAAATCCTGTGGATACATATTAATTCATTTTTAAATTCGACCCAAATTTACGATAATTATATTTTTTAATTGATTTATAAAAACTATTTCAATACTTGACAAAAAACAATATTGATAAAAAATCAATACAATTTGTTTATTCATAAATTTTTGTTAAATTTGAACAGATTCTAAAACCGATTTTACATGAAAGAAAATTGATTCTTGAGAATTATTTATTCACGTAAACTATATTTCAAATAATAAACTTCCCTCTAACTATTACATTTGAAGTTTTAGTTTCAAACAAAATGAAGCCCGAAAATAAATTTCCGGGCTTCTTTAATCAAATCGATATGCAAAGGTTGAATATCCAATAATATAAATGATGATCTGTGATTGATGAATGATATCAAACATCAATTATCACTAATCAGTCATGTTTAAGAAAGCAGCTTCTTCGCCATCTCGGAAATGCTTTTTCCGTCTGATTTTCCGGCGAGATTTTTTGAGGCTGTTCCCATTACTTTTCCTAAATCTTTCATAGATTCAGCGCCTGTTTCGGCAATGATTGCCTTTATTTCAGCTTCCAGTTCTTCATTAGATAACTGTTTTGGCAAATACTGCTCGATTACTTTCATCTGAGCATCTTCCACTTCGGCAAGATCGTTTCTGCCCTGAGCCATGAACTGATCGTAAGAATCCTTACGCTGTTTCACCATTCTCTGAAGAATAGCAATTTCCTGCTCCGGAGAAACTTCGGCTCCCAAAGCTTCTGTTTTCAGTAATAATATCTGCGATTTCACAGCTCTCAAAGAATCCAAAGCAACTCTGTCTTTGGCTCTCATGGCTGTTTTTATCGCTTCGCTGATGGTAAGTTCTAAACTCATATCTTTAAATTTAACAATGTATCAATGTAACAGTTTACCGATGAAGTGCTTCGGCGAGCTCAGCATGACAATTCGAGATTGTTACATTGGTACATTTCTACATTGTTACATTAATTTAATCTACATCTTTATTTAAAAATCTGTTTTCTCTGATCTGGATAGAGCCTTCGTTGTTTTCAGACATAAAACTGTGGATGTTCTGGTCTGATGCGTTGGCACCGTCGATTGAGATATTTTTTCTTTTGAAAGCCGGTATTGTTTCAAAATCATCCTGCTTATCAAAACTTTGGTAGCGGGAATTGAATTCTTTCAGCTTGTTTCTTCTTTCCAATACTTTTTCCTGGTCTGCAGGTTTATTTACAAAAGAAAATTCAGATTCTGTATGTCTTGTTGTTTCTGTTTCCACTCTTTTTTCAAAAACCTGCTGCTCTTCAGTTTTTGGCTGCTCTGGAGTGTGATAAAAAGTCTCAACTTTGTGTGTTGTTTCTTCTGTTGTTTTCTCAATTACTGAAACTTCAACTTCATTTTTCGGTTGTCCGAAATCATATTTTGGCTCAGAAACAGGTTCGTTCACAGTAAAATTAAATTCTACAGGCTTTTCCTGAGTAAAACTGTTGCTGAAGTTATCGTGTTTCGGTTCCTCTTTTTTATTTTCAAAATCAAATGAGAAAGACTGAATTTCCAAATCATTTGGATCTTCTTCGAAAGTAAACAGATTTACGCTTTCATCGCGTGCCGGCTCATCGTTTTTCCAGCTGTGTGTAAAACCATCTGCCGTATCTTCCTCTCTGTCAGAGAATTTGATTGCAGTTTCCACTTCATCCTCCTCAATAATCATTTTTTTTTCAGAAGACAGCAATTTAAATTGCGGCAAATCCTGCTCTTCATCATCCAATCTGAAAAGATTTTTTCCTCCAAAATCATAACCCTGTTCTGGCGTAGTTTCTCTCTCTTCCTTAGTTTTAAATGGAGAAGCTTTAGGTGTTTCCAAAGTATCATTCAAACCGATTCTGATTTTCTCAGTTGGTCCGGAAAATTTTTGGTTGTCGTTGGAAAAACCTGTAGCAATCACCAATACACTTACTGCATCGCCCAATTCTTCATCTGCACCAACACCGAAGATGATATCGGCTGTGTGACCCGCTTCTTTCTGGATATAATCCATGATGATTCCGATTTCGTCCATTGTAGCTTCTTCCACACCACTTCTGATCAACAATAACACGTTTCTTGCACCTGTAATTTTGTTGTCGTTCAATAGCGGAGAGTCTAAAGCTTTTTTCACAGCTTCCTCAGCTTTGTTTTCGCCTGAAGCCATACCGGTAGACATCAAAGCTGTACCTGAATTCTGAAGTACAGATTTAGCATCACGGAAGTCAATGTTTACATCAAAATAACCTGTAATAACTTCTGCCATCCCTTTTGCAGCGTTGGTTAACACTTCATCGGCTTTTGAGAATCCCTGTTTGAAACCTAAATTTCCGAACTGCTGTCTTAATTTATCATTGTTGATGACAATAAGTGAATCAACGTTATTTCTTAATTTTTCAAGACCCAGTTCTGCCTGATCCAGTCTTCTTTTTCCTTCAAAGCTGAAAGGCACGGTTACGATTCCTACGGTAAGGATTCCCATGTCTTTTGCCACTTTTGCAATAACAGGAGCTGCACCGGTACCCGTACCACCGCCCATTCCGGCAGTGATGAAGACCATTTTGGTATTCTGACCCATTGCAGCTTTGATGTCTTCAATGCTTTCAATTGCAGATTTTTCTCCTACTTCAGGATCTGCACCCGCACCAAGACCTTCTGTGATGGTAGTTCCCAACTGTACTTTGTTGGCTACAGGATTGTTATCCAAAGTCTGAGCATCGGTATTGCAGATCACGAAATCTACACCGTGAATTCCTTTCTCGTACATGTGCTTCAGGGCATTGTTACCGCCGCCACCTACACCGATTACTTTTATGATTGACGAATTTCCCTTTGGTAAATCAAATGAAAATCCCTGTGTTCCTATATTTTCCATATCTATATTTTTAACAATTGATTTTTGATTAATGATCCCGGATACATCATTTATCGCCGATCATTCATCATTTATATTTTTTTTACTCTACTTCCTCAAAGAATTTTTTAACCTTTTCCATTAAAGACTGTCCGAAAGTGGGCTTAGCAAGTCTTTTTGCAGTTGGAGATTCTATCTCAGATGGCGGAAGATACATTGGCTGCTCTGTTTGTACAGGAGCATTGTTCGCTTCGTTATCAGCTGCTGCAACCGTATCGTTCTGCACTTTTGCTTTTGGTTCTTCAACAATAATTTCCTCTTCGGGAAGATTGGATTTTTTATCCCTGATCTTTAAACTTTCCATCAGCAAACCGATCGAGGTTGCAAATTCCGGTCCTTTAAGATACTGATTTTTATCGTTTGCCACATACTCATTTGCAAAACCAATTCTGCTGTCGAAACCTGTGGTATAATTGGCTAACTGACGAAGGTGTTTCAGGTTTGAACCACCACCTGTCAGAACAATTCCTGCGATCAGTTTTTTCTTCTGATCGAATGCGCCGTAAGCCTTTAATTCTGTATTTACAAGATCCAAAATTTCTTCCACTCTTGCATTGATGATCTGTGCTAATGTTTTGAGAGAAATTTCTTTATCCGGTCTTCCGTGAAGTCCCGGAATCGTAACATAAGTACTGTCTTTTTCAAGCTCAGGCACTGCAGAACCGAATTTCACTTTCAGCTGCTCGGCATGTTTTTCAATAATTGAACATCCTTCTTTGATGTCTTCAGTGATAATTCCGCCACCGTAAGGAATAACGCAGGTATGACGGATAATGCTGTCTTTGAAGATTGCAATATCTGTAGTACCACCACCGATGTCTACAATGGCAACGCCTGCCTCTTTTTCTTCCTTCGTTAAAACGGCTTCAGAAGATGCCAAAGGTTCCAAAGTTAGCGCCTCCATTTCAAGACCTGCTTCACGAACGCATCTTGCGATGTTTCTGATGCTTCCCATCTGCCCCACAACAACGTGGAATTTGGCTTCCAGACGGCTTCCGTGCATACCAATAGGTTCCTGAATTTCACCTTCAGAATCCACTTTGTATTCCTGAGGAAGTACGTGGATAATTTCTTCTCCCGGAAGCATTACCAGTTTTTTCACCTGATCTTTTAATGCTTCAATATCATCATCTGTGATGAATTTGTCCGGATGTTCACGCATAATATAATCTGAATGCTGAAGCGAACGGATGTGTTTACCCGCAATCCCCACCGTAACTTTGCGGATAGGCACTCCTGCACTCGACTGTGCCTCAGACACAGCTGCTTTGATTGAATTAATAGTCTGCGAAATGTTATTCACAATACCTTTGTGTACACCAAGACTTTTAGCCTTCCCCACTCCGAGAATTTCTATTTTCCCGTGGGCATTCCTGCGTCCTACAATGGCGACAATCTTGGTTGTCCCAATGTCAAGACCTACTGAATACTCTTGATTTTCCATTGTGTTATATCGATTTGATTTTATTACTTATTTAATTTAAAAGGTGCAACCTTCTGTTTATTCTATTTTTACTTTTGCTTTTGTTTTCGGCCTTACTGACGGTTTCTTTTCGGGAGTTTTCTTTTTCTCCTTTGGTTTTACAGCAGTTTTTGGCTTCACCGACTCTTTAGGTTTTGCTGAAACTGTTTTTTTCTCAGCTGTTTTAGCTTTTACTTCCTCTTTTTTTATTGGAGCTGCTGCAACCGGAGTTTTAGCCAAATCTTTATGCCCAGCTTTCAGTATACTGTCGTTTTCTTTAAAATAGGGATTCAGAGTTGTTACAATCTGATTATCATATTTTACGGACACCATACTGTACTTCTGCGAGTCCTGAAACACCAGAAATTTTTCCACGAAGGTTTTAAATCCTTTCACTTTAAATTCAATATTGTCTAAATCTCCAATTTCAACTTTATAAATTCCTTCGCTCGTCAGAAGATTGTAGCTGTCTTTATTTTTTGAAATCCCAATAAAATATTTTTTACTGAAATCGTCTTTATCAATTTTGGAAACCAACTCACCCAGTTTTTCATATTCCTCTTTTTTTACATCTCCGGTAACCAACATGCATGAATGGGAATACGTTTTTGAAATTGGAAATTCAGTTCCTTTTTCGTCCACATAGAAATCTTTTCCATTGTAATTTAACCTGAAAACTGGAACTCTCTGTTTGATATCCAAATGAAGTTTTCCGTTTAAATTTAAATATACATTGGCGCTGTCTACAGCAGGAAGGGCGTTGATTTTCTTTTCCAGTTCAGGAATATTCAAATCTCCCACTTTGCCAGACGGGTTTTCTTTAATGACAATCTGTTTAATATCTTTCTCATCAATAAAATAAACCGGCGTTTTCTCATTCATTTTTACAGAAATTTTCTCATCTGTAATCTTCTGACCGCTAAATTTCTTCAAAGAGAAACTCAGCAGGAAACCAAGAATGATTACTGTGATGGCAATTTTTAAAATTCTGTATTTGTTTTTCATAATCCCCTAAATCCCCAAAAGGGACTTCATACTGTTTTATTTTAATTTTTACTCAACCATTCACAAATCGGGTCGTACAGCGTATCAATATTTCCCGCACCCACCGTAAGCAAGATGTCAAATTCTTTATCTTTAATTTTATCAAAGGCTTCGGATAAATTTGAAATTTCCTTTTTATCTAAAGTCACTTTTTCTAATAACCAATCTGAAGTAATTCCTTCAAAATTTTCCTGAAGCTCTCTTGCCGGATAGATGTCGAGCAAAATCAACTCTTCAGAATTGCTTAGACTTTCAGCAAATCCATCCACAAAATCTCTCGTTCTGCTGAATAAATGTGGCTGAAAAACCACCAATAATTTTTTATCAGGATAAAACGTTTTTATTGAACCTACGACAGCATTGATCTCTGTCGGATGGTGCGCGTAATCGTCAATATAAATTTTACCGCTCGGATAAATATGTTTTGTATATCTTCTTTTTATACCTTTAAAACTGGCAATCGCCTTCTTCAACGTTTCAAAATCAACTCCCAGATTATGCAGAATTGCCAAAGCAACCGTTGCATTTTCTACATTGTGAATTCCAGGAACGTCCCAGACAAACTCTTCGATAAGCTCAGAGTGACCATCGTTTGCTGGTGCATGAAAATCGAAATAGATTTTATCATAATCCATTCGGAGATTGTCTGAGTAATAGTCAGCTTCTTCGTTGACGGCATATGTTTTGTGTGCTCTGCCGATCTCAATTCCTTTTCTAATAAAAAGCTGTTGGTCATCCGGGACCAATGCCGCAAACTGTCTGAAACCCTCTTCGATGGTATTTTTGTCTCCGTAAATATCCAAATGATCTGCATCAGTGGAAGTAATTACCGCCCAGTCCGGAGAAAGGTTCAGGAAACTTCTGTCGTATTCATCGGCCTCCACCACAGAAAATTCTGTTCCGTTAAACAGGAAATTCGATTTAAAATTCTCAGAAATTCCACCTAAGAAACATGAAAACGGCAAATCTGCTTCCTTGCACAAATGCGAAACCAGGGTTGACGTTGTTGTCTTTCCGTGAGTTCCTGCAACAGCGATGCAGTCGGTGTTTTCGGTAATTAAACCTAAAACTTTTGCTCTCTTTTTTACTTTAAAATCATTTTCATTAAAATAATCTAAAATCCCCAGCTTTTTGATTGCCGGAGTATAGATCACCAATGTATTTTCTTTCTGAAGTGACGTAATTTTTTCATCAATCACATCTTCAAAAACAATATCAATTCCTTCGCTCATCAGCAACTGCGTCAGTTTTGTGTTCGTTTTATCATAACCCAAAACATTCTTCCCCGAAGCATGGAAGTAGCGCGCCAAAGCACTCATCCCGATACCTCCGATACCGACGAAGTAAAAATTCTGATATGTTTCTAATTTGTTCATTTTTTTTAATTTGAGATTTGAATTTTGAGATTTTAAATTGCTTAACCTTCTCTTATTCTGTCTCTTATATTTTACTATTTTTAAACATCATTTTGTCATTCCGAGGAACGAGGAATCTCAACTTAGATTCTTCAATTGCTCAATTTAATCAGAACAACACGTTTAATTCGTTTATAATTATTTTTATTAATAATTTTTATAATTGAAAAGTCTGACTACTATCCAAAATAAAAACGCTATACCTGAAATAATCAGAATATTTTGTCCATGGCTTCTGTCTTTTCTACTAAAACCGTACATTCTACCACCATTTGGCATTGCTTTTTTGTAGTACATTAAATAAGCACCAATAAAAACCCC
Organism: Chryseobacterium caseinilyticum; assembly: GCF_014837145.1. Taxonomy (GTDB): domain Bacteria; phylum Bacteroidota; class Bacteroidia; order Flavobacteriales; family Weeksellaceae; genus Chryseobacterium; species Chryseobacterium caseinilyticum. The sequence continues at coordinate 135,918 of NZ_JACYFS010000003.1, forward strand.
AAAAAGTCCACCAAGAATTGCACATACATATCCAATGATAATCAGCCATGTAGGGCTTACTTCTTCTGTTGCAAGGTTTTCAATTCTTTGCTTATTAATGATCTTTAAAAGCTCCGGATTAATTTCTTTCCCCCGTTGCTTTAATATTTTTTGAGCTAGTAAATAATCAAATTTGTTCCACTCTTCTTTTTTTGTAACGATCTCAACCAATTCTTCATCAGAATAATCAAACAAATGATAATCTTCCGCTACATTTTCTATTTCATTTTTAAGTAGCTCTTCTTCCAGATTTTCAGCTATAACAAAATCTTCTCTGTGAATTTTTAGCTCAAACTGTTTTGTATTTATGTCTCCTCCAAAATTAGAATCTAACTGAGACGAATTATTAACCAATTCGTAAGTAATATGGTTCTGTTTCAGAATTTCCATTAATTCTAAAGCATCATCTTCATAAATGAATTTTCGATATGTTGAAAGTCCTTTTATCATTACTTTATTATTTTAAATATCTCATCCACAATCTCTTTCGCCGCATTGGGTTTGGCAAAATATTTAAGATTGTCTGACATTTCTTTTCTTACATTTTCGTTTTCGCAGATTTCTGAAAGCGTATTCCAAAATTTATCTTTCATTTCAACATCTTTAACCATTCGTGCTGCGTTTTTTTCAACAAGATTCATCGCATTTTTAGTTTGATGATCTTCTGCGGCAGTTGGTAACGGAAGCAATATCACGGGCTTTTTTGCCATCGCCAGTTCTGAAATCGCAATTGCTCCTGCTCTGGAAACGATCACGTCTGCTGCAGAATAGGCGGTTGCCATATCTGAGATAAACTCCTTAATTTGGATGGAAGCTGGAGGCTGGAGGCTGGAAGTTATCTCCGCAAAGTCCAATTTCCCAGTTTGCCAAATCAATTGATAACCTTTTTCTTTCAGGTTTTCTAAATTGTCTTTCCAGCCATTGTTTAGAGTTCTTGAACCCTGAGATCCTCCAACTGAAAGAATCGTTAATTTATTTTTGTCTAAACCTAATTTTTCCTTTGCACTTGCAGAGTCCGTCAAATTCGAAATTACATTGTGACGGACAGGATTTCCAAGGAAGTAAGTTTTAGTTCCATTGAAAAACTTCTCCATATTTGGATAGGCTGTAAAAATTGCTTTCGCCTTTTTACTGTTGGCCGTATTGGTCTTTCCAGGTAAAGAATTCTGCTCCTGAATAAAAGTGGAAATTCCCATTTTCGCTGCCATAAATAAGGCAGGTCCGCTTGCAAAACCTCCCGTTCCCACAGCAAAATCAGGTTTAAATTCTTTAATAATTTTTCTTGCTCTTATCAGACTTGAAATGAGTTTGAATGGTAATCCTATATTTTTCATCAGATTTCCCCTGTCGAAACCTGCGATGTTTAAACCTTCTATTTTATAACCTGCCTGCGGAACTTTCTCCATTTCCATTTTTCCGTTGGCACCGATGAACAAAAATTCTGCATCAGGAAATCTTTTTTTGATTTCATCTGCAATAGCGATTGCCGGGAAGATGTGTCCTCCTGTTCCGCCGCCGCTCATTAGAATTTTTAATGTCCTGTTCATTTTAAAAATATTATGCTGTAGGTTGATTTTCAATTAAATCAATAAATTCTACATCTACCAAAATTTCGTTTTCAGTATCATTTTCTTTTTTGGAAATAGCTTTCACTGTGTACATCGCATCGTTAAGCTCTATCACTTCACCAACTTCCAACCTGAAAGTTTCAAGAAAACTGATGATTTCTTCGGTTCTGTCAAAAATTACATTGATTTGCGAATCGTTGATATCTGTAAAAGTAATTTTTCTTGTTTCCATATTATTTTGTTTTAAGCAATATCATTTATTTCGACGATGCTTTGTTTTCTGCCTATTCCTTCTTCATCATATACCTGTATTCTTGAGCTTACACTTAGAACTAATCCAAGCTGAATATAGGTAACCAACATTGAAGTTCCACCGTAACTGATCAATGGCAGCGGCTGTCCTGTAACCGGAATCAAGTTTACAGCAACGGCGATGTTTACCGCCAACTGCACAAAAATCATCACACCGATACTCAGCACCAGCAACGATCCGAAAAATGCGGGCATTTTACTGGCAATCATTACAATTCTCACAATCATAATCATATACAGAATGATTAGAAAAGCTGAACCGAAAAGTCCATATTCTTCAACGATGATGGCAAAAATAAAATCGGATGCCGACTGGGGTAACATTTGTTTTAAAGCACTTTTTCCAGGCCCCATCCCGGTAACTCCACCGTGAACTATTGCTGCTTTCGCCTGCATGACCTGATAATTTTTAGCCTTTACACTTTCATCATCTACATCAGCAGTTTTGGCTTTGCTTGAGGTAAATGTTTCAATACGGCTCATCCAGGTATGTACACGGTTTCCACCAATCATATTTGTATTTAGAGCAACCAGTAAAAACAAAATAATTGCAATAACTGAAGTTGATATAAATCCGGCAATATACTTCCAATGAAGCTGTCCGATAACCAGAACAATTACCGAAACCATTAATATCATCAAAGCGGTAGATCCGTTATCTTTGGCAACCAACAGGAAAACCAATAAAATAGGTCCGAAAATAAAGCCTATATTTTCTCCAACTGTTCTTTCTCTAATGATTTTTTTGGTTAAATATCTGCAGAGGTAAATAATCAACATTAAAAAAGCGAAAGACGATGGCTGGAATGAAAATGGCGTTCCCGGAATTTTTAACCAACGCGAAGCACTTGCTCCGTCAATCGTTTGACCTGTAAACATCGTTAATACAAGCAATCCGCACATGATAATAAGTAATCCCATGCTTATTTTACCAATGTGCTCATATTTTACCATTCCGACCATTCTCATCAATCCAAATCCTAAAATCACAAAAAACATGTGTTTTACAACATGGCTGGTTGTCGTACCGTTGTTTACTATGTATTCCAGATTAGAACTTGCAGAATAGACCGGAAATATCGAAAAAATGGAAATCAAAATGATGACCATCCAAAGAACTTTATCGCCCTTCAGAAATTCAAATTTTTGCTCTGTAATCTGTTCGTTCATACTTTATGCTGTTGGCTTCTGGCTAATTGCCATTGGCTTTTAAAACCTGTTCTTTAAACTGATGTCCTCTGTCTTCATAATTATTGAAAAGGTCAAAACTTGCGCAACATGGCGAAAGTAAAACCGTATCTCCTGATTTCCCGAGAGATTTTGAAACTTTCACGGCTTCTTCCATGCTTGAAGTGCTGTAAATCAGCTCTTTCTTGCCTTTAAAGAAATCGATAATTTTCTGATTATCAAGTCCTAAGCAGACAATCGCTTTTACTTTTCTTTTAACTAAATCTTCTACCTCTGTATAATCATTTCCTTTATCCACGCCTCCAACAATCCAGATTGTAGGATTTTTCATGCTTTCTAATGCAAAATAGGTAGCGTTAACATTGGTTGCCTTACTGTCGTTGATGTATTTTACGCCATCAATTTCAGTAACCATTTCGAGTCTGTGTTCAACTGCCTGAAAGGTCATCAGAGAATTCCTGATGCTTTCATTGTTGATTTCCAATATTTTACCGGCGATCGACGCAGCAAGACTGTTGGCAACATTATGATTTCCCAATAAAGACAATTCATCAATTTTCATGGTGAACTGATCTTTCAAATTGATCTGAATATTTTCTCCGTTAATAAAACCACCTTCAGTCAATTTTTCTTTGGTAGAAAACGGGATCATTTTAGCCTTAATTTCAAACTTTTCCAGAATATTTTTGCTCATTTCGTCATCTTTATTGTAGATGAAAAAATTATCATTCTCCTGATTTTCAGCTATTCTGAATTTTGCCAAAGCATATTCTTCGTAGTTGTAATTGTACTGATCGAGGTGATCTTTAGACAGATTCAACAACAAAGAAATATACGGTCTGAAATTCTGAATATCATCGAGCTGGAAAGAGCTTACTTCCAAAACATAATATTCGTGGTTTTCGTCGGCCACCTGTTTTGCAAAGCTGTAGCCTATATTTCCGCCCAAACCTACATTTAATCCATCGTTTTTAAGGATGTGGTAAATAAGCGACGTTGTAGTTGTTTTTCCGTTGCTTCCTGTGATGGCAATGATCTTCGCATCTGTGAATTCTGCGGCAAATTCAATTTCAGAAGAAAGTCTGATATCTCTGTCATGAATTTTAGTGATCATGTCAGCCTTCTTGGGAATTCCCGGGCTTTTTACAATCCAGTCTGCATTTAAAATTCTTTCTTCATCGTGGTTTTCCTCTTCAAATTCGATTTCATTTTCAGTTAAAAACTGCTTGTAGTTATCCTTAATGGCACCTTTGTCTGAAAGAAACACTTCCAGACCCTTCTTTTTAGCCAAATAAGCAGCACCACAACCGCTTTCTCCACCTCCTAAAACAACTATTTTCATAAACTTGCTTTTTGCTATTTGCTGTTAGCTTCTTGCTTCCAACTCCCGCTATTTTCTATCTCATTTTTAATGTAATGAGACAAACAATTGCCATCATAACCCCTATGATAATCATTCTGTTAACAATTTTACTTTCGTGAAAACCGTCTTTCTGATAATGATGATGCAGAGGAGACATTTTAAACAATCTGTTATTTTGGGCATATTCCAACCCAAATTTCCTTTTTCTGTATTTGAAAACCACTACCTGAAGCATTACAGATATGTTTTCTATTAAAAAGATTCCGCACAAAACAGGAATCATTAATTCTTTCCTTAAAATAATCGCCAAAACAGCAATTACACCACCAAGCATCAAACTTCCGGTATCTCCCATGAAAACCTGAGCAGGATACGTATTGTACCAGAAAAACCCAATCACTGCACCCACCATGGCGACAGCAAAAATTGTCGTTTCACCCATGTTGGGGAGGAACATTATGTTGAGATAATCTGCAAAAATGATGTTCCCTGAAACGTAAGCAAAAAATGCCAGCGCGAGTAGAATAATCGTACTCGTTCCGGCCGCCAGACCATCAATTCCGTCGGTGATATTGGCACCGTTGGAAACAGCTGTTACTATGAAAATTACTATTGGAATGAAAACAATCCAAGCCCATTCATGAGCTTCTGCATCATCCATCCAGAACAAAATTCCACTGTAATCGAACTCATTGTTTTTGGTAAACGGAACTGTGGAAACGGTGATTTTTTCAGTTGGTGAAAAATTCTGTTCTACATTATTTCTGTTCACTACTTTAGCATCCGCATATTTTCTTTTTACCGTAATATCGGGGTGAAAATACATGGTAACGCCCACAATCAGTCCTAAACCGACCTGTCCAACGATTTTAAATTTCCCGCTGAGACCGTCTTTATTTTTCTTTACTTTCTTTAAATAATCATCAATAAAACCAATCGCGCCCATCCAGACTACCGAAACAATCAGCAAAACGATATAAACATTGGTAATTCTGGTGAACAGCAGTACAGGGATAAGAGTCGCGATAATAACAATCAAACCTCCCATTGTCGGAGTTCCTTCTTTCTGTTTTTGTCCGTCCAATCCCAAATCACGCACCAGTTCGCCCATCTGTTTTCCTCTCAGATAATTGATGATGTTTTTACCATAAATAAGAGCAATCAACAAAGACAGCAACACCGCCATTCCTGCACGGAAAGAGATGTACTTCATCATTCCCATTCCTGGAATGTGGATGCCCTGGCTCGTTAGATATTCGTATAGATAATACAGCATATTGCTTTTATTTAATTTTATTTGCTCATTAATTGCCATAGTTCAGTGATGACCTCCTTATCATCAAAATGATGCTTTACACCATTGATTTCCTGATAATTTTCGTGGCCTTTTCCGGCTACGACGATGATGTCTTTCGGCTCGGCAAATTTTATAGCCATTTTTATCGCTTCTCTTCTGTCGGGAATTGAAGTGTATTTGCTGAAATTCTGAGGTTCAACGCCTGCTTCAATTTCTTTTATTATTGCTGCAGGATCCTCGGTTCTCGGATTGTCTGAAGTGATGATTGCCAGAGTTGATTTCTTAGTGGCAATATTTCCCATTTCAGGTCTTTTGGAATGATCTCTGTCGCCTCCGCAACCGAAAACTGTGATCAGTCTTTCGTTTTTGGTTCTGATTTCGTTGATGCTGTCGAGTACATTTTCCAATGCGTCAGGAGTGTGAGCATAGTCTACGACGAAGAAAATTCCGCCGTCGGATTTAAAAGTTTCAAATCTTCCGTTGACTCTTTTCAAAATGCTGATGGCCTGAAGAATTTCATCCTGCTGAAAACCTAATTCAGAAGCAATTCCGAAAACCAAAAGTAAATTGTAAACATTAAACTTCCCTGTTAAGGTTGTCCAGAATTCCTTTCCGTTGAAATTGAGAAGCATTCCGCTGAAATCAACTTCCAAAGTTCTTCCGTGGTAATCTGCCATCGTTTTCAAAGCATAAGACTTCTTCGCAGCCCTTGTGTTCTGAAGCATCACATTTCCGTTTTTATCATCCAGATTCGTAATGACAACCGCCTCGCTATTTAGTTCATCAAAAAATCTTTTTTTCGTTTTTAAATATTCGTCAAACGTTTTATGATAATCTAAATGATCGTGTGTAAGATTGGTAAAACCGGCGATTTTAAAGGTTAAACCCTCAATTCTGTTTTGAGAAATACCGTGTGAACTGACTTCCATAAAAGCAAATTCGCAACCCGCTTCTACTGCTTTTGCCAAAATCTGATTGATGGTAATCACATCAGGTGTAGTGTGTGTTGCAGGAATTTTTTCATCTCCAATTCTGATTTCTACCGTTGAAAGTAAAGCTGAATCGTAGCCTAAGTTTTTAAAAACATCAAACAGCAAAGTGGAAACAGAGGTTTTCCCGTTGGTACCGGTAACCCCGATTAACTTTAATTTTCCTGACGGATTTCCGTAAAAATTGGAAGCAAGATGGCCTAAAGTTTTTGATGAGTCTTTTACTTTGATGTAGGTAATATTTTCATCTAAATTTTCCGGAAACTCTTCGCAGACAATAACTGTTGCTCCTTTTTCAACAGATGATGCAATGTAGGAATGACCATCCGCAACCGTTCCTCTCACTGCAATATACAAAGAGTTTTGGGTCACTTTTCTGCTGTCGAATACCAAAGCTGAAACTTCTTTTTCAGGATTTCCTATTGTTTCCAGAATTTGGATTCTTTCTAATAATTTGCTTAATTCCATAAACCTACATTCCGGTGCTTCACACCTCTTAATATCTTTTACTTATTGTCAGCATGTCTCAACTCTGTTGCTTCGCTGTATAAAGTATTTTAAATCTTAATTTTGCAGAGACAAATAAATTCTCTGATTCTTGCTGATGATCGTTCCTTCAAGTGGAAACTGTTCTTTAATCCGTCCTACTCCTTTAAATTCCACCCTGTAACCTAAATTTTCAAGTTGTGGAATGACATTTTTTCCAATTAATCCTACAACGCCAGGCATCTGCTTGTTATTGACCGCAACTTTCACATTTGGAGCCACCATTTTATTCAAATTAACCTTTCTGTCGACCAACATTTCTTTTTCAATATTCTGCGGTGTCTTCAGGAATGTTTTCCCTGCGATTTCTTTAAATACAGGCGCAGAAACAGTTCCTCCGTAGAACCCCTTTGAAACATTTGGCTCGCTGATCATGACGTAGCAAGTATATTTGGGATTATCTGCCGGATAAAACCCTGCAAATGATGCTCTGTATTTCATAGGGCCAGGCAACCAGTACTCGAATCTTGCAGTTCCGGTTTTCCCTGCCATTTTTAGATTCGGTGTGAAAATACTTCTTCCGGTTCCTTTCTCAACAGCTTTCGTTAAAGCACTTGTCATCATCTGAATTGCTTTCTCTGAAGCCATCTTTTTTACCATGACCTGAGGCTGCGCTTCAAAGGTGAGTTTCCCATTCTGCATGATTTTATCAATGAAAAGCGGTTTTACCATTTTTCCTTTATTGGCAACACCATTATAGAAAGTTGCAAGCTGCAGAAGATTAATATTGGTGGCATATCCGTAGCCAATTGAAGCCAGAGTTGCCGCATTCCAACTTTTACTTTTTGGAGTAAGAATTCTTGGTTTTGTGATTCCCGGTAATTCGATATCCATTTTATCGAAAAGCTTCCATCTTTTTAAATGATCTAAAAATATCTGAGGCTTATCAGCATAATATTGAGTGATCAGTTTAGCTGTTCCTACATTGCTGGATTTTGCCAAAACATCACTGATATCGTAAGTTCCGCCACCATGACCGTCTGTAATTCTCTGTTTTGCGTAAGACCAAATTCCGTTTCCAACGTTGACAGTTGTTTTTTCATCGATGAAACCGTCATCCATTGCAGCTAAAAGTGAAATTACTTTAAAAGTAGATCCCGGTTCGATATTATCTTTTATGGCATAGTTGTAAGAATCCACATACTCTCCTTCGTCATCTTTCTGAAGGTTAACCAAAGCACGAACTTTACCTGTTTCCACTTCCATGACGATTACCGTACCGTGTTTCGCTTCAAAATTGATCAGTTGTTTTTCTAATGCTGAATGTGCAATATCCTGAATTCTGAGGTCGATCGTTGTATAAACATCCTGTCCGTCAACAGGTTCCTCCACTTTCCAGTAATCGATAGGTTTCCACTGCGAAGAATTGATTCTTTGTTCGAGACGTTTTCCGTCTGTACCTCTCAAATATTTTGAGAACGCGCCTTCAAGTCCTGAACTGTACTGTCCATTGTCCATTCCTATTGTTCCTGAACCTATTTCTGAAGTCGCCAGCTCGCGTTTGTAATTTCTGTCTACAATAAAACCTCCTTTATTTTTCCCTCTTTTAAAAATTGGGAATTTTCTGATTCTGTCGTATTGATCGAAGTCTAAACCTTTTACCAAAGAATAGTACTGATTTACTTTCTTCCGCTGCTCGTCAAATCTTTTGCGGTATTCTGCTCTCGGTTTGCCAAACATTTTGCTGAGTGAATCGGTAAGAGCACCAATATTGTTGGTATAAACCGTATCCCGTATTGTTTTGAAATCCAGATAGATATCATATCTCATTACTGTAGTCGCGAGAATTGAGCCGTCTGCAGCAAAAAGATTCCCACGGGCAGCCTTTAAAGTTGCCGTACGGTAATTGTTGTTGATATAATCGTCTTTAATTTCCTGAACATTGGTATTCTGAAGCATCACGATTCTTCCGAAGAAAAGTGCAAATACGCACAAAGCCACCACTGCAAAGAGGTAGCCCCAACGTAAAGTTTTCTTACGTTTGTTGTCGTAATCATTTTGCTTTTGCATCAGTACTGTCCAGTTTTATTAATAATTTATGCGGATGGTTTTCAAGCGTCATCAGAGAGTCCTGAGCGACTTCTTTTCCCAATTCCGATTCCATTTTTACTTTGATGAGTTTGCTTTGAGCATAAGCGTTCCTCGATTTATATTCTTCAGTTTCTTCTTTTAATACATTGACGATTTTTATTTTCTGATCAACAAGGTGATTGGTGTAAATCATCGCCATCATCAAGACAAACAGCAGGAGAAAATATTTGTAATGGGCTTTTACCTCATCACGGTTCAGAAAATTCCCTTTTACAATATCTATAAAAGTGAGTTTTTTCTGAGGTTTATATGTTGTTCTCTTTGCCACGTTTTTATGGGTAATGAGTAATTGGTAATGAGTAATTTCCATTGCTTATTACTCATTGCTTATTACTTATATTTTTATTCCTGTTCTCATTTTTGCACTTCTTGCTCTGGAGTTTTCTTCAATTTCCTGATCATCGGGAATAATTGCTTTGCTCTTTACCAGCTCAAATGCTTTTTGGTAATTTCCGTAGATATCGCGCTGTGGTTCTCCTTCAAACATTCCGTTTTTCAAGAATCTTTTTACCAGACGATCTTCCAGAGAATGATAGGAAATCACCACCAATCTTCCTCCCGGTTTTAGCATTTTGTAGGACTGCACAAGCATTTCCTTTAAAACTTCCAGCTCCTGATTGACTTCAATTCTTATCGCCTGAAACAATTGGGCATAAAACTTATTGATTTTATGTGGAGGAAGAAAACTGAATAATTTTTTCAAATCTTCGGTGGTTTCAATAGTTTTATTCTTTCTGTGATGAACGATGTCGCGAGCTAATTTTCTCGCTTCTCTCAATTCTCCATAATAGAAAAAAATGTCTGCCAAAGATTCTTCATCATAATCATTGATCACTTTTTTTGCATCGAGACTCTGCATCACATTCATTCTCATATCCAGCGGAGCATTGCTTCTCGTAGAAAAACCTCTTACAGCTTCATCAAACTGATGAGAAGAAACACCGAGATCAGCCAGAATACCATCCACCTGAGAAACCCCATACATCAAAAGTGAATTTTCAAGAAATCTGAAATTCTGATTGATTAAAGTAAATTTCGGATCTTCAATATTATTTTTAAGTGCATCCAAATCCTGATCAAATCCGTATAACTTTCCTTTCTCAGAAAGTCTACTCAATATTTCGTTGGAATGTCCACCGCCGCCAAATGTGCAGTCCACATAGATTCCGTCACGATTCGTCACCAAATCATCCACACTTTGCTTCAATAAAACGGGGTTGTGATATATGCTCATTTGTGTATACTTTATTTATTCTTCATCAAAAGCGCCCATTACATCTTCTGCAAGACTTGCAAAGTCGTCTTCATTGGTCGCAATTACTTTTTCGTATGCTTCTTTATCCCAAATTTCAAAAAGTTCTCCTGCACTTGTCACCACAATATCTTTTTGAAGATTGGCAAAAACTGTAAGATCTTTAGAAATTTGCATCCTTCCTGCGCTATCAAGCTCCACAGTCTTCACTCCGGCAGTAAACATTCTGATAAAATCCGCATTTTTTTTGATGAATCTATTCAGTTTATTAATCTTATCCATCAGTTTATCCCATGCTTTCATAGGGTAAACTTCAAGACACGGTTGAAACACGGAACGCTTTACCACAAAGGTTTTATCCTCAAAGTTCTCCATCTGCTTTATCAGCGACGAAGGCACTTTCAGGCGACCCTTGTCGTCTATTTTGCACTCATATGTTCCAATGAAATTTCTCATTTGGGACAAAATTATAAATATTTTTCCAAATCCTCCCACTTTTTCCCACTTTTTGACTTAATGTTAATAAGTTTCGTTTGGTATTGCAAATCAATAAGATAAATGGTTTTCTGAAATCGTAATATTATTTAAATATTCAATGCATAATAAAAAGTCTATGAAATAATCTGTCAACAATAGTCTGGATATATTATTTTTAGTTTATATTAGTTACATCAAAATATTTTTGGTGTTTAATTTGTATTTTTGCAAGGCTTAGAAAGGCGATATGAAATTTATTACAAAAAAAGAGAAGAAATATACGTTTATAGAGGCTGGTGAAGGCCACCCGCTTGTGCTGCTACACGGGCTGATGGGTGGATTGAGTAATTTTGATAAAATGATAAATTTTTTTTCAGAAAAAGGGTTTAAGGTTTACGTACCTCAATTACCTATTTACGATCTGCCGGTTCTCAGTACTAATCTTACAACGATTGCAAAATATGTAATCAAATTTATTGAAACGAATATTGGCAAACCTGTTACCATTGTCGGTAATTCTATGGGCGGTCATGTGGGTTTAATATTAACCTTGGCAAGACCTGATCTGGTACAAAACCTTGTACTTACCGGCAGTTCAGGTTTATATGAAAGAGCATTCGGGGACAGTTTTCCAAGAAAAAACGACCGTTCGTATATAAGAAAGAAAGCTGAAGAAGTTTTTTATGATCCTGCGGTAGCTACTGAAGAACTGGTAAATGAAGTTTTCAGTGTGGTAAATGACAGGATGAAAGGAATCAAAACTGTTATGCTGGCAAGAAGCGCCATCAAACACAATATGTTGAATGATCTTCCAAAAATTTTAAGACCTACGTGTCTGATTTGGGGAAAACAGGATAATGTAACACCACCTGAAGTTGCCATCGATATGCACAAATTTATCCCCAACTCAGAATTATTCTGGATTGATAAATGTGGTCACGCAGCAATGATGGAAAAGCCTGATGAATTTAATGAAATTCTTTACGCCTGGTTAAAAAATAAAGTTTAATAAAAAATAAGACAGCCATTAAGAAATTTCTTAATGGTTTGTTTTTCTAAAATATATATTATGGTCATTAAAACAGCCACCTTTGTAAAAAGCAGCGGAAAATGGCAGGAATGCCCCGAACCCAATATGCCGGAATATGCTTTTATCGGCAGATCCAACGTTGGGAAATCTTCTCTCATCAACGCAATGATGAATCATAAAGATTTGGCAAAAACCTCGGGAACTCCAGGTAAGACACAGCTTATCAATCATTTTTTGGTAAACGAAACCTGGTATCTGACAGATTTACCAGGCTATGGTTATGCAAAAGTTTCAAAATCAATCAGAAAAGACTTCGAAAAACTGATTACCAATTACATTCTGAACAGAAAAAATCTTGTTAACCTTTTTGTCTTAGTAGATTCCAGACACAAACCACAAACAATTGACCTCGAGTTTATACAGTGGTGTGGTGAGAGTGGAGTTCCGTTTTCGATTGTATTTACAAAAGCAGACAAACTGAAGCCGAACGCAGTGATAAAAAATATTGAAGATTACAAAACCGAACTGCACAAGACATGGGCTGATCTTCCGGAAATCTACGTGACTTCTGCAGAAAAAAAAGAAGGCTGTGCAGAAATTTTGAGTTTCATCCAGACTACGAATGAATTTCTAATCAACAACAGCGTGACCTTCGATGAGTAATATTATCTGGAAAATCAAAACGTTTGAAGAATTTACCGTTCCTGAACTTTATGCTGTGCTCAAAGCGCGGATAGATGTTTTCGTGATAGAGCAAAACTGTCCTTATCCTGATCTTGATGATTACGATCAGAAAGCTGTGCACATTTGGGCTGAGGAAGACGGGGAAGTTTTAGCCAACTGCAGAATCTTTAACCGAGGAATTAAATATCCTGAAACGTCCATCGGCAGAGTTTTAACTACAGAAAAAGCAAGAGGTAAAAATCTGGCAAGACAGCTTATAAAGTACGCTGTTGAAACAATTGAAAACCGTTTTGGAACTTCACAAATCAGAATTTCGGCTCAGGATTATCTGCTGAAATTTTATGGTGAGTTTGGTTTTGAAGATACCGGAAAAAAATATCTGGAAGACGGGATTCCCCACACAGAAATGTTGAGAAAATAAGAGTCTCATCACCTTGCTTTATAAAAAAACAAACAGCACATATTAATAATTAAACCCAGAGTTCTTCCTGGGTTTATTTTTTTATTTCTAATCTCCAATAATTTCACTCTCCCCATTTTCGCTGTTAAAAAGGAAAAAAATCTATTGATCTACGGCGTGATAATTAAAACTAAAACAGTACAAATTCAATTTATTCTCTGCAGGGAAATAACAGGATATCAATGATTAAGATTTAAAATTAAATTTTATATATCTAAAAATCAAATATTTAAATCAAAATAGATACTAAATAGGGTACCAATTATTATGTTAAATAGGAAAATTTAAGATTTCTTTGCCAACCCAAAAACACAATCTGATGGAAACTGAAAAATGAAAATTTCTCATACAGAATTCTCATCATATCCCTCCGCAAAAAAAGAAGAATGGCCTGTTCTTCTGCTAAAAAACACAATGATATTTCAACCCGCGGAGGGAGAGATGAGATAAGATTTCGCGCAGCTTGCCGGCCATTATTTTATTTTCCTGAAGATGATCAGGAAGTTTTCCTTAAATTTATTCAGTAAAATTCCTAAACATCTTGGAGACTTAAAAATTTTTATCTCCTGAAAGCATGTGCTTTACCGGAATTTAAAAAACTTCAATCAAAGTGACTAAAACTGTATTTATTACAATCTGTATATTCTTCATCGGTTTCATCTCTGCTGATGCTCAAATCTATACTAAAAAAGCAACAGACTCTGTTTTTGACAATCATGTGGTACGTCTGTTCAAAAACGGACAGCTACAAGAGTCTCTGGAACTCTGTAAAAAAGTAATACGCGAATATGAAAGCCTGAATGCAGACGAGGATGCAGCAAAAGCATATCTTTTTGCCGCCAATACCAGCAGCAATCTTTACCGGATCAAAGAAAGTATGCACTATCTCGATCTTGCCCTCGAAAAGTGTAAAGATCTCGACAACCCCTCACTTAACGCCAGAATTTACGGGGAATGCGGCAGAAATTATAATGCTTTGGGGTTTAATGAAAAAGCAATAGAAAATTACAGTATCGCGATTGATATTGCGAAAGGAAATCCGAAAGCAAATGCCGGCCACCTGCAGTATTTTTACGGTCTACGAAGTGTTATTCACGAGGAGAATAAGAATATTAAAGCTTTCTACAAGGATATTCAGAACGCCCACAAGGCGTCCTCCAACACATTTACTGCTTCCAGAATAGCAAAGTATTTTATCTCATATAACAAAGATCTTGATTCCGCAAAATACTATTTGGATCTGGGCAAAAAAATCTATGAAACCAAAAAAATTCCTGTCTATCAAAAATCAGTGTTGCAGAGAAATTTTGGAAGGTATTATATGGAAAGAAAAGATTTTGCAAAGGCAATTGAATGCTATGAAGAAGCATTGGAGATTTGTAAGCAATTAAAAAAACCACAGGATGTGCGGGATATTCACAAACTTTTATACGAAGCTCACAAAGCATCCCAAAACAACACAGAAGCTATAGAAAACCTCGAAAAATACACCTCTTTAAATGACAGTCTGGCAACTGTAAGCACCCAAATACAGGAAATCCCCGTAAAAAAACTTATTAAAGAAAAAGAAGAAGTTTCAGAAAAATCAAAGACTCAACTTTATCTGATTATAGCCATAATTCTGTTCTTATCAGCAGGTATCTTTATCTTTCTGAAAATTAAATACTCTAAAAAGAGCAGAGCGGATGAAGAAAAACTGTATTCTAAAGAAGAAGAAAACTCTCAGCTGCAACTAAAAGTAAATGAAGCTTTCGAGGAAATTATTCTCCTCGCCAAAAGTAACAGCCCCGAATTTTTCACCCGTTTTCAGGAAATATATCCTGAAGTAATCAGCAAACTTTTACAGATTGATTCTAAACTCAGGGTTTCAGAACTTACTCTCTGTTCCTATATTTTTTTAGGGTTCACTACCAAAGATATAGCAACTTTTACGTTCCGGACATTAAGCACGGTCCGTAACAGAAAGCACAATCTGAGAACAAAACTCAATATTCCTGCAGAAGAAAGCACTGAACTCTGGTTTAAAAATTTAGCTAAAAAATAATTTTAATAAATTGTTTATCAATTAGTTAAACGAAAGTAGTATCACAATAGACCCCCCTGTTTTTTTATTTTCCAATAGTTTGAACGTTCTTTGAATTCAAATTATAAATCACAAATTTTGGACTTTAAAAATATTCACATCGGTTCTCTTATTGAGCAGAAAATAAGAGAAAATAAAACAGAATTTTCAAGAATCTGCAGTTTCATGGCAAGTACTGAGGAAGAAATCAAGACAATGCTTTCATCGCCAAGCCTTAATTCTGACGTTCTCTTAAAATGGTGTAAACTTTTGGAGTATGACTTCTTCAGAATTTACAGTCAGCATCTGATTCTCTACTCTCCCGCTGCATCTTCATCTGCAGACAAAAGCTCAGAGGGTGCAAAAACAAAAACGTCCCTGCCAGTCTTCCGAAAGCATATCTACACGCAGGAGATGATCAGTTTTATACTTGAACAGATCAGTTGCGGGCAAATAACGAAAGCCAGTGCCGTCGAAAAATACAGAATACCGAAAACCACGTTATACAAATGGATCAACAAGTACGAAAACTTAAAAAGCTGATTGCAAATTATCTTCATAAATCTAAAAATGAAATTTTAATTTCATTTGGAAGGCCGGCCAGAAAATCTGACAGTGAAGTATGGTTTTTCAGAAAATTTAAGCCAAGTTTCTATAATGATGAGATCGTATTTATTTTTGAAGATGATAAAGTAGTTGATATTTCCATAAGCAAATATTTTCTTTGGAAAGAGCTCATCAATGTGTATTATTTTGAGGGAAAAAATCCCGAATTCAAAGTTGTTTCATTTTTAGCACCAAAAGATTTATGAAAAATCCAGGACCAAACTACAAACTGATTTTCAGTGATATTATCGACTTAAAACATCCCGACAAGAGAGTTGCCTGCAAAAACTTACTGGAAAAAGATGATCTCTCCGCACTTGACATCATTAAGCTCAACACCATTATTTTTGGTAATTCGGGGAAAGATGCAGAAATTTTCAATCAAAAACACCGGACTTACAGCCAGGCAGACATCAAACAGATTATTGAATACCAGAAAAAAAATAAATTAAGTAATCTTCAAGTCGCGAGAGATTTTAAAATGAGCAGAAACACGATTTCGAAATGGAAAAAAAATTATGCTGAATAGATAATAATAAAGATTAATTGAGAATCTTTCAAGGGGTAGTAATCTTCAAAAAACAAAAAGGATATGTTACCTTTTTAGCCACCCCTAAAAACAAAAAAAGACTGTTAATCAATGATTAACAGTCTTTTTAAGTACCCCAGACGGGGGTACTATATTTATTTTATGTATTTTTCTTCTTTTTAATTCGTTTATATTCAATATCTTTGATATGTAGATGATTTAGACAGAGCTAATTTTTCAACCTTAATCCATTTTAAATTTAAAATTAGCCACCCTTTTAGCCACCCTTTATTTTATTTTATAAAATTTAAACACAGAATGAAGTTAGTTTTCGAATTAAGAAAAGAAAAGATTAATAAAAATGGTTTAATTCCAATTCAGGCCACCATCAGGATTGAGGGCAAAAGAATAAGAAAAAACACAGGTTTAAACGTTTTAGAAAATCATTGGACAGGTCACAGAGTAAAGCCAAATTTGAAAAAAGAATCCAGCAATAATTATCAGCTGATTAATGACGACTTGCAGAAAATAGAAGATAAAGTTCAAAAAATACTGCTTTATTTCAGAGTTAACGATATTGCTTTTACTAGAGAAAAATTTAATGAGCTTTACGATGTGAAAGAGCAATTAATTGAAAACAAATTTGATTTCTTTGAATGCTTTGATGAATATATTGAGAAAGGAAAGCTGACTAAAACTCCCAACACAACCAAAGGGCAAACAACTGTCAGAAACTTTATTGAGAATTTTAGCAATGATTCCGGAATTTCAATTTCATTTGAACAGATAAATTCGGTTTTCTTTGAAACACTAATGGAATATGCTTACAAAGAAAAAGAAGTTAAACAAAACTACTTTGCAAAGATTATTAAGGTTTTAAAATCATTTCTAAAATGGTCTGAAGAAAAAGGCTTTCATTCAAATCGGGATTATGAAAAGTTTGTTGCTGCAGAGCACGATATCGACATTGTATACCTCACATTTGATGAATTGATGAAACTGTACAATCACAAATTTGACACTGACAGATTAAGTCATGTAAGAGATTTTTATTGCATGGGTTGTTTTACCGGTCTTCGATTTTCCGATTTGTCAAAATTACATTTAGCGAATATTTCAGAAGAACATATAGTTCTTTCTATTCAAAAAACCAAAACACAAAATCACGCAATCAGACTTACAAAATATGCGAAAGAAATTCTAGCAAAATACAAAGGCACAATCTATGAGCCTTTGCCACATATTTCATCGCAAAAATTTAACGATTACATCAAAGAATGTTGCGAATTAGCTAAAATTACCCAGCCTTTCACAATTCATTGGTTTGTTGGCAACAAGAAAGAAACTTTAACTCTACCTAAATGCAAATTTATTACTAGCCATACGGCAAGGAAAACATTTATAACTAATTCTCTTCTATTGGGAATGGAACCAAAGGCTATTAAGAAGATTGCAAACATCAAGAAAGATGTAGTTTTAGATAAGTACATGAAGGTTACTGAGGCATTTACTGACGATCAAATGGACAAGGCATGGAAATAAATGGTTTTACTATACTGAAGTACATCAGTGATGATTCTGCAAGTATATTGCGTTCCTATTTAGAAAAGGATAAACAGACCATTTCGGCTTTAGAAAAGTACGAAGAGATTTCATACCTAAATCCTTCAGAAAAATTTTTTTTCTTATTTAAAGAGCACGAAAAATTTATAAACAGAAATCAGGAAATCTTAACTAAAAATTCAGAACATCTCTTATCAGTAATGGGATTATTATTCCAGATAGAGACTTATGCTTACAGTCACGAAACATCATCCATATATGATAAAGTTTTTGAAGACGGAGTTTCAGTTGTTCCGATTAATCGGTACTTTCCTGAAGAGGTAAATATTGAATATAATCTTACAAATATTGACAGCATAATATGTTATATTGACATATTTTTTAATATCGAAATTTACAAAACAATACGGCGAGTATTAAATAGACATCACGATCATTCCGATAATGGAAAATTACAAGTTTTAAATTATGAAACCGCTTTTAATGATATTGAATTTCTAAATTTTTATCCATTTTTATTCAAGGGCAATAGTGAATTGGAGAATCACCTTAAATATATTTCTAATAAATTAAACTGCTTAGATAGAAGTAATATTATTGAGTATTTTCAGGTTATAAATAACAAATTCTATTTGATTTTTGAAGAGATATTTTCAAGAACTAAGTGCAACTACACCAAGTGTTACAACTTCTATGATTTCAGACAGAGAGCGATTTTATATATAGATGATAATGATGAAGCGCTTATATATTTAGAAAAGTTCTTTCAACCGAGGAAACATCATAAATTTGATTATCAATACTATATTACATTTTTCAGTATTACAGTTGATTTTAAATTACCTGATCTGCAGTTTATAAAAGACTATGATAAAAAATATTATTTTGATATTGGGATTAGAGTTTTGGAGAGTTTTCATGGCCATATGGAAATGATAAAACACAATGCTGAACTAGAAGAAAATAATGCTTTGAACAATGATTTAAAGAAGCTCATTAATGGCAATAAATACAAAAATTTACTTAAAATCAATATTAATTGTAACAAGGCCATTATTTTGCCCAATGGTTTCATAGACACGGTTTTGTCCGGAAATAAAGAATTAAAAAAAGATTTTAAAGCTTTAATAATGTTTCTAGTTGAGGATTCAAAGACAGATTTTCCAACTACTAATAAACTAACCGTTGAAAACATCAAGTACATTATGCGCTTTTTTTCAAAATATAAAGGTCAAGAGTTTGATTATTCGGTTTCAAATTTAAAATATTTGCTGACGAATTTTGCTGAAAAACCTGAAGAATATACTAATTCCTCCATAGATAAAGCCCATAGAGATAAAATGTTTGATTTAGATCAAACTTTGCAAAGTAAGCTAAATTCCTTAGTCCGCTAACGACTCTCTACACTAAATTTTAATATCTAATAATCAGTAATTTAATTATTTTTAAAATCCCGTTTTTTAACGGAATTGATTTTTGCGTTTCAATCTTAAAGAACTTTGGCTTTAGAAAAACCAATTAAAGTTCAATAAAATGTCATTACAACTTTATTCACACTCAAAGGGTGATTTAGAAAAAATGGTTGAGATCATTCTCGCCAAGGCTCAGAATTTTGTACTCCCTCAAAGAAAAGAGGAAGACCAGACTGAAGACCTCATTACGCAGACTGCAGCAGCAAAATTTCTGCACATGTCAATTCCTACAATTATTAACCACAGAAAAAATAAGGATTTACCCCACTACAATTTTAGTGGTCGTTATTTTTATTCGAAAAAGGAACTACTGGATTACGGAAGAAAACGCAACCAAAATAAAGCAGGTTAATAATCACTCTAGAATTAAAACTTATGCCTAACAATCAAACTAGGAAGATTGCGAAAAAAGATTATTATGAAAATGAATCTGCAGAAGTTATTCGGATTAGCAATCATTTTGTAGATAGTTTTTTATTCCAAGATAATGTTGCATCTGATATTCCAATTAATGCATTGAGAATTATTTTCAATATTATTTCAATCATCAGAAATCATCAGTTTATGCCTGATAATCAACCTAGGCAGTTATCTCTTTTTGATGCAGAGTATGAAACAGATCATAATATTTTTGCCACATTCAAAATTAGAAATAGTAAAATTTCAGAAAAGAGATCCAGCAAACAAGTTGTTGAGGCGTATGAATATTTAGCAACATTCAAAATGGGATGGTATGTATCAAAAAATCTGGCTGGGAAAGATATTAAAACATTTGGAGGACTAATTTCTTTACCATCTTATGAGGACAGAGGCTACACATCTTTTTTGGTAAGTAGTTTTTGGCTTAAGAAACTTGTTGTTTTATCAGATTACAACAATTTACTCTATCAACTGGTTTACAATATTAGAAATAATAAACACGTATTATTTGCAATTTGGCTAGCTAAAATACCAGAAGCTGGAACACATGTAAAACTAGAAACCTTTAACCAAAAATTCAGTGTTAACTATAAGAAAGCGAACGATTTCTGTGTCAAATTTTTAATACCTATAAGGTTACAGCTAAACATCTATAATCAGGTTTCGTTTAATTATAAATACGAAAAAGAATTAATTTTTATCATTCGCTATAATACTAAGAACATAAAAGATGATGTTTTGAGTCAAAAATTAAATGAAAAGAGATTGATAATACAAAGGTTTAGATATTTTGTAAAGAGATACTCATTAGAGAGTATCAACCTTGAAAGGTTTTCCTATAACTATAAGGAAATCATTGCGACAAGAATTGAGATTGAAAAAGCATATATTATTTTTAAGAAAAACAATCGTGCAAATGGCAACTCATCAACTCAATTTAAAGGGATTAACTTTTTGCAAGAAATGCAAAGCATCATAATTCAACTACATAGGAATACCGAAACTGGAAAAAGATTACCAAATGCATATCAAATTATTTTATAGAGGCTTTGCGATATTCCACTCCTGAGTTTGCGGTATTCCACTCCTTGCAAATGCGGTTTTCCGCTCTCTGAAGTTAACAAAATGTTAAAACTAAGTTTTTAGATGAAGACTTTGCGGTATTCCACTCCTGTTTAAAAAGTTATCCACAAAAAAAGCTGATTTTGAGAGTCAAACTTAAGATTTCATCTACTGATGCGGTATTCCGCTCCTGCCAAAAATGATGATTTTGCGGTATTCCACTCCTGTCAATTGCGGTATTCCGCTCCTGCTACTTGCGGTATTCCACTCGTGAAAAACATCCGAAAACCCTTTACAGAAAGGCTTTCCAGGCTACAATTAAAAGGTATTATAAAAGTTATTTAAAAGTTTCTTTTTTTATTAAAAGAATTTTTTGCTAGTCAAAAAAAAAAAAAAATAATGAATTGCGCTCAATTTAAAATGATTCCTTGCGAGGAACTCCTAATATCTATTGGTCATCAACCACAAAAACAGAACGAAAGAGAGGTCTGGTTTTTAAATCCTTTTGGAAAAGAGTCGGAATGCTCATTTAAAGTAAACAGAACAAAAAATATATGGTATTTGTACTCAGAAGGAATTGGCGGTAATAATATAGACTTTATGAAAAAATATTTTTCTTATTCGGTGTCTGAAATCTTGAATTGGGCAACCAACAAAAAATTCTCAAAATTTCATTCTCCTGAAATCCTTACTTATTCAAATTATAAAATTAATTCGATAAAACCAATTGAAAACAAAAACCTGAAAAAATATATGTCCGGTAGAGGACTTTCAGACAGAACATATCAATATGTAAAAGAAATAAACTTTACTGTAGATTCAAAAACCCTATACGCCGTGGGACAACAGAATATTAGCGGTGGTTGGGAACTTCGTAATGCATTTTATAAAGGTTCAATTTTTAAAAAAGACATTACCATTATCAATAATGGCAGTAAAAAAGTATTTGTTGTAGAAGGATTCACAGAAGCCCTTAGCCTTATTGAGCTAAGCCGAAACTTCACTGATGACATTCTTATATTAAACTCTGTCACTCTTATTTCTACGGCCATCCAACATCTTCAAAAGTACAATGAACACATCCTTCTTCTCAACAACGATAAGGCAGGATTAAAAGGAACAGATTCTCTACTTAAATTTTTTCCTCATGCAAAAAATAAGTCCTCGAAGATATTTCCACACATTGACCTTAATGATTACCTAGTTTCAATAAAAAAAATTAAAACAATATGAACCCTGAAGATTATAAACCAAATCCTAAACCTAGAAAAAGAAAAACACAAGAAGAGCGTCTAGCCGAAATACAAGAAAAGAAAAAAAGGCTTTTAGCGCTTGAAAATAAATTGAAAAAATCGAACTCTAATGAACTTAGAAAAAAAAGATCTCATACCTTCTATACTTTTGGCGGAGAAATGTTCTCAGACAATTGGGAGGAACTGCGCAAAATTTTAATTGATGAAAAAAGCTGGCATACTATAGAGGTTATTATTGACGAAAAACTATTTGTAAATAAAACAAAATTAACAGACTGAAAAAAAGAGATAACGCCCTTAGGAAGTTTTAAAGTTTCGCAAGCTGCACAATAAAACTTCACGGGCTACTTTTAGAAAAAGTAACAAAACCAAAATGGCTGCAAAAGATTCACTCAAATATGGTACGAGAAAAAGAGAGTGTTATCGTATTTACGATAGCACTTTAGGTTTCACAAATAGAACAGATGGTAACGTCAATTTTCTACTGGACAAATGGCAAAAAATTGAAAACTTTGAATTTTCTAAGAGAAAAAATGGAAAGGTTCTTAGTAAAATAATTCTAATGTTTCCTAATGAATGGCCAGAAGTTAAAAAAGAAAAAGTTATTGAAGAATTTCTTAGGGAGAAATTTAATAATAATCATGATTTCACATTTTGTTTTCATGGGGGCAAAGACGGAGAAGTTACCCATAATTCTCACGGTCATTTATACTATTGTGAAAGAAAATTAAACGACGAAAAGAGAAGGAAAGATCCAGCGATGTCAAAACTAGGCTTTGTTGATAAGTTTGTTAAAGATTGGCAGAAAGTCTGTGGTATTGATTTAAAAAAAAATCCAAAAGTCCCGCGAATTCCGATGATGCAGTGGAAAGCAAATCCTGATGAAGCAAGAATGATAAAAGCCAGACAAAAAGAGGATAGCATTTCAAAAAAATTAGAAATTTTCGATTTGCAAAAAGAAATTCTTTCCCTTACTCTGTTGAGCAGAAGAATTATTAGAAATAAAAAACACTCAGATCAAAAATCAATATTTATTCCGGCTGAAAATATTCAGCCAGCACACCAAAATACACATCTCCAAAATAATCTTTTAGAAGAGAAAGAAAAAGAGAAAAAATATAAGTTTGCTCAATATATCTCCGAACTACTGTCCAGAGATCACGTATTGGATCTGAGAACTTTTGCTGCAGAATTAGACGCTAACGATATTATTATAAATTTTGATCCTGAAAAAGGGTTTTTATTTGAAACTTTAGACTATCAACACCAGATATATTCTTCTGATTTATCATTGCATGATTATTCATAGTCTTGCTCTCTATACCTATTGCGATATAGCTAAGAAGAAAATGCTTTTCCAAAGGCAAGCCACCATCCATAGACTGTCCATCCAAAAAATAGATTAATAAATAATACAGTAAAGATTTTAAATTTCAGAATTGGACTTCGCAGTATTGAAATCATGGTCGGAATGAAGTAAAGAAAGAGAATTATTTTCAAAAAGAATGCACCACCTTCTTCCTGTGTAGAAATTGCTAGAACTTGTATCATGCTTATATAAAATTAAAAGCGTGGAACTAATGCCAATCCGTACATAGGTGCCGCGAAGTACCCGATAACCAGAAAGACTTTAGTCCACGCAGTAAGCATGGGCATTAAGTCTATCATTTTTGGCTATCATATTAAAGTTCGCGGCTTTATGTACCAAAACAATAGCTTATGCTTGTTGTTGATTTTACAACTGCAAATACTAATTGGTGATAAACATTTAAAATTTTCGGATAATCAGAAGCTAAAAAAATATTGTTGATAAAATAATCCTTACAAGGGTTCATGCTTGGTCTGAGCCAATTACTCAAAGATATTTACAGATTTTATTTGACAATAACCTTAATAAAAGAACTTTTTTGAATGTTTGACGAAATTGTTTGCGAATTTACGGGATCACGTCTTTTTCTTAATATGGGTTTTATTATCTTTAGGAATTATTTTATTTTTCTGAATGATTTACTTAGATAATGCATCAACAACAAATGTTGACCCTACTGTTTTCAACGAGATGACACCATATTTTACATTGATGTATCATAATGCTTCAAGCAATTATTTGAATGCAAAAGCTGTCAAATTAAAAATTGAGGAAAGTAGGGAAATCTGTGCTAAAATAATTAATTGTGATGCTTCAGAAATAGTTTTTACCTCAGGAGCAACAGAGTCTATAAATATGGCTCTGAAAGGTTATATGGAAGAAAACTTCGATAAAGGCAATCATATAATAACCTGCAAAACCGAACATAAAGCTGTCTTAAAAACTTGTGAATATTTAGAAACGAAGGGTATTGATGTCACATATTTAGATGTAAATAAAGATGGTGCTATCGATTTAGCTGAACTAGAAAGCTCAATCAATTCAAATACCGCACTAATTTCTATAATGTTAGTTAATAATGAGACCGGTGTAATTCACGATCTTAAAAAAATTTCTGAAATAGCTCAAAAATATAACATTACGGTTTTTTGTGATGCAACTCAAGCACTTGGAAAAATAACTGTCGATGTGCAAGAATTAGGAATAGATATGTTATGTATGAGTGCACATAAAATTAATGGTCCAAAAGGAATTGGCTTTTTGTATTTCAAAAAGCATATTAAACTTTCACCACTACTACATGGAGGTTCACAAGAAAATAATATGAGAAGCGGAACTTACAACACACCTCTAATCGTTGGTCTCGGAAAAGCATGTGATTTAGCATCTTCCAATTTGCAAATTAATCAAAAACATTCAAAGAAATTGTTTGAAAGTATAATTGAAAAATTAGCTACTCTTAAAAGCATAGAAATTATAGCCTTAAATACAAACAGAGTATTCAATATTATAAATATGAGGGTTACCGGTTTAGATGCATCCTTTTTTGTTGAATCTAATAAAGAGATCAATGTAAGTAATGGATCAGCCTGCACATCTAGAATTATTGAAGGATCCCATGTTTTAAAAGCTATGGGATTTTCCGATATAGAGGCGAGTGAATGCCTTAGAATATCTTTTGATAAGAACACAACTGAAGAAGAGTTGAACATTTTATATCAACAATTAAAAAATGTATGCTAGAAGATTTACAATTACCTAAATCATTGTCTTACTCCTCAGGTGATGAATTTGATCCAATGAAATTTCATCTGGAATGCCTTATGAACTCAAATAGAGTAGATTTACTATTAGGATATTTTAGTTCAAGTGCAATAAATCTTCTTTCTGTCGGATTTGCTTCTTTTATTCACCGTGGAGGAAAAATTCGGCTTGCTATCAATAACATACTCTCAGAAAAAGATAAAGAAGCAATCGAAAATGGAATTAATAGCAATGTTATCAGTGATCTGATTGATATTAATAATCTTTCTCAAATTTACAATTCTCTTTCTGAATATAACAAACATTTTTTTGAATGCCTAGCTTGGTTAATTGCCTACGACAAGCTAGAATTCGTCGTAATTACACCCAAAAGAGGAAAGGGTATTGCGCATTACAAGGAGGGTGTATATTACGATAATGAAAATGCCATTGCCTTTTCAGGATCTCTCAATTTTACTGCCTATGGACTTACGGAAAACTTAGAAACCATAGATTGCTTTCCGAACTGGATAAATGGCAATTCTGATAAAGTTGAAGATAAAATCAGAAGGATAAGTAGTATTATTGAGTACAAAGAAGAAGACAAAATTACCTATCTAAATATCGAAAACATAAAAACTGAAATTTCACAGAAATTTGGAAATAAAGAGATAGATGAGCTTTTAATCGAAGAAAAGAAATTATTTGAGAAACAAAAGAGCTATTTTGAAAAACCTTATTTTGAAGATGCATTAAATTATTTAAATGAACAAATAGATATTTTAGCATCCACTCCAAAATTTCCGTACGGAGGAGCTCCTCATAAATATCAAGTTGAGGCATACGATTCTTGGTTGGATAATAATAGAAGGGGGTTGTTTGCGATGGCTACAGGAACTGGTAAAACTATTACTTCCCTTAACTGTATCCTGAATGATTACAATATTTTTAAGTACTATAAATTTATAGTTTTAGTTCCAACAACTGCTTTAGTAAAACAGTGGCAAGACGAAGTAAACGTAAAGTTTAATTTTCAAAATACCCATGTATGCTGTAGCCTGAATTTATCTTGGCGAGAAGAGCTAAACGAGTTAGGAAAAAATATAGTATTCGGAAGAGAAACAAACTATGGCATCATTACTACATATGCGACTTTCAAGGGCAAAAACTTTCAAGGAATTTTCAGAGATCTTTTTCAAACGGAATTTAACAAAATTACCATAATTGCAGATGAAGCTCACACTTTGGGTTCGTCAGGTTTTCTCAAAGTACTACCTAGTTATATAGATAGAAGAATAGGTCTATCAGCAACTCCAGAACGCCAATTCGATGATGATGGCAATGCAAAGTTGACAGAATTTTTTGACACTACTTCGGAAGGATATACTTATGTGTATAATATGAAAACTGCAATTGAGAATAATGTTCTATGTAGATATTATTACCATCCAATTATTGTTAATTTGGAACAGGATGAACAGGATGAGTATTTAAAAATAACAAATGAGCTTTTAAAGCATTTTGATCATGAAACGGGAAGATATAAAGAATCCGACTACGTTAATATGCTTTTAATCAAAAGAAAAAATGTTATTCATAAAGCAAACCGAAAGATTATAGCAATAATAAATATAGTTGCAGAAATTGGAGCAGAAAATTTCAAGAAGGCATTTATTTATGTACCGGAAGGAATTACTGTAGATTATGCTGAGAATGATAATTTCGATGCGTCTCAAGAAAATGAAAACGAAAAATTAATTGACATTTATATAAATAGATTGTTTGATAATTATTCTCTTCGAATGGCAAAATTCACTGGTGAAACAATGAATAGAGACCAAATTCTTGAGCAATTTAAAGAGGGAAAACTGGATGCTTTATTAGCAATGAAATGTCTTGACGAAGGTGTTGATGTACCTCAGACAAAATATGCTATTTTTTGTTCTTCCACCGGCAACCCAAGACAATATGTCCAGCGTAGAGGAAGGGTTTTAAGAAAACACAAGGAAAAGGATTTTGCAATTATTTATGACTTAATTGTTAAACCTACAATCGATCATACTGATACAAATGAAAAATTATCATCTATTGAAAAAAATATATTTCTGTCAGAACTTCGAAGATTAGTAAACTTTGCAGTTCTTAGTGAAAATAAAGATAATTGTTTAGCAGAATTGGAAACACTATGCTATGATTTGGATATTGATATATATGAATTAGCGAATAAAGAATTAAATAACTACAAATAACATGAAGACACTAAACGATTCATTGAGAGATGAATTTTTGGAAATACTAAATAATGATTTCCAAAATAAAATTGAAGAAGACTCATTAGATATCGAAGTTTTAAAGAAGGCTTTTGATGTTCTGCTTAGATTTAAACTTGATTCAGATTTAACGGATAAGGGTCGTGGGGAGTTTGAGAATTTTTTAATCAATTATCTTAAAACAATTAAAAACTAAAACATGATTATTAATAAAGTTGAAATTGAGAACTTCTTTTGTTACGTAGATAAAAATGAGTTTGTTTTTGAGGAAGGTCTAAATATAGTCTCCGCTAAAAACTCTGGAGGAAAATCTCATTTATTCAATGCATTTCATTGGACTTTTTTTAACAACATATATGTTGATAAAGAGGATGATACATCCAAAAAGGAATGGAAAAACGCCAACAAAGTTGTTACCTTACCAGATAGTGTCATTTCTAATTCTGAAGATGGTAGTATTTTAAAAACATCGGTCATGATAACACTTACAGCTGAATATCATGACAACGAAGAAATAAAAGATGATTTAGTTGAGTATCATTTTGAAAAAGAAATGATATATCGTAAATCGGGATATGATACAATTCCGACAGGATATCCAGAATTACAAATTTGGTATGTAAAGGATGGCGAGACAAAATATTTGGACAAAGGAGAATATAGATGGTTTTTGGATAAGCTTTTTCCTGTTAGCATACGCAAGTTCATGTGGTTTCAAGGAGAAACTGTTGATGAATTGTATGATTTTGGGAGGCCAGCTACTTTAAAGAATGCAATTAACGAAATATCTTATTTTCCAATTTACGAAAATTTAGTTGCTATTACTAAAGCGTCTGAAACAAGTATTAGCAGGAAAATTGATACCGAATTGAAGAAAGTCAAGAAATTTTCCGCTGAACAAGAAAAAATAATTGCAGATATAGACCATTCAAAAAACAGGCTATTGGGAATGGATGGAAAAATTATTGACGCAACAAATGAAATTCATAATCTCGAAGATAGTATACTGAAAGAAGAAGATAAACTAAAAGGTTTTGATAAATATTCAGAATTAAAAACAAAACTGAACAAGTTTGAATACGAAATCAAAAGCGCAAACGATAAAATTGATCTCCTTTCTGCACAAGGAAAAGAAAAATTTATTTCTAAATGGATGCTTAATAAATGTGATGATATAATTAAAGAATCCTCAAAAAATCTAAATCTTCTCAGTAAAGAAGTGAAAGACTTTCAAAAATCAGAGAATCCAGTTCCAATCACATTACCTGGACCTGAATACGTACAAAAGATGTTAGAGGATCATATCTGTTATATATGTGAACGACCCGTTGAAGATGATAGCGCTGCATACAAAGCTCTTCAGTCTAGAATGGAAGATTTTAGAAATAATCAGATTCAGAAAATTTTGGCAGATAATTTAACTGAACTTAATCGATTTAAACGAAATTTACTTTCTGAGTTACCAGAAATTTCTGACGAGGTCACTAAAAATGAAGCAGAAATTCAAAAACTTATTGCAACCAGAAAAAAGAGCACAACCCAACGTGATAATTTATTTTCTGAATCCGGTGTTGAAAAGGCTGCAGAAATTACGATTGGCTCTTCCACCGCTGAACAGATAATTAATAAAATTAGAAGTCTAAATAATAGTAGAACAAGCGCCGAAAGAAGGAGGGATAGTTATGAGAATGACAAAAATAACGAAGAGCAGAATCTACAGAATCTGCTTGATAGAAAAGCTAAAATAATTCAAATAGATGATGAGTTTGAAATCACTGAGTTAAAAGCAAAAAAGTATATTGATGTAATAAACAAAGCTTTAATAGGTCTCAAAAGTGAAGCTTACGAAAGCTTAATAAATGAGATAGTAGCAGAAAGCAATACCCTTTATTCGAAATATTTGGGTGGGAAAACACAGGGAGAGATAGAAATTGATAAGGGAGTTAAGATTGTAGATAAACTTACAAAAAGACAATTGTCAAACCTTAATACAGCAGAGTTGACTGCTCAGAAATTGGCAGTAACTAATGCCTTTTTGTCGTTGAGTGAAAAGAAAATGAATAGATCTTTCCCTTTATTAGCTGATGCTCCTACTTCTCAATTTGATGATGATAACACTCTTTTTCTTACTGAAAATTTATCGGGATCATTTAATCAAATAATTATCATGTCGAAAGATTATAATAAATTAAAGGGTAATGAACGACTTGATTTTATTAAGAAAGCAAATATTAGCAGATACTACGAGCTTAAAAATGATTTAATTGATAAGGAAGGACCCGAATCAAGAACAAATAAAAAAACCTTCATAAACACAATTAAATAATGGAAAAATTATTTACAGAAATTAATAAACGAAATGTCCATTATGGAACATACGTCGAACAGATTAGAGATATGTTCGCTCGAAAACAAGAATCTATCGTGAAAAAGGATGATAAATTTTTCTCAAAATACTGGCAGGTCTACGCTTGGTCTGCAATCATTGGCTTTGTTAATGATAAGAGAGAAATTGGAGCTGATTTACCTAATCAATCGTCATTTCAATATCAAATGATAACTAACGGCTCAGAGTCGATTGCCCATGCATTACTTTTAATGGCAATTGGAAAAATAGACGCTAAAGAATCTAGTGATTTTTTGAATTCAAGAAAATTACTAACAACTATTAGTGAGTTTGCAGAAGGAGGAGCAAAGCATATTTTGGAAATTAGACAAACACCAGGATGGGAACGTAAATTTGATAGCCCAGATGATTATTTAATTGAAATTGTTAGGAGATAATTATGTTAGATTCAGCATTTGATTTAGGAGAGCATTTAGAATTACGTAAGTTATCATATAATTTATCAAACGTTTTATGGAGCAAATGGGATATTAATGAGTTTGATTTAAGCTTTGGAAATTGGCAAAAAACTAAATATCTGAATGATACAAACGATGGCCTAAATATTAACATCAGTACAATCCCTTCAGATCGTGGTGGATTATATTTGTTTTATTTAAACTGTAAGACAATTATTGGTATAACTGAAATGCCTTTATATATTGGGAGAGCCCAATTTTCTGAGCATCAAAATTTGAAAAAAAGAGTTAAAGAATATTTTTTAAAATATTCGAGAAATGATGAACGTCCCAAAATAACAAAAATGTTTAAATATTGGTCTGCTGACCTATATTTAGCCTATTACGTTTTAAATCAAAATGAAGATGTGGTAAGTATTGAAAAAAAACTAATTAATTCCCTATTACTACCAATGAATGACGAGATCCCTGATCAAGAAACTAGACAAGCAATAAAAGCTTTTTAATTATGAAAATACCTGCTATAAGAGGATTTGTAGGCGATTGGGTTTATTATACAACAAATTTGACATTTGAACAAATAAGCACAAATGTCTCACGAATTGATGATGAACTTCATAAAGCAAAATCCTTAAACGAATTAATTCAACGAAGCATTACAAATAACTATAAAGGAATTCGTGATTATATACTTAATCAACCAGAAGTTTTTTTTAATGCTTTAGTACTCGCAGCGTACGATTCCTATCCAGATTGGATTGAGGTAGAGCTAAAATATGACAATGAGGAAACTTTTAAAGTTGGATTGTTAGATTTTCCAGACAAACATAAAATTTTTCCGATAGATGGACAGCACCGTGTAGAAGGTATTAAGGCAGCCTTACAAGAAAATCCAGAATTAAGAAACATGCAGATTCCAGCCATTTTTGTAGGACACAAAAATGATGAAGAGGGATTAAAGCGAACTCGAAGACTTTTTTCGACATTAAATAGGTATGCAAAGCCAGTTTTAATGGACGATATTATTGCATTAGATGAAGATGACTCAATTGCTATCATAACTCGGGACTTAATTGAAAATCATCTTTTGTTTGCTGGAGATCGCATAAGTAAAACACATAATAAAGCAATTCCAAACGATGACAAACAAGCTTTCACATCTATTATAACTCTTTATGAATGCAATAGAGAGCTTCTCAGGTTTTTCAGATTACACCAAAAAACCACTGATCCGGATCCGGAAAGAGATGCTGTGAAATTTCAAGATTATCTAAAATACAGACCTTCCGATGAAGAGTTAAACTCTTACAGAAAATTTTGTTTTGATTTTTGGAATGCCTTAACAGAAAACAATAGTAGTATTTCTGACTATTTAATGAAAGAAATTTCAGATGATCAATCTGCTATTCAATATAGAAACTCCGATACGGGCGGTAATTTATTGTTCCGACCAATAGGCTTGTTACCTTTTGTCAAAGCTGTTTATCGAGTTAAGCAAACATCAGAGAAATCAATCGCAGAGATAATTAAAGATTTCGAAAGTCAAAATCTAATTTTGAATGCCAAACCTTGGAAAAGACTTATTTGGGATGACACTAGTAAAACGATGATAATGGCTAATAAAACAATTATAGAGCTCGTTTTATTACTTAAATATGATATTGATTTACTAAAGGTTAGTGAAATTCAGAAAATTAAGAATAAATATATAACTGTTCTGAATCTTGAAGGACAGGAAACTAACGAAGTTTTAGAACACATTTAAATAGAATCTATATAATCGCAATAAATGATTAGCGTCTTCTAAAGCTAAATAATTCTTTGGTCTTATAATATTTAGGTTTTACAGTCAAAAAAGTTTTGTGAAATTTTTTGTAATACCGATTGCTACATATGATACAAAAAAAGTTTATTGAACTTTGTTTTCAATAAACTTTTTATATGGCTGAAAATCAAAAAGATTGTTGGTGGATTTGTAAAAGTACGGAAGTGATTTCTTGGGAAAACCATTTACGGCAAGTCTAAGTCCAATGAGGTTTGCCTGTGTTCTACAGGGATAATATTTTAAACAAACCCAAATTTACAGAATTACAGAAGGGGAGCATGATGAAGAACTAAAAAGGATTTGGAAAACATTTTTAATCTGGTAATAAAAATTGGCAGCACAATCTGTGATGTCAACAAATCTTTATTTAAGCAATCGGTAAAGTTTGTCCGAAAGTTCCTTTTAATATACGTCTGTTTCATATTCGAAGGATGTGCAAAATATGGCTTTCCACCAACCCAAAGTCTGTAGCGAATTTTGAGTTTCGCAAAATCATATTTATTCTATTGATCGTGAAGTAAATAATACTAGATCAAAGAATTATGGACTGGCATGAATAGCATACGGATTTTTAGGGTGAAAAATCATACCACATGTAACCGGAAGATATTATTACACCACAAGATGTTGAGAAGTAAGTTTTTTTGTTTGTGAGAGGGGTTTGGACTAATATTTTAACCTTCATGCGAAGCATAAAATCCCGAAAACATCCAACAATACAGAATATTTTATCGTTCATCTGAGAGGTAATCGCAATATTCAGAGATAAATCACCAAAAGCCGGAGAAAATAAGTTTATTTAATGGTAGCTCTTTTACAAAAAAACACTGGTGTAAAAGGTTTTTTTCAGATCTGTTCAAAAAATCTCAGGATGGTAAAACTATCCCCATTGTTTACAGTACAGATTGTTTTGTTGTAAATTAATGCTTAGCCCCACTTATTTCCTTTTCTAATTAACAACCAAATTTTACGGATTATTTGTGTCAAAAAAACGAGTGTTTTTATCAATCACCTTTTTTCAAAATTATACAAATGGGTGATTTTTATTAATTATTAATTAAATATCTTTGAAATATTTAATACAAATAAGAAAATTTACTAAATTTACTTAACTAATAATCAGAGATCTGAATAAAAAGTCAAATAATATGGATGCTCAAGTAATTCAAGGTTCGGCAAAAAATAAGGAAGAATTAGAAAGTAAACTCAGCCTGTTAGCTCCGAGTAAATTTTTAAACTCCAATTCCATTTTGGATTTTGAAAGGTTCAAAAAGGTTGATATTGACTGGCTGGAATTATTAAATATTGATAAAAACGATGAAGAAGTTATTTCAAGTAATTTTAAAACTACTATTCAATTAATTCAGGAATATTTTTTTAAATATTGGGATAATAAATCCTCATATCTGTTATTTAATGTAGATAGTAAGGGTTTTGAAAAAGTGTTCAATGATCTACTATTATCTGATCCTGAAATAGCAGATAATTATTGGAAATTAGCAGAAATAGGCTTTTGGTCGGATAAAAAACAAAGTGTTGAATATTCAACTACGAATAATATCTTCTGTATTATACATCATGAATCAGAGAGACTTTATTATTTTTCAAACAAAAAATACCCTTATTTCACAAAATCCGATCTTGAAACTGAACTCAAAACAACAAACATAAAAGATTTAAGCATACAAGAGTTTTGGAATAAATTAGATATGCAGGATCTTAAATTAAATGTGAACATTTGTTTTGAAAAATTGACAGACAATACAGTTAATATATTAAATGAAAAACACTTCTTTTCCAAAAATTCATCAATTGACAGAAGTTTAATTTTTCTACGAGAGGAGTTTTTCAGATTAGATAACGAATTAGAGTTTTTAAAGAGGCTAAAAGATGTATATGACAAAAATAAAGTAGATCCTAATGACATTACAAAAGAACTTCCAAATACATCTAAGTTGTATGATATTGCTGCAAACTATTCTACGACTCTAGATCAACAACAACTAAATATTGCAAAGCAAAGCTACTTTGATATTTGTAATAGATATTTTGACGTAGAGGAAAGGAGGCTAAATATCATAAGAGGAATCGAAAGCAATGGTATTTATAAAATTTGTTTGGATGAAAATTTCAAAATAATAAGTCCTACTACAAAACTCGAAGTTACTTCAGTTTACAATCCAAAGCCTAAACGTGGTGATATATTTCAATATGTAAATAAAATATATACGGTTCCATACTCATACAGGAGAGAGGAAAGATACTGTACAGGTCTCTTTAAAGAAAATTGCGGTTATCACTATTATGATGAAATTGGATATAAGCTAGAAGATATTCCCACACCATTTAGAATTGATTTAACAGATCCGTTGGAAGTTTTTAAGGATGGCAAACAAAAAGAAAATATAGATTTTCAATATCAATATTATACTTTTATAAAAACATTTGAAGGGTATATTTCTGAAAATGATGGTAAGCCTCTTGCTCAAATTCTAAAACGATGTGAAGAAGATGAGGAATTCAGAAAAACTTGTGTTATTATAACATATGAATATGATTTTATTCTTACTGAAAAAAAATATCCTGTTGATGCAAAAATATTCTTTGCGCCTCTTCCTACCATGTTTTCCCAAGATATACCTGAATTGAGCATAAGAGAAACTTTGGCTTACAGAATTGCTTGGGAAGGAGCTGAGTTAGGTCAGCTTGTTAATTCTATTAATTTAGCTCCGGGCGAATCCCGTCAAATTTCACTAAGCACATCATTTACACAAAATACGACCAAATCAAGTTCGCTAAAAAACACATCCGATCTAAATACTACAAATTCTTTTGACTTATCAACAGAATTACAAAATGAAGCTACAAAGGAAATTTCTAAAACGGATTCTTTTAGTGCGAATGTTAGTGGCAGCTATGGAGGTATAGTATCTGGTGGGGCCAGTGGAAGCACTACTTCAAGTGTAAAAACATTTACACGCGACATGAGTAAGCTTGCCAGAAAAACTAGTGCCTCTATTAATAGAAGACTGGTATCCGAAGTCAACGAATCTTCTTCCCAATCTATAACTGTTAACGAGTCTTCTAGCAGAACATCAAGCATCTCCAATATCAATCAGGGTTCTACTCTTAATTTGATGATTTACCAAATCAATAATCGTTACAAAAGTGGACTGTTTTTAGATGAGCTTCAAATGTCGATTACAAAAAAAACAGAACTGATTCCTAATTCGGGATTATATGAATTTAAATACTATAATTTCCATAATTTGGATATATATGTTGAAAGCATCATTGATAATATTAATCCTCTGCTTGTTGAGGAAATCTGTTGTTGCGAAAAATCAGTAATCGCTAAAAAACTTGCCGAAAAAATTAATAATACTGTTTATGAAGATTATGCAAAAGAAGGGAATGTATTAAAACTTGAATCAATAGATAATAAAGAATTAAAAGATATTCATAATTCGAATGAAATAGAAAACGTATTTAAAAAGAAAAGAATTCTTCAAAAATTTAGAAATAAAAAAAGTAATTCCTACAATTTAGAAGAATATCAAAAAGAATTGAAAATAAATGAGTTGCTCAAAAAAGAAATAATTACAGATAAAGTTAAAGAAATCTATAATTCGAATACAAAAGAATATTGCGATAATCTAAATACCAAATCACTAATCAATAAAAATCTATTTGAAGATGAGGAATTTAAACAAGAATCTTATTTTACTGTAAATTCAGGTGCATTTTATATTGATTCTTTAGTTGGCATTAATCCGGCAACTGAAAAATATTCTGATGATATGAGAGATCTTGAGAAAGAAAAAGTGGCAGGGAAAAATAACGAACAAAAAATTAAAAATCAGTTATTGCAAAAAGAATTGCCATATATTACAAAAATTTCTAATGAAAATGATGAGAAAAGAAGTATAGCTCATCTTTCTTCAAAAATTAAATGCACTTGTTTTCTGCCCATTTTCTGTTCCTGCTCAAAACACTTTAAAGTTTATGTGGATAATGATCTTATCCGTGATTGCAGAGTAAAGCTCGGGAAAGATAAGTACCATCTTACTTTTGATTGGAGTTTGAGTATGCCAAGTGTTGACAGATTAGAGAAAGAACTTGAAATCATCTATAAAAATAAGGTAATAAAATATCTACCGTGAGAACCATATTAGGTTACCCAAATAATAAAAATTTAAGCTATCCTTCAGATTTAAATGATGGCTCAAATTTTTGTAATTTCTTAAAGGAATATGATTATTCCAAATTTGAAAGAAAACTACAACTTCTAACAGCCAGGCTTGAAGTTAAAAAAGAGGGACTCGCTGATGTAGAAAAATTAAAAAAAGAATTGTCAGACAGCACCAAATTTATGATCTCGAATTGGGGACAGGCTTCTTTACACCTAATGATAATGGTAAAACATGTATCAAAGCTGGTTTTGGATTTAGTTCCTCAAGCTCAATCAATAAGCAAATTACAAGAAATTGCCTATGATGCTGTTGAGGAAATTGAAAATGACGGATTCAAAGCTGTGGAAACTAAAGATGTAATATTTGATTCTTTAGAAAATCTTGCCGATGAATATAAACCTGTCGTTACTGTTATGGAATTCATTAATAACTATGTTACGGAAACCATTGAGAAAGAAGATGAATTGCAACAGTTTATAAAGGATATGAAAAATCAATTTAATAATCTGGATAAGGAAATCAAAAAATACAATACCGAAGTCGAAAAAATCAGTAAAAATCAAAAAGCATTACTAAAACTAAAAGAAGAAATTGAGAATTATATTTCCAAGAATTGTCAGTCTCCTAAAATTATTGACTTTAAAAAAACATAATCTAAAAACTAAATATTATGAATAAGCTCCTAACTTTAATTTTTACTATGATCGTTACATCCGTAACATTTGCCCAACTTTCCCAATTAAAATATAAATTGCCAGATGCTACATTAACAGCAAGTCAGATATGTGGTAAGAAAATTTGTGATCCCGGCTCAGTCGGCAATCTTTTACATTATACAAAAACACCTTTTTCTCCAGCAGTAAACAAAGCCACGTCTGTTGAAGAAGTTGCAATCCAAGTATTAGGACAAACCTTACCCGCAGATAAGATGTTGACCTCCCAAGATTTTAGCACTTGTTCAGAGCTAAGCAAAAATCCATTCAGCACTGCCGATATTGAAAACATTAAGTTTCCGGATGGACGATCGATTGATTATAAAAGAACTGAAAAACTTGAAATGAATATTAAAGCTGCAACGGAAGTTAATGTAAAAGAGTTAATGAAACAGACAACAGATGTAGCAAAAATTGAAAAACTAAGAGCAAAAATTCAAGCAGCTTATCAAAAAATAAACGGAAAAGAATTAACAGTCATAGGCAAATATTCAGAATGGCAATTATCGAAAGATGCACGAGAAAAACTAAAGAAAGGAGATGGCTACCAAGAATGTAGAAAATGGATTGAAAATAATAATCAAAGAATTTTATTGGCTGTAGGAATCGTCTATTTTGAAATCACATTTGAACAGAACAGCCTTGATCAATTAGCTACAGAACTTGATGCAGAATTTGCAAAGGAAGGTTTGACAGCAAACATCTCCTTCACGTTTAAGAAAGAAGTCACAAAACGATTTAAAGCATCAAGTAAAGTATATCAAATACTTATAGTTAGACACGCGGGTATAAAGGGTAAAGAATTTGATGAGACATTCAAAAAACTATAATATTAGAGATTGACAAGGAGAACCATAACGTCTTAAATCTTAAAAGTTCTTACATAATCTATTGCTTCATCCAATGTTTCTAAAATGACATTAGACGAAGCTTGGCATATCGAAAAATATCTTTTGAATTGCTCATCATCTTTTGATCTATCATCAACCAAAACTATCAATTTATTCAATGCACGCGCATAACCTATCTCTAAAGCGAGACCATATCCTGATGGGTTATCTTTAGACATATAGCAAAATAATATATCACATTTTTTCACATGATATAAATCCCAATATGTATACTTTTCAGCTTCATCTAAGTTATGTTGTTGTGGATTAAAAATTTGAAAGCTATCACCTAATTTTTTTACAACATCATCGTGCCAACCGCCTTTAAATCCTCCTGCTAAATAAATCTTTGGTTTCATAAATCTTTGGTTATAAAAATTGAAAAAGGTAATGACATAGACATTTTATAAAATTTATTCCTTGTATTTCTTAAAAATATTGCTGATATAATCAACAAAATATAAAAAATTATTTTTTTGTAGTCACTTTCAAGAAAATAATCAAACTTGTCTCCTATGAGATAATCTAATGTTGAACTTGCCAATCCAATTATCCCAAAAATCATGCATACCGTCGAACAACTACTTGACAACTCAGAACGAAAAGTAAATGTATAAATTTTCGTGTCTGATTCGGGAATATACGACATAACAATACTCCTTATCGTTCTAACTTTGCTATCGCCATCAAAACTCTCACTCAACTTTAAATTTATTTTGTCAATTGCGTTTGTGTATTCAAGCCTTCCTTTAATCTCTCGCTCAATTTTATCCCTAAAAGAAATTTTACAACATACTTCATAAATGAAAATATTAATACCGTAAATAACATATCCTATAATGTAAGAAATGATAATAAATAAAAAATGACCTGTATCTGAAGGGATAGTCAAATCGAATATTACATTTAATAGTAAAAGAACCAATGAGCCGGGAATTAAATACCCAATTATATCCCAAATAAATTCTTTAACAGAACTAAAAATATTTTCCATAACAACAAATTATATAAAACAGCTAGCGCAACCCTCGCCCTCAGCTTGCAAGATCTGATCTTGCCAAGACAAACCAGCCCTTTCATTTCTTCTGTGGGTCTTCAAATAGTGATCTTTCTTTATTGCGTTGACACGTTCAGGGATTTTTAAGTCCTCAAGCTTTTCTTCCATCCATGAATAGCCTTCTTTTTCATAAGAAATAGCTTCTTCAAATAATTTTGGGTGTTGCTCTAACAACCAAACCCATTCAATTTTTTGTTGGTAGAAACAGAAAAAACAACCCGATCTACTACGAGCATAAGTTCCTGTTTTAATTTCTCCATCAATTTCTACATGATAATCAATAGGTTTATAATAACCGGGAATGCCAACTCCGGAATCTTCTAATATTTGAAAAATATCATCAATAATAAGATTTTCATCATTATCAATTAATGAAAATGAATCCAATTTTCCTACAGGATAATCTGTTCCTTTCAGCCATTCAAAAACTACACGGTTAAAAAGTTTCACATTGGTGTCTAAAAGAGCATTTAATTTCTGTTTTTGAGTAAAACGCATTGAAATTGGTTGTTCAACATACTTTATTATTAAATCAATATTATCCGGTTGTAATAACTTATAGTGCTCGGTTATAAAAGAAATATTGGAGTTATTTAAAAATTTTCTTATTACATCTTCGCTCCAAATATTTTTACGAAAAGGAAATATGGTTTGTATGTTTTCTCTTTTGGATATATATCCATCTCTGTTCTCGTCTCCTCTAATTCCAACATATGATATAGTCGGTTCGTTTCCTATATGTTGCTCAAAGGGCTCTAACTTCATTTTATTGGTACACCATCTCGCAGTCGCTGAAGGAAGATATCCGCCATAGATTGCTAAGAAATGATCAAAAGGATTTCTCATTGGTGAATTTGATTCATCAATGGATTTATACAGGCTTATTTCTTTACCTAGGACTGAATTCAACTTGCTTATTAAATCATAAGTTTCCGTTAATTCCTTTCCTGTATCGCATGTGTAATAATCTACATCTATTTCGGGATGCTTCTGGCTCATATAAATAGCAAGTGCTGCACTATCTTTACCTCCAGAAATACCTAATACGTGTCTAACTTCCGACATACCTCTAGTTGTTTATTAGTTCCTCATTTAATAATTGAAATAACAACTGTTTACGCTGTTTTTCACCCAATCCTCCAATGATATTTAAAACTTGTGTTCTGGGGTTGGCAATTTCTTCCTCAAAGTCTTCATCTAAAATAAGCTTATTTTCCATTTGATTCCCATCTACATTTAAAAATG
This sequence comes from Chryseobacterium caseinilyticum, assembly GCF_014837145.1. Lineage (GTDB taxonomy): Bacteria > Bacteroidota > Bacteroidia > Flavobacteriales > Weeksellaceae > Chryseobacterium > Chryseobacterium caseinilyticum. The sequence goes on from NZ_JACYFS010000003.1 coordinate 176,291, forward strand.
TTAAAGAAATCATTCTTCTGTTTCGTTCGGATCTAAATTCATGTAAAGTAGAAACTTCAAAAAGTTTTCTTGAATAGTTAGCTACGTTATTCATCAAAATGATTTCCTCACTATCTAACATTTTATCAATCGGTTTTCCTAATGCGACGTCTGCAACCGATTTTAACCAAGATTCTCGATCGTCAATATGAGAAACTAGCCTTCTATAAAATACACTATTTTCTTTTGCTAATAATTCAGGCTTAATAGAACTTAAACGTTCAATCAATTCTACTTTATAACGGTTAAATTCTGAATTTTCGCATTCCAAACTTTTTAAAATCTGTTCTTCAATACGGTTTAGTAGCTGATCATAAGCGGTCCTAATTTCCAAAATCGCATCCTTGATATGAAAAATATATGTATTGAAGTCCTCTTCATTATCTTCAAAATTTATATTATTAAATCCTAAAGCTTGAGGAAATAGAATAAACAAGGCTTCTTCCGGATCTTTAGCATTTTGAATTGCTTCTCTGAAGTTAAATGACTTAGCACTAATTGACCTAGTTTTCTTACTATAATCATTAAGTGAATTGTAAAATCGAAGAAAATTTCCATAAACAGTGAGGAATGACGATTTGGCACCATTTGACTCAATTTGAGATTGCACTAATTCTTTATAACTTTCTAACAAATTAAGTTTTAGGCCTTCAACCTTGTAGCTTTTTATTGAATACAACGTTGGATTTTTATATATTAGATCTAAAATACCTTCATCGATGTATGGTATAAATCCATTTTGATCATGAAATAGTGCATAGTCTTCTTTCTTTATAATCAAAAATGAAAGAATCCATAAATCAAGAATTCCTTTTTTTAATTTATATGGAGCTTCATTTAAGATATTAAATAGTTCACCTAGATTTCTTCTCGAAGATACCGAACTATTGAGAAATGATTCACATTCATCCCATAGAGGTTTCCACGACAGGTCCTGTGGTGCTCTAAATTCAAAGTATCCGAGCTTTTCATTTTTGTAATGAATTCCTTTATCTTCAAATAATGAAACGTAAATTGATTTTTCAGGAGGAAATTTGTCTTTTTCAAATCCAAGACCTTCTTCTGAGCCGTGATTTAGAAGTTGAATAAACAATTTTTTACGAGCGGTTGAAATTTGAGAACTTATAAATTCTCTATTAATTAATTCATTTTTGTAAATAGGTTCACTATAATAGACTTTTTCACAAACTATTGAAAGCTGTATATTTAATTCTTTTTTGCTGCTAATTTGCTTATCCTCACCGTCAAAAAACCATTTATTATCATTTTCAGGGACAAATAAATCATTTAAAATTATTTTTTCTAATTGTTTTATATAATATTCAATTTCTTTTGTAAGTATTTTCTTCGCAACAATATCTTCATTCCGAGATTTTAATACATAGTTTAATTTATGAATATTGAATATTGTTTCGTGAATATTGCTCGTGTTTTTATATAATACAAATAAATTTGCACCTGAATTTTTTGATAGATTTTTTATTTTTTTTGCCGTTAGTTTTTCATCAAAAATCAAATTGATATAACCGTCAATAGCACCTTTCGGAGATGTAATTCCATCTACATTTTCTAGTATTTTAAATTCGAAATATCTTGGCGTCCCTTTTTCATAGGAATATCTTTTTGCCGATAAAATGGGGAATTTTAGTAACGAGTTAATTTCTTCCTCAAGTTTGAAATCTACATTAATTTCCTTAGAAACATTTGCTAATTCCTGATCAATGTCCAGATCCGTTCCTTCAAGAAAATTAAGTTTTTTACTATGTCTAAAAAAACGGATAATCCCAGCATTCAAAAGTTGATTTACAACATCTGAAACTTTCTTTGTTGGATAATGATAAACTAGTCCTAAGTATTGACTCAATATATTTTGATCTAACAGAGAATCCGTTTTAGCAAATATATTAAGCAAACAAACACATTTTATGATTTGATTTGCAATTGTATAATCGACCTTCTCTTCAAATATTAATTCGGCTCTGTCAAATGCCCTAAATGCTATTTGCCACTGAACACGGTGAGGATTTTTATAATTATTAACTTCACTAGAAAGATTTCTGACTATGTAATCAAATACTTGATCAACAGAATATTGTTGCTCATATTGTAAGCCATTATTTTCCAGATCATTAAAAAAAGAGAACAAGGATCTTTCGTTCTGTCCATATCTTTGAAAACTATTAACTAAAACATTTATAGATAGCCAATCAAGTGGATAAATAGATTCCGCCAAATCAGCGTAAGTCTCAATATTTAAGTTAAAAAACTCTGTCGAAGCAATAAAATTATTGAGTTTCTCACAATTTTGTCTATTAATCTTTGCGGGACTCAAATTCTTTAATGTTTTACTAGCAAAAAAGATAAGTTGTTCTATCGGCTCATTAAACAAAAGCTCTTTGAATCTACCTTTTACCTTTTCCCATTCACGCCTTTCTAAATTACTAAGATTACTGCTATATTCAGAAAAATCCTGATGAAGCGTAATAATAAATTTTACATTTTTAAGCTCATCATTTGCCCATTCGGAGATCTGTTGAATTAAATATAAATCATCAGAATTACCTGTCTTATTAATATATTCTAGAAATTTCCCAAATTCATCAACTACGATAACAAGATCCTTCCCTTTATTTTCTGTAATTTTATATTTTGCGTTTAGATTATTTAAAATAGCTTTATGATCGTTATTCTCACACTTTAAAGCAGTAGAGAAAGCTTTGCTAATTGAGATATTTTCACCGATGATTTTCAAGAAGTCATATCCATTTTTATTTGATATGTCAGATGAAAAATACGTAACATTTTTTTTCAAATTTTGCTCAGAAGCCCACAAAAAAGTTGACTTTCCTGTGCCATAATTACCAACAATCGTATATGAGTTTACTGCTTTATTTCTATTACTAAAAATATTCGCAAATATTTCCACAGCATTTTTTGTTACTATGTAATTTAGAGATTTACTTTCATCTCTTATAATATTTGTTGAAATGTTATTGTGCATAGTGTCGACTAAGAATATTATCTCTTTCTACTTTATTGTTATTTTTTATCTGGATATTCGCCATACCTCCATCTTCATTATAAACAAAATTGTCAGATGTTTCTTTAAGCTTCTGAAGCTGTTCTTCTAAACTGTCATTTGTCATACAGAAATAATTACCAATCGTTTCTTGTAGTAATTTATAACTTAAAGTATTTTTATTTAATCCATCAGCAATTTCCATAACAGCGAAAGCGAAAATATAAGGTGGTATGTGTCTAAATGTTTTATTTATCCTAAAAACATCTTTTTCTGACGATTCAATTAAATTAAGTTCAAGAAGCGGCGAATTAAAATCATCCTCTAAAGTTTTACTGTCTTTAGAAATAGACAAATAGGATCTTATAAATACTTTAAAATCAGTAGACAACGTATTTGGACTTACTGCTTTTAAATCACTGTCCTCAATCATTTTTCTTAAAAAATTAATGACTTTTTCCTCCGTGAATTCGTATGAAACTTTATCTTTAAAATAATCCGTAAATAAAATATTAAAAATACTTGCATATCCTGTATGACATAAGTAGAACTGCAATAACCAAAGAGTTCCTTCATCTTCCAAATAAGGATCAAGTCCGTTTAGTCCTAACAAAAAATCTCCTATCGGTGTAATTTTATGAGATGATGTAATATAAAATGATTCTAACCAATATTTAACAGATGAAACCATATTTTTTCCAACACCTAAGAATTTAATTGCTTTAGAAGTATCATTAAATGCTACATTTTCACATTCTTCTATAAATCTAACGCCTTTTAACAACCACTGTTGCTTACAGTGGAAAGTGTCGTGTCCGGAAAACCTCATATCGTAAAGAAAATTGTTAAATTATTTACAAATGGAGAAATCTCTCCAATGATATCAAAATGCTAAGATATAAAAATATTGGATGAGTTTCTCCATTTACAATACAATTCTTATAATATCATTTTACAAAAAATGATATTATGATTTTTGCTGAATGAAAACTATGACAATCTCTGTTTCAAAAATTTTTATTATCACACTGAAGGGAATACAAATAGATATAAATAATTAATAAGCAATATGTTAAAATAAGAAAGAATATTTTGAATGCGAAGCATTTGCAATTGTTATTTAGAAGCATTAGGCGATTCTAAAATAAGTGATCTGCTAAACTATAGAATTTTTAGAAGAATTTACTCTAATAGTTTTTTTATTGAATTAATCCAGCTTCCTATAATTTGATCATGAACATAAATACAGAATTAAGAAACAGCCACCCTTTTAGCCACCCCTAAAAACAAAAAAGACTGATAATCAATGATTAACAGTCTTTTTAAGTACCCCAGACGGGACTTGAACCCGTACATCCTTGCGGATACAGGATTTTAAGTCCTGCGTGTCTACCAATTCCACCACCAGGGCGTGATGAGAGCGAAAAACGGGACTCGAACCCGCGACCCCAACCTTGGCAAGGTTGTGCTCTACCAGCTGAGCTATTTTCGCAATAAGTGCGGATGAAGGGACTCGAACCCCCACGCCTCACGGCACCAGATCCTAAGTCTGGCGTGGCTACCAATTACACCACATCCGCATGATTATTGAAATATTTTAAAGAACTTCCTTCGTTTTTGTGAGTGCAAATATAGGGCAAAAAATCATAACTGCAAGTCTTTTGCAACTTTTTTTTCATTTTTTTTAAAATTTTATTTCTTCCTTTATTTTTACGTTTCATTTTATTACTTTTACATCTTTAACATTTAATGATATGGAATTACAAGGTACGGTAAAGAAAATCTCTGAAGTTCAGTCTTTTGCAAGTGGTTTTCAGAAAAGAGAAATGGTGATTTTGACGCAGGAGCAGTATCCGCAGCCAATCAACATCGAATTTTTGCAGGATAAGATCAATTTGCTTGATAATGTTTCTGAAGGTGAAAATGTGAAAGTGGGAATCAACATCAGAGGTAGAGAATGGGTCTCTCCACAAGGCGAAACTAAATATTTCAACTCTATTACAGGATGGAGAGTTGAAAAGGTAATGGATAACAACAGCGCAGAGCCTACGCATGCAACACCAAGCCAGTCTGCATCGCCAGCTGCTTCTAATGCAAACCCTTTTGAGGAAGAAGACGACGATCTTCCTTTCTAATCGAAATCTAAAATCAAAATACAATCCTGCTTTCCGAAAAAAAGTGGGATTTTTTGTCTTATGGTAAAACTTGATCCCAAAGAAATAACTTTTCCTGACCCGGAATTTTACGATGGCCACGAAGGTATTATCGCTTACGGCGGCGACCTGTCGGCAGACCGTGTGTGGTTTGCCTATCAAAACGGTATTTTTCCGTGGTTTAATCCGGATGAAGAGATTCTCTGGTGGTGTCCCGATCCGAGATTTGTACTTTTTCCCGAAGAAGTAAAAATTTCAAAGTCGATGAAGAAAATTTTAGACAGGAACATTTTCACATTCACCGAAAATCAATGTTTTGAAGAAGTTATCCGGAACTGTCAGCAGACAGCGAGAAAAGATCAGGACGGAACGTGGCTTTCAGAAGAACTTATTCAGGTTTTTCTGCAATTTCACAGGTATGGTTTGGCAAAAAGTATTGAAGTTTGGCAAAATGACGAATTGGTTGGAGGATTCTATGGTTTGAAAATCGGAAATGTTTTCTGTGGCGAAAGCATGTTCAGCAAAGTGAGTAATGCTTCAAAAGCAGGTTTTATAACGTTTGTAGAGAAAAATAAAGATTCTCTCACGCTTATCGACTGTCAGTCTCACACACCTCACCTTGAAAGTCTTGGAGCACGGATGATTGCCAAAAAAGATTTTTTACATATTTTAAAGGATAATTATCAGATTTAAAACCGATGAAACTCACCATTTTAAGCGGAGCCGGAATCAGCGCTGAGAGCGGAATTAAAACCTTTAGAGACGGCGACGGGCTTTGGGAAAACCACAGCATCACAGACGTTGCAAGTCCGGAAGGATGGCGGAAAAACAGAGCATTAGTTCTTGATTTTTACAACCAGAGACGCCGTCAGCTGCATGAAGTAGAACCCAACGAGGCTCATAAATTGCTTGCAGAACTGGAAAAGTATTTTGAATTACAAATTATCACTCAAAACATAGACGACCTCCACGAAAGATCAGGTTCTACAAATATCACTCATCTTCATGGCGAACTATTTAAATCCTGCTCGTGCAACAACAAAAATCTGATTTACGAGCAGAAAAAGGACATCAACATTGGCGACAAAGCGGAAGACGGAGCTCAGCTCAGACCTTTTATCGTTTGGTTTGGCGAAGAAGTTCCTATGATGGAAAAAGCAAACAAGCTCGCCCGTGAGGCCGATATTTTCCTTGTTATTGGAACATCTCTTCAAGTCTATCCAGCCGCAGGATTGGTTCATGAGATTAAAGATGACTGTTTACTGATTGTTGTGAATCCCAACGAAACCAATTTCGGTTACGGGCAAAGAGCTGTTATGATGAAAGAGACTGCGACTCAGGGAATGAAGCTGTTGTTTGACAAACTTGTGGATTTGGCTTGAAAACTTTTAAAATTAAATTTTCAGAAAGAAAATATGAATTTATACAAATTTGTTTCTGCAAAAGAACTGCTGGAACTGGGAGATAAAAATTTCAAAGAATTTTCTCCTGACTTTTCTCTCTGTTTTTATTTAAACACTACAAAGAATCAGATTAGTGATAAGAATTTAGTTTTTCTGGTGACTTGTGAAATTCCTGAAAATAACGTTTTTAATGAAATAATTGAAAAAAAAGACCATTTTTTTATCGATTCTGAAAATCTGCCAACTTTTAATCAACTTTTTGACAGAATTAAAATCATTGATGTACTCACAGAAAAGATAGACGATGCAGATGATAATTTAAAAAATTGTGTAGGGCGTCAGGGTAGTTTTCTAAAAGAACGGCTTGAGGAATTTCTAAATACCAATGACAGAAATATCATTTCTTATGATGATTATTTTAATGATCTGGAGAGTGAAAACTTTGCTTATAATCCTGATCAGGTTTCAGATTCGGAAGAAGAATTTGAAAAGATTAAGAATGAGATCGAAGAATCAGCTGGCATTTTAGAGAGAAAGAAAGAGAAAACAGTTCATATAGAGACAATTAAGGAAGCAATAGATTTTTTAATCACTGAAGATTTGGATGATGAGAGTATTAAAAATCTTAAAAATAAATCACTCGCTTCACGATTGGGATATTTTGGAGGTGATATAGATTTTCATTTTGGCTACGGAATGTATCTTCGTAACCTTTTCTTTTATAAAAACAATAATCATAAATTTTTAAATGACATAAAAAACGCTCATCACTTTGTTGATGAAGGTGAATTAGGTGAAGGAATTATTTATGATTTATTATGGCGGAAACTAAACAATTGTGAAACAACATGTGAAAATATTAAAAAAATAAAAGACATTGAGAAACAATTTCAGGATGATTCTAAAACTGAATCTTTCCACATTTTTTATGATAAATTAAAACTTCTATCTTATAACTTTACTGCAGAAGAAATTAAAAAATATTTGGAGTTGAATAGCAAAATGGAAGACGATGATGAAAATTTTGAAGAATCGTACTATCAACAAAAAGCGTTATTGGCAAGACTGAATGAAGAAGAAAGAAAAATATTTGAAAAATTAAAACAGAATTATTTTAGCATTCAAAACATTTTCAACAAATTAAACACAAAACATGAATGAACAACACAAGAAAAAAACAAGCAAATTCCTCAGCTATGTTCTCCGGCATCATCCTGAATTGATTGGTTTACATTTAGATGAAAACGGCTGGGCAAATGTGGAGGAATTCATTGTAAAATCAACCAATGGCAGTCATGGTTTTACTTTCGAAGAACTCAGTGACATCGTGGAAACCAATGACAAAAAACGCTTTGTTTTTAATGAAGATCACACCAGAATCAGAGCCAATCAAGGGCATTCGGTCGGGATTGATTTAAATTTAAAACCTCAGCTGCCTGCTGAATTTCTTTATCACGGAACGGCTCAGTCAAATGTTAATTCAATTTTAGAAAACGGCATTGAAAAGAGGAGCCGCCAGCACGTTCACTTAAGTTTAGACAGAGAAACCGCAACAAAAGTCGGAATGCGTCACGGAAAACCTGTAATTTTAACCATTAAAACAAAAGAAATGTCTGAAGACGGCATTCCTTTTTATCTCTCAGAAAACGGAGTCTGGCTGACGGATTTTGTGGATGTGAAATATATTTCAAAGGATATATAAAATTTCCCATCCGACTTACTACAAAATATTTAAATGAAAAGAACTTTAGCCATTGGCGACATTCACGGAGGATTTAAGGCCTTAAAACAGGTTTTGGAAAGAGCAGAAGTTACAGAAAATGATAAACTGATTTTTCTTGGAGATTACGTCGACGGCTGGAGCGAGTCTGCTCAGATTATTCATTTTCTGATGGAACTTTCGCAAAAACAGGAATGTGTTTTCATTAAAGGAAATCACGATGCGTGGGCTGAAGAATGGCTTTCGTTTGGCTCTGAGCCCGCTGTTTGGCTAAACAATGGAGGACAGAGTACAGTCGACAGTTATGTGGATTATTCTTTAGATAAGATTGAATCACATCTTGAGTTTTTTCAGAATATGAAAAACTATTATGTAGACGAAGACAACAGACTCTTTATTCATGCAGGTTACACTTCAATTGATGGTCCGGAGGCTGAAATGTATACTGCAGACAGCCGTTGGGACAGAACACTTTGGGAAGCAGCCATCACAATGGACAAAAAGCTGAAGGAAAATCCTGATTTATTCCCTAAAAAATTACTGCTTTTTAAAGAAATTTTTATCGGTCACACGCATACTTTACATTTAGGAATTACAGAACCTGTAAAAAAAAGCAATGTGTGGAATCTTGATACAGGCGCAGCTTTTACAGGAGCGCTCTCGATCATGGATGTTGACACAAAAGAATTTTGGCAGAGCGAACCGCTTACCATTTTATATCCAGAAGAAAGAGGTAGAAACCGTCAAAAGGTTAAACTAAAAATTTAAAGTATAAGTTTAATCAATTTTAATCTTCTTTAAATGACTGGCAATTCCAAACCAATGAATTTATGAAACCTACACATCTCCTCTTTTTACTGATTTCCTCTTTCATTTTCTCTCAGAATCAGTATCAGACTCCTTTCGAAAAGGGTAACGGAAATAAAACGGCAACCTATGAGGAAATGAATAATTTCTATGAGAACCTTGCAAAAAATTTCAACACTATTCAATATCTTCAAAAAGGTGTAGACGATAATGGAAAACCAATCTATGTCGTAGTTTACAATCCTTTTAATGAGAAAGATTTTGAAAAATTGCGAAAGGAAAAAGCCGTTCTCTTTATCAACAACGGAATTCATCCAGGCGAGCCCGACGGAATCGATGCGACCATGATACTGATGCGGGATTTAGCATTAAAAAAAATTAAAACTCCTGAAAATTTTGTCATCGCCGCAATTTCTGCCTACAACATCAGCGGGATGCTGAACCGTGGAGCGTTTTCAAGAGCCAACCAAAACGGTCCAGAGAAATATGGTTTCAGAGGAAATGCACGAAATTTAGACCTCAACAGAGATTTCGTCAAGGCTGATTCTAAAAACGCAAAAAGCTTTCAGGAACTTTTCCAGTGGCTGAAACCGGATGTTTTTATTGACAATCACGTGAGCAACGGGGCAGATTATCAGTATACTTTTACTTATATTTCTACTTTCAAAGAGCGTTTGGGGAAAGTTTTAGGTGAATATTTTTACAATGATTTTCAGGCTAAAAATTTACTGGATTTAAAAAAGCTTGGTTACGAAAGCACACCATACGTCAATATCCACGGTGATGTTCCCGATATTGGATTTGCTGCTTTTGAAGATACTCCAAGATATTCGACTGGCTATGCTTCGCTTTTCAACACTTTGGCCACGATGCCTGAAACGCATATGCTGAAACCTTATGACAAACGCGTGGATGCGACTTACAAATACATGCTTGTGAATCTTCAGAATTTAGACAAAGATTATCTTAAAATCAAGCGACTGAGACTTGAAAATCTGAAACATTACAAAGCCGGGCAACAGTATGGCATCCGCTGGAAAATAGATTCCACACAATATTCAACCATGAATTTTAAAGGTTTTGAAGGAAAATATAAACCAAGCGAAATTTCGGGGAAGCCTAGGTTGTATTATGACAGAAACAAACCTTTCACAAAAGAGATAAAACTTTTTACAACAGCGATTCCTACCGGCTACATTACCATTCCGGAGTATTATGTAATTCCACAGTCGCAATACCGGGTGATTGAAGAATTAAAGAGAAATCAGATCCACATGAAACTGATCCGAAAAGACAGTGCAATCGCCGTAGAATCTTATAAAATTGATGATTTTAAAACCGTTAAAAATCCAGCAGAAGGCCATTATCTGCATTACGACACCAAAGTTTCTCGTTCAGATAAAAAAATAACGTTTCAAGCGGGAGATTATCTCGTTTCAACCCAACAGTTTGGTGTAAAGTATATTATTGAAACACTGGAACCGGAAGCCAAAGATTCATTCTTCAACTGGAATTTCTTCGACGGAATTCTATCTCAGAAAGAATATTTTTCAGCTTACATTTTTGAAGATACCGCTGCAGAACTGTTGAAAAAAGAGAAAGATTTAAAACAGAAATTTGAAGCTAAAAAAGCCTCAGACAAAGAATTTTCCACCGACGGAGCGGCACAGATCGACTGGATTTACCGGAACTCTCCGTATTTCGAGGAAAAAACTTTCAGGCAATATCCTATCTACAGAATTCTGTAAACAAAAAAGACGCTTCAGCTGAAACGTCTTTTTTCTATCTTTTAGGTAACCCTTTTTTTAAAGCTAATTCGGCTCTGGCTACGGCTTTACGCTCCTTCCAGTCCATATATTTCTTTTTAAAATTCTTCTTCATCACATCATCAAACTTCCTTTGAACAGTAAGATTCCAAAGCGACTGCGCTTTTACCGCCCACGATTTGTCCCACGCTCTGAGCGAGATTGAGAAGCTTCCGTCGAGGTATTTCATCCAGTGCCACCATCCCGTCGGCATAAACAAGGTATCGCCGTGCTCGAGGAAGCATTCGATTCCTTCCACTCCATCCAAAGCGGGAAATTTAGCAAAATCAGGATTGGCAATATCGTAGTCTTCCAGTGCGTAGGTAGCATAAGGAAGTTTATACAATCTCTGTTTCCATTTGTTTTCAAAAAGAAGAACGTGTTTTCTTCCGTTAAAATGGGTATGAAAAATATGGGCTAAATCTATATCGTAATGTAAAAACGTTACCGAACCTTTCCCTCCGAAAAACATCCCGGGATATTTATCCAGAAATCCACCCATCAATTCTTTTGGTGGAATATAATCGTCCAGCAACTTTTTTGCCTGCTTGATAGGATCAAAAAAGAAAATCCTCAAATCTGTAGGTTCCCTTTGTATAAGATCAATATAATCTGCAAACTTCATTTTGGTCGTCGGCGTATTGATTGGTGCAGCAGGATCAGCCTTTTTCGAATCGTATAACGGAACTTCCACATCGCCTACCGCTTCCTTCACATACTCCATTGTCCATTTTTGGTAAGCCGGCCATTTTCTTGCCATATTCTTTATGACAACCGGTTTTCTTGGCTTTAAGTATTTTTCAATAAAATCTTCCTGAGTAATATCGTCTACAACATCAATCGGCTTTAAGATAACTCCCATTTTTTAAAAAAATTAATGTTACAAAATTATTAAATAAATGCATATGCAGACGAAATAAAGATTTTTTTAATCTATGATGTTCATCACATTTAATTTAGAATCGGTAAAAATATCTTTTTTTTGTTTTCAAAACTGAAATGTGTAATTCAGTTAATTCGGAATATTCTCAAAAATTCTGTACTGCTTTTAGCAGTTCTGATTTTCCTTTGTCTTAAAAACTTTCCGCATCACAGATTCCAGTCAACAGAAAGTGAATTTTAATACCGTTCCTGATCGCTTTTCTTTTCACTTGTGAACTGTGTTTTAACTATTTCAAAAAAATTATATCTCTATGAGTAGTAACAAATCCTGATTCTTTTAAACTAATAGTTCAAATAATAAATTCCGAAATCATTTTGTCCTGAATTTTCAGGATTAAAAAACGGTTTTAAGAAATTAAAAAAATAAATAACTTGATATGAAACAAAATTTTTTCCTCTTTGTTCTGATGTTTTTTTCTGTGATGGTATTTTCGCAGAAAACTGTTTCAGGAAAAATCACCGATGAAGACGGAGTGGGCATCCCAAGTGCCAGTGTGACGATTGAAGAACCCGGCAAAGACGCCATTCTTGCGTATGGAATTACCAATGCCAAGGGGGAATACAAAATTACATTTACCTCATCCGAGAGCAATGTAGACCTTAAAGTGAAAGGGTTTAACCAAAAACCTATCACAAAACAGATCAGCAATTCAGATCAGAATCTGAATTTCAAAATGCAGTCTGAAGCTACAGAAATTAAAGAAGTACAGCTCAAAACCAAACTGATTACCGCCCGAGGCGACACCATTGCATACGATCTGAAAGCATTCGACAGCAAAAGTGACCGTACTTTGGCCGACGTCATGAAAAAAATACCGGGAATTGAAGTGAATGCAGACGGAACGGTTCTTTATCAGGGAAATGCCATCAACAAATTTTATGTAGAAGGAAAAGACCTTATGGAAGGCGGTTACGGAACAATAACCAACTCATTGCCTAAAGATGCCATCGCAAAACTTGAGGTTTTGGAAAACCACCAGCCGGTAAAAATGCTTCAGGGCAAAATACCTTCAGATGCAGCTGCCATCAATATTAAGCTTAAAAAATCTGTGACCATGACAGGTCGTGGCGAAGTGGGAATTGGTGCAGATCCTCTTTTGTGGAATGTAAAACTGACCCCAATGTTTTTCAGCAAAACCAGCCAGTGGGTAGTTAATTATAAAACCAATAATGTAGGAGATCAGGTAGAAAATGAGGGAAATATCCTGGGAAGCTACAACCCCTGGGAAGGCAGACGTGGAAATGTTTCCCAAAATGACTGGTTGAACGTGGAAACTTCCGGTACACCAAGCACGCCGGTTAAGAGATACTTGTTTAACAATGTACACTACGCCTCTGCAAACTATTTAACCAATATTGACAAGGCAAAACAGTGGGAACTGAAAGCTATTGCCAACTATACCAATAATGCGGTTGAGAGAGAAGATTACAGAGAAACGACTTATCAGACAGGAGATTTGGCAGGAAGCAAGGTCATCAACAGCACCAGAAACGATTTCTATACCGACAAGGTAAGAGGAGAATTGCTTTTCACAAAAAATGCCAAGAAAGGTTTCTTTAAAAACTCAACCAGCTTCAGCCAGTTTTGGAATGCAGACCGTGCATTTGCGGTAAGAGAAGGAAGATCTGCAGGACAGGCAGTAGAATCTCCTACCTCAAATTTCCAGAACTCTTTGAGCACTATCATACCCTGGAAAGAAAAGATGGTAAACCTCAGATCATATATCAGTTATCAGGATGATCAGCAAATGTTGAAAGTATCACCGGCAGATTACCTCCGTTTTCCATTCAGAGAAAACGAGGATGCACCGATAGGAACGATCGCATTTCTTCCCAATACCGTTGCACAGCAGAATTTCAGACTTAAAACTTTAGATACTTCACATTCAGCGAATATCAGTTTTACCAAAAAAGGCTGGACGTTTACGCCATCAGTTGGGTTTGACTTTTCAAATGACAGATTGGATACCGATTTCAATGCAATTGCCCTTTCAGGAATACCAAATTTTAACGGTCCGGCATACGAAAACAATCTGAAATTCACAGAAATCAATCCTAACGCTTCATTAGGTATAAACTACAAAACAGATGTATGGAATGTGTTTGCCAATTTACCGGTAAATTTCACCAGCATCAAAGCTGAAGATGACGTGAGAGGAGTTTCAAAAGATTTAAACAGAACCACATTTACCCCGAATTTATTTGCGCAGTACACTTTTGCATCATTCTGGAAAGCCAGTGTTAATGCCAATGTGAGCAATAATTTCGGTGATATTCAGACAGCCTATGCAGGTTATATGCTGCTTTCACCAAACGGGTTTAACGTGATGGACGCAAACAATCCAATTCCGCAGACAACAACTTCTGCTTTGGGCTCAAGACTTGAATACAGAAATCCACTGAACAATTTGTTTTTTAATGTAAACTATTCTTATTCCGACAGCAAAAGAAATCTACTTTCTGCACCTTTGCTTGATCCCAATACAGGATTTACATTGATGCAGTATCTGGATATTGAAAATCATGCTAAAAGCAACAGGCTGAGCGCAGAAGTTGGAAAATATTTCCCTTCATTTAAAACGAATGCATCTGTAAACTACAGGAATACGACTTCACTTTCTGATGCTTTCCTTGACGAAGTTAGATTTAAAAACAAAAACAACAACCAGTCTTACGGTTTTAAGTTAAACAACACGTATTTCAGCTGGATGAGTGTGGATTTCAACATGAATCTCTCGCGTACAAAACAGGAAGGCCGTACAGGAACTTTGGGTATCAACAGAGGATACAATCATAATTTAGCTGTATTCTTCTATCCTCTCGAAGATCACAATATAGGTTTTTCATGGGATCAGTTGAACACTACAAACAACGACACTACCTACAGAAACCCATTCTTTGATCTTTCTTACCAGTTTACATGGTCTAAAAAGAAAATTGATTTTGAACTGAAGTGGATGAACATCAGTAACAGAAAAGTTTTTGAAACATATGATCTTAACGGAACGCTGAACTCTCTTACTTACACCAGAATTCAGCTCAGACCGAGCCAGGTTATGTTTACAGTGAAATTTAACTTTAAATAATAAAAATATCCCTTTCAGATTTGAGAGGGATATTTTTTTGCTTTCATTTTAATTTTAAAAATTTTCGTTGTCGGCAGTCGGGCCATAACTTCCGGGAAGCTCGATATCATTCAGCCGGTAATAAACCCCCAGCTGAGCCCTGTGGTGTGTAATCTGATCCAAACTGTGGCGGATCGCTCCGTATTTTGTCCATTTGGCCAATTCCTGCCCGGCATTTTTCAAAGCCCAGTACGGTGTCAAATCATCTTCTGTGGCATTTTCAAGAGCCTTAATACTTTGCTGGAAATTGTTTTCAAAAGTTTCTAAAATTTCCTGTCTGGTAGTAAGTAATTTCGGTTGCATTGAACTGTCAGCAAAATCCAGCTCTGAAGAATTCAGCATAAAACCTGCCCAGCCAAAAATTTCTGCAATATGCGTCACGAGATGATTCATTGCCATACTTTTTTCGTGAGGCTTGTATTCACCTTTGTCTTCGGGAAAAATATCAAAAAACTGTTTTGTGGTTTTGTACTCCTGTGTGAGCTCATCTTTTAATTGTTTCAGCGTGTCCATAATAATTTATTTTGTGTTGATCTCTTTTTGACATCAAAAATTATGCTATCGGATTCATTGATTTCCAGCATAATAAATACTTAAATTTTAATCCTGTTTAAAATTAAGTTTAAAAATTCTGTAACATTTTGCCTCTACTTCAAACTAATAGAGAAACATTTACTTTTAATATGAAAAAACTGTTTTCAATATTTTTAATCGCAACGGCGGTATTTGCCAATGCTCAGGATGCCAAAGAAACCGCAAACAGGTTTTTTTACGAACTTAACTTTAAGCCTAAAAAAGATTCCATAAAAACTGATAAGGTAATCACTATTCTGGATATCACAGATAAGAACAGATCTGTCTATCAGGATTACACCATCATTGCTCAGGATTCTATTATGAAATTAGAAATTGAAGCGATGCAGAAATCGGGTCAGATGAAAGATCTTTCTAAACTGATCAAGATGCCGAAACTTTCTGCAAGAGTTTACAAAACCTATCCTACAATGAAAATTCAGTTTGTGGAAAAAATCACAAGCGGATTTACACCAGCCAACATCGGTTATGTTGAAGAACCGAAATTTGCCTGGAAGATTCTTTCAGACAAACAGAAAATCGGGGAATACAATACCCAGAAAGCTACTACAGAGTTTGGAGGTAGAAAATGGACGGCTTGGTTCAGTTCAGATATTCCTTTTCAGGATGGGCCGTACAAATTTTCAGGACTTCCGGGTTTAATTGTAAAGATCGAAGACGAAGCTAAAGATTACTCATGGGTTTTGCAGGGAAATAAAAAAATACAGGACTACACAGAATATTCTTACATCGAAAATATGATGCAGGCTAAAGGAGGTAAAGTGAACGAAATGCCACGAGATAAATTTGAGAAAAAATTCAACGAATTTAAGAAAGATCCTTTCGCTACCATGAGACCGATGCTGACAAAAGAAATCATGTCGCAGTCTATCCCGGGAATGGACGGAACGGTAGGGGATATGATTAAAAAACAGGAGAAACAGTACAAAGATTTCTTCAAAGCTGTAGATAACGAAATAGAACCTGCTTACGGAGCCTTAACAGTAGGCGAAGTAGAAAGAACAGGTACTGAAAAAGCAAAATAAACGCACATTCATATTTAACTTAACTATATTAGAAGCAAACCCAGATACAGCAATGTGTTTGGGTCTGTTTTTTTTGTTCTAATTTAGATTTACTTTAAATAACGTATATTTGCACGACAAATTTTCAGCTTTGAAACAGAAAGATCCACAGAAACTGAGTCAGTTCCCGAAAAACAAAAAGGGAATAATAAAAGGTTATGACAATGAGCATCTCCGCATGCCTACAAAGATCATTGAAATGGGTCTGCTTCCTGAAACTTCCTTTAAAATATTGTACCAGGCACCTTTTAACGGGCCTATTTACGTAGAATTTGGGGAAGAGAAAAGCCGGATTGCTCTCCGAGAAGAAGAAGGAGATTTTATTATTGTTGAAGAATTGATCTAAATGCAGGAAAATCACGAAAAACAGGTGCTTTTGGTTGGGAATCCCAATGTGGGAAAGTCTACCCTCTTCAATGCACTCTGCAATACAACACAGAAAACCGGAAACTACGCCGGAGTAACCGTTTCAAGCCATTCCGGAAACTATTCCTATAAAAATGAAGAAGTAAAAATCACCGATCTTCCGGGATCATACAGCATCTATCCAAGTTCTGAGGATGAAGCTGTATTCTCTAAAGTTTTACTTGACAAAAAAAACTATGCCGGAGTAATCTACATTCTTGAAGCACTAAGCATCAAACGTGGAATGCTTTTGCTGCAACAGATACTGGATGCAGGTTTGCCAATGATTATAGTTCTGAACCAGGTCGATCAGGCAAAAAGACGCGGTGTTGACATCGATGTACGAAAACTTGAGGAAACGTTAGGTTTAAAAATCATTCAGACCAACGCTAAAGAACAGACCGGAATTGAGGAATTAAAAGAGTCAATTCTGAAAAATGAATTTAAAAATACTTCTGTTCCCTATTTTGATATTCCAACTGAACATAAAAATTTGGTTGAAAAAATTGTTGCCCGGCAAAATTCAGAAAACGCTTACAAAGCCTGGCTGAGCATTTCCCTCGACTCGGATAAAAAAAATCCTGCCGATGAAAATTCAGGTTTAAAATCAGTAAACCCAAAAAGAATACAGGTTCAGGAGACGGTGAGAAGATACCAGCTTGCAGATAAAATGCTTCAGGGAATTATTTCAAAAAAGCAAAATGCCAAGGAACTTCTGACCGAGAAATTAGATAAAGTTCTTGTTCATAAATTCTGGGGCTATATTATTTTTCTTTTGGTGCTTCTGATAATTTTCCAGTCGGTTTTCTTCCTCGCAGAATATCCGATGAACTGGATTGACGGGCTTTTTGCATGGATGTCCGGTTTTTCTGGCGAACATTTGCCGGAAGGACCTTTAAATTCATTAATCTCGAACGGGATAATTCCGGGCGTTGGCGGCATCGTTATTTTTACTCCGCAAATCGGAATTTTACTGTTCTTCCTTTACATTCTGGAGGATTCGGGATATATGGCGAGAGTTGTTTTTTTAATGGACAGATTTCTGCGGCCTTTCGGTCTCAACGGAAAAAGTATCGTTCCACTGGTTTCAGGAACTGCCTGTGCGATTCCGGCAGTGATGTCTACCAGAAATATTGAGAATCTCAGAGAAAGACTGCTTACAATTCTGGTAACACCTTTTATGACATGTTCAGCAAGGCTTCCGGTGTACAGCATTATGATCGGCTTGATTATCTCTGACGGCAATTTCTTCGGCATTTCCTACAAAGCTTTGGTTCTTTTGGCAATGTATCTTTTAGGATTTTTTGTTGCACTTCTGTCTGCTTTCATCCTGAAATATTTTATTAAAGAAAAAGGAAAATCCTATCTTGTCATGGATCTTCCAACCTATAAAAAACCGCTTTTCTGGTATGATTTTAAACTTGTGTTAGGTAAAGTCTGGGAATTCATCACCGGAGCCGGAAAGATTATTTTTGTAGTCAGTATTATTATCTGGGTTTTAAGTTATTTCGGTCCGAAATTAAATGAAAACGAAATTGTAGCAACTGATGTTGAACTCGATCACTCGTATCTCGCAAGAATGGGAAGAGCCATCGAACCTGCCATCGCACCACTCGGTTACGACTGGAAAATGGGCGTCGGAATTCTGACGAGCTTTGTTGCAAGAGAAGTGTTTGTAGGAACCATGTCGACTTTATACAGTCTGGACGATGACGCTCCCGAAGGAAAAGTGATCGACAAAATGAGAAGCGATGTTAAACCTGACGGCAGCAAAGTTTTCAGTTTTGCTACCGGAATTTCAGTATTGCTTTTTTACGCGTTCGCCATGCAGTGCGCTTCGACCGTTGCTATTGTCTACAAAGAAACAAAAAGTTGGAAATGGACTGGTTTTCAGCTGGCCATGATGACCGGTTTGGCATATTTTGTGTCGCTTATTGCTTATCAGATATTAAAATAATCAAAAAAAGGAAATCGGTTGCTTGTATTTCCTGAGTGGGAAAAAGCCAACTTTGTCAAAGTTTTTACATGGCGCTTATAACTTTGACAAAGTTTTAAAATCAAATCATTTCAACAATGGAAACTTCTCTTATCATTCAATACATTATTCTCGCGTTGGTTTTCGGATTTGCATGCTATGCCCTGTTTAGAATTTTAAAGAAAAACTTCGCCCCGAAAAAATTTGATTCAAAAAGAACAGGCTGTGACAATGATTGCGGATGTTCTTAGATTTTAGATAAATTGTAGTAATTTCATATTCGAAATTAAACTTTTATACTTGATAAAATTCTTCATTCTTTTAGGATTAACAATATCTTTTGTGCCGGCAAATGCACAGAGCAAAATAGATTCTGCAAAAATTATTTCTTATGAAGAACTGGTGATGCTGAGAATTAATTTCGACACCAATATCGAAGACTTTGTAGCAAGCTATAATTCAGATGCAGGAAATCTCCAAACCAGACTGACCATCAACAACAAAACAAGAACTTCCTTTTCTGTGGATTACAAAATGATCAGTGCGGCGTTGTCTTTCGCACCGGATATTCTTCCGGGAAATAATGACAATAACCTGAAAGGTGAAAGCTCTTACACAGATTTTGTATTTAGATTTTTCCCCGACCAGTTTATTCAGTCATTTAATTACCGCAATATCAAAGGTTTTTATGTCGACAACATGGCAGATTTTTTCCCCGACTGGCAAAGGGGTACAGATCCCTATCTTCAATTTCCGGATTTGAGAATTCAGACTTTTGGTGGCAGCACTTCTTATGTATTTAATAAAGATTTTTCTTTGAAAAGCATCTATTATCAGCGGGAATGGCAAAAAGAAAGCAGTGGAAGTTTGATTCCTGTTCTTGAATATGATCTGTCTTATTTCAGTAACAGAAATGATGGTTTGAAAAGCAGGGAAAGACAGTACAATCTCGGTTTAAACCTTGGATATCATTACAATTGGGTGATTGCAGAGAAAATAAATTTCGCACCCTACATATTTGCGGGAATTGGAGGAAAATGGTCGTCTTACCGAACTGATTTTGCGGACGGAACAAAATCCGATCCGGAAAAAGACAGATATCTGACAAGTAAATTCGGGACAGGAATTCATCTTGGATACAATTCGCGAAAATTTCTGTTTGGTGCCAAGCTTAATGTAACCTCATCGTATTATAAAGAAGATTCCAGCTCAGAAGTTATCAACAGTAACGTTTTTGGTCTGCTGTACTTTGGTTACAGATTTCCTCCACCAAAGGTCTTAAAAAGGAATTATCATATAATCGAGAAAAAGATTCCTGTTCTATAAGTTCGTCTTCTTTTGAGTATCTTTGCAACCGGAAAATTAAAATATAGATAATCTCTTTTTTCAGATGGTTTAAAAATAAATTAGCAGCTTGCATTTAATTTAAATCCTGAAAACTAAAAATTTAAAATATAATGTCATTAATAAAATCAATCTCAGGAATCCGTGGCACCATTGGCGGAAAAGTAAACGATAATCTTACCCCACTGGACGTTGTAAAATTTGCTTCTGCCTTCGGAACCTGGCTTCAGAATAATAAAAATAAGAAAGATTTAACCCTGATCATCGGCCGTGATGCCAGAATCTCCGGACTGATGGTTAATTCATTGGTTACCGCAACGTTACAAGGCTTAGGAATCAATGTGATTGACCTTGGACTTTCAACGACTCCAACCGTTGAAATCATGGTTCCTGAATTGAAAGCAGATGGTGGAATTATACTGACAGCTTCTCACAACCCAAAACAGTGGAATGCTTTAAAACTTTTAAACGAAAAGGGAGAATTCATCAGCGGTGAAAATGGGGCTGAAGTTTTAGAACTTGCAGAAAACGAAGATTTCAACTATGCAGAAGTAGATGATTTAGGGAAATATGAAACAAGAGATGATGCTTTCGACATTCACATTCAGCAGATTTTAGATTTGCCAATGGTAGATGTAGATGCCATTAAAGCGAAAAAATATAAGGTCGTTCTTGATGCCGTAAATTCTACAGGAGGAATCGCAATTCCGATGCTTTTGGATAAATTAGGCTGCGAAACAGTAAAATTGTACTGTGATCCGACAGGCCATTTTCCTCATAATCCCGAGCCTTTAAAAGAGCATTTGGGAGATATTTGTGAATTGGTGATTAAAGAAAAAGCAGATGTAGGAATCGTTGTTGATCCTGATGTTGACAGGCTGGCTTTAATTGATGAAAAAGGCGAGATGTTTGGTGAAGAATATACTTTGGTGGCTGTAGCAGATTATCTTCTGAAAAATAAAAACGGTGTGGCTGTTTCAAACCTTTCATCAAGCCGCGCATTAAGAGATGTGGCGAAAACGCACAGTTCTAAATACTTTGCAAGTGCGGTAGGAGAAGTGAACGTAGTGAATCTGATGAAAGAAAAAGAAGCGGTTATTGGTGGTGAAGGAAACGGCGGAATTATCTATCCTGAACTTCACTACGGAAGAGATTCTTTGGTAGGTGTAGCTTTATTTTTGACCCATTTGGCAAAAGAAAACAAAACAGTTTCTGAACTGAGAGCCGGATATCCAGCTTACTTCATGGGTAAGAAAAAAATTGAGCTTACTCCGGAAATTGACGTAGATGCAATTTTAACTAAAATGGAAAAAGAGTATCAAAATGAAGAGGTCTCTACCGTTGACGGCGTGAAAATTGACTTTGAGAACAACTGGGTTCACCTTAGAAAATCAAATACGGAACCTATTATCAGGATTTATACTGAAGCGTTTTCACAGGAAGAAGCTGACGATCTGGGAGACAAAATGATTGAAAAGATAAAAAGTTTGATTTAATTCAGAATTTTTGTACTTTTAATAGAGAAATAACAGTGCAGTGACAATTACCATTAATCCTAAAAACGATAAGGAACTGGCCAAAATAAAATCGATTCTTAAAGCGGAGGAAATTGATTTTGTTGAAGAAATCAACGATGAAGATTGGTGGAATGAAATCTCAGATGCTGAAAGAGAATCTATTGAGTTGGGATTAAAAGATGCCAAAGACGGTTTGGTTGTATCTCATGAAGACTTCTTAAAGTCTTATGGGAAATGATTAAAATAGTTTGGACAAAACGTGCAAGAAATGATTTTGATAATGTTTATCAATATTGGGTTGAGCACAATCATTCAAACATATATTCAGAAAAGTTTTAGATGAAACTTTAAGAATTATTAATATTGTATGGGATCAGAATAAGATCGGGCTGAAGAGCAACCGTAAAAATTTAAGACGGGTTTTAATTTTTAAAGAATTTTTCTTTAACCTATCAAATTTTAACATCAGAAATTAAAATAATTTCTTTTTTTGATAACAGACAGAACCCGAAAAAAAATAAATTTAATTAAAAAAGTTTTTTCGAAGTTTATAAATCAATTTTTGAGCTTTGAAAATAACGGCGAGATACTATATTGGAAGAATATTTTGAAAATGAACTTGTAAAAAAGTTCGAAGAAATGGTGGAGAGCAATGATGAATTCTACTTCGATACTGAAGAGCTGGAAGACATTATTGTTTATTACCTTGAGCTTGGGGACTTCAATTATGCTGATATTGCAGTAAATTACGGTCTGAAGCTTCATCCAAATTCTTTGGAAATAAAAATAAAAAGACTTGAAGTTTTACTCGAGTGGGAAGATTATACTTCTGCAAAAGAACTTATTGATGAGCTGAAAGGAGCATCCATGGAAAATACTGATTTCATGGTGTGCTACGCAAAGTATTATTCAAACCTGGGAAACCCTAAAAAGTCCATTGCTATTTGCAAACAGGCTCTGGAGCTTGGTGAAGAAGAAAATTTCCTCAACAATTTTATTGCAGACGAATACATCAATCTCGGCGATCCTTTCAATGCTCTGAAACATTATCAGAAAGCACTTAAAGATGATCCTACAGATGAATATTCGCTGGAAAATATCATGATCTGCTTCAACGAACTCAACAGAACCGACGAAGCAATTGCCTTCCTGAATTCATATCTGGATGATTTTGCCTTCTCTGAAGTGGCATGGAGCGAGTACGGACAGTTTTATTTCAACAGAAAAAATTATGAAGAAGCAATCCGTGGATTTGATTACCTTTTGGCCATCAACTCCAGCGCTGTTGGTGTCTATGCAAGTAAAGCAGCCTGTTATGAAGCGTTGAAACAGTTTGACAAAGCGATTGAAGTTTATGAAGAAATGCTGGAACTTGAGTACACCAAAGCATTTACTTTTTACAAAATCGGACTTTGCTTTAAAGCGCAGAAACAGCTTTTTGTGGCACTTACCTATTTCCAGAAATCGTTGAGAGAAGATCCTCAGTTTTATCTTTCGATGATGGAGCAGTCGTACCTGTATGAAGAAATGGGAGCAATGCCGGAATCTCTGCATTTTGCAAAAGAAGCGACTCATCTGAACGAAAACAATCTGGAATATCAGAAAAGACTCGCATTTCTCTACATAGAATCCGGAAGGTTTGAAGAAAGTTTAGCATGTCTGAAAAAATTGGTAGACGCTGAGCCATCACGTTTTTACAACTGGTATGCCTATAGTGAAGTTCTGATGTTGTTGGGAGAATATGACGAAGCAGTGACCGTACTCGAAAACGCATTGAAATCGCACAATAGAGCCGAATTGTATTATCAACTGAGTAATTGCTGGTTTAATCTCAGAAATCAGGAAAAAGGAGAACAGGCGCTAAAAAATGCTTTGGAACTTGATCCCACTCTGGCTTCAGATATGCAGAAAAAATATCCGTTCATCAAAGAGGAAGTTAAAAAGGTAAAATCTAAAGTCAAAAAGAAAAATTAAAACAATTTTCAATACAATAAAACGGATTTATTTAGCTTTAAATAAATCCGTTTTATTTTAAATCCATACCATAATTTGGTGGCAATAAAAAGACTTTACTTATATTTGTTACATTTATGTTTAATCAGGAATCCTTATCAGACAAAAGCTTCAGCCAGAATTTAATTATTCAGGCATTGACTTCTTCGCCTGCTCCAACAGCTATTTATTCAGGTGAAAATATTGTGATCCGTTTTGCAAATTCAGGTATGCTTGATCTGTGGGGAAAAGATTCTTCCGTAATTGGTAAGACGTTGATGGAGGCAATTCCTGAACTTGAGGGACAGCCTTTTCTAGAACTTTTACAGGAGGTCTGGCGTTCCGGAGAAACATATTCTGTTTATGAGGCTCCGGCAAAACTGATTAAAAACGGAGTAGAAAAACTTGATTACTTCGATTACGAATATAAAGCACTTGTAGATCAGGACGGCAAAACCTGGTGCATACTCAACACGGCGCTTAAAGTAACTTCCCGTCGTGAATTTTTACAGCAAATCAAAGAAAAAGAAGAAAGAGAGCATGCTCTTAATGAGGAAATGGCGGCAACACTTGAAGAGCTTACATCCACCAATGAAGAACTCAACCTTTCACTGAGTCAGCTTGCAGAAAGCAGAGAGTACATCCGCACGATTATTGAGCAGGCTCCTGTTGGAATTGCTATGCTTAAAGGCCCTGATCACGTTATCGAAATCGCAAATCCAGCTATTCTTCAGATTTGGGGCCGTACAGAATCGGAAGTAATCGGCCGTCAGCATGAGAAAGCCCGTCCCGAAATACGCGACCAGTTTGTAAATCACTGGCTTAGCGAAGTCTTCCATAGTGGAAAACCCAGAATTAATACAGAATTTTCAGTTAAATTATACCAAAAAGATGATGGACTAAGAGATGCAATTGTAAACTCTATATATCAACCTATTTTTTCTGATCGGGGTGAAGTTTCAGGTGTTCTTGTAATTCTTGAAGAGATCACCCAACAGGTTTTGGAGCGGCGCAAAAATGAAAACGATCAGCAGATGCTGGCACTTGCTATTGATGCTGGTGAACTTGCGACTTTCTACTATCAGCCGGCGACAAACCTTTTTTCCGGAAATAATCTACTTAAAACATGGTTCGGTCTGTCTTCCGAAGAAAATATAGATCTGTCTGTGGCGTTAGATGTTATCATTTCTGAAGATCGTGACCGCGTAACTGAAGCAATTACCAATTCGCTTGGTAAAGATTCCGACGGTCATTACTTTATCGAATATAAAATCCAGAATAAAACAGATCAAAAAGTAAGGCTCTTGCAGGCTAATGGCAGAGTTTTCTTTGATAAAGATGGTAATCCTTTGAGTCTTAACGGTACTTTAAGAGATATTACAGAACAAAAAAAGGAAGATCAGCGAAAAGATGATTTTATGGGAATGGTAAGTCATGAACTTAAAACACCTCTTACTTCATTAAAAGCATACCTCCAGATGATCCAACGTATTGGAGCAAATGAAGACAGCTCCAAACAGCAGAATATGCTCGAAAAGTCCCTAAAGCAGGTAGATTATATGAACGGTATGATCAATGGCTTCCTGAATGTTTCCAGACTGGATTCTGCACAGATGCACATTGAAAAAACAGTTTTTGATTTCGAATTATTGTTTGCCGAAATTGAAGATGAAGTGCTTTCAACTACGCAAAACCGTAATTTTATTTTTAAAT
The DNA here is from genome assembly GCF_014837145.1 of Chryseobacterium caseinilyticum. Classification (GTDB taxonomy): domain Bacteria; phylum Bacteroidota; class Bacteroidia; order Flavobacteriales; family Weeksellaceae; genus Chryseobacterium; species Chryseobacterium caseinilyticum. Next base: position 201,908 of record NZ_JACYFS010000003.1, read on the forward strand.
CTTCGGGCCAGAAACTAATCCTTGCCGACCGCGGAAAAATATCACAGGTACTTCATAATCTCATCGGAAACTCTGTTAAATACTCACCTGCTGGAAGCCCAATTATTATAGAATATTCAGATTTAGGTGCTAACAGATTAAAAATTACTGTGACTGATCATGGTATAGGAATCCCTGAAGCAGATCAGCACCGAATATTTGACCGTTACTACCGCGTAAAGGATGAAAGCAGCAGATCGATTGCAGGATTTGGTATAGGACTTTATCTCTGTAAAGAAATCATTGAACTACATAACGGGCAGATTCAGGTTCAGAGTTTTAAAGACTATGGTACAACGTTCTCGGTTATTATACCTGTTGGTGATCATTCATGATTTGGAAATAGCTTATTTTCTAATTTAATACACATGTTTTCAATATCTTCCCTCCTCACCAGATGAGATACCCATTCTTGAGGAATATTTTCAAAACCATAATAAATCCCTGAAATTCCGCCGGTGATGGCTCCGGTGGTATCGGTATCATCTCCCAGATTTACGGCTTTCAATACTGCCTCAAAATAACTTTCAGTAGTGAGAAAACACCAAAGAGAAGCTTCCAAACTTGAAAGTACATAACCTGAAGAGCTAATAGTTTCCTCATCATATTTTGAAATATCATTTTTTAAAACTCTGTCAAAAAGTTGAATCTCTTTTGGGTTGAAACCTTGCTCTTCCGCAAATTTTAAAGCTGTTTTTTGAGTATCAGCATAAGCTTCTGTTTTATTTTTTCCTTTAATTAATTCAATAGCAAAGATCACATAGATGAAGCACGCAAAAACGGAACGAAAATGCCCGTGAGTAATTGATGAGACTTCTTTTACGGTTTGATATAGCTCTTCAATATTTTCTTCGTCTTTAAGATAAAAAGCTAAAGGAAGAATTCTCATTAAAGAACCATTCCCATTATCTTCTTCAAAAATATTTCCTGAAAATTTTGCACTTTCTCCCTTAATCAATCTCGCAATTGAATGTCTTGTTGTTCCGCCAATGTCGAAAAGTCTTCCGTGAGCGGTCCAATGTCCATATTTATTCCATTTTACAAAACTTTCTCCGATTTTTTCTAAGTCGTAACCTTTTATCAATACTTCTGCAAGACAAAGTGTTAAAGAACTATCGTCGCTCCAAGTGCCCTTCGGCTGATTCCATGATCCGAATTCCCGCATATCTTCAACAGGAAAGGTTTTTAAAGTTTCTCTTTTATTAAATTCCACCGGCACGCCCAAAGCGTCGCCAACGCAAACTCCGAAAATTCCTGCTTTTATACTGTTTTTCATTTTTTTAATTTTAATATTCCTGATCTCTCAGAAATCAGTTTTTTAATATATTGTTTTGCCTCATCTAACCTTTCATCCCAGCTGCCTGAGATTTCGATAAAAGCAATTCCATTTTCTTTTAAAACGTTCCGGTGACTTTTGTCTAAGGCATTTCTCCTATCAATTTCTAGCCGACTTCCATCCTGTATAAATTCTACATCTTTCGTCGAGTAAAGATAGAGATCAGCTTTATTTTTATCAGTAATTTCCTGAGGGACTGATAGTTTTTCACCAAAAATAAATTCTGCATACGATTTTGTAATGTGAACATCGGTATCAATCAACGTTAAAAAGCTTTTGCTGTGATCAACATTTTCAATTCTGTCGGCATGTTCTCTATACACTTTTTCAAGATCATTAAAATAAAATTCTTTTGAATCTGAAATAAGATCTCTCTCTGCTTCGGAAACTTTATTACAATTAAAATATTCAGACAAATAATCCGTCATCACCGATTTTCCGGTGGATTCTGTACCCAGAAAAACAACCTTTAAAGCGAAATATTTCTGAACTGACAGCGGAAGAAAATTCCAGTGCTGGAAAACATCTTCCCTGATTTCCGAAGCTGAAATCTGAATTTTTTCCCGGTTTTCATCAAACATACAATGGTCAATGTCTAAAATTACAGACAGCATTTCACCATATTCTTCTGATGTCACGAGGAAGTCTTCATCTTTGAAATATTCTCTGAAAACCTCGCTCCATTTTTTCGAAATGTCCCAGTCTGACACGGAGCTGTTTGGGAAATTATTTTCACTGTACTTAAAGACCTGGACTTTCAGATTCTGATTGTCTTTAAAAGTTTCCCTGATCCAGTTTTTTCTGATATTTCCATCGATTTTTTCCTTTTCTTCTGCGCATACCAAAACGGTTACACTTCCCTTTTCAAGGGCAAACTCGATCATCTTTTGATGACCTTTGTGAAATGGATAAAACTTTCCGAATATGAAACCTTTCATTTAAAATGTTCTAAAGATCTAAAAAAAATTCCGATTCTAATTATCGAGTAACAGTAACCCGGAGGAAAAATTAAATTTTCAAAGTGAATATTAAATTAATTTTGCGCCCTCATAAAATCTGCACAGATTCCGGCACTGGAAAGTATGGTTAGCTTTTTCATTTGTTTAAAATTTTTCTTTTAAAATTTGGAATCCTAATATGATTAGTAAAATAAGAGATAATGGTATTGAAATTATGTACAGAGGGATATTTTTTATGTGTTGTTTTAGTGTTAAACCATATTTTCTCTCTGTCCCACAATTAATGAAGGCTATAAAATCATTTTCTTTCGTTTCTCTTATTTGTTTTTTGAAAGCAAGCCATCCTTCATTAATACAGACTTCCTCGAAAATATAAAGTGTAGGATTCCATTTATTTTCGGAAATATTAAAAAAATAATACGTTTCAAAATTTGAATTGAAATATTTTTCATACACATCATACTTTTTTATACAAAGAATATTTTCATTTTGTAAGATATTAAGTTTGTCCAGTTCTGATCTTAGTTCATTTTGAATTTTTCTCAGCTTTTCACTATTTGTTTCTACGTGAAAAACATTGGAATTTTTCCCTGCATTTTGAAGATAAGAAACAAAAACTTGGGGGAATTTCAGATTCGATTCTTTTTGGAGAAAATCAATTTCCTCAACTGTTAATCCTACATTTCGATTTTTAGGATCATTTACAAATCTGAAATTATACTTTTTCATTACTTTAAAAACTTTTTATAAATCTCTTCATTCTCCTCATCAAAACACACAAAAATAACTTTCTCTATAATTTCAGATTCAAAATTATTTACTTCCCTCACAGCAATTTTTGCAGCCTGTTCTTTTGGAAATCCATAAACGCCAGTGCTGATATTGGGAAAGGAAATCGTTTTCACACCAAGACTCTCTGCCAACTTTAAAGAGTTTTTATAGCAATTTGCCAAAAGTTCGGAACATTCTTCTTCATTGTTATTCCAGATCGGCCCAACCGTATGGATTACGTATTTTGCAGGAAGATTTCCGGCTGTTGTTACCACGACTTCTCCTGTTTTGCATTTTCCCTGTTTGTTTCTGATTTTTTTGCATTCCTCCAAAATCTGTTGCCCGCCGGCACGATGAATGGCTCCGTCAACTCCACCGCCACCAAGTAATGATGAGTTGGCTGCGTTAACGACAGCATCTGCATTTATTTGGGTGATATCACCTTTTAATAATTCAATTTTCATAATTTTAGTTTTAGTTTAACCTTAATTTCTTATTTAAATTTTCATCATCAAACAGCAACTGTTTCTCTTCGGGAAGAACTAACTTACCTAAATCATCCTCAAGAACAAATTGATATTGCTCTTTCACAAAATCTGAAATATTTTCAATTAAAATAATATCTTCGTGAGCAAAAGACCGGATGAAATCATTTCTTAATCCAATCTGGATTGCTTTTCTCTCTAATTTATTTCCAAAAGGATCATGATCCGGATCCCACTGCAATCTCACGGAAGATTCTTTCACCTGCTCTTGCCATTCTTCTTTCGATAATTCTAACCTTTCGTTGTAGGAAGAATAAACTGCATTTTCTAAGTACTTTTTAAAAGCATCAATTTTTAAATGAATTGCCAAAACATATTCCTGCCCATCCTTTCTTCCCCATCCATTTCGGTACATCATCCAAAGAAAATTGGGTTTTATCCAGGTCATTCTTTCTAAACTGAAAGCTCCGCCAAAATATTGATTTTTAAGTGCAAATTCACCGATTTCTTTACGATAAGACTGGTAAACAATTATTTTTTCATCATCATATTGTGCCATGATATGATATCCTTTTTGAGGCCAGTCCTGTAGTTGTTGTTTATAACTTTTCAGTTTAAGTTTCATTTTTTAATTTTAAAATTAAACTCTCAATTTCAGTGTTTTCAGATTTCCTGAAATCATTCCCAATAAATACATTTGTAACTTCAATACTTCCAATAATTGCCTGATTAAATGTGTCTAATTCTTCTGATGGATATCTAAATTTAGTCTCTTTTAAAATTAACCAATATTTCTCATCAATCAATTCTTTTAAAATCGTTTGAATATGGAGAATATGATCCATAAACCTCATCAAATTTCACATCAAGATTATCTATTTTAAATTCCTCATCCAATTGATCCAGACAAGTCACTAACAGATTTTTCTTGGTCGCAGTAACATAAGCTTCATCCAATTTCAGAGCATAATTTAATAAATCATAATCCAAATCTCCAAAACGGAGATCCTTTTGATATTGATTAAAAATACAGGTTTCCTCTTCATTGTTTTTTAATTTCAACTCCCTTTCATTGCTCATCCATCCGCTTCCGTGGCGGGTTGAATACAATCTTGTGACGTAAAACATTTCGATATTTTCAATCTTCAACAATTTACAGATTTCAGATGCGTTTTTTGATGTCGTGTTGGCAAAAGTGACGTTCGGAAAAACACCATGATCCATATCCAGTAAAATTCCCTGACTGCCTTCAAAAATAAGATGGTTAAAAGAATTCAGATAAGAATACCCTTCAATCTTCCAGTCAATAGCATCAATGGCTTCCAAAAAATCCTGTAACGCATTTTGAATCTCCTGACTTTCTTCAAAACCATAATAATTGGCAATGCCTTTTAATTTTTCAATCAACATTGATCTTGGAGCAATCAAATCAACTGCAAATAATTTAAACGGACTTTCATTTCGCTTCATCGTTGCTCCGACACCTTTCCCACAGGTTCCGTGTTCTAAGTTTCTGACATTCTTTCTGTTGCTGAAAACGTCAAATGGCGTGGTCACTTTTGCCAGCGGATGAATATGAAGTTCGGTATTTCCGTTTTTCTTCTTTAACTCTTCCATTTCGTTGAACAGAAAAGTTGGATGAATCGTGCAGTGTTCCGTAAAATAGGATGGTAATCCTCTTAAAGCACCGCTTGCAAAACTTGAGTGAATATGCTTTTTATTATCCATCATCACGGTGTGCGCCGCCTGCTGTCCACCAGAAAAACGAATAACCACAGACTCAGGATTCTGCTGAGCCAGAAAATCGGTAGTGATTCCTTTTCCTTCATCACCAAAACCTAAGCCTATAATTATTTGCGCTGTTTTCATTTTTTAGAACATTTGAATATTATTAATATCACCTAAATCTTTAGTTTTAAACTGATTTTCACCAAATCTGCTGCAGACAATCTCTTTAATTACCTTTGGAACATCTCTATAATCCTCTATGGATAAACAGTTTTGTCCAAGTAAATCTCTCCAGCCCTGATCCGCATTCACCGCCTGTCCGGAATGCAGAACACTGATGTGGAAAACTTCATATCTCTTTTTAGCTTCTTCCAACAATTCTGTATGTTTAAAACTCTGTTGGCCGCTTCCCATAATTTCTCTGATGGCTGAAGCAGGAAGTGTTTTTAGGCATGGTTCGTCGCCTACCGTGAAAAGTAATCCTTTCTGACCTCTCTTTTCAAACGCATCGGTTCTGGTATGAAAAGCAGCAAAATACCAAGCCAGTAAATAACTTTCGCCGGCATTTCCGCCACCACCGGATTCAATATAGGTTCTTGTCAGCCACATATCCAGTTCTTCATCACCGGATTCAAACTGACCGACCTGCAGCGGATAGCTGTCACATTCGTGATCTCCGATTCCCAGAAACAAAAGCGCTGGATCAGGAACTCCACCCTGGATAATGCCACCCATTAATTTTGGAAGACCCTCTTTAATTAATTCATGAGGAATATGTCCCATGCTTCCGGTCACATCCAGACCTAAAATAATAGGAACCGAATTCGGGTGAACCGAAGAATCTCTGGATTCCCTGAAAGAAATGCCTTTTGGATTCATTGATTCGTGAGCCATTCTCTTTGCATTCTGAGTGAAAATTTCACCGGCAGATTTTGATGCATACCCTTCTCTTCTTGCTCTGTCGTAACGAGCGTCCATGTCGTATCGTGTACTTCCCATAACTAAAATTTTTTGCCAAATAAATACTCAAATCTTTTTCTGGAAACTTCAAGCTGAATATTTAAATTTCTGATTAATAATGATAATTCTATGTCTTTCTGAACGAATGCCTCCGGCTGAAAATCTACAAATGTCAGACTGTTTTTGTCTAGCGGACTGATGTCGATCAAACCTTCCTGTTCGCGTTCCAGTCTTTTTATTTTCAGTTTAATATCTTCCACCCTACGCCTGTATATCAATTCCGAATCTTCTCCAATGGTTTGGGCGCGGTCTTCTCTGATCTGGTCATTGTTTCTTTTTAATGACTCGATAAATCTGGGTTTTAAGTCTTTTTCCATAATTAAATTTTATTTGTGTTGTTTTTACGCTAATTTAAATATGCATAACAAGCTCAATATCTAGTATTAAAATCACTTTAAATTGCGTTATTGTTACACAAATGTAAGAAGCTTTAACTTTTCTTACAAATTTATTTGTGTTTATTTTACGCTAATTAATTTAAGTAATTGATTTTCAGTAAAAAAAATTCACATTAAATAGATCAAACAAGTATCTTTCACAAATTCCACAATTGATTTATTGCTCACTTAAGTATAGACTAAAGCCAATGGACTGTTTGTTTATTAAAAAAACGGGCTAATGCCCGTTCCTATTGATGTGAAAATTCTGTTTCAATTTTGTGTTATTTGTGAAAGCATCTGTGTTATTTGTGTCTAAAAACATCATTTAATCTCAAAATAAAAGCCTTCCTCCTCAAGCTCTTTATATTTTTCCTGATTGAAGGTAAACAGTTTCCCAGGCCTTCCGCTGCCCTCTTTTTTAAACTGGGAAGTTTCGTTGAGAAGTCCATAACTCATGATTTTTTTTCTGAAATTTCTTCTGTCGATTTCTTTTCCGATGATGGTGGTGTAAAGATTTTCAAGTTCGGAAAAAACAAACTCGTCATTCAGAAGATTAAAACCGACCGGCTGATACTGGATTTTGGTGCGAAGCCTCTTTAACGCGATGTCAATAATTTTCTGATGCTCAAATGCCAATTTCGGAAGCTGATTAATACTGAACCACTGTGCATCATCTGCATCCGAATCGGCAAACAGTTCGTGGTAAGACGGATTAACCAAACCTAAATAAGCTACTGAAACTACCCGATTTCTCGGATCACGACCTGTGTTCCCAAAAGTATAGAGTTGTTCCAGAAAATCAGGCTTTATGCCCGCTTCTTCCTGCAGTTCTCTTTTTACGGCATCGTCAAGGTTTTCATCATCCAAAACCAAACCTCCAGGCAGAGCCCAGCCGCCTTTGAACGGGTCAACATTTCGTTTAATCAAAAGGATCTGTAAATCTTTCTTATCAAAATACCCGAAAATAACGGCATCGACGGCAACTTTGATATCCTGTAGTTTTTTTGGAGAATCCATAATTTAATTTGCGTTATGAATACACAAAATTATGAATTAGAAATCTGAATTTCAAGATTAAAAAATATTTTTTTGAATTTAATAAATAACTAAATTTATAATCATTTTAAAACTAAGTAATTATGAGAAAATTAATATTCGCAGCCAGCGCTGCATTGCTAGTTATCGCTTGCGATAAAGTAAAGATGGATGTCAAAACAGATTCAGACGCAACTGCATCGAGAGAAAAAGAAGAATGGAAACCTGTAGATTCTGCAACCGCTACGAAAGCCTGGATGGAATTTGCAACACCGGGAGAAATGCATAAAATGCTCGCAAAATCTGACGGCGTATGGTCCGGAGAAAACACCATGTGGATGGAAGACGGCAGAAAACCCACCACCAGCACCTCAACAACGACTAACAAAATGATCTTTGACGGACGTTACCAAACCAGCGAACACAAGGGAGATTTTATGGGAATGCCCTTCGAAGGAATGAGCATCACAGGCTATGACAATTCTAAAAAGAAATTCATCAGCACCTGGATCGACAACATGGGAACAGGATTTATGAACATGGAAGGCGAATGGAATGCTGCCAAAAAATCCATTGAATTTAAAGGCAAAATGACCGATCCGTCAAGACCCGGCAAAGACTGCGACGTGAGGGAAGTCTACACTTTTGTGGATGACAACCATCAGACTTTAGAAATGTACGGCCCTGATTCTAAAACCGGCAGAGAATATAAGACCATGGAGATAAAATATACTAAAAAATAAACAGCAAACCGTTTCACTTGAAGCGGTTTTTTTGTACATTCAGAATTCTTAGATAATATTAAATGAAAAGATTTTTTTTGATTTTAACCATCTTATTCATTGGCTGCAAAAAAGAAAAAACTTTTGCAGATGATATTGTTTTGAGTTTTACTAAGGATGAGAAGTTGACAATTCAGGAATTTAATGAAGATGGAAACGAAGCGGGTACAAATCTGTTTTACAAAGGCTACGATTCTGGGAAAGTTGAGATCAAATATTTTAAAAATATTATGCCCGAACCTCCGCCTCCGCCAGGTATCAATGAAAAAAAATTATCTGATAGAATAAATACTTTTAGGGATTCTTTAAAAAATGTGCAAAGCCCATATTTCAGAAATGAAGAAATTGAAATTTTAGAAACTAAAGAAGATTTATATGATTCTATAAACAATGAAACTGCTCAGATTATTGTCAAAGAAAAAGATACAATCCCGCTTTATAAAAGAGATTACGCAACAAACGAAATAAAAAAACATAAGGCCTTTCCTGTTTTCATTAAAAATATTTCGACTAAAACTCTAAGAATTCCGATTGATGGTCCTGCTGTAGCTTTGTATGTTTCTAATAATTCTCAGTTTCAATTTATCAGAAATAGCAATTACACAATAATGAATTGTTTAGAACTACCAGAGAATCCCTATTTTAAATTAAAACCTAATGAAATTTTGATTTATTCTTTTCCACATCTCAAAAAAGGAACTAAAAGAAAGTCCAAAATTGTATTTTTCAAAGCCTCATCTAAAGAATTTGATATTTCTATTGACGAACAAATAATCAAAAATCAAAGATCTATTCACTATCAAGAATAAAAAAATCCGCAGAAAAAATCTGCGGATTTACTTTATATCAAGCCATTCCACTTGGCTCTTTTAACTTTTTACCTGACTCTTTGCTTCCTAATCATTCAGCTTCAAAACAGCCATAAACGCTGATTGCGGCACCTCTACTCTACCAATCTGCTTCATTTTCTTCTTCCCTTCTTTCTGCTTTTCAAGTAGCTTTCTCTTTCTTGAAATATCACCACCGTAACATTTTGCGGTAACGTCTTTTCTCAAAGCTTTAATGGTTTCTCTTGCGATAACTTTCGCTCCCAAAGCGGCCTGAACAGCGATATCAAACTGCTGTCTAGGGATCAGTTCGCGCAGTTTCTCACACATTTTTTTACCGATGTAATACGCATTGGAATCGTGAATCAATGAAGATAAAGCATCTACCATATCTCCGTTGATCAGAATATCCATTTTTACCAACTTCGAAGAACGCATTCCGATCGGAGAATAATCGAATGATGCATATCCTTTAGAAATAGATTTCAGACGGTCATAAAAGTCGAAAACCACCTCAGCCAAAGGCATATTGAAGGTCAGTTCCACTCGGTCTGCCGTCAGATAACTTTGGTTAACGATCTCTCCTCTTTTTTCGATACAAAGCGTCATGACAGGACCAACGAAATCAGATTTTGTAATGATTGAAGCTTTAATGTATGGCTCTTCCACTCTGTCTAAAAGATTGGGATCAATCATTTCAGACGGGTTATTAATTAAAATGGTTGTCTCAGGATCTTTCTTGGAATATCCGTGGTAAGACACGTTGGGAACCGTCGTGATCACGTTCATATCAAATTCTCTCTCAAGCCTTTCCTGAACGATTTCCATGTGAAGCATTCCTAAGAATCCGCAACGGAAACCAAAACCAAGTGCTGCAGAACTTTCAGGTTCGAAAACCAGGGAAGCATCATTCAGTCTTAATTTTTCCAGTGAAAATCTCAATTCCTCAAAATCTTCAGATTCTATAGGGTAAATTCCGGCAAAAACCATTGGTTTTACTTCCTCGAAACCGTCAATCGGCGCTTCCGCAGGATTCACAAAAGAAGTGATCGTATCTCCCACTTTTACCTCACGGGCATCTTTAATTCCGGAAATAATATATCCTACATCGCCACATTCAATCGTTTTCTTCGGAACCTGTTTCAGTTTCAAGGTTCCTACCTCATCAGCACCGTATTCTTTTCCTGTAGCGAAAAATTTGATCTTCTCGTTTTTAGAAATACTTCCGTTCACCACTTTGAAATACGCTTCAATTCCTCTGAACGGATTGTAAACCGAATCAAAAATCAGTGCCTGAAGCGGCGCTTTCGGATCTCCCACAGGAGCAGGAATTCTTGCAACGATCTGTTCCAGCAATTCGTGCACTCCTTCACCGGTTTTTCCCGAAACACGAAGAACATCTTCATATTTACAGCCGATCAGTCCCATAATTTCGTCGGTAACTTCTTCAGGGTTTGCAGACGGAAGGTCAATTTTATTCAGAATCGGAATAATTTCCAGATCATTTTCCAAAGCTAAATATAAATTACTAATCGTTTGTGCTTGAATACTTTGCGCAGCATCAACGATTAGAAGTGCACCTTCACAAGCCGCAATCGAACGGGAAACTTCGTAAGAAAAATCCACGTGTCCCGGAGTATCAATAAGATTTAAAATATATTTTTCGCCATTAAGCTCATAATCCATCTGGATGGCGTGAGATTTTATCGTGATCCCACGTTCTTTTTCCAGATCCATATCATCAAGCGTCTGAGATTGTAGTTCTCTCTGAGTTACCGTGTTGGTGTACTCCAAAAGACGGTCTGCCAAAGTAGATTTACCGTGGTCAATATGGGCGATTATGCAAAAATTTCGTATGTTTTTCATTTAAGAACTATGTAATTTGCAAAGATAACAAAATGCAGGATAATTCCTCAGTCTTAATGAAGTACCGCGAAAAATAAATTGGGCCAATAAAACACGAATTTTTTCAGGAGCTGTTTCCCGCTGTCCACTGTATCTTTTTTGCACCGGTCTCCACTTCGTTCCGTCCGCCACAAAAAAGGATGCCGTTTCCATCGGGGCTAGGGTATTGTTTTTTGTTGTCACTATTATTTTTAGAAGAAAAAAGATATCAATCCGAAACTCTCCACATAACATCACTATACTACGTTTAGATCCCTACGGGATGACAAAGGGAGTGCAGAATGTAAATCAACAAATGGTATAGAAAAAGATTGGTCAACAAAAAAACTAGTTTTAACCGAACAAAGTTTCAAAATATTCTTAGAATCATTTAACATAAAATCTTTACCTTTTCATTCCAAAATTTCACATTAAGTTTAAACTTATTTTTAAAATGAAAAAAGCGCTTCTACTTCTTTTAATTATACCTTTTACTCAAATAAAATCTCAGTGGATCGAGAAAGCTCCGGAAAATCCTGAAGAATTTGTCAATCCTTTGATCGGAACGCTTTCAAAACCTTCCCTTTCCAACGGAAATACCTATCCCGCTGTCGCCGTTCCCCACGGAATGAATCTCTGGACACCTCAAACCGGAAAAAACGGAAACGGTTGGCAATATACCTACGACGCCGACAAGATCAGAGGAATCAAACAGACGCACCAACCTTCCCCATGGATGAATGATTATGGAATGTTTTCGATTATGCCAGTGACGGGGAAAATGCGTTTTAATGAAGAAGAAAGAGCGAGCTGGTATTCACATAAATCTGAAGTTTCAAAACCTTATTATTACAGTGTCTATCTCGCTGATCATAACGTGACTGCCGAACTGACACCGACCGAAAGAGCCGCCCAGATGCGCCTTACCTATCCCGAATCCGGTGATTCGTGGTTTGTTGTAGATGCTTTTGATAAAGGATCCAGCATTACCATTATTCCGTCTCAAAATAAAATTGTCGGCTACTCCACACGGTATTCCCGTGGAAAACTGGTAGGCTTTAAAAATTATTTTGTCATTTACGCCAATAAACCTTTCACTAAATATTCAACATGGAAAGAAAAAGATTTTGTAAAAGATGCACTTGAAATTACCGGAGATCACTGCGGCGCAGTAGTCGGTTTTGCCACAAAAAAGGGTGAAAAAGTGAACCTGAGAATTGCTTCTTCGTTTATCAGTTTAGAACAGGCTGAATTAAATTTACAGAGAGAACTCAGCAAAGATTCATTCGACCAAACTTTAAATAAAGCCAAAACAGCGTGGAATCAAAAATTAAAAAGAGTGGAAGTCGCCGGTGGAACGGTTGATCAGATGCGGACTTTCTACTCTTCACTCTACCGGATGCTTTGTTTTCCGCACAAAATGTATGAAGTCGATAAAGACGGAAAAATTGTCCATTACAGTCCGTATTCAGGAAAGACAGAAGCCGGATATCGCTTCGCAGGAACCGGTTTCTGGGACACATTCAGAGCGCTCTACCCTTTTTTGAATCTTGTTTATCCCGACATCAATATTGAAATGCAGAAAGGATTGATAAGTGATTACAGAGAAGGCGGCTGGCTACCCGAATGGTCGAGTCCCTCCTATTCTGATATTATGATTGGAAACAATTCCGCTTCTGTGGTGGCAGATGCTTATCTCAAAGGTCTGAGAGGTTATGATATTGAAACACTATATCAGGCTTTGCTTCACGGTGCCAATAATGAAGGTCCGCAGGCAACAGGAAGACTTGGAATTGAATATTATAAGAAATTAGGCTACGTTCCCTATGATGTAAAGATTAATGAAAATGCTGCACGGACTTTAGAATACGCCTACGATGATTTTGCCATTGCCCAGCTCGGAAAAGCATTGGGAAAACCAGAATCTGAATGGAAAGAATATTACAGACGCTCAAAGAATTTTCAGAAAGTGATCGATCCTGAAACAAAATTAGCGCGCGGAAGAAATCAGGATGGAAGTTTTCAGACACCTTTTAATCCCTTCAAATGGGGCGATGCGTTTACAGAAGGAAATTCGTGGCATTACACATGGTCGGTCTTTCAGGATATTGACGGACTGGCAAAACTGATGGGCGGAAGAAAAGAATTCTCGAAAAATTTAGATAAAATATTTGAACTGCCTCCGGTTTTTGATGATTCTTATTATGGCTCAACCATTCATGAAATTCAGGAAATGGTGAATGCGAATATGGGACAGTATGCCCACGGAAATCAGCCTGCACAGCACATTATTTACCTCTATAACTATTCAGGTGAAACCTGGAAAACGCAATACTGGGTTCGGGAAACGATGAACCGTCTTTACCAGCCAACTCCGGACGGATATTGCGGCGATGAGGATAACGGACAGACTTCAGCATGGTATATTTTCTCGGCATTGGGTTTTTATCCCGTTACACCGGCGACGGATCAGTATGTTTTGGGAGCGCCACTTTTTAAAAATGCAAAAATTCATCTGAACAACGGAAACATCATTGAAATTAAAGCAGACAAGAACAGCGAAGAAAACCGCTACGTCAATGCGCTGAAATATAACGGAAAGAAATATTCAAAAAACTGGCTCAGCCATGAAGAACTGATGAAGGGTGCCACTCTGAAATTTGAGATGAGTTCACAGCCAAATAAACAGCGTGGAATTGATGAAAAGGATTTTCCTTATTCGTATTCTAATGAGAATAAATAATAGAAATGAAATGTGCCTCAAAAATGAGACACATTTTTTTATTCTGTAAACCTATAAGCTCCTGTGATGGGATCTATGTAGACATTTGTAACCGTTGTAGTTCTGATTCCTGATCCTTTAGCAGCTCCCTTGTTTGATCCGGAATCAATTGCAGCGCCGACCAAAGCACCAACCATTCCGCCTGTCATGGCACCAATCATCATTCCGGAATTCCCTTTATCTTCATAAATTTGGGCTCTTGAAGATTCGATGTATTGTCCATTTTCATTTTTTTTAATTTCTTTAAAGCCACCAATCGTGAATCTGTAAGCAACGCCATTATTTACATAGCAAAACACTTCAGACATTGGAATTTTTAAATCCTGCTCATTCGTAATTCTTTTAACTTCTCCCTCTTTGTTTTTAACAAGATTGTGTTGACCGCTCGGTGTCTGATCAAAAAAACTTTTAAAATGTAAGTAAACTCCATCTTTCAAAGGCTCATTCAAAGACTTATTATTTTTAGACAGATAGGCGTTGTAATTTTCCAGTTCGTTTTCAGGAATATAGCCTGCAGTAACTACGCCGCTGTAAGAATATTTTATAAATTGTGTTACAGCATCGGAAACAACAGTTGCTAAGTTGTTGGCTGATTTAGCATTTGAGTTTATATCAACAATCACATTATCAAACCTGTCAATGAAATAATATTTATCATTTCTTTTCAAAAAACTAGATATTTTAATTCTTGCTTTTGCATAATCTGTTACATCGTTCGGAGCTTTTTCGTTATAAAATTTTAGATCTTCAAGCAATAGAACAATATCGTTATTACCTTTCGTTTTATTATCTTCATTGAACCATTTTTCAAAAGCAGAACTCATGTTTTCATCAGCAAGTTTTATATCAAAGTTTCCTTTCTGTTGGTAATACTTCCTGTATTTTTATCTTTTCTTCTATCAATAAGAGTAAGTGATTTTGTGCGTGAGTTTTTGTCTTTAATATTCTGATCAAATTTAAGAACGGCCGTTTCCTGTGCCGAAATCATTGTGGCAAAAAGTAGGAATAAGAATATTTTTTTCATCTTTTAAATGTGATTAAATTTAAATTAAACTGATTTATTTTTTCATAAAATCTTCCGGTAAAATGTAGTTCCCAGTCAAAGGATCGAGCGAAACTTCAGTTCCTGCCATGGAACTCCTCTTTTTTGCTGCCTTGGCATCAATTGCAACTATTGCCACATTAGCCACTACGCTTCCGATCAAACCGCCGATGCCGCCGCCGACCATGACAAACGAAGAATTTGATTCTGGAAAAAGCTCCTCTTTTTTAGCTTCAATAAAAAGTCCCTGATCGTCTCTGAAAATCTCAACATAACCCACAGGAATTACTTTAAATGGAATACCATTATGAACAAATGCATAAAAGTTTCTGATAGGCTCTTTTTTGTCTCCGTTAACCGCTTTCGTCACAACTCCTTTTTTGTCGGTTTCGATGTTAAAACCTGCCTCAGGATTGTGGGTGAAAAAGCTGTAATAATCTTTATAAACACCTTCTTTAAGTTCGTCTGCTTTTAAAATTTCGAGCTTATCTTTCAGAACGGTTGCGTAATCTGAAAGTTCAGCATCAGAGACAGGAAATTCCCACTGTCTGGCTTCATATGATTTTTTGAGGAGATCGGTGAAGGTAAGTGTCAGTTTTTTTGAAAGACTTTGTGCTAAATAAGGCGTTGTACGCGACGATACGGTAGTAACAGTGTCCTTTTTATACAGAAAATGATATCCATCTTCTTTCTTAATAAAAGTACTTGCACGGATTTCAAGTTTACCAATAGAGTATTTTTCTTTTGTCTCTTCACTTAACGCAATATTTTCGAGAAGCAGAACTAATTCCTCCTTACCTCTCACAGGATTGTACTTGTAAAACCAGTTTTTAAAATCTGTATCGGCGTTATTTTCGAAAACCAGATTGACCTGATCTTTATGATACATCACAGAGCCAATCTCCGGATTTGATCTTTTATCAATTACAGTGAGGCTCTTATAATTTGTTTTATTGTTTTTAATTGATTTTGAAAGATCAATGGTTTCGGTTTTCTGTGAAAATGCCAGGAAAGGCAGTAATAAAAAGATAAATTTTGTCATTTCCAGATTTTTCTCAAAAGTATGAATTTAAATCAAACGACCCTCACAAAATCAATTGCGAGGGTCGTTCAAACATTAAAAAAATAAACTATTATGTAGACTGCTTTTACGGTCTTGAGCCTTTTTTGTCTCCGTGAGGTTTTCTTTCGTTCATTTTATCTCTCATCATTGACTCAGAATTAAAAAGCTTCAAAACCTTTTGGCAAGGGATTACTTTCTGCATTTTTTCTGCATATTCTTTTCTGTTATCCAGCATCTGTTGTCCTACATCAAAACTTTGATTCAGTTTTGTTTTGGCTTCTTCCTCAGAAAGCGTTTCAGGATTAAAATCAGAATCAAACTGTGATTTAATCTGTTTCTGCTTATCCATATATTCATTGTACAGTTTTGTGAATTCCTCCTTATCGTCGGCATCAATATTCAACTGCTCCAGTACCATATTATTCCGGAATTTAATGAGCAAGGCTTTTCTTTCTTCCGGTGACATTTTATTGATAATTTCTTTGCGCTGCTTAGGATCCATCTTCTTCCAGTCGTAGTCTTTCTGGGCAAAAACTCCCAAACTGCAGAATGCAAATAATATTAAAAAAAGTTTCTTCATCGTCTGTTTAGTTATAAAGATCCAAATACACATCCTGATTACCGTTCACTGCAAGATCTGCAATTTCAGAACTGGTAAAAGAATCCAGATATTCGTTCATCTGTTTTTCCGTTTGTTTCGCTGATGCTGATACTGTTTTCACTTTTTGGACAGTGTTCACATTCTGTGCAGCATGGCTTACAACCGGTTTTATATTCTGATCTTCAGCTGTTTGATTATCCGATTCTACAGAAGTTAAATCTGCCTGTAAAGTTTCATATGCAATCTGGCTTTCTTTTTTCGGAGTAACTTCTGCAAGATTATTTGCCGGTGCTACATCTGAAATTCCGTTATATACTAATGATCCTCCAAATACAAGTGCTAAACATGCAGCAGCTGTATATGCCCAGTTGAGTCTGATAATCGGTGCTTTTTTCTCAACTTTGATTTCCGCAAGTACCTTATTCTGAACACTTTCAAACAAATGTTCCGGAAGTTTATAAATGTTTTTTCTCTCAAGGTTTTCTACATTGAAACCTCTGATTTCTGACATCACATTATTTTGGACTGTTTCAAACAAATCATCCGAAACTTTGTAAATGTTCTTTCGCTCTAATTTCTCAACATCGAAATCATTCACTCCGGTCAACACTTTATCCTGAATATTCTGGAACAAATTATCCGGAACTCTGTAAATGTTTTTCCGTTCTAATTTTTCTATATCGAAGTCTTTCATGTTTTGGTTTTGAAAAATTATTTTTCGTAATTTTCTTTTATATACTCTTCTATTTTCTGTTTGGCGTAATGATAATTCGTTTTCAAAGTACCAACAGACATATCCACAATTTTTGAGATTTCCTCGTAAGGAAGATCATCATAATACCTCATCATAAAGACGAGTTTCTGCTTCTCCGGCAGGCTCTGTATCGCATTCTGCAGCAAAATCTGTATATCTTCCGCATCGGTTCCTGCATTGTCTGCAACAAGATTCTGCATGTGATAATCAGGATCTTCATCTGTCTTCTGCATTTTTTTCAGTTTATTAAGCTGTTGCAGCGATTCATTGGTTGCAATTCTGTACAACCAGGTGTAAAGCTGACTGTCATTTTTGAACTGATGAAAATTCTGATAAGCTTTAATAAATGTTTCCTGCAAAGTATCCTGAGCCAGATCTCCATCAACGATAATTCTCCTGATGTGCCAGTACAGCCGGCTCTGGTAAGCATCCATCAAAGCACGAACTCCTTTTTCACGAGTTTGCGGGTCTTGCATCAACGAAATTATTTCCGCGTCTTTATTCTTCATAAGATGCTTTCATTGTTTTGGATTACAAAAATAGCTGAAAGTTAAATTACTTCTTCAATTTTGAGCCCATTAAATTATTATTAGTTTAAAAAAGAGATTAAATTTAACCCTAAATTTATTGAAAATAAAATTATCCACCCGTAACTGCAGATTTTAAAACCATAAATCGAATATTCAACTAAGTCAAAGTCACAAAAGAAAAGCTTGAAAAATCTTTAGAAACATTCTTGTTCAAATTGACATTGCCTTAATGTTTTACTTTGGTAAATCTTAAAAATCTAAAGAATATTTTCCTTAAAAACTTAACTTACTTAATGGTTTAAAATTTTAATCCCGTTCATCAAACTTTATTCAAAACCAAAATCTTTATCTTTGTTTTATGCAAATTGTAATCATCGGTTCCGGAAATGTCGCTTATCATCTGGCGAAAGCTTTCGTTTTAAATAAAATTCCTGTCGCTCAGATTTTTGGAAGAAACGAAACTGAACTTCAAAAGATTTCTTCAGAATTAAATATTCCTTTCTCAAATGAAAAACCGGAAGATGCGGATTTGTATCTGATTTGTGTAAGCGACAGTTCGGTAGAAAATGTTTCTGAATTGATTACAAAAACAGACTGTTTAGTTGCACACACTTCAGGATCTTTGCCTAAAGAAATTATGGTGGGAGCGTACAGAAAATCAAGCTTTTATCCGTTACAGACCTTTTCAAAATCAAAAGATTTAGAGTATTCAAAAATTCCTTTTTTTATTGAAACTGAAAATGAAGAAGACCAGAAAACTTTGACGGAACTTGCTTTAAAAATTTCAGAAAATGTGATGGAAAGTACGTATGAAAAAAGAAAATACATTCATTTGACAGCGGTTTTTGCCTGCAATTTTGTGAATCATCTTTTTTCGAGAGCAAAAGAAATTTCAGATGCTCAGGAAATTCCTTTTGATTATTTTTTGCCGTTGATCGATGAAACTGTTCAGAAAATTCATGAAATTGACCCTAAATCAGCTCAAACCGGACCAGCGGTAAGGAACGACAAACGGGTTCTGGAACTTCATGAAAATCTTTTAAAGGATGAAAGTCTCGACATTTATAAAACCTTAAATCTTTCTATCAAAAAAATGTATCAATTGCCATAAAGTTTTAACTTTGATGAAAACCAAATAATATGAATACCAACATCATCCGTTCTCTCATCATCGGATTTGCAATTGTAATTACAGCACTTATTTTAGGCTCAAGTTTTAAAAACAGAAATTTAAAACAGGACACCATTTCCGTTACCGGGCTTGGTTCTAAAGATTTTCTTTCAGACGAAATGAGTTGGGGAGGAAGTTTTGATGCAAGTGCGATGGATGCAAAAGAGGCTTACAGCATAATTTCGCAGGATAAGGAAAAAGTAAAGGCTTTCTTCTACAGCAAAGGTTTTAAAGCCGGAGAATTTGCTTTCGGCGGAGTTAATTTCTCAAAATCTTTCCGCACAGTTACCACCAAAGATGCAGACGGCGCAGAAAGGTCAGAAGAAATTTTCGACGGTTACAGAGCTTCACAGAATGTATTTTTCAGAGCAAAGAAAAATCCGGATCTGATGAAAAAAATTGAAACGGTAATGGATAAAACAGCCGAACTCATCAACAGTGGAGTACAGTTTGAGCCATCCGCTGCTCAGTATACTTATTCTGATCTTTCATCTCTGAAACACAGTCTGATACAGGCAGGGGCAAAAGATGCCAGAGAAAGGGCTGAAAAAATTGTTGAAAGTGCCGATGGTGATTTAGGCAAATTAAAAGATGCTTCGATGGGTGTTTTTCAGATTACAGCGAAAGGTTCGACAGATGAAGACAGCTATGGCGGAAATTTCGACACTTCAAGCAAAGAAAAATCAGCAAGAATTACGGTAAGACTGACGTATAATCTTGATTAAATTAATTTAAAATACAATAAAAACGATAAGTGAATGCAATTGACCTGAATCTTCTATCATTCATCAATTATCATTTATCAATCATAAGGAAAAATGAGTTACAAAGAAAAATTAAAAGATATAAAAGCTTTTGTATTTGACGTTGACGGCGTTTTCACAGACGGAAGTGTTTATTTGATGCCCGGCGGAAATATGAGCAGAGTAATGAATGTTCTGGATGGATATGCTGTAGTAAAGGCCTTAAAAAATGACTATTTAATCGGTGTGATCACTGGTGGAAATGACGAAATGGTGAGACACCGCATCAACTATCTCGGAATTGAAGATTATTATGCAAAATCACACAACAAAATGGTTGACTATGAAAACTTTAAGTCTAAATATAATTTAAAAAACGAAGAAATTCTTACGATGGGAGACGATCTTCCGGATATTCACATGATGGAAAATTCTGCAATTGCGACGTGTCCCGAAAATGCAGTTCCCGAAGTAAAAAATATTTCAGACTACATTTCTTCAGTAAAAGGTGGGAGCGGAGCTGTACGCGATGTGATTGAGCAGGTAATGAAGGTGCAGGGAAAATGGCATGACGACAATACACAATCTGTATAATTAAATCTAAAAAAAAATCAATAACAGTTTATAAATTCAATGAAAATACTTTTAGCATCACAGTCTCCCAGAAGAAAAGAACTTTTATCCAGCTTAGGTTTCGGTTTTGAAGTCGTTAAAATTGACTGCGAAGAGATTGTTCCCGAAGACATAAAAGTAGGAGAGTCTGCCGCGTATTTGTCTGAATTAAAAGCCAACGCGTTCAGAGATTTGGTTGATGATGAAGTCTTAATTACTGCAGATACTGTTGTTGCGATAGAAAATCAGTTTTTGGGAAAACCTCTGGATGAAGATGAAGCCAGAAAAATGCTGAAACTTTTATCCGGCAGAACCCACCAGGTTTACACAGCTGTTACGATTAAAACCTTAGATAAAACCATCACGGAAACCGATGTTGCCGATGTGGAATTTGAGGAAATCTCCGATGAGGAAATTGATTTTTACATAAAAAACTACCAACCATTCGACAAAGCAGGCAGCTACGGAATACAGGAATGGCTCGGAATGGCAAAAATTAAAAACATAAAAGGAAGTTATTATACGATAATGGGACTTCCGACGCATCTTGTTTATCAGATTTTGAAAAATATTTAAAAAATTCCAAATAAAAAATTGTTATTTTTACAAAATCATCATTCTGTCATAATAAAAAGCAGATTAGAGAGTTATATTAGATAATGAAAAAGAATATCTTATTCCTTTTGGCGGCGATTCTCATTGTTTCCTGTTCTACAAAAGTAAAAAAACCGGAAGCGAGATCGAAGTTTATTAAAGGATTTTCAACATATTACAACACGCTTTTCAATGCAAAAGACGCTTTGAATACCGAGTTTGAAAACAGAGATAAAGCCCATAAAGACAATTTTTATGCGCCTTATATTCCTATTTTGACATACGAAGAGCAACCTTTGGGAAGTGATTTGGGACAGTCTTCTGCATTTGCAGAAAATTCTATGAAAATGGCGGAGGTAAACCGACCGCAAAATGGAGGAAGACCTCAGGGGCCTCCGGGTATGCCGGGTCCTTTGGGAGGCAACAGTCCAATGATGGGGGGTCAGGGATCACAGATCAAACCGGAAAATAAAGGAGCAACAATTCTTGAAATTGCTGAAGCAAAGGCTTTAAAGGCTATTAATAAATATTCTGTCATCAGAAAAAATGAAGAGGTTAACAAAACGATTTTTGATGCTTATATTATTTTGGTTCAGTCAAGAATTTATCAGGGTAAAAATTTGCAGGCTTTAGACGCACTCAATTATGTTTATACCCACATGAAGGAGGACAAAAGACTTCCTTTGGCCAAGGTTTACGAAGGATTAGCTTATGCTAAAATGAATAATTTCCACAAATCTGAACAAATCTGGGGGCAGGTAAAAAATGAAGGTTTAAAGAAAGATTATGATAAACTTTTAAGCATTTACCGTTCAGAAGCTTTACTGGATAACGGTAAAAAAGCGGAGGCTCTGGAAGAACTGAACCGTGCCTATGCGTTAAACGGCAACAGACAGCTGAAAAGCAGAATTGCTTTCCTGAAAGGTCAGGTACAGCAGGAATTAGGTAAAAATGATGAAGCAAGAGAAAGCTTTATGGCAGCCTACAAGTATGCTAACGATTTTGAATTTGAAGTGAAATCCCAAATTCAGATTGCCAAAACTTTTAACGGAAAAGGAAACTACGATGGCGCTAGAGAATACCTTGAAAAAATAAGCAAGAAAGGTACTTACGGCTCAAGAAAAAATGAATTTTACTACGCTTTAGGTCTTATGGCCAACAATGCCGGAAAGAAAGACGAGGCTCAGGAATTTTTCAGAAAATCTTTAAAAGAAGAAGTTTCAGACGGGCAGGTGAGAGGTCTTGCCTACTACGAAATCGGGAAAAATTATTTAGATAAAAACGATTATATCGGTGCCGGAGCTTACTACGATTCTGCGTTAGCAACGATGACTTATGAGCCATCAAAAATTTTATTGAAAGATCAGAGCGTTTACATAAAAAAAATCTCTGTAAACTACTATCTTATCAAGAAAAATGACAGTATTCTTTCTCTGGCGAAACTCAGTCCTGAGCAAAAAACAGATTTCTTCAGCAAACATATTGCAAAACTTAAAGCAAAGGAAGAAAAAGAAGAAATTGAAAGAAGAAGGGCAGAACGGAATAAAGGCTTTGACACCGGAGATTACAGCGCAAATTCGATGTTTGCCAACTCGGGAAACACGTTTGAAGATTTTGGTGTGAGCCAGAAAGGTTTCTACTTCAGCAACACCGGAACTGTAAGTAAAGGTACATCAACCTTTAAGCAGGTTTGGGGCGACAGGGCACTTTCAGACAACTGGCGTTTTTCCAAAAAAATGGCAACGATTGAAGATATGAAAAATGAGGCGCTGGGCGTGACTTCAGTACCTAATCCGAGACGTTTTGAACCCGCATATTATATCGAACAAATTCCTACCGATGCAGGTAAACTGGGTCAGCTGAAAAAAGACAGAGATACGGCTTCATTAGGGCTTGGTGTAATGTACCAAAACTATTTTACCAACACACCTTTAGCTACAAAAACACTTTACGATCTTGTAGACGTGAAACCTGAAGAAAAGGTAATGCTGCAGGCTCTCTATGAGATTTTTGCAATGAATTACGAGAAAAATCCGCAGGTAGCTGAACGTGCAAAACAGATTCTTTTAAAAGATTATCCGTACACATCATACGCTGAATTTGCACGAAATCCGAAAAACAATACCTTTGTTAAGTCATCTGCAGATACAGAAAATGAGTACAAAACGGCATTTGCATTATATGAATCTGAAAAATTTGCCGAAAGTCAGAGCATGATTGATCAGGCGATACAGAAAAATCCTAAAGACGCTTTAGTACCAAAACTTTCTCTTTTGAATGCCTTTAATGCAGGAAAATCGAGTGGGAAAGAGGTGATGATACTTCAGCTGGAACAGATTGTTCTCAATTATGGCAAAACTCCGGAAGGGGAGAAGGCAAAGCAGATGCTTAATTATCTTAAAAGCGATCTTGCCTTTCAGACCACAGACAGTCAGGGAAATAAGATGATTCCAGGCCAGAATCAGATGCCGGGAAATATTCAGAATCAATCTCAGCAACCTTCAAGCCAGCAGGCTCCGCTGATGGGTGCTCCGGGAATTCCGATGGGAAATATGCCGAATTCGATACCGCCAACGCAGAATACGATTCAGACCAAACCATCGGATAAACAGCCGCAGGGAAATAATCCGAATTTTAATATGACGAATCCAAATGCAGCTCCTGCAAAACCAAAATAAACAGAAAAGCGAAGACTAATCTTCGCTTTTTTTCTTTTTGACACCGTGGAAATCTTTCAGATAAAAGGGCTCAAAATAGGCAATGTCTTCAAATTCCTTCGCTTCCATTTTTTCTAAAGTTTTCTTCACTAAAAATTTTGCCGAAGGGTAGATATCTTCATTAAATTCAGCTTTGGGAAGTTGCAGAATATCTTTAGCTTTCTTTGCTCCGTCTCCTACAAACAGTACTTTTTTGTCTTTAAATTCCTGATAAGAACTTTCATCTAGAACTTTCGCCTCAGTAGCACTGATCTCTTCTCCTGAAATCCCACTATAAACGGCTGTATAAACTTCCATCCTTCTTGCATCGACCAAAGGGATAACCAGGTCGTAGTTTTGCCCTAAAAACGGCTCTTTCATGCTTTCCAAAGAATTGACTGCAATTAAAGGAATATTCAGACCGTAGCAAAAACCTTTTGCAGATGCAGCACCAATTCTCAATCCTGTATAAGAACCGGGACCTTTTCCCAGGCAGACGGCATCTATTTCTTTTAAAGTAATTTCTGCGCCTTCCAGAGCCCATTCTACAAAAGTGTGTAATGATTCGGAATGTTTATAGTTTTCGGAAACTTCTTCTGCAACACAAAGCAGCGTTTCACTGTCTGAAATAGCCACTGAGCAGTTTTTTGAGGAGGTTTCGAGATATAAAATTTTCATTGAATTAAATTTTAAATAATGACCAATTTAATTAGCCTTTTTCTCCTGCAAAAGTACCAAAAGAAATGATTGAATGAAAACCTCAAAACGTTTACAAAATATGAGGACTACAGGTTTCTTCCCAATTTTTTGATTTCTTTATCAAAATCAGAAACTATTCTTTGTGTTTTATTGAATGTTTCGTATTCAGTGACTGCTTTTTTATCGGCAACTATTTTTGCGATTTTGCCGTTTCCTTCCAGAACTCTGTATTCATTAAAGTTTAAAAACTTATTCACACTTTCAGCCAGAGCCTCCATGGTAAAAGTATTTTCTCTTTCAATCAAACCTTCAATGTAATCGAAATAGCCTGTCACGGTTCTTTCCAGCTGTTGAATTTCCTTTTCTGTCAGATAGTTTTTAGCCACCACAACATCAGATTTTAATATTCTTCCTTCAGGTGAATGCTTCCACGTAGTTAAACCCATATTTTCTTTTTTGCTGTCAGCGTTTTTATAAATAATTTCAGCGGCTGTGTTTCCCGTAATGGCAAAATGAAATTTATTCTGAACCGTAGCATAAAAGTTTTTTGTAACTGCAGCATTTTTATCATAATCGATGCTGCATTCCGCAAAAATATCTGTGACCTGCTGATAAATGCGTCTCTCGCTTGCACGGATGGATCGGATTCTCTGAAGTAATTCCCTGAAGTAATCTTTCCCGAATACCGTTTGTCCCTGCTTTAACCGCTCATCATCCATCACAAAACCTTTGATGATAAACTCTTTCAAAGTTTTTGTAGCCCAAATCCTGAATTGCGTGGCTTTTGCAGAATTGACGCGGTAGCCTACGGAAATTATGGCGTCGAGATTGTAATATTCTACATTTCTTTTTACTTTTCTGTTACCTTCTTGCTGAACTGTTTCCAAAATGGAAACAGTTGATTCGGGACTTAGCTCTCCTTCATCAAAAATATTCGAAAGATGTTTACTGATTGCCGGAACATTGACATCAAACAAAGCTGCCATCGACTTCTGTGTAAGCCATGCCGTTTCGTTCTGAAGAAAAACATCTACCCGAACTTCATTGTTGGGCGTCTGATAAATTAAAAATTTTTGAAAATCTCCGTTCATTATTTGTTCGTTTTACAACAAATTTATCACTTTATTTCCACACTTTGGCGACTCCACAATCTCCATTCAGATTTCTTTTTAATCCAGATTTCAAGCACTCCAAGATTCATTTCAAAATCCTGATTTTTATATAAACCATGTACTCTGATCGTTCGTCTCAAGCTGAAAGTATTTTTAAACTTTTTGAGTTCAGAAACTTCTGTCTGACGGATTTCTTTGTAAACAACTTTCTTTGAAGTAAAATCTTTTTTAAAATCCTTCAGATTCTGAATCCATCCGTTGGAATGACCGAAAGAAACATTTTCGGAGAATAAACTTACAATGGATTGATCATTGTTCTTCATCAGCGAATCAAGCTTTTTAGCCTGAATCAAAACTGCTTTTTCTTGTTTTGAATAGCCTTGAGAATATCCAATTGCAAATACAATTACAAAAGATAAATGAAGAATTTTCACTCTCAAATTCTCAAATTGACCCATTTTCAAATTTAATTATCCTTTTCTGTAAATCGTTCTCGGTTCACTCTGAGCGCTCGGGTAAATCGTCATATCTGAAACTGTAATGTGTTGAGGCGCATTTACACAATAAGCAATCGCGTCAGCAATATCTGTGGCTTTCAATGCTTCATAACCCGCATAAACCGTTGCAGCTCTTTCCTGATCACCTTTAAACCTGACCAAAGAAAAATCTGTCTCTACAGCTCCCGGCTGGATATTGGTCACTCTGATTCCGAATTCTGTGAGTTCGATTCTCATCCCTTCGGATATCACATCGACTGCTTTTTTAGTCGCACAGTAGACAACACCGTTCGCATATGTCTGTCTTGCAGCTACCGAACTGATATTGATGATGTGTCCCGAATTTCTTTGCTTCATCATCGGGATCAGCGTTTTTGACACGTATAAAAGACCTTTCACATTTCCGTCAATCATATTATCCCAGTCGTCTGTACTTCCTGCTGACAAAGGCTCCAAACCATGCGCATTTCCGGCATTGTTGATGAGCACATCAATATTTTTCCATTCTTCAGGAAGTGACGCAATAGCGGCTTCAACTTCTTCCAAATTTCTGACATCAAACTTTAAACTAAATATTTCGGTTAAAGCTGATAATTCTGTTTTTACAGATTCTAAAGCGTCAGATCTTCTTCCACAGATAATAACTCTGTTCCCCTGCTTTGCAAAAAGCTCTGCTGTCGCTTTTCCTATTCCGGACGTGGCTCCGGTGATGAGTATTGTTTTCATTAAAATTTTCAATTTTTAAATATAAGAATGTATCAGTTTAACAGTTTACCAATTATTGCCAGACCGTTACATTAGTAGATTTTTACATTAGTTCAGTTTGCATCAAATGCCTGGAAAGCATCCGGAATATGTTCTATTTCTAAATTTCCTTTTTGGTTGGGGAGGACCGAAATTATATCAAATCTTACTTCCTGATTTTTATTAAATTCTTCCATAAAATGATTCGCTGCCAAAACAATTGATTTGATTTTTCCTTTCGTCACAGCTTCCTGAGGCAGAATAAAAAAATCTGTTGAACGGGCTTTCACTTCTACTACAACAATCAGATTATCTTTTTCGGCGATGATATCCACTTCATTTTTCTTAAAACGGAAATTGCGCACGAGAATCTTATATTCATTTTTAAGTAAATATTCTGCTGCAAGATTTTCTGCTTCTTTTCCTAATTCGTTGTGATCTGCCATTATCGGGTTGGAGAGTTGTAGGGTTGGAGTGTATGAGAGTTTTGTTTCTTCATTTTATTTTCTAAACTGATACGCCCACCAAATCAAAACAATCTGTAAAGGAAGTCTCAAAACTGTAAGCCAGAAGTATTTGTGATGAATCAGATAGAATTTTCTCGCCATTTCTATATTGGCAGGAAAAACCGCAATAAATAAAGCGATGGAAAGATAGGCTCCCCACTTTTGAGTTTCCGGAAAAAGAAGGAGAATCCCACACAAAATTTCTACTACACCACTGATGTAAACCATTTGCAAGTGCATCGGAATATAATCGGGCATGATTTTCATGAAGAAGTGAGGTTTAATGAAATGAAAAACTCCAGCCAGAATCAGGAAAAAAGCGAGTATAAATTTTGAGTAAAACAGCATTTTATTTAAAAGTTAATGTAACATTTTTTCCGGCCTTCAAAGATACTTCTGAGCCTAAAATCAATGGAATATTATTATGAATATGCCCATTTGGAAAAGCAAAAACAGTAGGAAAGCTATATTCTGAAATTCTGTCTGAAATTAATTTGTAGGCAAATTCATCAAAACTGTCTTCATAATGTTCATTTTCTTTTTCGTCGCCCATATTGGTCATACCACCAATAATCAGACCTTTAATTTTGGTGAAGACACCTGCCATTTCCAGACTCATCATCATTCTGTCGAGCGCGTAAAAATTTTCGCCAATGTCTTCGATAAACAGAATTTTATCTTTAAAATCAAAGGAATATTTGGTTCCCAAAAGAGCATAAACTAATGCCAAATTTCCTCCAACCAATTCGCCTTCCACATTTCCTTCTTTATTAAAATGATTGGATTTCAGCGTGTATTTTAGAGGTTTTCCTTTCAGAATATTAAAGGTTAAATCATAACTCTCTTCAGTTACACCAAAACTTGAAGTTTTAATGGTTTGTCCGTGAATAGAAGCGAAACCTTTTTTCAGCAAATAACTTTGGATAACAGTATTATCAGAATACCCAATATACCATTTTGGATTTTTAGTAAAACCTTTTAGATTTAAATTTTCAATTAAATGCTGACAGCCATAACCGCCCCTGGAAGCCCAGATTGCAGAGATTTCAGGATCGTTTAAAGCCCAGTTGATATCATGAGTTCTTTGCTCCTCAGTTCCGGCATAATTGTATCCGTTTGAAAATTTGGTATATAGATTTTTCCCTAAAACAGGTTCAAATCCTTTAGATTTTATCATTTCAATTCCTTTTTCCAGCTGAGATGGTTCAACGGCTCCTGCGGGAGAAATGATGGCTATTCTGTCGCCTTTTTTCAGTGATTTTGGAAATATTTTCATTGATCAATTTGTTGTTTTCATTAATAGTTTTAAATGTGCTGATTTGATTCAAAGTCCGCAATGATTCTTTTATCATAATTCTGAATACTTTTCGTTCACAAAGACTTTCTACTCAGCAAAGGCCAAAATAAACCTGCATTTAAGATGAAACTTTAACAGTTTATCTGTTCTTTTTGTATTTTAATTCTTTTTTCTCCGCTTCTTCCAACCGCTTATCAAACTGATTAAACATCTTGAAACTCTGAAGGAATATGAAAAAACTGAAAATAATCAGTACGACTCCCACTCCTTTTCTGATTCTGTTGGCCAGTTTTTGTGTGAGCCTGTCGTGAAACTGTTTAGAAAGAAAAATTTTAGCCAAATCAATTAAAAGATAGGTTGAAATAACAATTGCAAGGTATAAAATCAGCGTTTCTGTATCGGGATACTGATTTCTGACACCAATCACCGTAACTAACCAGAAAAGAATAACCCCAACATTCAAAAGATTCAATAAAAACCCGTTAATAAATGTTTTAAAATAATTCTGGCTGATTAATTTTTCTTCTCCAGGCATGTGCATTTTGGTTTTTGTGACCATCATAATGATCCCGTAGCTGAGAATAAGAATAGATGTAATTCTGTAAAAACCGGGGTGCTTGTCGATCAGATCAACAATATCAGCACTTGCGTAATAGGCTGCAATAATACACAGTAAATCTGCTGTGATTACACCAAAATCCAATGCCAAAGCATGTTTAGGCCCTCTTGTAAAACTGGTTTCAATTAAAAGGAAAAAAATAGGACCAATGAAAACAAGGCTCAGCATGAAGCCCAGACCAATGGCCGAAAATACAAGTTCAAACATTCAAAATTGTTTCTATCCCAAATTTAGAAATTATATTTTTATTAGGGTTTAAAAAGAACATTGTTTTAATTCATAATTTCTAAAAAAAAAGAGACTGTCTTGTTAGAACAGCCTCTGGTCTTTAGAAAATTCTAATTATCAGGACAATTTTCATTATCCATAAATTGAAATTTTTTTATTGTTTTCAAACCGAAAATTCCTCTTTCAAAAGTATATGTTATTTGATTGTTTCCCCACATTTTTTTGTAATCAATAAAAAAACTTCTTGTCATGTAAGAGTACGGATAGGCATTTTCACTAAGATAGATATATGTAGTTTTTCCTTTTTGGTGGCTATGTCTTCCTCCTATTTCAGAAATCATATTTTTAAAACAGTATGTTTCCTTTTGAGGATTCATTCCTGTAAAATAATTTATTAGAAAAAAGCAATTGACGATAAAAGGAAATGTAACCGATAAAAAGTATTTTTTATCTCCGTCTTTAATCCTGATTAATTTTTTATCGATTAATTTATTAAGAATAAAACAAATCAAAATGATAATCACAATGAACAGATAAAAATTGATCACGGTTTTAAATATTATAGTAATAATTAAAACAACATTGATAATACTGAAAACAATATATTTATCTGTCTTTGTCATTACTCAACAATCTTAAAATCAAGCTGCTTCGCTATTAAATTGGCTTTAACCACTTTAATCTGAACCTGATCTCCCAACTGATATCTGTTTCCTGTGCGAGAACCGTAAACGGCATGCGTTGCTTTATCGTAAGTGTAAGAATCATCCATCAAATCACGAAGTTTGATTAAACCTTCAGCACCGTTTTCAGGAATTTCTACCCAGAAACCAAATTCTGCAACTCCGGAAATCACACCTGTGAACGTTTCTCCCAAATGTTTCTCCATGAATTTTACCTGCATGAACTTAATTGAATCTCTCTCTGCATCGGCAGCCAGACGTTCTCTTGCGCTGCAGTGTTTTGCTTTTTCTTCCAGCTCATTTCTGTCGGGAGATTTTCCGCCATCCAGGTAATGCTGAAGCAATCTGTGAGCAAGCAAATCGGGATAACGACGGATAGGAGAAGTGAAATGCGAATAATAATCAAAGCCCAAACCGTAGTGGCCAATCGGCTCGGTAGAGTAGACTGCTTTGCTCATGCTTCGCATCGCCAAAGTTTCGATCATATTTTCTTCGCCTTTGCCTTTTACGTCTTTCAGTAAAGAGTTTAAAGATTCTGCCACTTTTTTGGTATTTGCCAAATCCATTTTGTATCCGAAAGTGGAAACAAAATCTCTTAGAGCTTCCAGTTTCGCAGGATCCGGATCGTCGTGAACCCTGTAAATAAAGGTATTCTGATTGGGTCTTCCTTTTTTCAGAGAGACAAATTCTGATACTTTTTTATTAGCAAGCAACATAAATTCCTCAATCAAGTGATTCGAATCTTTGCTGATTTTGAAATAAACCCCAATCGGCTGATTGTTTTCATCTAAATTGAAACGAACCTCGCTTCTGTCAAAAGTAATTGCACCGTTTCTGATACGTTCTGCACGCATAATTTTTGCCAAATCATCCAAAACATTGATTTCTTCCTGCAAATCACCTTCTTTTGTCTCAATTCTTTCCTGAGCTTCTTCGTAAGTAAATCGTCTGTCGGAGTGAATTACGGTTCTGCCAAACCATTCTTTCTGGATTTCTGCCTTGTCATTCAATTCGAACACGGCTGAGAATGTATATTTATCTTCATTCGGACGGAGTGAACAGACATCGTTACTCAAAACTTCCGGCAACATTGGTACAACGCGGTCTACGAGATAAACTGACGTTGCTCTTTCGTATGCTTCGTCATCCAAAACGGTTCCGGGAATCACGTAATGTGAAACGTCTGCGATATGAACGCCAACTTCCCAGTTTCCATTATCGAGTTTTCTCACCGACAGCGCATCGTCAAAATCTTTGGCATCTTTCGGGTCAATGGTAAAGGTTAAAATATCCCTCATATCCCAACGTTTCGCCGCTTCTTCATCTGTAATTCTGCGGTCGATTTTGTCGGCATCTCTTTCAACTTCCTCCGGAAAATCGTAAGGTAAACCATATTCTGCAAGGATAGAGTGGATCTCGGTTTCATGTTCGCCGGGATTTCCTAAAACCTGAAGAATTTCACCTTCAGGATTTTTATCTCCAGGTTTCCATTCAGTCATTTTTACAACCACTTTATTACCGTTTTCGGCACCGTTTATTTTTCCTTTCGGAATAAAAATATCGGTATTGATTGTTTTTTTATCGCAAACTACAAACCCAAATTCCTTATGAGGAACGAGTTGAAAAGTTCCGACAAATTCAGTTCTTTTTCTCTCCAGAACTTCCAGAACAGAGCCTTCGAGTTTTTTACCTTTAAAATTGTAGGTAACAATTAAAACTTTATCGCCCTGCAAAGCATCTTTGACATTTTTAGAATGAACGAAAACGTCGTCTTTCAGGTTTTCTACCGTAACGTATGCATTTCCGCTTTGGTTAAAATCTATAGTTCCCGTTAAAGTACCTTCAATATTGAGATTGATGCTGTATTTTCCTTTATCGGTTTCTTTAATTCTCTGGCTCGACAGTAATTTGTGCAAAGCCTGAATCACCATTTCGCGCTGTCGTGGATTTTTGTGGTCGATCCCGTCTGAGATCTGTTTGTAATTGTAAACTTTTGTTTGGTTCTGATTCATGAAACGGAGAATCAATCTCCCTATTTCCACGAGTTTTGAGTCATTTTTCTGACTTATGTATTTATTTTTTTTTGGCATTTTTAAAAATTTTGTTTTGTGTCAATCAATTTCCATTGATTGTTTATAAATTGATATACTAAATATTTTCTGTTAAAACGATGTATGTTGTTCGCCAAAGATATATCAGAATGGTACGTCGTATAAAGCATTTCAACATTCACTGTTTTTCCGAAATCATTTTTATTAATATTTACTGATAGTACATTTAACTTTTTTATCGGTTGAGTGATGTTATTTTTATAATAGATAGGAACCTCTTTTTCCGATCCTTGTTTAGATATTTTAATTTTTTTGTTTTGAAGATTTAGTTTTGAAAAATTGTTTGGAATATTTTCAAATTCAATTCCACTTCCCATTCCATCATAAAGTATTCCCAGAATAAAGTTTTTATTAATTTTATTAAAAATTTTTGTTATTGTCTCGGCTGTCCAAAAATCGCTTGACTTATAAAATGGGGTATCATTGCGAGAAAAATTACAAGAATATTCTCTTCCCGGGATTGTTCCACATTCCAGAAATTCTGACTCCACAACTAAAATCAGATTTTTCTCTTTTAACAAACTTAAATCAATATTTTTTATAATTTCATCTGCTAATGAAGTGTAATCTATCGTTTTTCCTTGCTCCCGAAGATGTTTCAATCTTTCCTGTTCTTCTTCGTAAAGTTTTTTACAATCTTCCTTCATGCATCCATTTTTAAGAGGTTCATCAGATGCATATCCAAAAACCGTAGGACATGCATCATCATTATCTAAAATACCATCTTCGTCCATATCAGGAATAGGACAGCCATGGTATTCTGATAAACCTTTAATTTCAGGACATTGATCATCTTTATCAATAACACCATCGTTATCGGTATCTTTCCATGGACAGCCTGCATTTTCATTTACTCCAAAAATTTTCGGACAGCTATCTGAATAAAATAAAACGCCGTCTTTATCTTCATCTGAAAAACATATCTTTTTGCTGAACTCCTTCCTGCATTTTTTAAAAGCTTCTTTGTCGGAGATTTCCTGTGCATCGGCAAAACAAGCTGAAATCACAATTAAAAAAGATAAAAACTTTTTCATGAATTAGATCTTGAGATTGTGTGATAAGCAGATTTGATTCCAGATAATTTCATCGAATGATCAATGGATATTTTCAAGCGAATGATTTTCAGATTCACTTGAGAATTTAATACTATTTGAGAATTTTCTAACATTAATGATTATAGACTTTGAGTGCATGATTTTTAATAAAAATCAGTCTACAGCTCAGACTTAGTTTTGTATAAATTTAAAACAAATATGGAGAAGAGTGGGGAAATATTTCTGATAATCTTTTTAAAAATATCTGAAATTTTAGGAGGAATCAACAGTCGAGTAATTACCATTGGACTTTGCAAATATATAAAATAAAAAATGAAAAAGTATTATTACTTGATTTTCAACACATTAAACTTTAGCTTTGAGTCATTTTCATGATTTTATATTAATTTTAATTTTTCAATTCGTTCCAATTTCCATTGCTGTATTCTAATTTTTTAGAAACAGGATACAATCCTCCAGAGTTGGGATTATACGTAATATCTAATACATAAGGGCTCACAAATCTTATTTCTATCACAATTGTGACAGCGTTTGCTTTAACTGCTTTTTGGCCTTGAGGAAAAATGTATGATGTACTTCCTGTTGATTTTAATTTAAGATAATTATGTAATTCTTCTGATAAAACTGTACTAAAACGGCTATCATATTCTTTAAATGGATACCTAACCATTACGGCAACATTATTTTTCTCAACAAACCTATCTAATGTTTTTTTATTCCAGAATTTTATCAGTAAAAAATTATATTCATCTGTATTTCTGCTACTTGTACAAGTAGGAACATAATTTCTGGGATGATAATCACATGATGGACCATAATCCAGAAATTTCAGATAAACTAAATTTACCTTTATATTTTTATTTTTCTCAGTAAAATATTTCAACAAATTGCCACTCAGTTTACTATAAATGTTCTCAATTGTTGAATTATCTTCTCTGAATTTTTCAAATTTATTTTTTTCATCTTCGTAAAATTGAGTACAATCCAGTTTTCCACCAGGACAGCCATTTTTCTCAACTATACCTGGAACATTCGGACATGCATCATCTTTATCCAAAACTCCATCACCATCTATATCCGGCCACGGACAACCATTATTTTCAAGTGGTCCTGCAACTGAAGGACAGGCATCATCTTTATCCAAAATACCGTCTCCGTCAGAATCCGGCCATTTACATCCATTATTTTTTGCAGTTCCCGATTCTTTTGCACAACGGTCTGAATAAAACAAAACACCATCTTTATCTGAAAAACATATCTTTTTGCTGAACTCCTTCCTGCATTTTTTAAAAGCTTCTTTGTCAGTAATTTTCTGTGCATTGGCAAAACAAGCTGAAATCACAATTAAAAAAGATAAAAACTTTTTCATGAATTAGATCTTGAGATTGTGTAATAAGCAGATTTGATTCCCGATAATTTCATCGAATGATCAATGGATATTTTCAAGCGAATGATTTTCAGATTCACTTGAGAATTTAATACTATTTGAGAATTTTCTAACATTAATGAGTATAGACTTTGAGTGTAAGATTTTTTTAATAATCAATTTACAACTCAGACTTAGTTTTGTATAAATTTAAAACAAATATGGAGAAGAGTGGGGAAAATTTTCTGATAATCTTTTTAAAAATATCTGAAATTTTAGGAGGAATCAACAGTCGAGTAATTACCATTGGACTCTGCAAATATATAAAATAAAAAATAAATAAGGCTTGCAAACTGAATTACAAGCCTTTATATTTTTAGCAGACTGCAATTTTATCTACCCTGTTCTGGTGTCTTCCACCTTCAAAAGGCGTATTAAGAAACTTATTTGCAATTTCTATCGCCACTTCTTTTGCAATAAATCTCGCAGGAATCGAAATCATATTCGCATCGTTGTGCTGTCTAGCCAGCTCAGCAATTTCGGGCATCCAGCACAGTGCACATCTGATTTTCTGATGTTTGTTGGCTGTAATCTGCACACCATTTCCACTTCCGCAGATCAAAATTCCCAATTCGTTTTCTCCGTTTTCAACTGATGTTGCTGCGGGATGTACAAAATCCGGATAATCCACAGAATCTGTAGAAAAAGTCCCGAAATCCTGAACTTCAAACTGCTCTTCGAGATGTTTTTTCAGAATTTCCTTGTACTCAAAACCGGCGTGGTCTCCGGCAATTGCAATTTTTCTTTTCATTTTACTTTTATATTAGATTTTAAATTTATTTTTAGTTTATAAACCTCTTAAATCACTGCCTTTTAAAGAATTAACTTTATATGAGAAATTTATTTTCTGAGTTTCATTAGCATTTAAAGATACATTCCAGGTCAGAATTCCTGTTTTTTCATCGTATTCTGCATTCCCTTTATCTACCATCGTAATAATAATCTGCTTATCTGTGGTGATTGGAATCTGGTCTTTCAGTTTAATTTTTATCTTTTCACTTTTGTTGTTTCTCACCGTAATTTCAAACGCAAACTGCTGTTCTTTATTCGTCGAAGAAATGCTTTTTGTGAACGTTTTATCTTTCACCGGCTGTCTTTTAATGCTGATTCTCCGGTCTTCACCTAAGGTCAGAATCATTTTACTGTCGGTAGTTTCCGGGTTGATGACGGTTTTGCCAACATTCGTGTCTTCGAAAACAATATTTGCTTCGGCAGGAATCAAATTATACTTGTCTAAATTTTCAATTTCAGCAACTAAAAATGCAGAATTGGAATATTTTGGCACCGCAGAATAAATAAAGTTTGCAGCGATATCTGTGGAATTTAAATTAATGCTGTTATCTTTGTTATTCGATAAAATAGTGAATTTATCTTCCAGCTCGTAGCTTAAATTCAACTGATTTTGAGAAACTACATTTCTCGGTCCGGTTACAACCATTTCAGAAATTTCGGACACCGAAGCGGAGGAATTTCCTCTGATAGAAACTCCGGGAACTTTTCCCTGCAACATGGCAGCTACATTTGTTCTATCTTCCTGAGGCTGATAGTACAGCTGCCAAATCCCAAGCTCAGGCATCACTCTGCGCTGGTTAGGATTTCCTGAAATTAAATTCAATTTCACATTTTTCCAGTCCAAACCTGAGTTTTGGCGGATCATCGCCTTATATCCTAAATTTATTTTTCCTCCCAAACCATTGGCAATAACGTCATAATAAGGTCTCCAGGAAGCATTATAAACGTTGTACTTTATCTCCATATTCACATTTTCACTGGCTTCGGAAGAAACCTGAAGAATGAGTTTTCCTTTTGGGTAATTTTCTCTTTCCTGACTATTAAGATTAAATTTCTTCTGCAGGGTGGACAGTTTCTCAAGCCACTTGTTACTGATTTCCTGATTATTTTCAAGTTCTTTACCCAACTCCAATCTTTTCTTCTGATTGTATTTCAACAATTTTGAAACTTCAGAAGCATAAGAGGTAGAACCTGAATTAATGGTTTGATTGATATCTAAAATTTCAAGGCTTTTTGTAAGAGCGTTTCTTTGTAGATTTAAATTACTAATTTGCTTCCTAACCAGATCAATACTGTCTAAAACAACCTTATGCTGCGGATTTTTTTTATCTAAAGCAACAGCATACATCTCTTCATCATTAGAAAAACGGTAGGTGAGAATCGAGATTTTATTTTTACTTCCCAGTTTAATCGAATTCTGATCAATGTTTTCAGCAATATTGGTGATGATAATCTCCGAACTACCTTTCGGGATTTTAAAAGAAGTCGTCGAAAAAAGCTCTCCAGACTGTTCATATACTGTCGCGGTTTTCAGCTCAGCTTCAGCAAAGACAGGCTTCTGACAGTAAACCGAAATAGAAAATAATGAAAGACCAAACAGATAAAATTTATTCATCACATCAGTTTTTTTGAATGTTCAAATTTAAGTATTAAATCTCAATTGTTAGTTTCCCGTCGAATGAGTGTTAGCATCATTGTGAATAACTGTGGAAAACTATGTTGAAATTAAACTTTTTTTCTCACCAAAAATTAACTAATGAAAGTTGCCTCCAAATATTCGGGCACAAATTTTCAAAAACTTTCCTCAGACATTTCTGAAGTTTCTCCATAAACCGGTTATTCATAAACGGTATCGTGGAAAAGTTATCCATATTTGTTGGTAAGTATCAGAAAAATCAGATCTACAGCGTTTTACTTTGTGAATTAAATATGAATTAAACTAAAACTGCGTGTTATGAAGTATTTGCTTTAAAGTTATCCCCTAAACTCACAACACTCAACAACAGTATTCATTCTTTCTTTATTAAAAAAAAGAAATTAGTGTTGATTAGTGAATGGGGGATTGTGCGGAAAATTTTGAAAACTTTTAAAAGTTTAGATTTTTTGCGAGACTTTAAAATCTTACATTTGTGAAACAGAAATTTAAAAAAAGCAAGTGATGCCGACCTGAGTTTGAATGATCCATCCGTGCTGATGGAAACGGCCATTTGCGAAAAATTAAGTCTGAATAAGTCATTTCGGGATTTGGTTTCTTGCGGAAACTAAATGTGGAATAGCGATTGCTCACGACTTTGGAAAAATATTAAATATACAATATGAAAACAATCAAAGATTTCGATTTTAAAGACAAAAAAGCTCTGGTAAGAGTAGATTTTAATGTTCCACAGGATGACCAGCTGAAGGTGACCGATAACACAAGAATTGTTGCTGTAAAACCTACAGTTGATAAGATTTTGAATGATGGAGGTTCTGTAATTTTAATGGCTCACTTAGGCAGACCAAAGGGAGAAGTTAAAGATGAGTTTTCTTTGAAACATATTGTTGATGAAGTTTCAGAAGTTCTTGGCAAAGAAGTAAAATTCGTGGAAGAATGTGTTGGAGAAAAGGCTGAACAGGCTGCTTCTGAACTGAAAGCCGGAGAAATTCTTTTACTGGAAAATTTACGGTTTCACAGTGAAGAAGAGAAAGGTGATGAGGCGTTTGCTGAAAAGCTTTCTAAATTAGGAGATGCTTATGTGAATGATGCCTTCGGTACAGCGCACAGAGCTCATGCTTCTACAGCTGTGATTGCCAAATTTTTTGAATCAACTAAATTTTTCGGTTTACTGATGGCTGATGAGCTTAAGGCAATCGATAAGGTTTTAAAAAGCGGAGAAAAGCCAGTTACAGCGATACTTGGAGGCTCTAAAGTTTCAACTAAAATTACCATTATAGAAAATATTTTGCCTGCAGTTGATAATTTAATCATTGGTGGTGGAATGGCATTTACATTTATTAAAGCACTTGGTGGCAAAATTGGAACTTCACTGGTTGAAGAAGATAAACTGTCCCTTGCACTTGAAATTATAGGCAAAGCGAAAGAACATAATGTAAAAGTTTATCTTCCTTCAGATACCGTAATTGCTGAAAGTTTCAGTAATGATGCTGATACACAGGAAGTAAATATTTATGAAATTCCTGAAGGATGGATGGGATTGGATGCCGGTCCGAAATCAAGAGATCAGTTCAATGATGTGTTACTGAATTCAAAAACGATTCTTTGGAATGGTCCAATCGGAGTTTTTGAAATGTCAAATTTCTCTGCGGGAACTGTTGCTTTGGGAGACAGTATTGCAGAAGCTACGAAATTGGGAGCTTTTTCATTAGTTGGGGGAGGAGACAGTGTTGCTTTCGTTAAACAGTTCGGTTATGGCGAAAAAGTAAGTTATGTTTCTACCGGAGGTGGAGCTATGCTTGAAAGTCTGGAAGGTCTGGAACTTCCCGGAGTTGCGGCAATAAATAAGTAAGAATTTATTTTTTGGAAATATTCGGTCTGGCAGATTTTCTGCCGGACCTTTTTTGTACAAAAGTGCGAAATTGATTTTTCTTGAAATTCCACAAAAAATGACTTTCAGAGATATGTCTATTTTCTTAAAAGTCAAAATCCGCGACTTGTAATATCGGATTTAAAATTAAGGCTGGAAAAGGCTGGTTTCTGTTGAAATTTATCTTTTGAAGATTGATTTTCTGACACAAAAAGTGGTTTTATGTTTCTTTTGTCATTCTTGCTTTTCGTATTGTATTCGATCTATATTTTTTATCTCTCAGGTGACTTTTTATAATTCTCAAAAATTGTAATCTAGAAATGTGTAAAGTTATTTTTTCTATTTATTTTTTTTGCATTGAATATTCAGTTTTTGAAAATGAACAAAGTGAAAGATAATTATAGAAAAGATAAAAATTTCTTCCTGTTTCGGATTTGTATTTTAGATTATGTTTTCGAAAAAATGAAGTTAGAGATGAAATTGAATTTTGAATATGAAAAATTTTTATCGATTTATGTGTTTGGTAGAATAGGATGAAAATAAAAAACTCAGAAGATTTTTCTGAGTTTTTGTCTTTTTTGTGATAAAATGCTGAAAATTGACTTTCAGAAATAGCTTAAAAATCGAATTTCTACTTTTTTTCGATAATGTATATCAAACTTGAAAATTCGTTCGAAAAAAGAGCCTTTATGTTAGAAATTGTTCCAAAGATCGTTGCTTTAAGCCAAAAAAGTGGTGATTTTTTATATTTTTCGCTTAACATCGAGATGTAATATGAATCTAAGATCAGTGGTTTAATTTTTCTCATTTTCCAGTTTGGTTTTTTAGAAATCAAATTTTCCATTCCATTTTTAGAAAAGTGATATATGTGTCTGGGCACATCGTATGCTGCCCAGTATTCTTTATAATGTTTAGCATCAAAAGAAGTAGGGTTGGGAACAGCAATAATCAGCAGACCTTTTTCCTTTAATTTTCTGTTAAATATTTCAAGCATTTCATCTTGATTTTCCACATGCTCGAAAACATGCCAAAGTGTTATTGCATCCAGACTTTGATCTTCGATCGTATTAAGATTATCTAAAATTTCCGCCTTTGATATCTTTTGACGTGCAGCATTCCTTGCGTCAGAGTCAGGTTCAAATCCAAAAGTTATAAAGTCATTTTCAATATATTTTACAAATTCACCAGCTCCGCAACCGTAATCAAGAACTTTTGAGCCTTTCTTAATTCGGTCTAAAAGGATCGTCTTTTTATATTGTAGATTGAATGACTGTAGAAATTTATAAAGTTTCTCCTTTAAACTTCCAGAATCCTGATGATGCGAAATATAATCTTCACTTTCATAATACTTCGAAATATTGGATGGAATAGGGGAGGTTTTAAAAACTCCCATAGTATCGGTTTCTACAATTTCAAATATTTCCTGAGATAGAAAATGATCTTTAATTTTCATTTTGATTATTCTATTTTAAAAATAAAGGTATTCAGAAAAGTGTTTTAAGCCTCTAAATACCCTTGTTTATTTTAAATGTTTCACGTGAAACATATCTAATTTATCTTCCTAAATATACCATTAAAACGTTAATATCAGCAGGTGAAACACCACTTATTCTACCGGCTTGAGCCAAAGTTTTAGGACGTACTTTATTCATTTTTTGCTTCGCCTCTGCAGAAAGACTTGATATTTTTATGTAATCAAAATCCTCGGGAATTTTTACATTTTCCAACCGATTTAGTTTAGCAACATTTTCTTTTTCCTTTTCGATATAGCCTTTGTACTTAATGTTTACCTCTGCCTGTTCTCTTACTTCGTCGCTATACTGAGAAGTGAATTCTCTTATAGAATCAATCTCATCCAGTTTTTCCAGTGTAATATTAGGTCTTGTAAGAAATTGAGAAGCCCTGTAAGCCTGATCTACTGGATTA
The DNA here is from genome assembly GCF_014837145.1 of Chryseobacterium caseinilyticum. Taxonomy (GTDB): domain Bacteria; phylum Bacteroidota; class Bacteroidia; order Flavobacteriales; family Weeksellaceae; genus Chryseobacterium; species Chryseobacterium caseinilyticum. The sequence goes on from NZ_JACYFS010000003.1 coordinate 242,961, forward strand.
CTTTCAATACTTTCTAAAATTGGGTTGATGATTCCAGGTTTTAAAGAAGTTTCTCTCAAATACGCTTCAAGTTCCTGACTTTTAGTGATTTTTTCTTCAACTTTTTTAAGTCTGTCCTCTTTTGCCAAGCCTAATTCGTATGCTTTTTCTGTCAATCTTATATCTGCATTATCCTGTCTTAAAAGTAATCTGTATTCTGCTCTTGAAGTAAACATTCTGTAGGGTTCTTCAGTGCCTTTTGTGATTAAGTCATCGATTAAAACACCGATATAAGCTTCATCCCTGTTGAGAATGAATTCATCTTTGTTATGAACTTTGTTATGAGCATTTATACCAGCCATTAAGCCTTGACCACCTGCTTCTTCGTAACCTGTTGTACCATTTATTTGACCTGCAAAATATAAATTGTCAACCAGTTTTGTTTCTAAGGTATGCTTTAACTGAGTAGGAGGGAAGTAGTCATATTCAATAGCATAGCCAGGTCTGAATACTTTCACATTTTCAAATCCAGGGATATGTTTCATTGCTTTTATCTGAACATCTTCTGGTAAGGAAGAACTGAAACCATTCACATAAATTTCAACAGTCCTCCAACCTTCTGGTTCCACGAAAAGCTGGTGTCTTGTACGTTCTGCAAAACGGTTTATTTTATCTTCAATACTTGGGCAGTATCTTGGTCCTAAACTCTGAATAGTACCGTTGAACATAGGACTTCTGTCAAAACCTTCACGCAGAATGTCGTGTACAGTTTCATTGGTATAAACAATATGACAGCTTAACTGTTTGGTTAATTTAGGAGAATCTAAATAGCTGAATTTTTGAGGATTTTCATCTCCTTTCTGTTCTTCCATTTTAGAGTAATCAAGACTTCTACCATCCACTCTCGGTGGAGTACCTGTCTTCATTCTGCCTGCTTCAAAACCTAAAGAAACCAATTGTTCAGTAATTCCGAAAGCTCTCGGTTCACCCATTCTTCCTCCTCCTAACTGCTTATCTCCAACGTGGATCAAACCATTTAAAAATGTTCCGTTTGTAAGAACGACAGACTTTGATCTGATCTCAATCCCTAAAGAGGTTATAACTCCTACAGCTTTGTTATTTTCAATAATAAGACTCTTAACCATATCCTGGAAAAAATCCAGATTTGGAGTATTCTCGAGTGCAAGACGCCATTCTTCAGCGAAAAGCATTCTGTCATTCTGAGTTCTCGGAGACCACATTGCCGGACCTTTTGAAAGGTTCAGCATCTTGAATTGGATTGCGGATTTATCTGCAATAATTCCTGAGTATCCACCCATCGCATCGATTTCTCTTACGATCTGTCCTTTTGCAATTCCTCCCATTGCCGGGTTGCAGCTCATCTGTCCGATGGTCTGCATATTCATTGTAACCAGCAAGGTTTTTGAACCTAAGTTCGCAGCAGCGGCAGCGGCTTCACACCCTGCGTGACCGGCACCTACTACAATTACATCATATATTTCTGAAATCATTTCTTTATTGCTTGTTTAAAGCTTTAAATTTTAATTTTTTCTCTAAATGTTTCACGTGAAACATTGTCTTAATAAACAGTCTCAAATAAGCTATGAGACGCTATTTAACCGCGGTCGCAGCATTTGCCTGAGCTCTTTTATCTTTGGAAAAAGAAAAAAAGCGAGTGCAGAGAGCGGGAATAAATTCCTAAATAATACTTAAAATTTTAGTAAAATTTTGCTAAATAAAAATCTTCTTTGCTTCGCATTAACTGTTCCTCTTCTTCCGACTTATCTTTATATCCCGAAAGATGCAGAACACCGTGAGCCAAAACTCTGCACAGTTCTTCTTCAAAATTTTTGGATAGAGTAGAAGCGTTGTCTGAAATGCGCTGCAAAGATACGAAAATCTCACCGCTTATGGTTTTGCCTTTTACATAGTCGAATGTAATGATATCTGTGTAGTAATCGTGCTGTAGATAATCCTGATTTACTTTCAGCAAATATTCGTCGTCACAGAAGATGTAGTTAATTTCTCCAAGCTTTTTTCCTTCAGAAAGAATTATATCTTCCAGCCAGCTTATATATTTTGTGTTAACAGTTTCAGGTAAGTTTTCGTAAAAGAATTGTATCATGATTTTTAAAACCAGTGTCCCAGAATGACACTGAATATGCCTTTTTGATTATTTTTGAGTGAATGTCCGAAATTAAATCTTATCTGGCCAAAAGGAGATTTGTAGCCAATACTTGCACCAACTGAACTGTAGTTTACTTTTACTGCATCTTCAAAGGTAATGTCGTCTGAAAGGTTGGCAAAAGAAAAGTTTCCGCTGAGGAAAAAGTTTTTCTTAAAGTTATACTGAACATCATTTGAAATTAAAGCGACATTATTACTGTTCAACTGTGCGAAATAGAAACCATTGAAAGTTTTAAAATTAACCACATTTTGTTCGAAGATTCCTCCCAATCTGTACTGATAAAAATTTGGAAGATTGTCGCCAATGGTAATTCCGCCATATAAATTCAGGTGATAGCTGAACTGTCTGGATAGTGGGATATTGATCCTAATGTCAGCTTTTACCTGCACGACTCTTTTGTCCACTTCAGATTTAAGCAGATCAATAACTTTACCTTCTGCGTTTAAATAAAATCCTTTGGTGGGAAAATCGCGGTCATTCTGCGTATCGCTTTTCAGAAATACATACGGATTGAGAAAGCGGTTATATCTTTTATTTAAACCGTTCATTTCCGCTTCGAAATAATCGTGACTGATTCCTGCTCCAATTGCAAATTTATCTTTCCACACCGATTGGATATATGCTTCATTTCTGAGCCACTCCCATTTGTCGATATTAATATTGTCGTTTCCTTTGATATCGAAACTCATCCCGGAAGAGTAGATACCAAATCCTGGAATGTATCCGTTATCAATAAAGTAATTTAAATAGTATCTGGGTCTATCTCCGACAATCACATCCAATGAAAGATTTGAATTTTTAAATAAAAGTCTTTTAGCGGAATAATTAAGTAAAAGTCCGGTTTTAAAAATTTCATCATAATGAAGTCCGAACTTTAAGAAATGTCTTGATTCATCTTCGGTGACATATAATTTAAGATAATTAATATTGTTTTCAGTAACGATATCATAGTTGATGAAACGGTAATTGTTCGTCGCAACCAATTTATCCAAACCACGGTTAATACTTCCATAGGTCTGCATCGATGGGAGACGGAGCCCCATTTTCCCAAGAACATAGTTTTTACCGTATATTCTCCCTCCATCAATTGAAATGCTGTCTATCTTATAAACATTAGAATAGATTGGATTTACGGCCTGTCTAAGGCGGTCAAATTCGCGTTTTGGCAGCTGATCCAATATTGCAGCGTATTTTTGCCCTTCCACATAGCCGCTGTCAAGAATTTTCTTCTTGTCGTCGTAGCTTGTAGCTGTCATTCCGGTGAGATTCGGTTTGATGTTGATGTCTGTATGTTTGTACTGTCTTCTGGTATCTTTTTGAATTCCAAAATCAATCACCTGATTCAAAATTGAAATAATATTATTTAAATCCTCTCTTTTCGAAAGATCCTGGTTCAGATCTACGCCGATGACAATATCAATTCCTTTGTCTTTTAATGGTTTTGAAGGGTAATTTACCGTCATCGCTCCATCAATATAAATACTGTCTCCGATTTTTACAGGATCCATTAAAGAAGGAAATGCTGAACTCGCCATGATCGACTGTACCAGATCTCCCTTTTCAAAAATCTCCATATTTCCGCTTTCAAGATTGGTGGCAACGCAGAGGAAGGGAATAGGAAGCTTGGAAAAATCATTGACGTTGGAAACGTTCTTAAATAACTCTTTTAGAAGGTAAACATTTTTCTGTCCGGAGCTGATGGAAGAGGGAAGGGTAATTTTCCCGTCCTGTAAAGGAATTGAAAATAAATATTTGTCAACAGATTTATTAAAAAAAGTACTTTCTTTTCTGGATTTAGGATCTCTGATTAAAGAATAAAAATCCGTATCCATCACGATTTTTTCAATTTCCTTGCCGGAATATCCTGACGCGTATAAACCTCCCACAATGGCACCCATGCTGGTTCCTGCGATGTAATCAACTTTTACTCCCAAAGAATCCAGTACCTTAAGAACGCCGACATGAGAAAATCCTTTCGCTCCGCCACCTGCAAGAGAAAGTCCTATCTTTGGATTTTTAGGAATCTTCAAATTTTCTTTTACTTGAGATTGAATCAGAAGTAGCTGAAGTGCGAATAAAAGAATCAGGAGTTTTCTCATAGTTAATCTTTTACATAAATCCGTTTTACGCGGGGTGAAATGGACGTTAATACTTCGTAGGTGATGGTTTTGCAATATTCTGCGAATTCTTTAAGGCTTGGTTTTGCATTAAAAACCGTGACAGTATCGCCTTCTTTCACATTTGGAATATGATCTACATTAATCATCATCATATCCATGCAAATACTGCCGACAATCGGAGCTAAGTTTTTATTAATACCTACGTTTCCAATCTCATTTCCAATTAACCTGGGAATTCCGTCTGCATATCCCACAGGAATTGTGGCGATTTTTGTAGGTTTATCAGCTTTAAATCTTCTGCTGTAACCCACTGATTCTCCGTTTTCTACCAATGAAATTTGGGAAATAACCGTTTTAAAACTGACAACAGACTGTAACTGTTTCTGTATATCACTATTTGGTGATTCTCCAAGCATTCCGATGCCAATTCTTACCATGTCATATTGATGACCGGTATAATTGGTTATTCCCGATGAATTTAAAATATGCCGCATAGGTGCGTAGCCTAGTTTTTCTATCAAATAACCTGAGTTTTTTTCAAATGTATCTAACTGATTCACTGTAAATTCTTTCTCAGTTGGTATATCTGAAGACGAAAGATGGCTGAAAATACTCTGAACCCTGACATTTATTTTACTCAAAATTTGACTCAGTTCATTAAGTTCGTGCTCTTTAAAACCAAGTCTGTGCATTCCTGTTTCCAGTTTGATGTGGATGGGATACTCTTTGTCATAACCTGATTTCTGAACCGCTTCATAGAAAAGTTCCAAAACACGAAAGCTGTAAATTTCCGGCTCAAGATTGTACTGTATAACGGTCTCGTAGCTGTGCTGCTCGGGATTCATCACAACGATTGGCACCGTGATTCCTTTTTTTCTCAGCTCAACACCTTCATCTACGAAAGCTACACCAAGATAATCAATGTGATGATGCTGCAGAAATTCTGAAATTTCATAACTTCCTAAACCATAAGCGTTTGCTTTTACCATAGCCATCATTTTTGTGGCAGGTTTTAATAGTGATTTATGGTAATTGATATTGTGCAGCAGTGCATTTAAGTTGATTTCAAGAACTGTGTCGTGTTTGCGAAGTTCGAGAAGATCTTTTACTTTTTCAATCTCAAATTTTCTTGCTCCTTTAAGCAGAATAATTTGATTTTCAATTTCCGTAAGATGTTTACTGTCAATTAATTCCTGAGTATTAATAAAAGTAAAAGTTTTAGATTTAAATAAATCACTAAAATTTGATATTTCACTCCCGATCAGAAAAACTGAATCAAAATTTTGCTCGTTCACCAATTCTGAAACTTCTTCATACAGCTCTTTTGAATTTGAATTGACACCAACAATATCAGTAAGAACCAGCGATTTCCTGGATTTTTTATATTCATTAAGAAACTGAAGGGCAGTTTTTAAAGAATCCAAATCGAGATTAAAGGAATCATTGATCACGATATTGTTCTTCTGTCCTTCAATGGCTTCCAGACGCATTTCAACGGCTTTCAGCGCGTTGATTTTTTCAATGATTTTCTGATTCTCTACTCCTAATTCTTTTAGGACTGTTATCAGTGCCAGAGCATTAGTTAATGTTGCTTCGTCCCGCTGATGAACAGGGAATGAGATTTCTTCACCAAAGTATTTTACCACGACATTTTCATCCCTGGAAATATTGCTTTTAAAGTTAACCTGATTTTCTACTTTAAAGCCGTAAGAAATTAATTTTTTACCTAAATATAAATCTTTTATCTTTTTGTTAACCAATTTATTGTCTCCATTGTAAATAATTACTTCTGAATTTTTGAAAAGCTTAATTTTTTCGTCGATTAATTCTTCTTCAGACCCGAAATTGGCAAGATGAGCCGTTCCGATATGCGTGAGTAGACCAATTTGTGGCTGGAAAATATCTTCCAGTTTGTGCATTTCATTGGGTTTGGAAATTCCGACTTCGAAAATTCCGAGCTCGTGAGAATCGTTGATCTGAAGCAGAGAAAGTGGTAATCCGATTTGAGAATTAAAACTCTTTGGACTCTTTACAGTCGGGAATTCATTCCAGAGACATTGATAAAGCCATTCTTTTAAAATAGTTTTACCGTTACTCCCTGTAATTCCAATGGATTTTAGATGAGAATTTTCAAAGTGATATTTAGCTAATTTCTGCAGAAATTCTATTGAATTTTCCACTAAAATCCAGTTGATATTTTCAAACTGAAGATATTGATGTTCTGAAATGATCACATTAATCCCTCTGTCGACAACAGATTCTATAAATTTTTCACCGGAATTTTTACCCGTGTTGATGGCTATAAATGCAGTATTTTTTGTTGAATAAATGATCCTGCTGTCAAAAGCGATGTTTTTGATCATTACATTTTTATCGCCAATTACTTTTGCATTGGTTATTTCTGCGATTTGTCCTGCGGTATAATTCATTGGTGCCTTTCTGCTTATCTGCTGTCTTTAATATTTGTTATTTTGATTATCGCCAATGCGAAAAGTTTGAAATAGTAATTAAAAATTTCAAAATCAGATTTTAATTATAGTATTAGCCTAATTTTTATATCAAACTAAATTAAACATTATTTATCTTCTCAAGAACTTCTTCTACAAAAACTCTTCTGCTCACGGCATCATAAGATTCTGTTTCTCCGAGCTCCACCAGATTTTTACCTTCTGATGTTCTCATCGAATAATTGGCTAAATTTCCGGTTCTACGGCAGATCGCATGTACTTTTGTGACATATTCTGCAGTCGCCATCAAGTTGGGCATCGGCCCGAAAGGTCTTCCCAGAAAATCCATATCCAAACCGGCGATCACTACACGTATTCCACTGTTTGCGAGCTGATTGGCAACTTCCACAATGCTTTCATCAAAAAACTGAGCTTCATCAATTCCCACTACATCGCAATTTGATCCGAGGAGAATAATTTCATCAGGATTTTGTACTGCTGTGCTGCGGATTTTATTTTTGTTGTGCGAAACGACATCTTCATCAGAATACCGGGTATCGGTTTTAGGTTTAAAAATTTCCACATTCTGCCCTGCCATTTCTGCTCTTCTCAGCCTTCGGATCAACTCTTCGGTTTTTCCGGAAAACATTGAGCCACAAATAACTTCCATCCAACCGCTCTGTTTGGAATGATTAATTGTATTTTCTAAAAACATTTGTTAAATTAGCCGTAATATTTTAACATCAAAAGTAAGCAATTTTAATAAGAATCTACGATGCAGAACATTCAAGATTTAAAGGATAAGATTTTTTTTGAATCCAGAAATATCATCGATATTTTGGGTGGAATAAACAATGTTGACGAACTGATTTCGAAGCACAATCTGTTAGAAGATTTGGCTGAAAAAATTGCTTTTTTAAAATTGTTGGATAAAAATATCAGAAATGATAACCAGGAAACCCCTGCTTTTTCAACACAGCCGGCAGAAGATTTACTGATGCCTGATCCTGTCACGGAGGAAGAAGCGATTTTCAATAACGAGCTCAATGAAATAGGAAATGAAGCTTTCACTGAGCCTGAAACGCAGTCTGAAGTTGAGGAAGAGGAAGCCATTTTTAATAATCAGTTAAATGAAATTATTGAAAGTGATTTCCATGAAAATATTGTCAACTCAGTTGAAGAAAACGAGCCGGAAGCGGATGTAAATTTTGTTTCGGACGAGATTTCAGATCATCTGCAACTCGAAGAAGAAGCTGTTTTCAACAATCAGCTGAATGAAATTGATGAGGAAGAGGAAGCCGAAAATACCGACCGTGTTCTCAGTTTTGTAGATGAAGACAGGATTCTGGAAAATTCTGAGCCGGATAACGATGACGATATCAAAGAAGAAATTTTTGAAGAGGAAGTTACTGAGGAAGAAGAGGTTTTTAATGATCAGCTGAGTGAAATCAATGAAGAGGAAAATCAGAATTCCGAAATTCGAAAAGAGGAAAAACATACCATTCACGACATTTTTGCGACCGAACAGAATGAAGATGATATTTTGATTGAAGAGACTGAAAATGAATACGTTTCAAGCCTGAATCATGGACAGGATGAAATCATTACAGAAAGTTCAAATGTAGAATCTATTTTAAGTGAAATTAAAAGAGATGATCAGGTTTTGGAAAAAGCTGAGATTGAAGCAAAACCTGAAGAATCTGACCGCAGAAGAATTGTTGACATCGATCAACCTCAATCTGAAACGGTAAACGAAAATCCACGTTCCGACGAAAGTTTTGAGAATATAGAAGCCTACCGTCAGGAAAAGAAAATAAAACTGGCCAACATCAGAGGACTGAAAAATATCCAGACACTGTTTGATGATGATCCTCTGGAGAGAGAAATTCCTGAAGAGAAACCTGAGCAGACTGAGGTAAAACCTGTTGTAAAAGAAGATACGGGAAGTTTGCTTAAAGCAAATATGCCGACAGATTTTATGGAAGCTGAAAAACCAAAACCTGAATTCAGACTGGATCTGAATGACAGACTTGCATTTACAAAGGTGCTTTTTGCTGGAAGCCAGACAGATCTTAATAATGCTGTTTCTGTACTGAACAGATGCAAAAATATTGATGAAGCTAAAGAATATCTGAGCGAGCTGTATTACGACAAAAAGTGGGAGAAGGTAGATGAATATGCCCAAAGACTTTGGGTATTGGTAGAAAATAAATTCCTTTAGTTTTGAGCGGAATACTGTATTTTGTTCCCACACCGGTCGGGAACCTTGAGGATATGACTTTCAGAGCAATCAAGACACTGAAGGATGTAGATTATATTTTGTGTGAAGATACCCGAACCTCGGGAATTTTACTGAAACATTACGAAATATCGAAACCTTTAAAATCCTATCATCTTCACAATGAGCATCAGGCCACTGAAAAAGTAATTGCAGACCTTAAAAACGGTCAGAATATTGCGATTATAACCGATGCGGGAACACCGGGGATTTCAGATCCCGGTTATCTTTTGGCAAAAGCGGGATCAGATCACACTATTGAAATGATTTGTCTGCCAGGTGCAACGGCTTTAATTCCAGCCCTTGTGGTGTCTGGTCTGCCGAACAATGAATTTCTGTTTGCCGGTTTTCTTCCACAGAAAAAAGGAAGACAGACCAAGTTAAAACAACTGGCAGAAGAGAAAAAAACAATTGTTCTGTATGAAAGTCCGCATAAAATCAATACGACTTTAGAACAGATAAAAGAATTTTTCGGTGAAGAAACCAAAGCAAGTTTAAGCAGAGAGATTTCGAAAAAATTTGAAGAAACTAAACGGGGAACAATCAATGAATTAATTGAATTTTCCAAAAGCAAAACTTTAAAAGGAGAAATTGTGCTGATTGTGAATAACGCGGCCGGCACGGAGGAAGAACCCACACAGAAAACTTCTACAAATAAATACAAAAACTTAGAAAAATAATATTACTATAATGAAACTATTAGAAGGAAAAGTAGCACTAATTACCGGAGCTACAAGAGGAATCGGGAAGGGAATTGCTGAAATTTTTGCTCAGCAGGGAGCGAAAGTAGCTTTTACCTATGCCGGATCTGTAGAAAAAGCGAAAGAATTGGAAACTGCTTTAAGTTCTGTTACTCAGATTAAAGGTTATCAGTCTGATGCATCAGATTATGATGCTGCACAGAAACTGGTAGAAGATGTGATGGCGGAGTTTGGTAAAATCGATATTTTGATCAACAACGCAGGGATCACCAAAGATAATCTGTTGATGAGAATGTCTAAAGACGATTGGGACACGATTATCAAAGTAAATTTAGATTCTGTATTCAACCTTACCAAAGCGGTGATTAAGCCGATGATGAAGGCTAAATCAGGCTCTATCATCAACATGACTTCTGTAGTTGGTGTGAAAGGTAACGCAGGACAGGCAAATTATGCCGCTTCTAAAGCAGGAGTTATTGGTTTCACAAAATCTATCGCTTTAGAACTGGGCTCAAGAAACATCCGTTGCAATGCCATTGCTCCAGGATTTATCGAAACTGAAATGACTGCAGCTTTAGATGAAAAAACCGTTCAGGGCTGGAGAGACGGAATTCCGTTGAAGAGAGGCGGACAGCCGGAAGATGTTGCCAACGCGTGCGTATTCTTCGGGAGTGAAATGTCATCTTATATTTCCGGTCAGGTTCTGAATGTTGACGGTGGAATGTTAACGTAAGAAAGATTTAATCAAAAATACAATCCCTTTCATCAATTTGGTGAAAGGGATTTTTTCTACTCAGAATCGATAAAGTTCCTCAGCCAGACCGACAGATCTTTATCGGGAGAAATTCCCAGTTTTTTTCTGAAATTGTACCGGTTATTTTCAATTGTTTTTACTGCCTTAAACGTATAATCTGCAATTTCCTTTGTGTTATAACCCAAATAAATATAAGCACCGAAAGTAAGTTCAGAAACCTTAAATTTAGGATTGATTTCCAGCATTTTTATTCTGAAATGTGGATAAACTTCCTGAAATCTTATGAAAAATTCAGGACTGTTCTCTCTGGCCAGTTTCCGTACTTCTTCGTAAGCATCACTCAGCTGCATCTTCAAACTGTCTTTTTCCCTCTCTGTGATTACTTTTTCAGTCTGTAATTTTTTTGTAATTTCTAATACTTTCTCGTTTTTTGATTTTGATTTTTTCAGCAGATAAATAATAAAAAGAGTGATTAGGATTAATACAAAAACTATTATAAAGGTAATTTTCCGATTTTTCTTATCCTCCGCATCGTGCAATGCTTTCTCTTCGTTCATTGCCTCATTCAGGGCAAAATCCCGTTCTTTTTTCTTTTGAGAATCAAGCTTTTTATGTGATGTCAGGTACAAATCCTGATATTTTTTTCCTTCTGTTGCGTTGCCTTGCGCTATATAAAGTTCTGAGATTTTTTTGTACAGTTCACTCTGGATGTCCGGAAAGCTGTTGTTTTCGAAGTTCTGAAGCGCAGAATTGTAATATTCATGTGCTTTTTCGTAGTCATGCTGTTGAGTGAGAAGATTGCCGAGGCCAATCAGGGATTCTATTTTGCATGGATGTTTTTTACCTGCAAAAAAAGCTAAAGATTTAGTGTAATAATATACCGCAGAATCAGTTTTATTTTGGGTAGAATGGTAGTTTCCAAAGCCTAAACATGAGCATCCTTTTTCGACGTATGCATCTTTAAATTTAATCTTTTTCAGGATCGAATTTTCCCTGTTCAGATAAAAATACATGGAATCCTGCAGGTTAATATTATGAAAAAGGTAACTCATATTCGAGTATGCCGAACTCTCTGTAAGTGAATCTATGGTGTTTTTGCCGGATTTTCCTGCTAAGACTCTGAGTGCGTTTCTGTAATTTTTTGAAGACAGTGTGTACAGCTCCAAAAGCAGGTAATTTCCTCCAAGCATGGCCGAAATTCTGGCTGCCAGCGTTTTATCTTTTGCCAGATAATCTTTAAATTCCTGCGCTTTTTTTACCTGATGAATGCTCTCTCTGAACTCGGCGATGTCATAGTAATAAGCGGATAAATAATAGTAACCATAGGCGATACCTTTCTCGTACTTCATACTCTCAGACAGGGAAATAATTTCTTTTGACGTTGCCAGAAAATTTTCGGTTTTACCGTCCAGATACAGTTGATTGGTTGTATTAATCAGCCGATCAATATGATTTTGTTTTTCATTTTTTTGGGAAAATAAAAATCCGCTCCACAGAAATAGAAAAATGTAAAATATGTTATGAAAGGATTTTTTATAATCCATTTTTTAATACTGATTTTTAAATAATTAAATTAGTCAATCGCATAAACAAATTGAGTTCCAACCTTTAGATTTTACTGTCAAATAAAGATCACGTTATTAGTTTGACAGTTGATAAGGACCTTTTTTTGTCCGGATTAATTTTAATTTAGGTATAAATAATTATGCCTTATTCACTGATTGTAGTATAAAATTAGAGATTTTTTTCGGAAAGTCTGAAATAGTTGGAAAGATGCTTGATTTTCTATTTTAAAGAAAACTGATCATAATTAATTATGCCTAAATATTCTAAAATGAAATTTTTTTCTGAAAATAAAAGCTTCACTGTATGAGGTTGTAATTTATTCCTGCAATTGCGGATTTAAAGAATAAATTTTTAAAAACAGAAAATCTCCAGAGTAAATTGAGAATAAGGTTCTGCAGAAAAAAATAGGAGAAAGGTCAGAAGATCTTTTGAGCCTGCACTTTATTTTTACACAGAAATACAGCTTTGATAACTGTGATTTTTGTCTGCAAATTCAAATTTAAAAACATGAAAAATCCGAATACTTTATTCCAAAAGAAAAAGTATCCGGAGCTTGTTGTTCTCCATCATTTGTGTATCATTCAGTTTTCACTGATTTGATAATGCAAATAGATGGATAAATATTAAAAAGGGCAAAAAATCCAGCCCGCAAGTTGCCCTCTACTTTTGTAAATGCTTTATTGATGAGGGTTTGAAGATAGTCTTAAAGTATATATAAACTTTATAATTAATCCTGATTTTTCAGAATTTAATCATTAAAAACCTGATTTTCCTGCTCCTGAACTCTGATAAAAGTCGTCCTTTTTGACAATTCTTTCAACGTGGAGGCACCCACATAAGTGCAGGTTGATCTCACTCCACCCAAAATATCCTTTACGGTTTCAGATACATTTCCTTTGTATTTTATCTTCACAGTCTTGCCTTCCGAGGCACGGTATTCGGCTACACCTCCGGCGTGTTTATCCATTGCTGTTTTAGAACTCATACCATAAAAAAGTTTGAATTTTTTACCGTCTTCTTCAATCATCTCGCCACCACTTTCTTCATGTCCGGCAAGCATTCCTCCGAGCATTACAAAATCTGCTCCGCCACCGAAAGCTTTGGCAACATCACCCGGAACTTTGCAGCCACCGTCTGCGATGATATGACCTTTCAAACCGTGAGCGGCATCAGAACATTCAATTATAGCGGAAAGTTGGGGATAACCAACACCGGTTTTCACTCTCGTAGTACAGACCGATCCCGGCCCGATTCCTACTTTGATGATGTCTGCACCTACCAAAAGCAGTTCTTCCACCATTTCACCGGTCACTACATTACCCGCAATAATGATTTTATCAGGAAAATCCTGTCTTGCCTTCTTTACAAACTGCACAAAGTGTTCTGAATATCCGTTGGCAACATCAATACACAGAAATTCAATCTGCGGATGCTTATCAAGAATTTTTTTAATCTTTTCCTCGTCAGCTTTCCCAGTTCCGGTACTTAATGCAATGTACTGATGAATGCTTGTGTCTTGATTTTCAAGGAATTCCGACCACTCTTCCACGGTGTAATGTTTGTGTACAGCAGTGATAATTTTGTCTTTTGCCAGCTCCACAGCCATTTCAAAAGTGCCCACCGTATCCATATTGGCAGCGATAATTGGGGTTCCTTTCCATTTTTTTTGGGTATGAAGAAAAGTAAATTCTCTTTCCAGATCAACTTCTGAGCGGGATTTTAAGGTTGAACGCTTCGGTCTGAACATAACGTCTTTAAAACCCAGCTTTATATCATTTTCTATTCGCATTTTGGTGAAATTTATTTTTATTTAAATATTAAAATTAATAATTTACCTTAAATATACTACTTTTGGTCAGATGGATTTCCCTGTTACTTTTCACATTTTTGGCAAAACAATTCTGGCACATCCCGTGTTTGAAACGGTAGGGATTTTTCTCGGAATGCGTTTTTATTTTTATTTAAAAAGAAAATCATCCGAAAAACTGTCTTTCAACACTTCTGCAGCGGTTTTGATCGGTGCAACTGCAGGCGCTCTGATTGGCTCAAAACTCATCGGAAATCTTGAAAATCCTCATGTTTTTTTCAGTGATTTCAACTTTCAAAGATTCTGGACCAATAATACCATCGTCGGCGGTTTAGCGTTTGGCTTGATTGGAGTGGAACTGGCAAAAAAGATTGTCGGTCATAAAGAAAGTACAGGAGATTTAATTGTTTATCCTTTGATTTTAGCCATGATCATCGGAAGAATAGGCTGTTTTCTGACAGGCGTTCATGAAGAAACCTATGGCTTACCAACAACCTCAATCTTCGGAATGCATCTCGGTGATGAATATCTGAGACATCCTGTAGCACTTTATGAGATCGCATTTTTACTTTTTATTTGGTTCGAACTGAAAATGATTGCCCGGAAAAACAAATATGTTTCCGGATTTCTCTTCAAAATGTTTATGCTGAGTTATTTTTCATTCAGATTTCTTTTAGATTTTATTAAACCTAAAATTCACATCATTGGAAATCTCGGAACGATTCAACTGGTGTGTCTTTTAATGATTATTTATTATATTTATGTATTAAAAACGGAGAGAAATTTAATTAAACCTAAAAACACAGTTACATTATGAAAATGCTGACACTCCTGGAAGTTGGTGGTTTAGAAGGATTGGTCGCCATGATCATTCTGATGATTCTTGCTGTAGCTTTCGTTGTATCATTGGTCGTTGCCGTTTTTGCAAAACTTATTTACGAAAGTAAAGACGGACGAAAATTTTCTAAAAGTAAATTTTGGACAACCGTACTTATTTCAATGTTGATTTGCGGATTGATAAGCGGAGCTGTTTGTGGTGGAATGTAAAAAATTTAAATGGAAATCATCTTTGGAATTTTGATGCTTCTTTTGATGGGAGGAGCCATCGTTTTTTTCATATCTTTTGTCATTGCAAAAATTACAGAAGGTATTTTTCATTGGAGAAAGCAAGAATTTTCTTCAAAGCAGTTTTGGCAGACTATTGCAATAGCAGCCCTTCTTATTCTGATTATAAGCGGAATGGTCTGTGGCGGACTACTTTAAATAATAAATTATGCCTGTAAGAAATTATACCTATTACGATTATACAATAAGCCTTTGTCCCGAATGTCTGAAAAGGGTTGGAGCGAAGATTATCATTAAAGATGAGGCGGTTTTTATGACCAAAAGATGTCCGGATCACGGCTTTTTCAAAACGATGATTGCCTCGGATGTTGATTATTATAAAAATATCAGAAACTACAATAAAGCATCAGAGATGCCCGTTCACTTCGGAACTGACGTGGAATATGGCTGCCCTTACGACTGCGGATTGTGTGTAGATCATGAGCAGCACAGCTGTCTGTCGATTGTTGAGGTTACTGACCGATGTAATCTGACGTGTCCAACCTGTTACGCAATGTCTTCACCGCATTACGGAAGTCACCGTAGTTTGGAGCAGATCGAAGCCATGTTTGATACGATTGTAAAGAACGAGGGCGAGCCAGATGTCGTGCAGATCAGCGGTGGCGAGCCAACGATACATCCTGAATTTTTTAAAATAATGGATATCGCCAAAACGAAACCTATTAAACATTTGATGCTCAATACCAACGGAATCCGTATCGCAAATGATCCCGGTTTTGCAGAAAAGCTGGCGACTTACGCTCCGGAATTTGAAATTTATCTTCAGTTTGATTCTTTTAAGCCTGAAGTTCTGGAAGATTTCAGAGGAAAAGATCTCACGAACGTCCGAATGAAAGCTTTGGAGAAATTGAATGATTTAAATCTTTCCACGACGCTCGTGATTGTTCTTCAGAAAGGAAAAAATATTGATGAGATTGGGAAGCTGATTGATTTTGCTTTAAAACAGAAATGCGTCCGCGGAATTACCTTTCAGCCCGTTGAGGTCGCCGGAAGAAACCGTGAAGATTCAGCGCACGAAAAAATCACGTTAACTGAAGTCCGTCAGGAAATCTTAAGTCAGTTTCCGCTGCTGAATGGTAACGATATTATTCCTGTTCCGTGTAATCCTGATTCTTTGGCCATGGGATATATTTTAAAGCTCGAGGGTGAAACTATTCCTTTAACGAGATATATTAATCCTGCTGATCTTCTGAATAACGAAACGAAAAACACTATTGTTTACGAACAGGATCAAGGGTTACAGATGCAGCTTTTGGATATTTTCAGTACCGGTATTTCTGTGGATAAAGTTCAGCCTAAAGTAAACCAGTTATTATGTTGTCTGCCAGAAGTTTCAGCTCCGAATTTGGATTATGATAATCTTTTCAGAATCATCATTATGAATTTTATGGATGCGCATGATTTTGATGTCCGGGCAATTAAGAAATCCTGTGTTCACATTGTGAATAAAGATTTAAAAATGATTCCGTTTGAGACGATGAATTTATTTTACCGCGATGATAAAATTAAATATCTGGAGGAACTGAGGAAAGAGGATAGGGTTTTATTTTAAATCCCACAGAACAATAACTTAAAGTAAAATGTTCCCGCAGATTTCACAGATTTTTATATTGTGATGAATCAGAAACGACATAGGAAACTGAAGCGTTAAGAAAATTAAAATTTAATCCGTGAAAAAATTCCCACTGTTCGAAGCGCGGTAGAAATTTTGAATCGAAGAAACAATATTCAATCGCGCAAGTTTTGGGAATTTTAGGATTAAATTTTAATTTTTAGCATTCAGATTCCAAGTCTTGAATTTTTGATTCTTTTGTTTGACTACGTCGAATCTGCGATTTCAAGACAAAAGAATAATTCTTTTAATCAAACTTCATCACCTCATTGAGCGTATTCATATATTCATAAGCCGTCATATCAAATTTAACGGGAACAATCGAGATATATCCGTTAGCCAAAGCGGTTTCGTCAGCATCTTCAGACTCATCCATATTGTTGAAATAACCTGTTAACCAGTAATATTTTTTACCGTGCGGATTGATTCTTTCGTCAAAACTTTCTTCCCATTTTGCATTGGCCTGCTTACAGATTTTCACGCCTTTAATTTCTTCTTTGGTAAGTTTCGGAATGTTGACATTCAGCACAACACCTTTAGGCATTGGGTTTTCTAAAGTTTTTCTTACAATATTCTGAATGTATTCCTTTGCCTGCGTAAAATCTGCTTCCCAACTGAAATCTAAAAGTGAAAAACCAATCGAAGGAAGTCCTTCCACACCGCCTTCCACCGCTGCAGACATGGTTCCTGAATAAATTACATTAATCGAAGAATTCGCACCGTGATTAATTCCTGAAACCACGATATCCGGTCTTCTCGGAAGAATTTTATCTAAAGCCATCTTCACACAGTCAACAGGAGTACCGCTACACGAATAATCTTTTTGAGGTCCGTCAAGCTGTACTTCTTCAAAACTTAGAGTAGAGTTGATGGTAATGGCGTGACCTTTTCCACTTTGGGGAGAGTTGGGAGCTACCACGATTACTTCTCCGATTTCATTCATAAATTCTACAAGATTTCTGATACCGGGAGCCGTAATTCCATCATCATTGGTTACCAGAATAAGTGGTTTTTCCATATATTATTTTTAATTTGAACAAATTTACTAAAATGGAAATTGATTTTTGAGAGGGTGGGGTGAAGGTTCTGTTAAAATTATTGAGGATACTTTTTATTTATTGAGGATATAATTGTAAGTTGTTAAACATTAAAAAAAATTTTAATCTAATAATTTGATTATCTTTTTTTCTACAAACAAACCAATCCATCATTAATCAATGAACTCACTTTTTTTATAGTTAATTTTTATCATTACATTTAATACAACTGGAAATGTAAATGTAACGATCCAAATAATTGTATTTATGGGTAAAATTTTTAGGATATGATTTAGGTAAAAAAATACAAAACAATATATAATGCAAAAAATAGAAAAGAGTCTTTTTACTTGACTTTCAGAATACCGACCGTAATGATCTCTGATGTTTTCATGAAACAAAATATTGTCTTGATCTTCTTTCGATGGTATGAGCAGAAATAATAAAAAAAAGTTTTGAACTAAGTAAATACTACTCATCCCAAAAAGAAAATATTGAATAACAATCTTAAATGAATCAGAAAAACCATTCTGATCATCAAAACTAATATAATCCATCAAACCTATAAAATCATCTACACCTATTACAAATACTATAATTGTACTCCAAATACTTAAAATTAAACGGTTTAATTTAGAAAGTTTTACCAAAAACAATCCATTAATGACAGAAAATAAGGATAATAATAAAGTAACTATTGTTATTATTGATGAGTACCAGGTTTCAAAATTTAGCAATTGCTTACTTAATAACCAATATATAATAGAAACCGAAAGCAGTAAGGTTACCCCTTCGGTGAGTCTAGGGATTATTATTTTTTTATGGGAAGCAACTAAAATTATTAAATAGACAAAACATAAAACATACGGTAATCGCTTAATTCTTTCTTCAAAATGATAAGCATCATTTCCCTGATCAGGAAAGAAAACTATTAAACTTATAAAATAGGCATATAATAAAACGTAAAAGATTGATTTACTTTTATTTGAAATTCTAAAACTTTCAAATAAAATTCCACAAAAAAGAATAGCCAAATAAGTAGGTATAATTTCTATCTTTTGAGTATATGCAGTAATAGAGATCATGATTGTAGCAATTAAACATATAATTCCTACGATTTTGATTCCGGTATTTAAAAGCTGCTTCAAAATTGTTTTATTTTCTAATAATTTCAAATTGGGATGAGCCTTTAGGCTTATGTACTAAGATTCCCCATCCGCTAACTCTTCCTTTTTCACTTTTACTTAATAATGCTGACCAATTTTTATATTGTCCGGATGCTATTATTAATGTTGCTAATCTTCCGTTGGCAAACAGCTCCAATGTATAATTTTCTAATGGAAGCATATCTCCTTTTGCTCTTAATATATTTTTTTTTCTTTCTTGTGAGTTATAATACTCTAAATCTTCTCCATAAGTAGCAACAATTAATTCCTGATCTTTTTTTAATCCCAATTGTAGATATTCGTCAACCTTTCCCTCATTTAATAAAAGTCTTTGTTCCTCAAAGAATGCTACAACTTCTTTTTTCAACTCGTCTTGATTTACCTTTGATAAATCTTCACTTTCACTCCATCCTTTTAACTTATAGGGTAAGTCTTTTATTTCTAAATCCCATTCCTGTTCCCAAAAAGGGACTTTTTTTGGTGGCGTTATAATATTCAAAGCACTACTTCCATAATCTATTTCATTGGTATATCCTAAAGGAGCTTCAGGGTCCTTATTAAGCGAGACAAAGTAAATGTGCCATCTCGAATCTTTATTAAATATAATATCTTTAGGATCCAACAAACCATCCTGACTGTCAGACAATGGCAGATATCTAATTTTTAGTTTATGTGTTCCATTGTTTAAAAGATAAGTGTTTAAATCTGTACTACGATTCATATTATTTTCATAAAAACGATCTATCAATATATCATCGAGATAAAGTTCATATGGTGTTTTGGCATTCACATGCACGGCATAAGTTATGTGTTTATTTTTCTCAATTTGGGTTTTATTTTGAATGATTAATTTATTATCGTTAGATTTATTTGAGCAACTATAACTAGCTATCGTTAACAAAAATAATACTGTGCAGGTTAATATATTTATTGTATTATTCATCATCTAAATATTTTATTCTGGATCATGCCAAATCTTTTATTACTATTTGGGAAGGAAAATTTTGTGTATATTGATTAAAGCACGGCAGATCATTAACTAATAACTCAACTTGACAATTACTAGCTTGTAATTCAGCTATATAAAAAGGATTTTTATACATTTTATTGATTTAATATTTTGTCACTTATTTGATTTGATTCAATGAGAATATCATCATATGGATAAGAATAAAAATTTAAACGAATTCTATTTTGTTCTTTTTTATCTTTAAATTCAATTGTTTCCAAATTTATATACATGTTACTTGATTTAAATAAGTAGTTTTTATGATACATGAAAGTATTCTTGTCTGAGATATCCTCTTCTAATATTTCTTTATCAGTTAAATCAATCTTTTTAAATGATTCACTTAGATTTTTTATAATATCAGATGTTTTATTTTCATCGGCTTCGGCTTCCAACTCGAGAAAAATAAATTTATTTGTTTTTATATTAATCCAAAATTGCATGTAATCAAAAATAATATTTACATCCCCAATATTGAGTGAAATATTTTCTGGATTATTAATATTGTATAAGGTTGCCTTATCATTAATATTACCTGTTACATATTTTACATTTGAAAATAAAATATCTTTATTTTCATTAAAATGACAGTCTATCCAAATAAAATTTCTGATCTTTTTTACCCAGTGCCTTTGGGTTTTCTTTTTCTTGGGATTTACAACTTATTATCAATAAAAAGCTTAGTATTAATAAAAGTATCTTTTTCATTTCTATTATTTTTTATCTTCTTTTAGATAAATGTTTTCTAAAAGGGGTTAGGATTACAATAACGATTAATTTTGCAAATTCGAAAAATGTTTTTTTATTTACTGAAAACCATTTATTTATAGATAAATTCATAAAAACATATAAGATTGCATATAGCTGAAAAAGCAAGAAATTATTTCTTGCTAATATTTAAAGAGGTTCACATTTTTACTTATGAAACTACCAAGCTTTTAATTCTGTACTACCTTCGGGCATATATAAAAATAAAGGATCTCCGCCTTCCATAATCTTACCAGTAGAATTTTCTCCATTCATAAATAGCGATGGATTATGATTCTTTTGCCAAAGTGCTACAATTTTATTATTGGCATAAAACTGTACAATATAATTTTCTATAGGTAAAAATTTTCTGTTTTTTAAATTTGATTCAACAACACCAAATCTATTAGACTTCTGACCATTTTTAATATCTTCAGCCGATGTGTAAGTAGTATTGTAGACCAGAACAGAAGAATGTATTGAGAGTTTATTATAAGCGATAATATCAGAATTTTCACAAATTTCTCTGACTTCGTTATATTTTTTTACAACTTTTTCTTCAATACCTTTTATTTTACTCAGATCCATTGCAGTATTAAGTTCTTCACTATAATCGAAAGGAACACGTGCCTTAAAATCTACGTTTTGTTCATAATATGGTAGTTTTTTTGCTTCTAATCCTTGAGGTAGTATAAATTCAGCAATTTTAACATATTCCTTTAATGAGCTGTTTTTAGAAGGAGCGTTAAAAATATTTATCTGCACATGTGCATACTTGGTAAGGTATTGATCCCCATCTTTAGGATAAATTTTCACTTTTAATCTTTGTTTTCCACTTCTTGTTATCATTACATTTAGGGGAATCATTATACTCTCGCCATTATTTTCTACTAACCTATAATCTACGTTGTTTTCCATTTCAACTACCAGTTTACATCCTTGTTTATTCATTTGTAAAGAGTACATAGGGGTAGTAGGATAGTGATGAATTAAGCTAATTATTTCTTCCGTAATTTTTTCCATCTTTTGATCTTTATCTTGTCCCTTGCATGATGAAATCAACATCATCATTAAGAGACAAATTATACTATTTCTTATCATTGTTTGCTTTTATTATATAAAATTTATCTTTTAAAAGATCTGGCTCAGGTTTTATTAATTCATATGGTTTATCTTCAAATCCAACTCCCATCTTCCATACACTGGCTTTTGCTGTTACTATAACAACCATTCCACCAAAACCAATTGATGGTTCAATATAAACACCTTCTGTAGTAGAACCTTGTTTACCAGAAATTATTAATGACGTTTCCCCTTTAGCAGAAGCCTCAAAACCAATATTCATATTATCTACGGTTTCATTTCCAAAGCTCAATTTCGGCACTTCTGCAGATGCTCTAACTCCGAGTTCAGCACCGATGCCTACTGTTGTAGCAATATTCAAAGGCTCTGCTCCCACAATAGCACCAAATAAAAAAGTGTAACTTATATCTATCTGTCCAAACGCATATAAATTAAACCAAATGTCTACACCAACTGCTTTTGTAGCAGTTCTAATTGCCATAATAATGGGCTTTGCTGGAGGAATAAATTCGGCACAAGCAATTAAATCTAATTTTCCCGTACCTTTTATTAATGGTGTTAGAGCAACAGCAAGTTTACCTTGGGCTTCCACAGTTTTTTTTGAAGGTTCAAATCCAAATTTCCAACCCCCGTCAATTGAAATTGTGGGATAATCTAATTGAAATGTAATTGGACTTTTTCCTAAAAACCCTGGAAGTCTATCTGCAATTTCTCCTGCCATTCCATTACGAGCACTTGTAACACCTGTAATATTATCTAAAATTTCTTTGACTTTAATTAAAGCTTTTAATAAAATTTCAATTTTGTCCTCATAAGCAATACCGATTGAACGTTCTACAGAGTCTGTCGTTGCTTTAATTACCAATTCAAAAGATACTTCTTTATTTAGTCTTCTCCTATTTTGACCAACTTCAATAGCTCTTTCCTGATGATGCTCATAGGTGGGACCAGATGGCATATTAGTATGCGAATATACATTGGGTATTGTTGAGCTTAGTTTCAAACTTATTAACCATTCAATATCTGGATAAACATTTATTTTTGCTATTTGGTTTGGGTATCTGCATGTTGAAATTGGAAGGAAATATTTTTGAACAATCCTATCTGTAAACCAAAAATATCTAAAAACCCAAAATAAATTTACCGCATTATTTAGTGTCTTATTAGAACCTTGTAAACTTTCAAACGCCGTCTTATTATACAAATACCTCAGTTTCAAAGTAATTTCTTTATCACTTTCAATTTTGTAATCAATTCTGTCCTGCCACTGTTGTGCCTCAGATGGATTAGATACATTATCGGTTATAATAACATCGGTATCTTTGCTGTTTTCCACAGTAGTTGGAATACCAGCGTCCTTCTGCTGCTGTTGATGTGTAGAGTCTGGTGTTGTGATTTCTCCTCTGAAAAATGCAGAATACACTTTATCTACCTGAAAAACATTTTTATCTTGTGTATGTTTTTGTCCCTCATCCAACAGCAATCCCTGGCAAAATTGGTTTTTGGTCTGCAAATCATCAAAGAGTAATGGTTATCTCTTTTCGATTTTCGCCTGCTATGAAAGCAAATGCGTGTTCCGTTTTATCGATCTCATTGGCTGGTTTTGTTTTATCAAATATAATCAGAGAGCGACTTGCATCTTCTTTATTCTTAATTGTAATTTTTGAATATCCGCAAGGATCAAATTCACGTTGGGTATAGTCAATATCCCAGATATACTGAATCATATTTTTTTTGTCCTGTTCTATGCGGTAAGATAATGATCCATTAATTCTTCAGAAACCATAAATGGCTGGAAATAGAATCTTTTTAATTTATCATTCATTCTTATTTTACTGCAATCGCATTTATCTAAATAACTTTAATTTTCCGTTCTTATCTTTAAAAAAAACTGCACTTTCCGTAAAGTGTAATTGTTCGTCTCCAGACGACAAATCTTCTAAAATTAATCCTGGTGCATTTTTTATTTTTTGTAAGTAAACCAATTTGTTTTCATAACAAAACTTTAATGTATAATCGATTTTGGGCACTAAAGTGAGATTATAATCTTTAAATGAATTGAGTGATTTATTTAAATAGTAATTTTGCTTGCTCGCATCAAGATAATGTGCTTTTACAAAAGCATTAAATCTAATTTCTGTCAAATCATTATAATTATTCACATCCTGCTTATTGATGAAATTAGTAAGAATTTCATATTGATTATACACCTCTGATAACAATTTATCTTTCTCATCATTAATAAAAGAATAATTAATAAAGCTATTATCTAAGTTATATGGGATTGTGGCTTCAAAATTTAACTCATCTTCGAACCACTGTAATTCTCCAAGAGGCTCCTTATTTACATAAGACTTTATTACTTGTTTTTTCAAATAAAAATCATCCGATTCTTTAACAAAAACATTGATTTCAATTTTTGTTTTTTTATTTAATTTTTCATTATTAAAAAGTGGAGTGATTTTGAATCTAAGTTTTTGTTTTCCAGAGTTAAAAATTAAATTATTTATAGGAGTATCAGTAGCGATTTGAGGCTCATCAAAATATGAAAAACATGGGATTTCATTTACAAAAGTTTCTATTGAACATAAATATGCTTTTACTTCAACTTTATACATGGGTTGCTTATACATATCTGTGTTATTTTTTATTATATTCTTTTTTTAATTCGTTGATTGTCTTTTTATAAAAGTTTTTATCACTTTTGGAAGGTGACACCTTTAATTCTTTAAATTTTATTTGTGAGTTTTTATCACGAAATTTAGTTAAATCTAAAAATTCACTATCAAAAATTTTATCGTAAAAAGTTGACAGTTCATTTTTGTATATTGCTAAAACTGCAAATTGTTTACTACCTGTTTCATATTGAATACCCAGTATAAAGTCATTAAATTCCCATTCATTAATCATTATAGAAGGGTCATCATATACTAAATCAATCTGTTTATAATTTTCATCTTCAGATATATATATCAAAGCCTTTTTGTATAATGCTTCAGCGTCACGTTTAGAGTCAGTTTCCAAATATCCTTTAAAACCTACTACGTTTTCTTTATTAAAATAAACATCCATATAACCTAGCTTAAAATTTTTATCTTTAAATAATTGCCATTTGTCTTGAATGTAGTTTTCTTGTAAGACTACGCGAGAGTGTAGTGAGTCTATGAAACTATAATACTTTAAGGGATATGTTTGTTTATTGCCTATAACATTCCTACTCGGTTCATTTAAAATATTCAAATTAACTTTTTCTGATTTTGACTGACAGGAAACAGTTGTTAAATTAATTAGGCACAGTAAAAATAGTATGGACTTTATTTTCATTTTAATTGTTATTTAAGTATTCTGTATTATCAGGACAAATTTTATCTTCTTTTAAAATTTCAAATGTTTCATCAATTTTTGGAATGACAGAAATTCTGTTGCGACTAAATACATTTTCAACAATAACCACTTTTACATTTAATCCTTTAAAAATATAGCTATTCTTTTTATATGGACCGGTATTATCTGTTCCTAACTCCTCTACAATATCAATTCCTGAATTTATAGATATTTCTGCATTGAATTTTTCCGTTTTTTCACCCGTTGGTAATATAATTACATTTTCTTCATTACTCTTTATACCTCCTCTAACTCCAAATGGAATACTTAAAATCGCTTTTCTATATGATTTTTTACTATCAAATCCATTAATTGAATTATAAACCAATGTAAACTCGCCATGTAATTCAACATTTACATAGGCCAGTACAAATATATCCGTTTCAGTTACCCATTCTATTGACTTTCTAATAAATTTAGTGATTGGTCCTATACCATAAACTTTAATATTGTCTGTAATGATAAATAAATCTACTTCAAAGTTAACTCCGATCAATGGAGCAAGTTTTAAAGCACCATTAAGCATCGTTACAGCCTTATGATTATGTGCACTTTCTACAACATATCCCAGATTCCATTTAAAAGCCAAGGCAATATTAGGAGAAACAAGTTTAAAAGTAAAGTATTCTTTAAAACCACCTGTACTCGCATTTACAGAATTACTGCTATTAAATTGATCAAGAAACTCCTTTAAATCAGCTAGTTTTTTGATTATATTTTCAATTTTATCTAATCCTAGTTTATGAACGTCACCATTAACCTTCACAGAGATATCAGTAGCAAAACTAAAACCTTTATATTCACGTGTAAGTTTAAATCTATCTGAGAATTTAAAATTTTGTCTTGAAGGATAATTTGTTACATCATCTTTTTTGCCACCAGCTAAAGTATGGGTTTCGCCCGTTGTGATTAAGAATGAAACTTCCCATTCAATATCTGGATAAACATTTATTTTTGCTATTTGGTTTGGGTATCTGCATGTTGAAATTGGAAGGAAATATTTTTGAACAATCCTATCTGTAAACCAAAAATATCTAAAAACCCAAAATAAATTTACCGCATTATTTAGTGTCTTATTAGAACCTTGTAAACTTTCAAACGCCGACTTATTATACAAATACCTCAGTTTCAAAGTAATTTCTTTATCACTTTCAATTTTGTAATCAATTCTGTCCTGCCACTGTTGTGCTGCAGATGGATTAGATACATTATCGGTTATAATAACATCGGTATCTTTGCTGTTTTCCACAGTAGTTGGAATACCAGCGTCATTCTGCTGCTGTTGATGTGTAGAGTCTGGTGTTGTGATTTCTCCTCTGAAAAATGCAGAATACACTTTATCTACCTGAAAAACATTTTTATCTTGTGTATGTTTTTGTCCCTCATCCAACAGCGATCCCTGGCAAAATTGGTTTTTGGTCTGTAAGCCATCAAGAGTAATGGTTATCTCTTTTCGATTGTCGCCTGCTATGATACCAAATGCGTGTTCCGTTTTATCAATTTCATTGGCTGGTTTTGTTTCATCAAATATAACCAGAGAGCGACTTGCATCTCCTTTATCCTGAATAGTAATTTTTGAATATCCACAAGGATCAAATTCTCGTTTCGTGTATTCAATATCCCCGATATACTGAATCATATTTTTTTTGTCCTGTTCTATACGGGTAAGATAATGATCCATTAATTCTTCAGAAACCATAAAACGGCTGGAGATAGAATCTTTTTTATCTACATCCTGGGTTTTTAGTAATTCAGCATTATAATTGATGAGATCTGTAGTAGGAGTATCGGCATAGTTTTTAAAAGCGACTCTTTCTTCTTTTGCATATGTGCCGTATATCATTCCCGGTTCTTCCCAAACTCTGTAAACCTCAACTGCAACGGTGAAGTTTTTCTTTATGTTTTCTCCTTTTTTCCAGTCGATATTAATATTAAAATTGTGCTTTAGATAATGATTAAAATCATCATCTTTTCCTGTTGACGATAAATCATCAGTAATTACAGCATCCCAAAGGTTTTTGTCTTCAAAGTCTTCTGTTTGTGTTAATCCTATCGCTTCTGTTTCCTCAAGCAGATAAACTTTTGCTTTGTATTTATTTTTCTTTTCAAGATTATAGCCATGAAACATTACAGTAAGACTTACGTTTTCTCAGTAGTGTTTAATATCTTCACTCTTATGAAAATAGGCATAATTTATTTTTGATGAAGTTACGGGAACGATATAAAAATAAAATCCTGTTCCAGACTCTCGCTGAAAAGCTCAACTCTTTGTTTATGTCCAAAATAATATGAGCCTTCAGATGGATTAAATTTTAAAGAACGCCCAACTTTATATTTTTTCTCTAATCCATATTTACTAACATGAATAGTTCCGCCGCTAAAGGTCCCCAGAGATTTTCTTTAATATCCTCAGGTTTTGCTTTCTCCAAGCTTTGGAAAAAGAGGTCATAAATAAAAGCCCATCTGGCATGATCTGCTGTATATTTAGGGTTGGCCGTTTTTCCACCAACACAACTTTCATCAACTATAAATTCGTTTTTATCTCTTGTATACAAAAAATAAGTACCGCCTTTGGTAACGGCTGCAAGTTTTCCGTTCGTACTCCAGTAGCAGTGTTGCAATCCGACTGTATTTTCAATAGTATCAGGCATAATTATTCTGCATTTAAAAATTCATAAGGATCTTTCTTCTCATAATTCTTCACATCCACCAAAGGATTCACATGCGACTGCAACTCACTGTCAGCATTCACAAAATTCTTCTTTGATGGTTCTCCAATCTGGCCGGTTTTTATGATTTTAATACAGTCTTTACCGCCAATGGGGCAGGTTGCCTTGCTGTCTTCCAGTAGTATATAGCCATCGGGTGGGGAGTATTTTTCTTTTTCATAATAGCCGCTCCATTCTGTGACAATGGCCTGGCAAGGTTTGTAACCTCCGGGAGTGGGCTGCATCTTGCAGGGGCCGAATGTGTTTTTCTCGAATGTTTGCCCTATATCTTTATGCGTAGCTGCTAATTTGTTGTTGCCTTCGTAATCGTTGAGGTAGTATTTGCTCTGAGTAAGAACTTTTAACGTGTCGGGAGTTGTGCCGAAGTTGCACATACAGATTGCTCCCTGTACTACTTTTTCTTTCAGTGACATTGTGTTTATTATTTTGTAATTGTGGTATATAAATATAATAATTATTTCAATAAAAAATGATAATTACCAATTATTTTCCAGGTTTTCAAAATTGTCAAAGCCCCATTTATTGGGTGGAAGTTTCACCAAACCGCCGGTAATAAAAGGACTCTCCACACTTAAAGTTTTGTTTTGATACCCATCAGAATCGATCTGATACATCGTAAATTCAATTTTTTTGGTAATCAATTTCGAGCCATCCATATTTTTAGAATAAATCTGGAATATAGCACGGGTATGCATCGGAAAATGATGGTAAAGATCTGAATCAAACTCTACGCACAGAGACATATAAAGTGTAAAATCATCTGCACTGTTTTTGGGATAGAAATACTTACGAGCTTTTATTTCGTCACTTTCAAACCGGATCACAAAAGAATGATAATCCGTCGGAATCTTTTCAATCGTTTGAACTCCATGAAATCTTACAGGAGCCTGATATGCGATAACAGATAAGAGTAAATCTGTTTCAACCTGTCTGTAGTCACCATAACTGATCAGCCTAGGGTGAAAAAATAAATTCCAGAACCAATCGTGATGCAAACTTCTTTCAATCTGCAGTTTTGAATTGATTTTCCGGTCGGCTACAGCAAAAAATTCATCGAGTGCTTTGCTTTGATATTTTTCTGATAACAATTCTTTATTCTGCTTCCAGCGATTGATTATTTCATCATGATTTAAAATTTCGCAGGTAGAATTTCCTCTTTCGTTAATAGTAGTTTCAATGGGATAGATTGATTTTGTAATGCTATCGGAAATAATTTCGTTAATGAGATCGGGGCTGTGCCGGTTGTAGAAAATATTCTTTTTATCTAAACTGATTGTTCCGATGCCGTTAATGATTTGTAAATCAGCGGTTACTTCGTAGTCAATACGTTTTGAAGGTTTGTTTTCGGTTCCGGAAAAATATTTTACAGAAACACCGTATTTTCGGGGCTTCAGGCCTTCATAATTGATCTTTATGCTGTTGAGCCGGTGCTGCAACTCTTTTTTGGAGAGCGTAATTTCTTTCATTTATGTCATTTGTGTTTACACAAAAATAGAAATTATCCCGAAAAAATGAAATAATTAAACAGTAAAAATTAATGAAATTTGCTATTAAAAAATACTTAAAACTGCTTGATATTTGTAAATAAGGTATTACTTTTGATAGTTTGTAACAGCTTCACGGTTTTATACACTAATTAGCAAACAATTTTTAGAAAATAATATTATACCTTAAAGATTTATGTGGAAAAATTTTAAACTGAATAAATTTTTACTCCTCATTCCATTAACAAGCTTGATGTTTTGTTTCAATTCACCGAAAAATGATGACGAAAAGATGCAGACGATAATGGTGAGCGTTAAAAACACACTTTCATACTTACATTATAGTCCAAAACCCATCAACGATGCTTACTCAAAAGATGTTTACAAGCATTATTTTGAAATGGTAGATCCCGGAAAAAGATATTTCCTGCAGTCTGATATGACAGAATTTGCAAAGCATGAAACAAAACTTGATGACTATCTCAATCAGGGCGATCTTCAGTTTTATAAACTTACTATCGACAGACTTTACCAGAGAGTAGACGAGATTGATAAAATCACTCAGGACATCTTCAGCAAACCAATAAACCTGGAAGAAGATGAAACTTTGGTTTTGGAAGCAAAAGATAAGGTTGTTCCGGCAAATAAGCAGGAGCAGTACAATGAGTGGAGAAAATACATCAAGTACAACATTCTTCAGGAGGTGGAATCTATGAACAGTAAGTACGATGCACAGAAAGAAAAGAAAGATTCTGTACAGAAATACAAGCTGCAGGATACCATCAAACTTGAAGTTCTTACGCCTCAGCAGAAGATTCAGAAAGCTACCGATGAGGTGAAAGATCTTGTAAAAGAAACATTTACAAGATTCAAAAAGAGAAAGAAAATGGATTGGTTCTCTGTGTATATGAATTCGTACACAGAAGTTTTTGATCCGCATACAAACTATTATTCTCCAAAGGATAAGGAAGATTTTGATAC
Organism: Chryseobacterium caseinilyticum; assembly: GCF_014837145.1. Classification (GTDB taxonomy): domain Bacteria; phylum Bacteroidota; class Bacteroidia; order Flavobacteriales; family Weeksellaceae; genus Chryseobacterium; species Chryseobacterium caseinilyticum. Next base: position 273,158 of record NZ_JACYFS010000003.1, read on the forward strand.
TCAGTTTACTGGAAAAGTAATCGGTATCGGAGCTATTATCCAGGAGAAAAAAGGAAATCTTTATCTCGGGGCACTTACCATTGGAGCTCCGGCATGGAAATCTAAACAGCTTTCAGAAGGGGATAAAATATTAAAAGTAAGATCCAAACCTAAAGAAGACCACGTTAACGTTGTAGGAATGCTTTCTGATGAAGCTGTAAGATTGATCCGTGGTGAAAAAGGAACTCCGGTAACTTTAACGGTTCAGAAAAAAGACGGAACTGTAAGAGAAGTGACCATGATTCGTGAGGAAGTGGCTATTGAAGACACTTTCGCAAAAAGTATCATCGTAAATTCTCCTGACGGAAAAAAATACGGATTCATCAATTTGCCAAGTTTTAATGCAGATTTTGAAGATGCAAAAGGAAGAAACGCTTCTGATGACATCAAAAATGAGATAATTAAGTTAAAAGCTCAGAATATCGAAGGAATCGTTTTAGACCTTAGAAATAATGGCGGTGGCTCACTGACGGAAGTAGGAGATATCATGGGATTATTTATGAATGCCGGTCCTTACGTTCAGGTAAAAGATTCTAACGGTAAAATCCAAACGCTGAAAAATAAGCAGGAAACTCCAATCTGGACAGGTCCTGTGGTAATTATGCAAAATGAACTTTCAGCATCAGCATCTGAGATTCTGGCAGGCGCGATGCAGGATTACGGCAGAGCTGTTGTAGTTGGTTCACCGCAATCATTCGGTAAAGGAACGGTTCAGACTTTCGTTGACTTAAACAGATTCTTAAATACCGAAGATGATTTTGGATCATTAAAATTAACCATTCAGAAATTCTACAGAATTACCGGAGAATCTAACCAGCGAAAAGGAATTGTTTCTGATGTTCAGATGAAAGATTTCTTCAGCTATGCAGAAATAGGAGAGCGCTATGATGACTTCTCTTTGGCGTGGGACAAAATTCCATCTACGAAGTACGAGAAACTTAGCTTTTTTGATGTAAAAGCATTGGAAGCTGCCAGCAATGCAAGAATGGCGAAAAACGCCAATTATCAACTGTTGATGGAGTCTGCACAATGGAGAGAGCAGTTAGATAAAGAAAAAACGATCACTTTAAATATGAATAAATTCAACGATCTTATGAAGCAGAGAAAAGCACAGATCGAAAAGTTTAAAGTTCTTACGAAATACGATAACGGATTGAAATTCAATATGTATCCTGCCGAAATCGAAAGAGAGAAGAAAGACGAAGTTTTCAAAAAGAAATCTGAAATCTGGGTAAAAAATCTCCGCAAAGACACTTACCTCCAGGAAGCAATGAATATCATTGCCGACATGAGTAAGAAATCATAAAACAAAGAAAGCCAGCTCGATTAGCTGGCTTTTTAGTTTAATATGTAGGTAGATTTCCTTTTTTAAATATGGTCTCAGGGTTTTTAAGCACATCTTTGATATATTGTTTATCGTGAGCTCCGAATTTTAAAAAATTGTTTCTACCTTCTCGGAGAGTCATCACATTAGGATTGCTTATCACATCTAAATCAGTTTCCCCGTCATCTTCCCAAAAACAGACAGTACAAATCTCTGCAGCTCCTTTTTGTTCTAAAGAAAAATATCCACAACAAATACATTGCGAAGTTGATGTATGATTGTTTTTATCCATGTATTAAAAATAGCAAAAAACCACTACAAATGCAGTGGCTTAGAATATTTAAAATTAAATTCTAATCATTCTGCTGGTTTCCCAAAAAGGCATCCCAACCTTGTGCTGTTAAAGCTACCAACTGGTTTGAACCTCTTGCAACCATAAAATTTCCTTCTTCTTTTTCTACTGCATGACCAATGATGGTAAAATCAGGATGGTTTTTCATTTTTTCGAAATCATTCGGGGAAATTGTGAATAACAATTCATAATCTTCTCCACCGCTTAAAGCCGTCATTACAGGATTTAAATTAAATTCATCCGCAGTCGTAATCGTCAGATTATCCATCGGAACTTTCTCTTCATACAATCTGAAACCAACTTTCGACTGGTCAGAAAGATGCAGGATTTCCGAGGCTAAGCCGTCTGAAATATCTATCATTGAAGTAGGTTTGATATTGAGCTGTTCCAATGTCGCCTTCACGTCAGTTCTTGCTTCAGGTTTTAACTGTCTTTCCAGAATGTAGTCAAAACCTTCCATTTCCGGCTGCATATCCGGATCAGCAAGGAAAACAGCGTGCTCTCTCTCTAAAATCTGAAGTCCCATGTACGCACCTCCCAAATCACCGGTTACCACCAAAAGATCATTGGGTTGTGCACCGCTTCTCTTAACGAGGTTTTCTTCATCTTCAATTCCCACAGCGGTAATGCTCATGATCAAACCGGCGTTGGAACTCGTTGTATCTCCGCCAATTAAGTCAACTTTGTAGTGGTTGCAGGCCGTCTGAATTCCAGAATACAATTCTTCAAGTGCTTCCACCGGAAAACGGTTGGAGACTGCAAGCGAAACCAAAATCTGTGTCGGCTTTGCATTCATCGCAGCGATGTCGCTCAGATTTACCACAACAGCTTTGTAACCAAGGTGTTTCAAAGGGACATATCCTAAATTAAAATGAACACCTTCAGCCAAAACATCAGTTGTTAAAACAACTTTTTTACCGTTGGGATTAATCACAGCGGCATCATCGCCAACGCCGAGCTCCGTAGAGTCGTTAAGGATTGGAAAAAACTGTGTAAGGTGCTTTATCAGGCCAAATTCTCCTAACTTGGAAATGGGCGTTAATTCCGGTTCTTTATCTTCAAACATTTTTTATGAGTAATAAGTAATTGGTAATGAGTTGTTTTTAAAATTTTAAATCTTAAATATTGAATACTTGCGGGTCAATATTCTCCGGACGGAAAGGAAGTTTTTTAAAATCTTCTCTCGTCATCAGAATTGTTTCCGCGGTTTTATATTTGTTCATTGCTTCAACAACGTCATCCGGTGGAGTAGTCATTTTTCTGAGCATCGTATCGATCCATACTCCGGTAGCTTCTGAGGTTGCACAATGTGAACCGTCAGGCAGATAAAATTTGTGTATAAAACGGTAAATCGCAGCATCTTCTGCACATCCGTCTATTTCAAGACTCACAATCACTTTCTGATCTGCAAAAATTTCTTTAAAGAAAGAAAATCTCTCGTGCATAATCACAGGACCGATTCCCCAACGGCTCATTTGGGTAACACCCATTTTTTCTTTTTTCATAAAAGCCATTCTCGTTTGTGCGCAGTACTGCACATAAGATGTGTTGGCAAGGTGTTTATTGGCATCAAGGTCGCTCCAGCGCACTTCAAAAGTATGATAGAAAGTCATTTAAATTTATTTAAAACCACAAAAGTCACAAAAGATTAAATAATCATGTTAAGCTAAATTCAGCTTATTAAAGTTCAAAAAAATATTGTGTCTGAGCAGTTGATTTACTGTCACAAAATTACTCAAATAAGATGGTTTATAAAAATTGTAGTTTTGCAGAAATAATCCATTGCATAAAAGCTTTTAATTTTAAAAAAAAGTATGTCATTTCGCAGTACTTTTTTGCACTTATTGAAAGAACTGAAAAAGCTGAAAACTTTTGTGCCTTTTGTGGTTAAGTAAAGACTATGAAGCAAATAATCATTATTGGAGGCGGTGCAGCAGGCTTTTTCTGTGCAGCAAATCTTGACGGTAAAAAATATAAAATTACGATTCTCGAGCAAAATTCTGATGTTCTTCAGAAAGTAAAAATCTCCGGAGGCGGGCGTTGCAACGTTACTCACGCGTGTTTTGATCCTAAAGAATTGGTTCAGTTTTATCCACGTGGAAATAAAGAATTACTGAGTGTTTTCACAAAATTTCAGCCAGGCGACACGATGGATTGGTTCGAACAGAGAAATGTGTCTTTAAAAATTGAAAACGACAACAGGGTTTTTCCTGAGAGCAATTCTTCGCAGACGGTTATCAATACTTTTTTGAATGAAATTCAAAAGAAAAATGTTGAGGTAAAAACAAAATGTTCAGTGAAAGAGATTCAGAAACTTGATGAATTGTATCTTGTAAAAACCAGTCTTGGCGATTTTGAGGCCGATTATGTCATTTATTCAACCGGAAGTTCGCCAAAATCATTGAAAATGATTGAGAATTTAGGCCATAAAATTATTGATCTTGTTCCGTCACTGTTTACTTTCAATATTAAAGATGATTTATTAAAAGACCTTTTGGGAACGAGCTTTGAAATGGCAGAAACTTCTATTCCCAAGCTGAAAACAGAAGAAAGCGGACCGCTGCTAATTACGCACTGGGGACTTTCAGGGCCCGCGATTCTGAAGATTTCGGCATGGGAAGCGATCAATCTTGCAAAAGTGAAATATAATTTCGAAATTGAGGTGAATTTTATTTCAAAAGATATGGATGAGGCTGAAGAATTATTTCTTAATTTCAAACAGTCCAATCCGAAGAAAACAATTGGATCGTCGAAGATTTTTGAAGTGACCAACCGTTTCTGGCAGAGAATTCTGGAAGTTTCAAATGTGAATTTAAACAAACAGGTTGCGCAGATTTCCGGAAAGGAAATGCAGACCATTATTGAAAATTTATGCAAAAAGAAATTTCAGGTAACAGGTAAATCGACTTTTAAAGATGAATTTGTAACCGCCGGAGGTGTTGATTTAAAGGAAATTAACTTCAAGAATATGTCGTCAAAACTTTTACCGAATTTTTACATTGCCGGAGAAGTTTTAAATATCGACGCCGTGACGGGAGGATTTAATTTTCAGGCTTGCTGGAGCGAAGCATGGCTGATTGCTCAGGATTTAAATAATTTAAACTAATATTACGATGATTAAAGGACTGCAACTCTTAATGATTTTGATGTTCTCATTTGTTTTTTCACAAGAGGAGCGTATACAGGCACAAATAGACAAACCACAAAGAGAAATTTCAAAAGACAGCATTTACACAATGACAGAACAGGGCGCTGAATTCCCGGGAGGTTTGGATAAATTCAGACAGGAGTTTAGTAATAATTTTGATATAAGTGTAATCAAAGGAAAAGGATTGTTTAGTTGTGAGTTGACCTTTGTGATTTTAGAAAACGGACAGATCATCAACGTAGAAGCTAAAGGAAACGACCGTTCGTTTAATGCAGAAGCTATAAGGGCTTTAAATTCAATGAAGAATAAAGTATGGAAGCCGGGAAAAATGAATGGAGAACCTGTAAAATCAAGATATAAAATACCTTTTAAGATCAATTTTGAGTAAATTTTAAAATGCTTTCACTCAAAAAAAATATCCCACTCTTTATAAAAACCCTTCTCATCATAGGTTTTGGATATTTCTTTTGGCTGATGTTAAAAATTACTTTAGAATATGTCCCGCTTAAAACAGATGTGAGTTTTTTAATGATCAAACAGACTGAGGTGGAAGAGAGGCCAGAGTATCTCTGGTTTTTCTACACCCACGTTTATACCAGTATTTTTGTATTGCTGACGGGATTTTTAGCGATAATCAGAAAAGATTTCGGCCTAAAAAACTTTCACAGAAACGCAGGGAAAATTTATATTTTTTTAATCCTGATCCTTGCAGCACCGTCCGGAATTTACATGGGAGTTTTTGCCAACGGTGGTTTTTTGGCTAAATCATCCTTCGTTATTTTAGGTTGTCTTTGGTGGTTTGCTACTTTTAAAGCGTATCAGTTAGCCAGAAAAAGAAAATTCAGGGAACATAAACAGTGGATGTGGCGGAGTTTTGCGCTCACAATTTCTGCACTTACCCTGAGAATCTGGAAGGTAATTATTGTATATTTATTCCACCCAAACCCGATGGATGTTTATGAAATCATTGCGTGGCTCGGTTGGGTTCCCAATATCATTTTAACAGAATATTTAATCACAAAAAAACAGATATGAAAATTTTAAAATTATCGCTTCTTGCTTTTTCGGTTGCCACTTTGGTGAGCTGTAAAAAGGATGAAGGAGCAACAGAAAAACCTAACGACAGCGTTGCAGAAAAGAAAGATTCTGTGGTAGTTCCTGAAATTCACAAAGAACTTTATGGTATTTACACGGGCGATTTTTTTGGCAAAGGTAAAATATTCGATAACGAAACGCAGGATTCTTACGAAGGAACAGATTACAAAAAACTGTCACTGAAAATCAACAGAATTACAAAGGATTCTGTGTACGGGCAAAGTATTGTAAACGGAAATCAAAGGCCTTTCAGAGGCGTTTTTAATGAAACGGCCAACTCATTTATTCTGGATGAGCCTGGAAGTAATAAAAGTGACGGAAGATTTGAGGTGAAAATCTATAAAGATTCAATGTCCGGAAGTTGGGCCGCCTATAAAAAATCGGGTGTCAATATTCCTGTGAAAAATCTGAAACTGGCAAAGAAAGAATTTGTCTACAATCCGAACTTTATGCTCAACGAAGATTCTGATCTCATTGATTGGGAAAATCCTAAGGATTTCAAGGAAAAATATACTGATGATGATGGTAAAACCGAATCTTACACCACTTCAAAAAACAGATTTGCTTCTGACGCAGTTTTTAAAATAAATGCTTCAAAACAGAAACTGACCGAAAAAAACCTGAAAAATCTGAGAAAACTGGATATGGAAATCATTAAAAATGCAGTTTTTGCAAGACATGGCTATGCCTTCAAAAAGCAGACCTACCGATACTTTTTTGAGCAGACAGACTGGTATATTCCCGTTTCAAATAATGTGGATGACCAGCTTTCGAAAATGGAAAAAGATAATGTGGTTCTTCTGAACCGCTTCATTAAATATGCGGAAGATAAATACGATCAGTTTGGAAGATAATTTTTTTTGTCACTAAACAAAATCTTTATTCATGGAAAATTTAGGTAGTTTCGTAATTCTGCTGTTTTTACCGATTGTCATACTTTTTCAGATATTTTTAGGATTTATCATTACATCAGTCTGGAAAATAAAGATAATAGAAAATGATTCAGTAAAGAAATATTTAACCTTTTGGCTTTATGATCTTGTGGGCTCTATTGTTGTGGCAGGTGCTGTGATGCTGATGATGACTGTTTTTCAGAAACTCATGGTATTTCTGTTCAGATAAACCGGAATCAGAAGTAACATACATCCAACTGCATAACACAGAATGTCAATCCAGGAAAATGAATTTCCGATCACAATATACATCAGGCTTCCTTTTTGGAAGCCTAATTTTTCGGCTACATTAAAGTATTGTGCAAATTCAATCAGACAGGAAAAAAGGAAGATTCCGCTAATGAGTTTTATGCTGTTTATTTTTATAAAAGTTCTTACAAAAGTGTAAAGTAAGATAACCACAATTACATCGCCCAGATAGGCTCTTATGAAGAAATTGTTTTTAAAAACCGTTGCAATTAGAACTTCTGCACAAAAAAGCAGAATAGTGAGCAAAAGGTATCCCAGACTAAATTTAATTTTCATTCCATGTTTATTTATTGCAAACATAAAATATTTGTCAAAAAAATTCCAATTTTATTGATATAAATTTAAAGGAAAAGTTTTTAAGGCATTTTTTTTGTAACGAAAGCCTTATTGATATTTATTTTAATTTTGCAGGAAAAAGTAATTGAATGAAAAATTTATTAATGATACTGATGTTTGCTTCACTTGGAGTAAATATCAATGCCCAGACAAAATCCAAATCTGATACAGTAGCGAAACCACATGCTGCTAAAACAGTCGAAGATTTGCCGGATTACGCTGAGTTGCAGAAAAAACTCGACCTGAAAGATGTAGTCACAGTGGCAGATCAGGAACCTGAATATCCGGGCGGTAAAAAGGCTTATCTGTACAAGGTTTCTGAAAATATGCCGATTATCGATATTAAAAATAAGGAGCAATTCGGCACCACGATTTATGTTATTATAGAAAAAGATGGATATGTACGGAAATATGCGGCAATCAGCAAAAATAAAAAACACGCAGCCGCAGGCGAAGAAGCGGTGAAAAAAGTTTTCGAACGCTGGAAACCTGCCAAAATCGGAGGCAAACCGGTGAGATATATTTTCTATATTCCCATTGGTTTGAGAAAATGGTAAGATATTTTCAAATTATAAATAACACGACATCAATCTTCTGATGTCGTTTTTGTTTAAAATTTTTTACTTTTGACAAAATTCAGGTAATGAGAAACACAGTAACAATTTTCTTACTGGTTATCAGTCAAATTATATTAGCCCAAAGAACTTATTCTCCTGCGCCGCCGCCGGCAGTTGACCGTAATGCTGAGGTCCCTGTAAGTATAGTTAAAGTGTATGAAAATCCTACAGAAGTGGCAGAATTTCCTAAAGGAATTAATATTTTCAGAGATAAATTTAATAAAGTAATGGTCACTTCTTCTTTTGAAAGTGCGACAGAGAAAAAATTTAAAACAATAGTCAGTTTTGTAGTTGAGCGTAATGGCTCTATTAGTGATGTTCAGGCAAAAGGAATAAATGCTGATTTTGATGCTGAGGTGATAAAAGCAGTAGAAAGCATAAAAGACAAATGGAAACCCGCCAAATATAAAGGTGAAACCGTGAGAAGCAGATTCAGAATTCCTGTGATGATGTCGCTTGACTAGTTTTATTTTCAAATAATTATGAATAAAAAAATTTCAATATTTCTGTCCTTAATTTGCTCCGCAATTTTCTTAGCGCAGGATGTACGGCCTGCCAGCTCACCTGTAAAAAAAGTTGATCTAAAAGACATCGAAATAATAACAGTATGCCATGATTATCCGAATCATGATGCCTTATTTTTAAATGGAAAAGAAGATTTTATTGAGAAATTAAAGAGCCAAATATCTTCTGATGCTTTGATAATGGTGAAAGGTAAAGAAAGTTTTAAATCAATCCTCAATTTCGTTGTGGAGAGAGATGGAACAATCTCAGAAATTCAGGTAAGTGGTACAAATCAAAAGTTTAGTAATGCTGTTAAACTTGCTGCAAAACGAATTAAAGGAAAATGGCTTCCTGCAAAGAAAAACGGCAATTCAGTAAGAAGTAAAATGCAGATTCCTGTTGTAATGAATTTCCACTAAAATTAACTGTTTCTATGAAAAAAAAATTACAATATTTCTGGTTTTGCTCGTTAACGGCATTTCTTTCGGACAGGATATTATCAAAGATTACGGTCAACTCAATGAGCTGGCTTTGACTCACAGAGATGGAAAAATAAGAATGGAGGCTGAACAACCTGCAACTTTTCCATTTGGTGCCGATGCTTTGAGAAATATGATTGCGAATAATTTCAGGATGAGGAAAATAGTAACCACTGCTGATCAGGAGTTTTGTACTCTGATTTTTATTGTCGGCAAAGAAGGTACGATAGAACACGTAAAATCTGTTGGAAGCAACCTTACCTTTAATAAGGAGGCAGAAAGAGCACTTTTAAAAATAAAGCAAAAATGGACTCCCGGTATCATGAATGGCGAGAAGATATATTGTAGATTCAAAATTCCATTAACAGTAACTTTTACTAAAAAATAAAATCACAGGACTACTTCCCAATCATCTTTTTAATCGAATTCAGCTTCATCAAGGCTTCAATCGGCGTCAGTGTATTAATATCAATCTTCGTGAGTTCTTCCCTGATATTTTCCAGAACAGGATCATCCAACTGGAAAAAAGAAAGCTGCATATTTTCTTCGGTAACCCTTTTTACACCTTCAGAAGAGCCTCCCTGCGAACGGCTGGCTTCCAGAGTTTTCAGAATTTCATTTGCCCGGTTGACAACTTTTGAAGGCATTCCCGCCAGTTTTGCCACATGAATACCGAAACTGTGCTCGCTTCCTCCTGAAATAAGTTTTCTCAAAAATATAATATTTCCTTTATTCTCCTGAATGGAAACGTGAAAGTTTTTCACACGCTCAAAATTCACGGTCATTTCATTCAACTCGTGATAATGCGTTGCAAATAAAGTTTTTGCTTGCGAAGGATGCTGATGAAGATACTCCGCAATCGCCCATGCAATAGAAACCCCGTCATAAGTGGAAGTTCCACGGCCGATTTCGTCTAATAAAATCAAACTTCGGTCTGAAATATTATTTAAAATATACGCCGCCTCATTCATTTCCACCATGAATGTTGATTCGCCGGCAGAGATATTGTCACTCGCGCCAACTCTTGTAAAAATCTTATCTAAAACTCCAATTTCAGCGTGTTTTGCAGGAACAAAACTCCCAATTTGCGCCATCAGACAAACGATTGCCGTCTGACGGAGAATCGCCGATTTACCCGCCATGTTGGGACCGGTCACCATAATGATCTGTTGCGAATCTTTATCTAAAAAAATATCATTCGGAATATATTTTTCGCCTAAAGGAAGGGCATTTTCAATGATTGGATGTCTCGCTTCCTTTAAGTCAATTTTAAAACCGTCATTCAGAACAGGTTTGGTATAACTTTCAGAAACCGCCAGTTCAGACAGACCAACTGCCACATCAAGCTGCGCAATAATATTTGAATTTTCCTGAATTCTGTCCATATAAATCATCGTATCCGAACATACTTTTCGGTACAGTTGATTTTCCAGAACACTGATCTTTTCTTCAGCACCCAGAATCTGACTTTCGTATTCTTTCAGTTCTTCTGTGATGTATCTTTCTGCATTCACCAACGTCTGCTTTCTGATCCAATCGCTTGGAACTTTATCTTTATGGGTGTTTCTTACTTCAATAAAATATCCGAAAACATTATTAAAATCAATTTTCAGACTGGTAATTCCGGTTCGTTCCACTTCACGCTGACACATTTCGTCCAGAAAACCTCTTCCTTTATTTTGCAGACTTCTCAGATGATCGAGTTCTTCGGAAATATTCTGTTTGATCACATTTCCTTTCGCTAAATTGACAGGAAGTTCTTCATTCAAATGATTTTCCAGCAGTTGAATCAAATCATCTAATGAATTTAATGGCTCCAACCAGGCTAAGACATCAGCGTGAGGATGAAGCAATCCTTTAATTTTCTGAATATTGATCAGACTTTGACGCAGATAACCTAATTCTTTAGGTGAAATTTTCTCTGCCGCCAGTTTTCCCATCAATCGGTCTAGATCTGAGATCGCTCTCAGTAATTGGGAAATTTCATATTTTAAATGATCATTTTCGTTTAAAAAGTCAATTAACGAAAGCCGTCTTGCAATTTCTTCGACAGATTTTAATGGTAGAATAATTCTTCTTCTCAACAATCTTCCACCCATCGGCGTAGAAGTTTTATCGATAATATCTAAAAGAGATTTTCCTTTCGGATGGCTTGGATAAACGATTTCGAGATTTCTCAGCGTAAAATGATCCATCATCAGATAATCTTCCTGCGGAATAATCTGAATTTTGGTGATGTGCGCCAGTAATTTATGATGCGTATCTTCAACCAGATAAGCGAAGATGGCTCCTGCAGCGGTAATTGCCAAAGGTAAACCTTCAACGCCAAAACCTTTTAATGAATTGGTTTTAAACTGATTCGTCAGTTTTTCATAAGCAAAGTTATACTGATAAGCCCAGTCTTCCAGTTTGAAAACGTTTCTGTTTTTCAGCTGATCGGGAATCTGTACGCTTCGTTGATAAATAATTTCACTCGGATCAAACGTGTTGATGATGTGTAAAATTTTATCCAAATTTCCTTCGCTCACCAAAAATTCTCCGGTAGAAACATCAACCAAAGCGATTCCGTATTTTTCTTTTTCTTTATGAAGGGAAAGCAGGAAATTATTCTTTTTTGAAGTCAGAACCTGATCGTTGAAAGTCACTCCGGGCGTCACCAATTCTGTTACGCCACGTTTTACAATTCCTTTGACGGTTTTTGGATCTTCCAGTTGGTCACAAATCGCTACACGAATCCCGGCTCTCACCAATTTAGGCAAATAAGAATCCACTGAATGATGCGGGAAACCCGCCAGTTCGATATGACCGTCACCGTTCGCTCTTTTGGTCAGAACAATCCCCAAAATCTGAGAAGTTCTTACGGCATCCTGACCGAAGGTTTCGTAGAAATCGCCCACTCTGAAAAGCAAAAGCGCATCTGGATATTTCGCCTTGATGGTGTTGTACTGCGTCATTAACGGGGTTTCTTTCTTCGTCGCCTTTGCCATTGAGTTTTACTTAAATTTGGGTTGGTAAAAATAGGAATAAAAAAAGAAGGAGGGAAATGGTGATTTTAAATCTCATACAGAAGTTCTGTAACATCAGCTAAAACTATACAATCCAGATTTTTCAATAAAGGGTTTCAGCTTTTCGATGACATTTTTATCGGTGTACCAAATTATGAATGTATAATCCCAGTCTTCAGATAATAAACATTCTAATTCCGGAATTACATAAATTGAAAATTCATTTGATGTTTTAGTCATTGAATCTTCATAATTAGGAAGCGTTTCATCAATGTTACTAATTTCATTTAATTTTCTCTCTTTTAAATCAACGAGTTGCATTCTGTAATGCTTAAAAATAGTATTTATTAAAAAGTTAAATTTAGACCAATCAGCCTCAGTGACTTCGTCCAATAGATGATAGTTTTCTTTACAGAGCCATTCTGGCCAAAGCGAAATGAATTGCTTTTTGTATTCACTTTTAACTACTTCATCATCAAAATATTTATTGAACATAATTAATTAAGTATAATTTTATAATGCAATAATTTGTAGATTACTTTTTACAACCAGAGTTTTTGTTTTATATTCAGTTTCATTTACAATCTCACCAAGACGATTGATTAAACCAGTTTCATCTTCCGAAGTCATTATTATTTTAGTTCCTGATCGATGATTGGCTTCCAAATTATTAATTACAATCCGCCTTATTTCTAAGCTAAATTTATCATCAACATTCTGAAACTCTTCAAAAACGAAAAGGCTATTGTTTTCTGCAATCCAATCTATGTGAAAATCAAAAATTTGGTTATCATTATATTTTCCTTTTGAATAGTAAAACGGTGAGAAAAGCTCTTTTGCTTGAACTATATTTAAATAATCGGAAAGTGACTTCATTGATTTAGGAAACCTTATAAGCTCAAGATTATTATTTTCAAGAATTTTGGATAGAGTTTTATATCTTTACTCTTCTGTTGTTCCAAGAATCAAAATGTGTTTGTGAAAAGTAAATCTGTAATCCATTTTATTTGTAATATCTAAGAGCAATATTTTAAACCTTCTCTTTTTTACTCAAATGCTTTTCCAGAGCCTCAGTTGCTTTCTCATACGCCCATTTCTGCTTATAATCTACCCATTCAGATTTAAATAATTTCCGTAAAATTTTATCCGTATAGCGCATAACAAAAACATGATACAGCATATTCACAAAAACTTTGGGTTTATTCGGTAAAGCTCTGAGCGACATTGAAAAACCAGGTTCTAAGTATCTGTTGAAATGCCAGAATGCGCCGGGAATAAAAAGCGCATCGCCGTGTTCCATGAAAATTTCAATGCCTGTGGCGTATTTCAACGCCGGAAATTTTTCGTAATCAGGATTTTCGTAATCGATGTCGTAAACCGTGTGAACTGACAGCGGAACTTTATATAAAAACTTCGACTGTTTCTGGTCAAAGAGCAAAATTCTTTTCTTTCCTTCAAAATGAAAGTGCATAAAATCTCCCAGATCAACATCGTAGTGCATCAGAACATGCGCTTCACTTCCACCAAAAAATAAAGTCGGAAGCCGCTTGAAAAATTTAATTCCCAAATCGGGATATGTGAAGTTTTTCAGCAATTCTGGAAGTCGGTCTGTGATAATGTAGAAGAAAATTCGCAGATCAGAAGGTTTAGATTTTATCGTGTCGATATAATCCTTCATTTTCATCTTTGTCACAGGAGCATCAGAACTTTTCTTTGCATCCGCAGGTTTGTTGTCGTAGAGTGGAACTTCCTGTTCGCCCGCTTTTTCTTTAATAAAATCAAAATTCCATTTGTCGAAAGCTTCCCAGCGACTCGCGTAGTTTTTGATCAGAAGCGGCTTCTGTTTTTTGAAATAATTTTCCTGAAAATCTTCTTTACTGATGTCACTGACTACATCTACGTTTTCGAGAATCATCTGTTTTGTTTTTTAATGCGAAATAAAAATAGTGTTTTTTTGAAATTTGAAAAAATTTTGATGGGATTAGTTACCATAAAATGCACAGATCTGCATGGATGATTGTGAATAATTATGGTGAGAAAATGCCACGAATGCACGAATAAATCGTTATTATTTTGAACATCCGAGTTTTGCCCGACTTTTTAATTAAACGCAAAGCCAAACAAAGAATTTAAATTTTGTCCGTCTTTTTTAAAGTTATAAAAAGGCCTAAAGTTAGCAAGGAAATACAAGTTATTCTTAATAGTACAAATTGCGACAATCGTAATTATTATTTAATTAAAATTCGGAATTCACTCATCAATTCATAAAAATTCGTGCATTCGCGGCATCTTAAAAACGATTATTTAATTAAATCTGCGACATCAGCCTAATCTGCGGGAGCTATTTAATTCCAAAATTAAAATTTCCACGAAAAACAATAATCCGAATATTTTATCTTTGCAAAAAGCACATCAGCCATGAGAGTCTACAACACCAAAAATTTCCTGAAGATCCTGATCAGCTTACACAAAAGTGATACGCTGAAAATTCTGTTTCCAACGATGGTTTTGATGGCGCTGTACTCCTATGGAATCCAATATCTTGAGATTGAATATTTACATTTAACCTCAAAATCGAAGGTCAGCAATGTGGGGATGATTCATTCTTTGTTGGGGTTTGTGCTGTCTCTGCTTTTGGTTTTCAGGACAAATACGGCTTACGACAGGTGGTGGGAAGGCAGAAAACTTTGGGGAAAACTTGTGAATGACACGAGAAATTTCGCCATCAAAATCAATATTATTCTTACGGACGACAGAGAATCTGCTGACCAGATTTCAAAATATCTTAAGTTTTTTCCACATCTCTTGGCCAAACATCTTTCTCAGGAATCGACACGGCTGGCTTTGGATGAGGATTACTCAGAAATCAAAAATTCGCTGAAAAATCATGGACCCAATGATTTGATCATCCAGCTGACTGAAAAATTATATCAGCTAAAAAAACAGGGGAAAATTTCTGATGTTGAAATGCTGTATTTAGACACGCAGATTTCCGGTTTTCTGGATGTTTGTGGCGGTTGCGAAAGAATAAAAAACACACCGATTCCGTATTCTTACTCATCTTTCATTAAAAAATTCATTATTTTATATGTATTGGCTTTGCCGGTTGCGTACGTAATTAACCTTGGATTATTTATGATCCCGCTGACGGTTTTCGTATATTACGTGTTGATGAGTCTGGAACTGATCGCTGAGGAAATTGAAGATCCTTTTAATAATGATGAAAATGATATTCCGATGGAGACGATTGCTCAGAATATTGAAAGAAATGTACATCAGATTATGGGTGCAAGGGAATAGTTAGTATGCTGTGGAACTGAGAATTGATGGCTTCGACATGCTCAGCCTGACACTGTGAAACTTTTTTTATTAGCGATGTCACGCTGAGCCTGTCGAAGCGTTTCCTAAATGTTGGTTTTAAAAACTAAAATTGAGAATGGAATTTAAAATCCATTCAATCGTAGGAATTCGTAAATTGTAATTAGAAATAAATATATTTTGGTAAATAAATTAAAACTGGAAGAACTCAACAGAATTGATGTAGAAACGTTTAAAAAGGTTGAGAAAATTCCGTTGGTGGTTGTTCTGGATAATATCAGAAGCATGCACAATGTTGGGGCGACTTTCAGAACGGCAGATGCTTTTTTGGTTGAGAAAATTATTTTATGTGGAATTACGCCACAACCACCACACCGTGAAATTCACAAAGCTGCATTGGGAGCAACAGAAAGTGTGGATTGGTCGCATGAAGCGGATATTAATGTCACAATCAATGATTTGAAAAGTCAGGGATTTGAAGTGGTGGGAATCGAGCAGACGACTAACAGCACGATGATTACTGATTTTAAAATTGACAGTTCAAAAAAATACGCGGTCATTTTAGGAAATGAAGTGGAAGGAATCAGCGATGAAGCGCTTCAGAATATCGATTCTTTTATTGAAATTCCGCAACTGGGAACAAAGCATTCTTTAAATGTAAGCGTTTGCGGCGGAATCGTGATGTGGGAATTTGCGAAAGCACTTTAAATCTGTTTTGTGTAAATCAATTTAATCAGGAATAAGTTTCAATACATGAAAAAAGCAATTATCACCTTCGTTATACTTCTTTTTTTCGTCAGTTTTAGTTCTGCACAAAACAGAAAGTCCTGTTTATACA
Source organism: Chryseobacterium caseinilyticum (assembly GCF_014837145.1). GTDB lineage: Bacteria > Bacteroidota > Bacteroidia > Flavobacteriales > Weeksellaceae > Chryseobacterium > Chryseobacterium caseinilyticum. The sequence goes on from NZ_JACYFS010000003.1 coordinate 289,415, forward strand.
AAGGAAGTATTGATGGGAAAATGCCCGTAACGATGTTCATTATCAGTGAGGAGAATGAGTGTACAGCAGATTTGCATTATACCGCGATGTACAAATATGATAGTGTTAGCAATTGGTTGCAACTCGATATTACAGAAAACAAGGCCAATCAATTTGCAATGGTAGAATATCGGTTTACCGGTGTACTGATTTTGAAGAAAGAGGGTAAAAGTTTTAACGGATTATGGGTAAGCCCAGATGGAAAAAAGCAGTTTAAAGCCGTATTCAATGAGGTTAACATGACCAAAACTGATAGAGAAAATTTTGAAAACAAAATGGATCAGCTCAATTACGAAAATCATGATTGCTGAAAAATTAATGTAAATTCTGTTGGTCACATATTTTTGAGTCGGGAGTTTACAAATGACCTAAAAATAAAAAAACTGCGTCTGTCAAAAGACAGTGCAGTTTGAAATAAATCTAATAAAAAGTAAAAATGAAAGGCGACAAAGATACTTCAAATTTCTTTACAGGCAAATTTTTATTTCACTTTTTTTATTTTTATGAAAAAAAACTGCAATAAAGCAGGAAGGTTTCGTTTTTAATTTTATAAATTAGCACAATGTTTATCAAGGACTATATCTCAAAAGATTTTCCGTGTTTTCATCTGACTGACTCCATCGAATCGGCTAGGGAAACCCTAGAAGCATTTGGATATACGCATATTTTCATCAAAAAATCACACCACTTTTACGGAGCCATCGCCAAAGACTTTCTTTATGAAGAAGAAGGTACTTTGAAGAACCTCGGACATCAGATCGAGCGCTTCGCCATTTTGGAGGACAATAATATCATGGACAGCATCCGTCTGTTTTATACATTCAATGCCAACGTGATTCCTGTGATCAATAAAAACGAAAAATATCTGGGCTACATCTGCTGTGATGATGTTTTCCAGACCTTTTCAAAATACCCTCTGTTTTCGGAAACCGGTGCTACCTTAACGATAGAAACTCCGGCAAGAAAATATTCTATGACAGAAATTGCCAACATCGTCGAGAGCAACAATTCTAAGTTCTACGGCGGATTTATCAGCTTCATGTCAGACGAATTTATTCACATCACCATTAAAATCAGCAACGAAAATTTAGCTTCCATCGACGCTACTTTTGACCGTTATGATTACAGAATTGTAGAAAAATATTATTCTGATGAGAAAACAGATCTTTTCAAAGACCGTTTAGGTTTTTTACAAAAATTTATCGAAATATAATATGAAGGCAGCCATATATTCTCAGAAAAAAGATCTTGATACTTTTTTATATTTAAGCAAATTTATTTCTGAACTGGAAAGCAGAGGCGTAAAATCTGTTTTGTTTGACGAAATGGCTGACGCGCTTCAATTTTCAAAAATATTTGAGACTTTTGGCAACAAACAGGATCTCATCGACAAAAAAGTTGATCTGTTCTTCACATTTGGTGGCGACGGAACGATTGTAAATTCATTAACTTTCATCGAAGATCTCGAAATTCCTGTTGTGGGTGTGAACACCGGAAGACTTGGATTCCTGGCAAGTTTTACCAAAGAAGAAGCCTTCAAAGAACTGGATTCAATTTTAAAAGGTGATGTGAAAACCAGCCGAAGATCAGTAATCGAAGTTGTTTCACCAAAATCTGACGAATTTTTTCCGTATGCTTTAAATGATGTGACGATTTCCAGAAAAGAAACCACATCAATGGTAACGGTAGATTCCTATATCAATAATGAATTTCTGAATGTTTTCTGGGGCGACGGCGTCATTGTTTCGACACCCACAGGTTCTACCGCTTATTCTTTAAGTTGCGGCGGACCGATTATTTCTCCGAACAACGAAAACTTTGTGATTACTCCAATTGCGCCGCATAATTTAAATGTAAGACCTTTGGTTGTCAACGATAAAGTTGAAATTAAATTTAAAGTTGAAAGCCGTGTTCCACAATATTCTCTTTCTTTAGATTCAAGATTAATTCATATTGAAACCGATAAGGAAATTGTGATCAGAAAGGCGAGTTTTCAGCTGTTACTGGTACAGCCGAATAATTTAAGTTTCTACGAAACCATCCGCCAGAAGCTACTTTGGGGACGGGATAAAAGAAATTAATCATTTCTTAAAAATTATTACCTTTACAAGAATTTTTCAAACATACCCTAATTTTATATAAAAAGTAAACATGAGCAGAATTTTTCCGGCAGGAGTTGCCACAGGTCAGTTAGTTACAGATATTTTTCAGTATGCTAAAGAAAACAAATTTGCATTGCCTGCAGTGAACGTAATCGGTTCTAGCAACGTGAACGCAGTAATGGAAACTGCAGCAAAATTAAACTCACCTGTTATCATTCAGTTTTCTAACGGTGGAGCATCTTTCAACGCTGGAAAAGGATTGAGTAATGATGCTCAGAAATCAGCTATTTTAGGTGGTATCGCTGGAGCAAAACATATTCATACTTTAGCTGAAGCTTATGGAGCAACAGTAATTTTACATACCGACCACGCTGCAAAGAAATTATTGCCTTGGATCGACGGTTTGATGGAAGCTAACGAAGAATTCTTCAAGCAGACCGGAAAATCTCTTTATTCTTCTCACATGCTTGATCTTTCTGAAGAATCTTTAGAAGAAAACCTTGAGATCTCTGCGGAATATTTCGAAAGAATGGCAAAAATGCAGATGACTTTGGAAGTTGAAATCGGTGTAACAGGAGGTGAAGAAGATGGTGTTGACAATTCTGATATCGACAACTCAAAATTATATACTCAACCTGAAGATGTAGCTTACACTTACGAAAAACTTAAAGCAATTTCTGATAATTTCACAATTGCAGCTGCTTTCGGAAATGTACACGGAGTTTACAAATCAGGAAATGTAGTTTTGACTCCGAAGATCTTAGACAATTCTCAGAAATTCGTTCAGGAGAAATTCGGAACTGCTGAGAAGCCGATTAATTTCGTATTCCACGGTGGTTCAGGTTCTACTTTAGAAGAAATCAGAGAAGCGATTGATTACGGGGTAATTAAGATGAATATTGACACCGATCTTCAGTTCGCTTATACAGAGGGAATCAGAGATTACATGGTAGACAATGTAGAATATCTGAAAACTCAAATCGGAAATCCTGACGGAGACGATAAGCCAAACAAAAAATTCTATGACCCAAGAGTTTGGATCAGAAAAGGCGAAGAAACGTTCTCTAAAAGATTGGTAAGAGCATTTGAAGATTTAAATAACGTAAATACTTTAAAATAAATTAATTTGAGATTTGACGTTTGAAATTTGAGATTGTCTGAGATGAAAATTTTTATCAGCAAACCTGAATTTCAAACTTCAAATCATAATTTCAAATCAATAATATGGCATTCGACTGGTTTAAAAGAAAAGCACAAAATATTACCACTTCTACCGACGAGAAAAAAGATGTACCGAAAGGTCTTTGGCATCAGACTCCGTCAGGAAAAGTAGTGGAACACGACGAGTTAAAGAAAAACAATTATGTTTCTCCTGAAGACGGATTTCACGTAAGAATAGGAAGTGCCGAGTTTTTCAGCATTCTTTTTGACGAAGGAAAATTCACTGAGCTGGATGCAAATGTTGAAAGTATTGATATTCTCAGCTTTAAAGATACAAAATCATACACCGACCGTCTGAAAGAAGTAAAAGCGAAAACCAAGCTTACCGACTCTATCAGAAATGGAGTAGGAACTGTAAACGGAACCGAAATGGTGGTTTCATGTATGGATTTCGCGTTCATCGGAGGATCTTTAGGTTCTGTGATGGGTGAAAAAATCAGAAGAGCGATTGATTACTGTATCGAAAAAAGACTTCCTTACATGATTATCTGTCAGTCTGGTGGTGCGAGAATGCAGGAAGCAACGTATTCACTAATGCAATTGGCGAAAGTTCAGGCGAAACTGGCTCAGCTTTCAGAAGCCGGACTTTTATACATAGCTTACCTTTGTGACCCTACTTTCGGTGGAATTACCGCATCTTTTGCAATGACTGCAGATATCATTATGGCTGAACCAAAAGCATTGATCGGATTTGCAGGACCAAGAGTGATCCGTGAAACCATTGGTAGAGATTTGCCGGAAGGTTTCCAGACTTCAGAATTTTTGCAGGAAAAAGGTTTCGTAGATTTCATTGTAAAAAGAACAGAAATCAAAGAAGTTGTTTCAAAAACAGTAAATTTATTAGCGGTAAAAGCTTAATATTTAAACTGAAAATCATACAATCTCTCTCTATTCGGGAGAGATTTTTGTTTGAATAGACGTGATTAACTTATTTTAAAAATATACGGCTTGATTCAAAGCAATTAGCCATTTGCCAAAAGCCAATCTATGAGGACTTTCAAAGTAATTTTTAACACCATAAAAAGCATGAGTTTTAAGAAAATTCTTAAGCTCTCGTCAGCAGTTTTGCCACATCCTCTCTTTTCTATGATGAGTTTCTATGGAACGGTAAAAGCTTTTTCCATTGCTCAAAAACTGTATCCGAAAACAGCATCTAAAAACGGTGAGGGAAACGCGTTCAGACACGCTTTCTGGTGTTGCCTGATTATGATGTACTGCAGCAAAATTTCCTCACCCGAGAAAGCACTGGAGTTCTGCAAAAAAATTACAGATTTGCACGAGGAATTATTTCCCAACGAACCTTTAGAAACCAAAATGGATCTCCACAACAACAAAATCGGAATGGACTACTTCATGGAGCTTTTGCCGGGAGTTCACCGCCAGTTTTTTGAGAAAAATTTCTTTATCGAAGAGCTTCAAAAGAAGACTGCCAACGCTAAGGTCTTAAAGAGTTTGGATGATGATTTTGCGGGCGAGCTGGTCTATCTGGATGAAAAATAACTTAATTTAAACCATATAGGAGAATTTTGTTTTTAAGTTTTATTACGTTAGATCATTCTGACTTTGAAGGTTCTTTCTTAATATTCTTAACTCCTTATCAAATCTTAATGGTTTAAAGCTAAAAGTTTCAATTTTATCTCATTAAATTTATTATCTTTTCTAAAAATTAATCTTACATAAATGGTTCTCAGCAGAATTTGGTCGGCCTTTATCATTATCGCCATTGCCATTGCCAGTATAAAATACATCTCGTCAAGCCACTATAAAACCATTTTCAACGATATGGTTGTCGGAAAAGGCGGCGACACCATTAAGGTCGCAAATAAAGACATTGGTGCATTTTCTCCTTCGGTTCAGGAGAATTTAAAGAAAAATAATGATTTTACGGATAGCAGGATTCATTATAAAACCGATACACTGAAACAGAACGTTCAGGTGTATCGCGTTCAGGATGCAGACGGTGTAATCGGAACCTCAGAAACTGCAGTGAAAATCTGTTTAGGCTTAATTGGAATTATGGCTCTATTCATGGGGTTTATGAGTATCGCAGAAAGAGCGGGCGGGATTAATTTATTAAGCCGTTTAATTCAACCGTTTTTTTCACGCCTTTTTCCTGAAATCCCAAAAAATCATCCGGCATTTGGACACATGCTGATGAATTTCAGTGCCAATCTTTTAGGTTTGGATAATGCCGCAACGCCATTTGGTTTAAAAGCAATGGAAAGTTTACAGACTTTAAATCCAAATAAAGACACAGCGAGCAACTCGCAGATTATGTTCCTCTGCCTTCACGCTGGAGGTATGACCTTGATACCCGTTTCAATTATTGCTTTACGGGCTTCGGCAGGTTCGAAAAACCCAACAGATATATTTCTTTACTGCATGATTGCCACTTTCGCAGCGACTTTAGCGGCAATGATTATTGTTTCAATTTATCAGAAAATAAATCTTTTGCAGCCTGTACTTTTAGCCTACGTCGGCGGAATTTCCGTGTTGGTCGGACTTCTTGTATGGTATCTTACAGGACTGAGCAAAGAAAATTTAGACATTTTCAGTCAGGTTTTAAGCAACGGATTGATTCTTTTCATTTTCCTGGCTATTGTACTTGGAGCTTTATATAAAAAAATAAATGTTTTTGATGCATTTGTTGATGGGGCAAAAGAAGGCTTTACAACCAGTGTGAAAATCATTCCTTACTTGGTGGGAATGTTGATTGCGATTTCACTTTTAAGAACTTCAGGAGTCTTTGAAGTGATTATTGACGGTATGAAATGGGTGGTTAACGCCGCAAGCTTAGACGCCAGATTTGTTGATGGACTTCCAACCGCTTTAATCAAACCACTTTCGGGTTCAGGAGCAAGAGGAATGATGATGGACACGATGGCGACTTTCGGGGCAGACAGCTTCCAGGGTAAATTGGCAGCGGTTCTACAAGGAAGCTCAGACACTACGTTTTACGTAATTGCAGTTTATTTCGGAGCTGTAGCCGTGAAGAACACGAGATATACGGTTGTTGCCATGCTTTTGGCGGATTTAGTGGGCGTGATTACTGCAATTGGATTGGCGTATTTGTTTTTTGCTTAAAAAGAGATACTTCTTATAATTTAGAATCATATGAAAATTAAATTTGGTTTACTCTTATTTTTCATTCTTTCTCTTAATTCTAATGTATCTGCGCAGGGCGGATGGGATATCGGTTATTTAAAAATTGAAAATATTACGAAAGACCAGATTGGAAGAACATTCAGAATAGATTTTAAATCTAATAAACTGAAAGAAAAAGAACCTTCCATAAGATCCTATTTTCAGACAAAAGATTCCAATTTTATGTTAATTGATGGCACTAAAATAGAATTTGTTGAAGTAAGAAAAATCAATGTTGATTCAGGATATTATGAGGAACAGTTTCTACTTTGTAAAAAATGTAAATCACCTTTAAGAATTTTAGATATGGTGTTATCCGAAATAAAAGAAGAGACATTAATTTTTATTGCTGATTTTGAAATGGAAATTAATGATAAATCTGATAAAATAAACTTCAAAAAAGAAATTGAAGTTCATAGAAATGAATTGGAAGGATTACTCTTTTTAAATTCAAAATTTTAAATAAACAAAAATTATGATCACAGATAAAGAATTCACCCTAAGACTCATCCGTCAGCTATCTCAAGCTTTGGAAAAACTGATTTTGGATAAACCTGAAGAAAGTTTAATGCAGAAAGAACTCGATTTCGATTCTTTAATGAAAGATATTTTTAAGTTTGATTTTAAAGAACTTTCGGAAAAACCAAAGGAAGAAGTTATTGAAATTGTAAAAGAAAGACAGGAAAGAGATCACAAAGATTACTATGAAATGCTCGGAAATCTTTTCTACTACAACGGTAAAGTATTAAACAATAATGACTTTTTAGACAAAGCAAAAACATTCTATGAGCTGTATCTTCAGACGAGTGGAATCTTTGCTCTGCCAGTTATAAACAGAATTTCAGAAATCGCTAAAATGTAATTCTGCTCAAATATTAAGACAAATCAGGCGATTGTAAATGACAAATAAAAATCAATTCTATCCTTCATATAAAATAAAAAAAGCACTTGAATAAAGTGCTTTTGTATGTTTAAAAAGTAATGCTGTAGGTTCCACTTGACGAAACGCTGGATTTCTCGGCCTTGACGTATTTCTTAACCCAAGCAACAGATGTCTGTACCACGCAGGGGTCTGAAATTCCACCAGATCTTTTGGCGGATATTATGTTTCCGGCTTTGTCCACGGTATAAGCGATTCTAATAGAGCCGCTGGCTGTGCATTTATGGCTAGGCTGTGCACCGCCTCTTCCCATTGTTCCGGGAATATAATCTGTAAGACTTCTGTCAATTCCTATTTTGCTGTCGCCATTTCCGTCGCCGCCTAAAGGATCTCCGGCGTTTCCGGGACCTCTGCCATCGCCCTGATTTCCGGGGTTTTTACCTCTTCCGCTTAAAAGGTTTCCGATAGCGGCATTTCCTTTGCCATCACCATTTCCTGTTTTGCTGTTGGCTGCTGTTGATCCGCCTTTAGTTTTGCTTTTGGTAGGGCTGGCTGTAGATTTTGTGTCTTTTTTAGCGTCGTCTTTTTTAGCAACTTTACGGTTGTCATTTCCCGAAATTGCTTTTTCTTTAACGTCGGCTTTTTTGCTCTCTGCTTTAGGTTCAGTTTTAATGACTGTATTTGGTTCGGTTTTACTTTCTACCGGTTCGGCTGTGGTTTCGTCCACTTTTGCGGCCTGGCTTCCTTCCTGTGGAGCGGGTTCTTCAAAGCCGTCACCGTTTCTGTTGTCACCGAAATTTACCAGCATCGTGGTAATGATTTCCGGTTCTTTCTCTTCCTCGGTTGGTTTAAGTTTATAGATGAATACAAACAACAGAATCGCAGACCAGATCAAAACAGATAAAATTCCGCTCTTGATCCGGTCTTTGTTGTGTTCGTTTTTGTCGAGTGTATAGCTTCTCATTATCAGTTGTTTAACTTAAAAAAGTTTCTTAGATTTTTATAATTAAATCTAACCTTTGGTTTGATGCCTGAATTTTAATTTAGTTAAAAATTTATGATTTAAATTAAAATTAAAACTTTTTACATTTAAAACTTTAAGAATAAAATTAATTTTCTTTTACCGTAGCAATTGCGATATTCAGTTTATGTTTTTCTGCGATTTCCATGGCAAAAATTACATCTTTATGCATCGTGTTTTCGTCGGCACGGATTGTAAAAGATTTTCCGTCTCTCGAATTCAGCAAGGTCACAATTGTCTGTTCTACCTGCTCTCTAGGAACAGGTTTGTCGTCTACAAAATAACTTCCTTCCGCATTAATCGTCACTGTTAATGGATTGGGAGTATTGTCTGTTGCAGTATCTGCTTTCGGTAGCTTCACATCGATGGAGCTTTGATTGGCTGCCGATGAGGTGATCATAAAGAATATCAGCATCAGCAAGATAACGTCTGTCATCGCTGCTAAACTGAATTCCGGGTTGGCTTTATTTCTTCTTTGAATTTTCATCGTTAAAGATTATAAAGGTTTGTTGATAATATCCAAAAATTCTCCGGACATATTCTGAGCATTCAGAACAAATTTATCAATTCTCGTTAAAAGAATGTTATAAGCAAAGTTTGCAGGAATAGCAACTGCCAAACCTACTGCTGTCTGACCCAAAGCGGTGTAAATACCTTCTGATAAAGTCTTCGGAGAGAAAGAACCTTCTGCATGAGACAGATTAAAAAAAGCAATAATCATCCCGATAACTGTTCCCAAAAGTCCTAACATCGGTGCAATACTTGGTACTACAGCCAAGAGGTTAAGGTTTTTTTCCATGTTGGCAACCTCTACCTGAGCCTGAGATTCCATCGCACTTACAATATCAGAAACCGGTCTTCCCAGTCTCGAAATTCCTTTTTCCAGAATTCTCGCTTCCGGAGAATTCTGCGTTTTACAGTAGTCTAATGCAGAATCTATCTTTCCGTTTCTCACAAAATCCTCGATATTGTTCATGAAATTGGAATCTGTTTTCGAAGTTACCCTTTTAATAAAGAAAAACCTTTCGAAGAATAGATAGACAGAAAAAATACCCAACAAAAGTACGGTTGCCATTACGATTTTGGCAAAAGCACCTCCGTGGAACATGATGTTCCAAAATGAAAACTCGGCACTTTCTGCAGTTACTACAGGCGCTGCGACCTGTGCAAATAAAACATGAGTAAGTTCTGTTACAAGCATTAATCTGTATTTTTTAGTAGTTTAAACGACAAAAATAAAGGAATATTATCAATATTTATCTTAAAATATGCTTAAAAAAAGCTTTTCATAGCCCAGCAAAAAATTTCCCTTCAAAACAAATGAAGAGAAATGATGTGATTTTCCGTTAATTTATCTGAATTTAATCTTCGTCTATCTCAATCTCATCCTGCTTCAGTTCACACTTCAGTCTGAATGGAAGAGGATTATCTGAGCCGGTGTAGAAATCATCAATATGACCTTTCCAGATCAACTGAAGTTCGCCATTCTCATCTTTTTCGAAGCAAAGTTCGCTGTCATAGAGAAATGCATCTTCGTCATCAAAAAGATCTACTTCTGTGTAGGAATCTTCGTCTGAGTCGTTAATGAGAAAAGTTTTGTCTTCAATCTCGCCGGATTCTATTGGGAAATCGAAAACTTCCATTGAAATCTGAGGAAAGTTGTATTGCAGAGAATCATCGTCCACATGATCCAGACTGTCGTCTGTAGTGATTTCTACTTCCAAAAAGTGTTTCTGATTAAGGTAAACGGCTTTGCAATAAGTATGATTGATATTGTATTTAAGCGTTTCGTCCGGGTGGTAAATTTTTAAAATCCCTTTCATTATTTCTTAGAAAAGATCCGTAATGGTATGAATGTTAATTGTTTTAACAAAGATAGAAAATTGAGTGAATGTGAAAAATTTTTTTAATTTTTTTTTAAAATTTAATATAAATATAATTTCAGAGGATATTCATTACATTTGTTTTCTTCAAAAATTTGATAATCATGCGAAATATTGTACTGGGAAGCCTTTTTTGCTTAGGAATCGCAACCGCTTTTACCTCTTGCCGAAAAACAGATTCTCCGCTTACCAAAGTTACTCCTAAAGATATAGATTCTATTGCGGCCAATTTTTATGAGCAGTATCTGAAGCTCTATCCTCTTGAAGCAACGCAGCAGGGAGACCCGAGGTATAACGACCAGTTGCCCGTCAATATTGATAAAGATTTTATTTCTGGAGAGGTAGCTTTTTACACTTCTGTGCAGAAACAGCTGGAAAATGTAGATTACGAAAATCTTCCTGATGATAAAAAAGTAATTTACGATGTGTTGGATTTTACTCTAAAGGATAAAATAGGAGCTTACAATTTTCATCCTGAATATATTCCGTTCACACAGTTTGGCGGATTACCGCTGACGTTTCCGCTTTTAGGAAGTGGGGAAGGAAGCCAGCCTTTTGAGACAGAAAAAGATTACGAAAACTGGCTGAAAAGAATGGAGAAATTTCCGGCGTGGGCAGATGCTGCTGTTCATAATTTTAGTGAAGGAATTAATGCTAAAATTGTTCTGCCTAAAAAGCTGGTTATTAAAATGATCCCACAAATGAGATCGGAGGAAATTATTACTTCAGACAAAGAGAAAAATATTTTCTTTGGTCCGCTGAAAAAGTTTCCGAAAGAATTTTCTGAAGAGACAAAAGCAAAATTCACCAAACTTTTTCACGAATCTGTGGAGAAAAACATAATACCATCTTATAACAAATTAGGAGATTTTCTTGAAAAGGAATATTATCCAAAAGCAAGAGATACAGATGGTTACAACAGTCTGCCAAACGGAGGCACCATTTATTCTTTTTACGTAAAAAGCTGGACTACTACTGATCAGAATCCCGATGAAATCAACAAAACCGGTCTTCAACAGGTGGCGATGCTCCGTTCTGAAATGGAAAAAGTTAAACAGCAGGTGGGCTTTACAGGAACTCTGGAAGAATTCATTACTCACGTAAAAAACGACCCTAAAGCAATGCCTTATAGAAGTTCTGATGAGGTATTGAAAGCATTTAACGGTATTCTTTCGAAAATTACACCGAAGCTGAAAACCATGTTCAGTGTCACTCCAAAAACAAAATTTGAGGTCAGACAAACCGAAAAGTTCAGAGAGGCGAGTGCAAGTGCAGAATATATTCAGGGAACTCCGGATGGCGGGAGACCGGGGATTTTCTACATCCCGCTTCCGGATCCTTCAAAGTTTAATGTGACTTCTGGCATGGAATCGCTGTTTCTGCATGAGGCTATTCCCGGACATCATTATCAGGTGTCGCTTCAGCAGGAAAATACAAAATTACCCAAATTTATGCGTTTCGGATGGTTGGGAGCTTATGGCGAAGGCTGGGCGCATTATTGCGAAACATTAGGTCCTGAATTCGGACTTTACACCGATCCTTACCAAAAAATGGGTTATTTAAGTGATCAGATGCTGCGCGCTGTGAGATTGGTGGTAGATACAGGTCTTCATACCGGAAAAATGAGCAGGGAAGAGGCGATCGCGTATTTTCTGAGCAATATTGCGTACGATGAAGCCGGTGCTACTGCCGAAGTGGAAAGATATATGGCGATGCCTGGTCAGGCTTTAGGATATAAAATTGGTTCACTGCGAATCCGTGAATTGAGAGAGAAATATCAGAAAGAACTTGGAACAAAATTTAATCTGGCTAAGTTTCATGACGAAGTTCTAAGTCAGGGTTGTCTGCCTTTGGATGTTTTAAACAGAAAAATGGCACTATGGGCTGAAAAGCAGAAATAAAGCAAGAAAGACAGGTCGTTAGAATTTTCGTTGAACGGTCATTCAATATTTCTGTAAAAGAAATTTTCAAAATATTTAAATTTGCGTTTTAAAAAAAAATAATTTCATTAAAAAAATACAGATGTTTACAGTACAGCAAATTGAAGACGCACACAGCAAGGTAAAGTCAGGAGCAGAATTCCCGAAATATATTCAGGAAATAAAAGGTTTCGGAGTGAAAAACTTTACAACCTGGGTAAAAGACAGCCACACAGAATATTTTGGCGAAAATGATTTTAAAACTAAATCTCAACCACAATACGATGATTTGGAGATTAATGAAACTGTTGATCAGGAAAAGTTTGCCAAGCAGTTAAAGATCCATCAGCAAGGCGGAACAGATTATATGCAGTTCTGCAGAGACTGTGCTGAAAACGGTGTTGAAGGATGGATTGTAGATTTAGATCATTTCACCTGCACTTATTTTGACAAGGCCGGAAATGATGTTCTGACAGAGGAAATTCCTCATTAAAATACAAAGTGGTGAGATTACTTTCCCTGATTTTTTTATCTTTTATTCTTATGGGATGCAGAGGGAAAAAAGAGAAAGTGATCTCACATTATGAAAAAGTAGTTGTTGATGAAGACTTAGTTCATAATGACACGATTAGATTGCTTTCAAAATTTCCTGAGCTGCGGTTATTCAGAAAGGAAAAAATGGAAAGTAAAACCAGAACGGCTTATATACTTCAGAATTCAGGACTTTTGAATTTTACGGCTTCTTTTGACAACTACAAATGCAGTGCAGAAAAAAACGGAGATACGATTAATATTTCCTTAAACAATTACGATGGTTATATCAGTAATGGAATTATGATTAAGGTTTTTGACGGAACTTTTAGAGTCCACGATTATGATCCCAAAACTTTGAAAGATGAAGTAAAATTTATTGGAGCCGTTCCTAGATATGAAATTTTACATTTAAATAAATCTGAATTTCAAAAGAACGACAGTATTTTTGGTTATGTAAATTACAGTTGCGTCGTTAAGGGAGGAGTTTCAAAAAGTATGCGGGGATGTTTTAAAACCAAAATTCAATAAACCAAAAAACCCGGCAAAATCTGCCGGGTTTTTTATGTTGTAGGCAAAAGCCTTACGCTTTCACAATATTCACAATCACTTCGGTCGCCTTCATCATGCTTTCCAGCGCTACATACTCGTAAGGTCCGTGAAAATTAATTCCTCCTGCAAAAATATTCGGACAAGGCAATCCCATGTAAGAAAGCTGGGCACCGTCGGTTCCGCCTCTGATGGCTTTTATTTTAGGCTCAATTCCGGCTTCCTTCATTGCTTTAGCCGCCAAATCTACGATGTGCATTTTGCCTTCAAACTGCTGTTTCATGTTTCTGTACTGCTCTTTAATTTCAATTTCAGCAGTTCCCTCACCGTGTTTTTGGTTAAATTCAGCAATTTTTTCCTCCATGATTTTTTTTCTTGCCTCATATTTTTCTTCGTCATGGTCACGGATGATGTATTGAAGTTTAGCTTCAGAAATATCAGCTGTAACATCCATTAAATGATAGAAACCATCAAAACCTTTCGTGGTTGCAGGAGTTTCATTAGCAGGCAACATGTGGATAAATTCTGCAGCGAGCAAAGCAGCATTCACCATTTTTCCGAAAGCATAACCGGGATGCACGCTCAGTCCGTGGATTTTTACAACCGCTCCCGCTGCGTTGAAGTTTTCATATTCCAGTTCGCCAACTTCGCCACCATCCATCGTATAGGCAAATTCTGCTCCGAATTTGGCAACATCAAATTTATGTGCTCCTCTTCCGATTTCTTCGTCAGGTGTGAAACCAACGGCAATTCTTCCGTGTTTGATTTCAGGATGAGCGATAAGATATTCTGCGGCAGTCACAATTTCTGCACAGCCGGCCTTGTCATCAGCTCCGAGTAACGTATTTCCGTCTGTCGTAATCAAAGTCTGACCGATGTATTTCTTTAAACTTTCAAATTTCGAAGGCGAAAGAGTAAATCCTGAAGTCTGATTTAATACCAGATCGCTTCCGTCATAATTTTCCCAAACCTGAGGTTTCACATTTTCCCCGCTGAAATCAGGTGAAGTATCATAATGAGAAATGAATCCGATGGTTGGCTGGCTGTCATTTTCCAGATTAGAAGGTACGTAGCCCATGATATAACCGTGATCGTCTATTGAAACATCTTCCAGGCCAATATTCTTCAGTTCCTGAGTGATGTATTTTGCAATGTCCCATTGTCTTTCTGTAGACGGTGTAGTTTCGCTTTCAGCGTCGCTGGTAGAGTATATTTTTACGTAAGTAAGAAAACGGTTCAGTAATTTTTCTTTCCAGAGTTGGTTAAATTCTATCGTACTCATTATTGATTTTAAATTTTCACAAATATACGATGTAAATTCAGGATGCCCGAAAAATGTCAAAATTTTATACTCAGATATCAATAAAAAAGGAAGCAAAATGCTTCCCTGATATTATTTAAAAATGATTTAATTTCTATACTGCGTACGCCGCTCTGTTTTGAAAAACATTAATCACAGCGAGTTTTTCGTTGGAGAGATTGTGCATCAATTCAACCGTAAAAGTTGAAAATTCATATAATGTATATTTCAGATCATTCATCGTTCTTTCGTTAACGATTTTTCCGTTGTGAAGCACCAGACTGCACTGATCCTGACTTTCTAAATTCTTGAAATCATAATAAGAAATGTTCATGGTACAAAGGTTTTAGGCGTTTTGATGTCTATTGCAATTCTTTTACCAAATCAATTTAATTTTAAAATTATTTAGTAAAATTTCGTCATGATAATTTCTCTTTTGATTGAATATGTTTAAATTAAATCTAATTTAAATGTCAATTAAATAATTTATACACCACTTTTAAGTTTTTTTTAATTATAAAACAGGTAAATCACTTAATAATTCTGAATGATATGTATAGCTGTAAACACTTTTAAATCAATTGATTCTGTGATATTTTGAAATAGACGTTTAAATTATTAAGTTTTATTATATTTGAGAAAATCAAAATAGAAAATGTTTCTAACAGAATGTCCACGGGATGCCATGCAGGGTTGGGGAGAATTTATACCGACCACCAAAAAGATAGACTACATCAACGCTTTGATGGATGTAGGCTTTGATGTGCTCGACTGCCTGAGTTTTGTGTCTCCAAAAGCAATTCCTCAAATGGCTGATTCAGCCGAGGTTGCCGAAAATATTGATAAATCAGATTCAAAAACAAAAGTTTCTGCCATTATCGGAAATTTCAGAGGAGCTGAGAAAGCTTTGAAGCACGGTTCAATCGATGTTTTAGGGTTTCCGTTTTCCATTTCTGAAACTTTTCAGCACAGAAATACCAATAAAAGTCAGGAAGAAGCCTTCGCAGATATTATTAAGATTCTTGAACTCACAAAATCTGAAAACCGCAGTCTCAATATCTATTTTTCAATGGCTTTTGGAAATCCGTACGGGGAAATGTGGAAGTTGGAGGATGTAGAGTTTTGGGCTAAAAGATTTTCGGAAATCGGGATTGATAATATTCTTCTCTCAGATACCACCGGCGTTGCCACGACTGAAACAATTGAACTGCTGTTTGGCGAAATCCCTCAAAAATTTCCTGAAATTCATTTCGGAGCGCATTTTCATAACCGTTACGAAGATTCATATACCAAATTGAAAGCCGCGTACGACAAAGGTTGCCGCAGATTCGATTCTGCAATCAAAGGGATAGGCGGTTGCCCGATGGCAAAAGATGATTTAGTCGGAAATATGCCAACTGAGCAGGTGATCAACTTTATGAGCGTAGAAAAAGCGCCTCACAAACTGAATTTACTTAATTTTGAAAGTGCTTACAATAAAGCAAAAGATGTTTTTCATTTTTGAGTTATGAATAAGTTATTGTTTACTTTTATATTTCTGTTTTCCTGTACGATTTTCGGACAAAAAATTCTGAAACTTAAAAACGAAGAAAAATTCGACGAAATAATTAAGTTAGAAAATGAAAGTTCTAATTTAAGCGGTGAAGAGCTTTATTACATGGGATATGCTTTTTTTATGAAGGAAAACGATGTAAAGGCAATTGAATATTATGATAAAGCATTGACAAAGAAATTTGATAATCCAATCGTATATTTCCAGAAAGGATATTCTCAGATGTTTTTAAAACAATATGATAAAGCGCTTGAAAATATAAATGTTGCCATAGAAAAAGCCCCGCTGGCAGAGTTTTATGTGGAGAAGGCAAATATTTTTAAATATCAGAAAGATGATGTGAATGAAGATAGAACTTATGAACAAGGTCTAAAAAATGCTGATAAGGAAGGGAAATGGTATTTAACTTTAGCAAAAAACGCCGGTAATTTTTATTATGCCTCCAAAAAGGATTATAAAAAGTCTGAAGAAATTTACAGAAACGCTGTAATACTGTTTCCGGAAGAGTATATTCTATATGAAAAGTTGATAAAATCGCTGAATGCTAGTAATAAATTTACAGAAGCGAACGAAGTTTTTGAAAAAGTAAAAACATTTTACAATCAAAAAGTCTTATCAGAAGATTACATGAAGTTTAAAAATATGGCGGTGGATGAGTTTGCCTGGAAAGATCAATACATCAATGTTTTCAAATCTTTTGAGAAACCTAAAAATACGCTTGAAAGTCTTTATAAAGTTTATTTAATAGATAAGTCTGGAGAAAAGATTGAAAGAAAATTTAATATTGAAAAAACAATTAAAGTTGAAAAGACCGATCCAGAGTATGTTATTTGTGAAGAAACAAAAGATGGACATTCTACATATCCTATAGGTTTTAAAGATGATTCATTTACACTTTCGACATTGAGGGAGCTTGTAACAGATGTTCTCAACAAAGAAGTAAATCCGGCAGCTTCAATTAAAGTAAATAAATAATCCAAAATTTAAATATGACTTCAAAAATAACTTACATCGGAGATTTAAGATGTTCCGCAGAACATTTGCAATCAGGAACAATCATAGAAAGTGACGCTCCGACAGATAATCACGGGAAAGGCGAAAAATTTTCACCAACCGATATGTGTGCAACTTCTCTGGCAGAATGTGCTCTTACAACTATTGCAATTTTAGGTAAAGACAAAGGCATCAACATCGATGGTGCTTACTGTAATCTTGAAAAAGTGATGGCTGCAAATCCACGCAGAATCAGTGAAATCAAATGTGAGTTTATTTTTAAAGATCAGTATTCTGATGAGCAGAAGAAAGTTATTGAAGAAATTGCTTACAACTGTCCGGTTTCAAAAAGCCTGCATCCGGATCTGAAGCAGACGTTGAGTTTTGTTTATCAATAAAAATTTTATTCTTATAATTTTATCAATAGGAGCGGGCTTTAGCCCGCTTTCTTTAGTGCTGAATCAAACGGCTTTAGCCAAAATCTAGTCACCAAAAATTTTAATATGTCATCAATAATTTCCGCTTTCGATCTAAAAAATCTTTCAACAGAAAATCTGATTATACTTGATGCCAGAGCCGGAAAAGATGCCTACCAGAATTATATTGAAAACCATTTGAAAGGAGCAAGATTTATAGATTTGGATAAAGATTTGGCTGAAATCGGAGAAGACGCAGCTTTTGGTGGAAGGCACCCGCTTCCGGATTTGGAGAAATTTGCCGAAACACTTTCCAAATTAGGAATCTCGAAGGATTCAGATATTGTGATTTACGATGATAAAAACGGAGCCAATGCTGCAGCGAGAGCGTGGTGGATGCTCACAGCTTTTGGATTGAATAACGTAAGAGTTTTAGACGGAGGAATTCATGCTGCCGAAAAAAAAGAATTGGAGTTTTCTTCGGAAAAAGAAGATTTAAATAAGTCAGATTTAATTGAAGTTAAAAACTGGCTTCTTCCATTGTCAACCTTGGAAGATGTTGAAAATGAATTAATAAATGATTCTGCAACTGTGATTGATGTTAGAGATTCATACCGTTACAGAGGCAAATCAGAACCGATTGATTTGGTGGCAGGTCATATTCCTAAAGCGATCAATATCCCTTTTTCAGAAAATTTAGATGAAAATGGATATTTCTTGAAACCTGAAATTTTAAATGAAAAATATTCAGCACTTTTAAAAGGTCTTCCTCAAAAGCTGATTGTCCACTGCGGTTCGGGCGTAACTGCATGTCACACAATTTTAGCTTTGCATGAAGCTGGTTTTGAATTTCCAAACCTTTATGTTGGTTCTTGGAGTGAGTGGAGCAGAAGAGAAGATGCAACAATTGCAAAAGAAATTTAATTTTCCTCCAAAATCTGTTGCGCTGCAGTCTTCGAAGTCACTTTTTCAATTACTCTTGTGCAGGTTCCTTTTTCGTTGAAGATAAAAGTGGTTCTTACGATTCCCATGTACGTTTTTCCGAACGTTTTCTTTTCCTGCCAGACACCGAATTTCTCGATAATATCACGGCTTTCATCAGCAATTAAGTCGTAAGGAAAGGCAAATTTAGAATGAAAATTTTTCTGCTTTTTTACAGAATCTCCGCTGATTCCCAAAAGCTGAAAACCTGCTTTTTCTAATTCAGAATAGTTGTCGCTCAGATTACATGCCTCAACAGTACAGGTCGGCGTGCTCGCCTGAGGATAAAAGAAGATCACCAGTTTCTGGCCTTTGAATTTTTCAGAATTAATTGTTTCGCCATCCTGATTTAGACTCTCAAAATTTGGTAAAGCGTCTCCGACTTTCAACATATTTTTTAATTTTGCTCAAATTTATAGTTTAAATGACAAAAAAACAAAGAGCCGCAATCATTCAGCACGAACTGGAGAAACTTTATCCTGAAGTTCCGGTTCCGCTGGATCATACAGATCCTTACACATTGATGGTGGCGGTGGCGCTTTCGGCTCAGACGACAGATAAAAAAGTAAATCAGGTGACCCCTGAGCTTTTCGCTGTTGCTGGTACGCCTCAAAGAATGGCAAAGCTGGAAGAGTTTCAAATTAAAGAACTAATCAAAGAAATCGGATTATCAAATACAAAAGCCAAAAATTTGAAAAGAATGGCTGAACTTCTCCTTGAAAACCACAACGGCATCGTTCCTCAAACTTTTGAAGAACTTGAGGCACTTCCCGGTGTTGGTCATAAAACGGCTTCGGTAGTGATGAGTCAGGCTTTTGGATTTCCGGCATTTCCTGTCGATACACACATTCACCGCCTGATGGTTCAGTGGAAACTGACTTCAGGAAAAAATGTAATTGAAACCGAGCGCGATGCCAAAATGCTTTGGAAAGAAGACGTCTGGAACAAACTCCATCTTCAGATTATTTACTATGGAAGAGAATATTCTCCTGCAAGAGGGAAGGGCGAGAAAGATTTTCTCACCAAAATGCTCTTCGAGAAGTAAAAGCTCCGAATGTTTCAATTACAAACCGACTACAAAACCGATATTCGGCATTAGTCCGCTTGCAAAAATGCTGTTGTTTTCCCTGTACAAAACATTATACATTACACCTAGCTGCAGGAAAGAGTTGTTGCCGATTCTCTGAAGATATCCGCCACCCAGATAAAGTGCAGTCTCTTGGTCGGATGATTTGTAACCGTAAATTTTATCTTTATAATTGATAAAAAAATGCTGAAGATTCGCACCTACATAGAATGATCTTGCGAAATAATAGTTGGCGAAAGGCCCCACTCCAAACATGGTTGACCTGTAAAAGTCTGAAGTCTGCCACATCACCGTCCCCGTGATTCCGGCCTCCAGATCTTCTGTTAAACGGTAACCAACTCTGGGTGCTGCCTGAATGTTGAACATAGAATTACTTCCGAAACCAAAGCCAATTCCCCCTCCGAAAGTCCAGCGGCTGGTGCTTTCTGGGGCGTTGCCGATCGCGATCTGCGAGTAGGCAAAAGTGGAAATCGAAACTAAAGTCGCAATAAAAAGTTTTCTCATATCATGTAATTTTTAACGTAAACAAAATCTTTCAAACTTAATCAAATCACTTCCTGACAGCGGTGAGCGCAATTTTTGATTAAATTTTAATTAATACAAAAGCAAGTCTGTAAAGAATATCGTTTTTATCAATCCTTAAAAATATCATTTTTTTTGCGAATGAGATTATCGTAATTTTGCGGCTCAACTAAGAACTCCCGTTAAGAGTTTCGTAAAATTGAATTAAATGAAAGTAGTAGTAGGCCTCTCCGGAGGCGTAGATTCAAGTGTTACGGCATATTTGCTGCAACAACAAGGTCACGAAGTCGTGGCTCTTTTTATGAGAAACTGGAACGATGCTTCAGTAACTTTGGAAGATGAATGTCCGTGGATTGAGGACAGCAATGATGCTTTAATGGTTGCTCAGAAGCTTGGAATTCCTTTTCAGGTGATTGATATGAGCGATTTGTACAAAGAAAGAATCGTTGATTATATGTTTGACGAATATCAGAAGGGAAGAACTCCAAATCCTGATGTTCTGTGCAACAGAGAAGTGAAATTCGATGTTTTTATGAAGACTGCAATGTCGCTTGGTGCGGATAAAGTAGCAACAGGTCATTATGCAAGAGTAGATTCTACAACTGATGAAAACGGAAAAGAGATTTTCCATTTATTAGCCGGAAAAGACAATAATAAAGACCAGTCATATTTTTTATGTCAGTTGAATCAGGATCAGCTTTCAAAAGCATTATTTCCAATCGGAGAGCTGACGAAACCTCAGGTGAGAGAAATTGCCAGAGAAATGGAATTGGTAACTGCTGACAAAAAAGATTCGCAAGGTCTGTGTTTTATTGGGAAAGTTAGTTTGCCACAGTTTCTACAACAGCAATTGGTGCCGAAAGAAGGTGAGATCATCGAAATTTTTAAAGATTCTCCATTGTTTTCTCAGGAAATTCCGGTTTTTTCTTCAAAAGAAGAGGAGCTTGAATTTTTAAGCAGAAAAATAGATTATAAAAAATCTGACGGAAAAGTTATTGGCAAGCATCAGGGTGCACAGTTTTTCACCATCGGTCAAAGTAAAGGTCTGGGAATTGGCGGTCACAAAGAATCGTGCTTTATCGTTTCCAGAGATATGGAAAACAATATCATCTTTGTTGGTGAGGGCCACAGCTTTCCGGGTCTGCATAAGAAAGCTTTGAAAATTGATAATACTGAACTGCACTGGGTTCGTGAAGATTTAAGACTGAAAAATGGTGAATCGATGGAGGTGATGGCGAGATTCCGTTACAGACAGGAACTTCAGAAAGCAACTATTCATCAGTTTGAAAATGCTTTTTTTGTTGAGTTTGATGAGCCACAGTCGGCAATCGCAGAAGGACAGTTTGCTTCTTGGTATCTGGAGGATGAACTGATTGGAAGCGGTGTGATTTCTTAAAATTTTAACATCTCGCAGATTTAGGTGATTTGGCAGATTTCGATTTAAAATGATTTTAAATTTAATTTGCAATGGTCTTTTTAATACGATAAAATGGCTTCAACAAGCTCAGCCTGACACCGCACGAGGAATAAAGCATTTAGTATTAGAGTTGTCACACTGAGACTGTAGAAGTGTTCATTTCAACTCTCTTCATTATTATTTAATGATAAGACATAAATAATCCCGAAGCATCTTTGTTTCGGGTTTTTTGTTTATTAAATTTAAAACTGATTATTTCAACTTTCTGTTGAAGTGCGTTGATTTAAAAAATAGAATTACAGTTATTTCTATCATCAGAATAACTGTCAGATAGCCGACGGGTTTTCCCAGGTAAATTCCTCTAATGAGTTTGATTATTCCCAAACTAAAAATGCTGATGAGGAAATAAAGTATTGGCCTCGGGTTATTGATTTTTAAAAGTTTTCCAAGGATAACTGTCACACAAAATCCGGTTAAAATAATCAGATAAAGCTGCAGAAAGATAGGACCCTTTAAAGTGATCGGATTGAGTGTCTGATGACTGATGAACAACCAGAACATGGCTGTAAATACTGAAACTGAATATAATGCTGTAGTTTTCATATCATTATTTTTTTAGCTTCCACATCCGCCGCCGCATCCACCGCAACCTCCGCCGCCGCAACTGCTTCCACCAGAATCTCCGCCACTGCTGCAACTGGAGCCTCCATCGCTGGAAATGCTTCCTCCTTCTCCGTTGCTTCCGTTTTTGTCTTTGTTTTTACCGAACGCGGTTCCAAGAATTGCTGCAAAAATATTCAGCACCACAAAAAAGGCAATGAATCCACCGATAACCGTTACCAAAACTCCTGAAACCGAGTCTGAGCAGGATCCAAGAAGGAGGAGAGCAGTGAAGAAAGAAGTCAATTTTAAATTCTTCAGCCAAGATATCTTAGGTTTAAGTTTTGAAATCTGACCGTTCCAGATTTCAGCTGGTGGCTCCAAGCCGAAAACTTTACGATAGTTTTCCAGAGTTTCTGAGAACCAGTTCTGATGTTTTGTGTTTTCAGAGTTTCCTCCTGTGGATGGGTGGTGATGAAGACTTCTTTTCAGGATATTCGGGCAGAAATCTTCCCAGTAATTCTGAGTGTAAATCAAATGCATGTGCCAGACTTTATCTACGGTTTCACTTGGTGATGCGCCGTGAGGCAAGATACAGCAGAGGTACACAAACTTTTTGTACTCTTCAATCGCTTTCCGGGTGAATTCTGCACTCCAGTTTTCTTCTTTTGCCAGTTTTTTTGAGAATGAAAATGTCGCATTCTCCTGATCTAATGAAAATCCCTGAATTCTTTGCCAAAGATTTTCGTTTTTTAATACAATTTCTGTTTTCATTTTGTTTTCTTTTAATTTTTCTACTCAAATATCATTTGATTTGAAAATATAAAAGTCCTGCAAAAATCTTTTTTAGAATTAAAAAAATCTTAAATTAGTCTTATCATAAAAATTAGTGGATGAGAAAAGAAGACATATTACATCTTGAGAAACTGATGAATTTCCTTAGCCTTCAGTTTCTAAAGAAAAACCGCTGGGAATATGTTTCCAAAACGGAATGGTCTTACATTGTTGACGAAATCAATGATCTGATCATCAGTGATAATGAGGAAAAAAGCATCAAAAAAGATCCGGAATTGCTTGGATCCAATTATTTATATGAACACTTAATCATCAATAAGCTGAAGAAATATTACCAAAATGAAAATTTAGTTTTAAGTAAGCCGAATCTGGCAAAACTGACGAAGATTGTTAAGGTTTTAGGCTATTCAAATTATATAGATTTTATCAACTCCAATACAGAATCATTTAACTTTAATGATCTGAGAATTGATATGAACAATGTGAAACAGAATACAGAACTGCTCGACAGACTCGTGGGTTGCTGGTATTCCTACAACAGAAACCTTCCGGAGAATCCTCTGCAGTCGAAAGAAGACAGAATCTGGCGCTCCGCAACAGAAATTTATAAGTCTGAAACTTCAGGCGAATATTTTGTTGAAAGAAGCGGTGGCGACCGTCACAAGTATTTCGGGAAGATCACAGCGTATTCTGATTATGTTTTCATCATCATGAACAGCAATACGTTTATCCGCCAAAGGCATTTTATCTCAAGAATAAAAGATATCAATGAGAAGATGAAAAATCCAGAATATAAGCTCTATGAACTGCATTTTATAAGTACTTGTATTAGTTTTAATCAGGAGCCGATTGCTCTTTTTGAAATATTTCAGAAGGCAGAAAGAAAAAACTTTATTCCTGACTCTATCAGTTTTCCTATTGACAGCGACCAGATTCCCGCGTCAGTTATCAGACAGCTGGAAGATACCGAAGCCAACAGAATCGATTATAAATAAAATTTTAGATCCCAAAATTACATTCGTCGACACAATTTCATCATTCATCTATACAAATCAGTTATACTTCTATAAGCCTTTATTAATGGTGTTTTAGGGCATGTCTATTGTTTCATTTAAAACAGAAAACAATTAATTAACCTTAAAAATAAAGCCTTATGAAAAAATTAGTTTTAGCAGCAAGTTTATTTGTTGCAGTAGCCATCACAGCACAGCAAAGAAGAGTAGAAGTGAAGCATGACCGTGTAGAAAACAGACAAAATCAAAACGGCTGGTACGGATTGGGGCTGTCTGCTTCTCAGGAAAGACAGATAAAATCTTTGGAAAGAGAAAGACTTACCGAAAGAGGATATGAAGCCAGAATCAAAAGCATTCTTACCAAACAGCAGTATCAGAGATATGTTCAGAACCAGAAAAAAGGTGGCAAGGACAGAAAAGTAGCGTTCAACCGCTCGTTTAGATAATATTTGCAAAAGAGGCCGGGAAATTTATCCGGCTTCTTTATTTTATGAAACCAGCCAGTCTTTAAAATCCTTTACACGCTCCCGGCTCACGGTAATTTCTTCATCAGGCTGGAAATTTAATTCTACTTTATAATTGGGCGAAGTGTGAATATTTTTGATATAATCTGAATTGATGATAAACTGCCTGTTTACCCGGAAAAACTTTTGGTCGTCAAGAACTTCCGTGAGTTCATCTAAAGTGAAATCTGAAGGATAAGACCTGTCCTGAGTTTGCAGATAAACAATTTTATTTTCGCTGAAAAAACAGCTGATTTCTGAGGTCTGCACAATTTTCAGATTGTAACCGATTTTAACTAAAACCCTGGAGAGAGTAGATTTGTCTTTTTTAATTAAATCTTTAATTTCCTGAGAATTAACGGCGTTACCTGAAGGAATGAATGATCTGAATTTTTCTACCGCTGAGGCAAGATCTTCATCCATAATCGGTTTCAGAAGATAGTCGATGCTATTGAGTTTAAATGCTTTCAGTGTGTACTGATCAAACGCAGTGGTATAAATGATGAAAGCCTTTGTCGGCGTTTTTTCAAAAATGTCAAACGAGAGGCCGTCGCCCAGAACGATATCAGAAAAGATCAGTTGCGGATGTTCATTTTCAGAAAACCACTGTACGCCTTCTTCCACAGACTCTATTTTGGCAACGATTTCTATGTCCGGAAATTCGCTGAGCATCCTTTCAAGCTTTCGGGCTGCGGGTTTTTCGTCTTCGATGATGAGCGTTCTGAGCATAGGTCGTTTTTTAGTTTTAAATCTGAACTATAAAAGTAATTAAATCTTTCTTTCCTTAAAAATTTATCGGCTTTTTGGTCTTGTTCATTTCGTCCTGTAAAATCTTTTCCTCCCATTCAGAATTTAAAATAAACAGTTTTACCGCTTTTACCGCAATGATGATTCCCCAGACTGTAAGAATGATTGAACCGGTAGATATGGCTTCCGTGAAATCTCCGTATTTGATAAATCTTCTCGTGAAGATGATTAAAGCTACGATTCCGAACCACATGCAGTTTTTGTAGAATGATTTCAGGTCTTTTACTCTTTGTTGTGCAGTTTGATATTCCATGATGTTTATTTTTAAATTGTTATTAATTTGTAATTAAAGTGATTTTACGTTTCTTTTTTCTCTGTCCATGATTTCCTGAATCTTTTTCTCTTCCCAGTCTTTTCCGATCCCGAAAGTGTTTACGGCATGAGCAACAATTCCAATTCCCCAGCCTAACATCGGCCAGTAAAACCATAAATGTTCGGGAGACGTGATCATATTAATGATAATTAAAAACGGAATGACGATGCAGTACGAAGCAAGATTTCCATAAAAGCCTTTGAGGTCTTTTACTCTTTTTGCTGCTTTTTCGTAAGCTAAATTTTCTTTGTTGTAAGTAAGATTTTCCATGATGTTTTATTCTAAAAATTAATATCTGTTTGTTTTTGTTGAGACAAATGTAGAACAGAAAACCACCCCAATTCAACTTTATCTAACCGAACGGTCATTTTTGGCGACTGAACAGCAAAAATCCCGACTCAGACGAATCGGGATTATTTTTTTAATAAGTAAACTGATCTTAGTAAATTAACGGGATCAGCATTTTTGTTCTTTTTCGGTAGTTGAGGTAATCATCTCCGAAAGTTTCTATCAAAGCTTTTTCTTCTACAGCAATCCTGTATCTGAACGCGATGCAGACGGGAATAAAAACAATAAATAAAGAAATCCAGTTATTGAGATACAGGCCAAGACCTAAAAATGTGAGCAGTGAAAAACTGTACGACGGATGCCTCAAAATCTGATAAATGCCATCCTGCTTAATTTTATGATCCTGCCGGATGCTGACATCTACAGTAAAATATTTTCCGAGACTCCGAATAATGATCCATCGGATAAAAACACCTGTGATAATCATGATTAAACCTGAAAAGTAAATCCAGTCCTGATCTGTAATTTTAAATGTCGTTGTTT
Source organism: Chryseobacterium caseinilyticum (assembly GCF_014837145.1). Taxonomy (GTDB): domain Bacteria; phylum Bacteroidota; class Bacteroidia; order Flavobacteriales; family Weeksellaceae; genus Chryseobacterium; species Chryseobacterium caseinilyticum. The sequence continues at coordinate 315,834 of NZ_JACYFS010000003.1, forward strand.
TTGAAATAAATACGCCCAAAAAAACTGATGGCATAATCACAATCCAAAGGGTATTCAGGGTTGAGCTGTCCTTTTTTTCAGCCGTTTCATCAGACTTTAAAATTCTTTTGTAATAGATTTCTGTTGCAAACCAGACGGCGACTGATAAATAGAAGATGGTTTCAAGAGTTTCCATGCTGATTGTTTTTATTCATCAGTTCTTTTATTTTTTTCTCTTCCCAGTTTCTGAAAAAACTGAACCTCGGGAAAAATACAAACAGCGCATGTATCAGAACACCAATTCCCCAAAAAGTTGCCGTCGTAAAATTTTTAAACTGAAAATAAGTTTCTCCAGGTCGTAAATCGTAATAATTAAATATCGCAATCAGGATATTCACAGCAACGTATGAAAACAGATGTCCATAGAAGCCACGCAGCTTTTCTACCTGTTTTTTCGCCTGCTGATACCGAAAGTCATTTTGATTAAACTGATCCATTATTTCCGTTTTTTTGTTTGTTCATAATTTCCTGAATTTTTCTTTCCTGCCAGGAGTCTCCAATTGCAAAAACCTGAAATCCGTGCGACGCCACGCCAATTCCCCAACCCAGCATCGGCCACCAAAACCAAAGATATTCTCTGCTTGTAAACAGATTTACAAAAATTAAAAAAGGAATCACAATGCAGTAAGAGATGAGGTTTGCGTAGAAAGATTTCATTTCTTTCACCTTTTTTCTGGCTTTCAGATAGGCTTCGTTTTCATCGTGAGTCTTTTCAACTGCAATTTGTGGTTTATCAGCGAGAACGGGTAATTTAATTTTAAAATAATCTTCAGATTTTTCAATGAAGACATTTCTCCTGGTTAAAAGAGCGTAACGCTGAACGATATTTGACAGACCGATTCCTGCGCTTTCTTTCAGCTGTTCCCTTGCCTGAAGATTGTTTTCAATACAGAGACAGTCATTTTCTGTAAAAACCTTGATGATTAGTGGTTTTGATGAGGTCGCAAAATTATGTTTGATGCAGTTCTCCAGAAGCAGCTGTAGCGAAAGCGGAACAACGAATTTTCTCAGATCATTTTCGTTGACATTAAATACAAAATCTACACTGTCCTCGAATCTTGTTTTCAGCAGTTCACAGTAGGTTTTAGCAAAATCCAGTTCATCCTGTACTGTTACCAGTTCTTTATCTTTCTGCTCCAGAACGTATCTGTAAATCTTTGACATTGAAGCTGTAAACTTCTGAGCCTGTTTCGGATTTTCATCGATTAACGAACTTAAAACATTAAGAGAATTAAAAAGAAAATGAGGGTCTAGCTGATTTTTTAAACTTTCAAACTGAGCGTTGGCAGATTTGGCAATGAGTTTCTGCTCTACAACTTCTTTTCTGGAGGTTTTCTTGAGTTCGTCCATAAAACCTTTCGCATGAAGAAAGGCCGAGATCAGCAGCGCAACATTGATGGTAAACCAGTTGATAAAATTATACCTTCCGGTAAAATATTCTTCGGTGGTTGCCGCTTTCTGGAAGACCACAAAATTCATATAATTGCAGAAATACACGAGAATAATATTCGCAATCAATATCGTCACAATGCTGATGATTCCACGTTTTGTAGTAGCCTCAGACCACGGAAATTTTTTGTTCAGATAATCATTGATCAAACCGTTTCCTGCACCCAGAATAAAAGAGTACATAAAGGAAATGAGTATGGTCAGCACAAAGTTCTCCAGTGTCTTTTCGTCTGTAAAAGCGAAAAAGAAAAACATTGACGTTCCTAAAGATATCCAGGCTAATGTGATAAGATTCTTACGTTTCATAAATTGTATACAGGCTCAAAAAGCGTTGCACAAAATTAGATTATTTTCCTGCAGCCTGACTGACAAAATATTCAGCTTCAGATTTGCCCCAGTTCGGATCTAATGCAGTTTTAGGTTTAAATGAACTGTATTTTTCCAAAGCCACTTTGAAGAGTTCAATTCCTTTGGTCTGGCTTCCGCCGTACTGCGCAGGAGTGAAATAGGTATCTTCTGCTTTTATAAGAGCCACTCTCGGGTTTTGAGGGTTTAAACTTTCTGCTTTTTTCAGTTGTTCGTCGGCTTTCATTCCAAAAGTCATGTATCTTTCCATTGGGTTAACGACCATTTTCAGAGAGTAAATCATTTTCTGAAGAAGATAGATCTCAGAATTGTTGGCATCCGCAGTCATTGCGAGATCTACATATTTCTGTGCTGCATCTGCAGCGGCGTCCAGCTGATCCATTTTTCCTTCGCGCATCAGTGTTCTTCCTTTCTGAATCTGTGCCAGTGCTGCGTAATAATTCGGAAGCCATTTTCCTTTTTCTTTATCGGCAATTCTTACGAAATCATTAGACAAAGCATGGAATTCATCAGCCGTTTTACTGGTTTCGATCTTTGCGATTTTATCAGACATTGCTTTTTCGTAAGTGGTCTGTGCAAAAGTGGATAAGCTTACTAAACTTAAAGCCAGACTTAAAAGTAATTTTTTCATGATTGTAAAATTTTTAAAGTTAAATATAATTGTTTTTTCTAAAGATTGTTGTTGACGGCATCTTGCGTTTTATCTACTCCGAAACTTATGAACATTCCTACGAAAACAAAGGTATTCACAGGCGGAACGACTGCTGATCTGAAGTTCCCGCTGGAGGAAAAATTGTATCCGTAAACATTATTTCTCCCCAAAACATTAGAAACACTCAAAACAAAAATAGTGAATGCCTTCGCATCTTTTTTACCGAGATTAGGCAGATAATTGAAGCTTAAATTGAGCGAACTGAAATCCTTCAGACTGCCTTCATTCCGGATGATATTTTCGCCTTTGTTGCTTACAATATCGTAGTACGGACGGCCTTTGGCATAATTAAATGACAGGTTGGTTCCGAATTTAAGTTTAGGGAAAAACCTTTTGGCCACTACAGCAACAGTATGTTCAGAAGCGAATGATGGTTTTAAAGTCATCGGATAATTCAGGAAATCTCTTTTTGAATCTAAAAACGAGTAACTCACCCAGTAATCGATATTCTCGAAAGTCTTTTTGTCTCTGAAAAAGAATTCTACCCCCTTTGCAAAACCATTTCCGTTGTTGTTGACGGCAGTCTGTACCGGTTGATACTGTCCGGGAATGTTGGCGACATTCTGTACTTTGATCAGATCATCATAATTTTTGTAGAAAGCTTCAAACCGTAAACTTCTTCCTTCCACATTGCCCTGAAGCTGGAAAATATAATGCTGAGACTGTTGAAAACCGAGTTTTGCCGGTGAATTGACGTACCTGCTTTCCGGATTTTGATAGAAGATTCCGTAGGCGAGGGAAGTCGTCCAGTCTTTCGCCAAGCGGTATGCTAAAGCAGCTCTGGGTGCGAAATTAGCGGCTCTCAGGAAAGAAGAATATTCTCCTCTTGCCCCGATTTTAGCTGAAAACCTGTTGCTGAAGCCTAAATCTGTTTCCACAAAAGCCGAAGAAATAAGATCTGAATAATTTTTGTTGATGTCCTGAACAGAAAGTTCTTCCTGAGCATGATTTAATTCAAAACCACCCCGTACAGCACTTATTCTGTTGATCTTTCTTTCTAAAACGGCTTTAAAGTTCAGATAATTTCCGTCATTCAAAACTCTTGTTTCGTCTGATTTTACGGATTGATTTTCTGTTGCAAAACGCAGATCCGAACGGTTAAATGTATATGATGTTCCTAAATTTAAAAGGTATCTTCCAAATTTCTGACGGTAGGAAAGCGTGTGGAAAGTATTTTTTCCTTTTAAATTAATTAATGAATGTTCATAATCAGGTTCAAGACTTGGCATTTTCACGCCCATCACATCGGTACTGAACATACCATAATATTTCAGAAAGCCGCCAGACTTTGTTTTAATTCTAAAATTGGCATCGCCATTAAATCCGCTCGGTGGTTCGTGGAAATTGGTATTAAAATTAAAAACTTCCTGCATCAGTTTTAAATTTGAATAGCCTGCACTTGCGCCGTAGGAATGTGTTTTCTCATCATTCACTCTCTGAAATGAAGCGTTTAATAAAATCGGAGCCACTCCGAAATCGTAAGAAGACTGGTCGGGAAGATCTACACTTTCCAGCATCAAAGCACCTGAAAGTGCCTGCCCATACAAAGCTGAATAACCACCACTTGAGAATATATTTCCTTTAAAAAGTGAAGTATTGAATCGGTCTCTTCCCGCAATTCCCGGAACTGAATTTGAAAAATAATTGTTGATCAGGTTTCCGTCCATGAAGATTTTGGCTTCAGAACCTGTACCGCCACGGATGAAAAGCCCTTCGGTTTCGCCGACTTTCTGTACTCCCGGAAGATAATTTAATGCAGAAGAAATCTGTCCGTCTGCGCCAGCTGTGGTGTAAATATCCAGTGGAGAAAGCAGTGCAGTGGCTCTGTTCCTGTCGCTCGCCTCGATAGAACCTGCTGTGATCACTACGGCATCAATCTCACTGATCTGTTCTTTCATATCCACCGACAGTTCAATGTTCTTATTTTCGATAATCAAAGACTTTTCGGTATCGATATACTTTGGATGCGAAAACTGTAGAATATGATTTCCCTTTTCGGAAGTTTCAAATGAAAAATTCCCTTCGCTGTCGGATGTTGTTCCGTCGTAAGTGCCTTTTAGTGTAATATTTACCTGAGGAATTCCTCTGTTTTTATAGCTTACCTTTCCTGAAATCTTTATCTGGGAAGATGCAGAAATAAAAATAAAGGTGAAACTTAAAAGGAGTAATCTGAGACTGAAAGTTTTCATTGGCTAATAATTTGATGTAAAAGTACACAGTTCATAAAACGCGTTCAATTAAAATATACTGAATGGTAATTTTTAAACTCCGAACCGTATTTTGATGATATCTTAAGACTTCTTTGGTTTGAGATTTTTTTCATTTTAAAATTATTCACATTCTAAAATATTAATAAAATGAATTTAAAAACAATTACATTATTAGGTGGTTTTGCCCTGTTCACCGTATCTTGCGGAGCCAGTAAAACCTACGACATCCTTCCGAAAAGCAATACGACAACTGCCGGAACCGTAAGTTTTACCGAATCCGGAGGTGAAGTAACACTGAAGATTAAAGCTAAAAATCTCACACCCGGAATTCACGCAGTTCACCTTCACGAGAAAGCCGACTGCTCCTCACCTGACGGCGAATCAACAGGAGGACACTGGAATCCATCAAAAATGGATCACGGAAGATGGGGTGGTGAGCATTTCCACATGGGTGACATTGGGAATCTTACTGCGGACGCAAAAGGAAACGCTGAGTTGACTTTTAAGACTGACAAATGGTGTCTTGACTGTGTAGATGAAACCAAAAATATTCTCGGAAAAGGTATGATCATCCACGCTGCAGCGGATGATTTCCAGACTCAGCCAACAGGAAATGCCGGTGGGAGAGTAGGATGTGTGGAGATTAAATAGGACAAAGTAATTTACGATTATAAGAAATGCAGGCTGATAGCCTGCATTTTTGTATGAATAATACATGATTTTGTCATGCTGGAAGCATCTACACCAAGTAATTAAGCCGTTAGTTGTTAAGTTTTTTAAGGAAACATCGGTAAATGTGTATTAAGATAAATGCATGTTTTGCATTGTTTTACCTTTAGACAATCTTTCCTTAAGTCTTAACCTAAGCCTTAACCTTAATTTTCTGTAATTAATCCCAATTCTCCGTAATGTTTTTTAAACTTCTGAATTTTGGGACCTACCACTGCGCTGCAGTATGGCTGAGTAGGATTTTCACTGTAATATCCCTGATGATACTGTTCAGCCGGCCAGAATTTTTCGAGAGGTGAAAGTTCCGTAACGTAAGTTCCATTCCATCTTCCGGATTCCTGTGATAATTTCATAGCTGCTTCGGCCTTTGCTTTTTCAGCCTCGTCTTTGTAGTAAATTACCGATCTGTACTGGGTTCCGATGTCGTTGCCCTGTCTGTTGAGTTGGGTAGGATCATGAAGGAAGAAAAATACATCCATCAACTGTTCGTAGGAAATTACATGAGGATCGTAGGTAAGCTGTACCACTTCGGCATGACCGGTCTGTCCGGTGCAGACTTCCTCATAGTTCGGATTGTCTTTATGTCCGCCGGAATATCCGGAAACAGCCGATTCTACACCTTTCAGCATGTTGAAACAGCTCTCAACACACCAAAAACATCCTCCGCCAAAAGTGATCTGTTCAAATTGATTTGTATCCATTTTTTTATTGAATCTTATTTAAATTTAAAATGCTTTTAAAAGCCTATCAAAATTAGGAAAAATCTTGCCAAAAGAGTTGGGTTTAAGGTATGTTTCGGTAAATAATTGAAATTTAAAAAGAGCATCAGAAAAAATGAGACGTGTAAACTAAAGAATTCAGACGTGTAATTTGGAAGATTTAGACGTGTGAATTTACAGGTTTACACGTCTAAATTTTACAGGTTTTAATTTAAATCAAAAATTCATACGGGTAAGTTAAAGAATTCATGCGGATGAATTGGATAAATCATGCGGGTAAATTGGAAGACTGATGGGGGTGAATTTTTGGGAGAAATATTTCTAAGAGATTTTACAGGAATTACCAGGCCGCTCCTACGGAGCTTTTGCGTGTGGCTGCATATTGTTTCTATTAACAGGATGACGCTCTGCGGCTTTTACAGGATTTTCGATTGACATTTGATTATTGACTGCTCCATAGGAGCAATATCTGTGTAGAGAACAGTCGATTGTGCTGGCGCGTTCCGTAGGAACGCTATCTCTTTTCACTACTAATATTCAAACGAAAAAGCATCCATGAAAGAATGCTTTGTGTTATTAATTTAAACTAAAATTTATTTCTCCCAAACCAACGCGCTTGCACCCAAAATAGCAGCGTCAGCTTCATCCAATTCAGAGAACACCAATCTCACTTTATTTCTGAAAATCGGAAGAAGATTTCTTTCCATGTGAAGTTTTGCAGGTTTTAAAATAAAATCTCCTGCTTTAATCACACCGCCAAACAAAAGGATGGCTTGTGGAGAAGAGAACATCACAAAATTGGCGAGTGCCTCACCCAGTTTCTGACCTGTATACCTAAAAACTTCAACAGCTACAGGATCGCCTTTCAAAGCACATTCATGAACTGTTTTGGAATTGATTGACTCTTCAGGATATTGGTTCAGCATAGATTCCGGGAACTCTGCACGCATTTTCTTGGCTGTGATAGCAATTCCGGTAGCTGATGCATAAGACTCGAGACTGCCTTCAGATCCTGTGCTCCAGTGTTTTCTGCCACCAGGTTTTACGATAGTGTGTCCTAATTCACCGGCAAATCCGTCGCTGCCGTAAATAAGATGTCCGCCGGAAACAATTCCGCTTCCTACACCGGTTCCGAGGGTAATCATGATGAAATCTCTCATGCCTCTCGCTGCGCCGTACATCATTTCGCCCAAAGCTGCGGCGTTGGCATCGTTCGTCATCTTGCATGGACTGTTGAATTTTGCAGTCATTAAATCAGCAAAACTGATAACGCCTTTCCATGGTAAATTGGGAGCAAGTTCTATAGTCCCTCTGTAGTAATTTGCGTTGGGAGCGCCTACACCGATACCTTCAATACCACTGTCGGAAAACTCTTCAATCAAAGGCTGAATTTCGCTGTAAAGTGCATCTACAAACTCTTCAGGTGTGCCGTATTGGTCGGTTGATAGGGAACCTTTGGTTAAAATCTGACCTCTGTGGTTGACTAGACCAAATTTAGTATTGGTTCCACCGATATCGATACCTAATGCAACCTGTTTTGACAAATCTACTACTGACATTTTCTTATTGTATAATTTCGAGGCAATAAATTTATAAAAAAGATTGTATTAATAGTTATGAAACGTATTTTATTTCAGAATCTGGATTGCTTTTTTTGTCTTTTTTCTCCGTCCCCACCAAATTAAAAAGCCGGTAACCGGAAGTGAAGCACAAATGAGACTGACAATAAATGCAATGATTTTTGTAGGTAATCCTAAGATAGATCCAACGTGGATGTCGTAATTCGCAGCCACTGTTTTTTCACCAAAGTTCTTGTCTTCGTGGTTGTAGGTGTGGAGCAGTTCACCAGAATTTTCATCAAAGATCAAACTGCTGTTTTTGTGGTAAGAGTAGGAGAGATGCTTCACAAAAACTGAGAAATTCGGGTGCTCATGATCATCCATGTGCGGATGCCCCAAATCAATTGCAAAGCCGTAAGAACTTGGATATTTTGCATGAACGGTTGCAATAACTTTGTCTAAAGTGGTTTCGTTTCTCATTTCAACGGGTGCTTTTGTAGTAATGTGAGAAAAATCGGGATAGACTGTGCTGCCACCCGAAAAAACAAAATAAATCATCGCCTGAACTACAAAGAATGCATAAAATAAACCGGTGATTGAGAAGATTAAAGCAAAAATAGAAGTGTAGAAACCCAGGACGTTATGAAGATCATAGTTTTTTCTTTTCCAGCTTTTGATATTTTTCCATTTAAATGAGAATCTTTGCTTTCTTGCAGCTTTGTTTTTTGGCCACCAAAGAATTATCCCTGAAATCAGCATAATGACAAAAATGATCACGGGAATTCCCACAACATATTTTCCCCAGTCCTGCTTCAGCAAAAAGCTCCAGTGAATACATTTTACAATCTGAAAAAAGCCGTTTTTTTCGTCAAAGACTTCTAAAACTTTTCCTGTGTAAGGATTGACGTAAGCTGATTTGTAGACAGGAAATTCATCAAAATAATTCCAGGCTGCGGTGTTGTGCTCGTACCAGTAGAACTGATAAGACATTTTTTTATCAATAGGAACGTTGACCCAATGGATTTTATATTTCTCTTTCACCTGCTCATCAACCATTTTCTCCAGAACACGGATGGGCAATACCTGCTTTTGAGCGATATTCTGTTCGTTGTGGTAGATGACTTCTTTTCTTGTAAAGTTTTCCACTTCATCTTTAAAGACAAACAGAGTTCCGGTAATGGAAACGATAAAAATAATAAGCCCAACCGACATTCCCAGCCAGAGATGCATCTTGCCTGTCCATTTTTTAAATGCGGAGGGTTTCTTTTTATGGTGATGTTTTTTTCTCATGAATTCTAACGTTGTGCAAATATAAAGTAAGATTTAATTTAGAATGAATAAAATCTGCTGATTTAAATTTAAAAACCTCCGACAGAAATTTGTGAATCTGCCAGAGGTAGTTATTTATTAAATTAATCCTTTAAAATTTATATACAATTGTTCCTAAGAAGTTTGCTAATTTCTGCGGATTTGCAGTAGAATATCCAGTCCAGTAATGTTCATTGGTAAAGTTGTCTACCCTTACTCCTATTCTGAATTTCTTCGCATCATAAAATGCATTGGCGTTCAAAACAAAGTATTCCGGTAAAATGAAATCACCTGTTACGTTATTGTCGCTGGCATAATTTCCACCAAATCCAAAACCAAGACCTTTTACTTTTCCATCAACAAACTGATAAGCCAAGTTGAAATTTGCATTCCAGAAAGATCCTGCGGTTGTTGGTCTAAAATCTGTAGACTCATCTACGGTATCGTTGTAAGCTAAACCTCCTACTAATGAGAAACCTTTTACAAGGTAGGCATTTACTTCCAACTCAAAACCTTTACTAAGCGTAGAAGCTGCTTGTTGCTGAACTGAAGCAAAATTTGCAGTGTATTCTCCAGTGTAAAGCAATTGGTTTTTCACCTGGATGTTGTAGTAAGAAACCGTCGCATTAAATTTATTTTTAAATAAACTTGCCTTGAAACCACCTTCAAACTGATTTCCTGTTTCTGCATCAGATAAAGTAGTATTTCCAGCTACATCAGAAGTGTAATATCCGTTTGATTTGAAAGAGTTTTGATAATTTCCGAAGACTGAGAATTTGTCTTTTACGATTTCATAAACAATTCCTGCCTTAGGTGAAAATGCGGATTGGTTAAATGCCTTTTCAGCTGTTGCTCCTGTTGGAGGTCCTACCATTCCTCCCAAATAATCATTGTTTTCATAACGGAGACCTGCCATAATATGCAAGTTGGCAATTGGTGTAAACAAGTTGGAAATATATCCTGAATAAGTATTTAAATCTCTAAGATAATCCCATGACGAAACGTTTGCAGGATTGGCATAAAGCGCAGCCAAAGCATCTGCATTCATCCCCGAATAATCTGCACCAGAAGCCGCTACAGTATCAAAATTAAAGTTTAAATATTTGTAACGAGCTCTTTCCGTTGTTCTCATATAATCAAAACCAACAACTGTTTTATTTTTCATTCCGTTTGAAAAATCATAATTGAAATTGAAGTTTTGCTGAATTTGGAACCAAGATTTCTTACTTTTATTGGTAGATTGGTCGGCTCTTGTTACATTGTAAGTGGACGAAACATCATCATAGGCAATCGAAAAATAGGGATTGTAGCCATCTGAGTAAGAATCGGAATTATTGATGTATGTATTGGATGTGATGTTATTATTGATTTTCCATTTTGCATTTCCAAAAATATTGGAGTTTCTTGCAGTCATGTACAAATCCTTACCGGTGTAAGATTCTTTATAATCTAAACCAGCCGCTTTTTCCAAATCTTTCATGTTGTTAATCTGATTCAAATTATCTGGTGAAAGGTAGAAGAAATAAGGGTTTGCTGTTACTCGGTTGTTGAACATTTCATAATCTACATTCAACTGAAGTTTGTCGGAAACATTCCAAGTAAGACTTGGCGCAAAGGTTGTGTACTGGTTTTTTGCATCGGTTTTAGTAAAGTTTCCTTCATTTGTATATGCTGTGTTTACACGAAAAAATAAGTCTTTAGTGATAGGAGCGTTCACATCTGCTGTTGCTCTGTATGTATTATAACTTCCAGCAGAACCAGATACTGCACCAAAGAAATTTTGCTGAGGTTTTTTGGTAACTCTATTGATAAGACCACCATAAGAAGCTACTGTACTTCCATATAGTGTTCCGGCAGGACCTTTTAAGAATTCTAATGTTTCAACATTTATTGCATCGATTGTAGAGGTAACAGGAGCAACCAAACCATTTCTGGTAGAAGCTTGAGAAGGGAAACCTCTCAAAACGAAGTATGAACCGCCATCTCCGGCTCTTCCCGTTGGATTCCACATTTTTTGTAGACCGGTTACGTTTCTATACGCATCGTCAACCGTGAAAATATTCTGATTTTCTAAAATCTGTTTGTCAATAGAAGAATAAACTTGAGGGTTTTCGATGAACTTCATCGGCATTTTATTCGAAGATTCTGTGTCCAATTTTTTCACCATTGTATTAATGATTACTTCTTCTATACTTTTAGAATTGGCAGAATCTTTTTCCTGTGCAAAAGCGAAAACTGTTCCTAGCAGTGACGCACAAATCAATAGCTTATTCATGTAGACTTAATTTTCTGCAAATATATTCTTTTTAATTATTCTAAATAAATCTTAAAATTGATATTTGTCATATTTAAATCACAATTAATATTCAGTAAATAACAAAAAACCGTCTCAAAAGAAACGGTTTTTTGTATAAAATGAAATTTATTCGCTTATGCAGGAATCTCTCCTTTGTATAAGAATGAAATAATTTCTCTGTTTAATTTATCGATCATTTCACTGAAAAGGTGGAAAGATTCCTGTTTGTAAATTACCAACGGATCTTTTTGCTCATAAACAGCTCCCTGAGAAGATTTTCTCAAATCATCCATTTCACGAAGATGAAGTTTCCAGTTTTCATCGATGATAGAAAGAGTGATGTTCTTTTCAAAATCGTTGATCATGGTATCACATTTAGAATCATAAGCTTCTTTCAAGTCAGTTACGATAGTCATTGTCTTAATTCCATCCGTGAACGGAACCTGAATCATTTTAAACATTGAACCCTGCGTCTGGAATACATTTTCTATAATCGGGAAAGATTTTTCTTTCAACAGATTCAGTTTCATGTTGTAATCTTCCTGAGCTGCACTGAATAAAATATTCGTAAGATCTGCAACCGTTTTAGCTTTGAAATCGTCCTCAGAAACAGGAGATTCCATAGTGAAAGTTTTGATGATTTCGTATTCAAATTCTTTATAACTTCCGGTAGCTTTTCCTTTCGCTACGATGGAATTGGCAACATCGAAAATCATATTCGTAATGTCATACTTAAGGTGATCACCAAACAGTGCGTTCTTTCTTCTTTTGTAGATTACATCACGCTGCTTGTTCATGACATCATCGTACTCAAGAAGTCTTTTTCTTGTTCCGAAGTTGTTTTCCTCTACTTTTTTCTGAGCTCTTTCGATAGATTTTGAAATCATAGAATGCTGAATTACTTCACCTTCCTTATGACCCATTCTGTCCATCATTTTAGCAATTCTTTCAGAACCGAATAAACGCATTAAGTTGTCTTCCAAAGAAACATAGAACTGCGAACTTCCAGGATCTCCCTGACGTCCCGCTCTACCTCTCAACTGTCTGTCCACACGTCTTGAATCGTGTCTTTCTGTACCGATAATTGCTAAACCACCGGATTCTTTCACTTCTTTTGAAAGTTTAATATCCGTTCCACGACCTGCCATGTTGGTTGCAATAGTTACAACTCCCGGCTGACCGGCTCCTGCAACGATTTCTGCTTCCTTTTTGTGAAGTTTCGCATTTAAAACCTGGTGTGGAATTTTTCTTAACTGAAGTGCTTTTGACAGCAACTGAGAAATCTCAACCGATGTTGTACCGACCAAAACAGGTCTTCCAGCAGCTGTTAACTGCTCAACTTCTTCAATAACGGCATTGTATTTTTCTCTGTTAGTTTTGAAAACCAAATCCTGTTTGTCATTTCTGAGAATCTGACGGTTGGTAGGAATTACCACAACGTCTAATTTATAAATCTGCCAAAGCTCACCAGCTTCAGTTTCAGCTGTACCCGTCATACCCGCAAGTTTGTTGTACATACGGAAATAGTTCTGAAGGGTTACGGTAGCAAAAGTCTGCGTTGCAGCTTCGATTTTTACACTTTCCTTAGCTTCAATCGCCTGGTGCAAACCATCTGAATAACGGCGGCCTTCCATAATACGGCCGGTCTGCTCGTCAACGATTTTTACTTCACCGTCGATTACAACATACTCATCATCTTTTTCAAACAATGTGTAAGCTTTAAGCAACTGACTCATGGTGTGAACCCTCTCTGATTTCTCAGCAAAATCTGCAAAAAGTCTTTCTTTAGCTTCAAATTCTTCTTCTTTAGATAAATTTTTAGCTTCAACCTCTGCGATTTCAGTTCCGATATCAGGAAGTACAAAGAAGTTATTATCTGAATTCCCCTGAGACATGTATTCAACACCTTTGTCTGTAAGGTCTACCTGATTATTTTTTTCTTCAATAACGAAGTATAGATCTTTATCAACCGTCGGCATTTCGCGGTTGTTGTCTGCCATGTACTGAGCCTCAATTTTCTGAAGCAATGCACGGTTTCCGCTTTCTGATAAGAATTTAATCAGCTGTCTGTTTTTCGGAAGACCTCTGTAAGCCTGAAGTAATTTAAACCCACCTTCCTTGGTATTTCCGGCAGCAATTAATTTTTTAGCTTCATTAAATATTGCAGAAACTGTTTTTTTCTGAACCTCAACAATTCTGTCGATAGAAGGTTTCAGAACATCAAATTCCTGTCTGTCTCCTTGCGGAACCGGACCAGAAATAATTAACGGCGTTCTTGCATCATCTACCAAAACTGAATCTACCTCATCCACAATGGCAAAGTTTAATTCTCTCTGAACCAATTCTGTCGGAGAGCTCACCATGTTGTCTCTCAGGTAATCGAAACCAAATTCGTTATTCGTTCCGTAAGTAATATCTGAATTGTATGCTTTTCTTCTTCCGTCTGAATTCGGCTGATGATTGTCGATACAGTCGATGGACATTCCGTGGAACTGATACAATGGTCCCATCCACGCGGAGTCACGTTTTGCCAAATAATCATTCACGGTTACCACGTGTACACCTCTTCCCGGCAGAGCATTAAGGAAAATAGGGAGTGTTCCTACCAAAGTTTTACCTTCACCGGTTGCCATCTCTGCAATTTTACCGCTGTGAAGAATAACCCCACCAATAAACTGAACATCGTAATGTACCATATCCCAGTTTACGGGAGTTCCGGCAGCATCCCAGTGGTTTTTCCAAACTGCCTGGTCACCCTGAATTTCTACAAAATCTTTTCCTGAGGCAGCCAATTGTCTGTCCCATTCTGTAGCCGTCACACGGATTTCTCCGTTTTCAGCCCATCGTCTTGCTGTTTCTTTTACTAAAGCAAAAACTTCCGGAAGAATCTGAAGAAGTACTTTCTCTTCAATTTCGTAAGATTCTTTCTTCAGTGTGTCGATTTTTGAGAATAAAGCTTCTTTTTCGTCAACATTAGTTGAGTTTTTGATAAGCTCTTTTGTTTCTTCAACCTGAGCAGTAATTTTGCTGGTTGCAGAACTGATATTTTCTTTAAACTCGGCCGTTTTTTCTCTTAAACCATCATCAGACAATTGCTGAATTCCAGGCTCAACAGCTTTGATTTTTGTTACAACTTTTTTTACTTCCTTTAGGTCCTGCGCTTTCTTGTCTCCCAAAAACCCTTTAAGAACTTTGTTTAAAAAACTCATTTATTTAGCTTTTAGCAAATAACCTGTGGCTAATTGCGTTAGTAATTATATAAAAAAGCCAATGACGGAAGCCATCAGCTGTTGCTATCTTAATATTCGTCTTCGTTCCAAAGATAATCCTCGTCTGTAGGATAGTCGCTCCAGATCTCGTCGATGGCATCGTAAACTTCACCTTCATCTTCGATAGCCTGAAGATTTTCTACCACCTCCATCGGTGCACCGGTTCTGATTGCGTAGTCGATCAATTCTGCCTTTGTCATTGGCCAAGGCGCGTCACTTAAGTAGGATGCTAATTCTAATGTCCAGTACATAATATTTTAATTTTTGCAAAAGTATAAAATTAGGTTATATTATAGCCTTTTTTATACTTGATTTTCAATTCTTTTTGTTAAATATTTATGAACAGCAAAAAGTATTTATACACTCTGTCAGCTATTCTGTTCTCGATTTCTCAAAAACCATTCCACGAAAGTTTTTATGCCATTTTGGAAGTTTACAGTTGGTTTATACGCCAATAATGTGGCTGCTTTGGCAATATCAGCATTCGTTTTTGTGACATCACCGGCCTGCATTGGCAGATTTTTTCTGTTGGCTGTCTGTCCCAGAGCATTTTCTAAAGTAGCGACCATTTCGTTGAGTGTGATCACTTCGTTTTCACCTAAATTAATAATTTCATAAGCCCTGTCACTGTTCTCCAAATATTCTATTGAACCAATAATCCCATGGATGATGTCGTCTATAAAAGTATAATCCCGTGCGGTTGATCCGTCGCCATAGAACGGGATTTCTTTATTTTCAGAGATAAGTTTTGTAAATTTATGAATGGCAAGATCGGGGCGCTGTCTCGGGCCGTAAACCGTAAAAAACCTGAGGTGAATCATGTCGATTCCGTAGAGACTGTGATACACATTGCCTAGGATTTCAACAGCTCTTTTTGTGGCGGCATAGGGAGAAATAGGTTGGTCAACGGCGTCACTTTCTGAAAAAGGTATTTTTTCGTTGTTACCGTAAATGCTGGATGATGAAGCGCAGATCATTTTTTTAATCCCGAAATCTTTCGCCAGCTCCCACAGATGCATGGTTCCTTTGATATTGACTTCTTCGTAATCTAACGGTCTTTCGATGGATGGTCTCACGCCGGCAAGTGCAGCGAGATGAATTATTAAATCAATTGTATGATTTTTAAAAATTTCTTCTAAACCATTTTTATCTCTGATATCAACGTTGTAAAGCTGAAAAAGGTCAGATTTTGTCTGTTCAATCAGAGCCTGAATATCATTTAGTTTATCTTTAAAATTAAATGAAGAATTGGAACCTACAGATTCTAATGTATTCCTGATTTTGATTTTATAATCATAGAAATCATCAAAATTATCGATGCTGATGACAGAATGTCCGTTTTTCAACAGGTTTTCTATTAGATGAGAACCGATAAATCCGCTTCCGCCGGTAATGAGATATGTCATTGCGTTTTTTCTAATCATGATTTGGCATCAATAAATTTCTGTTCCTGAGCAGAAAGCAAGGTTTTTGTTTCATTAATATCTTTATCGGGAATGTTTTCTATAAAGGATTTGCTCAGGTCGATTTTCTTCTTTAATCCGCGCTTACTTCCTTCACTGAATTTTTCCAGCTTAATTTCCTGATAAGCTTTAAAAGGAACTTTCATGGTTTTAGATTCAGAATAGCCTTCGCCCATGACAGTAATTAATGACGGTAAATATTGGTTATTTCTTTTATAAAAATCAAAAAAAACTTCTGCTTTGGTTGTATTGCTGGTATAAGGCTCTCCCGTTTTAGACACTTTTTCGGATTGGGCAAAGTTTTGGTCAATTACGACATTCAAATTTACTATGGCCCTGTCGTTTTTATTGTAGGTTAAAAATCCTGTAAATTTTATTTCAAATTGATCGTTTCTTTCGCTTTCGAAACGTAGTTTTTGAATTCCGGCATTTTCATATAACAGGCTTGTTTTTATTTTTAAATCTTTAAGAGTATTCAGCATACCGACAATTTGATAATTCATATAAAATGTTCCGATAAAGTCTTTAGGAAGAAGATTGGGAACTGATGCGAAAGGGTATTTCTCGTCAAGCTTAATAGTCTTATAAAATTTAATATCATTCAGACCAATATTGAAAAAACTGTCAGTGTCGTTACCTGCGTTGAAATTAAAATAATTGAATCTTGACCAAACATTTACGTCGGCGACCAAAAGATGAGCAATTTTACCGTCAACAAAAGATTTTTGCTTTACTGTACCGGTATAAAGCGAGGGATTTGAATAATAAACGGTGCTGTAGGTGTCAATAATATTCTTAAAAAGATTCTTTAAGTCAATATTTGTAACAACGACCTCTTCGATCTCTTTGAAAAGAGGGTTCAGGTATATTGGTGAAGAAAGGGCGGAGATTTTTTTCTGTCCATACCATGGCGCAGAAATTTCTATATTTTTAATCTGCTCCGGGATAAGTACTTTACCGTCTTCATTCGTGTACAAGACACTGCTTCCGGTAAGTATTTTCGCATTTGCAATGGGCTTGGAATCTGCAGAATCGAGTACAGACACAGTTCTAAAAGATTGTGCTGTAATATTTGAAACTGAAAAAATCAGGAATAGGAACAGTAGATTTTTCATACGTGTTTGAAGAATCACAAAATTATAAAAATTAAGTTGATAAAGTATATTTCAGTATTTTTACTTTCAAATTAAAAAAGCAATGAAATTTCAGGGGCAAATTTTAAAAATGACGAGTTTTGATGCTCAGCCTATACAATATTATCTGAATCTCTCCAACGATCTTATTCACATGAATGAATTGTTTGGGAAAGATTTGTCAATAAAGCACATAGGTTTTCAATGTGTTAATTGTAATTTGGATAAGGCTATTTACAGAATGGGTTTCTGCAAAAGCTGCTTCTTCGAAAGCCCGTATGCCAGTGATACCATTATTCGTCCGGAGCTTTCTACAGCGCATTTGGGCGTTGGTGAAAGAGATCTTGACGTGGAAAAACAAATTCAGCTGCAGCCGCACACTGTTTACTTAGCTTACACAGGCGATGTGAAAGTAGGTGTTACCAGAAATTCGCAAATTCCTACACGATGGATTGATCAGGGAGCAACGTTTGCTCTTCCGATTGCACGAACAGAGAATCGCTACGAAGCCGGAATGATAGAAGTTGCCCTGAAAGAGCATGTTGCCGATAAAACCAACTGGCGCAAGATGCTTCAGGACGATTTTGAGGATGAGATTGATTTGCAGGATTTTCAGCAGAAAATCAGAGAGTATTTCCCTGAAGATTTCCAGAAGTTCTATTCAGAAGGCGAAAATATGTGGAAGTTTGATTACCCTTTTTCAAAACCGGAGAAAATAACTTCTTTCACTTTAGACAAAAAGCCGGAATTTACCGGAAAGTTGGTTGGAATTAAAGGGCAGTATCTGAGTTTTGAAGGTGGGAACTTTATAAATGTGAGGGGGCATGAAGGGTATGTGATTGAGCTGGAAATTTCTTAAAAAATGAAAAATCTGTTCTTTTTCGTTGTATTATTTTTTATTTCTTGTAATTCAAATTCACAGGAAATGATTGATTTGTCAAGAAAAAACATTTCATATTTCGAAAAAGATGAAGAGACGGGTTGGATTAGAGTAAATCTTCATCAACCAAATAAATGGGGATTCATAAATAAAGACAGTTTAGTTATAATTCCTTTTGAATATGATTTTTTGAATCCTTTTGAAAATGGATTGGCATATGCGAAAAATAATGGCAAAGAATTTTTCATCACAAAAAATAATTTAAAATTAGAAGGAGATTTTGAAGCAATCAACATTTTTTCTGAAGGACTTGCTTCTGCCAGAAAAAAGCAAAAATGGGGATTTATTAATATTCAAGGGCAATTTGTGATTCCTCCTCAGTATGATAAGGTTGATTATTTTAGACCAAGTGGCTTATGCGCTGTTCAAAAAAGCGGCAAATGGGGATTTATAAATAAGAAAGGTAAAGAGATTATTCCAATTATATATCCCGAAGTTGATCAGCAAATGCTCGATACTAATGTAATTGTAAAGAAAAACGGGAAATGGGCTGTTTTCGATAATCAAGGTAAGCAGCTTGCAGATTTTATTTATGATAAAATCCATCGTACAGACATTATAGATTTTTCTAAAGATATTTTTAAAAGACATGCTTCTACCTATTTTGAAAATGGTGCAGCTCTTGTGGAAAGAAACGGCAAATTTGAGTTTATAAATTTAAAAGCTCAGGCGGCTTTTCCCAATAATAAATTTGATTCTGCAACTGTGTTCGATACCTTCAAAAATGCTATTGTAAAAAGGAAAGGGAAGTATGGAATGATAAAGACCAATGGTGAATTTAAAATCCCCTTAGAATATGATTTTATAGAACCTTACGATACCAGTCATGGAGTTTACTCCGAATATTATAATGCAAGAAAAGGAAAAATTTATCACATTTTAAATAAGGAACTCAAAGAAATAGGACTTTCTTATGAGCCTGTTTACAATGCTTTTACAATAGATGATCCAATCATAATTTTTAAAAATCTGAAAAATAAGTTTGGAATGGTTGATTGGCAAGGTGAAACTTTGATACCTTTTGTATATGACAGAATGGATGAAATTGAGGGAACACCATTTCTGAGTGTTGCAATTGGGGATAGTTTTGGAATCATTGATGAAAAGGGACAGATCAAAATTCCTCTTCAATACCACGAAATATACCCGCTCTATGATAAATTTGATGACGAAGAACTAAGTAAAAAAAATTTGTTTATTGCAGACAATAAAGTAATTAACATCAATAACAAAGTGCTAATTGACGGATATAATTTGATTGTACCCATTTTCAATAATCATAACTATTTTATTATTTCCAAGAATAAAAAGTTTGGGATCATTGATGTCAACAGAAAAATAATTCTTCCTTTAGAATACGATGAAATTTCAAATTGGACTGAATATGGACCGCGACATTCTAAATTTATTGTAAAAAATGGAAAAATAGGTTTAATTGATCACGAAACCTTCAAAATTACGATACCACCGATTTATGATAAATTTAGTTATCTCAATGGCTTAATTTTCGCTAAGAAACAAAACAAAGCTGGGATTATAAATGAAGAAGGAAAAATTTTATGTGATTTTATTTATGATGAAATTTATCCTAATCTAAATGATTTCTACAGATATGATAATCAAGAGCCAAGAATTTATGCAAGAAACGGAAATGCTTATTTTCAGATTGATGCTAAAGGAAAAGTTTTAAAATCAAACCTAACTAGAAAAAATGTAATGGAACATTCTGAAATTCCCGTCATCAATAAATAACAAATACAGGAATGGTTACTTTCACCAAGTAATAAGTGAAAATCAATAATTCAACAGAAATAAATCATGAAAAAACCCTGGGTTAGAAAGCTTTTAATAGGTCTTGGAATTTTCTTCGGACTGATTCTGATTGCCAATTTTGCTCTCAATATCTGGCTCAAAACCCAGCTTCCTGATTACGTTAAAAAAAATACAGACTACAAAGTATCGTATAAAAGGATGGATGTGGATCTTATGACCGGAAATATTTTTGCTTCCGCGATTGAAGTAGAATCCAAAAATCCGACAAACACACAGGTGATTGGTTTGAAGGGAAGTATTGACACTTTAAAAATCAGCCGTTTTGGAATTTTTGATGCTGTATTTAATAAAAAAATCAGTTCTACCGATCTCCTGTTGGCAAATCCGAATCTTGAAATTACACTAGCTGATGCTGTTGATAAGAAAACTGGGAAAAAGAAAAATCCGGTTTCCTTTGAAAATATAAGAATCAGAAATGGTAAAATAACGGTTTTTAAACCAACAAAAGAAAAGTTTTTAAGTGTTCAGGATTTAGATTTAATTGTAGAAAATCTTGAAACAACCGAAGATGTAGTGGAAGATAAACTGCCTGTAGTTTTCGACAGCTACAGCATTCGGGGAGAGAATTTCTTCTTTCAGCCCAATACAATTTACCAGCTTACCATTGCGAAAATTACGACGAAAGACGGACAGATGTCTGTAGAAAATTTTTACCTGAAACCATTGGTGAGTTTCGATGATTTTAAAAAGAATTTTCCCATGCAGAAGCAGCTTTTAGAGTTTGCCGTTCCGCAGATGAATTTCAAGGATATTACTTTAAAAAAAAATAAAGTTTCGCTTTCCGGTGCTCATTTTATCAACCCGCGTTTTTTAGTTTACACCAACAATGCTGTCGCTTCCAAAAAAGAAAAAAAGCCGTTCAATTTTGATATTGATCTGAAAGGCGTTCAGATTACCAACGCATCTGCTCAGCTTATAAAACCAGACGGAACCGACCTTTTGCTGGCAAAAAAACTAAATCTTTCGGTTAATGACCTTGTTTTTAATAAAGAGACTTCATCTCAGGTAATTCCTGTGCATTATAGCGGTTTTAAATTTAGTGGTGAGGATATTTTGCTGGCTGCCAATAACTATATTCATTTTAGAAACATTAATATTAATCCTAAAAATGGCTCATTTAATGAAATTGCAGTTACAAATCCGGGCAATAAAACTGATTTAAAACTTAAACAAATTGCGTTCAATATTAACGACTGGAAGATTGAGGACAAAAAACTCAATCTGGATGTAAAAAATGTCCTGGTGGATGGCGTTGCCGGAGTATACATTCCTTCTGGCGAAAAGGCAGTGAAGAAAAAGCAAAATTTTGCAGGTATTCAGTTTCCTGTAACGATCAGAAATATTCAGCTGAAAAATTCAGATTTTACTTTAGATAAAGATAATCAGCCGTTATCATTCAAACAGCTCAATGCGCAAATCAGCAATCTGGAAATTGCTCCCAGGACAGATAATTCCGGTCTCGCCTTTAAAGTAAAAGATTACAGTCTTTCCTCATCCAATTTTTCCTATAAAACAAAATTTTATCTGATGACTGTCGGAAATTTAAATTTAGCTAAAAACAAGGCGGTCATCAGTAATTTTGCGATGAAGCCACTGGTTTCAAGAGCTCAGTTTATCAAAATGATTCCGGTTGAAAGTGATCTGTATGATCTTAAATTTTCTCAGATTTCTGCTGCCGGCGACTTGGATTTCTTCTCGGAAAACAAATCGATTCGCGCAAGCAACGTAACAATTTCAAATGCCAATGCCAATATTTTCAGAAGTAAAGTTCCTGCGGATGATCCGAAAATAAAACCGTTATATTCTAAAATGTTGAGATCGATCAACATCCCGATGTTTGTTGACCATTTATACCTCAAAAATTCCTATCTCGAATACGAAGAAGACACAAAAAAAAGTGACGGACCGGGAAAACTGACCTTCAGCAACTTCAATATGCACGTGCAAAATCTGAATTCTGCCAAAATGAAAGGAAAACCGACCGAAGTTAAAATTAAAATCGACTGTTCTTTCCTCAATGCTTCGCCACTTTCTGTCAACTGGAATTTTAATACGGCAGATCAAAGTGACCGTTTCAGAATTGCCGGCCGCGCAACGGGAATTCCTGCATCATCGCTGAATGCGTTTATCGTTCCTTATATGAATGTTTCTGCAACCGGCACGATTCAGGAGATGCTTTTTGATTTTAAA
This sequence comes from Chryseobacterium caseinilyticum, assembly GCF_014837145.1. Taxonomy (GTDB): domain Bacteria; phylum Bacteroidota; class Bacteroidia; order Flavobacteriales; family Weeksellaceae; genus Chryseobacterium; species Chryseobacterium caseinilyticum. The sequence continues at coordinate 338,049 of NZ_JACYFS010000003.1, forward strand.
GGTAATCCGAAAGGTTTAGGAGGAAGTTTTAAATTAAAACATAAAGATTTAAAAATCGCCCTCTTAGATAAACAGACGAAGGCAAAGAAAAATCTGCTGAGTGCCGTCGCAAATGTTTTCATTAAGAGTACTTCCGACAAATTCCCTGAATCTGTGGAAGTGGAAGGTGTTGAGCGTGATCCGACAAAATCGTTCTTCAATATGTTCTGGAAAGGGATCGAAGACGGTCTGAAGAAAACGCTCATCGGCGAGAGCCTTGCTAAAACTACGGAAACTGTAAAAGATGTGACAAAATCTGTGAAAGAAGAAGCAAAATCTCCATCAAAAACAGAAGAACCTCCAAAGAAAAAAGGCTTTATGAAAGGCGTATTCAGGAAAAAAGAAAAATCCGAAACTAAGTAATCAGTTTCGGATTTAATTTTATAAAATTTTTTTCAGTCAATGCTGAATTCATCGTCTTCTTCTACCGGAATATCTCTTAAAAATTCATCAAATTTATGTCCGGGATAATTGCTTTCTGCGCCATAGGAATCTAAAATAAAACCGATGTTTCTCTCGTGGTCTTTCACTACATAGAGCACGGCACTGTCTGCGGGGTTGCTGTCACCTTCAAAACGGTAGGTTCTTAAAATGGTGAGGTTGATCGGTTCATATGTTCTTTCAGAATTGTCCAGTTTCATATTTCCTTCCTCATCCATTCTGTATTCTCTGTGAATTCCTCTCTGGGCGAGTCTGGTCATTACCTGGCTCAGCGTGGTCATTTGGTCACCTGTATCTTTGTTTTCCATAATAATATTTTTAGTTTCAAACTACAATTATCAAACCACAAAATAAGGATATAAAAATCTGTTCTTTAACAAAATTTATTATTGCCACCATTTCAAAAGGTACATTATTTGCTTTCGTCTAAAACAAAAAATTTCATAATATGAAAAAAGAAGCAGGAATTTTACTTGCAGGAGGAATAGGCCTTCTGGCTGCATTAAGTTTTATCGGAATCAAGAAGATATTGGAAAAAAAACAGAAGAAATACAACGATTACTATGGTGACTATCATAGACATCACGACAGAGTAGATGCCGAAGATGAGCACGGTGTAGAGTATTTTGCTATGAAATAACAAACCGCAGAAGTAGTATACAATTATATTTGTCTTACAATTTCCGGCATTTCCAAATTTTTGGTGTGCCGGATTTTTTTGTGGAAAACTTCAGTCTTAAAACTTATTACTTTATAATATTCCGGTTATATTTTTACAGGAACAATGAAAGACGAAAATATCATAAAAGGCCAGGGAGCACAGCGAAACGTCAACAACCGTTTTGACAGATATACTTTTGAGCCCGATGATGAAGATCTTGAAAATGTAAAAACCACTTTCACGGAAGTCTTTCCCAAGACCATTGTTAATCAAGTCAAAAGCGCCGATTTGCCAATGGAATATTCTATGAATCCTTATCAGGGCTGCGAGCACGGCTGTTCGTATTGTTTTGCAAGACCGACCCATGAATACTGGGGCTACAGTGCCGGAATTGATTTTGAAAGAAAAATCATGGTCAAAAAAAATGCTCCTGAATTGTTGGAGAAATTTTTCAGAAAAAGAGGTTATCAGCCTTTACCCATCTTGCTTTCCGGCAACACCGATTGCTATCAGCCTGCGGAAAGACAGTTTGAAATTACAAGAAAGTTGTTGCAGGTTTGTCTCGACTACAGACATCCTGTAAATATTCTCACCAAAAACGCCTTGGTTCTGCGGGATTTGGATATTCTGAAACCGATGGCTGAACAGAATTTGGTTTCAGTTTCTCTGAGCATTCCCACCATCAACGAAGAATTACGTCGAAAAATGGAACCGAGAACAAGTTCAGCAAAAAATAAGCTGAAAGCTGTAGAAATTCTGTCTCAAAACGGAATACCTACTCACGTGATGGTCGCGCCAATTATTCCGGGATTGAACAGTGATGAACCATTGGGTATTTTAAAAGCAATTTCTGAAGCGGGAGCTCAAAGTTTCGGTTATACTTTGGTGAGATTAAATGATTCTGTAGAACCCGTTTTCGTCAAATGGATTGAAACTGCTTTTCCCGACAGAGCCCAAAAGGTTTTAAATTTAATCAGATCAATGCGCGGCGGAAAACTGGGTGAAAAGAAATATTTCGACAGGCAGAAAGGTGAAGGCAATATCGCAGAAATGATTCACAACACCTTTAAAATCGGCAGAAAGAAGTTTTTCGAAGGAAAAGAATTTCCCAAACTTTCTACAGATGGTTTTACCGGGACGAGGGAACAGCAGCTGAGGTTGTTTTAGATCTGTTATTAGGATAATTAAAAACCAAGAAGAAGAAATTTTGTACTTTTGAAAAGAAAAAATGTTATGGATAATTATATTACAGATATCAGCTTGTTGGATTTGAATAAAACCTATTCATACGCAGACTATCTGCACTGGAAATTTAAAGAAAGAGTAGAGCTCATCAAAGGTAAAATTCTGAAGATGAGTCCTGCGCCGAATCTCGTACATCAAACGGTATCCAAAAATATCAATATTATTCTGCATCAGTATTTAAACGGAAAAACCTGTCAGTATTTTTATGCTCCGGCGGATGTCGTATTGGTGGATATGAAAAAATCGATGCAGGAAAACAAAGATATTTTTACGGTGGTACAGCCTGATCTTTTTGTGGTTTGTGATCTTCAAAAAATTGCTGACGGCAAAAAATGTGTAGGTGCACCGGATTTGGTTATTGAAATTCTTTCTCCGGGAAATTCTCAGAAAGAAATGGATACAAAATTTGATCTGTATCAGGAAGCAGGAGTTTCGGAATATTGGTTGGTATATCCGGAGGAAAGATCAATTAATATCTTTGTGTTGCAGGAGGGTAAGTATATTGGTTTAAAACCTTTCTCCGACGGTCAGTTGCTTACATCAACACTTTTCCCGGATTTAAAGGTAGAAACCGGCGAAGTATTCCGTTAGAAATTACAACAGAAAAAAACCGAACTGAAAAGTTCGGTTTCAAAATTATTTCTTAATCAATCCCAGTTCAATTAATCTTTCGTGTAAAAATTCTCCGGCGGTTGTATCTTCATACAGCTTAGGATTGTTTTCATCTACACAGTTTTCAAGAGCATTCAGCGACATTTCGCTCACCGGGTGCATGAAGAAAGGTATAGAATATCTTGAAGTTCCCCACAATTCCCTTGGCGGATTGACCACTCTGTGAATCGTAGATTTTAATTTATTGTTGGTATGTCTTGAAAGCATATCTCCAACGTTGATCATCAGTTCGTCCGGTTCTGCAATGGCATCAATCCATTCGCCTTTGTGGTTTTGAACCTGAAGACCTTTTCCCTGAGAACCCATCAGAAGAGTGATCAGGTTGATGTCTCCGTGAGCCGCAGCTCTTACTGCATCATCAGGCTCCTGCGTGATTGGCGGATAATGGATAGGTCTTAAAATAGAGTTTCCTTCTGCGATTTTATCATCAAAATAAAACTCGTCAAGACCAAGATATAATGCCAAGGCTCTCAGAACATATTTACCTGTTTTTTCAAGCATCTGGTAAGCTTCTTTACCTACTTCATTAAATTTTGGAAGCTCGTCTACAACAACGTTGTCAGGATATTCGCTTTTGTATTTGGAGTCATCCGAAACATACTGTCCGAAATGCCAGAATTCTTTAAGGTCACCTTTTTTAAATCCTTTTGCTGTTTCTTTTCCGAAGCCTACATAGCCGCGCTGTCCGCCGATTCCGGGGATTTCGTAGTTTTGTTTGGTTTCTGTGGGAAGTTCAAAGAAGTTTTTTACTTCTCCATAAAGATCGTCTACGAGTTGGTCATCAAGGAAATGTCCTTTTAAGGCAACAAAACCAATTTCTTCGTAAGCTTTTCCGATTTCATTTACAAATTTCTGTTTGCGTTCCGGGTTGTCCGAAAGGAAATCACGCAGGTCTACACTAGGTATTTTATCCATTTTATAGAAATTTTACGTGGGGCTAATTTACAGAATTTTTTAAGCAAATTAAAGTTTCTTTTTAATTGTAGATTAGATAAAAAATCTTATCAACATCGTCATTGCGAGGAACGAAGTAATCTGTTGTACTATGAAAACCAGTGTGAGAGAGCTAGCTTCAGACTTATCATAAATGGAAAAATCTTGTTTTTTTCAATAATACCGCTTAAAATCCCAATCCTAAATTTTCAAATTCCAGTTTTACATCTTCATATAAATCTCTCCATTCTGGATTAAGATAATTGATCAGATTTAGTTTAGCTTGCCTTGAGCCACCTTTTATTTGTTTTTCACGATCGATGGCATCACCAATTTCCTGAAAAGCTTCCCAATAAACCAATTTTGTCAGATTGTATCTGCTGCTGAAAGAATTATTGTAGCGCTTTTCTTTATGTTCACTTATCCTTTGAAGCAGATTAGAGGTGACGCCTACATAAAGTGTATTGTTATTTTAATTTGTCATGATGTAGATAAAACCGGGTTTCATAATACAGAAGATTTATATAAAATTAAACTTTTTACGTGAATGCGAGAAGGAGCGACGAAGCAATCTGTTCAAAGTGCAGAAGCAACATTGTTTAGATTGCTTCGTTCCTCGCAATGACAAAGTAGACTCGCAATGACAATTTCTGCCAAGACAAAAACTCGTTCCAAATCATTTTAAAATTAATTAATTATGAAGTAAATTTGCTCTATGAAAAAATATTCTTCAAAACGCAGTGTGCAGGTTCTTGCACATCTTCTTCAGCAGTACGGGATTTCAGATATTATCATTTCGCCGGGATCGAGAAACGCTCCTTTGGCCATCCATTTTTCTGAAATTGACAGCTTCAACTGTTTCTCGATTGTTGATGAAAGAAGTGCTGCGTTTGTAGGAATGGGTATGGCGATCAGTGAGAAAAAACCTGTTGTAATTACCTGTACAAGTGGTTCGGCAGCGGCCAATTACTATCCTGCGGTAACGGAAGCTTTTTATTCAAATATTCCCCTGTTAATTCTCACGGCAGACCGCCCGACAGACTATACCGATATTTTTGACGGACAGACCATTCGTCAGAACAATCTTTTCCATCAGCATTCTTACGGAGATTTTCAGCTTTTGGAAGATTCCAAAGATGATGCAGAAAATATCAATTCTGAAACGATTAAAAAAGCCATTGAACTTTGTTTTGAGAAAAGAGGTCCCGTTCATATCAATATTCCTCTGGAAGAACCCTTGTATGAGCTTGTCTCTGAACTTCCCACTTTTCCTTCTGTAGAACATACAATCCGTCAGAAAGAATACGAAATGCCATCCAACCTCGCTGCCGACTGGAACACATCTCAGCGTATTATGATCTTGGTGGGAACAAGAGATTACAGTGCCGAACTTGAAAATCAACTGACGCAGCTGGTGAAAAACCATACGGTTGTGGTTCTGTGTGAAACAAATTCAAATCTTTATCACGAGAAATTTTTTAAACATATCGACAGATATATTACAGGTTTTACAGATGAAGATTACAGACAATATGCTCCCGATCTTTTGATTACGGTTGGTCAGAATGTGGTTTCAAAAAGAGTAAAACAGTTTTTAAGAAGCGCCCATCCCAAACAGCACTGGCATCTGGATGAGGTTTGGCAGCCTGACACTTATTTTGCACTGACGCAGAAAATTGAAGTTAAGCCTGAACTGTTTTTTTCAAAACTTTTGAATTTTGCAACGCTTGAACCAAAACCTTATTACAATCTTTGGGATGTTCTGAGGGATAAAAAAGATTTGAAACACGAACAGTATCTTAATCTTGCTGAATACTCAGACTTTTATTTTTTCAATAAAGTTTCGCACAGCGTTCCGGAAAACTATAATATCCATTTCAGCAATTCATCGGCTATTCGTTATGCTCAACTGTTTGATTTCGGAAAGAGAAGAATCTACTGCAACCGCGGAACAAGCGGCATCGACGGAAGTACTTCCACAGCAATGGGCTTTGCCATTAAAAATGAAAAACCAACGCTTCTGCTTACAGGAGATCTGAGTTTTATGTACGACGTTAATGGGCTTTGGAATCAGTATATTCCGCCGTTTACAAGAATTATTATATTCAATAATGGGGAAGGGAATATTTTTAAAATTATTCCGGGACCGGGAAATGCCAACTCGAATACGGTAGATGAATTTATCTCTACAAAACACCACAAAAATGTAGAATTTTTAGCAAAACATTTCGGGTTTTCCTACACAAAAGTGGAAGATGAAATGACGCTCGACCGTGTGATGGAAAATTTCTTTAAAGCCGATATTCAGCCAAAAATTCTGGAAGTGGTCACAGCAGGTAAAAGCAATGCTGATATTTTGAAAACTTATTTTAAATCTTTGTAGTTTCCAGGTTGAGGTTAAGGTTGAGTCTGAGATTAAGAATTAAAAATTTTAAGTTTACAAATCCAGATAATCCTCGCTTCCTGGAAGGTTGACGATTTTGTCGATCGGATAAATGAACATATCATCAAAATCATTCATTGCATTAATGAGCTGAAAATGAGAAAAGTCTTTCAGGTTTTGTAAAGTGATTTCTGTTTCTTTTATTTTTTTGGATTTAAGCAAATGCTGACGCTGAACTCCATTTAAAAGATATGTTGTCGGTGTAAACCAGTCTTTCCCTTTTTTAAATAAAATATTGGAAAAAGAAGTATCGGTGATGTGGTTGTTTTTTACAATAATAATCTCTTCAGACCGTGATTTCATTTTCATTTTATCGAGTTCCTTACGGTCTTCAAATTTAAATGAATAGTCGTAGCTGTTGTTTTCCACCAACTGAAAAGTGTGAATTTCCGGTATCGCATACGGAATCATTTGGGTGCGGATTTTTTTGTCTAAATCATAAACCAGACGCAATTTGTATAAGCCGTCTTCATTGTGCTGCAGATGCTTAAAAATCTTCTGAAGGTCTATGGGATCGCTTTTCCCGAAGTGAGAAAAAGTACCGTTGATTCTTTTCTGATGAAGATCGGCAAGAAAAATTTTCTGGTCTTCTACTTTTATGCTTTCAATGAATTGGGACATAGATTTTGTTTTTCATTTCTTCGTACTCGTCTTCTAATTTGCTCATGTGCGTAATTCCGCCACCACTTTTAAAATATAGTTTCCCGTTTTCCTTTTCAATAAAACGGATCATCACGCAGCTGTCGAGGTTTTCACCGTCAAACCAGCCAGAAACGCCGGTGTAAAAACCTCTGTTGAAACCTTCTGCTTCCAGAATGATTTCTAAAGTTTTGGGTTTTGGAGCTCCTAATATTGAGCCTGCAGGCAGAAGTTTCTGCATAATGCTTCCAGTTTTGCCCCGGAATTCCGGCTTCAGATTACCTGATATTTCTGAACTCATGGCAAAAAGATCCTTCTGTTTTGTCTTCAGAAAATCGATAAACTGAAATTTGTCAACCGTTACGTCATCAGCAACCATGCTTAAATCGTTTCTCAACAGATCTACGACGGTGTAATGCTCTGCTTTTTCTTTAGGATCATTTTTCAAAACTTCTGCGGCATTGTCTAAAGATGCATCGATAGTACCTTTCATCGGATACGTATAAATTTTACCGTTGATTATTTTGACGAAAGTTTCAGGAGAAAAAAATACGAAAAAATCTTCAGATAACACCTTATATTTTGCCTGAGAATGATAGAAAATTTCCTCTAAACTGAGGTTGGTCGCTATCTCTGTTTTTCTTGTGTAATTGGTTAAGTATGAGTTTCCTAGCCTTAGGTTATTCTGTACGTGAACGAAGCCTTTTTTAAATTCTTCCACGGTTTCAGGAAAAGATTTAAAATCAGTTTTTGTAGTTAGGTCATCTTTCTGTTTTGCGTTTGAAAAGGATTGAAAATCAATCAACAAGCCTGAATTGTCAAGTTCGCTTTCAGTGTAAACCAAAATATTTTCACAAAGAAAATCGGTCATGAAAAAAAACGGAACTTTCTTCTCTGAAAGTTCATCCATTCTTTTAAAATTTGGATGATTTGCCAAAAACATTCCGCAAAAGTAGTTATTGATGTTTACTTTTGCATAAAATTTTTTCTGATGCAGCAACAATATCCCCAAAAAGCGGGAATCGATCTTATTTTAAAGCAGGCATTTTCTTACTGGAGCAAGACTTTGGGTTTACAGGTAATGTTTTCGATTATTTATTTTGGAATTTACTTCACTGTATTTTATTATTTAGGAACTAAATATAATGTAATTGAAAACTTACTTACGGCTTACATTAATTATCAGAATGTTGGCAAAAGCGGTCTTGAAGATTTCCAGACAGATGTAGCTACTGTTTTTGATAGTGAGGGTTTTCAGTATTTCATTTTAGGAATGATGGCGGTGAGAATTTTTCTTTATCCTCTAAACATAGGATTTTACCAAATTTACAGGAAGATGGATTTGAATGAAGAGGTTGGACTTAATGATCTGTTTGCAGGATACATCGGAATTAACTTCTTTAAATTCATAAGTTTCTATATTTTCTGGGTTTTTCTTTACACCATTATCGGGAAGACATTTGTTTTGCCTGTAATCTGGGTGATGCTCACTATTTTTGCGGCTCCGCTGATGTTTTTTGAAAATAAAAGAATCATCGAAATTCTAGGAATAGGCTGGAAGGCTTTAAAGACCAATTTTCTGGAAATTTTTGTCTGCGTTTTGGTGGCAGTAATTTTCTGCTATGCCGGTTTTATCGTTTTTTTCTTCGGTATTCTTTTCACTTTCCCTTTTTGGAATGCTATAATCTATTCACTTTACAAAAATATTTTTGGGCAGGAGAAAAAAGATTTAGATCCGGCAGAGTAATTTTTTATGGTGAAAATAATTTATATTTGAGTAACCATAAAAATATGAATAGCTATGTCTCAGTTTGACGAATTTGACCAGAAAGGTTCCAGTCCGGAAAGAAGCACGGGCTCTATTATTTCGCATGCGTTTGAAATCTATAAAGGCATTTTTCTCTACGCGTTTGTTATAATGATCATTTACATCATCGGAGATTTTTTACTGCAACTTCTTACCGGATTTAATGTTTGGGGAGATTATGATGATTTCAGCAATTTCACCAGACCAAAAGATGAGTTTTGGGATAAGCCAGGTTTCGGTTTATACTATTCATTTTCCAGTTTTTGGAATATTTTGCTGGCACCTTTACACCTTGGTCTTATTTATATTGCAAATAAATTTAATAATAAACAGACTGTAGAATTTTCAGATTTATTTATCGGTTTTCGTCAGAATTTAGGTCAGACTTTACTCTACAGTTTGATTACGAATATTATTTTTGCCATCTCTGCAGCATTATGCGGATTGCCGTTTTTCTTTGTATACCCGCTGTTTATGCTGGGTTTACCCTTTCTTTTATTCGAAAATCTGTCAGCTGTTGACGCCATCAGTAAAACGTATGCAATTGCCAAAGAAGATTACGGAACTTTTCTCGGAACAGGGCTTTTAGGTATTTTAATCAGCGTTCTGGGATTTGTTCTCTGCTGTATTGGTATAATATTTACATTGCCCTTTATTTATGTCGTAATGTATTCCATGTACTGTGCGTATTGTGGAAAGCCAAGACAAATTTAATCTAAATTAAAAGCCATGAATAAAGATCAACAGATTAGCGGTATTAAAATTAAACAGGTATTCCTTTTAGCAATCATTATTACTATGGTTGCTTTGATTTGTTTTAATCTTGCCTTATTTATCCCGTCCGTTTTGGGAGCCATCACGATTTACGTCGTGTGCAGAAAGTATAATTTTTATCTGCAGGAAGAGAGGAAATGGAAGCCCTGGGCATCTGCTCTGGTTTTGATGCTAGCAAGTGTTATCGTGATCGTTTTGCCGGTTTATTTTATCGCGGATCTTCTTATTGAAAAACTGGGAAATGCGCAGGCGTACATGACCAAGTTCAATGTATTCATAGATAAAATTCACGATTTTGTGTACAGCAAAACGAAAATTGATATTCTGAGCAAAGAAAATATGAATAAGCTGAAAACCACGGCCGGCAGATTTTCTACCTCTGCATTAAGCGGCACGGTAAATACGCTTACGGTGATTATGTCGATGTATTTCATTCTGTATTTTATGTTTGAAAAGCCACGGTTATTCGAAAGAATTTTAGGTTCAGCAGCTCCTTTAAAAAGATCAAACGTATCGCTGATTGGCGAAAAAATGCGTAAACTGATTATGGCAAATGCGATTGGAATTCCGGTTGTTGCTTTGGGTCAGGGGATTATTGCATTGATTGGCTATTTCATTTTCGGAGCACCGAGTCCTGTACTTTTGTTTGCGCTTACGGCGGCTGCTTCGATGATTCCGGTGGTTGGAGCGGCAATTATTTACGTTCCAATCTGTATTTTTATGATTGCTGAAGGAAATACAGGAGCAGGTCTTGGGCTAGCTGCCTATTGTGTAATTGTGGTGGGCGTTACAGATAATTTACTGAGATTTACTCTGCTTAAAAAACTGGAAGATATTCACCCTTTAAATACTGTTTTCGGGATTATCATGGGGATGAATCTTTTCGGATTTATGGGATTGGTATTCGGTCCGATCATGGTTTCTTTAACTTTGCTTTTAATTCAGGTGTACAGAAACGAATTTTCTGAGGATGATTCCAAAGAAATTCTGCTTTCCGATAAAGATGAAGAACTCGAAAATAAAATTGACTTGATTGTTTAATACATGGAAGGATTAAGGCCTGAAATACTTCAGGAAATATGCGTAGTAAAGATGCCTTTTGGTAAATATAAAGGAACTATTTTAGCCGATATTCCGGTAAATTATCTGGAATGGATGCACAAAAAAGGAATGCCGGCGGGCAAATTAGGAATGCAGCTTTCAACGGTGTACGAAATTAAAATCAATGGACTAACAGATTTGCTGCGGCCTTTGAGGAATTAATTAGATTCATTCAAGATTATTTACGACCTTTGCACGTTGATCTTATTTTTCTAAATGAAAGTATCTAAAAAAGTAAATACGGCCAGAAGGTCTTTGATGAGAGGTCTTACCAAAAATGTCGGTAAATCTCACGCAGGAGGCATTGTAAAAAGAAATATTCCAATAAAAAAAATATTAATTTCCAGACCCAACCACAGGCTTGGAAATTTACTTCTTCTGTCGCCTTTGGTGCAGGAAGTTATTGACACTTTTCCGGAGGCAAAAATTGATCTTTTTGTAAAAGGTGGAATTACGCCCATTATTTACAAAAATTATAAAAATATAGACCGCATCATTCAGCTTCCCAAAAAACCTTTCAGCAGTTTGTTTCAGTACATTAAAGGTTGGGCAACATTGAAGAGTAGAAAATATGACTTGGTCATCAACGCTAGTTATGGTTCTTCATCTGGGAAGTTGTCAACTTCTATGGCAAGATCAGAGTACAAAGTTTTTGGGGATACGGATGAAAAATTGCAATCTGAATTTTCAGATTACCGTCACGCTGCGAAAAATTCAATTTATAGCCTGAGAGATTTCTTAAGTCAGTTGGATATCGACAGAAGCGGTTCTAAAATTCCTGATTTAGATATAAAATTAAGCGAAGCTGAAATTGAAGAAGGAAAAGAGAAGCTGAACAATCTTGTAAAAAATGACAGGAAATCGATCTGTCTTTTTACCAACGCAACCGGAGCAAAATGTTACTCCGAAGAATGGTGGAATGCCTTTTACGAAAAGCTGGAAACGGCATTTCCCAATTACAATATCGTAGAACTTTTACCGGTAGAAAATATCTCTAAAATTAATTTCAGTGCGCCGTCTTTTTACAGCAAAGACATCCGTGAAATGGGTGGATTTATTACCAATTGTGAAGTTTTTATTGCCGCAGATAATGGTGTAATGCATTTGGCAAGTGCGGTAAATACACCAACGGTTGGTCTTTTCATGGTTACTGAAGAAGAAGTGTACAAACCTTATAATGAAGCAAGTTTTGCGGTTAATACCAATGAGCATTCTACTGATGAAATTATCAACCACCTGAAAAATATTCTGTAACAAATTAAGAAACGTTGATTATGAAAAGTTTTTATGCCGATGGTTTCCGTCATGTCGAGACTAAAATTTTAAATGTTTTAAAAAATTTTAAAACGGGTGGAATTCTTATTGGTCCCGGAAGCAGAAATGTGGTTAAAATCTTTGATATTGATGGAGAAAGATTCAATTTTAAATCCTTTAAGCAGCACAACGTTATAAACCGACACGTTTATAAATATTACAGAAAATCTAAGGCAAAAAGGTCTTTTGAATATGCACAGCTTCTTTTAAGCAAAGGTTTTCATACACCTGAACCTGTTGCCTACATTGAAAACTTTGACTTTTGGGGCGTGACATCAAGTTATTACATCAGCCGTCAACTCGAAGATTCTCCAACTTTGATGGAAGTTATTGTGAACCAGTCGTTTCCGGAGAGAGAGAAAATCATCCGTGAATATGCTCAGTTAATATTTCGTCTGCATGAGGAGGGATTTGAATTTTTAGACAATGCACCGGGAAATTTCATCATCAAAAATGAGAGTGGAAGAAGTCAGTTCTATATGGTCGATCTCAACAGAATGAGCTTCCATCAGGAGATGAATTTAGATAAGAGATTAAAAAACTTTGCGCGTTTAACATCTGATTCCGAAGTGATTAGAATGATCAGTGATGAGTATGCACAACTTGTCGGATCATCGGGCGATTACTGCTTCAACAGAATCACCGAAGCCATCAACGGAATGGTTCGTAAACGGAAAATGAAAAAAATTCTTAAGTTTTATAAGTTTTTGCTTCCAAAACGTTAGTTTTTCAACGCTTCAATTTCATCACGCAGTTTTGCAGCTTTTATAAAGTCTAAATTTTTCGCAGCAGCCTCCATTTCCTTTTGTTTCTGTGAAACAATTTTTGCCACATCTTCGGTAGAATAATTCGCTTTGGTTTCAGCAACTTTTTGTGTAATCTCTTTCTGAGTATATTTTTCATCAGGGAAATCTTTGCTTCTTCCCACAAGATTTTCAGAAATCTTCTTGTTTAAAGCTGTCGGAACTTTTCCGTGTTCCTGATTGTAAGTCATCTGCTTAGCACGACGGTACTCAGTTTCATCCAAAGTAGCCTGCATTGATTTTGTGATCTTATCGGCATACATGATGGCTCTTCCGTTGATGTTTCTTGCAGCACGGCCAACGGTTTGGATCATCGATCTTCGGCTTCTCAGCATTCCTTCTTTATCAGCATCCAAAATGGCAACTAAAGACACTTCAGGTAAATCTAAACCTTCTCTCAATAAATTGACACCAATCAGCACATCAAAAAGTCCGACACGGAGATCGTGCATAATCTGAATACGCTCCAAAGTCTCCACGTCAGAGTGAATGTAACGCGTTCTGATGCTGAATTTTGTGAAATACTTGGTAAGCTCTTCCGCCATTTTCTTGGTTAAAGTTGTCACCAAAACCCTCTCATCCAATTCAGCTCTTTTATTAATTTCTTCCATCAAATCATCGATCTGATTTAAAGAAGGTCTGATTTCAATAATAGGATCCAAAAGTCCGGTTGGACGGATGATCTGCTCAATATATTCGCCACCGGTTTTCTCCAGTTCATAATCTGCCGGAGTTGCGGAAACATAAATGACCTGATTCTGTATCGCTTCAAATTCTTCAAACTTCAAGGGACGGTTATCCATCGCAGCGGGAAGACGGAAACCATATTCTACAAGTGCTTCTTTACGGCTTCTGTCGCCACCGTACATGGCATGAACCTGCGGAACAGTAACGTGACTTTCGTCAATCACCATCAGATAATCTTTCGGGAAATAATCTAAAAGACAAAACGGTCGTGATCCTGGCAATCTTCCGTCTAAATATCGCGAATAGTTTTCAATTCCTGAGCAGTAGCCAAGTTCTTTAATCATTTCAAGATCGAGTTCGGTTCTTTCCTGAAGTCTTTTGGCTTCCAGAGGTTTTTCAATTGAACCAAAAAAATCAACCTGCTTCACCATGTCATCCTGAATATTTCTGATGGCTCCGTTCAAAGTTTCCTTTGAAGTCACAAAAAGATTGGCAGGATAAATCTGGATAGATTCAAAATTGGACGTTACATTTCCTGAAACCGGATCAAAACTCTGAATTTTTTCAATTTCGTCTCCAAAAAACTGTACTCTGATTCCGTTGTCGGCATAAGCTGGAAAGATGTCAATCACATCACCTTTCACCCTAAACGTACCTCTCTGGAACTCGCTTAGCGTTCTGGAATACAGTGCATTAACCAAAGAATGAAGCAGTGCGGTTCTCGTAGTTTTCTCACCAATTTCCAAAGAAATCAGTGATTTATGAAATTCTGCAGGGTTTCCGACACCGTAAATGCATGATACTGAAGCAACAATCAAAATATCTCTTCTTCCTGAAAGTAAACTTGCAATTGCCGAAAGACGCAGCTTTTCAACTTCTTCGTTGATGCTTAAGTCTTTCTCGATATACGTTCCTGAGCTGGCAATGTAGGCTTCAGGTTGGTAGTAATCATAGTAGCTTACAAAATATTCAACGGCATTTTCAGGGAAGAATTCTTTAAACTCCATAAAAAGTTGGGCCGCCAAAGTTTTGTTGTGGGCCAGAACCAGAGTCGGCCGCTGCACATTATTCACAACATTGGCAACGGTAAATGTTTTACCCGAACCGGTAACTCCTAAAAGCGTCTGATATTTTTCACCAATTTCAACGCCGCCTGTCAGTTTTTCTATTGCTGTAGGCTGATCTCCTGTAGGTTGATATTCTGATTGAAGTTTGAATTGCATTGAACAAATTTAGGAAATAAAAACGTTTAAGCAGAAGCGCGGGATCATAATACTTTTAGAAATGAAAAAAGCATCCCGAAAAAATCAGGACACTTTTAAAAATCATAAATTTCTCAAACCTTTCAGAAGAAATTTCTTATTACTTTCATGGCAGGAATCATTTACTGCAACTGTAAAATGTCTGTTCCCGATGATGCTGTCTTTATAGGCGTAGCCTTTCTTTCTTTTTTTATTATCAAGCAAAACATAATAATCTGTCTTGATGTATCGGTCGTCGCCGTAGAAAAGAATGTTTTTAAATTTTGGTTTTTTCTTATTTAATCTTTTGAATTCTTCATCGCTGGATGCAAATTTAAATCCACCAAAACTCACAAATTTCAATTTTAAACTGTCATTGCTCAAGCAGAGATATTGCTGGTCTTCGTAGCAATAGGCTTTTGTGTTATACTGTGAGTATTGACTGAAATTATTTCCGGAGCAACTGTAAATTATGCAGACCAATACGGAAATTGAGAAAAGCCTCATAATATCTATTTTATTGGTGCAGTATTTTCAAACTTCATGGCAAGTGGGAGTTTGTAAACGCTTTTAGCAGGTTTGCCGTTTTCTGTAGCTGGTTTCCAGATTTTTCCGGCAGTCATCAGTTCTGTTACTCGATATGCTTCTTTATTAAATTCACTGTTTGGTCCTGTTACTTTTATATCGGTAGTTTTCCCATTCTCATCAACTGAAATCAAAATGCTCGCTTTAACTGTTCCCGATAATTTTTCAAAAGGCGCCGGATTGAAATTTTCTCCCATTCCTTTTCTCATAAGATCCATACCACCGGGATATTCTGCTGGAGTCTGCTCTACAGTCTGCACAGGTTTTGGCATAGCAACAGGCGGGTATTCGTTTACATTAATATCTTCAGGTTTTATTTTTTTTATTTCAGCTTTGGTTTCTTTGCGCTTCTTAGGTGCAATAGTATCGTTCTGAACCCATTGTTTGTATTCTGCCATATCGACTTTAAATGAAACAGTTATATTTTTTGCGCTGTTATATTTTTTCGCGAATGCTTTTGTGTATAGAATTACCCCGTAATCATATTTTCCATAATCTGGATTTGTAGGAAGAACCTTTAAAATGTAGACATGATAAAAATCCGTGTTTTTATAATTTTTTAAATCTTTATTCTCAACCACTTTACCATCAATACTAATGTTGTAGCGGGAACTCAGAAATTTATTCATCTGATTTATGGTAGGTATTTCTCTGTTTATTTCTGTATATTTCACCCAAATCGGTGCCTCAGTCAGATCCTTAGAATTAAATTTGTCAAATAAGTCAGCTAAATTTACAAGCACTTCCCGCGGAACTTCTTTGGTGAATTTTTCATGATCCCGATTCTTGATTATTTGATCATATTTTTCAATTATTTTAGTGAATTCTTTGTAAGCTTCTGAATGGTTGAGTGATGATTTTATTGGACTAATTTTTATTCCGTAATCACTTTTCAGATCATCGATATTATTGCCATATACTTTTTCAGCAAATACAAACGCAGCAATTGCAAACACAGGTACCGCCAGAAACTTTTTTGCTTTGGCAAACTTTGAATTTTGTTTTGTCATCATAATAAATCGTTTTTTAGTGTTGTTAAAATTAAACTGATGGGTCAGAGGGATATTTTGCTGTTTCAAAACTTCCTGTAAAATCAGTTCCTGATAGTTTTTAATGTTAATATTTTTGTTGATTACTTCTTCGTCTGCCAGAAATTCATGATTGTTGACCATCGCACTTTTATAAAAATAAAAGAAAGGATTGATCCACAAAACGGCTTTTGTTAATTCGATGAAAATCAAATCAAGCGAATGTTTCTGCTGAATGTGAATTTCCTCGTGCATGAAAACTCTGTTGTCAATTCCGGAATTGCTGAAAGATTTTTCAGAAATATAAATGGTATTCCAAAAACTGAATGGTGCGAGATCCTCTTGAAGTAAAACAATATTTTTGCTTTTGTAAATTAATCTTCTTCCCTTTAAACTTTTAATTTTTAAAATTGAGATAATAAATTTTGCCAGAAAAAGTACAGCAATCAAACAGTAAACAGCCAGAATGATCTGATTGAAATCAAAACTGCTTTCTTCGGTGATCTGTTGCGTGAAGACCTGTTGAGGAATTTCCTCTCCGACTACCAAATTTGATTTTTCTTCTTTTAAATTCGGCAACTCAATTGTCAGAAATGGAATTGTAAGTGAAAAAATAACCGAAAAAATCAGGTAAAAACGGTTGAAAACAAATGTCTTTTCCTTTGCCAAAAACCAATGGTACAATCCGAACAGAATTCCTGAGCAGATAACGGTTTTTAATATGAAAGTTTCCATAATTACTTTTTTATCTGTTGGTCTATAATGTCCCGGAGTTCCTTCAGATCTTTCTGCGTCAGTTTGGAATTTGACGTAAAGAACGAAGCAAACTGAGTAACCGAAGAGTTGAAAAAACGGTCAATCATCGTTGTCATTTCATCCTTAAAATATTCGCTTTTTGCTACTTTCGGAAAATATTCTCTTGAGTTTCCGTACAGCGTAAATCCCACCAGATCTTTGTTCTGCATTCTTTTGAGAAGTGTTGCAACTGTTGTAGTGGCAGGTTTTGGAGCGTCATAAGCTTCCAGAATCTCTTTCATGAAAGCTTTCTCTTTTTCCCAGAGAATTTCCATTAAAGTTTTCTCGGAGTCTGTCAGTTTTATTTCATTCATATTCTACAAGTTTATATTTTATTCTACAAATGTAGAGTAAAATATTTATTATGCAAATTTTTATGGCATTATTTTTCGTCTGAATTGTGTAACCCATTAAAAATTAATTATGAACAAGATTTTCTTACCTATTTTATTAGCTTCTGCGACAACCATTGTTTCATGTCAGGGAAAGGGAAAACCCAGTGAACCATCAGCCAAAGAAGAAAAACCCAATACGAACTACAAACCGGCATTTGCCGGACAGACACGCGTTGCTCCGGTAAAAACCACAACACCTTACAACGTTGAAATACTCAATACATCTCTCGGAAAACCGTGGGGTATCATTAACCTTCCGGACGGACGTTTTTTAATTACCGAAAAATCAGGTTTCATCAATGTAGTTTCTACAGACGGTAAAACAGTTTCTAAAATCGAAGGCTTCCCAAAAGTGGATGATAAAGGGCAGGGAGGAATGCTTGATGTTGCCTTAGATCCCGATTTCAAAACAAATAATATGATTTATTTCTGCTACTCTGAACCTTACGGAGACGGAAATCATACAGCAGTTGCCAAAGGCAAATTATCTGCTGACCTGAAAAATATTTCAGAAGTGAAAGTAATCTTCAGAGCAACACCAACATACGATGGTGACAAACATTATGGAAGCCGTCTTCAGTTTGACAAAGACGGAAATCTTTTTGTTAGCACCGGCGAAAGATCTGATAAAGAGACAAGAGTTTATGCTCAGAAAACAGACAATTATTTAGGTAAAATTCTAAAAATTACCAAAGATGGAAAACCTGCTGAGGGAAATCCATTCATTGGAAAAGCCGGTTATAAACCAGAAATCTACGCTTTCGGAATCAGAAGTCCTCAGGGTTTGGCTTTGGATGAAAAAGGACAGCTTTGGGATATTGAAATGGGACCGAGGGGTGGAGATGAAATCAATCTGATCCAGCCCGGAAAAAATTACGGTTGGGGCGATGTAACCTACGGAATTGAGTACAACGGCGACAAAATCAATAACGGAACTACGCAAAAAGCAGGCACTGAACAGCCGGTTTATTACTGGGATCCGGTAGTTTCTCCAAGTGGAGTCACTTTCTACACCGGAAATATTGAAGAATGGAAAAACAATCTTTTCATCGCCTGTCTGAGCGGACAACACATCAACCGAATTATTTTAAAAGACAATAAAGTTGTGGGTGAAGAGCGTCTGTTGTTAGATCAGAAAGAAAGATTCAGAGATGTTTTGAATGGCTCTGACGGAAATCTTTATGGGGTGACGGATAGTGGGAAACTGTATAGGGTTTCTAAGAAATAAATTGTAATAAATTAAAAAGAAGTGGCTGGATCAAAAGATTCAGCCATTTCTTAATTTATTTTTAACTTAAAAACTCTTTAAGATCCTGTTTAGACCCTCTTCCAAAATCTCCTGCGAAGTTGAAAAACAAATCCTCACATGGCCTTCTGCACCTTTTCCAAACCATCTTTCGGAGCCTGGAACAATGGCAACTTTGCCTTGCTTCAGAACGTGTTGTGCGAAAGCATCGCTCGACATTCCATTTTCAATTTTTGGGAAAATTACAAACGTGGCTTCAGGGTGATTTGGCGTTAAAATACCTGAGTTTTTCAGCGTGTTGTATGCAAAATCTCTGTTGCTTTGTAAATGAGCGAGAAAATCATTGAACCACGGTTTAGCTTTATCAATGGCAACACTCGCGGCAATCTGAGATAAAGTAGAAACCCCTTCAATCGTTGAATTAAACTGAGATTTTTCTGTGAAATCATCCAGCAGCTCCTGATCATTGCATAAAACGGCACCGATTCTTAAACCAGCTATTCCGTAAGATTTGGAGAAACCGAAAACGGTGAAACTTTTCTTTTTTGCCGCCTCTGAAACAGAAGAGTAGGTGTTGAATTCTTTTTGATCGTAAACAATATCGCTCCAAATCTCATCGCTCATTACCCAAAGGTCGTGAGCCGCGGCGATTTCAGAGATTTTGATTAAAATTTCTTTTGAGTAAACACGTCCAACCGGATTGTGTGGGTTGCAGATGCTGATCAGTTTTGTTTTTGGGCCGATTAACGAAACCAACATTTCCAAATCGATGTCTCCTGTCTTAGAATCTACCGCGCAAAGTTTAATGTTTCCACCAACAGCATCTACGGTTTTTTTAAATAAAAAATCTACCGGATCAAAAATAATCGCTTCATCACCGGGATTCAGAACATAGTTGGCGACCATGTACATTCCCATCGCAGCACTGTTGACTGCCAAAACATTTTCAGGAGTGAAATTTCCGTTTTTACCGCTGTTAAAGTGTTCTGCAACACTTCTTTTAAACTCGGGCAAACCGGAAAACGGTCCGTAGCTTAAATATCCGTCTTTGATGTATTCAATAATTCCCTGCTCGATAGCAGGAGACATTCTGAAATCAGGATCTGCAGCTGTTAAAGGGATGATGCCGTCTTCAAGGGTTGCCCATCTGCCGTTGTAGGCTTTTCTTTTCAGAGCTTCGAAATTGATATCGTTATTTGTAAACATTTTTTATTTGTATGAAATGGGTAAAGTGTTTTTTGGCTGTTCGCTTAGTGGTAACAGAAACTGGTTCAATAAAATACGGCCGTTGTTGATGTGAATGTCGATCTCCGGTCTTCTTTCTTCCTCATATTTTTTGAAGGTTTCCTGAAGGTCATTTTCTTCTTTTAAAAGCTGGGTTAAGGTGAAAGAATCTTTCAGCGCAGAAGTCACGCCCTGACTTGTGAACGGAATTAAAGGATGCGCAGAATCACCGATAAACACTACATTTTCATGATAGAAAGGATTCAGTTTTTCCAGTTCGTAAACACGCCAGATGTGGGCATTTTCGTAACTTGAACCTTCAATAATTGAAGAAATAAGATCGTTCCAGTCGCCAAAATTGTCAATCATAAACTTTCTGATGCAGTCTGCGGTATAATCTTCATCAATGAAATACTTTGTAATATCAAACTGGCAGTACCAAAGGATTTTCTTAGGTGAAAGCTTCAACACACCGAAGGTTAGACCGCCTTTTTCGTGGTGGAATTTCAGAAAATTGCTTTCAATCTGGCTTGCCAGTTCTTCGTTTTCGATGATGTTAACAACTTCGTTTTCCAAAACCGCTCTCATCGTTTCGTCCTGAAATATTTTTCTTCTGATTCTGCTTCTCGAGCCGTCGGATGCGACCACGATATCAGCTTGTATCACGTTGTTTTCATCAATCTCAATGTTTGCTTTTCCGTTTTCAAAACCTTTAAGTCCGATGGTTGTTTTGTATGAAATTTTATCTGAAGGAATTTCATTGGCGAGAATTTCAATCAACGCACTTCTCGAAACTACAAAAACATCATCCAGATCTTTTTCAGACATGATTTCGCCCGCCTGATTGTAGTGGATGTATTTTTTCAGGAAACTTCCTTTTTTGTAAAGATCATTGATATCAATGATACTTGAAAGATGTTCAATTCCCTCTTTTGGAAGGATAAAACCGTGTCCTTTCAGATCATTTTGAGTTCTTCTTTCGTAGAGATGATAGTCAATATTATTTTTTTCAAGATAATTTGCCATGCTCAAACCGGAAACTCCGGCTCCAATGATTGCAACTTTGCTCATCTTTTTTAATTTAATTGTATTGTTTAGTTTTTATTTAAATTAAATTCTAAATTACAGATAATCATTTAGTTAAATTAAATAATTTCAGTAAATCAGACTTTTTGATTTTTGTAAAGGTTCTTTTTTTGAATTGACAGGAATCCATTTAAAAGAAAAAGAAATAATATCTGAGAGAGTATTATTAAAAAAAGAAGGAAGACTATTCCGGAGCTTTAAAAACATTATCGTCAGAGTGAAAACCTGCCACACCGCCGCTTACTGCAAATTTCATTGCTGTAGCTGCGCTCATTCCCACAACGGGTTTGATGTTTTTTTCTTCAGTGACGATTACCCAGCCCGAAATGGCGTAAGAATGGGGAAGATAGACTGCGACATAATTGTCTTTCTGAACAACGTCCATTTCTCTCTGAGTTAAAAAACCGATTCTCCAGATTTCCGGATTTTCGTTGGTTTTTACCCAAACCGGATCGCTGAATTTCTTTTTGTCACCAACGAATGATGACATCACGTCTTTTGTCGGAGAATAGATATGCTTGATGCCGGGAATTTTTTCTAAAAGTCTGTCTATAGAATCAACAAAAAAGCGCCCTACAACAAACTTGTTTCCTAAAAATCCGAGTAAGGCTGTAACCAAAAGCACAGAAATAAAAACCAATCCCGGAATTTGTTTGGCAACCGACGGAATGATATTATCAATAGACGTAATCACCGACCAGATAACATAAATGGTCAATCCGATAGGTCCAATGATAATTAATCCCTGAAAAAAGTTTTTCAGAAAGATATTGGTTACGCTTTCAAATGTTGGTTTCTTCAATGCTGGTGTTTATCCGTGGATGCTTTCTTTGTTTCCGTAAGATTTTATGATTTTGGCTTCATATTCAAGCCATTCTTCCCATCGTGCATTTACCTGTTCAGGATCACCCAGTTCTCTTGCAAAACCGATGAAAGTGGTATAGTGATTGGCCTCAGAAATCATCAGATCTCTGTAAAATGTTTTTAATTCTTCGTCCTTAATGTTTTCTGTTAAAACTTTAAAACGCTCACAGCTTCTGGCTTCAATCATCGCAGCAAAAAGCATTTTATCAACAATCAGCGTATCTCTGTGACCGCCTTTCTGGATAAAATTGACGAGTTCGTTCACGTAATCATCTTTTCTGGTACGCCCAAAAGTGTAGCCGCGTTTTTTGATGATTTCTAAAACCTGTCCGAAATGTTCCAGTTCTTCCTGCGCAATAAGCAAAAGTTCGGAAATAATATCCGGACGTTCAGGAAGCATCGTGATCAGTCCAATGGCATTGGTGGCGGCTTTTTGCTCGCACCACGCATGGTCTGTCAGGATTTCCTGAAGGTTTCCTTCTGCAATATTGGCCCACCTTGGGTCGGTAGGAAGTTTCAGCTTAAACATGACTAAAAAATTTTGGTAAATTTAATTAATTAAATTAACATCCAATGAAGCTTAACTTTCTATTTTGAAAATCAGATTGCGATAGTGTTGGCATAGAGTTGGTTTAACATATTTTAACAAATAAAAAAATCAACGATGGAAATTTCAGTTATCACAAAAAAAATGCAAAAATTTGCCTTCGCAATGTTGGCATTTTTCCTGAGCATTGCAGCTTCAGCACAGGAAGCAACAGACTCTAAAGTTACAACAACTACAAAAACCACGCACACTGAAGAATGGTATGCAGATCCAACTTATATCATCATAGGTGCAGTTCTGTTCATCGTTCTGATAGCTGTTTTGGTTATGGGTGGACGAAGAAGAAGAGATTAAAATACAAGCAAGTAAAACAAAAAACCGTTCAATATTATTGAGCGGTTTTTTTGCGTAAAAATTCCAGAACATTCCACCCTAGAGCATCAAATTTCTTTAATCCTGCCGAAATGATGAATGCTAAAATGACGTTGAAAATATAAATAATCACCATCAAAAGCCACCACGGCATGGTTTCTTTTAACGGAACAACTAGGAAATAAATCAGGGACGAACTGATACCCTGTCCGAAATAGAAGAAAATGGCGTTTTTACCAATATAAGTCACGAAGTTTTCTTTGGTGATTTTTAAACGGTTGTAGAATACGAAAAGTGTAGTCAGTGAAAACAGAGACCAAATAATGTACGGGATTTTTGGCGGAAATTTCTGCTTGTTGATCTTAAAGAAAATTTCATTCCCGAAATACAGAAACATCCAAACTAATGCTGCGGCAACCACTCCGTAAAGTACAGGAATCATAGTTGTTGGGATTTTTTTGCCTTTCATTCTGTTGGCAACCAAAAAAACCGTCATGTAAAACGCAACGTATCCAACCTGACCATTGGGATATATTTCAGGGAAAATATTAAAGAGTAAAGTTAAAGCGATACAGATTCCAATAAACCAGTTGACATGTTTCGGGAAGAATTTTAAGATTAAAACTCCAAAAACGGTTAAGATAAAATAGACTTTCAGGTACCAGAAGCTTCCCATTACCACAGGAAAAGTATCTGCATTGTTGTACTCGTGTAGATACCAGTTTCCAAGATTCTGCCATTGAGGAACTGTTGAAATGTTTGTGGCGGCGTACTTCGATCCGAAAGTGGAGTAGAAGCTCTGCAGCCATTCGAGTGAAAAGAAAGTGAGTCCGAAAATTTTGAAGAAATAATCTAAAAAGAAAAGCAGCGTCACGAAGATCATGTATGTCACCTGCAGTTTGAGCAATCTGTAAAATGTTTTTTCGATGTTTGATCCCGAGGTAATTCCACTTAGAGCATAAAAAAGTGCCACATCGAAAACCAGTGAAAAGACTCTCACTTCCGGCTGAATATAAAACTGCCCCGACCAGAACGCGGTATGGATGAAAATAATAGAAAGTGTCGCCAGACCTTTCGCAAAATCAATATAAAGATCTCTACTCATCTCAATGTGGAATATTTTTCAAAAGTACAAATAAAATAATTCCGTTAAAATTTCGTTAAGACAAAAATTAAATCAACAAATAATGAAATTAAAAGTATTGTTTCTCATGACATTTTTTGCTGTCATCAATCTTTCAGCGCAGGGAAACCGTTTTATTTACGAATATCAATCAAGAAGAGATTCTACGAGAACCGACAGTCTTAAAAAAGAATTCGTAAATCTTGATATTTTTCCCGGAAAATCTTATTTCTACGGTCAGGCAAAATTTGCAAGTGATTCTGCCGACAATGTTTCGATCGCCCAACAGCGAATTGCGACACCCGGTAATTACAGTATCACTTCAACTATTTATGATTGGAATATCGAATATGTCGTTGAAAAATCTTTTCCGGAGTTCAAAATAAACTGGTTCACATCACTCCAGCGTACCGATTTGAATGTTGAAGAAAAGACAGAAATCAAATGGAATATTTTACCGGTAACTGCAAAAATTGAAAATTACAATTGCCAGAAAGCAACAACGAAATTTGGCGGAAGAACATGGGAGGCGTGGTTTTCCAAAGATTTGCCTTTTCCGGACGGACCGTACAAATTCCATGGTTTGCCGGGATTAATTGTGAAAATGGAAGATCATACGAAATCGCACAGCTATATTTTGAAGGGAAATAAAAAACTCGGAAAGAAAGACCACAGCTGGGACTATATTTTAAGTTTAAGAAAAGAAGCTGAGAATAATGTGAAAAGTGTGAAAGTATCTCAGGAACAGTACAAAAAACTGTATCAGTCTTATAAAAACGATCCCGCAAAGGACATTAAACAGAAACTTTCAAGCCCGAATACAAGGATGGAAGTGAGTTTTGGAGATGGCAGAATTATAAAAGACAATGCAGAAATCATCAAGTATTACGAAGAATCTTTGGGCGAAGTATTTAAAAGAAACAACAATCATCTGGAACTTAGTCTTCACAAAAAATAGAAAATTTCTAAAAATCATCTTGTTAATCAATAAATAATCAGTACATTTGCACCTCGAAATAACTAAAATTTATAAACAATGTTTGCAATTGTAGAAATAGCAGGGCTTCAATATAAAGTTGAGCAAGACCAGAGGCTGTTTGTAAACCGTTTGGCAGGAGATAAGGGAGCGAAAGTATCTTTCGACAAAATTCTTCTTACTGTAAACGGAGCAATCACCGTAGGCGCCCCAGCTGTAAGTGGAATCACTGTAGAAGCAGAGATCCTGGATCACGTAAAAGCTGATAAAGTAATCGTTTTCAAAAAGAAAAGAAGAAAGGGTTATCAGGTAAAGAACGGTCACAGACAGTCATTAACTCAGATCAGAATCACTGGAATCACAGGATTTGACGGAGCTAAAAAAGAAACTAAAGCGAAAAAAGCTCCTAAGACTGAGGAAGCTGGCGCAGAATAATTGTTTAACCAAAAAACCATAAAATAAAATGGCACACAAAAAAGGAGTCGGTAGTTCGAAGAACGGTAGAGAATCTCACTCTAAAAGATTAGGTGTAAAGATTTTCGGTGGACAAGACGCTATCGCGGGTAACATCATTGTAAGACAGAGAGGTACTCAGCACCACCCAGGTGAAAACGTTGGGATCGGTAAAGATCACACTTTGCACGCACTTGTTGACGGGAAAGTAGTTTTCAGAAAGAAAGCAAACAACAGATCATTTGTATCTATTGAACCAAACGCATAATTTAAAAAGCGTTTTATAAAAATAAAATCCTCAGCATTTTTGTTGAGGATTTTTTGTGCTTTGAATTGAATTTTTAGATCGTCTTTTAACACATTAGTCACATCAGATAGTTTTACAAATCTGGCGTTTAATTAGATCACATAAGAAGTGAAAAATCAAAGATTTTTCATTGTGTGGTTTGTTTGCCGACACTTTTTAAATGTATTTTATAATAAATGACAATGGATCATGGACAGAAAAAATTTTAATTTTTTCTATAATGTGTTCTAAAATATGCAGGGAAAAGATAAAAACTCTTTGTGACTCATGTGGTCAAACCTCCAACTAAGTTTTTTCAATTAAAAATAAAACTGAAATCCAGCCTTAATCCCAAATTTGGAAGCATCCGGACGGTCAAGGTAATTTCCTCTCCAATTGAAGTCTACACGGATGATTCTGATGTTTCCGAAGCCGATATTTTCAATCCCGAAACCATATTCATAATAAATCTGCTGATCTGGCGCCGAGTATTTTAAATTGTCAACATTGATATTTTTAGAAGCGTCACTGAGGGTTCCGTAAGCTCCTCTGATGAAAGCGACTTCCCTTAACTTCAGTT
>NZ_JACYFS010000003.1:364505-485743 GCF_014837145.1 Chryseobacterium caseinilyticum
CATATTCATAATAAATCTGCTGATCTGGCGCCGAGTATTTTAAATTGTCAACATTGATATTTTTAGAAGCGTCACTGAGGGTTCCGTAAGCTCCTCTGATGAAAGCGACTTCCCTTAACTTCAGTTTCTTAATTAATGGGATAAATGAGAGTATTTTGCCGTTGAAATGATGTTCAATGTGAAGAGTAGAATAGGTGTCTGCTACAAACTCATAATAATTCAGCTGTGCAAAGGTATTCGGAACCAAACCATAACTCTGGTTAGCCGGAATAATATTCTGCAGCGCCAAAGGAACAGTGTCAAAGTTTTTCCCTGCTTCAAAATTCAGGAAGGTTTTCCCCCAGCTTCCGAGCAGCATCGGTTTGTAAAACATAAACTGCAGTTTGTTGTAGTTGAAATCTGCATTAAACAAACCTTCAATTCCACGTGTGTATTTTAAAACGATTGTTGGTGCAAGTGTGCTGTGTTCATATCTGTCGACACCGGTTTGTGAGAATTTCGCTCCCGGTCTGGCAATTAAACTGATGGTAACGCGCGAATCATTTACGGTTTTTCTAAGGTCACCATTTCTGTAATACATCAGATTGAAATCTTCCGGATTGGCAGATTTAATGCTTTGTATAGTTCCATCTACACGTACCTGAAAGTTTTTCCATGGCTCTACCGATGTGAAAAAGCTCGTCTGGATAACCGAACTTAAAGATGCATTTTCTCCTCTGGCAAAAACCGTTGAAGAGGCAAATGAACGGGATAAAATTCCATCTTCTGTGGTCAGCTGTACGCCAAGCTGTGTGATATCTCTCTTGGTTCCTCCACCAATCATAAAACGGTTGACACGGTTGAACATATAACGCCCTTCCACACCATATTTAAATTGCTGGTCTTTAAAACCATATGCGTTGTAAAATTCAATTCTCCAAGGATCATTTTGGGTAAAATAGGTCCTCGCCCCAATTCTGATTCTGTCACCTTCGACCTCATTTTTTCCATAGATGGAAGTGATTGGCCCTAAGTCAATACCCTTTTTAACATTGTAATATCGTGATGCCAGTGTTTCATACAGTTTTACAATTCGGTTGAATTTCGGTGTCTGCTGAAGCTTTTCAAGCATTTCGTAAACACCTTTTTCCTGTTTCGAAAGGGAGTCGGGTCTCGCAGCAGTCCAGAATTCATCGTTTTTTTCTACAAATTTGGCATCGTACTCTTCTTCTTTCCGGATAAAGATTTCGTCAGCCAGAGGTTTGTTAAACTGATAATCTGAATAATTAACAGACCGTTTTGCAAGCAGACTTTTAGAATTTTTCTTTTTTGAAAAAGGGGTAAGTTCAATTTGAGTTACCAGTTTTTTCGGCAGGAAAGTTTCATCATCAGGATTGCTGTATTCCAGTTCAGTATAAATTGAATTGATGAAATTTACACTGATTTTGCTGGTCGATCTCAAAGTAGCTCCCAAAACAGCATATGTTTCCGTGTCAATATAAAGATAGCCCTGAAAAGCCAGAACATCTTTTCTGCGAGGTTCGTAGCGGATTCTGTAGGCTCGGTTTCCGCTGATGGAAATAGTGTCGCTCAGCTGATAATCGTAAGTACTGAAGCCATCGGTAGATACGGGACTTTGAAATCCGATATCAAAATAATTTAAAGTATTATCGTAAATGTTGATATCACGGTAAAGATTTTTCGCCGTAATGGCCACCACCTGATTATCCTGAAATCCCGAAGTTTTCTGTGCAGTAAGAAGTTTTTTAGTCTTTTTGGAAGGTTTGTTTAAGCCGTAGTTTTCATAAATAGATTCGTTGAGGAAGACGGGCAAAGCCATTGTTCCGTTGGCTGTGGAATCGGCGTAGTCGAAAATAAAATCGAGTTTATTAAAAACCTTCCGGTTCATAAATGCGCTGTCGATATTATTGGCGTCAAACTGAATTTTTTCGTATTCTTTATAGCTGTAGCTGTCGAATTTTTCGAGCCCGTTGTTTCTTTTGCGCTTCCAGACTTCCTGCATAATGGCGTAGGCAGGATTTTCTTTCTTGTTTTTGTATTTCGGCTTGGTATTCTGAATGACAACTTCTGCAATTGCACTTTCCTTTTCAGGAGAAAGTTTGATCTGAAGATTATTCTCAATAGCCGTGACTTCAAATGAAGCATAGTTTTTTCTTTCAAACCTGATCTTGTAGATAACCGTGTCTGAACTTACCGTAAACTGTGATGAAGTTGTCGTTAAAGCGGCTGCAGTCTTATCGTTAATGAAGATGCTGACTCCTGTGAGGTCTTTATTGGTTTTAGCGTCTGAAATTTTTCCGGTAACGGAAGTCTGTGCGAAAAAAAATCCTGTGGTAAAGAGGGAAGATATAAAAAGAAAATATTTATAAATCTGTGTAGACATCATTTGATTCATCGAGCATTTAGCTTAAACAAAAAGCGTGCTGTAAATTATTTAAACTAAAATATTTAAAGGGCTTTTGTCTCTGATTATTAAGGTGCAAATGTAACGAAAAAAACAGTCTTGATATTGTGTGCGAATGAAAGTTTATTGTTTACAATTATAATATGTCTCAAAAGGTTATAAAAAAGAAAAAGACTCACATTTCTGTAAGTCTTTTTGCTCCTCCTGCTGGTCCCGCACGTGCGGGAGACCCTCTGATTAATCCCGAAGTATCGGGACTCTAACCAACTGAGCTAATTCTCCTGCGAGTTGTGATTCTGTATCACAAAGCATTTGCAGAAATTTTCTTGATTTCTGTTTTTTAATAAATTTTTCAATTTTTAGCGCAGCAGATTTCTCTGTTGAAACCTCAAAAAGAGCAATCATTTTCCAAGGGCGGAATTTTCGTGTAAAAGTATTAAAGTTTTCCTGCTGATTATGTTTCAGGAGTCTTTCTGCTGGATGCTCGGTGTATCCAATGTAGTATTTGTCTGCAGATTCAGAATGTAAAATATAGATGTAATACATAAAAAAAACCGCAATCATTTTTGACTGCGGTTTTGCTCCTCCTGCTGGGCTCGAACCAGCGACCCTCTGATTAACAGTCAGATGCTCTAACCAACTGAGCTAAGGAGGAATGTTCCTCGTTTAAGGTGGTGCAAATATAAAAGGAAAAATAATATTATACAAATATTTTGTAGCTAAAAGTGCCGTAAACAGCCTATCAGATTATTTTTCAGGATTTTAAATTTTAAAATTAATAACAATACTAAAAGTTATAAACAAAAAAAGACCTACATTTCTGTAAGTCTTTTTGCTCCTCCTGCTGGGCTCGAACCAGCGACCCTCTGATTAACAGTCAGATGCTCTAACCAACTGAGCTAAGGAGGAATGTCCTTATTTTTAAGTGGTGCAAATATAGGACGGATATTTATACCACGCAAGTTTTTAAATTAATTTTTTTAAAAAAATTAAAATCCTCCGGTTATCATTTTAAAAATGTCATTTCCGAAAATCAGTAACATCAATCCAAGCAGGAAGATAACTCCAACCATCTGAGCGTTTTCCAGTATTTTTTGTGGCACTGGCTTTCCAACAATCATCTCGTACAAAGTAAAAATAACATGTCCGCCATCCAATCCAGGAATAGGAATTAAGTTTAAGAATGCCAGCCAAACGGAGAACATTGCTGTAAAACTCCAGAACCAGGTCCAGTCAATCGAAAGACTGCCGTCTTTTGCTTTATCTACCTGCATTTTGTTGATGATGGCCAACGGGCCGCCTACTTTTTCATAACCTTTCACCTTTTTATTGAAGATCAGTTTAAACTGCTTCACCTGATAGGTCAAACTTTCAATACTTCTTGTAAAACCTCTTCCAATAGATTGTCCGAATGTGAAATGTTTGGTTTCATAAAACTTTTTCATCTGCTTATAAGAAGCCAATCCTAAAGTTCCTTCTTTCGATACAGCCAAAACGAGTGGAGTAGTGGTGCCGTTTCTCAGTACATCAACATTAATGTTTTTTCCTGCGCTGCTTCTTACAATTTCCTGAAATTCGTCGTAATAAGTAATTTTCTTTCCATCCACACCAACTACCTGGTCACCAACTTTCAGACCTGCCTGTTCTGTTTTAGTATTGAAAATAGAATCTATTACAGCCGGAAATCTCGGTGTAAGAAAGGCTCTCGGATTTTCATCTCTGAAAGCCAAAGCTTTTCCGTCATCACTTGTCGGGAATGTTACCTCTTTTCCATCTCTCACAACAGTAATCTCGTCGCTCAATAGAACGTCTAATGCTAATTTGTCAAGATTGTTCTGGGTTTTTCCGTCTACTTTCAGAATCTTATCTCCGTCTTTGAAACCCATTGCTTTGGCAATATTGGTATAATTCATCGGAGCATTCACTTTAGCTGTGTCAAATGAGGTTTCTCCGTTAAAAAAAGATAAACTTCCAAAAATGATCCAAGCCAAAAAGAAATTTACTGTTACACCACCCAGCATAATAATCAGTCGCTGCCATGCCGGTTTTGCTCTGAATTCCCACGGTTTTGCAGGTTGTTTCAGCATTTCGGTGTCCATACTTTCGTCTACCATTCCGGCAATTTTCACATAACCTCCGAAAGGAAGCCATCCGATTCCGTATTTTACGCCTTCATGTCTTCTCCAGTCGCTTTCAGGAAGTACAGAAACGTCGATAGGCTTGAGCACCTTTTTACCGTCAACTTCTACCTCTTCTTCGGTTGGTTGGTTTTTACTTAAAAACTGATATCTCCATTTTCCATTGATCTTCTTCATGGCGAAGATGGAAAAGTAAGGGTCGAAAAATAAAAAGAATTTATCTACTTTGGTTTTAAACCATTTGGCGGGCAGGAAATGCCCAAGTTCGTGAAGAATGACTAAAATAGAAATGCTCAAAATAAATTGAAACACTTTAATTGCTATTTCCATTAATTATTTTTAAATTATAGTTTGCAAAGGTAACAATTATCAAAAGGATGCCAAACAAAAAGCTCCTCTAAATGAGAAGCTTTGTCAGATATGCCGGGAATTAAAAATTAAATGAAACACCCAGACTGCCATTGTTGCCGACTTCCGCAAATACGCCGATATTCTGTGTGAAAAAATATCTTGCGCCGATGTGAGCACCGATTCCGAATTCCTTATGCAGAACTCCGACATCTACACCGGGATAAATATCCAGTTTTTCAGGTAATTCCAGTGTTTTGTTTAAATGAAAATTAACTCTTCCGAAAGCAAAAAACCTGTTATCACTGTTGTTATCCTTAAAATTTTCGAAGTAGATATTCAGTCCCGCTCCTACAGAAATCAAATCGTTTATACCATAGTCATAGGTTCCGGCAATACCGGTTCCGTAGCCCCACGCGCTGAGCCCTGCATTCACTTTCTGGTCGCCGCTTCCGGTGTATGCCTGTGCACTCACTGCCACTCCGGAAAACATTAAAATCATCATTAAAAACAATTTCTTCATAGTCTATTTTTTAAATTAAATAAATTCTTTCGCATCAAATATAAAACCGATTTAAATCTAAAAAACGTAATTTTAAGAACTTTATTGAAAGCTTATGAAAATTAAAGGTTTAAATCTCGACATCGTCTGGAAGAATAAAAATGAAAATTTTGAATTGATCGAAAGTCAGCTTCAAAATCAGGATGCAGATTTATTTCTTCTGCCTGAAATGTTTTCAACAGGTTTTTGTATGGATGCTGCTGAAGTTTCAGATAAAAATGAAGAATCACTGGAGTTTTTAAAGAAAATTTCAAAAGAGAAAAATGCTGCTTTCTCAGGAAGTGCTTCTGTAGAAATTGATGGAAGTTTTTTTAACAGAATGTATTTTGTGAAACCAGAAGGTGAAGTTACTTTTTACGATAAAAGACATTTGTTTTCGTTCTCGGGAGAAGATAAAATTTATAAACCGGGAAAAGAAAGAGTAATTGTAGAATATCTTGGAATTCGTTTTCTGCTGCAGGTTTGCTATGATTTGAGATTCCCAGTTTTTGCAAGAAATAATAATGATTATGATGCGATTTTATATGTTGCCAACTGGCCTGAAAAAAGAGTGGAAGCGTGGGAGCATCTTCTAAAAGCGAGAGCAATTGAAAATTTATCTTATGTTTTTGGTTTAAACAGGATCGGAACCGATGGAAATGATCTTTTTTATCAGGAAAGTTCGCACTGTTTTTTTGCTGATGGAAAAGAAATTTCAGAGAAAAATGGAAATCTTGTTTCTGCGGAATTAAACTTGGAAGAATTAAAAGATTTTAGAAATCACTTCCAGTTTCTGAATGATAGGGATGATTTTGAAATTAAGATTTAGAAGTCAATCCTACAGATTTCACAGATCTTCACGGATGATAGTAAATAAAAATCTGTAAAAATCCGTGTGATCTGTGGGCAGAAAATATTTTCAGGCTTAACCTAAACCTCAGCCTCAACCTACATATACTCCTCCAAAAGCTGCGTTAAACGGTTTACATCATGCACGCCACTTTCTTTATACAGCAATTCTCCTTTTTTGAAAACCGCTAATGTCGGAACGCCACGGACACCGTACTGGGAAGCAATTGCCGGGTATTGGTCAACGTCAATTTTTACAATTCTTGCACCTTCACCCACTTTTTCTTTCACAGTTGTTAAAACTGATGACTGCACTTTGCAGGGCTGACACCATGTCGCGAAAAAGTCGATCAATACAGGTCTTTCTGATTCTATTAGTTCCTGAAATTTTTGTGACATTTTTTTAAGTATTATTAAATTTCTTTTTCAAAAAAAATATTTTTGCTTTCTAAATAAATATCCACCTCTGGAAAATCGTCAGAAATGCAGTAATCATTATCTAAATCATAAATACCTCCTGCAAAATCAGAGTATTCTAAAAAAGCAATTATTTGAGATTGAGAATTTGATCTTGCATTTTTCCAGCAACTCAATATGAATTCACGTTCTAATTTATAACGGTTTTCCCAAAAGATTGCAGAGTCAAGTTCTCCCGAACTGTCTAAATGAGCCGAGTAATCTACATTGTTTTCGCCTAAAACTTTAGTGCAGAGTTCATCAATTTCAATGTAGGAATATCCGTCAAAGTTTATTTCTGGGCGATTTATCGTAAAATCAGGTGAATAGTATTGGTAATTCGGCTCAATAAAAAGAAAACTTAAGGGACTTGGAGCATACATGAAAAGACTTACTACATAAATCTTCATGCTGTCTTCTCTAAATTTAAATTCTGAATTTAAAAATTTAGTAAGAAATTCAGTCAGAGCATCTCTTCGTGGATCCAGAAACGTTTTTATGAATGCTTTATCAATTTCTAATTCAATCTGATGGCTTATCATCTTACAATGTTTTAGACTGACAGACAAAATCTGAAACCGGAAGTTTTTCTGTTTTTTTAATCCCATTAAATCCACCTTCGATTTCAGTAAAGTTTCTGATTCCGTGTGAGTTGAGAATGCTTGCGGCGATCATGCTACGGTAACCTCCGGCACAATGCAAAAAGAAATGCTCAGAATCATCAACCGTTGAAACCCAGTCGCTGATTGTATCTAAAGGTCTGCTGTAGGCGTTGTCAATATGTTCGGCAGAATATTCGCCGATTTTTCTTACATCAATAATTTTTGAATGTTCATTAAACTGTTCTACAAATTCAGTCGGAGTAATCCTTTTCACTTCATCAATCTCTTTTGTAGAATTTTTCCATGAACTGAAACCTCCTTTTAAATAGCCAACAACATTATCAAAGCCAACTCTGCTTAATCTCGTAATCACTTCTTCTTCAGTTCCCTCGTCGGCAACCAAAAGCAGAGGGTGTTTTACATCGACGATTAAACTTCCAACCCATGGTGCAAAATCACCTTTCAAGCCAATGTTAATAGAGTTCGGAATAAATCCTTTATGAAAATCTGCAGGACCGCGCGTGTCTAAAATCAAAGCTCCGGTTTCTTCGGCAAAACTTTCAAAATCTTCAACAGAAATTGGGTTTAAACCTTTATCCATCACATCATCAAGGCTTTCATAGCCATTTTTATTCATCGCCACGTTCATCCCAAAATACTTTGGCGGAGCCGTCAGGCCATCTAAGACTTCCTTAATGAAAGATTCTTTATCCGGTTGATTCAGTGCATAATTGGTTTTTCTCTGATTGCCCAGAATATCAACCGTTTCCTTCTGCATATTCTTTCCGCAAGCCGAACCGGCGCCATGTGCAGGATAAACCGTAATGCTGTCGTCCAGCGGTAAAATTTTACTATGTAAACTTTCGTATAAAATTCCAGCAAGATCTTCCTGAGTCATCGTTCCTGCTTTTTGCGCAAGATCGGGACGGCCAACATCTCCCAAAAACAGAGTGTCGCCTGTGAAAATCGCTGTTTCTACACCGTTTTCATCGATCAGAAGGTAAGTCGTGCTTTCCATCGTGTGACCGGGAGTATGAAGGGCTTTAATTTTTATGTTTCCGATTTCAAAAATCTGATTGTCTTCTGCAATGATAGCATCAAATTCAGGCTGTGCAGTCGGTCCGTAGACGATTGGTGCGTCTGTTTTTTTGCTTAAATCTAAATGTCCTGAGACAAAATCTGCGTGAAAATGAGTTTCAAATATATATTTTAAGGTTACATTGTCTTTTTCAAGGCGGTCCAGGTACGGTTTTACTTCACGAAGCGGGTCTATGATTGCTGCTTCATTTCCTGATACAATGTAATAAGCGCCCTGTGCCAAGCAACCTGTATATATTTGTTCAATTTTCATTGAGTTTTATTTAAGATAATTATAAGGTTACAAAGTAATGAATTAATTATAAAGAAATGATAATTCTGATTGATAGTTTCTTTCAATTGTAAAATTTTCATATTTTCAATTTATATGGAACTCATTAAACTTCAACGACTAAGCGTAAGATAGAAGTTGATAAAAATTGTAGACTGTTTTATATCATATTCAACTATATTCATTTTAAAATTAGATTATTAAGAAATTCACAAAATTGAAATGGCAGTTTTTACAAAAATAATTACCTTTAGATGTTAAAAATATCAAATGGCAGACAAAACAAAATTTATTGACGAACTTTCAAAAAGATACACTCCAAAGGGAGAACATATAATTCTGGGAAAAGGAATGCTGGACGGTGATGTAGTCACAGAAGTCAACGTTACCATTCCTCTTAAAACCATAAACCGTCACGGTCTGATTGCCGGAGCCACGGGAACCGGAAAAACAAAAACACTTCAGGTTTTCGCCGAGCAGCTTTCTCACGCAGGAATTCCTTCTTTGGTTCTGGATATTAAAGGTGATTTTTCAGGAATTGCGGAGTCTGGGCAGATGAATTCTATCATTGAAGAACGTTATGCAAAAACACAGTTGCCTTATAATCCGCAGGCTTTCCCGGTAGAATTGATGAGTATTTCAGGTGGGAAAGGTGTGAAGTTGAGAGCTACTGTCACAGAATTCGGGCCTGTTTTATTAAGCAAAATTTTAGAACTGAATGATACGCAGCAAAGTATCATGTCAATTGTTTTTAAATATTGTGATGACAAAGGTTTGCCTCTGATTGATTTAAATGACTTAAAGAAAGTTCTTCAGTATGTAACCGACAATCCTCAGGGAAAAGCTGAACTATCTGCCAATTACGGTTCAATTGCTTCGGCTTCTTTGGGCGCAATTTTACGGTCGATTGTTGCACTGGAACAGCAGGGAGCCGCAGATTTCTTCGGAGAACTGAGCTTTGATGTTCATGATTTGCTTGAAACGAGAGATGGGAAAGGGGTTGTTAATATTTTAAGAGTTGCCGATATTCAGAATAAACCACAGCTTTTCTCCACATTTATGCTTTCGCTTTTTGCTGAAATTTACATGACTTTCCCTGAAGAAGGCGACAGCGGAAAACCGAAATTGGTGCTGTTCATCGATGAAGCGCACCTGATTTTTGATGAATCTTCAAAAGCACTGGTTTCACAAATTGAAACGATGGTGAAGCTGATCCGTTCAAAAGGGGTTGGAATTTATTTTATCACACAAATTCCGGGTGATGTTCCTGAAAATGTGCTTTCACAGTTAGGTTTAAAAATCCAGCATGCGCTGAGAGGTTTTACCGCAAAAGATAAAAAGGAAATTTCAAAAGCAGTTGAGAATTATCCGACCACAGAATTTTACAATGCCTCAGAACTAATTCAGAACTTAGGAATTGGTGAAGCTTTTGTCACCGCTTTGGATGAAAAAGGAATTCCAACGCCTCTGGTTCATACATATCTGATTTCTCCGGAATCCAGAATGGATGTTCTGAACGATGCTGAAGTTTCAGAACTGACCTCAAGATCAGCACTGGTTTCAAAATATGAAAAACCAGTCGACAGCGAGTCTGCGTACGAAATTTTAGTAAAAAGAATGGAGCAGGCGGTTGAAAATTCAGCCCCGACTCAAAAAACAAAACCTGTAAAAGAAGAGCCGGGAATGTTTGAGCAGGTGATGAAAAGCAGTGCCGGAAGAACATTTGCAAATACTTTGATGCGTGAAGGTGCGAAAGCGATTTTGGGAATGTTGGGCTTAGGAAAACGGAGAAGATAATGGTACGGCTTTCAGGCTTTATGATTAATTTTATTATTTTAGCAGATTGGTCAAACCACTGAAGCGGATTTGTCGTTGATTGTTGTAAAGGTTTGGTAATTAAGAAAAGAAGATTTATTTAGATATAATGTATTCAATTATAGACATAGAGAGTAATGGTGCGGGATTCAGGAAAGAAAGCATTATTGATATTGCCATCTACAAATATGACGGTCACAAAATTGTGGATCAGTTTATTTCGCTGGTCAATCCCGAAAGTGATATCACTCCTTTTGTACAGAAACTGACCAACATCAGCCCGAAAATGGTGAAAACCGCTCCGAAATTTCACGAACTGGCAAAAAGAGTGGTTGAAATTACAAAAGGTACAACCCTGGTAGGGCACAACATTGATTTTGATTACAGAATGCTTCGCCAGTCGTTTCAGCGGCTTGGTTATGATTTCAAAATCAATACTTTAGATACAATTCCTTTAGCTAAAAAACTGATTCCGGATGAGGTAAGCTATTCGCTTCAAAAACTTGTGAAATCTTTAGGAATTCCGTTGACTAATGCACACAGAGCAGACGGCGATGCCAGAGCAACACTGGAACTTTTTAAACTTTTGGTTTCAAAGGATACTGAGAATGAAATTATTCAGAAACAGCATGATGAGACCAATGCAAAGACTTACATTAACAAAATAAAGCTGTTAACTCAGGATTTGCCCAACGAAAAGGGTTTTGTTTACTTTCAGGACGGGAACGGGAAAATTATTTTTTCGGAGCACGCTCAGGACATCAACAAATTTTCGAAGAAGATTTTTAATTCCAAATCTAAAAAGTGGGAGCCAGTTCAGAAAGCTGTTGAGCAGATTAATTTTGAACTGACC
This sequence comes from Chryseobacterium caseinilyticum, assembly GCF_014837145.1. Classification (GTDB taxonomy): domain Bacteria; phylum Bacteroidota; class Bacteroidia; order Flavobacteriales; family Weeksellaceae; genus Chryseobacterium; species Chryseobacterium caseinilyticum. The sequence continues at coordinate 375,881 of NZ_JACYFS010000003.1, forward strand.
GGGACGGAAATTATCGCAAAACTGATTCTGAACTCCAAAAATATCAGAAAAAGAGATATTTTTCCTTACGGGCTCTATTTCAGAAACAGTCAGTATGTAGTTGAAAAAACAAAACTGAATAAGACCGAAAAGCCCATCATTAAATTTAAATCTTACACTCAGGGAGCCAAAGCGATTCAGTTTTTAGCCACAAAACCTGAATTTGAATTCGCTGAAGTCCTTCAGAATACCATTGAATTTAAGAAAAGAAACGAACTCTGGCTTGGCGCAGGCAGAAAATTAGGTGAAAAACTGTTCATCATTATCGAACAGGGAAAGGTGAAATCTTACGGTTTCTACGAACTTTTCACACAGATTCAGACTTTAAGCAAAATATCAAAACTAAAAATAGACACCTGTTTTCAGTCTTCGGATTTGGTCAATGATCTTCAGATAGCACTGCTCCGCGGTGATTTTGAAACTTTACCATTGCCGAAATAGAAGAATATTTTTGTGTTCAGGCACAATTTTGTCAGCAGAAATGAAGTTTCAGATTCAATTTCTCAAAATAAATAGTATTTTTGCAAAAGAATTAAAAGTAGCAATGCAGAATTTTAAACAAAAACAAACCGGTAAGAAGGGAGCTGTAAAGTTTTCAAAGGTTTGGAATACCTAAGAGTTGCGTTGCATGAAAAAATAATGTTGTGGCAGGCTCTTTCCGAAGAATCTGCCTTTTTTTATGTAAAATTTAAAATATGACCTCAAAAGAATTATTGAAGATCGCCAATGAATTTGGCACACCGGTGTATGTTTACGATGCAGAATCCATCAAAATACAATACGAAAAACTTACATCTTCGTTTCTGAAACACACTAAGTTTTTCTACGCTGCAAAGGCACTTACCAACATCAATATTCTGAAATACGTCAAGAACCTTGGTGCTTCTCTGGATTGTGTTTCCATTAATGAGGTTAAATTAGGTTTAAAGGCTGGTTTCCCAAAAGAAAAAATACTGTTCACGCCAAACTGTGTAGACCTGGCTGAAATCGAGGAGGCGATGACCTTCGGGGTTCATATCAACATCGATAACATCTCTATTCTTGAGCAGTTCGGAAACAAATACGGAAACACGTATCCGATTTTGGTAAGAATCAATCCGCATATTTTTGCAGGCGGAAACTATAAAATCTCAACAGGACACATCGATTCTAAATTCGGTATTTCCATTCATCAGGTTCGTCATATCGAAAGGGTGATGAAATCTACAAATCTTAATGTTGAAGGGCTTCACATGCACACGGGAAGTGAAATTAAAGATCCGGATGTTTTCCTTCAGGCTCTTGAAATCATGCTTGAATTATCAGAACATTTCCCGAATCTGAAATATCTGGATATGGGAAGTGGTTTCAAAATTCCTTATCAGGACAGCGAAGAGGAAACGGATGTGAAAACTTTAGGTAAAAAAGTAGAAAAAGTAATCGCAGAATTTTCAAAAAATACAGGTAAGAAATTCGAACTTTGGTTTGAGCCGGGCAAGTTTTTGGTTGGGAAAAGTGGTCATTTACTGGTAAAAGCCAATGTGATTAAACAGACAACGGCAACTGTTTTTGTCGGAGTAAATTCCGGTTTTAACCATTTGATCCGTCCGATGTTCTACGATTCTTATCATCAGATTGAAAATTTATCCAATCCAAAAGGTGCTGAAAGAATTTATACTGTAGTCGGAAATATCTGTGAAACCGATACTTTCGCGTGGGACAGAAAACTAAATGAAGTGAGGGAAGGCGATGTGTTGGCTTTCCACAACGCTGGTGCTTACGGTTTTGAGATGAGTTCAAACTTTAATTCAAGGCTGAAGCCTGCCGAAGTTCTGTTTTTGGACGGAAAGGCTCATCTGATCAGAAAAAGAGATGAGTTTGAAGATTTGTTGAGAAATCAGATTGAAATATTATAATCCTGTTAAATATTAAAACACCAAAATTAAAATTTGAATTTTTTTTAAATTTGAAAAAAATACAGATGAAAAAAATAGTGTTATTTTTTATTTTGACCAGTAGCTTTTCCAGTGCACAGATTTTAGACCGGTATCCAAAAGATCAGGATGATTATCATGGTGGAAACATACAGTTCTACAAAGATTATCATAAAGTTTTAAAGGAAAAGAATCTTAAACCTTGTGACGATAAAAATGAAATGTATTCGTTTAAACTAGTTGTCTATCCGGATAGTACAGTAAAATATGTAAAGGAAGAAAACGAAGAGACGCTGAACAGAAACAAATGTACTCACGATCTTTCGAGAGAGGTTGCAAAATATTTAAAAGGCTGGAAACCTGCTGAAGTTGACGGTCAAAAGGTCGCGGCACAGACCAGTTTTTGGATTATTCCTGACGAGCTGTTTGGCGAATTGCCGGAAGGTTACGATCCTGCAAAAGATTATAAAATGCCAGAATATGATGGAGGGATTAATAATTTCAGAAAGAAAGTGGCGAAAAGCGTTGACCTTTCGCGTTTTAAATTTAAAAGTACAGTCAGACTTCAGGTCAGATTCATCATTGGTATAGACGGAGAAATGAGTGATATTCAATTGGAACAGTCATCCGGACTTAAAGAATTTGATGATATGATCGTGAAAAGTGTAGCTCAGGTTAAAAATAAATGGACACCTGCTAACATCCACGGAAGACCTGTCAAAAGCCGTTTCAGGTTGCCGCTGACGATCAGTCTTTAACTTTTTTAGAGATAAAATCTTTTGATTTAATCTGTAACAAATTGAAATAGAATTGTAAAAAGCCTGACTAAGTTCCTGAGCAGAAAAACATTTTAAATAAACTAAAAACGACTCCGCAAGTGATTGCGGAGTTTTTTTTGCTATGATGTAACCAGAAATAAAAAGTATTTTTATTGCTTCTTTAAGAAACTTTAATTGACTAAATTTGATTTTTATTTTATTTTCTGATTTTTCAGCAGAAAATAAATTGATTTCAAATTCTATTTTCAAAGTAGAAATTAATCTAAACAGTGTAATTATGGCTAAAAATATTGCAGAGCAGATTGTTGAAATGCTCGAAAACGCCAATGTTAAAAGAATATACGCCGTTACAGGCGACAGTTTAAATCATTTAAATATTGCTGTAAAGAAAAGCAGTATCGAGTGGATTCATGTAAGGCATGAAGAAGTTGGTGCTTACGCAGCAGCGGCTGAAGCAGAACTCGATGGGTTTGCAGTCTGCGCCGGAAGTTGCGGCCCGGGTCACGTTCACCTGATCAATGGAGTTTACGAAGCCCACAAATCTCACGTTCCGATGTTGGTCATTGCCTCTACCATTCCAAGCAATGAAATGGGGATGGATTATTTTCAGGAGACCAATACCATAAAATTATTTGACGACTGCAGTTATTACAATCAGATGATCACGAGACCTGAACAGGTTCAGAGAACTTTGCAGACAGCGATTCAGCATGCAATTTCCAAAAAAGGGGTTGCGGTAATCGGACTCCCGGGTGATGTTTCAGAACTGGATGCTGAAGAAGCGACGACTTCCAGTCAGATTTTTAAAACCAATCCTGTGATCCGTCCTTCAGATGAAGAATTAAATCAGCTGGCAGATTTGATCAATGACAGTAAAAAAGTCACCATCTACTGTGGAATCGGAGCTGAAAAATCCAATGTTGAAGTCGTACAATTGGCTAAATATTTAAAAGCTCCTGTTGGATATTCTTTCAGAGGTAAAATGTCCATCCAGCCCAATAATCCGAATGAAGTTGGGCTGACCGGACTTTTAGGATTGCCCTCGGCGTATCATGCCATGCACGAAGCGGATCTTGTTTTATTGCTTGGAACAGATTTTCCTTATGAGAAATTTATGCCCGTAAAGAATAAAATAGTTCAAATCGATGAAAGTCCTGAACGATTGGGCAGAAGAGCAAAACTGGAATTAGGTCTTACAGGTGATGTGAAAGAGACCATCAAAGCTTTACTTCCATTATTAAAAGAAAAAACGGATATCAATTTCCTGAATCAGCAACTTGAGTTTTACGGAAAAGTAAAAGAACATCAGTTGACCTATGTAAAAGAATTTGGTACGGAAGATAATATTCAGCCTGAATTTGTTGCCCACACTTTAGATCAGCTGGCAAAAAATGATGCGATTTTTACGGTTGATACAGGAATGTGCTGTGTCTGGGGAGCAAGATTCATAACAGGAACCGGCGAAAGAAAAATGTTAGGTTCATTTAATCACGGATCTATGGCCAATGCAATGCCGATGGCAATCGGTGCATCGCTGGCTTATCCGGGAAGACAGGTGATTGCGATGTGTGGTGACGGTGGTTTGTCGATGCTTTTGGGCGATATGGCAACCATTTTCCAGTATAAACTTCCGGTAAAACTGATCGTTTTCAACAATAGAAGTTTGGGAATGGTAAAACTCGAGATGGAAGTGGGCGGAATGCCGGATAACGAAACCGATATGATCAATCCTGATTTTGCGATGATAGCTCAGGCGATGGGCTATCCCGGAAAAAATGTTCACAAGCCGGAAGAAGTTGTTGGAGCAATTACCGAATGTTTAAATCATGACGGTCCCTATCTCTTAAACATTTTCACAAATCCGAATGCTTTGGCTTTACCTCCAAAAATTGAATTCGAACAGGTGATCGGCATGACCAAATCGATGGCACAATTGATGTTGGGCGGAAAAATGGAAGAAGCTTTAGACACTGTAAAAAGCAATTATAAACACATCAGAGAATTGTTGTAATGAGTAGTTCTTTGAAGAAATTTTATGTTATCGCCTGGATTTTCGGGCTTGTTTTTTATTTTTTAGACTACGTCATCAGATCTGCGCCAGCAGTGATGTTGCCACAGTTAGCAGGTCATTTTAAAACTAATAATCTGGATCTCGTCTGGATGATTGGAACTTATTATTATACGTATTCTACCTGTAGTTTGTTGGCCGGGATTGCTTTAGATAAATTAGGAGGTAAGAAATCTCTTTTTGCAGGAACTTTGATTTTAGGAATTGGTGCATTATTATTTTTAATTTCAAGCCAGTTTGCCGGAATTTGCGGAAGGCTTCTGCAGGGGGCGGGTTGTGCATTTGCATTTCCGGGCTGTGTTTATCTGGCGAGTAAAGGTTTTTCATCTAAATCTTTAGCAACCGCAATTGGTTTTACGCAATGTCTTGGGATGTTGGGCGGTGCATCAGGACAGTTTTTGGTTGGCCCGTGGGTAGAATCCGGAATGGATATCAATACGTTCTGGCTATGGTCTGGAATATTTACAATCATTACAGCCTTCGCACTTTATTTTGTAATACCTAAAGAAGATTCTGAACCGGAGGAAGAAACTCATTCTAAAAAATTAGGGTATTTTGAAACCTATAAAATTGTTTTTAAAAATCCTCAGTCGTGGCTCTGCGGATTGATTTCAGGGTTGCTGTTTGCTCCGACAACTATTTTTGCAATGACCTGGGCAGTTGCGTTTTTTGAAACAGATAAGCAGTTTGCGTTTCACGATGCTGCCGTAACCAGCGGAATGGTCGCTTTCGGATGGGTTTTCGGCTGCCCGTTATTAGGGTTTATCACCGATAAAATTGGCAGAAGAAAACCAGTTTTGGTTGGTGGAGCAATACTCATGATTTTAAGTCTTCTCCAGCTCGCATTTTTACCGGAATTATTTTCTGCTAAACTCACAATGTTCATCTTGGGAGTAGGCTCGGGAGCAGCAATGATTCCGTATTCTGTAATCAAAGAAGCGAATCCTGATTTTGTAAAAGGCAGTGCTACCGGCGCAATTAATTTTATCACTTTCGGAGTCACTACATTGGTCAGCCCGGTTTTCAGTCATTATTTCGGGAAGAGTTTAGGTCTGTCGGATGCTGACATTCATTTTCAGAACTCTGTAATTTTTTGGATTGCAGGAATTGTTTTGGCAATATCAGTTTCATTTTTACTGAAAGAAACAGGCAGAAAAGCAGTGGAAATTTAGAAGGAAGAGAATAATTTAAATATATTTGGTGAGAAATTTGTACGGTTTAGCACAAATTAAATTCTTATGAAATCAACATTTTTTATAGTAGCTTTTGTGTTTTCAAACTTGTTATTTGCCCAGCAGTATGATTTGGAAGATCAGGAAAGCAACGTCATCATTTCAGAAACCAATAAAAACATTCTGAAAATAGCGATCAATGATCCGCTTCAGGTTGCGGTAAAAAACTGCAAAGATTTTAAAGCAGCCAATGTTAGTGGTGGTGTCACAGCCTACACAGAGACTTTAAGAAGATACATGTTCAATTATCTTAATTCAGAATTTTATGTTTTGAACGGTGATTTCACATTTACACTTACAGTAAACGAAAAGGGTAAAATCACAAAAATTGAAGGAAGCCCGAAGGTAGACAACAGTGAAGTTTTTTTTGATGATATGAAATACATTATGAGAAGAATAAAAAATACCTGGACGCCGGCAACCTGCAACGGAAAGCCTGTCTCCAGTGAAATTAAAATTAAAATGAATTTCAATTCTGTAGCCACAGATCTTTAATTTATGAGACATCTTTATTTAATGTTGCCCTTCCTGTTGATAGGTTTTAAATCTTACGCTCAGACAGGTATTCAGAGTACTCAGAATGCTGTGGCGTACCAAAAGGCAGAATTTCCCGGTGGAGAAGAAGTTTTCCGGAAAGAATTTATGAATATGGTGCACGCTTATATTGATTCGGCACTCTACCGATTACAGGGTGATGTCACTTTTGTATTTACTGTTGGCAGCGATGGCAAAACAAAAATGTCTGAAGTACTGCCGAAGTTTAAAAATAATGAACTGTTTATAGATGATATGAGCTATGCAGTAAAGAAAATCAAAAAGAAGTGGAAGCCCGCTATGAAAAATGGATTACCTGTTGAGTCTAATTTTGTAATGAAAGTAAGATTCGGAGTAAATTCTTATGATCATGATTAATTCATGATTTCTTAATTCATATAACACGCTTAATTGAATTAGATATTTTATTTTCGCAAAAGCTCTGATCAATTCGGAGTTTTTTTGTGATGAAAAGAATTTTATTTTCAATATTGGTGTTCGCTTCGCTTATTTTGAAAGCTCAGGCTGAATTTGACGAATACAATAAATATCCGCGCGGACAATATCCTTATCAGGGTGGCGAAGCTGCTTTTTACAAAGATTTTCATGAGATCGTTACGAAAAACGGATTTCAGCCTTGTGAAAATAAAGAGGAAATCTATAATCTAAAAGTGATTATCCCCGAAAGTGGTCCCATAAAATATCTGAAAGATGAAACCAATAAAGATGCAGCAGAAAAGTACAAATGTACTTATGATTTGGGTCTTAAAGTAGTTTCCCTGATGGATAAATGGAAACCTGTAGTAATTGACGGAGAAAAGAAACAGTCTGTTGCGCAGTTTTATATTATCTCAGATCATCTTTTTGAAAATTATAAACAAGGCTACATCCCTTCCGGAATGGCGACAAATTACAATAATCAATCTGGCGGCGGAATAAATTCATTCCGGAAACTGGTTGCTGACCGAATTGATACACGTGGTTACAACTGGTCAAGAGCTTTTACGATGGTGGTAACTTTTGTGGTAAATACAGATGGCGGAATAGAGGATTTAAAAGTTGTACAGTCTTCAGGATTACCCGAATTTGACCAGAGAGTTCTTCGCGGAATCAAAAGTGTTACAGGAAAAAAACACAAATGGACTCCCGGAAAAATGGATGGTGTTCCTGTAAGGTCAAGGTTCAGATTACCTCTGCGTTTTGGTGCACCGGAATAAATTTCAGGCAAAAAACTCAAATTTCACTCCTGCCATTCTGTCACAATATTTTGTATCTTTGCAAATTCAATCGATTTGTAAATTTAATTTTTGAAATTGAATTGCACAGCAGTTCAAATCTCAAATCTCAAATCTCAAATCTCAAATCAAGATACCGTGCAGGAAAAATATATAGACGAAACAAAACAGGGCGAAGCCTTTGCCATCCTCGAAAAACCGGAAAATTCTAAAAAGCTGTTTTTGGAAAGCTACGGATGTCAGATGAATTTCTCTGATTCTGAAATCGTTGCGTCAATTCTTAACGAACAAGGCTATAACACTACTTTGAAAGTAGAAGAAGCGGATTTGATTCTTCTAAATACCTGTTCGATTCGTGAAAAAGCTGAGCAAACCGTGCGAATGCGTTTGGCTCAGTTTAAAAATCTTAAAAAAGAACGCCCAAATATGACGGTCGGAGTTTTGGGCTGTATGGCGGAAAGATTAAAAACTAAATTTTTAGAGGAAGAACAACTCGTAGATTTGGTCGTAGGTCCTGATGCTTACAGAGATTTACCGAATCTTTTGAAAGAAACCGAAGACGGGAGAGATGCCATCAACGTAATCCTTTCAAAAGAAGAAACTTATGCAGACATCAATCCGGTTCGTCTTGGCGGAAACGGTGTTACAGCTTTCGTGACTATTACACGTGGTTGCGATAATATGTGTACTTTTTGCGTGGTTCCGTTTACGAGAGGCCGTGAGAGAAGTCGTGACCCACATTCAATCATCGAAGAATGTAAAAATTTGTGGGAAAATGGTTACAAAGAAATCACTTTGCTTGGGCAGAATGTTGACTCGTATCTTTGGTACGGTGGCGGTCCGAAAAAAGATTTCGCAAAAGCTTCTGAAATGCAAAAATTAACGGCAACTAATTTCGCTCAGTTGCTTGATATGGTTGCGGTTGCTGTTCCTAAGATGAGAATCAGATTCTCAACTTCCAATCCTCACGAAATGACGGAAGAGGTTTTCAGAATGATTGCAAAGCACGATAATATCTGTAATTATGTACACCTTCCTGTTCAAAGTGGAAGCGACAGAATTCTTCAGTTGATGAACCGCCAGCACACACGTCAGGAATATTTGGATTTAATTAAAAAAGGAAAAGAAATTGTTCCCGACATTTCATTTTCACAAGATATGATTATCGGATTTTGCACCGAAACTGAGGAAGATCATCAATTGACAATGAGTTTAATGCGTGAAGTTGAGTACGACTACGGTTATATGTTCTCTTATTCAACAAGACCCGGAACACCCGCTCACAAGAAGATGGAAGATGATATTCCTGCAGATGTCAAACAACGCAGATTGGCAGAAGTAATTGCTTTGCAAGGTGAACTTTCAAGAAAAAGAATGCAGGGTTACGTGGGCAGAGTTCACGAGATTTTGATTGAAGGAATTTCCAAGAAAAATAAAAACCAGTGGAAAGGCCGAAATTCCCAAAATGCAGTTTGTGTATTTGATATGATGGAAGGTCAGAAATTGGGCGACATTGTGTCTGTATTTGTGCACGGAAATACGCAGGGAACGCTTTTGGGGGAAACGGTTTAGGAATTCGATATTTAAAATTTTAGTGGATAATCTTCAGTCTCAAAAATTATTTCAAAATATTTCTGCATTGTTAGAAAATGCAAGAAAGAGAGTCGCTATTGCTGTAGATCAGACAATGGTTCTCACCTATTTTGAAATAGGAAGAATGATTGTGGAAGATGAGCAGAATGGCGAAAATCGTGCTGAGTATGGTAAAGCTTTGCTCAAAGGTTTGTCTCTTAATTTAACGGAAAAGTTTGGTAAAGGTTTTTCTGAAACAAATCTAAAACAGATGAGACATTTTTATATGTCTTATTCAATTGGTCAGACAGTATCTGACGGATTCAAAAAAATAAGTCAGACAGTGTCTGCCGAATTTGAAACGGCTCACAATCAGCAGTTTGAAATCTCCGAAACAGATTCCCAGAAATTATTTCCAAAATTAAATCTCTCTTGGTCTCATTATCTCAAATTAATGAGAATCAAAGATTTAAATGAAAGGAAATTTTATGAAATTGAATCATTAAAAAACAATTGGAGTTTGCGGGAATTGCAGATTTTTGCCAGCAAGTATCTCACTGTTTTGCCGAGCAAGGAAGATTTTATTAAAATTTTAGAAGAAAATCAATAAACCTACACAGTGGAGAAATTTCAAAAATATTGCCTCAGTGTTTTATTGGTGATCATCAGTACCAATATTTCTGCGCAGATCAGCAACGGCACTGTAAAAAGTGAAGACTGTAAAGTGCTGTATGAAATTTACAATCAGTTTTTAAGCTCAGGACAATGTGAAGCATTAGAAAAAACCGTTTTAAATGGAAATTCAAAACGCAGGTTTTCAATTGGCGAAAAGCAGAATGCAGCCGATCTTTTTGGTTCATTCAATACACAGAATAAAAACAACCTTCATAAAACAGAAATCCGTTTTTCGGAAGAAAAGCATAATCAGCTTTTAATTGTTTTTTTAAAAGAAAATAAAAAGAACTTTATTGCTGATATTTTATATTTAAAAAGTAAGGTTTCAAAGATTAGAAACAAGGATTATTTGAATACAGTTAGCTGAAAATCAAGTCAAATTATTTATCTAACTGATTTATCTACAGCAAAGTAGATGAAAATTTAATCAAAAAAAATCTTAATTATATGAGTATCGAACTTCAAAATATAAAAAACCGTTTCGGCATCATCGGAAATTTTCCCGCTTTAAACCGTGCACTCGAAAAATCAATACAGGTGGCACCTACCGACATTTCCGTTTTGGTAGTCGGGGAAAGTGGTGTTGGGAAAGAATTTATCCCGAAAATTATTCACTCAGAATCCAAAAGAAAACATCAGCCATACATCGTCGTCAACTGTGGGGCAATACCTGAAGGAACCATCGATTCCGAGCTTTTCGGTCACGAAAAAGGTGCATTTACAGGCGCTACGGCTACAAGAAAAGGATATTTCGAAGTGGCAGACGGCGGAACAATCTTTCTTGATGAGGTTGGTGAATTGCCTTTGCAGACGCAGGTTCGTCTGTTAAGAGTTTTGGAAAGCGGTGAATTTATGAAAGTGGGTTCTTCACAGATTCAGAAAACCAATGTGAGAATTGTTGCAGCAACAAATGTAAACATGATGAAAGCCATTCAGGACGGGCGTTTCCGTGAGGATTTGTTTTACCGTCTGAATACCGTTCAGATTGATATGCCTGCTTTGAGAGAAAGAAAAGGCGACATTCATTTGTTATTCAGAAAATTCGCCATTGATTTTGCCGAAAAATACAGAATGCCAGAGCTTGAACTTGAGCCGGGCGCCGTTCATTACATCGAAAATTACACTTTCCCTGGAAATGTACGTCAGCTGAGAAATCTGGTGGAACAAATGACGGTTGTGGAGCGTGAACGAAAAGTTTCTGTGACAAAACTTACAGAATATATCCCGATGGATGCGCATTTGCCGATGGTGGTAAATCAGCCGGGCGGTCAAAAACAAACTGATTTCGGAAATGAAAGGGAAATCATATACAAAATTCTCTTCGATATGCGGAGCGATATAAATGATTTAAAATCCTTAACTTCGGAACTCATAAAGAATCGTGGAACAGGAGATCTGAGCAATCAGGAGAAAAATTTGATTAACAGAATTTACACTCCCGAATCCACGCCACAAACGGCAAGTCCGAATTCTTTGCTGTATTTTGAAAATAACAGCAACAACGGTCAGAATATTCAGAATCCTACGATCATTTCTAATGCGGATGATACTTATGAAGATTTTGAAGATATTGAAATTGAAGAAAACAAACCAGAATCTCTTTCATTGCAGAACAATGAGAAAGATTTAATTGTAAAAGCTCTGGAAAAGCATAACGGCAGAAGAAACCGTGCAGCAGACGAACTCGGGATTTCCCAGAGAACTCTGTACAGAAAAATAAAACAATATAACTTAGAAGAATAAATTATAACACTAAATCAAAAAATATGAACTTAAACTTTACCGCAAAACCAATTAATTTTAAATTCGGCGAGTACATCAACAAAGGATTTGAACTTCTAAAAAAAGATTTTGGGAACATATTCCTTGCATTTTTATGTTGTTTCGTGATGGGAATTATCCCTTTCTGCGGAATGCTTGGTGCCGGAAATTTTTATCAGTATCTAAGAAAACTGAATAAAGGTCAACAGGCAAGTCCGAGTGATATTTTCAATTTCGATAAATTTATGCCTTATTTTATTCTTCAGCTTATTTTAGTGGGAGCTATGTTGGTTCTTTATATTCCGTTTATAATTTTAATGCCGATGATTGCGTACACCCAAGGTGATGAGCCGTCTCCATGGATAGGATTTTTATTTTTTCCATTTATGTTGATGGGTTATGCAGCTCTAATTTATTTTTTACTAAAAGGATTTTACATTCCGGCGCTGATTTCTTTAAAAGACGTAACAGATATCAAGACAGCATGGAATGTTTCAAAAGTTATGACCAAAGGAAATTTGGTTTCAATATTCCTTTTTTCATTTGTTTTGGTTATTATATTATATGCTGGTATTCTTGCCTGTGGTATCGGTTTGTTCGCTACCATGCCCTTTGTCTACGTTGCCAATTATTTTGCTTACGAAGACGCCCTTCAGCAGATTGATCACGACGAAATTACCGAGATTGGCATCCAGGAAAAATTTTAAATTTAAATTAAATGAATTCTCTTAAAAATCTATTTTTACTATTCATATCTGTGAGCTTGCTGAATTCCTGCTACAGCTTCACAGGTTCATCCCTGAAAGATGAAAAAACGGTGCAGATCAACGAGTTTCCAAACAATGCTCCGTTGGTAAATCCTACGCTTTCGCAACAGTTTTCCACAGATATTCAAAACAGATTTTTACAGAGAACTACTTTGAAAGGAACAAAATCAAACCCCGATATTTTAATTGAAGGTGAGATTACAGATTATTCGATCATGCCTACCAACATCAGCTCAACTACGCAGCAGACGTCGGCCGGTACCATTCAGCAATCGCAGAATAAACTTACGATTACAATCAAAGTGCATTACGAAAACAAACTGCACCCAGACTTAAGTTTCGACAGAACGTACATGGATGAGGCAGCCTTCAACAGCGATCTTTCGCAGGCAGATATCGAAGCGTCGCAGGTGAGATTGGTAACTGAGAGAATTATCAACAAGATTTTTAATGATATTGTAGCAAACTGGTAAGATGAAAACTAGAGTTTTAGAGCTTTTAATTGAGCCCAAAAATATTCAGAATGATGATCTTCAGATTCTGAGAGATCAGATACAGGAATTTCCGTATCTTCAAAATGTGCGTGCTCTACATCTGTATGGTGTACACCTTTATGAACCGGAAAATTATCAGAAAGAACTTTCTAAAACTGCTGCCTACACTACAGATAAGAAAAATCTGTACCATCTCATCAACGGTAATTTGGAAACAAAAAAGGCAGATATTCCTTTGTCAAAAGTTTCTCAGATTACTGAAAATAAAAAAGCCTATCCCGCTTACGCTCCGAAAAACGGAGGCTTCCCGCTGAAACGTCCCGAAGAAAAGCAAGAGGTAAATACTGAAGAATCACCATACACCGCTGTACAGCCACAGCCGGAAGTTTCAAACCAGCCGGTAGAAGTGGAAGGCCAGAGAAACAGAATTCTTTTCGAAGGTGAAGAAAACTTTCTCAACGAAGAAAATACACTGAAAATTGATCTCGAATCCAGCATGGAATCAGGAAATTTGGTAACAGAAAAACTCGATGCTTCTCAGGCTTCATATCAGCCTGGTGAAGTGATATTCGAAGAAAAGCCAAATACTGAAGAAGTAGCTAAAACTGATGATCACCTTAGTTCTGAGATTAAAGAAAACGAATCAGGTTCAGAATCAAAAGAAAATGTAGCTGATGTGGATGAATCTGAAATTGAAAAGCTTGAAATTCCTAATGCAGAATCAGTAAAAGGTGAGGCTGAGGAAACGAAAATCAATTTTAATCAGTCTGAAATAAAAGTTTCACCGGAAGATAATTTTGAAAAGGCAGGTGAAATTGTTGCGGAAGAAAAAGCGGTTAGTTTTCAGGAAATTATACCTTTAGAAACTGAAAATAAGGAAGAGAAAACTATTTCTCAAGATCAGCTTAATACCAAAACAGAATTCAGTTCTGAAACAAATGTTTCTGATGATAAAATTGAAACTGATGCCAATAAATCAGAAGTAGAAAATCATGAAATGGGTGATGTGGAAGAAAAAGCGGATGAGGTTGGAGAAACGGAAATTAATTTTAATCAGTCTGAAATCAGAGTTTCACCTGACAGTAATTTAGAGGAAGCTGTGGAAGTTATCGCGGAAGATAAAGCGATAAGTTTTCAGGAAATAGCACCTTTACAGACTGAAATTAAAGAGAACGTTGAAGAAGCGGAAAAGGTTTCTCAGGATGAGGTTCAGAATCAGACCGATTTTAGTTCTGAAACGATTATTTCTGAAGATAAAATTGAATCTGATGATGAAAAACAAAAGGTCGAAGATGATTCTCAGTTGAGTTTTCACGGAACCGAATCTTTCCTTCCTGAAGTTAAAATGGAAGCAAAAACTACCGTACAGCAGGAAATCCCGGCACAGAATACACCTTCAAAAAATAAATATGAAGAGGAAATGCGCCGCCTGATTGAGCAGGTGGAGCTGAAAATGAAGGAAGCTAAAAAAGATGTACCGAAGGACGAAAAAGCGACTGAAAAAGAACAGGAAACTGTAAATTCTGAAATCAGCTTTGCGGAAACACAGTCTTTTGATGTTGCAGCTCAGTCACCGGAAGTTGTTGAAAATGAGGAAGAAAAGAAATTAAATGAAGACAAAATTTCGATGGATGATGAAGGAATTTCTGCTCAGACAGAAACGGATTCTCAGTCATCTGAAACAGAAACTGAGTCCGAAACTGTACCTTCAACTTCCTGGAAACCAATGTCCTTCGAGGTAAATACTCTGGATTACTCTATCGGAAGAAAGACTGAAGATGTTGAACAAAAACCGGCTGAAAAACCAGAGCTTTCCGTAGAAGAAAAGGCACCTGATGCTGTTCATGCCGAAGAAAAACAGGAAGTTAATACCGAAAATAAAGAGCAAGCGGAAACCGAAGAAGTTTCAGAAAATGCTGAGGAAAATGTAGAAGATGAAAAAAGTGCTCCGGCTTTTAACGTTTCTTTTTTTGGGAGTGATATCTCATCATTCATCAAATCAAATCAAAAAAGCGAAGAGGAAGCCCAGCCGGAAATTACGCCTGAACCTTCTCCTCAGCCAAAAGCCAAACCGGATCAACGCGAGATTCCTTCTATTTTAGACAGCAACGTTCCTGGTTTTATCAATACCTGGCAAAGCTGGCTGAAAATTGACAGGACAGCAGAAGTAGAAAAGGAAAAAATTGAAATCAAGGAAAAAGCAATCGAAGCTTTCATTGAAAATAATCCTAAAATCAGTCAGCTGAAAGACGAAAGCAGTTTTGTGATAAAAGAACGCAACGACGATATTTCACACCTGATGACAGAGACACTGGCAAAGCTTTATACTGAGCAGAAGCTCTACTCAAAAGCGATTCAGGCATACCAGATTTTAATTGGAAAACATCCGGATAAAAAATCTTACTTTGAAGAAAAAATTCAGGAGGTAAAAGACACCAGAGGTAGATAGTAAAAGCAAAAACAGATCATTTCCGATCTGTTTTTTTATTTCGTTTTAGTAGATTGAATATATCAAATAAAATCTTAACCATTCGCCATTTATTATAGTGGTATTTACGTGTTGTTTTGAGTGACATAGGAAACAGCGGCGTTAAGAAATTTCGAATAATTTTCGTTAAGAAATCTCCACTGTTTGAGTGGCGGCAAAAATATTTTTTCATAACCAAAAACGTGTTTCCGCCCGAGTTTTGGAGATTTTAGGAAATTTTTCGAAATTTTAGCCAAAGTTTCCAAGTCTTGAACTTTTGGTTCTTTTGTTTTAAGACAAAAGAACAAATAATCAGAATAAATTTGAAATATTAGAAATTTAATTTCTCAATTTTTGGCGACGGGCCAAAAACTTTTTTATCAGTTTTTTTCCTCCGATTATAATCAGGATAATTATAATAATACTTAAAATAAAAGCGATAACAGGTGCAAGCATCGAAACAACCGTCATAAATCCTGCGCCTGCAGTTTCGGTACTTCCTACAATAAAATTTCCGGTTCCGCCTGTAGTGGCTGTGGAAGCCGCACGTAATCCTGCAAAGCCTGAGCTGATGGTTGCTGCCGTCCCTCCTCCCGCAATAATAGCCAGTGCCCACTGCGGAAAAGTCCCGAGATCTGCAAACTGACTCGCGAACAAAACCGAGCCGGCCACCGTAGAAAGCGGTATGGCCACGGAATCCAGCAAGTGATCTACAAAAGGAATGTAGTAGGCGAGAATTTCTGCAACAGTGGCAATTCCGGTCATAATTAATGTGGGAAGACCTGCGAGCCATTCAAAGTTTTCGCTCATCGGGATCCAGCCAAGATAGGAAGAAAGGCTTACTGCAAACAAAGGCAGAAAAACCCTGAAACCGGTTGCAGCAGCGAGACCAATGCCAAAAAAGGCACTCACGATATATGGAAAGTAGGGAATATTGTCAAGCATTTTATTTTCAGATTTGTGAAGTTTAAATTTAATGAAATTTTAGATGCTTACTCTGAAAATCTTTTGCAGAAAGATTTATTTCTTACGCTGAGCCTGACACAGTTTTATAAACTGTTCTTCAACTTCTCTGTATCCCACAGCTTTTTCTGAAGATGCCCAAAAAAGCATAGCGTGGGATAAATCTCCAAAAGCTTCTTTATACAGATCTTTGTTTAAACGGAAACATTCCCGCAGAAGTCTTTTGAAACGGTTCCTGTCAACGGCTTTTTTAAAGTATCGCTTTGATACAGAAACTCCGAATTTCAGTTCAGAGATCGGTTGGGTCTCTTTATTTTTCAGAATAATGATTCGTAAATTACCATAAGTCCGCCATTTTCCCTTTTCAAAAAGTAAACTGATGTCGTTTTTCCCTTTCAGCTTCTCAGCGGCCGGATATTTAAAGTTATTCATCACCGGAATCTGTCTTTTTAACCAGATGATTAATTACTTCTGAAGCGGCGTAAAGCCCAAAAATGGCAGGCATAAAGCTGATGGTTCCGTAGAATGATCTTTTATAGTTGCTGCCGTCAGTCATTTTTAAGCTGTCTTCATCCTGTATGTCGTCAGCAAAAACGCAGCGTACTCCTTTGTCAATTTTTACTTTTTTCAGTCTCTTTCTGATCTGTCTTGCAAGATGACAGTGCTGGGTTTTGCTGATGTCACGCACCATAACTTTGGAAGGATCAGATTTTCCTCCCGCTCCCATACAGCTTACTACTTTTATTTTTCTGCGTTTCGCGGCAATAATTAAAGCGAGTTTTGGTGTGATGCTGTCGATGCAGTCTAAAACGTAGTCGAAATTTTTTCCGTCAAAAACTTCGTCCATACGGTCAGGATTCAGGAATTCGTTTATCCGGATAAGATTAAGTTTAGGATTGATGTCTAAAAGTCTGTCGCCTACAATTTCTACTTTATGTTTTCCGATGGTAGAATGCAGCGCAGGTAACTGTCTGTTGATATTGGTAATATCTACGGTGTCGCCGTCTACGATTGTCATATTTCCCACACCGGCTCTGGCCAGAAATTCTGCTGCAAAAGATCCTACACCGCCAAGTCCTACAACCAAAACGTTGGAATTATGAAGATTTTCCAAACCTGTTTCTTTGATGAGAAGTTCTGTTCTTTCAAGCCAGTTTTTATCCATTTTTTATCGTTTCTAAATTAACAAAGATTTGATCCTGAAGATTTTTTGTCGATATATTCTTTATTTCCGAAACTTTGTGATACAGTTCTTCAATACTGAAATCTGCATCATCAGTTTCTAAAAACAGTCTATCTAAAGGAGCGTTTTTTAAAGTATTTTGCAAAGATAGATTATACAAAACTGCTTTTCCAAAACTCAGGTAAAAATTATTCGACAGAAGGCTGTCTGCAACGGACTGTTTCTTATTAAAACCATGCAGAATCATCGGAAATTCAGATTTTTTTCTGAAAGGAATCAGTTCAGAGAATCTTTTGACGCAGTGAATGATTAAAGGTTTTTTTAATTCATTGGCGATGTTAATCTGTTCCAGAAAAACTTTATTCTGAACTTCAGCAGTCGCCGAAACCATCGGGTCTAAACCGCATTCACCTATGGCAAAGCAGTTTTCATTTATACTTTCTTTCAGCCATTCAATTTGCAGGCTTAATTTATTTTCATCAATATCCTTCGGATGAATTCCGGCAGAGAAAGGCATTTCCGGAACTGCCTGAAACAGCTCAAGATTATAAATTCCGTTGGCAAAATTTTGTTTATGATGATGAAAATCGAAGTAAGACATATTCAAAAATAATCAAATTTATGTTTTAAATTATCAAACGGCTGTTTATGGATTTTGTTAAAAATTTCATAACTTTAAGGCAAAGTCAGTTTCTATGAAGAAAAAGTTTACGGAAAAACAGATCCATATTTTAGATATTGCTGAAGAACTTATTGCCAGAAAGGGATATGAAGGCACTTCTGTAAGGGATATTTGCTCTAAAGCGAATATCAATGTTGCGATGATTTCGTATTACTTTGGCTCCAAAGAAAAAATGATGTCATATCTCTATCAGTACAGAGTTTTGAAGACGAGAGAGAATTTTTCAGAATTTGCAGATACGATCAAAGATGGCAAGCCTGAAATGCAGATGAAGGAAATGGTAAAGTTTATCATCTCTCAACTTTTTAAGTATAATTATTTTCACGGCTTCGTTACTCAGGAGCTAAGACATTCTGATCAGGTGAAGAATGAACTTCTGGACTGCTATCAGCTGTTTGTTAGAAAAATTGACGAAGTGACAAAAAAAGGGGTTGCCTCGGGTGTTTTTACTTTTACTCCAAAACCTGAAGATCTTCTCACCGTGATTATCGGAGCTACACTATTTGTAATCAGAAATAAAAATTTCTACGAGCTCTATGTTCCACACAAAGATTCTGATTCTTACGACAAAGAAGCTGAAAAAAAGGTAAGAGTGAATACATTAATGTCGGTTTTTGCTATTTTAGGATACGCTACAGACTAATTTTACGTTAAATAATCATAAAAAAAAGTCTTTTGCAAAAAAAGTTTTATTTTTGCAAATTAAAAGTTCGGAAAAATACCGAATCTGTTGAATTCCTTATGAAAAAGTATATTTTAGGTATTTTCGCTGTAGCGGTACTTGCTGCCTGTAAAAGCACTCAGCAAAAAGCATTAACCAGTGCGGATAAAACGTTTATCCTGAAAACTGCCAACGAAAATTTTGCTAAAAAGAAATGGAAGAATGCATTGGCATTATACGATAGACTTCCCAATCTTGTTGCAGGTACAGATGATGCACCGAATGTGGTTTTCAATTCGGCGTATGCCAATTATTATGATAAAAATTATAAACTGGCAGGTCATCAGTTTAAAAATTTCTCAGTAAGCTTTCCGCAGGATCCAAGAAAAGAAGAGGCTGCGTATATGTCTGCATTGTGCTACTACAACGGATCGATGGATTACAACTTGGATCAGTCGAGTACAGAACTGGCAATTAACGAACTTCAGGATTTCTTAACCAACCATCCGGATTCTGAAAGAGGCAAAAACATCAACACAATGATTGATGAGCTTACTTACAAACTTGAGTTTAAAGCTTTCGAAAATGCAAAACACTACTACAAAATGGGAGATTACAAATCTACCGGTGTGGCATTTGAAAATGTTTTGGAAGATTTCCCAAGTACAAAACTCCGTCCGAAAATCTATGATTATATGATGAATGCACGCTATTCTTTGGCAATGGGTTCTAATTATAATCTGAAAGACGAGCGTATTGAAAGTGCTTTGGCTTTTACAAGACAGGTTGAAAAAGAACTTCCGAATACAGAATACGCTAAAACCGCGGTTGATTTAAGAGGTAAATTGGAAAGAGAAAAGAAAAATTTCGTTGTAGTAAAGAAGGAGAATGATGAGAGAATCGCATTGCTGAACGAAAGACAGAAAAGAATTGCAGATCAGGAAGCGAAAAAGATAAAAACTGAAGAGCAGATGAAAGATCAGATGGAAAACGAAAAGCAGGCAAACCAAATGAGAAGAGACAGTGCAGTGTTGCAGACACCTCCTCCCGCAGCTACTTTCAAAATCCAAAGATAAGTCGTACATTTGCCATCTTAAAAATAAATTAATTTTCTCAAAATGAGCGTAAAAGATACAAAAGCAGAAGTAAATACTATTACTTACAACAAAGATAAGATTGAAGAAAAAGTAGGATCAATCTACGAGGCGATTGTTATCATGGGCAAAAGAGCAGAGCAGATCAATGCAGAAATCCGTACAGAACTTCACAATAAGCTGGACGAATTTGCGGTGCACAATTCTACTCTGGAAGAAGTTTTCGAAAACAGAGAGCAGATTGAGATCTCTAAGCATTACGAAAAACTTCCAAAACCAACTTCAATTGCAATTGAAGAATGGTTAAACGGAGACGTTTACTTCAGAAAAACTGAAGAAAGAAAGTAATATTATGTGTTTTTTATAAACAGAGGTCATAGAAGAATTTTTCTTTTATGACCTTTGTTGTTTACACCACTGTCGTTCACCAAAAAATAAGTATTTTAGTACTTTAAAAATATTTTAATGGCAATCTCAGGGAAAAAGATCCTACTTGCAGTTTCCGGCGGCATCGCAGCTTACAAAATCCATTTTTTGATTCGGGATTTGATGAAAAAAGGAGCAGATGTACAGGTCATTATGACGGCTGATGCAGAACAGTTTGTCACCAAGCTCAGTCTTTCAGTTTTATCTAAAAAGCCTGTTTACAGCGATTTTTATGGCGAAAACGGATCGTGGAACAGCCATGTAGATTTGGGACTTTGGGCAGACTTAATGATAGTTGCACCCTGCACGGCGAATACTTTAGCTAAAATGGTTAACGGAATTTGCGATAATCTTGTGATTGCAACTTATATGTCGGCAAAGTGCCCTGTTGTTATCGCACCAGCGATGGATCTGGATATGTATAAACATCCGTCATCAAAGAGAAATCTTGATCTTGCAGAAAGTTTTGGTCACATCATTATTCCTGCAGAAAGTGGCGAATTAGCGAGCGGATTGGTAGGTCAGGGAAGAATGGCCGAACCTGAAACGATCGCAAGAATTGCTGAAGAATTTTTTAATTTAAATCAAAATAAATCATTGGCAGGCAAAACTGTTTTGATTACAGCGGGGCCAACCTATGAAGCCATCGATCCTGTAAGGTTTATAGGAAATCATTCCTCAGGAAAAATGGGATATTCTCTGGCTGATGAAGCAGCAAAGCGTGGCGCAAAAGTAATTCTGGTTTCCGGACCGAGTTCTGAAAAAGTTTCAAATAAAAATATTGAAATCCACAAAGTGACTTCGGCAAAAGAAATGTTCGATAAGGTTTTTGAATTTTATGATACCGTTGATATCGGCATCGCAAGTGCTGCCGTCGCAGACTACACGCCAAAAGTGGTAGCTTCAGAAAAAATTAAGAAAAATGACGAAAGTTTTACAATTGAATTAATCAAAAATCCCGATATTCTCAAAACAATGGGTGAGCAGAAAAAACATCAGTTTTTAGTAGGTTTTGCTTTGGAAACTCAAAATGAAGAAGAAAATGCAATTGGGAAACTTCACAAGAAAAATCTTGATATGATTGTTTTGAATTCTCTTCGCGATGCGGGTGCTGGATTTAAAAATGACACCAATAAAATCAGAATTTTCACCAATACTAAAAAGGTTGAATTTGATCTGAAATCGAAAGACTCTGTTGCAATTGATATTCTCGACTTCATTGAGAATCAATATTTAAAATAAATTTAATAAATTTCCGTTCTCAATTTTACTATTAGAAATGAAAAAATACATCATACTCTTTTTGCTTTTAATTTCTCACTTATCGTTTGCGCAGGAAATTCTTGCGACCGTACAAGTCAATACACAGCAGATTCAGGGGAGCAATCAGCAGGCTTTTAAGGCTTTAGAGAAAAGTTTAAGAGACTTTATCAACAACACCAGCTGGACGGGTAAAAAACTTCAGAATTTCGAAAAAATCAAATCAAATTTCTCTCTCGTTCTTAGCGAAAGAGATGGGAACAGATATAAAGGTAGTATTGTAGTGCAGGCTGTAAGACCGGTTTTCAACTCATCTTACGAATCTCCGTTACTTAATCTTCAGGATACAAAATTTGCATTTGAATATGTAGAAAATGAAAATCTTGTGTTCAATGAAAGACAGTTTTCAGGGAAAAATTTAATTGATGTGATTAGTTTTTACGTTTATGTAATTTTAGGTTATGATGCCGACAGTTTTCAGTCTAACGGAGGAACACAGTATTTCTCAAAAGCTCAGCAGATCGCACAAAATGCACAAAACAGAGGTTATGAAGGCTGGAATCAGATTAATGAGCCGAGAAGCCGCACCATTTTAATAGGAGAAATTTTGAATCCTAACATGAACCAGCTTCGTTCGACGATATATACCTATCACAGAGCAGGTCTGGATAATCTTTTCAATCAGGATCAGAGTCAGGGCAAAAAGATTCTTTTTGATACGCTGATGCAGTTGAAAATGTATGAAAACAACTTCCAGCAGAATTATTTTTTCAATCTTTTCATGGATAACAAAAGCGATGAGATCTACAATATTTTCAATTCCAGCAACAACGGAGGTGTAAATGTTGCTGATCTGAAACAGCTGATGACCACATTTGCTCCCAAGTTCGCCGAAACGAAATGGAATAAGTGGAAATAGATGTTTGTTATCAGATTATTAATGCATTCAGCTTAATGTATTTTATCTCGTAAATCTAACAACTCTAAGATGCTTTTTCCTTAATCACTTAGCTGTCTTAATGGTAAAATTTCTGTAATGATTTTAAAAAAATTATTTGAAACAGAAATTTTCGCCACTCGCATAATTGTTGAGTTGTCATTACTAAAATTTATATTTGCAGTATTAATGCAGACTTCAGAAATATGCTTTCCAGAATCTATATCAAAAACTTTGCACTCATCGATGTGCTCGAAGTTAATCTAAATAAAGGTTTACAGGTCATTACCGGAGAAACCGGTGCAGGAAAATCTATTATCCTCGGTGCACTGCGCCTGATTTTGGGTGAAAGAGCCGATCTGAAATCTATTTCTAAAGCGGAAGAAAAGAGCGTTGTAGAAACTGAATTTTCATTAAACAATCAGTTCAAAAAATTCTTCATCGAGAACGATCTCGATTACGAGCATCAGACAATCATCAGGAGGGAAATTCTGCCTTCAGGAAAATCAAGGGCGTTTATCAATGACGTTCCTGTAACTCTGGATATCCTTAAAGAACTTACTTCGCAGTTGGTAGACATTCATTCTCAGTTTGAAACTTCAAATTTATTTACTTCAGAATATCAGTTTAAAATCATCGACGGTATTTCCGGGAATAAAAGTATTCTGGAAGAATATCAGAAAGAATTTTCAGATTTTCAGAGTCTTCAGCTTCAGCTTAAAAAATATAAAACCCAGCTTTCAGAAAACAATAAAGAAAGCGATTATAAAACCTTTCTTTTAAATGAACTGGAAGAATTTGATCTCGATCATGTAGATTTTGAAGAACTTCAGAACCAGCTTTCAGTACAGGAAAATGCGGAGATGATTTCAGAAAATCTCGCTCAGATTCTTTCAAGATTTCATCAGGAAGAATTGGGGATTCTTTCATTTTTTAATGAAGCGAAAAATAAACTTTCCAAAATTGCCGAAGTTTCACAAAGTTTTGCAGAACTCGACGGAAGACTGGAAACTTCTTTTGTAGAAGTGAAAGATATTATTTCCGAACTGGAAAATGAAGCTGAAAAAATTGAAATCAATCCTAAAAATTTAGCGCTTTTAGGTCTGCTTAATAATAAACTCAACACACTTTTCATCAAGCACAACGTTTCTGATGTGGAAGGTTTGAAGGAAATCAGAGATCAGCTGGCCGGCGAACAAAAAGGTGCTTCCGAACTTGAAGAACTGATTGATCAGATTGAGAAAAATATTATTTTAAAAGAAAAAACACTTGCAGATCTTTCAAAAAAACTTTCGGATAAAAGAAAGAAAAGCACGCCGTCATTTATTTCTAAAGCTGAAGGTTTGCTTAAAAAATTAGGTCTTGAAAAAGCCAAAGTGGAAATTGATCTTCAGGATTCACTCGATTTTAATTCCTTTGGAAAAGAAAATATTCAGCTGCTGTTTCAGGCGAATTCAGGATTTCCGCTGAGACCGATCCAAACTGCGGTTTCAGGCGGGGAAAGGTCGAGAGTGATGCTCGCTGTAAAGAAAATTATTGCCGAAAGCGACGAACTTCCAACCTTAATTTTAGACGAAATCGACACAGGAGTTTCAGGAAAAGTAGCCGAAGAAATCGGAAATCTGATGCGTGAAATGTCTGAAGATATGCAGCTGATCGTTATTTCTCATCTCGCACAGGTTGCCGCAAAAGGAAACGACAATTATAAAGTGGTTAAGCAGGATGTCAACGGTAAAACGCAATCCAACATCGTTGCTCTTTCTGACGAAGATAAATTGAATGAAATTGCGCAGTTGCTTTCGGGTAGTAAAATTACAGAAGCCGCTTTGGCGCAGGCGAAGGAGTTGATTGGTTAGAAAAAACTATTTAAGTTCATGATTAAAGGTATTGATTTAATTGAGAAAATCATTGAATTCATTGAAATGATACCTGATAAGGAATTGTGGAATTACAAATCCTTGGAGAATAATGAGTCAGCTTTATTAAGACTTAAGCAAATAGATATTTTAATTGGAGCTTTTGGCTTAAGAAAACAGAATGCGGTAATTTCTTTGCGAGACGAAATCGCTCAAGTCCTGAATGGGAATTTTTATGAAAACTTGGATTGGGAAATCTCAAATCAGACAACAGAATTTGTACATCAATTTATACTAGACAAAATGTTGGATAAAGAATATATCGAACCGCTACGGCGACATGAAATTTTGTTTATTTTTCCTAAAATGTTAAATTATAAAATCCAAATTACCAAGCTCTTAAAATTCAATTCCGGATGGCTGGAATGTAGCCCAAGATTCAACTTAGCATATTTTCATATCAATATGGTAGATGAAATCAACGCAAAATTTGCCGATAAATACCAAATTTTAGATGATATTATTGAATTAATTGTCAATCCAAAGAATCAAACCTTTATCGAAGCTGACTTGGTTGAGCAATTTAATTATGTATCGGATGACGAAATCCAAAAATCTGATTTTGAAAATTGGTAATGCTATATTAATATTCCACAATACATTCCTCATAAAAATCCAATTAAAATCCCTGTTTCAGGACAAACTTGTAACAAAAACTGCCTTATATTTACTAATGTAAAAAAGTAAACTATGTTTAAAAGGTTTCTGAAGCTGGAGTGGAAGAGTTTTTTCAGAGGTTCTTCGGTCGGGATTAATCTGGCTATGAAGATTTTGAGAATCGTCGGGATTTGTTTCTTTGTTTTGTGGCTTGCAATGATGTCTTTCATTGCCTATTTCTATGTACAGGAAGAAATGAATGAGGATCCGTTGAAAATAATTTCACGTTTTCTGATTATTGGCTGGCTTATAGATTTGGTTTTCAAATACATGATTCAACAGATTCCCACGCAGAATATCAAGCCTTTTCTTACCCAGAATATTCCTAAAAAAGTTGTTGTCAATTATACTTTAATTAAAACTTTTCTTACGCCGCTGAGTTGGTTTAATTCCATATTTTTGGTTACATTCTGTGGAATTTTAGTTTTCAACGGTTACGGTTTTCTTGGGGTTTTCACTTGGTTTATAGGAGTTTCTTCTCTGTTTTATCTTAATAATTTTATCAATCTTTTATTTAATGATAAAGAAAGTGTGGCGATCGGTGTCGGCATTTTCGTTGCAGTTTTTGCTGCTTTAAATTATTACGAAATTGTCCCTATTTTATCTTATTCAGAAAAGCTTTTCTATAATTTGTACGAACGACCTTATTTTGCGGTAGTTCCTGTTGTGCTTTTCCTTGGTCTGTGGAAAATTACCTTTAATTACATCCGAAAAGGTTTTTATCTTGATGAAGGTCTTGAAGCTAAAAAAGAAATCGGAAAAACCGAAAACATCGCTTTCCTGAACAAATACGGAGCTATCGGAACCTTTATCAACAATGACATCAAAATGCTGAAGCGAAACAAGGTGACCAAAGGTGTTGTGATAGGCAGTTTCATGTTTGTGTTTTACGGCTTGCTGATGTTTTCCAATAAATATTACCAGACACCTGCAGCGCTGATGTTTATGGGACTTTTTGTAACCGGAGGTTTTCAGTTTACTTTCGGAGGGAGAGTTCCTGCGTTCGACAGTGCCTATTATCCTCTGATGATGACGCTCAACGTGCCGTATAAAGAATACATCAAAGGCAAATGGTGGCTCATGAATATTGTAACGGTCTTTTCTATCGTCTTGGCCTTATTCTACGTATACTTCGGATGGGATGTCTACCTCGCATTTTTTGCGGCGGGAATTTACAATATCGGTGTCAACTCACAGTTTACCCTTTTGTCGGGCGCTTACAATAAAAACCTCATCGATTTAAATTCAAAAGAAAAGAGAGTTGGGCAAAAAAATACATTCACTTTTAAAACGATTATTCTGATGGTGCCAAAAATGCTTTTGCCAATGGCTGTTTACGGGATTTTCTTCTACTTCTTCGGAATTACTGCAGCGGTAACCAGCATCGCAGTTTTGGGTCTTTTAGGATTTATTTTCCGCGAAAAAATCTTCGATATCATTATTAAAGTTTATAAAACCGAGAAATACAGTACGATTGAGGCTTTTAAGAAAGATTAAATTGAAAAAACCAAGTAAAAAGGGAAAAGAGCCAAGTTTGTTAAAGAAAACTTAGGTGACCCGAAAGGGTCAAACAAAAGTAGCCGTGGGTAAGACCCATGGGAATTAAAATGTAAAATTTATTATTTAACATCCTTCATTAAACATCAAACACCCAACATTGAACAACATGATTACAATACAGAATTTAAAGAAAACATACGGAACAGCAACCGTTCTCAATATAGAAAATTTAGAAATTACAAAAGGCGAAACTTTCGGCCTGGTCGGAAACAATGGTGCTGGAAAAACAACACTTTTCAGTTTAATACTTGATTTAATTCAGCCTACAACAGGATTTGTAAGCGTTGATGACATTAAAGTAAATGAATCTGAAGCATGGAAAAATAAAGTTTCAGCATTCATCGACGAAACTTTCTTAATTGGATATTTGACTCCAGAAGAATATTTCTATTTTATCGGCGAACTGAGAGGTCAAAATAAAGCTTCTGTAGATGAGTTTTTAAAGCAGTTCCATGATTTATTTAATGGCGAAATTGTCAATGCAGGAAAATACGTCCGTGATCTTTCAAAAGGGAATCAGAAAAAGGTAGGAATTGTTGGATCCTTAATTGGTAGACCGGAAATCATTATTCTGGATGAGCCTTTTGCCAATCTTGATCCCTCCACGCAGATCAAACTTAAAAATATGATCCGTGATTTTGCAAGAGAAAATGGGGTGACATTTTTAATTTCAAGCCACGATCTTGCTCATACAACAGAAGTCTGCAACAGAATTGTGGTTGTGAATAAAGGCGAAGTCGTACGTGATATCCAAACCACTCCCGAAACCTTACGTGATCTTGAAAAGTATTTTGAAGATCAGGTCAACTCGGCAAAACATGAAGTTGTTGTTGAGGCGCCTGTAGTTTCTGAGGATTTACCAGAAGAAAATACGGGCGGAACGTTTTGATTAAATCTAAAAGATTTCAACGGTAAAATTAAGCCCTGAAAGGGCTTCATCATCAGCATTGGGTGCAGCCCAATGTTAATATGTAATTTTTTCAAAAAGCCCTGGAAGGGCGACATCAACATAATCGGTGCATCATATCAGAAATATTTAAAATAATTTCAAAAAATATAACATTCATTTTCAGTAGGTTACGAAAAATTTAAATAAAGTTTAAAAAATATTGTAACCATTTTAAACTTTTGCTGTCTTTAGTATAGAAATCGAAGATTCGACGAAGTCAAATAGAATAAACCATGAAGCTTTTGTTTGGAAATAAAAAAGATGATCTGCTGAGCCGCCTCAAAAGGCAGGATCCGGCTGCGCAGAAAACCTTTTATGATCAGAGTGTAAAGAAATTCCTGAGTGTGGCTAAAACCTACGTCAGCGATATTTATCAGGCTGAAGACTGCGTGATAAAAGCATTCTGCAAGATTTTTAAACACATTGAGAGCTTCCGTGGAGAAGGAAACTTCGAAGGTTGGGCGAGAAAAATTGTAGTCAACGAATGTCTCAATTTTATTAAAAGCCGCAAGACGGTTTTCTACCTCGATGACGTTCACGCTTCTGTTTTGGAAGATTTGCAGGAAGAGATATTTGAGTTTGATTTTAATGCTCAGGAACTTTTAGATCAGCTTCCGGATGCGTACAGAATGGTTTTCAATCTTTATGTGATTGAAGAATATTCGCATCAGGAAATCGCAGATACGCTGAACATTTCCTTGGCAGTAAGCAAAACCCAACTCTTCAGAGCAAAAGAAAAATTAAGAAAGATTTACTTTCAACAACAAAAACAACTGAAAAATGAACTCGTTTAATAATAGTTTTGAAAAAAACATCAAAAAACAAATCGATGAAAGAGAGCTAACTCCTTCAAGAGATTTGTGGGCAGAAATTCAGGCTCAGACTGACAATTCCGGTTTTAAGAAATCTAAATTTAACTGGGTTTATCTGGCTGCGTGTTTTGTTGTAATCTTCGGTTTGGGAGCAGTACTTTTTTTGAATAATGATGATGATCCCAAAATACAGATGGCTGAAGCGGTAAAAACACCTTCTTTAGAATCTGAAACTGTTGCTCAACCCGAAATCATCAATTCTCAGGAAATCATTACAGATCAAGATCAGGAAAAACTGACTCAGGTAAAGAACCAGCCGTTGCAGGAAAATGCTGCACAGGAAATTCAGACTCAAAGCAATCTGCCTCTCATCAAAGAAAATCCTTCTGAGGTCGCTTCTCAGATCATTCAGAATTCACCTGCTAAAATCATCGCAAAATCTGATTCTGTACAGGTGAAAAAGAAAAAAAGATATGTTGATCCTTCAACTTTGCTTTTCTCAATCGAGCATAAGGAAGTCATCGAAAAATCTAAAGACGGAAGCAACGTTGCAACCATCGATCTGAACAACAAATAATTCAATTTTAAACTAAAAAATAATAATACTATGATTAAGAAATTTATCATCACAGGAATGTTGTGCCTTGTTGCCAACTCAGTTAATGCACAGAAAAAAACATTGGGAATCAATCTTCAGTCTAAAGAAGATACCACGGTAAGCCCGATCGTTAAAGAGAAAGTTGAAGAATACGCTGCGAAAATCAACGGAATTATTCAGGAAGAAAAAAAGTTAATGGAAAGCGAATTGGCGACTCTTCAGGCCAAAAATTTAGAGAAAGCTGAATTCGACAGACAGAAAGCACAAATTGCAGACAGCTATTCAGATAAAATAGACACAAAAATTGAAGCCCTGGGTTTTGATTTGGATCAGGTCATTCAAAAGCAGGTAAGATATTCTCTTCTGAATTCTGATGTAACCTCAAACGAAGAATTGAAAGCACAATTGCTTAAGAAATACCGTCCCACAAAAAGCCTTGAAGGATATTTCGCTTACGGAATTATGACATTGACGAATGACAAGCCGGATAATGATTTGGATAAAAACCTGGGTTACGCAAACAATCTTGAGTTCGGGTTAAAATTCAATTACCAGTTCAGCAGAACGAGCCCTTGGGGATTGATTTCAGGATTAGGTTTCTCATGGAGAACAGTTCGTCCGGACAACAATATGATTTTCGCTAAACAGAACAGTGATGTGATGTTGGCAAAATATGAAGGAAGCTTAGATAAATCTAAATTGAGAACAGGTTATTTGATGGTACCTTTTGGTTTTCAGTATAATTTTTCTAAAATTAAAAATGCCGGAATGGATGTACAGTACAGACCATATTCAGATGGTTTGAGAATGACTGCGAATGTGTATGGAGGCGTAAGAATGTCAACGAATAATATTGTTAAAGGAGACAGTCAGAGTTTCAGAGACCGTTCAAATTATCAGGTGAATCCTTTTGTTTATGGGGCTCAGTTCACAGTTTCCTATGACAATCTGAGTGTTTTCGTTAAAAGAGATTTCAGCAATTTCTTCAAAGATTCTTATTTTGAAAACGATAAAGCTTTGGTTTTCGGAATTGCTTTAGGCTGGTAAGATTTTTCACATTTATATTTAACAGAAAACTCCGTAGAAATTTATTTCCACGGAGTTTTTATCAATTATTTGTTTTAAATCTCTCACAGATCTAACGGATTTGCACAGAGGTGAAGGTAGAAAAATCTGTTGAATATTTGAATATTATAATGCTTTCATCTCAAGCAGATCATGCAGATTAAAAATCTGTGAAAATCTGTGAAAATCTGTGCAATCTGTGAGCAATATATTATTTCAAACTTCCCACCATATCCTCAGGCTTCACCCATTCGTCAAACTGTTCAGAAGTAACAAAACCAAGATTAATCGCTTCCTCTTTTAAAGTCGTTCCGTTTTTGTGAGCGGTTTTTGCAATTTTAGCAGCGTTCTCATAACCGATATGCGTGTTCAAGGCTGTAACCAGCATCAAAGATTTATCAACTAATTCTTTAATTCTCTCATGATTCGGTTCAATTCCAACGGCACAGTGATCATTAAATGAAATACACGCATCAGCAATCAACTGAGCCGACTGTAAAAAATTGTAAGCCATTACCGGTTTAAAAACATTCAGTTCGTAGTTCCCCTGAGTTCCCGCAAAAGAAATCGTCGTATCATTTCCTAAAACCTGAGCACACACCATTGTCAACGCCTCATTTTGCGTAGGATTTACTTTTCCCGGCATAATTGAAGATCCCGGCTCATTTTCCGGAATGTGAATTTCCCCAATCCCAGAACGAGGTCCGGAAGCCAATAATCTAACATCCTGAGCGATTTTATAAAGTGAAACTGCCAGTTGTTTCAGCGCTCCGTGAGATTCGACGATTGCATCGTGAGCGGCTAATGCTTCAAATTTATTTTCTGCTGTTACAAAAGGGAGGTTGGTAAATTTTGCAATGTATTCCGCAACTTTTACATCATAACCCTGAGGCGTATTCAAACCGGTTCCTACTGCAGTTCCTCCCAAAGCCAGTTCAGAAAGGTGAGGCAATGTATTTTTTAAAGCTTTAATTCCATAATTCAACTGAGCGACATATCCTGAAAATTCCTGACCTAAAGTTAATGGGGTAGCATCCATCAAATGCGTTCTCCCGATTTTCACAATGTCTTTAAACGCAACAGCTTTCTCGTTCAACGTATTTTTTAGTTTCTCAACCGCAGGAATGGTAACTTCAACCACTTTTTTATAGGCAGCAATGTGCATCGCGGTTGGATAGGTATCGTTGGAAGACTGAGATTTATTAACATCATCGTTCGGGTGAACTTCAGTTTTGTCGCCCAAATTTCCACCTGCGTTAAAGTGAGATCGGTTGGCAATTACTTCATTCACATTCATATTCGATTGTGTTCCCGAGCCGGTTTGCCAGATCACCAAAGGAAACTGATCGTTGAGTTTTCCATCCAGTATTTCGTCACAAACTTTTCCGATCATGTCTCTTTTCCCTGCATCTAAAACTCCTAAGTCAGTGTTCGTGTAGGCCGCAGCTTTTTTTAAATAAGCAAATGCTTCGATAATTTCATGAGGCATAGAGCCTTCCGGACCGATTTTGAAATTGTTTCTTGAACGCTCTGTCTGTGCGCCCCAAAATTTGTCTGCAGGAACCTGCACTTCACCCATGGTGTCTTTTTCTATTCTGTAATTCATAGTGATTGATATTATTTTTTCTGTTTATTAAATTTTAATCACAAATTTTAGCCATCAAACTATCCATTAGGTTTGTCCTTCCGAAGGAATCTGAACTATTTACATTAAAGTCTTTGCTGAGATTCCTACGGAATGACAAAAACACCGAAAATTTCTATTTGTTTTATGATGAAAATTTGCTCTATAAAATTACTCATTACTTGAAAACCTCGCAATTTATAATCATTATAAATACGTGCCTAAATCGCTGATTTTGCTCATGCTTTTTGCACGATGTTTTATTTTTGCACCGAAAATAGAAAGTAAATGGATTTTAAATATCAGGATCCGTATCCAATTTTGAAAGATGATACGGTTTATAAAAAATTAACTTCAGATTATGTGAAAGTGGAGCAACATGGGGAAAGAGAAGTCTTAACCATTGATCCGAAAGGTTTGGAACTGTTGGCTGAGGAAGCTATGGCAGACGTTTCTTTCATGCTTCGTTCTTCACATTTGGAAAGTTTAGGAAGAATTATTGATGATCCTGAAGCAACCGATAACGACAGATTTGTTGCTTACAACTTACTTCAAAATGCTGCGGTAGCGGTTGAAGGAGCTTTGCCTTCTTGCCAGGATACCGGAACAGCAATCGTGATGGGAAAAAAAGGTGAAAACGTTTACACCGGAGTAGAAGACGGTGAATATTTAAGCAAAGGAATTTACAATACTTACCAAAAAAGAAACTTAAGATATTCTCAGGTCGTTCCTCTGACGATGTTTGATGAGAAAAATTCAGGATCAAATCTTCCGGCGCAGATTGACATCTATGCTAAAAAAGGAAACTACTACGAATTTTTATTTTTAACAAAAGGTGGAGGTTCTGCCAACAAAACCTTCCTTTACCAAAAAACGAAATCTTTATTAAATGAAAAATCTCTTGAAGCTTTCGTGAAAGAGAGAATTTCAGATTTGGGAACAGCGGCCTGTCCGCCTTACCACTTGGCTTTGGTAATTGGTGGAACTTCAGCTGAAGCGAATTTGGCTGCAGTGAAAAAAGCTTCTGCAAAATATTATGACAATCTTCCGACTGAAGGAAATGAAGCAGGACAGGCGTTCAGAGATTTGGAGTGGGAAGCAAAAGTTCAGAAAATCTGCCAGGAAAGTGCTATTGGTGCTCAGTTTGGTGGAAAATATTTAACGCATGATGTGAGAGTGATCAGATTGCCCCGTCACGCAGCTTCTTGTCCTGTTGGGATGGGAGTTTCCTGTTCAGCTGACAGAAATATCAAAGGAAAAATCACTAAAGACGGTATTTTCTTAGAGCAATTGGAGCAGGATCCGAAAAGATTTTTACCTGCAACGCCGCCACATTTGGAAGAAGCGGTAGAAATCGATCTGAACAAGCCAATGCCTGAAATTTTAGCTGAACTTTCAAAATATCCAATTAAAACCAGGTTAAAATTAAACGGAACTTTAATTGTTGCGAGAGATATTGCTCATGCAAAGATCAAAGAATTATTGGATGCAGGACAGCCAATGCCTGAATATTTCAAAAACCACCCGATTTATTACGCTGGACCTGCGAAAACACCGGAAGGAATGGCTTCAGGAAGTTTCGGGCCAACGACTGCAGGAAGAATGGATGTTTATGTCGACGAATTCCAAAGTCACGGCGGAAGTATGGTGATGCTGGCAAAAGGAAACAGAACTGCTGATGTAACTAATGCTTGTAATAAATACGGCGGTTTCTATATCGGTTCAATCGGCGGACCGGCGGCGATTTTGGCAAAAGACAATATTCTGTCTGTGGAAGTGGTTGATTTCGCTGAATTAGGAATGGAAGCGGTAAGAAAAATTGAGGTTAAAGATTTCCCGGCATTTATTATAACTGACGATAAAGGGAATGATTTCTTCGCAAATTTGGCGCATTAATTAGTTTAAATTTAAAATAAATAGCAAAAATCAGCTTTCATCTTTTGCCTAAGAGGTAAAAATGTTCTATTTTTGCGTAAATCTTTAAGAAAAGAATCATGATGTTATCAGCATTTTGGCCGTTTTACCAATTCATCTGGACAGTTTACTTCGTATGTATGTTGCTTGTCGGGTTTTGGTGTATTATAATGTTTTTCGGTTTTATCATTCCACTTTGGTTAACAGCAGGTTTGAAAGAATATTTCGGAAAAGTAAAGCCTTTCGACCCTGAAAAAATCAGAAGCAAAATGCTTTATGAGCAGGAAGGTGTAGAAGTTGTTTACAACTCACCTAAAGGTCACGGTCCTTTTGTTCACGATAGCCACGGAAGTCACGGACATCATTAATTGATTGTCAGTTCTTTTTCCCCTGAATTCGGAAAAAGGACTATCAAAGCAAAACAACATATATTTAAACCACTGTTTTTTACGGTGGTTTTTCTTTTTATTTAAATATTCCTCAGTTTATCAGGTGAAATTCCATATTTCTTTTTAAATGCACGGCTGAAATTGGGTACGTACTCATAGCCGCACTCCGATGCTATTTCTTTGATGAGAAACTCTCTGTCAATAATCATTTTTCTGGCTTTCAACATTCTGAGTTCATTGATGTATTCTGAAATTGTAATTTTATATTCAGATTTAAATTCAGACCTTATTTTAGTTTCATTTAAACCCAATTGTAGTGCAATATCATGTGTGCTGATCTGCTGTGTGTAATATTTATCAATGAAACTTTTTGTTATCTGAGCAGTATTTTCAGTAGTAGAAATGTTTTTAGATTCGCTGAATTGCTCAAAAATAAGCATGAGAAGTTTTATAATTTTGGCTTCAATTAAGAGTTTCTGTAAAACCCCTTTTTTAGAACTTTCTGTTATTTCCTTAATAATCATGTGCATTTCTACAGTGATTTTTGGAGGTTCTGAATGATTTAATAATATAAACTGATTTTTAATCATTCTGTCCAAAATGCTTTTGTTTTCGTTACTTTCCTGAGGATCCAAAAGATTCGAAATATAGGAATATTCAAACTGAAAATGTAGAAATTCCATTGCAAAAGTACTTGTAGAAATTAGTTTCGCGGTTTTTTTAGAGAAACTATAATGAAGAATGTAAGAATTTTTTTGAATCGAAATTTCAGAATGAATATCATCTGCTTCCAGACTTATATTGGAGCTCAGGAAAAATACAAGATTGAAGCAGTTTTCAGTTTCGATTTGGTATTCATTATCTAATCCACCAATGTGTACGGAGATATTTTCGTTTTTGAAAAAAGGTAGATTAGTTTCTGATGGCATTTTTTTTTCTGTGAAATCTACTACAAATTTAATTAGAATAATTAAAAATAATGAAAATTAAAATATGAGTTTTGTTATGAAATTTTCGAATTAAAATTTTGTTTAAATTTGATTTAAAATAAACAATCATGAAAATCATAAAATTTATTATCTGCCTTCTCTTTGGGCTGATGTTTGCCAACGCTGGCTTAGACAAGTTTCTTCACTACATGCCAATGCCGGAAATCACACCGGAACAGCTGAAAATCTTTGATGCCTTCAACAAATTACACTGGCTGATGCCTCTGGTAGGAGCGGTAGAAATTATTGGCGGATTGCTATTTATCTTCCCGAAAACAAGAGCCTTGGGTGCCATCGTTATTTTACCGGTAATGGTCGGAATTATTCTTCACGTTTTCACCATAGACAAATCCACAACAGGAATGTCTATCGCGGGTATTTTGTTTGTCATTAATCTTTGGATGATTATTGATAATAAAGAGAAATATAAAGCATTAGTGAAATAAAAAAGTGAATAGTGAATAGTGAATTTTGCTTCGCAAGTGAATTTCAAATTGACAAGCGAAGCGAATGACCATTCACCATTGACCTTTATACAAATGCGCTAAATCCTGTAATCGATCTTCCGACAATCAGCGAATTGATTTCTTTAGTTCCTTCGTAAGAATAAATTGCTTCAGCGTCGGCGACAAATCTTGCCACATCGTATTCAAGCAGGATTCCATTTCCGCCCATCACTTCGCGCGCTCGGGAAACAACGTCTCTTGTTCTCATCGTACAGAAGACTTTGGCTAATGAAGCATGCTCATCTTTTAAAGTTCCTTCATCCTGCATTTCAGAAAGTCTGAACACCATCGTCTGCATAGCTGTTAGGTTGGAAAGCATTTCCACCAAATGCCCCTGAATCATTTGAAATGAAGCGATCGGTTTTCCGAACTGTTCTCTTGTTCTGGTGTATTCCAGTGCGCTTTCGTAAGCACCTCGCGCGCATCCTGTTGCCATCCAGGCCACGCCGGCTCTTGTCATTCTTAAAACTTTTGCAGTGTCTTTGAAGGAATTGGCATTTTGTAGACGGTTTTCTTCTGTAACGACACAGTCTTTTAACGTAATCAAACCATTCTGAACAATTCTCAATGCCATTTTTCCTCTGATTTTCTCAACAGAATATCCTGGATTATCTTTTTCAACGATGAAACCTTTCACTTCACCATCGTCTAAATCTCTGGCCCAAATAATGATAATGTCTGCAAATGTTGCGTTACCTATCCATTTTTTCTGTCCGTTTAAAATCCAGCCTTCCGGAGTTTTCTTGCAGGTAACAGTTAAACCACCAGCAGCACCGGAACCTACTTCAGGTTCAGTTAATCCAAATGCACCGATTTTTTCAAACTTCTGCATTTGAGGAAGCCATTTCTGCTTCTGTTCTTCTGAACCGCAAATGTAAATGGATCCCATCGACAGACCAGACTGCACTCCAAAAAAAGTTGCAATCGAGGCATCGATTCTCGCCATTTCCATAGCGATGACTCCTTCCATTAAGAAAGGCATTCCTTTGCAACCATACCCTTCATACGTTACGCCGCAAATATCTAATTTTTGAAATTTTGGTATTAATTCGTGTGGAAATTCATCACGAAGCCAATAATGATTCACCAAAGGTTTGACTTCTTTTTCCATAAATTCTCTGACCTTTTGCTGAACCTCCCTTTGCTCAGGGGTTAAAGTATGATAAACATCGTAGAAATCTCCATCGATGGGTGGAAGTTGTCGTGTTTTTTTATTCGGGTCGAGCATTTTCATCATTCCGCTGAGTTGCTTATCATCCAGTTTGGAAAAGTTTTCCATGAGTTTGGGAAGATTAACCTTTTGAGAAATTTCGCTGAGCTGATCAAAATCAATGGATTTAAATAATTCTATCGCGTTTCTGATTTTGGAAAAAGTTTTAGACATATCAAGTTGGGTTTTGATTTGTAAAATTTAAGCAAAAATCAATCCGAAATACCACACAGAAGAATGAATTAGTTTTACAAATATTTGATTTGCAATGATTTAAATTAAATAATTATTTACAATTCTTTTACTTTAAATTTTCAAACATTGCAAAACATTCTTCCCCAACTTTGAAATAAGCAAAGCAACGGAAACTGAACCGCAAAATCACAATGCATCGATTCAGCTATCGTAAAGAATTCAATTATTTATAAACATCAAAAATATAAAATATGAAAACGACTTACATTAAATTAAGCATCGCAACAGCTCTTTTACTCGGAATTTATTCATGCAAAAAAGGCGAAGCTACGGCAAGTGAAATTGCAGCAGAATCCAAAGATTTCACCACGACAGACAGCATTTCTTCGGCTGCTACAATGTCTGTAAAAGACAAACAGTTCATCAAAACAGCAAACGTCAACATGGAAGTTAAAGACGTGTACGAAGCAACCACTTCTCTGGAAAAATCAGTACAGGAGCTTGGTGGATTTGTTACACACAGCAATCTTCAAAGCAATGTCTTTTCGGAAGAAACATTCAACACATCCAATGAAGAAGCGATGTTGGTCAAGAAATATCAGACGGAAAATACAATGCAGGTTCGTATACCTACAGAAAAGCTGGGCGAATTTTTAACACTGATCAACAGCAAAAAACTTTTCCTGAATTCAAGAGTTATCAACGCAGAAGACGTTACTGCCAACATTAAATATGCAGAATTGGAAGGGAAAAGAACTAAAAAAACCGGCGAAAATATCACTCAGCTCAAAACAAACAAAGACAAAGTAAATTTGAGCGATGAAAATATGTCTGAAGAAAACCAGCAGCAACTCGCCAACATGGATGTGGCCAACAATCTGAAGTACAGTACAGTTGATATTTACATCAAAGAACCTAAGCTCCGTATTGCGGAAATTGCAGTGACCAACACAAAAAATATCGACAATAAATATAAATTTAATTTCCTGTATGATGTGAAAAACGCTTTCGTGGAGGGCTTTTATCTCATTCAGAGAATTTTGGTGGGATTGGTTACTGTTTGGCCAATTGTATTAATTGTTGTTATCGGATTTTACTTTTACCGAAAAAACAAATCTAACAATAGAATTCAGCAGACAAAAGAACATAATTCGGCATCCTAACCTTTAGGTTATCAACATAGATTTTTCTGAGCCTTCGCATTTGCGGAGGTTTTTTGTTTTAAAACTTTCTTTTCAGAATTTCCGGTTTCGTTTTATGAAGATGTAAAATCAGTTCGCCAAAAAGAGTATTGGCCCATGCAAACCATGATCTTGTAAAGTCTTTAGGATTATCTACATCGAAAGATTCGTGAATAAATCCGGTTCCTGCGTGCGTGGCTTTAATCATTTTCAGACAGGAAATAATTTCTGCGTCGTTATCTGTCGTAAGCGCCTGCATAATCAATCCCAAAGGCCAGATTTTATTCTCGCCAATGTGCGGACCGCCTATTCCTTTGGCAAATTTTCCTTCGCTAAACCATGGATTTGCTTGGCTTAGTGAAAACTTTCTGGTATTCTGATAGACTTCATCATCTTTTGAAGCGTAACCTAAGTACGGAATCGAAAGTAAATTCGGAACATTCGCATCATCCATAAACAGAGCATTTCCAAAACCGTCAACTTCCAAAGCGTAGATTTTGCCGGCTGTGGGATGATTCAGAATCGCGTATTTCTGAATGGCTTCATCCACTTCTTTAGCTAAATTTTTGAATTGAGAAGCGGAATTTTCATCTTTTAAAACTGTAGAAAAAATCTCAGCCGTTTCCCTCAGTGAAACCACTGCAAACATATTCGAGGAAACCAAAAACGGATAAAAAGTAGCATCGTCAGACGGTCTGAACATCGAATGAATCAATCCGACTTTCTTTGTTGGATTTCCGTAACCGCCCGCAAACTGTGTATCTAAAGAATTTCCGTTTGCCCGCTGAAATTTGTACGGCCCTTTTGAATCTTTTCTCTGCTGTTCTATAAATGTTTTCAGAATTAAAAGCATTGCTTTTTTCCATTCAGAATCAAAAACAGAGGAATCGCCTGTCGTTTTCCAGTAATTGTATGAAAGACGCATCACGTAGCACAAAGAATCTACTTCCCATTTTCGCTCGTGAATTCCGGGTTTCATTTCCGTTAAATCATCTTTCCACTCGCTGATTTCGCTGGCATCATCAAAGAATGCATTGGCATAAGGATCAAGCAGAACGCACTCAACCTGTTTATTAATAACGCCTTTCAATAATTTTTTTAATTTTTCATCTTCATTGGCCAGACTCAAATACGGATAAACCTGCGCCGAAGAATCCCGAAGCCACATTGCATCGATATCTCCCGTAATTACGTACGTGAAAGGTTTGTTGTTTTTCTGATAATATTTTACAGTTGTATCTAAAGTATTGGGAAAACAGTTTTCAAGCATCCACGCCAGTTCAGGATCTGTAATCGTTTTTTTAATATTTTTAATAGCGTTTTCAACGGCTTCTGAACTGAATTTTCGGTCGGATAATTTAGGTCTTTTGGATGTAAAATCGTTTTCAAATAAAAATATTGCAGAAGTTGGCATTGCAAAGAATCCCAATCCGAGTGATGATTTTTTGATGAATGTTCTTCTGTTTAGCATTTAAAGATTGATTTAATTTATCAATTCAAATCTAAGATTTTTTATTCAATCCATGTCATCAGATTCTATTGTCGAAATTTTCTAAAATTAAATTATAAAATCCACAAACTGATTTTTAATCCACAATTAACATCATTGCCCGAAATTCCGTAAATTTGCAAATCAAAATTTATCAGAAAGAATTTAAAGGAATTTTCTTCACAAAATCTTTTAAATTTAATTTTAAACTTACACTATGCTATCTAAAATAAACCCTACTCAAACCAATAGCTGGATCTCTCTCGATGAACATTTTGGCGACAGCGATTTTGAACTGAGAAGTCTTTTTCAGTACAATCCGAAACGTTTTGAAGAGTTTTCAATTAAAAAAGAAAATTATCTTTTCGATTATTCTAAAAATTTAATTGATGCAAGAACGAAAGAATTATTGCTGAATCTTGCAGTAGAATGTCAGTTAAGGGATGCTATTACGAAGATGTTTTCAGGAGATAAAATCAATGAAACAGAAGGAAGAGCGGTTTTGCATACTGCATTAAGAGATTTTTCTGATAAAGAAATATTGGTCGACGGTGAAAACATCAAACCACAAATCAAAAGAGTTCTAAATCACATGAAATCTTTTTCTGAAAACGTAATTTCAGGAAATCACAAAGGTTTTAGCGGAAAAGAAATTACCGATGTGGTGAATATCGGAATCGGTGGTTCAGATTTGGGTCCTGTGATGGTGGTTTCTGCTTTAAAGCATTTTAAAACAAGACTTGATGTCCACTTCGTTTCGAATGTGGATGGAAATCATATCGCTGAAGTGGTGAAAAATTTAAACCCTGAAACCACCTTATTCATCATCGCTTCGAAAACGTTTACCACTCAGGAGACAATGACGAATGCCAATTCTGCAAAAGACTGGTTTTTGAAAGCCGGAAAACAGGATGACGTAGCAAAACATTTTGTAGCTTTATCAACTAATGTTCAAGCCGTTAAAGACTTTGGAATAGCAGAAGAAAACATCTTCGAATTCTGGGATTGGGTTGGCGGAAGATATTCATTGTGGAGCGCGATCGGTTTAAGTATCGTGCTTGCAGTAGGATATGACAATTTCGAACAGTTATTAAAAGGTGCTGAAAATACGGACCAGCATTTCCAGACGGCAGATTTTTCTGAGAACGTTCCTGTTTTGATGGGGCTTTTAGGTATTTGGTACCGTAATTTTTACGCAGCAACAACGCAGGCGATCTTACCTTACTCTCAATATCTTGACCGTTTTGCAGCCTATCTTCAGCAGGGAGACATGGAAAGCAACGGAAAATGTGTAGACAGAAACGGTGAATTTGTGGAATATGAAACGGGACCAATCATTTGGGGCGAGCCGGGAACTAACGGACAGCACGCTTTCTATCAGTTAATCCACCAGGGAACAGAATTGATTCCTGCAGATTTTATTGCGTATGCGAAAAGTCCGAATGAAGTTTCTGACCACCAGGATAAATTGTTGGCTAACTTCTTTGCACAGACTGAAGCCCTGGCTTTCGGTAAAAACGAAGAAGAAGTGGAGGCTGAATTGAAAGCATCCGGAAAATCTGAAGAAGAAATTGACTTCTTATTAAATTACAAAGTCTTCCACGGAAACACGCCTACAAACTCATTGCTAATCAAAGAATTAACTCCTTTTTCTTTAGGTCAGTTAATTGCAATGTATGAACACAAAATATTTGTACAAGGTGTAATTTGGAATATTTTCAGTTTTGACCAATTTGGAGTGGAATTAGGAAAAGTTTTAGCGAATAAAATCTTACCTGAACTGAAAAATAGTGAGTCCATCAGTTCTCATGACAGTTCTACAAATGGGTTGATTAATTACTATAAATCAAATAAATAAATAGCTTTTAGCATCTAGCTTATTGCTATTGGCTTT
Organism: Chryseobacterium caseinilyticum; assembly: GCF_014837145.1. GTDB lineage: Bacteria > Bacteroidota > Bacteroidia > Flavobacteriales > Weeksellaceae > Chryseobacterium > Chryseobacterium caseinilyticum. The sequence goes on from NZ_JACYFS010000003.1 coordinate 417,571, forward strand.
AAAAATACGATGCATTAATATTTTGAATTATAGCTAGAACTGACTTAAAATCTAATTAAAGTAAAAAATAAAAGTAAAAATGGCAGAAATTCTTGACGGATTAAAAGTTTCCAAAGAAATAAAAGCAGAAATCAAGGTTGAAGTTGATAAAATCATTGCAAGCAAAAGAAGAGCACCGCATTTGGTAGCCATTCTTGTTGGAAACAATGGTGCGAGTAAAGCTTATGTTAACGCAAAAGTGAAAGATTGTGAGGAAGTTGGTTTTCAATCGAGCTTAGTGAAATTTCCAAGCACGGTTTCTGAGTCTGAATTGTTGGAGAAAATCGATGAATTAAATAGATCAAAAGCGGTTGACGGTTTTATCGTTCAGTTACCGTTACCCGATCAGGTTGATCAGGAAAAAATTATCAATGCAATCGATCCAAGGAAAGATGTTGACGGTTTCCACCCGACAAACTTCGGGAAAATGGCTTTGGAAATGGATACATTTTTACCGGCCACACCATTCGGAATTTTAACTTTACTGGAAAGATACAATATCGAAACAAAAGGTAAAGACTGTGTTATTATCGGAAGAAGCAAGATTGTGGGAAGACCAATGAGTATTCTGATGGGAAGAAAAGATTTTCCAGGAAACTCTACCGTTACTTTGACACACTCTTACACAAAAGACATAGAAGAATACACGAAGAAAGCAGATATCGTGATTACCGCTTTGGGAGATCCACACTTTTTGAAAGGTGAAATGATCAAAGACGGAGCGGTTATCGTGGATGTAGGAATTACAAGAGTAGATGACGATTCTCCAAAAGGATATTATCTGGCAGGTGATGTAGATTTTGACAGCTGTGCAGAAAAAGCAAGCTGGATCACGCCGGTTCCGGGAGGAGTAGGTCCTATGACGAGAGCGATGTTGATGAAAAACACCATCATTGCCTACAAAACTTCAGTCTATAACGACTAATTTAAAATGGATTTAGTAGAAGATATATTATTAAAAGAAGGTAAAATGCTCCCGGTGATGGAGCATTTTTACACTATTCAGGGCGAAGGTGCGCATACAGGAAAAGCAGCATACTTCATCAGACTGGGAGGTTGCGATGTCGGCTGCCACTGGTGTGATGTGAAAGAAAGCTGGGATCCTACCCTTCACCCTTTAATGAATGCTGAGGAAATTGCAGAGACAGCTGCGAAACACTGTAAAATTGTTGTATTAACAGGTGGCGAACCTTTGATGTGGAATCTGGATGTATTAACTGGAAAATTAAAGGAATTAGGCTGTACCGTTCACATCGAAACTTCGGGAGCTTATCCGATGAGCGGACAGCTGGACTGGATTACGCTTTCACCAAAGAAAACTGGATTGCCGAAAGAAGAAATCTATCAGAAAGCGCACGAGTTGAAAGTTATTGTTTTTAATAATAATGATTTAAAATTCGCTGAAGAGCAAGCTGCAAAAGTTTCTGAAAACTGCAGATTATATCTTCAGAGTGAATGGAGCAAGCGTGAAGAAATCTATCCTAAAATTACAGATTTTATTCTCGCAAATCCGCGTTGGCAGGCATCTGTGCAAACGCATAAATACTTGAATATCCCTTAAAAATTCGTTATCTTAGCCGATAAGTATTCAGTGTACGATGCAGAGAATCCGGTATTCCAGATATTTAAAAATGATCATTGTTCTGCTAGACCTTCTGGTGCTGGCATCGGTGTTCATTTTTTTTTATGTAAGCCGAAATTCAGATCTTATTCACGATGTAAATCTTTGGTATGAAAACTCTTTTCCGTTACTTCTGCTGGTTTCCTTTTGGTTGCTCCTGAGCGGGCGAACGAAGATTTACAACATTCCCCGAAATTTAACTTATACTCTATTCACAGAGCGAATTATTGCCCAATTCGTGCTGTTTGTAATAGGTTTGGTTCTTATTCGGAAAGTGAGTAATAATCAATTCTTCAGAAGTGAGTTGGCTTGGCTTTCACTGTATCTGTTTGTTTTCGTAATGATTTCAAAATCTGTCATTTATTTCGGAATTAAATATTTGAGATCACGTGGTGTCAATAACAGAAACATCATGTTCCTGGAAGAAAATACATCTACTGAGGTTCTGAAAAATTTTCTGGAAGAAAGAAGAGATTATGGATACAGGATTTTTGATTACAGTCAATCGTTTTCGCCTCATTCAATGACGTTGTTTTGGAAAGAAAAAGGTATTCATACCGTATTTATTCCTACCCAAAATTCAATAGATAAGAAAACTGAAGAAGAAATTTTCAGTCTCGCTGAAGAGAATAAGGTAAATGTTACGATGGTGCCATCGATTTCGCAAAACGAATTTTTCCTTTATGATCTCGAATACATCAAAACGCAGCCTGTTTTAAAGCAGACAAAATATCCTCTGGACTATTTTTCAAACTTAATTCTTAAACGAACTTTCGATATTGTTTTTTCGGTCTTTGTTTTGCTATTCATCTGTTCGTGGATGTTTCCCCTGATTGCCATTTTGATTAAACTGTCCTCAAAAGGACCTGTTTTTTTTATTCAAAAAAGATATGGTTTTCATGAAAAAGTTTTTTGTTGTTTAAAATTCAGAACGATGGTTGTAAATGATGATTCTTCCACCAAAACGACTGAAAAGAATGATATAAGAATTACAAAAATAGGAAAGTTATTGAGAAAATCAAGTCTTGATGAGTTGCCACAATTCATCAATGTTTTGAAAGGAGAAATGTCTGTTGTAGGACCAAGACCACACATGCTTGCGGTAGATAATCACTACAAGCAGAAAATAGGAAGATATAGTCTCCGAAGCTTGGTCAATCCTGGCATTACAGGTCTCGCTCAGGTCAACGGTCTTCGTGGCGATGATGGTAATGTGGAAGTTGAAATGAACAAAAGAGTTTTGGCAGATGCTTTTTACGTGAGAAACTGGAGTTTTGTTCTGGATCTTGTGATCATTTTAAAAACCGTTTTCCTCGTTTGTACAGGAGATAAAAAAGCAGGTTAAAATGCCTTTGAAAGATTAGTTCTTGTGTGCTAATCTTAATTTCAGGGTCAAGTATTTAAATAAAAATAGTATAATTTAGCAGAATGTTAAAAAAGTTTTTTACAGCCATAGGAGAATACATGATCCTTATCGGTAAATCTCTTCAGAAGCCCCAGAAAATGAGGGTTTTCTGGAAGCTGTTTATGCGGGAGATCAATGATCTGGGCGTGAATTCGTTCGGGTTGGTCATCTTCACATCGATATTTGTGGGAGCTGTTGTTGCCATTCAGATGTTTAATAATTTTGATGCATCTTCATTCCCAATTCCACCTGCTTTTGTAGGGTACGCAACCAAAGCTGTTTTAGTACTCGAATTTGCACCTACCATTATCAGTTTGATTTTGGCCGGAAAAGTAGGTTCTTATATCGCATCAACCATAGGAACCATGCGTGTTTCTGAGCAAATTGATGCATTGGATATCATGGGGGTCAATTCGCCTAATTTTCTGATTTTACCTAAAATTCTCGCCTGTCTTATTTTTAACCCTATTCTGATTGCAATAAGTATCGTTTTCGGTATCTGTGGAGGTTATATCGCAGGTATGATCACCGGTAGCTGGACAACGGCAGATTATATTACCGGAATCCAAATGTATATGCCCAACCTTTTCATCTATTATGCTTTCTCCAAAACAATTGTTTTTGCTTTCGTAATTGCTACAGTTCCTTCATACTTCGGATATAATGTGAAAGGTGGTTCATTAGAGGTTGGTAGAGCAAGTACACAGGCGGTAGTTTGGACGATGGTTTTCATCATTATTTCCGAATTACTTTTAACACAATTAATACTAAGTTGATGATAGAGGTAAAAAATCTTAAAAAGAGTTTTGGTGATGTTGAAGTGCTTAAAGGAATTTCAACCACTTTCGAAAAAGGCAAAACAAACCTGATCATCGGACAAAGTGGATCGGGTAAAACGGTTTTTCTTAAAAGTTTATTGAATGTTTTTCAGCCATCATCAGGAGAAATTTTATTTGACGGAAGAGACATCAATGTGATGAACCGTGAAGAGAAGCAGCAACTTCGTTCAGAAATCGGAACATTATTTCAGGGAAGTGCACTTTTTGACTCCATGACGGTGGAAGAAAATATTATGTTTCCGCTCGATATGTTTACCAATCTTACTTTTAGAGAGAAGAAAAGAAGGGTTTTCGAGGTAATCGGAAGAGTACATTTAGATAAAGCCAACAGAAAGTTTCCATCTGAAATTTCAGGAGGAATGCAGAAACGTGTGGCGATTGCCAGAGCAATTGTAAACCATCCCAAATATCTGTTCTGTGATGAGCCTAATTCAGGATTAGACCCATATACATCAAATGTTATTGACGATCTTTTGGTGGAAATTACGCAGGAGTACGACACTACAACCATTATCAACACCCACGATATGAACTCTGTAATGACGATTGGTCAGAAAATCGTTTATCTCAGATTAGGAATTAAAGAATGGGAGGGAGACAAAGACATACTCATCACTGCAGGCAATAAAAATCTGATCGATTTCGTTTATTCATCAGAGTTATTCAAAGAATTGAGGGAGTATTTACTTGAAAATAATAAAACGATTGAAAATACAATCACTAATATTGACGAAAATGAAAAAAGTTCTTAGCATCGCTTTAGTAGGAATTTCAATGGCAGCGTCTGCACAGATTTCATTAGCTGGAAAGGCCAATTTAATCTTTCCGACAGGTTCGCCATCATGGAAAAATATTTCAAATTCTGCCACTGCTGCATTTGAAAACAAAGGAAGTAATAATGTTGGTTTCAACGTAGGTCTTTCTGTAAAAGTAGATTTGCCATTAGGATTTTTTGCAATGCCTGAGGTGTACTACACAACATTTAAAAACGAATTCACAGATCCGGTTTCCAACACCACTTTTGATGTGAAAAACAACAGATTAGATGTTCCGCTTTTGGTGGGGCATAAGGTTTTAGGAAACACGCTTGGAGTGTTTATTGGTCCTGTGATGAGCTACAATTTAGCCAAGGAAGATACTTACAATGATTTTGTGGAAAATTCTAAAAACCAGTTTACAGTAGGTTATCAGTTTGGTGCACAGGTAGAATTGAAAAGCCTTATATTGAATGCAAAGTATGAAGGTGCTTTAACGAAAGATCAAAGAGACTTTGTGAGAAAAGTAGGAGGTGCTCAGAATACAGAAACCATTCGTTATGACAACCGGGCTAACCTTTTTATGGTCGGCGTTGGATATAAATTCTAATCTGATTTAAATTTAAAAATAAAAAATCCTCAAATTAAACTTGAGGATTTCTGTTTTGTTCTCTGTTGAGCTCTGCTTCCCGCTGTGCGATTTGCTGTGCTTTAAGTTCCATTTCAGCTTTTTCCTGCTGAAGCTGTTTATATTCTTTTCTCCGTTGTTCTTCTTTTATCGCGCTGCCTTTACTGGAGTAGCCTACAATTCCACCGATGATTAACCCGATGCCGACGCCACCCATTACGCCCATCACATGAGGTAAACCAATTTCTTCAGTGGTAAAACCGTCAGTTGTAAGGTAAAAAAGCAATATTGCCAAAGCTAAAAGTATAATTCCTGTTATTGATAAATTTTTCATTGTTTTAAATTTAATAAGGATTAAAAAAGCCTGATTTCAAATAAAATCAGGCAATATTCTATGTTTAAAGTTTTCCTCCTGCCGCTTTGTAATATTCCAAAGCCTGCGGTAGATTTTTATTTAAACCTGAAATTCTCGTTTCCGGATTCGGGTGAGTGGAAAGGAATTCCGGCTGTCTTGCACCGGTTGAAGCAGCTTCCATTCTCTGCCAGAAAGGGATAGACTGTCTTGGGTCATATCCTGCCATCGACATTAAATACAATCCCATTTGATCTGCTTCAGATTCCTGATTTCTACCATATTTTAATAGTGCCACTTGCGATCCGATTGGGTAAGCTGTTTCGAAAACTTTTGCCCATTGCGCATTAGAAATAGAACCACCTAAGATCTGTCCGCCATACTGAGCGACCATCGATTGAGAAATTCTCTCATTTCCATGGCCTGCTAGTGCATGAGAGACCTCATGACCCATTACTACTGCCAATCCCGTATCGTCTTTTGTAATTGGTAAAATTCCTGTATAAACAGCAACTTTTCCGCCGGGCATACACCATGCATTGATCTGTTTATCCTGAATTAAATTAAATTCCCAGGCGTAGCTTACCAAGTCAGCTTGTCTTCCGATACTGGTATAATATTTTTCGGCTGCGTTTTTTATTCTGTTACCTACATTTACAACTTTGTTTGCATCGGCAGTTCCTTTTACAACTTTAGAACCTGTAAGTGTAGTTTTATATTCCTGAGAAGCCATCGTAAGAATCTCAGAATTGTTCGCCAACTGTAGCGAAGACCTCCCTGTAATAGGATTTGTAGTACAAGCAGCAACTGCAAAAACAGCAGCGCCCATTCCTAAAAAGAATTTAGTTTTCATTGTTTCGAGTGTTAATAATTGCAGTCTTACAATATTTATTCCAAACGGAAAACAAACATTATATTAGCATAAAATTTGTTATGTTTAATGCTAATCTATTTATATAAAATTATGAAAAAATATATTGTATTTATTCTGATGTTTGGATTTATCTTAAATTACCAACACATGAATGGCCAAAAGATGACTCAGGTACAGACAGATGCGTTGATCAATTCTGACGAGTTCAGTTTTCATGCCGAAAGAGCCAACCCAACCAATTATGATGTTATCAACATCGCTAACTCGTTGCCAAATGCACCGGCGATGAGAATGTTTCAACTGCAAGGCCAAGGTTATGGTTTTAGCATCAAAAAAAATGAATTAGAAGTCGTTCTTCCATATTTTGGGAGAGTGTTTAATCCAACTTATGGTAATTCAAATAACAACAGTTACAGATTTACCTCAAAGGATTTTAAAATTGAAAAGACTCAAAAGAAAAAAGGAAAGTGGGTTTACAGAATTCAACCAAAAGATGTGAACAATGTAAGTGATATTTACATTGAGGTTTTCAAAGACGGGGGCGCACTTGTATCAGTAAAAAGCAACGACAGACAGCCTATTTCATACGACGGGTATATTTCGAAAACAGAAATTGAAACTGAAAAAGAAAAGCTCTAATTTTCATCTTTAAGAAATTTATCAACAAATAATTTTGCTTCAGAGCTTGGATTTGAAATCTGTTCTGAAGCATTTTTTTTGTGCTGAAAATACGCTTCTTCAAACATTGTGTTTTTCTTCAGTGAAGCTAAAATATATTCCTGAACCCAATATTCAAAGCGTTTTTCAGACTGTTGTTTTCTTACCAGTTCAAATCTGTCAGATTTCTTTTTTAATGAAATGAAATCATTTATTTTTTCAAAAACATCTTCCAATCCTTGATTATTTAATGCTGAACCTAATAAAATCTGTACCTTCCAGTCTTTCTCTTTTGGAGGAATAAAATCCAAAGCCCGTTTCAGTTCAAGTCTTGTGTTTTTAGCTTTTTGAAGATTGTCTTCATCAACTTTATTAATAAAAATAACATCGGTCATTTCCATAATTCCCCGTTTGATACCTTGAAGTTCATCTCCGCCACCAATAATTTTTAAAAATAAAAAAACATCAGTAATATCTGCAACCAGAATTTCAGATTGCCCTACACCAACAGTTTCAATTAAAATATAATCATAACCTGCTGCTTCGCAGATCAACATCGTTTCAAAAGTGGCATTGGCAACACCTCCCAAAAATCCAGAACTCGGAGAAGGCCTGATGAAAGCATTTTCTTGTTTAGTCAATTCTTCCATTCTGGTTTTGTCGCCCAGAATACTCCCTTTGTTAATTGCTGAACTTGGGTCAATGGCCAAGACAGCAACTTTTTTACCTTTTGAAATCGCTAACAGACCAAAATTTTCAATGAAAGTAGATTTTCCTGCACCGGGAACCCCTGTAATTCCAACACGAACAGATTTTCCGGTGAAAGGCATAATCTGTTTTAGCAGATCTTCCGCCTGCTTTCGGTGTTCGGCTTTTTTGCTTTCAACCAAAGTGATGGCTTTGCCGATCAGGCGTTTGTCGCCCGATCGTATTCCGTCGAAAAGTTCCTGTGTAGAGATTTTCATCGGTTCAAAAATATAAAAATTAAAAACAAAAAAGCTTTGTGCCTGATCTTAATTTTAATGCTTCTAAATTAAGTTTTGGGAATACAGATTAAAAACTGAAAGACTAATTTTGTTTATTAAATAATAATAAAATGAAAAAACTCATAGGAACTTCTCTGTTAGCAGCATTGCTTTTCGCGTCGTGTACACCAAAAGCGGTTGCAACAACTACAGCTCCTGCAGCAGCAGCAAGTACTTCTGAACAATTGGCTCAAGGGAAAACAATTTTTGAAAATTCTTGCAAAAAATGTCACGGTCTGCCAAAACCAGATGATTTTACTTCAGTGGAATGGGTTGGAATTATGAATTCCATGGCGCCTAAAGCAAGACTTAATGATGAACAGCATCAGTGGGTGTACGACTACATTGTTTCAGCAAAAACAAAATAAGTTTATACAGATTAAAAATCCCTTTCAAAATTATTTTGAAAGGGATTTTTGTTATTCATCAGCTTTAATCTTATGTCCAAAGCTCAATAAGAGTTGTTTTAAACCGTCATAAACGCTTTCGTCAACATCTATAAAATCCTGATTTAAGTTTTGGATAAATTCGCAGGAAAAGCAAATATTTAAAACCTCACGAATCTCATTTTCCCTGTCATAAAAGACGATCGCATCACGATAAACCGGTCCGCACATCCATGACGGTATTTTTTCAGTTTTAATTTGAAGTATTTTAATTAATTCTTCTGACTCATTTTCATGCGGGTAAAACCTATTCAGTTTTTCTGCAGAAAAGTGAAGTTTGCGATTTTTATCAAATAAAAACTGAGTATTATTTAACAGTGAATTTAGAATTTCCAGTTCAAGATTTTCTTCTAAACTTAAATTTTCAAGTTTTGATTTGTTGATGAGTTGATTATAAAGTTCCTCTTTTTCGAGGATAACTTTTTCATAGTCTGAACCTCTTTGTAAAGAATAAGTTTCAAAATATTCAAAGTTAAAAACTTCTTTGAGCTCAGATAAATCAATATTAGAACTCATTTAATTATTCGGCTTCCAATCCACCACAGCTCTGATAAACGCTTCCGCATTTTCCAAAGGAATATTCGGTAAAATCCCGTGTCCCAAATTGGCAATATATCTGTCTTTCCCAAAACGGTTGATCATCTCATGAACCATTTTTCTAATCGTTTCAGGAGTTGAATGCAGTCTTGATGGGTCAAAATTTCCCTGTAAAGTCACAGAATTGTTGGTGAATTTTCTCGCAAGTTCAGGTGTGATCGTCCAGTCAACGCCCAATGCAGAAGCTTTAGATTTTGTCATATCTTCCAATGCAAACCAGCATCCTTTTCCGAAAACTACAACATGCGTTAACGGTGCCAAAGCTTCAACAATCTGGTTGATGTACTGCCATGAAAATTCCTGATAATCCTGTGGAGAAAGCATTCCGCCCCATGAATCGAAAACCTGAACCGCAGAAACGCCTTTTTCAACTTTTCTTTTCAGATAAGCAATCGTTGTATCTGTAATTTTCTGTAATAATTTATGCGCAGCTTCGGTTTGCAGGAAACAGAACGATTTAGCAATATTAAAATCTTTAGAACCTTTTCCTTCGATGCAGTAACATAAAATCGTCCATGGTGAGCCGGCAAATCCAATCAAAGGAATTTCATTGTCCAGCTTTTCCAAAGTCATTTCAATGGCGTCGAAAACGTATCCTAAAGTATCGTTCACATCAGGTACTACCACATTTTCAACCTGTTCTGCAGTTCTGATGGGTTCATCCAACCAAGGTCCGACAGATTCTTTCATTTTAAAATCAATTCCCATCGCCTGAGGAACTACCAGAATGTCCGAAAACAAAATCGCTGCATCCAAAGGAAATCTTCTGATAGGCTGAACGGTGATTTCGGAAGCCAGTTCAGGAGTCTGGCATCTCGTAAAAAAGTCGTATTTGTCGCGAAGTGCAATGAATTCCGGTAAATATCTGCCTGCCTGTCTCATCATCCAAACCGGCGGTCTTTCTACAGTTTCGCCACGAAGTGCTTTTAAATATAGGTCGTTTTTAATCATAACTTAGCTTTTGGCTTCTGGCTCATGGCTTTAAAAGCTCAAGTTTGCCGACAGCATTTTTAATAAATCTTCTAAATTGTTTTTTCTACTGGTAAAAATTTTATTATCAGTAAATTTTTTTAATTCATTGGAGGTCGTTTCTCCAATCGAAAAAAGGAGTGTATTGTCCAGAGAATTATTTTTCGCAAAACTACGAACTCCGCTTGGGCTAAAAAAAACTATAGCGTGATATTTCTCAGTAATTGCCGGATTGAGTTCTTCTGTGTCATAAACCACCACTTTTTTATACTGAATATTTTGCAGCGGAAGTTTCTTATCCAACACATCGAGCGCGAGATTTCCACAGAAATGAATAAATTTTTCCTGTGAACACTTTTCAGTAATAAATTTTAAAAGCGTTTCTGCATTTTTTAAAACCTTAAAAGTTCCGAAACCGTTTTTCCTAAGTTCTCTCTTGGTTTTTTCGCCGACACAGTAAATTTTGTTGTAGTTTTTTGATGTAAAATCTTCATCGGGCATAAAACCGTTTTCAAAAAAACTTTTTACACCGTTTGCACTTGTAAAAATCAGTGAATTGCCTTTTAAATCAAAACTTTTTACAGGTAGGGATTTTATTTTGATGACCTCAATACAGTCAAATGAAAATGCACTTCCGAGCTTTTCGGAAATGTATTCTTTGTCTGAATTTTTGGTAAATAAAATGTTCATTGTTTTTTAATGCAAAGAGCGAAAAGGTTTTTTTTGATTTCTATGCGTATATTTTTAAGTTCGCAAAGGCGTTTCACTCAGCTAAGGCTTAAGTATTTTACAAAAATAATTTTATGGTTTATCTTTTAATTTCAAATCTGAAACTTTCTGTCTCACTTTATTCATAAATTCTTTTCCGGGATCCTCTTTTCCTGTAAAATATTTCGGATCAGATTCTTTCCACAATTTTGAATTTCTGAAAACTCCGTATTCTGAGTGGCCGATGAGGTATTCGATTTTATATTTTTGAGTTAAATATCTGACTAATTGCGCGTTTGCTTCCACTTGTTTATCTGTGAGTGGCTGACTTTTACTACCTATATTTTCAACGCCGATGGCGCAGTAGTTTAAACCAATCGTATGCCTCGCAAATTGATTCGGTTCCATCAGTTGGTAAACCGTGCCGTCTCTGTCGATGATGTATTGTGAGGAAACGTTGAGCGTGCTTTGTTTTTTTAAAGTATTTCTGGCACTTTCAAGATGTGTGTTGTTGAAATATTTAAAATTGCTTTCAACAGTTCCGCCTGCGGTGTAATGCAAAACAATCATTTTGGGAACGATTGTAGGTGTTTTCTGAATCAAACCATGATGATCCTGTAAATATTCCAGACTTAACCGGATTCTTTCCGGTGAATAATTTATGGGTTTTTCGACAATTTTTAAACCTGAATTCTGTGCAGAACTGAAATTTAAAACAAATATAAAGAGAAGGAAAATTACCTTTTTCATTATAAATTATTTAGAATATTGGTAATGTCCCGTAACCGTAAATTTAAACAGACAGTCTTCAATGACCTGTCCGCCACCGATATTGTGAACAATTAAATACCGTTTTCCGTCCGTTGATTTTTTGTTGACTACAATTCCGATATGCGTTAAATTTCCTGGAAGAAGCCACGTCACGATATCTCCGGGAGCGTAGAGTGCCGGGTTGGTTTCGATAGATTTTGATTTTCCGAATTTGGCAAAGAACACTCTTAAATTAGGAACTCTTCGATGGTCAATATTCGTGTCAGGTCTTTTCAAACCCCAGTTTTTGGGATATTTTGAAAAGTTTTTTTTCATATCTTCATGTACTTCCTTCTGAAGATCAATTCCTATTTTTCTGTACGCGCGAATGACAACATCTGTACAAACACCTTTGTCAGCAGGAACATCTCCGTTCGGATATTTGATTGAAAAGTAAGCGGGATCGTAAACGACACGATCTTTCGTTAAACTTAATGCAGCATCAGATAATTTTTGAGCAAACTGATTCTGAGCATTGACAGTAAAGAAAAAAAACAGAAGAATGAGTATGGAAAGATATTTTTTCATCAGTAGGAAATTTGAAGATAGAATTTCTGTAAAGTTCAAAAATTAAATCCAAACAATACAGAATCTGAAATATAAAGAAATGTTAAGATTTAAATCAAATCGTAATCAAGCAGTCTCTTAAATGAATTTCGCCAGAAATTTTCTTGAAAAACCTTCAAAGCTGAAAATCTTACTGTTTCAATAGCGATATTGTATCTTAAATCTTAAATCTTAAATTTTAAATTGTCAGATCTGATTTTTAATCTCCGCCATCAGTTCTTTTCCACCATTTTCCAAAACGATGTTTGCAAATTTTGCTCCGAAATTTTCTTCTTCATTAAAATCAAAACTTTCGTCGGTGGCGATGTAGTTTTTTCCGTCGAGCGAACAGAGTGCGGCTTTTAATCTGATTTTATCCTCAAACCTTTCTGCGAAAGCACCAATCGGAGCGGTACAGCCACCTTCCAGCGTGCTGAGAAAATTTCTTTCAATTTCCACACAGATTTGGGTTTCCATGTGATTGATTTTAGCTAAAATTTCGTTGATCTCTTTCTTCTCCGAATGTCCGGCAACTGCCACAACACCTTGCGAGGCAGCAGGAATCATCATCGGAAGGAATTCATAATCGATTTCCATCTTCATCCTTTTGATTCCGGCCAGTGATAAAATTGTCGCATCAAAATCCTGCTCCTCCAGTTTCTGAAGTCGGGTCTGAATGTTTCCTCTGATGTCAAAAAATTCCGTTTCGGGATACTGTTTCAGCCAGAAAGCTCTTCTTCTTAAACTGCTTGTCGCTAATTTAAGTTCGTGCAATTCTTTATTGGCAGCAGATTTTCTTCTGATTAAAACATCCTGAGGGAAATCTCTTGCAAGGCAGGCAACGATCTCGATGTTTTCGGGAAGTTTTGTAGGAACATCTTTCAGGGAATGCACAGCGATATCAATTTCGTCGTTCAGTAAAGCAATATCTAAATCTCTTGTGAAAACACCGGTAATTCCCAATGAATAAAGGGGTTGCGTGAGGTTTTTGTCACCTGAAGAAACAATCGGAACAATCTCGGTTGTGTAATTTAATTCCTGCAGTTTTTCTGCCACTTCCTCTGCCTGCCAAAGTGCGAGTGCAGATTTTCTTGTTCCTATTCTAATGTTTTTCATTGAATTCATTGTTGGGTTGTTCCACTAAAATTTCGTGCATCAGTTTGCTGATTTCTTCTGCCTTTAAAGGATTGTCGATGATGTATTTCGCAAAACGGTTGGTGATTTTCTGAATCATTTTTTCAGAAAGTTCCATATCGTTGATGTCGATGTATTTATTTTTTCTGTAAAAGTTGTGCATTTCATTGCGTTCCATGTTTTTCAGGACGGCTTTGAAGTGATGAATGTTGGGCGCCAGTTTTCTCTTTTTTTCCCATTCAAGAAAATCTTTGGTCATTTCTTTAATAATGACTTCCGCTTTCGGGATTTCTTTTTCTCTTTGCTGAATGGTTTCCTGAATCTGTTTTGAAAGTTCGTCAACATCAATTAATGTCACATTTTCAAGTTCGGAAGCATTTTTATCAACGTTATGCGGAATTGAAAGGTCGATAATTAAAATTTCCTTTCCGTTTACGAGATGCGTTTTGTTAATGATCGGTGTTTTTGCTCCGGTGGCAACGATGAGAATATCTGTATTCGCCAATTCCTTTTCGAAATCACTGTAATCAATATTCGGGATATTGTATTTCTCAGAAATTTTAGCTGCTTTTTCCTGAGTCCGGTTGGCTATTTTTATTTTTGGCTGATAAACGTGTTTTACTAAATTTTCAACCGTGTTTTGTCCGATTTCACCAACGCCAAGAAGGAGAATATTTTTCTCTGTAATTCTTTTCTGATTATTTAAAATGTAATGAACGGCAGCGTAAGAAACCGAAGCTGCACCGTTCGAAATTCCCGTTTCGTTTTTTATTCTCTTTGAAATCTGAATCGCGGAATTTATTGACCTTTCTAAAAATGGATTTGAATTTTTTCTTTCTCTTTTAAAACGGGCATACGCTTTTTTGATCTGTCCGATAATTTCAAAATCACCGATAATCTGACTTTCCAGTCCGGCTGCTACACGGAAAAGGTGTTTCAGTGCTTCTTCTTTTGTGAGGATATTCGCAAACTGTAAAAAATCGGTCAGCTGTACATCGATGGTTTTACAGTATTCTTCGGCGATGAGAAGGTAATTGTTGGTTGTGGTGTAAATTTCTGTACGGTTGCAGGTAGACACAACGAATGCGTCACCAAGATCCTGCTCGTGAACTTTGGTAACAAAACTCTTGATGTTTTCATCAAAAAATGCAAATTTTCCTCTTGTCTCTACATCAGCCTTCTCGTAACTGATTGACAGCACGGCAAAATTGGATGTCTGATGTACTTTAGAATACTGTATCATAAACAGGTGCAAATTTAATTCTTTTTTATCAAAGGATTTTGTGATTTAGTAAATGATAAATATCGTGAAAAGCTATTTATAATGATGATAAACAAAGAAAAATCTATTGAAGATTAACTTGTCAGCTGTTAAAGGAAGTTTCAAAATTTAATAAAATTTTAACCAAATTATTTAAAATGAGACTTTATGACTGATGTTAAATTTATATCTTTGTAAACTTAAACCAGCAGAAAAATTATGGGCATATTCGATATGTTTACGCAGGAAATTGCGATAGACTTAGGAACCGCAAATACTCTTATCATACATAATAATAAAATTGTTATTGATCAACCATCTATAGTAGCCATTGAGCGTTCCACAGGAAAGCCGATTGCAGTAGGTGAGCAGGCAAAACATATGCAGGGTAAGACGCACGAAGATATCAAAACCATCCGTCCTTTGAAGGATGGGGTGATTGCTGATTTCCATGCTTCGGAGCACATGATTAAAGAATTTATCAAAAAAATTCCCGGGATTAAAGGGAAGTTTATTCAGCCTGCTTTAAGAATTGTAATCTGTATTCCTTCAGGAATTACTGAGGTTGAAAAAAGAGCGGTAAGAGATTCTGCCCAAAAAGTTAACGCAAAAGAAGTACGTTTGATTTACGAACCAATGGCAGCTGCAATCGGAGTTGGTATTGATGTTCAAAAGCCTGAGGGTAATATGATTATCGATATCGGTGGTGGTACTACTGAAATCGCTGTTGTTGCTTTAGGTGGCATTGTCTGCGATAAATCTGTGAAAATTGCAGGTGACGTATTTACCAATGATATTGCTTATTTTTTAAGAACGCATCACAATTTATATATCGGAGAAAGAACTGCTGAAAGAGTGAAAATCGAAGTAGGTTCTGCAGTTGAAGATCTTGATGTGGATATCGACGATATCCCGGTACAGGGTAGAGACCTTATTACAGGTAAACCAAAAGAAATTATGGTTGGTTACAAAGAAATTGCCCGCGCTCTGGATAAATCAATCATCAGAATTGAAGATTCTGTAATGGAAACTTTATCACTTACTCCTCCGGAATTAGCGGCTGATATCTACAAAACAGGTATTTATCTTGCTGGTGGTGGTGCTTTGCTGAGAGGTTTGGCAGACAGACTTCACAAGAAAACAGGTCTTCCGGTTTTTGTTGCTGAAGATCCTTTGAGAGCTGTTGTAAGAGGTACCGGTATCGCACTTAAGAATATGGATAAATTCAATTTCTTAATTAAATAATTTTAACTTTTTACGACCTTTTATCTGAATGGGATTTTTGCTGAGAATTTTTTCGAAGAACTCTTTGTTTATCTTCTTTATTTTTCTGCAGATCATTGCTCTTGTTCTGATATTTTCTAAAAACGCAATGCAGAAATCGTGGCTCGCAGGTCAAAGTGCGGCCTTTAATGCGTGGGTTTCCGGCTATATTGACGAGGGGGTTTCTTATCTGAAACTCAAGCAGACTAATGAAGATCTCGTGGCTCAGAATAAAATGCTGATGACGCAGCTCTACGGAAAAGGCTACAACAAAAACCCGATGTTCAGAAAGGTACACGATACACTAGGCAATGGGCAAATCTATACTTTTGTAGATGGTGACATTGTTTTTAACAGCATCAACAGAAGAAATAACTACTTCACCATCAACCGCGGAAAACGAGACGGAGTACTTCCTCAAATGGGTGTCATGGCACCGAAAGGAATTGCGGGAATTGTAATAAATTCCACAGAATCCTATGCGCTGGTACAGTCGGTTTTAAGTGTGAATAAAATCAGAATTAATGCTGCTCTGAAAAAGTCAGGCTACTTTGGAACGCTTACCTGGAAGGGCGACAATTCGCGAACAATGCATCTTTCAGATATTCCGAAATATGTTTCTATCAGAGTGGGGGATACCATTGTAACAGACGGTAAATCAGCGATTTTCCCTCAGGGAGTTATGGTTGGGAAAGTGGCAGGATATTCTGTTGATAACCAAACCGGTTTCTGGGATATTTCGGTGGAACTGAGTGAAAAAATGGGTGCTCTAAGTAAAATTTATGTGGTTAAAAACCTGAAAAAAGCAGAAGTGCAGAGAATTCAGGATACCATGCAGGCTGTAATTAACAAAGAACATGATTAGCAGAACGATATTTACCGACCTTTTGATCATGGCATTTTTGGTGGCACTGCAGATTTTTGTGCTCAATAAGATTACCTTATTTGGAATATACATCCCGGTAATTTATCCGGCGTTTGTCATGTTTTATCCGTTTTTCAGAAATAAATTTCAGTTTTTGGCTTTGAGCTTTCTTTTAGGTTTTATCATTGATACTTTTCTACATTCCGGAGGAAATAATGCTTTTGCTACAACGCTTATCGCTTATTTCAGAACCTTAATCTTCAGAACATCTACAGATACTTCCACAGACTTTTTCTCATTCCAGTCTTTGCAGTGGAGTCAGTTTTTACTTTTCTTATTTTCAAGTATCTTCCTGCACCAGCTTTTTGTGCAGTATATTGAGTTTTTCAAGTTCACAAGAATTTTTGAAATTTTACTCAATATATCGATTACAAGTTTAATTTCGTTTATATTTATAATAATTTACGCATTAATCTTTAAAATCAAACAGAAAGTTTGAATACACGCTATTTAAAAATCTTCTCCATTCTTGTTGTCATTGCTCTCATTTTCGTAGCAAGGCTTTCGTATTTGCAGTTGTTTACTGACAGATATGCACTCAACGCTGCCAATACATCCATTAAAACTGAATACATTATTCCCCAAAGAGGCGTAATCTTCGACCGGAACGGAAAAATTTTGGTTGGAAATCAGCCAGCCTACGAAATCTCTTTCACTCAGGCTTTGATGAAACCCGATTTTGACACCGTTGCATTCTGTAATTTAATGAAAATTACAGAACAGGATTTCATTACAAGAATCAATAATATTAAAAAAGAAAAGTATTTTTCCAAGCTCACACCAATGACTTTCTTTAAGGATCTGAGTAGGGAAGATATTGCAAGAGTTCAGGAAATTATATTTAAATATCCTGCGTTTAACATTGTTTCGAGACCTCAGAGACAGTACGAGGTTTCTACTTCAGGAAATCTTTTGGGCTACACGAATGAGGTAAACGATGGCGAGATCAAGAAAGATTCTACCTACTATCTTCCGGGAGATTTTATCGGTAAAAGTGGTGTTGAAAAAGCCTACGAAAAAGATCTCCGTGGAATTAAAGGCATAAAATACATTCAGAAAGACATTAAACTCCGCAATGTTGGTCCTTACAAAAACGGAACTTTGGATAAAGAGGTTGTTACCGGAAAAGACATTACGCTAACCATCGATTACGATTTGCAGCGAATGGCTGAAGAAATGCTCGTTGATAAACACGGAGCTGTCGTTGCCATAGATCCCAACAACGGTGAAGTTCTGGTTGCAGCAACCGGTCCGGATATTGATCCCAATCTTTTTACAGGTCCCAACAAGTCAAAAAATCTTTACCGACTTTCAAAAGATACCATTTACGAAAACAAACCAACGTTCGACAGATCTTTGCAGGCGGGTTATCCTCCGGGATCTACTTTCAAATTGCTGACCGCTCTGGCAGCGATGCAGATGGGGGTGATGACTGACAAAACAATTTTCCCATGCGGTGGCGGTTTTTACTACAGAGGAAAAAGAATCAAAGGTCACGGTGGTGCTGATCCGCTGATTCCTTCTATTCAGGTTTCGAGCAACTGTTTTTTCACTTATGCTTTTATTGCGATCATCAAGAAATATCCGGGAAATCCATCCAAAGGAGTTGACGAATGGAAAAAGATCATGAGCAGTTTTGGAGTGGGTGAGTTTTTAAATAATGATTTTGCTGTTGGTGCAAAAGGCAGAATTCCTTCAGGGGATTTTTATGAAAAACGTTTCAAAGCAATTATGAAGGCGAATGGTTCCCAGAAAGTAGATTTTAAAAACTGGGACGAAATGCCGACTGGTGCGATTTACAACGGGATGGGTCAGGGTGATGTTTTGGTAACGCCGATTCAGCTCGCAAATTATGTGGCTGCAATTGCGAACCGTGGTTGGTACTACACGCCTCATATCGTGAAATCAATTGATGGGAAACCTAATCCAGATCCAAGATTCAAAAAGAAACATCAGACTTTGGTTGAAGCAAGACATTTTGAGCCTGTTTTAAAAGGTATGGAAGCGGTGGTGCTTGCAGGTACAGCCAGAGGTCTGAAATCCACCGAGTTCACTCAGTTAGCAAAAACAGGAACTGCACAGGTTCCGCAGGGGAAAGACAACTCCATTTTTGTTTTAATTGCGCCTGCAGATAAGCCTAAAATTGTAGTGGTCGCCGTAATGGAACATGCAGGATTTGGAGCAACATGGGCAGGGCCGGCGTGTACAGTTATTGCAGAAAAATACATTACAGGAGACCTGAAGCGTGAACATCTTTATAAAAAAATGGTCACTGCGAGCTTTATGCCTGAATACAAACGTCAGTGGATTGCGGATTTAAAACGAAAAGGTCTGTACAAAGATCCAAAACCGGATTCTTTAAAACTGAAAAAAATACAGGACAGCCTGGAAATGGTAAAAAAACAAAAAGCCAGACTTCAGGAAAAAGAAAAGGCAAAAAAAACTTCTAAAAACCCGAAATTATGAAGTGGACAGAAGGAATAGACAAGTTGGGGCTCGGGCTGTATTTTTTGCTGTGCATCTTTGCCATCGCCAATATTTACAGCGTTGACCAGAAGTTGGGCGAAAAACAATTAATTTTCTTCGGGATTTCAATAGTTGTAGGCTTAATTATTTTTTTCAGCAGAAGTAAATTTTTCGAAAACCTTTCAGCAATTTTCTATATAGGAGGAGTTTTAATGCTCGCAGGATTACATGTTTTCGGTACCGAAATTTTAGGACAGAAAAACTGGTACAAATTCGGAGGATTTACAATGCAGCCGGTAGAATTTTCGAAGATAGGTACTGCCTTGATGCTCGCAAGCTACGTTTCGGGTGCCGAATTTAATTTAAAAAATAGAAAATCGCTCATCACAACTTTAGCCATCGTGGGAATTCCTGCCATTGTGGTTTTGTCCATTCCAGATGTGGGGTCTTTGCTAGTATTTACGGCCTTTTTCATTGCTTTATACCGTGAAGGATTGAGTGGCTGGCTGTTTGGAATAGGAGGTTTATTTGCCGGCGTTTTTCTTATTTCTTTGGCCGTAAATCCACTTTACGTGGTTATTGTCATCGTTTTAATTTACGCGGTATTTATTTTCTTAAATTACCACAGGATGTCATGGGATGTGATCTCTGTTGCAGGTATTGCAGGCTCACTGCTTCTTCTGTGTGGTTTGGCGTTCGGAACTCCTTATGTTCTGGAAAAACTTCCCAAACATCAGAGAGAGAGAATTGAAGTTTTATACAAAGGTGAAAAAGCCTTCAGAGATACCTCAGGATATAATTTATTGTATTCTAAAACGGCCATCGGTTCTGGCGGAATGTTTGGCAAAGGCTACCGGGAAGGTTCTGTTACGCAGGGAAAATTTGTTCCAGAACAGGAAACCGATTATATTTTCTGTACCGTAGGCGAAGAATGGGGATTTGTAGGAAGTTCTGTGCTGGTTTTATGTTACATGGTTTTTATCGGCAGAATTTACTACCTCGCAGAAAAGCAGAAATCAACCTTTAACAGAGTTTTCGGGTTTTCGTTTGCCTCAATACTTTTAATGCACTTTTCCATCAATTTAGGGATGGTGATGGGCTTGTTTCCAACGGTAGGAATTCCGTTGCCATACTTCAGTTACGGTGGAAGTTCGCTTTTGGCATTCTCAATTATGACTTTTATTTTCTTTAAACTAAATTACGCAGATAAGAACAGTTTGGTGTAAAAAGGTGGAAAGCTGGGTGATGTGAGCTGGAAGTTTCCAAACAATCTTTAAAATCTGCTCAACCTTCAAAATCAGCGTGAGAAAATACTGTTTTTAAAATTCAATTTTTGGTATTTTTACTATTAGATTTTTCAAATTAAATTTAAAAGATTTTAATGAGCGAAGTTTACATTTCAGAGCAAAATTATTCCAATTCAAATTTCGCCGAATCTCCTTTGCAGACAGGTGAATATGAAAACTGCACTTTTAAAAACTGCAATTTTGAATATGCCGATTTTTCCGGTTTTAAATTTAGTGACTGTGAATTTACAGACTGTAATCTCAGTATGGCTAAGCTAAACTCCACGGCTTTCCGCGATGTCATTTTTAGAGATTCTAAAATGCTTGGTCTTGCCTTCGATTCCTGTAATGATTTCGGACTGTCTTTTAAATTTGAAAACTGTCTGCTGAGCAATTCTATATTTTACAAACTGTCACTCAGAAAAAATGTTTTTAAAGACTGTGTTCTACACGAAACCGACTTTTCGGAAACTGATCTCAGAAACGCCGCTTTTCTAAACTGTGATCTTTCAGGAGCCACTTTCGACCGTACCAACCTCGAACAGACCGACTTCAGAACAGCTTTTAATTTTGCATTTAATCCTGATAACAACAAAATGAAAGGCGCTAGATTTTCACCTTCAAATCTCTCAGGTTTACTGCTTCATCATAAAATTATTATCGACAAAAACGCATAAAAAAACCACCCCGGAAAGGTGGTCTAAATTTATATTTAAATTAGTTCGAGGTAAGTTTACTATTAAAATCAATCTTAAATTTGCCTGCAAATTCTTAAAAAACTTACAGCTAAATAGATCTTAAAGATTCAAATCTAAATTAGTTAATCAAATCAAACTTCGCATATTCAGCTACTTTCTTCGGCAGTTTAATTCCTTCATCAGTCTGATTATTTTCAAGCAAAGCCGCCATGATTCTTGGTAAAGCCATCGCAGAACCGTTCAAAGTATGCACCAGCTGAGACTTTCCATCTGCTTTGTATCTGCACTTCAATCTGTTCGCCTGAAAAGTTTCAAAATTGGAAACTGAACTTACCTCAAGCCATTTTTCCTGAGCCGCACTCCAGACTTCAAAATCGTAAGTCATCGCAGAAGCAAATCCTGTATCACCGCCACAAAGTCTTAAAACTCTGTACGGAAGCTCAAGATCAGTTAAAATTTCTTTGATATGTTCTACCATTTCTTCCAAAACAGCATAGGAATTTTCCGGCTTTTCGATTCTTACAATCTCCACTTTTTCAAACTGATGAAGACGGTTCAGACCTCGTACGTGAGCGCCGTAACTTCCCGCTTCTCTTCTGTAGCACTGTGAAAACGCTGTATTTTTGATTGGAAGATCTTTTTCCTGAAACAAAACATCACGGTAAAGATTCGTTACCGGAACTTCAGCCGTAGGAATTAAAAACAGAGTTTCTACTGTTGTATTATTTGCAATTTCATACATCTGCCCTTCCTTATCTGGTAGTTGTCCTGTTCCGTAGCCTGAAGCTTCATTTATAACGTGAGGAGGATTCACTTCCATGTATCCCTTGTCCACATTTTTATCTAAAAAATACTGAACCAAAGCTCTCTGTAGTCTCGCACCTTTTCCAAGATAAACAGGGAAGCCTGCTCCGGCAATTTTTGCACCCAGTTCAAAATCG
The DNA here is from genome assembly GCF_014837145.1 of Chryseobacterium caseinilyticum. Classification (GTDB taxonomy): domain Bacteria; phylum Bacteroidota; class Bacteroidia; order Flavobacteriales; family Weeksellaceae; genus Chryseobacterium; species Chryseobacterium caseinilyticum. The sequence goes on from NZ_JACYFS010000003.1 coordinate 439,816, forward strand.
ATCAGGTTGTATTTTTTTGCCAGTTCCCAGTGCGGAATTGCACCTTCACCTAAGCCTTCCACATCGTGAGACTGATAAATAATTTCGTTATCATCTGCTGATACACCGGCTTTCACCTTCTCGTTCGGAATATTCGGGATCTGATATAAAATGTTCATTAAATCAGTCTCCAAAACGCTGAGTTTGCTTTCAAGTTCTTTGCTCGATTCCTTGTACTGTGCTGTTTTAGATTTCGACGATTCTGCTTCTTCTTTTTTGCCTTCTCTCATTAAAATCCCGATTTCTTTGGCGATTTTGTTCGATTCGGCAAGTTGAGAATCCAGTTCAAACTGAATTTTTTTTCTTTCTTCATCGGCAGCAATGGCTTCGTCTACCAATTCAGGATTTTTGAACTGTCTCTTTTTAAGACCTTCTAAAACGCGTTCCTTATTGTCGCGCAAAAATTGAACCTGTAACATAAATGAGTTGTTGGGTGTTTGAAAATAATGAATGGTCAATATATTTTTACCGAAAATGATGATCATTTTTCGCTTAAAAACCGTTCATCCTGCAATTTATGAAAATTAAATTATTTCGTAATGGTAAATGTATTTCCGGAGGTTGGAGTTTTATTAAAAACTTCATTTTTATTGTACAGAACCTTAGATACCTCAAAAAGAGTAGGCGACCACCGGTACTGAATCTCCATGGTGTCTCTCACTTCTGCAAAAGCGGTGTCATTTATTTTCTGGCTCATTTTAAGAGCAATCTGAGAATGGTAAATCCTGTTGTCATTTGCGTCCGTAGACAGCAATCTTCTTGTGGCTCCCGCTGTGTACTGAATGGAGTAGGTAGAATCCGCTTGCATTGCCGGACTGGAAAATGTAACCGGCGAATTGTCTGTCTCCCCGAAAACATCGTTCATGGTAATGTTTGAATAGGATCCAACGGCTGTGGGATTCAGAAGGTCCTGTCCCGCAGCATTTTTCATATAAAAAGTGATGATCTGATCAATGTTCTGCAGGCTTTCCTCATCAGTTCTGCAACTCAGAAGTGCCAGTAAAAACAATGATAATCCCCAAAGATATTTCTTCATTGTACAAAGTTAAAATATTAATTTGTAGAGCGGTTACAGATTTTCAAAATATTTCTGATACCAAAGCTCAAATGTCACGAGCTGCCAGATCTTCACACAGTCGTAAACGTTGTTTTGATTTTTCCACCAGCGGTCTATTGTTTCGGCCTCGAAGAAATTCCGTTTTTTCAGGCTTTCAAGATTTTCGGTGATAAAATGTTGAACTTTTTTTTCATTTTTAATGAAATGATGCAGTGGAAAAGAAAATCCTCTTTTGGGCATGTTCAAAACTTCTTTTGGAAGATAATTTTCAGCCACTTTTCTCAGTAACGGCTTATTTTCTATACCGTTAAACCTGAATTTCTCCGGTAAAGTCAATACGAAATCAATAAGTTCATTGCTCAGATAAGGATATCGGAATTCCACGCCAAATTTCATTGCACTGAGATCATCCCTGAAAACGTGATGTGACGATAGAGAATATTTCATATCATATTCAAAATAACCTGAATAGTTTTTGGTTTCAGTTAAATGAAATCTTTTGAAATCTATATTGATTGTTTTAAAGATGTCAGATTTCAAAACATTTTCAGCCTCCAATGGCTTCATTCCAACCTGACTTTGGCGGAAAAAATCAAAAATAAACTCCTGAGAAAAGTAATTTTTGACCTTTTGAGAAAGCGGGTCTTTCGTAAAAATAAAGTTTCTGACAAAATTAAAATTCTTCAGCACCAGCCATTTTTTCAGTTTTAAAGTGTGTCCATAACCTCCGAAAAGTTCATCTGCACCATTTCCGCTTAAAACTACTTTAAAGCCCAGGTTTTTTGCGTCCTCTGCAGCATTCATCAACACTTCCAGACTTGAATAAGGCTCTTCAAAATGCTGAATATTTTCTTTTAAATCTGCTAAAACTTCATCATCGTTCACCTTTTTTATATGATGTTTAATTTTAAGTTTTTCAGCAACCAGAGAGGCATTTTTAACTTCATCTTCAGCAAATTTATACTGAATAGTAAAAGCATTAACATCATTTTTAAAAGGTTTTGCTTTTGCAGTAATCAAAGTGGAATCAATTCCTCCGCTCATCATGCTTGTGACCGGAACGTCAGCGTAAAGCTGTTCGGAAACACTTTTCGATAGCAATTCGTCGATTTTTTTTACCGCTTCTTCCTCAGAAATTTCAGAATTTATTTTTGAACTTAAAGTCCAGAATTTTTCTTTTGTGATGGAATGATTTTCGAGATTTAAAATCATTAAACTTCCTGCTTCCAGCGAAAAAATATCCTTAAAACAGGTTTCCGGAGCCAAAGTGGTCTGAAAAAGAAAATTGGTATAAACGCCGTTCCAGTTGATTTCGGGTTTTACAAATTCGTTTTTTAAAATAGATTTTATTTCTGATGCCCAAATCAGGCCATCATTATTTTTGATGTAAAAAAGAGGTTTCAAACCCATTCTGTCGCGCCCAAAAATGACTTTTTTCTGATTTAAATCTACGATGCAAATCGCAAACATTCCGTCCAGCTTTTCAAACATTGAAATTCCCCAGTGTTCGTAGGCTTTCAGGATGACTTCTGTATCGGAACTGCTTTTAAAGTAATAATTATAGTTTTCAAGTTCGACCCGTAATTCTTTGAAATTATAAATCTCACCGTTAAATGTGATGATTAAATTTTCCTCCTGTGAAGTCATGGGTTGGTGCCCGTTTTCGGAAAGATCAACAATAGAAAGTCTTCGGAAACCCAATGCCAAACGTGATTTTTCATCTTTAATAACCGGAAAGGTTTCCTTGATTTTTTCTGTAGAATCAATTCCTGAAAAAAACTTTCCCCAATTTTGATTGAAAAGCCAAAAACCTTCGTCATCGGGACCGCGGTGCTGAATTGCCTTATTCATTTCCAGAATATTCTTCGTAGAAATTTCTTTTTTAAATGAATAATAACCGCAGATTCCGCACATGATTTTGATATTGTGATGTAAAAATAAGAAAAGTGCAGGTTTTAGAGGGATTTTACTTTTTCAGAAATTTAGATTTTATATCATTCCAATCGCTTTTGGAAATCAAAAAATCCTTAACGTCAAACGTTGTGGAACGGTAGAAATGATAAAATAAAATTGACGCAGAAACGCAGTATGAAGCGACAGTGGCAATGCCGGCACCGTAAATTCCGTATTCTGGTATTAAAATAACTGATAAGAAAATTGTAACAGCTAAGCCAATAATCGATTTGATGTTTAGAATTTTCAGTTCTTTAATTCCTGAAAAATAATAGCCTACCATATCGCTCACTGCAATAGCAAAGATTCCTAAAGACAGAATGAGCATAATTTCTTTGGTCCGACGGAAAGCGCTGCCGAAAATAAGCTCATAAACCGAAGCGGGAATGACGATTATTCCGAGGATAAAAATCATCATCAGGCTAAACGAAAGTTTTAGTGAATGTTTTGTTTTTAGAATAGATTCATCCCTGCTTTTGCTGTTGATCACTTCTGAATAAAGGACGACAGCAATGCTTCGGGTAATCGTCCAGATGGCTTCTGCAAAGGTAATTCCGACGGAAAAAATTCCGACTGTTGAAATTCCTTCGTAATGTTCAAGAAAATAAAATGAGAGTCTGTAATTTAAAAACTGAATCAGCGCACTGAATTGGTTCTTCCAGCCGTAATCAAACATGTTTCTGAAAACTTCGGATGAAAATTTAAAGTTGGATGATTTACATTTTTTGATAATCTGAAAAAAACTTATTAAAAATAAAAAGGCAAGACAAAAAGTCTGAGCTGTAAAGTAGGTTGAAACCTCTTTTAAATTTAAAATAAAAATAAATCCAAATAGAAAAACGACATGTAAAAGCTGTTGAAGAACAGTGTAAATGTTGAACATTTTAATATTCCGCATTCCGATAAAAAGATTGACGTTTACGGATAGCAGTGCTGAAAATATGGATATTCCAATCAAATGAAAAAGATAGGCTGACTGTATTTTAGAAAATAAAAAAAGCAGTGGTACCGCAATTCCCGTCAAAATCGACCAGAGATATGAGTACACCAAAATCTGCTCTGTTTTGAATTTTGAAGCAAAATAGGAAGTACTGCTTCCGGCAAAAATGCTGCTGAAAAAACCTACAATTGCAGCATTGGCAATTACAATCGAGATTGTTCCTTTGCCTTCACTGCCCCAAAACTGTGTGGAGAAAATGACCAGCCCGAAACTCAGAATGAGAATAAGAAAGCGGGACACAAATGTTTTCAGAATCGTGAGCATCTTATTTGTGGCTGGTTTTTATAAATTCGGTAAAAGAATTTTTAATCACATTCCAGTTGTATTTCTCTCTGAAAGCCTGATCTGCATTTTGCGCATGAGTTTTATAATGCTCAGGATTTTTAATGTAATTTAAAATAATGTCAGCAATTCTTTCTGAATCATCCGGATTGACTGAATATCCGAAACCTGAAATATCCATGTGCTGTCGAATGCCCTTTAAATCTGAATAAATCACAGGTTTTCCGGCTCCCATGTAGTAGAAAAGTTTGATGGGAAGGGAATGATTATTTTCGAAATTCAATTCGCGTAGATCAAAACAAATGTCAGCTTCGGCGAAACTTTCAGTAAATTTCTCAAATGACATTGGTTTTTTAATTTCAATATTTTTAAACTGGTATTCTGAAAGAAGATTTTCAAAGTAAACACGATCGTTTTCATTTCTTGCAGAACCGATAATGAGGATTTTAATTTCAACATCAGTGTCCTTTTTTCGCACCAAATCGATGGCTTTGAAGAAGTTTCCGATTCCTTTATCCTTAGAAATCTGTCCGGTACAGCACAGTGTTATCTGATTTGAATCTAATTTTTTAATGTTGGAAAAAATAAATTCAGAATCCGGATAGTAGGGCAGGATGATATTTCTTTTGAAAGGAAAAAAGTAAGCCAGCGGAAACTTTTTGGTCGTTTCTCCATAAATAAAATCTGTACTCAGAAAACCGGCGTACAAATTAATAAGGAAGAATTTTACAGCGTGAAAAATTTTGGATGGATAAGGAAGATGAATGATCATCGACATCGCCGGATACCATTCGGTTATATCGTAAACGACTGATGTTTTTTTTATTTTCTGAAACTGATGCGCTGCAAAAACAGCCAATGGCTCAGAGCAAATGATTGTGTCGGGTTGAAAAGAGTTACAGACTTTAAGAAAAGCTTCAATCTTCTGCTGAGAAGAGTGATGTAGAATAGGGTACGATTCAATTTCAATCTGATGTGAAATTTCATTTAAATCATCAGAAAGGCTTGTAATTTTAACTTCAAAACCTGCATCAGCAAGCGATTTTGCCTGATGATAGTAGATGCGGTCATCCTTCGAATGGTGCGCCGTAGTTAAAAAAAGCACTTTTAGCATTTGTAACTTCAAAATAACAAAATTTCCTCTGAAGTCTCAAAATTAATTCGAAACCGCAGAGGAAATTTAAATATGAGTTTAAGATTATTTGATTACCGAAGCCCAGCTTCTCTCGAAAGGCAAAAGGAAATTTCCTAAAAATTCAAGATAGGTATTCTTTGAAAAATCAAAAACATCGATGTCTCTGGAGATTTCTCCGTTTCTGATTTTTGATTTGAAATCGATCAGTTTCAGTGTTTTTACTTCGCCATTTTCCACAAAACTAGCTTTCATTCTGTCGAATAATCCCAATTGATATTCGTCGTCAATTTCGCGCATAATTTTTCCGAGTGCATCAATGCTGCAGCCGGAAGCCATTTCTTTTTCCTCATCCACACAGATAACAATGAACTGATTTTTTTCGATTTTAAAAGATGAGGACAGCGGTTTACCGTGAGCAGCCCATGTAGCCAGGAAGTCGTACAGTTTTTCTGTGATTTTCTTTGCTTCAACGGTTGCAAGTGGTCTTGATGCGGGATATATAATGACTCTGTAGTCGTTGGCTTCTACAATATCAGATTCTTCAATTTTCATAAGCTTATATTTTGATTGAATAAAATCAGCGGATGCGATTTCAATTAAATAAATTTTAAAGTGTAAAATTAAGCAATTTTCCCGATTCTCAGATTGGGATATCTTTTACTTACACTATAGAAAAAAGTCATGAGCAACAGAGCGATAAACGGAAAGAAAAACCGTATCGCTGCCGACTGCGGAAATAATACGAATTTAATGTAAATGTTGAGTACAAAACAGATGGCAAATAATCTTGTAAACTTATCTTTTGTAAAACAAAATATACCGATCAGCATTGCAATACATGAAACAGTTACTTTTTTGAAGTACAGTAATTTTGAAATAAGAAAACTGAAATATTCGGACATTGTAAAATCTGCAGATTGTTTGCTGATGAATGGTCTTCTGTAAATGAAGGTGTCATAGAAAAGTGCCTTCCAGCCGGGATAGTTGTAATAATGAAGAATGGAAGCGTAAATGACAATCAAAAAAGCGGACTGAAGCAGAATCAGATAATTGATTTTTTTCGAAGAAATATATTCAAAAATAAACTGAGTCGCATAAAATGTGAGTGAAAAAGTGATGTAATCCGGTCGTACAATGACGATTAAAAACTGGAGTAAAAATATGATCCAGTGGTTCCATTTTTTTAAAAATGCAATCATAAAAAGCATCATAAACTGGAAGATAAACATATCCGGCGTTGAAATCTGCGCCATGTGGGTCATCGGATTGAGTAAACAGATGCTGACAGTGAGCAGTAACGAAAGCCAGGGATTTCTCGGAAAGATGATTTTTAAAACAAAAAATATTAGAATTCCTGAGATAAAATAGGAGATAATGCTGAGAATTGTGACAGACATTGGACCTGTAAATCCGATTTTGTATAAGGCCAGTAATGTCAGATTATATCCAACTTTTATCTGGAAATACGGCAACTGTTCAGTAAATGACTGTGTATTTTTTGTAAACCACTGACGGGTTTCATCGTACAGATTAACACCAATAATGTCTAAATACTCTTTTTCCGGAGCCTCCTGTTTTATCTCCCGATAGATTCTTGCGTGAATTTCTTTTGGTTTATCGGGCTCCAGAATGGTATAAAAACAACCCATGTAACCGGGCATATCCCAGTCGTACATTCTGTTTTTGAAATTCCAAATGCTTAAAAGAAACATTAGTATAAGTGTGATGAGGAAAGAAAATTTCCACTGAGATTTCAGATTACTGAATGATTTTGTTTCCTCCACACACCTGAAATTAAAGATCTTCAGCTTCTGCCAAAAGTTCTACAATGTCTTTTACTTCTACTTCTGTATTTTTATTGAAATGCTTCACACCATCTGTCATCATAGTGTTGCAGAACGGGCAACCTGTTGCAATAACTTTTGGCTCGGTTGAAAGCGCTTCCTCCGTACGTTCGATGTTGACGTCTTTATTCCCTTTTTCCGGCTCCTTAAACATTTGTGCGCCACCGGCACCGCAACAGAGACCGTTGGTTTTGCAACGCTTCATTTCCACCAGTTCGGCATCCAGCTTTTCAAGAAGCATTCTTGGTGCTTCATATTCTCCATTCGCTCTTCCCAGATAACATGGATCGTGAAAAGTGATTTTTTTACCTTTGAATTTTCCTCCTTCAATTTTCAGGCGGCCTTCTTCCATGAGGCTTTTCAGAAACTGAGTGTGGTGTATAACCTCGTAATTTCCGCCTAATGCAGGATATTCGTTTTTTAGAGTATTAAAACAGTGCGGACAGGCCGTCACGATTTTTTTTACTTCGTAAGCATTCAGAACTTCAATATTCGTCAAAGCCATCATCTGGAAAACAAATTCGTTTCCGGCCCGTTTTGCAGGATCACCGGTACAGCTTTCTTCCTGACCGAGAACGGCAAATTCAACGCCGATGTTATTTAAAATTTTGCAGAATGCTCTTGTTATTTTTTTGGCTCTGTCGTCAAAACTTCCCGCACAACCTACCCAGAAGAGAACTTCGGGAGATTTGCCTTCCATTGTGTAATCGGCCATTGTTTTTATAGTGAAATCCATTTTATTTAATTTGAAAATGTGCTAATTTGAGAATTTGAAAATAACCTGAACGCCGAATTTTCAAATTTTCAAATTAATTAAATTATCTAATTAGTCTTTTGCCCAATTCAATCGGTCTGCCTGATTATACTGCCAAGGTGCAGCATTGTTTTCGACATTCGTCATCATCAGATTTAATTCCTGTGGTGCGGCAGACTGTTCCATTACCAAAAATCTTCTCATCTCAAAGATGATTGAGAGTGGGTCTAAAAGCACCGGACAAGCCTGTGTACATGCGTTGCATGTGGTACAAGCCCAAAGTTCTTCTTTCGTGATGTAATCGTTCAGCAGTTTTTTACCATCGTCTTCAAACTTACCGTTTTTATCAATGTTTTTTCCAACTTCTTCTAAGCGGTCTCTTGTTTTCATTAGAATTAACCTTGGAGACAATTTTTTACCAGTAATATTTGCAGGACAAACCGACGTACATCTTCCACATTCTGTACAGGAATAGGCATTGAGAAGCTGAACCTGATTTAAATCAAAAACATCTTCGGCGCCAAATTTCGAGGGAGCCTCTTCCGAACCTTCAGCCGAAGCTGCGTAAGGGTCAGCATTCGGATCCATCATCAGTTTGATTTCTTTTGTAACGGAATCTAAGTTATTAAATTTTCCATATAAATCAAGATTAGCATACCAAGTGCTTGGGAAGGCTAAAATAATGTGTAAATGTTTTGAATAATAAAGATAATTCATGAAGAATAAAATTCCAACAAAGTGAAACCACCAAGCTCCTCTTTCAAAGATCTCCAGATAGATATTATCAAAACTGAAAATTTCCAGAAATGGAACTAAAGTCATTTGGCTTATAGGGAAACTTCCGTGAGCTTCTAACACTCCACGTTTTTGTAAAATAAGATCAGTAGAATTCATAGTGAAGAAAGCCACCATCAAAGCAAATTCAATGATTAGAATCCAATTCGCATCATTTTTTGGCCACCCGAAAAGTTCTTTCATTGTCAGTCTTTTCACACCGTAAAAATTTCTACGGATGAAGAAAAGAACAACTCCGATGATTACTAAAACAGCAAGGATCTCTAAAGTTGCCGTAAAAATATTATAAAAAGTATGACCGAAAATAGTGGACAAGAAACGGTGTGTTCCGAAGATTCCGTCTACAATGATTTCAATCAGTTCAATATTGATAATTACAAAACCAACGTAAACGAAAAGATGAAGAATGCCTGCGATAGGTCTGGCGCTCATACGGCTTTGCCCCATTGCAACACGAGCCATGGTTTCCCATCGCTCGTTTTTTCTGTCGCTTCGGTTGATTTCTCGTCCGAGACGTATGTTTCTATAAATTTTTTGCAGACTTTTAGCGAAAAGACCAAATCCCGCAATCAGTAAAATTACAAATAGGATATTGTCGATATATTGCATACCAGAAAAGGTTAAAAGTTATTCTTTATTTGCATTTTTACCAAACACTGAGAAGTTTACATATCTTTTTGGATTGGCTTTAAAGTCTTCAAGAAGAGCATTTAGATTAGTTGAAGCAGAATTCAGGTTGTTGTATAATTGCTCATCTTTCATGATTTTGCCCAAACTTCCCTCGCCGCGGTCTATTCCTGATACTACTTTGTTTAACTGACCTACAGTTGCATCAAGATTGGCAATTGTAGCGTTTAATTTTTGAGTGTCGATGCTCTCTGCAAGATTTCCGTATTTGTCTAAAGTCGTTTTACCGCTCTGCATTGTAAGGCTGGCTTCATCTAAAACTTTCTGCAGTTTAGGATCGTTGTTTCCAACTAATTTGTTCACGCTTCCCGCAGTACTTTCGAGTGCACCTACAGTTCTGTTAAGATTATGTAATAAAACTTTGATTTCTTCTCTGTTTTGAGCATTCATCACCTGATTGGCATTCATCATCAAAGAATCAACTCTGTAGAGCACAGTTTGTAACTGATCTTTTACCGGACCAACCTGAGAAGAAAGACTGTTCAGCATTCCCAATTTGTAAGCTCCCTGTAATGTATCGCCATCTTTGGCAGTAGCTCCACCATATTTAAGGTTCAGCTTCATTTCTTTTCCAGACATCAGACCAGGTTCAAAAATTTCTATACTTGAGTTTTTTGAAAATTCAAAATCATCATCTACAGTTACTTTTACTACAAAACTGATTTGTCCGTCTTTTCCGGTAATAGGAATGATTTTATCAACTTGTCCCACTTTAAGACCATTGATAGAAACGGGAGCAGACTGCGTAAGACCTTCTACATTTTCGTATTTAGCGTAAAAAATATTATCCGTCGTAAAAAGGCTTTTGCCCTTCATAAACTGGAATAAAAACACAAAACTGACTATAGCCAATAACGCGATGAGACCGGCTTTTAATTCTTTGCTGAATTTCACTTTTTAAATTTTTTCTAATGAGCAAATATAATACATTTTGAGTGTATTAAACTACTGCTCGGTGTTAAGTACAAAGAAAGCGACAAAAACTTTGCCGCTTTCAATATTATGATAAAATTAATTTTTTATTGTTGCTGCGATCCCAACTTATCCCAGATCTCAATTCTGTAATCATCGATGTCTGCATTGTCTTGTAAGCTCTTCATCCAAGCTTGCCCAAACATACCTGCGTTTCTCTGAGTGATAGATTCTGTGAACTGCTTTAAGTCTCCGGCCTGCTTGTTTACTGTTTCAGATTTTTTCACCAAAACGTAAACTCCTGTTCCGCCTTCAATAGGGTTTGAAACTTTACCTTTCTGAATTCCGAAAGCTGCACCGGCAACTTTAGGCTCCATAGCTCCTGCCACTGATGGTTGTAATAGATTTACCTGTGCAGACTGTTTGGTTGTAGCAAACATTTTGGCTACTGCATCAAGATTAGAAGCTTTACCGATTTTCTCAGCAATTTTTTTAGCAGCTAATTTATTCTGAACGATAGTTTCAATCTGACTTCTTACAGATTCCGGATCAGCAAGGCCTTTTTCCTGTTTTCCGTTTAAGTACACTACGATTTTATCTCCAGTTCCTTCTACAGTAAACAGTTCTGTGTCTCCTTTTTCTCTTTTCTTATCAAATGCCCAAGTAAGAATTTCTGCATCCTTATCAGTTCCCAAACCTTGAATCTGTCCGTCAAATCTTTTAGTTTGTGCAGCGTTGGTATACTGATAATTTCCTTTTTTAGAAATATTTACAAAATCATTGAAAGATTTCCCTTCCACCTGCTGAATAAATCTTCTTGAGTTTTTATCAATTGTATTTTCTGTAGCTTCAGATGGTTTTACAGTTTTTACAAGGTGTGCGATTTTATAACCTAATTTTTTATCATCAACTTTAATGATGTGATATCCAAAAGAAGTTTCTGTTAATCCGATATTTCCTACTTCGTTTTTACGTAAAAAATCTAAATATTCCGGAGCGAACTGACTTTGAGAAGTAGTCCAACCCACGCTTCCCTTTCTTTCAACTGCATTTGGCTCGTCAGATAGTTTTAAATCTTCACCAAATTTTGCCGGATTTGCTTTAATTCCTGCCAATAAACTGTCAGCAATTTTCTTCGCAGCTTCTTTCGTTCTTGTTGCACTTGAACGTTCTGCACCTTTGTATGAAATCAAAATGTGACTTGAAGTAACAGAATCTGAAGCTTTCTTTTTATCTAAAAGTTTAGAAACTACGTAAAGATCCTGTTCTTTGTAAGGTCCGAAAGCCTGCCCGATTGCAGCAGTTTCAATTTTCCCCTGAAGCGCCTGAGGAACTTGTTTTGCATTTACATACTGATTGTTGAAAGGTACATCAGAATTAGCCAAAACAAATAGTGAATCGCTTGCTGCGTTAGAGAAGTTTTCTCCGCTTTCAGTTCCTGTGTATAATCTGTTGATTTCCTTTAATGCAGCAGCATCATCTGCAGCACTAGGTTTTGCAGGGAAAAATACAACGCCAAGGTTTCTGCTTGGTTCTGTTTTGAACATTACAGGATGCTGATCGATGTAGTTTTTTAAATCTTCAGTAGTAACTTTGATTTTATTTTTTGCAAGAAATGAAGCATAATCTACTTTTACGAAATCGATGTCAGCTAACTGATCTCTCTCTTTCATTAATTCCTCAGCTTCTTTTTTACCTGTCGTAAGTCCTGTAGAGATATTGGCAAATACCTGTCTTGCCATAATTCTGTATTCAATCGCTTTTTTGCTCTTCAACCAGAAATTGTATTGTTGAGGTTGGGTGTTTTGAAGTCCCTCAATCATTTTTTTAAACTCCACAGTTTTGAAGTTTCCTTTTTCGTCACGGAATGTCTGATCCTGAGCAAACATCTGATCATATTGAATTTGGCTCCAGAAAAGATCATCTGTCATCTCAAATCCCATTTTTTCAAATTGTTGCTTGATCAGTTTAGACTGTACCAATAATTGCCAAGCCTGCTCTTCAAGACCGTTTTGTGGCTGACCTTGTTGTTTTGCCTGCTCCTGCAATACAAATAGCTGATCATTAAACTCTTCACGGGTTACTTTCTCGCCATTTACCTTTCCTAAAACGTCAGGATTTTTACCAAAAACCTTCTCGATGCTTTCTGGGTTTACTAAAAATGCTAAAAGTGCAAGTGCAATAATCCCCATCAATAGCCAAGGTTTACTCCTAATCTGTCCTAAAATTGCCATTTTATAATATAGTTTTATATAGTCTGCGAAAATACACATTTTTAAGAAATTAGCATAATCTAAGTTGCTTTTTTAGGGTTTTAAATTTAATTTTATCTAAAAAGGAAATTTTGACCACATTTTTTAATTAAAATCAAATGGCATATCAATTGACAATTTATACTTTCCGGAATCTTAAGGCTTCTGACAAAAGCTTTTCTCAGATTCCTGCGATTAACAAATAAATTATAATGACAATTTGTCATTGAAAATACTATGACAGAATTTGAAGATATAGATTTTGATGAAATCTTGGGTGGAAGTTTCGATATTGTAACTGAGGGAATCAATGTTTCAGACTTTTCAGAAACAGAAAAAAATGCAGAGCAGAAGGTTTTTCCTATTCTTCCTGTTAGAAATATGGTGATGTTTCCGCAAGTGGTTATTCCGATTACTGCAGGTAGAAAAAATTCCATTCAACTCCTGGAAGAAGCTCAAAAAAACGGAGAATTAATTGGGATTTTAAGCCAAAAACATTCAGACATTGAGCAGCCTGTAGAAAAAGATCTTTATACAACAGGAACTTTAGCGAAGATTATTAAAATCATCAGACTTCCTGAAGGTAATATCACAGCAATTACAAAAGGCTTCCACAGGTTTAAAATTAAAAATTTCGTGGAATCTCAGCCGTATTTTAAAGCTGAAGTTAGCAAGTTAAAGGATTCAAAACCAAAAAATAAAGAAGAGTACGAGGCTTTACTAGAAAATATCAAAGATTTAGCTCTCAAAATTATTGAGTTGGATCCCAATATTCCCAATGCTGCGAATTTTGCAATAAAAAATATCAGCAATAACGAAGATCTCCTAAATTTTGTCTGCACCAATGCAAGCTTCAAATCTGAAGAAAAGCAAAAGCTTCTGGAGGAGAAAAGTCTGCTGGAGCGTGCAAAAAAATGCTACGAGATGATGCATGAAGACTTCAGAAAACTGGAGCTCAGAAATCAGATCCATCAGAAAACATCTAAAGATCTCGACAAGCAGCAGAGAGAATATTTTCTGAATCAGCAGATCAGAACCATTCAGGATGAATTGGGTGGCGGACCCGAAAGCGATGTTGAAGAGCTTTTAAAAAAGGCGAAAGACAAAAAATGGAATCAGGAAGTTGAGGATCATTTTGATAAAGAAATTTCAAGGCTTCAGAGACAGAATCCGAATTCTCCCGACTACAATGTTCAAAGGAACTACCTTGATTTCTTTGTAGACCTGCCGTGGGATAACTACTCTAAAGATGTTTTTGATATTGCAAAGGCTGAGAAAATTTTAGATAAAGCCCATTTTGGTCTTGAAGATATCAAGAAAAGAATTTTAGAACACATGGCTGTTCTGAAACTTAAAAACAATATGAAGTCGCCGATTCTTCTGTTGGTTGGCCCTCCGGGAGTTGGTAAAACTTCATTAGGGAAGTCGATTGCTGATGCTTTAGGCAGAAAATATGTGCGTCTCTCTTTAGGAGGACTTCACGATGAGAGCGAAATCCGGGGCCACAGAAAAACCTATATCGGGGCGATGGCAGGAAGAATTATTCAGTCAATAAAAAAGGCAGGTACTTCAAATCCGGTAATCGTTTTGGATGAAATGGATAAAATTGCGCAAGGTCTTCATGGTGACCCGAGCTCGGCTTTGCTTGAAGTTTTGGATCCTGAACAGAATAATTCGTTCTACGATAATTTCCTTGAGCTGGGTTATGATTTATCTAAAGTGATGTTTATAGCAACGGCAAATTCATTGTCAACGATTCAGACTCCGCTTTTAGACAGAACAGAAATTATCCAGATTGCAGGTTATACTTTAGAGGAAAAAATTGAGATTGCCAAAAGACATTTAATTAAAAAGCAGCAGGACGAAAACGGTTTGGATTCAAAATCATTCAAACTCGGAAATGCTGAACTGAAACATATCGTAGAAGCTCATACCTCAGAAAGCGGTGTGCGTTCTCTTGAAAAAAGAATTGCAGGGATTGCCCGTTGGGTTGCTCTGCAGACCGCGTTGATAAAAGAATATGATCCGAAAATCTCCATTGACAAAGTGGATGAAATTTTAGGAGTTCCAAGACCGAAAAATATTTCAGAAATCACAGATTCACCGGGAGTAGTGACTGGTCTGGCATGGACGAGCGTTGGCGGAGACATTCTTTTCATCGAAAGTATTCTCAGCAACGGGAAAGGCGCCTTGACGATGACCGGAAATCTGGGAACGGTGATGAAAGAATCTGCTACAATCGCTTTAGAATACATTAAAGCAAAACATGAAGAACTGGGAATTGATGAAGATTTAATTGAAAAGAAAAACGTTCACGTACACGTACCTGAAGGTGCTACACCAAAAGACGGTCCGTCTGCAGGAATTGCGATGCTTTCGTCTATGGTTTCGTCTTTTACCAACAAAAAACTGCGACCTCATCTTGCAATGACGGGGGAAATTACACTTCGTGGAAAAGTACTTCCTGTGGGCGGAATTAAAGAAAAACTTCTTGCCGCAACAAGAGCGGGAATTAAAGAGGTCATTCTTTGTGAAGCCAACCGTAAGGATGTGAATGAAATCAAACAGGATTACATCAAAAACATGAAGGTGCATTACGTCAACAGAATGGAGGAGGTCATTGATATTGCATTAGAAAAGTAACCAAAGTTTTTTGTAACAAAATTTTAGGCGTATCCCTTTGCATGGCCAACGCTCAACGCTGGCAGGGTTCGAAACCCTGCCAGCGTTCCCTACGCTTCATGCAAACGGGTCGGGCTATCCGCTATATCTTTTGCTCGTCGTTCCTCCTTACAAAAGGATGCCGCTTCTATCCCTTACGCAGAATGCAGGCAGTTGAGTTTGGGTTTCAAAATTAAAAATAGAATTTAAATTACATCAGGCACGCTGAAAGGCGTGTTTTTTGTTTATGCCACTTTAGTGTTTGCTTATTCTTAAACACAGATTTCCAAATGAATATACTTCGACTTCCTTTTCTTCAGAAACTAGCACTTGCTGTCATCTCAATTATTGGGATTGGCTATCTTATGAGTCTTGGGCAGAGTATTCTGGCTCCTTTTTTTCTGGCATTTCTGATGGCGATGCTATTTTTACCATTCGCCACTTTTCTGGAGAGGAGGCTGAGGTTTCCGAGGTCATTTTCTACTTTGGCGTCGGTCTTCGTGCTTATTATTTTTTTAGCAGGACTGATCTACTTTTTTTCAACTCAGATTTCAGGGTTTACCAATGATATTCCAAAATTGAGAGCCCAGTTTACCAGTGTTTTCGAAGATTTACAGCAGTGGGTTTCCAGAACTTTTAATGTGAAAATCAAGGAGCAGTTTGACTATATCGATCAGGGTGTGGGAAAAATACTGTCTTCATCAGGACTGATTTTGGGCTTTACTTTCGGCATTTTCTCCAGCGGTCTGGGGTTTTTAGCTTTTTTCATTCTGTTTTTCATTTTCATTTTAAATTACAGAAGAATTTTAAACCGGTTTATTATTAATGTTTTTAATGAAAAGCATCAGACAAGCGTAATGGAAGCCGTTTTTGAAGTAAGAGTAATGACGAAGCAGTACATCATTGGTTTATTTATTCAAATCATTATCGTTTCTGTACTCACAACCATTTTGCTGAGTATTTTGGATGTGAAATACGCCATTCTTTTAGGTGTTCTCACCGGACTGCTTAATGTAATTCCATACATCGGAATCTGTATTTCACTTTTGATTTCCTGCTTCATTGCGTTTGCCACGGGCACGGTTTCAGACTGTGTTTATACAGCTATCGGTTATGTGATTATTCATGCCATCGACGGAAATATTGTGCTTCCTTTTGTGGTAGGTTCCAAAGTGAAGATCAATGCATTGTTTTCTTTCATAGGTATTATTATCGGTGAACATTTGTGGGGAATTTCCGGGATGTTGCTCTGTATTCCTGCGATTGCGATTATAAAAATTGTTTTTGAGAGAGTTGAAGGACTTCAGGCGTGGGGCAGACTTCTGGGTGAAGACCAAAAACCAGACAAAAAGAAGAGAAAATATAAAATTTCAAAGAACATTACTTTTGAAGAAAAGGATTAAGTTTTTGATTCCCAATAATTTAATTTTAAAACTGATAATTCTGCGGGTATGATAACATAAACTTCGGAAATGATAAGTCTTTTTTATTTACAAGATATAAATTTGCAGAAAATTTAAATCAATTTAGAATAAATAAAAATAAGATTGTTATGTGTGGAAGTTTATACTCATCGGCAGTAAAATTGGGCTTTGCCGTTTTGGTGCTGTCGATTGCAGGAAATAATGATGTGAATGCCCAACAGTGGGAAAATGTAGGTTCATCGGCAAATGTCTCGGCGGGTGGAAGCAGTTTTAATAATTTAGTGGTAGACAATACAGGTAATTATTATCTTTCCTATTATGATGTTTCGGTTCAGAAAGGATCTGTTCAGAAATTTAACGGAACTGCATGGTCTTACGTTGGCGGAAGTGCTGGAATTACCAATAGTTTTGCGACATACAACTCACTTTCCATTAATACTGCAGGAACTGATCTTTATTACACCAATCAGGGAAGCGGTTTGGAAGTCCGTCATTTTAACGGAACTTCATGGACTCAACTGGCAAGTGCAGCGACTTCAACAATCAATTATCATGCTTCGGCGGTTGCCCCTTCAGGTGTTTTGTTTACGTACAGCACATTAGGTTCGGGAACGGTAAAAAGACTGGTCAACGGAGCTTGGGAACAGGTGGGAAATGCAGGTTTTTCAAATGGTGCGGCTTTCGCAGAAATGGTGATAGGAACCAACAACAAAGTCTACACAGCCAATGTGGCAAGTGGTGTTCGTGTTTATGAAAATACAACCACAGCAATGTCATCAGATCCATGGGCTTTGGTTGGCGGAAGCATTGTAGATGCAGCATCTTCAGGCGAGCAGTACACTTCTGATATCGCAATTGATTCTAGTAATAATCTGTATGTTGCTTACGTTTCAAACTCAGCAAATTCCAGAAAGGTTAATGTAAAAAAATTTAATGGAACTTCATGGGAACAGGTTGGAAACGCTTATTTTTCCGCAGGCGGCGTACAGCACGTTGCTTTGGCAGTTACTTCATCAGGAAAACCTTACGTAGTGGCAAGCCGTTGGGAGAATGATAACTTTTTACGAAATACTGCATATCAGTTAGATTCAGCATCAAATACCTGGTCAACTTTTGGAGGAGATTTTATTTCCGATGGCGAGGCGACTTATAATGATTTGGCAGTTGATAATGTGAACAATTATCTTTTGTTAGCTTACACACAGGGAAATACAAAAGTAAAGCGTATTGCAATTCCGTCTCCGTCTTCAAACAGTTCTTGTAATAATACAGATCCTGGAACTAATGTTGGCGATCTGGGATGTGTGACATTTAATTACAAAGGTCAGTCAGTAACGTACACAACTGTGAGAGGTGCCGACGGTAAAATCTGGCTTCAGCAGAACCTGGGAAGCTCGCAGGTGGCGACTTCACTTTCTGACGCTGATTCTTACGGCGATCTTTTCCAGTGGGGAAGATGGGACGACGGCCATCAGGTAAGAAATTCATCAACAACTACTGTTCCTTCACCGAATTCACCTAATGGATTGAGTTCTTCATCTTTCATTCTCGGATCATGGTGGGGCGGAAATGACCTTAATGATCAATGGACAGCAACATCCAATTCAGTCACAGCTGTAAACGGAGCTGATCCCTGTAAAGCCGTTGGGCCCAACTGGCAAATGCCTTCACAGGCCGACTGGACTGCAGCTAAAAATGCAGAAGGAATCAATAATCCTGCAACAGCCTACGAAAGCAAACTCAAACTTCCTGCCGGAGGAAACAGATCTTTCACTGATGGTTCTTTTGGATTTGTAGGTCAGAGAGGTTATTTCTGGAGCTCAACTCCTACAGGTTTAGGAGCGAAATATCTGTACGTAGGAACAACCATCGGAAATCCTTCAGCCGGAGCTCCAAGAGGTCAGGGGTCTTCCGTAAGATGCATAAAACCTGCAAGTGATGCTTTAAGTGTAACTGATTTTTCTAAAAATAATTCAGTTGGCATTCATCCAAACCCAACCAACGGGATTCTGTATATCAAATCAGATTCTCAGGTTCAGAATATTTCTGTAAGCAATCTTGTGGGACAAAAAATGGTTGCGGAATTTAGAAATAATCAAATCGATATGACATCTTTAGTTAAAGGAATCTATATAGTGGAAGTCGAGTTCAAAAACGGACAGAAAGTTTCTAAAAAAATCATTAAAAACTAAACACAAATTTTATAATAAACACCAGTCACACTGTTTTAATCATTAATTTTTACATGAAGCTCATCTCCGGATGGGCTTTTTTATTTTCTCTAAATGATAAATTATCAGTAGGAGTGATTTTCGTTTTAATATTTAATGTAGATTCGCTAAAAATAGTACTTTATGAAAAGAATACTTATACCCTTTTTTCTGTTGATTGTCGCTAATATTTTTGGGCAGATTTCTTATACAGTTTCTCCCAATCCTTTCAACGAAACACAGCAGATCACACTTACCGTTCCCGGAAATCAGATTGATGAAGCGGCGTGGGGTGTTGCGAATAATGCAATTTATATCTGGTCATGGTCATTGGATCAAAATTACGCCAACAGTCAGGACTGCCCGACTAACGGAACATGGGGAAATTCAAATGAAACAAACCGTTTGGCTTACAATGCAGGAACAGATTCCTATTCGCTTACATTTACGCCGACAACATTTTACAACAGAACCAACATCGGCAGATTTGGTTTCCTGTTAAAAACAAAAACAGGAAGCAGTCAGACTTCACCTGATATATTCGTGAACGTTGGAACATTAAATTTAAATATGACCAGCCCGGCAGCCAGCAGCATTACCAGTGTTGCAGCAGGAAGTTCAATAAATATTTCTGCGACAGCAACCACAGCAGCAACTTATCAGCTGAAAGCTAACGGAGTGGTTGTTAACTCAACTTCAGTGGCTTCAACGTCATATTCTTACAATTACACAATGGTAGCTGATGCCGATATGGAACTGATTGCAACTGATGCCAACAATACTGTGAAGAACAGAACTTTTGTTCTTCAGACTCCAAGAAATGTAGTTTCAGAAGCAATTCCTACATGGATAAAGCAGGGAATTAACTACCATTCTACAGATCAGACTAAAGTGGGATTGGCTCTGTACGCACCGTTCAAAAATTTCGTTCACGTGATCGGAAGTTTTAATGGATGGGCTGTCAATGATTCTTACTTAATGAAACGGGATACCACAAATCCGGATTTGTACTGGATTGAACTTTCAGGACTTACTGCACAGCAGCTCTATACTTTCCAATACAGAACCAATGATTTAAAGAAAGTGGCAGATCCTTTTTCTCCACAGATTCTTTCGTCGTATGATGATCAGTATATTTCAGCAACCACTTATCCTAATTTACCAGCTTTCCCTGCAGGACAGGGCTTTGAAGTTTCTATGTTTAAAACGGGTGAAACAGCTTATCCATGGCAGGTAACCAATTTTACAAGACCCAACAAGGAGAATCTTGTTATCTACGAATTGCTTTTAAGAGATTTCACGGCAGAAAAAAACTGGCAGTCATTAATCAATAAAATTTCATATTTAAAAACTTTAAATATCAATGCAATCGAGCTGATGCCGATTATGGAATTTGAAGGAAATATATCATGGGGTTACAACACATCATTCCATTACGCAATTGATAAAGCTTACGGAACTCCGGCGAAATTTAAAGAATTCGTAGATCTTTGTCATCAACAGGGAATTGCTGTTATTCTCGATGTTGCCTTCAATCACGCTACAGGAAGAAATCCGCTGGCTAGGCTTTGGAATGTAGATCCGGATGGTGACGGTTATGGAGATATCGCTGCCAATAATCCTTATTTTAATACAGTTCCGAAACATTCTTATAATGTTTTTAATGATTTCAATCACAGCACAGCCGCAACCAGATATTATGTTGAAAGATGTCTTCAGCAGTGGCTTACAGAGTACAAAGTCGATGGTTTCCGTTGGGATTTAACCAAAGGTTTTACCCAAAACTGTACTGAAAATGACGAAACATGTACCAATGCCTATCAGCAGGACAGAGTAGATGTTTTGAAATATTATGCAGACAAACAGTGGGCTATCGATCCTAATTCATATATGATCTTTGAGCACCTCGGAACTGACGCTGAGGAGCAACAGTGGGCAAACTACAGAGTGGCAGAAGGAAAAGGTGTCATGCTTTGGAACAACCAGAACGGTCCATACAACCAAAATACAATGGGTTACAAAGATAACAGCAGTTTTGACCGTATGGATCACGAACTGCACGGTTTTACCAATAATTATACAGTAGGTTTTGGTGAAAGCCATGACGAGGAAAGATTAATGTTTAAAAATCTGGCTTACGGAGCAAGCAGCGGCGGTTACAATGTTACTACTTTGAATACAGCTTTAAACAGAATGAAAACTTTCGGAGCAACATTCTTTACTGTTCCGGGCCCGAAAATGATCTGGCAGTTTGGAGAATTGGGCTACGAATTCAGCATCAACAGATGTCCGGATGGAAGCATCAACAACGCCTGCCGTACAGATGAAAAGCCTGTAGCTTTCACTTTAGGTTATGATACCAATCCGAACAGAAATTCTATTTACACTACATGGTCGCAGATTATTAATTTAAGAAATATTCACCCTGTTTTTAAAACGAAAACGTACACTGTAGAATCCAACAATCTTACGAATGATGTGGATGGTCTGGTAACAAGGATTTATCTTCAGGACAACACTGTTGCCGGAATGAAAAACGTTGTAGTTTTGGCGAATTACGGACTTACCACAAGAAATATAGTACCTTATTTCCCGTACGCCGGACAGTGGCAGAATTTAATGGATAACTCTTCATACACTGTAGCATCAACCACGACTCCGATCAGTCTGGAACCGGGAGAATTCAGAATTTACGGAAATACCGCAGGAACTCTGTCAACATCTGAGCAGAATTTAGAAAACAGACTTTCGCTTCAGATTGCCGATAATCCTGTGAAAAATAAAGTGGCAAAACTGATTTATCACAAAGTTAAAAATGGAGAAATTACCATTTACGACATGACCGGTAAAAAGATGGATTCTTATCAACTGAAAACTGAAAATGGTACTTTAGAAATCAACACCAATTATCCTTCAGGAACTTATCTGGTTCATTTAAAATCTGAAACCGGAGTTTCTATTGAAAAAATGATCGTGAAGTAAGATTTTATTAATTAAAATATCCTCATGTCAGCCCTGCCAGCGTTTCAAACGCTGGCAGGGCATTTTAAAAAATGTAGGAGGAAACTTTTAAGATCAAAAGTTAGTGAATGTATTCTCCTTTTCTGAACTTAATGAATAACAAATTTTCTCTAAATCTTTTGTTACTTTTGTGGTTCGCAATAAACTTTAAGCTCATTCAAAATGGTCTTTTGTTCTTCATTGTCAATTCCGTATCTTTGCAAACTAAATTTTTAATATGTCTAAGTCATTAATTCCAAAATTAGAAGCGATAAAACAGAGATATAATGAGGTAGCAGACCTTATTATACAGCCAGACGTAATTTCGGATCAGAAAAAATATTCTTCTTTAAACAAAGAATACAGCGATTTAGGAAAAATAGTACACGTTTACGACCAATATAAAAATGCTTTAGACAATATCGCGGAATCTGAGGAAATTATCGCAGATGGTTCAGACAGAGATCTTGTAGATATGGCTAAAGAAGAAAAAGTGGAAGCTCAGCAAAAACTTCCCGGTCTGGAAGAAGAATTGAAAGTTCTCCTGATCCCTAAAGATCCTACCGACGACAAAAACGTGATCGTGGAACTTCGTGCCGGAACCGGTGGTGATGAAGCGGCGATTTTCGTGGAAGACGTTTACAGAGCGTACACCATGTTTTTCAAAACAAAAGGCTGGAAGCATGAGATCACAGACTCCAGTGAAGCAGCAAAAGGATATAAAGAACTTATTCTGAAGATCGAAGGCGACGGCGTTTACGGAATTATGAAATTTGAATCCGGAGTTCACCGTGTACAGCGTGTTCCGGAGACAGAATCCCAAGGTCGTGTACATACTTCAGCAATCACAGTTGCGGTTTTACCCGAAGCTGAAGAAATCGATTTTGAACTGAATCCTGCAGACATCGAAATGCAGACTTCCCGTTCAGGTGGAGCTGGTGGACAAAATGTTAACAAGGTTGAAACCAAAGTACAGCTGACGCACAAACCGTCAGGAATGGTAGTCGTTTGTCAGCAGGCGCGTTCTCAGTTGGCCAACCGTGAACTGGCGATGGAAATGCTCCGTACCAAATTATACGATATTGAAGTTCAGAAATCTGTCGGAGATATTGCTGCACAGCGTAAATCGATGGTTTCTACCGGTGACCGTTCTGCAAAAATCAAAACGTACAATTATCCTCAGGGAAGAGTTACAGATCACAGAATTGGTAAATCAATGTATAATCTTGATGCCTACATGAATGGTGATATTTCTGAAATGATCGACGCCGTAATCATGGCAGAAAATGCTGAAAAAATGAAAGGCGAAGAAGATAATTATTAAAATTTTCTTTCAAATATAAAATGAGCTTCCGAATTTTTTGGAAGCTTTTTTGTTTAGAATTATTCTTTATCAGAGAAAATTAAATCAATTTTTCTAAATTAATAAATGCTCCAGCGGAGCAATATCTGTGTAGGGAATTATAATGTGCGAAAACGCACTCCGGAGGAGTATCATCTTCTCACAACAAGAAAAGTTCCATCTTCCATCATCATTTCTTCTCATACTTCCAGTTCCTTCCTTTGCCTTCAGAAATCCATTCCAAAGCCTGTTCAATTCTTTTAATTCTTGTCGTTTCAGTTTTAGCATCAGTAATCCAGTTGACATATTCTTTTCTGAAAGACGGTGATGCTTTTCCGAAAACTTCAAGAGCTTTTTTGTTTTGGCTTAAAGCATTTTGAAAATATTCAGGAACTTCAATTTCGGTTTTTGAAGGTGCGGATTTTTTCAGTTTAACGCCCATGTCGGTCAGTTCCATAGCTTCGAAAATAATTTTCTTAAGCTGAGGCCGCTTAGGAAGTTCTTCCATTTTGGTAATCTTGCCAAGGCTGAACATGTTGGTTTGTTCGGCATTAGTTTCAAGATTTTTTATCGTCTGCATTTCACCGTGAAGCCAAAATCCCATGCTGCAATACTGTTTAAACGAAACCATTGAGCAAAGAATTTTCCCTTTATACATGAATGTCGGGAACTTCCACTTGATGGCTTCTTCAATTTCCGGAGAACATTCGTGTACGACTTCTCTGATGAGGTTTAAAATAGGATGTGCAAAATCCGGCGCTTTTTCGATGTACTCATCAACTTTCGGATTATATTTTTCCATGAATTTAGAGTTTAAAATGAATTTTAAGATTAAGTTGCAGGAAATCACACTTATTATTAATGTAAATAAATATTTAGATGCTTCCTTAATCTTAACGTTCTGACGTCTGCCAACGTCGCGGAGTTTGGAATAGATTTTTTTCTGTTAAAGATAAAATTCTTGCGAAACGTGAACGCGAATTTCCGTAAAATTCGCGATCGCCAAACAGCTGTTACATGAGGTAGCATTATTCTAATTTCCAATTTTCCAACACCAAAGTAACAATCGAATGTGGCCACATTTCGAAGTTTTCCAAATTCGGCATAATGGGAATTATTGATGTTGATTTCCATTTCTGGCTAATTGGCGTAAACATTAATGCTTCATATATAAGTTTTTTTGAGAAAGGATTTTTGACGTTTAAATCAGTGCGAATTTCTTTTCTATTTTCAGAGTTCTGACTAAAATCAATAATAATAGTTTTTTCAGGATTGATATTTTTCTCAACGACTTTCATTTTGCTTATCGAATCACCTTGAATCTCACATTCTACAAAAATCTTTTCACCGCAATATATCTGAAGAATTTTTTCTTTTACGAAATATGGGCTTTCTGGAATATCTGCAGCATATTGTTGAGTTTCATTAGCTGCTATTTCCAATTTATATGAATTTCTCTTTGGGGTATCATTCTGTGAATATAAAGACAGACTAAATATCGAAAATACAATGATAATGAATGTTTTCATGTTTTTATATGGTTTTGAAGCTATGTCACATAGCTATTTAATAATAATCTTCATGGGGTCAAAATATTTTAAAGCTTAGCCTTTAAACAAAATGCTTCACAGTTTCATTAACTAAAAACCTCACCTGATCCGGCCTTCCTCTGTCTGTTTTAGGCAAATTATTATAGCTTCCGGTTCTTACAATCACCATATTATGTTCAGGAATCATAATGATGTATTGCCCTTGAAGTCCGAGAAAATAATAATGTTTAATCGGGTTGTCATTATTGATCCAGAATCCCATTCCGTAAATTTCACTGGATTTTTTGGTCGGATTTTTCATTTCATTGATAAATTCAGGATTGAGTAGTTGTTGCCCATCAAATTCCCCATCATTCAAGAATAACTGTCCAAGCTTGGCAAAATCTCTGGAAGTCGCATGAATACAGCAATACGTTTTTTCCATACCGCTTTGATCAGTGCTCCAGATGGCATTCTGTTCCATTCCCAGTGGAATCCAGAATTTTTCAGATAAATAACTTGAAAGCGTTTGTCCAATAGCTTTTTTTACTGCAAATCCTAAAAGTTGCGTCGAACCGCTTTGGTACTCAAATCTCTCACCGGATTTTTCTTTAAATTTTCTTTTAAACGTAGCATCAATAAGGCTTTTTCCATAATAAGCCTTGGCATTGGGACGGAAAGGATTTTTATAATCTTCATCCCAGTCTAAACCGGATTCCATTTGAGCCAGATTTTTTAAAGTTAAATTTTCGGCTGAAGTTTTGGTTTTAAATTCATCAAAATAATCTGAAAATTTACCGTTGATGTTTTTTATTTTTCCTTCTTCCAGAGCTTTACCCAAAAGCATCACCGTAACAGCTTTTGCCATTGAAAAAGAATTGGTCAGAGAAATTTTGTTATAGCCTTTCCAATATTGTTCGTGCACCAGTTTTCCATCTTTAATTACTAAAAATGAGGCAGTGTTGCCAATATTTAAATCATCAACTATATTTTTCGGTAAATCAGTTTTGTTGTAATTGTCAGCCTTCACCCAAGGTTTAGGAGATTTAGTTTCAATAACATTTTTGCTGAAGAATTTACCATCGTCAATGTGCGCGCTGGATTTTCCTTTAAAATAAGTTTTGGAAATTCCGTTGATGAGGTAGCCGTAATCTAAAATGTAAACAACTGCCGCCATCAGGATGAGAAATACAATGAAATAAATGAAAATTACCATAAAAAATGTTCCAGAAACAAATTTAAACTAATTTTAAAATATTGACTGAAAATGATTTATTTTTGTGAATATGTGATGATTTTATGATTAAAAAATTGATGTTCCTCCTGTCTGTTTTTTACGTTGTAACGTGTTTCGGACAGACCTATAAAGCAATCGACACTGCAGATTATCTTCAGCGAAAAGAATTTCTGAAAATATTTTCTTTAAATAATGAAAGTCTTATTAAGAAAAGCAAAGCCGATTATCCCGGAAAAAAAGGCAGCGAGCTGGCGAAAGTCTATAAAAATTTTGAGAAAGATTTTACTCAAAAAGTAAAAGATAAAAATTTTGTTTTCAATTCTGTTTTTGATGAAAAAGTAAAAAGTCTCATTAACGGTTTAAGGAAAAACAACAGTCAGATTCCACAGGATCTTAAAATTCTGATTGCGAGAGACAATACTCCGAATGCCTACTGTTTTGCAGACGGCACTTTTGTAATCAACATGGGGCTTTTCAACTGGCTGAATAACGACGACCAGGTGGCAGCAGTGATTGCACATGAGTTGGGACACAAAATTTCAGATCACAGCTTGAAGGATTTTATCAGTTTAATTGACCATAATCAAACCGACAGGCTGCTGGTTCAGAATATCAAATATGATAAAGATAACAGCAACAAACGGGCTTTCGACATCTTGAAAAACAGAATCTATAAAAATGGAATTGAAAACCGGAAGCAGGAAATGCAGGCAGATTCTCTTGGATATGCTATTTTTAAAAAGAGTAGTTTCAGACCGGCAGAATTTGTTAATACGTTAAAGAGACTGGAGGATTTTGATACGATTTCGCCGCGAACGCTAAAGCTGGACACTTACAAGAAATATTTCAGTCTGCCCAATCAGGAATTTAAAGAAAAATGGCTTAAAAAGGAAGATTTTTCACTGTATAATTACAACCATTACAAAGAAAAACTCAATAAAGATTCTGTGCGCTCTCATCCTGAAATTTCATTGCGGGTTGATAACCTGAGAAAGATTTTTCCTGAACTGAAAACAGAGGAGAAAGATGGGAAGGCATCAGATTCTTTTGCTGCACTCGAAAAAATCGCCAGAATGGAAACATTGCCTAATTTTTATAATTCTGAAGATTACGGCGTCGGCATTTATACAAGTTTACAGTATCTGCAGGACGGCGAAGAAGAAAAGTATTACAGAAGCTGGCTCGGGAAATGTTTTTCTAAAATTTACGAAGCTA
Organism: Chryseobacterium caseinilyticum; assembly: GCF_014837145.1. GTDB lineage: Bacteria > Bacteroidota > Bacteroidia > Flavobacteriales > Weeksellaceae > Chryseobacterium > Chryseobacterium caseinilyticum. The sequence continues at coordinate 467,144 of NZ_JACYFS010000003.1, forward strand.
GAAAAAATTACAATTTAAACCGTTATTTAGACAGAGTAGACCCAAAAAATCAAAGTGAGAGCTATCAGCAGTTTTTGAATTTTATGTGGAATCTGAGTCTGGATGAAATAAAAAATATTGCGGATTTTTATAAAAAAGAATCCTGAAACTTTATTAAACCTTCAAGGTTTTTAAAACCTTGAAGGTTTGTATTTTTACTATTTAATAATTCAATCTTTCCAGCCGCACTTTATTGTATTTATCCTTTTCGTTATATTCACGAAGCAAAATAAAGCCTTCTTTTGCCACAAACGGCGTTACCACAAAATTATCTTTCTCAGAAATAGGAATCACCTCCTGCTTGAAACTTCCTCCGATCAGTGTATTGATAAAGAGTTGCCAGTTTTTTTCTTTGGTTTCCTTATTTTTCTGAAAATCTCTGTAAAAGAATACAACATCATTTCCATCATTCAGATATTGCGAAAAAAGATAGTCATTGTCATACAATGATTTTTCTTTGCTGAAAACTTTTACCCCTTTTATCTTAAAATTTTTGTCTGTAAAAAGATAAACCAAATCTGTGGTCTTACCAACGCCCAGATTAAAATCAATCTTGTATTTTTCTAAGAGAATCCCCATACTGCCGTCTTTCAGAAAAAATACGTCGCGGGGCTGAAGATGATAGCCTTTTTCTACATAACCAAACTCATCAATTTTCGGAAGAAATGCAGCCATATCTGTATAATAGATCATTCTTTTGGTGTCTACCTCAAATGTTTTTTTATCTACAATCATTCTGGCAAAGCCGGTTCCCATTTTGTTCTCAAAATTTCTTCCTATCACAACTATTTTATCATCAAAAGTTTTATCGTTATCTAAATTTCTTGTGGTGGAAGATAACGAAGTAATGTTTTCTAAAGTATCATCAGAAAGACCTGTAACAGGTTTTGAGGCAACTTCGTTTCCTGTTTTGATATCTAATACCAGCAGACTGAAAGTTTTTTTATCCTGAATTTTCTTTTCAGCAAGAAAGTAAATATGCTGATCATCCTTATCCAGAAGCCTCAGCCTTTCATTATTTTTTTTGTCACCGCTTGTATTATATTTATACCTCCAGATTTCTTTTTTATTCTCATCAAATTTAATGAGTGCATTGTCAGTCGTGTACTTGCCAAAATCTTTAAGTTCAATCGCGATAAAACCACCTTCTTTAATTTCTACCACAGTAGATTCGTAGTTGTAACCCTTCTCTTTCTTCTCTTCTCTGTTTTCTTTTCGGGCTTCCTTCCAGTTTTTTGGCTGGTCGATTTCTTTGAAGGCACCACTCTCATAATTATAATAGGTTTTTCTCTGAATGGTGTTGGAACCGAGATCAATTTCCATAGACCGTGGAGTAAAAATCTCACTCATTTTTATTTTGGTATAGTCCAAAGAATTGGGGCGGAGGATAACTTTTTTTCTAAAATCGATATATCCGGAATATCCGCCTGCAGTGATGTCGCCTTCAAATTCTTTATTGGCAATAGGATTTAGATTTTTATCTAAAATTACGTATTCGAATTTTTTTGTCCTGTCACCAGATTTACCGTAAGAATATAAAGAAACATATCCGTAGAGATTATCATCGACGTCAAACAGGGCGTTCATCCCTAAATAGTCGCCCGATGCCAAAGATGCCAAATCCTGAGTCTGGGAATAGCACAGGGCATTTGCCAATCCGAAAAAGTATAGAAAGATTTTCTTCATATTTAAAATTTGAAATCCAAAAGTAGTGAATTCAAGGATATTTCAAACAGGTCGATGAAAATATTTTTATGTTAAATTATTGTTGATTAATTTTCAGTAATATGACACATAAGTCGCGATAGATTTAATTTAAATTAAGAGCTTTTTTATTTTTTTTTCAAATAGATAACTATGGTTCAAAAACTCTTCGACGGGCTGACACCGTTAAATTGAGCGGTTAGTATTAGATTTGTCAGTCTGAGCCTGTCGAAGACTCAATTAATCAAACCATTTAAAATCAGTATAATCAAACTATTTTAATAATCTTAAAGAGGCTCTAAAAATATTTTAGACCATATCAGGAGAAAATCAAAGATTTTCGAAATCTAATGTGTTCTTTTCATCTGTAGAAAGTTAAAAAATACTTCGTTACTTATGTGTAAAAATTTTATTGTAACTCCAACAAAAAAGCCCTGATTTCTCAAGGCTTTCAATTTATATTTTAGAAAGTAAATTTCTGAAATTCGTTTTCTCATCAATAATTCTTCTCAGTTCAGAAACCGGAACTCTTTCCTGCTGCATCGTGTCTCTGTCTCTGATCGTCACCGTGTGATCGGTTAACGAATCGTGATCAATCGTGATACAGTAAGGCGTTCCAATAGCATCCTGTCTTCTATAACGTTTTCCAATCGCATCTTTTTCTTCGTAGAATAAATTGAAATCATATTTCAAATCATTGAAGATATTTTCTGCGTATTCTGCCAAACCGTCTTTTTTCATCAAAGGAAGAATCGCTGCTTTTACCGGAGCCAATGCTGGCGGAAGCGATAAAACTGTCCTTTCCGAACCGTCTTCCAAAACTTCGTCTTTCAGACAGTGAGAGAAAATAGAAAGGAATAATCGGTCTAAACCAACTGAGGTTTCCACCACATACGGAACGTAGTTTTCATTTCTTTCAGGATCAAAAAACTGTAATTTTCTTCCTGAATGCTTCTCATGCGCCTTCAAATCGAAATCAGTTCTCGAGTGAATACCCTCAAGTTCCTTAAATCCAAACGGGAAATTAAATTCAATATCCGCCGCAGCATTCGCATAATGTGCCAGTTTCTCATGATCATGGAATCTGTAATTGTCATTTCCTAAACCAAGTGCCAGGTGCCAGTTCAGACGTTTTTGCTTCCACTGTTCGTAGAATTCAAGTTCAGTTCCCGGAGCAACGAAAAACTGCATTTCCATCTGTTCAAATTCACGCATTCTGAAGATAAACTGTCTCGCAACAATCTCATTTCTAAATGCTTTACCAATCTGAGCGATACCAAAAGGAAGTCTGTGACGCGAAGTTTTCTGTACATTTAAGAAATTAACGAAAATTCCCTGTGCCGTTTCAGGTCTTAAATATAGATCCATAGCAGAATCTGCAGACGCACCCAGTTTGGTTCCGAACATTAAGTTGAATTGTCTTACTTCTGTCCAGTTTTTTGAACCAGTATCAGGATCAGCAATTTCCAGTTCTTCAATCAAAGCTTTTACATCAGCCAAATCTTCATTTTCTAAAGATTTTGCCAATCGGGATAAAATTTGTTCTCTTTTTGCTCTGTAATCTAAAATTTTGGGATTCGTCGCAACAAACTGAGCTTTATCGAAAGACTCACCAAATCTTTTGGCAGCTTTTTCAATTTCTTTATTTTCTTTATCCTCGATTTTAGCGCAGTAATCTTCCACCAAAACATCCGCTCTGAAACGTTTTTTAGAATCTTTATTGTCAATCAGAGGATCATTAAAAGCATCAACGTGGCCCGAAGCTTTCCAGGTAGTCGGGTGCATTAAGATCGCTGAATCAATACCCACAATATTCTCGTTCAGCTGTACCATCGCTTTCCACCAGTATTGTTTGATATTATTTTTCAGTTCTGCACCATTCTGTCCATAGTCATAAACAGCTGATAAACCATCGTAGATCTCACTGGAAGGGAAAATAAACCCATATTCTTTAGCGTGAGAAATCACTTTCTTGAAAACATCGTCTTGCTTTGCCATAAATTTTTCGTCTTACCTGCAAAAATAGTGAAAATGTAGGAAGTTAAAAGCGGGATGACAGAAGTTTTTAATCCTGAAATTATTAGGAGCCAGGAACCTGCTGTCCACTATATCTTTTTTGTGGCGGTCTCCACTCCGTTGCGTCCGCCACAAAAAAGGATGCCGTTTCCATCAGGGCTATGGACAAAATTACGTTCAAACAACTGAAATTATTAGGAAAAACCTCATAGGTTTCTAAAACCTATGAGGTTTAGCGACAGCTCAAAAATTAAAATCCCAATTTTACAACAGCATACTTCCAAACCTAACGGGTTTCGAAAACCCGTTAGGTTTAGACCATGAAATGTTTAATCAGAAATAAAAAAAGCAGTTAAAAAAAACCGCTTGATATTATTTTAGAAATTATAGCTGAGTCCAACTCCGTTTCCGCCAATCTCGAGTTTGTAAAAACGGCTTGCGTGAGTATTTTCAGCTTCTGTGCTATTTCTGTCTGCGTTATTCTGAGTTTTAACCGCATTTTTCAGATTTTTGGATGATCCGATGGCAAAAGGAATGGCGATACCAATTAATCCTACACCGGCACCAACTAGACCCCAGCCGCCTTTTGCCTGCTCTTTAATAACCATACCATTTTGCACTGTTTTTTTTCCGCTAATTGCAGTAGCCAGTCCCCATCCGACCAATCCGCCACCCATTACTCCAAAGACTTGAGAAACCGCATTGTTGGTACGTGATTTTTTCATGTAAGCCAACGCTTCCTGATTGGTAAAAACGCTTTTGTACTCAGAAGCCTTATATTTTTGGTTTCCCTTAATAAAAAATTCTCTGCCGGTTTTGCCTAAGCTCAAAGTGTCGGTAGTTTGGGAAAAAAGATTTGATGACAACAGTAATGCGAATAATATTAAACTGAAGTTTTTCATGATTTTTATTTTTTTTACAATGATAATTAAATTAATCAATTATCAGTAAAGATAAAATGTTAATTTTTTTCATCTGGTGGAGATTTGTAAGTGTGCTGCTTTATCAAAATAAAAAAAAGAATTACTATAGAATCTAAAGACATATTTACAAAACAATAATATTAAATAAATGAGTTGGAGCACTCAGGCTATAGCCGTAAAAATACAGACCTGACGGGTTTTAAAAACACATTAGATTTAAGTCTAAACTTCAAAAAAATATTTTTAAATTTAGATTAAAATAGAAATGTATTATGAAAAAAAAATTCGAGTATAAAACCGTTATTATTGAACCAACAGGATTTTGGGGAACTAAATATGATCCTGCTGAAATTGATAAAATTTTAAATCAGCACGGAAGTGAAGGCTTGGAATTGGTGGTCGCAGAAAGCAGGGATTACGGAGGAACTTTTTACGGTGTTATTTATACTTTCAAAAGAGAGTTGTAGAACTAATTTATTCTTAGTTTTGCGACATGTTAGAAATTCTGTATCGCGACGAACATCTTATTGCCATCAATAAACCCAGCGGACTGTTGGTTCACAAATCTTTCTATTCCGGAGAGGCAGACACGTATGCGATTCAGGAGCTGAGAAAACAGATTGGGCAAAAGGTCTATCCTGTTCACCGTTTAGACAGAAAAACTTCAGGCGTTTTGCTGTTTACTTTAGATAAAGAAACGTTGAGAACCATGAGCGAACAGTTTGCATCACGGGAAGTTGAAAAGAAATACATTGCCATTCTCCGCGGCTGGGCGAAGGAAGAAGAGACAATCGATTACGACTTAGTCAATGAAAATGAAGTAAAACAAAATGCTGTCACATATTATAAACGTTTACAGACATCTGAAATAGATCTGCCATTTTTAAAACATCAGACTTCGAGATATTGTCTGGTGGAAGCAATTCCTGAAACGGGTAGATTCCATCAGTTAAGAAAACATTTTAAACATATTCTGCATCCTATTTTAGGCTGTAGAAAACATGGCTGCAACAAGCAGAACAAATTATGGCTTCAGGCATTTGAAATCAATAAAATGACACTTCATGCCCATCAGTTAATCTTTAATCATCCTGTTTCTAATGAAAAAATTACGGTCAATGCGACTATAGATGATGAGTTTAAAAGGGTAGGAGATATTTTGAATTTTGATTTGAGTATTTATCATTGATAATTTAATGGAAATTATTTAAACGCAAAGATTTATTTTCAATATTGCAAGACTTAAGAAAGCAAAGAAGAATCAACGGGTTGATTTTTGAAGCTAACGTTCACGCTTCACGCAGCAAATTTATTTGCCTTTGCCCTCTAAAAAATAACAAGCCTATTTAATAAACCTTTGCGTTAAAAATATCTCGCAGATTTTGAAAATTAAGCAGATTCTAAATGTTATTTAGTGAAAAACATTTGTGTAATTGGTATTTAAAACAACAAATAATCTCCATTTAAATAAATTATCACATATCAAGAATTCATTAATTTGAAAATGAGTATTTTTGTAAAACTTTTTTTCAATGTACAAATCGCTTATCCGCCCCATCCTTTTCAAATTTGATCCTGAAGAAGTTCATCACTTTACTTTTTCGATGCTCAAAAATTTCGGATTTTTAACCAAATTATTTCTTCCAAAACCTATCGTAGACAAACGTCTTGAAAGAGAGGTTTTCGGACTGAAATTTAAAAATCCCGTAGGATTGGCGGCAGGTTTTGATAAAAATGCGGTTTTATTCAACGAATTAGGCGACTTAGGATTCGGATTTGTAGAAATCGGGACGGTAACTCCCAAAGCGCAGGCTGGAAATCCAAAAAAAAGACTCTTCCGTTTAATCGAAGATGGTGGAATCATCAACAGAATGGGTTTTAACAACGATGGTCTGGAAGCAGCCATTGAAAAACTGAAAGGCAACAAAGGAAAAATCATTATCGGCGGAAACATCGGAAAAAATACCAACACAACCCCTGAAAATTACACTCAGGATTATCTCGACTGTTTCGAAGGTCTTCATCCTTATGTGGATTATTTTGTTTTAAATGTAAGCTGTCCAAACGTCGGAAGCCACGCCAAACTGGAAGATGTGGAATATCTGAGAGAGCTGATTACTGCCGTAAAAGAAATTAATCAAACTAAACCGACCCAAAAACCAATTCTTTTAAAAATTGCTCCGGATTTAAACAACCAGCAATTGGACGAAATTATCGAACTGATTGCAGATACAAAAATTGACGGAATTGTGGTTTCAAATACATCAGTAAACAGAGAAGGTCTGAAAACTTCACCTGAAGTTTTAGCAGAAATCGGAAATGGTGGTTTGAGCGGAAAACCGATTCGTGAACGAAGTACTAAAATGATTAAATATCTTTCAGAAAAAAGCAACCGTGCATTCCCAATTATCGGCGTTGGCGGAATTCATTCTGCAAAAGATGCGATTGAAAAGTTGAATGCGGGTGCAAGTTTGGTTCAGTTATACACTGGATTTATTTATGAAGGAACGCAGTTGATCAATGATATTAATAAGGAAATTCTGACAAGAGCGGGTAGAATTTCGAGGTAACTTGAAAATTTTTATAGAAAATATTGAAAAGCAAAATTGATGAGGTTTTGCTTTTTTATCTTAACATTATGTAATTTATCGATTTAACAGAATGTAAATTCAAGTGATTTGCTGTCTCTGCATAAGATATTTAAAGAAAAAAATGCGAGATCGTATAAATAATCAAACCCACCAATCCACCAACTAAGGTTCCGTTCACACGAATGAATTGTAAGTCTTTACCAACTTCTAATTCAAGTTTTTCGCTCAGTTCTTTTCCCTGCCAGTTTCCAACAGTGGAGCTGATGAGGTTTCCTGCCTGGTGTGTGTTTTTCAGAATGTATTTGTAGGCCGTTACTCGAACCCAATTATCAATTTTATTCTGAAGTTTTTCGTCGGTTTTTAAGTTTTCAGAAAACTCGTTGAGGTTTTTTGTGATGTATTTTTTTAATGAAGATTCTTCTTCCTGAAGTTCTATAGTCAATGTTTTTTTAATGGAAACCCAGATATCATTCGAGTATTCATCCAGCTTTTGATTGTTTAAAAAATCGTTTTTCATGCTTTTAAACTCATCAATCCATTTCGGGTCTTCTTTTAAATCATTTGAAAAATCATATATTTTTTCTGTAATTAAAGTTCTGATTTCGTGGTTGGTATCTTCTTCTATTTCACGGAAGAAATCAGAAAGTCCGCCCGCAATTTTCTCGGCTATCTTTTTGTCTACAAACGACGGGATAAAAGAGTAACTTCCTTTTTTCACCCTATCCTTAATCATTTCATCATTTTCGATGAGATATTCTTTGATTTGTTTTGAAAGATTGGTTACGATTTTCTGATGATCATTTTTATCGAGAAGATAAATAATTCCGTTGCCTAAAATTTTGTTTAACTGAATATCATCCGTCATCTCGCTCACTTTTTTGCTGATAAAACGGCTTACTTCAGAATCATCGAGTTTATTCAGAATATCCAAAATGATATCCGAAAGATTTTTAATTAAAGCTTCCTGATTCCTCTCTTTCGTAAGCCATTCTCCAACAAAATTCGAAATCTTAATTTTTTGAATGTATGGACGGATCGTCTGAGGCGACAGGAAATTTGATACAACAAAACTTCCAAGATTATCACCCAGCTTCTCCTTGCTGTTTTCAATCAAATTCGTGTGCGGAATCGGAAGTCCGAGTGGATGACGGAAAAGTGCAGTAACGGCAAACCAATCTGCCAAAGCACCGACCATTGCCGCCTCAGAAAAAGCACGGACGTAGCCAATCCAATGTGATTCGTGAGTTTTCTGCAGGATCGTTGTAATTACAAAAATCACAGCCATTAGAACAAAAAGTCCTGTGGCAAAAGCCTTGTATTTATTGAGTTGTTTTCGTTTCAGTTCATCATTCATAGTCTCAAATTTAGTAAATTTGGTATTGTATTTTACCACAAAAGTTATAAAAGGTTTTTTGAATTTTAAAGTTAAAATGCTGATGCTGAAAAGAGCGGACAATTCATTTGTATTTTAAGTGTATGAAATTTTTTGATATTCCGTTCTTAGCCTTTATATTAAAAGTTGGTCAGAATCAGACTGTTTTAAATTTTTTTGTTTTGTGAACTTTAAATTAGGTCATCACTACTTTTACAGAAAAACTTTTGTGCCTATTGTGGTTAAATATTTGCTTTACCAAAATCAATTTTTAAAATAAATCTTATGCAAGACCAAGCAAAAAACAATCCATATTATTCAAGAACAGAAACTGCAAAACTGAATGTTTCTAATGACGAATGGAAAAAAATTCTCGCACCGGATCTCTACGCCATTTCACGTGAAGCCGCAACAGAAAGACCTTTTACAGGGAAATATAATGAGTTTGATGAGCTCGGAGAATATTACTGTGCTGTTTGTGGAAATCATCTTTTCCGCTCAAACCAGAAATTTATGAGCAGCTGTGGCTGGCCAAGTTTTTTTGAAGCCGATAAAAACGGAGTCGCTTATCATCGCGATTCGTCTCACGGTATGGAAAGAATAGAAGTTGTTTGCAAACGTTGTGATTCTCATTTGGGTCATGTTTTCAATGACGGACCGGCTCCTACCGGCACGCGATACTGCATGAATTCGGTAAGTCTGGAGTTTGTAGGCGATTCGGAATCAGGAAAATAACTCACTTTTTCCGGTTGTTAATGTTTCTTAAATTGAGTTAAACTATTCCAATGTTAAGTGTTTGATAATTATGTTTTTATAAATTTGTCTCCGCAATTTTAATTTAACATAATATTGAATGAAGTTATTGTATAGTGTATTAAGTGTAGTGTATGTAGTGACGACCTCGTTTTATCTTTCTCCAGCAGATAAAAAAGAAAATTTTAAAATGAGTGAAGAAAAAAAGTCTGAAAAGATTATTAATTTAAAATCAACAGAAAAATCTGAAACTTCAACTTCCGAAGAACTTTACAAATCTATTGCTTTCGCGCCAGAACATGAATTGAATTTTGAAGTGTTCTCTAAAGCGCTGACCGGTTTTGAAAATATGAAAAAAGCGGGTCTGCTTGATGAAAATTCACATTTACTTACTGTTTGCGATTTTTCTATGTCATCCAATACCAAAAGACTTTGGGTGATCGATCTGAACGATAAGAAAGTGCTGTTTAATTCTCTTGTAGCACACGGTAAAAACACAGGCGAGGAATTTGCCACGAATTTTTCAAACACCGACAGTTCTTTACAAAGCAGCATGGGATTTTTTATCACGGATGCCACCTATAATGGCGGAAACGGATATTCTCTGAAACTTTTAGGAATGGATAAAGGGTTTAATGATGCAGCGTATAGAAGAGCCATCGTGATGCACGGAGCAGATTATGTAAGTGAATCATTTGCGGCTGCTCACAAAAGAATTGGAAGAAGCTGGGGTTGCCCTGCAGTACCGAGAGATCTTACGCAACCGATCATCAATACCATTAAAGGCAGAAATGTTCTTTTTATTTATTATCCGGATCAGAATTATCTTTCAAAGTCAGAGTGGCTGAATAAGGCTTAAGGCTTTTAGCTTAAAACAAAATCTTATTTAATTGTTGAACTTCGTTTAGTGATTAAATGAAAATTCTAAAATAAAAAAGGTTCAGAAAATTAATTCTGAACCTTTTTTTATGAGTTGTTGAAAATTATCTGTTGAATAATTCTTCTACTTTATCCCAGTTTACAACAGAGAAAAACGCTGCAACGTAATCAGGTCTTCTGTTCTGGTAGTTTAAGTAATATGCGTGCTCCCAAACATCCAATCCTAAAACCGGAGTTCCTTTGATATCTGCAACAGGCATCAATGGGTTGTCCTGGTTAGGAGTTGAAGTTACAGAAACAGAACCGTCTTCATTTTTTACCAGCCAAGCCCATCCTGATCCGAATCTTGTTTTGGCAGCCTCAGAAAAGTCAGTTTTGAATTTTTCTAATCCACCATAGTTTTCGATGGCGTTTCTAACCAATCCTACAGGCTCATTGCTTCCGCCAGGTGTAAGGATTTCCCAGAATAACGAGTGGTTGAAATGTCCACCACCATTATTTCTTACTGCCGGTTTGTCAGTTCCTGTTTTGCAGATTTCCTCGATTGATTTGTCGGATAATTCAGTTCCTTCAATTGCTTTATTTAAATTGTCGATATACGCCTGATGGTGCTTAGAGTGGTGAATCTCCATTGTTTTTGCATCAATAGTTGGCTCTAAAGCATCGTAAGCATAACCTAATTGTGGTAATTCAAATGACATAATTATATTTTTTAATGTTATTACCCAAATTTAGCCAATATTTAAGCCATTATCAAAAATTACGGATTATTTTAATAAATCTTTAACATTGATGATCTGAGTTGATTCAATAAAAAAGCACAAACCTTTTGAGTCTGTGCTTTAAATATTTTTTAAACTGAAATTTATCTGTTCATCGACATCAAAAATTCTTCATTGCTGATCGTTCCTTTGATGTTTTTATTCACAAATTCCATTGCTTCCACAGGGTTCATCTCAGAAAGATATTTTCTGAAAATCCACATTCTCTGCGATGTGTTTTCATCTAAAAGAAGGTCGTCACGACGTGTGCTTGATGCAACCAAATCGATTGCCGGATAAATTCTTCTGTTGGCAATTTTTCTGTCAAGCTGAAGTTCCATGTTTCCGGTACCTTTAAATTCTTCAAAGATTACTTCATCCATTTTAGAACCAGTGTCAATCAAAGCTGTAGCGATGATGGTTAACGATCCGCCGCCTTCAATTTTCCTTGCTGCTCCGAAGAATCTTTTCGGTTTATGAAGTGCGTTTGCATCCACACCACCTGAAAGTACTTTTCCTGATGCCGGAGTTACTGTATTGTAAGCTCTTGCAAGTCTTGTGATAGAATCCAATAGAATCACAACATCATGACCGCATTCTACCATTCTTTGGGCTTTGGCTAAAACCAAATTGGCCACTTTTACGTGTTTGTCTGCAGCTTCATCAAATGTAGAAGCAATTACTTCTGCATTAACACTTCTTTCCATATCGGTAACTTCCTCCGGACGTTCGTCAATTAAAAGAACCATCATGTATACTTCAGGGTGATTGCTTGCGATAGAGTTTGCGATATCTTTCAGAAGCATTGTTTTACCCGTTTTTGGCTGCGCAACGATCATAGCTCTCTGGCCTTTCCCGATTGGAGCAAAAAGATCAACAATTCTCGTGGAAATGGTTGCTCCTTTTCCGGCAAGATTAAATTTTTCTTCAGGGAAAAGCGGAGTAAGGTATTCAAAAGCAACACGGTCTTTGATGAATGCCAAATCACGTCCGTTAACTTCTGTAGGTTTTAATAAAGAGAAATATTTTTCACCTTCTTTAGGCAGTCTCACGATACCTTTCACATTATCACCGGTTTTAAGACCGAAATTTCTGATCTGTGCCGTCGAAACATACACGTCATCAGGTGAAGAAATATAAGAGAAATCTGCTGAACGCAGGAATCCGTAATTATCCGGTAGAATTTCAAGAACACCTTCGATGCTCACTAATCCGTCAAAACTAAACTCTTTTTTCTGCTCCACTTCCTCAGGTCTGTCCTGATTTCTGTTGTGTTGCTGATTCGGATTTTGATTTTGCTGTTGATTCTGATTCGGATTTTGGTTCCGCTGCTGGTTTTGCCCTTTGGTATGCTGAGGATGAACAGGTTTTCTCGGTCTTTCCTCCTGAGAAGTATTTTGTTGAGGGGCGTTATGTTGAGAAGTGTTTTGCTGAGGAGCTTTTGTTTCAGAAGTTTCTGTAGGTTGTTCTGTCGTTTTCTCTTCGTTTTGAGGTTGAGAATCTGATTCCTGAGGTGTTACTCTTCTTCTTTTTTTCTTAGACTGAGTGTTGTTGTTGCTTTCAGAAGTATTTTCACTTTCTGAAACTACTTCAGTCTCGGCCTTCGAAGCAGGCTCAGCGGCAGGTTCTTCCTGTTTTACTTCCTGATCTTCGGTTGTCTGTGTGGGAGCAGCTTTAGGTTTTGCAGGTGCTTTCCTTGGTGCTGCTTTTTTTACAGGAGTTTTTGCAGGTTGTTCTGCGGTTGGTTCTTCTGTATTGGTGGGGGTTTCTGTGGTGTTGAAATAATCTTTAGCCACTTTAGGATTAGAAGCCTGAAAGTCAAGTACTGCAAAGATTTTATCATTATCAGTGCTGTTTCTTGCAACTTTAACGCCCAAATCCTTTAAGATTTTAGTCAACTCCGTTACGGATTTTGACCTTAACGTTTCTATGTTAAACATATTTAATGTAAAAAATGTAATTTATTGTAAGTAAGAAAAGTAAGTCCGGTGACTTTTGTTTTCAAGGGTAAATGTATATGCAAATCTACACTTATTTTTGAATTGTGCAAAATTTATGCTATTTTTGTCCTGATTTTAAAGTTTATGCTACAGAGAATACAGACCATCTGGATATTGCTTGCTACTTTAGCACCTGTTTTCTTATTTATCACAGGTCAGGATGTAGAAGTTTTTGGAACATTTCCATTGATAAAAATTGTATCTGCAATTTTGGTAATTGTAGGTGCTTTGAGTATTTTCAGCTTTAAAAACAGAAAAAGACAAATCATGCTGAACAACATCAGCATCATTATAAACGCTTTGTTGATTGGCGTTTTGCTGTACTGGCTGCTAAAATTATCCGGAGGAATCGATTTTCCTGAGAAGGGTATTGAGCCGATTTTCCCGTTGCTTGCTGTAATCTGTCTGGCCATCGCCACCATTTACATCAAAAAAGACGAGAGGCTCGTGAAATCTGTAGACAGACTGCGATAACCAGACAATGATTTTTTGAGTGAGAACAGCTTTCCTTTTTGGAAGGCTGTTTTTTTTATGCTAAAATTTTGGTTAAAATGTAGAAAGATTATTAATATTGAAACAAAACATTTTATCTTGCGTCTAATATTCCAATAAAACAGTATTATGAAAAAGTTATCAGTTTTAGCATTATCGCTATTTTCATTTTTCAGCCTTGCACAGGAAGTTACTCAGGAAACTGTGAAAAAGGTCATTTCAACACTTGCTTCAGATGAGATGAAAGGCCGTCTCATCGGTACTCCGGAGAATGAGCAGGCAGCCCATTATATCTCAAAATTATTTAAAGAAAATAAACTTGATTACTGTGTAGGTGATTCTTACCTCGTTCCATTTCAGTACAAAGGAAAAACGGTTTATAATGTTTGTGGCATAAAAAAAGGTTCATCCGAAAAAATGCTTGGCTTCTCTGGTCACTTTGATCACATGGGAACCAGCACTGATAAAGGCGATAATATCTATAACGGAGCAGATGACGACGCCAGCGGAATTACAGCTTTAGTCGGTATTTCTGATTATTTTAAGAATAAAAAACCAGAATTCTCTATGGTTTTTATGGCTTTCAACGGTGAAGAGGCGGGGCTTATAGGTTCGAAGGCGCTTTCGGAAGATAAAGGCATGGAAAAAATCAACAAAAATCTTGCAGCTCTTTTCAATTTTGAAATGATAGCCACGGGATCTGAATTTGGTAAAAACGCAATGTTTATGACGGGAGATGATTTTTCAGACCTTGACGATTTGTTTAATCAACACGCTGACGGAATGATTAAAATCTATCCAGATCCGTACGCAAAGCAGCAACTCTTTTACAGAAGTGATAATGTAAGTTACGCTAAAAAGAAAATTGTTGCCCACTCATTTTCCACCGCAGATATGTCTAAAATAAAACATTATCACCAGGTGAATGATGATTTTTCCATCGTTGATGTAGAAAATATGACGCAAATGATTAACAATTTTGCCAAAACTGTAGAAAAACTCAGTCCGAAAAATTTTGCTCCGAAGTATAACGATAAGGTAAAACTGAACTAAGAAACGTCTTTCTTTTAAATTCCCTATTTTTGTGGATTAATTTAATATTTAATGAATTATTATAAACGGGCAATTGAAAATATACTTCCGTATAAAAAAACAATTGCAGCAGGTATTTTTTTTAATATTCTATACGCTCTTTTCAACATTGCCGCTATGCTGTTTTTTATGCCGGTACTGAATATTCTTTTTGATAAAAAGGCAGAAAAGATAAAGGCGCAGCCGGTTTACGAAGGAATAGAATCTGCAGGATCTTATCTTAAAGACAGTTTTAATTTTTATATTCAGCAGCTTGAGATGGAGAAAGGTCCGGAGTATATTCTTCTGATTACCTGTATTATGTTTATTTCCATGTTTTTTCTGAGAAATATCTTCAGTTATTTTTCTGAATTTTATCTTACATTTTCCAGAACGGGTGTTTCAAGAGACTTCAGAATTCAGTTGCATGATAAGATTTTAGATCTTCCTGTTTCATTTTTTACCAACTCCAGAAAAGGGGATGTTTTTGCAAGAATTACCTCAGATGTCGGGGAAGTAGAATCTAATATTCTGAACAGTTTAATAGATTTGATCCGTTCGCCTATCGTGATTATCATTACGATGGGGTATTTGCTTTATTCTAATTTTCAGCTCACGATTTTTACTTTAATTGTTTTCCCAATCATGGGAACATTAATCTCTATCATTGGTAAAAGCCTAAAAAAGGATACCGGAGAAGCTCAGAATGAATTGGGTAAAATGTATTCTTTTGTAGATGAAACTTTGGTAGGTTTAAAAATTATCAAAATTTTTGATGCATCGCCGCAAATCAAAAAAAGATTTGATGATGTTTTAAACAAAATACGTTTCCTGTCATTAAGATTATTTAAAAAGAAAGCGTTGGCATCGCCTGTAAGTGAGCTTTTGGGAGCCATTACTATCGGGATGATTGTTTATTTTGGTGGCCGTCTGGCTATAAAAGGAGAAGGGCTTTCCGGAAGTGAATTTATTACCTATATCGCTTTGTTTTATACCATTTTGCAACCTTTGAAGTCACTTTCTTCTGCTATTTCAAATATGCAGAAAGGGGAAGTTTCTGCCAAAAGAATTTATGACATTCTGGATGCTGATTATCATATTAAAGAAATGCCGGATGCTAAAGAAATTAAAGGTTTTGAAGGCAATGTAGAATTTAAAAACATCACTTTCGGCTATGAAGACAGAGAGGTTCTTAAGAATTTCTCACTATCTATTCCGAAAGGTAAAACTGTTGCTTTGGTAGGGCAGAGTGGTAGCGGAAAAAGTACGCTTGCCAACTTGATTACAAGATTTTACGATGTCGATAATGGCGAAGTTCTTCTGGACGGCGAAAATATTAAGAACATTAAACTTTCCAATTACAGAAAGCTTTTCGGATTGGTTACACAGGATAATATTCTGTTTAACGACTCCATCAGAAACAATATTTCTTTAGGAAAACCAAACGCAAGTCTTGAAGAAATTCAGGAGGCTGCAAAAATTGCCAATGCCCATGATTTTATCATGGATCTTCCAAAACAGTACGACACAAGTATTGGAGAAGCGGGAGGCAAGCTTTCGGGCGGACAGAAACAAAGAATTTCCATAGCGAGAGCTGTTCTTAAAAATCCACCGATTATGATTTTGGATGAAGCAACTTCAGCTTTAGATACAGAATCTGAAAGATTTGTACAGATTGCCCTCGAAAACATGATGCAGAACCGAACTTCACTGGTAATTGCCCACCGTCTTTCAACCATCCAGAAAGCCGACTGGATCGTAGTTATGGAGAAAGGAAAGATCGTAGAACAGGGAACGCATCACGAGCTTATTGCCAAAAAAGGAATGTACAACAAGCTTGTTGAACTGCAGAATTTCGAGTAAATAATTGAACCATTAAGATTTATGAAGTTTAATGAAGAAAAATATCTGAAGATATTATTCAGTAAATTTTTCGTTCTAAAAATAGAAGTAAAAAGCCAATAGCTAACAGCCAAATGCCAACAGCGGTTATGAATCCATTAGAAGATTACTATTTCAGAATTAACGAGCCTGAAAGAAGTGCTCTTCTTTTTTTGCGTCAGAAAATTATCGCCTCTGATACAGAAAACATCACCGAAACCCTCAGCTTCGGTCTGCCTTTCTTTAAGTTTAAAAAGAAAATGCTCTGCTATTTCTATTTCAGCAAAAAGCATCGGCAACATTACATAAGCTTCTACCACGGCGACCGCCTTGATCATCCTTTACTTTTGAGCGAGGGCAGAAAGAAGTTTAAAATTCTTTTGATTGATATGGAGGAAGATCTTCCTTTGGAACTGATTCTGGAGTTGATTGATGAGGTGAAGAGGTTTGTGAGGTGAGTTCTTCAAATATTTGCTGGGGCGAGCGTCACGCTCGTATCCATTGTTAACTCTTGGAGCGGACACAAGCGAGACGCTTGCGCCCGCGTTGTGTTTCCTGTTTTCATAGTTTCAGGTCGTAAATTTGGTCATTGTCAATACTGTATTTTACAGACCACCAACAGTCTTTTGTTTTGACGTTTGTGTATCCTATTTTCTTCCATTCATCTTGTCCACCACAACGCACAAAGACAAACTCAATTTTTATTGTTTTTTCTCCCTCACCATTTGTTTGTCCGAAGTAACGTCTTTTATAATATTTCAACTGATCTTGTAGAGGCACTTTTTTGTCAAGACTTGTTACAAAAATTGTTTGATTAGTCTTTGTTTTCGTCTCTAAATAATCAAGTAGCATTTGTTCTGCGTCGTCAATTTGAGATTTTTTTGGTCTAAATCCTATGTACTTGTCCTTAGTATCACTTTCAAAAATAACAAAGTTTTGAGCGTGCTTTCTTTCTGAGTTATTGCAACCCGTCAGAAATAATATTGTCAATATGTAGATTGTCTGTTTTAACATAACTGCTAATGGTTTTGGGTGATGCAATGGTGGAGCCATCGAAGCACAATCTTCAAATTTGCACAAAAGTTCAATCGAAGAACTGCCGTTGAACTTTGCAGTTTCGTCCCACTATTGCAAAATCCTTGTTACCAGCTGGGCTTTCTATCAGTTGTTCTTTCATCTTAGTTTTATTCCTTGTGTTTCAAGTTTGTCTGCTCCTGCTGAAACTCCAAAACTTCCTATTTTTCTTGTTGCAAGTTTGTTATGGATTTGATATTTTAATTTTCTTGAAGTTGCTTGAATTTCTGTCCAATCCCAAGAACTAACAAGACCATTTACATTATTAGCATCTTCCCATTTTAATGCCCCCTTTTCGGTAAAATGTCCGATATGAGAATGTTTTAGTTCGTTATTTTTCAGTCCTCCGAAATATAATTGTACAAGTCCCCAACCTTCTGTCGCATACCGAAACGTATGGCCATTGCAACGTTTGGGTTCAAGGTCAACTTTTCTGAAAATGGGTTTGCCTTTATGTCTTGGTGTCCAAAGTTGAAATGTCGTTCTGAAATCGTCATTATCAAGTTCAAACTTCAAGGATATTTCGTCAATTGTTTTGTATTGGAAAATCTCTTGTCCGTATGGTGAACCTAAGTCATAAATGTGCAAGTCTGTGTCCTTGAAAATGTAGTCAAGAATTTCCAATTTGTCTGCCTTGTCTGCGAAAAAGTCATAATTCATTGGTTAATGTTGTCTGTCGTTTAGCGTTGCTGCTATCGTTTCGCAGCTTGGCGATGGCTGGGCACCCGAAGCACAAATCTTCAATTTTGCACAAAGGTTGAACCGAAGAACTACCGTTGAACTTTGTAGTTTCGCCCCACTATTGCCAAACCCTTCCTATGTTTGCAATTCCTTAAATTTATTAAATATAAAACTATAAAAAAGAAAGAACCAATGAGCAGAATAAGATAGGCAAACCCTTTAAGCATTTAAGCTTCACTGACATGATTATCCCTGCTCATTTTCTTGCTCGAAACCGTACAGTTTATTTGAACATAAAGTTCGTGTTAGGATCGTTGGTTGTAATGCAGGAAATGTTCTCTCAATAAAAAAATAAAAGTATAA
>NZ_JACYFS010000004.1 GCF_014837145.1 Chryseobacterium caseinilyticum
CTCGGCTTGCATGTGTTAGGCCTCCCGCTAGCGTTCATCCTGAGCCAGGATCAAACTCTCCATTGTATGTTTGTCTGACTCACTCAAAGTTTCTTATATACGCTTTAGTTTTTCCTTAATTTTTGGTTGTTATATCTATTTTTCAATGATCTCTTTTCTTTCGCTTTTTAACCAAGACTACTTTTCTGTCAGTTTCGTCTCCGTATTTGCGAGTGCAAAAGTAATAAGTTATTTTCAATTGACCAAATGTTTTCAAAGAAAATTTTAAAGTTTTTTGATGACCTTAAATTTCTTTCTTTACATCCTCTCAATCAACTCCTGCGCTTCCCCATAATTGGGTCTGCAAATATACAACTGTTTTTTATTCTTGCAAATTTTTCAGTGTGTATTTTTTCTGAAGTTTCTTTCTTATCTTTATCCTCCTGCGCTACTTACTTCCTTCCGTTTTCAGTGGTGCAAAAGTAGAAACTTTTACATTCCCTACCAAACTTTTATTCATATTTATTTAACATAATTAAGCAACAGACTGATTGTGTGGAGAGAAAATGTGTTAGAGGGTTGGAGGGTGCGGGTGAGATTTGAAATTTGATGTTTGAGATTTGAGATTTGAGATTCGGGGTACGGTATAGGAGGATTGGGATTTGGTGGATTCGCGGCGCAAGTAATGGATGCGAGGTGCGGGATGTAATGTAGGAAATGGGAGTTTGGAAAGAATCATTGTGCATGGTTACGTGTTATTTTTCTGCAGGCTGGTGAGCTGGTTGAATATATATTGTTGGGAATTTTTGAGCATCATTGTTTATTTTGTAAGGCTTTTCGGTGAAAATGACTATGCATTGCATGATTTGAAAATATACAAAATGAGTTTTCAGGTCGCTTTTGTGGATGTTTTTAAGATGGCACTCCTACGGAGTGCTGTTATTTTTGGAATGGTGGTTTCTACACAGATGGCACTCCTACGGAGCGCTGTGGCGTTAGTTGTCGCTTTTGCTACACAGATTTTACTCCTCCGGAGTAAGGTGGAATTTTGATTTTTGAAAGGTGTGGGAATTGCTGACATTACGTGAGTGGATTCTGATTGGATGAAAAGTGTTTTTGGCTGAACGGGTGCGAGTTCGTTTTACATAGTATCGGTGGTACGTCCGCAGCAGCAGATGGGATGATTTGAAATTTGAAGTTTGAGATTTGAAATTCGGACTGCAGAGTCCGGATGTGGAATGTGGATTGTGGGTACGGGCGGGACGACAGAATCAGCGGTGGATCCTCTGGATGCAGAATTCTGGAACAGGTAGACTGTTAAATAAGAGCAGATGGGTTTTTGAAAGTTTTATTTTTGATGAAGTTTATACTTCTATTGCACGTAAGGTTAATTTTGCACTGGTGTAACCACCCCGTCTAAAATCTGCGATTTTTGACATCCCCTCCAGAGGATGGGAATGGTTCAACGGGGTATTGGAAATAAGGGAAGTTTGTTTTTTACTGCTGGCCGGACTGAAAATGTAGTGAGAATTGATGGTTAAAACTTTTGAATTGAAGTTTTGGCTTTCCGATTATAGTTTTTGCTGCTTTCTTTAATGAGATTATTGTAGATTAATTGCTTACTGGTGATTACTTATTGCTCATTACTTATCAAAATTCAACAGTTCTCAAAAAGCAAAATCGTTACTAGCCCCGATGGCAGCGACATCCTTTTTTGTGGCGGACGTTGCGGAGTGGAGACCGGCACAAAAAAGATACAGCGGACAGCGGGTTCCCGGCTCCTGAAAATATGAGCTATGAGTAATGAGTAATAAGAACGGAATGATAATTTATTAAGTTGTAAAGGGAGTTGGCAAGCTTTTGAGATGCTGGCAATATGAGTATAGTGGGGAGGCGCGAAATAAGAGGGTCTGAATCAGAATTTTTTCGTGAGAAATTTGTAAGTGTAATATCCGATGAGGCAGCCGACGGTGTCTGCGACGATGTCGAGGGTTTCCATGGATCGGCCAAGCTTCATTTCTTCCTGGAAGATTTCTGTCAGGAAGGCGTAAATGAGGATGATCTGAATATAATAAGCAAATTTTATTTTGGGGAAGGATGCTATGAGCAGAAAGCCCAATGCCGCGAAGATACTTAAGTGTAAGACTTTGTCTATGCCATTAAACATAAACCAATATTCATGGTTTTCCTGGCCCGGCCTGAGGAGCATAAAAGTAAGAAATGCCCAATAAATGGGCAAAATCTTATTAAATATGTTTCTGTAATTATCCAATGACAGCCTGATATTCTTCTGCAGTTAGCAATTCTGACTGATCTGCACCTTCCGCGATTTCCAGTTTGATGATCCATCCGTTTCCGTATGGGTCGGTGTTTAGTAATTCCGGCTGGTCTTCTAATTCAGCATTGAACTCGATTACTTTCCCAGCGATTGGAAGGAAAAGGTCTGACACTGTTTTTACTGCTTCTACACTTCCGAAAACGGCTTCTCCTTCAAGATCTTCGTCTACCGTGTCAACGTCTACGTAAACGATGTCGCCCAACTCGCCCTGTGCGAAATCTGTAATTCCGATTGTAGCAACGTTTCCTTCAATCCTGATCCATTCGTGGTCTTTGGTGTACTTTAGTTCTGCAGGTGTATTCATTTTTATTTTTTTATACCGACAAATTTAATTTAAAATTGGTGAATGGTCAAAAGAAAATTTAATTTTTGTTGGGTTGGTAGTTCGGGATGCGAGTTACGAGATGCGATTTACGGGATTTGTGTTTTGGATTTAAGGTTAAGGTTATGGAAGATAAAGATTTATACTAAGATTTGATTTAATGCAAAGCCAGACAATGATATTATATTTTAGTTGGTTTCAATATAAACAAAGCCATAAACTTTGAAAGGAAATATAAAGTGAATAAATGTACAAGATTTTCAAAAAAAAATCCCTTTCAGTTTTCTGAAAGGGATTTTTTTGAAAATTATTTTTAGAAACCTCCTGCGTCTCCGAATGTGAAGGTCGCTCTAAGCCCTGCTCTTACGGTTGACAGCGGGAAGGCTGTGGATATTTTATATTTTGAAGTCATCTGTTCATAGAAAACTGCAAGATTTAAATTTTGTGAAACGTTGTAGTCTGCAGATAATTTAATATTCATCAAACGTTGTCCGCCTGTTACCTGAGAATCATCCAGCAAGATATTCATTATACTTGTACGGCTGTCGCGAAGGGAAATATCTCCTCTGATATTCAGGTCTGCTCCCTTATTGTTTCTGCCTCCTCCACCGGCATTTCCTAATCTGAAGTTTCTGACAATATACCCCAGACGAACTACATATTCGGTATTTGAATCTTCGGTAATTGTTTGATTTACCAAACCAAGCAACAACATTCTGTTTCTGTTGTACTGAATTCCAAACTGCATATTGTTTCGCATTGTCACATCTATTCCTACAAGCGGTGCAAAAGATTCTACATATCCCACCTGTGAGAATGTAAATGGATTGATGCGGTCTCCGTTAACGTCGAAACTTCCCGGATTATTAAAATAATCGATGCTCGACTGTACACCTGTTGCAGTGTAAGTTGCATTGTAGCTGTGAAGGATATCAAACTTGGTAAACTGACCGCTGATCACCGGAATGTTTTTTAAACCAGACCATGTGATTCTCCAGTTCGGAAAAGGAAGTCCGGATTTTCTTGCGTTACCAACCTGTCTTGGAGCCTTACCTTCTACTGCTGCACGGAATGCAGGAATCAAAACATAAGCATTCGCAATACTGTATCCTGCAGCGTAACCGTTAGCTCCCGGAGCTCCGCCCAATTGCTGCGAAATTGCCTGGGCATTTTGTCTGATCGCTGCATAAATAGCTGTATTATCTTTAAATGAAGTTTTCACCAGACTTACCGAGTTGGAATAGCTGATTAAATCTGTCGCAAAGGTAAGATTCGGATTAGCATTGCCGAAGCCATCTCTATAGTTGAAACCTGTTTGCGAGAAGTTTCTGTTATAGGTTTGAATGACATTGAAATCTATTCTTAAATCATTGACCGGCATCATCTGGAGATTAGCCCGCAAATCCCGGGTCGACATCCGGACGTAAGGATCAATCATTAAATCTGAAGTACTTACCCATCCGTTTTCAATCACTGTTCTTCGGATATCTGCCTGCGAACCGAGAAGAAACCCTACTGTTGGACCACCCAAAGTCTGCCCTGTTCCGTACCAGTTTGGTGCAGAAATAAGACCCGGAAGTACAGTTCCGTTATTTTCTGAATAGGTTACATCCAACTGTTTGAATGAGGTAAGGAAAAATGCTGCTCCCTGTAATGCTGTGAGTTTATTTTTGTATTTATATTTTTTGTAAGCATATCTCTTTTTCTCCCAAGCCTGCGTATAAGCTGTATTCAGAGAATCTGTCTCCTTTTTTCTTTTTCCTAAAGTTTCAGTAATTCTCTTAAAATAACTAAACTGACTGAAGAAACGAGGAAGATCTGCTGTAGCATTTGCCTGAATCACATTTGTGTTTTGACCAATGGAACCTAAACTTCCTTCAGGACTTGACAATAACGCTGTGGATCTTGCATTCCAGTTGTAGGTGAAACCGTAGCCAACCTCAGCATCAATAAATTCTAAATACGGAAGATATTGGAAAGGTAATTTATAATTTAACTGAACTCTGTGATTGTACAATACCGGTCTACCCGCTCTGAAAACATTTCCGAAGATGGAAGAATTATCCATCGTGTTGACATCCACCTGATCATTTAAAGTTCTTGTAGCCGAGTTGATTTCCAGTTTTAAAGATTTAGTGAAATTAAATCCTAAACCATACTGCCAGCCGAAGTAGAAGTTTCTGTTTTTAATGGCTGCGAAATCATTTCCAGGGTTTCCACTTAAAATCGATTCAATATTTCTGAATTCAAGCTCATTGTAATTTCTGTCGATTTCAGTTCTGAAAGATAATCTTGTAGGAATCGGATTAAAATTAAATTCTTTTACCCATTTCAGATATTTATACGATTTTGCAGTATCACTGATCAGTTTATTGAAAGGCTTAATCACCCAAGGTTTAAACTGATAATTATAATCTACATACCCTCGCAGATATTGTCTGTAGTTTTTCTTGGTATAAATATCTCTGTAATGATCGTCATTATATACAGCAGTCACAGAAATGTTTTCTACATCATAGAATTTTGGTTTTTTGTCAGGATTTACTCTTTCCTTATGCATATTAACAACACCTAAACTTCTCTGCTGAGTGTAAGTACGTGCTACTTTTTTAAGCTCTTCTCTATTGGCAGCCTTGCTGAATTCTACATCGGTATCTAAAGGATTGTACTTCGGATCTTCGATGGTTTGTGAGTAAGAATAGTTGACAGGAATTTTGATTCCGGTTTTTTCAGGTAGGAATTTATCTGCGTTGATAGCCGTATTAATGCTGAATGCTGACTGACTTGCCTGACTTCTCTCGGCAGGTTTAGAATCAATATTTCCGAAACCTACAGATGAATAAGATGCATTGGTGTTTACGGTTGCAAAATCACCAAGGTTGAAATTTAAGCTTGCATTTCCGGCGTAACCTCCGTCGTTTTCAATTTCAGAAAGACGAATTTCGTTGACCCAGAGAACTCTTCCGTTATCAGCAATTCTCCCACCCTCATTTCTTACACCAATCATGATGGTAGTAATATTTCCTAAACTTGGACGTCCTTTTATGTAGATTCTTTTATTATCATCCCCAAACTGGGTATCTTCTCTTCTCTCGACTATGTTACCCGGGAAATTCCGGTCTCTTCTGATTTTAGCATCTACGAAATCCTGAACATCAAAATTCATCTCATTCTCAATTGGCCAGATTTCCATCGGTGTAGTCGCCGTTCTTTGGGTATATTTTACCGAAGATTCATATTCATAATAATTATCTGCACCATCACTACCAAAACGAATAAAGAATTTCAGTTTAGGATCTAATTCTGAACTTGTTGGAGTGTCAAGATTTTGTGCATGTACAAAAAGTCTCAGTTTTTTGTATCTTCTCATATCCAGCGTAGTATTTTTGAAAACACCTCTAGATTCATTACCCATATTTCTTACTTTCAGATAAAGAGAAGATTCATTCTGTCTTTGTGCACCTGCATTTCCGCTCAAAACCTGTCTGTCGATTCCAGGAGGCAAAACGTAAGGTGGCTGGTTCAATGCATTTTCTTCAATATTTACACTTCCAACTTCGAAATTATCGTTTAATGTTGGAGACCCTGTTGTACCTTCGGTAGGTGAGTCAACTGTTGAGCTTGCAATTTGATTAGGATATTTTCTCCAGTCTGATCTTACCAAATCCATGGTTCCGAATCTTAACGTAGAAACATTATCAAAACCAGTTAATAACATTCTTGCGAAACGTACATTATTTAAGATAGACGGGTCTTTATCACCACCTGCAAGCGGATCATTGTATTTGTTAACCGGAATTCTGAAAAGGAACCATTTCACATCGTCGGTCTGACCGTTTTGAAAAGTAGCCTGAACAGTTTTTACATCAACAATATTGTTCTGTCCTAAAATTAAACTTGACTGATCAAGATTAACAACATATTCATTATAGTTTTCACTTTGATCTAAATTGTAATCTCTGTTGATATCTTCGGCGTCCGGAGTCTGTGAAGCTACTTCAAGAGAATTGCTCACTGAATTTCCTTCAGGACCTCTGAAATATTTGTAACGCTGAACCAATGATGATGCTAAATTTCCTGTAAATCTTGTAGAAAGATAAAATACGAAATCATCAACTGCGGGGTCAGCTAAGTTGGTAACGGGATTCACAAATGTATTACCGAAACGTGCCGCTTCCTGATCTGAACTCAAACCGTCATAACCTAAATCCTGCGCAGTTCTGTCTGTACCTTCTGTAGAGAAAGCATATAAAATCGGAGGTTGTTTTGGCTGAATACCCCAGTTTGAATTGGTTGTGGTAGAAGGAGCAGAAGGTACCGGAAGACCATTTTCGTACTGCATCAAACCATCCTTCAGAATATCTTCTGAAACATTTCCTAATTGAAGCAAAAGTTTCGGTGCACCTCCCGGCTGACTTAAAGGTCTGTTATCGGCATACGGATCCATCATCCAGAATTCCACGTATTCAATATTGGAATTGATGAAGTTGGAAACACTGATCGGACGCATAATACCCGCCCATCGTTGCTGCGTGGTTTCAGTTGCTGGATTTACGTTGTAAGGTCCTTTTTCGTTTGGATAGTAAGAAACATCGAAAGTATTGGTAAATGTCTGTTCACCTGCCACAAAATCTCTGTTGTTAAAAATCTCTGAAAACTGAACCCTTCTTGAAGCGTGATTGGAAACAGACTCCGCTGTAATTCCTTCCGGAGGTCTTCCTCCTACACCCCAGAATCTCGGGTCAATATTGTACCATGAAAGCAAACCTCTTCCGTAACCATTCGTAATATCATTATTTGCTCCGGCACCGTTGAAAAGTGGGTTACCCTGATTCTTTTCCGGTTTTGAAGCTAAGCTCCATGCCGTTGGTTCTTTTAAAGAAATCTTTGAAGTCGTCTGTTCAAAATCGTCAATGTACGACTGATCGTTTGTTCCTTTATTGATTCCCGGAATAAGATAGGCACCTTCCATTCTGAAATTCAGATTTGAAGGAGCTTCGGTATTAATTCCAGGGATTTTATCTGTAAGTCTTGTGAGGAAAGGCAATTGGTTGTTGTACAACATATTGATACCCGCCATCGTGTTATTCACCGCTTCCTGACCGTAATTTACCTTTTGAGTTAAAGGTGATTCGGAATAATTGACAACCGTTCCGCCAAAAATGAAGTTTTCGCTGACTCTTCTTTCTAAATTTAGACCTAAAAATCTTTTACGCTGTGTATTAAAAGTAAGCTGATTTTCAAGTGAAATATTGATAGCCTGACCGGATTGTTTTACATTTTCGTTGATGATCGTCACAGATCCCAACATATAATCTACGGTATAATCTACACCTTCTGTTAGCTGAACACCGTTAGCTGAAACTTTTACTGAACCTTGAGGCACGTTCACCGCTCCAAGTGAAATCCCCTGACCTTGAGCTCCTTTATATCTACCTTCAAGCGTATATCTCTGAGGTACATGTTGGGCATCCTGCTTTTGCCTTGCATACAAATCAGTTTGAACATATTGAGGATCATTTGTACCCAGAACCTGTGCCATATAACTTCCAAAAGGCTGAGCTTTTGTGAAAATCAGTTTCCCTAATTCTGGTCTCACGGTAATTCCACTTACGAAATCGAAAATTCCATCGCCCAAAGTACCGTTGTTTGACTGTAAGTCACCATTCAGATTGAGTCTGTCCCAGTTTAATAATTTCAATAAATTAATATCTGCAACCGAAGTACCCGGTAAATAATTTACCTTACCTCCTGTTTTTGGATCACGATAGAGCACATTCAGGATAAATCCGTCCTGATCAACCTGTCCCGCATCCAAAGCGTAGATGTTTTTCATCATCAGCTGCCACATTGGAGACGTAACTTTAACCTGAGAATTTGATTTTAGCAATTTGGTAATCAAAACAGGACTTTCTTCAGAAAACTCACCCACTTTATAAACCTGGTTGGTACCATTTACGGTGTAGGAATAGGAGACCGTTAAAAGTTGTTGTTCATTAAGTCTTTGATTTAATGAAATATATCCTAACTGTGGATGAAACGTATATTCGTTACTGTTAAGTCTTCGTGCTTTTTTATTAAATAAAAATTCTTCTCCGTTTGTATAGGGCGTTGCGCTTCCGGGAAAAGTCTGTCCCAAAAGAAGCTCACCATAATTAATTGCAGGATCTCTGGGAGCACCCATTACATTGCTTACTGCTTGGTAAAGACCATTTTGAGTATTATCCGGAGTACCGGAAGCACCCTGCCCCAAATCTCTGATCCCAACGATACCTTTTTGATAAGCAAGATTTGAATTTCCCTGATCCAAGACCCAGACTTCCATCCTGGAAATATTGATTCTTGAATTAATCTGCGGGTAATTCTGCAATGCCGCATCATAATTATTTAGAAAATACTGATCTATAAAATAATGCTGATTGTCTTCGTAATCGATGGCGTTTATTTTAAACGTATTCATCACACCACCTCCCTGTACAACGATGTTTCTGGCCTCACCCTGCTGTTGAGACATTACAACCGTTCCAAAAGTTTTCCCAAGCTGAAATTCAGATTTTATCCCGAAAAGTGACTCTGAACCACGGATTAAACTTGTAGAAAGTGGCATGTTGACATTACCAAATTCTATTCTTTTTATGATTTTATCTTCGCCTCCGGCACTGGGTTTGTTTACATCATTTAAACCTTTGGTCTGAAGATCTTTCCATGTGCCTTTTGACTGCCAAACGAGATTCATTCTGTTTTCGAATGCAAAACCGCTTTGGGTATCGTAATTGGCTTTTAACTGGAGATTTTCACCCACCTTTCCAATCAAACCCAATTGGATTCTCTGGTCAATATCGAAGGTGAAACTTGTTCTGTTTTGAGGTAAAATTAAAGGATTATCAATTTTCTGGTACAAGCCTGCGAAGTCAAAAGAAGCATATCCCGAAGGAATAATTTCGATTTTATTGCTTCCGAACATTGCTTCGAAAAGTCTGTTATTGATGGTTAAGGAAGGAATTAAACCTAACCTTTCTGCCTCCGCTTTATCCTTACGGAACATCAGACTGTATCGGTTTGATTTGTCCCTGTAATACTCCTTTGCCTGCTGGGCGTCCATAAACTCTTTGTAGTCCTGGGGCGACATTGCAGTAGGCGGACCGGTAACCGTATTTCCTACCTTTGGATAGACGAAATACATTCCGGTTTTGATGTCGTAATAGGCTTCGTAGTAAGTAGGATCTTCTACCTGCCAGTCTTTTTTTATGGTAAAACCGGTAGGTTCCTGCTGTGCAAAAGTGCTGCCTGAAACCAACAGTAAAATGAAGACCGAAAATATATTGAGAAAACTAATCTTTTTCACCAACCCTTAAATATTTTTTAAAATTTGCTTTACGAGTTCTTCCGTTGTGATGTCTGCATTCTGCTTGATCATGCGGTCTGCGATCTTCTCGCTCATCCTTTTCGGAATTCCCAAAACTTCTAATGCTGATAACGCATCTTCCTTGGTTTTATTATTCACAACAGCCGAAATCTCTTCGCCTTCAACCTTGAATTTCTGCACCTTATCTTTGAGATCTACAATGATTCTTTCCGCAGTTTTTGCACCGATACCTTTCGCTTTTTGAATCAGAGCACTGTTCGCAGACAAAATTGCTGTTGCGATTTCTTCAAGATTTAATGTTGATAAAAGTATAAGTGCGGAAACGGCTCCTACCCCATTCACGCTGATAAGAAGATTAAACATTTCTTTCTCTAAACGGGTATGAAAACCAAAGAGCAAATGAGCATCCTCACGGATAATCTGCTGAATAAAAAGAAAAGATTCTTTGTTGTGAACCAGTTTTTGGGAAGTCATTAAACTTATGCCAACATAGTATCCAACGCCTTGTACATTGAGTACAGCATAGGTGGGACTAAGTTCCTGAACGGCTCCCTGTAAAGAAAATATCATTATCAATTTTTATAACTCCCAAATATAGTAAATTAAACTAAGTAATACTTTCATCTCTGAAAGGAATGATTTTATTTGTTTTCTTTATTAAATTTTTCATAGAGAATCTAAAAATTTTATGAATGTGAAAATTAATTCATTTCACAAATTCGGTCGCATTAATTACATTTGCGAAAAACTTTGCAGACAAATGAGTTATTTCGTTGTTGACGTCGAGGCAGATGGCCCAATTCCCGGCGATTTTTCTATGGTTTCCTTCGGAGCCGTTTTGGTTGATGAAAATCTCAATCGCACATTTTATGGTAAAATAATACCAATTTCTGAACAGTATATTCCAGAAGTTCTTTCCATATCAGGATTTAGTCGTGAGGAAACTTTAAAATTTGATGACCCTTTTGAAACGATGCTGAAATTTGAAGAATGGATAGCAAAAAATTCTAAAGGAAAACCTATTTTTATAAGTGACAACAATGGATTTGACTGGATGTTTATCTGTTGGTATTTCCATCATTTTTTAAAAAGAAACCCTTTCGGATATTCGTCAAGAAGAATTTCTGATTTATATTGCGGAATTGTGAAAGACACATTTGCCCAATGGAAACATTTAAGAAAAACCGAACACACTCATAATCCTGTAGATGATGCTCGGGGAAATGCCGAAGTTCTTTTATACATGAAAAATGAACTTGAACTTAAAATTGATTTAAGATGAAAAAAGGCGAACAGAATTCCACAAATTCCGTTCGCCTTTTTTATAACTTTTACTGATAGGATTTCATCCTAACTTTTGGAACTTTTTATTTTTTAGCTTCTCTTCTCTGCGCATCCAAAACTGCAACCGTAGCAAGATTCACAATCTCATCTACACTTGAACGCATCTGTAATACGTGAACAGGCTGTTTCAGTCCCATCAGAATTGGCCCAATAACCTGTGCCACCTTCATTCCTCTGATGATTTTATATGACAGGTTTGCTGACTCAAGATTTGGGAAAATAAATGTATTAGCCGGAGTTGTTCCTAGTTTTGAGAACGGATAATCACTCAGATGATCAGAATTCATCGCAAAATCCGGCTGAATTTCTCCGTCAACTATCATTTTTGGGAATTTCTCGTGAAGAATACTTACCGCTTTTGCGACTTTTTTCGAAGTATCAGAAATCGCTGCGAAATTTTCAAAACCTAACATTGCAATTCTCGGTTCGATAGCGAAAGATTTTACGGTGTGCTCTGCCATTTTAGCAATATTTACCAAATCTTCAGCCGTAGGATTTTGATTGATTGATGTATCAGCGAAGAAAATAGGTTTCTTTTCAGACAGAATCATCATCATTGCCGCTACTTTTTCGACTCCTTTTTCTTTTTCGATCACTTCTAAAACAGGTCTTAAAGTTGATACGTAGTTTTTAGAAAAACCAATAATCAAACCGTCTGTGTCTCCGTGTTTCAGCATTAAAGGCCCGAAATAATCTCTCTGGCGCACGTATCTTTTTGCCTTGTACTCGTTCATCCCTTTTCTCTGACGGAGTTTCCAAAGTGTTTCTCTGTATTTCCTTCTGTTTTCCTTTTGGTCGTCGTCACTCGGGTCGATAATCGGAACATCAATGTTGATTCCGAAACGCTCCATTTGTTCTTTGACGTATTTTTTATCTCCTAAAAGACTTGGGTAAGCGATTCCTTCTTCATATAAAATCTGAGCCGCTTTCAGAACATTGTATTCTTCAGCATTTCCTAAAGTGATTCTTTTAGGATTCGCTTTTGCGCGGTTCTGCATCATTCTTACCAACTTCTCATCTCTTCCCATTCTGTCAAGAAGCTGAGTTTCGTATTCGTCAAAATCAGTAATCGTTTTTCTTGCAATTCCACTGTCGATCGCAGCTTTGGCAACAGCACTTGAAACTTTGGTAATTAATCTGTTGTCAAAAGGTTTAGGAATGAAATATTCTCTTCCAAACTGTAAATTCTGAACGTTATACGCTAAAATTACTGCCTCAGGAACGGGTTCTTTCGCCAAATCAGCAATCGCATGAACGGCAGCCAGTTTCATTTCTTCATTAATTCCTTTAGCCTGCACATCTAAAGCACCACGGAAAATATACGGGAAACCTAGAACGTTGTTTACCTGATTAGGATAATCACTTCTACCCGTTGCCATGATCACGTCTTTTCTGGTAGAAAGTGCTAAATCATAAGCGATCTCAGGGTCAGGATTGGATAATGCGAATACAATCGGGTTTTCATTCATGCTCAAAAGCATTTCAGGAGTCATCACATTTCCTTTAGACAAACCAATGAAAACATCTGAACCTTTACAGGCATCTTCCAAAGTTTCGATGTCGGTCTGAGCGATGAAATCTAATTTTTCAGGCGTAAGGTTTTCTCTTTTGTGATTGATAACGCCTTTGCTGTCGCACATCAACACGTTTTCTCTTTTTAAACCTAAAGAAATATACAGATTGGTACAGGCAACAGCCGCAGCTCCTGCTCCATTCACTACCATCTTTACCTCATCGATATTTTTGTTGGCAATCTGAAGCGAATTAATTAATGCCGCCGCAGAAATAATTGCTGTTCCGTGCTGGTCGTCGTGCATCAAAGGAATATCTAATTCTTCCTTTAATTTCTGTTCGATATAAAAAGCTTCAGGAGCTTTGATATCTTCAAGGTTGATCCCTCCGAAAGTCGGGGCGATACCTTTTACAATCTGGATAAATTTATCGGGATCTTTTTCGTCAATTTCAATATCAAAAACATTGATGTCAGCGAAAATTTTAAATAAAAGTCCCTTTCCTTCCATTACCGGTTTAGAAGCTTCAGCACCGATGTCGCCCAAACCAAGAACTGCTGTTCCGTTTGAAATTACGGCAACCAAATTACCTTTTCCTGTATAATCGTAAACCGTTTCAGGATTTTTCTCAATTTCAAGACATGGAATTGCCACTCCCGGAGAATATGCCAATGACAAATCTCTCTGTGATGAGTGCGGTTTTGACGGGATAACTTCAATTTTTCCCTTTGGTTCAGCTTTATGGTAATCTAAGGCGGCCTGATTGAAATTTTTCTCGTCGCGATGGGTTTTATTTGACATAAAATTTTATTTTTTTATTTAACATTTACCAAATTGAAATTCTTAATGTTCTTTTGTCTTAAAACAAAAGGACCAAAAGTTCAAGACTGGATTTCTGCGCTAAAATTTTAAAAACTTCCTAAATTTCCAA
This sequence comes from Chryseobacterium caseinilyticum, assembly GCF_014837145.1. GTDB lineage: Bacteria > Bacteroidota > Bacteroidia > Flavobacteriales > Weeksellaceae > Chryseobacterium > Chryseobacterium caseinilyticum. The sequence continues at coordinate 13,792 of NZ_JACYFS010000004.1, forward strand.
ACTCGGGCGGAAACATGTAATCTTATTATATTTACAATTTCTGCCGCCACTCAAACAATGGAAATTTATTTACGGAATTTTTTAAAATTTCTTAACGCTTCGAATTCCTGAGTCATTTTTGAGATGTCCTGCATCAACTTAGATGCACTTACCAATCCAATTCGATATTAATTTACTATTTTCTTTAATGACTTACTATCAGTATTACAATATATATTGAATGTGGTAGTTGACCAGACTCTCAATAGGTTTCTGTACAACGTGTCCCACATTTAATCCGAGCTCTGCAGCTGCAGAACGCAAAATATCTTCATAATAATAAGCGATAGAGCCGATGAAATTAATCTCGGCATTTTTGGATTCTTCATAAGGAAGAACCTGATAATCGAAGAAATTTTTCATCTCTTCCAAAACCATAGTCTGGAAGTAGGGATGATTTTTTCTTTCGACAACAAATTTATTGAAATCTGCCAGATAGGCATTAGGTCTCGTCTTGTGATACATATTCTGCAATGCATCATCAATCGTCAACCCATAAATTCCTTTGAATTCTGAATGTAAATCCTGAGGAAGTTTCTGCATGAAGAATCTTCGTACCAGCTGTTTTCCGATGGCACTTCCGCTTCCTTCGTCGCCCATGAGGTAACCCAGTGAAGGAAGTTTAATATTTAAATTTTCTCCGTCGAAATAACATGAGTTTGAACCTGTACCCAAAATACAGACAATTGTCGGTTTACCGTTGTAAGCAGCGTACGCAGCAGCGTAAAGATCTTCTTTTACAACAATATCTGCATTGGTAAAAACTTTACCGATTTCCTGCTCAATGGTCTCGCAGTTTTGGCGGACACCACAACCTGAACCGTAGAAAAAAATTCTTGTAATCGAATTTTTAACTGATGTCAGACTGTGATTTTTCTCAATCTCAGGTACAATAAGTTCTTTGCTGATAAAATTGGGGTTGAAACCAATAGTTTCGGTCTTTAAGAAAACATTTTTGAAGTCATCCAGGATTACCCAATCAGATTTAGTAGAACCACTATCAACAATAGCAACCATATTTTACAATTTCATTTAAGAGTGCTAAAATATGAATTTATCTTGAAAGAGCGGGGTAAAGAACAATGACTTTATTCACAAAAACTAGGATTGCACCTCATTCTGTGATGTATTATACTGATGTAACCAGTCTTCGATTTCATCTTCGAGATAAGTGGTCTGGAGGATCATGGCGTCTAAAAAATCGTCCGGTACTGCCTCGCCCTCAGCATTTTCGAGATTCCAAAGCTCTTCCGACATATTTTCATACTCAGAGTACACTCTTTTGAACCGCGAGTTCTGTCTTTCCAGATCTGCAATTTTCTTTTGCTGAAGCTGAAATTTTCTGTATTTGTTTTGACGTTCCATACAAATATATTGGTGTTTGATGTGAATTTGGTTTAGTGAAATAAGCTGTAAACAAGCACTACAAGATAGAAAAAACTCCAATCTCAATAGATTGAATATTAATTTATTATCAGGTATCAATTCTTCAGTTCTGAAAATTAAATTTAGAAATAATTTTCAATGGAGAAAAAAAATTAACATCTTTTTTTAGTGTTTAACATATAGTTATAACTTTGCAGTAATTGATCAATTTGATGAAAGATATCCTAATAAGGCAGAAACAGGTACTTTTTTTTATTATTGCCGGCGGCCTGAGTGCCGTGGTAGAGATTGGAAGTTTTAAGATTTTCAGTTCGTATTTACCTCAGCTCATTGCAGAAGAGAAAAATTTCCACGGAATACATTTTCCTTTGAGCAATATTTTCTCCACTTCATGCGGTATTATCACCAATTACTTCCTCAGCATCTGGTTTGTTTTTGAGCGCGGAAAACATTCCAAGAAAAAAGAATTTGTCTACTTCATGGCGGTTTCTGTAGTTTCTACCTTGTTCAGTTTACTATTTTTTCAGATTTTCTACAGTTTTATATTTAAAGATAACATAGATCTTATCATTTATACATTGAGTCCTGAAATACTGAGTAAAATTTCGGCGATTCTTCTGGTTTCCATTTTAAATTACTCCGTAAAGAAAAAAGTAATATTTAATGGATAAAATTAAAATGATCCTCAACTACCTTTGGCGGGGCTGGCTGATTCTTCTGGCGTTTGTACTCACAATCATTTTCGGAATTCCTGTGTACATACTATCTTATAAAAAGAAAACTTACAAGTACGCTTACAAATTTATCCGACTGTGGTGCTACGGAATTTTCTACGGAATGGGTCTCCGGTATGAACTTATCAATCTCACCGATAAAAAAATCGACAAAAACCAGCAGTACGTAGTGATTTCCAATCATACCTCGATTATGGATATTATGCTTCCCTGCATTCTGTTTCCCAATCATCCGCTGTGTTATGTCGGTAAAAAAGAGCTTGAAAAAATCCCCATTTTCGGAACTATTTACAGACGAATCTGTGTGATGGTAGACCGCAGCAGCGCGAGAAGCCGTGCCGATGTTTACAGAAGATGTGCAGAAAAAATGGAAGAAGGCAACAGCATCGTCATCTTTCCTGAAGGAGGCGTTCCCGATGACACTTCTGTTGTTTTGGATGAATTTAAAGACGGCGCATTTACGCTTTCATCAAAACACAATTCACCGATTGCTGTATTTACTTTTATAGGTTTAAAGGAAATTTTTCCGTTTGACAATTCGAAGGGACATCCCGGAAAAGTAAAGGTATATTTTAATGATATCCTCGAGCCGACAGCATCTCCCAAAGAATTAAAATTGTCCGCTTTTGAGACAATAAAAAAAACACTGACAGAATACAGTTAATTGCATAAATAAATTATATTTGTGTAATTAAAAATTCAAAATGGATTCAAACCCACAACAGACCAAGTGGTCTCAATTTCTATCACTCATTGTAGTGTTCTTCTTCTGGGGCTTTGTAGCCGCAAGTAATGATATCCTGATTCCGGTATTTAAAAAATGGTTTGTACTTTCACAGGTACAGAGCCAGTTGGTAGCATGGGCATTTTATGTAGCTTACTTTATAGGTTCAGTAGTTTTCTTTTTAATTTCAATAAAAAGCGATATCCTTCAGAAGTTCGGATATAAAAAAACACTGGCAGTAGGTCTTGTGCTCTCTTCTTTAGGTGCATTTCTATTTGTACCGGCAGCGGCATCGGCCAATTTCTGGTTCTTCCTTACTGCTTTATTTATCGTAGGACTTGGTTTTTCTGTTCAGCAGATTGTTGCCAATCCACTGGCTATTAAAATGGGAAGTCCGCAGACAGGTGCTCACCGTTTAACGCTTGCTGGAGGTATCAACTCTTTGGGAACGACCATTGGGCCAATCCTTGTAGGTATCGCCCTTTTCGGGATGGGGAATGATAAAGAAACCGCATCTGCCGATAAAGATCTTTCTAAAATCGAAATCGTAAAAAACGAGTACATTACGCACAGAGATGAGCTTGTAAAGAATATTGTATCGCTCAAACAGGATTCAAAAGATGATCCTGCCGTTGTGGCAAAAGCTGTAAATACTGTTCAGCAGAATGTAGATGCTTTAGATACTGAAATTAACCAACTGAATAATATCTCTACAGCAAGCGATCTGCAGGTTGATGAATTTTCAGATAAACTAGGGAAGATCAAAGAAAAGACTTCTGCGATCAGCTATCCTGTGGAGTTTGTGAAGGAAAATCTGAAACTGGTGAAAGGACCGTTTATCGTTTTGGGAATTGCCTTTATTCTTGTTGCAGTCTTTATGCTTTTCTCAAAAATTGAAGACCCTGCAAAAGAAGAGGAAGAAAATATTGAAGAAGGAAGCACAAAATTCAGTATTTTAAATTACCCTCAGCTGTATCTGGGAATGCTTGCTATCTTTATTTATGTTGGCGTGGAGGTTTCAATTATCAGTAATCTACCTGCCCTGCTTCATACCAAAGAATTTGGTGGCGTTTTGGAACATAATATCGCTCCATTCGTTTCTCTGTACTGGGGAAGTCTGATGATCGGAAGATGGAACGGAAGTATCAACGTTTTCAATATGTCGAAAACTACGGTTAACATTCTGAAATTTGTAGTTCCTTTTGTTGCGTTTGCAATCATTATTATTGCCAATACATTGAGTGGTAAAGATGTTTCTTCATTCTATATCTACGGATTCTGGATTGTTGCATTTATCCTGATGAGTTTCTTAGGCGGCAAAAATGCCGGAAAAACCCTGATGATCTTCGGTATTGCAGGCGTTTTGATGATGCTGATTGGCTTAGTTTATCCTGACAAAGAGATTGCAAAATACTTCTTTATCTCTGGCGGACTTTTCTGTTCCATCATGTGGCCATCTATTTTTGACCTTGCAATTGCAGGATTAGGCAAAAACACTGGTAAAGCTTCTTCTTTCCTTGTCATGATGATTTTGGGTGGAGGTATCATTCCTTTACTTCAGGGCTACATCTGTGACTTCGACAAAGTAAACAAAGACGGAATTTTCGGAATTACATGGACGCATTTCTCTTACGTAATCCCTGTTCTATGTTTCGTATATCTTGCATTCTACGGATTTATCACTCCGAAGATTCTGAGAAAACAAGGTATTGTAATGGGCGAATCTGAATCTCATGGACACTAAAAATGTTCCACTCATAAAAACAAAAAGATTTTGGGCAGGTATTTTACTTGCCCAATTTATTTTGTTTTACATCTTTTCAAAGTCTGAATACTGGATCAGTTTCTTTGATAAATTATATGACGTTCAGAAGAATTTTCATATCAGAATTTTCAGCTGGATACCTTTCTCTGCAGGTGATTTATTTTATATTCTTATTGGAATTTTTCTGCTAGTTCAGATCATGAACATCTTCAGAAAAAACAGAAGGAAAAAAGCACTGTTTAGGATTTTAATATTCTTAAATATCATCTACTTTACATATCAGATCTTTTGGGGAATGATGTATTTCCAGAACCCGATCATTAAAAAATTAGCATCGCAGGACAAACCTAATGTAGAGAAAGCAAAACTTTTAGCTTTAAAATACCTGAAGAAGGCAGGCGAAACCCGAAAATCCGCTTCAGAGGATAAAAACGGAGTTTTTGTGATTAAAAACAGGGAAGGTTTAGTACAGGAAATCATCCGTCGTCAGAGCTTTTTGCCTAACCAAATTATTTCAAAGAATACACTCACAAAGATTTCTGTGAAGGAAAGCCTTTTCAGCAACATAATGAGTTACACAGGAATCTCTGGCTATTACAATCCATTTACAGCTGAAAGTCAGTTTAATTCAAATCTTCCTCATTCCATTATTCCGTTTACAATTGCCCACGAAACTTCCCATCAGTTGGGGTTTGCCCGTGAGCAGGAGGCAAATTTTGTTGCTTACCTTACCGGCATCAACTCAGACAATCCCGAACTTCGCTACAGTGCTGAATATTTTACATTGAAAAGTCTGTTGAGATACATTTATACTGAGGATAAAATTTTTGCTGAAAATCTCATCAGGCAATATTCTCCTGCAATGAAAAGAGACCGTGCCTACGAAAGAAATTTCATGATAAGCCATGAAGGCAGACTGGAAGATTTTTTCGGATTCACCAATGATCTTTTTCTGAAAAGCAACCGTCAGGAGGGTTCAGTTACCTATTCTTACTTCGTCAATCTTCTTCTGAACTACGAGAAATAAAAAAAAGAACCGTATCAGGCGATACGATTCTAAAAACACAAATGATGAAAAAAAATTTATTACCTTGACTTGTTCCCTCATTCAAGGTGATGTAAAAGTACGACAATAATTTAATTTCCAAAATACCTGCGACTCTTTTTTACAAAATTTAGTACAAATTTAACAAATACCACATCGTAATATACAGATTTTCACAACAATAAGAATTAACTGTACGTTAATAAAACGCTAATTATATTGTCAAAATTACCTGAAATAGAGACACATTGCTTCATTAAGAAAAATTATATACTGCTATAATTATCAATCATTTGAGTCAAAAAAAACATGGATTCTGTTAAAAAATGTTAAAACGCTAAATTTGTCCATCTGACAAACATTTAAAATTACTTTCAAACTATGGTTAATACTGAGTTTTCTGAGATAAAAAACTTTAAATTTTACTGAAAGAATTTACCTTTTAAGTAAAAAAATGATTCTGAATCTCAATTTAAGATTCGTTTTACCTTTACTAATTTTTCTGCTATTTTTAACGAAAGTAAACCAAGATTGGAAAAACATGTTTTATAAATTACCTGAAAGCAAAAGCCATAAACTTGCAAAATTCATATTGGTACAGTAATAATTTACTGATTAATTTTGAAGAACCGACAGTGCAGGATAATTATTGATTCTAATAATATTAGTTTGCAAAATAAAGTTTTACAGAAAAGGAAATTTTTCCTTCCAACTAAATATGTTTGTCATTATGAAAAAATTCACGCTGATTCTCCTCGCATTTCTACTGTCAATACCGCTTTCCGCTCAATACAAACCGTGGACTTCCGCAAAGCAGCCTTTAAAAGAAATTAAAGCTTTAAAGAAACAAATCAAAGCTCCAAAATTCAGAAAAGCAGACTATCTGATAACGGATTTCGGAGCAGTAGGTGACGGAAAAACAAAAAATACGGAAGCTTTCAAAAAAGCGATTGAAAAATGCAGCGCTGAAGGCGGCGGACGAGTTGTGGTTCCAAACGGCGTTTTCCTAACGGGTGCAATTTATCTTGAATCTAATGTGAATCTTCATTTGACCGATGGTTCAACGATTCTGTTCAGTCAGGACAGCAACGACTACCCTATCGTCTTCACGCGTTGGGAAGGGATGGAATGTATGAATTATTCCTCTTTGATTTACGCTTATGAAGAAGAAAATATTGCAGTGACCGGAAAAGGAACTTTGGATGGAAATTCAGATTTAGACAACTGGTGGTTCTGGTGTGGCGCTACAAAATATGGTTACAACACATCGCGTCCGGGAAGACAAAATCCTGCAAGAGCTAAACTTCACGAATATATGGCCAACAGAACGCCTGCAAGAGAAAGAATTTTTGGGGACGGATGGTATTTAAGACCCAATTTCGTTCAGCCTTACAAGTCTAAAAACTTCTATATGGCAGATGTTTTGGTGAAAAATTCTCCGATGTGGAATCTGAATCCTGTTTTGTGTGAAAATGTTTTAATTGAAAGAGTAAAAGTAATCAGCCACGGACCAAACAACGATGGTTTCGACCCTGAAGCGTGTAAAAATGTATGGATTAAAGATTCTTATTTTGACACCGGAGACGACTGTATTGCCATTAAATCAGGTAGAGACGAGGACGGAAGAGATATAGGAAGACCTGCAGAAAACCACATCATCGAAAACTGCGAAATGAAAGACGGTCACGGCGGTGTTGTGATTGGAAGTGAAATTGCAGGCGGTGCGAAAAATATTTATGCCATTGGAAATGTGATGGACAGCAAGAATCTTGACCGTGCGTTGAGAATTAAAACAAGCTCAAGCCGTGGCGGAACGATTGAAAATGTATTTTTCTACAACACAAAAGTGGGCGCTTACAAAGAAGCTGCCGTTCGTTTCAATATGCATTATGAAAAGCCTGGAAATCACATTCCGACCATCAGAAATATCTGGGTTGAGAATTTAACCGTTGATAAAGGCGGGAAATATGCCGTATTTTCTGATGCTTATGAATCTTCGCCAGTAACGGATTTCACGATGATTAATGCAAAAATGGTTGGCGTTCAGATTCCTTACAAAGTAGATTACCTGAAAAATGTGACTTTAAAAAATGTAACCGTTAACGGACAGCCATTAACTGAGTTAAAACCATAAAATGCGAAGAAAAACCATTTTCGCCGGACTTCTGGTTTTATCGGCATTCTCACTCTCCTATTCCCAATCAAAACATTGGCAGAATAATGAGCGTGAACTGCATTACAAAGAAGACAAAGGCGATTTTTTATTGGTCAACGGAAAATACAGATTCAACCGTGCTTTGTATGGTGATAACCGTGCTTCGAGAGTTGAAGCGGGAGATTTGCCTGAATTTGCGCTGTATCTTCCGGGAATGGGCGGAAATCTTCAGTTCGTTATTCAGAAAGGAAATTCGATTAAGAAATTAATTCAGGCTGATAATATTGAAACACGTTACCGACCGGGTTCAATGCTGTATGAAATCAAAGACCCCATTCTTGGAAACGGAACTTTAAAACTGACCGTTTTGGCACAGGCTAAGGAAGAAGGTTTGGTTTTAAAAATGGAAACCGTGAATTTAGATTCTGCAACAAAAATTTACGCAGTTTACGGCGGTGCTAGCGGAACGACTTTCAGCAGAAACGGCGACATAGGTGCAGACCCGGAATCCGGATTTTATCTGCTGCCTGAATATTGTCTGAACAATCAGTTTCAGTTGAATAAAAATCAGTTTCAGCTCAATTATTTAAATAAGAAAAAAGAAACTCAATCCGTTTACGGAAGTTTTTCAAATGTCAATTCATTACAGCAAACTGATGCGACGACTTTAGAAAAACTGGCTGAGTTTACTCAAAATAAAGCAGACAAATCTCCGATTGTTTACGCTTCTTATTCTTCTCAAAAGCAACCGGTTTACATTCAGATTGCCAAAGGAAAATCAGATAAAAACTTTTCAGATGAAGATTTGAAAAACATCTTCAATGAGGCGGAAAAATCCCGTTTGACATTAACCAACAGAATTCAGCTAAAAACTCCGGATGCGGATTTAAATAATTTCGGAGCCAATTTAGCGGTCGCAGCGGATGGAATTTGGGAAAGTCCGACCTTTCTTCACGGAGCCGTTGCCTGGAGAATGCGCTTGAATGCCTGGCGGGGCGCTTACACAGCCGATGCGTTGAACTGGCACGACAGAGCGAAAGAACATTTTGAAAGTTATGCCAATTCGCAGGTTCTGAAACCCGATTTTGCACCTGTCGAAATGGACACGATGCGACATCTTGCCCGTCACGAGGAAAAAATGGGAACTTCTGTTTTTTCAAGCGGATATATTTCCAGGAATCCGAATGACAACACAAAACCGCACCATTATGATATGAATCTGGTGTTTTTTGACCAGATGTTTTCACACTTCAATTACACCGGAGACAAGGATTTCCTGAAAAAAATGTGGCCGACAATGGTTCGTCATATGAATTGGGAAAAACGGAATTTCAAGCGTGGTGATTTGTATGATGCGTATGCGGCGATTTGGGCAAGTGATGCGCTTCAATATTCGGGTGGAAAAGTAACGCACACTTCAGCCTATAATTACAGAGCCAACCGTGAAATGGCAAAACTGGCGAAAATCATTGGAGAAAATCCTCAGCCTTACGAACAGGAAGCGGATGCGATTTTAAAAGCAATGAAAAACCAACTTTGGCTTAGAGAAAAAGGGTATTTTGCTGAATTTAAAGATGCTTTGGGTAATCAAATCGTTCACGACAAACCTGGAATCTGGTCGATTTATCACGTTTCCGATGCGTTTATTCTGAATGAATTTGAAGATTACCAAAACTTACAGTACATCAATCATCACACACCGAAAATTCCGATTACGGTAAAAGGTGCGGATAATAAAGACTATTTTACTTTAGCAACAACAAATTGGCAACCATACGACTGGTCAATTAATAATGTGGCTTTGGCGGAAAACTTACAGACCGCTCTGGCGTATTGGCAAGCCGGAAGAACTGAGGATGCTTATCAACTTTGGAAGGGAAATCTGGTGGAGTCGATGTATTACGGCATCAGTCCGGGGAATTTTGAACAGCTTTCTCATTACGATGCATTCCGTGGAGAATTGTACCGTGATTTCGCTGACCCGATTGGTGTGGCATCAAGAACTTTGACGGAAGGGCTTTTCGGAGTTTATCCAAATTTGTTGGAAAATAAAATCAGCATCAAACCGGGCTTCCCGAAAGACTGGAATTCTGCCGAGCTGAAACTTCCCGATTGGGATTATCAGTTTACCAGAACTTCAAAAAAAACGGAATATTTATTTAAATCAAAATATCAGAATCCGGTATCGCTGGAAATGCATATTCCTGTAAATTATTCCAACATCAAATCGGTGAAAGTGAATGGCAAAAAAGTGGATTGGAAGATTAAACCCAATTCGATTTCACAACCATTTGTTCAGTTTGAAACGCCAAAAAGAAAAGATTTTAAAATTGAAATCAACTATTCCGGAGAAGAACTGAAAAATGAACAAACTGATTACGTTAATTATATTTCTGATAATCTTCAGTTAAATTTTGATTCAAAAAAGAAAATTAAAAATATCTACGACCCGCAAGGACTAATAAAAAATTCCTCTCCTCTGGAGGGGTGGATTCGACCGAAGGGAGAAGACGGGGTGGTTAACCAGGCAATTACATTGGATAATAAAGAAAGAAAAGGAACTTTTTTCGTTCAGGTCGAGCAAAACGGAACAGCCTGGTGGCAACCGGTGAATGTTGACATCCGTTTTCCTTTGGAGACAAAATGGGTGAATAAAAAATTGCAGATTCAGTCGAAATCTTCCAATCCAATTACTGGAAAACTGACGGTTAATGGTTTAAACAAAACTTTTGCGATTCAAAAAAATCAAAATACAAATATTGAAATTCATGTGAATGTTTTGAGCAAAGGAACCAATTCAATCGTCCTTGATTATAACGGAATTCAACAGAATATTGAAATTACAGACTGGGAAATAGAAAACCAAGGTCAATTCAACAACATTTCACTGGCTTCAAAATACAATGAAAAAGTAACCGAGACTTTCAATCAGAAATACCTTTCACCGAGATTGGAAGTTCCGACTTTACAGCTTCCGTGGCAGGGAATCGGAAACTGGTGTTATCCATTAATCACCGCTCAAATCGATGACAGCGGATTGATGAGCAAAAGAAAAAACGGTAAAGTAGAATTTCTTGGAATTCCTTTTTTAATAGACAAAACCGATAAAAATATTGCTTTTGTAAGTCAGTGGGATAATTATTCGGATGTTCTTGAAATTCCAGTTACAGGAAAAGGAAAGAAAATCTATTTTCTGATGGCTGGAACTACGAATCCGATGCAGTCGCAGATTGTGAATGGAAAAATTACGGTTCAGTATGCAGATGGTTCGACAGCTGAATTGGAGTTGAAAAATCCGACGAACTGGTGGCCGATTGAGCAGGATTTGTTTGATGACAATTTTGCCTTTGAAATTCCGGATGATAAAATTCCGTATCGCGTAAAACTGAAAACGGGAGAATTGTACAAAGGTGGAACTTTGAGCAAATACTCAAGCATCAAAGGATTTACCGACCGTCAGGTGGATGGTGGTTCTGCCACAATTCTGGATTTGCCGATTGATGCGAGTAAAGAATTAAAATCAATAAAATTAACGGCCGTGAGTAATGATGTGGTGATAGGAATGATGAGTGCGACGGTTTTGAAATAGGTGAAAATGCCACGAATGCACGAATTAAAATATGCTTAAGATTATAAAATTACTCCCTTTAGGGTTGGGGGAAGAATTTTGATGAAATTGGATAAGCTTTAGATAAATCATAAAAATATCCTTGCATTCGAGGCAGATAAAATAAAATAATGAAAAGGCTTTTAACCGCAAAAGCATCAAAAGAAATAATTGAAATAAAGTGATTCAAAAGTTTGCAAAATGTTGAATCTAAATACTGTCATCTTGCTGACTTTTGAGTATCTAGAAAACATATAAATCTTTTGTCTCTTTTGCGGTTAAAAACATCATCAACTAATAAAATTAATTGCGTAATGAAAAAAATTACAATATATCTAGGAATTTTCCTGATGGGATTTTCTTCAGTGAATGCCCAGAAAATCGACCGGAAAAAAGTCGTTCAGCGACATAATATTGTCAACACAAAAGCCGATACGCTTTCCACTTTTACGGTGGGAAACGGAAAGTTTGCCTACACGGTTGACATTACCGGAATGCAGTCGTTTCCTGAGTATTACAAGAACGGCGTTTCTCTCGGAACACAGTCTGAATGGGGCTGGAACAGCTTTCCGAACAAAGAGAATTATAAATTTGAGGAAACTTTAAAGCCTTACGATTTTAATAACGACGGGCGAAAAGCTTTATACTCCGTTCAAATCAAAGAACCGGAAAGAAATAAAGGGGCTGTGGAATATTTCCGTGTGAACCAACACCGTTTGCAGTTGGGAAATATCGGGATTGAACTGACGAAAAAAGACGGTCAAAAAGCGAAAATTTCAGACCTGACCAACGTCAATCAGAAGATTGATTTATGGACTGGAATTATCACAAGCGAATTTTCTCTGGAAGGAACTCCGGTAAAAGTCTGGACGGCTTCTTTCCAAAATTCAGATAAAATCGGGGTGAAAATTGAATCGGATTTGGTGGCTAAAGGAAAGCTTAAAGTTTTTGCCAAATATCCACATCCGTCGGGACAGTTTTTGGATGACGCTGCATTTTATGGAAGAGAAAATGAGCATACTACGAAAATTGTTTCTTCTCAGTCGACGCAGGGTTTGATTCAGCACAAACTGCAAAGCACGGATTATTATACTCAATTGAATTTTACGGAAGGAAAACTTCGTGAGGCTGGAAAACACTACTTCGTTTACGAACCTTCTTCGAAAAACAAAACCGTTGAGTTAAGTGTTGAGTTTTCCGCTAAAAGTCCGAAATCTAACAGAACTTTATTTGCAGATGCTGAAAAAGAAAGTACTTCTGGCTGGAAAAACTTCTGGCAAAGCGGTGCTGCTGTTGATTTTGAGGGAAGTACAGACCCAAGAGCCAATGAGCTTGAAAGAAGAGTTGTCTTGTCAGAATACTTAACTAAAGTTCAGTGTGGAGGAAATAATCCACCACAAGAAACAGGTTTGACTTTCAACAGCTGGTACGGAAAACCGCACACGGAAATGCATTGGTGGCACGGCGTTCACTTCGCTTTGTGGGGAAGACCGGAGATTTTGGAAAAACAGTTAGATTACTATTTCAGGTCGTTTGATAAAGCTAAAAAATTAGCCGAAAGACAAGGCTATAAAGGCGTTCGTTGGATTAAAATGTCGGACAATGAAGGAAATGAAAGTCCCTCTTCTGTTGCAGCATTTTTGATTTGGGAACAGCCGCACATTATTTATATGACCGAACTTTTGTACCGTAACAGCAAGGATAAAAAAGTTCTTGAAAAATATAAAGATTTGATTTTTGCGACGGCTGATTTTATGGCTGATTTTGCGACTTATGACAAGGAGAAAAACCGCTACAACTTAGGAAAAGGCGTAATTCCGGCTCAGGAAGTTTTTCCAGCAAAAGACACTTACAACCCGACTTACGAGGTGGCGTACTGGGATTGGTCGCTTAAAATCGCTCAGCAGTGGAAAGAAAGATTGGGTCAGCCGAGAGATAAAAAATGGGATGATGTGATTAATAAACTGGCTCCGCTTCCGGTACAGGACGGCGTTTATTTATCGACAGAATCAGCAAAAGATTCATTCACATTTCCAAAATGGATGACCGACCACCCAGCAGTTTTGGGCGCATTGGGAATGGTTCCTGAATCTCCGAAACTGGATAAAAAAATAATGAAAAACACGCTGGATATCGTTTGGGAAAGATGGAACTGGGAACATACCTGGGGTTGGGATTTCCCAATGACAGCAATGAACGCGGCAAGACTGGGACTCCCAAATAAAGCTTTGGACGCTTTGTTTATGAACATTCAAACCAATACCTATCTGAAAAACGGACATAATTTCCAGGACAAACGTCTTAGAATTTATCTTCCCGGAAACGGTGGTGTTTTAACTACTGTTGCAATGATGTTGGAAGGTTGGGATGCTTCGACAGGAGAATTTCCTGGTTTCCCGAAAGACGGAAGCTGGAAGATAAAAGCGGAAGGTTTTAAAAAGATGCCTTAAAAATTTCACATTCATATAGTTTCTAAAGTCTGTTCCGAAAGGGGCAGGCTTTTTTTTGAATAATAATCTGAAAATTATCAGCTGTGATTTTCTTTTAATTTATCCTGACAGGTTTCCAACCACATTCGTTTATTCGCCAAAAACTTCTTCAGGAAAAGTGCTTACATAATATTCTAAATAATTGAAGTCAAGATTAAAAAAATTTTGCCCCACTGAGGTATTTCTTTTTATTTCATCAATGATGTCAGCTTTTGAATACATTTCACCATTAAGCGTGGATATCATATTGTCTTCAACAGATTTTTTATATCTTTCAATCACAAGTTTCAGCCGTAACTGCTTATCCAGTAAAGAAAGAGGATATATTTTCTTATCACCCGAAGCTACTTCGTCATATAATACAAAACTGTCTGATTGCGGATTGTAGCTCAGTGGCTTGCTTTTAGCCTCATCAATAATTGCCGGAAGGTTAATTTTTTTCATAATGGTAAAAATAAAAAATCAGGAATTATTTCTGTGAAAAATTCCTGATTTTGTGTGATTACACAGATCTGTTGGCAAAATCCTTCAGACTGATATTGTAGAACACATACGGCAGAACGGTATCTGTTTTGCTGCCCCACGCCGCTCCACTTACGGGAGAACGCAGCAGATCACGATCCTGCATAAGCAGTGCCGCTGTACTCGTTCCCGGAACCGTCGCCATCCCCACATTAAACTGGTTGACTGTATCAGCAATCGCCTGCTGTACGGTTCTGCCAATTGCCATACTGATATCAAACTGCGAATCTGCCTTCCAAAAAAGTGTCGAATTTGCCCAGGTAAAGGTGAAATTTTCAGAATATCCAGTATACGACTTTGCACCTTTTGCGATTGTATTTGGTCCCAGATCACGACCTGTACGGCAACTTAGAAAATGAAGAGAGCAATCCTGCACTTCCAGCGGATCATAAGCTCCGATTCTGAGAACAGATGAATTTCCGTGACCTGTATACAAATCATAGTTACCATGACCGATCCCGCCAATGTAAACTACTCTGGATTCTTTAGCTCTTGCGGCAAAATTAGTTCTGTTATCATTCACTCCATCTAATTTAATGACCTCAAAACCTCTGTTTGCAAATACAGGGTGAACATTATTAATTCTGTACAAAGCTGCCTGATTGGTCACACTGTCTGTTGTATTTTCACAAAAAAGAACTTTATTTCTGAACGAAATCCATTTTGCTTTTGGAATAATTTTCCACTCAGCCGGAACTGCAGGCAAAGCAATTTCTTTAGGCATCACAAATCTATCCGAAAGCAAGGCCGTTTTTCCCAGCATTTGATTGAGAAGAAATTCAGAATATTTAATCTCGGCATCTGCAATTTGTTTTCCCAGCGAGGTTTGATTTTCAATGTGAGAGATGATCTCTCTCTGGTTATAAATTCCTTCGCTTATCACTCCGATTTTGAGGTCGGATTCCATTTTTATTCTTGCAATCGCTAATTTCGCTTTGTTTTGAAATGATGTAAGATCAAGACCAAACTTAGGAGGTGTTTTTCCGGCGATTATTTCTTTGGCATACATCAGTGTGCCATCGCCTCTTACTCCTATTGGTTTCTCGGCTGCAAATTGCGGTAAGGTCAATTTGCCTAATTTAACTGTACTCATGGTTTAAAAATTTTAGGTTCGTATTTTTGTTTATTAGTTTTTTTAAAGGTTTTTCAAAACAGAAATTTATTTTATCTGTTACAGAGTAAAAACTTTTACATTGTTGAGGATCAGAGAATTTCACACAGCGGGACACTGCAGATTTCCATAACAATTCGTTACGGGTCTGGCAGGAAAATTTCACACACGAATCCAACAATGCCTGACATTTTTTTGTCTTTCAACAATCAATTTGCCAACGGTGTGAAATTAAGTTGGGTTTTCCACTACAATTATACTTTGTATTCAAATGTTATCGACATCATCAATTAAAGGAAATCAAGATTGAAACAAACCAAAATATGTTGTGAATTACTTTAAATTTAAAATAGAAAACTCAAAAATATCAACAGAAATGTTGAGAATTGAAACACGAATTAATCGGAATAGAATTTTGTAATTTTTCTCATATTATCATTGTTATTAGTTAGATTAAAGTTAGATAAAAAACACAGACAAAAAAAACTTTTCAGCAATGATTTGATAATAATTTTAATCAAAATCTCAAAATTACTGTATAGAAAGCATATTGGAAGGGGGTTTATTGAACCTGTTTAATCTTGATCCATCATATAAAACTTGTATAATTTAGAAAAGCTGACTGTTCAAATAGACAAATTTTATTAAACCATTAGAGTTTATGACTTGGGGAATCTCACAGCCTGAGATTTTCACGATGTCAGAGTTCAGAAGATCCGAAGCTTTTACAGTTTTAAAAAAACTGAGCGTTGAAACGGGAGTTTCATAAAAATTTAAGTAATTCATTTATAATCTGTAAAGAATTGATAACTAACAGTTTTAGACTATCAACATTATAAAAAACATTCATGAATCTGTTACTTCAAATTTTTGTATCTTGTTTTCAGCTATTAATCGCTTTTGATTTTAGCTGTTTTTTAACTGAATTGCATTTCCTATCTGTAAAAAATCATGGCCGAAACATTAGAAATCAACATCAATGAAAACTCCAGAGTTCCGAAATACAAACAGATTGTAGATTCTATTCTGAACGGAATTGATGGAGGGCAAATAAAAATCGGAGAAAAAATTCCGTCAATCAATGAACTCAGCGAATCCTGCTTCCTTTCCCGGGATACCGTAGAAAAGGCTTACAAAGAGCTTCGCAAAAGACAAATCATTGAATCTGTAAAGGGAAAAGGTTATTATATTTCCCGCATCAACAAGAACGACATCATCAATATTTTCTTTCTGATCAACAAGCCGAGTACCTATAAAATGATGATTTACAATTATTTCGTCAATGCAATCGGTACCAAAGGCAATGTGGAGATGTACATCTATCATTGCGACGAAACGCTTTTTATCAATGCGCTGAAGAAAAATCTTGGTGGATTTGATTATTATGTCGTGATGCCTCACTTCCGTGATGAACAGTCGAAACATACGAGTTCCACACAGGAAGTTTTAGATATTATCGAACAGATTCCGAAGAACAAACTTTTACTTTTAGACAATACAAAACCTAATATTTCTGGGGATTACGGATCAATTTTCCAGGATTTCGAGCATGATATTTATGATGCGCTGAAGGAAGGTTTAGATAAAATTAAAAAGTACGAAAAGATTATTTTGGTCTATCCTGATAAATCCATTCATCCCTACCCTTTCCGCATTGTGCGCGGTTTTGAGCAGTTTTGCAGAGATTTTAAACTCGACTATGAAATTCTGGATGAAATTTATCCCGACATGGAACTGCAGGACAAAGATATTTTCATCACCATCCGTGAGCGTGATTTGGTGAATTTGGTGAAACAGATCCGTCAGAAAAACTTAAAACTGGGTGAAGACATCGGAATTATTTCTTACAACGAAACCCCTTTGAAAGAATTGCTTGGAATTACTGTAATTACTACTGATTTTAAGGCGATGGGAGAATCTGCCGCATATATGATTTTAAAAAACAAGAAAGAGCAGGTGAATAATGTTTTTAAATTTATTCAGAGAGAATCGCTATAGATGATTGATGATTGATAAAATTATAAATGAATGTCGATTGTTAAGCATAACGCTAAGATCAGCAGTCATTTTGTCATTCTGTAGGAATTTCAACACATCAAAATAAAGCAGTTCAGGGTCCTACTGAATGACAAACAAACCGTTCAAAACTAAGTTATTACTACTAACGGAAATTCATTATATTATACTTTAAAAGAATAAGATTCTAATAATTATCGGAACAAATTAAAATCTTTAAAAAATATATCTAATTATTTATGATTAAAAAAATAATTTTCGCCCTGAGTTTTTTAGTGGCAATAACTGTTTTCGGACAGAAAAAAAATGATATCCAATCTGTAACAGATGCAGCAGAAAAACTGAGATCAGCAATGATCAGCGGTGAAAAATCAGCACTGGAATCCTTAATTGTTCCAGAACTGACTTACGGACATTCGGGAGGTCATATTGATGATGCCAAAGAATTTGTTGAAAAACTGGTCAGCAAAAAATCAGATTTTCTAACGATTGATATTACGAACCAAAATATACAAATCGTCGGAAATACAGCGATTGTCCGTCATCATTTTTATGCAACGACTGCTGATTTGGGAAAGGAGCCTGGTGATGTAACTTTGGATATTTTATTGGTCTGGACAAAGGTGAAAAACGACTGGAAATTACTGGCGAGACAGGCAGTGAAGTCGGAGAAGAAAAAGTAATAAATTGTCAATTTGATAATAAATAATTTTTTGCAGAAGGGACTTAGATTTTTTAGTAAAAAATCGCATTAAAAACTTTAAAATTATTTAATCTATTTAAGTATATTTGAAGTTAGAAAAATTTCAAAACCTAAGATTAATTTAATGACATTAATAATTTCATGGGTTGGTGTAGATGATAAAAAAACTGGTAAAGAAATATCATCTCTTTATATAGCATCTGACAGTAGATATACAGCAGGCATCAAAACTAAATTTGATTATGGAATTAAGGTTTTTGGGGCTTCAAAATATCCTGAAATTTTCGGATTTTGTGGGGACGTATTATTTCCCTCAACGATATTAGGCCAAATTATTCCTCAAATTGACAACGGAATTTTATTAAAAGAATCCGATGACTGCAACTCTAAAAATTCAAAAATTTTTACTTATATAGAAACATCATTGAAAGAATACCCTGATACTTTTTTAGGTAATACTTTTACTATTATACATGGTACAAGATTTGGAAAAGATTTTAAACTTTTTAAATTTTTTTACAATAAAAAATATGGGATTGAAGTAAGTGAAATTCCATTAGGCAAAAGGTCCACAAAAGTTCTAAGTGATGGATCTGGTGCAAAAGAATTTGATAACAAATGGTCGAAAATTTGGAACAATCCCAAACATAATGATTATAGAACTAGCCGTGCGGTTTATCACTGCCTAAACCAAACACTTAAAGAAATAAAAGATCCTCATACAGGAGGTTTACCACAAATAATTGGACTGTATAGAAATAATAATTCAAGAATTTTTGGTATAGTAGAAAATGAAAGTAAGTATATTTATGGAAAACCTAGTAGTGAGGATATAAATTCCACAAGTATTGAATGGAGAAACGAAAATTTTGAAAGAGTCGATCCAAAAACTTTAAAAATATTAGAAGGCTCACAAAGACAGCCTTTACAAGACGCAACTCCCTGACTCTCCACAAATTTAATTTATCACCATTTATTTGGGGAGGTTGAGGTGACTGATGGTAGTAATACCATCATCAGGGTATTTAAAAACCAATTGTAGTGTAATTAGATAGCACGTCCATGTCTAAATGGAAAGTCTTGGTGCGAATCCAAGCGGTTTTTAATTCAAAACAATTTTTGTAGTTTTGTAAAATTTATTAGTATTATGTACTCTTAAAATTTCAGAACTCTACTTCGCAATAAGCACCAGTTTTTTTGTATTGATTACAGTCATATTATTATGCATCACTTCACCCTAAACTTTTGCAACTCGTCCGGCGTATCACAGCAAACCTGCTCTATCACCTGTCTGAACTGCATTTTCAACATTTCAATAATGTGATCACTACCTTTCCTAAAGCTCCGACGGCATACATACACGTTCTACCCATAAAGGTAAATTCTGCGCCGCAACACAAAGCTCACGTAACTTCTTCTCTTATGCCTCTGTTTATAATTATAATACCGGTTCAGACATCCTCAAAAAAAATGCTGAAGTTCACAGATAATTCTTACTCGCATCCACCGCCACAAAAACAAAATCTTTAGCCTCTCCGTTTTCTTTCTCAGGAGTAATCTGCAAAATTTTATTTCCATCAGACTCGCCAATGTATTTGTACCCGCCGGTTCTTGGATTGTACCACCAGCATTTTTTCTTCTTACCACTGATTTTCGACAAATCGATCTGCATATTTCTTCCGGTGTAATTATAGACGAGCAGGTAATCTTCTCCGCGGGTAGCAATAAGTCTTTCGTAGCGTTCACCCACTTCACCTTTAATAATACTTTGATCTGGAATTCTTTCAAAATATGGAAATTTTAGCATTAGATTTTTTAAATATTGCATCTGCGTAAAACCTGCATCATTAAGACAGTCGAACCACGCACGCTGAGCTCCGTATGCAGGCGACAGACCTGGTCTGTAAAACTGCATAATAGAATTATGGCCGTACGTATGCCCAAAAGAACCCGCAAACACAGACCAGTATGCATATCTTCTCACGTCATGATCTTTCCATCGTGGTTCGCTGGCATCGTGAAGTCCCTGTGGAATGTCTTCGTAGGAAGGTTCGCCATCGATGATGGGTTTTAAAGGTTT
Source organism: Chryseobacterium caseinilyticum (assembly GCF_014837145.1). Lineage (GTDB taxonomy): Bacteria > Bacteroidota > Bacteroidia > Flavobacteriales > Weeksellaceae > Chryseobacterium > Chryseobacterium caseinilyticum. The sequence continues at coordinate 34,168 of NZ_JACYFS010000004.1, forward strand.
CATCGAAAGTGCTTTTTCGGCATATCTCCAGTTATCTTCTTCGGTATCGGCAATTTTTTTCGCTTCACCGTCACCTTTCCGCTGTCCATATCTTCTGTGACCGCTCTGGAACATATTGAAATCTAACCAACCGGCACTGTTAAACCAATCTGCCGAACTCGTAGCACCAAAAGGATGATAGGTCATTAAATGGTTTTTGTCAACGGACTTTATGCTGTTGGCCAAAGCTTGCCAGACTTCTGTTTTGATGTCGCCTCTCATATCGCCTCCGATAAACCAAATGATATTGGGCGAATCTTTGTACCGCTCTGCTAAAAACTGTCCGTACTTTTTTGCCTGATCTACATCCATTTTTCCTGCTTTTACCAAGCCGCCCCAGATGCAGACCATCCCGATGTAAATTCCGTTTTTCTCGGCTGTTTTTACAATGTAATCCATGTGATCCCAATATCCATACACGCCTTTTTGGTTGATGTTGCTGAAATCAAAACCGTCAGTCATTGAAGGCTGTCCGTATTTATTGAACGCAGGAACGGCATTGATGGTCTGTACCTGAACGACATTGAATCCGTTTTTTGCACATTGACTCAGATAAAAATCTACTTCATCCCGATCAGTACGTTCCGGCAGAAGCCATCCGGTTTCTCCTAACCAGAAAAATGGTTTTCCGTTTTTGTGCTGCAAATATTTGTTGTTAGAGCTGACCTGCAGCGCTCCATTTGACCATGGCATTTCCTGTTTTTTGTTTTGAGAAAAGGTAAAAACTGAATAAATAATGAGGAGCAATATGAGGAATTTTTTCATGACAGTAATTTGGTTTTTAAATGATTTCGTTTTTGATTATCTTTTGTTTTCACGATGTGATTTACTACTAAGAACACTAAGCATTTCACTATAAACACAAAGCTTGTGAACCTTGTGAAAAATCTTTGTATTCCTTGTGGTAAAAAATACATATGCAATAATTTTTCAAACATTACACAAATTGTTTTTAACGCAAAGATTATTTTAATGTTGCATATTTTTTAGAAAGCTAAGGCAAATAAATTTGATTCGCAAAGCTTGAAAACATTCTTTGCATATTGATTAAAATAGTATTATAAAACAAAAAATACAATTCACCGAACTGTATTTTTTTTGCTATGATTATTCAAAATATTTTATTTCAACGCAAAGTGCACAAAGAATTTTTAAATACTATCTGCTTTTAAGTTACACAAAGCCGTTTCACTTATACAAGCTCACTAAGCTTTTCATTCATTACAAAATAAGAACTTTTTTTAATATGAAAATTGGTGGTTCGCATTCTGTAAAGCTGTATTTAGATAAAAGATCTTTCAATGAAAACTTAAAAACTTCCAGCTTCCATCACTCAGCTTCCCACTCAAACTACTTCACCCTAAACTTCTGCAATTGCTCTGGCGTATCACAGCAAACCTGTTCCATCACCTGTCTGAACTGCATTTTTAGCATTTCAATAATATGATCGCCACCTTTGTCACCTAAAGCACCAACAGCATACATAAATGTTCTACCCATAAAGGTAAATTCTGCACCGCAACTCAGAGCACGGGCAACATCCGGACCGGTTCTTACGCCACTGTCCATCATAATTTTAATTTGACCTTTGTATTTTTCGCTGATCTCTTTTACTACAGCAATAGTAGATTCTCCTGCATCAAGCTGCCTTCCACCATGATTGGAAATAATCATTCCGTCAAAACCTAAACGAACTGCTTCTGCTGCATCTTCGTCGGAAGCCACGCCTTTGATGACCAGTTTTCCTTTCCACTTATCGCGGATGGCTTTGATTCGGTCTGAATTTAATCTGCCGGAAAAAGTGGAATTCATGAACTGTCCCAGTTGTTTCACATTCATGTTTTTGTCCATGTATTTTTCCATCGTTTTAAAACTCGGAACGCCATGTTTTAAAATTTCAAGACACCATTCAGGTCTTGCTAAGGCTTGCGAAACATTTCTGAAATTCAGTTGTGGAGGCATCGCCAAACCGTTTCTAATCTCTTTTGCCCGGTAACCGAACGTGGGAACATCCGATAAAACGCACAGAACATCATACCCAGAAGCTTCACAACGATCAAGAATATCGTCACGCAACCATTCTTCTCTTGGATGATAGAGTTGATACCATGCTTTTCCTTCGGTTAATTCGGCAATTCTTTCGATACTGCTCGTCGTTACCGTACTTAAAATAAAAGGAATATTATGCTTAAAAGCTGCTTTTGCTAAAATTTCAGGGGCATTGGGCCACATCAATCCTTGTAAACCAACGGGAGAGATTCCGAACGGAGCAGAATATTTTACACCGAATAATTCCGTTTCCATATTGGCTTCCGTGTAATTGTTGTTCAGATATTGCGGACGAAGCAGAACATCGCGCAATTCGCTTGTATTCCTATCGCGGTTGATATTTTCGTTACAGCCGCCATCCAGATATTCGAATGCGAAACGGGGCATTTTCTTTTTTGCTTTTTCGATCAGCAATTCGAGAGAAGCGTAGTTGGTATCAAATGGAAAGGACATAGTTTGTTGTTAGATGTTGGATGTTGGGTGTTGGGTGATGGATGTTTAATTTGATGTTAAAAACTAAATTACTGTTTTTATTACCGGCATCTGACTTCCAGCTTCCAACAAAATTTATAAATTAAGAATTAAAGGCTGAAGCACTTTCATCTGATAATGCTGCTGTAAAAAAGTTTCGTCTATTTTTTTGTTTGAAATCACCATTGATGCACCCAAAGCCGATCCCAACGGAGAATGGGTAGACATCACATTGTAATGCTGGAAATGGTGCGACATTAGTTTCATAAAAACATCGTTATCTGTGAAGCCTCCGTCGATATAAATATTTTTTATTTCTGAATTTCCGATCGCATTGGTAATCGTATGAATCTGCAAATCCATTAATTCGATCATTAATTGATGATAGGCTTCTTCGAAAGTTTCAAATGAATTTAAATCTGTTGCGGTAATCATTTTTCTTTTTAAAATAATCCCTTCAAAACGGAAATAAATGTTTTTGTTTTTCATCAGACGCAGGTACAGATCCTGATCAAACTGCACTTCTCTGTGAAAACCATATTCTTTTCCATAGTACGCACACAGTTTTTCAACCTGAATTTTATACTCATTTCCCATGAAAAAACGGGATGCTTTCACACGTTTTCCGTCAATTCGCATGTAGTTCAGACAGTTGTTTTCGATATCTTCATCCGTTAAACTTTCATCGTTGAATGGATTTAAAGAAATACTCCATGTTCCTGTTGAAAGCAGTAAAAATGGTTCTTTTTTACTTAAAATATAAGGCAACAGTGCGGAAGAACTGTCGTGAATTCCAACGCCGATTTTAATTTTTTTATTTCTGTAAGACGTGTTGATGCTTGCAGAGGTTGGAACAATTGGTCCCAATAATGCATCAATTCCCTCTTCATAAACCCAGTCATGATAATCTGCTTTGTCGTAATCCCAAAGGTTGGTATGACAGCCGATTGAGGTAAATTCAGAAACGCAAATTCCGGTAAATAAATACGATAAATACTGTGGTAAATGAAGACTGTAACGGATTTTTTTGAAAACTTCCGGATGTTTGTATTTTAACCAGAATAACTGCAGTCCTGAGTTCAACATTCCGGTTTGTGGAGATGCTGTTTCGCGGGCAATTTTCAGTTTGCTGCCATGTTTTTCGTAAAATAAATCAAGAATATCCTGATCCATTGGTTTGGTGTAGTTGTACAAAGGCGTCAGAACATTTCCTTTCTGATCAAGGTGCACAAAACTCGCTCCGTACGTAGAAAAATTGATGGCTTTTACTTCAAAATTTTCATCATCGAGAATGGCATTGAAGTTATCTTTGATCCAGTTTTGCAATGCTGCCAAATCTTCTGTGGGATAACCATCTTCATCGGTGGTAAGGGGAAGTTCGGTATATTCACGCACAACTTCTTTGTAATTTTTATCAAATAAAAAAAACTTTTTGTTGGTTTTTCCAATATCAAATACGATGGTTACCTTTTTTTTGGACATTCCTGAGATGAATTTAATGATTTATTATAAATGGGAATTAGTTTCTTTCAAAATTTGATTTAGAATCAGTTTAAAATTTTTTCTTTTAACGCAAAGAGCGTAAAGATTTTTCTTTAACTTTTCCTGCATATCTTCAGTTCGTCCCGAAGTTTCGGAATTTTACTTGGCAAGGAAATACGAATGTATAAATTTTAAAAACCATTAAAAAGTGTTTAGTTATTAATCCTAAACACTTTTAACGGTAATAATTAAGGATATATAATTAAACTTTCGATTGCACCTGAAAGTAATTATCAAATTAAAACGGATCTTACAATCCGGTTGCTTTTGCCCAGCCTCTCTCAGAAATCAAAGTTTCTCTCACCTTTAAATTTCTGTAAGCAGCGATCGGGTCTAAAGCCGCGCCAGTCTGCAGTCTTGCCGCTTTTAACAACGGACGGACATCTGTTCTGTATGCATTCTGCAAAATATCCTGCGCCGCAACAACGTCATTATTAAGTTGTGCTTCTTTTAAAGCTTTCTGATCAACCAAAAGTGCCTGAGCATAAGCGATTAAGATGGCTTCCAAAGACTGTAATAAATCTTCCAGAGGATCTTTGATGTTGTGACTTGCGTCAATCATCCAAGCCGGATAAGGATTGTTTTTATTATTTTCCATTCCGTACACCAATTCGTTGAAGATGAGGAATAAAGCATAAGGTTTGATAGAACCTACCGTCAAATCATCATCACCATATTTGCTGTCATTGAAGTGGAAACCACCCAATTTACCTTTGTACATCAATGTTGCAACAATTTGTTCGATATTCGTGTTTGGTAAATGGTGACCCAAATCAACTAAAGTAAAAGCTCTTTCGCCACAAGCGTTTGCCAACATGAAAGAAGTTCCCCAATCCTGAATTGTTGTTGAGTAGAAATTCGGTTCGTACGGTTTGTATTCGATGAACAATTTCCAGTCTTCCGGCATTCCTGCGTAGATTTCTTTTAAGCTTTTTTCAGTGTTTGATAAAGCAGTCTGGAAATTCAGCTGTCCAGGAAAACTTGCTCCGTCAGCCAACCAAACGGTTAAGCTTTTCGAATCTAATTCTTTTCCGATTCTGATTACTTCTTTGTTGTGTTCAACAGCATAAGCTCTCGAATCTTCGTTTGCAGAATTTAAAGAACCGAATTTGTACGAATGTTTTGCATCCGGCTGATCCTGAAATGTGTTTGAATTCATTGCATCAAAGATCAGTCCGTGAGATGCTGCACTTTCTTTCAAAGCACTTACATCACTAGGAATATCCCATGGAATGTGTAGTGAAACCGCTCCAGCAGAATGAGTCAGTGCGTGAAGCAATCCAACGTCATCTAATTTCTGTTCCAAAACAGCAGGTTCGCCACCGTAAGAAAATCTTCCGAAACGGGTTCCACCTGCGCCTAAAGCCCAGCTTGGAATTGCCACCTGAAAATCGGCGATTTTGTTAACGATTTCAGTAACGTCTGAACCTGATTTTGTTAATTTATCTGATAAATATGCGAAGTCTGAATTAAAATTTTCAACTTCGTTTTTATTGTGTTGTTCAATGATATCTTTTCCTATAATCATGATTTATTTTTAAATTTATTTTTACCACAAAAGTCACAAAAGCTTTCCTGAAAATTTCTAGCTTTAATGTTTTGCGCATTAAAGTTCAAATAAGCCTTGTCTTTTCAATTCAACAAATTTCGGTAATCCTTATTTGATCTTTTCAGAATCCGAATAATAACTTGAATAACTTTGTGCCTTTTGTGGTTAAATTTTTAATATTATCTTGGGAAAGCATTCGCCATTCCGCCATCTACATTGATGATATTTCCTGTGGTTTTATCTAAGATCGCAACACAAGCGAAAACTCCGTTGGCGATGTCTTCAGGAAGGATAATTTCGTTTAATAAATTTCTTTTTGCGTAAAATGCAGGCAATTCTTCTACAGAAATTCCGTTGGCTTTTGCACGGCCTTCTGCCCAAGAACCTTCCCAGATTTTGCTTCCAACGATAACCCCGTCAGGATTTACAACGTTTACACGGATTTTATCAGCTGCCAATTCTGCTGCCAATAATCTTGTCATGTGCTGTTGCGCTGCTTTTGCAGTTCCGTAGGCTACGTTGTTTGGTCCGGCAACCAATCCGTTTTTACTTGCAATGCTTACAATGTCTCCACCTAAATTTTGCTTTTTCAAAACCTCAGCACCACTTTTCGCCATTAAGAACTGACCTTTTACCAAAACATTTTCCAGTAAATCCCAGTCTTTTGTAGTGGTGTCTTCTAAAGATTTAGAAATAGCCAAACCTGCAGAATGCACGATAATGTCTACTCCACCAAAAGCTAAAACAGCTTCTTTGAAAGCGTTCGCGATTGCCTCTTCGCTGGTCACATCACAAGTCACGGCTACAGCCTGATCTTTGCTGTATTTTGCTGTTACAGATTCTACTGCTTCCTGATTTAAATCTGTGTAAACAACGACTGCACCTTCCTGAACCATTTTGTCAGCAATTGCCTGCCCGATTCCACCACCTGCTCCGGTTACGATAGCAACTTTTCTCGAAAGTGGTTTTTCTTTTGGCATTCTCTGAAGCTTCGCTTCTTCCAATAACCAGTATTCGATATCGAATGCTTCCTGTCTTGGCAGAGAAGTGTATTCAGAAATTGCTTCTGCGCCACGCATAACGTTGATTGCATTCACGTAAAATTCATTCGCAACACGCGTTGTCTGCTTATCTTTTGAGAAACTGAACATTCCAACTCCCGGGTAGATGATGATCACCGGATTCGGGTCACGCATTGCAGGGCTGTTTGGATGTTTGCAGGTTTCGTAATAGTCTTTGTATTCCTGTCTGTACTGTTCGAAAAGTGGATTTAATTTTTCTAAAATAGCTTTCGAATCACCTAAATCTTCATTTTTATCTAAAGTCAACACTAAAGGCTGAATTTTTGTTCTTAAGAAGTGATCCGGACAAGAAGTTCCAAGCGGAGCCAGTCTTTCTAAATCATTGCTATTAATATATTCCAAAACAACGTCGCTGTCTGTGAAATGACCGACCATTCTGTTTTCAGAAGATGCTAAACCTCTCAACAAAGGCATGATTTGAGCAGCTTTGTTTTTACGTTCTTCAGCAGGTAGAGATTCTACTTTCTGTCCTCCAAAAACCTGTCCTTTTTCTTCGATTTTTTTAGCGATATATTCAGAAGCCATTTCGATTACTTCCAGACTGTTCATGTAAGATTCGTAAGAAGTGTCTCCCCATGTGAACAGACCGTGGCTTCCCAAAACGATTCCTCTGATTCCTGGATTATCGGCTAAACATTTTTCCAACTGTAAACCTAAATCAAAACCGGGACGCTGCCATGGAACCCAGCCCATTGTATCTCCCCAGATTTCTTTGGTAATCGCTTCGCTGTCTTTAGCGGCAGCTACTGCAATTAATGCATCCGGGTGAAGGTGATCGATATGTTTGAATGGAAGTAAACCGTGAAGTGGCGTATCAATAGAAGGCGCTTTGCTTTCAAGATCAAAAATACAGTGGTCGAATAAACCAACCATTCTGTCTTCGTCTGCAAGACCTCCGTAAACATTTTTTAGATTTCTTAATCTTTCCGTATATAATCCGGCGATCCCTTTTCTGGTAAGCGTTCCGATGTCTCCACCTGAACCTTTTACCCACATTACCTCAACTTCTTCGTTGGTCAAAGGATCTTTTTCGATGGTTTTGCAACTTGTGTTACCACCACCATAATTGGTAATTCTAAGGTCTGCTCCTAATATGTTTGAACGGTATAAAAATAAAGCCACCTGGTCGTCGCCAAATGATGCAGCTTTTTCTTCGTCCCATAAATAATCTACGTATTTAAATGTTTTTACGTTTTCCATTTGTTTTCTTTTTGTTTCTGAATTTTACTCAAATTTAGACTGTTATCTAATTTACAGCATCCCGTACTATACTGCTGAATGCTTCTTTTAGAAAATAATTAACATTTAATTTAAAATCAGATTAAATGTTTATGACAATCGTGAAGAGTAATTTATAATTAATAGTTTGTGATTGAGCGGATAAAAATTTAAACAGGTAATAAAAATCAAAGCAGTATCAGAGAAATTCTGAAAGAATAAAGGTCAATTTTGCCGTTTTTGTCACTTTATAAACACAAGCAATCGGTATAATATCGGTATCAGGTTCCTATAAGCTTCACTTGACATTGCGACTATTCAAATAAACTGAAGTTTGGCACTTTGACAAAAAGTTAAAAACTTAACTAAAAATGAACTTTGCTTAAAATTAAAAAAGCAGCCAAAGCGATAACTTGTTTATGGCACAGGGCTGCTTTTTACTGCTTATTTTATAATGTTTAAATTACATTGTTTTCAAATTAATAACCAGGCAACTGTGTAAGGTTAGGGTTATCAATCATTGGATGACCGGCAGCTTGGTTTGCGAACGGTAATAATTCTGTTTTATTCGGTACAAAACCATAGAATAAACCGTCACCACCACCTTCAATCCAGTTTGGATACGTTCCGCCATTTTCGGCCGAACCGGTTGGTTTAGTATAAATGATTGCTCCGATTTGAAGTACATTGAAACCACTTGTAAATCCTACTGCCTTTCTTGAGTTTCCGTTGAATGTACTTGTATAGGCTTCAAACATTCTTGCAGGATACCATTTATCATCAGTTGTAGAGGTTTGCCCGTTTGCTGCTGCAATTCCTTTAAGCGTAGTCTGGAAGGCTGCATAGTTTGCAGAACTTGTAGGAACTGCTGAGGCAGCGGCAATCTGAGCTGGGTTCGTTAAATCAATATACGTAACCGCCAAGAACGGATCTCCGTAAACCTGATTATTTTTATGATATTTGTAAAGACGAAGTGTCGGCGTGTTGGCATAAGCACCTGTTTTGTTTGAAAGATCTTTCATAGCCTGTCTTGTAGCCAGGATTTCGCTTTCAAGCTTGTTCATTCTGATTAAATCTGTACGAAGGTTAAACTCTCCTGCAAATTCCCATTTTCTTTCCTGAACAAGTGCCTGATCGAAAGCAGCCTGCCCTGAAGGAACTGCCATAGAGCCAATACCTGCACGGTTTCTGACCTGCTGTAATGCTGCAATACCTGCTGCTGTAGGACCATTATTTAAATAATTCTGAGTTTCTGCAAACATCAAAAGTACATCAGCATATCTGATCAAAGGTACATTCAGGTTACGTGAATCTGCAGCCTGAGGCTCTACACACCAAGAAATTCTGAATTTCCCCGGCATAATACATGAAAATGTAGTTCCTACATCAACCCAGGTATCAGTAGCTGCACCGCCATTTAAGAAATAGATACTGTAAGAAGTACAAGATACATCTCTTCTGGTGTCTCCCGGAGCGAATGACAGGTAGTACGTTGGCAATAAAAACTGTAAAGCTTTACGTGATCCATAAACACCACCACGACTACCCGGGTGTGCATACACTCCGAATCCGCCATTGGTATTAGGCCCAAACTGAGCAATCTGGAACATCACTTCCTGATTCAGCGTGCTTAAGTTTCTTCTGCAGAAGTTGAACCAAAGACTTTCGAAACCACTTTTACCTCCTGAGGCCTGCATCAAAGAGTTTTGACCTCCATTGATTACAGCTAAACATGCATCGTTTGCAATCTGATACAGTTGCTGTACCCTTGCATTATCGGGACGACGGGACATTGTACCTGGTGTAGAAGTATTTAAAGGCCAACGAAGTGAATATCCACCAGCATACAGTGCGATTCTCGCTAAAAGAGCATTGGCTGCAGGTCTTGTTAATCTTTCTGTGGTAGGGTAACCAGCCTGGCCTAAAGTTGGCATTGCCGGAATAGATTGCTGAAGATCTGCGATGATATGATCATAAATCTCGTCACGTGAAGCACGTTTTGGGTATAAAGTACTCGGGTCGTTAGGATCCAGTTCTTCGAGAGGCAACCAAACAGCAGGAACATCCCCATAGACTCTTATTAAGTTATAGTAGCAATATGCTCTGATTGCTTTAGCCTCCGCAATTAAAGCATCCCGTCTAGCACTCACTTCCAGTGTTGACAATCTACTGATAGCAATGTTTGTTCTTTCAATAGACTGATACATTGTAGAGTAAATACCCGTAAGTGTATTGGGCGTAAAAGCGTCGTATTTGTAATTACAGATATTGTATTTTGAATTGTTGGTAGAGCCATCTTCAGCTGAGTGCATTACGGTATCGCCTGCCCCCATCTGATAATACATTTCAGTAGGTACTAAAGCTCTGTAACATCCCTGTATAAACATATCTGCAGTTGGCAAATCTTTAAATGCCGATTCGGTATCTATAGCTGTGTAGGAAGGCTGATCGAGAAAATCTTCACTACAAGAATTAACGAATAGAGTGGCAATCACCAAAGAAGGGATGACCAGCAAGCTTTTTACAAAAGTATATTTTTTCATGATATTTAAATTTAAATAAGTTAGAATGTTAAATTGATTCCCAAAACATAACTTTTTGATCTTGGATAGGCAGAATTATCAAAGCCCGGTGTCACAGCAACCCCACTTGCAGATGAAACCTCAGGATCGTATCCCGAATATCCGGTAATTGTCGCCAAGTTATTCAAAGTTAAGTAAATACGAGCGTTCGACAATCCTACATTTTGCAAAAACTCTCTTTCGAAGCTATATCCTAAAGTAACCTGCGCAATTCTTAAATAAGAACCATCTTCCACATAATATGATGATGGATAGGTAATATTCTGAGAATTAGCATTGCTTAAGCTCCATGTACGTGAACCCTCGTCTGGATTTAATTCTTTTAACCTTTGAATATTATTGGTAATTTGCCCGGTATTAGGATCAATCAAACGGTAATAATTGCTTCCAAATTCGGTTGGCACGTTTTGATATAGAGCATACGGGCTTAAACTGTGCTTTGTTGCATTATAGATGTCGCCGCCTACACTGAATTTCATAAATACCGCAAGGTCAAAGCCTTTATAAGAGAAATTGTTCTGAAAACCTCCGAAGAAATCCGGTGTACCGTTTCCGATTTTCTGCAATTTTCTGGTAAACTGATCACCTGCTTCGTTGTCAGCGGCAAATTTCATATCACCCGGTCTTGCGGTACCTGTAGCCGGTTTTACAACACCTGGTTTCAGAGCTCCAAAAGAACCGTCAGTATTCACAAGGAAGTCATCTGTTGTATAAACTCCCTGATAAACATACCCGTACATATCTCCCAAACGCTCACCCACTGTAGCGTAATAGGTAACGACACCAGTTCTGTTTCCACCCACAGAGAATGTTTTATTGGGCTGGTTTTTCTCGAGTGATAATACTTCAGATCTATTTGCAGAGAAATTCAAATCGGTAGTCCATCTGAATCCTGCATTTTTAAAGTTGACGGTATTTAATGTAAATTCCATCCCACGGTTGGTCATTGATCCGATATTCTCAACCCGTCTTACATACCCTGTAGACGCCGGAAAAACGCTGTTTAAAAGCATTCCGACTACTTTATTATCATATACTTCAGCGGTTAATTTAATTCTGTTGTTAAATAACGCCAAATCCATCCCTAAGTTTGAGTTTTGAGACTCTTCCCAACTTGCGTTTTTATTTCCAAGGTTGGTTCCCGGCACGTAAGCAGGATTTCCCGGTGTGTTGTTGATTGGATAATCTGTCTGTACAATGTTGGTGAAAAATATGTTACTGTCAACATCATTGTTTCCTGTTACCCCATATTCATATCTGAATTTCACATCATTAATAACATTAGAGATCTTAGAGTTTTGCCAGAAATTTTCCTGCGATAGTCTCCAGGCTACAGCAGCCGAAGGGAACAGCCCCCATTTTCTCCCAATTCCGAATTTCGAAGAACCGTCATAACGAAGGGTACCTGTTACCAAATAACGGTCGTCATAAGTATAATTTACTCTCCCGAAATAAGAAAGTAAGGTATTTGGAGTACCTCTGCCAGCAGATTTATCCTGTACAGTTGCATTTCTAATATCATCCAGACCAGAATTCGCAATAGGGAATTTTATCAGCCTCATGCTGTTGCTTTCAGACTGAGAATAGACAGCTTCCTGCCCTGCCAAAGCACTTACTTTGTGCTTTTCGCCAAAAGTATTGGTATAATTTACGGTATTGGTAATCTGATATCTGTAAGACTCACTGTTTCCTATGCTTCCATTGATCCCCGTATTTACAGGATCTGTGAGGAATGCCCTTGAGTTTTCATCTGAAAAAGATGTAGATTTACTGTTGCTCCACTGGTATTGCCCTGCGGTTCTGAAAGTAAAGTTTTTAAGGAAATCAACTTCCAATCCCATATTAGCCAAAAACGTTCTTGAGCGGTTGTTTGAAGTAGACGCATTGGTCTCTACAAAAGGGTTTTCGGTATCATATCCGGAATCTAAACTTGAAAAATCCGGGAAAGTCTGCGTGTTGTACAGCTCATCATCTGTAAAAAGTGTCCCTCCGGTGATCGGCTGAAGAAGGATTTTTTTGATCCCACTGTACGCACCTCCACCATTGGTAGAGTTTGAAGTAAACATGGTGCTGAAATCTACTCTAAAGCCTTTTTTCAACTCTGAATTGATATTGGCACGCAATGAGTTTCTCGTCTCGCTGTAGTTTTGGAGCAAACCATCCTGTTTGTTGTAGTTATAACTTACAAAAGCCTGGGTTTTTTCGTTTCCTGTAGAGAAGTTTACGTTATGGTTTTGCGTCATCCCAGTACTTCCCAACATTTTTTCCTGCCAGTCTAAAGCACTTGCATTTCCGTAACGGTTTGAAATTCTGTTGAAAACACCGGTATAGAAACCAGGCGTGTCGGTACCTAAACTGTTGTCGAAGACGTTACTCCACTGCGTGGTTTTACCTTGCAGCTGAGCCATTTCATACTGATATTTTACAAACTGCTCAGAGTTTGAAATCATATCTATTCTCTTCGAAAGCATATCAAATGCCATGAAAGAATTATAATTAATTACGGTTCTACCTTTTTTACCGCTTTTCGTTTTGATAATGATAATACCGTTTGAACCACGTGCACCATAAATGGCGATTGCTGAAGGCCCTTTCAATATGTCAATACTTTCAATATCGTTGGGGTTGATTACGTTCAACGCATTATCAAGCTGGAAACCATCAACAATATATAAAGGAGAAGTACCCGAAGTGATGGATGCCCCACCACGGATGGTAACGTTGGCACCAGCACCGGGAGCTCCGCCTGATGTCACGATATTCAGACCTGCGGCTCTACCCTGCAAAGCCTGTAAAGCGTTCATTGCGGGAGTCGCCGCCAGTTCTTTTGCAGAAACCGAAGCGACAGAACCGGTAAGATCAGATTTTTTCACCTTTCCATATCCGATTACCACAACTTCCTCGATGTCTTTTGTATTGTCTGTTTTTACAGAATCATTTGCTTTCTGCTGTGCAAACATAAGACCTGATGCCAGCAAAAACAGCGGCGCCATGAGTGGCTTAAAATTCTTGTGTTTAACTTTGATAGACATATATTAATTTTTATTTACATTGAATTATGTTTGAAAAGTACATTCTTACAAATGTTTTAGCATCCTGCCATATCCTGCATTATAAAATTTATAATTTTTCTTAATAATTTATATATTATTTTATTTAAAAATGAATTTATTGTTAATTTAATCATTAAATAGCGAGAAATATTTAAATTTATACAACCATACCTGTGCTGATATTTATCATGTTTTCTCCTGAACAATTTCAATTATTGGCATAAGACTTGATAAAAAAGGCAACTAAAAAATTTAGTTGCCCATCAATAGCTAAATTGAACTCTAAAAAATATGTTAACTGAATATGAAATTTCCTGTTGTGTTTTTTTATTTTAAATAAAAAACTTCCTGTAAATCCGCGCTTTTCGGTGAATTGTCTTCATTGGTTTCCATTAAATCTTTCATGTAATCCCACCACTTCTGCATTATTGGCTGCAATGGAATGTTCTGATATCTGATTTCATCGTCATAATCCAGAACACCAAATAATACATTTGTTTCTTCATCCAAAAAAATTGAATAATTTGAAACTCCTGCATCCTTGAGCAAGTTTTTAATTTCTGGCCAGGTTTCCTCATGACGTTTTTTGTATTCAGCTTCAGCGCTTTTGTTGAGGAACATTTTAAATGCTTTCCTTGCCATTACCTTATTGAATTTCCGTATCCTACAATCAATATAGAAATAAACAGTACAAACATTCCCAATGAAATGGTAGTGATTGTTTTTTTGGAAACGCCTTTCCATTCCTTAATAATCACGCCCCAAAGGTTTGCTATTAAAATAATAAATGCCATGTGCAAAATCCATGAACTTGGGCCGTTCCCCATTTTGCTTTCTCCCATTCCGTAAAAGAAAAACTGTAAAAACCACATCGTTCCTGCCAACGCACAGAAGATGATGTTTTTTACGACAGGAACACTCTTTTTGGTATAATCTAAATATGATTTATTTTTAAATGAAAGATAAAGACAACCGATCAGATTCGACAACATACCGCCCCAAAGAACAACAACATACGTTACATTATTCTGAAAAAGAAATTCTCCCTGATTTGGATTTGCCAATTTCCATGCTTCATTGGCAACATTCGCCATTGGTTTTCCAGCTTCCAATCCGAAATTGAAACAGGCACTTAAAACTCCCGAAATAATCGCAACGATCAATCCTAAACCAAATTTATATTCCGTCTTTACTTCCATTCCGTGAGGATCGATCGCATCTGTCTGAAGTTCTTTATCTTTCATAACACCAGCTTTTCCGCTGATGATGATTCCGACAACGCAGACCAAAAGTCCTAAAAGAACCATTTTTCCCCAATCGCTGGAAAACATTAAACCGATATTGTCTTTTCCTGCTTCAGGATTAAATTCATAATAGATAGAAGGCAATAGTGAACCGATTACCATCGTAAGCCCCAACATAATGCTGCTTCCCAATGCGACACCCAGATAACGAACTCCTAATCCATACATAAAACCACCAATTCCCCAAAGTGCCCCAAATAGAAATGTAAATCCTATAATAGCCGAACTTTCATTCTGAATGATTTCCCAAAAATCAGGAATCGTAAGAAATGCAGCCAACGGCGGAACGATAATCCAAGAGAAAGTTCCTCCAATCAACCAAAAAGTTTCCCATTGCCATCCTTTTACTTTTTTGTACGGCATATAAAAACTGCCCGAAGCAAAGCCTCCGAGGAAATGAAATAGTACTCCTAATAGTGCGTTCATAATTTTTCTGATTGATTGAATTTGAAAATTAGCAAGATGTAACCGATTGCGCGTCTTGTAGTGTCATGTATGATGATTTTGAAAAATAATAAAATTCACACGATTTACAAATTTTGGTTTAAGTTGTTGTTTTAATGAATTTTATCTATAATATTTTATTCTTAAAACTTTTAAAATTTGCCCTAAATATTGTGACATTCTGGAATTTAGATTAAAACTGAAAATTAATCAGAGCTCTTTTTATTGTTTAGAGTAAAAATCCATTTCAAAAATGCGTTTGACTTCCAATTAATTTTTCATCCAAAAAACAAAAAACCTAACGGGTTTTGAAAACCCGTTAGGTTTGATCTATGGATGTTTGATGATGGGTGATTTCGTGTTAAAAAGATTAGTATTTTATTTTTAAAGACAGTTTTAGGGAAAGTTTAAAGCACGTTTGCAACATACAATCTACTTTAGGGGAAAGTTCATCACACGGGTGCGGCAAGGTTTCCCTCTTATGAGAAAGTTTATTCAATGTGTGCGATTAGGGTTTCTCATGATGAGAAAGTTTAAAGCACAGATGCATGAAACTATCTCATAAAAAAACCTTCAAGGTTTTAGAAACCTTGAAGGTTTGAGCAGACTTATATTTTAAAGATCTGCAAAATCACCTTGATCTGCGCGAGCTAAAAACTACTTCAATTTATAAACTTCACTACCCGCAAGCAGGAAACATCCTAATCCATAATCTTCGAAATCAGGAACTTTATCTACAGCTAAAGGTTGACCGTCTTTCGGCTCTTTTCCAGTTCCTTGAACCCAGCCTAAAAATCCGTTAGGCTGAACAGAATCTTTGACCATTGCATTCCATGCTTTAACCAAAACGGGTAGATAAGTAGCTCTGTCGATTAATCCGTTGTTCACGCCATACGCCATTCCATACACGAAAAGTGCAGTTCCTGTTGTTTCTTTTCCACCGAAATTGTTTGGATCGTGTAAACTCACATTCCAGAACCCATCTTCCTTTTGGATGGGAAGTAAAGCTGCCAACATATCTTTATAATCCTGCAGATATTCTTTATAATGAGGATCAGATTTAGGCGTGTCTTGCAGCGTTTTTGCTAACGCAGCCACTACCCAACCGTTTCCACGGCTCCAGTAACAGTCTTCACCATTTGGCTCTTTGTAAGGCGGTACGAAATCTTTGTCTCTCCACCAGATTTTATCGGCTTGATTATACAAACCGTTTCCGCCATGCTTGTATTTTGTATATGCATACATTTCGTAATTTTTGTCAAAATACTTTTGCTCGCCTGTGATTCTACCTAATTTAGTAAAAATCGGCATCGACATTTGAAGGGCATCAATCCACCACCAGTCATCTACTTTTTTAGTGGCAATCATGCTGTCCATCGCAGCTTTTACATTTTTAATTCTTTCAGGATGTTTTCTTCCGTCGATTTCGTAAAGGTCGAGATAGGTCTGTCCGCAAGCCTGATGATCGGCGTTTCGGGTGTATGTTCCACGCTGTAAATCCCACTTGTGATTGTTTGCCCAAGACATTGCGTAATCGTAATATTCTTTCTTTGGATCTACAGAGTGAAGCGCCATCAAACCTTCGTAGTATACCGCTCTCGTCCAGAGATTACTTGGCCAGACTTTCTTACCAACGATGTCCTTTTTGGTATCCGGCCACTTGTCCATAAAGTATTGGTTTGCTCTTCTTGAAACCTCCAAAACTTCTTTTTTGTTGGGAATTTCCACTTTGTTTGCTGAAGCATTCTTCTGTACCGAACAGGAAGTCAATCCTCCGATGATCAGTGCAAAAAAACCTGTTGTTAACAGTTTTTTCATAAGTATTATATATTTATTTTTCTCTAATTATAAGATTTAAACGCAACGTTCGCTATGCATTTATTAATTCTCTGCTGATTTTTTAGTTCGCAAAGGCGTTTCACTCAACGATGGCTTCTGTTAACATTTGCTGAACGGAGTGCCATTGCGAACGGAAAATATTCATAATGATTAAAAAATCCTTGCGCCCATAGCGTTTAGAATATTGTTTCGTTATTTTAAATACTTCTTAAGTTCACATTTCTTTAAATCCCTGATACCTTTCGCTACCAATTCAGCATTGAAAATGGCGCCTGCTTCATTGGTATGCGTATGGTCTTTTGGGAAATAGGCTTTTACTTTTTCGGCTCCCATTTTTTCATATTTTTTGATGACCATTGTATTTAAATCTAAAAAATAAGCGCCGGTTTGTTGGGCAACTTCCTGAGCCCAGATTCCGTATTGGTCTTTTTCAATTTTACCTTTCTCATCAAATTTATTTCTTGGAATTGGTGAAACGATGATGGGAATTGCACCTTTGGATTTCGCCTCATTTGCGTATTTTCTCATGTAATGACCGTAAGTATAAACCGTTTCGTCCACTTTACGGATAGGGTTGTAGATATCTTTCAACTCGTCTCCAATTCCTTTTATCGTACCTCTTGCCCTTAAAGTATCGGCCAGTTCGCCGCCATCGTTATGACCAAACTGCATCAAAACATAATCGCCTTTTTTAGTGGTTTTCATAATCGAATGCCACCGGCCTTCTGTGATAAAAGTTCTGCTGCTTCTGCCACCTTTCGCATGATTCTGAATCTCAATTTTTGCTGTATCTAAAAATAAATTCATAAAACTTCCCCATCCCCAAAGTGAGTCTGCACCTTTCCCAGAACCATTCTGTACGGTCGAATCTCCTATGATGTAAAGAACAGGTCTGTCCTGAAGTTTTTGAAATGACGCTCCGATAATTAAAATCAAAGCTAAAATTGGCAGCATGAACTTTATTTTCATAATACTTTTATTTTTTTGAACACGAAGCTCACAGAGTTTTTATTTAAATTTTTTTTTGTTTCACGAAGCCGCTTCGCTTAACTAAGGCTAATGTGAAAATCTTTGATTTTCGAAACTGATGTGCTCTCTTTAAAGGTCAAATCACAAACTCCAAATTACCAATGTGTTTAAAATCTTTTGTGATTTTGACTTCGTCGAATCTTCGATTTGTGGTTAAAATCTTTCCAGTAAATCTATTTTATAGTTACAACATTCGGTTTAGGCATTTCCTTAATCGATTCATCCAAATAATAATCGGTATGCGGTGGCTGATTGTACCCAACATTTTGCCACACTATACTCAATCTATATTGCGGATTATGCATCAAAGTGTACAGCCTGTGTTTCGTTGGAATTGTTGTAGAAAAAATTCTCAGTTCCTGATTATCGGCCGTTCTGTACATCACCTCTTCACGCCAGTCTCCGAATAAATCAGCCACCAAAGCCGGATTTTTCTTCGTTCCGTTATTCGATTCACACTGGAAACTTTTAGCATCAAAAATCAGGTTGGATTTTTCTTTTTTCCAGTCCCATTTTGATACGTTTGTTCCATCCAAAATTTCGCTTAAAAAATCACCGTCCCAATAAATTCCCATATTGGCTGGCGGATTTTTATTGCTGATTTTTTTTCCTTTCGTGTTATAAACTCCTTTCAATCCAGCTCCTGCAGCCCATGATTCCGAACCTTCGTAACGAGGGTCAATATTTAATGACAAACCTCGCCCCGGGCCCTGAAATTTACTGGATTCACTGTAAACAGTTGATGGTAATTTCCATAAAACTTTCCCGGTTTTGCCGTCCCTGAAATGCGCTCCTGCATCATCAAACCTCTCCTGAATATCAAAAATTTCCAATCCCGGATTGGATGGGTCTAAATCTCCAACGTGCAAAGCATCGCCGTGACCGAAACCTGTGCTGTTCAACACTTTTCCGTCGTCATCAACGGTCATTGCCCCGAAAACAATTTCATCTTTTCCGTCGTTATCGACATCCGCAATGCTGAGATTGTGATTTCCCTGTCCACGGTATTTTTTATTTTCTTCTGAGCTTTCGGTATCAAAAAGCCAACGAAGACTCAATTTTTTATCTTTATAATCCCAGGCTGCAATTGCCGTTCTGGTGTAATATCCTCTCGACATAATCACACTCGACGTTTTGCCATCCAGATAAGCAACAGCTCCCAAAAATCGGTCTAGTCGGTTTCCTTTCGCGTCGCCCCAGGTTTCTGTCATTTGTTCGTCGGTTGGATTTAAACTGCCTGCAAATCTTGGAACTTCATAATTGACGGTGTTAATTTCTGCTCCGGTTTCTCCGTCAAAAACAGTCAGAAATTCCGGTCCGGAGAGAATCATTCCGTTTTCGTTGACGTAATTTTTTGTCGGGTCGCCAATGAATTTCCCTTTTCCGTCTCTGCTTCCGTCGGCGGTTTTCATTACAATTTCAGCTTTTCCGTCCTGGTCTAAGTCGTAGACTAAAAATTGTGTATAATGCGCTCCTTCTCTGATGTTTTTGCCTAAATTGATTTCCCACAAAAGCTTGCCATCCATTTTATACGCCTGAATAATCGGCGGGTCGGTTTCTCCTTTTTGGCTGTTGTCTTTCGACCTTCCTGTCTGATGAAGGATGATTTCGTATTTGCCATCTCCGTCCAAATCGGCTACAGAAGCGTCGTTTGGAGTATAACCTGCTGGCGTTTTTAGAGGAATTGAAAAATAAGGTTTTTGATTCGCGACATAGTTTGCAGAATCAGTATCAACCGTTTTATCCTTAGTATTTGATTTGACGAAATAAGTGTAGTTTTTTGCTTTTTCAGCGGTTTTATCTAAAAAATTAGTTTCGTTTGAAAGTGGTTTTTCGTTCAGCTTTTTGGTTGAATTATTTTCAGTCCGGTACAAATCAAAATGAGTATTCTGAGCTTCTGTGCCAAGCAAACGCCAACTCACAAAAACACCTGAATCTGAAGGTATGGCAACAATTCCCCGTTTCAGATATTCCATTTGTCGTTGTGCTGACAGGAGTTCTGAAAAAAGAATTGCACCTAAAATAAATTTGAATTTTACATTCATAATTCTGATTTTATAAGTTTTGGTTAATGGTTGCCGTTTTCCAAAGGTTCATTTAATTGATTTTGCCCTTTCAAGGCTGTGTGAAATCTTCCTTTAATCTGTCATTGGGCATCACCCAATGCTTTTGATATTGCCCTTTCAGGGTTTTTCAAAATTTAAAAGCAATTTTGAACGGTGAATCTCTCGCAGCCCGACTTAAGCGGAGCTCTTTTTGTGAGGAGGATCGACGAGCAAAAAAGCGGGAGTCCTTCGACAAAGCTCAGGATTAACTACAGGCGGAGTAAGCTGCCCAAATAAATCTTGCTACACAACTTCAACCGATTGCACTTAAAAAAATTATTTCTTAGAAGTCTGTTTCAACAACCATTTCACCCACTCTTCAGTTCCCTGATAATTGGTGAAATCTGCAGGAAGTTTTTTGCCGTCGATATACTCGTTGTAGCACCACGGGTCGCCTAGTGCGAAAACAGTTCCTTTGCCTATTTTTGCGATGGCTGCGATGTTTTTGCCTTCCGCAGAAAGCAATTCTTTCGCCGGACTTTTCACGGAAACCGTTGCCACTTCCTTCATATATAATTTCTGCTCAGCGAAAATTTCGTTTCCGGCTGGAACCATCACTTTTCCCTGCTCAAATTCTCTTTTCTGAACTCGGTTGTAGCTGTCATCGTTGAAATGAATTCCAAATTCGCCAGCCAGTTTGTTGAAATGTTCGAACTCTGAATTGCCGTTATCGTTGCTCATCAGAACCAAAACACCACCTTTTTTCACCCAATCTGTCAGGTTTTTGATGCTGGTCGGGTCAATCAGATTCGCCTTTCCGCCGTACGCTTCTTTGTCAATATCGGCATCTACAATGATGTAAATATTGGTATTCTTCAAATCTTTTTTGGTCGGGGCCGTCGTCAAAGTACTGATTTCTGCACCTTGTTTTGTGAAGATTTCTCCCAACAGAGAAAACCCACCGTTGCTGGTGTCGTTCCACGTGTAATGCCACGACTCCAGAACTTTGGTTTCTTTATTTTCCTTTTTTTCGTTGTTGAAAAAGTTGTCTAAAACTACTTTCGGTTTTTGCTGAGCATTGGAAAAACTGAAGGTCAGCAAAGTTCCTAATGCTAATGTTTTTATGATATTTTTAGTCATAATTAATTTTTATTTCGAATAATGAATTGGAATTAATTGAATTTCTCCATCCAGACCGGAAGGCTGAACTTTCCAGTTGGATGCGTCAAACGGCTTATAGTTAATATTCACAAAATTAATTTCGTGGTAATTTCGCCACTGGATTTTCTTCTGGTCCATATCACGGATTCTGTTGGCCATCAGGTTGCAGACTTCGATTTGGATGGTATTTTTTCCTTTCTTCAAATATTTTCCGATGTTGATTTCAAAAGGCAGACTCCAGACAATTCCGGCATCCTGACCGTTGACAATCACTCGAGCACTTTCATAGAGTTTATCGAATTTCAGAAGATAATCGTCGGCGTTTTTCTTTTTTAATTTTAAAGTCGTCGTGTACACTCCGGTTCCGGAAAAACTTAGGGTTGAAGCATCTTCCGCGAAGTTCGTCCAAGGCTGAAGTTTGTCTAAAGTTCTGGTCTTCGGAAGTTCTGGACCGCCTTCTTTGAAAGTGAGTTGCCAAGGCTCGTCTAAGATAATTGATGAATCAATTTTTTCAGTGTAATTCCATTTTGTAATTGAATTATCCGGAATTTCAGAAGTTTTGAGAATTAATGATTCTCCAGATTTTAACTGAACCCTCACTAAATTATTCTGAATCTCTGCAAGTCCATAATCTCCATTTTCAGGATTCATAAAAGTCACTTGTTTTCCAACAAAATTCAACGGAATACTTTGATTGATTTCCTTTGAAGTATGGTTGACGATGTAATAGTATTTTCCGCCATCGAACTGTCTTCTGACGAATTTCAATCCCGTATCAGTCAGTTTTTCTCTTTCAATTTTTAAATATTCCAAAGCTTTTGCAACATCAGAACTCAGAACAATTTTTCCTTTACCAACGTTAGCAAATTTTACATTTCCGGACTGGTTTTGAAACGGAATCTGATTCCATAAAGATTTTAACTGCGTTCTTCTTTTTTCCACTTCAAAGTTTCCGGGAATATCTTTTGGTTCGTTTTGAAAGATAATTGATGCGCCGTTTTGTGCTAAATCCACTATTTTTTTTAAGGTAGATTCCGGCAAATACGTCAGTTCAGGAATAATTAAAACATGATAAGCCGAGCCTTCCTTTGAAACCTGAATTTTCTGATTTTGCGACGTCGATTCGCCAATCATTCTATCCGAAATCATATCGAGAGAATACCCCATTTTACTGAGCTTATTCATATTTTCGTACATCGGAGTCGGCACCAGCCATTTTTCCACGTTATGAACTTTGAACGTAACATCCTTCCCCTTCGGACTCGCCCACTGGTCGTAAATCGGCCAGTACATCAGCAGTTCGTTATCCGATTTTCCGCTTTGCAAAACAGATTGCGTGCGTTCGATATAAGAATTTAATCCTTTCAGATGCGGCCACAAACTGTTTTCAGGAACGAAATTCACCGACGCATAAAACAACCATCCCGGAAACTTCAAATCCGCTGGAGTATAAGTCGTACCATGATAAAAAACGTGGTTGATTCCTGATAAAAACACTTGTTCAACTTCCGGTTTCGCCTGTGACCACGAGGTTTTGAAATGTTCTGTCAGCCAGGTAAAAGTTTCGTTGGAAGTTAATTTTTTGCCTGTCACATTCGCTGCCGAAGAAGCAAATTTCAACATATTAAAATCCGGCATATCTGATTTCTGAATGTCCGCAGTATCTCTCTTCAACCCCGGAATCTCAAAAATCGAACTTCCGAAAGTTTCAGATTCGGGAATATCGACTGCTGCATATAAATCCAACAAATTTCCCGGCGAACCGTGTGCCTGATTGGTGTTTTTTGAGTTTTTGGAATGCGCCCAGTTGGTAAAATCTTTGGTGAAATTATTTAAAATCAATTCATTCAGAGTTTCTCTGTAATCCGATTTTACTCTTCCTGCAATTTCATTTTCCTCGTTGCTCACGAGATATTTGATGAACGGACTTAAATCATAACCTCGTCTTTTTTTGAATTCATTTAAAAAATCCGGCGTCCAATCGGCATTATAAACCTCATAACTGTCATTGAAAAAAGACCTGATTCCGTAGTTGGAATTTCCAAACGCCTTATCGAAAGTTTTCAGATAATCTTTGGTTGCGTCCGGCGAAAAGTGGTCTAAAGTGTAACCTTCGCCACCTGGCGCCGCACGTTTTACTTTTTGTAAAGTTTTGCCCACAAAAACCGCGTAAACCGTCCATTTTCCTAAACTAGGTTTCCAGTTTAAAGTTCCGTCAGCATTGATTTTATCCGTTAAAACTACAGCTTCATTTTTTTCATTGTAAGCCGTGACAACATCAAGTTTTATTGTTTTTAAATTCTTCTGTTTCTCATCTTTCAGAACGATTTTATCTGAAAATTTTTCACCCGATGAAATCGTATAGGTCTGAACAATCATCTTTGTCGCCGCATCCTGTTCGTCAACTTGTGGACCACCGATTGGCCAACCTGTTCCTACCGACATATCAACGCCCATATTCAGGCTTTTTGCTTTGTTGGTCGTGAACTGCAGCATTTTCATCCACTCCGGAGAAAGGTAAGTAAGATATTGTTTTTCAAAACCTTTTGCGCCGTAAATCGGCACGATTTCCACACCTCCAAAACCTGCTTGATTTAAAGTTGTCAGTTGTTTATCCAAACCCTTTTCGTCAACGGCATTTCCCATCCACCACCATCGGGTCCACGGTTTTGCGGTCTCGGTGGTTTTGGGCCACGGGTTTTGTGCGGAAAGATTTCCGAAGGCAAAACAGAGGAGACTGAGACTGACTATATTTTTAATTTTCATTTTTGACTGTTTAATTAACCACAAAAGTCACAAAAGATTTTTTGGACATATTAGTTATTTATTAGTGAATGATTCGACTGCTATAAAGAACACATTAGTTTTAAAAATCAAAGATTTTTTTTTGATACGTTCTGATTTCGCCCTTTCAGGGCTTGTTTGCTATTTCTTTCACTTTATCATTGGGCATCACCCAATGCTTTTGATAACGTCCTTTCAGGACATACCTGTTTCATCTACATTATTTCTCTTAACTTTTTCCTCGAGTATACTCAGAATGAAAGGAATTATTTTCTCATAACTCTCTTAGAAATTTTGCTCCCTTTAGGATTGGGGCAAACAAAATTTCGGTTCGAATCACTCTTAAATCCTAATTTCCATCAGGCTTCAAAGATTCCATAAAAACAGATTCCGGCCAGTGAAAGTCTTCAGCTTTATCAGGTTTATTTGGGTTAAAATTTTTATCATTTTTTGAAATATATTTCTTTAACGGTAAACTTTGGTCTACAATTGATTTCACGACACATTTCGCCAATTCGTAAGCTCCATACGTATTGAAGTGCGTGTCATCCGCCAAAGCCGCCGGTTGGTTGGGATAAGAATTTGCGGGATAATGTACGAATGCTTTTTTTGCTTCTTCCGGTCCCATCGCTTCGAATAAGGTTTTGCTTAAGGCATTCAAATCAATTAAATCGACTTTTTCCTCTTTCGCAATTTCACGCATTGCATCAGGAAAATCATCTAAAGTATTGACGATTTTATTATTTCCATCAAAAACTCTGCGGTTCATTGAAGTAACCAAAACA
Organism: Chryseobacterium caseinilyticum; assembly: GCF_014837145.1. GTDB lineage: Bacteria > Bacteroidota > Bacteroidia > Flavobacteriales > Weeksellaceae > Chryseobacterium > Chryseobacterium caseinilyticum. The sequence goes on from NZ_JACYFS010000004.1 coordinate 59,144, forward strand.
GGAATTGCTCCTAACTCTTTGGCTTTCAAAATCCATTCTTTTAATCTTTTTCGATAACCCGATTTAATGCTGTTGCCCGCTTTCTGGTCGTTGTGCCCGAACTGAATGAACAGATAATCTCCGGGCTTTATTTTATTCCAGATTTTATCGATTCGGTGACGGTCTTCGAAGGCTTTCAAGGTTTCTCCGCTTTCGGCGTAGTTGGCAATCACGACTTCATTCGGAACGAAAAAATACGGCAACATCTGTCCCCACGACGCCCACGGTTCGTACTGCGCATCCACAACCGTGGAATCGCCGGTAAGATAAATGGTTTTCGCGGTTTTGTTAGGCTGAATGATGACCGAACAAACTTTTGGTGCTTTGTCATTGAATTCAATCGTTAAAAGATTATCCCAATGCAAATATTTTCTTTCTCTCGGTTTCAGTTTTACAATTCCGATTTGAGTTCCTTCCTGATTTCGGATAATGCTGTCTTTGACGTGAACCGTGATTTGTTTTTCAATGATTTCTCCCTTTTTTGTTTTGATGTCATTCAACATCAGACGGCGGTTTTCTACTCTTACGGTTGTTTCCGAATTCCCTTCCGTATCTCCAAGATTTAATATAATATTATAATTTCCTTCAGGAATTGCGACTGAAAAATAGAATGGTTTTTCGCTGGTTATAAAATCTCCCGTTAAAGCATTTCCGCCATTATCAACAGATTTCAAACCGGAAATATCCATAAATCCGTAACCGATTTTCTTATCAAATTTCGATGTTGATGTGATGGGAATAAATCCGTTTTCGGTTCTGTCTGTGCCAAAATCAAACCTGAAACTCGTCTGTTGTGCGAACAAAAGCGAACCTAAAAACAGCGTCAAAAATCTTATCCAGCTCTTCATTTTAATCTGTTAAAATATTTTCTTTCGGCATTGTAAACTGTTTATTTTCATCGCCCAAATCCGGCAGGCCAAAATAGAAATACAGAGTTCTTTTAAAAGTTCCATTCAAATGGTTCGGTTCACTTTCAGGGCCTAAAGTCGAAGTGTCATTATTAATGTTAAACGCCAAGGCTGTTCCCAATGGAGGAATCGCATCGAAGAAAGAAATATTTCCCGTCGGTAGTTTCGGATACCCTTCAGCTCCGTAAATTCCGTAAAAATCAAAAAGTCTGACGAACATTTTTTCTTCTTTCGTTCCGACTGTTATTTTTCCCTCTGCCGTATTCAATTGCAACCACGAAATATCGTCAAAATAGCCTTTAAATTCAGGATAAATCCAAGGTGAAAAACCTGTTCTGGTTGAGTTCTTGAGATTTTGCCAAACGCTGTAAGTCTGTCCCTGAGTTCTGTTTTTCCAAACGTGATATGGACCTTTGCCGAGCCACTTCGCGCCGATGACATAATTTTCGGGATAGTCAAAACTTACACCTGCAAACTGATAATCTCCGGCAAGCGAATATTCATAATTCAATTCTAAAATACCATTCGGATTTAATCTCCAAACTGTTTTTTTTCCGTCTTTGTATGAAATCTGAATGACTTGATTTTGTCCTTCTGCAAAAGCTTTTATGGTTGATAATTCTGTTTTTCCATTCACGAAAACCGGTCCGTTTCGGAAGGTCATTTTTTTGCCTTTTTTATCTAATATGACAGACTTTAATAATCCATCTTTTTTTCCAAATGAAAATTCTTTCTCGTCTGATTTTAAAACAAATAAGGAATCATTTTCGATAACTGAAACCGGAAATTCTTTAATTAATGATTTTGAAAACTGTTTTGAAATTTCATCATTAGACCTCAATTTCCAAGTCCAGGTGTAAATCTCTTTTCCAAAGGAATCGGTAGCAGTCAGCCGTAGAACTTCATTTTCTTTCCAGTTGGTTGGAAGATTTAAATTAATATTTCCTTTTTGAGCCGGTTTTATATTTGGAGATTCTGCTTTTCCATTTTGAACAATATCAAATCCGGATTCTGAAGAAAATGGAGTTTTAAATTTGACTAATCTCCATTCAAACTGACATTCATTTAAGTTCGTAAAATGATACCGGTTTTCAACAGGAATTGTTCCATTAAAATCATTCGGCAACGTTTTCAAATCAATTTTTACCGGACTGTAAATTTCCCGAATCGCGTAAAAACTCCCCTCTTTTTCACGATGCGGACCCAACACTCCATCCGGAGCGTTGATTGCGTTCACATCGAGTTGATTATTAAAATCGGTTCGTACCAAACCTTCGTCTGCAAATGCCCAGAGAAAACCGCCCGCACCTTTTTTGGAATTCCAGTGAAGTTCCCAATAATCGGCCAGAGAAGTTCCGCCACCGCCGTCGTCCTGCGCGTGCAGAAACTCGGTTGGCATATAAATATTTTCTCCTTCAAGAATTTTTTTGGTGCTGTAATAATCTTCGTAATGGTTGCAGTCAATTCCGTTGAAAGCATTTCCAGGCTTGTGATGCGCGTGAATTACAGGACGGTTGGACAAGTCATATTTTGCATATTCCGCATCCAAATCAAAATTATGTCCGCCCTCGTTTCCGTTGCTCCAAAAAATAACGGATGGATGATTGGCATCTCGCGTAACCATTTCTCTCACGAGCCTTTTACCGACTTTGGTACTGTATTTTTTTTGCCACCCCGCCAATTCATCCAAAACATATAAACCCAAAGAATCGCAAATCTGAAGAAAGGATTTATTCGGTGGATAATGAGCGCATCGAACTGCATTCATATTCATTTCCTTGATAAGCTGAACGTCCATCAAATCGATGTTTTTGTTAACCGCTCTACCTGTTTCAGGCCACCAAACATGACGGTTGATGCCTTTCATTTTGACTTTGGTTCCGTTGATGTAAATTCCGTCGCCTTTGCGGATTTCAACCGTTCGGAAACCGAATTTTTCTTCGGTGTGGAAGATATTTTTTCTGTTTTTATTTAAACTGAATTTCGCCTTGTACAAATTTGGTGTTTCAGCTGTCCAGAGTTTTGGATTTTTAACCGAAAATTGAATCTGTTTTAAAGTATCTCCTTTTTGAATTTGAACGTGAGATTCGCCAGCAAGATTATTTTTAACATCAAAAATTTCAACCTTCACATTGTTGACAGAATTGATTCCTTTTAAATGAATATTAGAACGGAAAGTCCCGTCTGCTTTGGCATCGATGGATGTTGATGAAATATTTTCTTTAGGGTTGGCTTCTAAATAAACCGGACGGAAAATTCCACCTAAAACCCAATAATCTGCAAGACGTTCTGCGTTGTTAACCGTTTTGTCCGCAGACATTTTGGATACTTTAACTTCTAAGATATTTTCTTTTCCAAAAATTAATTTGTCCGAAATATCATATTTAAATTCGTAAAAAGCGCCCTGATGAATTTCTCCCGCTAATTTACCATTAATTTTCACCTCTGTGTCGGTCATCGAACCTTCGAAAACGATGTTCACTGATTTTCCTTTCCACGAATTCGGAACTGAAAATTTATGTTTGTACAGACCTACTTCATCATTGAATTTAAAATTTTTGCCGTAGGTGACGTAATCCCGCCCGTAGTTGTACGAGCCAAATCCCTGCTGTTCCCATTGCGAAGGAACCTGAATTTTGTTCCAGCTTACAGATTTTCTCCCGCCGGTTATCCAAAAATCCCATTCTTTCGTATGCTCAGAATCTGTCCCGCTCAGGAATTGGATTTCCTTAGATTGAGAATGCAGAAACTGTGAGCAAAAGCATAAAAGAACGAATATTTTGGTGAAAAAACTCATTTAGCAGAAATATCGGAATCGTCTTTTTTGTCGTAAGATTGCGTGAGAGAAGCAACCTGCGTCACATTGATATTTTTTTGCTTTAAATTCTGAATGTGATTCAGGTTTTGCATTTCAGGTTTCAGAGCTTTGATTTTGAAGTTTTCAAATGTGAAATCTTTTAAGTCAAACAAATCAGATTTTTCAACAGAGAATGCCGTTTCACAACTGATATCGATATTTTTTATGGTAATATTGTTGGCCAAACCTTTTCTCGGTCTTTCTTCACCTTTTAAATCAAAAAACTGATTCCAGCCTTTCACATATAAGAAAGTTTTTACATTTCCTGTAATGTTTTCAACCGTAAGAAATTCGTAATGCTGAGGCGTGTCGGGACGCATTTTTAAATGTAATAATCTCGATGCATCGTTCACTTTAGAATTTCGCAGAATCACGTTGTAATTATGAATTGATTCACTTCCGCAGGTCAAAACGCTGTGGCAAAATCCGAAGCTGTTGTCTTCGATAAGGACGTTTCTGTTTTCACCGTTGTTCGGGTCTTTATCGGATTTAGGACCTTTTCCACCTTTCAAAGCGATTGCGTCGTCATTGACTGACATGTAGCAATTTTTAATTAAGAAATTGGTGCACGCATCGATGTCAACCGCGTCTGTACTTGGCGCTTTTACAGGTTCTTTCGGAGCGAGAATCGTCAGATTTAATAATTTCACAAAATCACTTTTGTAATAATGTGTGCTCCAGAAAGGTGAATTTTTAATGGTAATACCTTCCACCTGAACATTTTTGGAATTTGAAACGTAGATAATTCTTGGTCTCATTTCATCCATATTAGTACATTTTGGATTCCACTCGCGTCTTTTCCAGAAAGATTTCCAAAAGCGAAGTCCGTTTCCGTCCAAAGTTCCTTTACCGGAAATCGTGAAACCGTCCAATCCGTCTGCGTTAATTAAAGCCGGAAAATATTTCACCGTCTGACCTTCCATTCTCGTGGTTACCACTGGAAAGTCATTAATGTCGTCACTTCCTTTTAATTTTGCTCCATTTTCGAGATGCAAATGCGTTCCCTGTTTGAAGAAAACCGAACTGATGAGAAAAGTTCCCTTCGGAACCACCACAACTCCACCTCCATTTTTTGCAGCCAAATCAATGACAGCCTGTAGTTCTTTGGTCTGAAGAATCGTGCTGTCGTTCTTCACGCCGTTGGCTGTAAGGATGTATTTTTTACCTAATTTATTGATGTCTGTTGGTTTGATTTCTTTAAACCACCTGTCGATTTTGGTTCCGTCCGGCCATTTGTCCTGGCTTTTCGCTAAAGGGGAAAAAAGAAAGACAATTAAAAAGGAAAACAGATGGATACTTTTATTTTTAAAAATCATAATCAATTTGCTGTAAAAATTTATATTTTCTGAGCATTAAAGCTAGTAAATAAAAATATACATTTTGAGAGCATGCAGTATCCTGCTCTTTCATGTCAAGGGCAAATGTATGGTAATTTGATAAAGGGTGGACAAAATAAAAAACCCCTTAAGAAAAGGGGTTTCTGTAGCGAAGACGGGAATTGAACCCGTGACCTCAGGGTTATGAATCCTGCGCTCTAACCAACTGAGCTACCTCGCCGTTTTGGTGGTGCAAATATAGAAAATATTTACAAACCTCCAAAATTATTTTAGCTTTAAATATTCCAAAACATCACCTACATGGTCTGGCTTACTGATAATCTTGTTATTAGCATCTAAAATAAAATAGGTAGGTGTTGCATGAATATTGTATTTTTCTCCATAACTGCTGTTCCAACCTTTCAATTCGGAATCATTGATCCATGGGAATGCTGCTATTTTTTTTGTATAAGCATCTTTATCCGTATCCATTGAAAGACCGATAACTTCTATACCTTTAGCTTTCATTTCCTGATATTTCGGTAGCAACTGCGGAAGCTCGTTCTCACAATGCGAACAGGTAGAAGACCAAAAAACAATCACCTTTTTGTCTGCCTTCACATCTGCCAAAGACTTCATTTTAGTATTTGTAGCGGAATAAAAAGTATAGTTTGGGAAGGTAGCACCCATCTCAACATTTGCATTGGTTTTTAATGTTGCTGCCAATCGGTCGGTGATGGTACATTTCAGATTTTTAGCCTGCGTAAGGTATTTAGTTTTAAATTCCTTCATATCGTAGGCGTCAAAAATATCAATCAGTTCAGAGAGCACTACTTGTCCTCTTGGTGTTTCCACTTTAAGTCTTTCCAAAAGTTTGTCTACCGATGCAGTGACATTATTATTACCGCCAACATTCAAATAAGATACGAGAACAGGTCTCAGTAAAGAAGATGTTTCAAGCATGTCATTAGATTTATCAATAAAATTAATAATATCGTCCTGCTTTACATCCTTCGAGTTTTCTGCCACCAAAAACTTATTGTAATTGATATTGTAGTAAGAGATGAATGGATGAGTGGAAAAATCAGAGGAAGTTTTATTTGAAAGTTTTGCAATCTCAGTATCTAAAGCTTTCCCAAAATCACTTGTACCTTTGTAATATTCTTTAATCTGAACCAATGCAGGTAAAATCATTTCTTTCTTCTGAGATCCTTCCTGTATAGAATTCATCAAAGAGTTGGCCTCATCAAGATATACAATATTCTTAACTTTATCACCATCTGTTTCCAAAGTAATGTCAACATTTTTATTTTCCGAGATAAAATTAAAACTGTTATTGGTATTAGGCAAAGTTACCTTCATCATTCCGACATAGTTTTTTGGATACTTAAAAGTCCAGACATTTTTCTTTGCCGTTTCTTTGGTGAAAATAATATCTTTTGAGCCATTGAGCGTATACAAAACAGCATCCTGTTCTTTAAAATTTGCCGGTGTTTTGATTGTTACCGTAAATTGAGCATTTATACTTAAAGCAGTAAAAAAAACTGCCGCTGCGAAAATTTTTTTCATAATGTAAAAATAAAAAAACTCCCTGATAAATCAGAGAGTTAAATATATTTTAATATAATTTTTAGATTTTTTGCGACTTGTATTTTTTAGCAAAAAACACAAGTAACATCACTGCTACAGCAGCTAGTACGTATACGTACATGTCAACTGGGATAGACTGAGCTCCAGTACCTGTAGTACCTTCACCCTCGCCAGGCGTAACGGGTGTAGTTGGCAAACCTTGCGCGTAAAATACAGATGTACTGAGGATAAAAAGCAGTGAAAAAAGTTTATTAATATTTCTCATTTTGTGTTTACTTTAAAATTTTGGTATTAACAATTTCGCCGTTATCAGCAACTATCTTTACAACATAAGCATTTTTGACAGAGCCATCTAATTTAATTACAAAATCAGTTTTTGTACTAACATTCTTTTCAGAAATAATTAATTTTCCACTCATATCATACACCTGAATATCTGCTTTTTTCCAGTTAGGATCAAATCTAACAATATAGTCTGTGATTGCCGGATTGTATATAACCATTGTTCTTGATGGTTTTACACCTTCCTGCGTACCTAAAGTACCAAGACTTGGTGCACCGTAATATAAGTCATACTCATTAGCTGAAATTGGAACTACAGAGTTATGTGCAATTTGTTGAGGTGTTCCATTTGGAGCCTTATAATAAAATCCTATCCCAGATGAAAGCGTGTTCGCACCATCTTGAATCAGCTCTGCATTTTCACGAATTTCAAACTTATAAGATACTGCAGCATTATTTACTCCATAATCATAATTAGCTAACTTCACATTTTTACCTAAGAAATCTACTTCATTAGCTTCGTTAATATACAACCAATACGCACTTGTGTAATTGTAATCATATCCGCCGTTAAGAGCTTCTTCAAATGTCCCTAAAATATTCCCGCTTGAATTTCCTGCCTGAACAGATGTATCTCCATTACTTTGATGTCCTGTTGTGAATGATCCTGAAACAACATAATAGGTTCTACCTAATTCCTTTCCATTAGCGTCAAGTGCAATTACACCAAGCTGCTTAACAGTACTTGGAGCACCATTTTTTGCAGCAGTAACACTATAACTTGTACCGTCACCTCTAAGTGTATAATTAAATCTTCTTAATGTATTGAAGTTTAAAGTTTGTGAAGCATTGCTTCTTAGTTTAATCACAAAAGTCTGCATTGGTTTGATCAACATTCCAATATCTCCTGTCGGAGCAATATTTCCCGCTGGATATGTAATAACTTTGGCACCAGTAGAATATGTTGAGCCATTACTTAGTGTCGTAATAGTTCCTGGATCATATCTTATACCTCTGATATTTGTAATATTGTTACCGTCACCCGTTACAGCTGTTTCAATATATCCGATTCTTGATAAATCTAAATTCGTCAAAAAAGGGTTACCAAACTGATAAATATTTTTTCCGTAGTTTGTACTCCAGGCACCAGCATCTGTTGTCTCGAAGCTATCCTGAAGATAAGTATTATACTTTTCTAAATATTGATTTGTTGCATTTCCTCCGGTACCATAATTAATTCCATTACCTGCATTTTGCAAAGTAACAGCAGAAGCTAAAGGAGCATACGGCACACCATTAAGTGTATAAACACTTCCCGAAGGAGTCGGTGCAATAGCAGTCATACTTGCTGGAGCAATAGCTGTATTTAGGTTTCCGTTCTTCGAACCTAACATGTAATAACCTGTAGGATCCGTAGTAGTGGTAGCTAAACTGGTATAGTGATCAGAGACAACAAGAGGGTTGTTGTATTTTAGAATTTCATTCTGAGTAAATCTTTGTGTAACGAATGTCTTTCCGAATTCTGTAGAAAGAGAACTAATCGCCTTTCCTGAAAAAGGCATAGCAACTTGTTGAAAATAAGAACCCGTAAGAGCTCCATGTCTTACCGCTCTAAATTCTTTACTTACGGTTGCTGTTACATTAGATTGGTTTAAACCATTAATGTAAAGTTGACCATACGTTAATACGGAAGGATCAGCGCCTGTAGGGTTATTTAATCTAATCACGATATTGCTACCTAATTGTCTGTTTCCACCAGTAGTGGTAATTGTTCTTACAACATCGTCGTTTGCCTGAACAGCCTCAATCATCATATTTCCATGAAGATCAATCATACCTGCTCCGCGGGTTTGCAAGCCTCCTCCGTTGTACACGAGAGTACCTTCGCTGATAAACATTTTAGCTGTATCATCTACGTGCAAAAGTACACTCTGCGCCTGAACAGAAAGACCTAAAGCTAAAAGACCAATAGTTAATAAATTTTTTTTCATTGTATAATAGTTTATGTGTTAATACAATATTCAATTGCAAAGATAGAATAATTTTGCTTTAAAAAAAATAATATCAGGAGTTTAAGGGAAATTTTATATTATGTTAATATGATCTCATCCTGCTCCCCAACACTGAACATGTAATCTTCCAGAACCTTTTCGGTGGTTCCACGAAGCCCTCTCGCACCAAGACCTTTCTCCATTGTATCGTCTACTATTTTCTCGATTGCCTCATTTGTAAATTCAAGTTTTGTACCATCCATTTTGAAAAGTTCAACAAATTGGTTCACGATCGAATTTTTAGGTTCTGTCATAATCTGAATCATCGTCTCCTTGGTTAATTTTTCCAGATAAGTGATGATTGGAAATCTTCCTAAAAGTTCCGGAATAAGACCAAAAGTACGAAGATCAATAGCATTGATACTTCTTAAGATATATTCATCTTCATCCACTTTATTGATTTTTTCCGCACTGAAACCAATGGCCTGCTTATTCATTCTTCGTTCAATGATCTCCTTAATCCCGTCAAATGCTCCACCGGCAATAAATAATATGTTTTGAGTATTTACCTGAATATATTTTTGATCAGGATGCTTTCTCCCTCCCTGCGGCGGAACATTCACAATACTTCCTTCCAGAAGTTTCAGCAACCCCTGCTGTACTCCTTCTCCGGAAACGTCTCTTGTAATGCTCGGATTATCTGATTTTCTTGCAATTTTGTCGATTTCATCGATAAAAACAATACCTTTTTCTGCTTTTTCAACATCGTAATCTGCCACCATGAGCAATCTTGAAAGAATACTTTCAACATCTTCACCAACATAACCGGCTTCTGTTAAAATAGTTGCATCAACAATACAGAAAGGAACATTTAATTCTTTGGCAATTGTTTTAGCTAAAAGCGTTTTTCCCGTTCCTGTCTCGCCAATCATGATGATGTTGGATTTCTCCAGTTCCACCTCACGGTTTTCTGTCTGTGCGTGAAGCAATCTTTTATAATGATTGTAAACCGCTATCGCAAGCTGTTTCTTAGCCTGATCCTGCCCGATTACATATTGATTAAGAAATTCTTTGATCTCTTTTGGTTTTTTTAAATCTTCCATACGTTCTGCCGGAGACAATGCAGAGTCTGTAGCCGCAGTATCTTTTACAATAGAGTGCGCCTGCTCGATGCAGCTTTCGCAGATAAAACCATTTTGCCCGGAAACCAGCATCTGTACTTCATTTCTCTTTCTTCCGCAGAAAGAACATTGGTTTGGATTCATTTTATATAGATGTATTATGAAAGAAAATCGTAAAAAATTTCTTTTCTACGATCCTCTGTATTTGTTAAGAATTAATAATTGAATTCTGAATTTCGGTGTATTCTTCAGAACTGAGTTTGAGTCTTTCGTTTTTGAAGTTCATATCTTCGACCTCATTTAAAGGAATGAGATGAATATGTGCGTGAGAAACTTCGAGACCCACTACTGCAACACCTACTCTAACGCAAGGAATTGCATTTTTTACCTGCTGAGCAACCTTTTGAGCAAATGCCCAAAGATTTTTGTACTCCTCACTTTCAAGATCAAAAATCAGATCAATTTCTTTTTTAGGAATCACCAAGGTATGACCTTTCACCAAGGGCATAGCATCCAGAAACGCGATGAAATTTTCGTCTTCAGCTATTTTATAAGCGGGAATTTCTCCGTTGATGATTTTTGTAAAAATGGAGCTCATTTTTCTCAGTTTTAAAAATGATAATTAGAGAGTAATATCTAAAACTTTAAATGAAAGTTTATTTCCGTTTGGTAAAACTATTTCTGCGGTTTCGCCAATCACTTTCCCTAATAAGCCTTTTGCAATGGGTGTGTTCACAGAAATCTTGCCAGATTTCAGATCACTTTCGTTATCCGGAACCAGTTTGAAGATCTGCTCTTTTTTAGTATCGTTGTTCAAAAGCTTTACAGTGGTAAGGATTGATACTTTTGAAGTATCCAACTGAGTTTCATCAATTACTTTTGAGGTTGTCACAATATCTTTCAGCTTGGAAATTCTCATTTCAAGCATTCCCTGTGCTTCTTTTGCTGCGTCGTATTCTGCGTTTTCAGACAAATCTCCTTTATCTCTTGCTTCTGCAATCTGCTGGGTAATTTTCGGTCTTTCAATTTTTTCCAATTGCTCAAGCTCGGCTTTCATTTTATCCAATCCTTCCTTTGTTACATAGCTTGCCATAATTTTAAAATTTTGTTTTAGTATAAAAAAATAATCCGACATTTGTCGGACAATGTTTTTGCGTGTTAATCGTTATTGTTTTACAAATATATAAAAATTTCAATTCAAATGAAAAAAACTTTTTCGCTCATCATATTTTCAATATTTCTGATTTTCAGCAATTTAAGTTTAAATTCATGCGGCAGCAGCAATGATACCGTAAGCTGTTTTCCCAATGCTCCGGTGAACGTTTCTTTAAATTTAAATCTTCCCGCCTACTTCAATCTTACACAACCTCAGGGATGGATTTATGTAGATGAACAGCAGTCTGGAACCCGTGGTTTGATTATTGTGCGAGGCTCCGGAAACACCTTCAAAGTATACGACAGAAATGCACCTCATATTTGCCCCGACGTAAACACGACCCTTGAAGTAAAAGACAACATCAGCATCGTCTGTCCAAAAGATAATGCAACATGGATTTTACTCACCGGAAATCCCACTTCCGTCACTTCACTTCCTCCTAAAACGTATCTATATAACTACGATCCTTCAACCAACGTTTTAAATGTTTATTTCTAAATGAAAGTTGTCATTCAGAGAGTTTCCGAAGCCAGCGTGAAAGTGGATGGCCAAACAGTTGGTGCCATTGAAAAAGGACTTATGCTTCTCATCGGGATTGATGAACAGGATAATTTCCCCGACGCTGACTGGCTGGTACAGAAGATTCTCAATCTCAGAATCTTCTCTGATGCTGTAGGTAAAATGAACCTGTCTGTAAAAGATATAGAAGGAGAAATTTTATGCATCAGCCAATTTACTTTGATTGCTGACTACAAAAAAGGAAACAGACCTTCTTTCATTAAAGCTTCAAAACCCGAAAAGGCGATTCCCCTCTTTGAATATTTCAAAAATGAAATTTCAAAATCCGGACTTAAAACTGAAAGTGGGATTTTTGGAGCAGACATGAAAGTTTCCTTACTTAACGACGGACCCGTAACCATTCTAATGGACTCAATTACAAAAATTTAATATTACCTCCACTTTTGGTGATTTCAAAAACACCAAATTACTCCTAAACCCGTGAAAACAGTACGGTTTCCATAAGAAACCTTTGATAGTTACAAAAACAAACTATTGCTGATTATACATCAATAACATATTATTATAACATAAATCGTAACATAATAGCATATTTTTTGCATTGGTATTATTAATTTTCACTAATTTAACACCACCTAAAAATTAAAACTTATGAAAAAATGTTATGTTTTGCTTGCTGCAGCTCTATGCAGTTATAGCATAAATGCACAGGTAGGAATTAACACTACAACTCCTAAAGGAACCTTAGATGTCACAGGAAGTCCTACAGTTACTACAATTGCAGATGGAATTATTCCACCGAGAATTACAGGAGATGCCTTAAAATCAAAGGAAAGCGCCTATGGTCCAGATCAAAACGGAGCTTTAGTTTACGTAACAACACCAGTCTCTACTACAACAGGTGCGGTAAAGACTGCTAATGTTGTGAGAAAAGGATTTTACATTTATGATGCTACATTCGTTAATTCTGGAAATGTTATGGGAACGTTTAGCGAAGTTGATATGGTCACGCCTGGTGGAACACCGGGAAATGGTGGTGCAACTGGCGACGGAGCCTATGCAGCGAGATTTACTGGTTCTTCATCTCTACTGAGTTTAAATGTGGGACTGGGCAGTACTTTTTATGCTGTACCGCTTAGCAATGCTGCAGTTGTTAACAATATCCCTTCGGTTCAGGTAGCAAATAATCAGTATACAGTTCCATCTTCTGGAATTTACCAAATCAATTACAGTTTCAGGTATGAGCAAGGCCTTATTGCCAGTGTACTTGCCAGTGCTCCCGAAATGAGAATTTTGAAAACAACATCAGGTGTCAGCTCAACTTTGGATTCAAGAACATTTGGCGGTATTACACTTCTACCAACTGTAACTCTACTTGGCATCTCTTTAGGCGCAAGTATTACCCTCGCAGATGGACAGATAAGTCATATTTATAACTTGCAACAGGGTGATGTCTTAACATTCGGAATTCAAAGAGGTGGATTGGATCTATCAGTTGCAAGTAATTCTGCAGCGGAAATTTCAGTATACAAAATCAAATAAAACTCTTCGAAAAAATATACAAATGCTTTCTCAATCTATGGGAAAGCATTTTATTTTAGATATCAATTAAGAATTTCCACAATAATTATTAGTTTTGTACCCAATAAATTTTTAGAATAAAGAATAAAAAATGAAAAAACAAACCATTGCATTGTTTTGCGTAGCAATATTCAGCGTTTCCTGCGCTCAGAAAAATGAAAAACAGGCTACTGATAAATTAACAGATGATCAAAAAGCTTCTTATTACATCGGGCTGAATATTGCCCAAAATATGAAAAAAGAAGGCTTCAAAGTAGATGCAGATCTTTTGGCACAGGCTATCAAAGAAGATTTAGAAGGGAAACCAAAACTTTTACCTGAAGCAGATATGAATACATTCATGCAGAGCTTTATGCAAAAGCAGCAGGAGAAAAAACAATCTGAAGCAATAGCCAGCGCAGGAGAAAACAAGAAAAAAGGTCTTGAATTTCTTGCTAAAAACAAACAAAACGCAAAGGTGAAAACTACTGCATCTGGTCTTCAGTACGAAGTTTTGGCAGAAGGTGACGGTAAAACCAAACCTACAGCGACCGGTATGGTTTCAGTAAAATACACCGGGAAATTACTTGACGGAACTGTGTTTGATTCTACAGACAAAAACGGAGGTGCACCAATAGATTTAAATCTTGGCAGCGTTATCAGAGGATGGACTGAGGGAATCCAGCTCATGAGCAAAGGTGCGAAATACAGATTTTATATTCCTGCAGATCTCGCTTATGGGGATCAAGGTGCCGGAGGTGCTATTCCACCGGGAGCAACAATTATCTTTGATGTAGAATTGGTTGAAGTAAAGTAATCTTTATCATCATAAAAGAATGTCTTTCAAAATATTTGAAAGACATTCTTTTTATTTAAAATTCTAATGTGATTATCTTACCGGTACACTGCTGAAATTGAGTGCTACTTTAAGCGTCATATCAGATGATGTCTGATTTTTCAATTCATAAACAGTTCTTACCGTAACTCCAGAACTTTTCACAACAGAATCCAAAAATCCTGTTTCGTTATTTAAATCCAGGTTTAGGTTTGAAGATGTTGTAGCAATATTTGATCTTGAAGCCACGAGTCTTTCGCTGGTTCCGTCAGAGGAAATATAGATTTTTACAGATTTTAATGCACTTAAAGTTCCGCCTGTAGGAGATGCCACAGAAATTTTTGCATCGGAAATTCTTACATCTTTAATCTGAGCGTTATTGTTTCCTCCAAACCAAGTCTGAACATTGGTAGCTGTTGATGTTGAAGAAACTTCTTTATCTGCAGGAACTCCGGTAGAAACCAAAACGCTCGTCGTATATGGAAACGTATTCTGTACAATAGATTGCACGGCACCGCAACTTGTTAAAACTGCTGATGCTATTACTGCGGTTGGAAATATTTTTTTCATTTTAATCAAATTTCTGTTTCTGGCATCAGAAATTATACCAATCATTCTACCGTCACTGAAAAGTCTCCTGTGATAATTCCGTCGGCCATATTGTTTTTGCCGATGACAAGCCACAGTTCGCCGGTTCCTTGCACCTCATGACTCAATTCTTTACCAAATGGCCCATCCATAGAGCCATCGGGCATCTTAATCTGATTGAATCTGATGTTTTGGTTCTTATCTTTCACTTTTATTATGGCTGAAATATTTGATTTTTTAAAGTTTGTGATTTTCAAAATCAGTTTATCATGATCTGGTGTAAACTTTTCTCCAATGGTAAACGGAAGCCTTTCTCCATCGGCCATTCTCACGATTACACGGTCTTTCTCCTCGCGCATCACACCGTTTTCTAATACTTCTTTGGTTTTTGGTGCATTGTTGATGACGGAATCTTTCATTTTTACTGCAACAGAATCTTTAGGATTTTGATTTACTGCCTGCTCATCAACTATTATTGAATCATTGGTTTGAGCTACAGTTTCCTGTTTTTCTTTCTGACATGATGTTAGAAATAACAGCGTGATAAGTATCGGTACAAATTTCATATTACTTAGTTTTGGTGGTTTCATAGAACAAAATTTTTGAAAGAAAAGTATTCTGTTTTTGCTGTTCAGTTTTTACAGTAACCTCTTTCAAGAGTTTCTCGTCTTTCTTTTCTTCAGCATATTTAATCAGTTGTTTTTCGCTGAAGCTGATGGAATGAAGATGAAAGTTGACGGCAAAATCACTTCTTTTGCTGTTTTGCATGGTGATAATTCCGCCCCAATTGATGAAAGAACATGCTAAAACTGTTCCATAAACAGCCCAAACCATTGAATTAAAAAGATATGCATTTGTTTTCTGCGTGTGAATTTTGATAAAAGTAAGAATCAAGCCAATCAGCGATAAAATGAGAAAAGCATACACTCCCATTTTTTTATATGTGAAACCCATATCAATGATGTACTCTGTATTTTTTACAAATGCCGAGATGATTAAAATGACATTTAAGAAGATCCATACTTTAGCCAGGATTTTTAAAGATTTAGCCTTCACGTCGAAGTTAAAACCACCTTTAAAGTACATCATAATAACCAAAATCGCCATGATGATTGATAAAATAACGGCATTTACTCTTTCGTGGGTTTCTTCTCCGAGCTGAATGGTTGTTTTCTGAACCTCTACAAACTGTTCATAATTAAAGGTGAAAATAAACACCGCCAACAAAATATTGAGGCAAAAAAGCGAAATGACACCGCTCATTCTTTCAGAATTTAAATCTAAAAATGAATAGGTTGGCTTTTGAATTTTCGCAGCTTCACCAAACTCATTATCCAGAATATGGTTTTGTCTGTAAATCAGTCTCTCGACAGCAAAATTCCAGTAGTTGAAAGCGATGAAAAATCCTAAAACGGTAATAACAATCAGCTGCCAGATATTGACATCCCATTCGTAATTGCTGAAAAGATCTGCGAAATGCGAACTTCCGGCAGCATAGATCCCGAAAAAGATCGCCACTAAAATCAAGGGGATGAGGACAAAAGCGATGACTTTCTGCAGCAAGCCTGAGGTATTGGTTTTTGGCAACCATTTGTCAAAGTTGAAAAACCTGCAGATAAAAGTAAAGCCGTTGACGACGAAAACCGGTATCAGCAGTAGAATTTTCATTTTTCTGTTTCTGGAGCGGTAAGCAAGTAGAAGATGCGAACTTAACACCGCAAGGAATGATGCAAAATCTCCGTACCATGCAAATGCAATACTTGAAAGAATGCTCATGACAAAAATAATAAGAAATTCTCTGGTTTTGTTTTGTCCAGGTGTTTTGTAGAGTGCTAAAACTGCGTAGGCGATTCCTACAATTCCGAGATTGAGACCAATGTCTTCGTTGTAAAATACGATGACGAAAATTAGAGTAGTAAGAAATATATAGTGATGTGTTTTCATGAGGGTGAGATTAGATGTTGGAGGAAGGATGTTAGAATAAAACCTGTGTTTCTTTTTGTCTGAAAAAATCTTTTACGTTTTCAAAATTCTGCCAGAGAAGTTCTTCAAAATCGACGTGGTGAAAGGCACGCATTGATTTTCCTTTTTGGTATGCGTTTCTGTAAATTTTATGATATTCAGGAAGAATGATGCTTCCCAAAATTATTGCGGCTAAAAGATGAGCATTGAGTTTTCCGTTTCCGAGGAGGAGGAACTGCATGGCAATCTCGTCTTCGAAATTGGTTCCGCAACCGGTGATGAGATGATGCACGTCGTGGTTTTCCATTTTCGGGATCATGGTGAAGCCGTGTTTTTTATAGAATTCACCGAGTTTTCTGCCGAGGGAATCTTTTTCAAATTCTAAAAGCTGTTTTTCATTGAACTGCCACTGTCTTTTCTTCTTTTTGAAGTATTTTCTGTAGAGTTTTTGTGTTTTGTCGTAAACGAAAAGCAGGAATTTTACGCGTAGTTTTTTCATAATGTTTAATGTTTGATAAATTTTATTTGAACACAGAGCACACAAAGCTTTTTAAAGAATTAAACTTAAATTTTTCACAGAGCCGTTTCACTTATTAAAGCCGACAAAACTGCGCTTAAGTTTCAAAGATTTTAGTAAAAAGTTATTTTAAGCATCAACGTTGAGGTTAAGTGATTGTAGACGGAGTTTTGCTTAGTTGAATTCGATCACATGATCTAGACATCGAATTGCACGCGCCCCGACCTGAACGGAGCTCTTTTTGTAAGCGATGGGAAAAGCCAAGGCACAAAAAAGCGGGAGTGGAGGGCGGATAAAGGCGCCCAAAAAGATTACCTTGCTAATAAATTAAATCCTATTATCGTATACAAGATGGCGATTGGTATATTGATGCAGATGATCAATGATGCTTTAATGCAGTGGTTAATGTAAGTTTTATGAATCAGTCCGTAAATCATTAGAATAATGATAATTAGCAAATTAAGAGGTGTTGCAAATATTAACAGAACGAATCCACAAGAGGCAAAATCCTCAATTTTCGTAAATATATATCCGAACAGACAGATGTTTGCTGAGATGAACGAGATCCAGAATGATATTTTACCGACTGCAAGTATATCTCTACTTTCCATATCTAAAATTTTAAGTTTGAGTTAATTTAAAAACCGTAATCTCCGGCCGCACCATAAATCTCACCTGATAAGAATGCCCGATGGCACGGTTGATGTAGAGCATTCTTCCATCCTGCAGATCAATTTCTCCGGAAACATATTTTCTGTTATTTACCGGAAGAATTGGAGTGATAATTCCAGGAATCCTGCACTGTCCGCCGTGGGTGTGACCGCTTAAAATCCAGCCCTGATATCCGTTCCAAACGTCCTTGTCACAAACATCGGGATTGTGGCAAAGTACCAGATTCGCTTTTTCCGGATCGTAATCTTTCATGACTTTCATCGGATCAAAATTGGGCGACCACAGATCGTCGAAGCCGATAAAATTTAATCCGTGACTTTCTTTCTGGAGATTGTTGATCATTGTAATACCATTATCTTTAAGAATTTGGCAGATGATTTCTGAAGTTCCGACATCCTTGAACTGTACTCCGTAATCATGATTTCCAAGAATTCCGAAAGTGCCCAGACTACCGTAGACCGCTTCTGCCATTACTTTTTTTAGGCTTTCATGATCTTCGGGAGTTCCGTGATTGACGTAATCGCCGGTGTACACTACAAAATCAGGATTGAAGTTTTTTGCTTTCCGGAAAGATTCGATGAGAAAGTTCCAGTCGAAGCGGTCTCCGACGTGTAAATCTGAAATCTGCATAAGGATTTTCCCTTCCAGTTCAGATGGGAGTTTTTTTATGGGGAGTTTTCTTTCGACAAATTCCACCCAAAACGGTTCGATCTGCCATGAATACAAAAACGGAAGTGCGCCGACTGCGGAAAGCTGCAAAAGTCTTTTGAGAAAATGTTTTCGGGTCATACTGAAAGTTTTGAAATTATCTGCTATTTACTAATTCGGATTTCAAGTCAATCTAATTTTATCTCATGACTCAATCTTCGCAATACGCTTCGACAAGCTCAGCGTGACATCTCTAATACTAACCTATTGATTTCACACTGTCAGGCTGAGCCTTTCGAAGCCTTTTTGTTTGCTATTAGAACTTTAAATAAAACCAAATCAGCTCCCAGCGATCGGTGATCCAAAAAGACCCACCGCCATTTCAACCCAGATGATCATGAGAATAAGAATAATAACGATGGAAATGATGGTTTTTGCTCTTACTGAAAGTTTTGAACTCACAATCATGTAAATAAATGAAGCCGTACCGAAGAGTAAAATGCCGGCAATCAGAAAGTCTGAACCCGTCCAGTTGAAGCCTTCCACAAAATGATTTGAAATGAAAGCTGCTATCATCAACAGAGATGGAATAGCGAAAATGACTGCTGTTTTTTGTTGTTTTGTCATCATAATTTTTAATTTTAATTTATTAAAGTACTTTGTGTTTCAAAGTTAATTTTCAAAAAAATATAGAGTTTATCTTCCTATTAATTTTTCTAGGGCATCTAAATGCTGTGTGAAAGCTGTTCTACCGGATTGCGTGACACGGTACGAAGTTTTCGGCTTTTTACCGACGAATTCTTTCTTCACTTCAATGTAATTGGCTTTTTCGAGAGCGTTGCTGTGACTCGCCATATTTCCGTCTGTGATTTCCAGAAGGTTTTTCATTTCAGAAAAATCAACCCAGTCGTTGACCATAAGAACGGACATAATGCCCAATCTCACACGGCTTTCGAATTCTTTGTTGAGTTTTGAAATGTTAATCATTTATATTAAAATTTACTTAAAAAAACTTCTTATTTTTTCTTAAAAAATACATTTCCAAATTTTTTTGATTTGAAAACATAATAAAAATTCCAATTGTTCCTCACCAATAAAGGTTCAGGATCAATTATCTGATGTTCAGGATCAACTTGAGTTAATCTTAAATGGGGACTTGCGTATCCATCAATAAATTCTACAATACCTGTATGCTTGCTTTTAATAATACCATTGTCGTAGTATTCAAAAAATATGAACTCGTCATTTTCTTTTATCTCAAAACTAAAATGCTCAAATTGCCAATCAGCGTTTTTGCCTTTAAACATATTTTTGTCGACAACATATTCTCCATACAAATCATCTTTGCCAACGTTTGTGGGACTATTTAAAAAGCCTGCAAATAACAAAGACAGAAACAATAAAACTAAAATCGCCCAATAACCAACAAATAATTTGATAAAAAGCTTCTTTTTGGTAACAAAATAGATAATGATGAAAATCGATGAAATACCGAAAAGTAGCAAAAAAAATATGACCCCAACAATAATCATCACTTATATTTCTTATGCATAATCAAGCCATACACAATATGCAGCACACCGAAACCAACCGTCCATGCGACCAGTCCCCAACCTAAAAACAGGAAGGAAAGTAATCCCAAAACAATCTGGCAATACCCTAAATATTTTATGTCTGTCAAAGTATATCTCTCGGCACTTACCAAAGCTAGTCCGTAAAAAATCAATGTTGCCGGAGCGACCAAAACGAACAAATGATGATACAAAAGTCCGAGACAGAAAAGCCCTCCAGTTACTAAAGGAACAGCAAAGGCAAAAAGCAGTTTTTTTGTCGTTGCATCCCAGATTTTCAATCCCTTCTTTTTGCTTTTGTTAGCTGTAAAAATGTATCCGCTTGCAATCGCAACAACGAGAATTACTGCTCCGATCACGACAAGTTCCTGCACCAAAGCTTTGCTGAAAATATTTCTGTCACCATCAAAATAATCGATTCCCTCTCTTTTAAAAACAAAAAAAACATAAGCCGCACCAATGATTGCCGCTAAACCAGCCACTACTCCCGACAGGCCACTCAGTGAAATAAAACGTGAGGACCGTTCCATCATAGAACGGATGTGTGATAAGTCTTCGTGATAGTTTTTTGATTCCATATAAAAGAACTTTGAATTGCAAAGTTATATTTTATTTTTAAACCGCAAAATTTTTATTTAAATAATTTGTCCAAATTCTTATCTTTAAGAAAAACATAATTATGGATAAAGAAATTCTGCGGTCAGAAATTTTCAGGCATCTGGATGGCGTTGTCACTGCGCCCATCGTCGCTTCACTGCTGAAAAAAGAAATTATCGCCTTCATCATTCAACGTGAACAAATTGTTTTAAGTGAGCTTACCGACGAGTTCAAAGCCAACGAAGGTTATCTGAACGTAGCTGTTCGGGCACTTGCATCACAGGGATTTTTGGATTACAGTGTCGATAATGAGAACGATGTGATTACAATTTCTACAAATGCTAAGACTCGATTTCTTCAGAAATACAGTTTGCTTTATTTAAAAGTAATTACGTTTTTGAAACATTCGACAGATATAAAAAATCAGATCAATGAAAGTTTGTTTATTGAAGAATTTACGCAGTTAAGTAATTCCGTAAAAGGTCACTTTGGGATCCAGCTTTCAGATGATTTCGATAAAAAAACTGTACAGGAACAGATTTTAAAACATATCGAAGGCTGTATCATCGGACCTGTCATCGTCTATCTCGGCATGACCGGAATGTTTCACAAATATTTTATGGAAACTTCTTTTCAGGCGGCAGAATTTCATAAAAATTCAGAGAACTTTGAAGTGATTTTAGATTTCCTGACGTATTTAAACTGGTTTAAAAAAACAGGAGACAACTACAAATTTACTGACACCGGAATTTATTTTGCCAAAAGAGCCGCATCGTACGGAGTTACAGTTTCCTATCTTCCGTTGTTGAATAAAATGGATGATTTGCTGTTTGGAAACGCTTCAAAAATCAGAGAAATTTCCGAAGGCGAAGATGAACTTCATGTTGACCGTGCGATGAATGTGTGGGGAAGTGGCGGTTCGCATTCCAATTATTTTAAAGTGGCGAATGATTTTATTATTCAGATTTTTAATCAGCCTATCCATCTGCAGCCGAAAGGTGTTTTGGATATGGGCTGCGGAAACGGCGCCTTTATTCAGCATATTTTTGAAACGATTGAAAGATATACGCTTCGAGGGAAAATGCTGGAAGAACATCCATTATTCCTGGTGGGTGCCGATTATAATCAAGCTGCTTTGAAAGTGACCAGAGCCAACCTCATCAACAATGATATCTGGGCAAAAGTAATCTGGGGCGACATCGGAAATCCGAAACAACTGGCTGATGATTTAAAAGAAAATTATGAAATTGAACTGTCAGATTTATTGAATATCAGAACATTTCTTGACCACAACAGAGTCTGGAAAGCACCGGAAAACAGTCAGCCTGAAAGAATGAGTACTTCGACCGGGGCCTTTGCCCACCGTGGAAAGAGATTACCTAATAATCTAGTTGAAGAAAGTTTAAAAGAGCATCTCGAGCTTTGGTTACCTTACATCAGAAAGAACGGATTGCTTATCATCGAGCTTCACGCTTTGGATTCGAAACTGACGTCTGAAAATTTAGGGAAAACTCCTGCAACGGCTTATGAGGCGACGCATGGTTTTTCTGATCAGTATATTCTGGAAGTGGATGTCTTTAAAAAGATTTGTCTGGAAACAGGACTGCAGATTGACAAAGAATTATTCAGGAAATTTCCCAATTCTGATTTGGCGACGGTTTCGATTAATTTACTAAAAAGCTGATTTTGTTTAACCAAAAATCGAAGATTCGACAAAGTCAATATTCACAAAAGATCAGACGGAAAATTAGTTATGCAAAAGGGCAAAAAAGGTGGGCGAATAAGAAAAACTTTACATCGAAATAATTGAATTTAAATCTCACGCAGATTTTAGGGATAGGTCAGATTGTTTTCATGGTTTAGACCTGCTAAATGTGAACAGTCAGCGTAAAAAAAAAAAAAAAATGACATTTGAAATATTAGAAACAGAACGATTGATCCTTCAGAAACTTGATTCAAAGAAAATGAATGAGATTTTTGCATTGAAAGATGATGAAAAAATAAGAGAAATTTTAGGCATTACGGATGAAGAAGAATTTGCACGACAGAAAAGGATGAATCATTACGGTTACGAATCTTACAACCGAAAAATGCTGAATTTTAAAATTGTGGAAAAGCAAAGTGGTAAAAAAATTGGAAACTGCAGTTTTCACACATGGAATCCACAGCATCACCGTGCAGAAGTGGGATATGATCTTTTTTCGGACGAATTCAAACGGAAAGGTTATATGAAAGAAGCTTTGGGAAAGGTGCTTGAATATGGTTTTAACGAAATGGATCTGAACCGGATTGAAGCCTTGATTGATGACGAAAACACACCTTCCAGGAAACTTCTGGAGCATTATGGATTTGTAAGAGAAGGCATTACGCGAGGTCATTATCTGGTAGACGGCATTTTTGAAGATTCAGTTCTGTATTCTCTTTTAAAATCTGAATTCACACAGTAAAAAAAGCGTTGTTAGTTTCGAATCTTGAACAACGCTTTTTATCAATTACTTAGCTCTTAATCTTTCTTTGATTGCCCCAATATTTTTCTTGGCAGAATCTTCCAGAATCAAGCTGGCACTCATGTGAATTCTTGCAGGCATCAGTTCGTTAGAGAGAAGGCATTACACGAGGTCATTATCTGGTAGACGGCGTTTTTGAGGATTCCGTTCTGTACTCTCTTTTAAAATCTGAATACAAAAAGTAAAAAAAGCGTTGTTAACTATTAAATTTTTAACAACGCTTTATATCAATTACTTAGATCTTAATCTTTCTTTGATTGCCCCAATATTTTTCTTGGCAGAATCTTCCAGAATCAAACTGGCACTCATGTGAATTCTGGCAGGCATCAGTTCGTTAAAATGCTCTGTTCCTTCCCACGACACTTTTTTAATTAAAGCCAAAGCATCTTCGCTTCTTGAAGCTAATGTGTTTAGAAATTTCTCTAATTTAGAATCCATTTCTGCAATGGTTTCAGAAACTGAATGGTAAATATTGTGCTGTTCTGCCCAATCTGCAGATCTAAAATCTGCATCAATCGCCATTGCAGAAAACTGAGACTTCCCAATCTTTCTTTCAACGTAAGGCCCGATTACGAATGGCCCGATTCCTAAATTGATTTCCGTTAAAGCCAATGCAGAATCTTTGGTGGCAAAACAGTAATCAGCACCGCAAGCCAGGCCTACTCCACCACCTGTCGTTTTTCCCTGAACTCTTACGACCACGATTTTTCCGCAATTTCTCATTGCATTTAAAACTTTTGCAAAGCCACCGAAAAATTTAGTGGAAGCTTCCAGTTCTTCAATTGCCAATAGTTCATCGAAACTTGCTCCGGCACAGAATGCTTTTTCGCCTTCACTTTTTACGAGAATGGCTTTTACTTCATTTTTTCCTCCTTCTTCAAGAATTGTTTCAGCTAATTTTTCGAGGATCGCACCTGGAAGGGCATTGCTTTTTGCGGTACCGAAAGTGATTTCGGCAATACTGTTTTTAATTTCTGATGTTACAAAATCGCTCATTCGTTTCTCAATATGATTTAAACAAAAATACTAACAATTGTTCGGGTAAAAAAATCATTAGGTATAAATACTGAATCGCTTAATTGGTTATTTCTACGCTAAAAAATAATTATGTTAAGTTTTACCTTTGACCTAACAAACTAACCCAAAAAACTTATTATTATGGACGAAATGATAGCAACAATCAAGATGTTCGCTGGAACCTATGCACCGGCAAACTTTATGTTTTGCGACGGATCTTTACTTCAAATTATGCAGTATCAGGCTTTATTCTCATTGATTGGTACAACCTATGGCGGAGACGGTATGAGAACTTTTGCTTTACCCAATCTAAACGGAAGGTTACCCGTTGGAGCAGGAAATTCTACAACAGGAAAATCTGTACAGCTTGGAGAAGCAGCGGGAAATTATCAAAATACATTAACAGAAGCTAACTTACCAAGCTTCAGCGGATCCATAAAAGTGGCAAAAACAAATGCCAATTCTACCACTCCGTCGGCTTCATCTTCAATAGCAATCACTGGGACGCCGAACGGAAGAGATTTTAATCCCATCCCAAGCTATGTAGATGGAAACCCTGATACTTTAATCAGTGGACAGTCTGTATTTCATCAGGGGCAAAGTGCGCCAGTGAATAACATGCCACCTTATTTGGGAATGAATTATATTATCTGTGTGAATGGAATTTATCCACCAAGACCTTAAATAAATCTAAAACAAAACCGTCATGAAAAGAACAACTATTTTCTTAATCTGTAGTATGTTCATCTCTTTTCTGTCATTGGGACAGGCACCCACTACAGAGGTTTTTGAAACTGAAACACATCAGAGTACAAGTTTTACCGACAACAGTGTTGTTTTTAATATCATTTCGCATAATGGGCTGTTCCGTAATTTTACTGCCACATCTGCATGGGGGTGGAATGGAACCGGCGCAGACAACCGATTCATAGATAATACTGGAAGTATACCCGCGACGACATCACCGTCATTCAGCATCAAGACAAGTTCAAATTTATTTAAAGTGAACAGTTTCTGGATATTTTGCGGAGATCTTAATACAAATCCCAATACTACAGGAACGCTTACGGTAACCGGAAAACTGTCAGGTGTTGTAAAATTTTCTAACATAAAATCTTCCGGATTTATAACATCGAATACGACGAACAATGGTTATACCTTCATTAACATGGCTAATTTTATGGACCAGAATTACTCCAATATTGTCATCGATGAACTGATGATTACAGGCGCCGGAAATTTCCGATATCTGGGTCTGGATGCCTTCACATGGGTGAAAGATAGTAATCTTGTTTTGTCCACCTCTGAAATGAAAACAAACAGGAACACGCAGGAGATTTATCCTAATCCTACTTCCGGACCGTTGACCATCACTACTCAAAAGAATGAAACATTTAAAATCTACAGCACATCCGGAAATCTGGTAAAGACTGTAAATGCACAGAAAGGTGAGAACAGAACAGATATTTCCGAACTTCCCAACGGAGTATACATTCTGAAATCTGAAACCTCATCTCAAAAGGTTATAAAAAAATAAAAACCACCACGAAAACTCTTTTTTTGAATGAAGATTATTTCAAACGATTCTAAAACATGATGAACAAAACTTCCCGGGCAACCGGGATTTTTTGGTTTTAAAAACTTCCTATCTACTTCCGTACATTAAAATTCTTTTGAATGGATAAATAGCCGGAAATCTTTCAAATTTTTCAGCAATCCGAATTTTAAATTCTGCAGTAAAAATTTCCTGCTGTGTTTTATCCAGTCTTTCTAAATACGAAATCAAAGCCGAGCCGGAAATAAACTTAAATAACTCTTCTGCATCTTCCGCAATAATCGGGTAAACTTTAATAGAGATATTTAAATCTTTCAAACCTGCATCAAACATCATTTTTGCATATTCATCCAGACTCAAAACAGGAGAAATTCTGTTGAAACTGTTTAACTGAGTTTTAAAAGGTTCTTCAGAAGCGAGTTGAATTAAAATTTGGTTTAAAATATTCTCATTCTGCACAGGCATCTGTACTGCAAACTGTCCGTTCTCATTTAGCAGAGAAAGAAGTTTCTGAAAAAACTTTTCATGATCATCAGACCACTGCAAAGCCGCATTGCTGAAAATCAGATCCCATTTTTCATCCGATTCATATAGTTCTTCAATGGTTTGCTGTTTAAAACTTAAATTTTCGTTTTTAAATTCTAAAGATTTTTGAAGCATTTCAGCAGACGAATCGATTCCCAAAAACTGTGCATCAGGAAATCTTTCGGACAGAATTTTTGTCTGTTCGCCGGTTCCGCAGCCTATATCAATTGCGTTATCAAGATTTTCAGATGAAATTAAATTCATCAAATCAAAAAACGGCTGGTAGCGGATGTTTTTGAATTGGTTGTAGATGTCGGGATTCCAGGGCATGAGATTTATTCACTGATTTTTAATATTGTGTAATTGCGCACAGATACCACAGATTTTCACAGAGAAAATTAGGTTTGCATCATTTTTACTAAAAGAATATTTACAAATAGCCATTAATCATTCTGACAATATTATGATTAATCTGATGCGTGTTAAAATTAACCAAAATTCCAAGATGTAGTTTAGTTAATTTCAAATAATTGAGCAGTTGTTTATGATGAAATGGACTTAACTCTTCAACCGATTTAATTTCAACTATAACTTTTTCTTCAACAATTATATCAGCCCGAAAACCTAAATTCAAATCGATATTTTTGTAATAAACAGAAACGGGAACCTGACATTTAACATTCAAACCCTGGAGCTGAAGTTCGATCATCAAAGCTTTCTCATAAACACTTTCCAGCAACCCTGGCCCAAGATTATTATACACCTCAAAAATAGATTTTCTAATAAGAAAGGTTAATTCATTTTCAGTTTTCATCATCTCTAATTTTTATCGATAGTACCTGTGTTTTTGTATAATTCAAAAGTTTACTCAAATAAATTTATAAAAAAATCTGTGCAAATCCGTGAAAATCTGTGCGCAAAACGAAAAACAGTGCAACAAAATTGTTACACTGCTCAATCGTTATATAGATATATTAATTAAACCAATCCAAACTGCTCAAAATGATGCGTAAAATGCTTTCTCTGGAAAAGCTCCATCATCTCTTTATTTAAATGCCCGAATCGTGGATTATAATGTTCTGCAAAAGGATTTTCCTTGAAATAGACGGTAAACTCTTTCAGTGTTTCTACGAGCTGAGTTTTAGCTGCATCCAGATTTTTATTTTTATTCTGAGGCACTTCACCTTCTTTCCACAAAGGATATTGCGCTCCCGGACGGATCTTTTTATCGGTGTACAGCCAATCCTGAAGTTTTTCTAATTTTTCTTCCGGAATTTCATCAAAATCTTCCGGCTTCAGATCGCCGAATCCATTTCTTAGAACCTCTTCCAAATGTTCAACCATTAATTGCGGGGTGAAATCTCCGAAAATGGGTTGCGTATTTTCAGTTAAAGCATTTAATTTTTTCTGAATATTCTGAACTTTAAAATCAATAAGTGGAGAATGTTTTGCCACCAATGTTAAAATTGTCGCTACACAAACCACCTCATCTCTCTGGTTTACTACTTCAACCAACCATTTTACAACGCCTGAAGGAATATTTCTTCCCTTCACACCTCGGTTTATTTTTTCTTTTGCCGTTAAATAAACGGTAATCGTATCTCCCGCATAAACCGGTTTGAAGAACGAACAGTTTTCCAATCCGTAATTGGCGATAACAGGACCTTTTTTGCCTGAAACAAACAATCCGGCTGCTGCAGAAAGGATGAAATATCCGTGAGCCACCGTTTTATCGAAAATCGTACCTGATAAGCTTGTCGCGTCGGTGTGTGCATAGAAATGATCCCACGAAACATTGGAGAAGTTCACAATATCTGCATCAGTTACTGTTCTTCCTGCTGTTTCCAGAGAATCTCCAACCTCAACTTCCTCAAAGTACTTTTGGAAAGGATGTTTGTCTGAATATTTTTTCTCAGCGCCTTGCTGATACACTTTTGTAATCGCCGTCAAAATATCCGGTGAACCCTGAATGGCCGTTTTTTGAAGGAAGAAATGAAGACCGTTCAGTCCGCCCATTTCCTCGCCGCCACCAGCTCGTCCCGGACCTCCGTGCATCAAAGTTGGAAGCGGAGAACCGTGACCTGTACTTTCTTTCGCGTTGTCTCTGTTTAAAACGAAAATTCTTCCGTGCTGAGAAGCCATTTTCCATGAAGTTTCGGCTACGAATTTTTCGTCGTGAGATATGATTGATCCTACCAAACTACCTTTTCCTCTTTTAGCCAAAGCTGCAGCTTCTTCTGCATCTTTGTAAGGCATCAGCGTAGAAACCGGACCGAAAGCCTCGACATCGTGAGAGATATTTTTTGTGAACGGAGAATCATTTAAAAACAGTTTCGGAGACATAAATGCGCCATTGTCATAATCTGCATCTACAAGCTCATGTTTTCCGTCATAAATAAGTTCGTTTTCCGTTTTCAGAATATCCACTTTTCGTAAAACCTCGTCATACTGCTGTTTTCCAACCAAAGAGCCCATTCTTGTTTCTCTGCTTAGCGGATTTCCAATTTTTGTCTGATCCAACGCTTTAGACAAAGCATTCTGGACATCACCAATTAAGTTTTCAGGAACCAAAATTCTTCTGATCGCTGTACATTTCTGTCCGGCTTTAGTTGTCATTTCGGTACGAACTTCTTTGATGAATAAATCAAATTCCGGTGTTCCCGGTTTTGCATCCAATCCAAGGATTGAACAGTTCAGTGAATCAGCTTCCATGTTGAAACGGACGGAATTTCCTGAAACAGATGGCAAAGATTTTAATTTTCTACCCGTCGTCGCGGAACCTGTAAACAATACGGAATCTCCATCCTGAACATAATCCAGAATATTTCCAGGCTCACCGCAAACCAATTGAAGCGCACCTTCAGGAAGAACGCCACTTTCAATCATATCCTGAAAAACAGCATTCGTTAAATAAGAACCGTAAGGCGAAGGCTTCACAATTGAAGGAACACCCGCTAACAAAGAAGTCGACAGTTTTTCCAACATTCCCCAAACAGGAAAATTGTAAGCATTGATTTGTACAGAAACCCCTTCACTTGGTGTTAAAATATGAGTTCCGAGAAAAGTTCCGTTGGCAGAAATTTTCTGAGTTTCCCCGTCTACCCAAAACGGTGTGTTTGGAAGCATTCTTTTTGCCAATCCTGAATATGTGAAAAATGTTCCGAAACCACCTTCAATATCAACCCATGAATCTGCGTGCGTGGCACCGGTTTTATAGGATAAATCGTAATATTTTTTCTTTCTTTCCAAAAGGTACAGCGCTACCTTTTTCAACATTTCTCCACGATCGTAAAATGTCATCGATGAAAGATTTTTATAGCCGACTGTTCTTCCGAAATCGAGAGCCTGTTCAAAATTCAGCCCTTCTGTATCTGAAATGGCAACCTGCTCTCCCGTCACAGCGTTGTATAAAGGAATTCCGCTTCCGGTGCCTTCAACCCATTCGCCGTGGACATAGTTTTTTAATTTTTCCATAAAATATTTTATATTTTAGTTTAACAATGTATCAATGTAACAGTTGACCAATTAATACATTCTTAGCTTTATTTATTTTAAATATTAATTTTCCGATCTTTTTATAAATTCCAAAGTTTCATCAAATCTTTTGCTCCAGGGGAAAAAGTACTGTATAACCATTGGAATATGTTTTTTATTGATGAAAACAGGTTTTACATTGGGTTGGAAAGGATGAAGTGCTTTCAAAAAATTCTCATTCGCCACTTTGATTGAAGGGTACGTTTTTTCACCTACATACATTAAAAAAGGCGGTGTCTTTTCGTTAATAAAATAGATTGGAGATGCCTCTTTCCATTTTTGCGGATCCGTACTCCACGTAACATCATAATTACTTTCTGATGTCGGTGGATTTTTTTCGAGATAATTTTTCATATCTATTCCCGCCGCATCAATTAAAATAATCCCCGAAACTGTATTTTCCGGAATCTGGTATTTCGGATTCATCACTGCAGAAGCTGCCAACTGACCGCCCGCTGAGTGTCCTGAAACAAATATTTTTCGGGAATCTCCGTTATATTTCTGAGCATCTTCTTTTGTAAACTGTATCGCTGCAGCTATTTCTCTGGTCATCTGATCGACATCAGCATTCGGACTCAACGTATAATCAGGAATTACAGCAATAATATTTTTTCGGGCAAAGTTTTTACCCATCAGAGTATAGGTTTTCTTATTTCCTTTGTTCCAGTTTCCACCGTGTACAAAAATTAAGACTGGATAATTATTTTTATCTGCTTTTTTAGGTGTAAAAATATTGAGTTTAATATCAGTTCCTGCAGTGTTTTGAGTAAACGGAATATCTTTATAGACAGCTGTAGATTTACAGCTACTTACAATCAAAACCATTATAAAAAATATGCAGAAACTAAATCTCATTTTGAAATATTATTTAAGTAAATCGGTTACTTCGGTTCCTGATACGGAAATAGTTTCACCAAACCTTCATACAGACTTCTGTGAAGAATTGTTGCGTGATTATCTGTTTCCATCATTTTATATTCTACCATCCAGTTTTTCTTATTCGATTTTTGAAGAAAAGTATAGAAGTCTTCTGCATCTTTAACCATCACTTTATGTTCACCCTTTCCGACAGAAATGTAGACAAATTTATTGGTATCCTTAATTTTCGCTAATAGTTGCGGTGCCTGTTTCAAAAGACTTTCATCATCCCACCACAAACTCGGACTGATGATAAAATAATCATTAAACATTTCAGGTTTTTTCAGCAGAATTTCTGTTGCTAAAAGTCCACCTAAAGACTGTCCGAAAATATAGGTTCTGTCAGTTTTAAACTGATTTTCGATGTACGGTTTTAACTCTTTTTCAAGAAAGCCAATGAACTTGTCTGAGTGCCCTGTTGTAGGATACTCTTTCTGCAAATCTTTTAAATCTGTATGAATAGTGAAGTCTCTTTTACGATCGACATTTGCAATTCCAACCACAATCGTTTCCGGCATTGCGTACATCTGATTAAAGAACTGCACCAACCCTGTTACATGAATAAAATCTTCATTCATACTTCCATCCAAAAGATAAATGATCGGATAGGATTTTGTTTTATCGAAATTCTGCGGAAGATAAATATTCAGCGTTCTTTCTTCTTTTAAGATTTCAGATTTTAGTTTTCTGATTTCCCCAATCGTCAATGGTTTTACAGTTCCATTCTGGGCAGAAACCGTGAATTGGAATGTAAATAAAAAGTTGACGAAGATGAGGAGTTTTTTAATCATTTCTTATTCTGAAATTTAATTCTTTATTAGCAATACTTTGTTTAAACCTAACGGGTTTTAAAAACCCGTTAGGTTTGGCTGCGTTTATCAACAGCTATTCTATATTTAAGAAATCATATTCGACATTTGAGTGATGATAATTTTTGAAGATTTCCAACGACTCGAAATATTGCATAATCTCAGTTCTATTCAATTTACTTGCTTTTAAAATATTTAAATATGAATTATAAGATGAGTACTTCCATAGATTGATTTCACTTGTGAACCCATGATTTACGGGATTATTATGAATGTAATGCAAAACTTTTAGTAAATATTTCTCATCTGTAATCTTCTTTCGTTTTACTGCATTGAGGAAAAGCGCACCTTTTCGGTTATACTTCTTATTAAATGCTTTTGCGTAAGAATTAAGAAAATTACCAAAATTCTTCATTAAAAACTGATGTTCATCTTCAACATTTACATTTTCACTATTTTTAAATCTTAGCAGTAAATGAAAATGGTTCGGCAACAAACAATATGCATAAATATCTGCAATTTGGATAATGTATTTATCTAACTGCTTTAGAAAAAATTGATAATTTGTTTCTTCTCGGTAAATCAACTCTCTCCCATTCACATGAGAAAAAATGTGATACACGGAATCAAATTCAAAATTTTCTGTGTTAATCATTTATGTCTTAAAAATTCAATTTTATAAACCTAACGGGTTTCGGAAACCCGTTAGGTTTGACCACACTTTTAAATTTTATTTCACATCATCCCAAATCCCATAATCAACAACCTTCGTAGGAATCTGCTGAACATATTCTGTAAAAGGTTCACACAGTTGAATCGCATCCTTCCCTTCTCTCGCCAATTCCTGATAGAGTTTTGTCCCTTCTGTTTTCCATTTGATCATTTCATCAGAAACATCACGGATAATTTTTGCCGGACTTCCAACGATCAGTTTTCTCGCATCACATCTGAAATTTGCAGGAACAAAGGCCAATGCACCGATAATACATTCATCACCGATTACGGCTTTGTCCATAACAACAGCATTCATTCCAACCAGACAGTTTTTACCGATGTGTCCGGAATGGATGATCGCTCCGTGACCGATGTGTGCGGATTCTTCCAAAATGGTTTCAATTCCCGGAAAAACGTGAAGGGTACAGTTTTCCTGAACATTCGCACCGTCTTTCACAATAATTTTACCCCAGTCGCCACGAATCACCGCATTAGGACCGACATAAACTTCTTCGCCGATTTCCACATTTCCGATGATCACCGCCTGTGGATGAACATAAGCAGAGGGTTTTATTATTGGACGAATTCCGTGGTATGAGTAAATATTCATAATTTTAATTTGAAAATTTGAAAATTTGAGAATGGGTTAATTTGGAAATTGACAGTGAGAAAATTTGAAAATTAAACTCTAAGCAAAATTTTCAAATTCTCAAATTAGCACATTTTCAAATTAAACCTTTTCAATTACCATTGCATAACCCTGACCGACACCGATACAAAGCGTACACAACGCATATTTTTTATCTTGTTTCTGAAGTTCCAAAGCTGCAGAACCAATAATTCTTGCTCCGGAAACTCCAAGTGGATGACCGATAGCAATTGCGCCTCCGTTTGGATTTACTCTTGAGTCATCATCTTTTAAACCTAAACTTCTCGTTACCGCCAAAGACTGAGCAGCAAAAGCTTCGTTTAATTCGATCACATCCATTTCGTCTAATGAAAGATTTAATCTTTTTAATAATTTCTGAGTCGCTTCAACTGGACCGATTCCCATAATTCTTGGCTCAACACCAGCAACGGATGATCCTAAGATTTTCGCCTTCGGTTTTAAACCATATTTTTTTACAGCTTCTTCACTTGCTAAAATTAAAGCAGCTGCTCCGTCGTTCATTCCAGAAGCGTTTCCAGCCGTTACTGTTCCACCGTCTTTTCTGAAAGCCGGACGAAGTTTTCCTAATACTTCCATTGAAGAGGTCGGCTTGATAAATTCGTCTGTATCAAAAATTTTAGGTTCGCCTTTTCTTTGTGGAATTTCAACTTTTACAATTTCTTCCGCCAGTCTTCCGCTTTCCTGAGCTTTAGTTGCTTTTTGTTGAGACCAAAGGGCAAATTTATCCTGATCTTCACGGCTGATACTATGCATTTCTGCCAAATTTTCAGCGGTGTCTCCCATCGTGTCTACACCGTACATTTCTTTCATTTTGGGATTCACAAATCTCCATCCGAAAGTCGTGTCAAACATCTGGCTGTCCCTCCCGAAAGCAGTACTTGGTTTTGACATCACATAAGGTGAACGCGTCATGTGCTCAACGCCACCTGCAATGTAAATTTCGCCTTCTCCGGAAGCGATCGAACGGAAGGCATTTGCCACCGCCGACATTCCTGAAGCGCAAAGTCTGTTCACCGTTTCACCTCCGATTTTGTACGGAAGTCCGGCCAGTAAAAGTCCCATTCTCGCGACATTTCTATTATCTTCACCTGCCTGATTGGCACATCCGAAAATAACATCCTCAATGTCCTCAACAGGAACTTCAGGATTTCTTGCAACAATTTCTTTTAAGACGATTGCTGCCAAATCATCGGCACGAACTTCTGAAAGGCCACCGGATAGTTTTGAAATTGGTGTTCTGATGTAATCTATGATATATACGTTGTTCATTTTATTTAATTTGAAAATGTGTTAATTTGAAAATCTGAAAATGATATAATTACTATTTAATTTAATGAATATTTGAAGCTTGTTTTCTTAATTTTAAAGCCTCTTTTAAAGAAAACGGTTTGTAAACGAAATCTTTTCCGAACAGATCTTTAGCATTTTCTTCAATTGTATTTTTAAATCCGGTTTCTTTGCGCAGTTTATTAACATTCTTCTCATTTTTTATTGGCCAGATAAAGTTCACAAAATCTTCTTTTCCATTTTTATTAATGAAGAATTCTCCAGCTCCCTGAGTTCCATAAATTTGCTCCTTTCCACTGTTCATTAAGAATCTGTCTTCCATCATCGCAGCTAGAGTAAAGGGTATTTCTTTTTCTTTTCCCGCCTTTTTAATTATTGGTAAATATTTACTGATCTTACTTGAATGTTGGATGACATACCAAGCGGATTGATTTGTAGGTTCCTCAACGAGAGATTTTCCAGGATAGCCGTATTGAGAAATAATCTGTTCAATTTTCTGCATATTCAGACTGTCTATATCCAAGACTAATTGCCATTGTTTTTCCTCAAAATCCTTTTCATCGATATTTAATTCTTTGAGAATCTCACTTTTTTTCTCAGCAGTAATACCATGGTCGAATAATCTTCTGTAAGTTTGATCTAATCTAAGCATTTCATCTAACTCTTTCTTAAGGTTTTCATTAACCTGTTGTTTTTGAGCATTGACAAAACTTATTAAAAAAACTAAAATAAACGACGCAAAATATTTCATCAAATAAAATTTAAAGTTCGACCACTTTTTTTCCGATCTTATAAACCGTTCCGACAAATTTTGCAACCAAATCATGATTCTGGTTGCTAATCTTAATATCGTAGATAGCTGTTTTTCTGGTATCATTTACCAAAACACTTTCGGCTCTGAAAATATCGCCTTCTCGTCCGGCTTTGGTGAAATTGATGGTTACGCTCAATGCGACAGCTGCATTTCCATCGTTGTTGGAGGAAAAAGCAAACGCTGAATCGGCAAAAGCGAAGGTTACTCCGCCGTGAACTGTTCCCAGGCCGTTGAGCATCTGTTTGGTGATTTCCATTTCAATTAAAGCGTAATTCTCTTTAATATCAATGATTTTTATTCCTAAAAATTGGGAGAAATGGTCTTTCTCCATCATATAATCTACAACCTGTCTTGGATTCATTAATTGTTATTTATTTTTTTTAAATTTAACCACATCTCTCCATGAATTATCTCTGCCGTCAAAAATAAAATACATTAAAAAAATGCCGGTGAAATAAATTGTGAAACCAATGATGTTGAAGCCTTTTTCGTCCTCCCATCCTACATAATACAGGAGAAGTTTGAGCAGAAAAAAAGCGACAACAAAAATGAAAGCTCTCATCAATGACTTCAGAAAATTCTTTAATGTAAAAATCCTTTTAAGCATCGTCCTTAAAATCCTACTTATTGTGTCTAAAATTTAATTTTTATTTAGTATCTGTCTGTTATTTCCTCATATAATTCATCAGCCAGCTTGTCATAAATACTCATTGTTTTCCCTAAAATTACCTGTTCAACCGTGAGATGATCTGCTGAATTTCCTGAGACATCAAGAGCATTTAAATCTATTCCTTCTTCACTGGCAATCCGTTTGATGAGCTCTCTGTATTTTTCGTTGAATTTTCCCAACAAATCCAGCTTTTCTTCATTCTTTGCTGTCGGAAGTTCCTCGATAATATATTCTTTTTCGTTGGAAAGTCTTGTTTCCAATTCGGCTTTGAAACACTCAATATTCATTAAAACATATATTATTTCATCAAGTCTTTTCGGTCAGGATTTTTCAAATATCTTTTACCATCTTTGTCAAAGCCCCAAACATTCGATATTTCTCGTAATTGTAATAAATCAAAATCTCCCTTATGAATTTTAGTTCTATTCAATCTTCTCAATTTTCTATTGGCTTCTAATTTATTTTTCTTTTCTGTCTCAGCAGTTGTTATTCCAATGATTGGAGTTTTCTTTTTTGACCTACTCATAAATAAATTAGTTTATCATTTATAATTTTCTTAGCAACGGGCTTTGTCTGTATCTCTCTTCCTGATATTCTTCGTAAAGATTCTGTAGGGTTTCAGAAATTTTTTTATATCCAATTTCTTCTCCCCAAGCCAATAATCCTTTTGGATAATTGACACCTTTTTGCATGGCTAATTCCAAATCCTCATCATTCGCAATGCCTAATCTTTTCGCTTCAACTGCTTCATTAATTAACATTGAAATAATTCTTAAAAATATTTGCTGATACAATGCTTCGTCTTTCGTTGGTTCAGTCTTTACAGCTCCTTCAGCATAATCATAGAATCCTTTTCCGGTTTTTCTGCCGTGAAGTTTGGCTTCAGACATTCTCTGCTGAAGAAGAGATGGCTTGTATTTGGGATCGTAGAAATATTCGTTGTACACAGTTTTTGTTACAGAGAAATTGACATCAACACCAATTAAGTCCATCAGCTCAAAAGGTCCCATTTTGAAGTTTCCTATAATTTTCATTGCGTCATCAACCTGTTCTACCGTTGCGATATTTTCTTCAACAATCCTCAAACCTTCTCCATAAAAAGGACGGGCGATTCTGTTGACGATAAACCCAGGAATATCTTTGGCAATCACAGGAACCTTGCCCCACTCTTTCATGAGGCTGTACATTTTTTCAGCTAAAGATTTTTCTGTTAATAATGACGGAATAATTTCCACCAAAGGCATCAGAGGAGCCGGATTGAAAAAGTGAATTCCGATGAAACGCTCCGGTTTTTGCAGTTCTGCACCGAGTGACGTAATGGAAATAGATGATGTATTGGAAGCAATCACGCAGCTTTCAGAAACATGTTGCTCTAATTCTGTGAAAACTTTTGTTTTGATTTCTTTATTTTCGATGATGGCTTCAATAACAAGTTCGCAATCTTTGAAGTCCTTCAGTTCTGTAGCAATGGAAATATTAGATAAAATTTCAACCATTTTCTCCGATGAAATTTTCTGCTTATCCACCAATCTGGTCAGTGTTTTTTCCAGACCTACGGTTGCCATTTCTACCTGTTTTGCGTTGGCGTCATAGACCCAAACTTTGCATCCGTTGGTTGCGGCTACTTGTGCGATGCCAATTCCCATCGTTCCGGCACCGATAATTCCTACATTTCTCATGTTGTATAATGTAAAATGTATCACGTAAAAAGTATTTTAAAGTACGTTGTACATTTTACTTTCTTACATGATACAAGTTTTTTATTTTCCTTTATATTCAGGTTTTCTTTTTTGTAAAAAGGCCTGTACACCTTCTTTGAAATCTTCTGTTTCTGCGGCTTCCTGTTGCAAATCGCCTTCCAATTCCAATTGATCTTTCAATGAATTATTGTAAGAAGCAGCGAAAGCTTTTTTGGTTAATTTTAAACCAACGGTCGGCATATTCGAAACTTTTTCTAAAATTTCCATTGATTTTGAATTAAATTCCTCCTCAGTGAAAACCTCAGCAACCAAACCGTAAGATCTTGATTCTTCAGCTGATAATTTTTTGCCTGTAAATGCTAAATAATTCGCCAATTGTCGTCCTAATAATTTTGGTAAGAAATACGTTCCACCTGTATCAGGAATCAATCCTATATTGGAAAATGCCTGTGCAAAATAAGCTTTGTCATTCGCCAAAACGAAGTCGCAAATCAGAGCCAACATCGCACCGGCTCCCACTGCAGGACCATTGACCAAAGCCACAACAGGCTTTTTGCAACGGGTAATTTCAAGTACCAGAGGATTGTAATAATCGGTCACAATTCTTCTGATAATATCGTCATCATGGTGGTCATTTCCCTGAACGAAAGCATCGTCAAGATTCTGACCGGAACAGAAAGCTCTTCCTCTGCCAGAAATTGCCACACATCTTACCGTGGGATCATCGCTGCATTCCTTTACAAAATCTTTCAAGTCTGCCAATGATGGCTTCGTTAAAGCATTCATCGTATCAGGCTGATTGAGGTAAGCGATTTTTAATTTTCCGTCAAAATGCGATTCAATATCGAGTTGTGTGTACATAGTTTTAATTTTTATGATTAATGTAAATTTACAGATAAAAAATGTAGCAATGTATCAGTTTACCGTTATAACAATATTTGCTGCATTCAAAATTGTTACATTTTTACATTGCTGAATTGTTACATTAATCTAATGACATTTAAAATAATCAAAAGGTTCTAAACAATCTAAACATTGGTACGAAGCCTTACACAAAGTAGATCCGAATCTGCTGATCTGTTTTGAATTCATCGAGCCGCAACGTGGACATTTTTTTGGTTTCCCGATATGGTTTTCGTCGGCTCCTTTTTCGGGAGGTGTAATTCCGTAGACACGGAGTTTTTCTCGCGCTTCGTCCGTCAACCAGTCTGTTGTCCAGATCGGAAACATTTTGGTGACCACTTTAGCATCCCAACCATTTTCCTTCATGATCTTGATAATATCTTCCTCAATTGTAAACATAGCGGGACAGGCAGAATAAGTTGGCGTAATCGTCACTTCGCAAGAATTTTCGCTGGTAACTTTCGCTTCTCTTACAATACCCAATTCCACGATATTGATCACCGGAATTTCCGGATCGGGAACTAATTCTAATATTTCTAAAGGATTTTTCATAATTAATTTGAAAATTTGAAAATGTGCTAATTTGAAAATGATGCGTCGCTAGTAATTTTCAAATTCTTTAATTTTCAAATTAACTCATTGATTTTTACCACGTACATCCCGGATATGCTCTCTGCATATACTGCAGTTCGCAAAGGATAAATCCAAAGTATTCCGTGTGATAACCTGTTCTTGATTTTGGCTGCATGAAAGGATTGGCAGGATACTCCAAACCGAAATCCGCAAAATCTTTGGTGGTAATGGATACAAAATCTTCATACAAAGCATCAACATTCGGAGCGATGTTTAAAGCAATCAAATCATCTTCGCCTTCTGTTTTTGCAAATAAACCTTTGGTGTATTCCCAGATATTTTCGATGGATCTTTCAAGACGCATTTTGCTTTCTTCAGTTCCGTGTCCGAAAATTTTCATCCATGACGCAGCGTGAGTGTAATGATATTTAACTTCTTTCAGAGATTTCTGAGCGATAGCCGAAAGTTCTTCGTTTGTAGAATTCGACAAAGCTTCATACATCAACTTTTGATACACTGCGAAAACATACACTTTCAAAATCGTCTGAGCGTAATCTTCGTTGGGAAGTTCGGTCCAGTGCGCATTTAAATATTCGTGCTCGTATCTCAGGAAAGCCAAAT
Organism: Chryseobacterium caseinilyticum; assembly: GCF_014837145.1. Taxonomy (GTDB): domain Bacteria; phylum Bacteroidota; class Bacteroidia; order Flavobacteriales; family Weeksellaceae; genus Chryseobacterium; species Chryseobacterium caseinilyticum. The sequence continues at coordinate 98,690 of NZ_JACYFS010000004.1, forward strand.
CATCTTCACTTTTCCCGTTGTCGGCGACTCTTGAAGCGTACACGTAAAAGTTGTTGGCTTGTCCAAGCTCATCCAAAGCAATGTTTGTCAAAGCAATATCTTCCTCCAGATAAGGACCTTCACCGCACCACGCAGACAGACGCTGTCCCATAATGAAACTGTCGTCTGCTAGTTTTAATAAATAATTATATAATGGGTTCATTATTTTAGCTTTTGGCTTTTGGCGTCTAGCTTTTGGCCAATTGCCAGCAGCTAACAGCCAATCGCTGTTTTACATATTTTTCACATCGTTTGGAATATCGTAGAACGTCGGGTGACGGTACAATTTGTCATCTGCCGGATCAAAAAATGCTTCTTTGTCGATTCCTTCTGAAGTCACAATATATTTACTTGGAACAACCCAAACAGAGGTTCCTTCTTTTCTTCTTGTATAAACGTCTCTTGCATTCTGCAAAGCCATTTCTGCTGTTGGTGCCTGTACAATTCCAACGTGTTTGTGAGATAATCCCGGTTTAGTCTGAATAAACACTTCCCACATATCTAAATTTGCCATAGTCAAATTTTAATTTTTATCTAAATTTTAGATTTTGAATTATTTTAAACTTTAATTTTTTGAACCATTAAGAGCTATTAAGTTGTTAAGAATATTAAGTTAGCTTCGCTTTAAGCTTCTAAACAAAATCTTAATGGTTAAATATTTTTAATCTTTAATTACTCTTACATACTTTTTAATGATAACATTTTTATAATTTAACACTAAATTATTGCTATCAAGATTCATGATGTAAGCAGATTCCCATTTATTTAATGATCTATTATATATCTTTAAAGAATCTATACTCATTTTATAGCAGGTTTTTCTTCCGAATTTTGTGTGAAAGTAGTCAACATGAAATGATTTCAAATCCACATAGTTTTCATTTGCTTCACAACTATCTTTTGAGTAAAAATTAAATCCTAGATTTTCTCTTGGCGGAGGTGGCGGTTCTTCAAATCCTTCATTATCATATCTGGTAATAAAATATTCTTCTACAAAAAGCCACTTTCCTAAAATTTTCGATTCATAATTTTTGTTTTCTTTGGACTGGCATCCAATCAAAAGAAAAACTAAAAATATTTGAACCAAAATTTTCATCAAACAATTTATTTAATTTACTCTTTCGTTCTGCTTTTCAGCAAAAGCTTTCGCTGCCTCTTTTACCCAAAGGTTTTCCTGCTGTGCTTTTACTTTGGTCTGCAGTCTTTTTTTGTTTGCAGGGCCGTTTCCTTTTAAGATTTCCATAAATTCATCCCATGGAAGTTCGCCGAAATCGTAATGCTGTCTTTCCTCGTTCCATTTTAAGTTTTTATCCGGAACAGTTAAGCCTAAAAATTCAGCCTGAGAAACCGTAACGTCGATAAATCTCTGACGTAGACTGTCGTTGCTTTCTCTTTTCACTCGGTAGTTCATAGAGATTTTAGAGTTGGGCGAACTGTCGTCATTCGGGCCAAACATCATTAGAGCCGGCCACCAGAAACGGTTTAGCGAAGCCTGAGCCATTTCTTTCTGCTGTTTTGTACCACGGCAAAGTGCCATTAAAATCTCATAACCCTGTCTTTGGTGGAAAGATTCTTCTTTACAGATTTTCACCATCGCTCTTGAGTAAGGACCATAAGAATTCCCCATCAACATCACCTGATTCATAATCGCTGCACCATCAACCAACCAACCGATGGCACCGATATCTGCCCAGCTTAAAGTTGGATAATTGAATATACTTGAATATTTTGCTTTTCCTTCCAGCATATCTTCGTAGGTAGCATCTCTGTCGGCTCTGATTGTTCCGTTTCCTAAAGTTTCGGTGGCAGAATAAAGGTATAACCCATGACCTGCCTCATCCTGAACTTTAGCCAAAAGCGCCATTTTTCTTCTCAGTGAAGGTGCTCTCGAAACCCAGTTAGCTTCCGGCAACATCCCGACAATCTCAGAATGTGCGTGCTGTGAAATCTGACGAACCAATAATTTTCTGTAATCATCGGGCATTACATCTTTTGGTTCTACTTTATTTCCGTCGTGTACGTATTGTACGAATTTTTCATAACTCATAACATAATTTTTAATAAATTAATTCATTAAATAAAATCCAAGTATCTATAATAACGATTATTATAAATGAAAAAGAATAAAATATTTAAGATAAAAATGAGGGTATAAATTTTCGGATTATAATTTTTTATAACCAAAGCATAATAAATCAAAATAACAGTCATTGATACACTTACCATTCTGTAAACATCTGTTGCAACGATAATTTGAGCTAAAGCTATAGCAATAAAAACCGATAGATTGATATATCTTGTGTTCCAAAGCTTAATAAATACCAATGGAACAACCGCCCATAAAAAACCCAGTGAAACAATTATCTGAACAATTAATTTTAAATAATTTCTGTCTGCCAATTCCTTTTTAACATCGCTGTAATATTGAAGATAGGAATTTTGATTTTCAAAGAATATACCGGATCTTAATAAAATAAAAACACCTGCATATAATACAACTGCTATACCTGCATTCTTTAACCACGACAGATCATTCAATTTAAAGTTATATAAGATATACGTTCCAATTAAAAAAACACCGATGGTTTCTTTGAAAAAAGATGAAATCAGTATGATCATAAAGAAACTTAACATTCTCTGATCCAAAATACATATTACACCGAGTAACAAAAATAAACTTTCTACTAAACCAATGCTTACATCCACATGCAGGTTAAAATAACCCGCGTATGAAAAAACGAATGTAAAAGTTACCAATAGGGTTTGGAGCAATGTCAGTTCAAACTTTCTTTTTATCCAAAAATGAAGTACTGTAAGAAATGTTCCGAAGAACATGAGTTGGCTAATTAGATACAACTTCTGTATATCAACTGAAGTAACTGTATGTAATAAATATATTATAAAAGGAAGACCTACCCGGTAACCCCACGGGGAACCCACAAAATGGTTGATATCTCTGGACATATTATAATAATACTGCCCGTCTCCGAATATTTTACCTTGAAATTCAGGAACCGGATGTTCGGTAATATTTATTAAAAGTATTCCCGATAAAACATAAAAAATAAAATAAATGATCGCCTGAAATGAGAAACTTTTACTTATTGCAGGTGACTTTAAATTAGACATCATAATTTAACATTACTACGTTAGTCGTTGGGTGACACTGGCAAGTCAGAACAAAACCTCTGGCTACTTCGTCTTCGGTCAATGCGAAATTTTTCTCCATGAAAACTTCTCCTTCGAGAACTTCCGCTTTACACGTACAGCAAACTCCTCCTTTGCAGGCAAAAGGCACTGGAAGATTGTCTTTCAATGCTTTATCTAAGATACTCTCTTTTTTTGAATTCAAATGGAACGAATATTCATCATCATCGATAATCACCGTCACCATACTTTCAATATTGGCAATGGCCTTGAATTCATCGCTCATTTCCGCAGAATCTTCTTCGTCCGGAGCCGAGAAATATTCAAACAGAACCTGAATCGCAGGAACTTTTTTGTCTTTCTTTAAATAATCGGAAATACCTTTAATCATTTCCGAAGGCCCACAAATAAAATAAGTAGCTTCCTTCACGTCGATATCGGTATATCTATCAAATAAATGATCCAGTTTTTCAGGAGAGATTCTTCCTTCAAAAATCGGGTCAGCATGTTTTTCACGGCTTACAAGATAAACCACTTTCAGTCTTCCGTTAAACTGCTCTACCAACTTATCGATCTCAGCTTTTTTCATCACATGATTCATGCTTCTGTTGCTGTAGAAAAGATATGCGTTGGAATTTGGTTCCTGATACAGACTTTCCTTCAAGTTAGAAAGAATCGGACTGATTCCGCTTCCTGCCGCCAATCCAACGTAGGTTTTTGTGTTAGTCGGATGATAAGAAGTATTAAAACCGCCCATCGGAGGCATCACTTCCAAAACCTCATCCATGTGCAGATGCTCATTGAAATATCCGGAAACTCTTCCGCCTTCCAAAAGCTTCACCAAAACTTCAAGCGTGTTGCTTTTTTCGCTCGGCGCATTGCAGATAGAATAAGAACGGCGCTCTTCATTACCGTTAACCATAAGTTTAAAATTCAGATACTGCCCCTGTTTGAACCTGAATTTATCCTTCAGCTCCTCAGGAATTTCCAATGCTACATTCACCGCATCATTGGTATCTTTCTGAACTTTTACAGTTTTTAATTTATAAAATGAATTCATTTTGTCTTTAGTATTCTGTTAATTTTTCCACCTTCGCATTTCGGTAAGCTGTCCTGAGCGTGAATTTTCACTTTCGTGGTAATTCCTACTCTCTTTTTTATTTCGTTTTCGATGCTTTTCCCAAAATTTCCTGCGAAAATAAGATATTCAGCTGAATTTATATTTAAATTTTCTGAGGTCACCAATTCATCATCAATTTCTACGTCGATGTCGAGTGCCACACACATTTGTTCTTTCTCAATCGGAGTCAGATAATAATTTGGAACCACGCCTTTTACATGAGAAAAAGCTTCTTCAATCTGACTTGGGTACACATTTACGCCTCGTACAATCAGCATATCATCGGCTCTGCCCAGAATTGGTTTCATTTTAACCATGGTTCTTTTGGCATTTTCGTCGTAATACAGACTTGTAATATCATTCGTCCAGTAACGGAGAAGCGGCATTGCTTTTTTAGTTAAAGTAGTGATCACCAATACACCTTCTTCACCATACGGAAGCGGTTCTCTGGTAATAGGATCTAAAATTTCAGGATAAAAATGATCTTCCCAAATGTAAGATCCACCTTTTTCTTCAAAATCTTCCATTGAAACTCCGGGACCGATAATTTCACTTAAACCATAAATATTGGTTGCATGAACGCCCAGTCTTTCCTCGATGTGATGTCTTATAATTTCCGTCCAGGGCTCTGAACCTAAAACGGCATATTTCAAACTGATTTCGTCTGCCGAGATTCCTCTTTTAGCAAATTCATCAGCGATGGTTAATGCGTAAGAAGGCGAACAACAAAGAACTTCCGGCTGAAAATCGATAATAAGATCAACCTGTCTTGAAGTCATTCCTCCTGAAATCGGAAGAACGCTCATTCCTAATTTTTCTGCACCGTAATGCAGTCCGAGTCCACCGGTGAAAATTCCGTAACCGTAAGCGTTATGTAACTGCATTCCCGGTTTTGCTCCGGCTGCATTTAATGATCTGGCCACCACTTCGCTGAAAAGATCAACGTCTTCTTCAGTATAGCCAACGACTGTCGGTTTTCCTGTTGTTCCGCTCGAACAGTGAATCCTCTGCAGTTCATTTTTCGGAACAGTGAACAATCCAAACGGATAATTGTCTCTTAAATCCTGCTTGTAAGTGATAGGAAGCTTGGAAATATCTTCAATGGTCCTGATATCCTGATTTGTAATTCCTAATTCATCAAATTTTCTTTTATAAAAATCTGATTTCTCTTCAAGATAAACCACCAAATCCTTCAGTCTGTCGGACTGAAGAGCTCTCAATTGGTCAAGTTTTAAATATTCAACTGCAAAGTCCATAAACTAACTAACATTTGTTAGGTAAAATTAAAAAGAAAATTTCAGATGACAAAAAAATAACTGACTTTTATCATATTTTGAATGATTCTAAATAATTTTTAAAATTTAAAATATAGGAATAGCGAATCCGTAATTTGCATACGACAATCTTCATTTTGCATACATCCAATTCTTAATTTCTCTTGAATTTTGTATCAATAAAAATCAACAATATGAAATTGAATCAGGTAAAATTAGGAAGTCAGAGATTAATCATCCCGAATATCGGTCTGGGATGCATGGGAATGACCGGTTTTGGAGATGCAGATATGTACGGCAAAACAGATGAGCACGAAGCGATTGCAACTATTCACCGTTCTCTGGAACTGGGCGGAAACTTTCTCGACACGGCAGATTTGTACGGACCGTTTGCAAATGAGCGTTTAATAGCAAAAGCCATTGAAGGGAATCGTGACAATTACATTCTTGCTACAAAATTCGGTTGGGAAATCGATGACAACGAACAGGTCACATGGAAAATCAACGGGCAGAAAGATTATGTGAAAAAATCGGTTGAGCGTTCGCTAAAAAATCTGAAAACTGATTACATCGACTTATATTACATGCACCGTCTTGACAAGAATGTTCCGGTGGAAGAAACGGTTGGTGCGATGAGTGATCTGGTGAAGGAAGGAAAAATCGGGTACATTGGTCTGTCGGAAGTTTCATCTGAAACTGTGAGGAAAGCGCACGCAGTTCATCCAATCACAGCAGTGCAGAGTGAATACTCTCTGTTTGAAAGAACGGTTGAAGAGAAAGGCGTTATTAAAACTTTAAATGAACTGGCAATTGGTTTTGTGGCGTATTCTCCGTTGGGAAGAGGATTTTTATCCGGACAGATCCGTTCGATTGATGATTTGCCGGAAAATGATTTCAGAAGAGGAATTCCAAGATTTCAGGAACAGCATTTCCACAAAAATATTGAACTTGTGGAAGCGATTGAAAATCTGGCGAAGGAAAAAGAAATTACTGCTTCACAACTGGCTTTGGCGTGGATTATCAGCAAAGGAATTGTTCCGATTCCGGGGACGAAACGCAGAAAATATCTTGAGCAGAATATTGAAGCCAGTAAAATTGTCTTAAGTGATTCTGATATTCAGAAGCTGGAAAGTATTGTACCTTTGGGAACGGATACGGGAGCAACCTACGATGAATTTGGGATGGGACTTTTGGATTATTGATTTATTCGTGGCGATTCGAAGATGTAAACCTCATAGGTTTTGAAAACCTATGAGGTTTGTTTAAAACGCAATACGATTGCGCCCCGGCTTGAACGGAGCTCTTTTTGTGAGGAGGTACGACGAGCAAAAAAGCGGGAGTGGAAGACGGAAACAGGCGCCCAAAAAAATACTATCTTTAATATTTAGAATTTGAAGTTATGAACACCATACAGTCTATCTCGGCATTTCACAGGTTACTTTCGCTTCCGGAACCGAAACATCCGATGGTGAGTGTTATCAATCTTTCTGAAAGCATTTTTATTGAAGATGAGGTCTGGAAAGGTTTTGTGAGCCGCTACTACTGTGTTGCTCTGAAACGGAATGCAACCGGAAAAATAAAATATGGCCAGCAACATTACGATTATGACAAAGGTGTTCTGAGTTTTACGGCACCTAATCAGGTTCAGTATCTCGATTTGAAAACGATGGATTGTGAAAACACGGGTTATCTGCTGATTTTTCACGAAGATTTTCTATTGAAACAGCCTTTGGCAACGACAATTTCGTCTTACGGATTTTTCTCTTACGCCGTGAATGAAGCTTTGCATCTATCGGAAGATGAGGAAAATGATTTGCTTGAAATTTTAAATAAAATCGATAAGGAATGTCAGCACATCGACCAGCATACGCAGGAAATCATCCTGTCGCAAATTGAATTGCTGCTGAATTACTCCAAACGTTTTTACGAAAGACAGTTTATTACCCGAAAAAGCGGAAGCCATCAGCTTTTGACGAAATTTGAAACGTTTCTGAATGATTATTTCGATAAAGAATCTTCAGAAAAAGGACTTTTAACGGTTCATCAAATTGCTGAAGCGATGAATCTGTCGCCGAATTATCTGAGTGATTTATTAAGAATCCAGACCGGACAAAACACACAGCAACATATTCACGAAAAGCTCATCAGCAAAGCAAAAGAGAAACTTTCAACCACGGAGTTATCGGTGAGCGAAATTGCATATGAACTGGGATTTGAGCATTCGCAGTCTTTCAGTACGCTTTTTAAAAAGAAAACGAAAATGTCGCCGCTGGAATTTCGGCAGTCGTTTAATTAAAATGTAATTTAAAAATCTTTCGGCTACAGAAAAATACTTTTTGGATACACTGTTCATTTTGCGAAAACTGAACTTTGCATCATTAAATAATTTTAAAATGAAAGTATTTGTTACAGGTGCCACAGGTTTCGTAGGAACTGCCGTGGTGCAGGAATTATTGGCTAATGGCCATCAGGTTTTAGGTTTAGCGCGTTCGGAAGAATCAGCCAATAAATTGATTGCTTCAGGAGCAGAAGCACACCGTGGAGACCTGAATGATTTTGAAAGTTTGAAATCGGGAGCGGAAATTTCTGATGCGGTGATTCACTTAGGATTTGTGCATGACTTCGCAAGATTCGAGGAAATGTGCAGACTTGACGGTCAGGTCATCGAAGCTATTGGTGAGGCTTTGGTCGGAACAGAAAAACCATTTCTGATCACATCCGGAACTGCACTTTTTTCGAAAGATGGAATAACTACAGAAAAAGACCGTTCGGTAAACAATCCACATCCAAGAATCGCGACAGAAAATGCCGCTGATGCTGTCGCTGCAAAAGGCGTGAAAGTAGCAGTCGTGAGACTGTCGCCTTCTGTTCATGGTGAAGGTGATAAAATCGGTTTTGTGCCTTTAGCCATCAAAATTGCAAAAGAAAAAGGAATTTCTGCAGTCATTGATGACGGAAATAATTTTTGGCCAGCTGTTCACAGACTGGATGCTGCGAAACTGTACCGACTGGCTTTGGAAAAACCCTTTGAAACCGGCACAAGATATCATGCAGTGGCCGAGCAGGGAATTCCTTTTAAAATGATCGCAACAGAAATTGCTGAAAAACTGAATATTCCGGTTGTTTCTCTTTCAACAGAGGAAGCAGCAGAACATTTCACATGGTTTGCTCATTTTGCAAAACTGAATAACATGACTTCCAGCGAAGAAACCAAAAAATCATTAAACTGGAATCCGCAACATCCTACTTTACTGGAAGATATGAAAGGTTCTGCTTATTTTTCTGAGCGTCAGTAATTTGTATATTTAAACTGATTATATTTGAAACTGATTTCAATTTAATTCTAAACCTAAAAAGCTTATGTCTGAAAACCAACCGATAAGATTGAAAACGATTTCCGAATTTCATACTTTAAGAGGCTTGCCAAAACCAAAACATCCGCTGATCAGTGTGATAAATTTTGATGACATGGAACAGACTGAAACCGGCAGACAGAGTTTAATATTTGATTTCTACACCATCTCTGTAAAAAGAGATATGAATCATAAATACAGGTACGGACAGAAAGAATATGATTTTGATGAAGGCGTGATGTTTTGCATGGCGCCTCATCAGATTCTAAGCGTCACCAGAGAAAGAGAAGGCAAAAATCCGTCAGGATGGATGCTGATGATTCATCCGGATTTTCTTTATAATACGCCGATGGCAGGCGCAATCAGAAAATATGAGTTTTTTGATTATTCTGTAAATGAAGCATTATTTTTATCGGAAGATGAGGAAATGAAGACGCTGCAAATTATCGAAAACATAAAACAGGAATATCAGTCAAACATCGATCAGTTCAGTCAGAATATCATTCTTTCTCAGCTGGAAACGCTGTTGAATTATTCAGAACGCTTTTATCAGAGACAGTTTATCACCCGTCACAAAGCCAATCATCAGCTTCTGGAACAGTTGGAAATTCTATTAAATGATTATTTTAACGCAGAAGATTTCCTGATGAAAGGATTGCCGAGTGTGCAGTATCTTTCTGAAAAACTCAATATGTCTACAAAATATATGCGCGGTCTACTGAAAACACTTACCGGACAAACTACGCAGCAGCACATTCACGAGAAAGTGATCGATATTGCAAAAGAAAAATTGTCGACCACGCAGCTTTCTGTAAGCGAAATTGCCTATGAACTCGGATTTGAGCACCCACAGTCTTTCAATAAACTGTTTAAGGCAAAAACGAACTTCTCGCCTCTGGAATTCAGAAGATCTTTCAATTAAAGAATTATTTTTCAAAGACATCTTCTTTGAGATTCTTTTTATGAATTCTTCCCCACTCGGAAAGAGCCATAATCACAGTCTTCAACGTCTTGCTGTAATCTGTTGAAATATATTCTACAACCACCGGAGTCTGTTCTGAATGCACGATTCTCTTCACAAAACCATTCAGTTCCAAATCTTTCAATTCGTTTGAAAGTACTCTTGCCGATATTCCGGAAACGATTCTCTGAAGCTCATTGAACCTAATATTTCCATGTTCCTGAAGTGCAATAATAATTTTGAGTTTCCATTTTCCTCCGATGACGTAGATGGCATCTTCCACTGATGAAAGACTTTGCGAACACCGCTGAGCAGTAAGAGGCTCTTCAAAATCGATACTATTTTCCATATAACTATTTTTAGACTAACCAAAAGGTTACTGCTAACCTTTAGTTCACTACTAACTATTGATAAGCAAATGTACATAATTTTGTCAGAGAATTAAAAATTTAAAAAATGAAACAAATTTTGCACATCATCTCAAGTCCGAGAATAGAAGTATCCGCCAGCAGAAAACTAGGAAATGCTGTACTGGAAAAAATTCAGGAAAAATATCCTGACAGCATTGTAAAAGAACGTGATTTGACAAAAAATATGGTTCCGCTTTTGGAAGATGTTCACATCAATTCCTTCTTTACTCCAGCAGAGAGCCGTTCACCAGAACAGGAATCCATCAGCCAGTATTCCGAAGGCTTAATTTCAGAATTGCAAGAAGCTGATATTATTATCGTCGAATCGCCGATGTATAATTTCTCAGTTCCTGCGACACTTCGGGCGTATTTTGATTTTACTTCACGAGCCGGATATACCTTTCAGTACAGCGAAAAAGGACCTGAAGGTTTATTAAAAAATAAGAAACTGTATGTCGCTTTCACCTCAGGAAATATTTATTCTGAAGGTCCATATCAGGTTTATGATTCTAATGTTCCTTATGTGAAAAATGTTTTTGGATTTTATGGAGTTAATGATGTGAGTGTTTTCCGGGCAGAAGGTTTATCGATTCCGGGAATTATGGAGAATGCTTTAGAGAAAGGGATTCAAAGTATTGTGATTGATTAATTTTCAAATGATTATTAGATAATTTTCTCACGCAGATTGCGCTGATGAAGCAGATTTTAAATATTTATTATCTGCAGAATTTGCAAAATCAGCGTGAGATTTAAATTCTGTCTGAAGCCATTTGTTATTTAAATAAAAAAACGGACTAAAGCCCGTTTTATTGATACAATTATTGATAGACTTTGCTGATTTACTGTAAGATCAGCTCTATCGCTATAATCTGAGAGAGACAGAAAAAAAAAGACTGCAAATTTGCAGTCTTTCGATTTATTCTTCAACTTCAAAAAGCAGTCGCTCCCCAAATTTTTCTTCATTGATTTTTCCGTTTTCGTAAACTAAATTTCCGTTGACAAATGTATGGGTAACTTTGGAATTGAAATTCATTCCTTCAAGCGGGCTCCAGCCACATTTGTACAGAATATTTTCTTTGTCAACCGTCCAGCTATCTTCCAGATCAACCAAAACCAAATCCGCTTTGTAACCTTCTCTGATAAAACCTCTCTTTTCAATTCTGAACAAAATTGCCGGGTTGTGACACATTTTTTCAATAATTCTTTCTAAAGAAATTTTTCCGTTTTTAAAATTTTCAAGCATCACGACCAAGGAATGCTGAACCAAGGGTGCTCCAGAAGGGCATTTTGTGTAAACGTTCTGTTTTTCTTCCCAGGTGTGAGGCGCATGGTCAGTGGCAATTACATCGATTCTGTCGTCCAGCAAAGCTTCCCAAAGTCCGTCTTTGTCTTTTTGAGTTTTTACAGCAGGATTCCATTTAATTAAACCACCTTTTGTATCGTAATCTTCATTGGTAAAAGTCAAATGATGAACACAAACTTCAGCTGTTATTTTTTTATCTTTTAAAGGAATATCATTTCTGAACAGAGACGTTTCTTTTGCCGTCGACAAATGGAAAACATGAAGTCTTGCTCCTGTTTTTTCTGCCAGCTCAATTGCTTTTGATGATGACTTGTAACAAGCCTCTTCGCTTCTGATCAAATGATGAAATTTCACGGGAATATCTTCACCATATTCGTCCAGATATTTCTGAGTATTTTCTCTGATGGTTGCTTCGTCCTCACAGTGAACGGCAATCAACATTTTCGTATTACTGAAAATATTTTCAAGAGTTTCAGGGTTATCAACCAGCATATTTCCGGTTGACGAACCTAAAAACAATTTAATTCCGGGAACATTTCTTGGGTTTGTCTTTAAAACTTCTTCTAAATTATCATTCGTTCCGCCCATCATAAAACCATAGTTGGCAAATGATTTCTGGGACGCGATTTCGTATTTGTCAGCCAATAATTCCTGTGTTACAGCATTGGGAACAGTGTTTGGCTGTTCGATAAAACTCGTTGTACCGCCGGCAATTGCAGAACGTGATTCAGATTCAATATCGCCTTTATGCGTCAAACCGGGTTCGCGGAAATGCACCTGATCGTCGATGATTCCAGGCAAAAGATATTTTCCGGAAGCGTCGATAATCTGATCAACATTTTCCTCAGAAATATTTTTTGAAATTACTGAAATCAAATCATTTTCAATCAGAATATCACTTTGGAAAACAAGGTTTTCATTGACGATTTGGGCGTTTTTTATTAAAATTTTCATTGGTAAAGATTAAAAAATAACCCGAGCTCAGCCGGGTAAATTATTAAAATATAATTATTTATCGAGGTAATGTCCTAGAGCACGTACAACAGCGACCAAAATTTTGTCTTCAAAAATTTCGTACACAAACCTGTCCTTTTTATTAACCTTTCTACTCCAGACTTCACCGTCAAAGTTTTTCAGCTGTTCGGGATGACCTGTTCCTGCACGGGGATCGTTCTGAATTTCTTCAAGAAAGGATTCTACTTTTTTCAGGTCAGACTTGTTTCCTGATTTTTTAATTTTCGAAATATCCGATTTAGCTTTGTCAGTAACGATTAATCTATACTTGCCCATAGCTCTTCAGTGGTTGTAGGTTTTAATTTTCCTGTCTCCAAATCTTTTCTTGCTTTCTCAATTTCTTCTTTCAATTCTTCAAAAGTATAAGAATTGTCATCTTCAGTTTTTTTCGCTTTTATGCCCAAAGCTTTCAAAATCCCTACAAAGGTTTTGATCTCTTTTTCATCTGTAAGTTTTATCGTAAACGTGGTCATAATTAAAATTTTATACAAATTTAAAAAATTTTAAACTGAGTTCACAAGTAAAAGCTTGCGACTATAAATTTAAGGTTTATGAATGAATTTTAATCCCCACAATAAAAAATCAAATACTAAATATTTACATTTGCATTTTAAAAACCAGAAATTGTATAAGAAATTATTTGGACAAACCGCTGTATACGGGCTGAGTTCAGTTTTAGTAAGGATTTTCCCTTTCCTGATTGCACCTATCGTAACCAATGCATTCGGGCCGTCAGCATCATCACCTTTCGTGGATTGGTATTCGATTGCCGGAGTGATCACGGTTTTCCTTACACACGGAATGGAAACTTCATTTTTCAGGTTTGCACAGGAAAAAGAAATTGACAAAAAAACACTGGTTTCCACCTGTTCAATGAGCATTCTGGCGACAGGACTTATTTACTTAATATTAGGATATGTTTTCAGACAGGATTTAGCCAACGCTTTTGAAACTCCGGATCAGGTCAATTATCTGGTGATGTTTCTTTTCATTCTGTCTTTCGATGCCTTTGCTACAATTCCTTCGGCTGTTTTAAGATTGGAAGGAAAGCCGGTGCTGTACACACTTTCAAAAGTGATTGGAGCTGTAGTGTACTATCTTTTGGTATTTTTCTTTATTGAAATTCTTCCTGAATATCCGGATGGTATTTTAGGTTTAAAATATGATCCCGAAATTGGTGTGGGTTACGTTTTTGTTGCCAATCTCGTTCAGAGCATTATCACTTTAGCCATTGTTTCTAAAGAATTTGTGAATTTCAGCTTTAAAAAATTCAATTTTCCTCTTTGGAAAAGAATTATGAATTATTCGTGGCCGGTCATGGTTGCTGGATTGGCGGGAGTTATTAACCAGACTTTAGACCGACAGTTTCTTAAATTTTTGCTTCCAAAAGAAGAAGCTAAGCATCAGATCGGAGTTTACGGTGGGGTATATAAAATTGCCACTTTTATCACCGTCTTCAGACAAGCCTATCAGTTGGGAATTGAACCATATTTCTTTTCAAGCTTCAAGGATAAAAATAACCATAAAACCTATGCAGTTCTCATGGATGTTTTCGTGATTTGCAACTGCCTGATTTTTGCCGGACTGATGGTGAATTTACAATGGATTTCAGAGAAATATCTTGCCAATCCACTATATTTTGAAGGCATTGAAATCATTCCTTACGTAATGCTCGGAGCTTTATTTTTAGGAATTTATCTCAATCTTTCTATCTGGTACAAATTATCAGATCAGACGAGAGTTGGACTGTATATTTCTCTGATCGGTGCTGCTATTACAATTCTTATCAACTTCCTATTCATTCCGAAGTACGGTTATTGGGCAAGTGCAATCGCTGCACTCACCACGTATGGAAGTATGATGGTAATTTCCTACCTTTGGGGCAGAATTCAGTATCCTATTCATTATAACATAAAAAAAATAGGGATTTACATCATTTTTTCGGTGGCAATCTCGATGATCTCGTTTCACTTTTTCCGTACGAATTATTTTATCGGAAACGGTCTGTTTATCTTCTTTATCGGATTCCTGATATACAATGAGAGAACGATGATCAACAAAATTCTCAGAAAATCATAATTATACATTAAACTATATAAAAGATCAACACATGAAAATAATAGTTCCTATGGCAGGCCGTGGATCAAGACTGCGCCCGCATACACTCACCGTTCCAAAACCTCTTATACCTATTGCAGGAAAACCAATCGTACAGAGACTTGTAGAAGATATTGCCAAAGTGGCTGGTGAAGAAATCGAAGAAGTAGCATTTATCATCGGAGATTTCGGTCCTGAAATTGAAAGATCCCTATTGAATATTGCAGAAAAATTGGGTGCTAAAGGAAGCATCTATCATCAGTTGGAGCCATTGGGAACAGCTCATTCATTGAAATGTGCCGAAGCTTCAATGGAAGGAAATGTTGTGATTGCTTATGCCGATACTTTGTTCCGTGCAGATTTTATTTTAGATAAAAATGCTGACGGTGTAATCTGGGTAAAAAGCGTAGAAGATCCTTCTGCTTTTGGTGTTGTAAAATTAGACAACTATGGTTTCATCACGGATTTTGTGGAAAAACCACAGGAATTTGTATCTGATCTGGCGATTATTGGAATTTACTATTTTAATTCTGCTGAAAAACTGATGAGCGAAATCAATTATATCATGGATAATGATATTAAAAACGGTGGAGAATATCAGCTGACAACCGCGTTGGAAAACCTCAGAGCAAAAGGTGGAAAATTCAGCCTCGGGAAAGTGAATGACTGGATGGACTGTGGTAATAAAAACGCTACCGTAGAAACCAACTCAAAAATTTTGGAATATGAAAGAGAAGCAATGTCTCATTTCCCAATTTCAGCAAATATTGAAAATTCTTTAATCATTCAGCCTTGTTTTATTGGTGAAAACGTAAAAATTTCAAACTCTAAAATTGGGCCCGGCGTTTCTCTGGGAAACAATACTGAGGTGGTGAATTCAAATATTGAAAACTCTCTGATTCAGGAAAATACCAAAATCAACCACGGAAATCTTTCCAATTCAATGATTGGAAATTCTGCGCAATACTTTGGAGTTGCAAGAGAAATTTCTTTAGGTGATTTTTCCGTTTTGGATTTTTCTCCAAGTAAGTCATCTTAAATGAGTATCTTTAAATAAATAATTCCGGACCACACAAAATCTTTTGTGTGGTTTGGCGTTAATATTGCAAAGTTTTAGCAAATTTTTATATGAAAAAATGGATCCCATTAGTCATTCTTACCTTGTTCATTTTCAGCTGTAAATCCAAAAAAGCGGTGACTGACAGTGCACAGAATTCAGACAGTCTCGTTATTAAAAATTCAGATCCGAATGAACCCATTGATGCCGGTTCAAATGTGGCAGACAGACTTAATTTCTACGAGAAAATTTATCTTCATGAAAAATTTGACTACCTGAAAATATCTAGTAAAATAACGGCTGACAATATTCGTGTAAGTCCGCTTGATGCTACAATCTATATTGAAACCGACAAAAAAATATGGTCCAATATTTCCTTTCTAGTAATTCCTGCTGCCCGAGCACTCATAACTCCTGATGGAATTAAAGCAATGGACCGCTATAACAAAAACTACATCGATTCTGATTTTGAATATTTAAATAACCTGTTGAATGTTAATTTTTTCGACTATAAAAATCTTGAAAAATTATTAATTGGACGTACATTTTTCACCATCAGCAATCGGAATTCAAAGATTACCAAAAATATGCAGGGCTACCAGATGGAATCTGTTTCAAATCTGAAATTCACAACTGCAGGTGGCGAACGTGAATACAAGCTAAACCTGCAATACTCAGAAGATTACAATTTAACAGACTTAAAACTGAAAGATGTGAAATCCGATGACGCAGTAGAAATCGTATATTCAAATTGGGAAACGCAGCCAAACAATGTGAAGCTTCCGAAGAATGTTAAAATAATTATAAAAGGAAGCAAAAACAGTCAGATTTTATTAGAAAATACGAATTTTGTTTTTTCGAGGATGGATACACCTTATTCTGTACCGTCTTCCTATAAGAAAATTGAAATCAAATGATCAAAAGAATCAGTCTCATTCTGAGCATTCTCATCTTCGGATTTGTAAGTGCACAGAAAAGCAAGGAACAACTGCAGAAAGAAAGTGCAGATCTGAAGAAGCAGATTGCTCAGATCAATTCACAACTGGCAAAAACCAGAAATGAATCTAGACTATCTGTATCTTATCTTACCAATGTAAACCAAAAATTAGCACTTAGAGAAAAGGTCTATAATAATACTCAAAAGGAAAAAAAATTTATCGAGAACGAAATTTATCTGCGTCAGCTTGAAATCAACCGCCAAAACAAAGAGTTGGCTGTTTTGAGGTCAAATTATGCTGAAGTTTTGGTAAAAGCTTACAAAAATAAAGGTGTTCAGAATAAAGTGACATTTATTTTATCCTCAAAAAGCATAGGTGAGGCGTTGAGAAGAGTTCAGTATTTAAAGCAATATGCGGATTATCAGGATAAGAAAGCGGCCGAAATTACAAACGCAGCTGTAGAACTTAAAAAGTCTGTTGAATCGAAAAAGAGATCGGCTGATGCCAAAGAGAATCTTTTGGTCAACCAAAAGAAAGATCTTTCAACGATTGAAGTAGAAAGAAGACAAAAAGAGCAACTGGTATCTGAATTTAAAAAAAATGAAGGTGTTCTCAGTGCCGAGCTAAAGCAGAAACAGACCCGTTCTAAAGCATTGGAAGGTCAGATCAGATCTATTATTGCTGAAGAAATCAGAATCGCAAAAGCAGAGGAAGAATCACGTAGAAAAGCAGAAGCTGAAAAAATACGTCTTGCTAAAATAGCAGCAGAAAGAGAAAAAGCAAGGATCGAAGCAGAAAATAAAGCAAGAGCTGAGGCATTAGAACGAGAAAGAAAAATAGCAGAAGCAGAAGCAAAAAAAGCAAATGAGCTCGCCGCAAAAAGAGAAGAAGAAGAAAGAAAACGTACCGCTGATGCTGCAAAAGTCGCTGCAAATGCAAGAGATGAGGAAAGAAGAGTGGCCGCTAAAAAAGCATCAGATGAAGCTAACGAAAAAGCGAGGGAAGCTGCAAATAAATTAAAAGTTGCAAGAGATGCCGAAGCCGCATTAGACAAGAAAAAAGAAGACGAAAAGAAAGTTGCTGAAACAAAAGCTTACACCAATTTCGGAGTTTCATCTGGTATCGCAGGAAATAATTTTGCTGAAAACAGAGGGAAAATAGGTTTTCCTGTAGACAAAGGTCAGATTACCCACAGATTTGGAATTCAGCAGCATCCTGTTTTTAAAAATATTAAAGAAGAAAACAGCGGAATTAAAATTTCAGTTCCTGCAGGTTCAAGAGCAAAAGCTGTCTTTCCTGGAAGTGTAAATTCTGTAATTGCCAATAATGATGGTACTAAAACAGTGATTGTGAAGCACGGAGCATACTTTACCATCTATTCGAATCTTTCGAGTGTGAGTGTGTCAAAAGGTCAACAAGTATCAGCGGGATCCTCGGTAGGAGCAGTTGGTCAGGATTTTGATGGAGCTTATACACTTGACTTCCAGGTTTGGAACGGTACAACTCCGGTGGATCCTTTAGGTTGGATTTCATATTAAAAGATTAACTTTGTAAAAATTATACTATGTACGCATTAACAATATTAACTCCATTTGCTGCTTGGCATTGGATTATAGTAATCTTAGTAGTTTTACTACTATTTGGAGGAAAAAAAATTCCAGAACTAATGAGAGGTTTAGGATCTGGAATTAAAGAGTTTAAAGATTCTGTAAAAGAAGAAGATAAAACTGAGGTTAAAAAAGAAAATCCTACTACTAACAGCAGTAATACTACTGTTAACTAAATAGTTTTTTTTACATGAATTTTACCGAGACTGCTTGGAAAGTCTTCAATCAAAGTATTGAAGACTATCATGTTTTAGATAACGTTGATACTCCAATAAACAACCCTTACGAGCTCAACAGTTTGGAACGTATTTTGTATGCAAAGAATTGGATTGATACCGTTCAGTGGCATTTTGAAGACATCGTAAGAGATGAAAATATTGACCCTGCCGAAGCCCTAAAACTCAAAAGAAGAATTGATGCTTCAAATCAGCAGCGTACTGACCTTGTAGAATTTATAGACAGTTGGTTTTTAGACAAATACATAGATATTTCTCCGAAAACAGATGCGAAAATTAATACTGAAACTCCCGCTTGGGCTGTAGACAGATTATCTATTTTGGCACTTAAAGTTTATCACATGGCTTTGGAAGCAAACAGAGATACTGCATCCGAAGAGCATCGTGCAAACTGTCAGATAAAATTAGATGTACTTCTTACTCAGAAAGTAGATCTTTCAGTTTCAATAGATCAGCTTCTTTCAGATATTGAGAACGGGAATGTTAAGATGAAAGTGTACAAACAAATGAAAATGTACAACGATGAGAGTCTTAACCCAATCCTTTATCAAAAGGAGCAAAAATGAAAACGACTTTTCTATCTGTATCAATAATATTTATTTTGTGGTCCTGTGCTACTGAAAAAAGTAATACTTCACCAGTTCCGGCGGGCATCAGCTCAGAAAAAAAATCTGATGAGACCGGAGATATTTCTTTAAAAATTTCTGAAAATGCCAATGCTGCAGAAGTAAGTAATCTTTTATCTACATTTCCTGTTTTTTCTAAAAAAGAAGTAAATGAAGAAATTTCTGTCCTGAAATACAGTCTTCAGAATTACCTCTATGCATTGGATGCCGGAAACTCAAATGCCAAAAACAAACAGTTGAAAAGCATGCAGAAATCATACAGAAAGATACAGAAACTCAGAAAATCTCTTACCACAGACGAAAACGATATTCTCAACAGATATCTCGTGCGAATTAAAACAAATGTTGCCGTTATCGAAAATTCGGTAAATGGTAACAAAAAATAATAAATTCTATTAATGATTACAATTCAGGCGGAAGCTAATGTACCTACAGAGCATGGTACTTTCCGGATGATTGCATTTGCCGAAAATGCTGAAGACTGGATGCCACACAT
Source organism: Chryseobacterium caseinilyticum (assembly GCF_014837145.1). Classification (GTDB taxonomy): domain Bacteria; phylum Bacteroidota; class Bacteroidia; order Flavobacteriales; family Weeksellaceae; genus Chryseobacterium; species Chryseobacterium caseinilyticum. The sequence goes on from NZ_JACYFS010000004.1 coordinate 118,368, forward strand.
GGCGATAGTCGCTGAAAATACTGATTTTACTCAACCTATAAACGTTAGATTTCATTCTGAATGCATTACAGGCGAAGTTTTTCATTCTCAAAAATGTGAATGCGGGCAGCAACTTGACGCTGCAATGAAATATATGCACGAAAATGGGGGCATTGTAGTTTATCTCCGTCAGGAAGGTAGAAATATCGGAATCATTAATAAACTCCGTGCATACTCTCTTCAGGAAAAAGGATTGGATACGGTGCAGGCCAATTTAGAATTAGGACTTCCCGCAGACGACAGAAACTTTGGAGTGGCTATCGACATATTAAATAATCTCGGAGTAAAAAAAATTAATCTTTTAACAAACAATCCTGAGAAGGTAAGATTTGTACAGGAAAGCAACATAGAACTTAATTCAAGAGTTCCGCTCCAGATTCCGGCTAACGACAACAGCCGGGGATATCTTCAGACAAAAAAAGATTTCTTTGGTCATCTTCTTGATGGCAACGACATATAAAACAAAAGCTTCGGAAAAATTTCCCGAAGCTTTTTAATTATAAAAAATTGAAAAGATATTTTTCTTTTACTTTGGCTCTGTCAAACCATAGTATTTTACAACAGCGTTGTAATCATTAAAGTCAGGCTTGTTTGCATTTTTTGCAGGGTCTGCAGGAATTAAAACAATTCTGAAGGTCTGGTTGGTTTTAAACTCAGCAGCTTCAGCAGGTGACATTGTTGCAAGATCAAAATTTCCTTCGGAATAAATCTCCACGTTTGTAGGATCGAAAAGAAAATTAAATTCTAAAATTCTTCCGCTAGACAGGTAAAACGTTTTTGGCAACAGTTGCCATACGGGTGTTGTATTAGGTAAATTTGAATTGAAATTTCTATATACTAAGACAACATCGCTACTTAAGATGTTAATTCCTGTATTAATCGAATATGTATTTGCAGCTGTCAGTGTACCAGTCACATCACGCATCCTTGCGATATCTGTAGCTACTGGCTCTTGCACAACCACATCATCATTATTATCACAGCTCACTACGAAAATGCTTAGTAAAGCGAACATGAAAATTGGAAATAGTTTTTTCATTGTAAAAATTTTATATATTTTAATCATTCAAGGCAAATCAAATCTGAAACCAAAAAATTTAAAAACTTTGTTAATGCTTATTATTTAGTTGTATTTTTGTCTTAATTCTATTTAAATATGAAAAAATTAGCAAACGTAGCACTCATCGTTTTATTAATTTTAAATGTAAATCTTCATGCTCAGTATCAGCCAAAAAACTGGCCGAAAGCCGACATCAAAAAAGCTGAAAAATGGGTAGATGATAAATATAATTCTCTCTCCCAAAATGAAAAACTGGGACAGCTCTTCATCGTTGCGCTTTATACCAACAAAGGTGAAAATCACATAGATGAGATCAGAAATATCGTGAATAAAGAGCAGATTGGCGGTCTGATTCTGATGCAGGATGATGCGGCTAGAGAAATCAATCTCGTTAATGAATTTCAGCAAAAATCGAAGACACCAATGATGATTGGGATGGATGCAGAATGGGGATTGTACCAGAGAATTGCAACGGCTCACAAATATCCGTGGGCAATGACGTTAGGCGCTATTCAGGACAAAGATCTGATTGAAAAAATGTCTGCCAAAATTGCAGAGGACTGTCACAGAATGGGGATCAACTGGGACTTTGCACCCGTTGTAGATGTCAATACCAACCCTAATAATCCAATCATCGGGAACAGAAGTTTTGGTTCAGAGGTGAAGAATGTGACTAAATCTGCCCTCGCCTATTCAAACGGGCTCCAAAATAACAACATTCTTGCTGCTATCAAACATTTCCCGGGTCACGGCGATACCAGCACAGATTCTCACCTTGACCTTCCCGTAGTTTCACATAAAATTGAGAGGCTTAATGAAGTTGAAATTGCTCCTTTCAAAGCTTTAATGAATAAAAACATCGGCGGTGTGATGGTGGCTCACCTTTACGTTCCCGCTTTAGAATCAGGAAAAGGAATTCCGGCATCTGTTTCCAAAAATATTGTAACAAGATTACTTAAAGAAAAATTAGGCTACAAAGGTTTAATTATCACCGATGCTTTAAACATGGGCGCTGTAGCCAATAAATATAAACCGGGCGAACTGGATGCGATGGCATTCAGGGCAGGAAATGACGTCATGCTTTTTTCCCAAGGTGTGGCGGAAGGAAAAAGACTCATTCAGAAAGCGATTGACAGTGGAGAAATTACTCAGGCCCGCGTTGAGGAGAGCGTGAAGAAAATTTTGCTGACTAAATATTTCTTAGGTTTAAACCAATACACTCCCAAAAATCCACAAAACATTAATACTGATCTGAACAATGCTTCACACACGGCAATAGTTCAGGAAATGTATGCGAATGCTTTGACGTTAATTAAAGACGAGAAGAAACTTTTACCTTTAAAGGAAAACACATATTACGTACCTCTGGAAGAAGCATCATACCAGACTTTTGTCAATGAAATGGAAAGTTCTGTGATTTTCAAAAAAGCAAATGAAATTAAAACGATTCCAGCCGGCTCAACGGTTTTGGTTGGTTTTCATAAAGATAATTCTACGGCTTACAAACCTTACAAAATATCTGCAGAATCCAAAAGAATTCTGAATGAACTTTCAAAAAAGCACAACGTTATTTTAAATATTTTCGGAAGTCCGTATGCTTTGAAAGATATTGATTTGTCGAAAATTTCAACGGTTTTGGTGTCTTATGAAAACAACGAAGACTCAATGACAGCAACAGCAAATGCTTTGAAAGGAAAGTCGAAAATTCACGGCAGACTGCCTGTATTAGTCAATGACAACCTGAAGCCGGGATTGGGAATTGACCTTAAGGCAAAATCAAATTAAGTAACCCAAACTATAAATTAATAAGTAAAAATGAAAATAGGCATACTTTGCTATCCTACCTACGGGGGAAGCGGAATTGTAGCAACAGAGCTCGGAATGTCTCTCGCCAACAAAGGCTACGAGGTACATTTCATCAGTTCTGCACTGCCTGCAAGATTAGATATTACCAATCCAAATATATTCTTTCACAAGGTAAATGTTCAGACTTATCCGCTTTTCCAGTATCAGCCTTATGATATTGCATTGAGCTCGATGATTTACAGAGTTGTCAATCTTTACAAGCTGGATTTGCTTCATGCTCATTACGCAATTCCTTATGCTTATGCTGCGTTTACGGCAAAACAAATGCTGAAGGAAGACAACAATGATATTCCTTTGGTAACAACACTTCACGGAACCGATATCACTTTGGTAGGTCAGCACCCGAGCTATAAGCACGCGGTGGAGTTTTCTATTAACCAGTCGGATGCGATCACTTCGGTTTCGGAAAGTTTAAAGAAAGACACGCTTCAGTTTTTCAGAATTAAAAAAGAAATTCAGGTAATAACCAATTTCATAGACAACTCTGAATTTGATGAATGCAACGAATGCCAACGAACCCAGTTTGCCAATCCGGATGAAAAAATTCTCATTCACGTTTCCAATCTAAGACCGGTAAAACGTGTGGAAGAGGTATTGCAGATCTTCAAAAGTGTGGAGAAAAAAGTAAAATCTAAACTTATCATCATTGGTGAAGGTCCTGATATGGAAAAAGTGAATCAGTTTCTGGAGCACAATCCTGAACTGATTTCAAAGATCAGACTTTTGGGTAAGGTAAATGATCTTTACAGAATTCTTCAGCTTTCGGATGTCTTTCTTCTGCCTTCTGAGCAGGAAAGTTTCGGTCTTGCCGCTCTTGAAGCAATGGCCGCTAACACACCTGTCATCAGCTCCAATGCGGGCGGAATTCCTGAGGTAAACATTCAGGGGGAAACAGGTTTCCTTGCTGAGATCGGAAATGTAGAAGCGATGAGCAATTACTGCATCAAGCTTCTGAGCAACGAGGAACTTTTAGCCCAGATGAAAATTAACGCCAAGCAACAGGCCATAAAGTTTGATCTGAAAAACATTCTCCCGATTTACGAAGAAATGTACAAAACGACGATTGAGAATTTCAGGGGTGAACTGACGAAAGTGTAAAATAAGAAAGGGCGGAAACGCTCTTTTTTTGTTTTCATTTAAAATTAAATTAACCGTATTTCTATTATTCAGAAAAGCATCGATGCAAGAGTTTCAAACCAATATTTGAATATCTCTAATGAGCAAAGGCTTTTTTCCGGCAAACCTGACGCGGGGGTGCAGGAGACTTTCAAGCCTTCCGGCAAGTTCGTTGCTAGGGTGCGACAGGCTTTCCCGAAGCTCCGCAAGTCTGTTGCTAGGGTGTTTGAAGCTTGCGGAAGTTCCGCAAACCTGTTGCAGGGGTGCAGGAAGTCCTTGGAGTATGGATTTTTCAATTGTAGCAGCATTTATCATTCTAATCATTTATCAATGGCAGTTTATTTCGGTTTTTCTTTTTTAAGATTAAAATAATTAAGTTATCTAAATTTTTTCTAATTTTAATAAAGTAAAAACACACAAGCGATGACCGAAAAACTGCTTCAATACCTTTGGAACTTCCGGGTCTTTACTAATTTCGACTTTAAAGACACCGAAGGAAATCCTGTAGAGATCATCGATTTCGGACGATGGAATACAGATTCCGGACCCGATTTTCTGATGTCGAAAATAAAGATTAACGGAGTGACCTTAGCCGGAAACATTGAGCTCCACGTACGATCATCAGACTGGATTTTTCATCAGCACGCCAAAGATCCCAACTATGACAATATTATCCTGCACGTGGTTTACCAGAATGACGCAGACATCGAAGAATTTAGATTTAAAAATATTCCGACGCTTGAGCTGATCAGCCATATCGACAGATCTGTTTTTGCGAAATATGAAAAACTGGAAAAAGAAAGTCAGTTTATTGCTTGTGAAGATTTGTTTGATCCTAAAAGAATTCCCGTTCATTTCTACGAAGAAAGCCTGCTGAAAAAACTGGAAGAAAAATCGGTTGAAATTGAAGAAGATCTGAAGAGATTTAAAAATAATTATGAAGCAGTACTCTTTCATAGCATCGCCTACTCTTTCGGTTTGAAAGTAAATGCCCAGATTTTTAAACAGATTGCTGAAAGCATTGATTTTACGGTCTTCAATAAAATCAGGCAAAACAAAACGCAGCTCGAGGCCTTACTTTTCGGAATTTCGGGCTGGCTCGAAAAACCCGAAGACGCACAAATGCAGATTTGGAAAAGAGAGTTTGATTTCTTAAAAACTAAATTCGGTTTATCAGACCTCATCATCCGACCGAAATTCCTGAGATTGCGACCACCCAACTTCCCTACATTGCGGCTTTCACAATTGGCTGATCTCTACAACAGACATCAAAATCTGTTTTCGAAGATTATTGATGCCAGAAAAACGGATGAACTGATTGCGGTTTTTCAAGATATCAGGGCGTCAGACTATTGGGACAATCATTTTAATTTCAGAAAAATATCTCCGGTAAACCAGCCAAAAGTTTTAACTAAAGATTTAATTGACCTGATTATTCTGAATACAGTTTTGCCTCTGAGATACACCTATCACAAATATCAAAATGAAGAAATTGCTGATGAGATTCTGGCATTTTACAAGGATATTGTTTCAGAGAAAAACTCCATTTTAGACGGCTGGAAAAATTTAGGTTTAAAAATAAAAAATGCTTTACAGAGTCAGGGTTTGATTTATCACTATAAAAACTACTGCACAGCAAAAAATTGCCTAAATTGCGCTATCGGTTTTAAAATATTAAAAGAGCAGTAAAATGTTGAACAACTTACGTCACAAAATGGAAAGAGAATGGTTTGGAGTACTCACAAGAATGGGTGCCAAGCTGGGAATTCCGGTTTCTAAACTCCGGGTTTTCTTTATCTACTCTACTTTTGCCACGGCAGGTTTCTTCTTTTTAATTTATCTCGGACTCGCCTTTACGCTTTGGATAAAAGATATTTTTATAACGCGCCGACCGAGCGTTTTTGATCTTTAAAAATGGAATTCAATCATATTACTTCACCCGACGATTACAGAATCAAACAGATTTACAGTTCGTACACCTCCTCTTTTCCGGAAGATGAAAAACGCGACTGGATAAAGTTTGTACAGCTTTTCACTCAACCCAACGTGAAGTTTTTTTCAGTTTTTAATGAAAGTGAAAACATCGGTTATGTTATTATCTGGGAACTTTCAGATTTTATTTTTGTAGAACATTTTGAAGTGTTTGCTGAGTTTAGAAATCAAAAAGCAGGTTCAAAAATTATTGATCTTTTAAAAGAAAATCATCCAAGAATTATTCTGGAGATTGAGCCGGAAAACTTGAATGAAGATTCCAAACGAAGATTTTCGTTTTATCAGAAAAACGGATTCAGCTTAATTGACGAAATGTACATTCAGCCAAGCTACGGCAACGGAAAAAAGAAACTTAACCTGTGGCTTTTAGCTAATTTCCAGCCTACAAATTTAGGTGAGACAACAAACGAAATTCATGATGTAGTTTATCATTAATATTCGAGACTATTAGTCTTTCTATATTCGCCAAATGCTGACATCAGATCATTGGAGATCCTTACCTTGTCAAACTTTTTCCGATACTTTTTTGAGAGCATAAAAATGTCTTCTGCATACAGAAGAAAGCGGTCAATTCCCTCATCTCCCATCCCGAATTTCCTGTAATAACTGAGATCAATTTCAGACTTCAATCTGGCGAGAAAATCTCTGGTTTCATAATAATTGGCCTTCGTAGTTTTTTTGCTGAGGAGTTTTCCGATGGCATCAGCAACTCCGATAAGATTCACCTGTCCTTCCTTAAAATCGTGCGGCTGAAAAGATTTTGGCGTTGCATTTTCCGGTATGGCTTCGGTCATGGGCGATTTCATATACTCATCCATTTTCGAGTTTAATGCAGCAACTCTTTTGGAAACTCCAACATTTTGAGCATCTTTCTCAAGATTACCAGTTGGCTGGAATTTCAGTTCTACTTCGGGAATGAGAATTTCGACGTGCCTGATTATCACGCTGTTTTTCTCTGAGAAAGATTCTGCAGTTACTTTAAAGTCATACCGATAAAACCCATCTTTCACAAACCGAATTTCGTCGCTGACATCGGCTGTGATTGAGAAAAATCCATTTGCATCTGAAAAAACAGACTGGCTTTTATTAAAATTAAAAACCAAAACCTGACCCTGCAAAGTTCCGTTTTCATCCGAAACAGTTCCTGAAACTGTATTTTGAGCAGACAAAAACGCAGAAATAGAGACAAAAATCAGCAGTAATTTTATTTTCATTTGGCAGTCGTTAGTGGAGTTTTATAAGAAGTAATTCTCAGCAAAACGGCACTTTTAAATCTGTTCAGATCCGCGTCGCTGGCGTACCCGTACTTTAAAATACGTTTTCTCTCAAAGCCGCTGTTGAAAATATAATAAATGAAATGCTGAGTTTGAGAATTTTCAATCTTGAGTTCAGTGAAATAGTCATTTCCCAGAGCCTGAATCAAATAATTCATAAAATCGACATCATCCCATTTATCCTTGATTTTTCCAAAACTGAAAGTTCCTTTTGTTACGGGCTGTACAAATTCCCCGGGTTTTGCTGCCAGAACTCTCGGATCAGATTTTTGACTCATGTATTTTCCTAAGTCCGATTTTAATTTCTGAACCTTTGTTGGGGGATTATAATTTTTTACATCAATTGCGAGATCACCCGTCAGCCTTTTCTTCAGTACAACCTCCTCAATGGCCACAGCACTTTTTTGGAGGGTAACATTTAAGGGAGATTTTAATGTTTCCGCCGTTACCTTCGTCTGGAAACGTTCGTAGCCCAAGATTATAAAACGAAGATTGTCGCCTTGCCTTCCGGATATCATAAAGTGTCCGTCAGCATTCGTCATCACTCTTTCGTCTGTACGGATGTTGATTACGGTGACGTTGGGCATTTCAGCATTTTCTTCAGAAACTGTTCTCCCAAAAATATATTCCTGAGCATGGAAACTGAGGGAAAGGAGAAACGAAAAGAAAAAAAGTAATTTACATTTCACAGGCCATTGTTTTATTCAGCAAATCTAAAATATATTTAGGTTTAAAAATAAACTTTAACCTGCGTTAACACGTTTTATCAAAACTTACCAATTTTTGATTCAGAATTGTTAAAATACCAGTGCCGACTGTTAAAAATCAAGCAGAAAATATATTAACTTGCAGTTTTAATTCTCTTCAAAAAATGCAAAATTCATATACGGTAATCAATGCTTCCGCAGGTTCGGGGAAAACTTATGCTCTTGTGCAGAGGCTTCTGATGATCTGTTTGCGCTATCCCAATCAGCAGCAATCAATAAGAAACATTCTGGCTTTGACTTTTACCAACAAAGCGGCCAACGAGATGAAAGAAAGAATTCTTTCCTGGTTAGGAAGATTCACTGAAGACAATTATGCAGAGAATTCAGATTTAAAAAATATTCAAACTGCTTTTGAAGCTGATGGTTTGAAAATCGACATTCATGAACTTCATTACCGCTCCAAAAAGCTTTTGGATTACGTTTTACACAATTATTCAACGCTGAATATCGGAACGATTGACCGTTTTAACTCCCGTCTTGTTCGTAGTTTTTCCTACGAATTGGGTTTGGCTAAAAATTTTAATCTTGAAATTGATCCTGAACCTTTTTTAATTGAAGCTGTCGACAAAATGCTCGATCAGATCGGGGAAAACGACGTGATTTCAAATTCATTTATGGATTACGTGGATTACAGTCTTGAAAATAATGAAAGAATTAATCTCAATAAAAATCTGTACGATTCTGCAAAGGAATTCGTGAAAGACATTCATTATGAGAATCTTCAGAAAAATAAAGATTTTGATAATGAAAAATACGAAGACATTAAAAATACGCTTCGAAAAGAAATTTCAACCAATAAAAAGAAGTCGCTTGAACTTGCTTTAAATTCTATTCAGCTTTTCAAAGAAAGAGCAATTGAACTTGAAGATTTTGCTCAGGGAAAAAATGGTTTGGGTGGATTTTTTGTGAAAGTTGCAGATTATTATCAGAAAAACAGAAAAGATTTTCCTTTTCCAACCAATGAAGAATCTGCAAGAAATACTTTCGCAAAAGGCGCTGCAGCAAAATCGAAGCATAAAGAACAGGATATTCTGGAAATTCTGGATCAGCTTTTGGAAAACCGTCTTCAGCTCATTAAAATCTTTATTGAAACCCAGAAAAAAGAAAAGATTCTTTCTGCACTTCTGCCTTTAAAAGTAAATAAAGACATTCAGGATGAACTGAAAAAAATTGAGGAAGAAAACGATCTTGTTTTGCTTTCAAAATTTAATATTTTAATCAATGAAAATCTCAAAAGTGAGCCTTCAGCATTCATTTATGAAAAGGTCGGATCGCAGTTTCACCATTATTTCTTTGATGAATTTCAGGATACTTCCGAATTGCAGTGGCAGAATTTTCTTCCGTTGAGAGATCACGCCGTTTCGAGTGACAACACTTCTTTTACTCTGGTTGGCGATCCTAAACAAAGCATTTACCGTTTTCGTGGTGGTGAAAGTCAGTTGATGCTCGACATTATCAGCAAAAAAGAAATCACACCGAAAGAAGCATCACTTTTAGTTTTAAAAGACAACTGGCGGAGTGCAAAAAACATTGTTAATTTTAATAATGATCTGTACCGGTTTCATTCTGAAAATCTGAATGAAGAACATCAGAATATATTTGGAACTGATGGCGAACAAAACCCGAAATCATCTTTGGAAGGCCGCGTAAAAATAAACCTCATCGAAAATCTTACGAATGATGATTTTTACAGCGATACTTCCGAAAAAATGCAGAAAGACATTCAGGAAAGTCTGGATAACGGGTTTTCTTTTTCTGATATTACCATTCTGTGCCGTGGCAACTTTGATATTTTCAGTTATTCTCAAAAGCTGGGAAATCTTACGGTGAATTACAAAGGCGAAACTACGAATATCAAAACCATTTCTGATAAAGGACTGACTCTTGATCTTTCGAATACGCTGAAAGCGGTAATCGAATTTTTGAGATGGCAGAGCAACAGAAAAAACAAGACGAGCCTGATTATGATGATGTATTTTCTGAGAAAATCGGGAAGAATTGTGATGGATGATTTCACTGTAGGCATGCAGGAAATCCTCAATATTTCTGACCAGGATCTTATCGCGGAGCAAATCTACAAAAAGTATGGCGTCAAACTTCACCAGGATGATTTTCCGAAATTCAATCTCTATAATTTTGTTGAGTTTTACATCAATGAATTTTCGGTGGAAAATAAGGAAACCGATTTTCTTTTAAATTTCCTTGAAATGTTATTTAATTTTACTCAAAATGCCGGAGCCAGTACAAAAGAATTTCTGAAATACTGGGATGAGGAAGCTTCGAAACACACCATTCAGGCTTCGGATAATATTGATGCAATTCAGATTATGACAATCCACAAAGCCAAAGGTCTTGAATTTCCGATTGTTTTTATTCCGATGATCAATAAAAACCGGGATGCGGAATTTACCAATTGGTTTGATACCGGAGATCTGGACGTTTTACAGTCAGTTAACATCAGCCAGTTCAGCAAAAATCTGGAAGTGTATGATGAAGAAATCGGGATTTTTAATCAGGAAAATTCGTACAAAAATTTCGTCGACAGACTTTGCTTACAATATGTTGCAACCACAAGGCCTGTTGAGCAGTTGTTTTTTTACATTCAGAAAGCGAATAAAACATCCAATAATCTTGAAATCCTGGATTTTGTACAGTCGAAAAATGCTGAGAATGCTGACGAATTTGACCTTTATCCTGCTGAATCTGAAATGCTGAAGAAAAAGGTTTTTCATAAAAAATCGACATTTAAAACTAAAAATATTTCAGAACTTAAAAATCTTGGTGAGAAAACAACTTCTATAAAAGTTGCGACGCCATCAAAAAATTATCAGACAAGAATTGAGAAAGTAAGGATCGGACTTTTTGTGCACGAACTTCTGTCGAAAATTAATACCAAAAAAGATATTTCAAAAGTGCTTGAGAAGTATATTCTTGAAGGGCAAATTACGCTGGAGGAGAAAATTGATATCGAAAAAAATCTTCTTCAAATTATAGAAAAACATCAGGAATTTTTTGATGAAAAATGGGAAGTAATCAACGAAAAAGACATTATGATCACTGAAAACGGTATTACAAAAATTTACCGCCCTGACCGGATTTTGAAACACGGCAATGATTACGTAATCATTGATTTTAAAACCGGAGAAGAAAGCGAAAAGAACGATGCTCAGATAGAAAACTATAAAACCGTTTTGGAAAGTTTAGGACGAAATGTTGTGAAAACACAGTTGATTTATATTTGATTTTAAACATTTGCAAGCTTATATTTAAAAAAGAAATTCCGGTTGGAAATAACGCCTCCCAACGGAATCTCAAAACTAAATATGAAAAAAAAACTATTATTGTAGATCATTAACATTTTTCATTAAACGCTCTAAATAAGTAAAAATGTCTTCACCTTCTTTTGCTGGTAAAGTTTCGAAAGCAAGAGCGAAGTCATCAGTGAGGCGGTTATAAATCTGAAATTGTTTTTTCATTTTTTCCTCGTCATTGGTTTCCCAATAACCGCTTTCATCACTCAATTCAAAATCATCAAAATACTTATTACTTAAATATCTGAAAAACAAAATGATAACCTGATGAGTTTGTATTCCTGCATATTGAGTTTTGACAGAATTTGAATAAATATAACTCTGCTCTTCACTGTTTTCAGAAGAAGCAAAAAAGTGAATTCTTGCGGGACAAACCATTTTACCATTAGAAAGAAATACAATTGAAATTGTTTCGCAGTTCTGAGGTGTAAAGTTTATTCCGTAAAGTTTATCATAAACCGTTTCCTTACTGAAAGTATTGTCCGGAAAAGCAGAGTTGAAGACATGGAATTTCCAATGATGCGCTTCTGCAACATCAACTATTTCTTCAGTTAAATCTGTCAATAAATCTGCTTGTTTCAGCTTTCCGCTGTTCATCTTATTCAACAAATATAATTATTTAATATTTTTTTAAAATCCTGTTTGAATGGATACAAATGCATCTGGAAATCATGCTATTGATCATGTCAAAATATTTCCATACTAAAAAACCCTCTTCAAATGGAGAGGGTTTTAAGGTGAAACTATTCTGTAGGTCTAAAAACCAAACCTGTCTCTTCAAAATAATCCAAGGTAATTCTGTCGCCGTCATTTACGGTTCCTGCGAGGATTTCTTTTGATAATTTATTTAAAACTTCCTGCTGAATCACTCTTTTCAAAGGTCTTGCTCCAAAAACCGGATCGTAGCCTTTGTTGGTTAAATAATTCAAAGCGTCCTGTGTTGCAGTCATCATAATATTTCTCTTTGCAAGCATGTCATTGAAACCTCTCAACTGATACTGAACGATTTTTCCGATTTCTTTTTTTCGTAAAGGCTGGAACAACACCGTTTCATCAATCCTGTTAAGAAATTCCGGACGAAGCGTCTGTTTCAACAAATCAAAAACCTGAATTTTTGTTTTATCAACAATTTCATCCTGATTTTCCTCGGTAATATTTTCAAAATTCTCCTGAATAATATGCGAACCGAGATTCGAAGTCATAATTATAATTGCGTTCTTGAAATTCACCACACGACCTTTGTTATCGGTCAATCTTCCGTCATCCAAAACCTGCAGTAAGGTGTTGAAAACATCCGGATGCGCTTTCTCAATTTCATCCAAAAGCACGACTGAGTAAGGTCTTCTTCTCACTGCTTCCGTCAGTTGCCCACCTTCATCGTAACCCACATATCCCGGAGGCGCGCCAACCAGACGAGAAACCGAATGTCTTTCCTGATATTCACCCATATCAATTCTCGTCATATTGTTTTCATCATCGAATAAAAACTCAGCTAAAGCCTTTGCCAGCTCAGTTTTACCAACTCCGGTTGTTCCCAAAAATAAGAAACTCCCAATCGGTTTTTTCTCGTCGCTCAATCCTGCTCTGTTTCTTCTGATGGCGTCTGCAACCGCTTCGATGGCTTCTTCCTGACCTACAACTCTGTGATGAAGTTCAGTTTCAAGATGCAGTAATTTTTCTCTCTCAGACTGAAGAAGTTTGGTCACAGGAATTCCTGTCCATTTTCCAATCACCTCTGAGATATTATCAGCTGTAACTTCTTCCTTAATCAATTCATTCTGATGATTTTGCATCTCCAGTTCGAGTTTCTGCAAAGCATCTTCTTTTTCTTTTATTTTCCCGTACTGAATTTCGGCAACTTTGGCGTAATCTCCTGCTCTGGAAGCTCTTTCTGCTTCGAGTTTCAGGGACTCAATATCTTTTTTAATGGAGGTTAAATCCTCAGACTTTTGTTTCTCTTTAAGCCATTTGGCGTTGATTTCGTTTCTTTCTTCTGAAATTTTCGAAATATCTTCTTTTAAATGGTCGATTTTCGTCTGATTGCCTTCTCTCGAAATAGCCGCCAATTCGATTTCCATCTGCATCAGTTTTCTGTCGAGAACGTCCAGCTCTTCAGGCTTCGAATTGATTTCCATTCTCAATTTCGCAGAAGCTTCATCAATCAAATCAATCGCCTTGTCCGGTAAAAACCGGTCTGAAATATATCGCTGAGACATTTCTACCGCCGCAATAATCGCTTCATCTTTTATTCTTACTTTGTGGTGTGCTTCGTATTTATCTTTAATTCCTCGAAGAATTGAAATCGCCGATTCGGTATCCGGCTCTTCCACCATCACTTTCTGGAAACGTCTTTCTAAGGCTTTATCTTTTTCAAAATATTTTTGATATTCATTCAAAGTGGTGGCACCGATGGCTCTCAGCTCTCCTCTTGCCAAAGCGGGTTTCAGGATATTTGCTGCATCCATTGCGCCTTCACCACCGCCGGCTCCCACCAAAGTGTGGATTTCATCGATGAAAAGAATGATTTGTCCGTCTGATTTGATGACTTCATTCACAACAGATTTCAATCTTTCCTCAAACTCACCTTTGTATTTGGCTCCGGCAATCAAAGCACCCATATCCAAAGAGTACAAAGTTTTATCCTGCAAATTTTCAGGAATGTCTCCGCTGATAATTCTGTGTGCAATTCCTTCAGCAATCGCCGTTTTACCTACGCCTGGCTCACCAATCAGAATTGGATTGTTTTTTGTTCTTCTCGAAAGAATCTGCAAAACTCTTCTGATTTCTTCATCACGGCCAATGACCGGATCCAATTTTCCTTCTGCAGCGAGTTCGTTGAAGTTTTTAGCATATTTGTTTAAGGATTGATACGTCTCTTCTGAACTTGCAGAAGTCGCTTTCGAGCCTTTTCTTAATTCTTTTATTCCACCTTCCAAAAGACTTTTGGTTACGCCCATATCTTTCAGCGTTTTCGAAACTTCAGAACTGGTTTCCAAAAGTGACAACCAAAGATGTTCGATGGTCACGAATTCATCGGCCATTTTTTTGGCAATATTCGGTGCATCCAACAAAACTTTGTTTGCTGAATTTGAAAGATAAATATTCCCTCCCTGTACTTTCGGAAGTCTTTCTAAATTTTCTCTGTTTCGCTCTCTTACCAAAGTGGCATCTGCTTCAGATTTCTTCAGTAAAAAAGGCGATATGTTTTCATCTACCTGAAAGATTCCTTCCAATAAATGTTGCGGTTCGATCTGCTGATTGCCGAATTCCATTGCCACTTGCTGAGCGGCCTGGATGGCTTCCTGTGATTTTACGGTATATTGATTTAGATTCATACTATTTATAATTGATGGTTAATAATTGATTTTAAAATTGTATCAAATTTTGTTCAACTTTAAAACTGAATTAAATGAATTTGTCTTTAAAAAACATTAAGAAGTTAAATTTTTAAGGTTTAAATTCTTAATGTTCGGTCAATCATTTAATTCTACAAACCATTATCGCAAAAAGTATTCAATTGTTGATTTTATAAAAAATATGGTCAAAATTTCCGAATTTAACATTTTTATCAATTTTAGAGAAGACAATATTTCCGTTTTTGATTAAATTTGATAGATTTAATTATGAAAATTAGTCAGTCAACGGTTTTTAAATTTTATTTGAAAACGTAAAAGTTCACCGTTTGAAAATCATTCATCAAAAAGAATAGATTTAAATTCAGAATATTTACTTTTGTAACCAATCATGGAATTGAGAGAAAAACAACAGAAAATACTGGAAGTAGCCATTGAACTTTTCAAGGAAAAAGGGTATCCGGCGAGCTCTGTACGGGATTTAGCAACAAAACTGAACATCAAGGCGGCGTCTCTGTACGCCCACATCCGTTCGAAAGAAGAAATTCTGGAGTGGATCTGTTTCGGGGTGGCTCAGGAATTCTTTGATGAACTGCAAGTTATAAAAACCACCGATCTTCCACCAAAAGAAAAACTCAATCTGTTTATAGACAAACATCTTTCAATTGTCCTCAAAAACCGCGACGTAACGCACATTTACTCCAATGAATGGAAGCATCTGGAAGAACGGTTAAGCGAATTTGTCGCTCTCAGAAAAAATTATCAGCAGGAAGTTGAACAGTTGATTTCTGAAATCTACACCGCCGAAAACTGGGAACTGAAGTCTCCGACTTTCACCACGAGATTTATTCTGCACACTTTGAACAATTCTTATTTCTGGTTTAAAAGAAATATAGAATCCACCGATGAAATCAACGCAGAAATTAAGGAAAAACTGCTGTACGGCTTGCTTGGCAGAAACAGATAAGTTATTTTTTCGCCTTTCCACTCATATAAAATGTCAGTTTCCCACCATTCATAATATCTGAATGTTTTAAAGTAAAGTTTTTAATTTCCTTTCCGTTAAGAAGAATTTTCTGCACAAAAACATTTTTCGGACTTTGATTGATGGCTTCTATTTCAAAAGTTTTCCCGTTTTCTAAATTTAGAATTGCATTTTCGACAGCCGGACTTCCAATTGCATAATCTTCAGAGCCCGGAGCGACGGCATAAAAACCCAGCGAACTTAAAATATACCATGCACTCATCTGCCCCGCATCATCATTTCCGCCCAATCCATCGGGAGTTGCCTTGTACTGCATTTCCAGAATCTTTCTGATCTGTGCCTGAGTTTTCCAAGGCTGACCAGCCCAATTGTATAGATAGGCAACATGATGCGCCGGCTCGTTGCCGTGAACATAGCCACCGATAATTCCTTCTCTCGTAATATCTTCGGTATCGGCGAAAAACTCGTCCGGCAAATGCATAGTGAACAGCTGATCCAATTTTGAAGCGAATTTTTGCTTTCCACCCATCACATTGATCAATTCATCCGGATTTTGAGGAACGAAAAAACTGTAATTCCATGAGTTTCCTTCGATGAAGCCTTGCCCGTGCGTACTCAGTTCATTAAAATCTTTTTTGAAACTTCCATCTGCCAGTCGGGGACGCATAAATCCTATAGTTTTGTCGTAATTATTTTTCCAGTTTTCTGAACGTTTGATAAACCGGTTATAAATTTCCGTTTCGCCCAAATGCTTTGCCAACTGCGCAATTGCCCAGTCGTCATAGGCATACTCCAAAGTGTTTGATATTGAAGTTCCGCTTTTTTCTGCAGGAATGTAACCTTTGTCGATATAAAAACCAATTCCTTCGTAATCCCGCTTATTGGCAGTTTCCACGCAGGCCATCAACGCGGCTTTTGCATCGCCATCATAATTCCCTTTGATAACCGCATCTGCAACCACGCTTACACTGTGATAACCACTCATGCACCAGTTGTCGTTGGCATAATGCGACCAGATCGGCAACATCTTCATTGAAAACTGATTATAATGTGCCATCATCGATTTCACCATATCATTATTCCGTTTGGGTTGAATGATGTTGAAAAACGGATGCAGCGCACGGTAAGTATCCCAAATTGAGAACGTTGTGTAATTGATAAAACCTTCTGCCTTGTGAATATTTTGGTCTAAACCTCTGTACTCTCCATTGAAATCGGTATACGTCGTCGGGCTGATGAAGGTGTGATACATTGCTGTATAAAAGTTTGTTTTATCGGTTTCAGAAGCTTCAACGATTATTTTATTTAATTCTTCATTCCAGATTTCCTGAGTTTGTGTTTTGATTTGATCGAAAGATAAATTTCCGGTTTCTTTTTCTAAATTTTCTAAGGCATTGCTCTGACTTACGGGAGAAATTGCGAGTTTTAATTCGATCGCTTCATTTTCAGCGGTGTCAAAATCGAAATACATTTTCAGATTTTTTCCAGCGATTTCGGGGAAGTTTTTTGTCTGGTCAAATTTTCTCCAAAAACCATTGTAAACCTGCTTGCCATCGTAATTTTTCTGACCGTAAGATTTAAAAGACTTCGAAAATTTCATTGCAAAATATACTGTCCGCGTTCTTGCCCAACCGTTGGTCTGGCGGTAGCCTGTGATTGTATTGCCATTTTCAACACGCACATAAGTCCAGACATTTTTTCCGTCGTAATTGTAAATTCCGGCCATTAAATCTAAAATAATATGCGACTGATCAGACTTAGGAAAAGTGTACCGGTGAACGCCGACTCTTGTGGTAGCCGTCAGTTCAGCTAAAATATTGTGATCATCGAGTTTTACTTTGTAATATCCAGCCTCAGCCTTTTCATTTTTATGTGAAAATCTGCTTCTGTAGCCATTTTCAGGTTCAGCAGCAGTTCCGGGATTGAGCTGTAATTTTCCAACCGTAGGCATTACCAGAAAGTCTCCAAGATCAGAATGTCCTGTTCCGCTGAAATGGGTCGAACTGAATCCCACAATTGTTTTGTCTTCATATCTGTAGCCAGCGCAGTATTTGTAGACTTCTCCGTTATATTTTCCATTTAAAGCATAAGAAATCGTATCGGTTTCCGGACTCAGCTGTACCGCTCCAAAAGGTGCGGTTGCTCCGGGATAGGTATGGCCCATTTTCTCAGTTCCGATGAGCGGATTCACGTACTGAATTAACTTTTCAGTTTTTTGAGCATTCAGATTTAAACTAAAAATTAAAACGAAGATCAAAAAAGAAATTTCCGGCTTTTTCATGAAGTTTTATTAGGATCGTAAATTTAAATAAAAATCAGCCGTAAAATATTATGGATTAAATTTAAGTAAAATCAAATTTCAATTAAATTACTTTTCAGAAAAACGAAATCCGATTCCATGAATATTTTCAATTGTAAGATGCTCTTCATCAGCCAAAACCTTTCGCAGTCTTGAGATAAAAACATCCAGACTTCTTCCCATAAAATAATCATCATCGCCCCAGATTGCTTTCAGAATATCCTGTCTTTTGAGCACAGTATTTTTGTTTCGGATGAAGAAAAAAAGAAGTTCAGATTCACGCTGGGTAAGTGTAACAATATTTGAACCGTCATTTAATGTATAATTTTTAGGATCAAAACTGTATTTTCCGACCGTGAAATTCTGTGGAAGAGTTTCTGTTTTTTTGGAACGTTTCAGGAAAACTTCAATTTTCAGAATCAATTCTTCAATACTGAAGGGCTTTACCAGATAATCATCGGCACCGATCTTTAAACCTTTGATGCGGTCTTCCTTTAAAGCTTTCGCTGATGTAAAAATGATAGGAACCTCGGAATTTTTTTCACGGATCTTTTCGGCAAGGTCAAAACCATTCATCTCAGGCATCATGATATCCAGCAGACAAATATCAAACTGCTCATTATGAAAGGCATCAAGAGCGGTTTTCCCGTTTGAAAAACGTTTTATTTCATAAAAATTTTCAAGGCTGTCCTGAATGAGAAAAGCAATAGTCTCATCATCTTCAGCGTATAAAATTTTAGATTTCTCCATTGCTCAAATTAATTAAAAGGGATGAATATTGTAGTTGTGATTCCGCTGTCGTGATTATTTTCAACTGAAATCTTCCAGTGATGCTGCTGCACTACTTTTTTCACATAAAACAATCCCAAACCAAAACCATTGACCTCATCACTCTTTTTGGAATTTACCCTGTAAAATTTATCAAAAATGTGAGGCATATTTTTCTGTGGAATTCCCATCCCGTTATCCTGAAACTTTAAATATAAGCCTTTTGAATCTTTTACGGAAAAAATTCTGATCTCCGGAATTCCATCGCAGTATTTCAGAGAGTTGTCCAGAAGATTGTACACCACATTACTGAAGTGAAATTCATCGGCTTCAACAGTCAGATCATGATCAATTTTCAGCTCAGTTTTTATATTCTCATTCTTCTGTTTTATAACCATAAGAATATCTTCAATAAAACTGTAAAGATTTATTTTCGAAAGCTTTAAGTCAAATCCTGATGCATCGTGTTTGGCAATATTGAGAATTTTTTCAACGTGACTGTTCAGTTTTAATCCCTGACTGGTAATAATCGAAGTATAGGTCTGAAGTTTCGGATTTTCTGCTACAGACTGCTGCTTATTTAATGCTTCTGTTGCCAAAAGTATTGAAGACAGAGGCGTTTTGAACTCATGCGTCATATTGTTGATGAAATCCCGCTGCAGTTCTGAGAATTTTTTCTGCTGAATAATCGTGTAAATCGAATAAACGTAGACCAACAGTATAATGATCAGGGCAAAAGTCAGTAAATACCAAAACCTCAGCGAGCTGATGAGATAGGTTGTTTTATCCGGAAAACGGATCGAAAAATAATAGGTAAGATTGTCATGTTTTGGAAAACTGATTTTCTTATGTTCCGAAGATTTCGTTTCAGGGCTGATGTATTTTCCGTACAACATTTTGTCGCTGTGACAATTGTAGACAGCATAAACATAATTAGTATTAATTTGAAGGCGTGTAAACTCTGTTTTCAGATAATATTCCAGAACATCCGGATGAAATTCGTTGTTGATGTTTACCACGTAGTAATCATTGGCAATATTCTGGATTGGGCTTTTGGTAAAAGACGCTTCAGCTCCTGAAAGCTTTTCTACAACTTCCAGAAGAGCAATATTTACGGTTTGATTAAACTTTTTATTCTCAAGATTGTACGCCTGCCTGGTCCATAAAAGTTGGGCAATCAGAATACCTACAATGGCAACCAGACCAAGGCTGATGATGATATTTAGTTTCTTTATTTCCATTTACAGAAGCAATATTATCCAAAAATATCTATTTAATATTTATCATTAACAACTCATTAACAAAACTTTGAAAGTGATTAACAATAATTACCAAAATGTGTAGTAAATTTGTTACATCAAAAGTTTGAATCACATTCTTTAAATTTAATATTAACAATAAATATAATTTTATGAAAAAATTGAAAATCTCCGCTTTATTGGCAGTTTTAGCATTCTCAACTTTCTATGCTGAAGTTCTGCCTGTTGCAAACAATGCAATAGTGAACGTAATCGCTGACGCTGTAAAATGGAAAGCAGAAACGATTGACGTAGGAAATATTCCTCAGGGAACTCCAAAATTGATCAAATTTGAATTTACAAATACTTCAAAAGCACCGATCATCATTGAGAATGTTGCACCATCTTGCGGATGTACTACTGCCGATTACACTAAAACTCCAATTGCACCAGGCAAAAAAGGATTTGTAGCAGCAAATTACAATGCAGCCAGCCCCGGAGCTTTTATTAAAACGGTAACCGTTACAACCAGCGACAGCAAAACTCCTAAAACTCTTTCTTTCAAAGGAACTGTTGTAGCAAAATAAAAAATGTTCTATATATAAAAGTGTTGACAGCTCTGTAATCTTTACAGGGCTGTCTTTGCATCTGCCGGTGAAATCCGGCAACAGCTATTCACCACATTATTTATCTGAAATTTTTAAACTTCATCCGCTCAATATTTATTATTTTTAAGAAAAATAAATTTATGAATCAATATACACAGCCGATGCTGCGCGAAGGTGCCCTGAAAGATAAAGTCGCCATCGTTACCGGCGGAGGCAGCGGTCTTGGCAAAGCAATGACCAAATATTTCCTTGAATTGGGAGCCAAAGTAGTGATTACCTCAAGAAATCTGGAAAAACTGCAGGTGACAGCAAAAGAATTGGAAGAGCAAACTGGCGGAAAGGTTCTCTGTGTTGCCTGCGACGTTAGAAACTGGGATGAAGTGGAAGCGATGAAAGATGCGGCATTAAAAGAATTTGGTAAAATTGATATTCTTCTAAACAACGCAGCCGGAAACTTTATTTCGCCCACCGAAAGACTCACTCATTCCGCATTTGATTCTATTTTGGATATTGTTTTAAAAGGAACAAAAAACTGTACGCTGTCAGTCGGAAAACACTGGATTGATTCCAAAACTTCCGGAACAGTTTTAAATATTGTAACCACTTATGCCTGGACAGGTTCTGCCTACGTAGTACCGTCTGCCTGTGCCAAAGCAGGCGTTCTCGCAATGACCAGAAGTTTAGCCGTTGAATGGGCTAAATATGGAATCCGGTTTAATGCTATTGCTCCGGGACCTTTCCCTACCAAAGGCGCTTGGGACAGGTTGCTGCCTGGTGATTTACAGGAAAAATTTGATATGAGAAAAAAAGTTCCGTTGAGAAGAGTTGGTGAGCATCAGGAACTCGCGAATCTTGCGGCTTATCTGGTTTCGGATTATTCGGCTTACATGAATGGTGAAGTGGTAACCATTGACGGCGGAGAATGGCTTCAGGGCGCAGGGGAATTCAATATGCTGGAAGATATTCCTCAGGAAATGTGGGATGCATTGGAAGCCATGATTAAATCTAAAAAATCAAACTAAAACTATTTGCAGCTATTTGTTCCGGGATCTGTAACGATTCCGGGATTTTTTTTACTTATCATTTTAAATTAAACCTTTCCAGATGAATTTTAAATTCCCTACAAAAATTTTTGTTGCTGCTGTTTTTGCAGTTTCAGCTCAGTTTTCGGCTCAGGAAACACCAAAAGAATCTCCAAAATATGATTTCGTTGAAGCTTTTAAACCATTTTTCTATCCGCAAACCGGAACAGAAACGAGGTCAGCGAGCGGCCAGCCTGGTCATGCCTACTGGCAAAACTCTGCGGACTACAAACTTGACATCAGCCTTGATGAAAAGAAAAATGAACTTACCGGAAGTGCAGAAATCACTTATACCAATAACAGTCCGGATCAGTTAAGTTTTCTTTGGCTTCAGCTTGATCAGAATTTATTCGCTAAAGATTCGAGAGGAAATTCTGTTGTGCCTTTATCGGGAAGCAGAAACGGTGCTAAAGGAGAAGTTTTTGAGGGTGGATATAAAATCAAATCTGTCACTTACGATGGCAAACCTGTAAAATATACAGTTACTGATACAAGAATGCAGATTGATCTTGCGCAACACCTTGCAGCTAAAGGAGGAAAAGCAAAAATTAAAGTTGAATATTCTTTCGTTTCTCCAAAATACGGTTCAGACAGAATGGGAATTGAAGAAACCAAAAACGGAAACATTTATACAATCGCTCAATGGTATCCGAGAATGTGCGTTTATGATGACGTGATGGGCTGGAACACACTTCCTTACCTCGGAGCTTCAGAATTTTATCTTGAATATGGTGACATTACAGCCAATATTACCGTTCCTTCAAATCATTATGTTGTAGCTTCCGGAGAGCTTTTAAATTCGAAAGATGTTTATTCTAAAGAAGAAAATGACCGTTGGGACAAGGCAAGAAACTCTGATAAAACAGTGATGATCAGAACTGAATCTGATATCAAAAAAAATCAGGCTTCAGGAACCAAGACCTGGAAATTTAAAATCAGTCAGACGAGAGATTTCGCATGGGCATCTTCTGCAGCATTTGTTTTGGATGCGGCAAAAATCAATCTTCCAAGTGGTAAAAAATCGATAGCAATCTCTGCTTACCCTGCAGAAAGTGCCGGTGATAAAGCCTGGGGAAGATCTACAGAATACACCAAAGCTTCCATAGAACATTATTCTAAAAAATGGTATGAATACACCTATCCTGCAGCTACCAACGTTGCCGGAAATGAAGGTGGAATGGAATATCCCGGAATCGTTTTCTGCCACATGGATTCTAAAGGTGAAGATCTGTGGGGCGTTACAGACCACGAGTTTGGGCACAACTGGTTCCCGATGATTGTAGGTTCCAATGAAAGATTATTTGCATGGATGGATGAAGGTTTCAATACATTCATCAACGAACTTTCTACGGAAGCATTCAACAAAGGCGAATATTATCAAAAGAAAAATATTGCACAGATGGGCGCATTTCTGACGAGTGATAATATTGAACCGATTATGGTCGGTCCTGATAACATGAAAGAAAGAAACATCGGAACTCTGGCTTACTACAAACCGGGAATGGGGCTTGGGATTTTGCGTGAATCTGTTTTAGGCCCGGAAAAATTTGATAAGGCTTTCAGAACCTATATCGAAAGATGGGCATTCAAACACCCTACTCCATGGGATTTCTTCCATACGATGGAAAATGTATCGGGTGAGGAGCTGAACTGGTTCTGGAGAGGCTGGTTTATCAACAAATGGAAAGTTGATCAGGCAATTAAAACTGTTAAATATGTAAACGGAGACTTTAAAAACGGTGCACAGGTTACCGTTGAAAACTTAGGACAATTACCGATGCCTACAACAGTTCAGCTTAAATTTAAAGATGGCACAACCGATATGGTAAAACTTCCGGTTGAAGTTTGGAAGAGAAATAACGAATGGACTTTCAAAGTGAATTCCACAAAGGAAATCAGCGAGGTGAAACTTGATCCTAATGGTGAAATTCCTGACGTCAACTCAAAAAACAATACGTGGAGCTCCGCTCAGGCAGCACCGGTAGAGAAAATCAATCCTAAAGATTTTGTCGGTACTTTCAGCAATAAACAGGTTCCGGTTAAAATAGTTCTAACCGAAAAAGACGGACAGCTTTTTGCTCAGGCAACAGGTCAACAGGCTTTTCCATTGGAATATTTGGGCGACAACAAGTTTTCTTTTGAGATGGCTCAGATCGAAATTGTTTTCAGCAAAGACAAAAAATCTTTCAACATTGCACAAGGCGGTACAGATGTGAAATTTACAAAAGAGTAACAGCACATTCGTATGATCATATATAACTCCGGAAATTTCCGGAGTTTTTATTTTTACAACTTTTAATCTTTCTAAATATTAGTTGTAAGTATGTTTTGATTAGAACAACCGAATTTCTTTTTCTAAACGTCAGTATCTTTCTGTCAAAACGTCCGTATCTTTTC
Organism: Chryseobacterium caseinilyticum; assembly: GCF_014837145.1. Classification (GTDB taxonomy): domain Bacteria; phylum Bacteroidota; class Bacteroidia; order Flavobacteriales; family Weeksellaceae; genus Chryseobacterium; species Chryseobacterium caseinilyticum. The sequence goes on from NZ_JACYFS010000004.1 coordinate 142,523, forward strand.
ACTAAAACATCCGTATCTTTCTAACAAAACGCACGGACGTTTTTTACACATTGTAAAAGGCCTTTAATCCAAAAGGATGAAGGATGATTTAATTATTTAATAATATATTTTAAAAGTCGGATTTCGATGCTAAGTTTTATTTTTGTTTTAAATTTAAAATATGAAGAAATTAATAATGCTGTTCTCCGTTCTGAGTTTTTCAATGGCATTTTGTCAGGATTTAAAAGTAATGTCATTTAATATCAGACTGAATGTTGAATCTGATCAGGACAATGCGTGGCCGAAAAGAAAAGAGGAAGCGCTGGCACTTCTAGAATATTATCACCCAGATGTTCTGGGCGTTCAGGAAGCCTTACCTGAACAGATGAAAGATATGAAAACAGGTTTAAAAAACTATGATTTTGTAGGAGTCGGTCGCGATGACGGTAAGGAAAAAGGAGAATTTTCAGCAATATTTTTTGATACGCAAAAACTTCAGATTGTAAAATCAGGAACTTTCTGGCTTTCTGAAACTCCGGAGAAACCGTCAAAAGGCTGGGACGCTGCACTCAACAGAATCTGTACTTACGCCATCTTTAAAGATTTAAAATCTAAAAAAGAATTTCTGGCGATGAACATTCATTTTGATCATGTAGGAAATTTGGCAAGAGTAAAATCTTCAGAATTGATCTTGAAAAAGGCTGAAGAATTGAATCCCGAAAACCTTCCTTTGGTTCTGACTGGAGATTTCAATTTAACCGAAGATACTGAGCCTGTAAAAATATTATCTCAAAATCTGAAAGACACTTTTTACCATTCAGAAAAGAAACATTACGGTCCGAAGGGTACGTTTACCGGTTTTAATGTCAGTGAAGTTCCGAAAGACAGAATTGACTATATTTTTGTGAAAGGATTTAAAATTAAATCTCACCGTCACATCAATGACAGACGTGAAAATCTGCTGTATCCGTCAGATCACTTTCCGGTTTTGTCTGAACTGAGTTTTTAAATAAAAAAAAAGTTGCTTTCTTTGAGCAACTTTTTTTATGTTTCGGCAAAACCGTTTTTTATCGCAAATATGGCGAGGCCAACGCGGGTTTTCAGATCAAATTTTTCACAAAGTGCATCGCGGTAACTCTCAACAGTTCTCGGACTGCAGCCCATTTCGATAGCAATTTCTTTGTAACTCAATTCTGTAGCAGCATAACTCAGAAATTCCTTTTCACGCTCTGAAATTTTTGTTCCTTTGATGCTTTTCGTTTGACCTTTAGCATTTGAAAATATAATTTTCGAAGCCCAGTCAGGATAATAAAATCCTTCTTTCACAAGCTCTGAAAGTGCATTTTCGAGATCTTTAGGATGTGAGTTTTTCAGAAGATAACCTTTGGCTCCGTTCTTAATCATTCTGATAACACTCTGGTCATCATCCTGCATACTGAGCGCCATCACCTTTATTTCAGGATGATTTTCTGTAAGCCAAAGTGCGGTTTCAAAGCCATCCATGACCGGCATACTGATGTCAAGAAGGATGATCTCGGGAATTCTCCGGTTAACAGCAAATTTATCGATGAGATCCTGCCCGTTTTCAGCACAGTAAATGACTTCAAAATCTGCGAAGTGATCGATAATTCCTTCCAGCGCTTTTGCGATCAGAGTATGATCGTCTACAAGAACAATTGTTTTTTTCATGGTTATTTGTTTAAAACAATTTTAAGCGAAGTTCCAATATTTTTTTCACTTGTCAAAGTAAAATCAGCACCAATGATTTTTGCACGGTTTTTCATATTGGTAAGTCCAATTCCATTGGATTTAATCTCGTCGGTATCGAAGCCTTTTCCGTCATCTTTTATTGAAAGTTCCCACTCTGTTTCTTCATCAGATTTTAGATTGATAAAAACATTTTTGCATTCAGAATGCTTCATACTGTTTTGGATAAACTCCTGAATAATTCTTAATACGACGCTTTTATGTTCAAAATTCAAATCTGAATCCTCAAAATTATGCTCAAATGAAACTTTGCATTTTTTCACAGCATTGGCAACGCTCACCTCATCCCGAATCAGATCAGTAATTTTGATGCGACTGATTTTATTATCGGTAAGTGATTTGGAAAGACTCCTGAGCTCATCAATCGACTGGTTCACAATCTCTGAAACCTGCTCAATTCTTTCGTTCACATCAGGAACTTTATTCTCGTGCAGAAGCTGTTGGGTGTAAAGACTGACAAGGGTGAGTTTCTGCCCGATATTGTCATGCAGCTCACGCCCGATCTGACTCATGGTAGACTGCTGAATTTCAAGCTGGGTAGCCAGAAGTTCTTTCTGATGAATTTCATTTTTAATCTGAATTTCTGCGAGATACTCCTTCTTTCTCTGTTTGTATTTTCTGATGTAGACCATTATTGCTATAATAAATCCTAAAAAGAAAAAATTAAAAAGTATAACGGTGATTAAGAGCTCTGTTTTTTCCATACCTCAGCATTTTCTTTTCCTAAAATAAATGAAACCGCAAATAAAGTGTACATCACAATACCTGAAATCTGAAAGTAAATATAGTAAATACTGAATAAATCTTTAAGCTGAGCAAACACGCTCCAGAAAGAAAACAGAGGCAATGTTCCGATATAAAAAACAGTCACTCCCCAGTTGATATAAAAGAATCGGTTATCACTGAAATTCAGGATATTTGATGAATTTACCTGCCGGTAATATTCAAGAATGACGAGGTAAAGCAAAAACAGCGAGCCTAAAGTATAATTGAGGGAAAATACAATCTTCTTTGAATTGAACAGGATTTCATGTGGTATAAACGAAAGAATATATAAAACTGAAAATGTATAAAAAAGTTTCGGCCTTTTAAATAATTTTGCGGCATATAGCCAGTAGAAAAAAAGGAACTGTGCAGGAATCACAAGATAATTGTAAAACTGAACTTTACCATCTCTTGAAAATATATTTTGCTCTGCCAAGGTCTCGCTGAGGAAGATAAAGACAAGATATATGGCAAAATATTTCCAATACGTATTTTTCAACCTTGGAAGATACAGTAATGCCACCAAAGCTGCCAAGCCCTCGCTTCCGTAAAAAACATAATCTAAAATATGCCGAAAAAATTCCATGTACTGTTAATTTTAATATGATTCTCCATCACAATTATCTGGAGGCGCAAGACTGCCGTGATTTTGAGCCATTGCATTCACTGTAGCTAAAGCAAGTCTCCTTTCGTCAGTGCTTTCTAATGGGTTAAAATCTCTGTGAATTGTCTGCCCAGATGAACTGTCTTTTTTGGTCGGAATCATAATGAGGGTATGGCATTTGTGATACTCTTTTTTAATATCTGCATCCTCACAATTCTCAGGATAAGCTGCGTAATACATTCTTATTCCCAGATCTGCATCCGTAACCGATGAATCTGAACTTCCTGCCAAATTTTCTATATCAGCTATAAATTTTTTGAGCTTTGGCAGATCAAACCAAATCGAATGAGCATCTTTTACTCCCAGATGATCAGCTGTACATTGCAGCTGATTGGTTCTGTACTGTTCTACTGCGGCTTTGATAAATTCTGCACTCAGGCTGTTTGCACCGCCTCTTTCTCTTCTGTCAAATTCTTGTCCCATGATGTTAATTAGTTTTCTACAAAAATGAAGAAAATTCAGTTACTAAAAAACAGTATTTTCCCTATTTCACTACCGTATTTTTACGGATATCATTTTTAATTTAAATCCAGATAAAGAAAAACCCCGAAAAATGAATTTTCAGGGTTTAGAATATTTAATTTTAAAATTTTACGCTTTTGTGTCCGGAACAAATTTTCTTGTTGCCAGCTCCTGGTCAAAAAGGTATAAAGCTGAAGGGTTGTCGCAAACCATTTTGATTTTGGTCACATATTGTGAAGCACTTGCTTCCTCTTCTACCTGCTCGTTGATGAACCACTGAAGGAAAGATGTTGTAGCAAAATCTCCTTCGTCATTGGCATTTTTCACGATATTGAAAATACTTCTTGTTACTTTCTTTTCGTGCTCCAAAGCTTTTTCGAAGATATCTGTAGCATTAAGAAACTCGTGAGGAGGTTTTGCAATTTCCCCGATGATGATTTCTCCGCCTACGTCATTTAAATAGTCAAACATTTTGTCTGCGTGCATCAGTTCTTCTTTGCTCTGAACTCTGAAGTAATTGGCAATTCCGTCAAGATCTCTTGCAGAAAACCATGCAGACATTGAAAGATAATATTGAGCAGCATATTGCTCGTGTGCTATTTGTTCGTTTATAAGTTGTGCAATTTTTTCGCTTACCATAATTTTTAATTTATCCTCAAATTTACGGAATATAAGGCGGTTGGTAAAACGATGAAAGAAATTTAATTTTAGATTAGATAAAAACTAGGGTTCAGATTTTCCTTCATCCTACTTTCTGATTTGAGTAAAAAAAAAGAGCGGAAAATAAATTTTCCGCTCAAACCACACATTAAAAAATCAAATTATGAACTCACTATTTGGTAGGCTCCACTGCCGGTTTCATTGGCTTATGGTGAGGTCTGTCGCCTTTTTTTCTGTCTTTCATTGCCATTTTTCGCTGTTCCATCTTTGCGTTTCTGTCGGCTTCCCATTTTTTGTACTGTTCAGGATTCAGAATGCTTTTCATTTCGTTATCCATTTGTGCTCTTTTGTCTTTCATCTCCTTCATCTTCGCCATTCTCATGTCTTTATTTTTATCGAATTCAGCCTTTCTTTCTGCTCTTTTCTTATCATGAAGTGCCTGAACTTTGGCTACCTGATCTTTAGATAAATTCAGATCTTTCTGCATTTTATCCAAATGATCCTTTTCTCTCTGTTGCATCTTCTGCTGCATTTCAGCTCTTTTAGCTTCTCTCTGCTCAGGTGTAGGTGCTTGCTGAGCCATTGCCAAACTTCCGAATCCTACTAATGCGATTGATAATATTAATTTTTTCATTTTATTAAAGGTTTAATTAATTGTTTTGTATTGGTTTGATATAGATTTTATTTAAAAGTTAAAAATTAATTTCATAAAAAATGTTAAATTTAATTATTAATAATTCACCCATAATTAAAAATAAAAAGAGAGTAGGCAACAAAACCCACTCTCTACACCACTCAAATATAATATATGAAAACTAATTTCCTGCTAAACGGGTTCTGAACCCTCCACTTCTTTCTCCACCACCGGAATTTCCTCTTCCAGAAGGACTTTCACTTCTCTGTGGCTTCGATTCTCCTCCATTTCTAAAACCTCCACCTGATCTAGGTGCACTACTCTCGTTTCTTGGCGCACGGGTTTCATTTCTGAATCCTCCACTTCTCGGTGTGCTGCTTTCAGTTCTCGGCTGACTGCTCTCATTTCTGAAACCACCACCTCTCGGCTGGCTGTTCTCTGATCTTGGCTGACTGCTTTCATTTCTAAAACCGCCGTTGCTGCGTGGTTGCGATGTTGTATTATCTCTGAAACCACCGTTACCTGGTCTCGTTCCCGAGTTACTGTTGTCTCTGAAACCGCCGTTCGGATTTCTTGTCCCTCCGTTTCCTGCATTTCCTCTAAAACCTGATTCGCTATTATTTCTGAAGCCAGAACCTCTCACCACATTTAGTGTTGGATTTGCTGTTCTTCTGAATTCTGTTCTGTTGACTTTATAAATATTGATATTTACATTTCGGTATCGAGGCATCACTCTGAATCTTGGCGCATAATAACTTCTTCTGTAATTCTGGAAGTAGACGATCGGCGCGTTTCCTCTGTAATAGTTATTCTGGAAAACCACAAAAACTCTCGGTCCCATAATTCTTTCTAAAGCGTAGAATCTGTCGTAATACCACCTGTCCGGATTGTAGCTGTAGAAATTATTCCATGTTGCAAAATTACTGTAGAGGCTGTTCAGATATAAAATCTGGTCGATTTGCCATCTCGTTAATCTGTTTTGTCTGAAAAACACATTCCAGTTGATATTGGTAACCGAGTTTCTGTAATCGTTGTAATAGCTCTGATAATAATCCTGTGGATAGTAATCCTGCGGATAATTGTAGTAATAATCATCAGGGAAATAATTCTGATCGTCTTCATCACTGTAATATCCGTCAGAGTAACCATTATCTCCGTATCCGTAATTTGGATATTGCTGAGCCATCGACAAAGTCGCAAATCCCAAAGCAAATCCCAAAAGTATTTTTTTCATTTCTATAATCATTAATTGTTTATAATGTTTTGAATCTCTCAATTCTATCTTTTGGATATAGGAAAAAAAAAGAAGTTAAATCTTACGATAAAACTTCTTTTAATTTAAATTTAAATAACTGATAATCAGTTGTTAAATTTATAATCTTCCACTGTCTTCAATCCAGTTTTTAATCTTTGAATTGAAGTTTTCTTCTTTATTGAGTTCTTCAAGACCCACATGCATTCTGTATCTCCAGTAGTGCGGGAAAACAGCAGGATTATTAATTCTTTCATTATCAATCTTTGGATTTGAAAGTGATTCCTCCGTCGCCAAAAACTCCTGAATCGGAAATATCGCCAACATAGAATCATTGTAAAGATGCTGCTTCATAATGATTTCAGCCAAGTAGGGTTCTAAGCTGTCGGGAGCCTTTCCGTATTGGTTGAGCTGCTCATTGTAGTACTTTTGTGTAAGTTCCGAATCCTCTTTCCACCACTGTCTCAGGGTAGAACTGTCGTGTGATGACGCTGTTACCACATTCATATAATCCGCACGCTTGGGATTGTAAAAAGGCACATTGTCTGAAGGCATTCTCTGTACTTTTAAAGCCACTATTGCCAGCTCATCCATCACCACAGGCACACAGTCCGGAACAAGACCAAGATCTTCACCGCAGATAAGCATTTCTGTAGCATTCAGAATTACAGGAAGTTTTTCCATCGCTTTTTCGTACCATAAACCATCCTGTCTTTTGAAGAAATAATCGTTATAAAGATGGTAGATCGTCCGTTTTTCCCAATCAGATAAATACTGGTAAGACTCTGTTTTATATACATTAAATCTTGGATGGTAAACCGTTTCTCCATCTTTTTCTTCCGTTAAAAAAAGAACATTTGCCGCCAGAGAAATTAACTGCTCACTGATATCTTCATTAGGTTTCTTCTTAAAATGATCTGACAGCTTTCTTTGAGTATCAAATTCAGGTTTAAAAGTGTACGTACCGTCAGGATTATGATTCAGATACTCCAAAGCTTTCGTGTGGTTGTCACCAAAATATTTCCAGAGCATATGATCGTTAATATACGGTTTGCAGTAACGGTCAAAATCAAACGGCAGATGAAGATTTCTGAATTCTTCTCCAGTCACAGGAACCGCAGGATAAAAATACCCCAAAATCCCCTGTGTAGCTGAAATCGGCATTCTCCAGATTCTGAAAAATCCGAGAATATGATCAATTCTCATCGCATCAAAATACTGTTCCAAGGCTTTGAATCTGTTTTTCCACCACTGGTAGCCATCATTTTTCATCGCTTCCCAATTGTAAGTTGGGAATTCCCAGTTTTGACCTAAATCTGTAAACTGATCCGGCGGTGCTCCGGCCTGAAAATCCATCCCGAATAATTCAGGTTCAGTCCACGCTTCCACGGAATAACGGTAAATTCCGATCGGCAGATCTCCTTTAATGGAAATCCCCAGACCGTGCATGTAATCAACCGCATCTTTCAACTGTTTATGAAGCTGAAACTGCACCCATGAATGAAGCATAACCGCCTCGTAATCTTTATTTTTAGCTGTAAAAAGCTGAGAAATTTTTCCTGCGATATACTTTTTATGCGTTTTCCACTCTCCGAAATTCGGGGTTTTGTATTTGTCTCTTAAGACACAAAACGAGGCATAAGGCACAAGCCAGCTTTCATTATCTTTAATGAAATTTTTAAAATTTCTGTCCTTAAAAATCTTTTCTTTCTGCTCCTCAAAAACCGCTTTTATAAATTTCCATTTCCCGGAAATCATTTTTTCGTAATCGATGAGTTCGAGGGAATTTAATTCTTCTTTCTGAACACTGTATTCTTTAACTAAATCCTTCGGCAGAGCATAATCAAGCTTTTCTAGAGAAAGATATTGTGGATGCAGAGCGTAAACCGACACCGCCGCGTAAGGATAAGAATCTGTCCACGTGTAATTTGCCGTCGTATCGTTAATCGGTAAAATCTGAATAATGCCTAAACCTGTTTCATTGTTCCAGTCAGCAAGTTTTTTCAAGTCCGGGAATTCACCTACACCGAAACCATCTTCTGTTCTCAGCGAAAAAACGGGTACCGCAACACCGGCGTCGTGATACATCTGATAAGATTTAAACTTAAAATAATGATCTGAAACGATGTGCAGAACATCCTTGTTTGAATTTGGGTAAACCAATCTGTTAGCACCCGATTCTACATCGATGATTTTATTCTGCTCACTGTCAAAAATGCAGTATTTATACTCTACAGGATAATGTTCTGAAATTTCTACCGAAGCTTCCCAAACACCAAAATCGGTCTGAGAAAAAACGACTGCCCTGTTGTAATCCCAATTTCCAAGTGATTCTGAGCTACCGAAAAGTGCTATCTTCCAGTTAGCATGATAAACCGGTGCAGCTATTTTGAAAAGATGGGTATGTTTTTTTAGAATGCTGTTTTTTTCAGGTTTAAAACCTGTCAGCTTGTTTTTTAAAATCTTGTTGGTAAGATAATTTTCCGGAAAGTTTTTTTTATTCCAGAAATCAGAGATCACAAACTCTTTGTATGTGTGCGGAAATGATAGTTCATGATTAACCCCCTCTTCAGAAATAACGTTGCCCTGTTCATCTTTAACGCAATATTTGTATGAGATGTTTTTAGAAAAAAAGTCAACTTCCGTTTTCCAGACATCAAATTCGGTTGTCTGCATCTGGTGATCGTGCTTCCCCTGATCATCGGAATTGATTGAAACAAATAAATTTTCTCCCTGTTTTGTAATATATCTTATACTAAAATATAATTTCATCTATCTATTTTTGGATAAAAATAGTGTTTTATTACGTAAAACAACTGATTTTCTGCATCAATTATTTATTAAAAAGCCCCTCAAATTAAAATTTGAGAGGCACACATATAAATGGCAAAATTGAAGCTATTTAGTTTTCAGAACTTTTTTCGAAGCAATTACTTTTCCTGAATTATCAAAAATACTTACGAGATAAGCACCCTGAGAAAGATTGGACAATTCAATTTTTTCATTGAGATTTCCGTCTTTCACAGAGATTTTTCTGCTCAGAACATTTTTACCAGAAAGATCAAAAATGTCAACTTTTATATTTCCCTTGATTTTTGTCTGATTTAAATTGACGTAAATGAAATTCTCATCTACTCTTGTCGGATAGATTTCAGCATTGATTATCGGAGTAGTTTCCACTGCTTTTCTGTCATTCAGAAAATATTTGCTCGCCAGATCATAAATATGAAGATTGGTTTCTCCAGCCAGTTGATTTGCTTCCAGACTTTCGAAATTCACTTCAAATAAAGCATTACCTTTAGCACTTGCCACCACAATTTTTCCTTTAGAATTTACTGCAGCACCATTAACTGAATAATTTTCAGGAAGACCGGAGATTTTACCTAAAAAGTAAGCTTCCAGATTTTTAGGAGACACTTTAAACACGTTTCCTGAAGCAGCAAAAACATATAAATTACCTTCTGCATCCGAAATCATATCCCCACCAAAACCAGTCTCCATTGCTGTAAACGAGTTTTTACCATTGGAAGCGGCATCTTTCACAATACCTAAATCTAAAACAGAAAACTGTCCGTTTTTCTTTGAAATCTGCAGCAATTGTGTTCCGGCATTATTCAGTGCATAAACAGCTCCATCGTAGCCCAAAGTCATTCTTGTAATGTGAGAATTAATGTCGCAAGATGTTACTTTTGCTACACCATTTTCAACCAAAGTAATTTGCTTTGTTTTCTGATTCAAAACATAAATATTTGAAGAAAACATAGGCATATAAATCAGATTTTCCTGTGATAAATCTGTAGCGAGTGCAGCCAGATTCATCGCCTGCGAATTTCCGTACGAAGTTTTATCTTCAGCAACTTTGGTTCTGGAATTTTGCGAAAACACTTCAGATTGAGAAACAGATGTAAAAATCTGTGTACCGGAACTGCCATCCGTATTCATCGCGCGGATATCACTGAATTCAATTCTTGGAGAATCTTTACCTGCCAGTGCAAAAAAGTCCTGCTGTGCATTGACTGTATTTCCGAGTAGCAACAGAACAATAGGGAATAAAAGTTTTTTCATATTTTCAATATTTAAATTGTAATTGTTTTAGTCTTACTAAGTTAAACATTTTTTGAATTGGAAAGAATTTTTTTTTAGGTTGAGGTTGAGGTTGAGGCCATGATTGAGAATATTTCATTTGTTAATGGCACAAAAAATCCCGCAGATTTTAGAGCTCAGGCAACAAATTACTTTTTTAAATCTGCTGCATGCATAAAATCTGCGGGAGATGTATTTAGGAGAAATCCTTTTAATTTAAAACATATGAAGTTCCGTCTCTTCCATCTTTCAGTTCAATTCCTTCAGCCAAAAGTTTATCTCTGATCTGATCTGAAAGTTCAAAGTTTTTAGATTTTCTGGCCTGATTTCTCAGTTCGATTAAAACCTGTAACGTCTGGTCGAGTTTTTCATTATTATTTTCTTCAATTGCCTGAAGACCCAGAACATCGAATATCAAAGCATTTAAAGTTGATTTTAAATCTGCTAAATCGTCAGTAGAAACTGTTTCTTTTTCCTCTTTTAATGCAAAGATAAATTTCACGGCTTCAAATAAATGTGCAATCAAAACCGGTGAGTTGAAATCGTCTGTCAGAGCATCATACGCTTTGGTTTTCCATTCTTTGAGATTAAAACCAGATTCTTTCTGATCATTTGGTGTAATTGAATTTAAAACTTTTACCGCTTCCATCATTCTTGTAAAACCTTTTTCACTGGCCAGCATTGCGTCATTGGAGATATCCAAAACACTTCTGTAATGCGCCTGAAGAAAGCAGAAACGAACGATTGTAGGATGAAAAGGTTTTTCGAAGAAATCGTTTTCACCTGAAACCAACTGTTTAGGTAAAATATAATTTCCGGTCGACTTGCTCATACGCTGTGAATTCATGGTCAGCATGTTGGCGTGCATCCAGTAGTTTACCGGTTCTACGTCGTTACAAGCTTTTCCCTGTGCGATTTCACACTCGTGGTGAGGGAATTTTAAATCCATTCCACCTCCGTGGATATCGAATTTGTCGCCCAAATATTTTGTACTCATCGCAGTACATTCGAGGTGCCATCCCGGAAAACCTTCTCCCCAGGGAGAATTCCAACGCATGATGTGTGCGGGAGAAGCTTTTTTCCACAAGGCAAAATCCTGTGGGTTTTTCTTTTCGCCCTGTCCGTCAAGATCTCTGGTGTTGGCAAAAAGTTCTTCTATATTTCGTTTTGAAAGTTCACCGTAATTCAAACCTCTTTTGTTGTATTCCAAAACATCAAAATAAACTGAACCGTTGCTTTCGTAAGCAAAACCTTTTTCGATTAATTTTTGAGTCAGTTCGATCTGTTCAACGATGTGACCGGTTGCTGTCGGCTCAATATTTGGCGGCAGAAGATTGAACATTTCAAGAACTTTATGAAAATCGACTGTATATTTTTGTACGATTTCCATGGGCTCTAATTTTTCCAGACGGGTCTGCTTCACGAAACGGTCGTTGTTGACGTCTCCATCGTCAGTTAAATGTCCAGCATCAGTAATATTTCTTACATATCTTACTTTATATCCCAAATGCATTAAGCTTCGGTAAATAAAATCGAAAGAAAGAAAGGTACGCACATTTCCCAAGTGCACGTTGCTGTAAACCGTCGGTCCACAAACGTACATCCCGACATTATTTTCGTGGATTGGTGTGAATATTTCTTTTTCCGCTGTGAGCGAATTGTATATTTTTAGTTGCATTATTTGATTTGAAATTTGAGGTTTGAAATTTGAAATTTGAAATTAATTCATTACAAATTAGCCACAACAAATAATGGTTGTGATGAAAATCTGGCTTGAAACTTTTCTAAATTTTATCATTGCTTATATTTATTACATTAGATTTTGAAGCTCCAATGTCGTCTCTTAAAATTAAAATATCTTGATAAAGTTCTGTTAAAACTCTATTTCCCCCTAGATCAGAATAATTAACTTCTGAATTTATAAGGGATGTAAGTTTTTCTTCGAATTTACTTAAACATCCAAACTCTTCTTCAAGATCAGCCAGATTTAAAGGATCCATTGGATTTAAATTCACTTTTTCTAATTCTTTTCTTCGGAAAATTTTGATTAACAGATCATAAACTTCAAAATCCTGAATTTCAATCTCTAAAGTTCCCTTTTCAAAATTATATTTAACTTCAATATAATCTTTAACTTTGGAGAAAATTTCAATGAAATTCTTTTCATTTTTTATCAAAACTACATTCTTGAAATAAGATATTTCATATCCATATCTTTCGGAAAGTAATCTGATATTTCTTTTTATAATCTGATTAATCATCGCATTTAATAATCCAGTTTCGCGTGGCTTCCTACATAATGCAGAAACTCCTGTCTGGTAATCGGATTGGTTCTGAAAATTCCACTTAATTCAGCAGTAATGGTTGAACTTGCGGTATCTTTTATTCCTCTGCAATTTACACAAAGGTGTTTTGCATCGATGATGCAGGCAACATTCTGAGTTCCTAAAGCATCTTTCAAAGCATCAACAATCTGCATCGTCAGTCTCTCCTGAACCTGAGGTCTTTTCGCATAGTAATCAACAATTCTGTTAATTTTCGAAAGTCCGATCACATCACCACTCGAAATATACGCAACGTGTGCTCTTCCGATTATTGGCAGGAAGTGATGCTCGCAGAATGAGTAAACGGTGATGTCTTTTTCCACCAACATCTGGCGGTATTTGTATTTGTTTGAAAATGTAGAAATTCCGGGTTTGTTTTCAGGAAGTAATCCACCGAAAATTTCATTGACATACATTTTGGCAACTCTTTTGGGAGAATCTTTTAATGAATCATCGGTCATATCAAGACCAAGTGTTTCCATGATTTCTCCGAAGAGTTGGGTAATTTTTTCTATTTTTTCCTGTGGCGATTTCTCAAAGGCATCTTCACGAATCGGCGTATGCTCTTTCCCTGTGAAAATATCATCATCGTTATCGGTAAAATCAACCATTTTTATTTATTTTGCAACAAAAATACGGATAAAATTAATTCTATATTTTAATTTAAACCTAAATTGAATTACCTTTCCCATCTAAAGCCGATAAAAAATATGGTCATTGCAGAAGAAGTACTGAATAACGCACAAAAGAAAGAATTTTTGGAGTTTCCCGCGAGACTTTACAAGAATGATGAAGCGTACATTCGACCATTAGATAAAGATATTGAGTTCGTTTTTGATCCTCAGAAAAACAAGTTTTTTGACAACGGTGTCTGCAAACGTTTTTTATTTTTAAATGAAAATGGCGATACCGTAGGAAAAGTTGCCGTATTCAATCATCAACTTTATCTTCAGGATCAACCAACCGGTGGAATTGGTTTTTTTGATTGCATTAATGATCAGGAAACAGCAAATTTCATTTTTGATTTCTGTAAAAACTGGCTTAAGGAAATCGGAATGGAAGCTATGGATGGCCCTATAAATTTTGGAGAACGGGATAAATTCTGGGGCGTTTTAATAGATGGTTTTACTCCACCTTTGTACGGAATGAACTATAATTTCCCTTATTATAAAGATCTTTTTGAGAATTATGGATTTCAGGTGTATTATGATATGCTGTGTTTCAGCAGAAAAGCACACGCTCCTACTTCCAGAATTTTTAACCTGATGCACGCAAAGCATTCTAAAAACGAAAATTTTTCTTCAAAGCCAGTGACCAAAGCGAACATGGATAAGTTTGCCCAGGATTTTTTTGAACTTTACAACAAAACTTGGGAAAGCCATGGAGGCGGTAAGCAGATGAATTTAAAGGAAGTCAAAAAAATGTTTGATAAGATGAAACCAGTAATGAATGAGCACATTGCGTGGTTTGCATACGAAAACAACAAACCGATAGCAATGTGGATCAACATTCCGGATTTAAACCAATGGTTTAAATATTTGAACGGAAAATTCGGATTTTTAGATAAACTGAAATTTTTATATTACAAAGCCACAAAAACCAATACCAAGTTTGTCGGACTGATCTTCGGAGTGGTTCCTGAATGGCAGAATAAAGGCGTGGAAGGTTATTTGATTGTGGAAGCGGCCAATCACTTCAGAGTTGCTACGGAATTTTTAGATTTTGAAATGCAGTGGATTGGGGATTTTAACCCTAAAATGCTGGGGCTGGCAAAACATCTGGAGACTGAAGTAACAAGAAAACTGGCAACCTACCGATATTTATTTGACCGCACAAAAGAGTTTGAAAAGCATCCGACAGTTTAAAATTTAAAAAAATAAAATCATGGAACCATTAATTTTTGTCGTTATCTTATTTTTCATTTTTCTGTTGTCTATTCCTGCAATTATTTTTCTGATTGCTTATTTAGCGGCACAAAGCAGAAAGAAAAAACAGAAAATTCTTCTGGAACAAATAGGCACTCCGGAATATCATGCTTTTGTAAGGTACAATATGGGAAATACGCAAAATGAGTTCTTTAAACTGAAAGCGTTTCAGGGAAGCGGAATGATTTATATTGAAGACCGTAAGATCATTTTCAGAGATACTTTAAATCAGAATCCGCATACATTCAATTTGGATGAATCGTCAATAAGATGGGAAGATATCAATCTGGTAAATGGACTGTTGAAATGGTTTTCGGTGAGCGATGATACAAAAAAATATTTTTTTAATATCGACAGCGGAATGTTTATTTTCAATACCAATTCTTCAAAACCGACGACGAAAAGTGTTTTTGATCAGTTGATTCAATATCAGACAGAATATAAACAATAAGGCTTCAGAAAATCTCTGAAGCCTTATCTTTTTCACTTTTACTAACTATTTAAAACAGCTCTCCAGCCACTTTTTTAATATTATCACTTTTACCCATCGAGTAAAAATGCAGTACAGGAACACCAAAATCAAGCAATTCCTTGCATTGGCTGATGGCCCATTCCACGCCGATCTGTTTTACGGCTTCATTGTTTTTCGCACTTTCCACGGCATTAATCAAATCTTCAGGAAGATCAATTTTGAAAACCTGCGGCAGTAATTTTAAATGCTTTTTAGTTGCAATCGGTTTAATTCCCGGAATAATGGGAACTGTAATTCCCATTTCACGGGCTTTGGTTACAAATTCGATGTACTTTTTATTGTCAAAAAACATTTGGGTTACGATATAATCTGCGCCGGCATCTACTTTTTGCTTGAGCCATTTCAGATCGTAATTCATTGATGGGGCTTCCATGTGTTTTTCGGGATAACCGGCAACTCCGATGCAGAATTTGTTGTGCTCATCGCAGGCCTGATCGTCGTGAAGATACTTTCCTCTTCCCAAATTATTGATCTGATTCACCAAATCCATAGCACTTGAATGACCGCCTGGAGTGGCTTCAAAATACTGATGACCTTTCATCGCATCGCCACGAAGTGCCATAATATTGTCTATTCCCAAATACATACAGTCTACCAAAAGATATTCTGTTTCTTCTTTGGTAAAACCTCCACAAAGCAGGTGTGGAACAGTATCTACATTGTATTTATGCTGAATTGCCGCACAAATTCCCAAAGTTCCGGGACGCATTCTCGTGATTCTGCGCTCCATCAAACCGTTTCCTTTGTCGATGTAAATATATTCTTCTCGTGAAGTCGTGACGTCAATAAATGGAGGTTTAAATTCCATTAACGGGTCGATATTTTTATATAAATCTTCAATCCCGATTCCCTTTTGAGGCGGAACTACCTCTAAGGAAAATAGAGTTTTGCCGTTGGCGTTTTTTATGTGGTCTGTGATTTTCATTTTATTTTTAAATATCTTTCTTTAAAGTTTCGTTTTTGATTTTCTGAATCTCTCCAATTCCAATAATTTTTGAACCCTCTATAAATTCGAATTTTAATCCTTCAAATAATTTATTTTCGAAAAATTGTGGAGATAGTAATGTTATTTCTGCTTCGACCGCATCACCAGGGAAAACCCATTCTTTATTAATGAAAACCTGTCTCCCAGATGAAGTTATTTTCTCAAAATCAAACCTCATTTGAGGCCTATATCCTGATTTTGCGGGAGTCATTCTACCACCTTCATCGGTTGTTCTATATCTTAAATAGGCAATAAAGTCGAAATCATCTTTCATAATCTTAATTAAATTCCATCTGCCAAATTCGGGTTCAGCCATTTTTTGGCTTCCTGTAAAGAAATTCCTTTCCTTACAGAATATTCTTTCAACTGATCTTCTGAAATTTTTCCTAAACCGAAATATTTGGCGTGCGGACTTCCAAAATAATATCCGGAAACCGCTGCTGTAGGGAACATCGCTAAACTTTCAGTAAGATAAACACCGATTTCTTCTTCTACATTTAAAAGATCCCAAATCGCATGTTTCTCCAAATGATCCGGACAAGCGGGATAACCCGGTGCAGGACGAATTCCTTTATATTTTTCGGCAATTAAATCTTCGTTGCTTAAATTTTCCTGATTGGCGTAACCCCAATATTCTGTACGCACTTTTTTATGTAAAAATTCTGCGTAAGCTTCTGCAAAACGGTCGGCGATGGCTTTTACCATGATGGCGTTGTAATCGTCGTTATCTTTTTCATACTGATCAGACAGTTCATCCGTTCCGAAACCTGTGCAAACACAGAACGCACCCATGTAATCGGTCTTTCCTGAACTTTTAGGTGCAATAAAATCACTCAGCGCGATATAATCTTTACCTTTTGATTTCTGAACCTGTTGTCTCAGCGTTAAAAATTTGACTTTTTCCTGATCATTTTCATCAAAAATTAAAATGTCATCAGTCTCGGTTGAATTGGCTTTGAAAATTCCAAAGATCGCTTTGGCAACCAAAAGTTTTTCATCTACAATTTTCTTCAGGATTTTCTGTCCGTCTGCAAATAATTCTTTTGCCTGCTCGCCTACAACCTCATCATCAAAAATATTCGGATACTTTCCGTGGAGATCCCAGCTTCTGAAAAACGGTGACCAGTCGATGAAAGGTATTAATTCTTCCAAATCCTGATTTTCGAAAACCTGAATTCCTAAGTTATTGGGTGTGAAAATTTCTTCATTTTCCCAATCGATTTTAAACTTATCTTTTCGGGCATCTTCAATGGAAACATAGTTTTTATCAACCTGTCTGTTCAGGAACTTTTCCCTGAAATCTGAATAATCACTTTTCAGATCATCCACATATTCTTTATTTCGGTCTCCAAGCAATGAACTCACCACGTTTACCGCTCTGGAAGCATCATTCACGTGAACGACAGCGTTTTTATATTTTAGATCAATCTTAACAGCTGTGTGCGCTTTCGAAGTTGTTGCACCACCGATTAATAAAGGGAAATTTAAATTTTGTCTTTCCAGTTCTGAGGCAATGTAGACCATTTCATCCAAACTTGGCGTGATCAATCCACTCAAACCAATAACATCCACGTTGTGATCAATGGCTGCCTGAATAATTTTCTCGGCAGGAACCATCACTCCCAAATCGACAATATCATAATTATTACAACCCAAAACCACACTCACAATATTTTTTCCGATATCGTGAACGTCGCCTTTAACGGTTGCCATCAGAATTTTTCCATTCGGTTTCTGGGCCACATCTTTTTCGGCTTCGATGAATGGCTGAAGATAAGCTACAGCTTTCTTCATTACCCTCGCAGACTTTACCACCTGTGGGAGAAACATTTTTCCGCTTCCGAATAAATCTCCGACAACGCCCATTCCGGTCATCAGATTGACTTCAATCACGTGGAGTGGCCTTTCAGACTGCAATCTGGCTTCCTCAACATCTTCTTCGATAAAACGGTCGATTCCTTTAACCAAAGAATGCGTAATTCTGTCCTGCAAAGGATGAGTACGCCATTCGAGTTCTTCTACTTTTTCTTTTTTAACCGATTTATTCCGTTCAGAATAATCTAAAAGGCGCTCAGTAGCATCTTCTCTTTTGTCGAGAATTACGTCTTCAACCAGTTCTAAAAGTTCTTTATTGATTTCATCATAAACCTCAAGCATGGCCGGATTTACAATACCGATGTTCATCCCAGCCTGAATCGCATGATAAAGGAAAACTGAGTGCATCGCTTCACGCACCGTATCATTTCCACGGAACGAGAACGAAACATTGGAAACGCCACCACTCACCGAAGCGTAAGGAAGATTTTGCCTAACCCAACGTGTTGCTTCAATGAAATCGATTGCGTTGCGACGGTGTTCATCCATTCCTGTTGCAACGGGGAATATATTTAAATCGAAAATAATATCTTCAGCAGGAAATTTAACCTCATCCACCAAAATATCGTAAGAACGTTTGGTAATTTCAAGTCTTCTTTCGTAATTATCAGCTTGCCCGACCTCATCGAATGCCATAACAATTACCGCAGCTCCATATCTTTTAATGGCTTTTGCGTGTTTTACAAACTCTTCTTTTCCTTCCTTTAAACTGATCGAATTCACCACACATTTCCCCTGAACAACCTGTAAACCAGCTTCCAGAATTTCCCATTTGGAAGAATCGACCATGATTGGAATTTTGGAAATATCCGGTTCGGAACCAATAAGGTTCAGGAATTTGATCATGGAAGCTTTTCCGTCGATCAAACCGTCGTCAAAATTCACGTCAAGGATCTGAGCACCGCCATCCACCTGATCTCTTGCGATATCTAAGGCTTCAGAAAATTTCTCTTCTTTTATTAATCTTAAAAACTTTTTAGATCCGGCAACATTGGTTCTTTCACCAACGTTGATAAAATTTGATTCCGGAGTAATAATCAGTGGCTCAAGCCCTGATAATCTTAAATATTTCATGTTTTTTTTAATCTAACAATTGATCAGTTTAACAGTTACCAATGTTTGGAATCTCTAAATTGATTTGTTTTTAATTTAAATTTTTATCATCATTTTGAACACTAAGTTTTTTTTAAATACTTACTGTTTTGAGTTTTACAAAACCTTAACGTTGTAAAAGCACACTAAGTTCTTAAATATCAACTGTACTCAATATTCAGCTTCTATTTTAACCCATTTATTCTTCTAAAATAAAATAAGCGTTGTTTGCATTTTGCTTCAGCAAATCGACATGTTTACCCAAAGCGGTAAAAATTGGAAATCGTTTGTACCCCAGATTATTTTCTCTGGCGAACTGCTCAATTTCCTCTGTGATTTCATTATAATACATATAGCTGTAATTTGGGAAAAGATGATGGGCAACGTGAAAGTTGAAATTTCCCAAAACGTTTCTCACGAACCAGTTGTTTTCTTTTAAATCATTGGTCACCTCAAGCTGATGACGGATCCAGCTGAAAGGAAGTCCGTTTTTTTCATCCAGTTTAGGAAAAGCATTGTCTGGCAGCGGATGCAGTGGCAACAGTACAAAAAGTGCAAAAACACTTGCCGCAATCACTTGTAAAAACCAAGCAGCCAGAGCCAAACCTATTGAAACTTTAAAAAATAAAACAGGAACGGCAATCTGATAGAAAAAGTAAAATAATTTGAAACTGATCATTTTAATTTTTTCCGAAACCGGAATTTTTCCCTGCGTTTTTAAAATCACTCTTTCCTTATCAAAAAAATCCCTGAAATCTCTGATAAACATCCAGTTGAACAAATATAGAGGATACACCAAAAAGAAAAAGAAGTGTTGGAATTTCTGAATTCCTTTAGCCTTAATCCATGGAACGATCAGTAAAAGTCCGCTTTGCTCGATGTCAGTATCCCAGCCATCTACATTTGGGTAGGCGTGATGCGCTGCGATGTGACGCTTCTTCCAGATGTAGGAATTGGCACCGACAACATCGAAAATCTGCAAAACGAGACTGTTGAGTTTTTTATTTTTAAAGATATTGTTGTGCGCCGCTTCGTGAATTAAATTTAAATAAATTAAAACCAGAGAAATCCCCATCAACACAAAACTCGAAATATAAACCCAAGGCCTATCTGCATTGAAAAGCGCAAACACATACAAACCAAAATAGACCAAAGGCAAAATAATGGCTTTGATCTGAATGTAAACATCTCTGTTTTGCGGAAGTGTTTCTACACGCTGGTTCACTCTTTTTCTTAATTCATTAAACAGTTTGGTATCGTCGGAATTTTTAAGGTAAAATGGCTTTTCCATAAGATCGTTGATTTGGATTTAAAAAAAAGTTTTTATACTCGTTCTAAATTTTCAACAATCAAAAATCATACAAAATCCTTCACTTTTCTCGGCTCGTATTTGTCCACCAAGTCAGCAATGGCTTTGATGTGTTCCGGCGTTGTACCACAGCATCCACCGATGATATTGATCAATCCTTTTTCTACATATTCTTTAATCTGAGCAGCCATCTGATCCGGAGATTCATCGTACTGCCCGAAAGCATTCGGAAGACCAGCATTGGGATAAGCCGAAACGTGGAATTCTGAATTGTGCGCCAGTGTTTCCAAATACGGCGTTAACTGATTGGCTCCCAACGCACAGTTGAATCCAACACTCAGTAAATTCAAATGCGAGACTGAGATCAAAAATGCTTCAGCGGTTTGTCCGCTCAATGTTCTACCTGAGGCATCTGTAATCGTTCCAGAAACCATGATTGGAATTTGAATTCCTCTTTCTTCCTGAATTTCGTCGATGGCAAATAATGCTGCTTTTGCATTCAGTGTATCGAAAATTGTTTCTACTAAAAGAATATCTGAACCACCGTCCAGCAATGCTTCTGACTGTTGTTTGTATGCCAGTCTCAAGTCTTCAAAAGTGATCGCACGGTAACCTGGATCGTTCACGTCCGGACTTAAACTTGCTGTTCTGTTGGTCGGTCCGATAGAGCCAGCCACAAATCTCGGTTTATCAGGATTTTGAGCCGTGAACTCATCACAAACTTTTCTGGCGATCTTCGCAGATTCGTAGTTGAGTTCGTACACCAGATCTTCCATGTGATAATCTGCCATTGCGATGGTTGTTCCGGAAAATGTGTTGGTTTCCAGAATATCGGCGCCGGCGTCCAGATATTTTCTGTGAACTTCTTCAATTGCGTGAGGCTGCGTCAGAGAAAGCAGGTCGTTGTTTCCTTTTACGGGATGTTCCCAGTCTTTGAAACGCTCGCCGCGGTAATCTTCTTCCTCAAATTTGTAACGCTGAAGCATGGTTCCCATTGCTCCGTCAAGAATCAGGATTCTCTCGGAAAGGGCTTTGTATAGTTGTGCTGAATTTTTCATTTTTTTTAATACTAATTACACGAATTATATTCTAATTTTTCTAATTTTTGCGCTGAATCTCTTGCAGCCCGACTTGAACGGAGCTCTTTTTGCCGCAGCGCAGCGGAGGCAAAAAAGCGGGAGTGGAAGGCGGATACAGCTGCCCAAATCATCCTACCCTAACGCCTGCTTCAAATCTGCAATAATATCATCCACATTTTCCAGACCTACCGAGCAGCGAACCAATCCTGCGGTGATTCCCACTTCATTTCTTTCCTCATCAGACAGCTTGGAGTGCGTTGTAGATGCCGGATGCGTCACAATCGTTCGGGTATCGCCCAGATTGGCAGACAGCGAGCACATTTTTATTTTATCTAAAAAGTTTCTGCCACCTTCAATGCCGCCTTTGATTTCGAAAGCGACCACATTTCCACCCAGTTTCATTTGTTTTTTGGCAATCTCATAGCTCGGATGCGATTTTAAAAACGGATATTTTACCAATTCAACATTGGGATGATTTTCTAAAAACTCTGCGACTTTCAATGCATTCTCGCAGTGTCTTTCTACACGGATCGCAAGCGTTTCCAGGCTTTTTGATAAAACCCAAGCATTAAAAGGCGACATTGCAGGACCTGTATTTCTGGCAAAAAGATAAATTTCTCTGATTAAATCTTCTCTGCCAACCGCTACTCCACCCAAAACACGACCCTGACCGTCAATAAGTTTCGTCGCAGAATGAACAACCAGATCAGCTCCGTATTTGATTGGCTGCTGAAGATAAGGCGTCGCAAAACAGTTGTCTACAATGAAAATTAGATTGTGTTTCTTTGCAATCTTACCAAAATATTCCAAGTCTAAAATTTCTATGGCCGGATTGGTAGGTGTTTCCAGATACAGAATTTTTGTATTGGGTCTGATGTAATTTTCTACATTTTCAGAATCTTCGGCTTTGAAATAAGTCGTTTCAATATTCCATTTCGGGAAATACTTTGTGAACAGCGTGTGCGTAGACCCGAAAACCGACTGGCAGCTCACAATGTGATCTCCCGCATTCAGCAATGTTGCAAAGGTAGAGTAAATCGCAGCCATGCCGGTGGCAAAAGCGTACCCAGCTTCTGCGCCTTCCATTTTTACAATTTTATCTGTAAATTCTGTGACGTTCGGATTTGAAAACCGGCTGTACAGATTTTTGGATTTCTCCTCAGCGAAACTCGCTCTCATATCTTCCGCATCCTCAAAAATAAAGCTTGACGTAAGATACAAAGGTGTAGAATGCTCGTCAAACTGGGTTCTCTCAGTTTGAGTTCTTATTGCAAGCGTTTCGAAATTTTCGTTTTCCATAAATTTAATCTAATGTAACAATGTACCAGTTTAACAGTTTACCAATATTTACTGCATTTCACGATTGGTACATTAGTACATCGTTATATTGGTACATTTATTTATTTTGTTTCACTCAATCTTAAAATATCACCAAAAACGCCGCGGGCAGTCACTTTCGCTCCGGCTCCGGCTCCCATGATGACGATTGGGTTTTCACCATAACTTTCGGTGTAGATTTCAAAAATTGAGTCTGAACCTTTCAGTTGTCCTAAAGCTGAAGTTGCAGGAACAGAAATTAATTTCACATCCAGCTTACCTTTTTCTTTCTGTAAATCTCCATGCAGGTCACCAACATATCTTAAAACATGATTCGGCTCCTGATTTTTCTTTATTTTGTCGTATTCTTCATCCAGTTCTTCCAGTCTTGAAAGGAATTCCTGTTTTGAAACTGAAAGCAATGCTTCAGGAACTAAATTTTGAATATTAATGTCACTGAATTCATTAATTAAATCTAATTCTCTCGCCAAAATCAAAAGTTTTCTGGCAACGTCGTTTCCTGATAAATCTTCTCTCGGATCCGGTTCTGTGAAGCCTTTTTCTAAAGCTTCATTTACGATGGTAGAAAATTTATCATCGCGCAAAGAAAAATTATTGAACACATAACTCAATGTTCCAGAGAAAACCCCTTTGATTCTGGTAATATTTTCTCCTGAAAGGTGTAGCAATTTAATTGTATCAATTAGCGGTAAACCTGCACCCACATTGGTTTCGTAAAGATAACGTTTGTTATTTTTGTTCAACGTATATCTTAGTTTACGGTATTCTTCAATCGGAAGTGTATTGAAAATTTTGTTGGATGAAACCAAATCAAATCCATTTTCAGCCAAGGCCTGATAGTTTTTAACGAAGTCTACACTTGCTGTGTTATCTACAACAATCAGGTTTTCAAGCTGATTTTCTTTTGAGAAATTAATTAATTCCTCAACATTTGAAGATTTTTCAGCTGCGAAAACCTCATCGCTCCACGTGTTATCAAATCCTTTTTTATTGAAAGCAATTTTTCTGGAATTCGCCACTGCCACGACTTTCAGGTGAATATTTTTTCTTCTTTTAATTTCTTCGGAAGAATGCAAAACCTGCTCGATTAAAGTTTTCCCAACATTTCCGTGACCGATAATGGCCAGGTGAACCGTTTTTGGTTTCTTGAAAATTTCCGATTCAATGATGTTTTTAGTTTTCTCATCCTGAGAAGAAGTCACCACAATATTGATACGCTTCTCGCTTGAGTTTTGATTCAAAAGCAACGGGAAAACATTGTTTCTCGCCAGTTCTGAAAGTATTTTATTTAAATCATCTGCCACAAAACCAATGACAGACACATTGTTGATGCTGTAAATCTGAGAAACTTTTCCTGATTTTCTTTCGGGAGCAAACTCCTCGATTAGGCAGGTTACTGCTTTTTCAGAGTCGTCTTCGTGTACAAGAATAGACAATCCGTTCTCAACGGCCTGCTGAGAAATCACTCCTACACTGATTCGCGCCAGAGTAAGTGCCTTAAAAACCCTTCCGTCAATCCCGATTTCACCTAAGAAATCTGCTCCCTCAAATTTGATGATTGATCTGTTTTTAAAAAATTTTATTTCGCTTGCATTCGCTTTCATCTACAAAATATTTTTTATGATATAATTTAACTGTTCGTATTCCATTAAAAAGGCGTCGTGCCCGTGAATTGATTTGATCTCGTGATAGAAAACATCGTCTTTCTCAGCTTTCAGCTTAGTAAAACACATTCGGATTTCAGAAGCCGGAAAAAAAAGATCTGTATCTACAGAGATCATGTGCATTCGTGCTTTGATTTTACCTAAATCTTTATCGTTTGCATTGATGTTCATCAGTAAATGGTTCATCAACTGATAAGATTTTAAACTAAATCTTTCGGCAAGCGATTTCCCATGATAATTCAGCCAGTCTTCCGATTCTAACTTTTGTTTGTCCTGATTATATGTATTTTGAAATCTGTCGTTTAAAGACTGTGGTGTTCTGTAGCACAGCATCGCATGAATTCTTGCTTTCTGCAGTGGCTCATCATTTCCGTTTAATAAAAATTTCTGAACCAGACATTGGGCGTGTAACCAATCATGGGTTTTAGAATCACATGCAATCGGAATAAAAAGCTCTGACAGATCAGGATTTTTAGCCAACATTTCCCAGCCAATTCCACCTCCCAGAGAGCCTCCGATAATAGCGTAAACGTTTTTAATATTTAAAATTTCAAGACCTTTCAGAAAAATATTTGCTATGTCTGAAGGCGTGAAATCTGACCAGTCGTCAATTAAAAAATCATCATATCCGTTTCCGGGAATATTGAAACAGAGTACTGTATATTTATTGGTATCAATCACCTGATTTTCACCAATCAACCGTTTCCACCAACCTTTTTCTCCGGCCACGTTTGAATTTCCGGTTAATGCATGATTGATTAAAATGATGGGTGCAGAAAACAGGTCTTGCCCAAAAAGCTGGTAGCTTAATGAGATCTGGTATTCCTTGTGGGAATTGGTTTGATACGGAAAATTAATATGTTGCAGTTCTGTTTTCAATTCTATTATACTTTTTGATAATACAATTTGAAAATGCCATGAGAAATGGCTGAAAAGAACTTCAGTAAGTTATCTGTCCAAAAAATAAAAACTTTTGGTAGAACGTAGCACCTTCTTCGCTTGCGCAAAGGGTTGCTAAGGTTTCACAGGGTCTGTCCCTCAACCTTTCTTGATAACATTTTCAATATGTGAATGATCGAATGATGCAAAGATATATCATTATTTTTAAATACTAAAATAATTTAATTTAACATTCGAAAATACCTTTAATAAAGCATTAATAAACTCTGTTAACAATAATTCAGATAGTAAAAATTGGTTTTCTATCACAAAAAAATTAAATTCGTAAAGAAAAAGGAGCTTTATGAGTGTAGAAAAAGAAAGATTAGACAGTCACGACTGGCAAAACTGGGGACCATACGTAAGCAACAGGCAATGGGGAAATGTGCGTGAAGACTATAGCCCGAACGGTAACGCATGGACTTTCACCAACCACGATATTGCTGAAAGCTATACCTACCGGTGGGGCGAAGAAGGTATTGCGGGAATCTCCGATCACAAACAGCTGCTGTGTTTTGCCCTGTCTTTCTGGAACGGGAAAGACAAAATGGTAAAAGAGAGGTTTTTTGGGCTCAGCAATCCACAGGGGAATCATGGCGAAGATGTGAAAGAGCTTTTTTATTATCTCGACAATACGCCGACTCACAGCTACATGAAAATGCTGTACAAATATCCCATCAACGAATTTCCTTACGATGATATTCTGAATGAAAACGCAAGCCGCAGCAAAAAAGAACGTGAATATGAAATTATAGACACAGGAATTTTTGACAATGATGAATATTTTGACATTTTTATTGAATACTGTAAGGCCGGGAAAAATGATATATTAGTCAGAGTAACCGTACATAACAGAAGTGCAGCGGATGCGCCTCTTACTGTATTGCCTACGCTTTGGTTCAGAAACAACTGGAAGTGGGGTTATAATGAATACAAAGGGCAGCTCAACTCTTATTCAAGCAATCACATCAACATCTACCACGACAGTATTGGTATTAAGAAACTTTATACTAATTCTTCAGGCGAGACTCTTTTCTGCGAAAACGAAACCAACAGACCAAAAGTCTATGGTTGCCCGGAGAAAGAAAACACCTACTACAAAGACGGGATTAACAATTACATCACCAAAAAAGAAGCAACTGTTAATCCTGAAAAACGCGGTTCCAAGGCTGCAATCTCAATTAATAAGATTATCAAAGCCGGTGGATCCGAAGTTTTTGAGTTTAATCTTTCTTCGGAAGAGACAGACAGTCCGTTTGAAAATTTTGATCAGATTTTTGCAGAAAGAATAAGTGAAGCTGATGATTTTTATAAAAACATTCAGGAAGAAATTTTAAATGAAGATGAAAGAAACGTGCAGAGACAGGCTTTTGCAGGTCTTCTCTGGAACAAACAGTTCTATCACTACAACGTTGGAAAATGGCTTAAAGGAGATCCAAATTTTGAAGCTCCAAGAAATTTTAACGACTACGTAAGAAATGTGGAATGGGATCATCTTCACAACAAAGATATTATCTCCATGCCCGACAAGTGGGAATATCCCTGGTATGCAACGTGGGATCTGGCATTCCATTGCGTTCCTTATGCTATTATTGACGCTAATTTTGCAAAAAACCAATTACTCCTGCTTACCAAAGAATGGTACATGCATCCCAACGGACAGATGCCTGCCTATGAATGGAACCTGAGTGATGTAAATCCACCCGTTCATGCCTGGTCCTGCTTCAGGGTATTTAAAATTGATGAAAAACATAACGGGAAACCCGATCTCCTGTTTTTGGAAAAAGTATTCCAGAAGCTGCTTCTGAATTTCACATGGTGGGTGAACCGTAAGGATAAAAACGGTAAAAATATTTTTGGCGGAGGATTTTTAGGCCTTGATAACATCGGTGCTTTCGACCGGAATATGGAACTCAGAGACGGCGAACATCTTGAGCAGGCCGATGGTACAAGCTGGATGGCAATGTACGCACTCAACATGATGAGAATGGCGATGGAACTGGCTCAGTATTATCAGGTTTATGAAGATATGGCCATTAAGTTTTTCGAGCATTACCTCTATATTGCCGAGGCTATGGAAAATCTTGGTGAGGGCACAAAAGGTCTGTGGAACGAGGAAGACGGCTTTTTCTACGATGTTTTACAGTTACAGAACGGCGATTCAGTATCGCTGAGACTGAGAAGTATTGTGGGATTAATTCCTTTATTTGCCGTAGAAATTATTGACCATCATCTCCTTGAAAAAATGCCGAATTTCCAGGGAAGAATGGAATGGATTCTTAAAAACAAACCAGAACTCGCAAAACTGGTTTCTCACTGGGATGAGGAGGGTCACGGCCGTAAACATTTAATGAGCATTGTAAGAAGAACCAGACTGACCAAAGTGCTGAGCAGAATGCTTGACCAGAAAGAGTTTCTTAGCGATTACGGTATCCGCGCAATGTCGAAAGTTTATGAGGAAAATCCATTTATTTTTTCTGTTCACGGCACCGAAAATGTAGTTTATTATACTCCTGCAGAAAGCGACAGCCGAATGTTTGGAGGAAATAGTAACTGGCGCGGACCAATTTGGTTTCCTATCAACTTTTTGATTGTGGAAAGTCTTCAGCGTTTTCATTTTTACTACGGCAACAGCCTGAAAGTTGAATTCCCGACAGGAAGCGGAGAAAAGAAAAATCTTGACGAAGTGGCACAGGATATCAGCCACAGACTTTGCTCGATATTCCTTAAAGATGAAAACGGAAGAAGAGCTTTCAACGGAGATTACGACAAATTTAATTTTGATGAAAATTTCAAGGATTACATTACATTTTTTGAATATTTCCATGGTGACAACGGCCGCGGCGTGGGAGCTTCGCATCAGACAGGATGGACGGCTACCGTGGCGAAACTTTTGAAACCGAGATTGAATTTTTAATTTAAATCAATTTCTTATCAAATTTTAAATCCTCTTTCAGTTATGAGAGAGGATTTTCTGTATTTAAATCTTATGAAAATAATTTTTAACTGTTATCATTTTAGATTTAGACACCCAATCATCGATTACACGAAAAATAACAATAAGTGAATTATTTTATTAAAATAGAAAAATTATCGCAAAACAATTGTTATATTAGCACCAACAATCTTCTAAATACTATTTATGAAAACAAAACTACTTCCTGTTGTTGGATTTCTTGTGTCCAGCATGTTTGTTAATTCTTTACAAGCTCAGGAATACCAGCCGATCCCATTATCTGGCTTTAATGCTGATGTAATTGCAAACGGTGTTGGAACCTCAGCAACGTCTACAAATAATGATGTAGACGGAGTAAGCTACAATTTCATATCAAGAGACTTTCAGCTGACAGCAACAAGCACTCCACTCACCTATGGCTTACCTACAAACGGAATTATAACTACTGCTGCAGCTTCAACAGCCGGACTTCAGTATCAGCTTGCTCCTTACAGCTCCAATAATTCTCTCAGATTAGAAACTGCTGGCAGTACAGGAACATTAACACTGTCTACTCCCACAGCAGCATTAGGTTTATATATGCTGGCAACTGGTGGTAGCGGAGCGTGTACAGTAGATGTTACAGTAAACT
Source organism: Chryseobacterium caseinilyticum (assembly GCF_014837145.1). GTDB lineage: Bacteria > Bacteroidota > Bacteroidia > Flavobacteriales > Weeksellaceae > Chryseobacterium > Chryseobacterium caseinilyticum. The sequence goes on from NZ_JACYFS010000004.1 coordinate 171,438, forward strand.
TTTCTGACACTACAACCCAAACTTTTACAGGATTAAGTATTTCAGACTGGTATGGAGGTAGTAATTATGCAATTCAGGGAATCGGAAGAATTAATAGAACCAATGACAATCTGGAATCCGGAAACGGTACAAATCCACGACTTTATCAGATTCCTTTGGCGATTTCCGCGGCCAATCAGTCAAAACTTATTCAAAGTATTATGGTAACTAAAACCGGAACAGGCGGAATACCTAATATTTTTGCTTTCTCAGCCGATCTGTATACAAGTTGCCCTGCTCCTACAAATTTTACTTCTACTACCACAATGAATGGTGCTTCCATTAACTGGACAGCTCCCTCAACGGCTCCTTCAGCAGGCTATCAATACTATCTGACAACTTCTTCCACTGCACCTACAGCAACAACAACACCTACAGGAAGTGTTGCAGCAGGAACTACATCACTCACTTTACCCGGACTTCAAACCGGACAGACTTACAACCTCTGGGTACGTTCAAACTGTGGCACATTACAGGGATTCTGGAAAATGACCAGCTTTACGACCGGACAGATTTCAGTTACTTACACAGCAGGTGATATTAATACAGAATATAATAGTACAGGCTTAGATACTACCAGCACAACCAGTTGCCCGGGAACTATGTCTATTACAATTCCTGCCGGATACAAAATTAATTCAACAAGCGTATCTTACAATATGTCTACCGCAGGCAACGGATGGATGTCTGAACAAAAAAGTATTTTGGTTTGTTCTACCAATGGAAATACAGAGTCTGCCATATCCTCTGGAAGCGGTAGTAACACGGGAACATTTTCTTATAACAGAACAGGCCTGGCACTTGCTAATGATCTCACAGGAACAGTAAATTTTGATCTTCGCACATGGAGAACGTACGGTGGATCAGGATGTTCTCCAGATTACAATAAGGTAGACAACAATACCTGGAAAGTAACCGTTACCTTGGCGGCTCTTCCTCAACTGGCAACCGCCGAAACCCAAAATAAGACAAAAGAAATTTCTGCATATCCTAACCCTTTTCAGAATGTTTTGAATATTAAAAATCATGAAAACATCAGAAAAATAACAATCACTGATTTCTCAGGAATTGCTGTAAAAAGTATTGATAAACCATCTTCTTCAATTCAGTTATCTGATTTAAAAGCCGGCGTTTATATCCTTACTTCAATTATGAATGACGGTTCTGTAAAGAGCATGAAAATTATTAAAAAATAGATTTTCTTACAAAAGATAAAATCCGTTCTGCAAAACAGAACGGATTTTTTTATGCTGAATAATCTGATTTATCCGGTTTTTTTACGAAGTTACCTTTTCTCCATTCACAAAAACTTCGTAGCTGATTTCCACATTCGGTTCGAGTGTTTTTGAGACGGAGCAGTATTTTTCAAAAGATAATTCCGAAGCTTTTAAGGCTTTTTTAGGATCGATATTTCCTTCCAGAAAGAATTTTACTACCATTGATTTAAAAGGTTTTGCATCGTCTACAGGAATTCTTTCACCTTCAACTTCAGCTTTAAAATCTGTAATTTCCTGTCTCTGTTTTTTTAAAATTGAAACTACATCAATTCCGCTGCATCCTGCAACTGCCATCATCACGCTTTCCATGGGAGAAACTCCTTTGGCTCCGGGCTGTGAAGTATTATCTAAAAGAATTGAATTTCCCTGACTGTTGGTACATTCAAATAAAAAATCGTTGTTGATTCGGTTGAGAGTTATTTTCATGAGTAATGAGTAATGAGTAATGAGTAATGAGTAATGAGTAATGAGTAATGAGTAATGAGTGTAAAATTACAAAATCAATTTTGAAATTTTCATTTATTAAAGCAATTCTGCGTAAAAACCGAAAAACTCTCTGATAACAGAATAGAAATCCCGAAGTTCGAAATAATTCGGGCTTGAACTTTCAATATTTTTAAAATGATGTTTTCTAAACAATTGCTTTGTTCTGGTTTGATGAAAATACTGCGAAACAGAAATCGCACTTTTCATATTTAGACTGTCCATGATTCTAATAGAATTTTCGACCGTTTTCTCTGTATCATTTCCATAATTATCAACAATTATTTTATCTGAAGGAATATTTTTAGATTCTAAATATTCTTTCATTTTATCTCCTTCCCAGAAACCTTCCTTTCCAAATCCGCCGCTTACTATAATTTTATCGATACGCTTTGCACTGTACAACTCAACGCTTTTATTGAGTCTGGCTTTCAGCCTTTTGGAAACAGTTCCATCGGTATTTATTTTATTTCCAAGGACAATGGCTACATCAGCATTTTGATTTTTATCTCTCAAACCATCGTAAATAATCAACACAGAATGAATAAGAAACCACAAAATGAGAACGCCAATAATTCTTTTAAACAGTTTGCAAGCCTTTTTCATTATTAATAGTAATCAATGAATATGAAATTATTCGTAAATCAAACCGCCAACATCCATCTGTTTTTTCTCTTCATGGGTTAACGATTTTCGTAAAACTTTAACGGTGTAACCTCCTTTTACAATATTTTTATTGTGATACATCCAATCCGACAGATTATAGATATCTACATCAACAGTATCACCCAGCTTAACACCAATTTGTTCGTAAGGTTCATTTTGAATCACACCTTTATATTTACCATTTTTAAACGTAATATCGCCAATCCAAATGTGTTCACCGTTATTATCCGGCAAATCAAATCTTTGTTTGATTGTAAAATTTGAATAATTTGGATTTTTGCTTAAAAGGGCTGTGTGAAATTCTTTTTCAAACGTCTTTTTAGCATTTTCAATAGCAGAATTCATCTCGTCATCTTCAGATTTCACGAGAACTACAGGCGGTTCGCCTTCTCTTTCAATTCGCTCTTTCTTCTCCTGACAACCCACTGTAATAAAAGCAATTACGGCAATAATATATATGTTTTTCATATGATTTAATTTTATAAAATTCCTCTCGCTTTAATCTCAAGATACTTATTAATCACCTCAATATTTAGATTTTCGGGAAGGGTATAGACAGAGAAAATTCCGTATTTTCTGAGTTCCTGAATGATGAGTTTCTTTTCAAATTCAAATTTTTCGGCGATAATCTGGTCGTAGACTTCCTGAGTGTTTTCAGGCTTTTTGTCGATCAGCTGATGAAGTTCAGAATTTTTAAAGAAAACAACCACGAGAAGATGGTTTTTTGCAATTCCGCGTAGGTATTTCATCTGGCGGTTGAGGCCGTCCAAAGTTTCAAAATTGGTAAAAAGCAAAACAAGACTTCTCTGATTTAATGAAAATTTCACATCCCGATACAGCCTGTTGAAATCACTTTCAAAAAAATCGGTTTTCACATTGTACAAAGCTTCGGAAATCTTTCTGAGCTGACCCGATTTGTTATCTGCAGCAACTTTGTTTTCTGCTTTTTTAGAGAAAGTCATCATTCCCGCACGGTCACTTTTCTTTAAAATAATATGAGACAACGCCATTGATGCATTGATGGAATAATCGAGCAAACTCAAACCTTTGAAAGGCATTTTCATCGTCCTTCCTTTGTCAATGATCATGAAAATGCGCTGCGATTTTTCATCCTGAAACTGATTTACCATCAGCCGGTTGGTTTTGGAAGTCGCTTTCCAGTTTACGGTACGGATGTCATCGCCAGGAACGTATTCTTTGATCTGCTCAAATTCCATCGTGTGACCCAGCTTTCTGATTTTTTTGATTCCACCCAAAAGGACTTCATTCTGTAAAGCCATCAGCTCATATTTTCTCAGATGAATAAACGAAGGGTACGCCGCAAGCATCGCATCTTTCTGAAATCTGAATCTCCTGGCCACAAATCCCAAAGGTGAAGATGCATAGACGTTGAGTGCTCCAAAACTGTACTCACCTCTTTCCTTTGGCTCCAAAATATATTGAAAATAAGCATTTTTACCGCTTTCAATCTGTTTTTTAATTAAAAAGTCCCGCTTCTGAAACTGAAATGGTATTTCATCGATAACGTTGACATTAACTTTAAAAATGTAATTATTTCTAAGGTCGATCTTCACGGGATTTTCATCGCCGTTGGAAAGTTTTTCAGGTAAAATTCTCTGTGCCGAAATATTTTCTTTTCTGCTGAATAGAAAAAGGTATTCTACCATAGCCGCAAGAAAAACGAGCAGCAGTAAAACATGCGCCACCATCATCATCCACGGAAAGAAGAATGCAAAAATATACACAATGCCTACCACAATGAGTGCAAGAAAAAAACGCGTATGGATGTAGAGATTTTTCATTAAAACTTATCTCGGAATTTCAATTCCTTCCAATATCTGTCTGATAATTTCGTCCGCAGTAAGGCCTTCCATTTCCCTTTCCGGAGAAACTATGACACGGTGTCTTAAAACAGCAAAACTCGCTTCTTTGATGTCTTCCGGAGTAACAAAATCTCTTCCACGCAAAGCTGCAAATGCCTTTGAAGCCGTAAGCAGTGCCAGACTCGCTCTCGGGGACGCTCCGAGATACAGAAACTGATTTTCTCTGGTATTTGAAATAATTTTAGCAATGTATTCTATCAGCTGAGATTCTACAACAATCTGTTTTACCAGATTCTGATAAGTTTTCAGCTGACTTGCTGTAAGAACTTTATCAATTCCTTCGGTTTTGTCTTCAACACGGCTTTCGTGCTGGTTTTTGATGATGGTAATTTCCTGCTCAAGATTGGGATAACCTACATTGATTTTAAACAGAAAACGGTCCAGCTGAGCTTCCGGCAGACGGTAAGTTCCTTCATGCTCAATCGGATTTTGGGTGGCGATGACGATGAAAGGTTCATCCATTTGATAACGGGTTCCGTCCATTGTGATCTGTCTTTCCTCCATTACCTCAAACAATGCAGACTGCGTTTTTGCGGGCGATCTGTTGATTTCATCAATCAAAACAAAACTTGAAAAAATGGGTCCTTTTTTAAATTCAAACTCAGTATTTTTAACGTTGAAAACTGATGTTCCTAAAATATCCGAAGGCATCAGATCTGGTGTGAACTGAATTCTGCTGAAATCTACATCAATGGTTTTTGCCAGTAATTTTGCCGTTATGGTTTTTGCCACTCCCGGAACACCTTCAATCAGGACATGACCGTTGGAGAGCAGTGCTGCAAGCAAATGTTCGATCATATCTTCCTGACCCACAATTACTTTCCCAATTTCAGATTTTACTTTTTGCAGGCTGTTTTTAAGATCGATCATATCGATTCTCAATTCAAAGTTGCTGTCTTCTTTCTGCAGGTTGATGCCTGTGTTTTCTGTATTTTGATTTTCAATGTTTTCCATTGTTTGTTTTTTTTTATTGTTTTAAATCAGATCAAAGGATTTTAAAACCTGTGATTTAATTTTTTATAATTATTTTAATATCTCATCCAGCAATTCATTCATTCTCAACAGATCTTCTTTCATTACCGATGCGTACGGATCCTGAGCTTTCCTGATTAAAATGATTGCTTCATTTATCTTATCTTCACTTCTTCCAGTTTTCAGCTGAAGTTTTTTTGCAAATTCATCATCCAGATTCTGTGTATCTATCAAAAGATCGATCCGCACTTTATGAAGAAAATACTGCGCTTTTTTGGCCATCATCTCATGGAAATCCCCTTCCTGCATGTAGAGATTCCCGATGCTTTTCACAAAATCTACAGAAGAATTTTTTAACGGATCAATTACAGGAACGATTCTCTGTTTTCTTTTAGCATTAAAGAAAATGAATAAAAGCATTCCTCCAAGCAAAAGCCACCAAGCATATTTCAGAGCCGGATTGCTGAAAATAAACCTCATAAAAAACTGCGACTTTTCACTTTTTTTATCTGAAAACCAGAGCGTTTCTCTGTCCGGAAGATAAGAAAATACATCCTGTGCGTAATGTACATTTTCTCTTTTCATGAGATAATAATTGGTGAGAAAAAGCGGTTCTGAATGTACATAAAAATGACCTTTGCCGAATTTAGCTTTGATAAAACCAGCCTGATCTTCTGATCCTTCAGATATAATTTTACCTAAAATTTCTATTTCAGGTTTAATAAATGTAAAACCACGGCCTCCCGGAAATTTGTCTATTTTAACAAAACTGTTTGAGAATTTTTTGTCTGTGAGTTTCAATACATTGCTTTCGGAATAAGAAAAATTTGAAGTATAAAAACCAATGCTGTCTGAAATATCCTTTGGAATGTGCTGATTGATAATCATAGCATCAGAACCCTTAGTTACTTCGTCCATGATTTTCGTCCATGATTCATAATCAAGTTCAGACTCTAAAACGAAAATGTTATGAGGCTTTTCGTCTGAATTTTCATAATAATCATAAGGATTTTCTGAAATTTTCCTGAGTTTATCTTTAAATAAAAATTTCGCCTCATGATCAAAAATATAAAGACCAAAGGGTGATTTTCTGGAGGTTTCAAAATTTTTGCGCCAGTCTGTAACTTCCTTTTTATTGATTTCAAGCAACGCTATGACCGCCAGAATGATGGCGAAAATTACAGCATATATTTTGAATGTCTTGTTCATCTTTTAAATTCTGATTTACGGTTTGAATGACTGAAACTGCTCTTTAAATTTAAGGTAAGAATTGTGATCTACACCAAACTCGCCGTACCAGATGTAATCGAAAATCAAAGCCAGATCAGAGAATCGGTTCTTCAGATTTTCATCTTTTATTTCGTAACTGTAATCTTTATTTGTTTTCTCGGGATTCCACGAAATTATTTTTTTATCACTGAGTTTTTTCAGAATTAAAAGGAAATGATACCGCACCGCCAGACGGTATTCTGCAGAATTTTCAAACTTTGCGATGGTATCTGCAAAATTAATTTCATGAATATTTTCGTGCAGATCTTCCTCTTTAATGTCGACAGCTGAATTTTTCTTTCCAAAAAAGCCTATGTTTTTACCAATCAGAAATCTGATTAAAAAATAGATGATAAATCCTGCTAAAATAATAGCGAATATCCTGAGAAGAATTTTACCAAAACTGAAAGATGAATTCAGATTACTGCCGAAAATACCGTTAAAGAAACGGTCAACCTTCCGCATCAGTCTGTCCCAGAAAGATTCTTGGGGTTTTACAGTTTCGTAATTGAAGTCTTCATCTGTGTATCTTGACGGAATATTTTCTTTAAATTTTCTGCTGTAAACAGTATTTTCGGTTTGTGGTCTTTCTTTAAGCAAAGAGTCTGAAGCCAGCATTCCGTCAAACGGACTTTCATCATCAATCATTTGCTCTACAGAATCAGTTTCCATGTAGACAGAATCGTAATCCTGCGCTTCTGCAAGATTTATAAGAATAAAAACGCTTAAAAATGTGACGAGCTTATGCATTCAGACCAATGGTATCAATTTCTTCCATTTCCAGTTTCTGGTGCAGATCTCTCCGGCTGTCGAAGTACAGCAAACCTGAATTTATGTAGAGAACATTCATTAATAAAGAAGACAAAACGATTGAAATCCCATAAATAACCATGATGACCGCACCAAAGCCTCCTGCAAAAGGATTCTGTTCAAAATTATTATCAGAAGTTGAAACAGCAAGTCTCATCATCAGAATAACCATCGGAATTGCTGTGAAAATTGTTGTAATTACATAATACAAAACAAAAAGGATGATGGCAGATCCCCAGTATTTCCAGTACGGTGTTTTTTCTCTTCCGTTTGAATACGAAAACTGAGATCTGATGGCATAACTTAAACTTTCAAAGAAACCACGGTCGGTATAAATGAAATCGTAAACTAAAAAAGTGATGGCGTTGAAAAGTGTGGGAACCACAAAAATCAATACAGGAATTCCAATAAAAACTAAAACCATGGCATACGAAAGAGCAATAAGCACGAATGCCGCTGGAATGACAAGAAGTATCAAGCCAAAATATAATTGAATAAGCTTTTTTGAATGTGTTTTCAGATCAGAAATGATATCTTCTACACTCACCTCTTTCTGCCCGCCGGCGATGCGTTTTACATAAAATACTGGATAGAGAAGATTCAGCATCATCAGAAAAGAATAGATGATCATGATAACAATTCCGGTAATGATCACCAACCCAAGATTATCTTCGAAATATCTTTCAAAATAATAACTCTGACCCGAGAGATTTCCGTTGAAAAACTGTCCTAAAAATTCCTTAAAACCGAAATACATCACAAGTACCAAAAGAATGAGCATCATTCCGTTGATGAGAATAAAATTTTTAAAATAATTCTTCCCGTTTGATTTGAAGAATGCAAAACTGTCGGTGATAAAAGTTCCGAAGTCGCGTTTTTTATAGAATGTGATCATTCGCTAAGAGGTTTTGCTGTTTTGCAACATAGTTGGGATAAATAAGATAGTAGCCACCAATCAAAATAAGTGAACCTACAATGATAAGAAGATTTAAGGCCAAAGGCATATTCAAAGCGTGTCTGGTTACATAACCTTCGATAATTCCGGCACAGATGGTGAACGGCACCGTACTCAAAAATATTTTAAATGAATCTTTGAAACCTTTTTTAAGCGAGTTAAACCTCGAAAGTGTTTTGGGAAAAAGGATGGATGCTCCTAAAATCAATCCGCACATCGCCTCAATAATCATGGAGAAAATCTCAAAAGTACCATGAAGCCAGATTCCTTTTGCGCTGTCTGCCAAGGCTCCGTAATCATAGAAAAAATACTGAAAAGAGCCCAGCATTACGCAGTTGGAAAGATAAACAAACAGAGTTCCTACACCTGCAAAAAGACCAAAAAGATAAAGTTTTGCACCCACCTGAATATTATTAAACACAATTCCTATGGTGCTTCCCCAGGTTGAGCCGCTCTGGTAAACGCCCACTGCATTTTTGTTCTTAATATTTTCAACAGTCATATTTACATAATCTTCACCCAGAATTACATTGACAAATTCTTTATCATAAACCGCGGAAATCAGTCCAATACAGGTAAATAGGAGAAAAAAAGCAAAGGCATAACCAAGATATCTTCGGTACTGGTGCACAAGCAGAGGAACTTCAGTAGAAAAAAAGTAGAAAAGTCTGTTCTGCTCTACCCTTTTGGTCTTGTAAATCTTTTGATAGATCTGCGAAGAAAGGTGATTGAGATAAACCACCGTATTGCTTTTAGGGTAATAAGTCTGGGCAAAAGACAGGTCGTTGATGAGATTGATGTACAGAGATGAGAGCTCATCAGGATTTTTTTTCAATTTACCCTGAATAACCTCCTCTATTCCCAACCATTTTTCTTTATTTTGTTTGATGAAATAAACTTCTCTCATAATTGTAAAGCTAAAATAATAAAAAATATGTCTCAAATTGCGATAAATACATCACAAAATGTTAATATTAATTTTAACATATCCAATATTGGTGAAAGATTTCTGGCATTTCTTATCGATGGCGCAATCCGGTTAGCATATCTTTTTCTGATATACTACTTTTTGTTTGATTTTTTTAACCTCAGCAGATACCTGATGGGGCTTGATTCATGGTCTCAGAGAGCGATTCAGCTTGTTGTAGCGTTTCCGGCATCTGTTTATCCTGTGGTGATGGAAAGTCTGATGGAAGGGCAAACTCCCGGAAAACGGGTGATGAAAATCAGAGTCGTGAAAATCGACGGTTACCAGGCAAGCTTCGGAGATTACCTTATCCGTTGGGTATTTAGAATTATCGATGTTACCTTTTTGGGAATTGTAGGTCTCATTTCTGCTATTGCAACCAAAAACAACCAACGTTTGGGTGATATCGCAGCCGGCACTGCTGTGATTTCCTTAAAAAATAACATTAATATTTCCCACACCATTCTCGAGAAGCTTCAGGATGACTATATTCCGACATTCCCACAGGTGATTGCTTTAAGTGATAACGATATGAGAATTATTAAAGACAATTTCCTTAAAGCTTTAAAAATTGATGACAGACAGGTGATCACCAAACTTTCAGACAAAATAAAAAGCATTCTGAAACTCGAAATCGATCCTCAGCAAATGACGGAAAGACAGTTTATTGGTGTGGTGATCAAGGATTATAATTTTTACACCGGAAGAGAGAGTTAGTCAGTTTTGTGTCTTGAATTAAATCTATAATCAATTTTAAGTCAATCACAATTGATTTTCTCAGAACTTTCTCGGTTCAGTTTTTGTTGGTTCTCAGTTAAATTTAAAAGTATGACATTCACAAATAACAAAAGCGAAAACGGCGGCGTCATTACCTTAAACAATGAGATCAGCGAGGTGGGAAGACTCACTTACACCATTTTTCCTGAAGATAAAAAGCTGATTATTTCATTTGTTTTGGTTCACAGTCAGTTTGAAGGTCGCGGAATGGGGAAATTCCTGGTAGAAGAAGCTGTAAAATTTGCGAGGGAAAACAACTGGAGAGTTTATCCTCACTGTTCCTATGCGAGAGCGGTGATGAGAAGAATGAATGATGTGGAAGATATTTTACTTGAACGTTAAAACTTCGTTCACCAGAATATCTTCAATATTATCCGGGTAATTTACGTTTAAATGCTGCATTGAATTGACCCAGTTTTCAATTTCATCTTTCTTTAGATTTTTAGAATTGGGAATTCCGAACAAATCTAAAGCGGCTGCATTGCATTCCTGTTCGTATTGATTATGGATAGGAATTACGAAAAGTTTTTTATCTAAAAATAAAGCTTCTGCAGGAGTTTCAAAACCGGCGTTGCATAAGATACCTTCGCAATTTTCGAATGCTTTTAAGTATTCCGTTTGGTCGATTGGGAAAACCTCAACATTTTTTTCTTTAAAATAAAGTTTGGAATATTTTGAAAATACTTTCCATTTTACCGGAATCTGACTTAGAATTTTAATAATATTTTCATCTGAAAAACTTGGTAGATAAACCAGGAAGAATCCTTTCTTTGAAGCATCAAGTTCACGGATTTTTTTTCTGATCACCGGAGTCTTGATTTGATTATGATAAGATTCAAAATGAAAACCAATCCGGTGTTCACTGGGAACGTAATATTTCAGAATCTGTTCGCCAAAAAAATCTTTTCTCGTTGGTTTAGGAGTTTCACTAAAACTCATTGAAGCCTGATGACTCAGTTCCAGAAAACGGATTCCCTTTGTTTTGCAGGCCCATCCGGTCAAAGGCTCGTAATCATTAATGACCAGATCATACTTAGAAAGATCAAGGGATTTGATGGTATTAAAAGCCTTGAGATAATTATTTTCAAACAGAATTTTTGAGTAAGAAATTCCACCGGATTTATTGTATAAAAGTGAAATACCTTTATGCTGAAAATCAAGCTGAAAATCTGCTTTAAGTTGCGACTGGTGCCCGCTCATCAGCGTTTCCACATGACCATATTTTTTAAGCAGTGGAACAATTTCCTGTGCTCTTGCCATGTGCCCGTTTCCCGTTCCCTGAAAAGCATATAATATTTTCATATGTCGATTTTTACTGTCATTTAATGGTCATATGCTATCGCCACATCTTCTTTTATCATTGTTTACAAATTATATTAATGGCGATTTCATATTATGTAAATTGAGTTACAATCTGCATCAGCTGATCACTGTTCAATTCCTGAATTTCGTCTGTTTCGTCGTCTTTCAGATTATGTTTATGATCGTCATAATTAAATATGGACCATTTTCCTTCATTGTACTCCAGTGCTGAAAGATTTTCAATCCAGTCTCCGGAATTCAGGTAAAGACACGTGCCTTTCTTGTTCTGCACTTCCCGCATCTGAGGCTGATGAATGTGACCGCAAAGAACGTAGTCATAACCATTGTCGATAGCCAATTCCGAAGCAGTCAATTCAAAATCACCAATGTATTTCACGGCTTTTTTTACGTTGTTCTTTATTTTTTTTGAAAATGAATATTTCTCACGACCCATTTTCTCCAGAAACCAATTCACCATATTATTGATGACAATCAGCAGATCATAACCTTTGCCACCAAGCTTGGCAATCCATTTTGAATGCTGTACGGAAGCGTCAAAAACGTCGCCGTGAAAGATCCATGTTTTTTTTCCGTCAAGATTTAAATGAAGTTTATTGCAAACTTTCAATTTTCCGAGTTCGAAATCTGTAAATTTCCGAAACATCTCGTCGTGATTTCCGGTGATGTAGAATACATCGGTATTTTTTGTGGCCAAAGAAAGAAATTTCTTGATGACCTTTAGGTGTGGCTTGGGAAAATAAGACTTTTTAAACTGCCATATATCAATGATATCACCGTTTAAAACTAATGTTTTAGGTTGAACAGAATTCAGATATCTGAGCAGCTCTTTGGCTTTACATCCATAAGTTCCCAAATGCACATCTGAAATGACAACCAGTTCAACGTTTCTTTTCATGAGCAGAGATTTTTTATCTCAGATCAAATGTGATCGCCATAACCGTAAGTATTTTGATTAACCACTGATGGCGATGTCACGTTTGATTCTTCTGCAAAGAAACCAATTGAAAATGAACTGTATATGAATGTAATATTATTTTTCCTGCTAACTAAAATTTAAGACATAAAATAGCCACGAATTCACGATTCAAATAATTTAACTTTCTTAAAAAAAGATGTTGAAAAATTTAATTCGTGAATTCGTGGCAAAATATTTTAGCCGTTGAAAAACTGTTTGACTTATAAAGACTCCAACAATTCGTCGGTAATTTCCATGTTGTGATAAACGTTTTGCACGTCATCATCTTCTTCAAAACGGTCAAGCATTTTCATATTTGCCTTAAACTGTTCCGCGGTTACTTCTTTTATATTGTTTGGGATTCTCTGAAGTTCAGCACTTTTAGCCTCGATTTTCAGTTCGTCAAGTTTATGAGATAAAGAACCAAAATCTTCGAAAGCAGTTGTAATCATCACTTCTTCATCGTCTTTTTCTACATCCTCAGCACCGCCGTCAATCATTTCCATTTCAAAGTCATCCCAATCCATTTTGATTTGATCTAAATTTATGGTGAAAATCCCTTTTCTGTCGAAAATAAATGCCAATTCTCCGTTCTTGCCAAGGTTTCCGTCAAACTTATTAAAGACTGCTCTTACATTGGCAACAGTTCTGGTCGTATTATTCGTTGTACATTCCACGAAAAATGCAACACCACCCTGCCCGTAACCTTCGTAATTGATTTCTTCATAGTTTTCGGCATCTGCACCACTGGCTTTTTTGATGGCTCTCTCCACATTATCCTTCGGCATGTTGGCACCTTTGGCATTCTGAATGCATCTTCTCAGCGCCGGATTGGCTTCAGGGTCGCTGCCTCCTGCTTTTACTGCTAAGGCAATGTCTTTACCAATTTTAGAAAAAGTTTTGGCCATTTTATCCCAACGGGCCATTTTTGAGGCTTTTCTATATTCAAATGCTCTTCCCATTTTATGTATTATATTTCGACAAAAATAATTAAAATCAACCATAAAAAAAATACCCCCAGAAGTCTGGAGGTATTTTTTATTTAGAAAAATTAATTATTTTTTCTTTTTAGCCGGAGCTTTTTTCTTAGCTGGAGCTTTTTTAGCAGGAGCAACTACGTCTTCGTAATCTCTCTTCTTAATTGCATTCCACTCAGCAGCATCTTCGATAGCTTTCACTTTCACGATTCTGTCTTTCTGTCTTTCAGCATCAGTAGCTTTTTCAGAAACAGTCGCTTTAGCTTCACCAACACCGATAGATTTAAGAGCATCTGCATCTACACCTCTTGCATCTAAAGCAGCAACTACAGAAGCAGCTCTTTCTCTAGATAGTTTCAAGTTGTAAGCTTCAGATCCTTTAGCGTCAGTTCTCCCTTCTAATAAGAAGTGAGCACCAGTTGCACTTTTAATTTTCTCAGCAGCCTGATCCAATGCTGGAGCAGATTCAGCTTTAATTGTAGCTTTGTTGAAGTCGAAATAAACGTTGTTGAAGATTAATTCTACTTCTTCAGCAACTTTCACTACTGGCTTAGGACATCCGTTGTATTCTGGAAGACCTGGAACAGTAGGACAAGCATCATCTTTATCTAAGATACCGTCACCGTCAGTATCTGGCCAAGGACAACCGTTGTTTTCTGCAGGACCTGCAACTGAAGGACAAGCATCATCTTTGTCGATTACACCGTCACCATCAGTATCTGGCCAAGGACAACCTCCGTTTTCAACTGGACCAGGAACATCTGGACACTGGTCGTCTTTATCTGGAACACCGTCACCGTCAGTATCAGGACATCCCTGGAATTCTGGTAAACCTGGTGTATCTGGACATAAATCGTCTTTGTCTAAGATACCATCCTTATCTCTGTCTCTGTTTCCGAATCTGAATAATAGGGAAGCAGAAGCCTGCCAGAAGTTGGCATAATCAGGCTTATCGATTGGAGTACCTACGTAATCTCCCTGAACACCAATACCGAAGTTTTTAGTTACCCAGAAGTTAGCACCTGCACCAGCAGATACTGTAAAGAAGTTAGCTTTACCGTTAAGATCACCGTCATTGTCATGAGTGTAACCTAGTAAATCTGTTCTTGGGAATGTAAGACCTGTATAGTCTTGTCTCAAATAGTTAGCACCTACTCTCAAGTAAGGATCAAACCAAGACTCTTCGTCCCAAAGAAGACCAGCTGCTTTAGCCTGTAAACCAAGACCAGTCATCAACATGAACTCTTTCCCTGTGTTGAATCTTTGATTTTCTACATTACCTACAGTTGTAGACCAATCGATAACGAAACCTTTGGTGATGTTTCTTGCTACCATAAGTTTAGAAAGCGGTGGCGTGATCGAAAAGTTGTTCATATTGAACATAGTTTTCGTCAAGTTTCTAGCCGAAAAAGTTTGGCTGAACTCTCCACGTACTGCTTTATGATTTTCACCATGAGCACCAACTCCGATTAACCACGGATTGTTGGTAGTCTGAGCGAAAACAGTAGAAGCAACTGTAAGTGCCAATACTGAAATTCCTAATTTTAGATTTTTCATAGAATTAAATGATTAAATAATTGATATTGCAAAATAAATATAATTTTTCTTTATAAACAAAGTTTTACGTATGATTTTTAACTTTTCTTTAATATTCTGTCGAGGTTCCTTTTGTTTTCTCTATCCTTAATAGACTCTCTTTTATCGAAGAGTTTTTTACCTCTTGCCAAAGCAATCTTTACTTTAGCTCTGCCTCTATCATTGATATACAACCTTAAAGGCACTATCGTATTCCCTGCATCTTTAAGTTTTTTCTCCAGCTTTGCCAATTCTTTTTTGTGCAACAGCAATTTCCGTTCCCTTTTTGTTTTGTGGTTATAAAATGTTCCCAACTTATACTCATCAATCATCATATTGATAATATATAATTCACCATCGATAAACTGACAGAATGCCTCTGCGATTGACGCTTTTGATGAACGAAGAGACTTTATCTCAGTTCCTGTCAGCACCATTCCAGCCTCCAGCTCATCCAGAATTTCATATTCGAATCTTGCCTTTCTGTTTAATATATTGACTGTCTTTTCAATTTTCATTCTTCAAATTTTTCAGTTGACTATACAAATTTGATGCACATGCCCAACTTGTATACTATTATATAAGAAAATACCGAAATTCTTTTTGTATTTTTGTGCCCAAATTTACAAACTTATATGTTAACAGTATCTAACTTATCTTTACAATTCGGAAAGAGAGTACTTTTCGACGAAGTGAACATCATGTTTACGAAAGGTAACTGCTACGGAATCATTGGAGCAAATGGCGCAGGAAAATCTACATTTCTAAAAATATTAACCGGAAAACAGGATCCTACTACAGGACATGTATCACTGGAGCCAGGCAAAAGGATGTCTGTTCTTGAGCAGGATCACTTTGCTTACGATCAATATAACGTTCTTGAGGCAGTTTTAAGAGGAAACAAAAAATTATTCGAGATAAAAGAAGAGATGGACGCCCTTTATGCAAAGGAAGACTTCTCAGACGAAGACGGAATCAAAGCTGGAGAACTCGGTGTTGTTTACGACGAAATGGGCGGTTGGAACTCAGAATCTGATGCACAGACCATGCTCTCAAACGTTGGCATCAAAGATGACATGCACTGGCAGATGATGAGTGAGCTTGAGAACAAAGACAAAGTAAAAGTTCTGTTGGCTCAGGCCCTTTTCGGAAATCCTGACGTATTGATTCTTGATGAACCTACCAATGACCTTGATATCGACACGATTGCCTGGTTAGAAGATTTCCTTGCAGATTATGAAAACACAGTAATTGTAGTTTCTCACGACCGTCACTTCCTCGACACAGTCTGTACACACATTGGCGATTTGGATTATGCTAAATTAAATCTTTACACAGGTAACTACTCTTTCTGGTATCAGGCTTCTCAGTTAGCTACAAGACAGAGAGCTCAGGCTAACAAAAAAGCGGAAGAAAAAAAGAAAGAACTTCAGGATTTCATCGCAAGATTCAGCTCAAACGTTGCGAAAGCTAAACAGGCTACAGCAAGAAAGAAAATGATCGATAAATTAAACATCGACGACATCAAACCTTCTTCAAGAAGATATCCTGCCATCATTTTCGAAATGGAAAGAGAGGTCGGAGATCAGATTTTAGATATCAAAGGTTTAGAAAAAACAAAAGACGGCGAATTACTATTTTCCAATATCGACCTAAACCTTAAAAAGGGAGATAAAGTAGCTGTGATTTCTAAAAACTCTTTGGCTATCACAGAATTTTTTGAAATATTAGCAGGAAATAATCAGCCTGACAAAGGAACTGTTGCCTGGGGAGTTACTACAAACCAATCTCACATGCCTTTAGATAATACAGATTTCTTCCAGGAAGACATTAACCTGGTTGACTGGTTGAGACAGTTCACTAAAAATGATGAGGAGCGTCACGAAGAATTCATGAGAGGATTCTTAGGAAGAATGCTTTTCTCAGGTGATGAAGCTTTGAAATCCTGTAAAGTACTTTCAGGAGGAGAAAAAATGAGATGTATGTTCAGCAGAATGATGCTTCAGAAGGCGAATGTTTTGCTTCTTGATGAACCTACAAACCACTTGGATCTTGAAAGTATTACAACATTAAACAACTCTTTATCTAATTTTAAAGGTAATCTGTTGCTTTCATCTCATGACCACGAAATGCTTCAGACAGTCTGTAACAGAATCATCGAACTGACTCCAAAAGGAATCATCGACAGAGAAACAACTTACGACGAATATCTTGCTGATAAAAAGATTAAAGAATTAAGAGAAAAAATGTATTCTTAATCTGAGAATCGTATTCAATACAGAAAAGTCTTTAAATTCAGTTTTGAAGGCTTTTTTTATTTAACTTAGATTTCCAAAATAATCCAGAAATGACACAAAAATGTTTTTCTTTACTTCTGCTGATGCTTTTTATCAGTGTATTTTCTCAGAAACAGGATTTGAGATATGCTTCGAAACCTTATGTGGAACTTCAACATCCTGAATGGTCGAAAAACGCAACCATTTACGAAGTCAATATCAGACAGTATTCCAAAGAAGGAACCTTTAAAGCCTTTGAAAAAGATCTGCCGAGAATAAAAAAACTGGGAATTGATATCATCTGGCTCATGCCGATTCATCCGATAGGCGTAGAAAAAAGAAAAGGCAGTTTGGGAAGTTATTATTCTGTGAAAGATTTCCGAGGAATAAATCCTGAATTTGGAAATATGCAGGATTTTAAAAGACTGGTTGATAAAATTCACTCGATGGGAATGTACATCATCATCGACTGGGTCGGAAACCATTCTGCATGGGACAATCCTTTATCAAAAGAGCATCCCGACTGGTATACGAAAACCAGAGAAGGAAATTTTCAGCCCACACCATGGTATGACTGGGATGATGTAATTGATTTTGATTATGAGAATCCTAAACTTCGGGAATACATGACGGAATCTCTGAAATTCTGGGTAAAGGAAGCCAATATTGACGGTTACCGGGCAGATACTGCAGGATTTATTCCTGTAGATTTCTGGGATGAGGCAAGAAAACAGCTGGATGCTATAAAACCTGTTTTTATGCTGGGCGAATGGGAATCGCGGGATTTATTAAAAAATGCGTTTGATATAGAATATTCCTGGAGTCTCTTTGAGAAAATGAAAGACGCAACGACAAGAAATAAAGGAATTGGAAATCTTGTGGAATATCTGGCGCACGACGTCAATACTTTCCCAAGAGATGCTTACAGAATGACTTTTGTAGAAAATCACGATATGAATTCCTGGAACGGAACGCCACAGAAAAACTTTGGGGCAGGTCTGGAAACTTCAATGGTTTTCGCAGCCGTGATCAATGGAATGCCGCTAGTTTACAACGGACAGGAAGCCGGCTTAGACCGGAGTTTAAACTTTTTTGAAAAAGATCCTATCGTCTGGAAGGAAAGTCCATATTTTGGAATGTATCAGAAATTATTTAAATTAAAACATGAAAATCGTGCACTGTGGAATGGTAAATTGGGTGGCGAAATGATTCGTGTAGTAAATAATAAGCAGGATAAAATCATTTCATTCTACCGCGAAAGTTCCGGCGATGCTGTTTTGCCCATTTTCAACTTTTCAGGAGAGGATGTTCCTGTAAATCTCGACACGAAATATTATAAAGGAAAATATGTAGAACTGTTTTCCGGAAAAGCGTATAATTTAAACGGTCAGACTCCGCTTAAAATGAAGCCATGGGAATATCTGGTTCTTGTGAAATCCAAATAAAAAACCGGTCTGCTTGCAGACCGGTTTTCGTTTATTTTGTAAGTTTTGTTGTCGGAATAGAAACTGTTCCTGGATCTTTCCATAAACCGTCTTTCTCTGCTTTTTTCTTTATAGCTTCAGCTCTTTTATTGCTGTCGGGATGCGAATTAAACATTTTCTGAAATTTAGACTGCGCCGTTCCGCCTTCAGAAAGCAAAGCCAGTTTTTTGAATGCCGTATAAGCTCCTACAACATTGTATTTATTAGATTTCATGAAATCGTAAGAGTAATCATCAGCCTGATTTTCCTGTTTTTTACTGTGTGAAGCATCAAGAAATGCATTGGCCATTTTCCCAACCTGACTTTCACTCAATGTCGCAACTGCATTGGAAGCAGAAGAGGCAGCATCCATTGCAGCAGCTTTCAGATAAGCTGATTTCATTGCATCTTTGGTATCTTCATTTTTAACATGACCAATTTCGTGACCGATTACAGCCAATAATTCATCATCCGTCATAATATCCATTAGCGACGAAAAAACACGTACGCTTCCGTCTGCGCAGGCAAAGGCGTTGATATCAGCGACTTTATAAACCTTGTAATTCAGGTTTAAGCCATCCTGGGATTTGTGTTTTGCGAAGAGCTTGTTTAATCTCACTGTGTAAGGATCTTTTGGGCCTGCAACCGGATTGTTTTTATCCATGTAGTCAACCGATTCTTTGGATAATCTGATGGCATCGGCGTTGGAAAAAGTCAGTGCCTGAGCTCCTTTAGAGACAACTCCAGCCGCTTTTCCTAAATTGATTTTCTGTGCATTGACTGATGCTACTGCTGCCAGAATGGCCAGCGATAAAGTAATTTTTTTCATTTTAATGTTAATTTTTCTACAGCCAAGATAAGCATTTCAAAAAACCTGAACAATATTTCTTTTCATTTTTGAAAGCTAATAATTTTCCCTATTTTTGTGAAATGAGTCATAAATGGATTTTTAAACCCGAACCCGATGAAGAAGTTGTAGACGGATTGAGCTCGTCGCTTGGTTTCGGAACTTTTGAATCTAAAATCCTCGTTATGAGAGGAATTGACAACTACCAGAAGGCGAGAGAGTTTTTTAAGCCTAACCTCAACGACATTCATAATCCTTTTCTGATGGCAGATATGCAGAAAGCTGTTGAGCGAATTGCCACTGCAATAGAAAACGGAGAAAAAATAATGGTCTATGGCGATTATGATGTCGACGGAACTACAGCCGTTGCGCTGATGTACCTTTATCTCAGAAAAATTGTTCACAAAAGCTATCTCGATTACTATATTCCCGACAGAAATTCTGAAGGCTACGGCATTTCAACCGAGGGAATTGATTTTGCAAAAGAAAACGGTTTCTCACTGATTATCGCACTCGACTGCGGAATTAAGGCGATAGATATGATTGATTATGCCTCCGCAAAAAATATCGATTTTATCATCTGTGACCACCACCTGCCGGGCGACGAAATTCCCAGTGCTGTTGCTGTATTAGACCCTAAAAGAACCGACTGCCGTTATCCTTACAAAGAACTTTCAGGATGTGGTGTTGGGTTTAAACTTTGTCAGGGGTTAAATACAATCTATAAAATTCCGGAAGCGGAACTGTTTGAACTTACAGATCTTCTCGCCATTTCTATTGCCGCAGATATTGTTGCAATGAACGGTGAAAACAGAGTTCTGGCAAAACAAGGTTTAAAAGTTCTGCGAAAAACCCGAAATATGGGTTTAAGACTTTTAATTCCCGAAGAAAAATTATCACATTTTGAAATTTCGAATATTGTATTTGAAATTGCTCCGAAAATAAACGCTGCAGGAAGGATTTCTCAGGGAAAAGCTGCTGTAGAGCTTATGGTTTCAGATAACCTTAAACACGCCCATCAAATCGTTTCAGACATTATGAATCTGAATGATGAGAGACGTGAACTCGATATGCATTCCACTGAATCTGCTTTGAAACAGATCATTGAATCCCAGCAGGAAACAAAATACACAACCATCGTTTACCATCCGGAATGGAACAAAGGCGTGATCGGAATTGTAGCTTCAAGACTTATTGAAACCTATTACAAACCAACTTTGGTTTTCACAGACGGAAATAATGGCGAAATGGTCGCTTCCGCAAGATCTGTTTCTGATTTTGACGTTCACGAAGCGCTGGACATCTGCTCTGAATATTTCCTGAAATTTGGAGGACACCACGCTGCTGCAGGGCTTTCTATGGAAAAAGACAGGTTTGAAGAATTTAAAATTAAATTTGAACAGACGGTCGCAGAAAAAATACAGGAACATCAGAAAGAGCCTTCTATCACGATAGATTCTGTAATGGAAATTGACGAGATCAACCGTGAATTTATCAACTTCCACAGAAAGCTGGCTCCATTTGGCCCACACAATATGAAGCCCAATCTGGTTTTAAAAAATCAGAAAATCGCCGGCTACGTCAAAACAATGGGAAAAGACAACAGCCACCTGAAATTTTACATCAGACAGGAATCTACAGGCAGAAATATAGAATGTGTAGGCTTTAAACTTGGTCAGCATGCAGATGATTTCAGAACTAAAAATTTCGATATAGCTTTTACGCTGGAAGAAAATCACTGGAAAGGAAATGTAACGCATTATTTGAATATCAGGGATGTGAAGTTTCATGAAGATTGAGGTTAAGGTTGAGGCTTAGGTTGAGGTGAGTTGTGGAAAATTGTAGATTTTAGAAAAACTTAAAAAATATACAAATGATTAACGATTTTACTGAAATGCCGGTTTGGCAGAAAGCGATGGACATTGCTGAAGAATGCTTTAATCTAACTGAAAATCTACCCCGAAAAGAAGATTATGCTTTAACTTCACAGTTAAGAAGATCTGCAGAAAGTATCTCAGCAAATATTGCTGAAGGATTTGGAAGGAGAACCAGCAAAGATAAAGGCCGATTTTATGATATTTCCCGAGGTTCTGCATTTGAGACTAAAAGTCATTTAATTTATGGCGTACGAGTAAAATATTTTCAGGAATCCGAATATCTGAAAATCAAAAAATTAATTGAAGAAGTGATTCACGAACTGAATAAAATAACCAATTTCATAAATAAAACGCAACCTTAACCTTAACCTTAACCTTAACCTCAGCCTTGAAAAAAATCGGTCTCTTTTTCGGTTCCTTTAATCCCATTCACATTGGGCATTTGATTCTGGCAAATTACATTCTGGAAAATTCGGATATGGATGAGCTTTGGTTTGTGGTGAGTCCGCAGAATCCTTTCAAAGAAAAAAAATCCCTTCTGAAAGATCATAACCGTCTTGATATGGTAGAAATGGCAATAAAAAATTACCCGAAAATGCGTGCCTCGAATGTCGAATTTTCTCTGCCAACCCCCAGTTATACGATTGATACATTAACTTATCTTAAAGAAAAGCATCCTGATTATTCTTTCAGTTTAATTATGGGCGAAGACAACCTCAACGGACTTCATAAGTGGAAAAATTCTGATGTTTTAATTAAAAATCATCACATCATCGTTTATCCAAGAGTATTTGAAGGTGAGAAAGAAGATTCAGAATACCTTCAGCACGAAAACATTTCGATGATTGAAGCACCAGTGATTGAACTTTCAGCAACCGAAATCAGAAATATGATCAAAGCTGGGAAAAATGTGAGACCGATGCTTCCGCCAGAGGTTTTTGACTATCTGGATGGAAGTAGTTTTTACAGGTGATGGATGATGGATGATGGATGATGGATACGCAAAATTAAATCTTTTTCAGGTATGAAATTTTCACTGCTTTTATTTCTCTTATTTTTCAGTGACGCTTTTTTTGGTCAGACAAAAATATTGACTGTAAAATGCGATTCGGTTTATGATAAAAAAGGATATTCAGTTTCTCTGGAATTTGATCCAAAGCAGACCGATACAGATGATGACAAAACAAATGCTTTTTTTTCATTTTCGAAATTGAACAATGGCAAAAAAACAGTTATTCATCAGGAAAAGCTATTCAGTAAAAATAAAAACATTGAATTTATAGACTTCAATGGTGACGGAATTAAAGATATTTTAGTTGAAAACACTTCAGATGCCCGAAGTAATTTAACGTATCATCTCTTTATTTTTGATATTAAAAATCAGAAACTTCAGAAGATTAAAGGTTTCAATCAAATTAAAAATCCAAATTACATTAAGAAATATAACCTCATCGATTGCTATGTTCTGTCTGGAAGAAACTGGACAAAATTTTATAAAATCAAAGGCAGTTCCATTTATGATTTTGGATATATTCTACAGGATGGTGAAGATGAAGAAGGAAAAGACCTTAACTATGATAAAAATTATCAGCAGACACTGACAAAAATCTTACAATCAGAAAACAATAAAAAATGAATTTTCTCGAAAATCTATTTTCAAAATATCCCAAGGAAAATGTAATCAAATGGTTTAAACAAATCTGTCTGTCAGAAGCCATTTCATGGTTTTTCCTCTTTTCAGCAATGATCTGGATCCGTACCGAACCGGAAAATATTCTGGCGATTATCTACATCAGCACCATTGGAAGTATTCATGGTTTATTTTTTACTTTATACCTTGTATTTCTACCATCTATCCGGAAAATATTCGACTGGGACGATGAAGACAGTGTTTTTGCACTGATCTCAGCATTTTTTCCTTTTGCCACCATCTGGATTGACAAGAAGCTGGCAAGATTCGACAGGGAATAATTACATTTTTTTAAATATTTTCGGTCCAATTGTAACAAAATTGATGTTGCGGTTGTCTAATCTTTATATAGATAGATCACCGCAATATTTTTTTTTGCACTGACTGTCAATTGTTTAAATCTTTAAAAAATTTTAATTAACTACTTTGTATTGCATAATACTAAATTTATTATATATCTTTGCAATGTAAAATAATAACCAATACCTATAACCTAACCTACCCATTATGAAAACCTCACTATTAATCGCCGCCATCTTTTTTTCAGGGCTCAGCATGGCTCAACAGAAAAAAACAGACTCAGCAAAAACAAAAGATATTGAAGCCGTTGTTATCACCAAACAGGTTTTCAAAAAACAGTCTGACCGTTTTGTGTACGACGTCGCCGCATCGCCGGTTGCCAAAGGAAATACTACCTTTGACCTTTTAAGACAGACTCCTCTCCTTTCCACGACTGATGATAAAACCCTTAAAATTGCCGGTAAAAACAACGCATTAATTTACATCAACGGCAGAAAATCGAATATGGATGCAGAGTCTCTGGCTCAGTTTCTTAAAAATACACCTGCTGAAAATATCCAAAAAATTGAAGTGATCACCATGCCGGGAAGTGAATTTCAGGTAGAATCTTCAGACGGAATCATCAACATTGTTCTGAAAAAGAAAATGAGCGACGGCCTCAACGGAAACATGAGAATGTCTAACTCTCAGAACAAATACAATGCAAGCTCGGCAAGTTTTTCTGCAAATTACAGAAAAGATAAATTGGGAATCAGCGCCAATCTGTATGGAGGCGACAATATTCAGGCGCAGGAATATGTTTTGAAAAACGGAACATCACTCCTCAAAAATGAATCAGTGGGATTAGTAGACGATCCCAATCAATACATCGGTGGATATCTCAATTTCGACTATCAGCTTAATGAGAAAAGCAACCTCGCACTGTCCTGGAATACAAATGCCACCAAAAGCTATGGTTCTTCTGTAAATCTTCTCAACACCCTGAGAACATTTGATAATAACGGAACGCTTCTCGAAACCAAGTTTAATAAATCTGATAATCTTGAAAATGCCAGAAACTACAATAATTCTGTGAACCTGAATTATGAACTTAAAACGGATTCACTGGGAAGCAAACTTAATCTTAATGCAGCCTACCTCAATTTCAGAAGATTCCAGAATTCGGATAACCGAACGCTTGTTCCGGCTGTAGACGGAAATTTTTCTCAGCTCAGACAACAGGTTTTGCAGGATATTCCGCAGGTTATCAATAATTTTTCAGCGATGGCCGATTATATTCAGAAGTTTAAAAAAGATCTCACTATTTCCGTCGGCGGTAATTTTAACAGGACAAAGACTGATAATGACACCAAGAACTTCTTCTATTTTTATGATACAGCGGGAAATTTCGACAATCTGAGACCCGACCTGAACCACTTTATTTATGATGAAAACATCTATGGGTTCTATCTTACTGCCGAGAAAAAGTTTTCAGATAAATTTTCAGGAAAAATCGGTGCGAGATATGAAATTACCAAAAGTATGGGAACATCTGAAATTCCCGAAAAGCCGATGCAGGTTTTTGAAAGAGATTACAATAATCTGCTTCCCTACCTGAGTTTTAACTACGCCATTAATGACAAAAATAACATTTCCTACTCGTTTTCGAGCCGAATGAGAAGACCGAGTTTCTGGGAGCTGAATCCTGTGAAAAACATTCTTACCGAAGACAACTACACACAAAACAATCCTTTTGTGAAAGCCTCAACGACGTATAATCAGGAGCTGACGTACATGTTCAAAAATTCCTATTTTTTGATTTTAAATCACTCACTTTTCAAAGATGTGATCACTCAGGTTCCTTTGCAGAGAAATATTGAAAGGGACGGGAAAACCTACCGTCAGCTGGCGTACATCAGAACCAACTTCGGCGACAAACAGGAAATGTCTGCAATGATCGGAATGCAGAAAACATTTTTCAAAAAAGCCCTGACAACCAATTTCAATATCGGAATACAGCATAACATCAACGACGGAATGTTAAGTACAGATCCTACCACAGGAATTGTTTTTGACACCTACATCAATAAAAACAAATCTTCAAGCCTTATCATCCAGACCAACAATACTCTGGCTTTAGACAAAAAGAAAACTTGGTTTCTCGGCGTAAATTATTTCTACGTAGACAAACAGCAGATCGAGCTGGGAATGCTGAAAGATCTGATGAGTTTAGATCTGAGCCTCAAGAAAAACTGGAACGACTGGACTTTTGCTTTAAATGTAACCGATGTTCTCAGAACCAATATTGTTGAGATTGAAGATTTTCAGGATAACGGAAATTACAATTATGTAAAAAACGACCAGTTCAGAAGAGGCGGAACTCTCAGCATCACTTACAACTTTGGAAACCAGAAAGTGAAAAAAGTGAGAGATATCGAAGGTGCCTCAGATGCCATAAAGAGCAGAACGAGATAAAATTTCATTACTTCATATTTCAATTATTATTGTTATAAGCTTGCCGGAAATGGCGGGCTTTTTTGCTGTCCGAAATAAATGTGAATCATTAATTTTAATTTTAATAAAGTTAAACCATAAAATCCATCAATAATTTTAGAATTATACCCTTCAATAGCTCATCGTTTTTTTAATTTAGAGGAATGAATAAATTTGCTGTACTTCTACTACTTACCATCACTCTTTTCTCATGTACTGAAAAAATAATTAAGTTTGAAAAAGGCATTTCATTTGAGCAACAGATCAACATTTCCTATGGTGACGATGCTGAACAGAAAATGGATCTGTACATTCCTGAAAAACGGGATTCAGTAAAAACGGTGTTTATTATAATTCATGGTGGCGGATGGAAAGCGGGAAAGAAATCTGATCTTACCTATTTCACAACACAGCTGATGAAAAAATTTCCACAGTCTGCTTTCGCAAATATGAACTACCGGCTTGCTGACAAAACACAGTATGGACTTCCCAATCAGACCGAAGACATCAGAAAGGTGATTGATTATCTGGTTGGAATCGTTCCGGTAAAAACTAAATTTATTCTTCTCGGAAACAGTGCAGGCGGACATTTGTCTATGCTTTATTCTTACCGTTTTGACAAAGCAGAAAGGATAGAAGCTGTAGTAAATATTGTGGGACCTTCAGATTTATCTGATCCCAATTTTAAAAATTATTCCGATTATTCATTCGTTGAAAGCAGACTCGTGAATCCTTCATTTGTAACAAATGATCTCAACAAAGAGAAATTTGCCAGCCCCGTTGAATGGATTACCGAAAAATCTCCACCCACTATTTCTTTCTATGGAAATAATGATCTGGTGATTCCACTTTCGCAGAAAAAAATTTTAGATTCAGCTTTAAATAAAAATAAAATTTTAAATGAATCTTACGAATTTCCTGGTGGACATCTGGACTGGGAAAAAGATAAAAACTCAACGTTTTTAATCGATAAAATTGATGCGTTTTTAAAGTCAATTAAATAAAAAACGCTTTGCAAAATTTTAAAGCGCTCCTATAAAGTATTCCGCAGGAATCTCAGCAATTTTAAGATTCTCTATTTAGATTCCCACGGATGACAAACTTGCCTTTGACAGTTTATTAACATCATTCAGATTTCACAATCTCTGCTATAATGCTTCTCCCCGGAACTACAGTTTTAAACTATACCAACGTAAAAGTCTCAAGAATCTATTATGCATTTTTCTATGACACAGTAAATCTATGTTACAATACGAATAACTCTGCGATACCGAGAGAAACTCCCCTGCAGTTTCGAAGGAACAAGTTGAATTACCGGAAGTAAAAAAGTTCTATAAATAGTGAATATATTTAAAATTTTATATATTTTTAAAAAATTATGAAAAAGCACATCTTTACAATATTTTCTACATTGCTTCTGTCTTTGTGTAATGCACAGGATTTTGAAAAAAATCAATTGATCATAAAAGTTAAAAACGAGTCTTTCAATAAAGGAAAGCATGATTTAGCAAAAAATATCATTGGCGTACAAAGCGTAGACCGGTTAAATAATGAGCATTTAGTGAACAAAATCACGCCTATTGGAGACGTAGATTTCACCACCTCATTTTTACTTGAATTTAAAAATGACATAGATGTTGCTTCGATTGCAAAAATTTATGGCGAAGACTCTAAAATAGCATTTGCAGAACCCAACTATATCGCTCATGGAGCAGGAGTACAGGGAAACGCCAGCCTTTCTACCTTTCCGACTGACACTTTTTTTTCTTCGAGACAATGGAGTTTGTATAATACAGGAACTTTTGTGGTTTCGGGGATGACCACCACACCGGATGCTGATGTAGACATGGAACTGGCCTGGGATATAGAAACGGGAGATCCAAATATGATTATTGCCGTTGCAGATTCGGGTATTAATTTTTCTCATGAAGATTTTGCTGGCAGAATCTGGAATAAACCGACAGAAATAATAGGCGACGGAATAGACAATGACGGAAACGGACTTATTGACGATTACCGCGGTTGGGATTGGGTAAATAATGATAATAACCCCACTGACGACCATGGGCATGGTACCAATTGTACAGGCATTATCGGAAGCGCAGCCAACAATGCAAAAGGATACGCCGGTGTTAACTGGAACAGCAAAATGATGCCATTGAAAGTGCTGGATAGTGGTAATAACGGTACTTATGCAAATATGGCAAACAGTCTCTATTATGCTGCGAACAATGGCGCCAAAATAGTATCAATGTCTATTGGCGGTACTGCACCGTCTGCAGCATTAGCCAGTGCAATCAATTATCTGAGAACAAACAATGTATTGTTGGTAGCCTGTATGATGAATAATAATAATCAGGTTTCAAATTATCCCGCAGCATATTCTACTGCCTACGATAACGTAATTGCAGTAGGCTCTACCGATGCTAATGACAAAAGAACACAACCGTTTTTCTGGAGTACAACGTCGGGAAGCTGCTACGGAACCCACATCAATGTAGTGGCACCAGGAAATTTTATTTATGGACTTGGTATAGACTCTAATACTTCGTATGGCAGCTATTGGGGAGGTACATCTCAAGCTACCCCTTTGGTGGCGGGAGTTGCTTCTTTAATTTTTGCAAAAAACCCAACACTCACACCTGCTCAGGTACGAAATATTCTTCAAACCACAGCCGAAGATATGAAAGGAATTCCTTCAGAAGACACCCCAGGTTTTGACAAATATCACGGTTGGGGCAGAATTAATGCTTACACTGCGCTTCAAAGCACTGTTCTTAGTTCTCATGAAGTTGTGAATGATCATTTTGCCATTAGGATAATCAATCCGGTATCAAATGGAAATCTGGAAATTTATAATAACAGAAAAATTAAAGGAACTACACGTATTACCGTATCAAGTTTTGAAGGAAAACAAATTTTTAATCAAACTTTAGATTTAAAAGAGGGTAAAAACAGTGTTCAGATGAAAGGTATTATTACAGGAAGCTATATCCTTAATTTTGAAAATAAGGAGTACCAAAAAATATTCAAAATCATTGTGAAGTAATATTGCGAAATATAATTTAGAATTTAACTTAAATAATTTTCTACGCATAAAAGAGAAACGTGTTTTCGCGAAAATGTTAATACTAAAGATATTGCAGAACAACATTAAAGCTGAAAAAACAGTTCGTAACAACAAATATAATGTGATGAAAAGGCTGGACGTTCCTACAAATTCCGGCTTTACAATCTGGCTCCGAAATCAAATTGAAGCGTAAAACAGATCCGAAAATAAAACATTAAAAAAAACGCTTTGATGGAACAATCAAAGCGTTTTTTTACAAAATATTCAAATCATTCAGACTTCACCACTTCTGTTCTTTCAGAAATTCCGTTTGCATTGAACGCTTCGATCTGGAAATAATAAGAATCAACTCTGTCGGCGCCGGTAAAGAAATATTCATTTTTTCCATAAACCATTATGCTTCCGTACAGTTTATCCGGAGATTTCCCCCAGTAAATAACATAACCGTCAGCTTCTGAATTCTGTTGCCACTTCATCCAAATGCTTCTTCTTTCTCCATATTTTTTCGGATCAGCTCTTAACGGAACGAAGTTCTGAACCTTTGCAGGCTTGGCTCCCGCACCTTTTCCGAATACTCTGAAACCGCTTAACGCAAACTTTCCTGTCGGCATTTTCAGGTTTTCCATTTTTAAATATCTTGCTGAAGCAGGTTTTTCAAGTTCGATATAATCGTGAGGAACGTCTTTGGTATTTTTGCTTTTATCCACAATTACTTTCCATTTTTTCCCGTCGTTGGAACCATAGATTTTATACTGATGCATCTTGCCTTCGGTTTTTCCCATAAACTCAACATCCTGATCGGCATAATTGACCTGAATGGCATTGATGGTAGAAACTTCTCCTAAATCCGTCTGAAACCATTCACCCGAATTTCCTGTTTTTGCACTCCAGTACGTTTTAATATCTTCATCCACCGCATTATTCGAATGATAACCACCTAAAGTTGAAGAAACCTGAACGGGTTTATTGTAATTCAGCAACATCCAATTGGTGAAAAGTCCTTTTGAGAAATCTTTTCCCTGAGCAAACTGAGGAAGTAAAGTCGGGTAATCGCCATAAGCGGTATTCGTGTACATCACATCATCCTTATCAAAACCTGCAGGCCAGATTCCCAGACGTCTTTCAAAATTATTTTTTGTGGAAATAAAAATCGTTGAAATGTGCCACCAGTTTTTAAAATTATCTTCAAATGTAGCTCCATGTCCCGCGCCTCTTGCAAAACCACCAGGCTTGTAGGAAAACGGATTGTGCTGTTGGTATTCATATCCTTCCAAAGGATTTTTTGAAACATAGACACCGTCAGAATATCCGCTGAACTCCGTTGCCGGCGCGCCGTACTGCATATAATATTTGTCTTTATACTTCGTCACCCAAGCTCCTTCCACAAAAGGCTGCAGGAAAACATTGTCATTGTATTCCCCAAATCTTTCCCAGCCGTGATCTTCAGGTTTGAGTCTTAAAATCGGTTTTACAAAACCTTCGGACTGTAAATTTTTAACCTTCACCTCAGTTCCTAAGAGCGGCCATTCGTTGCTTGAGCCCCAGTAGAGATAGAGTTTGTTTTTATCTTCGTCATAATGAAAAGCAGGATCCCATGCGCCAACTTTCAGCGTATCCACCGCAATTTTCCAGTCGTCTACTGTAGGATTGGTAGATTTCCAGATTGGGAAATCAGATTCCCAGGTTGAGCCGTAAACGTATAAAGTATCTTTCATCGCCCAGACTGCGGGAGCGTTCAGATCATGGGTGTATTTGTTGTCTCTTAGGAATTTTCTTTTGACGAATTTCCAGTCGAGCATATTGTCGCTGTGCCAGTAGCCTTCCTGATTGGTTGAAAAAAGAAACAGTTTTTTCTGAAAATTAACGATCACCGGATCGGCTGTTGCGCGGTGTTTCCCCTGTTTTGAAAAAACTTCAAAAGGTGTATAACCATAATCGATGTTGATGGGATTACAAAAGGTTTTCTGCTGGGCCTGAATGTAAAAGCCTAACAGAACCGCTAATAAAAAAATGTGTTTTTGCATTGGAATAATTTCTTGAAGACAAATTTAATTAAAGTTTTTTGGGTGGGTCTCATTTTGAGAAATTAATGCTTTAAAGAAAAACAAGATGAAGGTATTTGTGAGGCAACTGAGGATTTGAATTTAAACTTTAGTTAAAGACCATTCTAAATTTATTTTATGTTTCTGCTAAAAAGATTCATTTTTATATAGAAATTTTAATACTATAATTTCCCCATTCTTTTAAAGTGTAAAAACAATCTTGGTTATTATTGTTTTTGAGTTAGATAGACTATTAGTTTACTCACACATCTAATTCTACTCTAATATGTTTAAGAACTCCTAATAACCACTTTGACACTTTTGCAGGCTCAGATATTTTGTGAATATGGGTTTCATCTTGTTGCCAGTTACCTAACATAGCAAAATGAAAATTTTTAATATCAAAAACCTCAGCTTTTGATAATTCAAAAACATCAAATGTAACTTGCTCCTTTTCTCCTAGGAAGTTATTAAAGTTATCTGAAATAGCAACATCAGTAGTAATATGCCAATGAGGTTGTGCATGAATTTCATCATCTCTATCATAATCATCCCATTCTGCTCTAAATAACTGATGCTTATTTAGCTGATTATCTGCTCCTTTAAAAACAGAGAGGGAAATAAAAGTATGATTTGAAACAAATTTAACCTCAACATATAAATAAAAATCCTCAAACCAATTTAATACAGAAACTTCAAAAATGTCATTTTTTTTTCTATTTAAAGCTTTTGAGTTTCCTTGTATTCTATATGTTTTAGCACTGTTTGATAAAACATTTTCTTCAAGCTTGAAAATCTGACTAGTGAAAAGATATTTACAACTATCATTTATATTATTAATTAATTCCTCATGATTAATCATAATCGCTTAAAATTTAGGATAGAAATAAGTTGTCAAAATCTCATCAATTGAATATTTAGCTAGCGAATTTCCTTTAGATAACTCTTTACCTAGTTCAACTAGTTTTACATACTCTTCTGATTTTTTATCAAGAGTGTAAATGTTTGGGATAGGTATATCTTTAGTGTATGTTTGCCCTAGGTAATAACCAGACATTATAGGTTTAGAGAAGATTGAAAGAAAATTATCAAATATCCCGCTTGAAAATACAGATAAATAAAAGAAAAAATCATCATCGCTCATTGCTCTTTTGGAGCTCCATGCATTCCCCCGTTCAACTACAAAGTCACCAACATTATCAAAACCAAAAGAATCTGATTTGCCAAATTCTGTTGAGAACAATCTTTTTTCTTTTTTTCTTAACCATGCTCTATGCTCACTTAGTAACCACCAATTAACTTCAGAATTTCTAGGTCTATTTGTTAATACGTTTTTGTACTCAAGTAATCTGAAATAAGAGTATGGTGCAAAATCTAATAATTCTCCTTCACTTTGAAATAGAGATTTTTCTTCGTCATAAGGATACCAGATATAATTTTTTAAAGTGATTACACCATTTTTAATTGAGTCATTTCCTATTACTTTTCTGTATAAATGTTTCTCTGCTTCAGGAATGGAATCAAAAACTTCTTTTGATATGATAAATGCATTGTTATTACCACTTCTTATTCCCTGTTTAACTGTAAATATTTTTGAAATATGAACCAGCTTGTTATCTAAAATAAACCTTTCAGTATTCTTTATGAAATTATTCTCCTTAAGAGAGATAATATTCCATGAATCTTTAACAAATGGAAATGATGTTGGGGTATATATGCTATACTTTTTTTCGTCAATTGATAATTCATTGTTTTCTGTTGACTTTCTCAACTCTCTAAGTGCCTCCTGTACAGCTCCTTTTTCATTTTTTGCCCAAATTACTTTCGGTGTTAATGCTGACTTAGGTTTTTTTCCTATAAATAAGCTAACATCTGTTAAGGCATCTTCAAAGACAAAATTTCCTAATTTCGCAATTAGTTTAATTGTTAATTCTTCCTGAAATTCATTTCTTAACGAACTATATGATTCTCTTTGTAAAATTGATGATGGGAGGACACATCCTAAAATTCCAGAACCAGCTAGCGCTCCTTTTGCCTTATAAAAAAAAGCACTTGCTTGATTTGGCTTTCCTTTTTTAAAAGATTCTGATAAAGTATCTAATATAATAGTTCTACTTTCCTTGTTCTTAATAAGTTCCCATGAGACAAAAGGAGGGTTCATTAGTACTATATCATTATTTTGACCCCAATTTTCTGATAAAGAATCTTCAACTAACTTTAAGTCAATGCTTAAGTTATTTTGCCATTGTGTTCTATTTTCATACTCTAAAAGAAACCTAGAGGTATTGATAGCACTTTCTGATATATCAAAGCCCTTTATAGATACTCTTCCCTTGTAATCTAATTCCCGTAATTGTTTAAGTACTTCAATTAAAAATTCTGAAGACCCACAAGCTGGGTCAAGAATGATTAATTCATTCTTTTCAATATCAATTTCTTTCAAACAATTTTCTACTATACTTCTTGCAATGTATTGTGGAGTATAATGTATACTTGAGTAAGAGTCTGTTTTTGTTATTAGTTTACTAGATACTCCTCCAAATAAATCTCTCTGAGGGCTAAAATAAATCACTTCTCTATGAGCCTCCTGAAACAAGGCTCCTGAAGTATGCCTCAAAATCAAATCAAGATTAGGCTTTATGGACTTTATCCCAGATCTTATTGTTTCAACAAAATATTCAAACCTATCAGGAATATTTTCTACATTAAATCCCCAATCCTCAAATTTAATAGTTGAAAAATCTTCTTCAATACTTACTAGCAACAGATATAATAGATTTAAAGCTTCTTTAGCATTTTCTTTTTCAAGGGTAAGATTACGTAATTGTCTAAAAATGTCTATTATAAAAGGGACAACATCATTTTGAGTTTTAAATGATTTTAATAATAGATATTCATAAAACTTTTCAGAATTAGATAACACTTGTGTTTTAGAAACTTCTTCAACAGAGTTATTGTACCAATTGAAGATTTTTAATTTATCTTCTCCTAATATTAAATAATTTTTGGTATTTGTAGACCAAGAAGACTGAAAATATGTTTCAAAACTATCATCACTCTCAAAAGATTGAAAACAAAAATCTGAAGTTCCTCCATTAAGCATAAGGAACCTTTCCTCTCCATTTTGTGGTACAAGATGCATAGGTAAAAGTCCATAGTTCTTTTTCCAAAAATTTTTATCTCCAAGATTTCCCATACTGCAAAAATATACAACTTTTATCTTTATGGTTATTTTTTTTAAAAAAATTATATTAACATTTAACACAATCTTATCCAATATAAAAAAATCACAATAAGACCGCTAACCAATTCTAGACGGTCTTTACCCCTTTCAGCAACACCCTGCAGCCACTTTCCAACGGTATTCACCCCCTTGATGAACATCCTTACCCCCCCTTCCGAAGGGGGTCCCCTCCTTGCCAACCTCCTACAGCCCCTTATGAAACCGTCCTGACCCAGTTCTACAAGAGGGTCGGGATGGTTATGGAAGGCCTGCAGGTATCTGGAAGGGCATTTTTAAATTTTTACCTGAGATTTAAAATTTGAAATCCTTCCGATCATTAAATAAGAGCAGATCGGGAACTCCGCGATGAAGAGGTGAAGACTCTGCGTATGAGATCAAAGTCGGGAGATTTTGCGCAGCGAGGCAGCGGGGTGAAAAATGTGTTTTGCACTGAAATAATTTCCTTGAGATAAATTTATTTACCTTTTTCTGGCCTGCGCCAAATAAAACCATCCAACAGATAATGGGTAAGCTGGGGAATGACCAACAGAGGAATAAGGAACTGAAACCAAAATTCGGAAAGCTTAAAATCCC
Source organism: Chryseobacterium caseinilyticum (assembly GCF_014837145.1). Taxonomy (GTDB): domain Bacteria; phylum Bacteroidota; class Bacteroidia; order Flavobacteriales; family Weeksellaceae; genus Chryseobacterium; species Chryseobacterium caseinilyticum. Next base: position 206,220 of record NZ_JACYFS010000004.1, read on the forward strand.
AGGACAAATGTTCACGCCAAACTAAAATCTCCCAAAGGAACTCTTCGAAAAAGGCGAATGTAAAAATGACAGCGATAAAAAGTAAAACACCCAAAGTAGATTTAAAAACCGATAAATGATTTAACTGAGTCGGTTCCTTCTGCTTAATTTCTCTGATGTAGACTAATGCAACATAAGGAATTCCGTGCGAAATAACATTCAGAAGGGTAAAAACCACATCATTATTAAAGTAAACAATTCCAAAGTACCAGGACAGATAAGTCCCAATAATCAAAGCATTTTTAGGGAGACTAATTTCTTTGGTTTCACTGATTTCAATAACAGTTTTAAATATCCATACTGAAAGGATAATGAAATATAAAATTCTGAGGAAAGGAACATAATCGGGTATATTCTCAAACCACTGAAATTCATTTTTAACAAACCAATTGAACGCTCTTTCTGTTTTAAACCAGTACAGCATCGGGAAAATTGTCGCTGAATAGATAGCAACCTCATCTATTTTTTTGCTCCAGTTATTTTTTTCAGATCGGGCATAAATTCTCATGAAACCATACTGCTGTCTGATGAAATGAAAAACAGCAATCAACGCCAGAACCGACCAGAAAGTAAGACTTCCCAACTGATATAATATTAATCCTAAAATCCAGCTCAGCAGAGGAATACCGTAGTATAAAAGTTTTCTTTTTTGAATTTCTGCTTTTACGAAATACGTTTTAAACAATGTTGAATAGACGTGCGCAACATCCACAAAAACAATCAGAAAAAGCCATGTGTAAAATGAATAATGATTTTCCAGTCCCTGAATCTGTTTCTGAAAAAGAAAAATGATCAGTAAAATAATAAATGGTGGTGACAGAATGAACCAACCGTCTGTTTTCGCATTATGTATCCAAGGCTGTTTCATTGTATGATTTTTATTATCAAGGTTATACAAAGTTTTTTACTGATCGGATCACAACATTTCCTTTGCAGTTCTGATTCCCTGATAAAAGGCTTCCTCAAAAATTGAAATTCCGGATAAATCTGAATGCGCAAAGAAAATCCTGTTGTCAATAGACATTTTTGCTTTTTCGGTTTCTCTACCAAAAATCTGATTCGGAACCGGAGCAATCATCGCATGACCGATTTTGTGAAACTGTATTTCTACAATATATTCTTCAATTAAAGGATGTGCTTTTTTTAAATCTTCCAAAACCATATTCCGAAGCTGTTCTTCTTTCATAGAATACAGTTTCTTCCGTGCTTTTCTGCAATCGTCCGAAGAAAAACTTTTATAGTAGGTGATGACTTTTTCGCCCGTAATCTGACCAATATTCTGATGCTGATCGTAAATGTATCCTAACCCTTCAGAACCGTAAATCACATTATCCCACGCTAATTCTTCATCTCCGCCAAAATCATTTTTCAGCGTGATGGTGGTTAAAAGCCATGGAACATAACTGAAAGATTCTGTATTTCTATTTTTAAAAATTCTGCCGTTGACGAACTGAGGTGTTGCAAAAAGAACTTTTTCGGCAATAATCTTTTTTGTTTTATTCTGAACAATATCGAAACTTAGAACCTCAACGTGATTTTCTCTCAAATGAACATCAAAAACTAAATTCTGAGTCATTTTTTTGCCTTCAACGTGTTTTGAAAAATGGGTAACCAATCTTGCATTTCCTTCAGGCCAGGTAAAAATCTGATCTTTATATTTTTTGCTCCAGTTATTTTTTCTTCCGGCGAAATAGTGAATTCCGGACCATGCCGAAACGTATTCAATACCTAATCCGTAATCATCTCTGCAGGAATAATCCAGAACCCAAAGCAGTTCTTCAGATTTAAAATCATTTTGACTCAGCCAATCCTTAAAAACGATTTTTTCAAGTTTTAAAACCTCCTCTTCCCTACCCGAATCCTCAACAGGAATAGCAAACCAATATTTATTCTGATGATCTTTTTTCAAACGAAATTCATTCATCAATGCAAAAAACCGCTTCAGTTCATCCTGAACATCAGTGGAGATTCCTTTTTGAGGAACGAGATCATTTTGCCACGAATTTTTATAAAACAACCTTTCCTGCTGCGGAAAAGTCATTTGATATTCGTCTAAAATCGGCTCGCCTGTTTCATCTTCTCCCAAACATATTTTACATTCTTTCAGGAAGTCGATAATTTCTGTATTTTCTTTATTGGGTAAAGGTAGATAATGCGCTCCCAAAGGAAATTTTGAAAACTTATTCTGTCCGCCGGAAGAATTTCCGCCAAGATGATTTTCCATTTCCAAAAGAAGATAGTTGCTCTCTTTATTCTGGTTTAAAAACCGACAGGCCGAAAGACCGGAAATTCCGCCACCAACAATCAGATATTTAGTATGAATTTCTTCCGAAAATTCAGGAAAATCTTTAGCCCAGAGCCGGTGACCGAGAACATGATTGGTTCCTGTAATTTTAAGCAAAAAAGATTTGCCCTTCTTATCGCAATATTGCAGAAAAGGAAGAAAAAGGCTGCCTAAAACGATGGTTCTGAGGAAATCTTTTCTACTGTATTTTGCCCCACTCTTCATCAAAATAGCGTACTAAAATTTGATTATCCAAACGGTTGACTTCCACAGAATCTGCTTTCATATCTTTTGTGAAATACGACATCTGCGGAAAGTTGTAGTCATAAAATTTAAGATTCGGAATTCTTCTGTAAATTTTATTATTAATCGGTTCAAAAGACGCCATAGAAAATCCCCACTCTCCGAAAGACGGAACGTAAGTGTGATAAGCGTTTGTGAAAGGAAAAATCTGATTCACCGTTTTTTCTATGCACCAGAAAGATTTCGGTGCAAAGTAAGGTGAAGTGGTCTGAACCACAATTTTTGTATCCGCAGTTGCTGCTTGTTCAAGCTCATGATAAAACTGCAATGAATAAAGTTTCCCTAAACTGTAATTGGACGGATCGGGAAAATCGATAATAATGACATCAAATTTTGCCTTGTTTTCTTTAATCCAGATATACGCATCTTTATTGATAACTTTCACTTTTTTATCAGACAATGAGCTCTGATTGAGTTGGCGCATTGTTTCATTGGTTTTAAAGAAATCCGTCATTTCACCATCCAAATCAACGAGCGTGATATTTTTAACGTCCTTATATTTTAAAACTTCACGAACGGCAAAACCGTCACCTCCACCAAGAATTAAAACATGATCAACTTTCTTTGCCATAGACATTGCGGGATGAACCAAAGCTTCGTGATAACGGTATTCGTCGGTGGAAGAAAACTGAAGATTGTTGTTTAAATATAATCTGAACTCTTTATTATTTCTCGTTAAAACAATTCTCTGATAAGGCGAATTGTTGGTATAAACTACATTTTCACCATATAATTTCTCTTCAGAAAACGATAAAATTCTGTCTGAAAAAATGAATAATACCAAAAGCAAGAGGAAAGCTCCAATAGATTTTATTTTAAGGGAAAAAGGATTTTTTAAGTCTTTTTTCAAATAAAAACATAAAAATATAGCAATCGAAATATTAATTAACCCGAAGAAAAGAGGTGTTTTAATAATTCCAAGATTCGGAATTAAAATCAACGGAAATAAAATGGATGCCAATAAAGCTCCTACATAATCGAAGGCGAAAACGTTTGAAACTAAATCTTTAAACTGAACTTTATCTTTCAGAATGTTCATCAGTAAAGGGATTTCAAGGCCAACTAAACATCCCGTTATAAAAACAAAAGTATATAAGGCCCATTCAAAATTTCCAATTGTATTGAATAACAGAAACAGGACGACAGAGCTTATTCCACCTACAATTCCGACCAGAATTTCAATTTCGATGAATTTATCTATTAAACTTCCTTTGATGAATTTCGCCAGATAAGAACCCACTCCCATCGAAAAGAGATAGACGCCGATAATGAAAGAAAACTGCTTCACAGAATCTCCCAAAAGGTAACTCGCCAAAGCTCCTGCAACCAATTCGTAAATCAATCCGCAAGTTGCAATAACGAATACTGAAGACAGTAAAAGAAGTTCTAAAGACAGTCTTTTTTTATCCATGAACCGCCGAACCGATGATGATGGAAATCCCAATAATAAACGAACCAAAAATAATTGCCAACGCTACATTTTTGTTCTGTGCAATCTCATGCCATGTTTTTTCAGGAGTCAGTTTTTCGATGATGACGTAGCAAACTAACAGAATTGCAATTCCTAAAAATGAATAAATTACTGAATTGATTACCGGTAAAAAGTTTATGTTTTCCATAATGTTTTATTTTTTATTTGTGATAATATCTGTAAAATCCGTGTGCTCCGCCTGTTCTGTGAGTTCTTGTTGTTCCGTCCCGGTACTTTTCTGTTTTTTCGCAGTCGCAAAGTTGGTTTCCATCATACGTCAGGTAGGCGAATAGGCCCAGAAAAAAGCTCCCTAAAAGAAGAATCATAAAATGCTTTTTGATATAATTAATAATGTTTTCCATGATTTATGAACTTTGAGGATATGGTGAATTGGAACTGTTCTTCCATTTAGAAACATTGAAAAGATATCTTCCCCAGTAAATGATACTGAAAATGATGATCATCGTAATTAAAATGATGATAAAATTCCAAAATGAGACCGGGAGCCAGGTTGCTTTTACAGTAACTGAATTATTGATGGGAGTTGTAGATGAATTAACCGCCTCGGCATTAATTAAAGAATCCAGTTTCTGATGGCCGAAAGATTCCCTTGCCAATTTTGCAACAGCCGAAGTGTCTTTCTCTAAAGATTTTCCATCGCTGAAAGTTGTACTGTTTCCTAAAGCTGTTTCGGTAACAGTCACTAATCCCGTATTATCTCTGGATATTTCTACACGGGAATCCGGAGATCTTAAATGATCCAAAGGAGTGATTACGGAACCATCTTTTTCGGCAGAAACAGCAAAATGATATTTCCCGGATGTTACTCCACAAATATTAAAATCCGCAGACTTATTTCCTTCACTCCAGCTTTCTCCGTCTTCATAACCGTGATATTCTTCAATATCTTTTGAAGCATACGTGATCTCATTCGTCTGCTCATTGACAAGACTCAACTGAAAATTTGCCCATGAATTATCTACGTCCGAATGCGACTCAATCTTCAATGGAGCAGACCCGCCCGAAAGTGTAAAACTTTTGGAAATCATTTCCCTGCTTTTCACGTCTTCAAATTTAATAGCTTCCTCAAAAACAATATTATTGGTTCTGGAATATGATACATAGAGCTGCAAAAGACAAATTAGAAGCCCTGTAATACAGAAGACAGTTACCGTTTGTTTAATATCAAAATAATAAGGCTGAACAATCCCTATTCCCGAATAATTGGGCATTTGAGAAATTCCGAAAGATTTTTTAACGGTAAATTTAGAAATATGTTTTCCAAAAAAATAGTGGTTCGTATTTCCAGACTGTTCCTGAGAAATTATTTCGGTTCCGTTGACGTATTCTTTGTATTTTGCCAATTTAAAACTCAGTTTGTCTTCGAAAAAACCGGTTGCAGAATCTATTGAACACGGCGTAGTTTCGTACCAGCGGTAATTTTTTGTATTTAAAACAGCTATTCTGTCATTCTGTTCCTTTTTTACATCTTCAGAATGAACAGACTTCAAAAAAATCCAGTGACCATCACTTTCGCTGAGAAAAGCGTCGTTATTTTTGTAATCTTTGAGGAAATATTCTCTCCAGAAAATATCTGAACCGTATTTTCTGACGATAACTGCGATGACGGTATATTCAACATGTTCGATCACACCTTTCTGACCGACTTCCAAAACAACGTTTTCGGTTGGTTTTTTGACAGCTTTTTGAGATGAATTTCTGTTTACATCAATAAGTTTACTGCAGGACTTACAAATATATTCTGTGATATTGAAGGTAAGCTCTGATTTATTTTCTGTATTACAAGAGGGACAAATGTAATGCATCTTTTTATCTGTAAATCTTGTGTTCCTGTAAAATTTCAGCACCAAAATACCTGATGACGCCGTCAGCAATCTGCTCGACTTTTTCTGTATTGTCCTGTGTATAATTACAAAGAAAAACATCAAAAGTAAGCTGCTTAAATTCCGGCCAGGTATGAATGCAGAGGTGAGACTCTTTCAGACAGACTGCAGAGGTAAAGCTTTGGTTTTCAAAATCATGATTCGTGACACCCACAATTTCCACTTCTTTACTTTCTAAAATATTGGTTATATATTCCAGAAACTGCACACTGTCTAATAACAAATCTTCTAACTCTGTTTCCAAAGTTAGAAGAATGTGTAAACCTTTATTTGATAATGGCTTCAATTAAATAATTTTTGACAAATATATCATTTTTTCGGGAGAAAAACTTCAGCAAGCATACAACGTGCACTTCCTCCTCCATTCACTTCAATGGTATTCAAATCTGAATAGATAATTTCACAATATTTTTCAATATTTGAAACCTGAGTTTCATCTAAAGACCTGTAAGCCGTCTGGCTCATCACCAAAAACTTTTCGCCGTCTTTATTCTGTATCTGAAGCATATTTCCAGCGAACTGCTGCATCTGCGCTTCAGAGATTTCAATGATTTCCTTTCCTGAATTTTTAATGGTTTCAGCTACGTTATTTCTTTCCGCGTCATCATCGATACAGTCGACACAAATTACCACGAACTTATCTGCCACACACATCATCACGTTAGTATGGTAGATCGGAAGTCTCTCCTCTCCCACGGTTTGAAACGAATGGAAAACGACAGGCGTAAAATCATATTTTTCACAGAATTCTCTGAACAGATTTTCATCCAATCTTAAAGAAACCGAACCGTAAGCAATTTTGTTATCATGATCGAAAATCATGCTTCCCGTACCTTCCAGATAGTGACCGTGAATTTCTGATAATGACCAGTCGTCTGTTTCGGTTACTATAAATCCTTCATTTTTGATGCTTTCGATAATGTCTTCACGACGCTCCACTCTTCTGTTGGCAGCAAACATTGGGTACAAAACTACTTTTCCATCTTTATGAAAACTCACCCAGTTGTTGGGAAAAATAGAATCCGGCGTGTGCGGCTCAATGGTGTCTTTGATGGTAATGACATTAATACCTTTACTCTCCAGTTTTCCGACAAAATTTTTAAATTCTGCCAAAGCTTTAGACTGAATATCTGCATCTTTCTGCTCTACCTGAAAGTAGTTGTTCTCTGCCGTTTCTGCGTTGTAGCCGAATGCTACCGGCTCTATCATTAGTACTGTATCTGTTGTCTGCATTGTCATTGGTTTTCTGAGGTTGCAAAAATGTTTAAAATGATTGAAAAATCTTCCAGATTTTCTGTTAATTTTCGGGAGTAGGTTTTCCCATCTTTTGTTTTAAGTTCTATGATGTAATTTTCTCTGCCAATAAAATTTTTCAAATGTTTATCAGAATATTGAGGCAAGTCTGAATTTTCGCTAAAATAATCTTCTTTTTTCATCGCAACATCAGTATTTATTTTATTATAAATTATTTCTAATTCATTTGTTACAGTATCAAAATCCAAATTGTCTGAAATACGCTGGTTGACTCTTTTTGAAAATAAAATTGATGGAGAGTAAATATGATAAACCGGAAAGTAAAAATTTCGCCTTTTTTCAGAGATTGCGCCGCCACACACTCCCATAATCTGTTGTTCAACTCTAAATTTCTTCTTATTTCTAATCAATTTTTGATTTATTAGATCATAATATCTCTTTGAGGGAAATTCACTTTTTATTTTTCCGTTTGTGTAAGTCTTCCTGATTTCCCACAGCACAAAGGCATCATTATCAGCAAAGTAGTAAAAATATTTTTTCTTAATAATATCTTGAGAATTATAAAAATTCTCTTCATACATAGTTCCGCTGTGTTGAACCGTTTTGGTTTCAATCTTTCCGTGTAAATAGGTTTCGGTATAAATAGAATCTTCTTTTTTTATGATAAGATCTTTTTCGTTTTCCCTCGAAAAATAGTACCGAAACTCTTTATTATTTGACCGATACGTGGAATCTATTGTAAAACCATTTTCATGGATGCTTTTACTTGTTTCTGTACTGTTTGAATATTTTCTGACATATCCTTTTTCAAAAGAATCTTCATAAAAACTGAGTAAAGAATCTTTCTGATTAAACACATACCGCTTTTTCTTTTGACTACGATCTCCGGTCTTAGTGTTTGTAAGATAGCTATTATAATTAATGCTTTTCGGATTTTTTACATCAGGGCGAAAATTGGTTATAACAGAAATACCAGGTTCCATCTCATTTATTCGTTCTCTGTCTACAGATTTTATCATTCCATTTTCGAAATAGGAAATTCTGAAACAATCATCTTTGAATCTTACTTTTTTTAATCTGTTTTGTGAATCGTAACTGAAAAAAGAAACGCCGCTCTCATTAGAAACCACAATTTCTTTTTTATCCGCAAAAACTTCAACTCTATTAATGATGTTTCCATCTTTTAATAATAAAGCCGACATAATATTGTGTTGTTTGTAAGCTGACATATCGCCGGAAAAGATTTTTTTCCAATCAATGTTTTGAGCTTGACCATTCATACTCAAATACAGGAATGCAAATATGTAATATAGTTTTGTCAATTTATTCCCGTACCAAAGGCATTGTTGAGCATCTCAACAAACCTCCCATCTTCGAAATTTCTCTGTATGGAATTTCCTCAACAGTTATTCCCCACTCGTTTCTGAGGTGGTCATTCATTCTTGTAAATGCTTTGTCTGAAACCACAACTTCCGGAGAGATTGAAAAAACGTTAGGTACCATTTCAAACATTTCTTCGTCCGTAACATGGAAGCAGTTTTCTTCCCCGAAAATATCGATGATTAAATTGTAATCGCTTTCGTCTACAAAACCGTTTTTGTAAATAATGCATTTGTCTTTGCCAATCGGGTTAAAAGTGCAGTCCAAATGCAGAATTCCCTTGTAAGGCTCTCTGTCGTTTTTCTTCAGTTCAAGATCGATAATTCTCTTCTTTGGAAAGTACTCTTTCAGAATTTCGATAGCGTACTCATTGGTTCGGGCAGTTTTATAGCTTCTATAGTCTTCACTGAAACATGTTCCGATGAAAAGGAAATCGTTCCATACAATCACGTCGCCCCCTTCAATATGAGCAGTTTCCGGAAGGTTGATGATTTTTCTCCAGGCTACTTCTTCAAAAACTGTTTTGTAGGCCTCCTGCTCATCTGCTCTGTCGGCGATGACGTTGGAAATAATCATTTTATCATCAATCACAAAAGCTACATCTCTGGCAAAAACCTGGTTGTAATCGTCAATAATATCGGGACGGAACACCTGCACATCATATTTCTTGAGAACGGCTTCAAAAGCATTCATTTCTTTGATGATGTCTTCCTCAATTGGGTAAATGTTGAGCTCTATCGTGTGGTAAGATTTGGCATCGTAGCTTTCTTCCAAAGTTGGAACTCCGCCCATAGATTTGGGTTGTCCTAAAACCACGGACCTCAGCCTTCCGGTTTCGTTTTTAATATTTAATTCCATAAAAAGTACTTCTGATGTACATGCTTTAAACAAAGCATTTTTCACATAGCGTTTGCCACAAATATAAACAAACGGCTGTGATGTAGAAAGGTTTTTATTTCAGACACTTTACCGACTTTCTCAATAGTTTTGAGTATCTCATATTCTTCAATAAAAACATCTTGAAAATCAATATTTAGCAGATGAAAATTATGAAAAAGAGACCTTCTTTAAAGCACAATATCTCTGTTAAATTTTAAATCAGTTTACTTTTGACTGTTTCTAATGTATTCTGAAGGTGTGCTCCCAGTCTGTTCTTTAAAAATCCTGTTGAATGTAGATTGCTGAGAAAAACCCGCATTGGTGTAGATATGTTCTATGGTAAATTTTTGATGCGTATCATTTTTTAAATCTTCCAGAACCTGCCTGATGCGATATTCATTAACCAATTGATTAAATTTTTTGTCTCCAATCTGGTTGAGCGATCTTGAAACGTAAGTATTGTTGGAATCTACCAAATCTGCCAGTTTTCTGATATTAAATTCTGCATCCTGAAAAGGTTTATCTACTTCAAAGCAATTGATAATTCTGTCATACAGAATCTGATATTTATCTGAAGTAGTTTCATCTGCCTCTTCGGTATTCAATGATTTATCTTCTTCAATAGTATCTTCGATATCCTGGACTAACTCGCCTTTAAGAACAATTCTCAAAAATTCATTCTTATAATACAGTCCAAAAAACGAGAAGTAGATGGCAATAACAAGTGTAAGATATTCCTGGATTTTTAATATGAAGGGATTGTAATCATAGAAATCTTTTTTTAGTGCAAAATTGAAATGTGTAGCTATTTCTGTAATAAAAAACGACAGTACAAGTAGCACAACTGTAAATACAACCGATAGCCGCATTGAGAAAAGAATTTGTGTAATGATGATAATAGGAACGAAGAGGAAAAATATTGCTCTTGAAATATTAGAAAGCAATAAGCACATATATATAATGAATATCGCCAGGGCAAACACAATAATTCTAAAAATAATAAAAAAGTCAAATTTGGTTTTAGAGATTATAAAACCTGTATAGGTAGTTAGAAAAAAAGCAAATAATAAAGCGCCTTTCGCAACAATAACTACATCTGAAGTGAATAGACTTAAAAGTAAATAAAAAGCAAATACAGCCGCGACTGAATAAAAGAAAATTTTGCCGAATTCTTTTTTCTTAGAATCCAGTTCATCATTTGTGTTGAACATTTTTAGTGTGTTTTTTTGAGGGTGCAAAATAAATGATTTCTAGTTAGAAATCAAAAACTTGTGACTAAAAATATTATGATAAGTTCTGTAACAGTTGAAAATATTCAAGCCAAATCAAGTTTTTTCTTAAAATAAAACATTGAGAATAGATGTGTGATAAGTTATTTTAAATAAAAATAAGTTAATTCATAAAACAACAATCTGTAAAACACTGAAAATCAAAGTAAAAAATAATAATACTATGCAATTAACAGATTGACTAACAAGTCTGAAGAATTTTATCCTAAAAAACACAAGATTTGTAACCGAAAACACACAGCATAAATTTAAAAGCAATACTTAAACGAGCTAAGTATTTTGAAAAGATGTAAAATGATGATTACAATACAAAATCCAAAATTATTCGGAATATTATTTCGGGCAATGGGCAGAAAAAAAATCTGTCTGGTATTTTTGTTATGTCATATTTTCTGTATTGCATCCGCAAATTTTCCTGAATCTAAAACGATACCATCTGAGAACGATTCTTTATCTACTTCAATCCGATTTTCAGTAATTGGAGAAATAAAAGTACAGGGAGGTGCCACAATTGTGGGAATTGACAAATCCTCTGCATCAGATTCTCAAAAAAATACTCCAAAAAAGAAATTTGTTTTAAAGGGAAAAATAAAAGCTTTAAAATCTAAAACTCCCGTTAGAATTCAAATTGACATTGCAAAAAGCAGTAAGGTAAAATTAGTTCCTTCTACTACTTCGGGAGTTTCTTTCTCGAACAGCGCACAGAATAACCGCGCAATTGCACAGGTGGACTTTGGTAAATTATTTTTGCTAAAAACAGAAAAAGCCATTAGCAATTCACTTTTCAGTTTAGGAAGAGAATTGGAAACCGGAAGTTTTTCCGATCAAGTAAGACACAGTTCTTTCAGGCTCACTTTCTGTACCCGACCGCCACCTTTTCTATCCAATTCAATTTAAAATTACTTAAAGATAACTGTATTTCTATGATTTAAAAAATCAAGAATTAGATTATCACATTGCTCAAAATTTCAATAAGAATTCACATTATTTTTTTAAAAAAAATTTAATGATGAATTGACGAATACTTTTATATAAACATGATGAAAAAAAACAGCACAGTAAAAAATCTCGCAAAATGGTGCTTCTTTTTAGCTCTTTTTGTATTTGCTCATAACAAAAGTTATGCGCAATGTACAACGCCAGGCGTAAGACCTGATGATAATTTTCAGGTCGAAACCTGGAATCCGACCTGCAACGGTGGTTCAGACGGATACCTTAATATCACTAATATTAAAAGCAGTTCTGCATCGGCTCCCAATGCAAACAGACCGTATTCAATAAGAATTTTAACGGGTGTTGGTGGAGGCATTCATCCCAGTTATCCTACTCCATATCCTATTGGGAACAATACTTCTTTTGTAGTTCCCAATTTATCAGCGGGTACATTTGCAGTAGATATAATTGATGCATGTGGGAACACCAGTGCGGATAAGGCAATTAATATGGGACAGCCAACAAACCCTGAATTTTATATTGATTACACAACGGCCATCAGAAGAACAACCTCTTCCGGTGGAACTTGCGGAGATACATTTGTAATTAAAACTCAATTCTGGAGATTTGAGACAGGGCAAACGCTCAGCGTGACATTTAAAAATAGTGCTAACCAAATTTATACACCAGCCAATAATACGCTCACAATACCGAGAGCCGCAGCAAACCCTATGTACATCGGAAATATTATTTCGGAAGTGCCGGTAGCTTTCTTCTTAGGTGGTTCGATTACGGCTCAGTTAAACAGTAACCAGTGTAACAGACCTGCAAGTACTAAAACGTTAGCACTTCCGCCTAACTTTCAAGTGCCTACTAATAATAATTTTGCAAACGTACAATCTACAGTCAATACCTGTTTGAGTGGCTACAGTTTTATTCGAACATTAAACTATGGTACTGCGCCTATAACGATTACAGCGACCGAAGTGAATAATCCTTCAGCAACGGCTTTAGATATCGATGGAAATCCTTTGACCTTTACCTATCCGCCAAATTATGTTTGGCAGGAATCCATTCAGATTTTCTCCGGAATGAAATATGATGTACAGTATAAAATTACCTATACTGATGCCTGCGGACAGGTAATAACAGAAAATATGATGCACTCTGCACCTGCCAATTCCACTGCAAGTCATACTACCTGTGCCGGACCGACCTCATATTCACCATTTGTAGATGATGCAGGACAGTTAAATGTTTCATTACAGAGTAATCTTGCCAGATCTTTCCCCATAAAATTTACAATTACTGCGGGACCTGCAAGCTGGACGTCTACTTTGGGAGATACTACAGTTACGGCTCCACTTACATACCCTCAGGTTTATACATATAACTCCACGTCCTCTTCAAACATTTTCCAATTGGGAACCAATATTATTGTCGGAAGTCCCGCGAGTGATGATAATGTAACAAGACCAAAACAATTCGCACCGGGAACTTACACGATTAAGTATGAAGACGCCTGCGGAAGAACCAATACTTTTACTGCAACAATTAATTCTACAACATCTTGTATCAGAAACAGTACAACAAGCCACACCATCAGCTATTGTGCTTACACCAACGGAAATGTAGATCTGACTCACAAAATATCTCCTGAGGACAGAGACACAAGGTCATTGTATAGAATAAACGCGAATGGTACAGAAACCTTGGTTCAAACCTTAAATCACTCTGGTTCTATTAAATTTACGAATGTTCCTCCGGGAACATACAAAGTACGTTTTGGAGGCGTGAACGGTGCTAAAGTAAATTATCCGGGTATCGGCGGCATCAATGGAATCCCGAGAATTGCGGGTACAGACTACATTTATGAAGAAACGATTGTCGTAGCACCCTTATCAGCGCTTACTTTTGGAAGTCTGATATCTTGTAATGGAAATATCACTGGAGTTGCCGCAGGTGGTCAGGCACCATACACTTACACTTTATATGATTCATCTTTATCAACAATTGTAAGACCTGCCCAGGCGACTGGTATCTTTAATGGCCTACCCGTGGGAACTACCTACCAGGTACAGGTTACTGATGCATGTGGAAGAACTTTCAACCAATCAATCGTAGTTGTGAATACTTTAGCTACACCTCAAATTGGAACTGTTACACAAGCGAACTGTAGTACATCAAACAGTGTTCAAATCACAAATCTACCAAATGGAAACTGGACTTTGGTCGACAATTTTGACAATTCTGAAACCAATGGTATGACTTCAAATGTTGTCTTAACCAACCTTCCAACAGGAACTCATAGTTTTTTTGTAAAAAATACTGCTGGATGTTCATCTTCATCTTCAACATCTGTAACATTAAATCCACCTACAACAGTCGCAAATTTGGTTATTACCAATCCATCGGCTGTATGTAATCCCGCTACGGTTGATCTCACAGCGTCTACAATTACAGCAGGAAGTGATGCAGGTCTTACGTACACTTACTTCACAGATCCTGCAGCGACAAATTCACTATCCAATCCAAATGCTGTTGCTACCTCCGGAACTTATTATATTAAAGGACAAAGCGGAGCTTGTAGTGCTATAAAACCAGTTGTGGTAACAGTAAACTCTTGTACTCCTCTAATATGTACATCCGAATCTTCAATGCTTAATTCAGCTTCTGTAACTGCAACTGCCAGCTCAGGAACAGGTGCTCAACATGTGATCGATAATGATTTGACAGCTGCAAACTACTGGCAAACGAGTGGTGCTGATAATCACATTACTATTGACTACGGTCAAAATTATGTATTAAACGGATTTACCTACTACCCTACAACGAATGGAAATACAGTTTTAGACTATATTATACAGACAAGTACGGATAATGTAACTTTCACCACTGTTAATTCCGGCGTTTTTCCAAACTATAATACTACAACGCACAGACAGGACAAAGGAACTCCGACAACTGTGAGGTTTACAAATCCTGTAAATGCACGTTATTTCAGAATGATTGTGGCAGGAAACGGAAAAAGAGTTGCAGAGATCACCCCTATTGTTTGTGGCACCACTCCGCTAAATATGACTTGCGCAGACGTTAACAAGGTGAGCAGTGGTACAGATGCAGCTGGTTCTGGAAAAAAGCTGGTAAGAAATCTGGATAATAATTGGACGGTCACGCACTTTGCAGGCGGTACAGGATCACCATCTACAAGTACCTACAACTATAACAGCATCACCAATGCATTATTTTATCCAGCGATTGTTGTTGGTAAAGCAATCAATACACCTCCGTTTGTATGGGCAACAAGTCCTTTCGGGAATTCTGAATGGATTTCGGCTACACAAAACGGCCAAGACATCAACAGTCAGGGGCTAATTACAGGTGCAGACAACACGCTTCCAAATACTTACTTTTTTAAGTACAAATTTAACATCTCCGACCCACTTCTTGCAGCTTCATTAAAGTTAAGACTTGATTATTATGTAGATAACCAGATTGTAAGAGTATATGTGAATGGCGTAAATCAAAACATCAACTCTACAGATGTTCAGGGACATGCTGATGGTCACCAGAAGTCAACCTTACTGGACAGTGATTTCCACGTGGGAACAAATGAACTGATTGTGCAAATCTTCTCAACTCCAGGCTTTGCAGGCTTGCTTGTACAGGGAATTCCTTCATGCTATTGCCTGAAAGACCCAACGACAACTGGTACAGGCACCGATACAAAACATGGAATTACCCTTTTAAAAAGAGCCGGAGCAAACGATACAGACAACTGGCCGATGGTTAGAAAATCTGCTCATACAGTTTTAGAATCGAACACAAAAGGATTTGTGCCAACGAGAATAACGACAGCAAATCTATCCAACATTACAACTCCTGTGGAGGGTATGATGGTTTTTGACACAACGGCAAAATGTCTGAAAATCTATGATGGAACTTCGTGGAAATGCTTTACAACACCTACATGTCCACAATAAAATTTAAAAAACTTGCGGTCACGGAGACCTTTCAGGTTGATAAAGTTTAATTACAATTGAAATTTAAAATGAAAAAAATATTTTTAACAATACTGATGATCTCAGCCTCTGCATTGAGTGCTCAGGTGATTATAGGTGATGCAGTCGGAACGGCACCTGCCAACAAAAAGCAGTCTGTTTTACTGGAATTTGCAAACAGTAATGATAAGGGAATAATTCTGCCTTATGTAAGAAAACTCCCTTTAAATCCTACTCCAGGAACTTTGGTACTGGACAGCACCGTACCCACAGCAGCGAAGGTAAAGTTATATGACGGCAACGATTGGCGTGTGCTCAGCGGAGAAAGTGATATGACTTTATCACTCATTAATCAGCCTTTAACTGCTACTGAAGGAGATGCTAAAGCGATTATAGGAAGCGATACAAGCTCTGCCGACGGGGTTTTAGTTTTAGAATCAGATACCAAGGCAATGATCCTTCCAACCGTAACCGATATCACAAATATTGTAAAACCAAGCCCCGGAATGATGGTTTACGTAAAGGGTTCCAAAAAATATTTGGCCATATTTGATGGTAACAAATGGGCATTTTGGATTCCATAAATAAACTAATGATTTCTTAACACAACCTTCGGCGTATTCGCTTTTCGGCGTGCTACAAAATTCAACGCCGGAGGTTTTTTACAGAATGAAATGTTTTCAAAATATTTAATTTCTAATAATGTTAAGTTATAGTCCAACTTTCGAAATCAGATGCTATCTTATCTTAAGATTATTCAATGATTTTAATTGTGTTTTTAGTAAATTCGACAGAAAAGAACAGCGCTCATACCCATCATAAGACTATAACGAATTATTAATATCTGTCGGATTTTTCATCTTAGGTGTCTTCGGCCGGTACAGCTGGCCGAAGTTTTTTAGAAAATTTTAATCTCAGCATTCAAAAAAATAAGCTCTGACAGCACCAGAATTATCCTTATTATACCAAACACAATTGTAATAATAGCCAATTGGCAAGCTTTAAAATTCCGGTGAATCAGTAATTCAGACTTATATAATAATCTATGAATGTCTGGTTATGGGAGATCTGAAAAGGTCTCCTTTTTTATGTTTAAATTTCAACTGAAAACTATTATTACAATGAAATCTAAGACTGTATTTTTATAGATTAAAGAAAAAAAATCCCAAAGTTTTTGCTTTGGGATTTTAAATTTATATGATAAACCAGTATTATCTGTTTGTAATATCGATATAATCTCTTTTTTGAGCGCCTTGGTAAACCTGTCTTGGTCTTCCGATTGGGTCACCTTTTAATCTCATTTCTTTCCACTGAGCGATCCATCCCGGAAGTCTTCCCAATGCGAACATTACGGTAAACATTTCTGTAGGAACTCCTAATGCTCTGTAGATGATTCCTGAATAGAAATCTACGTTTGGATATAATTTTCTTTCGATGAAATAGTCGTCTTCAAGAGCTACTTTTTCCAGTTGCATTGCAATATCAAGTGCTTTATCTTCAATTCCTAAAGCAGCTAATAAGTCATCTGCAGCTTTTTTGATGATTTTTGCTCTTGGATCGAAGTTTTTGTAAACTCTGTGACCAAAGCCCATCAAACGGAAGCTGTCGTTTTTATCTTTTGCTTTAGCAACCCATTTGTTTACATCACCTCCATCTTTTTCAATCAATTCAAGCATTTCGATAACCGCCTGGTTTGCTCCACCGTGAAGTGGACCCCAAAGAGCAGAAATACCGGCAGAGACTGATGCGAAAAGACCTGTGTGAGCAGAACCTACCATTCTTACAGTAGATGTAGAACAGTTTTGCTCGTGGTCAGCGTGAAGGATTAATAATTTATCTAAAGCCTCAGTTACCACAGGATTGATTTCAAACTCTTCATTTGGTAATCTGAATGCCATTTTGTAGAAGTTTTCTACATAATTTAAGCTATTATCTCCGTGGTTTAATGGTAAACCTAAAGTTTTTCTGTATGTCCACGCACAAAGGTGAGCGAATTTAGCAATAAGAAGTTCTGCAGCCAGATCCATTTCTTCTTTAGACTGTACATTCACCGCTTTAGGGTTAAATGCCGTTAAAGCAGATGTAAGTGTAGACAGAACGCCCATTGGGTGCGCAGAACGAGGGAAAGCATCGATGATCTTTTTCATCTCCTCTGCTACGAAGTTATATTTTTTGATATTACCGTTGAAGGTATTAAACTGCTCTTCAGTCGGTAACTCACCGTGTAACAAAAGGTACATTACTTCTGTAAAGTTTGACTTTTCAGCGATTTGCTCAATAGGATAACCTCTGTAGAACAATTCTCCCTGATCACCGTCAAGATACGTGATGTCGCTAAGGGTAGCACCCGTATTTTTGTATCCTAAATCTAAGGTAATAAGACCTGTCTGGTCTCTTAATTTTGAAATATCTATTCCTCTGTCTCCGATTGTACTATCTACGATAGGATATTCATACGAATTACCGTCGTAATTCAATATAACTTTGTTGTCTGACATTATTATAATATTTTATTTTAAATTTCTTAAAAATACACAAAAAAACAGCAACCAAAAAATAGTATGCTGTTTTTTTTAGATTTTATTATCTGTTAATTTTAAATGCGTCTAATCCAGGGAAATAAGCTGTATCGCCCAAAGCTTCCTCAATTCTTAAAAGCTGGTTGTATTTTGCCATTCTGTCTGATCTTGAAGCAGAACCGGTTTTGATCTGACCACAATTCATAGCAACCGCCAAATCAGCAATTGTAGAATCTTCAGTTTCACCGGATCTGTGAGACATCACTGATGTAAACTTGTTATGCTGAGCCATTTGTACAGCTGCCATCGTTTCAGAAAGAGAACCAATCTGGTTTACTTTTACCAAAATTGAATTTGCAATTCCTTCTTTTACACCTCTTGCCAGTCTTTCAACATTCGTAACGAACAAATCATCACCAACCAACTGTACTCTGTCACCGATTTTATCAGTTAACATTTTCCAGCCTTCCCAGTCATTTTCCTGCATACCGTCTTCGATAGAGATGATTGGATATTTGTTTGCCAGTTCAGCTAAGTAAGAAACCTGCTCGCTGCTTGAGAACTGAGCTGCATCCGGAGTCTGGAATTTTCTGTAATCGTAAACTCCGTCTTTATAAAATTCTGAAGCGGCACAATCCAACGCGATCATTACATCGTCACCAGGCTTGTAACCTGCTTTTTCAATTGCCTGAAGCAAAGTATCCAAAGCATCTTCAGTTCCAGCAAAAGTTGGTGCAAAACCACCTTCGTCACCTACCGCAGTAGAAAGACCTCTTGAATGAAGAATAGCTTTCAGGTTGTGGAAAATTTCAGTTCCTTTTCTCAACGCATGAGAGAATGAATCTGCTTTTACCGGCATTACCATAAATTCCTGGAAAGCAATCGGGGCATCTGAGTGAGAACCACCATTAATTACATTCATCATCGGAACAGGAAGTGTGTTTGCGTTAACACCACCTACGTATTTGTACAACGGCATTTTCAGTTCAGCAGCAGCAGCTTTTGCAGCAGCCAATGAAACACCAAGAATAGCATTTGCTCCTAAGCTTCCTTTATTGCTTGTACCGTCTAATTCAATCATAATCTGATCAATCAAATTCTGATCAAAAACCGGAAGACCCACCAACTCTGGAGAAATCACTTCTCTTACATTTTCTACAGCTTTTGAAACACCTTTCCCCATCCATTCAGAACAGCCGTCACGCAATTCCACTGCTTCATGCTCACCAGTAGATGCTCCGGAAGGAACAGCAGCACGACCCATCGCCCCACTTTCTGTAAATACATCAACTTCAACTGTAGGATTCCCTCTGGAATCTAAAATCTGTCTCGCTTCTATGTAAGAAATGTAACTCATTTTATTTATTTTTTATAGTTTCAGACAAATTTACTCAAATTTTAAATCTTTGAGTTACGGGAGTGTTATTTTATGGAGGTTTTTTGAGTTAAATTTTAGTTAATGTTAAAGATTGGAAATGAAGATTGATAGTTTGCATTCATATATTCTCATAATATATTAACTGCAAGCATCTAAAACCGATTATTTCTCAAAGGTCTTGCAATTCCTTTTGTTGTCTATTCAAAATTTCATTTTGATTTTCCAATATTTCATTTAATTGCTGAATTTGAGAAGGAACTTTTTGAATGTCATATTGCAACTCATCTGATCTCAAGACTTCCGCATTCTTTTTCACAGCTTCCGCATTAGTTTTGATAGCATCAGCAGTTTTACCGAGTGCTTTTGCCTTTTGATTTTTGGCAGCTTGTATTTCTAAATCTACTATTGATTTTACTACAAGTTCAAAGCGAGCGAAGTATTGCTGTCCTTTGCAGTCATTTTCAAAATTAATGCAATGTTCTTCAAGTCTGTATAGTGCATCTCTCAACATATTTACACCAGCCGTTCTCTGTCCTAGTTCCGATAATGCTTCAGTAATTTTTGTTGCATTTTCCACATCTATTTTAGCTCCATTTTGCAAACCTAAACCCAATTTACTAGTTACATCTGTTGTTGTCGCAATGGCTGCATCGGGTTGTACTTCACCGAGCAATTTATTAATTTTCCCATTCGAATCTATACCTAAAATAACTCCACGCCTCATTGCATCGTATGAAAAGTGATAGTTTGCTTGTTGTGGCTTTAATTCTGTAACTATACTTTTATGCGTATTGCAAGATGACAGTGCGATAAAACTACAAAATAGAATAAATACTTTAATCGTATATTTTAAACTACATTTAAAAGAACTTATCATTCTCTTATTACATTTACTGATTTTTTTCATGTTTAAATTTTAATGGTTAATGTTTTTTACGAATAAAAATAACTACGTGACGAAACAGTCTTTTGCTTAGACAGTTTTTCGTGGAATTAATTGAAATTTTCATTGTATCAGTTTTTAAAGTTTCACATACAAGTATTACTAATGTAACCTTTAGAATAGAATCAACAAAAATGGAATCTTAAAGTACTATACTAAAAAACAAATGCGTTCCATTCTCGGTAGTCACTTCGCAATGCCCATTTTGTTCCTGCATCCTGCGTTTCATATTTCGAAGACCATTGCCTTC
Source organism: Chryseobacterium caseinilyticum (assembly GCF_014837145.1). Lineage (GTDB taxonomy): Bacteria > Bacteroidota > Bacteroidia > Flavobacteriales > Weeksellaceae > Chryseobacterium > Chryseobacterium caseinilyticum. The sequence continues at coordinate 227,047 of NZ_JACYFS010000004.1, forward strand.
AGAATTTGTTTCATTCAGTCCGATGCCGTTGTCGGAAATTTTCATCATAAATTCGTTGTTTTTTTGGATAAACGATAATTTTAGTTCATTGGACTGACTGTGCTTGTAAGCATTGTTCAGAGATTCTTTCAGGCAGAGAAATAAATTTCTTCTTTGCTCTGTCGTAATTATAGTTTCAGAAACGATACCTTCAACTTCTATAATGAGTTCGATATTTGTTTTTTTAAGAAAATTAAATGCATACATCTTTGCATAGTCTACAAAACTGCCAAGTGTGTCATTTCCGGAGTTCAGACTCCAAAGCATTTCCCGCATGGAGAGATTCATTTCCTCAGATGTTTTTAAAAGCTCATTGATATCGCTGATTAAATCACCGTCATCTGCTTTTTGTTTCAAAAATTCTGCCTGAAGTTTTAAGGCTGAAATTCCTGCTCCGAGGTCGTCGTGCATATCGTGGGAAATACGTTCACGTTCCCGTTCTATGAGCTTTTGTTTTTCTAATTCTTTTTGGAGAAGCTGGTTTTGGTGTTCGGATTCTTTGAGTTGGTTTTCTTTCAATGATATTAGTTGTTTCCTTTTGTAGTTTACTACAGTAAACAGCACGAATAAAAGTAATAACATTACAAGCATCACAGCTGAAATGTACAAGGTCATTACTGATTTATCGAGATATAGTATTGCAATCATTTCTTTTTGTAGAGAAGTAATAGTTTAAAAAAAATCGCATAAGTCACAATATTAACACTTGCAAAAAAAATTCGGAGACTCTGCATAAAATCTTTATCCTGATACTGAAAGTAAAAGCGTGGTATTGTTCTAAAGAGGTACATCAAACTCCACAGCAACATCCCGACACCGAACCAGAAATAAGGTATATCCCATATTTTCTTTTTAGAGTACGCCGCATTTTGTACTATTAAATAAAAACCAAATAAACAGACTATGATAACATAAAAACAACTGACAATACCACAAAAATCACTATATTGAGACAAACTGTAGTTGTTAAATATTAGAATCAGAACAATGGAAGTTATACCATAAAATAAAAGCAACTTATTTTTCTTGAAGTGAGATTGAAAAAAGTAGTAAATATAAATCACATTAAGCAAATCTAACAAGAAATAAAGACCTGTGAGATTATCTTCATTAATAATATCAGATAAATACACAATGCACTCAATCCCAAAAATAATCACAAAGTTTAAATATAAATAATTGTTTTTTACACCAAGACCTTTTTTAGCCAATGAAATGATGACTAATGAAAACAGAATTGCATAATACAAATGATTCAGTAAATCTAAGGCCATTGTTTTCCACGGTTAAAAGGCTCTATTTTACCTGAGATCACTGCGTGAGTTGCAGTGCTAAGTTTACCATTGGATAATATAAAAAACATCATAATATTATTGGGATTTTTTTTAATTATATTAACTGCATCAGAAATTATATCCTTACTATGCCATGTGGCAGATATTTTTTGATCATTTATAAATTTATGATAATCAGTATGAAATTGAGTAACATTAGATATAAATTGGTCTGCTCCACGATTCTGTAAAATTGAGTTTTCTACCATGTAAAAAATATCGTTAGTGTTTCGATCTAATTCATCCGTTAAATTATCTTGATTAGTAAATCTAAATCCTAAACTTACAGACGTATTATTTAGTAAAAGAAAATAAGTATATACAAACTTTAGATTTGTTGCTTTTTTAAAAGCATCTATAAAACTTTTAACATTTATATCAATTTCACCATCAAGATTTGATCCTCGAAATTTCTTTAAAAATTCTTCCCTACCATCTTCAATTTCTTTTGGAGGTGCAGGTTCAAAGCTTGGATCATAAAGTAGTTCCACGTAATCTTCAAAATCAGTCTTTATCATACTCAATGAAAGATTGTCTCTATTTTGGATATATACTTCTCTCAGCTTTGAAATTTCATCCAGCATTAGATGACTGAACTCCTCTTGTGAGTAAACTTTTTTTCCCATAATCTTAGTTTTTAAAATAGTTAAATTTATTAATTGCCTCCACTTTGTTGTTTACATGGAGTTTTCTGTAAATATTTCCGACGTGCTTTTTCACCGTGTCGATGCTGATGAAAATCTTGTCGGCTATCTCTTTGTATAAAAGGCCAGCTGAAAGCAGTTCGACAATTTCAGTTTCGCGTTTTGTGAGTTCTTCGCAATCGTTTTGATCAGTGTTTTTTCTTTCAAAATGACTCAGGACTTTTCGGGCAATTGAAAAACTCATTGGTGCGCCGCCACTGTAGACATCGCGAATGGAGGAAAGTATTTTATCCATGCTTTCGCCTTTTACGAGATAGCCTGTAGCTCCCGCTTTCAGAGAATTGAAGACTTTATCATCGTCTTCAAAGCTGGTACACATTATGAACTGTGTTTTGGGAAGGTCTTTTTTAATTTTTGAGATGACGTCGATGCCGAGCATGTCCTGAAGCTGAATGTCCATCATCACTACGTCTGGACTGTATGATGAGAGATCATCCAAAGCGTTTTTACCATTGAAAAACTGGGCAACCACTTTCATGTCATCCTGATAATCGATTACCTTCTTCAACGCATTGTTGTAGTTTTTCTCGTCTTCTACTATGGCTATGGAAATACTCATGCTGCTAATATTTAAAGACAAATTTCGACAGAATCCGAAACAGGGGCAATTACACTTTCGGGTAATTTTAAAGTTTTGAGTTTCCGTGGAATGGTTTAGTTTTTGTTTCTTAAATTTAGTTAAAATTTAAACACAAAAAAGAGAATTAACAGAAATTTTTTAATTAAATAATATACTATGAAAAATATAGCTTTCGCAATCATTATTTTCTCAGCATTATTAGGCAGTTGCGGTAAAGAAGGAAATAAAAATGTTTTAAAAACTGACGGCGACGGAACTGTTCTGGCTGATAACGGAAAAGTAGATGAAAATGTTTCATACAATACCGATGTAAACGGTAAAAAGATGATCAGAACCAATTATCTGTATAAAGCAACCGACGGCTCTCAGGTAATAGTTACTTTTGATTATGACCCGGGAACAAGTGATGTGGAAATAAGCAGCAACGGCAAGACTTTCAAACTTGACAAAATACAATCAGACGGAAAGGTTACCACTTATGAAAAGGGCGATATGAAAGCCACTGTAAAAGGAGACAGTCTGATTCTGCATCAGGGAAGCAATGTTATTGAACTTGTGAAAGGTAAAATATAAAGCATAAAAAAACCGCTCAGAAATCTGAACGGTTTTTTTTATATCTGTAAGAATATTATTCTCCAGCTTTCTCTTCAGTAGAATCTGTTGATTCAGCCTTTGGCTCTTCAACTTTTTCTTCTGCTACAGGAGCAGCCTCAACAGCTACCTTTGCAGTAGTAGATCTTCTACTTCTTCTTGTCGTCTTTTTCTCCTCAGCATTAGGATTGTAAAGTTCGTTGAAATCAACAAGCTCGATAAGAGCCATGTCAGCAGCATCACCTTTTCTGAAACCAGTTTTGATGATTCTTGTGTAACCTCCGTTTCTTTCTGCGATTTTAGGAGCTACTGATCTGAAAAGTTCAGTAACAGCCTCTTTACTTTGAAGATATGAAAAAACAATTCTTCTATTGTGTGTAGTATCTTCTTTTGCCTTTGTTAAAAGAGGCTCAACATATACTCTTAAAGCTTTCGCTTTAGCTACAGTAGTGTTGATTCTCTTATGCTCAATTAGAGAACAAGCCATATTAGAAAGTAAAGCGCTTCTGTGTGAAGACGTTCTTCCTAAGTGATTGAATTTTTTACCGTGTCTCATTATTATTTAATTATCAGCGTCTAATTTATATTTTGCAACGTCAAAACCGAAGTTAAGACCTTTTGAATGCACCAATTCTTCTAGTTCTGTCAAAGATTTTTTACCAAAATTTCTGAATTTCATCAAATCAGACTTACTGTAAGAAACCAATTCTCCAAGAGTTTCTACTTCAGCTGCTTTCAGACAGTTTAGGGCTCTTACAGAAAGATCCATATCTGCTAATTTAGACTTAAGTAACTGTCTTGTGTGAAGCGTTTCTTCATCGTATTGGATAGATGCTTTCACAGCTTCAGTCTCCAGAGTGATTCTCTCATCAGAGAACAACATGAAGTGATAAATTAATATCTTAGAAGCTTCAGTTAAAGCATTCTGAGGGCTGATAGAGCCATCAGTTTCTATATCTAATACAAGTTTTTCGTAGTCTGTTTTTTGCTCTACACGGTAATTTTCAATACTATACTGTACTTTCTTGATAGGTGTAAAGATTGAATCAATAGCAATGGTACCGATTGGTGCATTGTTTGATTTGTTTTGCTCTGAAGGAACATAACCTCTACCTTTATCAACATTGATAGTAATTTCGAAAGAAACATCAGAATTAAGGTTACAGATTACCAATTCCGGGTTTAAAACCTCGAAACCAGTCATTGATTTACCTAAATCTCCTGCTGTAATAACCGTTTGCCCCGAAACTTTAGCAACTACCTGCTCATTAGCCTGGTTTTCTGCTGAAGCTTTCAATCTCACCTGTTTAAGGTTAAGAATAATTTCGGTAACATCTTCGATTACTCCCGGAATAGTTGAAAATTCGTGCTCTACACCTTCTATTTTGATAGATGAAATAGCGTATCCTTCCAGAGAAGAAAGCAACACTCTTCTCAAAGCATTACCGATTGTAAGCCCGAAACCTGGTTCTAAAGGACGAAATTCGAATTGACCTTTAAATTCATCAGAGTTAAGTAGGATTACTTTATCGGGTTTTATGAATTGTAAAATTGCCATATTGTTGGGTTGAGCAAAAATTTGATTAAAAAATTATTTAGAGTAAAGTTCGACGATAAGCTGTTCCTTGATGTCTTCCGGAATCTGGATTCTTTCAGGAGCAGTGATGAAGGTACCTTCTTTCTTCTCATCGTTGAATTGTAACCACTCGTAGTTTGATTTAGCTGCCAAAGCGTCAGCTACAACTTCAAGAGATTTAGATTTTTCTCTAATAGCGATTACATCACCAGCTTTCACCAAATAAGATGGAATGTTCAGGATTTCACCATTCACAGTTACGTGTCTGTGTGAAGTCAACTGTCTAGCTCCTGATCTTGTTTTAGCAAAACCTAATCTGTAAACAACGTTATCAAGTCTTGATTCGCAAAGCTGCAACAGAACTTCACCTGTAACACCTTTACTTCTGTGTGCTTTTTCGAAAAGGTTAGCAAACTGTCTTTCTAAAATACCGTAAGTATATTTAGCTTTTTGCTTTTCCATTAACTGAACAGCATATTCAGATTTCTTTGCTCCTCTTCTTTTGTTAGGACCGTGTTGTCCTGGCGGTTGGTTTTTTCTTTTCTCGAAGTTTTTATCATCTCCGTAGATTGCAGCACCAAACTTTCTAGCAATCTTAGTTTTAGGTCCAATATATCTTGCCATAATGGGTAAATTCTAAAAATTAAACTCTTCTTCTTTTTGGTGGTCTGCATCCGTTGTGTGGCATAGGCGTCACATCAACGATTTCGCTTACTTCAATTCCTGAATTGTGAATAGATCTGATAGCAGATTCTCTACCTGCACCAGGACCTTTCACAAACACCTTTACTCTTCTTAAACCAGCTTCGTGAGCTACAGCAGAGCAATTTTCAGCTGCCATTTGAGCAGCAAAAGGAGTATTCTTTTTAGAACCTCTGAAACCCATTTTACCGGCAGAAGCCCAAGAGATCACCTCTCCGTTTTTATTTGTTAAAGAAATGATGATGTTATTGAAAGACGCCTGAATGTGCGCTTCACCAATAGCCTCAACTTTTACTTTTCTTTTTTTAACTACTTTAGTTTGTTTTGCCATAATTCCTAACGATTATTTACTAGCTTTTTTCTTGTTAGCAACAGTTTTTCTCTTTCCTTTACGTGTTCTAGAGTTGTTTTTCGTTCTCTGGCCTCTTAAAGGTAATCCAAGTCTGTGACGTATTCCTCGTTGGCATCCTATGTCCATTAATCGCTTAATGTTCAATTGCACTTCAGATCTAAGCTCTCCCTCCACTTTGATGTTTTCTGAGATATAATTTCTGATTGCAGCCAATTCATCGTCATTCCATTCGTTGACTTTTTTGTCTTCGCTGATACCGGCGTTCTTAAGGATTTCGGAAGATGTACTTCTTCCAACTCCGTAGATGTAAGTTAAACCGATAACTCCTCTTTTGTTTTTTGGTAAATCAATACCTGAAATTCTCGCCATAATTTAATGTTAACCTTGTCTTTGTTTAAATTTTGGGTTTTTCTTGTTGATTACAAACAGTACACCTTTTCTGCGTACGATTTTGCAATCAGCACTTCTTTTTTTAATTGATGCTCTAACTTTCATTTTGAAAATTTTTGTTTTTCTTTATTTACCAAATGGAATCTGCGATCTCATTTGAAATATTTATACTTTAACAATAGCCAAACGGAATTGCATCCATTTGGCATTTGTTTAATATCTAAATGTAATTCTCCCTTTTGAAAGATCATAAGGAGACATTTCCAGTTTTACCTTATCACCAGGTAAGAGTTTAATATAGTGCATTCTCATCTTCCCTGAAATATGAGCAATAAGAATATGCCCGTTTTCCAGTTCTACACGAAACTGTGCATTGGATAGCGCTTCTGTAATCACACCGTCCTGTTCAATATGTTTTTGTTTTGCCATAAATTAATATCCGGTTGTTCTTGACAATTTAGACTGCATCAAGCCATCATAATGATGATTTAGCAGATAAATATTGATCTGTTGAACAGTATCTAATATTACTCCCACCATGATCAACAGCGATGTACCACCGAAAAACAGGGCAAAAGCGTCTGTCTGAACAAAGCTTCCATGCACAATTGCCGGAAGGACTGCAAAGATAGCTAAAAATATTGAACCGGGCAAAGTAATTTTTGATAATATATCATCCAAATAATCAGCAGTCTCTTTCCCTGGTCTTACCTTTGGTACCAAACCACCCTGTCTCTTCAGATCATCGGCCATTTGGTTTACCGGAATTGTGATTGCTGTATAGAAAAATGAAAAGATAATAATCAATAACGCAAACAATACATTGTACTGCCAGCTGAATACATTTTTAAAACCTGCAAGGAAAGTATTAGACTCGTCTACTTTTGTAAGCAAACCAGGTACAAACATCAATGCCTGAGCAAAGATAATCGGCATTACACCGGCTGCGTTTACTTTCAACGGAATCCACTGTCTTGCACCCTGCATTAGATTTTTATTTACACCTCCTCTTGCCTGAGCTCTGCTTACATACTGAATAGGAATTTTTCTTACAGCCACCGATAATACAACAGCTAAAAGAACCACTATCATCCAGAATAGAACTTCAACCATGATCATGATAGAACCTAAACCTCCTTTACCGTTCTGAACTGCGATTTCCTGTACGAATGCTTCCGGTAATCTTGAAAGGATTCCCACCATAATAAGGATAGAAATACCGTTCCCGATACCTTTGTCGGTGATCTTCTCACCCAACCACATTGCAAATACCGAACCGCCTACCAAGATTACAATACTTGGTAACCAGAACATAATTGAATTAGGATCTACGAAATACGCAGACTGGAACTGAGCGTAAGGTAAGAACAACTGAGTGATCGAAGTTAAATAAGAAGGCGCCTGTACAAGACAAACTCCGATAGTTAACCATCTGGTGATCTGATTCAGTGTGTTTCTGCCAGACTCTCCGTCTTTCTGTAGTTTCTGAAGATAAGGAATAGCCATCCCCATCAGCTGAACAATAATTGATGCAGAAATATAAGGCATGATACCTAACGCCATCACAGAAGCGTGGCTGAATGCCCCTCCTGTAAATGACGAAAGCAAGCCAAGGAGACCTGCTCCCTGCTTGTTTCCGCCTTGATTTTTATAATGCTCTAAGAGATCTCCCACTTCTGCAAGGTTGATCGCAGGTAAGGAGATGAAAGATGCGAATCTATACACAAGGATGATAAATAAAGTAAAGAGAATTTTTTCTCTTAACTCTTTTAAGCTCCAAATATTTTTGAGGGTCTGTATAAATTCTTTCATTAGTAATATTATAAGGTAATTGCTTTTCCTCCTGCTTTAGAGATCAACTCCTCAGCAGATTTAGTAAACTTATCAGCAGAGATTGAAACCGCTGATTTCAATTCTCCTCTACCCATAATTTTTACTAATTCGTTTTTAGTAATTAAACCGTTCTCAATCAATACTTCTCTCGTGATCTCTCCAGTGATAGATTTGTTCTCGATTAAAGTTTGGATAGTATCAAGGTTAATTCCTCTAAACTCTTTTCTGTTTACATTTTTGAAACCGAATTTCGGTAATCTTCTCTGCAAAGGCATCTGTCCACCTTCGAAACCGATTTTCTGAGAATAACCAGCTCTTGCTTTCTGACCTTTGTGACCTTTTGTAGAAGTACCTCCTTTACCGGTACCCTGACCTCTACCAATTCTTTTTGAATTGAAAGTAGATCCTGCAGCTGGTTTTATGTTGTTTAAATTCATTGTATTAAAATTTGATATTTGAAATTTGATATTTGAAATTTTACAATTTCAAGTGAAAATAAGAAATTTGAACAGAGATCTGCATCTCAAATTTCAAACTTCTAATTTCAAATCAATTTATTTTTGAACTTCAAGTAAGTGACTCACTGCAGCGATCATTCCTAAGATAGAAGGCGTAGCTTCGTGCTCTACAACTTGGTGAAGTTTCTTAAATCCTAATGCTTCAAGCGTTCTCTTTTGGGTTTTTGTTCTACCAATAGCGCTTCTTACTTGCTTTACTTTAATTGTTGCCATTGTTTATTTATTAACCGTTAAACACTTTAGTTAGAGAAACTCCTCTCATTCTTGCGATCTCTTCTGGTCTTCTGATGTCTAACAACGCTTTGAAAGTTGCCTTTACTACGTTGTGAGGGTTTGAAGACCCTTTAGATTTTGAAAGGATATCGTGAATACCAGCAGACTCCAATACCGCTCTTACCGCACCACCGGCGATAAGTCCTGTACCGTGAGAAGCAGGTCTCATGAAGATATCAGCACCACCGTATCTTGCAGAAGTCTGGTGAGGAATCGTATGGTTCATTACAGGAACTTTTACTAAGTTTTTCTTAGCATCTTCTACAGCCTTAGCGATAGCAGAAGCAACTTCCTTAGATTTTCCTAAACCAAAACCGATAGTTCCAGCTTCGTCACCTACTACAACAATTGCAGAAAATCCGAAAGCTCTACCTCCTTTGGTTACTTTTGTTACTCTATTTACAGCAACGAGACGATCTTTAAGTTCTAATCCTCCCGGTTTTACTCTTTCTATATTATCTAGTCCTAACATATTTCCGAAATTTAATGATTAGAATTTAAGTCCACCTTCTCTCGCACCGTCAGCAAGAGCTTTCACTCTACCGTGGTATACGAAACCGTTTCTATCAAATACAATATTTTCGATTCCTGCAGCGATTGCTTTAGCAGCGATAGCTTTACCTACTGCGGCAGAAATTTCACTTTTTGTTCCGGTAGCTGCACCCTTCTCTCTTGAAGAAGCTGATGCTAAAGTTTTACCGTCTTTATCGTCGATTAACTGAGCGTAAATTTCCTTATTACTCTTGTATACAGATAATCTTGGCAAATCAGCAGATCCAGAGATTTTTCCTCTTACTCTTCTTTTGATTCTTATTCTTTTTTCTAATTTACTTAGTGCCATTTTCTTAAAATTTATTAAGCAGATTTACCAGCTTTACGTCTAACAATTTCTCCTACGAATCTTACACCTTTTCCTTTGTACGGTTCAGGCTTTCTGAAAGATCTGATCTTTGCAGCAACCATTCCTAAAAGTTGGTTGTCGTGAGAAGTTAAAGTAATAATTGGGTTTTTACCTTTTTCAGTCAATGTATCGATGATTACTTCCTTTGGAACTTCTAAAACGATACCGTGAGAGAATCCTAAAGCTAACTCAAGTTTTTGACCTGCGTGTGAAGCTCTGTATCCTACCCCTACCAGTTCTAATTTTTTTGTGAAACCTTCTGTAGTTCCCAAAACCATGTTGTTGATCAACGCGCGGTACAAACCGTGCAATGCTCTGTGTTGTTTAGCGTCAGATGGTCTGCTTACAGTAAGCTGACCGTCGTTTTGCTCAATAGTAACTCCACCAGTAAGCTCCTGAGAAAGTTCTCCTTTTGGACCTTTTACAGTTACTACACCTTCTTTCTCAGTGATTGTAACTCCTGCTGGAACTGTTATAATTGCTTTACCAATTCTTGACATTTTCCTTTGATTAAAAATTAATAAACATAGCAGATTACCTCACCGCCTACTTTTTCTTCTCTAGCTTTCTTATCAGTCATTACTCCTTTAGAAGTAGAGATGATAGAAATACCCAAACCGTTTAGTACTCTTGGAAGTTCACCTGAACCTTTGTACTGTCTCAAACCTGGTCTTGAAGCTCTTTGAATGCTCTTGATTGCCGGTTTGCTGGTTTGCTTGTCGTACTTCAAAGCGATTTTGATCGTTCCCTGAACAGCGCTCTCCTCAAACTTGTAGTTTAAGATATAACCCTGATCAAATAAGATCTTAGTAATCTCCTTTTTGATTTTCGATGCAGGAATTTCCACCACTTTGTGGCCTGCGCTTTGTGCGTTCCTTACTCTAGTCAGGAAATCTGAAATTGGATCTGTTACCATTTCTTTGTTTTAAATTATTGGTTAATGACAGTCAGTATTGAAAAGACTTGAAGATTAAAGACTGTATGGCTCCGAAATTTCTTCGCCAAATCTCTTTACCCTCAGTATCTCAACAACTTAATTGTCACTTTGATTTTTTTAATTTCATTTTATTCTAATAAACATAGCCAAAACGAAGATTAGTCTCCCAGAGAAACAATAATTTCCCTGAGCGGGTGCAAAAGTACAAAAAAAAAATTAATACTATTTATTTTTTTCTCTGACTCTAAGCGACTTAATTCTGTGCTCTATTTATTAAAATACAGCTGACTTATAAAATATAGAAGTCAGCTGTAAAAATTTTTATTGCTTACCAACTAGCTTTCTTAACCCCTGGGATAAGACCGTTGTTTGCCATTTCTCTGAAAGTTACTCTGGAAATACCGAACGTTCTCATATATCCTCTTGGTCTGCCTGTCAGTTTACATCTGTTGTGTAATCTTACAGGAGAAGCATTTTTAGGCAATTTCTGAAGTCCTTCGTAATCACCAGCTTCTTTAAGAGCTTTTCTTTTCTCAGCGTATTTCGCTACAGTAGCTTCTCTTTTGCGCTCACGCGCTTTCATTGATTCTTTAGCCATTTCTTAGTTCTTTTTGAACGGTAAACCGAAGTGAGTTAATAATGCTTTAGCTTCTTTATCTGTTTTCGCTGTAGTAACGAAAGTGATGTCCATCCCCTGGATTTTTTTCACTTTGTCGATTACGATTTCAGGGAAAATGATTTGCTCAGTAATACCTAAGTTATAGTTTCCTCTACCATCGAAACCTTCAGCTTTGATACCAGAGAAATCTCTGATACGTGGTAAAGCAGAAGAAGTAAGTCTGTCTAAGAATTCGTACATTCTTGTAGCTCTAAGAGTAACCTTAGCACCTACAGGCATACCTTTTCTTAATTTGAAAGCAGCCTCATCTTTCTTAGAGATAGTACCAACAGCTTTCTGACCTGTGATGTTTGTAAGTTCTTCCACAGCATAATCGATGATTTTCTTATCTGCTGTAGCATCACCTAAACCTTGAGAGATAACAATTTTCTCTAATCTAGGTACCTGCATTACTGATTTGTAGCCAAATTCTTCCATCATTGCAGGAACAATTTTCTCTTTGTAAGCTACTATGGGTCTTGCTATATATTCCATGTGTTATTTAAAATTATAAAGTTTCACCCGTTTGCTTGTTGATTCTCACTTTCTTATCTCCGTCGATTTTGTAACCGATTTTGATAGCTTTACCGTCTTTACCAACTAAAGCTACGTTTGAGATATGAATTGAAGCTTCTTTTTCAGTAATTCCTCCTTGAGGATTAGAAGCTGAAGGCTTAACGTGTTTTTTAACGATGTTAAGACCTGCAACGATAACTCTAGGGTCTCTTCCTTCTTTTTTGATCACTTCAATAACTTCACCTGTTTTCCCTTTAAGATCTTTCTTTCCGGTAGTTACGATTACGTTATCTCCTCTTTTTATTTTTAACTTTGACATTTTTTTTAAAATTTTAAATATTAAAGTACTTCAGGAGCTAATGAAATGATTTTCATATATTCTTTGTCTCTCAACTCACGGGCAACGGGTCCGAAAACACGTGTACCTCTCATTTCTCCTGCTGCGTTTAGCAATACACAAGCGTTGTCGTCGAATTTGATGTATGAACCATCTTTTCTTCTTACTGCTTTTTTAGTTCTTACTACTACAGCTTTAGATACCTGACCTTTTTTAGCGTTTCCTGATGGTGTAGAATCTTTGATTGTAACAACGATTTTATCACCAACTGAAGCATATCTTCTTCTGGTTCCTCCCAGAACTCTGATAACGAGTACTTCTTTTGCACCTGTATTATCAGCAACTTTTAATCTTGATTCTGTTTGTAACATTATTACTTAGCTTTTTCAATGATTCTTACTAATCTCCATCTCTTGCTCTTGCTCAAAGGTCTTGTTTCAGAAATAAGAACTGTATCTCCTTCGTTGCATTCGTTGTTTTCGTCGTGTGCAGTATATTTTTTCGTTTTCAAAACGAATTTACCGTACATCGGGTGCTTTACTCTTGTAGTTTCGCTAACAACAATAGTTTTTTCCATTTTATTGCTGGAAACCACTCCGATTCTTTCTTTTCTTAAATTTCTATCCATTGTAAAAAGGATTATTGTTTGTTAGTTAACTCCGTGTTTAGTCTAGCGATTGTCTTTCTCAAATCTTTGATTTGAATCGGGTTTTCAATCGGGCTGATTGCGTGAGCCAATTTCAGTTTTGAATATTGAGCTTTTGCTTCAGTTAATTGATTTTGAATATCACCCGCGCTTAAATTTTTAATATCAGCTTTTTTCATTGTATACAAAGATTAAAGAGGTTTAACAAAATCGTTAGCAACGATAAATTTAGTAACGATAGGTAATTTCTGAGCTGCAAGTCTAAGAGCTTCCTTAGCGATATCGTAAGGTACACCTCCAACTTCGAACATGATTTTACCTGGTTTTACTACAGCTACCCAATATTCCACGGCACCTTTACCTTTACCCATACGTACTTCGGCTGGTTTTTTGGTAATTGGTTTATCCGGGAAGATTTTGATCCATAGTTGACCTTCTCTCTTCATATATCTTGTAGCAGCGATACGCGCAGCTTCAATCTGTCTTGCCGTGATCCAAGCGCCTTCTGTAGCTTTGATCCCGAAAGTTCCATAAGCAAGTTGATTACCTCTCTGAGCAATCCCCTTCATTTTCATCTTATGTACTCTACGGAACTTGGTTCTTTTTGGTTGTAACATAATTTCTAAATTTTAGATTTTAGATTTTAGATTTTAGATGTTTTTTATTTTAAAAAAGTAACGGTAATTTAAAATGCAAAATTTCTAATCTAAAATTTTAATTATTATTGTTATTGTTGTTGTTTCTTCTTGGTCTTCTGTTGTCTCTGTCTCCACCGTTTCCACGGTTTTCTCTTCTGTCTCCAGACTGACCTCCTTTTTTCTGTTGTCCCACTAGAGGAGAAAGTTCTCTTTTACCGTAAACTTCACCTTTCATGATCCAAACTTTCACACCTAATTTTCCGTACTGAGTCAATGCTTCACCGATGTGGTAATCGATATCTGCTCTGAAAGTAGACAATGGAATTCTTCCGTCTTTGAAAGATTCTGATCTTGCCATTTCAGCACCGTTCAATCTACCAGAGATCTGAACTTTGATACCTTCTGCACCCATTCTCATTGTACCTGCGATAGCCATCTTAACTGCTCTTCTGTAAGAGATTCTGTTTTCGATCTGCTTTGCAATGCTGTCTGCAACTAATACTGCATCAAGCTCAGGTCTTTTGATTTCGAAGATGTTGATCTGAATATCCTTTTTAGTCAATTTTTTCAACTCTTCTTTCAGTTTGTCAACCTCCTGTCCACCTTTCCCGATGATTAATCCCGGTCTGGCAGTAGTGATTGTAACTGTAACTAACTTTAATGTTCTTTCAATATAAATTCTTGAAATTCCACCTTTAGATAATCTAGCTTCAAGGTATCTTCTGATTTTGTAGTCTTCAGCGATTCTGTCTCCATAATTCTTTCCGCCAAACCAGTTAGAATCCCATCCTCTGATGATACCTAATCTGTTACCAATTGGATTTGTCTTCTGTCCCATACCTTGATTAATTTTCTTTTGTACCTAAGATTAGTGTAATGTGGTTTGATCTCTTTCTGATTCTGTACCCTCTACCTTGTGGAGCAGGTCTAAGTCTCTTCAATTGTCTTGCACTGTCTACAAAAATTTCTTTAACGATAAGGTTTGCCTCTTCAATATCAGCACCTTCGTTTTTAGACTGCCAGTTTGCCATTGCAGAAAGTAAAACTTTCTCCAATTTGTTTGACGCGTCCTTTTTAGAATATTTTAGAATGCTTAAAGCTTTTTCAACCTCTACTCCTCTGATGATATCAGCTACTAATCTCATTTTTCTTGGAGAAGAAGGGCAATCGTTGTGTAACGCTTTCGCTACATCCTGATTAGTTAATTTACGTGCTAATGCACTTTCTCTTTTTCTTGATCCCATGATTATCTGCTACCTTTGTTTTTGTTACCACCATGACCTCTGAAAGATCTTGTTGGAGAAAATTCGCCTAACTTGTGACCTACCATGTTTTCTGTAACATATACAGGGATAAATGCTTTCCCGTTGTGTACAGCAATAGTTTGCCCTACGAAGTCCGGAGAGATCATCGATGCTCTAGACCAAGTTTTGATAACTGTTTTCTTATTAGCTTCTATATTTGTCTGAACCTTCTTATCTAAAGTATGATGAATGAATGGTCCTTTTTTAAGTGATCTTGCCATAATTATTTACGTTTAGATATGATATGACGGTTAGACGCTTTGTTTTTCTTTCTGGTTTTGTAACCTTTAGCAGGCATACCGTTTCTAGATCTTGGGTGACCTCCTGAAGAACGACCTTCACCACCTCCCATTGGGTGATCTACAGGGTTCATTACAACCGGTCTTGTTCTTGGTCTTCTACCTAACCATCTGCTTCTACCAGCCTTACCTGATACAGTTAACTGATGATCTCCGTTTGAAACAGATCCAACCATTGCATAACATTCAGTAAGGATCATTCTTGATTCTCCTGAAGGCAATTTCACGATTGCATATTTACCGTCTCTTGAAGTTAATTGAGCTGAAGAACCAGCACTTCTTGCTAAGATTGCACCTTGACCAGGCTTCATCTCGATACAAGAAATCACAGTTCCCAAAGGAATGTTTTTCAGTTTCATTGCGTTACCGATGTTCGGTTCTACGCTTTCTCCTGAAATGATCTTCTGATCTACTTTGATCCCGTTTGGAGCGATGATGTATCTCTTCTCTCCGTCTGCATATTCCACCAAAGCGATGAAAGCAGTTCTGTTTGGATCGTACTCTACAGTTTTTACCGTTGCTTCAACATCATGCTTGTTTCTTTTGAAGTCGATAATTCTGTATTTCTTTTTGTGTCCACCTCCGGTGTAACGCATGGTCATTTTACCAGTTTGGTTACGTCCACCTGACTTACTAATACCAACTGTAAGAGATTTCTCCGGTTTGTTGGTAGTAATTTCCTCAAAATTGTTTACAACTCTGAATCTCTGTCCTGGGGTGATAGGTTTTAATTTTCTAACAGACATTACTATTATTTATAATTAATAATTAATTTACAGCGAAAATATCGATAACGTCACCTTCTACAAGCTTGATTACCGCTTTTTTCAATTTGTTTGTCTTTCCTACTTGAAGACCTTTCTTAGTGTATTTCGAAGAAACCTTCGGAGCATAAATCATTGTGTTAATGTCTGCTACTTTTACACCGTAAGCCGCTTCCACAGCTTTTTTTATCTGGATCTTATTAGCCTTTGGATTTACCAAGAAAGAATAAGTACCTCTTAAATCTGTAAGGTAATTAGCCTTTTCTGAGATAACTGGTTTAATAATTAGTGACATGATTTATTTCTTTAAATTTTCCTGGAATTTTTCTACTGCACCTTCTAAGAAAACGATCTCACCTGCATTGATAAGGTCATAAGAAGAAATTTCGTTGAATTTCATCACCTTAGTTTTAGGTAAGTTTCTTGAAGATAAATACACATTCTTGTTTGTATCAGGAAGAATGAATAAAGACTTCTTGTCGTTCAATGCCAAAGCATTTAATACTGTAACGAAATCTTTAGTTTTAGGAGCAGCAATGCTCAATCCTTCAACAATTCTGATGCTGTTGTCTCTCATTTTCTGAGAAAGAACAGATTTTTTAGCTAATCTCTTAAGAGCTTTGTTCAATTTGAATCTGTAGTCTCTTGGCTTAGGACCGAATACTCTACCTCCACCTCTGAAAGTAGGAGATTTAATATCACCGTATCTGGCAGAACCAGATCCTTTTTGCTTCTTAAGTTTCTTAGTAGAAGCGGTAATTTCGCTTCTTTCTTTTGATTTATGAGTACCTTGACGCTGTGCAGCAAGATATTGTTTTACTTCTAAGTAAACCGCGTGCTTATTTGGCTCAATTCCGAATACTGTTTCGTCTAGAGTTACTTTTTTTCCGGTTTCTTTTCCTGATGTATTTAATACTACTAGTTCCATTTTCTGATAATTACATAAGAATTTTTAGCTCCCGGAACAGCACCTTTTACTACTAAAAGATTTTGTTCTTGATCCACTTTTAATACCTGAAGGTTTTGTACAGTTACCTGCTTACCTCCCATTCTTCCAGCCATTCTCATCCCCTTGAATACTCTAGAAGGATCTGATCCAGCACCGATAGAACCTGGAGCTCTAAGTCTGTTGTGCTGACCGTGAGTTGCCTGCATTACACCTCCAAAGCCATGTCTTTTAACAACACCCTGGAAACCTTTACCTTTTGAAGTTCCTGTAACATCTACAAATTCACCTTCAGCGAATAAGTCTACCTTTACTTCATCTCCTACGCTTACAGTATCAACGAATTCTCTGTAGAATTCTACCAACTTAGCTTTAGGAGCAGAACCAGCCTTTTTAAAATGGCCGGCTAACGCTTTACCAACGTTCTTTTCACTCTTGTCATCGAAACCTAACTGAACAGATTTGTATCCGTCCTTTTCAATGGTTCTGACCTGTAAAACCGAGCAAGGACCAGCCTGAATAACGGTACACGGCATATTTTTGCCGTTTTCGTCAAACAGAGAAGTCATCCCGATTTTTTTTCCAATAATACCTGACATTATTTATATAATATGTTATAAAATTTTCTTGTATTTGCAATCATTTTTAGAGTTCTCAAATAATTTCCAAGTTTGAATTGGGCATATTCCTCCCCTAAAATGAGTGTGCAAATGTATGAATAAAATTTAATTTGACAAATATTTATTGTAAAATATTTTGATTTTTAATGATTTACGAATTTTAGACAAATCTTAAAAGAAAAGCAGGAACATCAATTATGTTTAATCCACTTCAGAACTGCCATAGAATAGAAAATAATCTTCCAACTTATTCGAAACACAAAGTAGTATTCCGTCCTAATTATATTTGTGATTTTCGATTACTTCTAAACAAAAAAAACACTTACCCGGGAACGAATAAGTGCTGCAATTTTCATCATTTGTATTAGTAGAATCTACATGCGTAAAAAATAAACGTGGTTATTAGTTCATTAATTTTAGCAGGATTAACATCTTTTATTAAATTAAATTTCGTAAAATTAAATTTTAAAAGAAAGATATTCTACTCCTTTAAGCTGTTCCCAAAATTATGTTAACTTTACTGGCAGGGCAAAACTATTGGGTGGACAAATGGGTGGACATTTAGTATAAATCTGATTTACAGAATATTACATACTTGAACTGTCAGTAATTGGTTTATATTAAAAACATCACTCAATATCAGAGAATGACTTTAGTTGATAAAATAAAGGTATGGTAAAACTTATGACTGTTTTGTTTTTCGTTTTTTCAGCAATTTTTGCCAGGGGCAGTTCAGCTGTGCGCCTCGACTATTCTCTTTCAGACAAAAAAGCAATAGAAAAAATTGCAGAAGACAAGTCAGCTTTTACAGACAAAAACACCAAAGAGTTTAAAATATATCTTAATTCAGCCATTTCCAATAACCGTTTTTCCAGTAGAAATACAGAAATTGTAGTAAGCAATGTTTTTTCTGCACTAAAATTTGCACATGAAAAGGACAAACTTAATGATACAAGCACTAACCTTTTTGAAAATGCATTGAAGATTTCCAAGGCCGAGAAAAGATCAGATCTTACGATTTGGGTTTCTCTCAACTATGCATTTTACTTTTATACTTACCGGAGATATGAGAAATGCTTTCCCTTATTTATGTACTGTATTGCAGCACTGGATGAAAATAATGATGAGCAAATTATTCAGATCAGCGAAACTTACAAAAAGATTGCCTATTTTCTTACTACTACAAATGATCACGACAAAGCTGAAGAATTTCTGAAAAAAGCGCTTCAATATGCAAAACCAGAGACAAATGATGTTGCCGGCATTCTCAATAATCTCGGATTTTGCAGCCTGGAAAAGAAAAACTACGCAGAAGCTGAATACTATTTCAAAAAAGCACTCTCCACCGCACAGAAAACAGCAGACCACGTGCGCTACGCCAAGGCACTGGGAAGTCTTGCCGACCTCGAATTGAAGAGGCAGAATTATGATAAAGCAATCGATCTACTTCAAAAGGATATTTCAATTTCTAAAAAACACGAGAGCGACCAAAATACGATGTTTGCCCTTAATTTATTGAGTAATGTCTATTTTGAAAAAGGCGATATCAAAAATGCGGAAAGGTATCTTGACGAAGCAAAGAAATATGCAACGTCAAAATCTCATTTCAGGAGTTTCGAATATCAGATTAATGAAACGATATTGAAAATCGCCAAAATGAAAGGTGACGATCAGCAGGAACTGATTGCAAGGAGAAGACTTGAAAAACTGAAAGATTCTCTGATGGATTTTGATGCGAAAGAAACTGTTTTGCGTGTCGGCTGGGAATCTCAGAAAAAACAGCTTCAGCTGAAACTTGCCAAAGACAAAGCTGAGCTTGAAAAAGAATCTTACTTAAAAATATCCGCCATCACCGTCGCGTGCATTCTTCTTATTCTGATGGTTTTCATCATCCGGTCTTACCGCCATAAAATGCGGAGTAAAAAAGGCGAGTACGACAAAAAAGTACTTACCCTGATGATTGACAAAATAAAATCTGAAAGCAAACTTAATAATACACATAAAACACTGCAATCTTATCAAACTTATCTTTCGGAAAAAAATAAACAGATTGAAGAACTTGAGAAGGAAATGCAAAAAGTGAAAAACTCATCCTTTTCAGAATTGGAAGAAAGATCCGGTGACCTGCAGAAACTTTTAGAATCCCATCTGATGACAGATGAAAACTGGAAAAACTTCAGAAATGCTTTCATCCAAAAATATCCTACGCATTATAAGGAGCTTACCAATCAGTTTCCCGACCTTACAGATTCGAACCTCAGAATTATTATTCTTACTAAATTAAATATGAATAACACCGAAATTTCACGCCTTCTCGGTGTAACGATTGATGCGGTGAAAAAGGCCAAGCACAGGCTGAGAAAGAAATACGAAAATGACCACGAAAGTCTTTTTGAGCAGATCTAAACTTCATTCATAAAAAAAACTCAAAGAAAATTCTTTGAGTCTGATTTTATCTTTGAGTATAAATGGATCTTAAAAAATCTCCATAGGAACTTTCAAGACCTACAATATCTCCCGATTTTAAATTGAGACCACCCACTCCCGATTCATCAGCTTTCACTTTTGAGGATGATGCCTGAAAATAATAAGAAGAACTTTGATCTTTCACCTGAAATTTCAATGTGGAACCTAATAATTTTTTAGTAGAGATCGTGTAGACTTCAGAAGCTATTACAGGAATTGTAAGGTATGACCTCGGCTCTAAAATATAATCTTTTCGGTTAACACTTATTTTTTGATCATTTTCCGAGGACGCAAAGATGTAGATTGACCCATCCTTTTTCGGAAGATTATCTTTATTGATGTAGTACAAATTTAATCTATAATGTGCCGCATCAAATTTTGAAGGAGATCCGTCGATGGTTTCGAAAGGTTGTAGCGAATAACTGTTAGCTCCGATTTCCTTTGCTTTTTTGTAGATGGCAGAAAAAACGGCAGCGTCATCATTAGAAAACCCACGAACTTCCACTTCACCTAAATATTCTGCCTGCTCTGTTTTTACAGGTAACAGGATCAAAAACTTGTCTTTATTGTCATTGATTTTTTCAACTTTGTTCAGAAGAACATTTTGTGAAAAAACTATTTGTGAAATCAGTACGAAAAGTATGATTTGAAATTTATTCATTTACTTAAAAATTAATTTTGAAGAATTGCAACTGCTTCCTGCAGGCTGTTTTCCCAATGCTTAGGTTCGATTTGATACACTTTTTCAATCTTATCTAAATTCATCGTACTTCTTTTTGGCCTTTTTGCCGGCGTTGGGTATTGCTCAGTTGTCAATGGGTTTAATTTTATTGAAGATCCTGAAAACTCAGCGATTTTTTTTGCAAACTCAAACCAAGTCGTTTCGGGATAATTTGAAAAATGGAAAATTCCATAAGTTTTTGGTTCGGTATCAATGATTTTTAAAATGGCTTCTGCCAAATCATTTGCGTTGGTAGGTTGCCCAAACTGATCACCGACAATTCCCAATTCATCTTTTTGCGAAAATAAGTTGAGCATCGTTTTTACAAAATTCTTGCTGAACTCTGAATATAACCAAGAAGTCCGAAGAATAACTGTTTTAGGATTGTTCTCTAAAGCCAGCTCCTCACCTTCTCTTTTAGATGCACCATAAACACCTATTGGACTTGTAAAATCCTCTTCAGAATAATCCAAATTCGTTTCGCCATCAAAAACATAATCCGTAGAAACGTGAATGAGTGTCGTTTTGTATTCTTTACAAACTTCTGCTAAATTCCCTACCGCGACCGCATTTACAGCGTAAGCTTTTTCTTCCTCCTGTTCAGCTAAATCTACTGCAGTGTATGCCGAAGCGTTGATGCAGAATTCAGGTTTATTATCATAGAAAAAATCGTCGATCTGATCTTTATCTGTAATATCTAAAGCTTTTGAGTCTGTAAAAATAAATTCATACTTACTTTCAAAATCGAAAGCGAGTTTTCTGATACAGCTTCCTAATTGTCCGTTTCCGCCAATGACTGCGATTTTTTTCATACTAAGAATTTTTTGCGTTTTGTGATCTTAAAAATTTTACTCTCGCCTGGAAATCTTTCTGCTCAAGATCAACAAAGAATTTACCGAATGTTTCGATGATTTCCGGAGGATGTGTTTCTGATCTTCTGGTTTTCATATTAAAATAAATCACCGTGACCCACATCACTGCGTGAATAGTTTTCTCATCAGGACTTTTCATCAGAATCTCAACTTTTGCCGTACGCTCATTGATTTCTATGGTTTTACTGCTGATCACCACCTGATGATTGTAACGGACTTCTCTGAGATAAGCAATTTCGTTCTGAACCGTAATCCATGTACAGCCTGTTTTTTTGGTGTATTCTTCATAGGTAAAGCCATAGTAAGTTTCTACATGATCTTCTCTGGCATTAAACATATAATCCAGATATTTCACGTTATTCAGATGACCTATCGGATCACAGTCGCTGAATCTGACTTTTACCGTTGTTGTGACTTCTTTTTCCATGGTACAAAAATAAAAAAACCACCTTTAATAAAGAATAAAGGTGGTGATTATTATTTGGAATTAAAATTATTTAATCGCCAATTCTTTTTTTACAGCATCTGTAATGTCTGCACCGTTTTTGTAAACCAATGAAGTAGAGTTACCGTCTAATACAAACTCGTAACCTCCAGCTTTAGATACTTTCTCGATCGCAGTGTTTAATTTTGCCTCGATTGGGTTGAAAGCTGCGTCCTGCTTAGCCTGAAGATCTTTCTGAGCTTTTTGCTGCATTCCAGTGATCTCGTCCTGAAGTTTCTTCATTTCGTCACCTCTCAATTTGTTTTCAGCTTCAGTTTTAGTCTGAGCTTCTTTCATATAAAGATCATACTTAGTCTGAGCTGCTTCCATTTTTTTCTTGATTTCAGCTTCTTTGGTATCTGCAAAAGCTTTAAGATCTGTATCCGCTTTCTTTTTTTCCGGCATTGCATTAAGCACTCCGAATACATCTAAAGTAGCAACTTTTTGCGCTTTAGCCATTCCGAAAGAGGCCATCATCAATATCGCTGCAAATAATACACTTAATTTTTTCATAATAGGTAAATAGATAATTTTTGTTTTTTCTTTGATTGCAAAAATAGTAAAAAGTTAATTACCGCAATCAGAATTTATTTTTTGCTCTTTTTTTCTTTGTCTGATCCTTTTAAAAGTATATCTAAAACTTTATCAGTGTAGTCATATCTCTTCTGCAGGAAAATAACATTGTTGTCTGTTTTATCAAGAACCATGCCCAGTCCGTTTTTTTCAGACATTCTCTGGATTGCCGCCCAGATCTGATCCTGAAAAGGTGTCATCAAATTGGCTCTCAACTTACTTATTTCACCAGTAGAACCAAATCTTAAACTTGTAGTGGTCTTAATATTTTTTTCTAAATCTAAAACTTCCTTTTCACGAAGTCTCAGCTGATCACCAATCAATAAAACTTTTTCGTTTTCAAAAGCTGATCTTTTCTTTTCATATTCAGACTGCTGACTTTGCAGTTCGTTCTGCCAGGTATCAATCTGGGAATTTAATCTTGCTTCAGCTTCTTTGTATTGAGGAAGCATACCCAAGATATATTCAGTATCTACAACACCTATTTTCTGAGCATTCACAAATGAAAATGCAGAAAAAACGAAAAGAAAAATAAAAGCTTTTAAAGTTTTCATAATTATAAAGATTGGTTCATTAAGAAGTGTGTTTTCCAACCTGCAGGCTCTGTTCCTAATACTGTTCTGTCGAAACCGTATGCGAAGTCAAAACCAATTAAACCAAAGGCTCCCATGTACACTCTTACCCCTACACCAACTGATCTTTTCAGCTGAAAAGGGTTGTAGCCCTGCCAAGAGTTCCAAACGTTACCACCTTCAGCAAAAGTCAATGCATAGATTTTCGCTGTCTGGCTCATTGAGATTGGATATCTTAACTCTAACGTAAATCTGTTGTAAATAGTACCTCCACCTGTCGGCGTAATATCATCTAATGTTCCACCATAAGTAGAAGCATTTTCATAACCTCTCAATGGAATAAGCTCTCTACCATCGAATCTACCTCCGAAAAGACCGGTTCCACCTACATAGAATCTTTCAAACGGCGGCGCTCCCAATGCTTTGTCGTATCCATCCATAAAGCCCATTTCTGCAGAAGATCTCAAGACAAGTTTGCCAAGAACTTCGTTGTAAACATCAGCTTTGAATTTAATTTTATAAAACTCCATCCACTTATACTTTTCCACAGGCGACATTGAAGAGTAATTCCTGTCTCTGAAAAGTGAATATGGCGGTGTAAATTTTCCAGACAATTCAATATTTGAACCCGTTGTTGGGAAAATCGGATCTATACCTGCCGAGTTTCTGCTTAACCCAACATTTACGCTTAAGTTATTTGCATTACCGTATAATTCTGTAGATGTACCGAATTCAAAAGGATAATTGCTGAAATTATACTTCTGGAACTGAAGACCTGTGTACAGTGAGAAATAATCATCCGGCCATCTTAGAAGTCTGTTTAGACCTACTGATGCCGAGAAAATATTTAATCTCTGATCCGGACCGTTGTATTGGCTGTAATTTACTCGCGAGTTATTTAAGCTTACAGAAAGTGCTGTTGGTTTTGTCCCGAACAACCATGGCTCTGTAAATGAAATACCGTAATTCTGGAAATACTGACCAGCCTGAGCCTGAATAGACAATGTTTGTCCATCACCCTGAGGTACCGGTCTGAAGTCTTTAAATTTAAGAAAATTTCTCAGTGAGAAGTTATTAAATGTAAGACCTAAAGTACCGATGAAACTGTTACCACCGTAACCGGCCTGAAGCTGAACCTGTGATGATCCTTTTTCAACCAATTTCCAGTTTAAGTCAACAGTATTGTCCTGTTGGTTTGGGTTGATATCCTGACCGATCTGTTGAGGATCGAAAAATGACATCCCCGCCAAATCGAAATACGTTCTTTTAATTTCAGATTTTTTGAAAAGCTCACCCGGTTTAGTTCTTAGCGAACGAAGAATAACATGATCATGCGTGGTTACGTTTCCTTCCCAAGTCACACGGTTCCAGGTAGCCTGCTCACCTTCAGTGATACGGATTTCAAGATTTACAGAATCTCCATTCACCGATTTTTCTACCGGAGTAACGGTTGAGAAAAGGTAACCGTTGTTCATGTAATTCGACTTGATATCAGAATCATCTTCTTTACCACCGTCTTCACCAACTTTTTTGTTGAAACCTACTGCATCGTAGATATCACCTTTTTTGTACCCAAGAATTCTCTGAAGATATTCTGTAGGATACACTGTATTTCCGGTAAAAGTAATATCACCGATATAATATTTTTTACCTTCCGTAAGTTTTACGTTGATTTCGTAATTATTTTTTTTATTTCTCCAAACAGAATCTGAAACGATTTTTGCATCTCTGTATCCCAAAGAGTTGTAGTAATTCACAAGACTTTGTTTGTCTTCCTGATACTTTTCTTCGATGAATTTAGACGATTTCAGAATACCTCCGATACCGAATCTTTTTTGTTTGGTTTCTTTGAATGCTTTTTTTCTAAGTTTAGCATCGGTAACGTTTTCGTTCCCTTCAAACTCGATGTGACTGATCTTAATTCTCTTGCCTTTGTCGATATTGATCGTCCAGTCTACCATATTCGGGTCGTTGGCATTCACTTTATCCTGAATGCTAATGCTTGCGTCTGCAAAACCTTTCTTCACATAATCTTTAGGAATATTGGTTTTAAGACTTGAAACAAGGTTCTGGGTAATCTTCGTTCCCGGCTTCAGATTGTTGTCTTTTGCCAGTTTTTCGTTCTTGGATTTACCAATCCCTTTTCCTGTAAATTTAACTTCTCCAAGCTCTTTAAGATCCTGAAGATAAAATTTTAAAACTACAGTTTGTCCTTCAATGCTCTCTACATACACCTCCACTTCAGAAAAAGACTGTGTGTCCCAAAGCTTTTTGATCCCATTACTGATCTTTTGCCCCGGAATGTCTACAATCTCTCCTTTTGACAGACCTGTAAATCTCAGAATCTGAGCAGGTGTGTATTTTTTTACCCCATCCACAACAATATCTTTAAGAGTATAAGCTCCCTGCTGATTATCTGCCAGTATGCTTGTGTTTACAGCGGTACTGTCCTGTGGTGTTACTTGTCCATAAAAATGTGCAGAAGCCGCAAACATAATGATGGGTAATAATCTAAACTTCATTTTATCGTAGTCTTTCTTTTCTAAAAAATTTACTGGATTTTGATTTGTTCTCCCGTGAGACCATATCTTCTTTCTTTGTTTTGATAATTTACAATACACTGAAAGAATACATCTTTTGTAAAATCTGGCCAGAGAATATCGAGGAACTGTAGCTCTGCATAAGCGATTTGCCAAAGCAGGAAGTTGCTGATGCGCACTTCACCACTTGTTCTGATCAACAAATCTACAGGAGGGATATTTTTTGTATATAAGTAATTTTCGAATAGTTGCTCGTTGATATCTTCAACTTCAATTTTTCCTTCTTTTACGTCGTTACCGATTTTCTTTACGGCATTCAGAATTTCTTCCTGAGAGCCATAGCTGATTGCTAAAATCAGATTGCCTTTGGTATTATCTTTGGTAAGATCTATTACATGCATCAATTGATCTCTAACCAAAGAAGACAGCTTGTCTACATTACCAATAACGTGCAAACGCAGACCTTTGGTAAAAATCTCCTCAGCTTCCAAAAGCAGCGTTTCGGTAAGAAGATTCATCAGGGTACTGACTTCCTCTTCAGGACGGTTCCAGTTTTCTGATGAGAACGTGTACAGCGTGAGGTAAGGAATATGAACTTCATTACATGCGTTAATTGCATTTCTTACAGCATCGATGGCATTTTTATGGCCAAATGTTCTTTCTTCACCCCGGGATTTTGCCCATCTGCCGTTACCATCCATGATGATTGCAACGTGCTGTGGTAATTTTTCGGGGTCTATTTTATCTTTAATCAACGACATAATAATTAATCACAATAACAAGGAGGTCTTCCGAATGAGTAGGTAAGACCAAGGCTGAAGGTATTCAACCAATCTCTTGATTCACCGTCACCTACATTTCTGGTTCTGATGAATTCTGCTTCTCTTTCTTTGGAAACAATAAAATAATTCCCTGTCTCAAGCAATGATCCTCCTGTAGAAGGGCTCAAAATTTCTGCATTATAGCTTGAGTTCACATCTGTTCTGAGAACCTTACTGTGATCTAACTGATCTGTTACAGCAAGTCTGAAAGTTGCTTCTGCAAAAACTGCCCATCCGTGGTTGAATTTATATTTCAAACCAACACCAAACGGTACAATAGGTGCTATTTTTTTTCCTAAGGAATAATCTACGGTAGTTACAAAATCAAGCTCATCAATCGGCGCCTGAGCCACTCCGTTGGCATCTCTTCTGTAATCGTGTCTCACAGTGGCTTTAGGAGCATCAAACATAATCCCTCCGAAACCGGCAAAAACATATGGACTCAACATACTCATCTGCTCGTTGTTTACAGGGAAAAGGTTGTATTCAAAAAGCAAACTTGCTTCGTAGATATCATTCTTCCCAAAAGAATTACGGTTTCTTCTGTATTCTTCTTTTGCAGCCTTATCGCTGAACTGTACCTGGTTGTAACCAACGTCTAATCTTACAGTCTGATAAGGATTAAAATTAAATCTGTATAATAAACCACCATAAAAAGGAAATCCCCATTCAGAGGCTCTGTCTAAATCCAGAGGTTTTTGCAGGATATAATTTGTTTTGCCGATATCGCCAACAAGATTACTCATCCCCAATCGAATTCCCAATTCGTTTCTTTGAGCTTTCACTGATACCATTACGCTAAAAATGGCAAGGAAGCTAAACAATAATTTTTTATTCATAAAAGAATACGGATTTATGGTTATTTTAAAATTTAATTTTTGCAAATATAAAACATTTTTATATTAATGATAATCTTAATGATTAGTTAAAAATAAACAAAAAAACATAATTAATATGTAACTAAACGGCAAAATGTTAAAAATATTCTTTTTATGCTATTTTGCACACGTTTTTAGAAATTTTGAAGGCTCTTTATTTTTTTTATAAAATCATTAAAATATCAAAATTTTCGTGAACCTTTTTTTTCTGAAAAACTGAAAGAAGGTTCAATTTAAAAAAATAAAACCCTCAAAAAAGAGGGTCTTACTCTATTTTTTGTTGAAAAAATCACGCAGTTTATTTCTTACCCTGATTAACAGTGGCTCTTTGTAGTTTTTGTCTTCATCAAAATAGCCGTAACCATAGCCATAACCGTAGCCGTAACCATAGCCATAACCCTGCTTGGTATTGTAATCGTTGTAGACAATTCCCAAATGCTTGATCTCGTTATCGTGGTATTTTTCTGTAATCATTTTGAGCATATATTTCTCTGTATACTCATGTCTCACTACATAAAGATTGGCATCAGAATGCTTCATCAGTTCAAATGAATCAGCTACCAAACCTACAGGAGGAGAATCAATAACAATGAAATCATACATGGTGCGAAGTTCCTCAATAAACTGGATGTTTTTTTCGCTCATCAAAAGTTCAGAAGGATTCGGAGGTATAGGTCCGGAAGTTGCGACATCCAGATTCGGAATTCTTGTTTTGTTGATGATTTTTTCAATTCCCACTTCACCAGTCAGGTAATTTGAGATACCAAATTTATTATCAATATTAAAATCATTGAAAATTTTCGGCTTTCTAAGATCCATTCCTAACAAGATCGTTTTTTTGTCACTCAGTCCCAATACTGAAGAAAGGTTAATTGATACATAAGTCTTACCTTCTCCACCAACAGATGATGTTATAAGAATAACTTTGCTTTTGTCATTTTCGCCAGAGAGGAATCGCATATTCGCTCTGATTCCCCTAAAAGATTCTGACACTGAAGATTTTGGTTGCTCCAGAACAGTAAGCATCGTATCTCCGTTGCCATTGTTCCCAATAACACCCAAAAGTGGAATTTTGGTAACACTCAGAAGCTCTTTTATATTTCTGATCTTCGTATCTAAAAATGCTCCGACACCAATGAAAAATAATGGCAGTAACAACAGCCCTCCCATAATCATCGATTTGGTTCCTTTTACGTTTGGTCCGATTGGTCCTTGTCCAAGATTTTTTGCAGGGTCAATTACTGAAATATCCGATTTATTGGTGGCAAGTCTCAGCTGGCTTTCATTCTGTCTTGACAGAATACTGTTGTACGTAGCTTCAATCATATTGTATCCACGTTCAGCATCCAAATATCTTCTCTGCTTTTCTGGGTAAGTGTCTAGATCCATATTGGCAGTGCCGATCTGCTGGTCAATTTTTGATATCTCAGAGGTGTAAACTGTATGATAATTTCTCAGAGCACCGTTAGAATTTACTCTGGCCTCACTGATGAGTCTGTTGATCTCCTTCATAGGCTCTGAGTTGGGAGTATAAATTGCCGACATCTCCCTTCTTTTAGCATACAAAGCTTTCATTTCTGCCACAGATGCCTGGAAGAGACCATCTTCAAAACCTGCAGCGGAAGTACTGATCATTTTCTCAAAATTCTGTCCGTCAACACTGTTTCTAATGGTGTTGAGTGAGCTGAGTTTGCTTAAAAGATCGGCTTTTTTGGTTTCAAGTTCTTTTATTCTTTCTAAAGATTTTTCATCTCTGTTTTTGATATCATACAATTTTTCTGAAGTTTTCAGGTAGTTCATTACCTGAGCACTAGAATCTAACTTTTTTCTGATGGATTTTAGATTGTCTTCAAGATATTCTTTTGTATTTTCATCAAGAATATTTTTATCTGCAAATCGTTTCTTCTGAAGTTCAGCAACAGATTTATTCAGGAAATTAACGGTACTGTTCAGATTATATCCTGTTTTGGTAATAATCATAATGGTATTGATTTCCTTGTCAAAATCCACAGCCATGGTACCGATAATGCCGTTCACAGCATCATTTACGGTGGAAAGTTCTACAATTATATTATCAAGTTTTATCGACAGCGTTTTTGGGTTAGGCACCAATCTGAATCTGAGATTTGGTGTTGTATACCATTCATTTATTTTTACTGTTTTATTATCTGGTCTTGTGTATCCATCTACGTAATGATAGCCTTCATATTCATAATTATAAAGATTTGTAGATTCTCCTTCTTCAGGAAGCTGAACTTCGTAAGCTCCGTTACTTTTAGGAATAATTGTAATGGGATAATTTACCTGTTGAAGATGTTTTCTGTCTATTTCCACAAATACCGGCGAATCTTCCTTATCGAGGTAAGTCGCTTTAATAACACCTTTGGTTTTATAATTTACAAACAGTCCCAGCTCTTTCACCAAAAACTCATTGTGAGTACGTGAAAGTAACATTTTCTTTAAATAAATTCCATCCTGATTTCCGCCCTGTCCCCAAATGAAGTTGATGGATTGATTGGGCGTAAAATAACTTGCTGTATTATTTGAAACACTTAAAGAAAGATTTGATGCAAAAATATTCTGCGCATAGTATTTCCCGTAAACATAGGCAATTCCATAACCCATCATCAGCATCAGCACAAACCAATACCAGTTTCTGATTACTCTTCTTATGAAATGCTCAATATCAAAAATCGCAAATGAACCAGTCTTTTCTTTAGGCTGAATCTTATCTGTCTTATTTTCTCTTTCCGGAATCATACTATAGATTTTTGATAAGTAAATAAACTGATAAAGCCGTAGTAAACACAGAAACCCCGCTTATGATTGTCTGTACAGGATCTTTCCCGAATCCGTTAAGACTTCTTCCTCTTGTAGTTAGGAAAATTTCATCACCATTCTGTACATAATAATAAGGCGAATTCATTACATCTTCCCTTGTAAGATCTATTTTTGCTCTTTTAATTCCTTCAGGATACTTTCTGTGAATAACAATATTTTTTCTGTCGATTGTTCTGTTCAAACCTCCGTTGATTGAGATTGCTTCCGATAAAGTAAGTGTATTTTTCATTACGACTTTTTCACCTGTCATTCCGGTAGTTTCCACATCACCTAAAACGTAATAAGTAATTCCGGCAGTATTCAGACGAACCTCAGATTTGCCTTCCTGGAAATTTTCGTTCACTTTCTCCTGAATATCTTTAGAAATATCCTCCACAGTTCTACCTTCTGCTTTCACAAAACCAATTCCGAAAATATTTATATCTCCGTTGGAATCAACTTTCAGTCCGGTGAAATAAATCATAGCGTTTCCACCAGTACCGGAACCTCCGGCCACAGTGATATTGTTTACTGTAGAACCCGGTGCATACATTGTGCTGTAAAACTGAGCAGCATCACCTTTCGGTGTAGTTACAATATCCAGTTTTAAAATATCATTTTTAGTAACTCTGTATACAGGAATATTATATGGAATAAGCCCTTCTTCATTGATTACCAGACTTTCGCTGGGCTGCATATATTTTACATCTTTCGGTGCAATACAAGATGACAAAAAGAATGGCAACAATATTAACAGGTAATAATTCAAATTTTTCATTACTGAATAAAAATTAATTTGCAAAAATAGAAATTTAAAGTTAAGGTTGTGTTTTTAGTTTTTGAACCTTTGTGACGATGTCCGGAAGGTAAGCGCCCAAAAACCCAAGAGACAAAACAACAATCAGCAGAAGATTCACATCAATATGTCTCAGAAAGTACGCGACAATAATGATCATAAGATAATAACACATGATATAAAAGCTCGATCTTCGGTGAGTAAGATTCATCCTGATCAGTTTATGATGAATATGATTCTTATCTGCCTCAAACGGTGATTTTTTATTGATACATCTGATGATGATGACATTAAGCGTATCTACAATAGGTAATATCAAAATCGCTACAGCAATTGCCGGCGCAGATTTCAAATGATAGCGGGGCATATTGGGGATTTCCTTGTCTATAAAGATATCAATAAAACAAACCGCTGTAAACGCCAGTAAAAATCCTAAAAGCATTGAACCCGTATCGCCCATAAATATCTTGGTAGAGCGGTAATGCGAGAGATTATAATACAAAAACGCCAAAACAGACCCTATAATACATACCGACAGAATTACCAACGGATAATTATATTCCCCTAAACGGTAATAACTGATCCCGAAAAGTGCACTGCACAGCAGAGAATACCCTCCCGCCAAACCATCTATTCCGTCAATTAAATTGAAAGCATTGATTAAAATAATAAAGGTGACAACTGTAAAAATAACGCTGATAAAATAATTAAGCTCGTAAACGCCAAAAATCCCAAACAGACTTCTGATACGTACATCTGAGCCCATCACCAATACAACGGAGACCAAAATCTGAGCAATCAGTTTTTTGTAAGCTCTCATCACCATAATATCATCCATCACACCAACGTAAAGAAGAATGATCAACGATGCAAAAAGAAATTTGTAGAGATCAAAAATTTCGTGGGCAAAAATAGAAGCACAAATTCCTATTGAATAGAAAATAGCAATTCCGCCAAGATTGGGTATTTTTCTCAAATGTGAGCTTCTTTGTCCTGGCTCATCCATGAGATTTTTTCTGCGTGAAATTTTAATGATTGTAGGAACCGAAAAATAGGTAATGACAAATGAAAACACTAATGCCAAGCCTACTTTCAGATAAAAAAAGGGAAGTCCTGTTTGCAATAAGAATAATT
Organism: Chryseobacterium caseinilyticum; assembly: GCF_014837145.1. Classification (GTDB taxonomy): domain Bacteria; phylum Bacteroidota; class Bacteroidia; order Flavobacteriales; family Weeksellaceae; genus Chryseobacterium; species Chryseobacterium caseinilyticum. Next base: position 259,182 of record NZ_JACYFS010000004.1, read on the forward strand.
CAAAATTCCTCATTCCGGTTGTGTACAGCTTTCAGATCAGCAGAAAATTTTTACATTATTTTTTTTAAAACTCCGTAAAAACCGCTAAAATAAAGCAGATAATAAATTTTTTTTTTCAACGGCAAAGATAACAGATAATTTCTATCAAAACGATTGTAAATCAATATATCTTTAAATTTAACATTCCTTTCCTGCATGAAAATACTGAGTTTATTACTCATATTTTTAAATGCATAATCGTCTTTCACAAAGGCGAGATAGGCTAAAAAAGTGTAAACGCCTTCAAGAATCTGAAAGTTTTTAAGCTCACTTCTCTTAGATGAATATTTAGATAATTGAAAAGCATCTTCAACATCCAGCACGGCATGTAGAATATCGAGCCCTTTTTCGGTATGTGTTTTTGAAATGGAATTGCTGCGTTCCAGATAATGATAATGATAATTCTGAGTCTGTGCCAGCGTTTTACATTGCAGTAAAAGTTGCGGGATAAGCTGAATATCTTCGAAATGAACTCCTTTTTTAAATCTTTTATTCTGAAAAAGTTCTTTTTTAAACAATTTATTACAAGCAAAATAACTCAGATCTGAAAAGACTGAAAAGTTGCTTTCCAGATCAATTTTTTCAGGCATATTCGGAATTTGAGTCAGTTTTTGGGTAATATTTCCGAATTCATCCACTTTCTGAATATTACAGATCACCATTTCTGCATCATGTTTTTCAGCAAGATTCAACATTTCCTCAAACATGGTTTCAGAAACATAGTCATCACTGTCTACGAAACCGATATAATCTCCGGAAGCACGGTCGATTCCAAAGTTTCTGGCATCGCTTAATCCTCCGTTTTCTTTAGTAAAAGCTTTTATTTTTGAAGGGAATTCAACAGAAAAGCGATCAATAATCAGCTGTGAACCATCGGTGCTTCCGTCGTTGACTACGACAATTTCAATATCCTGCAAAGTTTGGTTCACCAAAGACGTGAGGCATTTTTCCAGATATAATTCCACATTATAAACCGGAACAATTACCGAAACTCTGTTTGTTTTTGAATGATTTGTCATTATTAAATTTCTCTACCGATATTTCGCAGCTACGCAGCTTAAATGTTCAATTATAATGTCAATTGTTCTACCGACATCCCGCGACTTCGTCGCTTCGCATTAAGCTTTAAACTCTTGTAAACCTCGCATTCAACCAGCCTTTCTTAGCATCATCAAAATCTTTTCTCGAGCAGGGAATACAGTTTTCAATATTTTCATCATCACCAAAATACCATAAACTGCTGAAAGTATCGCGTTTAAACGCATACTGTCTGTCGTTGATCAAAACATAGAAAAGTTCGTACTGTCTTTCTTTAGGATGAGATTTCTGGATGTTGATTCCTTCAATTAAATACCAGATCATTTGCGCTAAAAGCTGATGGTTTAAATGATTTTCAGTATAAATATTATAGTTGAAAATGCCGACAGATTTTAAATTTTCGCTTAAGCCAATTTCTTTCATGTAGGCACAGATTTCTCTTCTGTTTAAACCGTTGACCTGTGGATTAACAGAGAATGCATCACTGAAACTTTCCACCGCATCACAATTAACCGTTACCAAATCTGCTTTTCTGAAAAAAGGTTCAGTTTTCTCAGTAGAATTCATCATTTCTGCCAAACGGACGATATCAAACTCCACTTCTTTAATAAGTTTTACAGAATCATTTTCATTGAGATGCTTCTGATATCCCAGATGATGGTAATTTTTAATCGAGAAGTTTTTAGATCCGAAAATTTTGCCTAAAAATGTATGTTCGTTAATCTCCTCAGCCTGCTTTAAGGAAATTATATTGCTGATCTGAGTATAATTAATATTCTGCTGATGAAAATTCAATCCTGAAAATAAGGAAAAAGCAAAGTCATTTGAACCACCAATAATCACCGGAATTGCTCTTTTCTGATGACAAGCTGATAAAACTTCCTGCAGAATATAATGAGAATCTTCCACAGATTTTCCCGAAACCAAATCACCCAAATCCACAACCGGAATATCAAAATCAAGTTGAGAAAGTTGGTAAAATTCCTTTCTGACAGCCGTAAAATCCTGCACTTCTGCTTCACCGCCCGCACCACGATAATCTGAAACAAAAAGCAAAACAATACTGTCTTCTTTTATTTCTTTGGTAATTCTGCTTCCAATCTGCCAGTTTTCTGTTCTGAAATTGCGTGGCGAAATGATAAAATCTTCAAAATTCATGCTTCAAGCTCCTTTAATAGCCTCAAAAATATTAAAATAAAATGATTTTTACGATTAAAAAACCATCAACAAAACTTCGTTGATGGTTCTACAGTAATAAATATTAAGAATTAAGTATGATAAAAATTAATGTTTCAATATCTCAAAAACAAAAGTGGTAGATGTTTCAAATTTCCCGCCTTGAGTAGCACCGAAAAGAAATTGTGGCCTTTCACCTTTTTTATCCATCAAAATCATCGGCCTTTCCAGTCTTCCGAATCTTTTGAGATGTTTCGGTGGTTCGGGTTCGGCAACGTACTTTTTTAAATCCAAATAAGCAATTTCAGGTTTTGTCCATTTAATACCATCTTTTGTGGTCAAATGCAAACCATATTCATGATTATAAAATCCCATATCTCTCGCCACCATGTGGAATTTGCCTTTCTGTTTCCATATAAAAGCATCTTCCAGCTGTGCATTATTGGGCATCGCAGAAAAATCAATCACCGGATTTTCTAAGACTTTCACATAAGGACCTTCAGGCTTTAGGGCTTTAGCCAAGCCATATTTCCGGTTTCCGCGGACGGTTCCTTTTTGGGTTTCATATTCTTTGGTGTTCCAGGATTTGTAAAACAGCCAGTATTTTCCGTCGCCTCCTTCTACAAAAGCCGGATTGGTAGTGCAATGATCATCCCATTCGCCTTCTTTTCCTGGTAAAAGCAATGGCTGGTCAGGTCTTGTCCATTCTCCGTCAAGACTTTTTGAGGTTGCCAAGCCTATTCTTTTCGTATTTGTTTTCCCGTTGGAATTCCCCATGAAAAACAAATAATACCGGTCATCGACTTTTTTAATTAGAGGATTATGACAGGTGGTCGCATCCCAGAAACCCTTCCCTCTCGGACTTAAAATCACTTCCTTATGTTCAAACTTTTCAAATGGAGAACTGGCTTCTGCCCTGCAGATTTCTGAACCGTTGAGCCAGCCGCCCATGCCTTTTTCTTTCTTCCATCGGGAGTAAAAAAGATGTACTTTTCCATCTTCACCCCAGATCGGAGACGAGCACCAAATGTAATAACCCTCGAGCTCGAGTGATCTGCCAATGGGTTTTAAATTAAAATAAGGTTTATCTTCAGAACGAAGCAAATCTGTAAATGACGAACCAAAAAACACAGCAGCCACACCTAAGCATGAAAGCTGTATAAATTCTTTACGTGAAAAGTTTTTCGGATCTTTCATATCATCAAATCTCTGCATTGCCAAATTACTCTGATTGGTTTGTCGGAGCATCCTGCACTTTAGGGGTGTTTGACATGATTAATTTTGAATAGTTTTGTTTAAGTTTAATATTTATAAATTAGTAATATGAAAACTGTAACAAAATCAATTGCTATAAGTCTTGTTTCTCTATTTACTTTAGCATTTTTTTTAATTGTCGGATTAGTTTTTTATGAAAGAAACTATTCAGCAAAATTTAAGAATACCTCTTTAAATATTACTCAAGATATATTTATAAAAACTTGGGGCAGACCCGATAAAATCAAGTATTGTAAAGATTGTAACGACAATCTGGTTTTATTTTATTACACACCGCTTACCTACTACGCCTTTAACTTTGATAAAAAAACGAAATTGCTAATCAATAAATATCAGGATTAAATACAGTTCATTCAACTTTTAAAGACTTACCTTCTCATCTGCGTCAAAGAATAAAAAAACCGCTCCACAGAATACATAGAAAGCTGACCGGCAGGACCATTCAGATTATATTCAAAACCATGCGTTCCCCAAGGAATTGTGAGCAAATAATTTTTTACATGATGTTTATCCAATTCTTTTTTCAGCATTTCACTTTGAATATGCCAAACGTGCGCATCTAGACAGCCGTGAGCAAGCAAAGTAGGCGTTGTATTGGCATTGACATGAAAAATTGGTGATTCGGCAATATATTTTTCAGGGACTTCTTCGGGTGTTCCTCCTAAAAAATCTCTCTGCACTTCTCTGGAATCCATGATCAAAGGATTATCCGGATTTTTATAGCTCCACGGCATATCGATGGCTCCATAAAATGCAGCAACCCCTTTTACGCCACTTTCATTTCCTGTGTAAGCCATCGTCAGAACAATGGATGCGCCTGCAGATCTTCCCATCAGAACAATGTTGGAGGTGTCAATTTTCAGTTCTTCAGCGTGTTGGCGAATCCATTTAAAAGCAGAATGCAAATCTTCCTGCTGAGCCGGACTTGGGAATTTCGGAGCCAACCGGTAATTAATCGTTGCTACCTGATAACCTGCATTGGCAAAATAATTATTGGCAGCTGCGATCTCACTGTTGTCTCCACGCTTCCACGAGCCGCCATGAACGACAATTAAACACGGTCGCACACCAGAAATTGCGGAAGGCGTGAAATTTAAAGTCAGATCAACACCATCGGTCTTTGCATAATGATAGGTTTTAAAAGGAATATCTTTCGCCCCGTTTCCTGTAAACATTTGTAAAAAGCTGTAGGGTTTTTTTTGATGAAAACCTTTCATATCTGCATCTTTTACACCAAATGATTGTTCAATATCTTCACTTAGATGACTTCCAACATTATAAGCCCGCACAATTGGCGAACTGAGTATCAAAAAAGTAATTCCGCCTAAAATAAGCGACAGTTTTCTGAATCTTTTGGAATACCAGCTCCAAACCAGCAATGCCAATGCAGCCATCATAAAAACCCATGGAAATTCGGGCACGGCAATACCGACATACCAAGTACTTTGGCTTGGTACCGGAAAAAAATTCACTAAAGAAAGGATGAATAGAATGATAATAAGGATGAGACGGATCATAGTTATGGTTTGGAATTACATACGATTTAAGTGGAAGAGCAGTTTTATACTGAATGGTAAAAGATTTAATAAAAATCTAAAAAACATCAATTTAAATAAAATTACATCAAAATGGGTAGGAGCAGGTAATGTTGATTATTAATAGAAGATTCTACATTATTGTCAACTTCCTAATCTCTCCGCTGGTGCGCACAAGATGCAAGTAACAAAAAAGCACAGACCAAAAATCTGTGCTTTTTCTTATGCCCAACCTTGTCAAGGTTATGAATCTTGACAAGGTTTAAATTTTAGTTACTTCTTCGCTGCCGGCTTCTTCACCGCAGGTTTCTTAGCAGCAGTCGTTGCCTTTTTCGCAGGAGCTTTCTTCGCTGCAGGTTTTTTCTTTTCTGCGAAAGCTTTAGGATCCTGAGCGGTAATCCATTTTTTAACCTCATCGATGGAGATTTCTTTCAGGTCGTCTGCCTCGTATTTGGTGTCGTCTTTTTTCTTTGGAATTTTGTAGATATTTTTTCCGTGTTTTACAATCGGGCCCCATCTCGCATTTTCAATGGAGATCTTTTCTGCTTCCCAATGCTGGATATAACGGTTGGCTTCTTTTTCCAACTTTGCTTCCACCAATTCGTTGATGTCGCTTTGAGAAAGATTTTCGAAATTATATCTCTTCGGAACATTGATGAAAATACTTTGGTATTTGATGAAAGGACCAAACCTTCCCGTTCCTTTTGTGATCGGCTCGCCTTTATAAGATGCAATCGGCGCATCTGCAAGTTTCTTTTCAGCAATAATCTCTTCTGCACGGGTCTGATCAATCGACAGCGGATCTTCTCCTTTCGGAATGCTGATGTACGTTTCGCCCCACTTCACATATGGTCCGAATCTTCCGACACCAATTGTAACGGTTTGTCCTTCGAATTCATTAAGATCGAAAGGAAGTTTAAACAGTTCCAATGCATCTTCCAGAGTGATGGTAGCGATGTTTTGTCCTGACAGAAGTGATGCAAAAACCGGTTTTTCTTCATCGTCCTGCTCCCCGATCTGAATCATAGGGCCGAATCTTCCGATTCTTGTCGTTACATTCTTGCCAGTTTTTGGATCTACACCCAAGAGACGTTCTCCGTTGGCACGGTCTGCATTTTCTTCAACATCTTCAATCCTCGGATGGAATTTTGAGTAGAAATCAGTCATCATTTCTTTCCATTTCTGACCGCCATGTGCGATTTCGTCGAAACTTTCTTCTACTCTTGCGGTAAATCCGAAGTCTAGAATTTCGCTGAAATTATCAGTAAGGAAGTCGTTTACCACTTCACCGATGTCTGTAGGAACGAATTTATTTTTGTCGCCCCCGAATTTTTCGTCGAGAACTTCTTTTTTGATTTTGTCTTTTACCAGAGACATTTTCACGATCTCACGGGTCTGAGGTTCGATCTCTCTTTTGTCAACATATTCACGGTTCTGAATCGTCTGAATCGTTGGTGCATAAGTAGACGGACGGCCGATTCCCAGTTCTTCAAGCTTTCTTACCAAACCGGCTTCAGTGTATCTCGCACTCGGTCTTGTGAATTTTTCTGTTGCGGTAATTTTTTTATAGTCTAAAACTTCGCCTACAGTAACTTTAGGCAATAGTTTTTCGTTGTTTTCTTCGTCGTCATCTTCTGTTTTTACGATACCGTAAGCTCTCAGGAAACCATCAAATATGATCACTTCTCCCTGTGCTTCGAAATGCTGGGGAAGTTTTGCGTTACCAATTTCGATCACGGTTTTCTCAATTTTAGCATTAGCCATTTGAGAAGCCAGTGTTCTTCTGTAAATTAACTGATATAATTTATTCAGCTGAACGTCACCAATCGTTTTTACAGAGAAATCTGTCGGGCGGATAGCTTCGTGAGCTTCCTGTGCAGAAGATGATTTGGTGGTATAGTTTCTTGGCGAAGAATATTCTTTGCCGTATTCTGATAAAATCTGAGTTTTTGCACCTTCAATGGCTTCCTGAGAAAGGTTGACAGAGTCTGTTCTCATGTAGGTAATATGACCTTCTTCATACAGTCTTTGCGCAAGACGCATGGTGTTGGTAACATTGTATCCCAATCTTGAAGATGCTTCCTGCTGAAGTGTTGAAGTGGTAAATGGCGCAGATGCAGAGCGGCTTCCAGGTTTTGTTTCAACGTTCAGAACTTTAAATTCAACTGTTTTTGCGAGTTCTAAAAACTTTTCTGCCTCTTCTTCTCTGTCGAAATCTTTTTTAAGCTTTGCAGCGATTTCCTGAGAGGTTTTATTTAAAAAGATTCCATCCAGTTTAAAGCTTGCTTTCGGAGTGAATGCGCGGATTTCTTTTTCTCTTTCCACTACCAGACGTACGGCTACCGATTGCACTCTTCCGGCAGACAATCCCGGTTTTACTTTTTTCCAAAGTACGGGAGACATTTCAAAACCAACGATTCTGTCGAGAACTCTTCTGGCCTGCTGAGCATTCACAAGATTCTGATTAATATCTCTCGGATTTTCGATTGCTTTAAGGATCGCATTTTTTGTAATCTCGTGGAAAACAATTCTCTTTCTGTTGTCTGGTTTCAGTTTTAATTCTTCAGCCAAATGCCATGCGATAGCTTCTCCTTCACGGTCTTCATCGGAAGCGAGCCAGACCATATCGGCTTTCTTCACAGCAGACTTCAGTTCTGTCACCAATTTCTTTTTGTCGGCAGAAACTTCGTAATCCGGACTGAATGTGGCCAAGTCTATTCCCATCCCTTTTTTAGGCAGATCACGGATATGTCCGAAGCTGGACTTCACCTCATAATCGCTACCTAAATATTTTTGAATAGTTTTTGCTTTAGCCGGAGACTCGACGATTACTAAATTTTTCGACATTCCTGAAATTTTTGCAAAAGTAAGCCTTTTTTTATTAAAGCAGATTTACAGCATTTTATTTAACAGTTCCACAGGCGTAATAAAGACTCTGTACAGCAAACCTTCCCATGTAAAACCCTTACCCGACATCTCAACTCTATACAGTAATGAAAAAAGGATAAAAAGAAGAATGATTCCATTTTTTAAATTTAAACCAAAACCTTTTGAAACCTCATCAGAATTGCGTTTGGGAAGATTTAAAGAAAAAAGAACGATCAGAAAAATCATGTGAATATAGAGCCATCTTCCCCAGTCGATTGCGAGATAAAACAGGGGCAAAGAGAAGAGAAATGCAGAAATTAATAAAATAGACAGAAACTTTCGTGTCTTTTGAAACTTTAAATAAATTCCGACATGTACTGCACTTATAAGGAAGCTGATCAGGTATAATCTGTAGTCATCGAAATGCTCTTCTATGTATTTCCGCTCATCAAAATTCCAGAAAAATATTCCTTTGGTTAAAATTACACCACGGTCTTTCAAAATTTCAAGAGACTGACCGTCGTTGATTTCTTTTCCGAGGAGAAGTATTAGTACTGCAGGAACGAGAGTTACGAGAATGTACTTAATGTATTTTTGAGTTTCAAATTTTCCACTTTTTAAATATAAGCCAATTAAAAAATAGGGAACAAAAAAGAGTGTGATCTCATGGAAAAACATGGCAGTCAGCAATCCTAAACAGATCAGATATTCCTTAAATCTGCTGAGTTTGTCCTGATCTAAAAGATTGATAAAAACAGCAAACAGGAAAAAGACTATAAATTCTTTTTTTCCGACATAGTCAACGCAATTAAAAATCCCGATAAAACCTAAGGACGACAGCAAAAGCGAGAGATACAGTAAGTCCGGCTGTTTTCTCTGAATAATTTTAAAATAAGTATAAAAAAATCCACAAATAATGATGACTTGGAAAAAGTAAACTGCAAGATTTAATTTTAAAGCTGTAAAATCCTGAATAAGAAAAAAGAAGCTTCCGGAAAGCCCTCTTCTTTTAAAACCGCCATCCTGATAATTGATGAGCCAGTCGCCAAGAATATACCCGTCGGAATTGCGGTTGTGTATAAAAGTAAAAACCAGCGCAAAGACTGCGGTTGCCAGAATCAATAAATTGATGAGCAATCTTACGGTAAAAATTTCTGCGGCTTTTTTCAAATATGTGGTTTTTGCAAAATAAAAGAACCGAAACCGTTTTGAATTTGCCCGTTCTTAAATTTGATTGTCAAAAATAGGAATTAAAGCGTATTCAAAAAACAATTTCGGTTCTGTTTTATGATGATTTAATTTAAAATTGAGCAAAATTATTACCCCAACCCTAAAGGACGTTTTTTTGCTCAATTTTAAAGAATTTTTTCACCCAATACGATTTGGGAAAGAAAAATTCTTGTTATATAAACTAAAACTTCTACTTCTTCATAATTTTTACTACAACTTCTGCGTCATTGATTCTTACCAGATAAAAACCCTGTGTTAAATCTGAAACATTGGTCTGATTATTCTCAAATTTACCTTTTCTCACCATTTGCCCTGAAGCATTGTAGATTTGGTAGTAATAATCTTTTCTCACATCAGCCTTGATATAAAGAATATCCTGCACAGGATTTGGAAACAGAGAAATTTGATTTTTAACCTCTTTTTCTTCGATTTGTTTCTGAGTGAAAACGTTGGTAGCCTTGAAAGCACCTGCCTGCGTCACAGGAATTGCAGGAATTGGCCCCGCCTGATCTCCTGATGCGTTGGTATTGACTTTCACACAACGGCAGTTCATTCCAAAATAAGGATCATTATTATCATGGAAAGCAATCATTCTGTTGGCACTTGAAGCAGCATCAAACAGAATATTGACAGGTCTGCCGATATAGTTTGAATTTAATGCTCCCGTCCAGACTCCCGGATACTGATAATTGTTAACATTAAAAGTTCCTGTCGCCGTTTGATTTGCCGCGACACTTCTGAAACCTCTCGATCCTGAATTCGGGAAATTACCGACATTGTAGGCAGGATTGTTGTAAATATAACCGATTGTTGTAGTTGTACTGTTTCTCACTCTTGTTCCCAGATAATCAGTAAGCACACTGTAACTTGTAGCTACTTTTTTGTCTTTTTTGTACCATGGCGAAATTCCAAAATCTCTGTTGGTGATAATTGCTGTGCCTGTTAAATCAGGGATTCTCCAACCTTCCGGACACGGATCGTAAACGGATTTTTCACCACCTCTTCCCCAGCGGTCTGCTGCTAAATTGGGCTCATCTGAGATCCAGTCTGACCCGTTTGTATAATTCGGAACAGCAGAATTGTAAGGTGCAAAAGTACTTGGAATCATGTACACCAATGGATTTCTTACAGAATAAGATAAAATTTTAGCTAATTTTTCCGGAACAGTATCCTGAGTAACGACATTCGCGTTGCTTGCGTTTGAATAAGTGTTGTAAGGAACGATATAATTTCCTGAAAGATTATTGTAGTTCGCATAGCTAAGCGCTGTGTAGGAAACGGTTCCGTTAGCAGCAACATTCCCCAGATAAATGCTGTAAGAAGCTCTGTTGTCAGCATGCTGGAACGGAGGAATGGGATCTTTTCTTCCCCACTGATACTGCATTCCGGTGGAAGCTCTGATTTGCGCAAGCTCAGTAGCGTTAGGCGTAAGCGGATTTGCCACGACAGGGAAAGCATCGGTAGCCCCAAGGTTTCTGTCCATAAACTCGGTTTTCAGAATATCGCCTTTTTGGACGTAGTTGATGTAATTCGGCGCATTGGAATTTGGCGTTTCCGTAGCATAAGTGAAAGAAGAAATCGCACTGTCAGTCACCCAAATATGCCATGACCAATACACTGGACTGGCAATACTTCCGTTGTGAAGCGTAATCACGGCATTTCCACTCTGGTTCGGATTGATATTAACCTGAATTTTTGTATTCGAAAGATCTGCTATACTTGACGGAGACGGATTTGAAAGCGCGACAGAACCAATCAGTGCTGTGTTGGTGGACCAGAGAACATTCGCTTTTAAACTGTTAAAACTTGCTGAATTCAGTATTGTCTTGTTATTCAACAACTGGCTTTGTACTGAAAACGCTTTAGATACAGGAATTTCAACCAAAGTTGAAGTGGTGTTTTTTACAATCTGATAAGTATTTGGATTTTTTAGACCTTCCATATAATCTGTCGGCTCATCATAATATTCCGTAGGATAATTGTAGTTATGAACAATATATCCCGGATCCTGAATGCATCTGCATGCGTTGGCATCAGAGGTTTTAGCGGTTGATGTCGGCATATACCAGTATCTTCCTTTCACGGTTGCATCGCCCGGATTGGGTGTGTCTGACTGATATTTATCCGGAACCATAAACAAAGCTCTCGCAGAAACCGCTGGTGTAGCATCGGAAAGTCTTGTCATGGTTGCCGTCCACAAACCTACCTGATGCTGATCGGTGTACTGACCTTGTTGTGAATTAATCGCCAACTGGCCAGTTCCCGGGAAAGTTCCCATATTAAAACCACCCACCGAAGTCATGTCAAAACCTACATTCGGATATACTTTAAAACCGGTCATAAATGCAGGAACTCCCGCATCCGATGGCTTTATAATATGATTTCCCGCACTTTCGAATGCTGTTTTACCTAAATTGGTACGAACGCCAAATGGGGAAAAATCTATTCTAACATCATCAACGTAGGTTGGAGATGCCAGATTGGCAACCAGCATCGATGGCAAACGCCATCCATTCGGGCAAGGATCGAAAGGAGATTTTCTTCTGTACGGCTGAGCCGCGTCGTCTGCATTGTAATTTGTGCTTACATTTCCTTCTGCATTGTCGGACCAAAGATTTAATTTCGGTAAATCCTGACCCAAAATATCTGAAGATGCACCGAACCAATTGTACATCAGGTTGGCATTGTTATTATAATACGCCGGCCCGGAAAGATCATCTTTATAAACATAAATTGGGCTTAAGGGATTATTGATCGAAAGCGCCATATTATTTTCCACAGTTGCTGTAGAAACAGGTGTGAAAAGTCTTAAATTATCAAAATTGATTGCATTGGTAAAGTTTTTCGCTCCTCTGTGACGCACTCTTCCGATGCTTCCTGAAACCTCATAAAAATCATCACCTTTTAAAACCAGTGGCGGAATAGGATCTTTTCTACCCCACTGATACAAAAGTCCACCGCTTCTGTTCCACTCTCCGGCGGTGTTTGATGATGAGATCGCACCTAGATTTCTGTCCATCCATTTCCATTCTCCTGCAGGGATTACTTCAGGGGCTCCGGTGGCAGTTTCTCTTTTAACATTATCAAAACTACGGTAAGTGGAACCGTCTGTAGGATCATCTGTCACCCAGATATGCCATGACCAGGCAATTTTACCATCTACTTTAAAGGCAATAACTGCATTTCCTTTTTTACCTTTATTTACAGGAACAACTATTTTTCCTTCTTCCTTGGTTCCAGACAAACGAAGTCTTGCACCACCGCTTGTTTTAATCAAACCATGATTGTCTTCCCAAAGCAATTCTGCTGTTGTCTTACCATCGTAATTGAAACTGTCTTTGTTGAGATATTTGTAGAAGGTCCACACTGCGTATGCTTTTTTCACAGGAATATAGATTCCGTCGTTCGTGGTGGAAGGATCGAAAATATAACTGTTTGGAGCTAAAAGCCATGGGTAGGTGTAGGCCCTGGCCGCATTCACATCGGGATCCATGGGGATTTTTGATGCGTTGACAAAATTATTTGCCGGCTGATCACTTTTTGCAAAATCCTGCTGCGCATACGTGTTGCAAAAACTTAATAGTACAAAACCTGCTGAGGTAAAGCTCTGAAAAATAGATTTTTGTTTCATAATAATACTTAGATACAAATTTTAGTCTTTAGTTTTAAAGTTTCAATTGATTATATCAAAATAAGTTATAATAATCGTTTATGAGTAAACACATAAACACAAATAACATTTATAACTGATGATAATTCAACGATGGCAAAAATATGTATTTAAATTCACAATTTGGAAAACTGAGAATTAATTTTTCATTATGAATCAAATATTTTTTTGAAACACGGAAGATTTATGGTAACAAATAGTTGTTATACAGCTCAATTGTGAAGTTTCCGTTAATAATATTTTTAAAGCTGGAGAATACAACAAAGTTGAAAATGAAAAGTGAAATGATAAAAGTGTAAATCAATCTCTTGGTCGCATCGCTTACCACATACATGGTATTAATAATGATGATATAGGAAAAACCAATAAATGCTCCCGCAAGACGCGACGAGAAAATAGGATTGTTTCTGAATATAAAATACGCGCAAATACCAATTACCGCATAGTTTCTGTGATACTCATAGTAAGGAAACTTTTCTTTCATCTCATTATCAAAAAAGAACAGAAAGAATGTGAGAACCGCCATCATTCCCTCAGGAACACCGATACCTCCGTTCAGACGGGTAACAGACTCATCGACGTAACCATTAAAACCTTCCACAAGCATATTGTCTGAAGCTACACCTTCCAGAAAACTTCCGAAAATACGGTAGACTTCAAACGGAGACAGAAAGATGGAAATAATAATTGAACCCAGCATCACTGCTTTATTAATCGGAATTCTTGCCACCCAGTACATTGGGAGAAAAACATAACATACATTGTGAATACCTGCACCCAAATAAATAAACAGCAGATACATAAAAAGCTGTCTGGACTTTATAAACCGTATTGAATAATATACTATAAATGACCCTAAACACTGTCGGATCTGTCCACTTTCCCCGATAAAAAACCCAGGTATAAAAATGAAGAGGATAAATGTGAAGGGATAAAATGTATTTTCTTCTATGTACTCAATCTTAAAATATATGGTTATTGCGGCAATAACAAGCGTCAACATATAAAAAGGCGCATTAAAAACATTCAGCAACACCTTGTTAATCAGAACAAAAATCCATTCAAGTTCAAACGGATTGGGTGGATCGAGATATAATGCTTTAAAAATAATACTCACATAATCGATCTGATCCGAAAATGCATAAATCCCCACATAACTTCCATAATCAGGCCCAACATACTTCCTCAGCCCTGCAATTAAAATCAGAAAAATCCCGAGATACCAGAGGTATTTTTTTTCAACCCTGCGGCCAAAAACTTCCTGCGCACTGAAAACCAACAGCACAACAAAAACAATCAGGTAGTAAGGGTGAAATAAACTCATTTAAGCTTTATGAAATTTATGTTTTGGGAAGAAATCACCAGTACTCCCAGCAAAAGAGGAAGCCAAAGTCTTGTTTCCCAAAACAGCCCGACAAAAGTAATCATTCCAAGATAAGGAACAGACAGGATGATAAAATTTTTGAAAGTATTCCGCTCTGCAACTCCGCAAAGTTGATAAATAAAGTATAAAACAACAGTACCGAAAACTAATCCTGCAAGATTAAACGGACTGCTGAAATTCTGAACGAGATAAAATCCCTCTGCAACCGCACCTTCCTGAGGGATGATCATTCTGAGCCCGATATAAGGAATTACAAAAGCTAAAATTACAGCGGTGATCTCTTTGTAAAAAGCAAAATTTTTAATACTGAACTTTCTGTAATCAAAAAATAAAGCCGCGAAAAACGCGATATTCAAACAGGCTGTTTCCCGTACAAATGTCGATATAAAGATAATTCCGACAAGAATAAATAAATCTCTACTCTGTCTCGATTTTGAATACTTTAAACTGAAAAAAATCCCTGCCAGGAAAAAGAATACAGCGATGGAATCACAGTTTGTCGGCACATACTGCACGATGACCATCAGAAATACACCCAAAAGATGAAGCAACTTTCTTAATCTCGGATCCGAGGCAAAAAGGTTGGGTTCAAACTTTAAAATTTTATTTAAAACCACAGACGAACCCAGAAAAAAAACAAGATTGATCAGAAAAATACTGTGGTAAAAAACCGTTCCGTTTTTTGCGATAAACGGTTTTAAAGAAATCAGATTTGAATTGATAAAATCTGTCAGAAAAGTTGTGATATGAACGGTAAGAAAATTAGGAATCACACGGTAAGCATACACCGACGAAAACATAAAATCTGGAGCTCTCTCCATCGTTTTCAGTTTTACGTACGACGATTCGAAACCGTAATATGCCATGAAAAACAGCAAAAAAGGAAGTATTGCTGTAAAGAGGACCGAACTTATTTTTTCATCGTTGTTTTGCAACATACGCCGCCGAATGTAATGTTTTTGCTTCTGCTGACCGCTCGAGCGTTGCAAAAGTAGAATATTTTACTGATTATCAGCAAAACTTCGCCTATAAAGTTTTGACCTTAAGCCTAAAAAATTAAATTTGCAACTTGATTTAACTGGGCAATGCATCGCTTTTTCATCCAATTATATTATCTGATTTCCAAAAACCGGATTGTTTCCATCGCTGTGGCTTTGGGAATTCTCATTGTCTGTGGATTTTTTGCTTCGAAAATAAATTTTGAAGAAGACATCAATCAGATTATTCCTAAAAATGAAAAATCGGATTTGACAGCTAAAGTTCTGAAGCAGCTCAACTTTTCAGACAAGATTATCGTCATTATCGAAAAAAAATCGAAGGACGAAAATTTTCAGCTTTCTGAAACAGCGGATGCTTTTTTAAATAAAATTGAACCTCTCCAAAAATATATCGGTTCGGTTCAGGGAAAAGTCAATGATAATGAAATCTCCGAAACTTTCGATTTTGTCAATCAGAATTTACCTTTGTTTTTAGATGAAAATGATTATTCTGAAATTGAAAGAAAAATCAATAAAGACAGCATTGCAAAACAGGTTGAGAACAATTATGTCTCTTTGGTTTCGCCTACAAGTCTTGTGACAAAAGAATTCATAAAAAAAGATCCTTTGGGAATCACTTTTCTCGGCATCAAAAAACTGAATGCTTTAAATATCAGCAAAGATTTTAAACTCGAAGATAACTACATCGTTTCAAAAGATGGCAAAAACCTACTTCTTTTCATCGATCCTAAAAACAAGAGCAACGACACCAAAAACAACGAAGTTTTCGTCGACAGTTTGAATAAAATTAAAGACGACATCAACAAAAATTTTAAAGGAAAAACCGAAATCAGCTACTTTGGATCGCCGGTAATTGCGGTTGCCAATGCACAGCAGATTAAAAAAGATATCCAGAATACGGTGATTATTTCAATGACAGTTCTGCTGATCTTGCTGATTTATTATTTCAGGAATTTCTTCACGCCACTCATCGTTTTTCTGCCGACCGTTTTTGCGGTTTTTATTTCACTGATGATTCTGTATTTCATTAAAGATAAAATCTCGGCGATTTCACTCAGCGTCGGAGCAATTCTGATTGGAATTACAATTGATTACGCCCTTCATATTCTCACACATTACAAGCACAACAATAATATTGAAGAGCTTTATAAAGAAATTACGCAACCAATCATTCTTAGTAGCGCAACAACAGCGGTTTCATTTTTATGTCTGGTTTTTGTGCGTTCTGAAGCATTGAGAGATCTCGGACTTTTTGCTGCGATTACGGTTTTTCTGTCTTCATTTGCGGCTCTAATCATTGTTCCGCAACTGTATCATCCGAAAGAAAAATCAGGAAAAGAAAGCACCAATTTCATCGATAAAATTGGAAATTACCCTTACGAGAAAAACAAACCTCTGATTATCGGATGTTCTGTTATGATTATTGCCTGTCTTTTCGGGTTTCGTCATGTTGGTTTTAATGAAAATATAGGTGATTTAAATTACATTCCTAAAGATTTAAAAATCAGCGAAGCCAAGCTTGAAAAACTGTCTGACATCACTTCAAAATCGATTTACACGATATCGTACGGCAATTCTGAAAGCGAAGCGTTAGCGAGAAATTCAAGATTGAGCAACTTTTTGGAAAAGGAAAAGCAGGAAGGAAAAATTTTAAGTTATAATTCGATTGGAAATGTTGTTTTGTCTGAAAAAGATCAGCAAAAAAAGGTAGATCAGTGGAACAGATTCTGGAATCAGGATAAAAAAAATCAGACGATTTCTGAATTGGTTAAAAACGGAAATGAATTTGGCTTTAATGCTTCTGCCTTTGATCAGTTTAATGAAAATTTAAATAAAACCTATTCCAGTTTAAGTTTAAAAGATTACCAAAAAATAAAGGCACTTCAAATCTCAGAGTTTCTGAGCAATGAGAACGGATTTTTCACGGTTTCGAATGTGGTAAAAGTGGATGAAACCAAAAGAGATGCATTCATCAAAGACGTTGAAAAAAGCCACGAATCTTTGGCAATCGACCGTCAGCAAATGAATGAGAACTTTTTAGGTTTATTGAAAAGAGATTTCAATACTTTGATTAATTATTCACTTCTGGCAATTATTTTGACCATCATTGTTTTCTTCAGAAATTTTGAACTGTCTTTACTGACGATGTTTCCGATTGTTTTAACGGGAGTTGTAACTGCCGGAATCCTCTACTTTTTAGGTTTAGAATTAAATATTTTCAGTACGGTTGTCTGCACTTTGGTTTTTGGCGTTGGCGATGATTTCAGTATTTTCCTGACGAAAGCGATGCAGAAAGAGCATACGACTGGGAAAAATGAACTTCCGACCTATCGGATTTCTATTATTTTGGCGGTTTTCACTACGATTTTATCCATCGGATCTTTGATTTTTGCCAAGCATCCGGCATTGCATTCATTAGCCTTGGTCGCTCTGATTGGAATGTTTTCTGTCATCGTCATCACCTCCACATTATATCCGTTCTGGTTCAGGTTTTTAATTATCAACAGAGCTAAAAAAGGCTTGTCGCCAATTACTTTGAGACTGTTTTTAAACTCAGTCATCTCTTTTATTTACTATGGTTTAGGCGGATTGATTTTCTCTGCCAACGGAAGTATTTTCGTGAAAAGATCGAAAGGAAAAACTTTGGAATTCATTAAATTAGTTTTAGCAAAATTTCTTGTTTCTGTTTTATACACCAATCCTTTTGTCAGAAAAAAAATCATTAGAAATCCTGATGAAAACTTCTCTGAGCCTGCCGTAATCATCGCCAATCACACTTCATTTCTCGATACACTGGTTATGGGAATGGTCAGCCACAAAATTGTTTATCTTGTGAACGACTGGGTGTATAATTCTCCGGTTTTTGGGAAAATTGTGCGGGCTTTAGGCTTCTATCCTGTTTCTCAGGGCATTGAAAACGGCATGGAGCAATTGAGAGAAAAGATTGCGCAGGGATATTCGCTGGTTGTATTTCCTGAATCTGAACGTTCATACAATAACGATGTCAAAAGATTTCACAAAGGTGCTTTTTACATTGCGGAACAGTTTAATTTGGATATCGTTCCGATTTACATTCACGGAAATTCTGAAGTACAGCCGAAAGGAGATTTTATTATTTTTGACGGAAGCATTACGGTAAAAGTAGGCGACAGAATCCGTAAAGAAGATTTGAGTTCTGGAAAAGATTATTCTGAGAGAACGAAAAAAATCAATGCGTATTTCAGAAATGAATTTGCGAAACTGAGAAATGAGCTTGAGGATGAGAATTATTTTAAAAAGAAATTACTTTTAAGCTTTTTATATAAAGAAAATGAAGTTGTAAAACCTGTAAAGGAAGATTTCGATAAAAACAAATCGGTCTATTTTGAACTGAACAAACACATTCCGAGGGACGCTACTGTTTTTCACATTGCTGATGATTTCGGGCAGAAAGATGCATTACTCACACTTCAGCAAGCCGGACGCAGAATTTTCAGTTTAATCAGTGATTCAGAAAAAAGAGCTGTAGCAAAAAACAGTTATCTTGTTCACAAAAGAAAATTGAATTACATTGATAATCAGACACAAATCAACAAAAATATTGATGTACTTTTAATTTCTGACGAAAAATATCATCTTACTGATATCAAAGATTTTCCGGAGACCATTATTCTGCTGAATATTAAAAATCAGACTTTTGAAAACGCAAATTATAAACAATTGTTTAATTCAGAAGCAATAAAAATTTTTAGGCACGAATAATAAATCTGAAAATCTTATTTTTGTAAACCATAAAATAGATTAATGCAAAAAAATATACTTGTCTTATATTACACTCAGACCGGACAGCTGGAAGATATTGTAAAAAATATTGCCCAACCCTTTGAAGATAAAAAAGACGAATATAAAGTAACTTACTACAACATTCAGCTTAAAAAAGATTTTCCTTTTCCGTGGCCGTCTGATGTTTTTTTCAACACCTTTCCGGAATCTTATCTTCAGATTCCAAGTGAAATTCTGCCACCGCCTGAGGAGGTTTTAAATACAAAATTTGATCTGATTCTTTTTGGCTATCAGGTTTGGTATTTAACGCCGTCTATTCCGGTAATATCATTTTTAAAAAGTGGATTTGCAGAAAATATCCTGAAAGGCACGCCAGTTGTTACCATCTCCGGAACCCGAAATATGTGGATGCTTTCTCAGGAAAAACTGAAGGTTTATCTGAAAAATTTAGACGCAAAATTAGTCGGAAACATTGCATTAGTCGACCGGAGAGATAATTATACAAGTGTTTTAACGATCCTTCGCTGGATGACCACCGGACAGAAAGAAAAATCCGGAGTCCTTCCTGCGGCAGGCGTTTCAGACGAAGAAATAAACGGAGCCGGGAAATACGGGAAGATTATTGAAAAGCATTTCCGCAACAGCGATTTCGTAAATCTGCAGCCCGAACTGGTAAAAAACGGAGCAGTAGAAATCAGAGCTTTCCTTGTGAGAGTTGAAAAGGTGGGGAACAAAATTTTCACGGTGTGGTCTAACCTTATCATGAAGAAAAAAGAAAAACGCCCGATGCTGATCAAGTTTTTTAAAGTATATTTAATGGCTGCAATCTGGATCATTTCACCCATTGTTTTGATTTTTCATATCTTGCTTGCACCTATTTTGTGGAACAAAAGACAAAAACAGAAAAAATATTTACAAGGAATTAATTTAAAATAGAAATGTACGACGTATTCATAACAAAAGCTTCAACATACTTGCCAAATGAGCCGGTTTCTAATGATGAAATGGAAAGCTATCTTGGCTTAGTCAACAATACTCCTTCTAAGGCGAGAGCTTTAATTCTGAGGAATAATAAAATTACAACCAGATACTATGCTTTAGACAAAAACGGAAAACCTACACATACCAATGCGCAAATTACTGCAAATGCTGTGGAGGGACTTTTTGACGAACATTTCAAGAAAGAAGACATGGAGCTTCTTTCATGCGGAACCACTTCAGCAGACCAGATTCAGCCTTCACACGCTTCTATGGTTCATGGTGAACTGAATATCGGTAAATCGGTTGAAATCAACACCTCTACGGGACTGTGTAATTCCGGAATGAATGCGTTCAACTACGCCTTTCTGAATGTTAAAGCCGGGGTGAAGAATAACGCCATCTGTGTAGGTTCAGAAAGATTTTCTGCATGGATGACAGCCGATAAGTTCAATCACGAAGCGGAAAACCTTAAACTTTTGGAGGAAAAACCTATTGTTGCTTTCAAAAGAGAATTTCTGAGATGGATGCTTTCGGACGGAGCCGGAGCTTTTCTGCTTGAAAACAAACCGAGAGAAAACGAAATTTCTTTAAAAGTAGAATGGATGGATTTCTATTCTTACGCGCACGAAATTGAAGCTTGTATGTATTCAGGATGCGAAAAGCAGGAAGACGGAAGCCTGAAATCATGGGCAGAATATCCTGCTGAAGAATGGCTGAATCAATCTATTTTTGCATTAAAACAGGATACAAAACTTTTAGATAAATATATTTTAGTAAAAGGAGCAGAAAGTTTAAGAGCATCTTTTACCAAACACGATCTTGACCCTGATTCTATCGATCATGTATTAGCACACATTTCTTCAGGTTACTTCAAAGAAGGATTAAAAGAAGAATTTGCCAATGTAGGACTTGATTTCCCTTGGGAAAAATGGTTTTACAATCTTTCTGAAGTTGGAAATATTGGTGCAGGATCTATCTTTATTGCTGTTGAGCAGCTGATGAATTCCGGTAAACTGAAAAAAGGAGAAAGAATCATGCTCTGCATCCCTGAAAGCGGAAGATTTGCTTATTCTTGTGCTTTATTAACGGTTTGCTAATGGGAATTTCTGTACCAACCAACGACAAAAATTTTGTTGAAAGTTTAATTCCGCAAAAATTTCCTTTTGTGATGGTGAGTGGAATTTCAGAATATTCAGACGAGAATCTGGTTTCAGGATTTGAAATTAAAGAAGACAATATTTTCGTTCACGAAGGTGTTTTCCAGGCTTCAGGATTAATCGAACATCAGGCTCAAAGCGTTGCTCTTCATACAGGATATAAATTTTATCTTCTCGGAAAAGAAGCACCTACAGGCTATATCGGAGCCATCAAAACATTTGAAGCTGAAACTTTACCGAAATTGGGTGACCATTTGGTTTCTGAAGTAAAGATTATCAATGAAATGATGGGCGTAACGTTGGTGGAAATCATTACTAAAATCAACGGTCAGATCATTGCAAAATCTGAGATGAAAACCGTAGTAAAATAGGTGTAAAGAGTCAGAGAAAAAGTAAAAAGAGACAGATGATCAGTCTGCTTTGTTTTAAAGAAGTTTTTAAAAAACTCGTAATATCCTAGGAATTGCAAAGATTTAAATTAGCACAATACAAACCTAACGGGCTTTTGAAACCTATTAGGTTTTAAACATAAAAAAATGGAGTTAAAGGAAGACAACCTCATCAACATTCATCATTTTCTGCCTCATCGCGCACCTATGCTGATGGCAGATTATATTCTGAAGCTTACTCCGGACAAGGTTGTGACTTCTTTTGATATCAAATCTGACAACATTTTTGTTCACAACAACCATTTTGTGGAAGCTGGACTGATCGAGCATTCTGCACAAACCTCCTCTTCAATTCTCGGACAGAGTTTTTTTAAAGGTCCGGATGTAGAAACGAAGGTGATCGGTTTCATTACTAATATCAAAAAAATTGAAATTTTTGATTTGCCTGAGGTTGGCGACACCATTATTTCCAAAGCAACCCTGATTTCACAATATGAAAACATCTGTCAGATTTTCTGTGAGACTTTTTTGGGTGAAAAGCTGTTGATCCGTACGGAGATCAGCTTGTTTATTCAGGAGTTGAAATCATAAAACATTTATTATAAAAAACAGAAGCCAACCTGATAGTTGGCTTCTGTTTTTCGTGATGTACTGTTACTTGGAAAGTTCCCGCAGTCTTTCAAGTAGTTTAGCAATAGCTTCATTATTTTTACTGTACAATGTGAGACTTTTCTTGGTTGGCGATGGCTGATAAATTCTTACCCTCATATTATCCAACTCTATGTTTGCATCTTTGAAACTGTACGTCTCTGTAAAACTTTTGTCTTCAAATGACATTGTAACATCCCCATTATCAGCAATACTTACATTTTTAAATGTGTATGATGGTGGATCATAGAGTCCTCTCAACGCATAGCTTCCCTCAAGATTTTTATTTAATGCGTCTTCGATTTTTTTTAATTCCGCATTTTGTGCAAAAGTGAATGTACACAATAATAGTAATAAAGCAGTTAGATAAGTTTTCATAGTTATTTATTTAAAATTCTAAGTCAAAAATACCAACTCATTCTAAATTCTGCAATCACACAAAAGGGTTATATTCTGTGTAATTTATTATTGATTTATCTTAAAATTAATCGTGATATATATTCTGATGATTCAATCTAATTAAAAGTTTTCTGCTTCTAAGACGTACTTTTTCCCACAAATCATCCTTTAAATGATAGGTGTAAAACAACTGTCTACGATCAATCTCGTCAATTACTTTTTTAAGCTCAAAAAACAAAGTCTTAATATCCTGATTTTTCAAATATTTTTCAATTAAAAATTCAGAATCTTCAAACTCTAAAAGAAGTTCTTCAGCATTATCATATTTCTCATCTTTAAACAAATTATGAATGTATTTTTCCTGGTCGGAAGCGTCCTGAGACAGGATTTTAAGTGACTGTATAAGTAAATTATCATTCATCAGTTATTAAATAAAATTCAAATTAAATAAAAAAAGTGAGACATTTCTGCCTCACTTCAAACAATTTATATTAATGAAAAATTAATATCCAAAGATTTCTTCCAGGGTAACTTCTTTGAACTCACCCATTTTGTTGATCGATTCCATATTCAGGTTTTCTTTTTTCCCGATGATGGCGGTGTTGTACTTCAACGGTTTAATTTCTTTGTTATAGAAACTTGTCAGTTGAGGCAACGTCAGATTTTGAATTTCAGTATAGTAATCTTTTCTGATATCGTAATCTACGCCAAGTTTTTTCAGTGCCAATTGGTTGTAGAAAATATTGGTTCTGTTGATTCTGTTTGATGCAATCTGCTTCAACGCTGAACCTTTAGAATTCTCAAACTGCGCCGGGATCTGAGGGAAATCTGCCATCAAATCATTCATTGCGTTTACTGCAAGAGGTAATTTGTTTGCCTGAGTTCCGATGTAGTTGGTCACATAGTTAGGATGATCTTTTTCAGAAGCCGTTCCATAAGAAACATAAGCAGAATAAGCTAAAGACTTACTCTCTCTGATTTCCTGGAAAACGATAGAAGACAGTCCGCGCCCGAAGTACTCATTAAATACATTTGATTTTCCGAAGTCTGCAAGGTTCACGTTACTGCCTTTTGCCACTTTCGCCATTTCCATTTGTACCATATCATAAGCTGTGAAATATACTTTGCCTTCGGTTGCCGGCTCTGCATATACCTTAGCTTTCGCAGGCTGCAGTTTGGTGTCTGCAATAAATGGTTTTACTGCTTTTTCAAGACCTTTCTGATCTTCTCCGTACAAGAAAACTTCGTAAGGATATTGGTTCAAAGTCTTGATTTTAGACATCAGATCGTTAACGTTGATGCTTTCCAGACGTTGTTTTGAGATAATATCAGTCATTCTGGAATCCTTTCCATACTTAGCATAATTGGAAAGTGCTGCCATAATTCTTGCTTTATCTTTTTTGGCCACTTCTCTGGATTCTAAGATTGTTTTTACCGTCTGATCATAAATTGCTTTGTCAGCTTTTACGTTGGTCATCCAGTGGTTCAACAGTTCTACTCCTTTCTTCATATTGCTTTCCAGTCCGCTCAGATAGATGATCGTCTGGTCATTTGAAGTTCTGAAACCGTTGGAGATTCCTAATTGATAGAATTCTTCTTTTAACTGTTCAGGAGTATATTTATCGGTTCCTAAATATTGTAAAACGCTTACGCCAAGGCTCAGTTCTTTATCATTATCTGTCCCGAAAGGAAAAATATAGTTGACCTGAGCTACTTTGTTGTATTTGTTTTCAACGAAACTTATTTTCTTGTCTTTGATCTGCGAAGTGGCGATAGCCGTTTTGTAATCAATAAACTGAGGTTTGATGTCTCCCGCTTTTGTTGCCAACAGATCTTTAAGGAAAGGCGACTGTGCTTCTCTGTTCAGTTTAATCGGTGTGATGGCAGGGTTCTGTACGCGAACCAATTTATCATTCACTCCTTTTTCTTTATAAACGACTACATAATTGTCTTTGAAAAACTCGTTGGCAAATTTTACAATATCTGCTTTGGTAATTTTTTCATAATCATTGATCTCGTCTAATTCCTGCTGCCAGGTTCTTTCGTTGATGTAAGCATTGTAAAGCGTCGTTGCCAAGCCGTCGGCAGTTTCCCAGCCTTTCATACGCTGTACTTTCATATCGTTGACGATGGCTTTCAGCATCCAATCCGGGAACTGCCCTTTTTTAACTAAATCTAACTGCCCAAGCAATAATTTTTTAGCCTCATCAAAGCTTTGCCCATCTTTCGGTACAACATACATTGTAAATGCACCATAAGTTTTGTAAGGTGATTCGTATGCTCCTGCGCTCAGCACTTTCTGTTTTTGGCTGATGTTTAGATCGATCAAACCAGCATCACCGCTGTTGCTCAGAATTTCAGCAACCATGCTTGCCATTCTTGCATCTTTGGTTCCATATGAATCAGATCTCCAGGCCATGGTCATTCTTGGCGCAGAAGGACTTTTTACAGTTCTGCTTACCACCTGTGTCATTGGCTCCTCAGAAACCATTTTCTTCATCGGAAGTTCCTTGTATTTGAAAGCTCCGAAGTATTGGTCAACTAATTTTATCGTTTTGTCGAAATCTAAATCTCCTACCAAAACTACCGCCATATTGTTAGGCACATAATACGTATCAAAATACTTATGAATAGCCACCATTGAAGGACTTTTCAAATGCTCTGACGTACCGATTGTCGTTTGCTGACCGTTCGGATGCTTAGGGAAAAGCGCCTCCATTAAAGTATAATTTACCAAACGGCTGTCGTTATCCTGAGCTCTGTTGAATTCCTCATAAACCGCTTCCAGTTCTGTATGGAAAAGTCTTAAAACCAATTCTGAGAAACGTTCTTTTTCAACTTTAAGCCACTTCTCCAACTCATTAGCCGGAATATTATTTTTGTAAACCGTTTCATCTAACCAGGTGTGAGCATTAGTTCCCGTTGCTCCCAAAGAAGAAATCGCTTTGTCATATTCATTGGCAATCGCAAATTTTGATGCTTCCTGAGAAACATCATCGATTTTCTTATAGAGTGCTTTTTTCTTTTCAGGATCTTTTTCTGCTTTATGCTGTTCGTAAAGGTCAGAAATCTGCTGCAGCAAAACCTTTTCCTTTGCCCAGTCCTGAGTTCCCAGGTGAGAAGTTCCTTTGAAAACCATGTGCTCAAGGTAGTGAGCCAATCCTGTATTATCGCCAGGATCGTTATTGGAACCTGTTCTTACCGGAACATAAGTCTGGATTCTCGGAGCATCGTCGTTTTTTGCGAGATAAACTTTTAATCCGTTTTTTAAAGTATAGACTCTCACTCCCGCCTGATCATTTTTCACAGTTTCGTACGTATAACCCTGACTGTCAGTCACTGTCTGCGTATCAAATTTCTGCGCCATTGCGTTGATCATGAAAAAGAATGAAAGAGAAATAAAAACTTTCTTCATAGTTGAATTTATTAAATCATTTTAATTGGTAAAATTAGTCCAAAAATTAAAGTTTTTGTTACAGTCTTTAATTTATATACATAAATAACGACAAACAGAAACAATCTTTATAAAATCCAGGACATTATGATCTGGACATTCCATTATCTTATGTCCTGCATTTTTATTATTTTAGCACATCGAAAAATCAGTACAACAGATGCTTGAAATATCATCTGAATTTAACATTAATCTTCCCGGATGAAAAAACAAGACATTCCACAAGACGAAAGTAATTTGCAGTCAGCAAATATGACCGAAATGTTATATGTGACTGATGAAAATAACAATTATACCACCGCGCAAAGCATCGGTTGGGAAGCCAAAAAAGCGGCTCTCGATGAATCTATGCAGCTCATCAATGAAAGAATTGAAGAAGCAAAACAAAACGTTGCGAATAATGTAGCAAGCCCAATCGTCTATTTTATGGAACTTAATAAAATGGATTTGCAGGTTCTTGCAGCATACGTCGGAAAGTGGCAATGGACAGTCAAACGACACGCAAAACCTAATATATTTAAAAAACTCAGCGATTCAACTTTGAAAAAATACGCCGACACGTTCGGAATTTCAGTAGATGAATTAAAAAACTTCAATGGTAAATAAACCTTTTAGGTTTCAAAAACTATAAGGTTTAATAAAATCCAGACTTATAATGAAGATCAATTTCGAACACCACCAGACAGCCCACTGCGAAAACGGTGTTGCCTCCAATCTATTACTCAACAAAGGATTAAAACTCAGCGAACCCATGATTTTCGGAATCGGTTCCGGATTGTTTTTCGTGTATCTTCCTTTTCTAAAAGTGAATTTTGCGCCGGGTTTCAGTTACCGTCCAATGCCGGGAGCTATCTTCAGTAAAGCGGCAAAAAGATTAGGAATTAAAATCAAGAGAATTAAGTTTTCAAATCCTAAGGAAGCTCAGGCTGCTTTGGAGAAGAATTTAGAACAAAATATACCGACAGGTTTGCAGGTAGGCGTTTTCAACCTTACTTACTTTCCAGAAGAATATAAATTTCACTTCAACGCCCACAACTTAGTTGTTTACGGAAAAGAAGACGGAAAATTCCTCATCAGCGATCCTGTGATGGATTTCGCAACAACGCTGACCGAAGCTGAACTTGAAAAAGTTCGTTATGCCAAAGGTGCACTCGCTCCAAAAGGTCATATGTATTTCCCGACACACATCCCTGAGAATGTTCATCTGGAAGAAGCTATCAAAAAAGGGATAAAGGACACCTGCAAAAATATGTTGGCTCCAGTTCCGATTATCGGAGTTAAAGCAATGCGTTGGGTGGCGAAAAGCATCCCGAAATGGGCTGAGAAAAAAGGCACGAAAGTAACCAACCATTATCTTGGACAACTCATCAGAATGCAGGAGGAAATCGGAACCGGCGGTGGCGGATTCAGGTTTATTTACGGTGCTTTTTTACAGGAGGCCTCAGTGATTCTTAAAAATGACGAGTTGAAAGAATTATCTAAAGAAATTACCGCAATCGGCGACCTGTGGAGAGACTTTGCCGTGGATATTGCAAGGGTTTACAAAAACAGAAACTCGAAAAGCGATATTTATAATCAGCTTTCAAAATCGATGTTGCATATTGCCGATTTGGAGGAAGCGTTTTATAAGAAATTGAGAAAAGCGATTTAACCGTCAGCAAATTAATTTATCTAAATTTGTATTAAATTACAATGACGTATGACGACATTCAGTTTCAAAATAGACTCTCGCGAGAGTAAAAAAATCAAAGCTATTTTAAAAGCATTGGGCGTGACTGATTTGAAAATCAAAGAAGAAGAAATTCCTTCTAAGAAGTTTACTGAAAAAGTTGAACGAGCCAGAAAGGACTATTCTGAGGGAAAAACGGTTGCTGTAAATACAAAAAACATATGGGAAGGTATCGAATAGTCCGCACCAAAGAAGCGGAAAAAGACCTTGCTAAAATTTTAAAATCCGGTAATAAATCTGATATTAAAAAGGTGGAAATATTCTTTAATGAAATTGAAGACCATCCCAGAACCGGCACAGGTGTACCTGAACAGTTAAAATACTTTGAAGGAGAAGTCTGGAGCAGACGCATCAATAAAAAAGACCGATTTGTTTATGAAATTTACGAAGAAGATAAAAATGTAATTGTAGTAAGTTCTCTGGGACATTACAATGACGATTAAGTCATCTTTTCGTTAGTTTTCATTCATAAATCCTCAAAAACAAACAATGTCAAACCCCATCATCGAAATAAAAAACCTCTATAAGAAATACAAAAATTCGGAAGATTTTTCGGTTAATGATATCTCTTTGAACATCGATAAAAACGAAATCTATGGAATTCTCGGTCCCAACGGAGCGGGGAAAACCACATTGATTTCTATGCTTTCAGGTTTGATTAAACCAACGTCAGGAAGTTTTACCATCAACGGTTTGTCGCCTAAAAAAGACAATTCGAAAATCAAACAAATCATCGGCGTAGTTCCACAGGAATATGCGCTCTACCCGACTTTAACAGCTAAAGAAAATCTTTTGTTCTTCGGAAGTCTGTATGGTTTGAAAAACGATTATCTTCACAAAGCGATCGATGAAGCTTTAGAATTGATGGGCTTAACGAAATTTGCCAATAAAAAAGTCGACCAGTTTTCAGGGGGAATGAAACGCCGTTGCAATCTGATTGCAGGAACGCTTCACAACCCCAAAGTTCTTTTTCTGGACGAGCCGACTGTTGGCGTTGATGTTCAATCCAAAAAAGCGATTATCGATTATCTTTTAGATTTAAATAAAAAAGGAACGTGCATTATTTACACCTCGCATCACTTATCTGAAGCCGAGGAATTCTGTACAAAAATCGCCATCATCGACCACGGCAAAATCCACGCGACTGGAACTCCTGAAGAATTGGTGGAAAGAGTTTCCAATGCTGAAAACCTGGAGGATGTTTTCATTTCATTAACCGGAAAAGAATTGAGAGATGTTGTATAAATTGTGGAGAAGTTTCATCAAGGAAATTCAGTTGTTGAAGCGAGATTCGGGCGGGATTGTAATCATCTTTCTGATGCCGTTGTTGTTGATTATTACGATTACTCTAATTCAGGATTCGACATTCAAAAATCTGGAAGGTTCAAAAATTCCGATTATTTTCATCGATAACGATAAATCTGAAGTTTCGAAAGTCATCAAAAAAGAACTGGAAACCAGCAAAACATTTGAACTCGTCACCGATTACAACGAAAAATCAGCTGAAAAAGCTGTTTTCACGGGAGATTATCAGATGGCCATCGTCATTCCAAAAAATCTGACAAAAGATTTAAATTCAAATATCGATTCTAAAGTTCAGACTGTTGTAAGTTCGTTTGGCCTGGAAACCGATTCTACTTCGACAAAAGCTGTAGCTTCAAAGGCAAAAGACATTCATCTCTATTTCGACCCCGCCACCAACGCAGGTTTCAAAAATTCTGTGATGAATGCCATCAACAAAATGGTTTTCGAAATTGAGAATAAAAAAATCTACAAAGCCTTCCAGGACCAACTCGGAACAACGGAAGACCTTGAAAATAAAAGTTTGATTACCTTCAAAGAAATCACACCAAACAAAGACAACGAAGAAGTAATGCCAAATTCCGTGCAACACAATGTTCCTGCGTGGGCGCTGTTTGCGATTTTCTTTATTGTGGTGCCGTTGTCGATTAACTTAGTCAAAGAAAAAAGTCAGGGAACGAGCGTGAGAGTTCGCGTGAGCCCGACGCCGTATTACATTCATATTTTAGGAAAAACATTCACCTATCTCATCATTTGCGTCATCCAGTTTTTGCTGATGGTTGCAGTGGGAATCTGGCTTTTCCCGCTGATGGATTTGCCTCAGTTTGATGTTTCAGGAAAAATGTTTCACCTTCTCATAGTCACTCTTTTTGCAGGATTGGCAGCGATTGGATTTGGAGTTTTGATTGGAACCGTTTCCGACACTCAGGAACAGTCAGCGCCGTTTGGAGCGACTTCTGTAGTAGTCTTGGCAGCAATTGGCGGAATCTGGGTTCCGGTTTTCCTGATGCCCGAATTTATGCAGAAAATTGCGCAGTTTTCCCCGATGAATTGGGGACTGAATGCCTATTATGATATTATTTTAAGAAACAGCGGCATTGGCGAAATTGCCAAAGAACTGATTTTCTTATTTTTATTTTATATTGCGATGGTCAGCATTTCTTTATTGTATGAGAGGAAACAAAATAGTGTTTGATTCAACACTGTAAAGATTTTTAGGAGCCGGGAACCTGCTGTCCACTATATCTTTTTTGTCATTGCGAACGAAGTGAAGTAATCTATAGAGCTTGTCAGCAATCGCAATGACAAAAAAGGATGCCGTTCCCATCAGGGCTAAGGATTTTGGGGGAAATTCACGTTTTGTCAACCCTAACCAAAAGTCAAAACATATTAAAAGGGTAATTAAAAATGAAGCATATTTTCATCATAATATTAGGTTTCGCAATAATTCAATGTTCGACCAGCAAAAAAGTAATTTCCTCTGGAAACGAAAAATTGGAATTTAAACTTGATACTTTATCTTTATTTGATAAAAGTAGAAACCGAAAAATTCCAATTGCGATTTATCAACCAAGTGACGAAAAGAAAGCGAATAAAATTCCAATTATTTTCAGTCACGGTTACGGAGAAAATAATGGTAGCGATTATTTGCAAGCTTATACCTATTTAACAGAGTTTTTAGCTTCACAAGGTTATTTTGTTGTCAGCATTCAACACGAGTTGAAAACTGACGAACTTTTGGCAATGACTGGTAAACTACAAGAAACCCGAAGGCCAAATTGGGAAAGAGGTTCTCAAAACATATTGTATGTCTTACAAAAAATCAAGCAAGATTATCCTCAATTAAAATATGATGAGCTCTCATTGATTGGACATTCGAATGGTGGAGATATGACAGTGTTATTTGCTCACAAATATCCAAACCTTATCAGTAAAATAATTTCAATGGACAATAGACGAATGGAATTGCCAAGAACTTTTAAACCAAAAATATTTACTTTGCGCTCCAAAGACTATCCAGCAGACGAAAATGTTTTGCCAACCAACGAAATATGATATAACCGTTCAGTTTACTGACATAAACCATAGCAGTATGGACAATGATGCTAACGGAACTGAAAGAGATTATTTAAGAAGAAAAATTTCAGAATATTTAAAAAAATAATTTTTTAAATATAATTAATGAAAAAAGCTGAAACAAAAATGCAGTCTAAAAATTTAACCTGTACCGAAGAAGTACGCGTCCGGTTCAACGAGACAGACCCGCTGGGAATCGTCTGGCACGGGCATTACATTGTGTATTTTGAGGACGGAAGAGAAGCTTTCGGAAGACAGCACGGTTTAACCTACCTCGACATTCAGAAAGCCGGATTTGTAACGCCGATTGTGAAAAGTACGTGCGAGCATTTTCTTCCCTTGAAATATGGAGAAACATTCAACATTGTAACGACTTTCATCAATTCTGTTTCGGCAAAACTAATTTATAAATACGAGATTTTTAATCAGCAGAATCTATTGGTTTGCAGTGGAGAAACCATTCAGGTTTTTCTGGATTCTGAAAATAATTTATGCCTGTACAATCCCGAGTTTTTTCAGGCTTGGAAAGATAAAATGGGATTATAGTCGGCTTTTGGCTTTTCAAAAAAGATTCAAAAATTTTAGTAATTAATGAACAAAGAAATTTACATTACAGATTATAACTGCGTCACGCCTTTAGGTTTTGATGTGGAAGCAAACTGGAACGCACTTTTGGAAGGAAAATCCGGCGTGGCTTTGCATAAAATTATCGATAATCACGAAGCTTTCTTTGTTTCTAAAATTGATTCTGAGAAACTAGAAGAGAAATTTAATAAACACTTCGACAATCAGAATTTCACAAGACTTGAAAAAATGTTTTTGCTCAGTCTGAAACCTTTGATAGAAAGACATTCGATTTCAGATGACACTGCTTTTATTCTTTCAACAACAAAAGGAAATATCAGTTTATTAAAAAAAGAAAACACTTTGCCGGAAGGTGTTTATCTTTCAAAATTAGCTCAAAAACTGGCAGTTTTTTTTGGATTTAAAACCAAACCGATTGTCGTTTCCAATGCTTGTGTTTCTGGTGTGATGGCGATTTCTGTGGCAAAAAATATGATTCAGGCAGAAAAATACAAAGACGCTTTTGTCGTTGCGGGTGATGAGATCTCTGAGTTTGTAATTTCTGGTTTCAATTCTTTTCAGGCGATTGGAAGCGAACCCTGCAAACCTTACGACAAAAACCGAAATGGAATTAATCTGGGCGAAGCAACTGCAAGTGTTTACATCACTTCAGAATTAAATCAGAAAGAAAAATTTAAGTTTAAAATTCTGGGCGACTCAGGCATTAACGATGCCAACCACATTTCCGGACCATCAAGAACCGGCGACGGATTGTTTGCCAGCGTACAAAATGCGATGAAAGAGGCGAAAGTTTCTTCAGACCAAATCGATTTTATTTCCGCTCACGGAACGGCAACCCTTTACAACGACGAAATGGAAGCCATCGCCTTCAACAGAATGAATTTGCAAAATGTTCCTCTTAACAGTATGAAAGGATATTACGGACATTGTCTGGGCGCATCAGGTTTATTGGAAAGCATTATTTCTATGGAATCGGCTCTGAAAAACACTTTAATTCCATCCAAAAATTTTGAAGAAATGGGCGTTTCTCAGGATTTGAATATTATAACAGAAAATCAGTCGGCAGAAATTAAATATATTTTGAAAACGGCTTCTGGTTTTGGTGGATGTAATGCGGCCATTGTTTTGGAGAAATGTTAAAACTATAATGATGAAGAAAACAGACATCTGCACCATAGAAAACTCAAAAATAATCCTCAATGACCAAATTATTTTTGAATCCGAAACCGAAAATTTCTCAGACTTTGCAAAAGAAGCTTACAAAACTTTAGAACTGAATTATCCTAAATTTCATAAAATGGATAATCTCAGCAAACTCGCTTTTCTTGCATCCGAAATGATTCTGAAAAACGATGACCACAGCAATACCGCATTGGTTTTTGCCAACAAATCCTCAAGCCTTGACACCGATTTTAAATATCAGGAAAGCATTAATTCTCAGGACAATTATTTCCCGAGTCCTGCAGTTTTTGTGTACACTTTACCTAATATTTGCGTCGGCGAAATCAGCATCAAACATAAAATGCAGACCGAAAATGCTTTTTTCGTCTTGGATAAATTTGATAAAGAATTTTTGAATTCATACGCGGCACAGATTCTGCAATCAGGGAAAGCTGAAAAAGTCTTGTGTGGCTGGGTCGAACTATATCAGGAAAGTTATAAAGCTTTTGTATATTTGCTGAGTTTGTAAAAAAAATTAGATTATTGAATACTTGGTAGTTTATCAAACAAATCTAAGTTTAAAGTAGTCGAATCTGACCACTTTAGAATGGAAGTAATTTGCCGAATTTATCACTTCAAATTTTTGAATTTTTCGTGAAATAATTAAAGTATGAATAGAGATTCTAAAATTTTATTGAAAAATAATTTAGTTAATTTTATCAAATTTTTTTTTGAAGTTGATATAAATCTATTTACAAAATTTTTGATTGAAGTTGACGAAAGCGAAAAAATAGATTGGTCAAAGCAACCATCAGGATTAATGCTTACTTTTTTAAGCGTAACAAATAATAAGAATAACAAATTAGAAATAGAATTAATAATTGAACTTTTAACAACTGATAGAAATGAAATCCCTATATGGATTAAGGTTATAGAAGTTGAAAAAGCTAAAATTTACAAATTAATAATTTGTAAAAGATTTAGAAAGAAAAAAGTTGTTGAAGAATGGCATAGAAACTCAGATTTTTATCCATTTATAATATAATTACAAACAGTATCAATTATTATTTAATACTGATAAATTAAAAATAAATTATGAGCGATTTAAAATTAGAATTAAAAAACAAAATCATAGAAGTTCTTAATCTTGAGGACGTTGCAGTAGAAGAAATCAAAGATACAGACCCACTTTTCGGTGGAGGTCTTGGTTTGGATTCTATCGACGCTTTGGAATTAATCGTACTTCTCGACAAAGACTACGGAATCAAATTGTCTGACCCGAAAAAAGGAAAAGAAATCTTCCAGTCTATCGAAGTGATGGCAAAATACATCGAAGAAAACAGAACAAAATAATTCAATCTAACAATGTATCAATCTAGCAATGTACCAATATTGTTACACTGTTAAATTGATGCATTGGTACATTATAAAAGGATGAGTCAAAAAATTGCCATTACAGGGATGGGCATCATTTCCTCCATTGGTAACAATGTCGGGGAAAATTTTATTTCGTTGACGACCGGTAAACACGGCATTTCAGACATCGAACTGTTTGAAACACGCCACGCCGGAAGCATCAAAACCGGCGAGATAAAATTGTCTAATGAAGAACTTGTGCAGAAACTTCAGTTGGATGAAGATAACAATGTTACAAGAACCGCTTTGTTGGGAATGGTGGCAGCAAAAGAAGCGGTAGAAAGCGCCGGAATTTCAGACATTAACGAATATAAAACCGGACTCATTTCCTCCACCAGCGTGGGCGGAATGGACATCACCGAAAAGTATTTCTACATCTACGAAGATTTCCCTGAAAAGCAAAAATATATCGACGCTCACGATGCCGGAAATTCATCTTTGGCAATTGCAGAATTGTTAGGTCTGAAAGGAATGGTTTCTACCATCAGCACGGCCTGTTCGTCTGCAGCAAATGCAATTATGATGGGCGCAAAACTCATCAAAAATGGCGTTCTTGACCGAGTGATTGTCGGCGGAACAGATTCACTTTCGAAGTTTACTTTGAATGGTTTTAATACGCTGATGATTCTCACAGATTCTTACAACACGCCTTTCGACAACGACAGAAAAGGTCTGAACTTGGGTGAAGCAGCCGCTTTCCTTGTTTTGGAATCTGATGAAGTTGTCAAAAAAGAAAATAAAAAAGTCCTCGCTTATCTTTCCGGTTATGGAAATGCCAACGATGCGCATCACCAGACCGCTTCTTCGGAAAACGGACAAGGTGCTTTTTTAGCAATGGAAAAAGCTTTGAAAGTTTCAGGTTTAGATAAAGAAAACATCGATTACATCAACGTTCACGGTACCGCAACTCCGAATAATGATTTGTCTGAAGGCATTGCAATGATTCGGATTTTTGGTAAGAATCAGGTTCCGGAATTCAGCTCTACGAAAGCATTTACCGGTCATACGTTGGCGGCGGCGGCGGGAATTGAAGCCGTTTATTCGATTTTGGCAATGCAGAACAATGTGATTTTTCCAAATTTAAATTTCAAAACAAAAATGGAAGAATTTGATTTGACGCCGGTTACCGAACTGAAAGAAAAAAATATCAACCACGTACTATCCAACTCATTTGGATTTGGCGGAAACTGTTCAACTTTAATTTTTTCTAAATAATGAGTGCGGTTTACATCAACAGTGTCGCCTGCATCTCGGTTCAGGACACTTTAAACGAAAATTTTTTCGACACTTTAAAACCTGAAAATTCAGTTCAGATTTTAAAAGCCATCGAGCCCAATTATAAAGAATTCATTCCGCCAGCGATGAGCCGGAGAATGTCTAAAATAGTAAAAATGAGCTCCGTAGCTTCTACAAAAGCGTTACAGGAAGCAGGAATTGAAAAACCCGATTCCATCATAGTTGGAACCGGAATGGGCTGTTCTCAGGATTCTGAAAAGTTCCTGAAAAATGTTTTGGAAAACAATGAAGAATTTCTGACGCCAACTTTTTTCATCCAATCTACACACAACACAGTTTCCGGGCAAATTGCTCTGGGATTGCAATGTCACGGCTATAATTTCACGTACGTCAACAGTTCATCTTCACTCGAATTTTCAATGCTGGATGCTAAACTTCAGATTTTGGATGGTGAGGCAGAAAATGTTTTAGTAGGTTCAACGGACGAACAAACGGAAAGAACGATGGAGCTCTATAAATTGAGTAATTCCATTAAAAAAGAAGAAAATCTTCCGGTTGATTATTTAAATTCAACGACGGAAGGTGTGATTTGGGGCGAAGGCTCAAGCTTTTTTGTTTTAGGAAAAGACAAAACTGAAGCTTCTTATGCACAATTAAAAGATATTCAAATTGTTAACTCATTAGAACTTAATGAAATTCAACCATTCATTGAAGATTTTTTAATTAAGAATAATTTGAAAAATGAAGAGATTGATGCTGTTATTTTAGGTTTCAGCGGAGATTCAGAATCGGATGTTTATTACAAAAATGCATCGGAATTATTTCCAAATTCTTTATTACTTTATTACAAGCATTTGAGTGGAGAATTCAATACTGCTAGTGGTTTTTCAACTTTTATGGCTTGTCAGATTTTAAAAAATCAGCAGATTCCCGCGGTGATGAAGATTAATGAAGTTGAAAAAGAAAGCATCAAAAATATTCTTCTCTACAATCATTTGGGAGGAATTGACCACAGTTTGGTTTTGCTGGAGAAAGCATAAAAAAACAACAGATAAAACTGTTCAAATAAAAAACACAAAAACAAAGGTGAAATGTCACACAGAATTTACATTTACAATGCATCAAACCCATCGGATGCCAGTGAAAGTGATGTAATGATGGTAGAATGGGGCTATGACGTCCCTCTGCTTCTTCAAAGTCTCTTCACGGATGAAGGTTTTGTTGCAGGAAATATTTACAATAACCACACAGAGCCTGATAATTTCGGGCTTTATTTTGATGCCCAAGCTGGTATTGAAAATTTTAAAAAGCTCTATCAGTTTTTAGAAAATTCAAATCTAATTGATGATTTCGAAAAATTTTCGGAGGCCAAAGAGAATTTATTCAATTATCTTGACAAGCTGAAGCAACCCTATTTTCATATCGATGCATGGGATGTTTTCAATATGAGCGATGTTTCGCATGAGGAACAGGCACAGCAGCTTTTAAAAGATATTCAACAGAATAATAACGTTTTTCATCAGGCTATCGAAGCTAATGATGCGACTTTGCTGGATGTAAAGCAATTTACCCGTGAATCAACTTTAGGATTTAGCAGTTTCAGGGAACTTTTGAATTATGTGGACTACGATTATGGTTGGGAACATATCTGGCAGGAAAATATCGAGCTTAATCAAGTGGAAATTTTCGAAGAAAATGAACTTTGGGGACTTAAAGATGAAAATGGAAATGTACTAATTCAGCCGATTTATAACGAATTTTATGCGTATGATTACTATTCAGACCTTGCCGTTGTTGTGAAAAACGAAAAGTATGGCTATGTAGATAAGCGAGGTGAAGAGATTACTCCCTTAATTTTTGATGATGCGTACGATTTCGAAATTTCTACAACAGCCATTGTAAAGACGGGCGAAAAATTTGGACTGATAAATTTGAAAGGTAAAGTTGTTCTCGAGCCTTTGTATGAAGAAATGATTTTTTTGGAAAATGACGGCAACAACGAAATTTTCACTGCAAAACTCAACGACAAATACGGCCTGATTACATCTAACGGCGAAGTGAAAATTGATTTTATATCCGACAATCCGTTTGAATCTAAAACGAGTTATTTCATCACAAAAGTAA
Source organism: Chryseobacterium caseinilyticum (assembly GCF_014837145.1). Taxonomy (GTDB): domain Bacteria; phylum Bacteroidota; class Bacteroidia; order Flavobacteriales; family Weeksellaceae; genus Chryseobacterium; species Chryseobacterium caseinilyticum. The sequence goes on from NZ_JACYFS010000004.1 coordinate 296,814, forward strand.
ATGGGCAAAAGGCGCACAAAATCTTCACCAGAAATTTTGTCTACGTTGGGGATTATCCAGAAAATGCACTTGAAGGATTGAGCCATAATCACATTTTGGTAAAGCCTCACAAAAACCAGCAGAAACACAAAATATTTGATGCTAAAGGAAATCTTTTGGTGGATGACTTTGATAAAATCGTTAGAACAGACTATCTTCCCGAAGCTTTGGTCATCCTTAAGAACAAAAAGAAAGCTCTTTTACATCTCGCAACAGGTGACTTGCGTTTAGATTTTGAATATGACCAGATTTCGGAGATGGTAATCCTGAGCAATAGTTTGGACTCAGATAAAATCCTTAAGGTAGAAAAAGATGGTTTGCTTGGTGTAATAGATTCTGGTGTTCCAGATGGATGGATTGTTGAAATGGGAAATTATAATGACGCCCTGTTTTTATCTAAAAATATTTATGCTTTACGAAGAGGCGATTTCTGGGCTCTAAAATATTTGAATGAAGATGAGCCATTAACTTTTGAATATGATTTAATTTGCAGAAAGCCTTTATATGATAGCGTTGCATACGCATTTTATGGCAATGATGTTTATGTTGTAAAAGAAGATGGTTTGGAGTTTGCAAATGCTTACGAGGTTTTGGAGGATGTTAAAGACGATTATTCAATATACTATTTTGATGCATTTGCAAAAAGGAAATTGTCTGAATACGTGAAAAGAGAAATTGGCGAACAGCCAGATTAACTGATAATTTAAAAATGAAGCACTACCCATTTATCATCTTCTATCTTTTCCTGAATGCCGTCGTTTACGCATTTCAGGGAACGATTTGGGTTTATATCTTCTGTTTCATCCTATTCTCTGCAATCGTAATCTATGGTTCGTTTGACATTCAGTTGGGATATTTTGTTAACAGTTTTACTCATAAACGAACAAAAATCAAAGAAGTTGCTTTGACTTTCGATGACGGACCGACAGAATTCACTCCGAAATTTTTAGATATTTTAAAAGAAAATAACGTCAAAGCCACCTTTTTCTGCATCGGAAAACAGATTGAAAAATATCCTGAAACTTTCCAGAGAATTATTGCGGAAGGTCATACAATTGGAAATCACACTTTTTCACATTCCAATAATACCGGATTTTTATCGACTTCAAAAATGATTGAGGAAATTGAAAAATGCGATGAAGTGATGTTGAAAATTGGCAGTTTTAAAACCGATTTGTACCGTCCACCTTTCGGCGTAACCAATCCGAATATCGCAAAAGCCATTAAGAAAACAAATAAAAAAAGCATCGGCTGGAATGTCCGTTCACTGGACACGGTGATTACGGATGAGAAGAAAATTTTAAAGAAAGTAAAAAGAAATTTACAAAAAGGAAGCATTATCCTGCTTCACGACACTTCTGAGAAAACGTACAATGTTTTGGTTGAATTATTGTTATTTTTGGAGCGTGAAAAATATTCAACTTTCACCATTGATTCAATCATTAAATCAGAAAAATAAATGTTTAAAAATATAGCTTTCTTCGCCTTTTTATTACTTTCAGGTTTTGTTTTTGCCCAAACTACAGCAATGACGAGTGCCGAATCCAAAGCATTTGTGACAAAAATTTCTGCCGAAACGAAGGAAATTAAAACTTTACAAAGCGATTTCGTTCAGACAAAAAAAATGGATTTTTTAGATAAAAACATTGTCACACAAGGGAAAATGTCTTTAAAATCACCAAATACACTGAGCTGGAAATACACAAAACCTTATCAGTACAGCATTATCTTTAAGGAAAACAAAATTTTCATCAACGACCAAGGGAAAAAATCTTCGGTTGATGCAAAGAGCAAAACTTTTGAAAAAATAAATAAACTGATTGTAGGAAGCTCAAACGGAAAAATGTTCAGCGACCCTGAATTTTCTGTGGTTTATATGAAAAATTCAAGTTCAAATATCGCGAAATTCACCCCGAAATCTGCGCAGTTGCTGAAATACATTAAGCAAATCGAACTTCATTTTCCTAAAAATCAGTCGACGGTTTCGCAGGTGAATATGACTGAGGCTTCAGGAGATACAACGAATATTGTTTTTAAAAACACCAAAATCAATGCGCCGATTCCTGCTTCTGAGTTTTCTTTATAGTTCATTTTTGTTGCTGATCTTTTCGTGCAGAACGTATCATCTTGCAGATGCAAAACCAATTGAAAATTCCGAAAAAGTAGTTGAAAATCTGTACTTTTCTTCAAACGAAGATTATGTTTACAAATGCCAAATGGAAGTTTACGGCAACGACATCAGTGGAATTCTTATCATTAAAAAAATCTCCGAAACCACGCACAGAGTTGTGATGACCTCAGATTTTGGCAATAAAATGATTGATTTTGAAATCTCTGAAAATGACTTCAAACTAAATTATGTCTTGGCAGATTTAGACAAAAAAATGGTAATCAATTTTCTAAAAAATGATTTTCAGGAATTATTAAGACAAAAATATCCTGTTGCCGAAAGTTTTAAAAATGACAACTCAAATATTTTCAGATCAGAATTAAACACGAAAAATTATTACCTGTATTTTAACAAAGAAAATTCTCTTCTCACGCAAATTGTTTATACTAAGAACAGAAAGGAAAAGATCAATTTTAGTTTTGAAGCTAAAAAACCTACTTTTGCAGAGGCGATTCATCTTGAACACAAAGATTTTAAGATCAATATCAAACTATTTCAAATAACCGAAACAGAATAAAATGCAGACCATACTTACAGATTTTTACACTCTCGAAAGCTCTGAAAAATTAGAAAACGGAAGTTTTTCAGCAAATATTACACTGAATAAAGATCACAATATTTTTAACGGTCACTTTCCCGGAAATCCCGTTACACCAGGCGTTTGTATGATGCAGATCGTAAAAGAGCTTACAGAAGAATTTACAGGAAAAAAATTATTCCTGAAATCTGCATCCAACGTGAAATTTATGGCCATTATCAATCCTTTTGAGACGCCGGATCTTACAATGCAGCTTGACATCAAGGAAATTGAAAACGAAGTGAAGGTAAAAAATACAACTGCTTTTGGCGAGACTATTGCATTAAAACTGTCTGTTAATTATACTAAAATTTAAGATATGAAATCGCTTATCCGGCGATTCAAATGACATTTAAACACAAAATTCCACATGAAACTTTTACTTTCTTTTATAACAGTACTGTTTTTATTTTTCCAGAGCGGTGATTTGGATGCCCTGAGAAATGCGTATTCAAAAGCCAATTCTTCAAACGAAGGCGCAAAAAACTTCATCGATTTAGCAGATAAAAGTTCATCTTCAGATGCATTAACGAAAGGCTACAAAGCTGCGGCAGAAATCCTGGAAGCTAAGGTGACGACCGAGAAAAACAAAAGAAAATCTTTCGTGAAATCCGGCGCTACGGAATTAGAAAGTGTGATAAAATCTAATCCAAATAACGTCGAATTGCGGTTAATCAGAATGAGTGTTCAGGAGAACATTCCAAAAATCGTGGGCTATTCAAAGAATTTAAAAGAAGATAAAGCATACATTCTAAGCAACTATTCAAAGCAGAATACTGCGCTGAAAACGTATATCAAAAAGTTCGCGATGCAGTCTAAAACGATGACCGCAACAGAAAAAAATTCATTGAAATAGATGACACTTTCTGAAGTACAGAATGCAATTGACGACAGGAAAATCTGCGTTTTAATTCCGACTTACAACAACGAAAAAACGCTGAGAAGAGTTATTGACGGCGTTTTGGAATATACTCAAAACATCATCGTTGTCAACGACGGTTCTACCGATTCCACTTCAGAAATTCTAAAAACATACCCTCAGATTACCGTTCTCCATCTTCCCCAAAATAAAGGCAAAGGAAACGGACTGAAAATTGGTTTCAGAAAAGCAAAAGATCTCGGTTTTCATCACGCCATCACGATTGATTCAGATGGGCAGCATTACCCAAACGATATTCCCGTTTTTGTGGAAGCTTTGCTTGCGGAAAACGAAGACGTTCTGCTTATAGGCAACCGGAACATGTCGCAGGACGGCATTCCCAAAAAAAGCAGTTTCGGAAACCGTTTTTCCAACTTCTGGTTTTGGTTTGAGACCGGCATTAAGCTGGAAGACACGCAATCTGGCTACCGTTTGTATCCTTTACACAAAATTCCGAAGAAATATTTCACTCCAAAATTTGAGTTCGAAATCGAAATCATTGTCCGAACGGCCTGGCGTCATGTTCCAGTAAAAAACGTTCCGATTAAAGTGCTTTATGACCCTGCAGAAAGGGTTTCACACTTCAGACCCTTCAAAGATTTCACGCGGATCAGTATTCTGAACACGGTGTTGGTCACCATCACGCTGTTTTACATTATTCCAAGAAATTTCATCCGTAATTTCAGAAAAAAAAGTTTTAAAAGATTTATTAAAGAAGACGTTTTGGAAAGCAACGGCAGCAACCGCACCAAGGCTTTTTCAATCGCTCTGGGCGTTTTTGTGGGCTTCTCACCATTCTGGGGATTTCACACTTTGCTGGTCATTTCCCTTTCCGTGCTTTTTAAACTCAATAAAGTTCTCGCATTCATCGCATCCAATGTTAGTTTGCCACCGTTTATTCCGTTTATTATTGTTGCTTCCCTGTTTTTGGGTTCGTCTTTCGTTGCGGGAGAAAGTGATATTTTCAATCAGGAATGGAATTTCGAACTGGTAAAAAATCACTTTTTACAGTATATCATCGGAAGCATGATTTTAGCAATTTCCATGTCAGCTATTTCGTGGATTGCCACGTTTCTGTTCTTAAATAAGGTCAGTCCAGAGAATAATTAAAATAATTTGGGCAGCTGTATCCGCCTTCCACTCCCAATCTTTTTTGCTTCACTTTTTTGCTAATTGAAATATACCACAAGCAAAAAAGGATTTCCGTTCAAGTCGGGCTGCAAAGACGTTTTGTCTTTTTTTTTAATATTTTGAACAACCAAAACTCAATAAAATATTTCAGTTTTATATCAATTTTTCTTCCCGTGCTCTTCCATCTAACACAGCCACGAAGTGGATAAAACCTTTAGAAACGAAGAATAAATGAATAGAACCACGAATTTTTAAATTTAAATAGCTCTTGGTGAAATCGAGCAACCGAATTAGGCGAAGACAATCCAAGGATTACAAATAAGACAACAACAGAACCACGAAGTGGTTCAATTTGAATAGCCGTGGGTGAAACCCATGGATGAAAACAACACAGAAAATGAACCACGAAGTGGTTCAACTAATCATTTCAATCTCCTCACCGTTTTCCTCAAAAATTCCTCAACATTCTCTCTGTCCGGAACCGTTGTGATCTCCTTCGTCAATGCTTTTTCAAATTCAGTTTTCGCTTTTGAATATTCTTTCTGTTTAAAATAATATTTCCCGGCCTGATAATAAACCAGCCAAAAATCAGGATTCAAAGACTGATAATTCGGAATAAAATCATCCGTTAAAACGACATCATCACCATCAATTGCATGCTGAACTTCACCGTTGGCAAACTTAAATTCTTCATAATCCTTAAATTCTTTAGACTCAATAAACGGATCTTTGGCAATATTCAATTCTGTTTTGGCAAAGTCGCCATCTTTCAATCTTTGATCAGAGAAAATCTCATTTAAATCATAACATACAAATTCCCCCAACTGATACGGACTGGAAGACACCCAAACCAATCTTTTCTCAGGCGAAAAAATCACAGCATGATGCGCCAGAAGCTGATTAATGGCTTTCTCATTTCCATAACCAATACTCTTGTCTTGTAAACCGGATTTGTCCCTTAAAATCGAAGCCATTGTCTCAGGATTAAGCTTTTTATTTGTCTGTAAAAGCTCATGAAGCTTTTCAAAACGGTATTCTGAATGGCTTTCTACAATATGTTTTTGATTTCTTTCATCATTTTTATAAGCATCAGACTGAAAATGATTAGTACAAAAAACCTTACTGGAATTCGCCATATCATAAACACCGAAATTCTTAGGTGAAACTTCAATAATGACTGCTTTTTTATCATTTGCACTTCCAACTAAGATAGATTCGGACACAAAAACCTTTCGTTTCTTGGCAATCGCAATCGCCTCTTCTATATTTTTAGCATACTGTAAAATCTCTCTAGTCACCAAAGAAATCGGTGTTTTTGCCGTCATGGGAATTTTAGATTTTCCTGCGTTGATCGTCACCGTAATTCCTTCCTTATTCATTCCGGAAACCACGCCAATCATCCCGGGCCAACTTACACTCATGTACGGAATTCCAATTTCCGGTTCTACAAATTCGATGAGTTTATTTTTAGCAAAATCATCACCGACATAGAAATCGAAGTTTCTTCCAATCAGCAAATCACCGTCTTCGGTCTTTTCATTCCAAACCGCAAGCGAAGTACAGCCAACGACCATCAAATCCTGCATGGCGTGGCCGATGTCGTGCGCACCATGCAGATACATTGCTCTACTGAATTTTGGTGCGATATAATCATATCTGTCTGATGAATATTGGGATAATCCGTACAATTCTGCCTGAAAATCATCTCTCACATTGAGATACATTTTTCGGTTATACCATTTCAGGAAACCGCGCAAAAGATTCTGTTTGAGTTTCGACGGAACAAAAGTTTCCACTTTCGAAAAGAAAATCTCTTCCTGCTTCTGCATAAGATTTTGCGTTAAAGCACCATTGTTATAGCCCAACTGTAAAGGATTTCCTTTGATATACAATTCCCAAAGCTGCAGTTTGTTTTTGGTCAAATAATTTTGATGAAATGAAAAAGTAGAATCGTTGATTTTCTCCACTTTTGGGATTTCCAACCCATATTGTTTAATTTCAGGAACATGTTTTACAGACTTTCTCGTTGCGCAGGAAATCAGATTTAAAACCAAAAAAATAAAAACCAAATACTTACTTTTCATCGGTTAGATTTAAAATTTTAGACAATCGTTCATCGATCAAATCCTTTCCCAAGATCTCAGCACAGGTGTTGAATGCGCCAATGGTACAGCCTAAAATTCCGTGCATGTTCACAGATTGTCCTGTCAGGAAAAGATTATCAATTTTAGTTCTTGGCGAAACCATTGTTTTCAATGGATTTTCAGAACTTTTGATGTAGCCGTACATATTTCCCTCAAAACTTCCGATATAATCGCGGTATGACAATGGAGAAGATGTGTAAATATTTTTAATCGCAGTTCTGAGATTGGGAATCTTCTTTTCCAAAGCCTGAATCATTTTTTCAGCTTTTTCACGTTTAAATTTTTCATACAGTTTAGCTCTTTCCTGTTGGTTGGCTATCGTATTGAACGTATTTTCCCATTCTTTCACCTCTGCAAAATCCATGTAGGAGATTGCCGTTAGGCTTTCTGCAAACTCTGGATGATGCTTTGAAGGCGTTGAAGAAAGCATATACGTTTCCGGCCAGTTTTCTTTTTTATATTGAAAAGCTTTCCAAACTAAATCTTTAGATGAAAAGTGATATACATTGTAATTGAAATTGGAAATAGTATTCGGTTTTAAAACAAGATACACACTGAAACATGATGAAACCGGCTCCCAACTTAAGATTCTGTTCAGAAAAGATTTTTTCAGTCTACTTTCTCCAATCAATCTTATGACAGAACGAATCTCAATATTTGATATAAACTGAGTGGCAGAATATTCTTTTCCCGCTGTTGTTTTTACGGATGTCAAAGTATTGTTTTCATTAAAGATAAATTCAGAAACCTCAGAATGTTTGTGAACTTCCGCTCCGTATTCCCGTAATTTTTTGATCAGCAGTTTTGAAATCTGGCTTCCGCCTTTTACGCATTTATAAGCACTTTGAATATAGGAATTGACCGTCAGCGCATGAACGTAAAATGGCGTATCCTCAGAATCTCCGGCATACAGAAAGTTGGAGCCGAGCAATACTGCCTGAAGTTTTTCATTGGAAGTGATTGACTCAATGAATCTTTTAGTGTTGAGATGCAAAATCTCTTCGTTGTAATTGTTTTGTCCGACCACATTGTATCGTGGAAAATAATTGCATACCCTCTGAATTTCCTCGCAATAATTCTCCAGATTTTCTTTCTCCTCAGGAAAATATTTTGAAAGCTGTTGTACAAAATTATCGTAACCCTGTGCATGTGGATATTCGATTTCATCACCTCCAAAAGTGATTTTATCGTAACCGTTTTCATCCATTTTCTGGAGTTGGAGGTCATCGATAATTTCTAAATACGAAAAAAATTGATGAAGGTTTTGCCCTTTTGATAAACCACCCAAATAGTGAACGCCGGTATCGAAAATGAGTTTATCCCTTGAAAACGTCTGAAGATTTCCGCCATATTGGTTGTTTTTTTCGAGCACGCAGACTTTTAAGCCTTCTTTCGCTAAAATAAGCGCCGAAACAAGACCGCCGAGACCGCTGCCGATGACCAATATGTCGTAGTTTTTTTTCAAATTTTGATTATTGTTTTTAACCGCAAAAGGTACAAAAGTTTATCAAACTTGTTAGAATAAAATGTGCTTATTTAATCGCTAAGCACGCTCATATTTTCTCTAAATCTGCCTGCATATTTCCGTTCGGAAGGACTTTCTACTCAGCAAAGTCATAGAATTTAACTGTTTATGATCAAACCTCATAGGTTTTGGAAACCTATGAGGTTTCAGGCGGTAAGTTTCAAAAACAACTCCTCAGAAACAAGATGCATTACACTTGCCTCTTTTAACTTTTTACTTGGCTCTTTTAAACACCGAATTGCCCGCAGCCCGACTTGAGTGGAGCTCTTTTTGTAAGCCTTGGGAAAGCTATGGCACAAAAAAGCGGGAACGGAAGGCGGAAAAGCTGCCCAAATAAAAGTTAGCAATTCGATATCAAATAAGAAATCAATCTACATCATCCCAGAAATCGAAGTAATTGAACCACTGCAATGGATATTTTTTGATCATCGATTCGAGATTTTGGGTGTAGGAGTTGAGAAGTCCCTGAGCATCGCGTTTTTTGACCTGCTGAGCCACTCTTGCATATAAATGGTAATGGAGATTTTTTTCTTTCATCACATATACATAAACCACGGGAACGCCCAAACGTGAGGCAATGAGAAACGGACCGGCCGGAAATTTTGCACTTTTTCCGAGTAAGTCTGCTTCAAGAAATTTTGAACCTTCAAAATAACGGTCGCCGGTAAAGCAAATGAGTTCGTTTTTTGACAATGCTTCGTTGATGTCGAAAATATGCGACATATCATCTTTAACATAGATAAATTTGATGTTGCTTTGCTTTATAGAAACGCTTTCGAGGTATTCTTTAATAACCGTAACTTCCTGATCGGTGGTGACTAAATTGATCTGACATTCAAAATCGATGTCGGCAAAAAAATGTTCGGCAATCTCGAAATTCCCGATGTGGGCACTGATGAGAACGCCGCCTTTTTTTTCGGCTAAAAGGTTTCTGAGGTTTTCAATTCCGTCGAATTCGTAGGTGTATTTTTCACGTAAGCCTGCTGAAATTGCGGTTTTGTCAATTAAGGTCTGACCGAATGTGAAGTAACTTTTATAAACTGAAATTTTTGATTTCCAAGAGCTGAAACTGAGGCGTTTTTTGAAGTAATATGAAATGTAAAGATTACTCTTTTTTTCGAACAGAAAATAGTACGAAGCCACAAAATAAAGCACAAAATATGAACTGCGGATTCCTATGTTTCTAATGCACCAGACGAAGATTCTGTATCCTAAGATGGTGCCTTTAGACTTGCCTTTCCACTTGTTCATAATACTAATTTAACAATGTAGCAGTGTAACAATGTAACAATACCTTACAAATTGGTAAACTGATACATTGGTAGATTATTACATTATTTTTATTGCTACATTTTTAAGGAGATTTTATTTTCGATTACCGAGTAGAAATCGTTGAAAGTGATAATGTCTTTGAAATCGGCTTCACCTAATTTCACACCAAAATTAGATTCGATGACCACCACCAAATCGATATAATCTAAACTGTCTAAACCCAAAGTTTTCTTGAAATGGGCATCATTGCTGATCTCATCGCCATCTACCTCAAACTCATTGATTAAAAAATCATTAGCAATGGCAACAATTTTTTCTCTTTCCATGTTTTTTTATTCAAATTTTTTAACGATCAATGCGGAATTGGTTCCCCCAAACCCGAAAGAATTCGACAAAAATACGTCAATTTTTTGATTTTTAGTTTCGGAGATTAAATTTATCCTTTTTGCATCTTCGTCAGGATTTTCCAGATTGATATTCGGAGCCACAAAACCGTTCTGCATCATCAGGATGGAGTAAATCACTTCACTCGCGCCTGCCATCCAGCATTCGTGCCCCGTCATCGATTTGGTCGAACTTACAGGAACTTCACTTCCGAAAATTTCGTGAATTGCTTTTGCTTCGTTGGAGTCGCCGATAGGTGTAGAAGTCGCATGGGCATTGATATAGTCGATATCTTTTACTTCCAGACCTGACTGTTTTAAAGCACGGTTCATAGCCAAAGCGGGACCGTCGATATTTGGGGTAGAAATATGTCCGCCGTTTGAAGAAAAGCCGTAACCAACAATTTCTGCGATGATGTTGGCACCTCTTTTTTGAGCTGATTCTAGACTTTCCACAATCAAAGAAGCTGCTCCGCCACTTGGAATTAAGCCATCTCTGTCTGAATCAAAAGGTCTTGAAGCTTTGGTTGGTTCATCTTCTCTCACTGAAAAAACGCCCAAACCATCGAAGCTCGCCATTGAATATTTATTGGTTTCCTGAGCACCGCCACAAACGATGATGTCCTGAAAACCGTTTTTGATCATCATATACGCCAATCCCAAAGAATGAGAACCGCTTGCACAGGCCGCGCTGATGGTTAAATTGATTCCTCTTAATTTAAAAATAGTAGAAAGGTTCATCGTCACGGTAGAGTTCATCGATTTGAAGATTGCTCCCGAACCCATCAAAGTGGTATCTTTTTTCTCTCTTGCGATGTCGATCGATTCTACGACGGCTTTAGAAACGCTGTCGTTTCCGTATAAAATTCCGACTTCGTTCTGGTCTAAAAAATCCTGATTGATATTCGCCTGTTGTAAAGCATCAAGTGTTGCAATGTAGGCATACTCGCTTTCTTCGCCCATGCTTACGCGCTGGCGTCGGTTGAGATGATTTTTAAGATCGGGCTTGGGAACCACGCCGCTAAGACCTGATCTGAAACCAAACTCCTTTCTCTCATCGACTAAAACAATTCCGGATTTACCTTGATACAGGGATTCTTTCACTTCTTCCAAAGAAGTTCCGATGCAAGAATAAATTCCCATTCCGGTAATGACTACCCTATTTTCCATTCTACAAATTCAAGATTTAAAATTCAAAATTTAAAATTGCAACTGTAAATTTTATGAATAAATTCCTCCGTTAATATTAATAATTTCTCCTGTGATGTATGAAGATTTTTTTGAGGCTAAAAACGCGACCAAATCTGCCACCTCTTCTGCTTCGCCGAAACGGTTGGCTGGTATCATCGCTTTCAGTTCATCTTCATTGAAATCCTGCGTCATATCGGTTTTAATGAAACCTGGCGCGACTGCATTTACTGTGATATTTCTTTTCGCAACTTCCTGAGCCAACGCTTTTGTAACACCAACCAAAGCGCCTTTGGCGGCTGAGTAATTGGTTTGTCCGGCCGTTCCTTTCACTCCGGATACGGAAACCATATTGATGATTCTGCCGTATTTGTTTCTCAATAATTTCTGAATGAAGAAATTAGTCACGTTGTAAAAACCATTTAAACTCGTGTTAATCACCGAGTTCCAGTCTTCACTTGGCATCCACATGAATAATCCGTCTCTTGTGATTCCAGCGTTGTTGATGATAACCTCAACGATAGATTTTGGATTATTTTCCTGCCATTCATTTAAAACTTTTTGAGTTTCTTCGGCATTTCCTACATCGAATTTAAGAATTTCTCCTGTAGAACCCAACTCTTCAACTTTGGCTAAAGTTTCCTTTGCTGCAACTTCATTGGAAGTGTAGTTGATAAGAATATGATAATTTTTTTCTTCTGCCAGTTTTATACAGATTGCTCTGCCGATACCCCGGGAACCACCTGTTATGATTGTACATTTCATGTATATGTCTTAGTTTGTGAATAATTTACAATAGGTTTTCGCCTATTTTTATTAAATCGCCCCTTTGGAAATTTAGAAATGTTATCTGTAATTTTTTTCCGTGGGTTTTATTTGATATTGAACCCCTTCAGGGTTCTGGTTTTATTACCGATTTCGTTTCCATAGGTTGCACCTATGGTTATTGATGTTGAACCCTTTCAGTGTTCTGATTCGTTAACGATTAGTTCCATAGGTTTCAGCTACGGCTATTGATATTGAAAACTTCGGGTTCGCAGTTTGCAATATTTAATTTGTGCGGACAGTCTCTATTTTTTAAGATAGTCTTTTACCTTTTGCAAATATGGATACATCACCATATCATCTGAAAATGCAGGAATCAATTGTCTGATATCATCGTAAAGTTCTTTCGTTTTCGATGAAACTTTATCCTGATAGCCACAATATTCAATTGCCTGAACAACTGTAATCGCTTCGATTGCCAACACTTCAAAAGCGTTTTCAATCACCTTTCTGCAAATCACCGCAGCATTTGTCCCCATGCTTACAATATCCTGATTATCATTATTATTAGGTATGCTGTGAACGTACATTGGGTTCGATAACATCTGGCTTTCCGCCGTTGTTGAAGTCGCCGTGAACTGAACGCCCTGCATCCCAAAATTGAAACCTAATTTACCCAAATTTACAAAAGGAGGCAAGATTTCGTTGATTTTTGAATTTAAAAGGTAATTCAGCTGTCTTTCTGCCAACATCGTCAGTTTTGTAACAACGATTTTAAGCTTATCCATTTCTAGAGAAATGTAATCTCCGTGGAAGTTTCCGCCGTGGTAAACGTGTTGGTCTGCTACGTTGATGATCGGGTTGTCGTTTGCGGAGTTAATTTCGTGTTCTAAAACTTTCTCTGTAAATTCCAGTGTATCTAAAACAGGTCCAAGAATTTGCGGAATACATCTCAAAGAATAATATTCCTGCACTTTTTCTTTGAAAACTTTTTCCTGCTCTTCAAAATGAGTGTATAAGTGGTCAGCTCTTTTTCTGATCAATTTGCTGTCAGACAAATGAGCACGCATTTTTTCTGCAATTTTCTGCTGTCCGGCATGAAGTTTCGTTCCATTCAATACCTCTGAAAAATGATCATCATATGCCTGAACAATTTCATTAATCGCACAGGATAATTTTAATGAAATTTCAGTTAACTGATTGGCTTTGTAAGCATTAACAATACCAATTCCAGACATCACGGAAGTTCCGTTCATTAAAGCTAAACCTTCGCGAATTTCAACCTGAATCGGCTCTAAACCTTCTGTTTCTAAAACCTCTTTGGTTGATTTTCTTTCGCCTTTATAAAAAACTTCGCCTTCACCGATTAATACTAAAGCTAAATGCGCCAGCTGAACCAAATCACCGCTTGCTCCTACTCCGCCATGTTCAAAAATCAACGGCGTAACATCTCTGTTTATTAATTCTTTAAGTAAATTAACAACAGATTCGTGAACACCAGAATTCCCTAATGATAAAGTGTTTAATCTTGCCAACATACAGGCTTTCACCTCATCTGCGGGAAGCGGATTCCCGATACCTGAAGAGTGACTTCTGATTAAATTATACTGTAACAGATGCGTATCTTCATCGCTGATTTTGAATTGTGCCATTGGCCCAAAACCGGTATTCACACCATAAATTACTTTATTTTTTGAAAATTCTTTAAGAAAAGAAAAACTTTCATTCACCCTCTGGAGAAGTGTTTGATCTAATTCTATGCTTTCGTTTTCAATTATAATTCTCTGAAAATCTCTCAGTTCTAAAAAGTTATTTATTTTCATCAATTAAAAGTAATAGATATAATTTTGTAAAATATAATTAATTGTCACTAATTTTGCGCAAAGATAAAAGTTTTATTAAACAAATGGACAAAGAAATTGTTGATGTTTTAGTAATTGGAGCTGGGCCTTCCGGATGCGTATCTTCTGCTTATCTGAAGAAGAATAACATCAATGTGAAGGTGGTCGAAAAGACAAAATTTCCGCGACTTGTGGTGGGTGAAAGCCTTATTCCGCGGGTGATGGATCATTTTGACGAGGCCGGATTGTTTCCTGCACTCGACAAAATGGGCTTCGAAAAAAAACTCGGCGCACGTTTTATGCGTGGCAATGAAGTCTGCATCTTTGATTTCAGTAACAAATTCGGGGAAGGCTGGGACTGGACCTGGCAGGTTCCGAGAGCTGATTTCGACAATACTTTAGCTCAGGAAGTCATCAATAAAGGAGTTGATCTTGAATTTGAAACAGAAGTGATTGGGATCGAATTTAACGGAAACGATTCTATTACCACCGTCAAAAACAAAGACGGAAAAACGAAAGAAATCCATGCAAAATTTGTGATCGATTCCAGCGGTTACGGAAGAGTTTTACCAAGACTTTTAGATTTAGAAAAACCTTCAAAACTATCTCCGCACTCAGCGATTTTTGCTCATGTGGAAGACATCAACAGAGAAGAAGGCGAAGAAGGAACTTTAATTTCTTTTGATATTATTGAAACGGAAGTCTGGCTTTGGGTAATTCCTTTTTCAAACGGAAATACGAGTGTCGGAATTGTCGGGCCCACTGAGTATATTGACAGATTATCTAAAAACGGCGATGCTGCGGAGGCTTTGAGAAAAGCAATTTCTCTGTCGGATTATTATGTAAAACGTTTCGGAGATGTGGAATTTTTATTTGAACCAAAACATCTGAAAGATTATTCATGTTCGGTAAAAAAACTCTACGGAGACGGATTTGCTTTGACGGGTAATGCTTCAGAATTTTTAGATCCTGTTTTCTCATCCGGAATGGCATTCGCTACCGAAGGTGGAATGACGGCGGCAAAATTGGCAATCCGACAATTAAACGGTGAAAAAGTCGACTGGCAGACAGAATTTGCGGATTATATTTTATACGGCGTCAACGTTTTTACAACATACGTGAAAGAATGGTATACCGGAAATCTTCAGGAATTATTTTTCCACCAACCTGAAAACCCTGATGTGAAAAGGAAAATCTGTGCAGTCCTCGCCGGATATGTTTGGAATAAGAAAAATACTTTTGTGAGGATACATGACACAGCGGTTGTCAACTTAGCCAATTTCATTAAAACAGAAAAAGAAAAAGCATAAAAAACGGTCTGAAAATTTTCAGACCGTTTTTTTATTTTAAAGCTTTCTTCAGTTCTTTCCCGAACTCTTTTCCCGTTTTTTCGTAGGCTGCTGAAATTCTTCCGTATTCCATTCCATAATCGACTTTGCTACCAGTACCTTCAATTTTATCTGTTTTTAATGTTGCTAAAACATTTGAAGGATTTGCTGTTTCAACAATTGTGATTTCTGCAGACAATTTTCCGGGTTGCGTGACGAAACCTTGCCATCCGGCATACATCCATTTTGGATGAATGATTAATGTGTATTTTGTTTCAACATTTTGGGCAAATTTAATCTTCTTTGATTTATTTAATCCTTCAATAAATTTTTCCGTCCAAATAGTTTCTACATGCTGTTCCCAAGTATCAATCCAGGTTTTCCATGCAGCTTCGCCTTTTTTGGCTACCGTTTCTTTATGTCTTCTGTCCAGATATTCAGTTTCTGTAAAATTTTCAGCCTGAAAAAGTGGACTCCCGTAATTACGTTCAACATTCACTTCGTTCTGACCTTTCAGAAAACTCAGGTTTCCTGATTCGATCGTTAATTTATCTTGAGCGAGAATTGTCGTGCTCACTGCAACGAAGAGAAAGAAAAATATTTTTTTCATAGTTTAAAATTAAGACTGCAAATATAGTATCAGAAAAGAAAATTCACTTTAACCAAACGATACTATTTCCAACTTATTTGAATAACATTTAAAATTTATCTTAAATCTAAAAATGTAATTGGCTTTCGGCTGTTAGGATTAAAAACCGTTTTAGACAAGACATCAAAATCAACTATTTCAATTTTTGGGCTTACTCTTAATTTTGCTCTGAAATGATCACGAACTTCGCCTTCAAAACTTTCGTCTTCTCTTTCTGTGCTGAGTTTAATGATAATTTCATCTAAACCAATTTCATTCGACTGAATTACAATCTGGTAACACAAAATTCCGTCAAAATCATTCAGAATATCATTCATTGCAGGCGGATACAAAGTTGTACCTTTATATTTAATCATCTGCTGTTTTCTGCCAACAACCGGACCGAGTCTCATCGTATTTCTGCCACATTCACAAGGTTCATAATGCGCTTTAACTAAATCTCCCGTTTTAAATCTTAACAGAGGCAAAGCTTCGACGCCTAAAGTAGTAATCGTCAGTTCGCCGCTTTCACCCTCTTTCACAGGATTTTCTTCTTCATCAAGAATTTCTGTTATAATCAATTCAGGATGCTGATGTCCGCCAATCTGAAATTCACATTCTGTAAAAGCGGTGCTCATTTCTGTAGATGCATAAGTGGAAAATAATTTAATATTCCACTTCTCTTTAATCTTCTGCGAAAGAATATTATCTGAAAAACCCTGATTTTTAATGCTTTCACCAATGCAGACCGCACCGGTAACGCTTGAATTTTTATAATCCATCCCGTGTTTTTCAGCGTAGTCAATCATTTTTAAAAGAAATGATGGAACTGTAATTAAATATTTTGGCATATATCTGAAAATCGAATCCCATTGCAGTTCCGGAATTCCGGGTCCCATTCTGATGACACTTGCTCCCATTTTCCGTAATCCTAAAAGATAGGCAAGACCAGCGATAAATCTTTTGTCAATGGTGGTGATCATCTGCACCACGTCACCTTTCTGAATTCCTGCGCAGGCAAGGGATATCGCTTCGTTGTAAGCAATTCTTTCCATATCATTTTCAGAAAGACCGAAAGTTACGGGATCACCCAACGTTCCTGAAGTTGTGCTGTAATCAACGATCTGACTTTGGGAAACACAGAAAAAATCATCATTATTCTGCTGAATATCATTCTTCGAAGTCGTCGGGATTTTCTGCAAATCTTCCAAAGTCTGAATATCAGAAATCTGAATATCATTTTCTTTGAACAGCTTCTGGTAAAATGGTGAATGCGCTTCAAGATATCGTAAAAGCTCCTGAAGTTTTTCTTCCTGAAATTTTTTGATGTCCTGAATGCTTGATTTCTCGATGAGAGGGAAGAGTTCCAATAGTTTAAATTTAGATGACAAATTTATTTAATTTAAAATTAAAAGTTGGATGGAAGTTTGTTCTCACAGATCGCACAGATTTTCACAGATTTTCATTTCGGAAATTTAATCTCAAAAATCTCCGTAATCCGCAAAATCTTCGAGAGTAAAAATAAGTTTTGGCTAAAGCCAATACGATTCGACGATATTGAAAGCGGGCTAAAGCCCGCTCCTATTGATATGCTAACAAGATGTTTAAATCATTACGTGCGAAAATTCACATTTAACCATTCACAATTCACTGCTTTCACCCTCACAATTTTCGCAAACTTTTCAATAACCCCAATCAAAATAAAACATATATTATAAACCGACAAAAATCACTAAATTTGCCAACTTGATTAATCAACGAAATTGAGAAATTACAATGAGCCAATTTAAAGAATATAAAAACCTCAACCTGATAGACGTAGCCGAGAATGTTGCGGAATTCTGGAAAGCCAATAAAACCTTTGAAAAAAGTGTTGAAACCCGTGAAGGAAATCCTGAATTTGTGTTTTACGAAGGTCCGCCTTCAGCGAACGGAATGCCCGGAATTCACCACGTGATGGCAAGAGCGTTGAAAGATATTTTCTGTCGTTATCAGACTCAGAATGGGAAGCAGGTTTTCCGTAAGGCTGGTTGGGACACGCACGGACTTCCAGTAGAATTAGGAGTTGAAAAAGAACTCGGAATCACAAAAGAAGATATTGGCAAAAAAATTTCGATTGAAGATTACAATCAAGCCTGTCGTGAAGCAGTAATGCGTTACACGGATGTCTGGAATCACCTGACCGAAAAAATCGGTTATTGGGTAGATTTGGAAGATCCGTACATCACGTACAAATCAAAATACATGGAAACCGTTTGGTGGTTGTTAAAGCAATTGTACAGCAAAGATTTGTTGTATAAAGGCTACACGATCCAGCCTTACTCTCCAAAAGCAGGTACCGGACTTTCTTCTCACGAAGTAAACCAGCCGGGAGCTTACCGCGACGTTACCGATACGACGATTGTTGCACAGTTCAAGACACTTCCGGAAACATTACCTTCATTTTTACAGGGTTTTGGAGATGTACATTTCTTAGCCTGGACGACAACGCCTTGGACCTTACCTTCAAACACTGCGTTGACAGTAGGACCGAAGATCGATTATGTTTTAGTAAAAACATTTAATCAATATACTTTTGAGCCGATCAATATTGTTTTGGCTAAAGCTCTAACCGGAAAACAGTTCGGTAAAAAATTCGTTGAGGGAACTGACGAAGATTTCGCCAATTACACTTCATCAAGCAAAACCATCCCTTTCCAAATTCTTGGAGAATTCAAAGGTGCTGATTTGGTTGGAATTAAATATGAGCAATTATTGCCGTATACTCTACCTTATCAAAACCCAGAAAATGCGTTCAGAGTAATTTCGGGAGACTTTGTTACTACTGAAGACGGTACAGGAATCGTTCACACGGCGCCAACTTTTGGTGCTGATGATGCGAAAGTTGCGAAAGAAGCAACGCCTGAAGTTCCGCCAATGTTGGTATTAAATGAATTCGGAAATCCGGTTCCGTTGGTTGATTTGCAGGGGAAATTTACTTCGCAAATGGGAGATTTTGCAGGTAAATATGTGAAAAACGAATATTACGATGCGGGAACAGCACCAGAAAAATCTGTTGATGTAGAAATAGCTATCCGTTTAAAAGAAGAAAACAAAGCTTTTAAAGTTGAAAAATATGTTCACAGTTATCCACACAGCTGGAGAACTGATGAGCCGCTTTTATATTATCCGTTAGATTCATGGTTTGTGAAAATGACGGCGGTAAAAGACCGTTTGGTAGATTTAAACAAAGAAATCAACTGGAAACCAAAAGCTACAGGAGAAGGACGTTTCGGAAATTGGCTTGAAAATGTCAACGACTGGAATCTTTCCCGTTCAAGATACTGGGGAATTCCGTTGCCGATCTGGAGAACAGATCCTTCCACAGGCTCAGCACAGGAAGAAATCATCATTGGTTCTGTTGAAGAATTGTACAACGAAATCGAGAAATCTATCGCAGCTGGATTCATGACAGAAAATCCGTTCAAAGGATTTGAAATCGGAAATATGTCTGAAGAAAACTATTCTTTGGTTGATCTTCACAAAAACATCGTTGACAAGATTGTTTTGGTTTCAGAATCAGGAAAAGCGATGAACCGTGAGAGCGACCTGATCGACGTTTGGTTTGACTCAGGTTCTATGCCTTACGCTCAGTTGCATTATCCGTTTGAGAATAAAGAATTAATTGACAACAATAAAGCATTTCCAGCAGATTTTATCGCAGAAGGTGTTGATCAGACCCGTGGATGGTTTTATACACTTCACGCAATCGGAACGGCAGTTTTTGACTCGGTTGCTTATAAAAATGTGATGAGTAACGGACTTGTTTTGGATAAAAACGGTCTGAAAATGTCAAAATCTAAAGGAAATGCGGTTGATCCGTTCGAGACTTTAGCGGTCTACGGACCGGATGCAACGCGTTGGTACATGGTTTCGAATGCCAACCCTTGGGAAAACCTAAAATTTGATATCGAAGGAATTGACGAAGTAAGAAGAAAATTCTTCGGAACGCTTTACAATACCTATTCATTCTTCACTTTATATGCAAATGTCGACGGCTTTAAATATTCCGAAAAAGATATTGAAAACCGTCCGGAAATCGACCGTTGGATTTTATCTGAATTAAATCTTTTGATTAAAGAAGTAAAAGCTTTCTACGAAGATTACGAGCCGACAAGAGTGGCAAGATCCATCAGCAATTTTGTGAATGATAACTTAAGTAACTGGTACGTAAGACTGTGCAGAAGACGTTTCTGGAAAGGAGATTATTCTGATGACAAAATCTCTGCTTACCAGACTTTATATACCTGTCTTGAAACTGTTGCCAAATTATCTGCACCAATCGCTCCGTTCTTTATGGATCAGCTGTATCAGGATTTAAACGCAGCTACCGGAAAAGAAACATTTGAATCAGTTCACCTGACAGATTTCCCTGTTGCTGATGAAAGTTTAATCGATCAGGATTTGGTTGAAAAGACGCATTTAGCACAGAATATTACGAGTATGGTTTTCTCTCTGAGAAAGAAGGAAAACATAAAAGTACGTCAGCCTTTACAGAAAGTTTTGATTCCTGTTTTGGATAAGAAAACTGAAGAGCAGATTTTAGCGGTTTCAGAATTAATTAAGCAGGAAGTTAATGTTAAAGAATTACAGTTAATCAATGCTGAAGAAGCATCTCATTTAATTGTAAAACAGATCAAACCGAACTTCAAAACTTTGGGTTCAAGACTTGGAAAAGACATGAAAGCAGTTGGTAATGAGATTTCTAATTTTACACCAGAGCAAATTTCATCTTTAGAAAAAGAAGGAAAAATTGAAATCCAGGGATATGAAATCACAACTGCTGATGTAGAAATTTCAACGAAAGATATTCCGGGATGGACAGTAACTTCTGATGGAAAAACCACTGTGGCATTAGATTTGACATTGACAGAAGAATTAAAATCTGAAGGTGTTGCAAGGGAACTGATCAACAGAATCCAGAACATCAGAAAAGAAAAAGATTTTGATCTTACAGACAGAATTAGAATTTCTGTTGAAGAAAGTTCGATATTTATCAGTGACATACGCAAAAATGAAGCTTATATTTCAGATGAAGTATTGTCGGATAAACTAGAAGTTGTATCTTCACTCTCAAATTTTAACGAAATCGAAATAGATGACGTTAAATTTAAGATAAATGTTGAAAAAATTTAACGTTTAGTTATTGTTTTTCAAATTCCATTTCATAATTTTATTAAAAAAGAAAAAGAACCATGTCAGACGAAAGAGTACGTTACAGCGATGCTGATTTACAGGAATTTAAGGCAATCATCAAAGATAAAATAGAGAAGGCTGAGAATGATTTAAAACTGATCAGAGAAAGTTTCATCAACGACCAGAATAATGGAACTGATGACACATCTCCTACTTTCAAGGCTTTTGAAGAAGGAGCAGAAACTCTGAGCAAAGAGCAGAACTCAATTTTAGCAGGAAGACAGGAGAAGTTTGTCCGTGACCTGAAGAATGCTCTTATAAGAATTGAAAACAAAACTTATGGTGTTTGCAGAGTAACAGGAAAACTGATTCCTAAGCCGAGACTTTTGGCTGTTCCGCACGCGACATTGAGCATTGAAGCTAAAAATATGCAGAAATAATATTTTTTATCTTATTTTTGTAAATAATTAATTGGGTTTATATGATGTTTTTAAAACATTATGTAAACCTATTTTTTAGTTATATCTATGAGTGAATATTTGATTTTAGGAATCATCCTTGTGGCAGCTTTATGGTTTTTTAACCGCGATCGGATCAAAAACAGATTCTATCCGGATAAGCCTAAAAATCTGACCATAGATCAGCAATTCAACTCAGATAAAAGAGATAGGGAAAAAGAAATCGACCGACTTCTCAGCAAAATGGGAAAGAATGGCATCAACGACCTGTCCGCAAAAGACAGAAAACGGTTAGACGAACTGTCGAAGCATTAATATTAAAACATAAACGTTGTAAAAGCTTTGATTTAAGCTGAAACCTCAACGCAAATAAAGTAAAATGGAAGCACTAATTGTACACCCAAAAAACCAGATGGAGCTGAATGCGCTGAAAAGCGTAATGAAAGACATGGGAATCCGATACGAAAAATTTCACACCAGAGGTGCAAAAACTCAGAATTTTGAGCCGAGAATCACCGTACCGAAAAAGGAAAAGCCTGCAAGAAATTTTAAAGATAAACCCAAGACTGACCAATAATGAAGAAGATAGCACTTATCACTTTTCTTATATTGTTGATTGATCAGGCATCAAAAATTTACATTAAAACCAACTTCAATCTTAACGACAGTGTTGCCGTTTTTCCGGGATTTAAATTAACCTTTGTTGAAAATCCGGGAATGGCTTATGGTTTTCATTTTGGCGGAATGCTCGGGAAATATTTTCTGGTAATCGTCCGCGTTTTCCTGATTGGCGGAATGATTTATCTGTTTAGCAAATGGCTTAAAAGAGGTGAATCAAACTATCTGATCATCCCAATGTCCATGATTTTTGCCGGTGCCATCGGAAACTTAATTGACGGTATGTTTTACGGATTAATTTTCGACAGCGGAATGGTTTACGACGAAAACATCAAACAATGGATTGGTTACGCAGGAGTTTCGAAACTCGTTCCTTTTGGTCAGGGCTACTCTACTTTTATGAAAGGTTGTGTGGTCGATATGCTACACTTCCCGTTGGTAGACTGGCATGTTCCTGAAAGCTGGCCTTTAATTGGCGGAAGACACCTTGAATTCTTTAAATATATTTTTAATGTTGCAGATTCTGCTATTACTGTTGGTGGTGCACTTTTAATAATTTTCAGAAAAAAAGCGTTCCCGAACGGGCTTGAGTTTTAAAATAATTCATACTTTTATGAAACCTACAAAAGGTTCAAACTGTATGAAAAAAATGATAAAAAATACAATCAAAATATTCCTGCTGCTTTTTGTAGTGGGAATTGTTTTTGTCATCTGGTCCAACTTTACCATTAAAGATCAGACGGAAAATTTCGTCACTTCAGATTTGTCAAAACTTCCATCCGAGAAAACCGGACTTCTTCTTGGAACCAGCAAAACACTTTCGAACGGAAATCCCAATGCATACTTTTTCAACAGAATAAAAGCTGCTGCAGACTTATATAAATCCGGGAAGGTTCAAAACATTATTGTAAGCGGAGATAATTCTAAGAAAGATTATAATGAACCGGAAGAGATGAAAAACGAACTCATCAAAGCCGGAGTTCCTGCAGAAAGAATCTTTGAGGATTTTGCCGGTTTCAGAACTTTGGATTCTGTACTGAGAGCGAAAGAAATTTTCGGACAGAGTTCTTACATCATCATTTCTCAGAAATTTCATAATGAAAGAGCTGTTTATTTAGGACGAAAAAACGGAATTAAAGCATTCGGCTACAACGCTGAAGACGTGAATAGATATGCCGGTTTTAAAACCAATGCACGAGAAAAACTGGCGCGGGCAAAAGTGTTCTGGGATTTTATGTTTGGGGTGGAACCGAAGTTTGGTGGAGAGAAAATTCTGATACCTTAGTTTTATAAATTTAATGTAGAACTGAAAAAATGGGCGTATTCACCTATCATTTAGTAAAAACAAACTACTTATCTGCACTGAAAATTCTTTTGTTTCCACCAAAACCAAAGCAGATTTCGGGGTTGATTCATGCAGAAATAATGACAGCGATGACGCTTGGCTCTCCTATTCTTTCACCTTCACGAATGCTGATCCGGCAGATCGCCGTTTTTGCTCAATGGGAAAATGAAAGTGATATTGAAAATTTTTTAACTGAAAATGAATTAGGAAAAATCCTTGCGAAAGGTTGGCATACGAGGCTAACTTTTATGCGAAAATGGGGCAAGTTTAATAAGTTTGAAATTCCGGACGAAACTTTAGAATTTGAAAATCCCGATTCACCAGTCGTAGCCGTTACAATAGCAAGAATGAAATTTCTGGAAATTCCAAGATTTATCCGCTGGGGAAGGCCGGTTGAGAAATTGGTTCGCGACCATCCCGCAACAACTCTTTCTTTAGCTTCCATAAAATTTCCAAACACCGTTTCCACTTTTTCAATTTGGAATACACAGAAAGAAATGACCGATATGGTTCACGGACACAGCAAAGTTCCAAAACCTGAAAGGCATGCCAATGCGATGAAAGAAAGAGACCGGAAAGATTTTCATTTCGAATTTACAACCCTTCGCTTCAAACCGATCTCCGAATTTGGTGAATGGAACGGACGGTGCAATATTATTCCCAATTTAAAAACGGTTAAATGAGATTTGCTTATCCGATGCAGAAATTCCAGGATTGGGTAACTCAGCAATGGGTGATCTTGCGTGGAAAGAAAATTAACCCCGAAGATTTTCTGTGGCTGATAGGTCCGTTTGGAAATCTCGATGCAATTGGTAAAGATTATATCCATCAGTTTGCGGAAAAGCAAAACTTAATTATTCAAAAAGACTCAGAATCAAAAGGCATTATTCCCTCAATGCAGAAACTGAATTTGTCTGAAACTGAGTTCGAAAATCTATCTGAAAGTGTCATTCAATTCTATGAAAACACAGACGGTCACCATTTACAATTTTCTGTACAGTGGAATCCTTTTTTCAAATTTTTCGGGATTTTACTTAATAAACTGTTCAGCAACAGAATCAATCAGCTGAATATTCCGACGAAAAATATTGATGACTCTGAAACTTTAAAAAGCGAGATCATCAATCTTGCCGATCCTGTAACCAATGAAGTCAAATACACATTTTGGTTCCGTTCGATTCAATCTACCGGACAGGTCATTTATTCCGGCGTTTATGGAATCAGCACTTTGCCTTCCGGAAAAACCTGTGTGAAAGCTGTTTTTCCTTTACCGAATGGGAACGCAACAGTGTTAATGATTCCCAGTGTTGGAGAAAATGGTGAATTGATCTTAGATTCTTCAGGGGAAAAATTTGGAGACGCCGGGTTTTATTTTTTACTGAAAGACTCTAAGGGAGAATACTGGTCGAAGTTTATTAAATCATTTCGAGACCGCCTGATTATTGGTTCAGAAAATGATATTATCTCAGCCGAACAAACTTTGATGCTTTGGAATTTGAAGGTTCTTACTTTCAAATATAAAATCCAGCAGAAAATTAATCAGCAGAATTCCAGTTGAACAAAGAATATTTGACATAACTAATTTAATGTTTGTTAAGCCGTTTTCTGAAGAATAGATTCTAAATTTTACCTATTTTTGCACAAACAATTTAAAATTAAATGTCAAGAATTCTTACCGGCATACAGGCCACCGGAACGCCGCACCTTGGAAACCTTTTGGGTGCAATTATTCCTGCAATTGAGCTTTCAAAGCAGGCAGGAAACGAATCATTTTTATTTATTGCGAATCTTCATTCGCTAACGCAGATTAAAGACGCAAAAGAATTAAAAAACAACACCTACGAAATTGCTGCAGCTTGGCTTGCCTGCGGACTGGATACTGAAAAAACATTCTTTTACAGACAGAGCGATATCCCTGAAACCTGTGAACTTTCCTGGCATTTATCATGTTTTTTTCCTTATCAGAGATTGACTTTAGCACATTCGTTTAAAGATAAAGCAGACCGTTTGCAGGACGTTAATGCAGGTCTGTTTACTTATCCGATTCTGATGGCTGCAGATATTTTACTGTATGACGCAGAAATCGTTCCTGTAGGAAAAGATCAGCTTCAGCATTTGGAGATTGCCCGTGATGTGGCTTCAAGATTTAATAATCAGATGGGTGAAGTTTTGGTTTTGCCTCAGGCTGAACTGCAGGAAGATACCAAATACGTTCCCGGTGTAGATGGACACAAAATGTCAAAATCGAGAGGAAACATTATCAATATTTTCTTACCTGAAAAAGGACTGAAAAAACAGGTGATGAGTATCGAAAGTGATTCAAAAACACTGGAAGAACCGAAAGATCCTTCGACTGATAAGACTTTTGCAATTTACGAACTGATTGCAACTCCTGAACAGACTGAAGAACTGAGAGCGAAATATTTAGCCGGAAATTTCGGTTACGGTCATGCTAAAAAAGAGCTTTTGGACTTAATTCTGGTTAGATTTGAAAAAGAGAGAGAATTGTTTTCTTACTACATGAACAATCTTGATGAGTTGGAAGCAAAACTTCAGGAAGGAGCTGTGAAAACGAGAGCAATTGCTACTGAAACCATTAGAAGAGTAAGAGAAAGTTTGGGAATTTAATTCAAGCAATTTCTATAGAGATACAATTTCGGCGACACCTCGATGTCGCCGAATTTTTTTTATAAATAATCCTTTATCTGCAGAAGATGTTTAATTACTTTTAAATTTTCCTGCTGTGGATTTTCATTTAAAACATCGAAGAAAATGCAGTCTATCCCAAACTGTTGCGATCCGATAATATCTGCGATCCAGTCATCACCAATCAGAATACTTTCTTCTTTTGCAGCTTTGGCTAAACCTAAAGAATACTCAAAAATCTCTGGATTTGGTTTTCTAACTCCCACAGAATCTGCGCTGGTAATGGTTTGAAAATAATGATCAATTCCTGAGAGAATACATTTTCTTTCCGTCACTTCCTGAAAGCCGTTTGAAATAATGTGAAGCGTGTAATTTTTAGCTTTTAAATATTCCAAGATGACATCAGCACTTTCTACCAGATGATTGTAGTTGAGAATCTTATCTAAAAAGTGTTCTTCAAAATACATTGACAATTCCAGGTCATCAATTCCGAAATGGTTGAAAGTATCATAAAATCTATGTTTTCTGAGATACTCTTTATTAATTTCACCGTCTCTAATCTGTTCCCAAAGTCTTTCGTTGACCTGATGATAAACAGAATGAAACGCTTCAAAATCAATGTCATATTTTAAAGCAATTTCTTCCTTTTCAAAAAGATCTTTAATGGTAAGATAGGCGTTTTTGCGGTGATCCCAAAGCGTATTGTCGAGGTCAAAAAAAATGTGCTGAATTTTCATACAGCACAAATTTACTAATTTTTAATTTTTTGAAAGATGAAAGTGCGAATCCTTCACTTTAATAACTTCAAGATTTTTTGAGAAACTAAGCAAAAAATCAATAGTTTGCTTTTTTGGTTTCAAACTTTTGGATTTTAAAGAATCGTTATTTTTCATAGGCGAAAATTATTATTTCTTTAAAAACGAAAATTGTTCCAAATTATTATCTTGTGAGAATAATATTCTTTTCTTCCATTATTTTTCTGAGATTAATCAATGCATAACGCACTCTTCCAAGCGTTGTGTTGATGCTCATGTTGGTATGCTCAGCAATTTCTTTGAAGCTTAAACCATCAAAAAACCTCAGTTTAATCACTTCCTGCTGATTTTCAGGCAGAAACTGTAGCATTTTAATCAAATCTTCCTGAATCTGAAGACTTACCAACTGGTCTTCAATATTTTCTGAAGGCTCTCTGATCAAATCAAATATTGAAAATTCGTCATTGTCAAAAGTAGTTTCAGAAACTTTCACATTCTTTGATTTTGCACGAAAATGATCAATAATTAAATTCTGAGCGATTCTTTTTGCCCAGAGAATGAACTTGCCTTCTTCATTATAACGTCCTTCTTTCAGCATCACGATGATTTTCATGAAGGTATCCTGAAAAATATCATTGGCAAGATCTTCATCATTAATCTTGTAAAGAATAAATGTGAAAAGATCACGCTGATGTCTGTAGATAAGGGTAGATAAGGCTTCTTCGTTTCCGGTCTGATATAGGGTAATCAGGTTGCTATCTGTAGGTTTCATAACTTTTCTCTTCTCTATAATTGTTATTTTGCAGATACCTTACACCAGAAAAATCTGGCTTATTTTTAGGGTTGCATGCAATTTTCAGAGTAAAGTCTTTTCTATAGCTTTGAATTATGCTGTAAATATAAATAAATTTTTAATAAATGTTAAACTTTTAACAATTAACATTAAAAAAAATTAAATATAATTACTTAAACATATCATAAATAGCCACTGTTGGGATATTTAATGTGAAATTAATATTTAAACCTTTCATTTCTTTACCGTTCAGCCTTGCATCTGCAACAGTAAATGCGTAGCCTCCGGTAAGGTCAACAATTCCGAACAAACTGAAACCAACCTTGGGAGCAACATATTTATTTGTGCCTTCAGCTCCTAAAATGAAGTAGTAAGAATGGTAAAAATCTACATCTTTCTGAAAGTTTAAAAGTACATCTGCCTGCAGTTTGGGCATAATTGCAAATTTAGAATTGGCTGATCCCATCAGTGCTGAAGCACCCAATCTGTAAATCACATCATCATTTTTTAGAAACATCAGCTTCCCTCCTACTTCACCAAAACTTTGATTTTGATAGACATATCCTACGTTGATCATTTTATGAACCGTGTACTGTGCCTGAGCAAAAATGCCAGTCATGAAAATAAAAAAGACAGTGATTGCAGATCGCATATTCATTATAAAATATTTAGATGTAAAAATAAAAAAAACTGCTTTAGCATTTTCATGTTAAAGCAGTTTCTATACCGAAAAGAAGATTTATAAACCGAAAGCTGATTTAATCTCCTCTACTTTGTCTAATTTTTCCCATGTGAAGAATTCCAGACCTTCAAGTGTAAGTTCATTTTTATGACCTTTGTTGAAAGTTTTATCAGCAACATAATGCTCTCTTCCCATGTGACCGTAAGAAGCAGTTTCCTGATAGATAGGGTTTCTCAGCTTCAGATTCTGCTCGATTGCGTAAGGTCTAAGGTCAAATACTGTAGACACCTTTTTAGCAATTTCACCGTCAGTCAAATTTACTTTTGATGTACCATAAGTTGTGATAAAAAGACCACAAGGTTCAGCAACACCGATTGCGTACGAAACCTGTACCAAAACCTCATCTGCAACACCTGCAGCTACCAAGTTTTTAGCGATATGTCTTGTAGCATAAGCAGCACTTCTGTCTACTTTTGAAGGATCTTTTCCTGAGAATGCACCACCACCGTGAGCACCTTTTCCACCGTAAGTATCAACGATGATTTTTCTTCCTGTCAAACCTGTATCTCCGTGAGGACCACCGATTACGAATTTTCCTGTTGGGTTGATGTGATATTTAATCTGCTCGTTGAATAAAGCTTTGATTTCCTCAGTCTGTAAAGCAACAACTCTTGGGATCAGAATATTTTTGATGTCTTCTCTGATTTTGTTCAGCATCTCTTCTTCAGCTCCGAAATCATCGTGTTGAGTAGAAACTACGATAGAATCTATTCTTACCGGCTTGTGATCGTCAGAATATTCAATGGTTACCTGAGATTTAGCATCAGGACGAAGGTATTTAATTTCAGAATCCTCTCTTCTTAGAGCAGAAAGTTCTTTTAGAATCGTGTGAGCTAAATCTAAAGCCAAAGGCATATAGTTCGCGGTTTCATTGGTAGCATAACCAAACATCATTCCCTGGTCACCAGCTCCCTGTGCATTTGCTTTTCCTTCAAAAGACTCATCATTTACCGCTCTGTCAACACCTTGGTTGATATCCGGCGACTGCTCATGGATTGCAGAAATAACTCCACAAGAATCTCCGTTGAACATGTATTCACCTTTTGTATAACCAATTCCGTTGATCACCTCTCTTGCGATAGTCTGTACATCAAGATAAGCATCAGATTTTACTTCTCCAGCCAAAACAACCTGTCCTGTTGTCACCAAAGTCTCACACGCAACCTTAGAGGTTTTGTCGTAAGCTAAAAAGTTGTCGATTAACGCGTCGGAAATCTGGTCTGCGATTTTGTCCGGATGGCCTTCTGAAACTGATTCAGATGTAAATAAATAAGACATATTATTCTTTTGTTTTTTAATTTAAAATTAAGAGGATAAAAAATGAATAATTGCCGGAAATAGCTTAAATAGAATACTGTTTTAGCATATTTTTAGAGAGGTTGCAATCAGGTCAAATTTTTCCTCGTTATCAAACGTCTGCAAATGTAAGCACTATTTTTTTAATACTCAAAACTTTTGACTTTGAAAATAAATGAAAAAAATCAGACTTTCATCTGATTTCTAATTCTATTGCGGTTTAATACTCACATAATCTTTAGGATTTTCGTAGTAATTAAGTTTATCTTTCAGTGATTTTTTAATTGAATTTCCCAACTCATCAATAATTTTTTGTTTGAAAGTCGGTTTGTAATAAATAATACTGATTTCACGGTAAGGGAAAGGTTTTTTGAACTTAAACACCTTCGTTTTCTGATCTTCAGACAGCTGATTCAATGCCAGCTCAGGCAAAATACTGATTCCTCCTACTTTGTCAACCATGTGCACCAAGGTCTGAATATTCGAAGCCAGGAAATCTAAATTCTTAGGCTTTAAAGTATTTTCCTTTAAATGACAGATGTTTTCAAACTGATTTCTCAGACAGTTTCCCTCCTCCAAAAGCCAAACTTTTTCAGTATTCATTTCTTCGGGAACGATGAATGTATTTTTCTTATTGGCTTCAGTATCTGAACTGTAAATCATCAGTTCTTCATTGAAGAGAAAATCTTTGTAAAATTCATTGGCATTATCATAAGGTGTAGAAATAATTCCTGCATCCAGTTCGCCAGATTTCAAAGCTTTAATGATGTTTTCGGTAGTCATTTCCTTTACATTCATCTGAATTTTAGGATTTTCCTGAAGAAAATGGAAAATTTCAGTCGGCAGAATGAACGAGGAAACGGTAGGAATAATTCCTAAATTTATCGTACCTCCTAAAATATTATTTAATAAATTAGCCTTGTTTTTAAGCTCATTTACACCTTCAATAATGACTTTGGCTTGGTCTATAATTTGCAGTCCAACGTCGGTTGTTCGGATCGGATGCGTGGTTCTGTCGAAAATTTTCACATCCAGCTCATCCTCAAACTTCTGAATCATGGCGCTTAAGGTCGGTTGGGTAATAAAGCAGGCCTGCGCAGCTTTACCAAAATGTTTGTACTTATCTACTGCGATAAGATATTCCAATTGCTGAATGTTCATTCGATTAATATTATCTATTACAAAGATATGACGTTTTTGGTTTAGTAAATTAAAAATTCATCTAAATTTGAATTTGAAAAATGAAATAATAACTACAAATCATAAATAAATGGATACCAAAAAGTTAACCACAGGAAACGGAGCCCCTTATTTTGAGCATCAGGACTCGCAGACTGTAGGAGCGAGAGGACCTGTTTTACTTCAGGATTTTATACTTCAGGAAAACCTTGCCCACTTCGTTAGAGAAAGAATTCCTGAAAGAATTGTACATGCCAAAGGCAGTGGTGCTTACGGGAAATTTACTGTGACACACGACATTTCAAAATATACCAAAGCGAAACTTTTTTCTCAGGTAGGAAACTCATGTAAAATGTTTGCCCGGTTTTCCACCGTGGGTGGCGAAAAAGGTAGTGCCGATACAGCAAGAGATCCAAGAGGTTTTGCCTTAAAATTTTATACTGAAGACGGAAACTGGGATTTGGTTGGAAACAACACGCCTGTATTTTTCATCAAAGACGCTAAAAAATTTCCGGACTTTATTCACACTCAAAAAAGAGTTCCTAAAACCAATCTTAAAAGTGCCACAATGATGTGGGATTTCTGGAGTCTAAACCCTGAATCTCTGCATCAGGTTCTTATTCTGATGTCAGACCGCGGAACACCTTACGGTTTCAGACATATGCACGGTTTCGGATCGCATACTTTTTCGATGATTAATGCAAATAATGAGAGAACCTGGGTAAAATTTCATCTTTTAACAAAACAGGGTATTAAAAATTTCTCTAATGAAGAAGCTGTAAAAATGGCAGGTGAAAATCCTGATTTTGCACAAGAAGACCTTTGCAACGCTATTGACAACGGAGATTTCCCAAAATGGACAATGTACATTCAAACCATGACGGAAGCTCAGGCCAACGAATTCCGCTGGAATCCTTTTGACATTACCAAAGTTTGGTCACATGACGATTTTCCTTTAATCGAAGTTGGGGAAATGGAACTGAACGAAATTCCGGTAAATTATTTTGCCCACGTTGAGCAGTCGACCTTTTCGCCGAGCAATCTGGTGAACGGCATCAGTTTCTCACCTGACAAAATGCTTCAGGGAAGACTATTCTCTTATCCCGATGCACACAGATACCGCGTTGGTGTAAACGCACATCATCTTGAAGTCAACCGCTGTCCTTTCGCAGTGAACAATTATCAGCGCGACGGATTTATGGCAGATTCAAGCCATTATCAGGATAAACCGAATTATCATCCCAACAGTTTTGATGACATCCAGCCGGATTCAGCTTATAAAAACTTTGAGTATGAACTGGACAGCAATCATGTAGCCAACTACAACCGCAACGAAAATGACGATGATCACTATACTCAGCCAGGACTTCTTTACACCAAAGCAATGAAGCAGGAAGACCGCGATAGGCTTGTTCACAACATTATCGAAAGTATGAAAGGTATTGACGGTCCTAAAAAAGACGAGATCATCAACCGACAGCTTTGTCACTTTTTCAGAGCCAATATCGAGCTCGGAATGAAGGTGGCTTCAGGCTTGCAAATCAGCATTGACGGCAACATGATGAATCACAATAAATAGTTTACGTTTCAAAATAAACTGTTAAAAGTGGAAAAAAATTACATTTTTCCACTTTTTTATTAAAAAAATTTATAATTTGCGTATTGCTAAATGATTAGAGTTAAAATGAAGTTCGAAAATATTATTGTAGAGAAAGAAGATAAAATTTCGGTAATTACGATCAACAGACCAACGAGTCTTAACGCACTGAATGCCAAAACAATTCGTGAACTGAGTGAGGCCTTTGAAAGCCTTGATAAAGATGAAGAAGTACGCGTAGTTATCATCACAGGAAGTGGCGAAAAGTCTTTCGTAGCAGGAGCAGACATTAAAGAATTCACAGATTTTGGACAAAAAGAGGCAGAAGAACTGGCAAGAAATGGTCATACTTCTCTTTTCAACAAAATAGAAAATCTTTCAAAGCCTGTAATTGCTGCAGTAAATGGTTTTGCATTAGGCGGTGGCCTGGAACTTGCAATGGCATGCCACATCAGATACGCATCAGAAAATGCAAAACTCGGACTGCCGGAGGTTACTTTGGGTTTAATTCCCGGTTACGGAGGCACACAGAGACTTCCGAAATTAGTGGGAAAAGGTTTGGCCAATGAAATGATCTTTTCAGCAAAGATGATCCCTGCAACAAGGGCAAAAGAAATAGGTCTTGTGAATGAGGTCTATCCTGTAGAAGAATTATTAACTAAAACGAAAGAACTTGCAACAACGATTGCCAACAACTCGCCAATGGCGATTGCAAAAGCAATAAGCGCTGTAAATCTTTCAGATACAGAGAGAGGATTTGATACCGAAATTCAATATTTCGGAGAAGTTTTTGAGTTGGATGACAAAAAAGAAGGAGTAGCTGCCTTTCTTGAGAAAAGAAAACCCAACTTTTAAACTTAGAATTACTTAATTTATTTCAAGAAACGATGCAGATGTACAGTAAGTTTGATAAAGCTTATCTAAAAATGGCTCAGGAATGGGCAAAACTTTCTTACTGTGAGAGAAAACAGGTAGGAGCAATAATTGTAAAAGACAGAATGATCATCTCTGATGGCTACAACGGTACGCCGTCCGGATTTGAAAACTGCTGTGAGGATGAGAACGGAAAAACACACTGGTATGTTTTGCATGCCGAAGCCAATGCCATCCTTAAGCTCGCGGGGTCTACACAATCAGCAAAAGGTTCTACACTTTATCTTACACTTTCGCCTTGTAAAGAATGCAGCAAGCTTATTTTACAGGCAGGAATAGAGAAACTGGTGTACATCAACGCATACTCAGATGATGAGGGAATTGCGTTTTTAAAAAATCATAATATTGAAATAATACAGGTAAGTGAGGATGATTTAAATTAAAAAAAAAAAAAAACAATTAAAAAACACACAAATGACTTGGGAAGAAAAAATTAAGGATTTTGAAATATTTCTTCGTTTTGAAAGAAATTTTTCAGAAAACACGCTCGACGCCTACGTGCGCGACATTAAAAAATTAAAAGATTATTCTGAAGAATCTTTGGAAAATACAGGCCCTGACAGAATCACCTATGAGAATCTGCAGGAATATATTTTCAGACTCAGCAAGCAGAAATTCAGTGAGAGATCACAGGCAAGATGGATTTCGTCTATCAAAGCTTTTTTCAGATATTTACTGGAAGATGAAGTAAGAGAAGACAATCCTTCTGCGTTACTGGAAGGTCCAAAACTGGGACTTTATCTGCCCGACACCTTAAGCCTTACAGACATCAACAAAATTATCGATGCTATAGAAATTTCGTCCAAAACAGGGAAAAGAAATCACTGCATTATTGAAGTATTGTACGGATGCGGACTACGTGTCTCTGAGCTGATTGATATTAAAATTTCGAATATTAATTTTAAGGAAAACTACATTAAAATAAATGGCAAAGGTGACAAAACGAGATTCGTTCCCCTGGCTCATTACACCGCAGATCTGATCAAAGATTATATCTACGAAGTACGATCTGAATATAAGGTAGCTAAAAAACATGAAGATACCCTATTTCTGAACAGTCGCGGCACTTCAATGTCAAGAGTGATCGTGTTCCTTATTATTAAAGAACTTACTGATAAGGCCGGAGTGAGCAAGAAAATTTCACCGCACACCTTCAGACATTCTTTTGCAACACATTTGCTTCAGAATGGAGCCGATCTCAGGTTTATCCAAGAAATGCTGGGTCATTCAAGCATTACATCAACCGAAGTTTACACTCATCTCAAAAATGAAGAATTACGCGATGTGATTTTGAATTATCATCCGAGAAATGCTAATATTGCACAATGAAAAATCTAACTTTCTGCCCAAACTGTGGCAATCAAACACTTCTATGGGATCAGGAAAAAAAATGGAGCTGCACACAATGCAGCTTCGTTCTTTACAATAATGTAGCAGGTGCAGTT
Organism: Chryseobacterium caseinilyticum; assembly: GCF_014837145.1. Taxonomy (GTDB): domain Bacteria; phylum Bacteroidota; class Bacteroidia; order Flavobacteriales; family Weeksellaceae; genus Chryseobacterium; species Chryseobacterium caseinilyticum. Next base: position 331,706 of record NZ_JACYFS010000004.1, read on the forward strand.
GCCGTGGTTATTCGCTGTGGTGATGAGATATTTCTGACAAGAAGAAATCAGGATCCTAAAAAAGGAAAACTTGATATGGCGGGTGGATTTACTGACCCAAAAGAATCTGCAGAAAACACGTGTAAAAGAGAATTGTATGAGGAACTGAAACTCAATATTGATGTTTCAAACCTAAAGTATCTGGCGAGTCTTCCAAACGTTTATCAGTACAAAGAAATTGATTACAACACGATTGATCTTTTCTTTGAATACAATGTAGCAGAAAAGTTTGAAGTCGACCTGGAAATCTCTGAAATTTCTGATACTGTGTGGATTCCTTTAAATGAAATCAATCCCGATGATATTGCTTTTGATTCTCAGAAAAAATTCCTTGAAACGTATATCAGAAACTTTTAATTAAAACTTACCGGCTTTTAAAACAGACTCAAAATAATCGGTGAGTATTTTTTGCTGTGCCGCTGTGAGATTGGCTTCATCATGATAAACACTGTATCCCGGAAGGGGCATGGTTTTGTTTTGAATAGTCTGAACCGATTTTTCCAACATACTTTTTTTCAAATCAGCATTGTATGATTTCCAGACTGAAAAATTGAGATGTCTTCTGCCGTCGTTTACATGCGATTTTATTGACCATGAAATAGGTGCAATCTGAGCATATTTCGGATAAACGGTTTCGTCGGAATGGCAGTCGTAGCAGGCATTTTTAATCAATACAGCAACTTCAGCAGGAGTATTTTCAGTGGTTACAAAATTGAGCTTTTGATCGACTGGTTTATTAACTTTATCGACAGGAATAAACTGAATCAAAGCAAAACCTACCAAAACCCAGAAGAAAACTTTTTTGGCTGTTTTCATTATCTTCTGTTCTGAAGATTCATATTGTTGTCACTCCGCATCGTTCCTCCGGATTGCAAAGGATTTACCGGATTATTTTGCTGCTCTTTTTCAACAGGTGCTGCCGGTTTTATTGCTTCAAGATCCAGTGTTTTTGTGTCTTTCAAATCCCAGTTTTCAATAGAATCCCACAACGGGCGCGAAAGAGCCAGTTTGTAGTAAACAAAAGCATCTTCTGCAAAAGTTTCGTTACTGAAATCGGCAGGATCCCAGAATTTGTTTTCATTGTTGTCTACCAGAATTCTTACGATATATTCTGCGGGTTTTACGATGTCAAACTTAACCTCAGTGCCGGAAGTGTATTTCTGATAAATTACTTTTTCTCCCGAATCCATCAGCTGAATCCAGTATTTTGTTGCGGGAGCATTGGTAAGTTTAAAGGTCAGACTTCCGTAATTTTCTACTTTATCTGCTTCAAAATCAAATCTTTTTGAATCTGCATTTTTTTCATAATAGGATAAAACGGTCGTCTTGGGAACGGTGAGTGAATATTTTTTACCTTCTTTAAAATCAGACTTAATCAGAATTTCGTACGGGTTGGTTTCAGAGATTCTGGCCGTGAAATTTTGTGAAATACTATCCGTTTTCAAAGTCCATTTTTCTGGCTGAATTTTATCAATAATGTAATTGGATGTAATTTTAAAATCGGTCTTCGGAGCCAGAAGATTACCGCCAATCCCGTTTTCTACAGACATTTTATTTTTCGTGTTGTACTTATAAAACAGCGATGCATTAAAGAGTGAATCTTTGATAACTCCCGCATCGTAAGTAAACTTCAGATTTTCTGTAGTGCCCTGACCGATTTCATTTTTCACGGCATCAAACCAGATTTTAAGCGTATCAGATTTAGGTTTATGAGTAACTTTAAAATCCTTCATTTTCTCATTCAGCGGATTTACCTTTACAGAATCGGGGTTGCCTTCAAATGTCATCAGAATTCCGCCGGGCATTTCTTTCATTTCAAGATATTTCACAGGCTTTTTGGAAGGATACATTCTTAAATTTAAACCTGAAATAGACTTATCTATAATCACTTCTTCTTTCTGAAAAGCAATTTTTTCTTTACCGGGATCGTAAACCGAATTGGTATTTTCGTCCTCAAAAGCGATAATTTTATACTTTCCGGGAGACAGATAATTCAGTTCGTAATAGCCGTCGTCGTCTACTCTTGAGATGTAGTAAGGCTTTTCACGATAATTGATGGTATCTGAAATTTTATATAAGCCGACTACATTTTTGTTTTCTGAAGATGCTGTTTTTCTGATCGCCATCCCGTCTTTTACCACACCGGAAATGTAGAGATCATCAAGCTTTTCACCGGTTGAGAAGGCGAAATTGTAGTATCTCAGAATATTGGATTCATTATTATCCGCAATGGAATTTCCAAAGTTAAAATTATAAGTGGTATTGGCCTGCAAGGTATCTGTCCACTGAATTAACAGCGACGTATTGGCAATATTGGAAGGCAGAATTCTTTTGATGCTTTTGATGGGCGGAGAAATAATCAGATTTTTATTGATGTCTTTCAGCGTAATGTATTCGTCAAAATCTATTCTTAATTCCTTAATATTTCTTGAAACATTAATTCTTGTACTGTCAATATTCGAACCGATTACGTTTGGGGCTATCGTATCCTTTGAGCCACCAATTGGCGAACCCACCCTTGCGCATGAGTGCAGAAGAAACAGAACCGTTAAAAATAAAAAAATTCTTTTCATGAATATATTTGCGCAAAAATACTCATTATTCTCCAAAAACTTCAGTTCCTGTTTTCAGAGAGTCCTGATTTTCATTCATTATGTGATGCAGCTTATCTTTTTGTGGCGGAAAATCTTCGAAAAGACCGGCCAAAGCCAAAGCCGTGTACACTCTCCCCGAATATTTATTTCCAATGGCAACTATGGTCACTTTTGATTTCAGCAGATGGGCAAAAACCGAGTTGGTTCCGTGCCACCAGCCATTGTGGTAGGTGAGTTTTTCACCATTGTCAAAAATTTTCATTCTGAAACCTAAACCGTAATTGTTCTGTCCGGCCTTTTCATTGCTGTAAGGTTCAAAAATCATACTTTTCAATTCAGGCTTCAAAAAATCTTTCGAAAACATGGCTTTTGAAAAATTATAAAGATCTCTCGGTGTTGTGTAGACATTTTTGTCCCCGTAAATTAGATCCAGACGGTCCAGAGGATAAAGTCTGTTTCCGCCAAAATAAAAGGACTGTGAAGCGGTAGGAATATTCTTCTCTTCAAAAATATAGGAATGATCCATTTTCAAAGGGGCGAAAACCATTTCTTTCATCGCTTTCGGGAAAGGCGTATTGGTTGCTTTTTCAATCAGCAAAGCGAGAAGGGCGTAGTTGGTATTGCAGTACATGAAGCCGGTGTCGGTATCTCTTGCCAATTCGGGTTTGTACTTAATCAGCATGTTGAGCACATCCTGATTGTTGATGTAATTTTTTGAAAGTTCTGCCGGTGCAGGTTTTATTTTATCGATGAAATATTCGTATTTCGGAAGACCGCTTCTCTGATCCAATAAGGTTTGTATGGTCACGTTCGGATAGGGAAATCCTGGAAAATGGTCCGTTAAATGATCTGTCAGTTTCAGTTTTCCGGCTTCAATCAGTTTAAGCACAGCCATTGCTGTCATTGTTTTTGAAACAGAAGCCACGTGAAGCGGAGTATCTTTACTGATCGGGTTTTGATTTCCCTCCCTTGCAAAGCCTCTGTAACCTTCGAAAAGAATTTCGTCTCCCTTGGCTACCAGAATTCCACCACTCAGATTGCCTCTGTCCCAGACCTTGTCATAATACCCTTTGATGTATTGAATAGTGGCGTCTTTTCCTGAAAGGTAGGAATCTTCTTTGCTGAAAACCTCATCTAAATTAACATTGCTGAAATTGGGAAGATTGGAAGTGTAAGCCTGCGCCTCATCGTGTTTTTCGGATTTATTTTTACATGAAATACTCAAGAGAAAGACGGTTACCGCCAGTACCAGTTTAAACTTCTTCATAGCCAATTAAAAAATGAACGGCAATTTAATAAAACCTAAAAGAATGACTGAATGCGTTATGTAAATTATGAATTATTTAACATAATTGAAAAGAAAATCCGCTTCGGTTGGGAAGCGGATTTGTCATTTTGGCAGAGTGTTTTAGTAAGCTATCGAGATACACTCGAGATACCCTTTGTATACCCTAACCTATTTTTCAATTTTATAAAGTCTGCGACTTTTCTGACAGATTGGCAGGAGCATCTGAAGCTGTTATGGTAATTTTATCTCCATTCAGATCAGAGTTTTGAACCGTAGCTGTGTATACCCATTCTACACCATTGTTTGTTGCATTACCTTCTTCTACCAGTGAACCATCTGCGTTTTCTATTTTCACTTTTACCTCTTCCACTCCGAAATCGTCTGTTGCCATAATTTTGATCACGTCACCTACATTTCCTGAATAACCTGAAAGATCTATAATTTCAATATCCGGAGCGTTGAGAAGGTCTGCAACAGCAACATTATATGTGCTCATCCCTTTTGAGTTATCAGACATTGCTTCATAAATTTCTTTTTTAGCAGGATCATTCAATACTGACTTTGCATACAGCACTGCTTTCTGGAATTTCTGTCTGTAGGTTTTCTGATTTTCGGTAAGTTCACCTGTTCTTTCTTTAGGAGCTTTAGAAACAATTGTTTTTCCGTTTCTTTGGCTGAACACCAAAAGATCTCCCACTTTCCCACTCAATCCGTGGGTTACGATGTTGTTTTTACTTTGTGCCATTGTGTGTTTTTTTAATTGTTAATGGTAATTCAAATCTAAAAATAATTTTCATTATAAATCACTATCTGTAGTAAAATATTTTATTTTTCATGATTTTTTCGGTTTAAAGATTAATGTCCTGTAATAGTATTGTTATCCAAGAACTGTATGGCTTTTAAAGACCGACTATACGAAGGGATTTATGCGGGAGCGAAAGGTTAACATCAATTCTCATAAGAGATATTAATGATTTGAATTATCTCATAATTATTTATCAAATATTTGTGATAAACTTAATTAATTTCATTATTTTTAGCTTCTAAACCCAAAAAACTATTAATATGGATATTAAATTTTACTTTAGACTTCTTTTTCTACTTTTACCATTTTCAATATTTTCACAAACCTACACCTACCAATGGGCAAAACATGGCGGTGGGAGCAACGGCTCCGGATCTGCCGGACTTTTTTCTGAAATAGAAGACGAAATGATCAGGGATATTGCTGTTGATTCAGAAAACAATCATTATTATCTTTCCTCTCTTTTTGATGGAACACCGGTTTTAGAAGGACAGGCTTTAACCCACTATGCCAACAGGGATTTAGTTATTTTTTCCACAGATTGTAGTGGAAATATCCGCTGGACAAGAACTATCGGAGGATCACAGAATGGAGAATATGCATGGAAACTGAAAGTGGATAACAATGGTGGTCTATATGTTATGGCTAATGTCACCAATGTTGCCAGGACAGTTTCGACAACCAATACTTTGCCCATTCGTTTTGATGATAATAATTTGATGCCTTTCGTAACCGCTCCTGCAGATCCCTCCTCCACAGTGACAGATCCTGCACTCAAAACTGCATTTCTCTTAAAGTACAATACTTCTAATGGAAATTTGGTGTGGCAGAAACCCCTACAGGGAGATGTTTCAAATGTTACAAGAATGTCGGATAATGGTTTATGGTGTCTAGACAACGCCAATAATATTCACGCAATCATCGGATTCCGCGCGGGCACCCATCTTAATGGCCAGATTACCGTGCCATCGTCTTACACTAACGATTTTCAATATTATCTGGTAAAATTCTCTTACAGCAACGGCGACATGGTAATTTCTCCCAATCCAATCCTGCTTCCTGTGACCGGAAGTTTAAGAGCAGAGATAGGAGGCGGTAAAATCCAGATGCTTTACGATGAGGCCCTGAACAGATATTACATTGCCGGAAGCAGAAGTTCCAGTGTTTCCTCTTATCTTGATTTTTCGTATAATAATATACCATTTACGAAAGACGGTTTCATGCTGGCTATTAACGGAAGTACGGGGTCTGAGCTTTGGCGAAAAGAAATCAATTCAACCTATGCATTTCCTGATGATAAAATATACAGTTTAATTAAGGACGAAAATTCAAATCTTTATATTTCAGGAAGATTTTTTAGTCTTTCCACTGCACCGGTAACGTTTGGCGACTATACCTTTCCGACAGGTAATTCATCAACACCATTTGTGATGAAACTTAATTCTTCCGGTTCGGTACAATGGTCAAAGATTCCTGACGGGCTGTCACCTAACAATACAGCCGGATATAGATTTATGAGGGGGCCAATAGTCCTTAACGGTAACGAAATTGCTTTTGCCAAAGGAAGCCGTTCTGATATTTGGGGAAGCTATGCGATGAACAGGCCGGCGGGTGACCTTGCTGATCCTATGTTAATAAGACTGAACAAAGATTCCGGAGCTGTTATTGGTGCCAGTGAAATACAGAGTAATTTTGGCTATCAGGATGAATTTACGGCAGTCTCTGTTGATAATGACGGAAATTATGTTTTAGGGGGATTTTATCATAATCAGCTCTTTACAGATCCTTCAGATAATATCAACACGATTTTAAACCCATTCACTACAGGAAAATCACAGTTTTTTATTGCCAAGCTTGCGAAATCTGTCTGCAGCAATTTGTCTGTAGAGGAAACTGCTGTGGACGCAGGATTACAGTTTTACCCAAATCCAGTTCAGGATCTTCTAACTATTAAAAGCAAAAATAAACTTGAAAGCTACGAAGTATATTCTTCTGCGGGGCAAACCGTTTTAAGAGGAAGTCTCGGGAATAACAATGCACAAATTAATATGAGTGCTTTGACAGCTGGTGTTTATTATGTAAAAGTGAAAACAGAGAAGGCTGTGGTGACGGAGAAGGTGGTGAAGAAGTAGTTACGAGCGTGACGCTCTTATCAGCAGTGGAATTGATAACATTGTAGTTTTTAGAATATTTGGCTTTTAAAGACTGACCACACGAAAGGATTCGTGCGGCAGCGGAGGGAACTCATTTATTAACTTTTCTTTTGGTTTGCCACTTAAGAAAGATGACCCTACAAGTTTAACAAGGACTAGAGGTGCTGTAGAAGATATTGGCATACATTGTTCTGTGCTATTTGACATAAATCGCGATACAACTTTAGGTCATGAACTATTACACGGTTTAGGTTTGTATCATACGCACTTAGAGAAAACTAAATCACCTGATGGCACAATAATTTATAATTATCCGATAAAGGACCCATTAAAAAAGTATACATTCTATCACCCTCATTATGATACTTTATCATCTGAATTTCAAAAGATGAAGGTAACAGATAATATTATGAGTTACAATCCAAAAAAACAAACTACGTGGCAATGGCAAAAAAAAATAGTTTACAAACATTTATCACAAGAATAACTTTTATAGTTATTATGATAAACAGTTTATCGTGCATTGCACAGAAACAAAAGACGAATTACACAAAATCTAAAAAGATGAAAACATTTGACATACAAAAATTTGAAGGGAAAAAAGATAAGAAAAATGAGTTTTCCTTTACTGAAAAAGATTCGGTTGTAAAACAAATCAGAGAAGGAGATTTATATAGAGAATATAAAACTCCAATTGCGAAAAAAAGATTTGAAAAAGTATATACATTTGATGAATATGGAAACCAAATTGGAGAAGCAACCTATTTATTAGGTGTACTCGTGGGCAAAGTTTTAGGCTACGATAGAGAAGGTAATATAATCAGAGAAAGAGACTTTACCCGTCCTAATTTCAAGTTTACTGTAGAACAATTAGCAGAAAAAATGCTGAAAGATTATGGGATAGATATGTATAATGCTGAGAATGTTAGATTGACAGATAGTATTCGTTTGGATAAAGTTGATGGTCATTCAATTGTAGAATGGTGGGTCATAGTTGAAACTCGAGAAAATAATACTTATACTTTTAAAACCTATCGTATCAGTGGAACAACAGGTGAGCTGATCTCAATTGAAGATGGAATCTTTGGTGATAATAAAGGCTCAGTGTAAAAAAGCTGAATATTAACGAAAAGACGAAGACATGGGAGGAGATTTCCTCGCTGCCGCACGAATCCTTTCGTGTGGCTTTTCTTAAAAAAAACAATTTCTAAAATTACAATCTTATTATCCTCACCACGAAAAGTACCCCGACTTCAAGCAAGATTTTCACAAAAGATATTAAAACCTGTTTGCAATCACAAACGGAAGAATGACTAGAAAATCAATTAAAAAATTCAGCCAAAATCTTATCTACAATCACCTGCGCCAGTTTTTCCTTGCTTTGATGCGTCCATCCTGCAATGTGTGGTGTGACAATAGCTTTTTCAGAGTTTAAAAGGTAATTTAAATCCTCATTTTCTGTCACGCTGAGCGACGTCGAAGCATCCAGGTTTTCAAAAGAGGCCTTTTCGTATTCCAAAACATCGAGGCAGGCGCCTTTCACTTTTCCTGATTTTAAAGCTTCAACTAAATATTTCGTTTCAACATTCTTCCCTCTGGCGGTATTGACGAAATAAAAACTGTTTCGCATTTCTGAAATGAAGTTTTCATCAATTAAATAATGTGTTTCGTCATTTAAAGGAATGTGAAGACTCAACACTTCAGCTCTTTCTTTTAGTTCTTCCAGACTGACCTGAGTGGCAAATTCGTCTGAAAGATTTGGAAGAATGTCATGAAAGATCACCCTGCATCCAAACCCTGAAAGTCTTTTGGCAGTGGCCTTACCCATGTTTCCGTATCCGATCAGTCCGACGGTTTTTCCCAGCAGTTCGTCGCCACGGTTTTCTTCACGCAGCCAGATTCCGTTTTTCACTTCACTGGAGGCAATGAACAGGCGGTTCGTTAAAATGAGAAGCATCCCAACGACATGTTCTGCTACAGAATCTCTGTTTCCTTCGGGTGAATTGATGAGTTTTATACCTAATTTTTCAGCAACGGGAATATCAATATTTTCCATTCCAGCTCCTACTCTGGCGATAAATTTCAGATTTTTGCCATGCTCCAGAAAGTTTTTATCCAAAGGAATTCTGCTGCGGATAATGACACCGTCGTAGTTTTGAATTTTAGCACAGACCTCATCGTACGGCGAGGTAAAATCTTCTTCAAGAATACAGTTTTTGGCTAAAAGCTGTTCGGTGATTAAAGGGTGGTTTTTGTCTAAAAGTAATATTCTCATCATCTCAGATTACATTTAAAAATAAACGGAAGAAAATTCTTCCGTTGTTATTTATACATCAATTTCTCCTGCGAATAATTTTTTCAGTTCTACAGAATCTGTTGGTTTCATTCTGCCCGAGAGAATCAGTGAGAGCTCTTTTCTTCTTAAAGCGGCAGCGTGTCTTTCTATTTCGATATCGGTTTCAGGTTCCATGTCTGGAATTGGGATGGGTCTGTTGAATTCATCCACAGCTACAAATGTGTAAATTCCTTTGTTGGTCTGGATTTTTTTATGATTAATCGGATCATCCAACCAAACGTCCACATAAATTTCCATTGAAGTAGAGAACGCTCGGGAAACTTTTGATTCCATTACCACGATTCCACCTTCAGGGATTGGGTGATCGAATGATACGTGATTTACAGATGCCGTTACCACTCTCCTCTCGCAGTGTCTTGTTGCAGAGATGGATGCACATCTGTCCATTCTTGCGAGTAACTCACCACCGAAAAGGTTTCTCAGTTGGTTGGTGTCGTTAGGAAGAACGATATTCGTCATTACCGTAAGAGATTCTGACGCTTTTTTTATTTTTGCCATTTAGATTTTCTTTTTTTAGGATACCATTTTCTTGGTGTATGTTTGCGGATGGAGTCCTTTTTCAGGGAATCGGTTTTTAAAGAATCTGCTTTGAAAGCTGCTCTTTTAAGAGAATCAGCGATTTTAATCTGAGCAGAATCCAGTTGTACGGGAACCGTTTTCTCGATACGCTTCGTTTTGGTCTGTGCGGAGAGACTGTCGAAAGATTGATTGCCAAACAGCAGTTCTTTCTGGGCAATTCCAAGATAGATCAAGCCCGCAACCGGGATTGCGGCAAGGAAAATCCACAAAATAGATTTGCTGAATTTATAATCTTTCTCTTTTGTGCTGGCTTCAATTAATTTTTCACCGTCGCTGATATCTGAGAAACGGATTTCCTCCAAACCGTAAAAATCCGGATGATCTGAAGCTAATCTCTTGCCGAAAAAAGCAAGTCCGTTGTCCCCCTGATCAATTCTCCCGATGTTCTGAATCTCCAAAGTGTGATCTGCCTGAAGTTTTTTCTTCCAGAAATCGGTCTGAATCTGGAGTTCATTTTTGGCAGCCTCAAAAGCAATTCCTTTTTGGGAAGCGATGTTGCTGATGAGGTCATCAGACTCTGCCAGATAATCTACTTTAAAAGCAATCTGGCTGGATGGCGGAAGAATGCTGCCGTTTTCAGGATCGAGCTTTGCCTTCGAATTTTCGAGGTAAAACACACCAAATCCTGCTACGGTAACGCTTCCGTGCCTCTTCAGATATTCTAAAATGTATGCTGAAATATTCATTTGGCGACAAATTTATGACTTTTTCGTGACTTTTTTGAGTTTTAAATCAAATGAAAAAGACCGCCGAAGCGGTCTCTGAAATTAATTCTAAATTACTTAGAAACTATAAAAAATGATTTGGTGTGTTTTACTGAATTTTCCAGCTGATTCCGAACATAAAGTTGATTCCGGCCTGTGAAAAGTATACCGGACCGTTGTAAACATAGCCATTGTTGACATATTTCTGATCCAGAATATTGTTGATTAAAAGCTTCAGAGCCACTTCCTGTTTTTTGATCTTAAGATCGTACTGCGCGTTGAAATCGGTCAGCAGATAATCGTTAAGCTGTAAATCCTGAGTTTGGGTATTGTCTAAATATTGCTTTCCGACATACTGATTGGTCAGCATAAACTGAAAATTCTTTACCGGACTGTACTTCAATGTTAAATTGGCAATTAAGTTCGGAGAAAAAGAAATTTCGGTGTCTCCCAGATTCTGAACACCTGTTTCGTCCTCAATTCTGAAATCTAAATTCTGATTTTGGCTGGCACTTACGTTTGCTGAAATTTCAAACTTTTTTGAAACTTTTGCCAGAGCTCCAACTTCAATCCCACGTCTGTAACTTTTACCGGAATTGGTTCTGATAAATTCACCGATATTGCTGATCTGCCCGTTTAAAACCAACTGATTCAGGTAATACATATAATAAAGATTGGCTGTAAAAGCCACTTTCCCAAACTGCTTTTCAAATCCTGCTTCGAAGTCGTGGAGTTTTTCAGATTTCACATCGTTATCTGAAATTAAATCATCACGGTTCGGTTCGCGCTGTGCATGGGCATAGGAAACAAAAACTTTTCCGCCACCGATTTTATAATTTACACCGGCTTTAGGATTGAAAAACAGCCAGTTTTTATTTAAATCAGCACCTTCAAAATCCCCTTCCTGAAGAATTTTTGTATCGTAATCGATATTTCTGATCTGAAGATCTCCAAAGAATTCAAAATTGTTTACCGTTACCAAAGCTTTTGCAAAACCTGCCACTTCATTCTTCACCGAACGGTTTCGGTAGTATTCAGATTCTACAATCTGCGGATTGAAAACATCAGTTACATTTCCATAATGTCTTCCATAGTATTGGTTTCCGACAACGCCAAAATTCAGATCTAAATTTTCAAATTTTCCGTACAATGTAGAAACGACTCCGTAGAAATCATTATTCAGCCATTTTTTTCTGATGAAATCTGAATATTCTTCACCATTGATATCGGGAAGATTGTATCTCGCAAAAGGATCGCCCTGTTTGTAGTTTTCGTAGTAACCACGGCCTTTTGTGTAGTGAAGAGTCGTCTCAAGACTCCAATTTTCATTTAAACCCTGTTCCCAAAGTAACTGATAGTGATTTTGTCGGTAATTATCGGTTTCGTTATCATAAAACCCTACGATATTTTCCCAGTTGGCGTCATATATTGCACCTGAAAAATTATATCTTGGATTGGTTTCCCAGGTTTTTCTGTCTACCCCGTTCCATGCCTGATAGGTTTTTTCTTTTCCACCAAAAGTCATCAGACGCAGCTTCGTCATTCCTTCTTCAAACAATGCTGTGAAATTATACGAATGCAGATCAGAAGAAGCACGGTCGATAAAACCATCGGAATGGATATGAGAATATCTACCCATCAAAGAAAGACGGTCTTTCCAGAACTTCCCTGAACCTATTTCCGCTGAATATTTGTAGGTATTAAATGAACCATAACTGTCGTCGGTTTTAAAATAAAACTTTTCTTCAGGTTCTTTAGAAATAATGTTAATGCTTGCTCCAAAAGCCGAAACTCCATTATTTGAGGTTCCCACACCACGCTGAATCACAACCTGCGATGCCGAACTCGTCAGATCCGGAACATTGACAAAAAAAGTTCCCTGACTTTCGGAATCATTAAACGGAACTCCGTTCATCATCACGTTAATTCCTCTTCCGGCAACACCACGAATCCTGAAACCCGTGTATCCAACGCCATTTCCGGCATCTGAGGTAGAAATAACTGAAGTCTGGTTTTTGAGCAACATCGGAAGATCCTGCCCTAGATTTTTGCTGTCGAGATCTCTCTGCACACTGATAATTTCTTTTGCAACAGGAAGTCGCCTGGTAAAGCTCACAGCTTCGATCTCTCTCACAGCAACAGTGTCTGCAGTCTGAGCATTCAGAAAATTGGCGGCTACGGTAAGCCCTAAAAAAATAAATCCTTTCATTCTTATAAATTTTTAAAATTTAAATGAATAAAAGGGGCGATTATGAATAAGTAATGAGTGATTGGTAATAAGTAATATTTAATGATTGCTCATTACCTATTATTCATTGCTCATTTTTAAGTTCCCTAAACAGCATTACCTGTTCCAGGTTCATTGGGTATAATCTCAGCTCCGGTTGGGGCACCCCTTAAATTTCATCGGCAAAAGTAATACTTTTTTAGATAATCTTTAAAATTATTTTTACTTGTAAGATTTGTTGTGAATATCGATGTAGTAATAGTTGACATCGTCTTTGGTGACTTCAAACATTTTGCCCAGTTTCCAGCTGTAGTTTCTTTTAATATCTCTGTATTCAAAAGGGATTACAATTTGGTTTTTAGTATCAATAATTCCGAATTTATCGTTGCTGGCAGCGATAATCATAGGGTTTGCCACGTCATTGGTTTCCATTACAAAAAGAAAATCGTAGGAAGGATAAATTGTGAACTGCTTCTTATCAGCAGGATTTACAAACCTTCCGTCTTCTATCAAACCGTACTTTCCATTCAGGCGGTAGGCGTGGAAACGTGCTTTTTTATATTCAGCCTTGCAGACGCCTAAATCGGCAGGTTTATAGGTATAGACAATTTTTCCGGACATATTAATACGGTAGGAAACTCCACCTTTATCGACTGTTGCATAGTTTTTTGAACCAAATTTTTTCACCTTTTCGTTTGGTGAATACAAGAGATTGCAGTCCTCACCGAAGAACAGGGCAATATGGTATTCAGGCTGAATAATGAATTTCCCGTTCTGGTTTACATACCCAAATTTTCCGTCTTTTTTCTGAGGAATAAGTACAGGAACCTCCTCATCAAGAACAATTACATCTTTAGGCAAAACATCATCAGAAACAGAACTGCGGACTGCTGTTTTTTTAACCGGAACCTTTGATAACGGTTTGGTTTTTAAAACTTTAGATTGAGAATTAAAGAGTAAACTCAAGAGAGTAAATGCCATTAAGGTCATCTTAGAGGGAATTTTAGGAGTCATCATGTTTAGTTTTTATCCTTCAAAAATACTAAAATAGAATTTATAAAATGTATATTTATAAAGAATCTAAATAGCGATGCTTTAATAAAATATTTAAAATTCGTAAATTTGACAGCATTTTTAAATGTTTGATAATTTTTAATAAAACATTTTACAGAAAGCCTTTCGAGCACTTCGCATGATTAGAGCTTACCAAAACGCTTGTTTTATAAAATTGAAGATGATTCTTTTCTGTCAATTTAATTTAAAATTTTATCTCACATTACAACTGACTGATTTTTAGCTGAATCACACAGTTTCAAAAAATTCAAAAGAAATATTTGCAGTTTCAAAAACTGTAAACATCTAAAATAAAGATTGAAAAGACTTCTAGAATTATGAATATTTATCAGGATTACATCCAGGAAATCGAGGAAAGAAAAACACAGGGGCTTCACCCAAAACCAATTGACGGCGCAGATTTACTGAGCGCAATTATTGAGCAGATCAAAGATACAGCAAACGAATACAGAGCTGATTCTCTTAAATTTTTCATCTACAACACTTTGCCTGGTACAACAAGTGCTGCAGGTGTGAAAGCTAAATTTTTGAAAGAAATTATTCTTGGTGAATCCGCAGTTGCAGAAATCACTCCAACTTATGCTTTTGAATTGCTGTCTCACATGAAAGGTGGACCTTCAATCGGGGTTTTACTTGATTTGGCTTTAGGAAATGACGAAGCAACTGCAAAACAAGCTGCTGAAGTTCTTAAAACTCAGGTTTATCTTTACGATGCTGACACAGCCCGTTTAAAAGAAGCTTTCGATGCTGGAAATGTAATCGCCAAAGATATTTTGGAAAGCTATGCAAAGGCAGAGTTTTTCACCAAACTTCCTGAAGTTGCAGAAGAAATTAAAGTGGTAACGTTTATCGCCGGTGAAGGTGATATCTCGACCGATTTACTTTCTCCCGGAAACCAGGCTCACTCGCGTTCAGACAGAGAACTTCACGGAAAATGCATGATCACTCCTGAAGCTCAGGAAGAAATCAAGGCTTTACAGGCTCAGCATCCTGATGCAAGTGTAATGCTGATCGCAGAAAAAGGAACAATGGGTGTTGGTTCTTCCCGTATGTCTGGTGTAAACAACGTTGCGCTTTGGACAGGTAAACAGGCAAGTCCTTACGTACCTTTCGTCAACATCGCTCCAATTGTGGCGGGGACAAACGGTATTTCTCCAATTTTTCTTACCACAGTTGACGTAACAGGAGGTATCGGAATCGACCTTCAGAACTGGGTTAAAAAAACAGACGAAAACGGAAATCCTGTACGTAATGAGAACGGTGACATTATTTTAGAAGAAAAATATTCTGTCGCTACAGGAACTGTTTTGACCATCAATACAAAAGAAAAGAAATTATACAACGGAGAAACTGAACTGAAAGATATTTCAAAATCATTCACTCCTCAAAAATTAGAGTTTATCAAGGCTGGTGGTTCTTACGCTATCGTATTCGGTAAAAAAATCCAGACTTTCGCTGCTAAAACTTTAGGAATTACAGCTCCAACGGTTTTTGCTCCTTCAAAAGAAATTTCAATCGAAGGACAAGGTCTGACTGCTGTTGAAAAAATCTTCAACAGAAATGCAGTTGGGGTTACTGAAGGTAAATTATTGCACGCAGGTTCAGACGTTCGTGTAGAAGTAAACATTGTTGGTTCTCAGGATACAACAGGTTTGATGACTGCACAGGAATTGGAGTCAATGGCAGCAACAGTGATCTCTCCAATCGTAGACGGAGCTTATCAGTCGGGTTGTCACACAGCTTCAGTTTGGGATAAAAAAGCACAGGCCAATATCCCTAAATTAATGAAATTCATGAACGAATTCGGTGTCATCACAGCACGCGACCCGAAAGGTGAATACCACGCGATGACAGACGTTATTCACAAAGTTCTAAATGATATTACGGTTGACGAATGGGCAATCATCATCGGAGGTGACTCTCACACAAGAATGTCTAAAGGTGTTGCTTTCGGAGCTGATTCCGGAACTGTAGCGTTGGCTTTGGCAACAGGTGAAGCATCAATGCCGATTCCTGAATCTGTGAAAGTGACTTTCAAAGGAGACATGAAAGAGCACATGGATTTCCGTGATGTTGTACACGCAACTCAGGCTCAGATGTTAAAGCAGTTCGACGGAGAAAATGTTTTCCAGGGTAGAATTATTGAGGTTCATATCGGAACCCTTCCTGCTGACCAGGCATTTACATTCACTGACTGGACTGCAGAAATGAAGGCAAAAGCCTCTATCTGTATTTCTGAAGACGATACTTTGATCGAGTCACTGGAAATTGCGAAAAGCAGAATTCAGATTATGATCGACAAAGGAATGGATAATCACAATCAGGTTCTTCAGGGCTTAATCGATAAAGCAAACAAGAGAATCGAGGAAATCAGAACGGGTGACAAACCAGCTTTGACTCCGGATTCCAATGCAAAATATTACGCAGAAGTTGTGGTTGACCTGGACATCATCGTTGAGCCAATGATTGCTGACCCGGATGTAAACAACGACGACGTTTCCAAAAGATATACGCACGACACCATCAGAGACCTTACTTTCTACGGAGGTGAGAAAAAAGTGGATCTTGGTTTTGTAGGTTCATGTATGGTTCACAAAGGTGACCTTAAAATCGTTTCTCAGATGTTGAAAAATATCGAAAAGAAAAACGGTAAAGTGGAATTCAACGCGCCATTAGTTGTAGCAGCGCCTACTTACAACATCATCGACGAGTTAAAAGCTGAAGGAGACTGGGAATTTTTAGAAAAATATTCAGGTTTTGAATTCAACGACAATGCTCCAAAAGGTGAAGCACGTACTCAGTATGAAAACATGATGTACCTTGAGCGTCCAGGCTGTAACCTTTGTATGGGTAACCAAGAAAAAGCTGAAAAAGGAGACACAGTTTTGGCAACTTCTACAAGACTTTTCCAGGGAAGAGTGGTTGAAGATTCAGAACGTAAAAAAGGTGAATCTTTATTAGCTTCGACTCCTGTGGTTGTATTGTCTGCGATCATCGGAAGAATTCCAAGCATTGAAGAATACAAAGCAGCAGTTGCAGGTATTGATTTAACGACTTTTGTTCCTTCTATCAAGGAATTGGTGACTGTTGGTCATTAATAGATTTTACATTAAAGTCGAAAAATCCTTTAATTTTAATAAAAAAAGAAAGATTCTAGCCCTTCAGGACTAGAATCTTTCTTTTTTTATAGAATCAATCATATTAGCAAGATCTGGCAATAAATTATTTTCTATTCTTTTATCAATTTGATATTTGATGTTCCTTTTTCAGACTGAACCGTAACAATGTATACGCCCGTACCCGAGGAGCTAACTTCAGTTTGGTTTTTTCCTTTTCCAGAGCCTACTTTCACACCTAACATGTTATGAATGGCATAAGTAAACACTCCTTCAGCCTTAATTGTGAAAGTTTGACCAGCAGGATTCGGATAAATCACAGCATCAGCTGATTGCACATTCTGAGATGAGTTTGCTCCCGCAGTAACTACATTTGGCTTTGTTTGTGCTGCCATATCAACTCCTAAGTAAAAACTTGGATGTGGAGGCTGATTGTAAGCCGAATTTTGCCAGGCAATTGCCAGTCTATATTGGGGATCATGCATCAAAGTATATAATTTATGGGTAGTAGGTATATTGGTTGTATAAATCCTGATGGAAGTATTGTCATTTTTACGAAATATCACCTCTTCTCTCCAATCTCCAAAAAGATCAGCACTTAAACATGGGGTAGCTTTTGTGGTGTTGTTTGATGAATATCCTGTAGCAGTAAGTATATTAACGGTTTTCCCATTAATATAATCCCATTTATCTATTTTATTCGAATCTAATAATTCACGGTTCAAATCTCCATCCCACCAGATAGAAAAATTTTGTGTCGGTTTTTTATTGCTGATTAGATTTCCTTTACAATCCATTAAATAGTTTACGCCATTTGCACTTCCAAAACATTCATAACCTTTGTAACGTGGGTCAATATCTGCAGCATTACAACGTCCTATGTCCCCAGTTGAAGGTATTCCCCATAATGTAGCTCCTGTTTTTGCATCTAAAAAAACCAAACCTTTCGTTTTATATTTAGCAGGTTCTTCTAAACACTGCCATATTTCCATTCCAGGACGATCCGGATCCATGTCAGTCATATGTAAAGCATCCCCATGACCTAAAGTATTAGCAAATAACAAGGTACCATCATCATCAATAGCACTTGAACCGTTAATTATTTCGTCTTTGCCATCACCATCAACATCGCCTACAGTCATTTGATGATTCCCCATGCCTGCTGCTGCAGAATTTCCAGACGTACTGCTGTCAAAAATCCATCGTTGCGAAAGCTTACCGTTTTTCCAGTCCCACGCCACACGTACGAGTCTTGTGTAATAACCACGTCCCATTATTAGACTGGGTTTAGATCCGTCAAGATAAGCGACAGCGGCAAGAAAACGTTCAGAACGGCCTCCATAACTATCTCCCCAAGAAGGTACGCTTCCGCGTACAGGCAAATAATCGGTTGTAGCCATTGCTTTTCCTGTTTCACCATTAAAAATAGTTAGAAATTCAGGACCTGATATAACTGCACCATAAGTACTTGTTGATGTTGTACTTCCGTTTGGATTTCTGTAATCTGCTGCTGCATTTCCAATAACCACTCCAGTTCCATCTATGGTTCCGTCCGATGTCCTGCAAGCCAATTCTGCTTTTCCATCCGAATCCAAATCATACACCATAAACTGGGTATAATGAGCACCAGCACGGATGTTTTTTCCTAAATCGATTCTCCATAAACGTGTTCCGTCTAAGCGATAGCAGTCAATATAAACGTTGCCCGTAAAACCGGGCTGTGAATTGTCTTTTGAATTGGTTGGATCCCATTTAACGAAAATTTCGTACTGTCCATCTCCGTCTACGTCACCCACACTGCAGTCATTTATTTCATAAGTATAAGACCCACTTACAGTAGTTCCTCCGGGAGGAATCTGCATTGCAATGTCTAAATATGGATTTGCCCATACAGTAGCAGGCTCTGAAGCTGGTTGTTCTACACCATTAATAATGGCACGAACGGTGTAAATTCCGTTGGTCGTAATATCGTGATTAAAATTTGTAATGGTTGTAAAAGGGCTTCCCGTTACTTTTACATTATTAAAATACAGGTTATAGCTTGTATTTGTTTCTTCGGTTCCCAACATTCTCCAACCTACATAAACCTGATTAGCGTTTAATCGCATTGCAACTAAACCTCGATTGAGTTTTTCAACTGTGCGTTGTGCGTTCATTTGTGAGGTAAGTCCGAAGAGTAATAAAAATAAGATGCCCGATTTCCTGATTATATCGGCCAAAGCAATTCTAAGATTGACATACAGTTTTAGTTTTTCTTTGTTCATGATTTTAATATTTGTTGGTTGATTTTAGTGAAAATAGATTAAAGCCAATTCAATTCATTAATAAGTGATTACAATGGTATGTAAAGCTACTTCAAAAATTATTTTTATTTACAATTAAAAAACAAAAAAATTAACAAAAAATATAATTATATTACAATAATTAACAGCTTATCATTGAATTATCATCAATAAAAAGAAGAAAACAACAATATTTACATATGAGCAAAACAGCCACAATAAAAGACTTTTACAGTTTAAAATACCTATCTAAAATATCTTTCATGTCATTCTTTATCTTAAAAAATGACATGAAAGATATATCTTAATTACTAGGAAAGTTTTCTTTTTTTAGAACGGTTCTATTTAAGCTTATCAAGAATTATTTTGATATAAATCAACGAGTAAGGTTTAATTTTTTCTTAACTTGATTGTTACAAATAATTACAATCATTCATCCTATTTTATGCCTTTAATTAGATTGAAGGAACAGAATTTGTTACTATTATTTGGAATGATTTTCTGCATTATCATTAAGAAAATGGCAGAAAATAATTATTGAAAATAAAAAAATTAAAATAGATATGACATTCGACATTGACATGATCAAAAAAGTGTACGAACGCTATCCTGAAAGAATTGCAGCAGCAAGACAGATTACAGGAAAGCCATTGACACTTTCAGAAAAAATTCTTTACACCCACCTGTGGGAAGGAAACGCAACAAAAGAACATGAAAGAGGAAATTCTTACGTGGATTTCGCTCCAGATAGAGTGGCCATGCAGGATGCAACGGCTCAGATGGCTCTTTTACAGTTTATGCAGGCAGGAAAAGCCAAAGTTGCCGTGCCTTCAACTGCTCACGCAGATCACCTGATTCAGGCGAGAGTGGGTGCAGAATCAGATTTACAAGAAGGAATCAATAAAAACTCTGAGGTTTTCAACTTTCTGGGTTCCGTCTGTGATAAATACGGAATTGGTTTCTGGAAACCTGGAGCCGGAATTATTCACCAAGTCGTTTTAGAAAACTATGCATTCCCTGGAGGAATGATGATTGGAACCGACTCTCATACGGTTAACGCAGGAGGATTAGGAATGGTTGCCATCGGAGTTGGTGGTGCAGATGCTGTTGATGTAATGGCGGGAATGGCTTGGGAATTAAAAATGCCAAAATTAATCGGTGTAAAATTAACCGGTAAAATGTCTGGCTGGACTTCCGCAAAAGACGTTATCCTAAAAGTTGCCGGAATTCTTACCGTAAAAGGTGGAACCGGATGCATCGTAGAATATTTCGGTGATGGTGCAATTTCTTTATCTGCGACAGGGAAAGGAACAATCTGTAACATGGGTGCTGAAATCGGTGCCACTACTTCGACTTTCGGATATGATGATTCGATGAGAAGATATTTGGCTTCTACCGGAAGACAGGATGTTGTAGACGCTGCAGATCAAGTAGCAGAACATTTAACGGGTGATGCTGAAGTTTATGCAAACCCTGAACAGTATTTCGATCAGGTGATTGAAATTAACCTTTCTGAATTGGCTCCTCATTTGAACGGACCGTTTACACCAGATTTGGCAACACCGGTTTCTGAATTTAAAGCTAAAGCAGAAGCGAACGGATGGCCAATTGAAGTGGAATGGGCATTGATTGGATCGTGTACCAACTCTTCATACGAAGATTTGTCAAGGGCAGCTTCAATCGTTGAAGATGCAGTGGCAAAAGGTGTAAAACCAAAAGCTATTTTAGGAATCAACCCAGGTTCTGAGCAGGTGAAATTTACCGCAGAAAGAGACGGATTTCTTGATTCTTTCAGAAAATTTGAAAATGCCAGAATCTTTACCAATGCCTGTGGACCTTGTATCGGACAGTGGGACAGAGAGGGTGCTGATAAAGGTGAGAAAAACTCAATCATTCACTCTTTCAACAGAAATTTTGCCAAAAGAGCCGACGGAAACCCAAACACCCACGCATTCGTAGCTTCACCGGAAATGGTAGCAGCTATAGCAATTTCGGGAAGATTAGATTTCAATCCAATTACTGATACATTAACTGCTGAAAACGGTGAACAGATAAAATTAAATGAGCCAAGCGGTTCGGAATTGCCTTCAAAAGGTTTTGCCGTTGATGACAATGGTTACCAGGCGCCTTCAGAAGATGGTTCTACTGTTGAAGTAAAGGTTAGTCCAACTTCAGACAGACTTCAGTTGCTGGAAGAATTCCCTGCGTGGGACGGTAAAAACATTACCGGAGCGAGAGTTTTAATCAAAGCTTTCGGAAAATGTACGACTGACCATATTTCCATGGCCGGACCGTGGTTGAAATACAGAGGACATCTTGATAATATCTCAAACAACATGTTGATCGGCGCTGTAAATGCGTTTAACATGGAAACCAACAAAGTAAAAAACCAGTTGGATGGTGCTTACGGCGAAGTTCCTGCTGTACAGAGAGCGTACAAAGCTGCAGGAATTCCTTCGATTGTCGTGGGAGATCAAAACTATGGTGAAGGTTCTTCAAGAGAGCACGCAGCGATGGAGCCGCGACATCTTGGTGTAAAAGCTGTTCTGGTAAAATCATTTGCAAGGATCCATGAAACCAATCTGAAAAAACAGGGAATGTTGGGATTAACTTTTGCGGATGAAGCAGACTACGATAAAATTCAGGAAGACGACGTGGTTAACTTCTTAGATTTGGACCAGTTTGCTCCGGGAAAACAGTTAACTTTAGAGTTTATTCACACCGATGGAACTAAAGATACTGTTATGGCGAATCATACGTATAATGACCAGCAGATTGATTGGTTTAAGGCAGGTTCTGCTTTGAATTTGATTAAGCAACAGGAAAATTAAAATTTCTTTTAAGATAATGAAAGCAACTTCAAAACTGGAGTTGCTTTTTTATTTCAGTTTTTCCAAAAGATTAGATTTATAAAGATCACCGATAGGAACTTCATGTCCGGAATTGAGAATAATCTTTTTTGAACCTACACTTTTTATCTCATTTAAATTTAAAATAAACGATTTGTGAATCCTTGTAAAATTTGCAGGAAGTTGATTTTCAAGAGATTTTAAAGTATCCAAAACTATATATTCCTGAGTCTCAGTTTTGATGTTCACATAATCTTTGATGCTTTCTACATAAAGAATTTCATCAAAATTGATCCGGTGTTTTTGACCAGATGATTTTACAAAGAAGTGACTGACTTCTTTAGCTGCATCCAAAGGAAAACGTTCCTGAACTTTCAGAATACTTTGATTAAAACGGCCGAAAGAAATCGGTTTTAAAAGATAGTCGACGACATTGTGTTCATACCCTTCCAAAGCATATTCTGAATACGCAGTGGTGAGAATGTATTTCATTTTGTCACCGACAATTTTCATAAAGTTGATTCCGTTGAGTTCGGGCATTTGAATATCCAAAAACACAAGATCAACTTCGTTTTTCTGAATAAATTCTAAAGCTTCAACAGGATTCTCTGACGAGAAAACAAGGTCTAAAAAAGGAATTTTCTCAACGTAACTCCCAAGAAGAGCAACGGCAAGCGGCTCATCATCAACGATAATGCATTTAATTTTTTTCATTCAAATCAATCTTTAAATCTACTATAAAATCAATATCTGTTTCTGTAATTTTCAGCTCATATTTTTTGGGATACAATATTTCGAGACGCTTTTTTACATTTTCAATTCCGATTCCGGAAATCTCATCTTTTATTTTTTCACTTTTGAAGTTGAAGAGATAGAAATGCAGAATTTTATTTTCATCCGAAATTTTCATTTCAAAACCTTTATTTCTAAAATCTCCATGCTTGAAAGCATTTTCAACAAACGGAACTAAAATCATCGGTGAAATTTTGAGTTCCGGATCATTCAGTTTTTTTTCAACACTCAATAATTCAGGATTTTTAATTCTCAATTTTTCAAGTTCAATCAAACTGTCGAGGTAGCCAATTTCCCTATCTAAAGTAATGAAATCATTTTCAATATCTTTGGTTGTGTATCTTAACAATTGCCCCAGCTGCTCAATTGCCGGCAATGCTTTCTCTGAATTCTGATAAACCAAAGCATAGATATTATTCAGAGAATTAAATATAAAATGCGGATTAATCTGTGTTTTTAAAGCCTGTAATTCTGCAGTTTTCTTCGCTTCAGTCAATTCCGATTTTTCTTTTTCCGCATTGATAAAATATTTAAAAAACCAAAATGCTGTACTGATAAAAATCGTCGTGCTGCTGTAGAAAACATTATCGAAAAAATAATAGAAAATATTGGTGTCCGCCGGATAATTTCTGATATTAAAAATTGCAGGGAAAAGCCACTGTTCAATAGAATACCGTATCCCGACAAAGCAACTTACGCTGATAAAAAAAGCAAAAACAGAACGGTAAATTTTATCGGCATGGAAAAACGTTGGAACCACAAGGAAATAATTTACATAAAAACATGCAAAGCTCGCCACGAAAAACGTAATATCGAGAATGACAGAGCTGATTCCATAGGCGATTCCGGGAAGGACGACAGAACCAATGAGGTAAATTACCCAGAAAAATATATGCAGATAAATAAATTTTTCAATTTTCATAAAACAAATTTAAAATTTCATTTAAAACTGCCACTCCCGATTCTACAAACCCATCGGTTTTTCGGATGAAATTTATTTTAACTGAATAAATTGACTCTTCATCTAAAAACTGTTTCATAAAAAATAAATGACCATTAGTTTTGAATAAATTTAAAATTAAAACTCATGAATTTCAACAAACTTCTTATCCCGTTATTACTTTTGTTGGCTGCGAAAATATTTGCTCAGAAAACGCCGTACGACAAACTTACTATTTATAAAACAAAATTTGATGATGCTGTTCCCGTACTAAATGTCGCCACCTTTCACATGGGACAAACTCCGGATGCAAACAGCACCGAATTTAATGAACATGATTTAAAAAACCAGCTCGAAATAAAGGAAGTTGCGAAACTTGTGGCTGAGTTTAAACCGACAATTATTGTGATCGAAGATTTACCGCAAAATGACAGCCTGAGAAATATGTATTATCAGGAATATGTAAAAAATCCAAAACTGAAGTTTGAAAATCCTGATGAACGCGAACTTTTGGCTTATGAAGTTGGAAGATTGAGTGGCTCAAAAAAGATTTTTGGAATTGATTTTAAAGAAAATTACAACTATAAAATCGGGTATTTCGTTCCCAATAAGATGGATAAAAATACAAATGATGCGTACTGGAAATTATCAGCAGAAAACGACAGAAAAAATCCTGAGGATGGAATCCCTTTCTATGATTTGTTTAAGCTCAATAATCATCCGCAATATTTGGAAAGTTTAATTAATCTCAACGCAGACATGCTGACGTATGTTTCAACCAAGGGAAAATCTGAAGGTGCTGATGAAGCCGCAAAATTCTATCACAGAAACCTTGTAATGTTTTCTAATTTAAACCAAATTCCAATCGATAAAAACGACAGAATATTTATTTTAATGGGTGGAGCGCACACTGCATTCTTTATGGATTTTTTGAAGAGAAGTCCGAAATACAAACTGGAAAATACATTTGATTACTTAAAATAAGCGGTCTATTCCAATTCATCAAACAGCGTATTTAAAGATTCCGAATACGTGGGATGCGAAAAAATGAAAGTCTGTAAATCTTTAGCAGGAATATTTCCGGTCATCGCCATTTGAATGACAGATGCCATTTCCCCTCCTTCGGTGCCGATGATTGCCGCTCCTAAAATATTACCGCTGTCCTGATCTACGATTGCTTTCCAAATACCTTGAGTTTCTGCAGATTCCAGTCCACGTGTAATTCTTTTACCTTCAATTTTGATGACCGAAAAATTTAGTTTCTTCTCTGTTGCCTCTTTTTCAGACAAACCTACTCTGCCGACCTGCGGATCTGTAAAAACCGTGTAGGGAATAATTCGTCCTTCTGTAGAACCTGTTTTTTCATCCAAAATATTATCGCTTACGATCACGTAATCATTGTAAGCGATATGGGTAAACTGCGGACCGCCTTTAATGTCTCCGAGTGCGTAAACCCCATCAATATTGGTTTCCAGTTTAGAATTTACTTTGATGAATCCTTTTTCGTCTGCTTTTATGCCGGCATTTTCGAGCTTCAAACTGTCTGCATTGGATTTTCTGCCGGGGACAATCAACAAATGTGTTCCTTTGATCTTTTCTTCTTTATGATTTTTTAAAAAACTTAAGGTAATTTCTTGACCGTGCTGCTCCACTTTTTCAATCTCAGCATTCAGGTGAAACTTCAGTCCTTCCTCTTCCAGTATTTTCTGCAGACTGGTTGCAATATCTTCATCTTCGTTAGACATGATCTGACTTGCTTTATCAACGATAATTACTTCACTTCCGAAACGGCTGTACATCTGACCCAATTCCAGACCGATGTAGCCACTGCCAATCACAATCAATTTTTCCGGAATTTTACGAAGCTCCAATATTCCTGTAGAATCGTACCATTTTACATTGTTTAAGCCATCAATTTCAAGAGTTGCGGGTCTGCATCCGGCGTTAATGAAGATGTGAGGTGCTGTAAATTCAACAGTTTCGCCATTTTCCTGTTGCACAGAAATTGTTTTTTCTCCGCTGAAAGATGCCGTTCCAAATATCAGGTCAAGATTCTCGGCTTCCTCTAAATTTTTCTTCACGCCTTTTCTGGAATCTTCTACAATTTTTTCTTTCCTTTTCTGAGTGGCATCAAAATCTATTGATACTTCGGGAACTGCAATCCCATGTTTTTCTGACGTCTTTATCGTGTGCATTACTTTAGCCGAGGCGATTAAGATTTTACTTGGCGTGCATCCCACATTTACGCAGACACCACCCAGCATTTTTTCAGACTTTTCTATTAAAACTGTTTTCCAGCCGGCTGCAGATAATTTTATAGCAAGAGGATTTCCTGCCTGTCCGGAACCGATAATGATGGCGTCTTTTTGTATCATTTTAATTGATATTTTATTTTTAAATATTGGGATATTCTTAATCGGTTTCAATTTCTATTCCTTTGTTTACGAAATGACAAAATTTGAGGAGCTATTTATTTAAATTAAAAACTTAGCTATCAAAAAATTTAGTTATTCAACCATCAGAATGATTTAATCTGAAGCGATCTTTTAAATCTCATTCTCAAAATGATTAGATAGAACAAAATTTTCCTTTTCCAAAACGCATTTTGTAACATATCTTGTTTTTTTGCGTCTAACCAGATATTATAAAAACATCCATGAAAAAAACGCTTATTACCCTCTCATTTTTAGGAAGTATCTTTGCTTTTGCCCAGGAAAAACCGACAGAGGCTCCCAAGGAAAAACAGATCGACGGCGTAACCATCACCAAAACAAAAAAGGCAATTGAGCAGAAAGCCGACCGTACGATTTTCGATTTTTCTGAACAGGCGCATCTCAACAACGGATCTGTAATGGAAGGCGTAAAAAAACTTCCCGGTCTTGTGGCTTCTGAAATGGTAGGAATGATGTATCAGGGAAAACCGCTTGAAGTCTATATGGACGGAAGACCGCTGAACATTTCAAGCAACGAACTGACCGCTTTTCTTGAAGGAATGCCCGCAAATTCAGTAGACAGAATTGAAGTGATTACACAGCCTGGAGCAGAGTTTCCTGCAACTTCAGGTGGAGCAATTATGAATATCATCACCAGCAAATCTGCAAAAAATTATCTGACTGCCGTCTACAACGGAGGTTACCGTTTTTCAAATTATGACAGATACAGAAGCAGATTTAACAATTCGATTGCTTTAAACTCGAGAAACAAATGGTTCGGATGGCAGGTGAATCTCGGACAGTATTACCGTGAAAGCCTTTCAGATTCACAATTTGATGTGCTTACGAAAAATCACAGCAGCTCTGTAGGAAGAACATATTATGTGAATTCTGCCTTCACCTTTGAGCTTGGAAAAGACAGATTACTGGTCAACTACGACGTGAGCCACAACAATAATAATTCAGACATCAGAACAGATGTTTTTCTGAACGGAATCAATACTACAGATTATTTAAGCAATTCTGAAGGTTTGAGACAGGAAGTTTCAGCAACATATCAGAAAAAATTTGACGATAAAAACAAAAAACTTGATTTTAAATTCACTTTCAACGACAGCGATTCTGAATTCAGTCAGAGAAACGCTGGCAATTTATCATTTTTAGATCTTGAAAACTCTTCACAGTTTAATCTTTATAATTTTAAAGTAGATTATTCTCAGCCACTCAAAATTTTAGATGAAGGAAAAGTGAGTTTTGGAGGATTATATGATCAGCAGAATTTTGAAACCCAAAACAGAAATATCGTCAATCTCGATTACACAAGACAGACACTTGCAGGATATCTGGAATTTCAGGCGACTTTGAAAAAATTTGATTTCATTGCAGGAGCAAGAGCCGAAAACTACGACATCAGTGGAATTACGAGAGCTTTTGACAATCAGAATACTTTGATTCAGAAAGATCTGACTCCATTTAAAAAGTTTAAAGTTTTTCCGAATGCGAGTATTCAGTATAATTTAATGAAGCAGCTGTTTGTGAATTTGAATTACAATAAAAAAATTACGCTTCCGAGTGTTTCTGTTTTAAATCCTAACAACACCACTTTAGGAACAAGTGTGGTAACAAGCAGCGGAAACCCTGATTTGCAGCCAACAATCTATGACAATGCTGAATTTAAAATCAGCGCCTTCGATTATGCTTTCATCAGCTACAACACGAGTTGGGTGAAAGATCAGATTGTGCAGAGAATTACGCGTACCAACAATTTGATCAGCAACGAGCAGGTACAGATCAATGGTCTGAGAACGCACAGTTTTAATTTTGGAATGCCAATTCCGTTTATGCTTTTCAATACGCCTTTCAGCGAGTTGATGAAATTTAATGTAAATCCTGATAAGATGAACCTGCTTTACCTGTATGCCGGCTATCAGATTCAGGAGATTCCTGATTTTAAGACAAGGGGTTTCTGGGTTTATAGTGTGATGGGACAGTTTATTCTTCCAAAAGACATCAGACTGCAGGCGAACTACAATATTCTGACTCCAAAAGGGAATTTCTATTATTTCGAAATTGCAAAACCTCTGAATAACGCATTTGATATCACCGTTTCAAAAAAATTCATGAGCGACCGTCTTAATCTTTCGGTATACGCAAGGGATATTTTCAACCAGAATAAAAGTGTAATTCTTGCCCGCTCGGCAGGAGGAACAGTTTTAACTTCCAATAAATTTGACAGCAGAAGTTTCGGAATCACGGTAAATTATAAAATACCTACCAAAAACAAACTGGCAAAAGAAGATCCCAACATGATCAAAAATACCAGCCAGGGCGAAAGCAATGGCGGAATTTTGCAGCAGGGACAGTGAGATGAGTGATGAGTACGTTTTTTTCCAGATAACAGTGATCAATAAATTTATAAAACCGGATCTTAAAACAAGAACCGGTTTTTTGTTTTGGAATAAGTCTCAGCATTGATTTTCAGACATAAAAAAACCGGAGAAGATTTCCCCGGCTTTTTATGAAATTTTAATATTCAAATTACTTTTTAATCGTCTTAATGGTCTGTACTGTACCATCATTCATTTCGAGAACTAAAATATACATTCCTGAAGGCAGTTCTGATAATCTAAGTTCAGCTTCCGGTTTTGAAATAGTACGCAAAACTTTACCTGAAACATCAGAAACCTTCACGTTTTTCACCTTTGAAGCATCTGACAGGTAAATTACATCTGAAAAAGGATTAGGGTAAACTTTTAATTTATTTTCAGCATTAGTTTCTGATGTTGAAAGACATCCACCATCTACGGTAGCCATCACTTCAGTTCTAGGCGATTCACAAGTAGTAGTTACTTGCCAATCATAAAAATAATAGTATGAAGTGGAGGTGGTATTACCAGAACAGCAATTGCCATTGGTAATAGAGAATTTACCCGGCATTGTAAGCGGATAAGCTCCCCATGATGCACCAGACTCTCTGATAAGCCCTGTCACACCACCAGATTTTGTTAGCATCATTAATTTATAGTTTGTACCTGGTGTAATAGCGAAATTTAGTGGTACATAAGTTTTCACATAAGGTGATGCAGTACCGGTTAAGTTCACAGTAATACTCTGAATGGTAGTTGCGGGTGATACACCTCCATTCTGCAGAGCAATTGTAACTGTGCCAGCGCCTGTTCCAGTTGGATATACGTATACGCCTGCAATTGTAAATGAAGATACAGCATCAAAAAACAATCCAGCTTCCAATGTGTAACCATCATTAGAAATAGCATCGGGAAGTGCAGCACCCACAACAATTGGTGTAGATGATCCAACATAGAATGCAGTTGATGTAGATAATTGCGGTGTAGTATAAGAATTACCCGTTCCCACTACATTACCCCCATTCATCGCATCATACCATGTAAGAGTGGCTCCTGATTCGGTGCTTGCAGTAAGTACAGCAGAGTTATTGGAGCATACAGTCGCTGCTGTTGTCGATAATATCGCTGCCGGCTGACAGAGTGTTCTGAAGAATACAATCTGAGTAGACCATGCACTAAAATCTGTAGCAGAACATCTTGACCGTACCCATACATAATATTTTGTGAGCGGTAGCAAAGCGCCAGTAGGTGTACTTAAAGTGGAAATACCAGTTAAAGAAGGTGGCGTTGAAGCCGTAGGCATCACATCAGAGGTACTGTAATAAATATCGTAGCCCGCAGCAGGTGGCGTAACAGAAGCTGCCCACCCTATAACTGCTGATGAAGGACCAACATTACTAACACTGATTCCTGAAGGGCCAATACATGTGGGTTTAGCTTCCCAATAGAAATCATCTAAAAAATGACCAGCCGTAGAAACCCCTCCATTTCTAATAGCCAATCTTGCGTTTGCAGGTACAGAATTTGAGACGATTACTTTATACTCTGCATCCTGAGCTAAGTAGCTAGTGCTTGTTATATTTACAGTCTGAATGTTTACAAAAGTAGAAGCATCGGTAGCACTTGTAACATATCCAATGTCTAATGATCCAGAAGTTGTTGTTGCCCTTGCTTTGAATCTCAACCAATGTGTTCCAGCATTAACGTTACTAAATTCTGGCAAAACAGCAATTGTTGTATTTGCTGCGCTTGAAGTTATCTGATAAAGGTTTCTGGTTCCCGAAGCCGGAGTTGTAGAACTAATCGTCTGTGCAGTGTTGGAGCTTCCAACTATTCTTGCCCAGCAATCAGGAACGATACTTCCTGTTGGATAAGTGTCAAAATTTTCATGCCAATCTGTAATTGGTGCACAAATGGTTTTTGCAGTACCTGCTGTAGACCATTCACTTTTATCACTTGCACTACAAACTGACCTTACCCAAACAAAATAAGCTGAAGATGCGTTCAGTGATGGTATCGTTACAGAAGTAGAAGTAATATTTGAAATCGATGCTGCTGTGGATGCAGTAGGTGCAGTACCTGTCATGTTATAATATAGCTCATAACCATTTGATGGAGCCACTACAGGTGCCACCCACTGTATGTCAGCAGTATTAGCTGTACTTGCTGGATTTGAAACACTTCCAGGTCTCAAACAACTTGGAGGGATCCATACGTAGGAAAGACCAGCGGAGGGCATACCTGGAGTAGACGCTGAAGTATTAAATGACTGCGTATTTGCAACTGCTGTACCTTGTGTAGACGCATCAAATAGAATAGTTGTATCATTTAGCCTGTTATTAAAATCGGAAGTGTTAGCTCCTCTTAAACCAATTTGTACAGTACCGGAAATCGCAGTTGATCCTACCAGAAAACTTCCCGAATTATAGATTACACTCACAACATTTGAAGTTTCTTTTAATCTTACTTGAAAAGAAAATGAGTAAACATTTGTAACGGCTGTTGAACTATTCGGTCTGAAATTCTTCCATTGAATCACCAATTCTCTATTTGGCGCTGTACCAATGGTTTCGTAGCTTATTAATCCAGATGATCCTGAAACATCAAAATAACTGCTTATATCCCTTCCGAAGGCTGAAACTGCACCTTCGTAAGTAGCAGTATTGGAAATCGGAGTCGTATTTGTTGTAGCTGGTGCCGTACTACCAAAGGTAATAAATCCGTTGGTTGAGACGTTGGCATTTGTATAAATTATCCCATTAAATATAAAATTAAATGGAATAGTTACGGGATATACAGCAGAATTTAAATTTGTTGCAGATGTGTTTCCTGTCGCTGGTGCTAAGGTAGTTCCGGTAATTTCAGTGTAAGTTCCGTTGTTTTGCGAAAAAGTGTAAGAATTCACCTGAGCAGTTACTTTCTGCAAAAATACGAGAAAGAGCAGTAAGAGGGTGTAATATCCTTTCTGTCTTTTACCAAAGAGATTGTAGAAGTTTTTCATTTTTAGTGGTTTTAGAATTACCACTAATATAACAAAATTCCTATGTAATGTATTATGATTTAAATAATATTTAAAATTATTAACTATTATTCAATAAAAATTGGAAATATATAAAAACTTAATCATTCTTCGCAAGCCCTCCAAATCGCATCATTCTGCGGAACCGGAGCAATAATTTCAACCGCTTCTTTGGTGACAGGATGCATAAAATTTAACTTCCTTGCGTGAAGATTGATTCCTCCGTCTGGATTTGAACGTGGAGCTCCATATTTCAGATCTCCCTTGATAGGCACCCCTGTTTTTGAAAGCTGGGCACGGATTTGATGATGCCTTCCCGTTTCCAAATCAATTTCCAGCAGAAGATAATTATCTAAAGTTTTGATGATATTGTAAGTGAGAATTGCTTCTTTAGCACCTTCAGTAGCTTTCGGAAAAACAATAGCTTTGTTGTTTTTCTCGTTTTTCTGTAAATAATGAACCAATCTCTGGCTTTGTGGAATCATCTCTTTAGCCACGACTGCCCAGTAAGTTTTTTTGACTTCCCGGTTTTTAACCATTTGTGTCAATCTTGATAAAGCTTTCGATGTTTTAGCATAAATCACTAAACCTGATGTAGGCCTGTCGATACGGTGAACCAGACCCAGAAAAACATTTCCGGGTTTGTTATCTCTTTTTTTAATAAAATTTTTTATTAATTCCAGCAAAGACAAATCACCAGTTTTATCACCCTGTACGAGCTGTCCCACTTTTTTATTGATGACCAGAAGATGGTTGTCTTCGTAAACAATCTGCTCCTCCATAAATTACCTTCCCTGATAAGATCTGTTTGAAAAACTGATGATAATTCCTGCAAGCAAACCTATTGTTTTTATATAATTGAAAGATGAATCATAAGGCAAAAACGCACCGACAATGCACAAACCTGCTGCCGCATACATTGGATAAACAAAATTCCTGTTGCCCACAAATGGTGCCTGAAGAATAAAACTGATCCCTACCAAAACGTAAAAAAGCCTTTTAGAAAGAAAAAGATTGATGTTTTCCGGGAAAATATGAAACCAGCCCACAAGCAGGCAGAGCAACGCTACGATTGATAAAACGCCCTGAGCCGTCTGAAGATTATTACCTCTCATTAATAACTTTCATTTTGGTTAGGAAAATCTGCAGACTTCACATCTTTCACATACTGCGAAACCGCACCCGTAATTTCAGTGTACAAATCAAGATATCTTCTGAGGAATTTTGGTGAAAAACCTTTGTTCATTCCTACCATATCGTGATAAACAAGAACCTGCCCGTCACAGTAAGGCCCTGCACCGATTCCAATAGTTGGAATTGAAATGCTTTCTGTTACTCTTTTAGCCAAATCCGCAGGAATTTTTTCAAGCACGACACCGAAGCAAC
This sequence comes from Chryseobacterium caseinilyticum, assembly GCF_014837145.1. Classification (GTDB taxonomy): domain Bacteria; phylum Bacteroidota; class Bacteroidia; order Flavobacteriales; family Weeksellaceae; genus Chryseobacterium; species Chryseobacterium caseinilyticum. The sequence continues at coordinate 364,707 of NZ_JACYFS010000004.1, forward strand.
CTAATTCTTCCAACAATTTTGCATCACTGATCAGCTTTTCAGCTTCTTCCTCTTCTTTAGCTCTCACTTTATAAGTTCCGAACTGATATATCGACTGTGGAGTTAATCCCAAATGTCCCATAATCGGAATTCCGGCATTGATGATTTTCTTAATTGATTTGGAAATTTCCTTTCCACCTTCAATTTTTATGGCGTGTGCACCACCTTCTTTCATCATTCTTACAGCAGATTCCAAAGCCAGGTCGGGATTACTTTGGTATGTTCCGAAAGGTAAATCCGCAATCACCAAAGCCCTCTCAACTCCTCTCACCACACTTTGGGTGTGATAAATCATGTGATCTAAGGTAATAGGAAGCGTAGTTTCAAAACCCGCCATCACGTTGGCTGCAGAGTCACCGATAAGGATGGTATCTACTCCACCGGCATCTACCATTTTAGCAGTGGTAAAATCATACGCAGTGAGCATTGTAATTTTTTCCTTATCGAATTTCATTTTTCGCAAGGTTTCCGTCGTAACTCTTTTAATTTCAGAATGAACAGACATAAATGGTGTGATTATTTAAAGTTAAAAAAGTCGGCTGAAGCCGACTTGTGTTTGGTATTTTCTATAAAACTACGTGCCCGAGTTTCATGAGTTTGTCGTGATTGAGAATTTTTATATTCCTGCCATCTACTTCGATGAGCTGATCTCCTTTAAATTCGGAAATCAATCTGATGGCACTTTCTGTTGCGGTACCGATGATGTTGGCGATCTCTTCTCTCGTTAATGAGATTTTGATAAAACCTTCAGGATCTGTTCCTAATTTCTGTTCAAGTAAAATTAGAATTTCCGCAAGTCTTTCTCTCACGGTCTTCTGGGCTAAAAAAGTAATAGTGTTTGAAGACTCTCCCAATTCGTAGGAGATTTTCTGAAGCATTACAAAAGATAACTGTGAGTCAACTTCCAAAAGATGCATAAAAACATCAGATGGAAGAAAAGTACATTCAATATCTGTCATGGCTTCTGCTTTTGCCTGAAAATTTTCACCACAAAGCAAAGCACGGTAACCGATAAGGTCACCTTCTTTAATAAATCTTAAAATCTGATCTTTTCCGAAAGCTCCGGATTTTGATAATTTTGCGGCACCACTTTCGATGACGTAAATACCTTTAGGAATTTCTCCGTCCTCAAAAATGATATCGTGTTTTTGAAATGTAAATTTCTTTTTGGCATTGAAATATTTCTCGTAATCTTTCTCTGAAAGCCTTTCTTTAAAAGACTGATCATTAAAAACTTTGGCAAACCTTTCTTCAATGACAACTTGTTGTTCCTGCGACATTCTAATATGACATTTATCACAAAAATAGAACTTTTTAAATCGATAAACAAAAAAAATTGTTATAATTTTGTAAGCCAATAATTTATGAAGGTGAGCGACAACTGTTTTCATTGTGGTCAGGAGATAGAAAAGGAGCGTATTTTATTCAACGAAAAGCTCTTTTGCTGTGCAGGATGCAAGTCTGTTTTTGAAATTCTGAACACCAACAATCTCGGTAATTTTTACGAACTCAATAAGAAAGCAGGAATCAGACCTGATGAAAATTCATCTCAGTTCGATTATCTTGATACACCTGAAATTTTTGAAAGAGTAGCTGATTTTTCTGAGGGAAACACAAGCCTTGTCACATTCAGAATTCCTGTTATTCACTGCTCTTCATGCATCTGGCTTTTGGAAAGCCTTCATACACTCAACAAAGACATTCATTATTCTCAGGTCAATTTCACGAGGAAGACCCTGCAGGTTTCATTCAATCATAACGAATTAAAATTAAGTGATTTAGCTAAATTTTTAACGAATTTGGGTTACAAACCCGCCATCAATCTCGAAACTGCCGAAAAAAACGAAGATCATTTAGATAAATCATTACTTGTAAAACTGGCAATTGCCGGATTCGCCTTCGGAAATGGAATGTTTTTAGCCTTCCCGGAATATATCGGCGGCGAAGATTACTGGATGGATCATTACAAAGGATTATTCAGATTTTTAATGTTCCTGCTTTCCATTCCTGTTGTATTTTATTCAGCTTCAGATTATTACAAATCAGCATGGTATGGTTTAAAAAATAAAATCGTCAACATTGATGTTCCGATTGTGTTGGGAATTTTTGTTTTGTTCGGACGAAGTGTTTACGAAGTAGCTACCGACTACGGACCGGGATATTTTGACACCTTATGCGGACTTCTTTTCTTCATGCTTTTAGGTAAAATTTTCCAGAAAAGAACATACAGCTCCCTTTCCTACGACAGAGATTACAAATCTTTCTATCCCATTGCAGTTACCAAAGTGGATTTCAATGGGAAGCAGGATAATATCTTACTTTCTGAAATAAAAATCGGCGACAGAATTCTCGTAAGAAATCACGAAATCATTCCCGTTGATGCCATCCTGATCAGTGGAAACGGAAATATAGACAATAGTTTTATCACCGGCGAAAGTGAAAGCATCAGCAAAAATCCCGGCGACAAAATTTTTGCAGGAGGAAAACAAATCGGATCTTCTCTTGAGCTTGAAGTGATTAAAAATGTAGATCAAAGTTACCTCACACAGCTTTGGAACAAGGAAGCTTTCAAAAAACATGAAACAGGGCTTGATACTTTAATCAACAACATCAGTAAATATTTTACTTTCATCATCTTAGGAATTGCATTGGTTGCCGGAATTTACTGGTATTTTATTGATCTTGAGACGATGTTTCAGGTAATTTCAGCTGTCTTGATTATTGCCTGTCCATGTGCACTGGCACTCTCTTCCCCATTTACTTTTGGGCACATTATGAGAATTTTAGGCAGAAATAAATTCTACGTAAAAGATACCTTGACAATTGAGAAAATCGCAAAAGTCAACACTTTGGTTTTTGATAAAACAGGAACCATTACCCACAGAAAAAAATCAAACATAAAATACGAAGGTTCTGAAATTCCTGAATTTGATTTACTCAATATCAAGAGTTTGGTTAAAAATTCAAATCACCCACTTTCAAAATCACTGTATGAATTTCTGACCATTCAGGATGAGTATTTCCCTGTTGAAAATTTTGAAGAAATTTCCGGAAAAGGATACGAAGCAGATATCAGAAGCAATACGTACAGAATTGGTTCTGCAAAATATAATAATCAGGAGTCTAAAAATCTTGAAACCGCGGTTTACATCAGCAGGAACGGTCAGTATCTCGGAAAATTTATTTTTAAAAATGAATACCGTGAAAACCTGACTCATCTGTTCAAAAAACTGTTTAATTATAAGATTTTTATTCTGAGCGGAGACAATTCGTCTGAAGAAAAACAGCTTCAGGAAATCATCCCGAATTACAGTTCGATGGCATTCAATCAGAATCCGGAAGACAAGCTGAATTACATTAAAAACCTTCAGGATAAGGGCTTAAAAGTAATCATGCTTGGTGATGGTTTAAATGATGCAGGAGCTCTTAAACAAAGCAATGTTGGAATTGCGATATCCGACGACAGCAACAGCTTTACACCCTCTTCGGATGTGATTATGAACGGTGAAAAAGTTTCTCAGTTAGACAATTTTCTGAATGTCTGTAAAGGCTCAATCACGATTGTAAAACTGACTTTTCTGATAAGCTTTCTGTATAATGTTGTGGGATTATCTTTTGCGGTAACCGGAAATATGAGTCCGCTTTTTGCAGCTTTAATTATGCCGGCGAGTTCCATTACCGTGATTTCATTTACGACAATTTCGACATGGATTCTGGGAAGAAAATACTTTAAAAAACAGGCTTAAAAAGGCTTATTTAGATTGGTTTTAAATTAGCGAAAGCCCGTATTTCGTGATTAATCTCATTATTTTTCCTTAAATTTGAACCCCGAAAAAGGGTTAAATTTGTAGCAAATGGATATTCTGTATTTAATGATCCTTTGCAGTGTTTCTTTGGCTGCAGTTTTCCTGGTAGTTTTTATCATATACGCCAGAAAAGGACAGTTTGAGGATGACGAATCGCCCGCTGTAAGAATTCTTTTTGATTCAGGAGAAATCAAGGATAAAAAGGATGCTCAGGACGAAAAAAAAGAGAAAGAGGAAATTAAAAGTAAATTTGAAGATAAAAGTGAATAGTTAATATGGAGACACAAAAGTTTAGTTATGACAACAATATTGTCCGTGCATTCCTTTACGCAACCATAGTTTTTGGAATTATTGGTTTTACGTTTGGATTAACGGCAGCATTGATGCTTTTCTATCCTGAGCTTCCTGAGTTTTTGTTTGGTACTGATGATACAACCATCAACAGTCTGGCGTCAGGAAATATTCAGGGTTTAATGAATACGCAGGGTGCATTTGGTTTTGGAAGAATCAGAATGCTGCACACCACCACGGTGATCTTTGCCTTTGTCTGTAACATTGTTTATGTAGGGGTTTATTACTCTACTCAGAGATTATTAAAGACAAGAATGTACAGCGACACGCTTTCATGGATTCATTTCTGGACGTGGCAGCTGATGATTGTAGCAGCTTTTATCACATTCTTTATGGGGATCAACACTTCAAAAGAATATGCTGAACATGAGTGGCCTATTGACATTCTTACAGGAATTTCATGGCTTATCTTCGGGGTCAATATGATTATGACCATCAAAAAAAGAAGAGTACGTCACCTTTATGTAGCAATATGGTTCTATCTGGGAACATGGATTGCTGTTCTTATGCTCCACATCTTCAATAATCTTGAAGTTCCTTTATCTTTTTCAGGATGGAAATCCTACTCTGCTTATGCAGGGGTGAAAGATGCTATCGTGCAGTGGTGGTATGGTCACAACGCGGTTGCATTTATCCTTACAACGCCTGTACTTGGTTTGATGTATTACTTCTTACCAAAAGCAGCAGACAGACCTGTATTCTCGTATAAACTTTCGATTATTCACTTCTGGTCACTGATTTTCGTATATATCTGGGCTGGTCCTCACCACCTTCAGTATACAGCATTACCGGCTTGGGCACAGGCAGTGGGAACAGGTTTCTCTATTATGCTTATTGCACCGTCTTGGGGAGGAATGCTGAACGGTCTTCTTACACTGAGAGGAGCGTGGGATAAAGTAAGAGAAAACCCTATACTTAAATTCTTTGTAGTTGCAGTTACATGCTACGGTATGGCAACTTTCGAAGGACCTTTACTGGCAACAAAAAATATCAATAAAATCGGTCACTTTACCGACTGGGTAATTGGTCACGTTCACTTAGGAGCATTGGGATGGAATGGTTTCATGGCATTCGGTGTAATCTACTATTTGGTACCAATCCTTTGGAGAACTAAAATGTACTCTGTAAAAATGGCCAACTGGCATTTCTGGTTAGGTACTTTGGGTATTATTTTCTATGCTGTACCTATGTATATCGCTGGATTTACACAAGGTTTAATGTGGAAGCAGTTCAATCCGGACGGAACTTTACTGTGGAAAAACTGGTTAGATACCGTTACCGCAATTATCCCTTATTACAAATTAAGATTCTTAGGAGGTTTGTTCTATCTTTCAGGTGGTCTGTTGATGGTTGTGAATGTTTACATGACTGTAAAAAAAGGATCTTTCCAGAAAGAAGTTCCTGCAGAAGCTCCGGCTTTGGCAAATATCAGCAACAAGAGAAAAGAAGGAGAAGGTTTCCACCTTTGGTTGGAAAGAATGCCGATGTTACTTACAGTATTGTCATTGGTTACTATTTCAATCGGTAGTATGATAGAAATTATTCCTACTTTATCACTTAAAAAAAGTGTACCGACAATTTCTGCGGTGAAACCTTATTCACCACTTGAACTTGAAGGTAGAGATTTATACATCCGTGAAGGTTGTAATGCATGTCACTCGCAGATGGTAAGACCATTCAGAGATGAGATTGTAAGATTTAACGGTAAAAACGGACAGTATTCAAAAGCAGGGGAATTCGTTTACGACAGACCTTTCCTTTGGGGATCAAAAAGAACAGGACCGGATTTGCACAGAGAAGGTGGTAAAAACCCAAGTTCTTGGCACTACAAACACATGTACAACCCAAGATCTACATCAGCAGGTTCTATTATGCCGCGTTACCCTTGGTTGATTTCAAACAATTTAGACAGATCTAAAATGGTTGATAAAATCAGATTTATGAAAGGTACTTACGATGTTCCTTATACAAAAGCTCAGATTGACTCTGCAGATAAATGGGCAGACAACCAGGCAGCAAAAATAGTAAGCGACATCTTTGTAGAAGCTCCGGATTTGAAGGAAGCCTATGCAAAAAGACCAAAAGGTGAGCTTGAGAAAAAAGAAATCGTTGCTTTAATCTCTTATTTACAGAGATTGGGTACTGATATCAAAACGACAGAAGTAAAAACAGCAAGTAATAACTAAACATTAAAATTTAAGATGATTCCTCAGAATTTTAAAGACATCTTATCCAACACGGACAACGTGGGTCTATACCAGACTTTGGCTTTGATCCTTTTTATTCTGTTTTTCGTTTCTCTGATTATTTACGTTTTCAGTAAACCTAAAAAATACTACAGAGAAGAAGAGCATGCACCGCTTGAGGATGACGATGATGATTTTAATCTAAAAAATTAAACAATTTATTATGAAACAAAGAACGCCAGTTTTTGTAAATATTGCTATAATAATCGGCCTGCTTATTATCTTCTATTATCTGTTCGTTCAGAGTTATGCTTTCTTTAAGTCGCCGTATTTCTGGGGTACTGTAGTGATTGGATCTATCATGGCTTACATCCACAGTGCGATTGGTGATTTGGTAGAAAACAATAAGTTTAAGAAACTTTCAAACGAAGAAAAAGCAGCGTACCTTGCTGAAAAAAAGGTTCCTTACTTCCAGAGATTATATGCAGCTGCATTCAAAAAGCAGTCTGACACTCAGGAGAAAGACATTCTTATCGACCACGGTTTCGACGGAATTATGGAGCTCGATAATCAGTTACCAAAATGGTGGGTAGGTTTATTCTGGTTTGGAACTGCATTTATGATTCTTTACATTTCGGCTTATGCATTTACAGATTTTGCAAGCCCGCTAAAAGAATATGAAGTGGAATACAGAGAGCAGGAAGCTAGCATTGCAAAATTTATGGCAGATCAGCCACCAATTACGATAGAAAGCGCAGAATTTTCTGAAGACAACATTGCAGCAGGAGAAGAGGTTTTCAAAACCAACTGTGTATCTTGTCACTCTGAAGGAGGTAAAGGAGGTATCGGACCTAACTTAACTGACAACTTCTGGCATAACCAACCTGAGAAAACATTATTCAAAAACGTATTTCACGTAGTTGAAAACGGTGTTACCGGTACTGCGATGCAGGCGTGGGGTAAAAATGGTGTTCTTTCAGGAAACGAAATCCAGAATGTTGCTGCTTACGTATATTCTATTAACCAAATGAAAAAGCCTATTACTCCGGCAGAAGGTGGTGCACCTCCTTACGGTGATGAAGCTAAATGGGAAAAGAAATAGAAGCAGAAGTTAACCGAAAAATATAAAATGAAACATAATTTGTTATTAATTTAAAACTTAAATAAAATAGCAAATTATGTTTTTCTTTTTTTAAAATACAAAGCAAATGTCAGATACAGAAGATATAGACGTACGCGGCGGACAGGGGCAGGTAGTTGATCCCGAAACTTACAGGGACTCCATTGGAACGATGGAACAGTCCGGAAAAAGAAAATGGGTCTTTCCCCGAAAGCCAAAAGGAAAATATACCAATTACAGAAATTTTGTAAGCTATCTTTTACTGGTAATCTATTTTGCAGTTCCGTTCATCAAAATCAACGGGAATCCTTTTTTGCTTTTTAACGTCATCGACAGAGAATTCTACATCGTTGGTCAGCCGTTTTTCCCTCAGGATTTTTTCATCCTTACACTTGGAGCTATTGTCTCGCTTATTTTCATTATCATTTTTACCATAGCATTCGGAAGAATTTTCTGCGGGTGGATTTGCCCTCAGACAATTTTTATGGAATCTGTTTTCCGTAAAATTGAATATTGGATCGAAGGAGACAGAAACAGGCAGATGAAGCTCGACAGACAGGAGTGGAACAGCGAAAAAATCATGAAGCGAAGCCTGAAATGGTCGGTTTATGTTGTCATTTCTCTTATCATCACGCACATCATGTTTATGTACATTGTGGGCTACGAGGAAGTTTTGGATATCGTCTCTCAGGGACCATTTACACATCTGACGAATTTCGTGGTGATGATTCTTTTCACAGCCGCTTTCTATTTCGTTTTCGCATGGTTCAGAGAGCAGGTCTGTACACTCGTCTGTCCTTACGGAAGATTGCAGGGAGTTTTGATCGATAAAGATACCATCAATGTTTTTTACGATTTTAAAAGAGGTGAAAACCGCGCAAAGTGGAGAAAAGGTGAAGACCGCAAGGCAGCAGGTAAAGGCGACTGTATCGATTGCCACCAGTGTGTTGTAGTTTGTCCTACAGGAATCGACATCCGTGATGGGCAGCAGCTGGAATGTGTAAACTGTACAGCCTGTATCGATGCCTGCGATGAAGTGATGGAAAAAGTAGGTCTTCCAAAAGGCCTTATCCGATACGCCTCTGAAAATGAGATTGAAAATAATACGGAATTTAAATTCACCGGCAGAATGAAAGGTTTTGCCATCGTTCTGGTGCTTTTAGTAGGCTTTCTTGGATTCCTGCTGTATAACCGCGGTGAAATGGAAGCTAAATTCATCAAACCTGCAGGCAGCACTTTTTTCGTAAGAGACGGAAAGATCAGCAATACTTACAACTATACCTTTCTCAACAAAACCAATGATAAAAAGATTGTTACGATAAAAGTAATTGATCCTGCGCATGCAGAAATCACTTTCAGCGTGTCACAGAAAATCACTGTCGACAGAGACAAAATATCTAAGGGTACCATCAATATCAGCTTCCCTGAAAATGAGATGAAACTTTCTAAACAGAACATCACGATCGGTGTTTATGATATGAAAGGAAATTTAATCGATTCATATCAGACTTATTTCGAGGGACCATTTAAATTACAGTTTTAAAAATTAAAAAATGAAAAATCTAAGTTGGGGACACGGCGTAATGATCGCACTTCTCGCATTTATAATATTCATACTTTCGATGCTTTTCTTATTTCCAAACGGGCAGCAGAATTCTGAAATGGTTTCAGACAACTATTATGAAGAAGAACTGCTGTATCAGCAGGTTATTGATGCCAAAGGAAGAGCAGACAAACTCGTTAACAAACCGGTTTACAGCCAAAACTCAAACGGTATCACGATCAAATTTCCTGCAGACTACAGCAACGGAAATGCAAGAATAAAATATGTCTTAAACAGAACTGACGATAAAAATCTTGACGTAAAAAAAGATGCGGTTTTAGATGAGAATAAATCATTTACAATTCCTGCGAATCTGTTGAAATTTGGAAGTTACACCCTGCGTTTAACATGGGTGAAAAATAAAACAGAATACAGAATCGATTACGATGTAGCATGGAAATAGCATTAATCATATCAGCTTTGGGACTCGGCTTTGCGTCAGGCTTTCACTGCATTGGTATGTGCGGCCCGATTGCACTTTCTATGGGGCTTACGAAAAAACAGGCGACCAATTATTACCTTCAGAATCTCACCTATCAGTTTGGAAGAATATTTACGTATTCTCTTTTAGGCGCGTTGTTGGGAATCATCGGTCAGGGATTTGAATTTGCCGGATTTCAGAAGTATCTTACAATCGCAGTTGGAATTATACTGATCATCATGGCGTTATTTTCCTTTGGCGGAAAAGATTTTGCTTCAAAAATTCCTTTTATTTCTAAATTTCTTTACAGGGTTAAATTTAATTTAGGAAAACTTCTTCAGAAAGCAGACTACCGCTCCAGATTCACGACGGGATTACTGAACGGTCTTCTTCCCTGTGGAATGGTCTACATGGCGCTTACTGCAAGCCTTGCAAGTGGCGGAATCTGGCAGAGTGCAACCTTTATGGCCATCTTTGGTTTGGGTACACTCCCTTTTATGTTCACGGTTGTTTTGGTCGGAAACTTAATGAACCAGAGTTTCAGACTGAAGGTTCTGAAAATTATTCCGGTTGTGATGATTGTTCTCGGTGGATTATTTATTCTCCGTGGATTGGAATTGGGCATACCTTACATCTCCCCTCCCGCTGAAGCGATGAAGGTATCACCCGATCACGACATCAACTGTCACAACACAGATCCTAATCACAGGCACAATCCTGCGACCTGTCATTAAATTAAATACTCGCATTAGGATGAATCACCGTTCTGCCTCTTTTTTTCTGTTTTTTTTAATTAAAAATCACTTTGCAGAAAGGTGAAACACTGTTGTTTTAATTCAAAATCATTTTACATTTAGTCCGAACAGAGGTGTTTCAATTCAAAATCAATTTACATTCAGTCCAAACAGGTGTGTTTCAATTAAAAATCATTTTACAGAGAGGTGAAACACTGTTGTTTTAACTCAAAATCATTTTACATTTAGTTCAGACAAGGTTGTTCGTGATTAAATGCAGGCGAATCTTAACCAAAACAGATTTGTCTGAATCTGAAGCAGGTCAGATTTAGTAAAATTGGAGTGATTTATTTTTTCTGATTCAGTTTAAATTAAATTTAAATATCACTTTTAAGCTAACGCTACATCAGAAGTCTTTCTGAAGGAATCTCAATATTGAATATTCAGAATTTATAATTTCTCCAGAACAACAGAAATACAGTTGAAACCAAGTTATGATCTGTAACGGATATTTAATCTCATAAAAAGCATTGGAGAAAAATTGTCTAAATAAATTTTAAGCGAAAGGAAATTTTATTCAGAGGAAATTGAAATTTTATTAAAACAAAACTACAGTTTCTACAATTTTATTTATTTTTGTCGCCTAAGAAAATAAAACACATGTTACGCAAAATTATTTCAGCATCTGCAATCTGCAGTATGTCATTCATTACCGCACAGGTGGGGATTAACAATTCAGACCCTAAATCTACATTAGACATTTCAAAAAGTACAGTTTCAGCTGTTAACGGATTACTGATTCCAAGACTGACCAGCGCAGAAGTTTTGGCGATGCCGGTTTCAGCAGCACAGAACAGCATGATGGTCTATCTTACCACCACTGTACCGTCGGCAAACCGAACGGGAGCTTATATCAACATGGATGCTCCGGCGCATTATTATTACAGCAGCACAGGGAATGTCTGGTTAAAATTTATAGATACCAATACAAAACCTACGGGTCTGGAAAGAATTTCTGCATCAGCAACCAGTTTCGGATGGAGACTGATCGGTGCAACCCCGGCCAACTACGGAAGATTAGGTAATTACGCTACAGACCTCTCCTGGAATCCTACCAATTTGGCAGAAACTTTTCCATATGTAGGAACCTATGCTGCTGCCTTAGCCTCAACCTCACTTACGTCAGCCGATATGGGAGCTTTGGGACAGGGTTCATTTGTGACAGGCGCATTCAATTCAGCTAAAGGTGGTTTTTCCACATTATTGGGTGCATCAAACAAGTCTTCAACCAATGCACATTTTGCGGTGGCTTTGGGTGGTTTAAACACAGTTACAGGATTAGGATCTGTGAGCATTGGTTCTCAGAATCTTTCTACCAATACCTCAGCTATTTCTATAGGATTAAACAACACTGCATCCGGTGAATCAAGTATAGCGATGGGAATTGCTTCTGAGGCGACCAATCAAAACGCTATAGCATTGGGTCAGGGAGCCAAATCTTCAGGTACAGGATCTGTAGCAATTGGTTCTGCTTCAAATTCTTCGGGCACCAATTCTTTTGCTTTAGGAGCCGATACCAAAGCCAGCGGAAATTATTCTTTTGCCATGGGAAATAACAGTGAAGCCACAAATACATCTTCACTCGCGATAGGTTATCAAAACAAAGCTACAGGAGAATATGCTACCGCACTGGGACTGGGCACAACTGCCGGGAACCAGGGCAATACGGTAATCGGTGAATTTAATGCCGGCGACGCAAGCCCTGAGCCCAACTCATCGCTCGACCGAAACAAAAAACTCTTTGTTGTGGGTAACGGGACAAGCAACACCAACAGATCAGATGCTTTTTCAGTACTCCGAAACGGAAAAGTCGGAGTTAATGCTTCTGATTTTCACATCTTATCTCAGGCCAGTGATGCCGTCTTACAGGTAAACGGAAATACAAAAACAAAAGGTTTTGTAGCCAATTTCAGATTCGGAAATACCATCAATGCAGATGATTATACTGTAGTTTTAAGCGGTAATGTCACCCTTCCTACTTCAAATGCTGCGAATGCAGGAAGAATACTTAATATCTGCAGTGACGGAAATTCCCGGACACTGAGTGGAACCATTCAGGATTCCAGTGGCTCATACTCTTCGGTAGGTTTAGGAACTGGCGGCGGCGGAAGATGTTTTACGTTACAGTCTGTGGGCGACGGAAGATGGTGGATTATTGGAAGAAATTAATTTTACTGTTTTTCTATCACTTTTTCAAACAAAAAATGCCGTTCCAGATTTTTGAAACGGCATTTTTTCTTATTTCAATTTAAGAAAACTTCTTAAAAACCAGCGTTGCATTGTGCCCACCAAAACCAAAAGCATTGCTCAGCGCAAAATTAATATCTTTCTCTTTAGCTTCCCCAAAAATAATGTTCACATCGGTAGGGATATTTTCATCAATTTTATGAAGATTAATTGTCGGTGGAATAATTCCGTTCTCAATTGCTTTGATGGAAAGAATGGCTTCTGCCGCTCCGGCTGCTCCTAATAAATGACCAGTCATCGATTTTGTAGCACTGACATCCAGATTTTTACTTCCTTTAAATAACTTACTGATCGCTTTTAATTCAAGCAAATCTCCCATAGGAGTTGATGTTGCATGTGGATTTAAATAATCAATATCTTCCACGTTGGCACCTGCTTCGGCTATTGCAAGTTGCATTGCCTTTATCGCTCCAACACCGTCCGGATGTGGTGCTGTCATGTGATAGGCATCAGCTGTCATCGCTGCTCCGGCTAATTCTGCATAGATTTTTGCACCTCTTGCTTTGGCGTGTTCATACTCTTCCAGAACCAAGGCTCCGGCACCCTCTCCCATTACAAAACCATCACGGTCGGCATCGTAAGGCCGGCTCGCGGTAGCAAAATCATCATTTCTTGTAGACATCGCCTTCATTATAGAAAAACCTCCAACAGATGCAGGAGTAATGGCTGCCTCAGAACCGCCACTGATAATCGCTTTAGCTTTTCCCAGACGGATGTAGTTAAATGCATCCATGATCGCAGTATTTCCCGTTGCACAGGCAGAGATGGTTGTATAATTGATTCCCTGAAGTCCAAATTTCATGGAAATCATTCCTGAAGCCATATTGGCGATAAACTTAGGAACAAAGAACGGATTGAAACGCGGTGTTCCGTCGCCTTTTGTGAATTCCATTACTTCGCTTTCGAAAGTCCACATGCCGCCCTGTCCGGTTCCCCAGATCACGCCGGTGTCGAAAGGATCCATTTTTTCCAGCTCCAGACCTGAATCTTTGATGGCTTCAGCTGATGAATACATGGCATATTGCGAAAAGAGATCGCTTCTTTTTATTTCGTTATGATTTAAATAAACTTTCGGATCAAAATTCTTAACCTCACAGGCAAAATTCAGTTTAAATTTTTCGGTATCGAAGTGTGTGATTCTGTTGGCTCCGCTCACTCCGTTGACGCTGTTTTCCCAGAATTCGGCTACATTATTTCCCAATGGCGTTACTGCGCCCAATCCTGTAATGACAACTCTTTTCATATCTTGAATAGTAATTTTTTATTTTTTTAATATCAGATTGAATTTTTAGGCTGATATTTTATTTTTAACTGTTGATTTTAAACAAATTAGAAGTTCCTCTGGCAATCAATCTTGTTTTGTCCTGATTCCAGACCTCGCATTCTGCGTTGACGAACTGTTTTCCTCTTTTAATGATTTTCGTTTCGGCTACAATAATATCATTTTCTTTCGCAGTGGAAAAATAATCGATGCTGTTATTGATGGTGACGATGAAGTTTTTCTCGTTCAGAGAAAACATTGTCGCTCCAATAATGTCGTCAATAATGGCCGCTGTAATTCCACCGTGCATATTGCCCATAGGATTCAGCCACTCTTCTCTCACGGTATATTGAAATTCTATTTTACCAACTTCCGCAGAGACAACTACAGGATTCAGCCAGCGCATAAAAGGTGATGGTGACGCCGTAAATTCTTTCCCTACAAATGATTGTAATGCCTTTAATTTGTCCATAAAATAACTGTTTTTATAAAGGATTCAGTTTGATTTCTCTGTTAATAATCTCTAAAATTCTGTCTAAAGCAAGATTTAAATATTTTTCATCTCCTGTCGTTTTAGACAATAAAATCCCACCTTCGGTAAGCATAATGATGAGGGATGAATATTCTTCCGCATTAATTTCTTTTCTGAATTCATTGCTTTCCTGTCCTGCTTTAATTAGGTCAGAAACAGTTTCGGCCCAAAGCTCAAATGATAATTTAACCTGATTTTTTAATGCCGGAAAAGTATCGTCCGATTCGGTTGCAGCATTCATGAGGGGACATCCGCCATTTTTAAAGACAGAAAGCCAGTTTTTTTTGTAAAAGGACACAAAAGCACATAACTTATCCGTCATCGATGGAAATTCTTCGCTGAAAGATCTTAATAAATTTTTTCTCTGGACGCCGGAATTGTATTTATAAACCTCAAGTGCAACCTCATCTTTATTTTCAAAATTTCCGTAAATGCTACCTTTGGTTAAACCTGTCGCATCGGTAATGTCAGATAGAGACGTGGAGATATAGCCCTTGGTATTAAACAAAGTGGCTGTTTTCTCGATGATAAACTGTCTGGTTTTTTCCGCTTTTGACATGATAGAATCAAATTCTAAAGCAAAGATAGTAAAAATATACCGATTGGTATATTTAAATTTAAAATTACCGTTGGCAGAAATTATGTTTTGGCTAAAGCCGATTGGCTTATTAAAAAAGAAAAACGGGCTAAAGCCCGTTCCAATTGATATAAATACATTAATTTTTAATATCCTAATTGCTTAAAGTCGCGTTCAAAGTAATTTCAAAGCTGAAAGCCTGACTTACAGGACATC
Organism: Chryseobacterium caseinilyticum; assembly: GCF_014837145.1. Classification (GTDB taxonomy): domain Bacteria; phylum Bacteroidota; class Bacteroidia; order Flavobacteriales; family Weeksellaceae; genus Chryseobacterium; species Chryseobacterium caseinilyticum. The sequence continues at coordinate 379,860 of NZ_JACYFS010000004.1, forward strand.
CCTCTTCCGCAATCTTCGCATATTTCTGAAAATCTTCTTCAGAAATTCCGGGAACTTTTGCGGTTAAAGTCAATTCTGATTTTGTAATTTTTCCGGCTGCAGGGTCCAGAGTGATAACAGATTTCGTAGTCAGTTCATCTGGAGTAAAACCTGCCTGTGTCAATTCTGCGCTGAGTTTCATGGTGAAACATCCTGCGTGAGCGGCTGCCAGTAATTCTTCAGGATTCGTACCCACACCCTCCTCAAAACGGCTTCCAAAAGAGTATTGCGTCTGGTTTAAGGTGGTGCTTTGCGTTGTGATGTGACCTTTTCCTTCTTTTACTGTACCGTTCCAAACGGCTGTTGCGTTTCTTTTCATATTAAAATATTTGATGTTAAAAATTTGATTAAAGATACAAAATTGAAACCATGAATTTACTACCTGGTTTAAAACTTAGAAAAGAATTATTTAACGCATAAGTTACAAAGTTTTCATTTTAACTGTTTGAGAATATCTTAGAATACATTAGTTTGAAAATCAAAGATTTTCAAAGTGAATAATCATTCTGAGAGTTTGGCAAATAGAAAAACGGGCAATTATAAATTACCCGTTTCAATTTTTATGTTTGGAAACATTAGAAGCTTACATCAAACCCAACGTAAAAATTGGCTTTCATAATCGGCGCGTAAACCATTCCGCCATCAAAATAATTTCCAAAAGGATTTCTAAAATCCACAATCGCATTTTTCTGATGATAAGAAGTCAGGTTTTCTCCGCCCAGATAGGCTCTTATATTTTTATTGAAATTTCTAGAAATCTGTGCATTTAAAATAGCATAAGATTCTGAGAATTGAGGAATTTGAAATTCTGCTGGATTTGTCAATGTATTTGGAAGTCTTTGTTTTCCAACGAGATTCAGTGTCGTATCAAAACTCCAGAATCCTTCGTTTTTATTTTTATTGGTAGCGTACGCCAGATTCACAAAACCTCTGTGCTTTGCCATAAACGGAACCTGTCTTCTGCCGTAAAGGTAATCTGCCTGAACATCATAGTATTTGTACGCCAGTCTTACATCAAAGTTTTTGAAAGGCATAAAATCCCACTGCGTCTGGAAAGAATTGGCGAAGGATTTTCCATTTAAATTATAGAAAACTAATTGCTGAGGCGACCTGTCAAGATCTACCAAAACCTGATCCTGAAAATCTGTTCTGAAAAAATCTGCAACAATTGTTGATTTCTTGCCGAAAAGTTTAAATTCCTGCTGAAGACTCGCTCCGTAGTTCCAGGCGATTTCAGGCTTTAAACCGTAAATATTTCCGCCATTTTGCATGATCTGAACACTTCTGTTAGAAGCAAAATACTGCTGATTTTCTGCGAATACAGAAGCTGTTCTGAAACCCCTTCCTGCAGATAATCTTAAAATCGTTTTCGGAGTAAAATCATATTTAAAATTTAATCTCGGTGTGAACTGAGTTCCGGCCAGATTATGAAAATCAACACGCGCTCCGGCAACTAAGGTGTATTTTGTACCTGTCAGTGTATATTCACCGAATGCTCCGGGCACAATTTCGTTTCTTTTAAAATCATCAGTCAGATAATTTTCTCTGTAACCGTCATACATAAAACTTGCTCCCGCTTTGTATTTGTGATTGGTATTTCCAATAATACTCTCAAAAATTAAATTGGAATAGTATGTCTGTTGCTGACCGGAATAATTTCTAAGTCCAAAAAAACTGTCCTGCTGGTGATAGACGTATTGGTTCATCCATCCTAAACTTTGGTAAGGTTTTCCTTCAAAAACATAACCCGTTTTATTCCAAACCTGAAATCTTGAGATATCGATTCCCACACCGTACAGCGACTGCTGATTTTGTGGAAGTTTCTTATCAAATCCAATCTGTCCGGCAGTTCTTTCATCCCGAACAAAGTTAATTCCGAAGTGAGATCCAAAACCCGAGTGACCTAAATCATTATAGTTGAGCAAATAAGCCGCGTTGATCTGTGTTCCTTTCGGCCGGTCCAGAAATGTATCTTCATTCATGTCGGTATCTCCGAAGGTTCCGTTACCGTGAAGAAGAAAAGTCTGCGTCCAGTGTTCGTTGATCGGTTCTACATGCGTGATATTTGCTTCAGCTCTTCCATTGAAATCGGCAAAAAGATTGAGTGCTGTTTCAGATTTTTCAGAATGCTTGATCAGTTCGGTATTGATCTGTCCGGTAATGCTTTCGTAGCCGTTGGTCACCGTACTTCCGCCTTTGGTGAGCTGAATACTTTCAATCCATCTTCCGGGAATCAGATTTAAGCCGTAAGCAGATGCAATTCCACGGATTTCGGGCAGTAATTCTTTGGTTAAACTGGTATATTTCTGGTCTAAACCCAGCATTTTCAGCTGTTTTGTTCCTGTTACAGCATTGCTGAAGGATACATCAACGGTAGCATTGGTTTCAAAACTTTCGGATAAATTACAGCAGGCAGCTTTCAAAAGTTCCTTAGAGTCGATATTAAAAGTGAGTCCTGCTTCCTTTTTACTTAAAGAAGTTGCTGCTTTTGTAGCTGTAACCGTAACTCCATCGATTGTTTTTTCATTGTGAGCGTGACCGTCGTGTTCGTCATTTGCCGCATCTGTGTGCTGACCTTTCTTCTCACCTTCATCAGTATGCACTTTAGGATTGGCCTCACCAAAAGGAATTTCTCGGTCGTAAAGACAGCAAGACGGTAATTTGCTGTACACGTTTTCAGTAGTTTTGTACCTCTCGTTGTCATGACCCACCTCAGCAATCTTCATCAGAATTTTGTCAGCGGATGTTTTTTTATCATTAAACTGAAGCTGAACAGTTTGTTTTTCAGCGTTCCATTCAGCAGAATCGGCACCGGCATCCTTTGCTGCTTTTTCAATTCGCGCTTTACATGATCCACAGTTTCCTTTCACGAAAAACTCATTTTCATTTTTAGAATGTCCGTGATCTTCCACCAAAGCAGAAGTTGATTTTGAATCTCTCTGATAATGACAACAGCCGGGAAGGTTTTTGTAGGAATCGTCTGTGGCTTTGTATTTTTCATTGTCGTGACCCGCTTCAGCTACTTTGAGTAAAATTTGATCAGATGAAATATTTTCATTCGTTTCAAAAGTCAAAATCTGTGAATCGATAGAATAAACCGCTGTTTTAGCTCCGGCTTTTTTGGCTGTAGATTCTATTCTCTCTTTGCACATTTCGCAGTTTCCTTTGACCTGAAACTGGTTTTTAGAAAGATTTTGAGCTGAAAGGAAAGTTGTAAATAATATGAATGCGCCAAGGATTACCCTGGTAATATATAATTTCATTTGTTTAAAATTTAGATAATTTAATTAATGTAACAATTAGCAATGTAACAGTGTAACAATCAACTAAAGACTGATAGACAGATCATTGCTTCATTTAAAAAAATTATCCAAGTTTTGGCGGTTGCCAGATTTCTTCTAAACTGTTTGAAATAAAAGGATCAGAGTATTGAAACTGAATTTTTTGAATCGTTGAAAATGTAGGAATATCCCAAAAATTATTTTTCGCAAATGAATTTTCTACGAAAGTGTGACAGGTCATACAGAACGAACAGCAATCGTCATTGCAGGACTGATTGTCTTCTTTATTGTCTTTGGAATCGTGAGCATCGTGATTTTTATCACAACATGATTCGGTTTTAGACTCTGTTTTGCAACAGTTTTCCTGTGAAGCCTGCGCATAAAAATTATCTTTAGGAATCAGAAAAATTCCTAAGCAAAAGATAATTAATAGTAATTGTGGCAGTTTCACGGCAACAAAGTTACGAAATTGTTATTGATACAGGTCATTCTCTGAAATTAATTCGGGCTTTTTGATTTTTTTTCTCAAAACCATCTTCATCTTCATCTCCAAAATAGCAGACAAAATAAGGTTTTCCTACATGAATTTTTTTAAAATCATCCTGATGTTTCATCCAATCTGAATAGTTTTTCAGTTTAATAATTTGACCATTTTGTAAGATCATCTCAGAACCAAATATTTCAATGATATCTTCCAGATTTTTATTACAAGGAACTTCATAAAATCCGTCTTCTGAACCACGAAAGTTTTCACAGTTTCCATCATTAAATTCCGCAAGAAAATAATGAGTAGGATGAAATTCTAATTTCTTTCTAAATCTATCCGGCATTGAATACAGACATTTTTCAATTTTCGAAATATCGGAAAGTGAGATTGTATTCTGATGAAGCAATCTTCTTAGGACAATTTTATTCACCTCATCCTGAGACATCTGTCTTCTGCTTGTGATCCCTGAAAAAATAACCTTATGCAGACTATCATATTCAAACTGTATGGCTTTTCCAGCGTGTCTGAAAGCAACACAGGGAAGAAAGGTTCCGTCACTAAGTGTCACGGATACATTATATTCCAGACCATAGAAATCCTGATAAGTTGGAACGACATGTTTATCTAAGACAAACATCAAAAAATCTTCACTTATAGACTCTCCTTTATTCCTATCTACTTCGTAAAGTGTCACTTTTTAAAAGCTTTAAAGTGGCGCACCTACTTGCTTAGCACAGTCATGCCAAGGCTGACCGTGAGCTGGATTGGTAGCTGGTTTTGGACCTGTATTAGCCACGACTGGCTGAGGAGCCGGAGCCGGTTGTGGTGCCTGAACCGGTGCGGTATTCTGTGACGTAGGGGCAGCGGCTGGTTTTGAACTTAATGGTTGACCAACCGGAATATCGCATCTGTGACCCGGCTGACCATGAGGAGGATTCATACCTGGAGCGGTTTTGGCAACTTTCCCGTTATTGTCAATAGCAATTTTACCCGGACTTACAGAATTCGGATCGATGTTGATCGCCTGTCCTGCATTTACATTGATATTCTGACCTGAAGGCGCAGCGTTTTGAGCCGGAGCTGAGTTTAAAGGCTGACCGACAGGAATTTCACAACGGTGACCTGGCTGACCGTGCTCAGGATTCAACATACCGGGAGGCGCAGATACCTGCTGCATACCCTGGGGAACAGCGGAATTGCTGGCTATTCCTGCCTGATTCATTAGCGAAGCTTTAGGTGCGTTATTCAGTCCAGCTGTTGGTTGCTGTACCCCGTTTTCGTCCTTGATGTATGTCGGCTTCTCATCTTTTTTGCACGAAACAGCCAAAAATGTTACTGAAAATAATGCTAAAAATATATTTTTCATAATCAGATATCTATTGTTTAGAAGATTAAGATTCAAATCCTCTGAAAAACAAAATTAGCAAAACATTTCGAAATGCTTTGCCAATTTAATTTTAAAGTTATCTAAAAATCTCTTAGTTCTTTACCAAAAGTCTGAAACCTTCACCGTGAACATTGATAATTTCTAAACCATCGTCATCTTTCAGAAGTTTACGAAGTTTAGCAATGTAAACATCCATACTTCTTGCTGTAAAGTAGTTTTCTTTTTTCCAGATTTTTCTTAAAGCCAAATCTCTCGGCATAAAGTCGTTTCTGTGAAGACAAAGTAATTTTAAAAGTTCGTTTTCTTTTGGAGAAAGCTTGTATTCGTTATCGCCAACTCTTAATTGTCTCAACATAGAATCGAAGAAGATATTGCTGATCTTAAACTGCTCCTGTTCTTCATTTTCGAGCGTAGAACTTCTCTGCAGAATCGCTTTAATTTTATACAAAAGCAATTCAGTATCAAATGGTTTTGTAATATAATCGTCTGCTCCCAATTGGTAACCTTTCAGAATATCCTCACGCATATTTCTTGCCGTCAGGAAAATAATCGGTGTGTTTTTGTCGATCTTCTTCACGTCTTCGGCCAATGAGAAACCATCTTTTTTAGGCATCATCACGTCGAAAATACAGATATCGAATTCGTTTTCTGTAAATTCTTTTAAACCTTGCTCACCATCGATTGCCAAAGTTACCTCGAAGTTGTTGATGGTAAGATAATCTTTCAGTACAGCGCCAAAACTCTGGTCGTCTTCTACTAATAATATTCGGTTGCTCATATTTTATTTTTTGTTTATTTTAAATTTTAGAATTAAGCCATTGGAAGTTTGATAATAAATGTACTTCCCTCGCCTTTATGTGAATCTACAATGACCTGACCTTTGTGAAGCTCAACTATCTTTTTCACATAGGAAAGTCCAAGACCCTGCCCTTTTACATTGTGAATATTTCCGGTTTCTTCACGGAAAAATTTCTCAAATATTTTTAATTTATTCTGCGTTTCCATTCCCATTCCTTTATCTGATATTTCAATAACGTACAGATTGCCTTCGTTTCTTGTTTTCACAAAGATTTCAGGAGTGCCCGGAGAATATTTATTGGCATTATCCAGGAGATTGACAAGCATATTTGAAATGTGAAATTCATCAATTTTAAAAATATATTTAGTCGCATTAAACTCCTGCTGTAAGCTTCCGTTTCGCTGCGAAACGATCAGATTGAATGATTCCGTAGTTGCTTTGATCAGTTCCCTCACATTGGTTTCTTTCAGGAAAAGTTTCACTTCATTCCGCTCCAGTTTAGACATGTTTAAAACATTCTCTACCTGTTTTTTCATCCTGAGATTCTCCTGCTTTATCAGTGAAGAATAGTACCTCACTTTTTCAGGGTTGGTGGCAATTTTATCGTTCGCCAGCGAATCTGTAGCTACAGAAATAGTAGCCAATGGTGTTTTAAACTCATGCGACATGTTGTTGATGAAATCAGTTTTTACCTCGGCGAGTTTTTTCTGACGCATCATGTAATTAATGGAGATAATATAAATCCCTAAAATAGTAAGAAGCGACAGGAAAGTTCCCAAAAGCATCGGCCAGTTGTTCATCGCAAGAGATACTTCTTTCTTCGGGAAGACCAAAGCTAATGTATAAAGCGTTCTGTCGTCATTATCTGTAAATAAAGGATAGGAATAGCTGTTGCTTTCTTTCTTATCTTTAAAAATCTGCGTCTCAAGTTTCGTCGGCTTATTGTTTTTATCCATCACACCAAATCCATATTCGGCGGTGATGCCTTTCATTTTAAGTTCCTTTGAAATTACGGAATCGAGCGTTTTCTGATCTACTCTTTTGTTGATAGGAAGATTATTGCCCTTTACCTTCACAAATTCCTTCATTTTGTAATCGCCGTTTTCAATATCCTGATTGATGTCGGCCGTGAGTGCTTCTCTTTTTGAAGTGTCTCTTTTAATTCTATACGCAGCATCATCGCTGTATAATTTCGTAAGATTCAGTGTGTCACCTTTTTTCGAGAGCGGGAACTGTACTTTTTCGACCAGTGTTTTGGAATAAATAATCTGTCTTTGGCTCCCGGAGTCTTCCACCTGCTGAATCGTCGTTAAAGTAGGCTGATCTTTATTTGCTAAGACATTGTCTCTAAACCCTTTGTAATCTTCATTTAAAATTTTATCTACCTCAAGGTCAGAAACAGTTTTTGCTGAATTCTCTAATACAGCATATACTTTATTTGAAAAATCCTGTTCCAACGCAGTGTAATACCTCTTCAGCCAGTAGAACTGAAGGGTAACAAAGACGATAAGGGAAATGGTCATGAAGACCGAAATAATGGGAATAAATTTATTATTCATTGCATAGCAGCGTTAAGAATGTTAAAAGTAAACATTTTAAGACTTTATAAACAAAATACAAGCCATTATATTGTATAATTTATCTTAAAATTATAAGTTTTAACATTTAATTATAAATCTCAGATTAAAATAAGATTAAAAAGTGGTAAGAAAGTTGGTGTTTATTCTCAGTTAAAAAATTAAAACGATGAGTACTGATATTATTTTTAATAAAGATTTTGACGAGAAAACAGTGTATGTATCAAAAATCTACGATGCCGATGTAAAAACCGTGTGGAATCATTTTACAAAAGGTGAATTACTGGATATCTGGTGGGCACCAAAACCATGGAAATGTGAAACGAAAAGTCAGGAGTTTAAAGAAGGAGGAATATGGCTGTACTCGATGGTTGGCCCTGAGGGTGAAAGGCATTATTCGCAGGTAAAGTACGGTGAGATCACAGAAAACCGGAGCTTCGACGGTCTGGATTCTTTTTGCGATGAAAATGGAATCCTGAATCCCGATTTTCCTGAAGCGAAATGGCTCATCGGTTTTACGGGAGTGGAAGAAGGTACGAAAGTGACCGTCAACATTCATTTTCCCTCCGAAGAAGATATGAAAAAACAGGTAGAAATGGGTTTTGAGGAAGGATTTAAAACAGGATTGAATCAGCTCGAAGAAATTCTTTCAGTTTAGAAATTTGAAAATGAGATAATTTGAAAATAAAAAATGGAGCGTAATTTTTACCCTCCATTTTTTTTGCCTGCGAAATTTTCAAATTAAAACAATATCAAATTTCAAATCAACTCCTCATCCTGAAAATACTGAATAATCGCTTTTTTCATTAAAAGCTGCTGTTCATTGGCTCTCAGTTCGGGAAGAGGTTCCAGCTCCTCCCAGTGCGGATATCCGTCGTCATCGTAATGCGAAAATTTATAGTATCCGAAAGGCTCCAAAAGTCTGCAGACTGCAATATGAATGAGATTTACTTTGTCATCCTTCGTATATTTCTGCTGTCCGCTTCCCAGTTCCTGCAAACCGATGAGAAATAAGTAAGTTTCTATGGGTGCATCTTTTTCGGTATCAAAAGTTTCTACAAAAAACTGCTGTATTTTACTCCAATATTCTGCTTCGTTCACCATCTTATCTGTTTTCTAATTTTAAAATAAAAGCATATTCCAGTGCATCTTCTTTAAGTGACTCAAATCTTCCGCTTGCGCCGCCGTGGCCTGCACTCATATCTGTTTTGAAGACCAGAATATTTTCATCAGTCTTTAACTCTCTTAATTTCGCTGTCCATTTCGCAGGTTCCCAGTACTGAACCTGAGAATCGTGAAAACCTGTGGTAATCAACATATTCGGATAAGATTTAGCTTCCACATTATCGTATGGCGAATATTCTTTCATATAATGATAATACTCTTCATCATTAGGATTTCCCCATTCATCATATTCTCCCGTGGTTAAAGGTATTGTTTCATCCAACATCGTCGTAACCACGTCCACAAATGGCACCTGTGCTACAATTCCATTGAATAAAGTTGGTTCATAATTAATTACAGCACCCACCAAAAGTCCACCGGCGCTTCCACCCATCGCATACAAATGTTTGGATGAAGTATAATTTTCCTGAATCAAATGCTTCGCAGCATCGATAAAATCGAAAAATGTATTCTTCTTCTCAAGCATCTTTCCTTCTTCATACCACTCCCGTCCTAAATACTCGCCACCACGGATGTGAGCAATGGCATAAATAAATCCACGATCCAGAATCGATAATCTTACGTTGGAAAAACTGGCATCCACGGTGTGCCCATAACTTCCGTAACCATATAAAAGCACCGGTGTATCGGCAGACTTTTTCGTGTCTTTATGATAAACCAAAGAAATCGGAACCTCCGCTTCTCCGTCCCTGGAAGCTGCCCAGATTCTCTCGGAAATATAATTTTCAGGGTTAAATTTCCCTCCCAAAACCTCCTGTTGCTTCAGAAGCACAGTAGTTTTTTCCTTCATATTGTATTCATACGTTGAGCTGGGTTGTGTAAGAGAAGTGTAGCCATAACGTAAAACTTCGGTTTCAAATTCAAGATTTGTCCCGATATAAGCGGTATAAGTTGGATCTGAAAATGACAGATAATAATATTCCTGAGTCTTTTCGTCAATAATTTTAATCTGTAAAAGTCCTTCTTCACGTTCTTCAATGACAAGATAGTTTTTAAAAATCTCAAAACCTTCAAGCAAAACTTCCGGACGGTGCGGGATGACATCAACCCAGTTTTCCATGCTGCAATTGTCAATTTTTGTTTTAACAATTTTAAAATTGGTAGCGTCATCTGCGTTGGTAATAATGTAAAATTCATCTTCATAATGCTCTACAGAATATTCCAGATCATCGATTCTTGGCTGAATAATAATCCAGTCTGCAAAAACGTCATTTGAAGGTATGAATCTGTGCTCATCCGAAATCGTACTCGAGCTTGCAAGGAAAATGTATTCTAAAGATTTGGTTTTAAAAACATTCACATCAAAAGTTTCATCTTCCTCATGAAAAATCAACACGTCTTCTGAAGAATCAGTTCCCAATTCATGTCTGTAAACCTGAAAAGCTCTTAAGCTTTCATCTTTTCTGATGTAAAAAACATGCTTATTATCGTTTGCCCAAACTGCTTTTCCCGTAGTATTTTCAATTTTATCGGGAAGAATTTCTCCGGTTTTTAAATTTTTAAAATTGATGGTATAAATTCGTCGGCTAACGTTGTCACTCGAAAAAGAAGTCAATTCGTTATTTGGAGAAACAGCAACACTTCCTACTTCGAAATAATCATGTCCTTCCGCCAAAACATTCACATCCAAAAGAATTTCTTCCGGATTGTCTAAACTCTTTTCTCTTCTGCAAAAAATTGGATATTCCTTCCCTTCCTCATAACGGACGATATACCAATATCCATTAAATAAATACGGCAAAGACTCATCATCTTTTTTGTAGCGCGCCTTCATTTCTTCAAAAAGCTCTTCCTGAAAGTCCTCCGTATCTTTCATCACAAAGTCTGCGTAGGCATTTTCCTCTTCAAGATATTGTACAACTTCAGGGTTTTCTCTTTCGTTCATCCAAAAATAATTATCGACTCTTCTGTCGCCGTGTATTTCCAGTATTTTTTCTATTTTTTTTGCCTGTGGAGCTTTCATTTTGAATTTTTAAATGTGATTTAATATGAAAATTTCCAATATTAAATTCCGTTCAAATTTAATTAAAAAAAAGCCATCTTTCTATTGCTTGAAAGACGGCCGTGTTATTTTTTTAGACTTCGTTTTTTACTTGTGAAGCGCTTTTATATATTTTTCTAGAGCCATCGTCATTGATGGGTTTTCTTTTGTAGGAGCCATAAGATCAATTTTCAAACCTGCTTCTTCAGCTGCGGCCGAAGTGGTAGGGCCAAAAACGCCGATTTTAGTATCTTCCTGCTTGAAATCCGGGAAATTTTGTTGAAGAGACTTGATACCCTGAGGACTGAAGAAAATCAACATATCATAATTTGCAATGTTGATATCCGTAAGATCGCTACACACTGTTCTGTACATTACCGCTCTTGTCCAGTTGATATTTGCTGCATCTAAAGTTTTAGGAATTTCAGGTCCCAGAACATCCGATGAAGGCAAAAGATACTTTTCTGAAGGGAATTTCTTGAAAAGTGGTGCAAGATCTGCGAAATTCTTTTCACCAAAACTGATTTTTCTCTTTCTGTACACAATATGTTTCTGAAGATAGTTGGCAATTGCCTCAGACTGGCAGATGTAACGCATTGTATCAGGTACACTGAATCTTAATTCCTCAGCTAATCTGAAATAATGATCTATGGCATTTTTACTGGTAAAAATGATCCCTGTGTATTGAGTAAGATCAATTTTCTGCGTTCTTAACTCTTTGTTATCTACTCCTGCGACGTGGATGAAAGGACGAAAATCAATCTTAATCTTTTCCTTTTTCGCAATTTCCAAATACGGAGAAGACTCGCTGGGCGCTGGTTGAGAAACCAATATAGACTTTATTCTCATCTTGTAGTTTTATTAGAAAAATAAAAGTTTCCATAGCATCAAAAGAGGTGCTATTTGGAGGGTGCAAATATACAAAAATTTATAATACCATTTCTGCGGAAGTATATTATTTTTATGAAACATATAAAACAACACCTTGAAAATGAACACAAAAGAAAATGCTACCACATAAATTTCAAACATCTTATTCTTCTCTACGGGAAAATAATAATGCATGATACAAAGCATCATCAGAAGGATACTGATCACAAACTGCATTTTGGTGGAAGTAAAATAAAAAATATTCCACTTTTTACCGTCTCCGATACTGTGGTAAAAAAGAAAACTCAAACTTGTTCTTGCAAAATAAAAAAGAGAAACTACAGCCAGAGTATATCCGAATTTGTTTAAATGATACCCGAAAATCTGATTTTCAGTGATCAGTCTTGGGATTACCGGAACGTATTGGGATATTAAAGCCGACATTACAAATACAAAAACCACCGAAGTAATGATCCAGTTCGGAAGATTATTGCTGGAGTCGAAATATTTCTGAAAAAGAAAATCTTTCAGATTAGCCTCCCTTTCAATTACATTCATCATAAATATATACAGAAAGATGCAGCCGATCAATATAAAAATCACCCAATCATTATTCTCAGGAATTCTTACAGGGTCGTTAAATGTCTTTGATAGTGGCAAAGGATATTTTTTTGCAAAATTATAGATTATTTTGTATAAAATAGAAAGTCTAAAAAAACTATCTTTGCAAACTGAAATGAAAAAACTCGTTATCATCCCAACATACAACGAAAAGGAAAATATTGAAAAGATAATTTCCGCTGTTTTTGCGTTGGAAGATGAGTTTCATGTTTTGGTGGTAGACGATTCCTCACCCGACGGTACCGCTGATATTGTAAAAGAATTGCAGAAAAAATTTCCGCATACACTTCATATATCTGTCAGAAAAGTGAAGGACGGTTTGGGAAAAGCCTATATTCACGGTTTCAAATGGGCAATCCAGAATCAGTATGACTATATTTTTGAGATGGATGCCGATTTCTCTCATAATCCTGAAGATTTGCCTAAACTTTTCGAAGCCTGCAAAAATGCAGATATGGCCATCGGTTCACGCTATTCCAAAGGGGTCAATGTGGTGAACTGGCCGATGGGAAGAGTGCTTCTGTCTTACTTTGCATCAAAATACGTGCGTTTCGTTTTAGGTTTGCCAATTCATGATACGACAGCTGGATTTGTCTGTTTTTCAAGAAAAGTTTTGGAAGATATCGGTTTGGATAACGTAAAACTGAAAGGATATGGCTTTCAGATCGAAATGAAATTCAGAACTTTGACGAAAGGTTTTAAAATTGTTGAAGTTCCTATTATCTTCACCAACAGAATTCTGGGAGAAAGTAAAATGAATGGCGGAATCATTCACGAGGCAGTTTTCGGAGTTTTAAATTTAAAATGGAAATCCATCATCGGCAGATTATGAAATTGCCATGATAAAACCTGTTTCACAAACACGACTGAACATCTGGCAATAACATGGACCATCAAAAAAATTAAATCTACACATGAAAAAAATATTTTGTTTTTTAATTTTTCTCGTTCTCTTTTCATGTAAAGAATATCTCGACAGGCCTAAAAACCTGATCGACAAAGACACGATGGCAGAAGTGATGGCAGAGATGGCAATCAACGATCAGGTAAGTTTTATGTATCAGGGGAAAAATCTTGAGAGCGGAACCCGCTTTATCCTTAAAAATTACAATATAAAAGCTGATGATTTTGTGGAAAGCTACAAATATTATGTAGTCAGCCAAAAAATGAAAGGCATTATAGAAGACGCACAAAAAATCTTACTTGAAAAAGATCCGAAAGCTGAAAAACATGTACAGGATAAACTCAAATCCAATCAGAACGTTCCTTCTTTCGCAAGATGATTTCACGAAATTTCACATTTCATTCTTCAAAATTATTTAGATTTAAAAAATATAAATGAGTTTCTTTAGTATAGAAAAAACCTCTCAGGGAAAAGCAAGAGCAGGCGAACTGAATACCGCACACGGAAAGGTTCAGACTCCTATTTTTATGCCGGTAGGAACTGTTGCCAGCGTAAAAACAGTGCATCAGAGAGAATTAAAAGAAGATATAAAAGCACAGATCATCCTCGGAAATACCTATCACCTTTATCTCCGCCCGGGAATGGAAGTGATGCAGGAAGCCGGTGGTCTACACAAATTTATGAACTGGGATCTTCCTATTCTTACGGATTCAGGTGGGTTTCAGGTTTTTTCGCTTTCGGGGACACGAAAAATGTCAGAAGAAGGCGTAAAATTCAAATCTCACATTGACGGAAGCGTTCATCTGTTCACTCCCGAAAAATCTATGGAGATCCAGAGACAGATCGGAGCAGATATTTTTATGGCTTTCGACGAATGCGTTGCGTATCCTGAAGAATACAATCAGGTGAAACAATCCATGGAAATGACGCACCGCTGGCTGAAAAGGTGCATGGACTGGAATGAAAAAAATCCCGAACTGTACGGTCATAAACAGACATTTTTCCCTATCGTTCAGGGTTCAACATTTTCTGATTTAAGAAAAATTTCTGCGGAAGTGATTTCAGAAGCCGGAGCTGAAGGAAATGCCATCGGCGGACTTTCAGTTGGCGAGCCGGAAGAAGAAATGTACAGAATTACCGATGAGGTAACCGATATTTTACCGAAAGAAAAACCGAGATACCTGATGGGCGTCGGCACACCATGGAATATTTTGGAATCTATCGGTTTGGGAATTGACATGATGGACTGCGTAATGCCAACCAGAAATGCCAGAAACGCAATGCTTTTCACATGGCAAGGCGTTATGAATATGAAAAACGAAAAGTGGAAGAAAGATTTTTCTCCGCTCGACGAGTTTGGGACAAGTTTTGTTGATCGTGAGTATTCTAAAGCTTACGTGAGACATCTATTTGTTTCAAAAGAATATCTTGCAAAGCAGATTGCATCTGTTCACAACCTTGCGTTTTATCTGGATTTGGTAAAAGTGGCGAGAGAACATATTTTAGCAGGTGATTTCTATGAGTGGAAAAATTCTGTAATGCCTGTTTTAAGACAAAGACTTTAAAAATTATAATTGATGCTGAAAATTGTAGACAGATATATCGTCAGAAAATACCTTGGGACATTCAGTTTCATGCTTATTTTGCTGTCTATAGTTGTTTTAGTTATTGATGTACAGCAAAAAATCCCAAGAATTGAAAACGCGACGGCAATTGATCCGAAACTGAACCTCACCTACTTTCTGATTCATTTTTACCCATTCTGGATCATCAATCTTGTGGTGACATTCCTTGCAATCCTTGTTTTTATCTCAGTAATTTATTTTACTTCAAGGATGGCCAACAACACAGAAATTGTTGCCATCATCAGCAGTGGAGCAAGTTTCCACAGGTTTGCAAAGCCTTATCTTCTCACCTCTTTATTCATTGCACTTATATCGCTTACGGTAAATCATCTCGTTTTACCTTGGGCCAATATGAAGAAAAATGAGCTGGAAGCATACACCTATAATGCCGCAAAAAAAGATAAAATCCTGGGTACAGCTCCGGTTTCAGCGCAGTTGAGTACAACAGAATATATTTTCGTGAATTCCTGGAATAAGAAAGACAACCGCGGCTATGGCTTTGCCTATCAAAAATTCGATAAAAACAGGAAACTTCTTTATGAACTGAAATCCAATGACGTGCTTTGGGACGTCAAAAAGAAACAGTTTGTACTGAACAATTACATGGAGAAAACCATCAATAAAAACGACACTCAGAAACTTGCCAATGGCTATGAAATAAGAAAAAATTATGGCCAGGCTCCCGAAGAACTTTTCCCGAATCAGCTTTTGGGACAAAATAAACCCACTCCGGAACTTTTAGATTTCATCAACCGTGAAAAGCAGAAAGGAAACAGCAACTTAAATTCCCATTTAAACGAGCTTCATCAAAGAACTTCGATGCCGGTGGCTATTGTTCTGCTTACGTTTTTAGCGTTGTCCTTAGCTTCA
This sequence comes from Chryseobacterium caseinilyticum, assembly GCF_014837145.1. GTDB lineage: Bacteria > Bacteroidota > Bacteroidia > Flavobacteriales > Weeksellaceae > Chryseobacterium > Chryseobacterium caseinilyticum. The sequence goes on from NZ_JACYFS010000004.1 coordinate 395,486, forward strand.
CAAAAGAAAAGAGGTGGTTTGGGGATCAACCTTGCCATCGGGATTTCTCTGGCATTCGTTTTTGTATTTTCATTTGAGGCCTTAAAGGTTGTTTCAGAAAATAAAGCCATTTCTCCGGCATTGGCGATGTGGCTTCCTAATATTGCTTTTTTCCCGCTGACACTTTATTTGTATTTAAAACGCGCAAATCAGTAAAGAAGTTTTATTTCTTTGTGATAAAAAGTCTTCATTCCTTCTTCAAATTCAATATGAATCTCACCATTTTCATCGGCAGAACGGATGATGCCATTTTGTCTGAATCCATCTTTTTCAAAAACTGAAATTTCATCTTTTTTAAAAAGATTTTCATTGAATCTTTTTAAAATTTCAACCTCAGAAGGAATAGATCTCAGATTTTGAGTCATAAAAAAATGGAAATCCTCAGCAAATTTCTTAAGCTCAAACTGAACCGTGGTTTGCGTCAGAAGTGAACCTGCATTGGAAATCTCATCAAATTTATCCTGCAAAACATTGATCCCGATACCGATTATAAAATATTGATTTTCATTAATTTTCTTTTTTTCCAGAAGAATACCGGAAACTTTTTTGTTGTGAAGGATGATATCGTTCGGCCACTTTATTTTAGCTGCCTGATCAGTCAGTTTGGCAATAAACTCCCGAACCAGAACTGCGGTATAATAATTGAATAAAAAATGAGAGACTTTTACAGAGTCACAATCAACTGCAAGACTGTAAGCCAGATTTTTTCCGGCCACCGATTCCCAGAGATTCCCATACTGCCCGCGACCTTTCGTTTGATTAAAAGTGTGCACGGCAATAAAATTTGAATCAGGATAAAGTAAAAATGAAGCTACTTCGTCATTAGTAGAAGAGCAGTGATCGAGATAAATGAGGTCGTCCATTTAAGAAAAATTTATGACTAATTGGACGGCTAAAGTAAGTCTAAAGTAAAAGAAAAACAATAAATTTGCAGATTATAGTATTTTTTAATGAGCAACACGACAGAAAAACAACAATTAATAGATAAAATAGTAGAAGCTATTCAGGATGTGAAAGGAGAGGATGTAATGATCTTTGACCTCACAAAAATCGAGAACTCGGTAGCGGAAACTTTTATTATATGCAGCGGAAATTCCAACACTCAGGTATCGGCTTTAGCAGGATCCATCGAGAAAAAAGTTCGTAACGACCTCCAAGACAGACCTTGGCACGTGGAAGGTACAGAAAACGCAATGTGGGTTTTGGTAGACTACGTGAGTGTAGTAGTACATATTTTCCAGAAAGAAACCCGTGAATATTACGATATCGAAGAACTTTGGGGAGACGCTGTGATTACCAGAGTTGAAAACGCAATCTAAATTTTTAAAAGCAATAAATGAATAATAAAGGATTTAACTGGTTTTTTCCTATAGCCATTATCGCGCTTTTGCTGTTCTTTGCTTCCAATTTTTTATCGGAAGGAAACAGCAAAACCATCAACGAAGACACGTTCTTCAGAGAGATGCAGGCAGGGAAAGTTCAGAAAGTTGAAATTAACAAACAGACTGAAAAGGCTGATGTATTTTTAACCAAAGAAGCAAAAACACAGACGGTAGAAAAGAAAGACAACAACCCATTCTCAAGCCCTTTGGGAATGTCTGCAAAACCGGATTATGTTGTAAAATATGGAGATTTAAAGCTGTTCCTTGAGAAATTTGACGCGTTAAAAGGTCAGAATCCAGCATTAAAAACCACTAAGGATTACGCTGAAGGCGAAAGCCCGTTTGCGGGAATTCTGATCAACGTTTTGATTTGGGTAACTGTTTTAGGTTTATTTTACTTCATTCTTTTCAGAAAGATGGGTGGCGGAGGCGGCCCTGGCGGACAGATTTTTTCTATCGGGAAATCAAGAGCCAAGCTTTTTGACGAGAAAGAAAAAATTCAGACTACATTTAAAGATGTGGCAGGTCTTGAAGGAGCCAAAGAAGAAGTACAGGAAGTGGTAGATTTCCTTAAAAATTCTGAAAAGTATACAAAACTGGGAGGTAAAATACCTAAAGGTGTTCTTTTGGTTGGCCCTCCGGGAACCGGTAAAACATTATTGGCAAAAGCCGTTGCGGGTGAAGCCAAAGTACCTTTCTTCTCACTGTCAGGTTCAGATTTCGTGGAAATGTTTGTAGGAGTTGGTGCCTCAAGAGTAAGAGACCTTTTTGCTCAGGCGAAAGCCAAATCTCCGGCGATTATCTTCATTGATGAGATTGATGCCATCGGTAGAGCAAGAGGCAAAAATAACTTCTCCGGCGGAAACGACGAAAGAGAAAATACACTGAACCAGCTTTTAACTGAAATGGATGGTTTTGGAACAGACGTGAACGTTATCGTAATGGCTGCAACCAACAGAGCTGATATTTTAGATAAAGCTTTAATGAGAGCAGGACGTTTTGACCGTTCAGTTTACGTTGATCTTCCTGAACTGCATGAAAGAAAAGAGATTTTTGATGTGCATTTAAGTAAAATTAAACTGGATGAAAATGTAGACCGAGAATTTTTGGCAAAACAAACACCTGGTTTCAGTGGGGCAGATATTGCCAACGTTTGTAATGAAGCAGCATTAATTGCAGCAAGAAACAGCCACACTTCAGTTACGAAACAGGATTTCCTGGATGCTGTAGACAGAATTATTGGCGGTCTTGAGAAGAAAAACATGGCCATCAAGCCATCTGAAAAAAGAAGAGTAGCTTATCACGAAGCCGGCCACGCAACGATCTCATGGTTGGTAGAACACGCTTCACCGCTTTTAAAAGTAACCATTGTTCCAAGAGGAAGATCTTTAGGCGCCGCATGGTATCTACCTGAAGAAAGACAGTTGACGACAACCGAGCAGATGCTTGACGAAATGTGTGCTACCCTTGGAGGAAGAGCTGCCGAGCAGGTAATATTCAACAATATTTCTACCGGTGCACTTTCTGACCTTGAAACAGTAACGAAAAGAGCTCAGGCGATGGTAACCATCTACGGATTGAGCCCGAATATCGGTAATATTTCTTACTATGACAGCACAGGTCAGTCTGAATACAGTTTTGGGAAACCATATTCTGAGCAGACAGCAAGTAAAATTGATCACGAGATAAAATCAATTATCGAAAATCAATATGACAGAGCGGTGCAGATTCTTACAGACAATAAAGACAAACTGGACGCTTTGGCCAACAAACTTCTGGAAAAAGAAGTGATTTTCAGAGAAGATCTTGAGGATGTTTTCGGAAAAAGAGCGTGGGATCCGGAACTGACTGAGAAACCGGTAACGAATACCATCGCAAATGCGAAAGAACCTTCAGAAGAAATTCTGATCAAAGATAAAGAGGAAGACAGTGAAACTCAGGCACCTGAAAGCCCGACACAGCTGTAAGATTCTTTTAAATAAATTTTATGAAAACCCGGCAGTTCAAAACTGCTGGGTTTTTTAACATTTATGCGTATATTTCTCATTAGTTCTATATTAATTTTTTACTTTTGTACTAAGTTGACTAAAAATAAATTAAGTTGAGTTTATTCAAGAAAATTGTAAGCAAACTTACCAATCAGCCTGAAAATGATGAAAAGCAGAGTTTGGAAAAACTTGGAGATTCGCTGAAAAATGCAGATCTCGATTACAAGTTTGCACAGCTTTTCACTCACTCGGGTGGATTTTTCAATTATTGCGCAGACGAAGCCGAAGCATTACAGACTCTTAATCAGATTGTGAAGATTGAGGGAGTCAACAATATTTTCTGTTGTGACAAAGACCTTCAAAATTTCCTCAATGTAGTAAAGACCAACTTTACTCCGGAATTACAGCACGCCAACGATGCCGCTTTTATTACCTGCGAATACCTGATTGCTTTCGACGGCAGAATCATGCTTTCTGCAAACAACATCCTCCATTATCATTCTTCCAAACTTCCGGAGAAAATCATCATCATGGCCAATGTATCGCAGATCGTGAGCAATCTGAATGACGCCATGGGAAAAATCAAAAGAAACGGAAACATAAAAAACCTCACCTCCATCAGCGGTGGTCAGAATAAACTGGATGCAACCGCTCCAAACAATAAACTTTTCCTGCTTCTTCTGGAAGACTAAGCAGAACTGTAAACTCAGAAAATTTTGGACAAAAACCTTATTCAGAGAACCCTCTCGGGTATTATTTATATCGCAATCATTATTTTGTGTACCACGCCTTTAGGTGCACAGCTCATCAACCGCATTTCTCCTGAACTTGTAAAGCAACATTATCTGTACTACGGTTTAATCACTTTACTTTTAACTGTCGGAACCTGGGAATGCATCAAAATCATGAAATTTGGAAACGGCTACGAAAAGTGGATTGTTTTTCCTGTAGTCGCTGTTATCTATTATATCTTTTCTAAAAGATATTTCCAGCACGGCTTTTATTTTGATTTCCGGATTCAGGATATTCTTGCTGTTGCGGCAGTAGGAATTGCAGCCCTGACCCTGTTTAAATTTGCAACCGAACTCTATATTGACAGCGGAAAACTGATCTTTACTGTTATCTACGTTGCCTTACCATTTTCTCTTGCACTCGGACTTCCCAAATATTCTAGTTACGATCAGACTTTTTCGCTGGAAGTGATCTTTCTCTTTATCCTCATCTGGAGCAGTGATACCTTTGCATACATCGCAGGAAGGCTTTTCGGAAAACATAAAATGGCTCCCAAAATATCACCAAAGAAAACATGGGAAGGCTATATCGGCGGAGTGGTTTTAACTTTGATACTCTCCTATTTCGTTGAACAGTATCAGCCAGAATTGAGAGGAAACTGGATGGTTGTCGGTTTTCTGGTGGCTCTTTTTGCTCCGCTCGGAGATTTGGTTGAAAGCCAGCTTAAAAGAACATTCGGTGTGAAAGACAGCGGAAATATCATTCCCGGTCATGGAGGAGTATTAGACAGACTCGACAGTTTTTTAATCTGCGCGCCTGTTGTATATTTGTACTTTATTATTGAAAAATTTATTTAAAACTAAACCTTCGCCATTGAGCTTACAAAGCCTGGCGATTTTTTAAAAATCTGAATATGAAATTACATAAGGAATCCAAAGGCACAATCGCAGTAGCCAGTATCTTATTTATTGCTGTGGCGAGTGTTTCGATATACTTTCTTGAAATGTGGTCTTTGATGATCATCGTACCTCTTCTGATTATTTATGGACTGGTATTTTGGTTTTTCAGAGTTCCGAACCGTGATATTCAGGATCATGTGGAAAATGTGATCGCCCCTGTAGACGGTAAAGTGGTGATGATCAAAGAAGTGGTAGAGACAGAGTTTATCAAAGAAGCCTCTATTCAGATTTCTATATTTATGTCGCCTCTAAATGTACACATCTGCCGTTACCCGGTTTCCGGAAATGTAATTTATAAGAAATACCATCCGGGAAAATATTTGGTGGCGTGGCACGAAAAATCTTCAACTGAAAATGAAAGAACAACCGTTGCCGTGGAAAGTTTAACAAAACATAAAGTAGTTTTCAGACAGATTGCAGGATATGTTGCGAGAAGAATTGTTTTCTACTGTAACGAAGGCGATCAGGCAAAAGCAGGACATGAATTTGGTTTCATTAAATTCGGTTCAAGAATGGATATTTTCCTTCCCTTAGACACTGAAATCATCTGCAAAATCGGTGACAAAACAAAAGGAGGAATTGATGTCATTGCGAAGATGAGAGATTAGGAAATGATTGATGAATGATGATTGATGAATGATTTAGAAATCATTTTATATAAATAAAAATCAGGGTTTTCGGACTCTGATTTTTTGCTTTAAAGTAAAGATTATTATTTCCATTTAGATAATATTCAAATTAAACTTACTAAATAAATATTGATTTATTAATTTTTAATTATTTTGATTAATATATTGCTATTTTAATACTCATTCAATACTTAATGTAACAATTATTTCATTTAAAATCGTAGTTTTGATTTCAAATCAAAAATCTGATAATTAATGAAAAAACTTCTACTCGCTTTTCTGGCTTTCGCCGGAATTTCTCAAACCCATGCTCAAACCACAATCAATGTCTTCTCATCTATTGTTTTTTATGATGGTTACGCTGCAAATGTTTCCAACGCGGTTCCTGCCAATACCATCCGTCTCGCCAATTACAGATACGCCCGAAAACTTTCAGATACAGAACTGAATACTTTCCAGAATAAAATTCAGATGAACGTAAGCATCGGTGCACTCTGCGATAATTACGACAGAATCGGGGGCGTTCATATTGCTTTCGTCCCGAAAAATCAGGCCACCTATACCCTGAGCGATACGGGAGTGAAACGTTTTGAAATCGGGAGATACATCACTCCGTTTATGAACAAAAACATTTCCCCGACTTCCGTTCCGTACACTTACGAAGTCGATAATCTTTACACCGTTTTCAGCGATCTTAATTTGAGAGCTGCCTATGATATTTATGTGGAACTCGACGTTTTTGGTGTTCCATACGCTGCCAATACTCAGGTTGCCGGTTGTGCCAACAGGAACGACGTGTTCGCAGGAACGCTCAACTTCGTGACATCCAACAGTCCTTCCACCATAAATACCTACAACAATATTCTTCCTCTGCTGGATTCTAATGAACTCAACAATTACAACAATACAGACCAGCCAGGGCAAACGGTAAGACTGGTTAATTTTAACCTCAACCAAGCTACTAATAATGCAAAGTTTTTCATTATCACTTCTCCTCACGGAGCAGGCAATAATGGAGAAGAATATATCAGAAGACAGAATTTTGTTTCACTTGATAACGCACAGGTGCTCACCTTCACTCCAGGAGGAAAATCCTGCGAACCCTACAGACAGTACAACACGCAAGGGAATGGCATCTATGGAACAAGCGTACAGTCCACATCCTGGTGGACAAGCTGGAACAACTGGTGCCCGGGAGATGCTGTGCCGATCAGAAGTTTTACCACTCCTACCCTCTCTGCGGGAAGTCATACCTTGAAATATGAAGTTCCCACAGCTGTTTTTTACGGACAAGACGGCAGAATTGTGCTTTCAATTTATATGCAAAGTACCAATCAGATATTATCTGTAAAAGAAGTTTCTACAGTAGATGTTTCAATCTATCCAAACCCAACGGCTGATTATGTGAATATAAAATCTGAAAAGAAAGTGAAAAATATTTCCATCTATTCTTTAGACGGAAGAAAACTGAATGAAACAGGAGATTCCAAAGTCGATCTTACACCCTATTCTTCAGGAACGTATTTGCTGGATATTTCTTTAGAAGACGGAACTCAGTTTAAGCATAAGGTAATCAGGAAGTAGATGTGTGGTGATGGATTTCAGGCGCTGGGTGTTGGCTGAGTAGGTGATTGATGTTTAATGCTATGTTCTGACAAAACAAACAAAAAATCAGAGTTTTGAGGCTCTGATTTTTTTATGCTTTTTCATATGGTTTGTATTTATGTGTAAAAGGATTTTTGCTGAAACTAATAAATCAAATGTAAAAAATTTTTAATGAGGTTGAGGAAAAATTTTAATTAAAGAAAAAAATTTGAGCACCCGTAATGGCTATAATTTCTTAAAATCACTTAAGTGGGGAAATTTTTACTATTTTCATTAGCTGAAATTTGCTGCTGTTGAATATTTACTTATTTTTAATGCATTATAGTTTGGATTGACGCAATGCGTAAATCCGACGGCTTTGCGCAATGCGTGAAGATGAAAGTTATCTGCAATTTTCTAAAGACTGCATCCATGAAAAATATTTGCAAGCTAATTTTAGTGTTTATTTTACCAATTTTATTTGGATGTAAAGACGAGCAAAAATTACAAAGAAAAGAATTTCTAAAAACTGCAAAAATTTATTTTAGCGAAGAGTTAAAAAATAATGCAGATTATAAATCCTTAGACTCTTTGAGAATATTAAAAATTGACACATTGTCTGATAAAGATGAATTATATCTATATATATGTCAATTGTATAGATATAAAAACCATTTATTATCACAATCAAAATCGCCGAAAGATTTGTACGAATTAAAATATGGAACTGATGATTTTGGTTCGCAAATGTATGAAGACTACGTAAATAAGTTAGAATATAAGTCTGTAAAGGAAAAAGAAGCAAAAATTAATGTTCTGAGGGATTCTATTGACATTATTAAAAAACAAATAAAACATTATGAACAAATATTAGTCAAAAGAGATAGTTTAAATTTATGTATGTATGAAGTTGAATATATTTATCAAATAACAAATAAAGATATGATTACTGAAAAAGGTGAGACATATTTATTATTTACAAAGGATATGAAAATAATTGAAAATAAATATCAGTATATAACCGAGTACAAAAATCTTCAAAAAAAATTTCCATTTATTAAATAGAAAAACTGCAGATAACATGAACTGTGTAAAAAACCAAACATTTTAAGCACTTTTTGCAATAAAATTATCTTGGTACATTGTTTTGTTTTTTACCACCCCAAATACAATTTTGAGCAGCTTGTTGCACACCGCAAT
>NZ_JACYFS010000005.1 GCF_014837145.1 Chryseobacterium caseinilyticum
TACAGCCTTTAGGGTGGTTTTAGCGGTGGGGCTCACCTGTTCCCATTCCGAACACAGAAGTTAAGCCCACCAGCGCCGATGGTACTGCGAAAGCGGGAGAGTAGGTCGCCGCCAGTTTTTATTTAAATCCTCAATCATTTAATTGATTGAGGATTTTTTTTTGTGCTAAACGCAAAAAGGTTCAGGTTGAAAGTCAATGTTAAAGATTCAAATTTAAGGTGCGAGATGTGGGATTTAGTATTTTGTCTAATATTAATAAATGAATTTGATGATTGCTGAAATAATATATGAAATAAATGATATTAAAACTAAAATAACTGTCGCTGATTATTTTGATTTATGTTTTTCCTATTACCAACAATTTTTTTGTCTGTAATAAATATCAAGATAATTTTGAAATGGTTTAAAGTCGTGCTTGTTTTCTATTTTAATATGTTAATGCTAATCAAATTAAATTAAAATATTGTTATGGTGACATAATGGTGAAAAGAATTGCTGCTTGAGCATCAGCAGGAACAACGGCAGATATGCCAATTAACTCAAGCTGTATATTTACACCTGAATAACTTACAGAGTTACCTAATCCGATACCTCCATTGTAATTTATATAAAAAAGCAGTTGGGAATTATCAGAAATTAGTTGAAAACCAGTAACAGGACCATTGGATATATTAGCTGAGCATCCAAAACACAAACCATTAACTACAGCTGTTCCTCCTGTTCTTTTTACTCCTATTTTTAGGGAATTATGCCATCTATTTGGTGTAGGTAAATAATGTACTCCTACCTTTACACTATTAGAATTAAAGAGGCTTAGTAGAGAAGCGGGTAAGGTTCCACTTAGTACTATTTGATTTTGTGAAGATGTGTATGGAGGAATATTCTGTGGATAGTCGGTTCCAGCTTCTGTAATATTAGTTGTTGGAGTAATGTTCCAATCACTTCCTCCAGAATTTATCTGAGCATTTACGAGAGTAGCACTAAAAATAAGAGTAGCAGCAAACAGTCTAATTAATAAATAAAATTTAAGCATCGTTCAATTTTTATTCACTGATAGTATAAGTAATTGATATAGATTTATCAGTTTTTACTATGTCAGCATAATTCTGCACACTCGCAGATAAGTTTATTTGATGACCATTATTGATGCCATCTCCAGTATACGCACCTCTAATTCCGGTAATAATAATTTGTTCTGCTTGAGAAAGTGTGACTGGATTAGTAGCCGTGGATGTACCTAAAACGCCGCCGCCACTTCCTGTAGCGTTAGCAACGGAAAGTCTTATGTTTATACCAGGGATTATTTCACTAATTCTTGCCGTAATCTTTCTGTTTAGCCCAATAGAGGAAACTATTGAAGTGTAATTAATCCATTTTGTAGCATTAAGCGAAGATATTGTTAAGGGATTTCCAGCTTCCGCGGGGCTTATGAAAGTTAAACTAACATTAGTCGAAGGTTCCAAATCTACAATAGCCTTAATTGGTAGAGAAATATTAATGGTTTTGTTACTTACAGAAGTTTGTGAATACGACAAAAAGGACATCATATTAAAAAAAAAGACTGTTAATACTGTAAAGTTTAATTTCATCATTTCTTTTTATTATCATTATAACCTACCTTAATCGTTTCCTGCTGGAATTTTACTTCTCTCTGTTGTTTTGTAATATTGATAAGAATATTTTTTGATTCATCACTTTTTAATATGAAATCAAATTGTTCAACAGCTATTTTGTAACGTTTATCCATACCATTCCTATATACTTTGACTGTCCAATTACCTGGACGAAGATAAGTGAAGTCGAAATTTTCACCTACAGTGCAAATTTTTCTTAATACCTGTTTGCCATTTGTAGCCTCAACGATAATACTTTCCTGCCTCTTTTTTTCTTTGGCAGCTAAATGAGCAAATGAATATTGATCTTTTCCATTGTCTTCATTAAGCTGAATAAAACCTTCAATCTTTGCAGCCTTTGTCAGTCCAAAATTAAAGATATTTTCTTTGTTAATAAGATTTATTTCTGCTGGAAATGGTACGTCAGGAATTTCCGTAATCTCTGTGGTTGAACGATCCAATTCCAAATAGTAGTTGCCGGGAGAAATGTTTTTAAAAAGAAAATTACCGTCTTTGTCAGTGATTGTAATGTGGCTTCCTAATGTCAGTTTTATGCCATTCACTTTTTTTACACCAAAATTTGCGATATTTCCGGACAGAGTAACATATTCTGCGATTTTTTTTATTGGTGTATTAATCCGTAATGTATACCGCATTGATACTGTGAAATCTTTATCTCCGATTTGCCCGCGTTGCAAAGTATACTTTCCTGAAATATCAAACTCATGATTTCGAAACAGTTGCTGATGGTAGAGAATTTCAAAAAGATTTCTGTCATTAAAAGTCTGCTCCGGAATGTAATTATTTTGGTAAAATATACTTAAAGAACTTTTTCCATTAAATCTACTTATTAATCTTGCTCCATAATAAATTTGTTCATAATCTCTTAATTCATACCTCGAAGTTTTTGCATAGCTTCCGTAAACATTCAATGAGGTTTTGAATTTTTCGAGGCCAAAATTTAATGTGTATGTATTAGACTGTCCTGAAATTCCCAGCAAAAAATTATTTGTTTTCCCAAACTGAGTTTCGGCTCCTAATCTGAAAATTCCTACCTCCTGACTAATTCCTGCCCGCACAAAAATCTCTTCATAATTAAACTGTTTTTTTTCCATTCTATCCTCATAATTTTGATAGCCACCAAAAATAAGTAGCGATCCTTTAGAAGAATATTTATAATTAAAACCTGATTGCGCAAATTTCTGATAAGGTGCAACGCCATAAAGTGTATCTCTTTTAAAATTTCTTGCATCTTCTCTATAATTAGCAGACAGATCTATCTTATCTGATATTTTGTATTGGATATTTGCCGTGATAGAATTGGTATTTGTAAAGTATCCTGCAAACAGTGGAGTAGATTTCATATATATTAATCCTGCACTCATTTTATTAAAATTGCCTTGTGTCTGTATCATATAGGCAGTACCTTCAGTTTGTCTGTTTTTGCTGTACGCAACTTCCCCCTGTACATCTATTATCTCAAATAATCGGGTTTTACCGGCTACATAGGGAAGATGAGTATTTAATCCATCTTGTTCTGTAATCGGTATTTTGTATAAATAGCCTGCGGTAATTTCAGTCCGGTTATTAAAGTTGTATTTTGAGTACACATTAAATTCATCCTTTATGTCCCGAAAAAAACGGGGATGATTGTAAAAACCTCCGACTGTAATTTTTTTAAATTGATAGCTCAGTTCGGCACCTCGCCCGTATCTTGCAAATTCAGTAAGATAAGAGGCAGAATATGATTTGTCACCTAAATGGGCAAATAAATTTTTTCTTCTATAAGAAACATAATATTCTTCGTACGGAGTAAAGGAATTAAGTTCAATTGGGTTTTTTGTAACAGCATGAAATTCTAAAACATCTTCGTTTTTATCTGATAAGCTGCCAATGCCATAAATTTCTCCTTGCAAACCGTCTTGATATTCCCCCCGATCTCTTCTGCCAATATAGTTTATTGATGTTGCAAGAGGAAAGCGATAATAAATATCTTTATCAACCGGTTTTATGGGTATGACTGTTACATTGCTGAACGCATCTAGATTTTCTTTTGGATGATTTTCTGTCACTGCATTCAAATGTACATTTTGGTATCCGGTACTTCCTATTTCAGAATCAGTATTAATCTTGAGATAGATTAATCTGGTTTCTCCGGGTGGTACAATAATTTCACCTCCCACATCTATTTGCGCATTTTCTGCTTTCAGGAAAAGTTTTTCAGACATGTTGCCGTTATTTTTGGCTACAAAAGAAGCTTTGATGGTATCTCCTGCTTTTACATACTCCGGTGCTGATGCCGCGACGAGTGAGATTTTTCGCACACCTGAAATAACCATTGGAGAGTACTTGGTCAATTTTGTGCCATTTTCATCTTTTATATGTAAAGAAATGTTGTATGTGCCTTTTGGAGTGTCTGAAGAAATATGGATAGGTATTATGTAGATAATGCTTTTCCCTTTTTCAACTGCAATTTTGTTTGCGGAGAGTAAGGTGGTAATCCCGGGATTTGACGTTTCAACTGCTAGATTATATACCTTATCTTCATCAGTAATGTTTTCTATTTTGAAAGAAATAGAAGTAGCTGTTCCCGGTTGTAGAATTTCATTTTTATAGACATACTCTTTCTGATCTTGAGAAAAAATAAATACGGGAAACAATAAGATAAAATAAAGAATCCAATTTTTAATCATTTTTTACCTCTAGTTCAACATTGAGAGCGAAAGCGTTTTCGTCTTCATCTGTTGCCAATAATACTGCGGTATATTTATTGGGAAGAATTTTGCTGATATCTATATCAAATGTTTTTGAAGTATTTGGTAAAAGTCCCATTGTCTGGCTAGAAAAACTTCCCACTTTCTGACCGTTTTTACGATCATATATTTCTACGTTAGCTGTTGGTCTACAGTATAGATTGCCTGTGTTGGCAATTGCAATTTTTAGAATTTTTTGTTTTTCCTGTTTCTCTATTTTTACACCTTCAAACTTTAATTCGGGTTTTGCTTTTTCTGTATTATAATCTGTAATGACCTGAATGGCGTAACGAACAATGGATGTAATATTTACTCCCGGTTTATTATCGGAAGGCGTTATATCATCCACAGGCTCAACAATAATAACACTCCAATAACTTCCAGGTCCGGCAATCGAATTCGGTACTGTAATTTCATAGCGAACTTCAGTCTTTTCCTTTCCTTTTAGAGTGATAAGATTAGTATTAAGCTTGATCCAGTTTGAGTTTGTTCTTTTATTTGTAAGGGGTTCTGTATAGAAGATCGAACCATCTGACTGATAACTAAAATCCTGTAAAAAAAGCTTAACGTTTTGGGGATTAGTAGAAGTGTTTTCTATTTCTATCGTTCCTTTGTAAACTTGTCCTTTATCTACCTGATAGCTGTGAGTGAGCCCGTTTATTACTACAATTCCTGCTTTTACAAATTGTGAAGCTATTATGAATAAGAGAAACAATAAAAACTTTTTTATCATATTTGAATTTTAAAATAATAAAGAAGAAACCCCATAAGCTTCTTCTTTATTTCTTACATTAAAGATTAAATATCTGATAGAGTATAAGTCACTACTGCTGTGGTAGTGCTTACTACCAAATCTGCATAGTTTGCAGTTCCAGTACCAGTTCCGGTACCACCATAACCAACATTATACGTTAACTGATGTCCATTAGTATTGCCATCACCTGTCCAAGCGCTTCCAATTCCAGTTAAGATAGGTTGGTCGACAGCGGTAAGAGTCAGTTGTCCTGTTGAAGTCCCAAATGTTCCGGCTCCGCCTCCTGTATGTCCAGCGGCAGTTACTTTTATAGCAACACCAGGTATTACGGCTCCTAATTTCACAGAAACAGTACGGCTGTAAGTAGTGTTTTTCTTAATTGAAGAATAATTAAGCCAAAGTGTATTATTGTCAGCAACTGGCGTAATCGGTTGACCAGCCTCCGTAGGAACTGTAAATGACATGTTAATATTGTTATTGGCAACTCCAGATTCGATGTCTAATAAAGCAACATTAGGAACACCAATGACGATGTTATGGCTTGCAACGTTTGTATCAGCTTGTGCACTCAAATTAGCCGAGATTGTAACAAGAGCTAATGCTAATAAAGAAAATTTTAATTTTTTCATAAACAATGATTTTTTTTGCAAAATTATAAAAAATTCAAACTAGAATGAATTTTTTCACTTGATTTTTATCATTGCTACCACTTAATAATCAGTAAGTTACTTTATTATTCAAGTAACTTTTAAAATATTTTTAACCACAAATATATTTTGGTATTAAATTTATTTTGATAAATTTTTGATTGAGTTTATATTTAAACGGTTTTTTTTGAAAATGGAGAATCAACAAACATAAATAAATATGATTAAAAAAATGTAATTTATAATTATTATAAATAACGAAATTTTTCTAAAAACGACTTAGAATTCCCCAGTGAATTTTGATGTCATTAAATTTGAACGGATTGCCAAATTCATTACCATTGGAGAGCTGGAAACTCATCAATCCGATAGGGATGAAGAAGTTGAAACCAAGGCCAACACTGTACAGTTTTGGCTTTACACCCAGAGATTTATTATTGAGCTGACCGTACTGACCGAAAACATCAAAAAATGCCTGATTGCCGATGAGATAGCGGTATTCCAGACCACCGTAGTAAAAGAAATCTGCCGTCAGAGAGTTTTCGTTAAAGCCCCGTAATGAGTTCCATCCACCGAAACGGTAGAGTTCATTGGCTGTGAAGTCAACCTTGGAGTCGAGCATAGCGCCTTCTCCTTTGATGTTGAGGAAGTGGTTTCCGTTGATATGATAATTGTATTCACCAAAAAAGTAAAACTGATTTTGCGGTGATTTTATATTCTCTCTGGTATAACTTGTCGTAAGATAATCGTAGCCGAAATTTATCCTGCTCTTGTACAGAAAAAGGTCGATGTCGCTGGGCTCAGTCATTTCAAAATAAATTCCCAGACCTTTTTTGTTGTAGTCTTTTCCCTGCACATAAAGGCTGTCCAGAATGGTTGAATTTTCAAATGTTCCCCTTAAACCGATTTTCTGGCGATTGTTGATATGATAATAAAATGCAGGCAAAGCTTTCACATTGGCAAACGTAGAATCCTGGCGGAAAATATTCACCTTCATGTTCATTCCCACATTGGAATTAAACAGATACGGTATATCAGTCTGGAGATCGAAATTTTGTCCTTTATCAGGGTTTCTCTGCCAGTAGAGATTGATGGTTTCAAAGCCGTTGAACATGTTTTTGAAATTCACGTTAAGCGTACCGTTTAAGGTAAATTTCTCGGTCTTGTCATTTCCAAAACCGATGACTCCGTCAAAAGTATTTGTTTTTTTCTTCTCTAAAAAAAGATAGATCTGCGTGGAATCTTTTGTAAATAAAGTTTGCGGCTGCCTTTCAAGCGATAAAAAAGGATGTCCCTGAAACTGTTTGTTGATGGCAATCAGGTTTTTGTCATCGTAATTTTTACCTTTAAACTCTTTATTTAAATTTTTCACAAAACGCTTCGGAACCCGGGTGTAACCTTTCATCACAAAGCCGTCGACCGTACGTTTATCGTTTTTATTAATGTCAAGTTCCACTACTGGATAACCGTTTTTCTTGGTTTTCACTGTAGATTTTAAACGGCTGAATGCAAAACCGTCATCGATATAGGCTTTGTTAATCCTGTTTTTTGTGGAATCCAGATTTTTGGTGAAAAACTCTTTCTCAGTTTTCAGTTTTTTGACGATGGAGTCTGAAAGTGAAACATAAGTTATATTATAATTTTTCCCTTTGTCAAAGAAAATTTCTGTACTATCTCCTTTTATTTTAACCTCTTTCAGTTCTGTGAAAAAGTAGTTGCTCTGCGCCAGTGAATCGAGAAATTTTACCGCCGTCGCAGAATCTTTTACCTTTTTTCTGACCTTAGTTTCAGTGTCAATCAGAAAATACTGTTTTTTCTGCGCTTGTGCAAAAACGCAGATCAGGATAAAGAATATGTTCAGAACTAATTTCAAATCTCAAACTTCAAACTATAAATCTTACAATTTATTGTATTTCTTCATCAAATTCTCATACGTTCCCTGTGGCAGAATCCATTTCAGAGGAACACCGATTTTCTGGCCGAATTTACCGAAATAATAGTGAGCTTTCCACTTCTTTTTAGTTAAAAGTTGATCGATATATTCAGCAACTTCCAGAGGTTCGGTTCCGTCGCCAACGTGGGAATTCATCAAAGCATATACTTTATCGAACACACTTTTGTAAGGTTCAGTCACTTTTGTTTTTACGCGGTTTTCTGCAATATTGGTTTTTATGTCACCCAGATGTAGCGAACAGACATTCACATTCCACGGATAAACTTCATATCTCATCGCTTCGGTTACTTTATCCAAAGCCGATTTCGAAGCTGAATAAAATCCGCGGAAAGGCAGTCCCATCTCGCTTCCGATACTTGAAACATTAATAATTTGCCCGAATTTATTCTCGCGCATTTTCGGCATCACGGCGGTCATCATTTGTACTGCTCCCACAAGATTCAGATTAAATAATTTTAAGATATCCTCCTTCGAAGAATCTTCCACAGCACCTACCATTCCCATTCCGGCGTTGTTGATAAGCACGTCGATTTTACTTTCGGTTTTTAAAACTTCGGCAATTGCATTCTGAACGGCATCATTATCTGTAATATCGGTAGGGATTGATTTAAAATATTGACTTTCGGTAAATTTCCGGCTCAGTCCATAAACACGATGACCTTTTTTTCCGAAATATTCTGCAAGTACGAAACCTATTCCTGAGGAGGTTCCGGTGATGATGATTGTTTTGTGGTGTGACATTTAAAACTGAAATATTTATTTGAATTACGGTTTGTGAATTTATAATTTCATTCTCAAACGGTTTAATTTGATAAGAATGGTAAATTTATGAATAAACTCTTGATGATATTCTTTGGCAGATACTTTTTCCTCTGTTGATTTTGTTAGGTTTCTTTTTAATGCTTTGTCT
The DNA here is from genome assembly GCF_014837145.1 of Chryseobacterium caseinilyticum. GTDB lineage: Bacteria > Bacteroidota > Bacteroidia > Flavobacteriales > Weeksellaceae > Chryseobacterium > Chryseobacterium caseinilyticum. The sequence goes on from NZ_JACYFS010000005.1 coordinate 8,632, forward strand.
GAATAATATTTTCATTTTAAAAGTGATGATTACGGCTGAAGACTATTTCTCCAAAAGTTTACTGAGAAAAAGTAAATTAATATTTCAAAAAAAAGTTTAAATCCTCCCAAAACATCGGATAAGACTTTTCCACAACATCCTCATCTTCAATATTTAATTCTTTAATCAGGCAAAACGGTGCAAAACTCATCGCCATCCGGTGATCCTGATAGGTTTTAATGGAAATGTTTTCATGTGCTTCTCTAAAGTTGATTGATTTGATAGTTGAATCTCCAATTTCAGTTTCGCAACCCAGTTTTTTTAATTCAATATTTAAAGCTGAAAGTCTGTCAGTCTCTTTCACTTTCAATGTTCCCAATCCAGAAATTTCGAATGGAATTTTTAAAGCTGCGGCCGTTACACAAAGGGTTTGTGCAATATCCGGACAGTTGTTCATATCCAAAACAATTTTTTCAGGAAACTTAAAATCCTTAATAAGTTGGAGTGTCAATTGGTGTTCTTCTTTAGTGAAAATGGTTTTAATTCCGAAGAAATCTTCATAAATTTTTGAAATCGCAGAATCCCCTTGAGTAGAGTCTTTGTAAAAACTTTTCAGATAAATAGTTTCTCTTCCAATCGCTGCGAATGAATAGAAATAAGACGCAGAACTCCAGTCGCTTTCTACTTCATAATTGATAATTGATGGTTGGTGGTTGATGAATGATTCAACTTTGATTGTATTTCCTTCAAATTTATTTTTAATTCCAAAACGGGTTAAAATATTGAGAGTCATTTCGATATATGAACGTGAAGTAACTTCGCCAACCAAATTGATTTCCAAACCGTTTTCCAGTTTTCCGGCAATTAAAAGAAGAGAAGTGATAAACTGGCTTGAAATATTAGCCGGAACATCAACTTTCTTCTCAGTAATTTTTCTTCCCGTAATTTTCAAAGGCGGGAAACCTTCATTTTCCAAATATTCGATTTCAACTCCCAAATTTTGCAAAGCGGTAACCAAATTTTTGATTGGTCTTTCTTTCATTCTTCCCGAACCGGTAAGAACTGTCGTTTTCCCATCCTGAATTGAATAATAAGATGTTAAAAAACGCATCGCTGTTCCTGCGTGATGAATGTCAACAGTTTCAGAATTTTCGGATAATGCTTTTTTTAATAACTGGGTATCCTGAGAATTGGATAAATTACTGATTTCTATGTTTTCGAACAGGCTTTCCAAAATCAACAAACGATTCGAAATACTTTTCGAACCGCTGATTTGTATGGTTGTATTGTTTTTAAGTGAAGATTTTTTTAGAATCATTTTGAATAGTATAATTTGCCGTTTTGATCTGCGTAGCAGAAAAATTTATTGTCCTTATCAAACATTTTGAAGAGTTGAAACCCTTTTTTTCCATAATCTCTCCGGAAAAAATAGGGAATCATTTTAGATTCAGGTGTTATGAATTCCTGAGTTTTATTCATGAATACCAGATATTGATAGTTTTCTGAATTTTTAACTATAAATCCGCTGGCAAAAACTCCGTGACCGTCCGCAATCATTATTTTATCATATTTCGGAGCGACTAAATAATGATTTTCTTTAGTGAGAAAATATCCGTATTTATTTTTCACTTTTTTCAGATAGGCGTAATCATAAGAGGCGTCCTTTGTTTCAAAAGATAATTCTTCCGTTGTTTTATCCTCAAAAGATTCTCTTACGTGAATGATTTTTCCTTCTGAGTTTTCTGGTATGGGATTTTTTTCTATCTCAAAATTCGGCATTTTTGTGGCTTCGTACGAAGAATAACCGGAGCGGCCATAACCGATACGATCATTATCGTTGCTATATCCTAATTCTTCTGTTTTTGATGATCTAATCTTTCCGTTTTCAAAATCGATTAGCAGTTTCTTTTTCATCCCGCCTGCATCGTACGTTACGGCAAAAGATTTTGGAAACTTCTCATAATCTGTATCTACGTCATAAGAATTTTCAAAAAAAGTTTTGATGATTTTCTTTTGCTTTTTATCGATTTGGTATAATCCATAATGGTTTTCGTAAGAGTACAAAAGTAAAAGTGCTGTTTCTTTTAAAGCATTTCCTTTGGTTGCGCTTTCATCAATTACAATAATATTGTTGTAAGCCCGGTCAAGAATCTGTTCACCTTTGAGATTGTATAGAAACTTTGAAAGATAATTCGGATTTCCGTGCGAACCATTATAGGCTTCTTTATCCTTTATTTTAACAGCTTTTACAAAATCTCCTTCATTTTCAAAATAGGCAAAATCGGTGTCTTTCAAAATGATTCTGTCATTTAGAATGTAAGATTTTTTCAAACTTGGGCTGATTTTAATTCCTGTAAAATCATTATTATATCCAACAGCGATTTTATCGAACTGTGCAGGAACCACCAGTTTTCCGTTTTCGTCAGAAATTCCAAATTTGTCACCTTTGCGATAGGGTAGGAAAATTTGAGAGGTATAAAATGAATAAGTAAGAATGAAAAATATATAAATAAAGCGATACTTCATGAGTTTCTATTTCAATTTTTGATTATTCTGATGCCTGTCTTTATCGCGATCAGTTTTTATCTTCATTTTTTTGTCAAAAGCTTCCTGCAGATTGACACCGGTTTGATTGGCCAGACATAAAGTTACAAACAAAACATCGGCTAATTCTTCGCCCAGATCTTTGGTCTTATCGCTTTCCTTTTCGCTTTGTTCGCCGTATCTTCTGGCAATAATTCTGGCAACTTCTCCTACTTCCTCGGTTAGCATTGCCATGTTGGTCAGTTCATTAAAATATCGGACACCAATGGTTTTGATCCATTCGTCGACCTGTGTTTGTAGTGTTGTAATTTCCATGTTTAAAAAAGAGCCAGGTTTAGAGTTAAAAGAGCCAAGTAAAGAATCAAGGCAAAAGTAAAAAGAGCCAATGGGTTAAATCCTTGATATTGTTTTAATCAAACTTGTGTCAATTGCATTAATAATTACTCATTACTAATTGCTCATCACTTATTTTCGAATCTCAAATCTCAAATCTCAAATTTACTGATACGCTCCCAAAGTTGTATTTGAAGTTCTCGAAACGCCCATGATATCTGTTGGAACCGAAGCAGCGATGGCTGCATTGCCTTTATTTCTCGCCGGAGAATCTGCTTTTACGCGGAGATTCATCTGTGCAGCAAAGAAATTAATGAATTTAGGATCTTCGTTTTTTAAACTCTGAACAACAAAAGTTGGATTATTGTCAAAAGGAAAACCTGCCTCGGAAGTTCCTGAATATTTAAGAAGAGAATTTCTGATCAGAAAGTTGAACTGCTGCCCAGGCGTCTGCTCAAAATTCACAGCATTATCTCTGTCTGAGTAGACGATAGAATTCCAGATGTTTAATTGTTGTAAGGCACCCTGTTCTGTTTGTCCGCTCTCGTTTTTCCATTCGTTGGTGGCAAAAATTCCTATTCGGTTTCTGGAACTCAAAAGATCTGAATAATTGGCAATTGTAGAATGGACATAAGAATGATTTCCACCCTTAAAAATAGAAACGCATGCGTCTCCACAGTTGTTCATTACCAGATTGCTTGCATTTACCGTCGACGCAACAGCATAAATCCCGTTATCTAAAAAATTATGAATAAAAGAATTGTTAATATTCGCAGTAGCCTGTTTCATGTCAAGACCATTGATTCCTCCGAAAAGCCTTGTATGATTCATATTTAAAATTGATCCGGCTTCCATTTTTACCGAGTTCCAGTTGTTTGGGATCGTGTCGTAATAGGTTTCGTTTCTGTCACCACGCATGATGATTTGCTCGGTTTGGGTTCCGTTCAGATTCAGAGAAGCACCGTTGGAAATTTTCATTCCGCTGTTTTTGTGGAAATAAATTTTAGTTCCCGACTGTACATTTAAAGCAATGCCATCATCCAAAGTCAGATTTCCGTAGATAATTTTAGCTTTAGAGTTGGTCCAGTTGGTATTGGCATCAATTACATTAGGATTCGTTGGTGTCTGAATAAAAAATTCAGCATCCTGAACGACTGAAAAAAGCGTTACATGCTGCTGTCCTGCAGGACTTGTAAATAATATCCTGTCTTCGGCAATCGCCTCCGGTCCTGTTGCTGTAGGAGCAATCTCAACAAAAATGAACAGACTGTCTTTTCTTCTTAAAGGAATATCTTTAAAATCATAACCAGGTTTACCGTCTACATTGATTTTGTATAAAGATGCTGCACCTTTTTCCAGATTGATTCTTGGGATCAGAACATCTTTGTCTTCGTTGTTATACACTTTTACGGCGTACGTTTCAGATCTTACCTGATGATAAACGGTATCACAAAATATTGTATCACGGTTAAAGCTGAGTTCCTGAGACGGCGTGTCGAAAGAGATTTCGTCTCTGTTGCAGGAAACGGCCAATAAAAGTATCCAGAAGGAACTTAGAAGAATGATTTTAAATTTCATTGAAATTCATGTTTAAGAGTTCCAAATTTAACGAAAAATACTTCAATTTTCTTATTTCAGAAAAATAATGTTCAAGGTGTTTGGATATTTTAAAAAAAATTGTATTTTTGCAACCTAAAATTTAGCAGAAGAAATACCATTACTATTTCGAAAGCAAAACTTTAATTTTTTAAAAAATTTATTATGAAAAACGGAATTCACCCAGAAAATTATAGACTTGTTGTTTTCAAAGATATGAGTAACGACGAGGTATTTTTATGCAAATCTACTGCAGACACTAAAGACACAATCGAGTATGAAGGAACTGAGTACCCATTGATCAAAATGGAAATCTCTTCAACTTCTCACCCTTTCTACACAGGAAAAACTAAATTGGTTGATACTGCAGGTAGAGTAGATAAGTTCATGAACAAATACAAAAAATTCGCTAAGTAATTTTTTGAATTTACAATATTTTAAAGTCTTCCGGTTTTCGGGAGGCTTTTTTTGTGCGCATCACTCAAAATTAAAATCTCCATGGCAAAAATTTATCCCAGGATTTGTATTTTTGTCACAGTAGAATCCCGAATTCTTGATTTTGTAACTCCTAACTCGAATCATGGAACCCGGAACCCGAAACATAAAACCTTAAACCCGTATGCAACTCGTATTCTCCGATGCACAATATTGGGAAGATTTTCTTCCGCTTACTTTTACCCGTCCTGTCGCAGAAATGCGTTGTGGAATTCTTACTTTTTCCGAAAGATGGCAGAAAATATTAGATTCTGCCGAAATTTCATGGTTCACCGAACTGTACCTTCAAGGGAAATTCAGAGAGCCGGAGAAAAAAGAAAGTCTGTTTTTAGTTCCCAATTTTTTGCCTACGGAAACAGTAATTCAGCAGATTAAAGAGCTGAAACAAGGTGAAGCATTGGTGTATGAAGATGAACTTGTTGCTGCAAAAATCAATATGGATGGCTTTTCTCTGAATCAGATTGAAAAGATGACTGATATCAAAGAAGAATTGATTTTCTTTAAAAAACCAACCGACCTCTTTACTTTTAATAAAGAAGCAATCGATTTTGATTTTGAATTACTGACTCAAGGAAAAACGTCTCAGGAATTATCATCTACAAATGGGTTTTTAGGCAATAAAGAAGATTTATTTATTGAAGAAGGTGCAGAAGTTGAATTTTCAACCATCAATACCAAAACCGGAAAGATTTACATTGGAAAAAATGCAGAAGTAATGGAAGGTTGTAATCTTCGAGGTCCGATTGCACTTTGTGAAGGTTCAAAATTCAATTTGGGCGCGAAGATTTATGGTGCGACAACGGTTGGTCCACATTCAAAAGTGGGTGGTGAGGTGAGCAACATCATTATTTTTGGATATTCCAATAAAGGTCATGACGGATTTATCGGAAATTCTGTGATTGGAGAGTGGTGTAATCTGGGTGCAGATACCAATTCTTCCAATTTAAAAAATAATTACGGAACCGTAAAATTGTGGAATTACAGAACCAAAGATTTTCAGGATACAGGATTGCAGTTTGCCGGTGTAATTATGGGAGACCATTCCAAAACAGCGATTAATACGCAATTGAATACCGGAACTGTAATCGGTGTTGCTTCCAATATTTTTAAAGAAGGTTTTCCTCCAAATTTAATAGAAAATTTTTCCTGGGGCGGATTTAAAGATGATGAACGGTTTAAATTAGACAAAGCTTATGAGGTCGCTGAAAAAGTAATGGCAAGACGAAAATTGCCTTTAACTGAGCATGACAAGGCAATCTTTAAGCATATTTTTGAAAATTATTAAAAAATGTTGAGGAGAAATTTGAACTATTAAAATGTTTTAGTTGTTAAGTTTTTTTAAGTAAATATCCGAAGATATTAATTAAGCATGTGGCTTAAAGCGAAGCTCAACTTATTAATTCTAAAAAACTTAGTAGATCTTAATGTTTCACAAATAATTTGTTTTACAGCAAATAAAAATTAAAACTTCAAATTTTTTTGAAGTTTTTTTCGTTGAAGTGTAATATATTTCCAATTCAGATTGTCTTACTAATAGAAACAGATTTATGACCCATGAAACTTTTAGGAATACGGTATTTATTCTCAGAGATGAGATGTATCGTTTTGCGAAAAGGTTTGTGATGAGCAGCGATGAAGCCGAAGATGTAGTTCAGGATTTGATGATCAAATTCTGGCAGAAAAAAGAGGAACTGGCTCAGTTCGGAAATTTTAAATCCTACGCTTTAAAATCTGTCAAAAATGAATGTCTGAACAGACTGAAGCATCACGACGTGAAATTGGGGTTTGCTGATTTGCAACTTCATCGATCTGAGCTTTACAGCATGGACGTGAACAATATGAAGGAGCAGATTATCGGTTTTATCAACCAGCTTCCTGAAAAACAGAAAATGGTCATCCATTTGAAGGACGTAGAAGAATATGAAGTGTCTGAAATTTCTGAAATGTTGGAAATGGAAGAAAACGCAGTAAGAGTCAATCTGATGCGGGCGAGACAAAAAGTAAAAGAACAAATCTCACAATTGATGAGCTATGAGCAACGACAAATTTCAAGATAAATACAACGAAGTCTTCCAAAGTTTAAAGGAAGAAAAAATGAACTGGGATTTTGAGGATTTTCTTCAGAAAGCAGAAGGGAACGCAGAATTGGCAACCATAATTCCTATCCAAAATAAGAAACCATCGTTTCCGAAATGGTTTTGGATGGCTGCAAGTGCCGTTATTGTTTTAGGTTTGACCTTGATTTTTAGTTTAAATAAAAACACAGTTGCAGAGCAGGAAAATTTAGTCAAAAACGAAGTTTTAAAACAGAAAAACGAGTTTGTTGCCGAAAATCACGAACATGAAAATCAGGTGGCAGTGCATTATTCAGACTCGGTCTCAGGAGAAAAAAGAGATTCTGTTTTTGTTGAAAATACCGTTGCCGAGAATGATGTTTTGGATGAAATTCTTTCTAAAAAGGCCAGAATGAAAAAACAGATTAAACCAAAATTTGTCCAGAATGTAGTTTCTGAAGATTCCTCTGGGTACAGAGATTCTTATGTAATTGTAAACGGAAGAAAAATTTCGAGTGAGAAAGAAGCGATGGATGTCACCACTTTTTCACTGATGAAAATGGGTAAAGAATTCAGGAAAACGGTAGCTTCTTTTAATAAAGACGAAGGTTTTACAGAAGAATATTAAAATAGAAATACAATGAAAAATATAGTTTTATTCATCCTCTTTTTTCTGGGCAGCTTTACGACCTGTACAGCTCAGAATGAAAAAATTGATCAGCTCTTCAACGATATGCAGAAAAAGGGTGTGACTTCAATTGAAATTAAAAAACCAATGTTTGCTTTGCTCAACAGCATCGATATCAGCGATGAGTATTTAGGTAAAATTAAGCCTGTAATGCGCGATGTGGATGGTTTGAAATTATTGGTTTTTAATAAAATTACATTTCCCGATCATTTGAAATCTGAAAATAAAGGTCAGATCAAAATGAATGAAGAGAAAAGTGAAAGGGTGTCAAAACTGCTTTCTGATCTGAATCTTAATGAATTAATGTCATTGAAAAGTGACGATGTCTCAATGAAATTTCTTGCCGAAAACGCAAAAAACGGCATTCTTGAAAATCTGATTTTCAATGTTGATTCTAAGGATGAGATTGTGATTTTTATGCTGAATGGAAAGATGAAGATGGATGATGTGAATAAAATGATCAGTTCGTCAGAAAATACACTGACTGTAAAAAGCGGTAAGAAAGAAAATACAAGTCAAAATAAAAACAGCGTTTACCTGAGTGGAGAAGATAGAAATGTAGGCCAGTTTCTGGGTATCAGTGCAGCTACGGGAGTTGTAGTTAATTTTAAACAGGAAAATCCTGTCAGTGTAAGAGTGGTGGCTGATGCTGATAAAATGCAGTATGTTGTTACAAAAGTGGAGGATGGAATTCTTAATGTTTATATTGATAATAAGGATAAGAAAAATTTACAGATCAAAAACATCAGCGTGAATGTTTCAGCACCCAAGATCGAGTCGATTAAAACTTCTTCAGGAGCGATATTTAATTCGATAAATAATATTAATGAAAATCGTTTGGCCGTCAATATTTCTTCCGGATCTGTTCTGAACGGAACGCTAAATATTAAAGAAAATGCAGTATTAGAAATAAGTTCCGGAGCAGTAATGAATTCTCAGCTTAATACCAATGATCTGTCATTAAAATCATCAAGCGGTTCAACAGCAAACCTTAAAGGCAATGCAAGATTTGGTACGGTTGATATGAGCAGCGGAGCGATTTTCAATGCAGAAGGTTTTAAATTTGGTCAACTGAAAGTTCAGTCAACTTCCGGAGCAAGAATTTCAACCCATATTCTTGACGAACTTTCTGCAAGAGCTTCATCAGGAGGAACTATAGAGTATAAGGGAAATCCTAAAATTGATTCAGACATCAGCAAAGTTTCCGGTGGAAGTCTGAGAAAAATAGATTAACAGTTCATTTATATTTAACTTTAATGACCGTCTTTTTGAGACGGTCATTTTTACATTTATTTTATGTATTGTTAAGTTTTATTTAAACTATTTAAACTCATTTTCGTATTCCGGTAAAAAGTCTTAATTTTGCAAGAAAGTAAAGATGTCTATTCATAACAAAATTGTAGAGACAGCCATCACTTTCGATGACGTGCTTCTAGTCCCTGCTTATTCTGAAGTTTTACCTAATCAGGTTTCATTAAAATCAAGACTTACCGACAAAATTACGCTTAACGTTCCTATCGTTTCCGCAGCAATGGATACGGTGACGGAGGCTGATTTGGCGATTGCACTGGCAAGAGTTGGTGGTTTGGGTTTCATTCATAAAAATATGACGATCGATGAGCAGGCTGCTCAGGTCAACAGAGTAAAACGTTCCGAAAACGGAATGATCTCTGATCCCGTAACGCTTTCAAAAGATCACACTTTGGCCGAGGCTAAAGAAACGATGGCAAGATATAAAATTTCAGGTCTTCCTGTAGTAGATGCCGAAAACACGCTAATAGGAATTATCACCAACAGAGACGTAAAATATCAGGAAAACCTTGATCTGAAGGTAGAGGAGATTATGACCAAAAATAATCTGATCACTTCTGATAAAAATACAAACCTTGAAAAAGCCAAAGAAATTCTTTTGAAAAGCCGTGTAGAAAAGCTTCCGATCGTTGATGAAAACAATAAACTGGTAGGTTTAATTACGATTAAAGATATCGACAATCAGCTCGAATATCCCAACTCAAATAAAGATCATAAAGGCCGTCTGATTGTTGGTGCAGGAGTTGGCGTAGGCGAAGATACGATGGATAGAGTGGCTGCTTTGGTGGAGGCCGGAGTTGACATTATCGGTATCGATTCTGCTCACGGACATTCAAAAGGTGTTTTAGATAAAATTTCTGAAATCAGAAATTCCTATCCGGATCTGGATATTGTAGGTGGAAACATTGTAACCGCCGAAGCTGCCGAAGATCTGATCAATGCAGGAGCGAATGTTGTAAAGGTAGGCGTTGGTCCCGGTTCAATCTGTACAACAAGAGTAGTTGCAGGAGTTGGAGTTCCTCAGTTATCTGCAATTTATAATGTTTACGAATATGCTCAGTCTAAAAATGTAGCGGTAATCGCTGATGGTGGAATCAAACTTTCAGGAGACATCGTAAAAGCAATTGCAAGTGGAGCAGGAGCAGTAATGCTGGGTTCACTTCTTGCCGGAACAGATGAAGCACCGGGAGAAGAAATCATCTTCCAGGGTAGAAAATTCAAAACATACCAGGGAATGGGAAGTCTTTCTGCCATGAAACGTGGAGGAAAAGAAAGATATTTCCAGAGTGAGGCTAAGAAATTTGTTCCTGAAGGAATTGAAGGACGTGTGCCAAGCAAAGGTAAAATAGAAGATGTTGTTTTCCAGCTTACCGGAGGTTTAAGAGCTGGAATGGGCTACTGTGGAGCAAAAGATATTGAAGCTTTGCAGAAAGACACTAAAATGGTGATGATTACCGGAAGCGGTTTGAAAGAATCTCATCCTCATGACGTTATTATCACTCAGGAAGCTCCAAATTATTCTTTATAGAAATTTGATGTAGAAAATATTGAAACCGGCGGTCATTTTGTGACCGCCGGTTTTGTTATATGAGTACCTGCACAGCATTTCTGGTTAAGCGGTTTTACTGAAATTTAAAATATTTTGTGGTATTTAGTCACGTGAAAGTTAATTAATTGCATTGATAAACAGGTGGTTAAGTCTTTTTGTATCTAAATAATTTATCTGCTAAAAATCACAGCAATGTGGTATTTGATATGTGATTTATTTATATATATTTACGCAAAAATTTTTATGAAAAAATCTCTCCTTTCTTTAGGAATTTTATGCGGTCTTCAATTTGGATTTGCTCAATCCATTGATACAAATTTTGGAAGCAACGGAACTGTGACTCATGCAGAAAAAGGTTCTTACTTTGAGCATACATTATTGCCTGATGGTAAAATTATTATCAGTGGAAGTTATGAAAGTAGCTCATCGAACAAAGCTGTGATGATGAAACTTAATACAGACGGCTCCCTCGACACGAGTTTTGCTAATGGTGGCATCTTTACCATGGATCTGCAAGCAAGTACGGATTATTATGAAGCTTTTACAAAGGTTTTAGTTCAGAATGACGGTAAGTTGTTTTTTGCATATGGTCATGAATTAGATAACGGCATCGACCCTGAATCTTTGACAATCAATTTAATGAGATTGAATGCGAATGGTACTACTGATACAACATTTACCAGTCCTTATTCAACTACAACCACAGATATTGATAATGCACCATACGAATTTAAGTTGCTTTCATCAGGAAAATATCTTACTTATGGACCGAATTATATGATGAGGTTTAATGCAAATGGTAGTCTCGATACCACATATGGGACTAATGGTATAAGAACTATTACCTTCAATATCAATGAACTTTTTATAAACGGAGATAATATTTTCATCGACGGAAATCCAAATGGCAATTATTCAAACAGAACTCTTTACAAATTGCAAAACGAAACTTCAGGTATTGCAAGTTCTAATAACTTTGTTACAGGGAGAATATTTCACAATGAAGGATCAATTTATATAGATAGTAATAATATTTCAACACATGAATTGACGAAATTAGACTCAAATCTGTCACCTGTTTCGGGGTTTGGTACAAATGGAAAAGTAACTTTGCCAACTCAAACTTATGTGACAGATATGTTATTTCAACCGGGAGGAAGTGTTATACTTTATTCCAATATCAACAATGTCTCACAAGCATATACAGAACATAAATACACTAGATTGAACTTTAACGGATCTCTAAATACAAGTTTTGGACAGGGTGGAACATTTACTATGACATTACCAGCTTCATCAGGTTTTCAACCTTATGCTGAAAATCTAGTTCATCCAAATAATAGTATTTACAGCTTGTTCTACGGAAATAATAATACTAATAATATATATCTTAAAAGAATTCTTATTCCAAACGAAACTCTTTCAGTAAAGGATAACGTAAGTACAGTTGATAAAATTTCTATCTTGGAAAATCCTGTTGGAAATACACTTAAGCTTTCTGCTGATTTAGAAAATGCAAATATTTATGATGTTTCAGGAAAACTGATGTTCAGAAATCTTAAAGGTCGCGAGCATTCAGTTGGTTCTTTGTCTAAGGGTGTTTACATTATTAATAATAAAGATTCTAAGGGACAGACTGTTCAACTTAAATTTATCAAGAAATAAATTACAGAAACAATAAAGCGACAGATACTGTTAAACTGTTTTATGTTAATCATCAAAAACCGGCGGGCACATTTTGCCCGCCGGTTTTTGTTGTAAACTAACTCTCCCGCTAATTTTAAAAAATAGATTAGGATTGCTTAGACTCTGAAATATAATAATCGTCTCTGTTTTCATCCTAAATGGATTTTCATCGTAATAAACTACACTTTCGGGTTATTTTTTTGAGTTTTTATTAAGGCTATTTTTGAAGAAAAATTAGCAATCATGAAAAAACTACTTCTATCTTTTACAGCATTGTTTTGCAGTTTATGTAACTACGCTCAGTCAGTTGATCCCAATTTTGGAAACGGTGGCACTGTCGCCCATTTAAATAATGGCAGTTATTTTATCCCCACATTATTGCCGGATGGTAAGATCATTCTCAGTGGCAACTATGATGAAAATAATATTTCCAAAGCCGTACTTTTAAAGCTTAATGTGGATGGCTCTCTGGATCAGACTTTCGCAAGCGGTGGTGTTTTCACAGTAGATCAATACTCAAATTATGATTATTATGAAGCTTTTTCAAAAGTTGAAGTGCAGAGTGACGGAAAACTGTTTTTTGCCCACGGAGTAGAATTTGACAATGGCATTGATCCTGAATCAATGACCATAAATTTGATGAGGTTAAACGCGAATGGTACTCCTGACGCCACATTTACGAGTCCATGGACTGGTGTTACAGATTTTGATAATGCGCTGTATGGCTTTGAATTACTCCCTTCCGGAAAATATCTTGGTCATGGAGAAAATTTTTTAATGAGATTTAATGCCAATGGAAGTTTAGATACAACCTATGGTGTAAACGGAAAACGCACAGTCAGTTTTGGGATTGTCAGAATGTTTGAAAATGGAGGTAATATTTACCTTGACACTTATCCTCCAAATAATTATAATAACAGAACCTTTTCAAAGCTCCTGAACGAAACCGCCGGTATTTCAGCATCTTACAATTATGGACCGGGGACTGTTTATCAAAATAATTCAAATTTTTTCGTCTTTGGAAACTCTGAATTAACCAAATTGAATTCTAATGCAGCTCTTGATACAGGTTTTGGAACCAACGGAAAAATTACTGTTTCACAACAGTACATTTCAGATATGCTTTTTCAGGCAGGAGGCAGTGTTATTTTGTATAATAATCAATCCAGTGGTTCCGGTACAAATCACATGTTTACCAGAATAAATTCAAACGGAACTTTGAGTACAGGATTTGGGCAGGGAGGAACATGGACAATGTCTGTTCCGAATTCTCAAAATTACAGCAGTAATGCTGACAATTTCGTTCATCCAAACGGCAGTTTGTATATGATGTTTGCGGAAAATACTGGTGAAAGTTTTTATATGAAAAGAATTTTACTTCCTAACGAAACACTTTCTGTGATTGATGCAAACATTGGTCAGAAAGTTAAAATTGTAGAAAATCCAGTGCGAAATACGCTTAAACTTACAGGAGATTTAAAAAATGCAAGTATTTACGATCTCTCAGGAAAAGTTGTTATGAAAAATTTAAACGGAAGAGAATTTAGTGTTGATGCATTGTCTTCAGGAATATATTATTTAAATGACCAAAATGATAGGGGAGAACTTATAAAAATGATGTTTATTAAAAAGTAATTTAATCATTTTAAACAAAAACCGGCGGTCGCAAAGTGAAAGCCGGTTTTCATTATTAATTTATTATTTTTTGATAAATTTAAATTCATAGTTTTTACCATCAGAATCTTTAATTCTGAGCATGAAGGTTCCAGAACTTAAATCAGAAACATTCAATCTTTCTTTGAAATTTTCTTTTCTTACAAGCTGTCCTGAAATATTATAAATTTCGACAACCTCAGCCTTCGTAATCCCCGAAATTCTGATAAAATCTGAAACAGGATTGGGGAATAACTGAATTTTAGCATTTTTCAGACTTTCCGCTGTTGCCAAAAATGAAGAATGCACGTCGCCGGTCATGGTAGAATTGGCAGCAGAAAGATTTCCGCCACAAGCTCCTGTAGTAACAGCCGTATTTTCTACCCATGTACCGAAATTGTTAGCAGGTGGATTGGCTACAACATTATTTCCTGTAGAATTATAATAAATCAAATATGGATTTACAAAATCTCCATTTCCGGTATCAGCTAAAAATTCCCATCTGCTGAGCGAGTTGTTCCATTGAATTTTAAATTCGCACACACCAAGTCCGCCACAATCCTGATCCCCATTTACAGGAATGGTGATATAAATATTTTTACCGAAAGAATCTACACCCGTTTTTGTAAAAGTAAAAGTATTACTGCTGTCAAAAAGATTATAACAACCTTTAAATGTTATTGTCTGGGCGAAAGCTGAGCTTCCGATGGCCAGAGCTAGTGCATATAAAACCTTCATTTTTATTAATTAAATGATGGGAATACACCTTGTAATGCAATATAACATTTCACCGCAAGATATGGCGGTCTGTTTTCATGGGGTTGGCTACCTCCCGCTGGACTGATCATCGTATTTTTCATTTGGGTATTGCCGGCAGCATCAGAATACTCTTTATCAAGTGCCTTTGTGTCCGCAGGAAGATTGTTGGTAGGAGAGTTTTGGTTTCCTTCTGTAGAAACAGCAGCTACAGTATGAGTGTGCAGGGGCATTTGGGCTGTGGTAAGTGTCACAGATTCTACGCCTCCCACTTGCCCCAATACAACTGGTGTAAGTCCTGGTCCTGTTCCCGGATGTATTAATGATCTTCCTCTCATATCCGGTAAAGCAAAAGTAGTTTGGCCGTTCCCTCCAAAAGTGGTTCCCAACAGTGAAAATAATGCCGTGTTCTGTGCTATGGAAAGTAACTGTCCGTTACACTCTGCCCACCCGGTTGGAGTGTTGGTATATGGAGCGAACATAATTTGCCCAATGTAAGGTTGATACTGAGCTTTTACGAGTGATGAAGATAAGATGCCCATAAGAAGAGCACCCATTAAGATTAAGTTTTTCATGATATATTAGTTTTGAAATTTGTAATGCTAAGTTAAGATTTCTTTTCATTCGTTTACATAAATTCATAAAAAAAACCTTCCGGAATGTACTGGAAGGTAATTGGTTAGGAATATTTATTTTAGATTTTATTTTTTAAATTCTCTTTAAAATCATCAATTCTAAAGTCGGTTTGTGCGTTTCCTTTCTCTATTTTTTCCTTTGAATAAAGCCTGAAATCATTTTCTGTTTTTTCTAAAAGATAATCGTACGGTCCCACCGAAGAAATGAGTTTAACCAAAACCGGTGAAATTTCCAGACAGATAAAAAGTCCCATAATGAAAGCTGCTGCAGTGGCAATAATAGCTGAGTTTTTTCCCAGCTCATCCAAAGCCTGCAATCTCGCTGCAAAACCGTTGAACTTATCTTCAAATGTTTCGGTAGATTTTCTTTCCGTTTCAAGATTTGTGTAAACCTTGGAAATTTCTTTGTCTAAATATTCCAGTCTTGGAGCTGTCTGCTTCTGATAGTTTTCCAGATCCTGTCTGCGCTGTTCTTTCAGTTCCTGTTTTCTTTTGGCGTTCGTTCCAAAACCAACTTTCCCGCTCGTTAAGCTGGATTGTTTTCCTAAAATTTCCTTCTCCAGTTCCACCGCTGCCGAGTCGTAGGATTTTTGATACTGAGCTGTTTTTTCGGCAATCAGATTTTTTTCGGTTTCAAAAGGGCCGCTTTGCTGTAGAATTCTGCCGTTCATCTGCTTCTGAAGTTCCGTTTTGTTTCGCTGGATAATTGTATTCAACTGCTTGTTGACTTCTTTTTCAAAGATTTTAAGTTCTAAAGGTTTAGATATAATAATTCCTAAAAATGTTGCTAAAATTAATCTGGGAATAGACATCAGGATCTGATTCCACCACGTTCCCGTTTTTTTTATTGAGGAAACAATGTATCGGTCTAAATTAAAAATCATTAAACCCCACAGAATTCCAAAACCTATAGAAGCCCAGATGTCGTCGAAAATCGTAAACATTGCATAAGCCGCAGACAATGTTGCAAAAACTGCAGTAAATAAAACGATACCGCCTATCCCTGAAAATTTATTCCACTCGCTTGGTGTCTTTCTTAAAATATGGATGTTGCCACCTGAGCAAAGCAACAGAAATTTCTGAAACAAATTGATCCTGTAATTGTTTTGATATAGAGTAGCCTGTGTATTCTTCATTATAAAAATTTATACAAAATTAGTATTAAATAACATACCATTGTTACAAATAGTAATAGGTTTTACCAAGTATTTTAATTTGTAAGTGATTTCAGCTTTCCCTAATTGCATAATTCTTGCAGTAATAAGCGCATCACAAAAAAATAGTATTATGAAAAACGGTATTAAAATCTCAGCACTTTCAGTCGCACTTCTTATGGTTTCGTGTAAAAACGAAGATCCTGTAGATAAAGAATTAAAAGACGCTGCAATGGACATGAACAAGATGACGCCTCAGATCTTAAGCGATGGAATAAGGCTTGACAGTGTTTCTGCCGGACATTTAAGCTTAAAATATCATTACACGCTTACAGAAGACGTCAAGGAAAATGTAACTGCGGAAGAAATTAAAGTTTTCAAAGACGAAGCAAAGCTTGAAGCTGAGAAAAGTCTGAAATCTTCACAGGAAATGGCTGATTTGAAAGATAAAAAAATAAAATTTGATTACGTCTATTACGATAAAAACGGAAAAATAACCACTGATTTTTCGGTTACTCCCGAAGAGTATAAATAATATTTTATTTTAAACGATCCGGATTCTGCTTCAGGAAACTGTCCCATCCGGAATAGGACTTGGTATCAGTAACTGTTCCTGAATTAAAGTGATGGCAGACCGCAACCGCCAGACCGTCGGAAGCATCCAAATATTTTGTCGGGAATTCTTTTAAGTTTAAAAGACTTTTAAGCATTCCCGCTACCTGTTCTTTACTGGCATTTCCGTTTCCGGTGATGGCCATTTTTATTTTCTTAGGAGAATATTCTGTAATCGGAATGTTTCTGTGAAGACTTGCTGCCATGGCAACTCCCTGAGCTCTGCCCAGTTTCAGCATTGACTGTACATTTTTCCCGAAGAATGGCGCCTCAAGAGCCACTTCGTCAGGATGGAATTCATCGATTAACGCTAAAGTTTTATCGAAAATATACTTCAGTTTGGTTTCGTGATTGGGGTATTTCTTCAGAATCAGTTCATGGATGGAAATCATTTCCATCTTTCCTTTCTTTACCGATATTAAACCAAATCCCATAACCGCTGTTCCGGGATCAATTCCTAAAATTATTTTCTCTGCTGAAATCATTGTTGCAAAGATATGCGAAGTTTTAATTTAATTGAGATTCAAAACAATTTTTAAAGTCTGTTAATTCACATTCTCCAGCTGATCAATAATTTCCTTGATCTTCTGATGAGGTTTAAAAGCAGCAGATTTTCCTTTTTCTTCATCTGCAATATTGGATAAGATGATAACGGAAGTTTTAGTTTTGGGATAATAAATATTCAGCGACGGCGCTCCTTTTACATAACCACTGTGGAAATAAGAAACTGGTTTGTTATCCGTCATAATTCCCAATCCGTAACCCATGGTTCCGAAAACAGGATGCTGTCTTTCGGTGCTTTTGGACATAAATTTTTTAAGGGTTTCCGGTTTTAAAATTTTTCCTCCGTACAAAGCATTGTTCCACAAATGCAGGTCATCCACTGTCGACAAAATGCCGCCTGCAGGAATTCCGATTTCATTTTTATCTAATCGTTTCGGCATTCCGTTGACCACCTTTTGTAATTTTGAATTACCCACGTATGTTTTGGCAAAATTCTGTCCCTGAAACGCTGTTCCTGTTGAGGAGTTTTTCATTCCCACTTTTTTGAACAGATCCAGCATATTTTCATCAAAAGATTTTCCTGAAACAGCTTCCACAATTTTTCCTAAAGCATTAAAACCATCGTTGGAATAATTGAAACCCGAACCGCTTTTGAACATCAGCTTTTCACCAAAATTATTCAGACCCGAACTGTGATTTAAAAGTTGATGAATTGTGATGTTATCGTATTCTTTTTTCTGAAATTCTTTGATGTATTTTGAAGCTTTATCTTCTAAACTGAGCTGTCCATTTTCCATTTCCTGCAAAATCAAAACGGCTGTAAACTGTTTGCTGATCGACGCAATTGAGAAAACGGTCGGCTTATCAATTTTAGTATGATTTTCAAAATCTGAGAAGCCATTATTTTTTCTGTACAGCTCAATACTGTCTTTAAAAATGCCGACACTTCCGTTAAACTGATATTGATTAAAAACCGAATCGATTTGTGAAGCAATCAGTTTCTTTTTATAATCCAAAACTGCCGAATCGGAGATGGCTTTTGTATTGACGGGTTTTTGCGGTGCTGCTTTTTCGCAGGAAAAAAAGAAAAATCCAAGGATCGAAATGAGAAATATTCTGTAAAGCATCAAATTTGTTTTTCCTAAAAATAAGAAAAAAATTGACAACGTCGGGAATTTAGTATCTAGTAAATTTTCAGATCATGGTTTTATGAAAACAAGATAAACATCCTCGTAATCTTTTTTTGTGAAAAACTTTACAAATTCTTTTGGGATATACCGTACAATATATTTGTTTGGAAATAATGAATAACTCCTTGTGAATGTTTTGCTGTCTAATATTTTACCTTCTGCTATTACAAGCGAATTTTTTCCAGGCAAAGGAGATTCAATAATTCCATAATAGTTGCCCCATCCATTATTTTCCAGTTGGACTGTCTTTTTCTTGCCGAGATTTTCAATGGTTATGATTTCGAGTTTTGTACTGTGATAGATATCCTTTGGAGAAAATTCCAGCAGACTTTCATACTTTAAAATCTCTTTCGGTATTTCAAGATGATAATAGCCATTTTCATCTGTTTCTGCGATGTAAATTTTTGTTGTAGTGAGAAAGCTTACACTTCCGACAAGGGGTTGGTTTTCTTTTATAGAGACCAATTTTCCGGAAATTATAAAGTTGCCATCGTCCTTTTTATTTTCCTGTTTTTCATCTTTTTGTTCAGCCTGATTTTTTACCGATTCTTTTACGATAGGTTTTACAGCTTGTGCAGGATATAAACTGATGATACTTGCTGAAAGAGCCATTCCGGCGGCGATTTTGGAAAAACCTGTATTTCTTTTCAAATGTTTATTCTGCACGTTTTTTTGATCTGGCTTAAATTCAGTTTTGTTTTTCGTAAAATTCCCGCAAACTTGCTGAACTCTGTTTTTTACGAAAAAATCTTGTATTTCCGAAGAGGTAAATTCAGAAAAATCGACTACATTTTTATTACAGACACCGCAAAATTTACCATCGGAAACATCGCGCATATTTTCTAATTTTTCGCTGCAAGGATTTGTGATTTTTATAAAATTGTTCATTGGTATTTAGTTTTCAATTTTAAACGAAAATGAGCCAGTATTTATTTTAAAATCAAATCGCAAAACCAAAAAACATAATCGCCATCTTCATTTCCGTCAACTTTGGGTTTAGGATAAGTTTTCTTTACAATTTCACCCACCTCAAAATCTATTTTATTTTTAAAAATCGGGCCATCAAAAGTAAAGGTGTGAAATTCTCCGTTTTCGCCGCAGGGATCAACGTTATCTGGTAAGTCTTTAATGAAATTATCATCAATAATTCTTCCTGCAAAACTTTTATCGAGATAGGTTTCATTGACACAGGTAACGATTGTTTTAAAACCTAAACCTAAAAATTCATGGATGAGGTCAGTTGTATTTTGTTGCCACAGCGGAAAAACAGCATTCATTCCGATGGTATCGAGTTGTTTTTCACGGTATTGCTTTAAATCTTCAAGAAAAATATCTCCAAAAACAGAATGTGTTACTCCCTGAGATCTGATTCCCTTCATCGTTTTCAACATAATGTCCTGATATTCTTTCATCGACGGCTCTTTAGGAATTTCCATTTTAATTAAATCTAAATTTAAACTTTCAGCCTGTTTTTCAAGTAAAGAAACATGAACTCCGTGCATAGAAATTCGCTGAAAATCTTTATTGATGCTGGTCAGTAGGGATGTGACTTCAAAATGATCTTCTTTTAAAATTTTGTATAAGGCAAGTGCAGAATCTTTTCCGCTGCTCCAGTTGAAGATGGCTTTGGGTTTCATATTTAATCTAAAAAAACATTAATTTTTTTTAGTCTTTCATGCATTTTGTATGTCGTCTCTTTGCCAGATGCATCAAAAATTCTTAGGTTTCCATTGTACGCAGATGGATTTGCATGGTAGTTTTTTCTTGCTTCCAGATACTGTTCTTTATTTTTCGTCATGATTTTGTTGGGATAAGTAATAGGTTCAATCGTTTCTTCAGATTTTGTAATTCCGACAGCAGTAAATTTGATTGTTCTGTTTGTATTATATACTTCGAGAACAAGTCCTGAAAGTCCTTTAAATCTGAACGGTCCGTCAGGGATAGAAATGTCCTCAGCAAACCACACAAAAAAGGTGTCGTTTGTATCTGTTATTGCTGACGCCAACCTGCAGGTATAGCCTAAAATATCTTTCTTCTGACTGAGGATTTCCCATTTTAAATCCGGTTCTTCGTAAGTAAAAATGTATTTTCCCACATCAGTGTTTACTATTGTTTTTCCTTCATTTCTGTGAACACTTTCCCGGTGTTTTGGGAATCTGGGAATCGCTCCTACACTGGAATTAATTAAATTCAATGTGGAACTTCCTTTTTTTCCTGATTCATTATCATAATAGTCTTTCGCTTCCTTTGTGTAAAATACAGATTCTGTTGTATTACAAAGTAAAATAAACTCGGCAGTTTTAACTTTTTCTCTCTGCAGCGAATCGGAAATCAAATTCATCTGATAGGTTATCTGCATTGACGCTTTTGTATTCTGAGCCAATGAAAAAATGCTAATTAAGATTGTAGACAGAAGAATGGTTTTTTGTAGCATTTGGTATTGTTGGAATAGTAAAAATACAAAAAAAATAAAGGGAATATCTTGAAGTTATTGGCCTCCTTTAAATTTTGTACAAAGCAAGTGCAGAATCTTTTCAGCTGCTCCAGTTGAAAATGGCTTTTGGTTTCATTTTTATTTTGAATAGAGCAAATATAAATTGTCGACAAAGCTTTTTTTAGTAAGTTTTTGTACAGTCACTTCATCATAAAATGCCAAATATTTATAATCAGGGAATTCTTTTTTTAATTTTTCAAACTTACGTTTTCCTATTTTTTTTCCATCAAAATAATAGAAATCTGGTGGTTTTGGATTTGTAATTACAACCGCACCAATTGTTACATATCTTTCTTCTATTTCAAAGTTTTCTTTTCCTAGAAGTTCAGTTGTTCTAAAAATTGAAGATTTATAATCCGTAAATTCTTTATTGTTAGCTTCTAAAACAGTATAATCAATTCTGATAATATTATATTCTGATAATATTTTTTCTGGAAATTTCAGTGTAAAATTTCCCTTTTCATCGGCTTTTGCTGAATACAGTTTTTCTAAAGTAACCAAAGAAATTTCTCCAGAAACTAGTTTTCTTTTCTCTTTTGAAACTAATTTACCTTTAATTTCAATTTCATTTCGATGAATATTTTCAATCAAAGATTTATTTTCATTTTGAGCATGTACGCTTGTTACTGATGTTAATGTCAAGACTAAAAGAAATCTTGAAAAAGCAGGTTTTATTAAAGATTTTTTGCCACAAATTGAATCATTACTTTCTGTAATCTCATGAATTTCAGATTCTGAAAGTTTATCTAGATCCCAAACTTTTTTATTGCATACATCACAATATTTTCCATTATTAACTTTATGCAGATCCTCCCAAAGTTGTTGACACGGTTCTTTTATTTGGAATTGTTTTTTCATCTTAAGGTTTTATTTAAATCTAAAATACAAAAAAACCTCAAAGAAAATCCTTGAGGTTTTATTTATATTTAAATGTCTAGTCCTGAAATAGCGATACACAAAAAAAACAATCGTTATGAAAGAACCGTTAGAAACGCCTTATGTAAAGCGTACACAGAAAGATTACAGTTTGAGTTTGAAACTTCAGATTGTAAAAGAAATTGAAGCAGGTAAATTAGGAATTACCGAATGTCGTAAGAAATATGCGATACAATCCCATTCCACCGTTGTAAATTGGCTCAGAAAATATGGTAACTTTGATTGGGACAATCAAACATCAAATGCTATGCAAAAAACACCCGAACAACGAATTATGGAACTGGAGGCTGAAGTAAAAGTGCTCGAAAAACAAAAAGCATTACTGGAAAGACAAGCCTACATAGCCGATAAGAAAGCGATTTTCTTCGACATGATGATCGATCTTGCGGAGAGTGAATATCAGATTGATATACGAAAAAACTCCGCATCCGCACAATCAGCAACTTCCGCAGAACAGAAAAAGAAACTTTAGTTTTTACCTGTGGATTGTCCGGATTAGATAGACAAGTCTATTATCGAAGTTTAAAACGCAGCAATATGCGAACCGACAAAGCTCAGCAGGTGGTCGCATTGGTAGAAGAAAAACGGTTGATGCAGCCGAAAATAGGCGGCAAAAAGCTGTATTTTATGTTAAAAGAACCATTGGAGTCATTGAATATTGGCAGAGATAAATTCTTTGATATTCTACGGGCCAATCATTTACTGATCGTTCCCAAGAGAAGTTATCACGTCACGACAAACTCGCATCATCGCTTTAGAAAGCATAAAAATATGATATTGGATTACCAAATCACCAAACCAAATCAAGTCTGGGTTGCAGACATTACTTATATTGGAAACAGGGCGAATCCGAGTTACTTAAGTTTGATAACGGATGCTTATTCAAAGAAAATCATGGGACATCATGTAGCAGACAATTTGAATACAGAAAGCAGTTTAATAGCCCTGAGGAAAGCTTTGAAAAACAGAAAAGTCAATTTAGAATCCTTGATTCATCACTCGGATAGAGGCTTACAATATTGCTCAAATGAGTATCAAAACTTATTGGAAAGAAATAGCATTAAATGCAGCATGACACAGAACTCGGATCCTTATGAAAATGCAGTAGCAGAGAGGATTAATGGTATTTTAAAACAAGAATTTGATATTGATAAATATGACCTGGAAACAAAATTGGGAAGACGGATTGTAAATGAATCGATTCAAATCTATAATGAAATAAGACCTCATTTTTCAAATCATTATCTAACTCCAACTCAGATGCACGAGCAGTCTGAATTGAAAATGAAAACCTACAAAACAAAAAACCAAAGCAAAAACGTTTTTGCTTTGGTTTAAATTAATTATTTTTGACCTATAATCTGTATCGGATTTTTAGGACGGGACAAAACAGTTAGTAGTAAAAACTGCCCGTCCGGCTACGGACTACATATTTCTACGGTATTTCCCACCCACTTCAAACAAAGCGTTGGTAATCTGCCCTAGCGAACAGTATTTCACAGCATCCATCATCACATTAAATAAGTTTTGCTGATTAATGGCTGCGTGTTGTAAAGTTTTCAGGGCAGTTTCAGATTTGTCTTCATTGGATTTCTGGAAATTATGTAGCGTTTCAATCTGCACCTGCTTTTCTTCCTCAGTCGAACGGATGACTTCTCCAGGACGAACCGTTGGCGAGCCATCTTTTCCTAAGAAAGTATTCACCCCAATGATTGGATATTCTCCGGTGTGTTTCAACCATTCGTAATGCATCGATTCTTCCTGGATTTTTGAACGTTGGTACATCGTTTCCATAGCACCCAAAACACCGCCTCTTTCTGTAATTCTGTCGAATTCTGCATAAACTGCTTCTTCCACCAAATCTGTCAGCTCTTCAATAATAAATGAACCCTGAAGCGGATTTTCGTTTTTCGCCAAACCTAATTCTTTATTGATAATCAGCTGAATCGCCATTGCTCTTCTTACAGACTGCTCGGTCGGGGTTGTAATCGCCTCGTCGTAAGCGTTGGTGTGCAATGAATTACAGTTGTCGTAGATTGCATAAAGTGCCTGAAGCGTTGTTCTGATATCATTAAAATCAATTTCCTGAGCGTGAAGCGAACGTCCTGAAGTCTGAATGTGGTATTTCAGCATCTGGCTTCTCTCGTCTGCACCGTATTTCAGTTTCATTGCTTTTGCCCAGATTCTTCTTGCCACACGTCCGATTACTGAATATTCAGGGTCGATACCGTTGGAGAAGAAGAACGATAAGTTCGGTGCAAAATCATTGATGTCCATTCCTCTTGACAGATAATATTCAACATACGTGAAACCATTTGCCAAGGTAAATGCCAACTGAGAAACCGGATTTGCGCCCGCTTCTGCAATGTGATAACCGGAAATTGAAACCGAGTAGAAGTTTCTCACTTTTTCTGTGATGAAATATTCCTGAACGTCACCCATCAGTCTCAAGGCAAATTCAGTAGAGAAAATACAGGTATTCTGAGCCTGGTCTTCTTTTAAAATATCTGCCTGAACGGTACCTCGAACGGTTGCGATGGTTTTAGCTTTAATTTCAGCATAAGCTTCCGCAGGAATCACTTCGTCTCCGGTCAAACCTAATAATTTTAAACCTAAACCATTGTTTGATGGTGGAAGTTCGCCATTGTATTTTGGTCTTTCTAAACCTTTATCGTCGAATTTTGCCTTTAAAGCTTTTTCAACATTTGCTTCTAATTGATGTTCAGCAATATACTTCTCAACATTCTGGTCAATGGCCGCGTTCATAAAGAAAGCCAGCAACATCGGCGCAGGTCCGTTGATGGTCATTGAAACGGAAGTCATTGCATTCACCAAATCAAATCCGGAATACAATTTTTTTGCATCATCTAATGTAGCGATAGAAACTCCCGCATTTCCGATTTTTCCATAAATATCCGGTGGTAGGGCAGGGTCCTGTCCATACAAAGTCACGGAGTCAAACGCTGTTGACAGACGTTTTGCATCCATTTCCGCAGAAACGTAGTGGAATCTTCTGTTCGTTCTTTCGGGTCCGCCTTCTCCAGCGAACATTCTCGTCGGGTCTTCCCCGGTTCTTTTGAAAGGATAAATTCCGGCTGTGTAAGGAAATCCGCCCGGAAGATTTTCCTGACCTTTCCATTTAATCAAATCACCCCAATCGGTATATTTTGGAAGAGATATTTTTGGAATTTTTAAATGAGATAAGGATTCTGTTGAGGTTTCCACCTTGATTTCTTTTCCACGAACGAAATAAGAGTAAAACTCAGCTTTGAAAGCCTGTTTCGTATCATCCCAATTTTTCAGGAAGTCGATGTTTTCCTGTTGAAGGTCTTTTTCAGCCTTCTGATATTCAGCATCCAGAGTTTCGTTTGAAAGGAAACTTTTTACGCCTTCAATGTGATACATTTTTCTTGCTAACTCAGCCTGCTTTTCAACATTGGCATCGTACTGTCTGTTGTTTTCAACAATTTCAGAAAGATAACGAACTCTTTTTGGTGGAATAATCGTGATGTCTTCTGAAACTTCCTGTTCAACAAATCCTTTTAGATTTAAATCAGAATATTTCTCATTCACTTTATCGACTAATCTATTATACAAATCAGTAGTTCCGTGGTCATTGAACTGAGATGCTTTTGTAGCGTAAACCGGCATATCATCCAACGGACTTTCCCACAACAAATGGTTTCTCTGAAACTGTTTTCTTACAGCCTGAAGTGCATCAAGCGCGCCACGTTTGTCGGATTTATTTAAAGCAACCAAGTCTGCATAATCCAACATATCGATTTTTTCCAACTGTGTGGAAGCTCCGTATTCAGGCGTCATCACGTACATTGAAACATCGGCAAAATCTGAAACTTCCGAACCTGACTGTCCGATACCCGAAGTTTCCAGAATGATAACATCTGGATGAGCCAGTTTCAACACATTTAATGCTGAATGAATGAACGGAGAAACAGAAACATTGTTTTCCCTCGTCGCCATCGAACGCATATAAACTCTTGGGTCATTGATGGCGTTCATACGGATTCTGTCACCCAAAAGTGCGCCTCCGGTTTTCTTTTTTGAAGGGTCAATGGAGATAATCGCAATCTTTTTACCCGGATTTGAACGTAAGAAACGTCTTACCAATTCGTCTGTTAAAGAAGATTTTCCCGCTCCACCGGTTCCTGTGATTCCGATGATTGGAATATTTAAATCTTTTGATTTTTCGTCAATGGCTTTTACCAAATCAGGTTTTTCTTCTGAGAAATTCTCAACCGCAGAAATGATTTTTGCGATGCTGGTCGAGTTTTCGAAACTGATGTTATCCAAATCTTCAGCAGTCACTTCTTTTCCTGTCGCAAAGTCTGATCTTTTCACCAAATCGTCGATCATTCCCTGAAGACCAAGTTCGCGGCCGTCGTCCGGAGAATAAATTCTGTCGATTCCGTAAGACATAATATCTTCGATTTCTTCGGGCAGAATTACACCGCCGCCGCCGCCAAAAATTTTAATTTGCGGAGAGTTTTTTTCTCTTAAAAGGTCGTAGATGTATTTAAAATATTCGTTGTGACCGCCTTGATAAGAGGTCAGGGCAATTGCGTTGGCGTCTTCCTGAATCGCTGTGTTTACAACCTCTTCAGCAGATTTGTCGTGGCCAAGGTGAATGACTTCGCATCCTGTTCCCTGAATCACACGGCGCATAATATTGATGGCCGCATCGTGCCCGTCAAATAGCGAAGCTGCGGTTACAATTCTTACTTTGTTTGTTGGAGTATATTTTTGGGTTTCCATATTGTTTGTAGAAAATTTCTAAGTTTTCAAATATAAATATTTTAAAACTATTTAATTTCATGTAAAATTGACTTAAATATAAACTTGAAATCCGATGATTTACCTTTATTGTCAATCGCAAATATTATCTTTGAAAAATAAGTTTTTAGAACTGAAAATGAGTGAATTGATAAGAAAATATATTGATGAAAAACTTTGAAAAACAAGCTTTAATAATATTTTTTTGAGCTGTTTCAGGATTTTTTAGCAAATCCCTGTTTAAGCATATTAATTTAAAAATGTTCGGTGATAATTGCCAAGATTGAAACTGTTTTTTTTAGTTTGGTGTTTTAAATATGATAATGAATTTTCCTAAATATGTACCCGGATCGAACCAGGTAGTTTTAATTAATTTTAATTTGAAAAGTTTAGATTCAAAAAAACTTTGTAAAAAAAGATGATATGAAAAACATTTTTATAATCGCATTTATTTTAATGACGGGATTTTCTGTAAAAGCACAACAGCCAGCGCTTACCGGTAATACATGGAATCTGGAAAAAGTGATTCTTAATAATGTTGATCATTTTTTTCCCAGTTCTGTATCTACAATATATGCTACAGCAACTTTTTCTGTAAACTCTTTACATTCCGTTATCTGCAATTCAATGAGTGCAACTGTGACGTATAACAATAATCAGATTAATTTTATCGGCTCGGGTTTAACACTTGGCAGCTGCCCAAATTTTAATAATAATGAATACAATGTTTTTGAAGGATATTATTTTGGACAATTTTTCGGAAGCAATACTTCAAACGGATTTTATCCAACAAATACGTATTTAATTGAAAATATAAATAATCAGCTTAAACTTACTTTAACAAATCCCAATGGTGATAAAGCCATTTTTTGGGCAGGAAATCTCGCTGTACATGATTCTGAATATAATATTATTAATGTGTATCCTAATCCTGTAAAGGATAAATTACTCATCAATGCAAAATCTTCTTTTTTAAAAATTACACTATACAATTTGTCAGGTAGTATGATTTTAGATAAAAAAATAATTAAAGACAAAGTTAATTTTGAACTGGACATGACGGATTTGGTCAGCGGAATTTATTTTCTGAATGTAAAAGATGATCAGGAAAACTATATTTACGATTCAAAAATAATTAAGAAATAACGATAGTTCAATTTTTAATAATGTGATTGTTTTCCAGATATTCTTTTGGAACACTGCTTTTAATAATACATTCAAATGCATTGTTTAATAAAATTATCTAAATTTTGATCACAATAATTTCTCTAATTTTGTAGCCATAATTTTAGATATGAAAAAAGCATTGTTGTATTTCGCGCTCGGAACGGTTGTCAGTTTTTTAATTAATTATTTTTTTACAGACACCAAAGATCTAGGGTTGGAAGTTTATTATGCTTTATCATTCGGGATCGCGTGGGGATTGGCCTATTATCTTGATATGGGTGATTTTAAACTGATTCAGAAAATGAGTTTCTCGTTTTTAGCGATGATTATTTTAGTTGTTGTGGGTGTTTTGATCTTTAATGTTGAACTTGCCATTCCGTCTATTCTGAAATTTTCTACGGTCTTTGTTGCTTATTATTTTATTGCAAGTTTCAGATCAAACAGAGCTTCTCGAAAGTAAAGAGGTGAAAATGAAGATGAAAGATATTCTCAAGACATTTTAAATATTATTTTTCTGTTCAAAAAATAAAGTGTACCTTTGCACACCCTTTTAAGGGAAAATTATGTTTAATCTTTAACTAAAACGTGTGAATACATTAAGTTACAAAACTGTTTCAGCGAACAAAGCTACTGCAAATAAAGAATGGGTTGTGGTAGACGCTGAAGGACAGCCGTTAGGAAGACTAGCTTCTACGGTTGCAAAGATTTTGAGAGGTAAGCACAAGACGAATTACACACCTCACGTAGATTGTGGTGATAACGTAATCGTTTTGAATGCTGGGAAAGTTACTCTTTCCGGAAACAAGTGGAACGATAAGACTTACATCTGGCATACAGGTTACCCTGGTGGTCAGAAGTCTATGACAGCTCTTGAACTTCAGAAAAAAGATTCTTTAAAAGTATTGGAAAAATCTGTAAAAGGTATGCTTCCAAAAAACAGATTAGGATCTGCATTGCTTAAAAACCTTTATTTATATGAAGGAACTGAGCACAAGCACGAAGCTCAACAGCCGAAAACAATTAATGTTAACGAATTTAAATAATTAAATTATGTCTATAGTTCACAAAATCGGAAGAAGAAAAACTTCTGTAGCAAGAGTTTACGTAAAGCCAGGGACTGGTGTGATTACAGTAAACGGTAAAGAGGCTGCAACTTATTTCTCTACAGACGTGATGGTTTACAAACTAAACCAACCGTTCATCCTTTCTGAAACTGTTGGTCAGTACGACGTTACCGTAAATGTTTTCGGTGGTGGAAATACAGGTCAGGCAGAAGCTATCAGATTAGGTATTTCAAGAGCTTTATGCGAAATCAATGCTGAATTCAGATTAGCTCTAAAGCCAGCTGGTTTACTTACAAGAGACGCAAGAATGGTGGAAAGAAAGAAACCAGGTCAGAAAAAAGCAAGAAAGAGATTCCAATTCTCAAAACGTTAAGATTTGCTGCTGGCGAATGGCTTCTGGCTATTGGCTACAGGAATTTATTAAATTTTATTTAAACTTAATCCCGGCGAAAAGCCAATTGCTAAAAGCAAAAAGCCAAACGCCAATTGCCCGTTACGTTTAGCATCCAAACGCTTCTCCCATCTAAAGAATGCGTTGATTGTTTAAAAAGCGGAAAGTAAACTAACAAAAAACAAAAACATGGCAAAAGCAAATGTAAAAGACCTTCTAGAGGCTGGCGTACACTTCGGTCACATGACCAGAAAGTGGAACCCAAATATGGCTCCATACATTTTCATGGAGAAAAACGGTATTCACATTGTAGACTTACATAAAACAGCTGTTAAATTGGATGAAGCTTGTAGCGCTTTAGAAAAATTAACTTCTGCAGGTAAAAAAGTTCTTTTCGTAGCTACTAAGAAGCAGGCGAAAGAAGTAGTTGCTAAGCATGCTGCTGAACTTAATATGCCTTATATTACAGAAAGATGGCCAGGTGGTATGTTGACGAATTTCGTTACTATCAGAAAGGCTGTAAAGAAGATGAACTCTATCGACAAAATGAAAAAAGACGGTACGTTCGAAACTTTATCTAAAAAAGAAAGATTACAGGTAGACAGACAGAGAGCTAACTTAGAGAAAAACTTAGGTTCTATCTCAGACATGGTGCGTCTTCCTTCTGCAATCTTCGTTGTAGATATCATGAGAGAACACATCGCGGTAACTGAAGCTAAGAAATTAGGTATCCCGGTTTTCGGTATTGTTGATACAAACTCTGACCCAAGAAAAGTAGACTTCGTTATCCCAGGAAACGATGATGCTTCTAAATCTATCGATATGATCCTGAGCGTTGTTTCAGAATCTATCAAAGAAGGTCAGACTCAGAGAAAAGCTGATAAAGAAAAATCGAAAGAAGATGGTGAAGTAGTTTCTGCTGATAAAGATGCAGACTTCGACGCAGAATAATTGAAGATTATCTTTAAAATATCAAAGCCGCAGATTTTTTCTGCGGCTTTTGTTTTTACAAGGATGTTTGGAATTTTTATAATGAATATTGATAAAAAATTACTGTTAAACCTTTGCGATTTTATGTCCACCACTGTGAGCATGCAGTATTGCGAGAATTACGATATGATCTTCTTCGAGGATGTAGTAAATATGATAGTCAAATTGTTTTAGTAAAACTGTCCTTATCTTTTCGGAATGCTTTATTTGAAAACCTTTCGGTGACTTTAAAATTCTTTGTTTTGCTTCCTCAACCCGAAAAAGAAACTGAGATGCCAGTTTTGGGCTGATCTCTAAGTAATATTCTACAGCTTCTGTTATATCATTATAAACACGGGGTCTGTTTTTAAAAACAAAATTCATAAAACGTACTTCGCTTTAATCTCATTGAGCGTGCTGTTAAAATCAGCATTATTCTCAGGGTTTTGATAGTAATCCTTTAGTCTCTCGTCTAAAATTTGTTTATGCCAATCAGGAATATCGATTCCTTCAAGCTCTATTTGTTGAAGTCCAATGTATTTTTCTGTAAGCAATTGCCATTCATCTATAGGAATAAAAACTCCAGTGTTATTTCCTTGTGCATCTTTTATATACTGTAAACTCATTTCTAGCTAAATTTAAAATCAAAATTAATAAAATTTATTTAATGTGATTAGCAGAGACATCGTCAGGTTTTACCATTTGTTTTTATTCAGATAATGATATTGAGTATGTACCCGTCACATATTTGGAGTTGTTATAAACCGACTGACAGACCATTCCCGATAAGTTGTATTTCTGATTTTTCGGAACCATTGTACTTCCGGTCTTGCCAGCTGGAATAGGGATCTGCTTTGAAAAATTGGGCCCGCTGATGCTCAGAACCATATTACAGCGGGATTTATTATGCACACTTATGGAAGTATTTGGACTATCTGACGATCCGTTGAGAATATCATTCAAAACTTCGGCAGTTTCCTGTTTTTCTGTTTTAGATAAATTCCTATATGCTGTTTCTGTCTGTTTGACGGGCGCCGAAGTGTATTTTTTGGAAGACTGAGGTTGTACAGGCTTTTTCAGAACAGGTTTTGTTCCGCACGCAATCGCCGACATGATCGCCATTACAGCCAGATATTTTTCCATAAAACTTTTTAAGTTTAAAACTGAATAATTCCTGTTTTCGTACATAGTTTAGTGAGAAATAATAATCTTTTTCGTCAGCTCATCAGAACTGCTTTTTACTCTCAGCATATAAGTTCCTTCTGAAATAGACGATACATTAATCTCCAGACGGTTTGAAACCACATGTTCCGATTTTTGAATGATGATTCTTCCGCTCATATCTAAAATCTGATAATTTACATCAGTCTGTCGTCTGTTTTCAAACTCTACATAAACATATTGGTTTGCAGGAACAGGATAAACTTTAATCCCATTTTCGGCTCTTGTTTCATTTGTTCCCAGTGTTGCACAAACCACATCTGCTTTTTGAGTGTCTTTAATGATATTTACTTTTTGTGCTCCCGTTACATAATAATCAAGTTCTGAAGTTACCATTAAACTTGTACTCGCACCCAGCCAATCCTGCAGAAGTGAAGCAAAAATCTGTCGGTAATCATACCTTCTTTGGTTTTGATTGTAATAATAACTTGTAGCATTGGTAAATACAGGATGGTCACCTAAAATTCCTGGCGCAGCACCATTTCCGACCACAAAAAACGGAGCGAGATCACCGTGATCTGTTCCTACACTTCCATTTTCGCGGACCTGTCTTCCGAATTCGCTGAAGGTTACAGTCATAATTTTGTTGGCAATCCCAAGTTGTTGAATGTCTGCCTGAAACGCTGCAATGGAATTGGAAATGTCACCCAAAAGATTGGCATGGGTTCCCAGATGAGTGCTTCCCGTCTGTACCTGGCTGACGTGCGTGTCGAAACCACTGATGTTGACCTGAAATATTTTGGTTTTGCTTCCTCCCTGAATCATTCGGGCAACAGTTTTAAGCTGCTTACCTAAAGATGAATTTGGATAAGTGGTAGTGGAATTCACACCCGTATTGAAAACCGACATTACACGGTTGTAATAAGCATCCATACTTGTTGCAACGCCTCTGATGTATGTCAGAAGATCTTGATATTCTGAGTTGATAAGATTTAAATTGGTAAACATCTGGTTTTGAAAACCTGAGAGATTGTATTCAATATTTTTCTCTGTTGTATGCTCATAAAACAGACAGGGATTAAGATTTCCCATCTGAATTGCCAATGGATCCGGGCTTAAAGTGGTAGGATTCCCTGCAAGACCTGGATAAAGTGCACCCAAATATCTTCCAAACATTCCATCCAAAAGATCAGCACTTGTGGAGCCGTCTTTTCCTGAAAACATTAAATTTTCTGATCTGAAATGCGAATAATTCGGATTCGGATATCCTACACCATTCATCAGTAAAAGTTTTCCGGAATCATACAAATCTTTAAAACCGGTCATGGAAGGATTTAAACCAACCAATTTTCCCGAAGAAACAGTACTGTCAAGTGGAATGTAGCTCCCTGTTCCTGTATTATTAATTTTAATATTCGGTCTTAAAGCAGCATAAGTACTGTACTGACTGACAGGAATTACTGTGTTGAGCCCATCGTTGGCGCCGGCAAGTCTCAGAATGACCAAAACCCTGTCGTTTACCGTATCACAGTTCATCTGCAGATCCAAAAACTGGTTCATAAATCTTGACGGCATTCCATTTAAATAAAACGGAGTTCCCACACCTGCAAGAGAAACTAATTTTAGAAAGTCTTTTCTGTTCATGATTTTAAATTATTTGGAATTCCGGAGATTTGATAATTGCTTTTACGAGTCTGTCGATAGGGATTTTTACATTAGTGGCAACACCTGTATTGATGTAATTCGTCCATTCATTAAGCCAGTTGGTAGCACTTAAATTGTTCAGAAAAACAGTTTTAAAGTAAATATAGCGGTCACCATCCGGAACTTCTACCATCATCATCTGCAGAAATTCGGTTACGAGCACATCTGCGTTTCCGGGATTTGAAAAATAACCACTGTCTTTTACGAAAGCAGCATTATTGAGTTTAAAACTAAAACCATTGTACGTTAAACCATTGATGAAATAGTCGATTGTATTGTTGTATCTGATTCTGAGTGATGAAGTTGTGATCCAGTTTTTATCGTAATGCGGACTGCTGGAATAACCCGAATAGCCATTCACAGATTGAGGTCTGAAAATCGGCATTCCCGCATTATTGGAGTACGT
Source organism: Chryseobacterium caseinilyticum (assembly GCF_014837145.1). Lineage (GTDB taxonomy): Bacteria > Bacteroidota > Bacteroidia > Flavobacteriales > Weeksellaceae > Chryseobacterium > Chryseobacterium caseinilyticum. The sequence continues at coordinate 42,454 of NZ_JACYFS010000005.1, forward strand.
GTAAACAACATTCATCAGACTGTGTATCGCGGAAGGATTGACAGTATAAAGCGGCAAAGATAAATTTAACAGTGAAAACATGTGTAGATAGAGTTCCAAAGGACTTCTTACCAGACTTCCAATGATTTTATCGCCTACGATGGCATCTTCTTCATCGTAAAAATGTTTACTTTTCAGAAGGGTAGTGAGAGTGGGAAGAATATTGTAATTATCCGCTTTTAAAGCTACAGCGAGTGGAACGATAATGTCACTTTCTATCTCAGTAGTAATTTCTCTACCTACAAAGTAGCGGTACATTCTTCTGCAATAGGCTTTTGCTGTCTCATCCTTATCAAAAATCATATTCACGAAATTCTGTAATTCTGCTCTGATGGTTGCCTCGGTAGTTCCTCCGGTGATATTCTGGCCTCCAAATGCGGATGAAAAAATTTTGGTTCCGGTATCGTGCTTGTTCAATTTTATTTCGCCTCTTGTAAGGTTAGTTGCAGGATCCAGCGAGGTTAGCCTTGCCGTTTTATCTAAATGAACAGCTGATGTAACTGAAAAGCCGGTCAATACTTTTGCTGCCTGCTGCACATCGGTTTCAGTGTAATTGGTGTAGTTTCCGGTTGCTATCTGAGGTCCTTTTAAAATGGTAAAAAGTTCGAGAAATTCACGGGCATAGTTTTGATTCGGACTTGTATTCTGATTGACATTGTTATTCAGGTAAATCAGCATTCTCGGATTTTGAGTCACTCTCACGGCTAAATCTTTAAGACTTCCGTTCACATGATATCTTAAAAGTTCTTTATAATCATAATTTGTCCAAAACGATGTGTCATCATCAGTTATAAAAAGCAGATGGAGAAAAAAAGCAATTTTGTGCTGAGCCGAAGGGTCTTTCAAGGCACTGTGCAACCACCAGTACAGGTCATTTCTCACACTGTTAGCCGTTGCCTGAGTATCTGTGATCGTAGGATTTGCAACTGTAGGAACAATGGTTTCTCCAATATTGTTTAATGGAGAAGGCGGACTCGGAGCTGTAAACGTAAACAGTGCGGTGATAGCTTCCTGCGGTGTTTTCGTGGAAAATTCTATAATCTTTGCCTTGGTTATATTGTAAGTTGTACGTCTCAAAAGATGGAACGCATTCGAAAATCCCAAGGCATTGGTTTTGGGTAAGAGGCTTGGCATGGCTGTATGAAATTTTCATCAAATTTAGAGTTTAAATGAATTAAAACAATGTTATTTTAAATTATTATATCAATTTGATAAATCAAAAAACAAAAACCCTTTGGTAATAAGCATTACGAAAGGGTAATTTTTTCTAAATTTTTTAAGCTAATAGCTTTTCCTGTAATTATTTTTTCTTTTTGCTCTTAGAAGAAACTTTCTTTTTAGAAGTAACAGTCGTTTTCTCTGCTTTCTTTTCTACTGGTTCATTTTTAACAGCTTCGGGATTGCTAAGAATAATGACCGCACCTTTGCTGAATTCTTTTATGCTTTTGTAAGGCACGTCACAGACCGTCGCGGATAAAGTGTAAGTGTCTTTATCCAAAACCACAGAATTTTCGCCTTTGGAAGGAACGGGAAGATTGTAAAATTTCTTTCCTGAGATTTCGAGAACGAGATTGCAGTCTGAATTATTCTTCAGCAGTAAAATCACTTCATTATTCGTAAGATCCTGATTAAAAACAGTATTCAGAAGCTGCGTTGTTTTCAGCATGTGTTCTTCCGGAGTTTCTGCTAAAAGCTTTATAAAAATGGCTTCAGACTCCGGGGAGTTTTTTCTGAATGAATTTCGGGAAGGTAAATCAAGAATGACGGGTCTTGCAGCCATGGGTCTGGCATTTTTTCTTCCCTTTACCCACTCTGCGTTTTTAAGGGCGATAACGCGTTGTTTTAAAACCCTTCTTTTAGGGTCTTCAGGATGTGCTTTTGAAATGTAATCTTCAATCTCAGCTATATTTGTACTGTTTAAAATGCTGTCTCTGTGCTCATTGGTAACACATGACTGAATGATGAGACTGAAGAAAACAAGCGGAAACAGAATTTTCTTCATCGGATTTGTGTTTTTTGAAATTATTTTTTTAATCTGAATTTTATGTAGGTTATCGTTTTTCCCTTTGCAGAAAAAAGTTCCTCATAATAAGTTTTAATGTCCCGCAGATGCGGAGTGTTCGGATCGTATTCTGCCGCTCCGTAGATGTCATGATGGGCAGAAATGATTTCGTGCCCCGCGCCCTGAAGGTAGCCTAAAGTATAGCCGTGCAGAAACTCTGAATCTGTTTTCAAATGGATGATTCCACCGGGTTTGAGGAATTTTTTATAGCGTTCCAGAAAATCCGGGTGGGTGAGTCTGTGTTTTGTTCGGCGGTATTTTATTTGTGGATCGGGGAAGGTAATCCAGATTTCATCTACTTCATTTTCAGCAAAATAATGTTCTACCAGCTCAATCTGACTTCTCAGAAAACCAACGTTTTGCATATTATTATCCACTGCTTCTTTCGCACCAAACCAGAATCTGGCTCCTTTGATGTCAATTCCTATGAAATTTTTGTCGGTAAAAGTTTTTGCGAGACCTACAGAATATTCGCCTTTGCCACAGCCCAGTTCAAGTACGATAGGATTGTCGTTTTTAAAGAAATCTTTATTCCAGTTTCCTTTCAGCGAAAAACCGTTTAAAGCTTCTTCTCTTGTGGGTTGCACGACGTTTGGAAGTGTTTTGTTTTCTGCAAATCTTGCTAATTTATTTTTACCCATATTTCAATTTTCAAAGGTGCAAAAATACAAAAAAAGAGACAGCAAGCGTCTCTTTTAGTTGATATAAAGATTTTAATCTAAATTATTTTGAACTTCCCAATGCCACCATGATTGGTTTCTGAATGGTTTTCTGTGAAGCATACTGGGCTCCGCAAACGATACTTGTGAATAAATAGTTACCTTTTGCAACTACCACAGAATTATCATCATGAGCAGGAACAGCCAGTCTGTATTTTGTGTTACCGATGCCTTCCATTCTTACAATAATGTTACAGTCAGATTTATTTTCAATCATCACAATGGCCTCTTTTGAATTCGGGTCATTGTCAAAAAGTGAATTCAGGATTTTTACTGTCTTATCCTTGTGTTCAGCAGAGCTCATTCCCATCAGCATATTAAATTCATCAGCTTCTGTGTCGGCAATTACCGGTGCTTTTGCGTTGGCTGGAGTAGCGGTTACATAAACATTCTGACGGTTACTTTTGGTGTAGTTAACCGGAACTTTATTGGCAGCCAAAATCGCACGGTATTTGGCAATTTGCTTGTCTTTGATTTTCTGATTAAACTCTTCAAAAGTGATTTTTGTAGAAGGTTTTCTTTTCAGCATTGCTAGATCTTCCTGCATCTCTTTCACCCTTTTGTCGTTAGGATCCGCTGCACTGCTGATGTATTCTTTCATCATTTCCATCACTCTTGGTTTCAAAATGATTCTTTTAGGATCGTCAGGATGGGCATCGCGAAGAAAAGCGTTGATTTCGTAAATACTTTTACTTTTAAGAATATTGCTGTAGTCTTTTCCTTTTTTTTGTGCCGATAATCCTGCGAAAGATAGGGTCAAAAGAAAAATAAAAAGGTTTTTCATGTACTAATTGATTTGTTGCTTCAAATTTTTGACAAAAATAAGGATTTTAAAAGTAGCAGACTTGTGAAAACATGGTTAAGTATTGTTTAAATTTAATATTAAAACCTTGTTAATCAATGTTCTGGATGCTAAATATTATATTTTTAAATAAATTTTTATCAGTTTTGTTCTGTTTTTGATTTTAAAAATTTAAAAATGTTAAAAATTCAGACCGATATTAATTCTTGATAATATCCTGCAAATGAGAATTTTTTAATCTTCTCTGATAAATTGGAAGGTATTTTTCAATGGGCATTTTTATGGCATCAAAATTCCCGGTCTGTACATACACTTCAATATTTTCTGAGGTGTAAACGAAATGTAAGAAGTTATCAATTAAATTTTCCGGAATTCTTATTTTTGTGAAATAATCTACTCCTAAGACATCTTTTATTTGAGTAACCGAGGAATTCATTCTTTCGTAAGCTACGTAACGCTGTTTTTTCTTTCTTTCCCCAGACAACACATCAAAAATACTTTCGATACTGAATGTTAGTCCGCCATCACGGAAGCCTGCAATAGGAAGTTGGGGTGATGTACCGTCACCTTTCGGTTCCGGAAGTCCGATTATTTTTTTCAGTGCGTATTTTTTATCTTCTTTGCGGATGGAGTTTACATCAAACCGAAGATTTCCGGTTGGTCTAAATCTGCTGATGACCACTTCCTGAATGTCGTAATAGGCAATCATTAATTCTACAAGATTATTTCCCGAAAGCATATTGGGTGTAATTTTTATATCCTTTCTTTCGGTAACAATACTTGTGAATCTGATAACATCTCCGGTGCTGGCATTTAACTGAAAATTACCATTGTAATTGGCCAATACAGTCTGCATGGTCTTGAGATTGGTAACGTAAACCTGATTAAGATACATCTGCGAATTGTCTCTCAAAAAAACTTCACCGGAATAGAGTTGCGCATTGATCTGAGCGATAAAACCCAAAAACAAAAGAGTAATAATCTTCTTCATATAATGTTGCAAAATTACACAACATTATATTTATTTTTTGCCTTCCTAAGTGAGAAAACGGGTTAAAGTTATATTAAACTTCAACTCAAATTGTTAATTATTGTTATTAAACTCAATTTACTTGTCCCAGAGACTGTCGTTACGGTTTTTTACAAGCAACCAACTCGTGTATTTTACGTTGATAATTTTATTCTCCGTCCATGAAATAAAATACCAGTAAGTGGCTGTAGAGACATGTCTGCCTTTCACCATGCCGTCCCACGTAAATTTGTTTTGTGGTGTCCCACGGAACTGTTCTGCTCCATATCTGTCGAAAATTCTGAAGACAAGATTTTCTTTATTCATTAATGCAGAATAATCAATCACGTCGTTCAATGTATCACCGTTAGGGGTAATTGTGTTGATAAGATTGATGATTACAAAAGTCTGCTGTACTACTTCACATTGTTCAGAATCCCTTACATAGACAATATGATTTCCCGTAGGAACATCAGTGAAAACATTTGAAGCCTGCCAGTTGAATCCATCCAGTGAAAATTCATAAGGAGGAGTGCCGCCGCTTACACCAATGGTCACTTTGGTTCCGTTAATATCAATAGAAGTAATGGTAAGTGGTGAAGAATCTGATACAGTTACAAATTGTCTGTATGTGCAACCATCAAAAGTGAGATCAACCCAGTAATTTCCTGCAGAAACATTAGATATGCTTGGTGTCGTTGCTCCTGTACTCCAGTTGTAAGAAGTAAAACCGGAACCTGCATCTAATGTGGTTGTAGCTTTAGGACAGATTACTTTATCAGTAAGAATATCAGATTTTTTTGGAATTTTTAAAGTAAGCGTAATTGATGCAACATTTGAACAGAATCCGGTCTTTTTGAATCTTAAAAAGTAGGTTTGAGTTCCTGTAAGATTCACGGTGCTGCTGATAGGAGCTACATCATTTTGAGCATCAGCCAAAGTTGCGTGATAACTAACAGCGACTAATGGGTCGGCCGTAAACTGATTTACAAATTGTGATAGATTCAATTGTTTTGTACCATCCAAATCATCATCACAATAATTTTGGTTGGCAGATGTCGTTAGTAAGGAAAGTCTTCCGCCAACAACAAAGTCTAAGTTATCTATTACTGTAGCGCAACCATCAGGAGATTCCACACGAATATAGAGCGTTGTGTTTGTTGAATAACTCCAGTTGTTAGGCAAATTGTTATTGTTTCCCAAATTAGCATCTGCTAATGTTGTATAATACCTTACATTCGTGAAATAAGTTGGATTGTTCAAAATTAACAATGTGAGATCGGATAAAATGACAGGCACTACTCCGTCTAAGTTTTCATCACACAAAGCAATTACATTGATAGGATTAATCATCGCAACGGGATAATGATTAAGTGTAATTTGTGCAATATTGCTGCATCCGGTATTGTTTTTAACAAGAACATAAACAATTGTACCTGATGATGCTGGATAACTTGTTGGAACGGTAATTAATCCTGCAGTATTTTCTGTCTGTGCAGCTGTAAAGCTGGTGTAATAAGTTTTTACAACTGGCGTGTTTGTCGTTACGTTTGCTGTTGTGAGATTATACGTTGCGATTCCATTAACTCTACAGGCTGTGAGCGTTGTATTGGTAACAGTTACGGGAGCAATGTTTAAAGTTACCGTTACCGTTTCGCAATCAGGGAAATTCGGATCATTTCCACAGAAAGTGTAGGAAAAAGTATCGGTTCCGGCAGTTGTAGGATTAGTAACTGTATAGTTGATTGCTCCGCTGGTAGTGTTAAGTACAGCGGTTCCAAGTGAAGGATTTGTAACAATTGAAACCGTTGATGGCACAGGCGTTTGAGTAGAAGTTGAAAATGCAGGCGTGAACGTTTTAGTTGTACAGATATCGTAGCTTTCGGTTGTCAGTTTTGTACAGTTTTGTACAGGAACTGCGACAGAAACTAAAGGAGCACAGCTTCCCATCGTTACCGAAACGGTATAATTTCCAGACTGAACAGGGGTGTAAGATGTTCCGTTAGCTCCAGGAACTGCACTTCCGTTTCTATACCATTGATAAGTATCGTAAATAATGGGATCTACTGTAAGCACAACTCCCGGAATACAGGTGCCTGCTTTTAAAATCACAGGTTGTGTAGGAAATCCTGCAAAGAATCCTCCGTAACCCACCGCATCACTTCCCGCATTAATTCCTGCTGTGATGGCTTTGGTAGAAACTATTGTAAGCGTTCCTGTAACGTTAGGAATTCCATACGTAACCCAACTTGAAGTTCCGGTCATCGTGAAGGGACCTGTTCCTGCTGGCGGTGGAACTCCATTGATGGTAACAACAGCATCTCTTTCTGTAATTAAATTTAATTTAGTTGGAATATTTAATATTCCTGAAGGATTTACTCCTGTATGAACAAAATTTTCATTGATAAATCCGAGCTCATTGATCTGTTTCGGAAGATAACAGTTAAGTGCCGGAATGAAATTAAAACCACCTGTTGCCACCTCATCAGCTGCAGAAGAATTTCCGGCCAGCATTTGATAGACATATGCGTTTTTGCTTGTTTTTAAATATAAATTATAGTGTCCCGAGCCTTGCAAAATATATTTAGAACTTGGAACAATGTAATATTGTCCGATATTCAGTGTTGCTACAGGGGGAATTTCATTATTGACGTAAACCAAAGTATTGTTTTCTGTGGCAATTACGATTGCGCCTTCCATATTAGACGTGATGCTTCCGTTTCCTTTTACAAGTGCGAACTCACTTCCCAGGCGATTGACGGGAACAGACTGATCCATCAGAATATCTGAGCTTAAGGGAATATTTCCTGCGTACTGACCGTTGAAGTTTCCATTGGTGACGTTGACGGGTTTGTTTGATTGTATTTTTGCTCCAATAAAGCCATCCCAGTTCCCGGGAATAGTTCCATTTCCGTCAAGAATGTACGACTGGCCTTTATTTAAAGTGAAACTTAAAGTTGGGTTGGTGAGTCCGGTTGTACCGTTGGAAAACTGTACGGTGCTTTTATACCCCGAAATTGTAACTTGTGTGTTGTCTTCTGTAGCCAAAACACTCGTCATAAAGTTGAGAATGCCATTGCTCACGGTAATAGGAGCTGAAGCTACATGAAAAGTATTTCCGGTAGAAGGAATTCCTTTTGAGGTTATAATTTCTCCGTGATTAAATACAGAAAATCTTAAGTTCGCGTAAAACGGAAATTCTGCTTTAAGATATAAACCTTTTGTTGAAGTTGTGAATAATTCAGATTGTAATGTTGTGATGATGTAATCTCTCAAAACAACAAATTTCTGAGGATTATTTTTACTGATTATAACTGTACCGATTACTGTATTGTTATTGTAAATAGTAACCGGAAACGGTGTAGTCCTGCTGGTAGAAAGGTATAATGTCTGATAAGGGTTGGGGTTTCCGGTACGGTCTACCATTGGTGCAAACCAATGTTCACGATCAAGCTGAGCCAGCGAAACGGAATATATGAAGATTAAAAGAAAAAAAGATAGAATTTTCTTCATCGGTGATACGGTTTCTACAAATTTAATAATTAATTTATATTAAATGTTTAAAATAATATAAAAAACCACAGCCAAATGACTGTGGTTTTGAATTATTGATGAAAATTAAGTATTATTCTCTGTTTTTTACAAGAACCCACCCTGAGAATTTTACAGGAGTTTGAGTTCTGTTGTTTTCGTTCCAGGAGATGCTGTACCAGTAATTTCCGGTAGAAATTCTCTTGCCAACTACTGTTCCGTCCCATTTGTAACCTTTGTCTTTGTTTCCTTCAAAGATTTTCACACCGTAACGGTCGAAGATAGAAAAGGTAAGATTAGGCTTATGAGCCAATGAAGAGTAATCCAAGACATCATTTACACCGTCATTATTTGGAGTAATTACGTTGATGATATTTGGTATCGTAACATTTACCTGTTGAGGTACACAGTTGAAACTGTCTTTTACGTAAACTATTACGTCGCCTCTTACCAAATCCGTGAAGATATTAGAATCCTGCCATTTGATATTATCAGTTGAATATTGATAAGGAGCCGTTCCACCAGCAACTGTTACAGTAATTGTTGTATTAGATACCTCAATATTAGAAATTACCGGCTGTTGAGTAGGGTAAACAGTTACGTTTTGTCTTGTTGTACAATCACCAGTTGTCAAGTCAACCCAATAATTACCAACAGTTACATTGCTTATTATTTGTGTAGTATCTCCGTTGCTCCATGCATATCCGTCGAATCCTGTTCCTGCATCCAAGGTGGTTCTGTCTTCAATACAAATTTCTTTATCCACTAAAACTGTAGAATAAACAGGAGGCAGAACAATTAATGTAATTACTGCTACTCTATAACACCCGTTTGCATTGCTTACTCTTACATAAACAACTCCGTTTGGAGCAACATAGTTATCAGGAACTGTAATTTCATTAGTCTGATTCTGAGCATCCGTCAAAGAAGGGTAGTACTTCTTAGTAGTTAATGGCTGAAGGGTTACGTTTGCTGCTGTAAGGTCAAATAATGCTGTAGAGACATTGCTTGTTAAGTAACAAGATCTCAATGTTGCGTTATTCACAGTTGGGCTTTCAGAAATAGTGAAAGTAAGTGTAATTTGTTCACAGTCTACAAATTCAGGATCGTTTCCGCAGAATTTGTAGGTGATGGTGTCTGTTCCTACATAAGCGAAATTCGGAGTATATCCTATAACACCGGTGGTAGGGTTAATGATTGCCGTTCCGTTCGTTGGAGGTGTTACAATTGTAACGGTTGAAGGAACATACGTTTGTGTAGAACTTGTAAACTGAGGTACAATATTATAATAACCCTCACAAACCGTTTCTGCATCTGTAGATACATTTAGACAAGTGAAAACTTTATATGTAGGTGTCGTGGCAGGTGGACATGATCCTACCGTAATTCTTACTGTGTAATTTCCTGCAATTGTTGGTGTATAAGAATAAGAATTTGCACCCGGAATCGCAACGTCGTTTCTAAACCATTGATAAGTATCATAACCATCATCAACCTCTAGAACAAGTCCTGGAATACAGTCTCCGGTCTGCTTTGCAATTAACGGAATTGATGAGAAACCTGCAAAATATCCACCGTAACCTGAAGTACTGTGACCTCCGTTTATCCCGGCAGTAACTGCTTTATTAGATTGAATTGCAATATTTCCGTTGATGGGCTGAATAGCATACGTTACCCAGTTGGAGTTTCCTGTTAGAGGGAAAGGCCCCTGTGCTGCTGTAGGTGTTAAAGGTGCACCTCCGTTCACAGTATAAGTGACGGTGGCTCCTACTTCGGTAAGGATATTAAGTTTTACAATTGTACCAGTAGGTACTGCACTGGCACCTCCTGCTCCTGTAGGCATTTCTCCCACTTTACCAATCTCATCGATTTTTCTGGGTAAAAAACAGTTTAAAGGTGGAATATAATTAAAACCACAAGTAGCATTGTCATTATTTACTGATACGAGTTGGTATAAGTAAACATTTTTAGTGGTGTTAATGTACATGTTCGGGTGTCCTCCAGGTTGAGTTATATAGCTGCTTCCTGAAATTCTGTGCCATTGACCAGCGTTTAAAGTTGCTGCAGGAGTTGCAGATCCGTTCAAATATACTTCAGTATTATTTTCGGTAGCTATCACGATTCCTCCTTCCAGTTCCTGTGCAGTGGTAGATCTGGTCTTTACCATCGCAAATTCATTCCCTAGTCTGTTAAGTGGAACAGACTGGTCTAAGATAATATCAGTACCGGAAGATGTTGTGGCACCAAAATTTCCTGTTACGTTTCCGTTTGTCAGGGTGATTGGCTTAGTTGCAACGATTTTTGCTCCCATAAATGGCGCCGCAGGACCAATAGTACCTGCAAAAATAAAAGACTGTCCTTTATTTAAATTGAAAGTATGCGTATTGGTTGTTGGTGTTGCCCCAAGGAAAGTTATCGGAGTAACTGCACTCCAGGTCGCGGTAACTGTAGTATTGTCTTCAGTTGCTAAAACTCCTGCCGTAAAGTTATCAGCGGGACGACTCGTAACAGATGGAGTGTTCGCAACAAAAAACTCTGTTCCAATACCTGCTTTACCTTTGCTGGTCAAAACTTCAGCGTGCTGTGTGCTGTTGACCATTCTCAACGTACAGTAGAAAGGTTTGGTACCATTCAGATACAAACCTTTATTGATAACGGTAAAAGCCTCCCCAGTACTTGTGGCTGCAATATTTCCTCCGGGTACTATATAGGTTTGCGGATTGTTTTTGCTGATCGTCACTGTTCCCAAAACAGTATTGTTACTGTTTACCGTTACTGTCACGGGTGTCACAGAATCTGTAGAAAGATAAAGTGACTGTGCTGTAACGGATGTGGAAGCATAATAAGGTGCGATCCAGTGCTCTGTATCTCGCTGGGCAAACAGATTGACCGAGGAGATCATTAGTAGTAGAATTAGTAGAAATTTTTTCATAAGCAGAATTAGGATTTTCGCAAAAATAATGAATTTTTTGTAATGATAAGTTTTTAATTTTAAATATGTTAAGATCAAAATATAATTTATATCATATAATTATAAAAATGATTATTAAAGAAATAAGTTTAAACTGAAAAATTGATTTCCAAATGGAAGAAGCTATTGCCAAATGTTGAGATTGTCTAAGTTTAAAATTATTTACGAAAAACATTTAAAGTCAATAATAAACTTTGAAAATGAAAAATGCCGTGATTAAAGACCACGGCATTAATATTTTTCTGAGAATTTTTATTCTCTGTTTTTAACTAAGATCCAACCTGTGTACTTGATTGGTGTTTTTTGGGCATTTGGCTCAGTCCAATTGATATGATACCAGTAAGTTCCCGTTACTATACTTTTATCAAAGAATTTACCATCCCATTTATAGTTATTGAATTTATCTCCTGTAAAGATCTTGTTGCCGTATCTGTCATAGATCACGAAACTAAGATCACCTTTGTATTTCAGCTCACTGTAATCGATATAATCATTTACATTATCACCGTTTGGAGTAATAGCGTTGATCAGATTCGGAACTGTAATTTCCACTGCTACAGGTGCGCAATTGTAAGCATCCTTTACATAGAAAATATGCTGTCCTCTTGAAAGACCTGTGAATACATTAGAATCCTGCCATGTTGATGTGCCGTCTACTGCGTATTTGTAAGGTGCTTTACCGCCGCTTACGATTACAGTTGCTGTATTGTTTGAGATTTCAATTGAAGTAATCGCAGGATCTACTGTCTTTTTGATGCTTACAAACTGTTTTACAGAACATTCGTTATCCTTCAGCATTACCCAGTAATCTCCTACAGGTAAGCCTGTAACAGCCTGAGTTGTAGCACCCGTACTCCATGTATAAGACTGGTAACCCGGGCCTGCATCAAGACCAGTTCTGTCATCAATACAAATATATTTGTCTACCAATAGAGGTGATCTTTTCGGAGGAGTAACTTTTAAAGTGATTTTAGCAATAGCATAACATCCTAAATCACTGTAAACTCTCACATATAAAATGCTGTTAGACGAAACGTACTGATCTAATGCTGTCACAATCTCGTTTGTTCCGTTGCTTGCATCTACGAAAGTAGGGTAGAACTTCTTCGTGATTGGCGACTGACTGCTCACTGGTGCGGCTGTAAGATCAAATTCTCCTTTGGTCTCATTGTTTTCTAAGAAACATTCTGTTAAAGTGGCATCAGTTACCACTGGAACAGGGTAGAAATCTAAAGTAATTTTTGCAGTACCGATACATCCTTCGCTTGTAGTTACACGTACATAAACAAATCCTGCACCTGAGAAATAGTTTGTAGGGTTTGTAATTTCGTTAGTACCTGCATTCAAATGTGCTAAGGTTGGGAAAAACTTCTTCACCACCGGACTGTAATCAGTTACAGGTGCAGTAGTAAGGTCAAAGAATCCGTTTCCAAAGTATTGGCAGGCTTTAATAGTTACGTCTTTTAAAATGAAAGGAACTACAGTTAGGTTTAATGTAATTTTCTCACAATCTACAAATTCCGGTGCGTTACCGCAGAATTGATAAGTGAAAGAATCAGCGCCTAAGTATCCTGAAGTTGGAATATAAGTAATGTGTCCCGTAGAAGGATTTACTGTTACAATCCCGTGAGATGGTTGTGTAACTATAGTTACTGTGCTGGCTACAGGTGTTTGAGTAGAGTTTGTAAATGCTGGAATGATAACTTTCGATGCACACACATTGATGTTCTGTGTAGTATTCTTCAAACATGTGAATACTTTATAGATAGGAGTTGTTAATGCCTGACAGGTTCCCATTGTCACGGTAACGGTGTAATTTCCTGCTGCTAGCGGAGTGTATGTGTTAGAAGTTGCTCCCTGAATAGCAACACCGTTAAGAAACCACTGGTAAGTATCGTATCCTGAATCTACTTCAAGAATAATTCCAGGAACACAGTCTCCTGTCTGCTTTGCAATTACTGGTACAGAGTTGAATCCTGCAAAATATCCGCCATATCCAGCTGTACTATATCCGCCATTAATACCTGCAGTTACTGCTTTATTGGAGATGATTGTTAGATTTCCACTTATTCCTTCTACAGCATATGATACCCAATTTGTATTTCCTGTAAGGGTGTAAGGTCCCTGTGCTGCTGTCGGTGGAGAACCATTTACTGTAACGGTTGCGCCAGCTTCTGTTATGATATTCAATTTTAACGAAATAGCTGTAGAGATATTTGGCATTTCATTAACTAATCCAATTTCGTCAATTCTTCTTGGAAGAAAACAGTTTAATGGTGGAATGTAATTAAATCCGCATGTTGCATTATTATTATCTACAGATACAAGTTGATATAAGTATACATTTTTCGAAGTCGATACCAGCATATTGTAATGACCATTGGTTCCTTGTGCTTGATATGCATCGCCAGAAATTCTGTACCATTGTCCCTGATTAATAGTTGCTACTGCAATTGAGGATCCGTTAAGAAAAATTTGGGTATTGTTTTCTGTTGCAATGATAATCCCACCTTCAAGATCAGAAGTTGTAGATCTCGTTCTCACCATTGCAAAGGTGTTTCCTAATCTTTCTACAGGTACAGACTGGTCTAAAATTCCATCTGATGAAGATCCTGTAGCATTGTCTCCAAAATTTCCATTAGCATTTCCATTGGTAAGGGTAATTGGTTTGTCTGATACAATCTTTGCTCCCATAAACGGTGCAGTGGTACCTACCGCACCTGCAAACAGAAAGGATTGCCCCTTATTGAGCGTAAATGTGTGTGTGTTTTGTATTCCAGCTGGCCCACCGATAAAAGTTATTGATCCATTCCATGTTACTGTAACTGAAGTGTTGTTTTCAGTAGCCATAACTCCAGCAGTGAAGTTATTTGATGTGAAATTTGCTGGAGATGGTGTATTGGCAACATAGAATTCTTTACCAATACCTGCTTTTCCTTTACTTGTAATGACTTCTCCATGTGCAGATTGTGCCAATCTCAAAGTACAGTAAAATGGTTTTGAGCCCTTTAAATAGAGCCCTTTATCTATCACTGTAAATGCCTGTGTTGACGTTGTTGCTGTAATTATAGTATTGTCAACAGTATAAGTTGCGGGATTTCCTTTGCTGATTGTTACGGTTTCTATGACAACATTGTTATTGTATATGTCTACAGTAAAAGGCTGAACAGAATCTGTGGAAAGATAAAGCCTATTAACGTATGTAGAGCTAGAATTGTAATAGGGTGCTATCCAGTGATCTGTGTCTCTTTGGGCAAAAAGACTGGTGAACGTCAGAAACACTAAAGTAAAACTTAGTAGAAATCTTTTCATAGTAGTTGGAATTAGGATTTCTACAAAAGTAAAACAAATTATTAAGATATATTAAAAAATATTAACAAAAATTTAAAGATTATTCTCTATTCTTGATTAATAACCAACCAGAATAGGAAACCGGTAACTTCGTTTCTGGTTCTATCCACTTAATTACATACCAGTAAGTTCCGGTTGGCAGGTTTCTGTTTCCTACTCGTCCGTCCCATTTGTAATTTTTGTCTGTTGATCTGTAAAGCGGTGCTCCGTATCTGTCTACTACTTCAATGCTTACATTTTGTTTGATCTGAAGATCGGTGTAATCTAAATAGTCATTATGACCATCCCCGTTTGGTGTAATTGCATTGATGAGATTAATAATGAGGAAGTCTTTTACAACAGGCTCACATCCGTCGGCACTTTTTACATAAGCTTTAAATGGCCCTCTGGAAAGTCCGGTGAAAATATTGCTTGTCTGATAATCGAATCCGTTAATAGAGTACTGATATGGAGGTGTTCCACCACTTACATTGATAGTGGCAGTTCCTGCCGTTACGGTAATGCTTGTAATGGTTGGTAAAACAGCATTTGTTACCGTTACATTTTGCCTGTAAACGCATCCGTTGAATGTGAGATCAACATAATAATTGCCTTCACCAGCCAAAATACTCTGTGTAGTAGCACCGGTATTCCATAAATAAGAAGTAAAGCCTGAACCCGCATCCAAAAGAGCTCTTTGCCCGGGACACACAATCTGATTTTTCAACACATCAGATTTTTTTCCTGCTTTCAGGGTAATGCTGATTTGTGCAACTACAGGGCATGCATTTGCGCTGGTAAATCTCACGAAAAATACCTGTGCACCGGTAATATTCTGAACAGCATTCACCGGAGCAGTGCCGTTTTGAGCATTTGCTAACGTAGAATAAAACGTTAATGAAACTGCTGGGTCAGCTGTAAACAGATTTTTATAATCATTTAAATTAACAGATTCTGAGCCGCTCAAATCTAGATCACAAACCTGTGTGATGACGTTGGTTGTAATTAAAGGGATTTTTGCTCCAATTGTAAAATTAATCTGGCCGAATGCAGGTGGACAACCATTTACAGATTCTACTCTCACATAAATTGTAGTATTTGCGGTGTAAGACCAGTTGTTGGGAAGGTTATTGGTTCCTCCGGCTGTAGCCGCTGCTGCTGTAAGGTAATATTTAACGGTAAAACTTCCTGAATTGCTTACAATCTGAGGCGTGATCGAAGAGAAAGTCACATTTACAGTTCCATCAAGATTATCATCACAGATGGCTCCGTTAAAACTGGCGGTATTTATATTCGGCAAAGGATTAACGAATAAAGTAATCTGTGCCACTCTGGTACACCCGAAAGTTGAAGTTACTTTGGCGTAAACTGTTCCTCCTGTTGAAGGATATGCTGTAGGCAGTGGAATAGGGTTCGTTAAAGCAGCATCAGAAAAGTTAGTGACAACAGCTCCAGGAGTTGTTGTTACGACCGGACCTGTCAGATTGAATGTTGCCTGTCCGTTTGTTCCTGCGCATGCAGTCAGAGATGCATTGGTCGCGGTAAGCTGATCAAGAGTTAAAGTTAGTTTAGCAACATTCGCACAGCCGTTTGTACTTTGAAACCTTACATAGAAAACCTGAGTTGGTGCAATGGTTTGGTTTGCACTAACAGGACCTGTAGCATTTTGCGCAGCAGCCAAGGTGTTATAAAATGTCAGTGAAACCGCAGGATCAGTTGTGAAATTGTTTTTGTAAGTATTTAAATCTACAGATTCAGTTGCATCCCAATTGGTATCGCAAACTAATGTGCTGAAATCCTGAGTTAATAAAGTGATTTTATTTGCAATGGTGAAGTTGATCTGCCCGAAAGCGGGTGGGCAACCATTTGTGGATTCGACTCTTACATAGACTGTAGTATTGCCGGTATAGGTCCAGTTTACTGGTAATGTATTAGCATTTCCAAGATTTGCATCAGCTTGATTTAAATAATATTTTACTATGAAATTTGCTGAATTGGTTACGATCAGCGGAGTAACAGTTGAGAAATTAATATTGATAATTCCATCTAAATTATCATCGCAAAGATTAGCATTATAATTTGCTGTGTTGATATTCGGTGACGGATTTAAATTCAATGTAATCTGAGCAGTTTTTGAACAACCATACTGTGAAGTTACTTTTGCATAAACCGTTGTTGCAGTGGTGCTGTAATTATTTGCACTTCCGATTAGAACGGTAAGAGCAGCGTCAGCGTAATAGGCTATTGTAGTTCCCGTATCTGAGGTTACTACAGCGGATGTCAGGTCAAAAGTTCCCGTCCCGTTGGCGTTTGCACATACAGTCAGCGTTGCATTTGTAACCTGTAAAACATCAATATTAATTATTACTTTAAAATATTCGATGTCAGCAGGATTTCCATTTCCCTGAACGGAATAGATGAAACTATCTGCTACATCTGCTGTCAATGTAGTGTTTGGCGTATAAGTAATTTGTCCTGTAGAAGAATTTACAGATGTAGTCCCTGAAGTAGGAGTCTGAACCACAGTTACACTTGAAGGAACCATAGTTTGAGTGGAAATCACAAGTGCGGGATTAATTTGTTTGGTTTGGCAGCTTCCAATCGTGTATGTAGCTGTAGGAATTGGCGGACAGGTTACGTAAGTGTAAATTGCTGTAAGCTTAGTTTCGCAGTTGTTTTTTGTAATCTGACAGGTGTAATTTCCGGCACCATAAGTTTCAGGATTTATTGAATACGATGTTGCTCCGGAAATGGGCTGGCCGTTTAGAAACCATTGGTAAGAGTCATAACTGCTGTCTACCTGAAGTAATACGCCCAAATAGCAGTCACCTGTTTTTGTAATGGCCGGAACTGAGGAAAACCCTGCAAAATAGCCACCATAGCCAACTGCACCGCTTCCTGCCGCAATTCCGGCAGTGACAGATTTCGTAGAGTTTACGGTGATATTGCCTGTAACATTGGGAACAGAATACGTTACCCAGTTCGCGTTTCCAGGTACGGGATATGGTCCGGTCGTTGCAGGTACATTGGCACCGTTTATAGTAACCGTTGCTCCTGTTTGGGTAAGAATATTAAGTTTGGTAGCGTAAGTGGTGTTGCCAATTCTGTTGATTTGAGCAATTTCATCAATCTGATTGGGCATAAAACAACTTAACGGCGGAATAAAATTGAATCCTCCGGTTGCATATTCGTTTCCCACATTTGTACCTGCAAGCAATTGATAAACGTATACATTTTTTGTTGCAGTAATTCCTAGATTGTATACCCCATTTCCCTGATTAATATAGTAGTTGACAGGAAGTAAGAAATACTGTCCGGCATTTAAAGTTACACCCGAAACAGTGCCATTAATGGTGAACGTGGTATTATTCTCTGTAGCAACGATAAGAGCTGTCTCCATTCCTGTGTTTACTGAGCCGTTCCCTTTTACTAAAGCGAAATCTTTTCCAAGTTTATCCACCGGCACAGCCTGATCCATCAAAATATCGTTGTTGGTGAAATTATTGTTGGTGTAAATACCATTAAAATTACCATTGGTAACAGAAATAGGTTTTGTTGATTCTATTTTTGCTCCTACCAATCCGTTCATATTTTCGACGGCATTAATACTTACGGCATCTAGTATGTATGATTGTCCTTTATTAAGAGTAACTGTTCTGGTGGCGGCTGTAACTCCGTCGCTAAAAACTACATTAGGATTATACCCTGAAATTACAACGTCGGTATTATCTTCTGTAGCTAAAATTCCGATCATGGAACTGATGTAAAACTCACTTCCTGTAAGTGGTGCCATGGCTGCATAAAATTTTGTACCCAGACTTGCAAGACCTTTTGAGGTTATAATCTCTGCATGGCTTGTTACTGAAAATCTGAAATTTGCAAAGAATCTTTTGCTTCCTTTTGCAGAAATACCCATGGTGTTGGGAACGAAAAGATCTGATGGGTTTGTTGCAAACATAAATCCTGCAGGAATACTTACCTCTACCGGATTGTTTTTGCTTACTTGCACCGTAGTATAAACAGTGTTGTTATTAAAAATCTGAACGCTAAATGGCGTTGTTTCATTAGTAGACAGATACAAATAACTCTGTAAATTAGTGGTAGCTACTTTGGCTGCCATAGGAGCAAACCAATGATCGGTATCAAGCTGAGCATTAAGGGATAAGCACAAAAATGCAAAAATGCTTAGTAAAAATCTTTTCATACAGAAATTATAGGGAGGCAAATTTACATATTAATAATCAATTTTTCACATCTTTTTATTCTTTTTCGATCGTGTTGAAAATGTTTAATTTAATTTTAATAAATCTGTCATATTGTAACAGATTCAATAAAAAAATGATGAAAAAAGCATAATGAAAAATTTGATCTTAATTTCGATTTTTAATAAGAATCCATCCCGAATGTGAAACCGGCAGTTTTGTGTCGGGTTCTGTCCATTTTAAGATGTACCAATATGTACCTGTTGAGAGGGTTCTTCCACCAGATTTTCCATCCCATATATAATTTTTGTCTAATGATTTGTAGACAGGTGCTCCGTAGCGATCTATGACCTCTATTGTTACATTTTGCTTTAACCGTAAATCTGAGTAGTTTAAAATGTCATTATGACCGTCTCCATCGGGTGTAATTGCATTTACAAGATTGAGAATCAGAAATTCACTTATTACGGGTTGACAACCATCTGCGCTCAAAACATATACCGTATGCGGACCTCTCGTAAGTCCACTGAACGTATTCGAAGACTGATAATCAATTCCATTCAGTGAAAATTGGTAAGGTGGCGTTCCGCCGATAACATTGATGGTAGCATTTGAGGCAGTGACTTGAATACTTGTAATGACGGGAGTTGGTGCTGTAGTAATTTTTACCTGTTGTCTGTAAATACAGCCATTAAAGCCCAAATCAACAAAATAAATTCCTTCACCTACCGTAATGGATTGAGTAGTTGCCCCGTTACTCCATAGATATGAGGTGAATCCGACTCCTGCGTTCAGAGTTGCCTTTTCACCGGAGCACACAACCTGATCTCTCAATGTATCAGATTTTCTGCCAGATTTTAAGTTGATTCTTAACGTTGCTGTATTCGGGCACGCGTTGTTACTGATAAATCTTATGAAGTAAATTCCCGAATTTGTTACAACCTGTTGTGCTGCAATGGCATTTGTTCCTGCCTGTGCATTAGTCAAAGTGGAATGAAATGTAAGGGTGACGGCAGGATCTGTTGTAAACTGATTTTTGTAATCGTTGAGATTTACCGTCTCAGAACCGTTGATATCATTGTCGCATACCTGTGTGTTTAAATTATTTGTGATTAAGGTTATTTTGTTTCCAATCGTGAAATTGATTTGTCCAAAAGCAGTTGGGCAAGTACTGCTTCCATCTACTCTTACATAGACAATAGTATTTACTGTGTAAGTCCAGTTCGTAGGTAAAGTATTATTGTTTCCTGCGTTGGCATCGGTTTGACTTAAATAGTATCGGACGGTAAAGTTGGCTGAATTTGCGACAATCTGAGAAGTTACTGTGTTAAAATTCACATTCAGAATTCCATCAAGATTATCATCACAAATGTTGGCGTTGAAATTAGCTACATTAATATTTGGAAGCATCTTGACTTCTATAGCCAGATTTCCTGTTTGGTAACACTGAGTACTGTTTGTAAATCTTAAATAAAAAATTCCCGTTGTTCCACCATTGATAATCTGTACCGCAGGAATAGTATTCATTCCAGTTTGTGCATCTGCCAGTGTACTGTGAAATGTAACTGCAGTTGTAGGATCCAAGGTGAATATATTTTTATAATTATTTAAATCTACCGTTTCAGAGCCATTATTGTCTGTGTCGCAAATTTGTAAAACATAAGTTGGGGTCAAGAGATGAATTTTAGCTATAATTTTAAAATCAATTTTTCCGAAAGCGGGAGAACATCCATTGCTGCTTTCAACTCTTACAAAAACTGTTGTGTTTGCTGTGTAGCTCCAGTTGACTGGCAAGGTATTGTTGTTTCCGGCGCTGGCATCCGTTTGACTTAAGTAATATTTTGTAATAAAACTTCCTGAATTTGTTACAATTTGAGGAGTAACTGTTGCAAAATTGATATTGATTGTTCCGTCACTGTCATCGTCACAGATATCAGCATTGAAATTACTTGTATTGATGTTAGGAGAAGGATTTACATTTAAATTGATTTGGGCAGTTTTTGAACATCCGAATGATGAAGTTACTTTAACATAAACTATTCCACTGGCCGAAGTATAAGTGGTGGGAATTGCAATTGGTGATGTTAAGGCAGCATCTGAAAAATAACTGGAAGTAGTTCCGGCGTCTGAAGTAACTACTGCTGCAGTAAGGTCGAAAGTCGCATCGCTTGCGTTACTGCATATAGATAATGCCGCATTATTGATCTGAAGAACATCAATATTTACGGTGATTTTGAAATATTCAAAATCAGCAGGAGTTCCCGTGCCTTCAATATAATATGCAAAAACATCAATGGCATCCGACGTCAAACCTGAATTTGGAGTGTATGTTATTTGGCCATTTAGAGGATTTACTGTTGCCGTACCTAAAGAAGGGCTAGATACAATTGTTGTTAAAGTGGGAGAGACCGATTGATTTGATGTTGTAAAGGCGGGAATTATTAATTTAGAATTACAACTTCCAATGTTGTAAGTTAAATTGGTAATCGGTGGGCAAACCGTGTAAGTGTAAACTGGAGTTAGTTTAGTCTCGCAATTGTTTTTAGTGACTGAGCAAGTGTAATTACCTGAGCCATATAATTCGGGGTTTATTGAATAAGTATTTGCGCCAGGTATAAGAACACCATTTAAAAACCATTGGTAAGAATCATACGAATTGTCAACCTGTAGAAGGTTTCCGACATAGCAATCTCCCGTTTTGGCTATTACGGGCACTGATGAAAACCCTGCAAAGTAGCCCCCATAGCCTACTGCGCCACTTCCAGCTGCTATTCCGGCTGTAACAGACTTTGTAGAATTTACTGTGATGTTTCCTGAAATATTTGGTATAGAATACGTAACCCAATCTGGGTTTCCAGTTATCAGGTATGGTCCATTAGTGGTAGGAATCGATGCGTTATTAACGGTTACTGTGGCTCCAGCCTGAGTAATGATGTTGAGTTTGGCATTGTATGTATTAGATCCAATTTGGTTAATAAATCCTATTTCATCTACTTTGTTCGGCATAAAGCAGCTTAGTGGTGGTATAAAATTCATACCACCCGTTGCATTTTCAGCGGGTCCATATGCGCCTGCTAAAAACTGATACAAGTAGATGTTTTTGGATGACGAAACGCTCAAGTTATAATGGCCATTTCCCTGATGAGTGTAGAAATTACTTAGCAGTTGGTATTCTCCGGCGTTAAGAGTGAGGCCTAATGAAATCCCGTTAATAGTGTATGTAGTGTTGTCTTCAGTTGCTAGTAATAATACGCTTTCCATGTCTGAATAGGCATCTCCATTTCCTTTTACTACCACAAAATCTTTGCCCAATCTGTCTGTGGGAACAGACTGATCCATCAGAATGTCACTGTTACCGACAAACCCAAATGTATAAATTCCATTAAAATTTCCATTGGTTAGTGATACGGGTTTCGTTGCTTCTAGCTTCGCTCCCACTAAACCATTGCTGTTAAATGGTGAGGTCGTACTTAGCGCTTCTATAATGTAAGATTCACCCTTGTTTAAAGTAAATGTTTTTGTTGGGCTGGAGGAACCATCAGAAAAGACAACGTTCGGATTGTATCCTGATAGAACAACATTGGTACTGTCTTCCGTCGCAATGACTCCAATTGTAGAGTTTACAAATGTTTGCGGAGTGGTAATAGGAGCCATAGCAACATAGAATTTTTTCCCCAAACCAGCTAGTCCCTTTGAAGTTATGATTTCTGCATGACTAGGCAGAGAAAATCTGTAATTCGCAAAAAATTTCTTGGTTCCTTTTACATAGATTCCCATGTTATTAGGTGTAAGAATTTTAGTTGGATTGTTGGTAGACATAAAATCGGTGGGGATGCTTACCTGTGCAGGATTTCCTTTGCTTATTTGTACTGTTGTAAAGAGCGTATTATTGTTAAAAATCTGCACTGAAAATGGTGAACTTTCATTTGTTGACAGATAAAGAAAGCTTTGTAATTGGTTCGGATTCTGTCTGAGAGCCATAGGTGCAAACCAATGATCCGTGTCCAATTGAGCATTTACGACAAGGCAAATAAATGTGAAGATACTCAGTAGAAATTTTTTCATGCTTAGTCTGTTAGAAAACAAATTTAATTATTAAAAGTCAATAAATTACATATTTCTTAATATATTGAGTTATTTTTTGTTGAATTATAATATATTTCACCCTCGATGCTGTGGAGTTATTTTTTAAAATAAAATGAAAAAATCCCGATGAACAAGTTCACCGGGACTGATATTTTAAACTTAAAAAAGTTCTTACAAGCTAACTCTGATAAATCCAGTTACTTTTAGGTCTCCGTTTACAGATTTCACGTAGTCAGCTACAGAAATAGAGCTGTCTTTGATGAAATCCTGGTGCACCAAAGTGTTGTCTTTGTAGAATCTCTGCATTTTACCTTTCAAGATGTTATCGATAATGTTTGCAGGCTTACCTTCTTCAGTAAGTTTGTGTCTTTCGATTTCCAATTCTTTGTCGATTGTTTCCTGAGAAACTTTAGTTTCGTCAAGAGCGATTGGGTTCATAGCAGCAGCCTGCATAGAAACAGATTTTGCAGCTTCGTCAGCTCCGTCTACTTTAGCAGAAAGTGCAGTGATTGCAGCGATTTTGTTTCCAGCGTGGATGTAAGCTCCAAGGAAAGGACCTGTGATTCTTTCGAATGCACCAATCTCGATTTTTTCACCGATAACTCCAGTTTGCTCGATCAATTTGTCAGCAACAGTCAATCCGTGGAAATCTGTAGCCAATAATTCTTCTTTAGTAGCAGCGAAGATAGCCATTTCAGCCAATTCATAAGCCAACTCGATGAACGCTTCGTTTTTAGCAACGAAGTCAGTCTCGCAGTTTAGAGAGATTACAACACCTAAAGTATTGTCTTCATTTACTCTTGCGATTACAGCACCTTCAGAAGAATCTCTGTCTGCTCTGTTAGCTGCAACTTTCTGTCCTTTTTTTCTAAGGATGTCAACTGCTTTTTCGAAGTCTCCTTCTGCTTCAACTAAAGCTTTCTTGCAGTCCATCATTCCTGCACCTGTTTGATTTCTTAATTTTGCTACGTCTGCAGCAGCTGGTGAATAAGACATAATATTTATAATTTTTTATTTAAATTTATAATTGTTTATATTCGTTTAAATTTTGTGGCGCAAAGATAATGTTTTAATGATAAACTAAAAAATGACTTTTTGCGTTATAGTATTTATTTGATAAAATTTTAATAATAACTTTAATGAAGAAAATTTTTCTTATCCTTTTTGTCTGTCTTTTCAGCTTAGGTTTTGCTCAGAAGAAAAAATCTAAAACCAAAGCTAAGGCAGTTGCAGAAAAGGAAACATTGATCATATACACAGAGCAGGATGCCGAAATTTCAAACGAAGCCAGAATTATTGCAGGTTTTCTGAAACAGAATCCGGGACATGAAAAAACGGAATATTTCAAAAGAAAGCTGATTGGAATAATCATGGCAGACAATTCACCGGAAGCCAAGCCTACCATCACACCGATGAGTAAGGACAAAGTGGAGAAAATCACCAAAAATCAGGACCTGGCAAGTAAATCCGTCGCATCCAATTCAGCTCCGAAACGCACTGTAAATTATGCCAGTGTCGGAAGTAAAAAAGCGGGGACGAGCGAAGAACACAAGAGAACTGCGGATTATCTGTCTCATATTTTTAATCAGGATGATTCTGATCCTACAGCTTACATTAATATTAAAAACAGATCAAAATGTAATCTCATCGTAAAAATTACCGGAAAAAAATACTACAATCTCAATGTTCCTGCCAACGGACAAAACTATGTGCAGGTGGACAAAGGCGAATATGTTTTGACTACAATGGTTTGCGATGCGAAATATTCTTCCCTGAAAAGAATTGCAAAAGATATCGAACTGGAGTTAAGTGTGAATGATTAATATTTTAAAACTTAATATAAAAAAACGCAGCTGAAAATTATTTTCGCTGCGTTTTTTTTATGTTTAATCTAAATTTATCCTTTAAACTGTCCCATTGCAATAAACTTGTCCTGTCTGTGCGTTTCAAGTTCTTTGCCTGTGAATTTAGAGAAAGCCTTAATATTCTGTAAAATTGAAGCTTTTAAATTTAAATAAGTTACTTCCGGATCGTAATGTGCTCCACCAAGTGGTTCTTCAATAATTCCGTCTATGAATTTTTCTCTTAAAGCATCTTTTGGTGTAAGATTTAATGCATTGGCTGCATCTTCTTTATGATCCCAGTTTCTCCATAAGATTGAAGAACAGCTTTCCGGTGCAATTACCGTGTACCACGTATTTTCAAGCATGTACACTTTGTTTCCAACACCAATTCCCAGTGCGCCGCCACTCGCTCCTTCACCAATAATGTATGTGAAAATTGGAGTTTTAAGCATTGTCATTTCGAAAATGTTTCTTGCAATCGCTTCACCCTGTCCTCTTTCTTCAGCTTCAAGACCAGGATAGGCTCCCGGTGTATCAACCAAAGTGATTACAGGAATTTTGAATTTTTCTGCAAGCTTCATTAATCTTAAAGCTTTTCTGTATCCTTCAGGATTCGGCATCCCGAATCTTCTGTGCTGTCTTTCTTTGGTCGTTCTTCCTTTCTGGGTTCCGAGAATCATAATTCTCTGGCCATCCAATGTTGCCAAACCACCAATCAATGCAGGGTCATCAGCAAAATTCCTGTCACCATGAAGCTCAAGGAAGCTTCCTTTGTCTACCATACCATTGATGTAATCTAAAGTATACGGACGGTTCGGATGACGGGATAACTGTACTCTCTGCCAAGGTGTAAGGTTGCCATAGATTTCTTTTTTGGTATCTATAATCTTATCCTCGATCTGGCTGCATGCTAATTTTACATCAACACCACTTTCTTCTCCTACCAATGAACAGGTTTGATACTGATCCATCAGCTCTTTTATAGGAAGTTCGAAACTTAAATATTCCATTCTTGAAGTAAATTAAATCTTTCAAATGTATGAAAAATTATGAAAATCTATTTAAAATTATTTACAGCATTGCTTATTCTGGCGATACTTTCTTCTTTTCCAACAAGTTCCACGATATCGGGAACATCAGGGCCTTTCAATTCTCCTACTAAGGCCAAACGGAGCGGCATCATCACTTTCCCCATTCCCACGCCTTTGCTTTCGGCAAAATCATGTAATTTTTGTTTGATATTTTCTGAAGTAAATGCTTCAGTGTCGTTTAAAACAGAAGAAAATTCAGTTAAAAGAGTAGAAGCCTCATCATTCCACGCTTTTTTTGAAGCTTTCTCATCGTAAGACGTCGGAGCTTCAAAGAAGAACTTTCCGTTTTCATAAATATCTTTAGGGAACGTTGCTCTCTCTTTCATCAGATGAATGATTTTTAATAATTTTTCATCTTCAGTGTTTAAATTTAAATCTGAATTCTTTAGAATCTCAAGCAGTTCTTCATCAGATTTCGTTTGAATATACTGATGATTGAACCATTCAGATTTTTCTTTACTGAATCTTGCTCCAGCTTTATGAACTTTATTCAGATCAAATTCTTTTGCCATTTCTTCCAGAGATAAAATTTCTTTATCATCTGCCGGAGTCCATCCCAAAAGTGCCACCATATTGATGAATGCTTCAGGCAAATATCCGCTTTCTCTGTAACCTTTAGACACATTTCCTGTCGCAGGATCTGTAAAGTTTAAAGGAAAGACAGGGAATCCAAATTTATCGCCATCTCTTTTACTCAGTTTTCCTGAAAGTCCTTTCTTTAAAAACTGTTTTACAGAAGCTGTTATTTCGTTGTCTTTTTCATTTTCTGTCAACATAGATTTAAATCGCGGACTCTTCACCTCTGAAAATAATGATTTTATTAACGCAGCTGATTCCTCAAAAGAAAACTGACTGTTTTTTGTCACAAATTCTTCTGTAAAAGATTTTGTTATGCTGTCAATATTTTCTCTGTTAATTAATGTAGAAACGTCTGGTTTTAGAATTAATGAAAGATGGGCGAATTCAGGAGCTTCCCAACCCATTGCTTCATATAATAAAGTGTGCAAACCTAAAGAGGGCAGCCATTCTTCACCACGGATTACGTGGGTGATTTCCATCTCGTGGTCGTCGATGATGTTGGCAAAATGGTACGTCGGCATTCCGTCGTTTTTTACAAGAACTTTATCGTCTAAAGTATCTGTATTTACAGCAGAATTTCCTCTGATGATATCTACAAGGCCCAAAGTGCGG
The DNA here is from genome assembly GCF_014837145.1 of Chryseobacterium caseinilyticum. Lineage (GTDB taxonomy): Bacteria > Bacteroidota > Bacteroidia > Flavobacteriales > Weeksellaceae > Chryseobacterium > Chryseobacterium caseinilyticum. Next base: position 69,331 of record NZ_JACYFS010000005.1, read on the forward strand.
TCAACCGGCATTTTAAATCTTACCACGTAAGGTGTTTTCCCGTCGAGTAACTTCTGAACTTCCTCTTCAGAAAGAGCAATGCTGTTTCTTAAACGGTTTCTGGATTTGTTATCATACGAAAAAACTTCACCGTTTGCTTCGTATTCAGCACGGATCTCATCCAGTTCTTCAGCGGTATCAAAAGCGATGTAAGCATAATCTGTTTTAAGAATCTGCTCAGTATATCTGTCGTAAATATCTCTTCTTTCAGACTGTCTGTAGGGAGCAAATTTTCCGCCTTTTTTCGGGCTTTCATCGGGGATAATTCCGCACCATTCCAAAGCTTCTTCGATGTAATCTTCTGCCCCTTCCACATATCTTGCCGTGTCTGTATCTTCAATTCTCAATACAAACTCGCCACCTTGATTTTTAGCAAAAAGATAATCATATAATGCTGTTCTTACGCCTCCCAAATGCAATGGCCCCGTAGGACTTGGTGCAAAACGTACTCTTACTTTGCTCATTTCTTAAATAAAATTTTTGCAAATTTACTTAAATAAAATATTTTGCGCCTGTTTAATATTTTTGAAGTTGGGATTTTTTAATCTTATTATATACATTTGTAAAAATTTAGAACTCACGAATTACGCTTGAAACCTGCGAAATAACCTAAGTAACTTCTATGCAGATAAGGTAAAGACGGAAAAAATATTTCATAAGAAACAAAACACAGAGAATGATGAATCTGTCAAATAATTTTTTTGTTTTCATTGAAGTTCATGCAGAGGCTTATTTTGAGGAAAATGATATCGTGAAACTCGATGATGAGTATGATAGAAATTAATTAAACAAATATATGACAGGTACAGTAAATATTGAGAATACAGATAAATTTTTCTGGCACAGATATGACGCAATTTACAGTGATGAACTTTTGAGATTAGAAAATGTAAAGAAAGTCATTGAATTTGGAGTTTTCAAAGGTGATTCTGTAAGATGGCTGAACAGACAATATCCTGAAGCGAAAATTTTTGCTGCCGATATTCTTCCAATACAAGCGGAATGGACTCAAAATAAAGATATTGTTTATTATCAGTTAGATCAGGATAAAGTTTCAGATATCAAAGCTTTTTTTGGAACAACGGGTAATGAAATTGATTTGATTATTGAAGATGGAAGTCATTTTCCGCAACACCAAAAAAACTGCCTTGTTATCGGAATGGATTATCTGAAATCTAATGGTATTTACATTCTTGAAGATATACATACCTCTCACCCGAATCATGATTACTACATTCAGCAGGGTAAAAGTGAAAATTATATTTCGCCGTTACACGTGCTGTTATTTATTGAGCATTACATGAGTAATAATGCAAAGATTGAGGAAAGTAAGATAAAAGAGCTGACTGTTAATTCTTTGTTTAGTTTTGAGGAAATCAAAAATTTAATTGAGAATATTAAAAGCATTAAAATATATCGAAGATCAACTTTACCAAAAAAATGTTACAGTTGTGGTTCTTCAGATTATGATTATCATGTGCTGAAATGTAAGTGTGGAACTGATATTTTTGCGGAAGCAGACTCGATGACTGCAGTGCTGGTGAAAAAATAATTTAAAAAATAAAAGGGGTAATGTTGAATCAACATTACCCTTTTTTATTTCAAATTTTATTATCAAAATAAATTTTTAAGTTTAAGCTTAAACTTTTTTGTAAATGAGAGATCAAGTTGAAGTTTTTTCTGAGGATATTCTTTAGAAAAGAGGGTGATGAATTCAGAAATGTTTTTTGCAGGAAAAAAAGAAATCTCTTTCCATTGAGGTGCATCCAGAGGATGAAAGTTTTTAAAGTCTTTGTAATTTTCTGCATTCAGGCCTTTCCATAATTCAAGAAAAGAGGTCGTGTCAAAATCATTTTTGTGCCCCCAATTATTGATTTTTTCTACTATTTCATTCTCGTCTCTGGCCCATGACTGGTGAATGAGATAAAAGTCTAGAGGCAGTGTGCGGCCTTTATTCGTTAGTCTTGCATAATCATATTTTGGGTAATTGGTAATGAGCATGCATTTTTCTTCAAATGGCGTGATGACGTAAAAGCCTTTCTCATCTCTTTTAAACAAAGTCACAAAATTAACCTGGAAATTGAAAGGCTTGTTTTCAGGATTTTTTAACAGAAATTTGTTTTGTCTCAGGAAGTCAGATAATTTTGAAAAGTCATAAGCATATTCGTCCCCATCAATCTGAATATGCCATCCATCTAATCCCAATTTTTCAGCCATCATGTTTCGCTGTCTGGTTTCAAGCTCCATTGGCTGCATTCCTGCAATGTAAAAATGATCTTCGTAAAAGATTATTTTATTGTCAACATCAAGTTTTTTTATATCAGAAAAAAAACTTTGGGGAATAAAAACATCATTACCCGCCCAGGTCTTATTTTTTGCATCGTAGCTTATTACGATACTGTCGACTTCATTATAAATTTCCTGTAAAGAAGTAAAAATATATGCATAGTCATAAGATAAAAGATATCCGACCTTAATGATGTTCTTTTTGTTTATCATAACTGTTTTGATAAAGAATTAAAATCCTGTTGATTAATACTAACTGAATAAATTGAAAATTTCCTTTTTCTGACCGTTGATCGTAAACGGATAGATTGCTTTTGAAGAATTATCGGATAATTTTGTCCATAAGTTTTCGTCTTCATGAAGGCGAATAATATCAGCTGCCAATTTTTCTTTATCAGAAATTTCTGCAATCATTGCCGTATCCTCGTTTTCAAGATGCATACCTTCTGCACCAATCGTTGTGGTAACAACCGGCAGAGAAAATTCCAGAGCCTGCCCGATTTTTCCTTTTACACCAGCACCATATCTCAGTGGTGCAACTGTAAGTATAGCATTGGTAAAATATGTTGAAACAACTTTCACAAAGCCTCTTATTTTAAAATGGTCTGAGTCAAGCTTTATTATTTCGTCGGGCATATCTCCACCAATAATATCAACAGAGATATCAGGTCTTTTTTGCCATACAATTTTCATGATTTCATGCAAAAAAATAATTGCATCGATATTGGGATTATGTTTGCCACCACCGATAAAAAGTACTCCGGAACGCTTATTAAAATGTGGTTTGTTATCAATTTCTTTCAGCTCGTGAATGTTGCTGATTACATGTACTTTATTTTTATCAATTCCCGTTTCAGTAAGAAAATCTTTTTCAGTTTCGCTGATTGCAATGACTTTATTGCTGTTATTAATTGCAGACATTTCTCTTTCTTTTGCCATCTTTAATTCGGCGTCAGTCATTGTATTTAAACCCAATTCTATCTCTCTTTTTATACGAAGATATTGGAAATCGACCATATCATAAATCATTGTTTTTTTTGAGATTAAAGACATATAATGCTGAACAAAATAATGATACGTTTCAATTCTGGATATCCATATCTGATCAATAAATGTATTTAAATTTTTAAGTTGTATTTTTTGGGTTATAATTTCTGCTTTTTCATTAACAAAACCTCTCAGAATGTGAATTCCATAAGACTCATATAGTTTTATATAAGATTCATCCTTAGATTCTTCATTCATCGTAATCAGAAATACTTTATGATCATGCAGAGTAAGATATTTCATGATTTCTACAATGCGGTTTGCTCCGGAATCATTATCAAATTTTGGAAAATAGGTTTCTACGAAGAGAATCGAAGGTTTTTTACTATTTTTATCAATATTCAACAATTGATTTAGTATCATTGGCTCGGTGAAATGCTTTCCCCATCTTTCATAAAATACTGCGGAATTCTTTTCCATTAAACGGGTTTTATCTGATGACGGTGCTTCGTTTTGATGGGAAACATTCTCAAAATGAACTATAACAGATAAAGGCTGATAATATACCTGAAGATTTTGCTCGTATTTTAATCTCATACAGAAATCTGTTTCTTCATAGTAAGCAGGTGCATAGATTTCATCTAAAAGATTGATTTCTCCCTGGGAATTTATTTTTCTGAACAAAAGGCTGCAACCCGAACAGTAATCTACTTTCTTCAGAAAATTATATTCAGGATTGTCAGGTGACTGATTGCGTCCTAAATTAACAATGTGACGGTCTTTGTAAATCAAACAACCTGCTTCCTGCAGGATATGATTAGGGTAAATTAATTTTGATCCTACTGCTCCTGCGTCTGGCTTCGTTTCCATCACATCAACTAGAGTATCTAAAAATCCGGGTTGTACGATGGTATCGTTATTCAACAGATAAATGTATTCTCCCAAAGCATTGTTGATACCATGGTTTACACTTTTTAGAAAACCTGAATTTTCAGAATTTTTTACAAGCCTTATTCCTTTGATGTTTTTTAATACTTCTTCAGAATTATCTGTACTGCAGTCATTTACAATAATGATTTCAAAAGATGTGTTCTCTTTTGCATTCCCGATAGAGTAGAGGCAGTTAAGAGTATAATTGATCTGATTATAGACAGGAATGATAATGCTGACTTTCGGGTTTTGACTTTGGGGCAGAGTATGCAATTTTTCTACAATTTCCTCGAAGGAAAGCAGTTCGTAATCAGCTTTTTTTACCGCTTTCTTCAGTCGATATGCTTTGATATAGTTTTTTATGAGACGTTTTATACCCATAGTAATTTTTGTAATGTTTAATTTTTTTTAAGCTGTCTTTTATTGAGCAGCTTATCTAGATTATAAATAAAAAAGCTTTTGAAAGGAAACTTTTTTTTGAGCAGATCCATATTTTTTTTCAGCTCTTCAAAAAACTTTTTTTTCAGCTGTTCCTGTTGAAGAGAATTGTTTTTATAATAAATTAAAAATTTGTTATGCCAGTCTATCTGTGCTCGAATTCTGCTTTTAATACTTTTGAAATCATCATTGATGGTATTGAAAATAAAGTACTGATATATTTCAGAAAAATAATCAGAATTTTTTAAAAAGGCAATACCTCCGACTTGTTGAGATGAATGCACCCTGTAATTGATGAGTTTCTGACTGATAAAACCCATTTTTCCGGGAATTGTTGCTAGCAAAGTCAACCATTCATCGTGGTGGAAATTCTCCAAAATTGGTACTGGTAATATAGATTTTGCAAAATCTGCCCTTACCGCCATCGTTGCCCCTGTAGAAAAGTTACCTTTCTGCGTCAGAAAATTAAAATTGTCATTCTTAGGATTATCTTCTAAATATTTTTCATAAACATCCCATTTGGTAAAATATTCAGTCATGATATCAGAATTCTCATCCATAAGATATCCGTTAGAACAGTAACCCAACATTTCAGGATTTTCTTTAAATTTTGAAACAAAAATTTCAGTTTTTTGAGGATACCAATAATCGTCCTGGTCGCTTAGAAAAATAATTTCGTAAGTGCAGAGTTTTATGGCTTTTTCAAAGTTTTTTACACTTTTTAAAGTCTTTTCATTTTTAAAAATCTTAAAAATTTCAGGATATTTCAGTTTATAGTTCTTTAGAATTTCCCAGGTTTTATCTGTAGATAAATCGTCACAAACTACAATTTCATCCACGGAAACTTTCTGGTTTAAAATAGAATCCAGTTGCTCTTCGATATATTTTTCACCATTATACGTGCAAATTGCTACAGAAATTTTCATGTTATTACTTGATTATCGGGTTGTGACCGGGAAGATTCAGAATATTTGCAAGCCAGTTGGTGAAGCTGTATTTGGTGTTGATATCCCGGTCTAAATTTTCGTATGGTGTTGAAAGGAAGCTTTTTAACTCCTCTAAAGGTCTTTCTCCCAATACAAAAATATTATTCTTATTATAAAAATCATAATTTGTTACCTGAATATTATTGGTAATAAGTTTTTTCCGAAAACCAATTGCTTCAAACGTTCTGAGCGACAAACCAATATGAACATCGTTAAGAAGATCGAGAATCGAAGCAGAATTTTCTATTCTTCTGTAGTTCTTTTTAAAATCAAAAATCTCTTTTATGAACGTTATTCCGGTTTCAGAATGAGCTGCCGCATATTTTTTTGAGCTTCCCATTACATTAATATCAATCTTAAAACCTGCTTTCTTCAGAAAAGAACAGATTTCCATGAGAAGTGGCATTCTGCCTTCTATATGACTTCCTATAAAAAAAACATCTTTTCCCGGATTTTCGTTGACTTTTAAATCGTAATCAAAATAAAAGTTGGTCATGAGTTTGAAATTCGCATTAAAAGCTAAATCTTCCGGATCAAAAACAAAAAAACTTTCAAAAAAATCTAATTTTTTATAAATACCAGGATATCGTTTTAAGCCATCCCACTGGTAACCGACCAGTTTTTTTGTTGAATGTTTTATCTTCTGAATCACTTCATCGTTTAGTAAATCTGGTCGTAGAATGAGAGCATAGTCTGTTTTTTCTTCCAGTGAATTCAGAAAATTCAGATGAAGTCCTTTTTCAGTTTTGAGCCTGTTGTTTTCTCTGGCAATGGACTTGTATGTACGGTCGCTATTAAATATTTTTCTTTGAATATGTTTAATTTTATCAGACAAACTGATTGACTGATGATTTTGAGAATGATCTAATGCATAAACTTTCATTCCTAAGAACTCAAGATTTTCCTTAAACATCCCGGGAAGCCCAAAATCGTTAGGGATGGCGATAATAATACTTTTTCCTTTCAGCAAATTCTGGATCATTTTATTTTTCTTTTATTATTAAACAGATCTGCAATGCCCAAGATAAAGAATTTTAAAGGATACTTACTTCGCATTATTTTTTGATGATGCTTAAAAAGCTGAAGACATCTCGCCATAATTTCCTTTGAAATGTAAATATTCTTGCCATCATTTTCCACTGATAAAGTTTTATGCTTATTATAACTCTGACTCAGTCTTTTTAAGAATTTTTTATATTGAAGAAAAGTTTTTTCATCAGAGAATAAATTAAAGTGATTAACCAGTCTTTTTGCTGTTGCATCATCATTTTTATAAAGAACACCGCCCACTTGCTGATTATCGTGAATTCTGTACCGGAAAAGTTTTTCATCAATCAGTATAAAGCTCTTTTCATACGAAGTGAGCAGTGCAATCCACTCATCATGATGAAAACCATCTTTTGTCGGGATGGGTAAAATTTTTTCGACAATTGATTTTCTAAACGCCATTCCCGCTCCCGTCGCAATATTTTCTATGAACGCGATAATGTTAAAATAATCAACATCGATATCATTGGCTTTCAGTAATTTTGGAACGCTCCATATTGTTCTCTGATCAATTACTTTCCCGCTGTTGTCAATGGCGATGCCGTCACTGCAAATGGCGTTTATTTTGGGCATATTCTGAAAGTAATTTGTGAAAACCTCTACTTTATTTTCTTCCCAGATATCATCCTGATCACTTAAAAATATGATATCACCTGAGCAAAGTGAAATTGCTTTTTCAAAGTTTTTTACACTTTTTAAGTTTTTCTCGTTAATGTGGATTTTAAAAATATCAGGATTATTTTTCTGATAATCTGAAAGAATATTATGCGTTTCATCGGTAGACCTGTCGTCACAAATAATAATTTCATTTACCGGAATGGTCTGATTTAAAATGCTGTCGATTTGTTTTCTCAAAAAACTTTCACCATTGTAGGTGCACATTGCTACGGAAGTTGTCATCATTTAGTTTAAATTAAAAACCTTATTTACCCAATGATCCAAAGTATATTTATAGTGAATATCTTCCGGAAGCTTTTGATATCCAGTTTCAAAAAAAGACTTTTCAATATTGCTGAAATCTTTGTTCAGGATTAAAATATTTTCAGGATTATAAAAATCGTAGTTTTTAATATCCTGATTGTCAGTTACAAATTTCTTTTCTAAAGCCATCGCTTCAAAAACCCTGAAACTCAGCCCTGCCTGATTGTTTCTCTGGAAATCTAGAATCGCTTTGGATTTGCTGTACTGTTTCAAAACTTCAGTCTGCGGGATATTTCCTCTTCTGAACTGAAAATTTTTATCCAGTTTTTTGTCAATAATTTGCTGCAAACGTTTTTTCCAGCTTTTTTTTCCGGCGATGATGGCTTTAAATTTAATATTTAAAATTCTAAGCTTTTCGCTGAGGTTGACAAGTCTTTCAATTCTGGTTTTGTCGAAAGAAGTGATATAAAAAAGATCCAGTTCAGGATTTTGCTGTTCGGCGGGAGTGTACTTTAAATAGTTGTAATTGTTGATTTTCTCAAAACCGAATTTTTTCACGTCATTGTCATCGAACGAAAAAACCTGATCAAAATAGTGCAGAATATGCTCAGCAGGATTTCTCTCCATGCTGTCATAGAGGTAAGCGATATTCCGGTCTGTGCTGCTTCTGATAACTTGGTGTACACGCTCTTCAATAGCTTCGGGATTGATCACAAGAATTTGGTTTTGTTTTCCTATCTTCTGTAATGAATCAATAATGAAATTTTGTCTTTGCACGTTCTTCAAATTTTTACCTAAAAAAACTTTACTGAAGGTGTTTTTTAATCTCGCAGACAAATTTTTATGCGTGAATGCGCCAATATTGATATGGTGTGCATCAACGCCTTTTTCCTTCAGTTTATTTACGATATGCTCGTCATAATGCCAGAAATCAAAACTGATCAAACAAATTTTCATGTACAGCTGTTTATTTTTTTATGGTGACATGCAATCGCGGAAGATTTGTTTGTTTTCATCTTTATACAGTGTAGCGATTTCATGTAACAAAAGTAAAGATTTTAAACTTTAAATTTATATTTTTGGCTCAAAGTCGTATTTCGCTATGAAAAATAAAATCCTGATTGACGTTGAACGCCTGAAATATCCGAAGTCGGGAATTGCAAACGTCTGTTTGTCCCTGATCAAGGGCTTAGACGGGTTGAAATCTGATTTGAATTATACATTTTACGGACCGGCAAAAAATATTCCTGCAACAAAATCACGTTTTCAAATCATCAGCTGGAAATTCTGGCAAAAGAAACTTCCTGTCAACACTTCGGAATTTGATTTGATCCATACGACGCATCAGCTTTCAGAATATTTTCACGCTAAAAAATCAGGAAAGAAAAAAGTAGTTACGCTACACGATCTTAACTTTCTTCATGATAAAAGTTCGGATCAAAAAGTTAAAAAGTTTACAAATTTAGTCCAGAAAAATGTGGGGAATGCAGATGCAATTATGTGTATTTCAGAATTTGTGAAAGATGATTTTATTAAAAATAAACAATTGTTTCAGCTTCAAGATGATGTCGAAATCGATGTGATTTATAACGGTTTGGTTTTTCCCGAAAACGAAGTTTTTAGTTCAGTTAAGAATTATGAATTGGCTGAAAAAAAGTATATTCTTACGATAGGTGTTCTTTATCCAAAAAAAAATCAAAACGTTTTGCTGGATATGATGGCTCATAACGACAGAGATTTGGTTTTAATTACCTCTGCTGCGAAGTCAGATTACAAAGAAAGTTTTTTAGCTAAAATAAAAGATTTAAAACTGGAAAAAAGAGTTCATATTCTGGAGAATGTAACCAATGAAGAGAAATATTTTTTCCTGAAAAACTGTGAAGCATACTGTCATCCATCGTTAGCTGAAGGGTTCGGGATTCCGCCTGTGGAAGCGATGTATTTTGGAAAGCCTGTTTTTCTCAGCCGTTTTACAAGTCTCCCTGAAATTGGTGGAAATCTCGCTTTTTATTTCGATAATTTCGATGCTGAAAAAATGAATGAAGTGTATCTCAGAGGAATAGAAAGATATAAAAAAGATTCTGAATTGCCACAAAAACTCCGTCAGCACGCCCTTAAATTCAGCTACAAATCGATGGCAGAATCTTATCAAAATCTGTATAAAAAACTGCTTTCCTAAAGTTTTATTTTCCCGAAACGCAGTTTTCTTTTAAATGTAGCAAAGCTGTCGCTACCTTTCATATTGATTCTTTTAATCTCAAACTTTTTCCTCCACGGAAAAGAACTGAGATCATTCCCAATGCGCAATCCTGCAGAAATATTGAGTTTTTCAAGAAGCTCAAAAAATATCCTTTTCTGAATTCCCTTTTTTGGAAATTTTCCATACGGGTAAACCAAAACATTCGAAAACTGAATCTGGTGTTTTTCCAGCGTTCTGATGTTTTCTCTGATGTCTTTTTCAGTTTCTTCAATGCTCATTTCAGCATAGTTTTTATGACTGTGGCTATGCAAAGCGATCTCTATATGCTCATTTGACAATGATTTAATTTCATCAAAACTCATAAAAGTACCTGGAATGTTTTCAAGATCTTTCTCAATAAGTTCAGTCGGTATGCAGATCGTAGCTTTCAGGTTGTATTTAATGAGAAGCGGAATGAGATAAACCAGATTATTGTAATAACCATCGTCAAACGTGATGACAAGTTTGTTCTTAACATCTTTTTTCTCTTCAAGCTCGCTGAAAAATACAGTTTTGAAATTTTGCCCGATATATTTCAGTTGCTCATCCAACTTCTCCACCGAAATAACAATGTCGTTATCGATCCTGTCTTTTTCAGGCATGATCTGATGATACATTAAAATTCTTAAGTCAGTGGAAAACCTTACTCCAAAAATACCTTTGATGAAATTGAGCAGCATTAATTTTTTACTTTGTGTAGTTCGTAGAGTTTCTGATACTTCAGAAAAGTGTAAAATCCGGCAGTTTTTGCAGCGTAGTAGCCCACCAATCCGTCAAGAAAACCAAGACGTATAAAATAGGATTTGATAAACTGGTAGATCGGACTGAAAATTATTTTCAAAACACTTGATTTCTTACCGCGGCTGTACATTTTTTCGGCCATCATCGTCGTATATTTATTTGATTTTTCGATGTGATGATGAATATCTTTGTAGGTGTAATGATTTAATTTCCCTTCTAAAAGTCCAATTTTTTCTTCAGTTAAAAACATTTCGTGTACGATGTCTTCAGAATACTTTCCTGCGTTTTTTCTGAATAATCTTTCTCTTTTAAGATTTCCCCAACCGCCGTATTGAAGCGATTTGCCGAGAAAAATATTATTAAATGAAATATTATAAACTGAATAATCTGACTGGTTCTGATTTGCAGTAGTCTGAATTGATTTGAGGGCAGTTTCATCCGGAATTTCATCAGCATCCAAAAACAAAATCCATTCTCCGGAGCATTGGCTGATGGCAAAATTTTTCTGCTTTCCAAAACCGGGAAATTTCTGCTGAATCAGTTTTACTTTAGAAAATTTCTGACAGATTTCTACCGTTCTGTCAGTCGAAAAACTGTCGATAACGACAATTTCATCTGCAATATCATGAACCGACCTGAGCGTTTTTTCGATGATTCTGTCTTCGTTAAAAGTAATAATAGCAACCGAAAGCTTCATTTTTAACCAACTAATTTCAGCAAAAATACAGTTTATTTTAAAACTAAATCATTTACAAAAAAATAACACCCGAAAGAGTGTTATTTATATCATTTATACTGAAAAGTTTTCCTGATCAAAATTTGAAATAGTTTAATATTCCAACACAGCTTTCTCAATAATCTTCACACAATCCAGCAACTGCTCTTCGGTGATCACCAATGGTGGTGCCAGTCTGATGATGTTTCCGTGTGTTGGTTTTGCGAGCAATCCGTTTTCCTTTAATTTTAAACATAGATTCCAGGCGGTAGAGCTTTCCGGTGTGTCGTTGATTAAAATGGCGTTTAATAAACCTTTTCCTCTCACTTTGGTAATCAGATCAGATTTTTCAATCACTTTTTCAATTTCGGATCTGAATAATTTACCCAATTCTTCAGCTCTTTCTGATAAGTTTTCTTCGGCAACAACGTCTAATGCAGCAATGGCAACAGCGCAGGCAATCGGGTTTCCACCAAAAGTAGAACCATGCTGTCCAGGCTTAATCACATTCATGATTTCGTCATTGGCCAAAACGGCTGATACGGGATACATTCCTCCTGAAAGGGCTTTTCCTAAAATTAAAATATCAGGCTGTACATTTTCGTGATGACATGCGATCAGTTTACCTGTTCTTGCAATCCCTGTCTGAACTTCATCAGCGATGAAAAGAACATTGTGTTTTTTACATAGTTCTGAAGCATTTTTAAGAAAATTTTCATCCGGTACATAAACTCCCGCTTCTCCCTGAATCGGCTCCACTAAAAATGCAGCAATATTCTGAGCGTCATTTTTCAGAACTTCCTCTAAAGCATTTAAATCATTGTAAGGAATTTTTACAAATCCAGGAGTGAAAGGACCGTAATTTTTATTGGCGTCAGGATCATTGGAGAATGAAACAATTGTAGTCGTCCTTCCGTGGAAGTTATTTTCACAAACCACAATTTTAGCCGCGTTTTCTGAAATTCCTTTTACTTCATAACTCCATTTTCTGGCTAATTTTACTGCAGTTTCTACTGCTTCGGCTCCGGAATTCATCGGTAAAACTTTATCAAAACCAAAAAGGGTAGTGATCTTTTTCTCGTATTCTCCCAAACCTGAATTGTAAAATGCTCTTGAAGTTAAAGCCAGTTTTTTAGCCTGATTCACCAAAGCTTCTACAATTTTCGGATGCGAATGACCTTGGTTTACTGCAGAGTAAGCTGAAAGGAAATCGTAATATTTTTTGCCTTCAACATCCCAGACAAAAACGCCTTCACCTTTATCTAAAACCACCGGAAGCGGATGGTAATTGTGTGCGCCATGTTTTTCTTCGAGCTCGATGAAGTATTGTGAATCTTTTGTTTGTTCTGCTGTTGACATATTCTTTTTGCTTTTGCACAAATTTAAGGATTCTAAATAACTTGCATCAATAATTAATTTCTGTTTAAAATGAAGATTCAGAACTGTTGTAAAGAATTGATAAATAATTTGGAAGATATTTGGTGAAGTATAATTGAGTTTTGGATGTTATATCTTTTTTCAGATAATATACTTTTGAAATATAATCCTTCAGGATTATGAATTTGTAATTTCTACTCATCTTTATGTTTTATAAAGATGAAAAATAATACAATTTTAGAATTTTGGTTTTAAAAGAAAAAGCCACACGAAATGATTCGTGCGGCAGCTAAGGTTTGGTTTCAGCTGAGGATTAAATTTAAGAAAATTTGTTTAGCTACATTTCTCAACATCAGGAGACTTTACGCAGCGGGGGGGGGAACTATTATTAATTAGGATCCCAAACACCATTAGAGCTTGGCTTCCATGTACCATCCTCATAGCCTTTTATGTAGTATTCTATATCATCAGATGTTCCAAATTGAATTACTATACCTACATCATTTTTTACAAGAAAAGGACCATTACCTGCTAAACGATGTTTATAATCTTTCGCAATATAATCGTAAATATTTCCGTAGCTTTTTCTAATAAATTCATTAGGGATTTCAAGTTCAACATTTATTTTCTGTTGTATTTGCTTTATATACTTATTGGCTATTTCTAGCATATCATTATCATTTAACATATTATTTTGCTTTTAAATATTCTATAAATTCATATTCTGTAAGAGTTTGCAATATTCCTTTTTGACCATTAAGAAGCATTAATCTTTTATTTTTTTTAATAACATTGAAAACATGACCTCTTTTAAATCCTTTTCGATACACATACATTATCCCTATTTCCCCGGCTGCCGCATGAATCCTTTCGTGTGGTCATTCTTAAAAATCAAACATTCTAAAAACTACAACATCATTCAAAAGACCTTTTTCATCAGAATAATCTATTGTACTGCTGTATCTGTAATCTTCCGCCCGAAAAACCAAACCTGCTTCTACAGGATTTTGATGTACATAATTTATTTTTTGATTAATGACATGATTGCTCCAAAGTTCAATAGGTTTGTTATCATGTCTCAAGAATTGATATTGGTTCACATTAGAACTTTGTGAGCCTTCTTTCAGAAAAAGGTCTATAGAAATTCTTTTCTGCTTTCTTTAGGATTTTCTTTGATTGCTTTTACAATTTCTCTGCTCATCTTTATGTTTTTTATAAAGATAAATAAAATTGCAATTCTAGAAAATGTTGTTAAAAAGAAAAAGCCACACGAAGTGATTCGTGAGGCAGCTGAGTTTACATTATATTTCTGGTATGATAAATCTTTATTCCTGAAATACACCATATCCGAGAAATCCTATTTTTTCAACTTCATCTCCGTAGGTTACAAAAGATGTATCTTTTCCTTTTTTACTCCACTGTTTTCTGGTGAAATCAATGCCGTCAACAACATTTGAGTGTTCCGTCGCAGTATAACCGGCATCTTTTATTTTCATTTCGATAAAGACATTGTTCATTGCGCCGGCATAAAGCAATACAACGCCATCCATTTCGCCTTTTGGATTGTATAAAACCTGTACACGAGTGTATTCTGATTTGAAACTGTGTGCATCACCATCTTCGCCGCCTTTTTCAACATCGCCAACTGTATAGCCTTTAGCCTCCATAAAAGAATTAAGATTCTTTCTTGTAGAATTATGGTAAATATCCTGAACGAGGGTCAGCTTTTCATTGTCAAATTTGGTTTGTGCGAAAAGTAGGTTTGCAAATAAACACAGCAGAAGTAATTGTAAATTTTTCATGAGTAAAAGTTTTTAGTTATTATTTGAATCAAATTTAAGTCATTCGTAAAATTTTCACAATCACACAAAAGGGTCATTTTTCCTCAGTTTTTCTATAAAAAAAACCGCCTCAGGAATGAGGCGGTTTACAATTATTTTAAAATAATCTTAGTGATTATCATATTTTCTGTCCATTACAAAACTCTCCATGAATTTTGTTGTGTAGTTTCCGGAAAGATAAGCTTCATCTTCCATCAACTGTCTGTGGAAAGGAATTGTGGTCTTTACACCTTCTACATAGAATTCTTCCAGAGCACGCTTCATTTTTGCAATCGCTTCTTCACGGGTTTGTGCCGTTGTGATCAGCTTTGCAATCATTGAATCGTAGTTTGAAGGAATCGTGTATCCTGAATAAACGTGTGTATCTACTCTGATTCCGTGTCCTCCAGGAATGTTTAATCCTGTGATTTTTCCCGGTGAAGGTCTGAAATCAGCGTATGGATCTTCAGCATTGATTCTGCACTCAATTGAATGCAATTTCGGATAATGGTTAATTCCTGAAATAGGAGTTCCCGCTGCCAAAAGAATCTGTTCTCTGATTAAGTCATAATCAATAACCTGTTCAGTGATCGGATGCTCCACCTGAATTCTCGTATTCATTTCCATGAAATAGAAATTTCTGTGCTTGTCTACAAGGAATTCAATTGTTCCAACGCCTTCATAACCGATAAACTCTGCTGCTTTCACGGCTGCTTCACCCATTTTCTCACGTAGTTCGTCCGTCATGAATGGTGAAGGTGTTTCTTCAGTTAATTTCTGATTTCTTCTCTGTACAGAGCAGTCTCTTTCAGAAAGGTGGCATGCTTTACCAAATTGGTCACCAGCAACCTGAATTTCAATATGTCTTGGCTCTTCAATCAGTTTTTCCATGTACATTCCTCCGTTTCCGAAGGCTGCTACAGCTTCCTGAATGGCAGATTCCCAGTGTTCTTTAAGGTCTTCCGCTTTCCAAACAGCTCTCATTCCTTTACCACCACCACCTGCAGTAGCTTTGATCATAACAGGATATCCTGTTTCTTCAGCAGTTTTTACAGCATGCTCGTAAGATTCAATTAAACCTTCAGAACCCGGTACACAAGGTACGTTTGCCGCTTTCATGGTTGCTTTAGCATTCGCTTTGTCTCCCATTCTTTCAATCTGCTCAGGACTTGCACCGATAAATTTGATACCGTTTTTCTGACAGATTCTTGAGAAATTAGCGTTTTCAGATAAGAAACCATATCCCGGGTGAATGGCGTCTGCATTGGTAATCTCTGCAGCAGCAATTATGTTTGGGATTTTCAGGTAAGAATCTTTACTCATCGCAGGACCGATACAAACAGCCTCGTCAGCAAATCTCACGTGAAGACTGTCTTTGTCGGCAGTAGAGTATACCGCGACAGTTTTGATTCCCATTTCTTTACAAGTACGCAAAATACGCATTGCAATTTCGCCACGATTGGCAATTAATATTTTTTTGAACATCTTAATTTAATTTGAAATTTGAGTCTTCGGCTAGGCTCAGACTGACATTAATTTGAAATTTGAAATTGATTTTTTCTTCAATTATCAATCATCATTAATCAATTATAATTAAGATGGATCTACTAAGAATAATGGTTGGTCGTATTCTACAGGAGTAGCGTCGTCAACTAAGATTTTAACGATTTTACCGCTTACTTCAGATTCAATTTGGTTGAATAATTTCATTGCTTCAATTACACAAACCACTTTTCCAACAGAAACTTCGTCTCCAACGTTGGCAAAAACATCTTTATCCGGAGATGGTTTTCTGTAGAAAGTTCCGATCATCGGAGATTTGATTGTGATGAATTTGCTGTCATCAGAAGCAGCTTCAGTTTTTTCAGGAGTTGCAGAAACTGCAGCAGGAGCGTGTCCCGGAGCTTGCTGCTGTGGAGCCTGCTGATACATCTGCGGTTGAGCAACATAGCTTACCTCATTGCCTCCAAGTGGTGTTTTAATGGTGATTTCGAAATCTTTAGTCTTATATTTTACTTCTGAAACCTCAGCTTTAGATACAAACTTGATAAGATTCTGTATGTCTTTAATGTCCATAAAAATTGATATTTGATTTGGGTCAAAGATACCAAAAAAACATAAAAAACAACAAAAAACCGCCAAATTTTATCAAAATTGGGCGGTTTTTGTATTAAAATGAGTGTTTTCGGGTGAAAACGACTCTTAGTTTTCTTCAGTAGCTGCTACTTCTTTTTCCATTACTACTTTTCCTCTGTAGTATAATTTTCCTTCATGCCAGTGAGCTCTGTGGTAAAGGTGCATTTCACCTGATGTTGCATCTTTAGCCAATTGAGGAACTACAGCTTTGTAATGAGTTCTTCTCTTATCTCTTCTTGTAGACGACTGTCTTCTCTTTGGATGTGCCATTTTGTAATAACTTTTTTTAGTGATGAGCGATGAGATTCATCATCTCATCATTAAATTATTTAATTTTTATTCTTTAAATTTTTCAGTGCGTCCCATCTCGGGTCACTTTCGTGTTCTTTCTCTTCTTCACTTTCTTTCGGACTGAATCTTTCCAGTATCTCCAGATCTGCGTCGCTCACATTGGGTGATACTTTTTTCATCGGTATCGAGAGCGCCACATTTTCATAAATCAGCTGTGAGATATTGAAAGCGTGATCGTTTGCAGGAATGGTGATTACATCTTCTTCGCTGTCATCATATTCTTCCCCAAACTTTACCAGAATACCGATTTGGTTTTCGATCGGATATGTAAAAATATCATTGGTGATATCACAAACCAGATTTACTGTACCTTCAGTTTTAATTTCAAATTCTAAAAAAGTAGTGTGTTTATCCAGTAAAACATCCACTTCAATCTTAGGATTTGTAAACTCCTGTTCAGTGTCAAATAATTGAAAGAACTCCTTATCTATCTCAAATTTGAACTCATGCTTGCCGGTTTTAAGTCCGGAAAAGCTTACATCATAGTTTCTTAACTTGTCCATAAAATGAGTGTGCAAAAATATGCAATTTTTTTAATATTACAAATAAAATACATAACAAATTAATTTTTATTCCTTTAACGGTTTTACATTTCGTTTCCAACCGGTAAATCTTCGTCGATTCCGTTGTCAGACGGCATTCTTTTAGGTTTAAGACGGTTTTCCATCAAATCTTTATAATCTGCACGGTGACTGAAAATCTTAATTGCAGTGAAAATCGCTTCACTGAAACTCTGTTCATCAGCGATATTTTTTCCGGCAATATCATACGCTGTTCCGTGATCCGGAGATGTTCTGATGAATGGTAATCCCGCAGTACAATTTACACCTTCTTCGTATGCAATTGTTTTGAACGGAGCCAGCCCCTGGTCGTGGTACATTGCTAAAACAGCATCAAAGTTTCTGTATTTCTCCGGTTGAAAAAAGCTGTCGGCAGGGTAGGGACCAAATGCTAAGATGCCGTTATCTGAAAGTTCTTTTATGGCTGGGGAAATAATCTCTATTTCCTCATTTCCAATCACGCCACCGTCACCGGAGTGTGGATTTAAACCTAAAACTGCAATTTTTGGTCTTGTCACCGCAAAATCTTCAATTAAAGTTTGGTTTAGAGCGCGGATTTGTTTTTTTATTTTTTCCTTGGAAATATTTTCCGCCACCTGAGAAATAGGAATGTGGTGCGTGGAAACTGCAACCTTTAAACCTTCCGTTACTAGGAACATTAATCCTTTTTTATTAAATTTTTCTTCAAAATAACCTGTGTGACCAGCGTGCTTAAATCCCATCTTCACCATTTCATCTTTATTGATGGGAGCAGTTACCAAAACGTCAATTTCACCTTTCATCAAAGCTTCTGTAGCAGCTTCCAGAGAATCGATGGCCATTTTTGTAGATTCTTCAGTGGGTTTTCCCAGTTCTACGTTAGAATTTTCCTTCACAAGATTCACCATATTCAGTTTTCCAGCCTGTGCCTGTGATGCTTCTGTGATATAGTTAAAATTTAAATTTAATTTGAAAATATTTTTCTGATAAGTAAAAAGCTTCCCCGAACCAAAAATAATTGGTGTAAAAAAGTCTGTGATGGCTTTGTCTTTCAGAGATTTCATAATGATTTCCGGCCCGATACCGTTAAAATCACCGATTGAAATTCCTACTCGCACTTTATGGTTTTGTGGGGTCATTTTGATTATCTTTGAAGATTATAATTTTACAAATTTAGCAAAAAATAATATGTTCACAGGAATTATTGAAGCGGTAGGCGTTGTAGAGAAAATAGAAAGGAACGGCAGCAATATAGATTTCACATTATCGTGCCCGTTTACTCAGGAATTAAAAATCGATCAGAGCCTTGCCCATAACGGATGTTGTCTCACTGTAGTGAAAACTGAAGGAGAAAAATACGTGGTTACTGCTATTAATGAAACTTTAGAAAAAACAAATTTAGGAAACTGGGAAGTGGGCTCTGTGGTGAATCTGGAACGATGCACTGTAATGAACGGGCGGCTTGATGGGCATATCGTGCAGGGGCATGTGGATAAAACAGGAGAAATTACGGGAATTGAAAATAAAGATGGCAGTTATTTTGTTACAGTAAAATATAATTCAGAAGGTAACTTTGTTACTGTCCCTCAGGGATCGATCACTTTGAATGGAATTAGTTTAACGGTTGCAAAAAGTGATGATTCCGAATTTTCGGTGGCTATTATCCCATATACATGGGAATTTACCAATATGAATTCTTTAAAAACAGGTGACAGAGTCAACCTGGAATTTGATATTATAGGTAAATATATAGCTAAACTTCTACAAAGGAATGCCATTAAATAAATATAAAGGATACAGTTTGAGAAACCGGTTTTTCTTCGGATTTCTTCTCGTCTGTCTCCTCAGTGTTGCAGCATCCTCTCTGGTGCCCTACTTTGTACTGCGGAATAATGCTCTGAAGCAAAGCCGTACTGACATGCAGAATAAGACCAATACTGTAATGGCTTACTTTGATTATGCATTAAGTTTGGAAAATGTAGATACAAGTGATCTCAAAAGAGTTTTAGGTAACAGAACTTTTGAAATTGCAGATATTAATAAGCATGATGTCATCATTTATGATTTAAAAGGAAATTATCTTCTTTCCAGCCGAGATTCAAGTCTCGTGGAGCAGAAAAAAATTCCTCTCCCTATTGTTAATAAAATACTTGCCGATAAAGCACGCTACGATGTGCGGGGTTATGATGCAGGAAAAGACGCTGTTTTTACATCTTCTTATTTACTGTTGAATAACAATAATCTGCAGCCGGTTGGGATCATGTACATTCCTCTTTATCACAATGAATCTGCTTATCTTGATGTTCTGCATCAGTTTTTGATTTACATGGCTATTGTAGATTTAATTCTGATTATTTTCAGTATTTGGTTCAGCTGGGTGATGTCTAACAATCTCGCGAAAAATATTACCAAGTTCTCAGATATGATTACACGGATCACTCTGTTTGAGAATGAGATGCGTCCCATCAGATATTATAAAAACGATGAACTTAATGCGTTGGCAAAGGCATACAACAGGATGATTCTTCAGATTCAGAATCAGAAAGAACGTTTGCGGTTTAAAGCATCCGAAGAGGCATGGCGGGAAATGGCAAAGCAGGTTGCCCATGAAGTTAAAAATCCTTTAACTCCCATGAAACTGACAATTCAGAACTTTGAGAGAAAATTTGATCCTCAGGATCCGAATGTTGCTGAAAAAGTAAAACAACTCAGCAAAACCATGGTTGATCAGATCGACGTGATTGCCACTGTAGCTTCAGCCTTTTCTGAATTTGCCAAACTTCCGGAGAAAAATAATGAAGTCATCAACCTCAATACTGAAATCAACGATATACTTGGCGTCTTTAATGACGATCTCATTTATCTGCACGCCAATAAAAATAATATCATGATTAATATGGACAAGGTTTACCTTTCCAGAATCATAACCAATCTTGTTACGAACGCTACTCAGGCACGCAGTGATGAGCGTGAAATGATGATTAATATTGATATTGAGCAGTATCAGCGCCGCGTTGTTATTTCAGTTCAGGACAATGGAGTGGGAATTAATCCTGCAATGTTTGAGAAAATATTTGAGCCCAACTTCACCTCAAAAAACAGCGGAATGGGTCTTGGTCTTGCCATGGTAAGAAAGATGATTGAAGATTATAAAGGTGAGATCACTGTGAAATCTGAAGTCGGAAAAGGAGCAACTTTCATCATTACTTTACCTACCAATCTTTAGTGAAACCTTTCAGTTTTAAAAAGTTTAATATTCAGCAGCAAAAAAACGTCTTCCGGGTTGGAACAGATGGAGTTTTGCTGGGAGCTTTAGCAAATGTAAATGGTGCTCTCAAAGTTTTGGAAGTAGGCACAGGTACGGGTTTGATTTCTTTAATGCTGGCTCAGAGAAACAGTCAGGCTGATTTTTTAGGAATTGATATCAACCCGGACGCTGCAGATCTAACTGGGATTAATTTTAAAAATTCTCCATTCCATTTAAGATTAAAAAATATTCTGCAGGATTTAAAAATTTTTGAAACCGAAGAAAAATTTGATCTAATTGTTTCCAATCCTCCTTATTTTGAAGAATCCTCCTCAGAAAAAGATAAAATAGCACGGCAGACAGTTGAATTGAATTTTAATCAGCTGATTTCAAAATCCGCAAAGCTTCTATCAGATAAAGGAATATTTTCCGTCATTATTCCTGCTGAAGTTGGGATCTATTTTATTGAAACTGCCAGGGAAAATCAACTGTTCTTAAGCCGGAAAATCAATATCAGAGGAATTGAAAATTCTGCTTTAAAAAGATTTATTCTGGAATTTTCATTGCAGGAGAACAATTTCGAAGAATCTGAATTTATTATAGAAAAAAGTCCGAGACAATACTCGGACCAATATCTTGAACTCACAAAGGAGTTTCATGTTTTTAAAGCGAATTAAATTTCTATTCAAACAGTTCCGCTGTATCCAGCACAGAAACCTTTCCGTCCTCGCATCTGATTGCTTCTCCAGGGAAGTTCTGAATCATATGGTAATCATGTGTTGCCATTACCACTGCAGTGTGGCTGTCTTCAGCAACTTTTTTTAGAAGCGTCATAATTTCATTGGATGTTTCAGGATCTAAATTTCCTGTGGGCTCATCTGCCAAAATCAAATCAGGATGGTTCAGAAGGGCTCTGGCGATAGCGATACGCTGCTGTTCTCCACCAGAAAGCTCGTGAGGCATCTTGTGTTTTTTGCTCTTCATATTTACGCTGTTCAACACTTCGTTGATGCGTTCATCCATTTTTGTTTTATCACTCCAGCCGGTTGCTTCAAGTACGAATTTCAGATTTTTTTCAACTGTTCTGTCAGACAGCAGCTGGAAATCCTGAAATACAATTCCTAATTTTCTTCTCAGATTGGGAATCTCTGAAGCTCTCAGTTTTGCAAGATCAAATCCTACAACAGAACCGTGTCCGCCAACCAAAGGAATATGTCCGTAGAGTGTTTTAAGTAAAGAACTTTTACCGGAACCGGTCTTTCCGATCAGGTAGCAGAATCTTCCTTTTTTGATATTTAAATTTACATCAGATAAAACGGTAAAGTTTTTCTGGGCAATTTTTGCGTGTTCCAGATTGATGATGTTTTCACCCGTGATATTGCTATGTGGCATGTTTCAGTTTTAAGATTTTAAAAATAATAAAAAGAAATTTTACTTTACAGAATTTTAGTAAATTTTAACAACAAAAAATGCCTGAAAAGATAATTTTCAAGCATGTTTTGTATATGATAATAAAGAATTATCTCTTAGCGCGTGAAGCACTTACAGTTAAACTCTTTCTGCCTTTAGCTCTTCTAGCAGCCAAAACTCTTCTACCGTTTGGCGTAGACATTCTTTCTCTGAAACCGTGTTTGTTTCTTTTCTTTCTTTCTGATGGCTGGAATGTTCTTTTACTCATTACTATATGTTTAAAGCGTAATTATCTATTATTTTTCAGGTTGCAAAGATATATAAATTTTTATATCTAACAAACTTATGTACTTTTTTTTTGAAATATTTAATCTGAATTTTTGTCCGTTTTTAATTCTCCCTCACCAAAAATTACCATTTTATTATATTTGCGGCAGATTATTAATTTTTTAAATATTTCTGCACAATGACTGGAAGAATTTCTTTTTTGATTTTAATTTTTCATTTTATCTCGTTTTCAGCACAGGTCGAGAATGAAAATGAGTACAAAGACAGTATTTATATTACTGAGGTGGAAGACAGCCATGAACCGTTTAAAGTTTTACATGCCGAGCCGCTCTACATCGATCTTATCCGTGATTTGGGAGCAAGAAAAGGAGAACGCGAATGGAATTTGGGAATGGGTCTTATCGATAACAATAAATTTGATAAGTACGAAGCTTTGGTGGAATATGAGTGGGCACCCATCAACCGTTTGGGGCTTGAAGTGGAACTGCCGTTCAGTATTTATTCATCAGCAGATAGTCCCGGCACGAAACTTAATGGTCTGAAACTGGCTGCACAGTATACTTTTCTCGTTTCTGAAGCATCCAGTACAAGTATGGCCTTAGGTTATATTCATGAATTTGAAATGACTGAATTTAAAAATTATGGAAAAGGAAAATTTTTCACCGGAAATGTTTTCAATCCTTTTTTCGTTGCTGCAAAACGGTGGGGCAATAATTTTCATACGCTTCTTTACACCGGCCCGGTAGTACATCAGAGTTTTGGCAGTTCTTCATCACATACTTCGTGGGAAATCAATTCAAATTTCCATTATATGATTGCAGGAACCCGCAATTTCATTGGTGTGGAATTCAATAAATCCATACACAGCGGTGATTTTGATATGACTATCAGGCCGCAGATGCGTGTAGGTATCACCGATAATACGATGGTGGGAATTGTCACAGGTATTCCGCTTAACCGCGAAGATCAGAGATTCAGCTCTTTTCTGAGGTTGATTTATGAACCTAAACACAAATCCACCGGAAGTTAATTGACAAATTAAACATATCTTTGGAAACTCAAATTTAGAAAAATGTTTACACCTGCAGAGCTTTCAGAAATCAAAAACCTTTTAACTCCTGAAAACAAAATCGTTATCCTGACCCATTACAATCCGGATGGTGATGCGATTGGTTCCAGTTTGGGACTGAAGCATTATCTTGCAGCAAAAGGTATTTCTGCTGAAGTAGTAGTGCCCAACGATTTTCCTAAATTTCTAAAGTGGATGCCGGAAGCAAAGAAAAATATCATTGCTGAATACAAAAGAAAGGTCGCTGCAGATCTGGTTTTTGAAGCTGATGTTATTTTCTGTCTTGATTTTAATTCTCCTTCAAGAATCGGAATTCTGGGCGATTGGCTTACGAAAGCAAATGCAAAAAAGATTTTGATTGATCACCATCAGCAACCTGAGAATTTTGATTTTGTTTATTCAGATACCATCATTCCTGCAACCTGCCAGATGATTTATCATTTTATCGAAGCGATGGGAGATGAAAGTCTGGTAAATAAAGAAGTTGCAGATTGCCTTTATACAGGAATAATGACCGATACCGGAGGTTTCAGATTCCGTTCTACAAGTGCAACCACCCACAGAATTGTTGCCAATTTAATCGAAAAAGGTGCTGATCCTGCACTGATTACTTCTAATACCTGGGATACCAACACGATTACGCGTCTTCAGCTGCTGGCTTTAATTTTAGGAAGAATTGAAGTGGTAAATGATACTGTTGCAGTTCTTTATCTTACACGAAATGAACTTAAGGAATATGGCTTCCAGAAAGGTGATACAGAAGGATTTGTAAATTATGGACTCAGCATTCTCGGCGTGAAGATGGCAGCATTTTTTATGGAAGATCTGTATGAAGATTTTATTAAAATTTCTTTCAGAAGTAAAGATGCGATCGATGTAAATCAGTTTTCAAGAAAATATTTCAACGGTGGCGGGCACATCAACGCCGCGGGTGGGAAATCGCAAGAAAATCTTCAGGAAACGATTGAAACTTTCAAAGAAAGAGTTGTTGAGGAAGGATTTTAAAGTGATTTAAATTTAAATAAAAATATTTGCGATGTGATTATCAGTCTAATTTATCGTACAAAAATAACCCTGCCAGCGCTTAAAACGCTGGTAGGGTTATTTTATCAACTACTGAGTTCAGATATTTCCTGTAATTTAATCTTAGTTCTATCTATACCTTAACTTTAACCTAAACCTTCCTGTATCCCTTTTCTTCAAGCTCTTTACAGGTATATTCATAAACCTCTTCAAACATAATATCAAGAGATTTTTTATTGAATAAACTGAATTTCGTCATTTTCGGAGGATCCAAAAAGATATCGCATGAATTGACTTTAGCATAGACCGATTTGGCGATGGCAAGGTGTAAAATTCTGTCGAATTCTTTCATTAAACTCATCTTTTCCAGACTGTCGTAGCTGATGGAATTGACGTGAGAGGCTATTAAAAAATCACATTTGTCAACAATCGGTTCGATGGGTAAGTTATCTAAAACACCACCGTCGACGTAGATTCTGTCATTCATTTTCACGGGAGGTAATACAAATGGAACGCTGGAAGAAGCGAGAAGAGGCCCGAAAAGTTCACCTTCTGAAAAGAAATCCACAATACCATGTGTAAGTTCTGTTGTGGCGACGTAAACAGGGATTTTTAAGATTTTAAAATCATCCTCCGGAAAATAGTCGGTGAAAAGTTTCAGGATGAAATTGGAGCTGAAAATTCCGTTCTTGGAAAGTCGTAAAAATGATCTTGAGAAAAAAGTGGTTTTTCGCACAATGTCCATCATTTCATCAGGTGTTTTTCCGAAAGAGTAAAAGGCTGCAATGATTGATCCTGCGCTGGTTCCCGAGATGATGTCCGGCTTCAGACTGTATTCTTCAAGGGCTTTGAGGACGGCGATGTGGGCGATTCCGCGCATTCCTCCGCCGGATAAAGTAAGCCCGATAATCGGCTTCTTTTTTTGAAATGAAAATAATCCCATGAATAAATTTAAGAGTAACTAAGATACTGTTTTTTACGGTTCGTCACATTCTGAATCAGTTTTTGTAAACAAAGATTCAAATTGCTTATTCATTTTTTCGTCATGTAAAGGTCTTTCCACATCCTGATTGGCGCAGTTTCCCCAACCGAAGGTGATTAAGTCTGCCGTTGCAAAATCTTTCCAGTCTGCAGATTGGGCGTTGCTTTCGAAATCACGCATTACTTTTGCTGGGTTACCGTTTCTTTTGCTCATTTCTCCCCGGAGCTTTCTCCATTCTTCCATAATTTCAGCATCAGAACTGTTCAGTGCTTTTGCGTAATTCTGGCAGTTTTTAGTAAAAGAATTATTCAGCAAAACCGAAGGATTGGAGAAACTTTCAATTTGAATTTTGTTCTTTTGGTAATCCTGCTTCAGCATCTTCAGATAAGCACTTTTGATGTTTTGCCAGTATGGAGTTTTAACAACGACAAGATTTTCAAGATTTTTTTTGCTTTTCAGAAAATCGGCGTCGAGCTGTGCTAAAATTGCATCTTTTTCACGACGTACTTTATACAAGTCCTGAGGTTTGAAAACAGAAGGAGTGCTTAATGAGATGCCCCCGTGATTAAACCAAAGCTTATAAGTATCCTCAATTTCGCGGCGTGAGTATGTATTGGAATCAAAATATCCTTTGTTGGTACACAGTTCCGTTATAAAATCAAAAGTTTCGATTTTAGCTTCTTTGCGACTGGTTGAATCAATTGCTTTGGAAACTGTCTCAGCTGAATCCTGCTGTTGTGTAGTCCTGTTTACGACAGCATTATGAGTTGGCGAAACCTCTTTTTTACAATTGCTAAGAAGTAATGCAGATGCAATTACCCAGATAGTTTTTCTCATAAAACTAATTTTTTAGGTAGATGATGCAGTAATTCTGTATTAATGATTTCTGCACAGATTGAGGGCTTCTCCCAATGCCCGTTATGTCCGCAATCGAGAACGTATGATTTGATATTGGTTCTGTCCGGAAGATTTTTGAGTAAAGATTCTGTTTTAACTGCGTTGTCGTGTTTGCCTGCAAGAATCAGTATTTTAATATTTAAATTTTCCAGAATATGTTTTTTGTCTGTACGCTCCACCATTCCCTTTACAGAAGCTAAAGCACCAAGATTATTAGTAGAAAGTGCAATTTCCAGAGCAGTTTCAATTTTACCTTCCAGAACGTCTCTTTCATTCGGGTTGAACAGGTTTGGAATTCCTGCTCTTGCGTAATGTGGGAAAGCGTCTTTGATGATTCTGTAGCTTTTGATGCGCTGTTCTTTTTTCTCTGCGTCGTCTTCCAGAAATGTGGAGAAAAATAAGGTTAGAGTTTTCAGTTTTTCAGCATATTTCTCAGCAAATGCGAGTGAAACATAGCCTCCCATCGAATGTCCAAGCAAATGGATATTCTCAAGATTCTGATTTTCCAAAACTTTGTTGACTTCGTCTGCCATCATTTCCATTGTCTGAATATCTCCCATGATGTCTGATTTTCCGTGGCCCGGAAGATCAATTTTTAAAAGAGAAAACTGATCAGAAAGGGAAGTTTCCATTTCCTTCCATATCGTCGTGTTTTCCATGAAACCATGCAGAAGAACCAAAGTCTCTTTCCCGTTTCCTGTTTTTTCGAAGTGAAGCATAAGTGTTGGTTTTTGTCGCGTATGAAGCATCAAAATTTAAACCGTTTACCGTTTAAATTTCATTTTTAATCTTAATGATTTTCTCAAATTTAAATAAAAAAACCGCAAAGTGAAAATGCTTTGCGGTGGAATGTTTTAAGATCAGTTATTTAAGATTAACCTAATTTTTAAGGTCAAAAATTATTGGGAAATGTTCTGATAAACTGTCTTTTCCCACGGCTTCAGCTCTGAAATTCCATAACGCAGTTTTTGTGAAGCTGAAACATTATCAAAGATATCTACAAAGTTTTTGTAGTTGGCATCCTGAGTGGGTTCAATGATTACTGTGAAATTCTCTTGCAGCGGTGCATTTTTATATGCTTCCGTTATAATTTTTGTTATTCCGGCATCTGTAAATTCTGTTTCTTTCAAATTCTCAGAATTGAGTTTGCCTGCGCTGCTCTGGTGATAAAATATCCGGTTTTCTTTGCCTAAAATGAACGTAATCTGATTCTTTTCGTTGATTTCTGTCTTTGTACCTGTAATGTTTTTAGCGGGCAATTTCACATCCATTGTATTGGGTTTTGAGAAATTGGTGGTAAACATAAAAAATGTGATTAAAAGAAAACCTAAATCTACCATCGGTGTCATATCGACTCTGATAGAAGCTTGTCTGGATCTGCGTTTTCCGTGTTTTTCCTGTTGTATTACTTCAGCCATAATTTTCAGTTTTAAGATTATTATAAAAATGGATTATTTTGAAAATGAATGCAAATTTAATACCTTAAATGTTATTTGTTACTGAATTGTTAGTGTTTATTCTGTATTCGGTATCTGTTCCGTAATGTGAAAGCCGGAAATGTGATCAGAAATATTATTTTTCTTAAAATAATTTCAACAGGAGTAAACTATTTTGAAACGATAATTTTATGAGTAAGTATTTCCTTTCCTTCGTGCTCTGCCTGCAAAATATAGATTCCCTTTTGGTATTGCGAAACTTCGACAGAAATTTTGGCATCTGAATAATTTTCAGAAAATATTTTTCGGCCGGAGATATCAGTCATCGTAACTGTTGAATTATTCGGAAGATTTTCAATGTAAATGAAGTCTTTAGCAGGGTTTGGATAAACTGAAATTTTATTTTTTGCAGGTGTTTCCTCTGTGCTTAAGACAGATTCCAGCTTTACTACCCAAAAGTCCTTACCACCAAAACTTCCTGTCACCTGACCATTGTTGAAAGTGTTTGTTTCTCCCACAATTACGGCTCCGCCATCGCTGGTCTGAATAATTTGCATTCCATAATCTGTATTATCACCACCAAGACATTTATGCCACAAAATATTTCCGGTATTGCTTAGTTTTACAACATAAAAATCTATTGTGCCATTATTACCCGATGGAATTCCGTTGGTCGATGCAGAGTCTCCTGCGATGAGATAACCTCCGTCAGAAGTTTGAATAACTGATCTTGCTGCATCATAAGTCTGTCCTCCCAATGATTTTTCCCACTGCAAATTTCCTGACTGATCCAACTTAAGAAGCCAGGCGTCACTGGGGCCAATACTTCCTGATATATGCCCGTTTACAGAAAACGTATATCCTGCCACAATAAAACCATCGTCTGTAGTAGATTTTACAGAATATGTAAAATCATTTTGAGAGCCTCCATATCTTTTTTCCCAAATAATATTTCCTGTTGTGGAAATTTTTACAATCCAAAAGTCAGCAAAGCCATAAGGAGGTGTAGAAGGGTCTCCAATTGATGAAGTGCTGTCTCCTGCAACAATATAGCCACCGTCTTTTGTTTGTTTTATTTCTGTTGCTTTATCATTATTATCTCCACCTAAAGATTTCTGCCATACAAGATTTCCCAATGCGTCTGTTTTTACAATCCAATAATCATTATTACCTTTAGGGTTGGTAATATCTCCTGAGGATGAATTAGAAAACCCCGCAATAATATATCCTCCATCGCTGGTTTGGCAGATAGAGTTTGCCATGTCATTACCACCTCCGCCGTAGGTTTTCTGCCATTGTAAATTTCCTGTGGAATCCAGTTTTATTACCCAGTAATCATTTGATCCCTGGTTGTATGTAACGTGCCCATTGTTTGAGCTGGTAAACCCGGCAACAATGTATCCACCGTCTGCAGTTGTTATCACTGATCTTGCCTGTTCGCTACCTGTGCCGCCGAATGATTTTTGCCACTGTAAATTTCCCGACCCATCAGTTTTTACTATCCACAAATCATTATTTCCATGGCTTACAGTTATATTTCCCTGAGTAGAATTTGTAGTCCCTGCTATAATGTAGCCTCCATCGGAAGTCTGGGCTACAGAGTAGGCGACATCGTTAAGAGAGCCTCCGAAAGCCTTTTTCCATTGAATATTTGGAGCCTGACTTTTTGCAGCGAAACAAAATAACAGGAATAAAAAGATAGAGATTTTGTATTTCATGCCCTTGAATTTGTGTTGATTACCAAATTTAATAATTTTTTTAAATATGATATTTGCTTTAAGTCTTTTAGAATTCTAAAAAAAAAACTCACATCTTTCGATATGAGTTTTAATAAAATATTTAGAAAAAATTATTTATTATTCTTATAAAAATTCACTCCACATTCAAGGAATTTTTTAAAATCTTCTTTATCCATAAATCCTGAAACTGGGGAGTTGATTACTTTTCCGTCTGGAGTCAGAAGAACATAGTGAGGCTGTGAATTGTTGTTAAAATTAACGCTTTGAAATAAACTCCATCTGTCGCCAATGGTTTTTACTTTTTTCACCTGTCCGTCTCCCATTTCAATTTTGGTTTTCTGATCTTCGGGAAGTTCTTCTTTGTCGTCTACATAAAGAGATGCGATCAAAACATCATTCTGCAGAATCGGCAGGATATCAGGTTCACTCCATACAAATTCTTCCATTTTACGGCAGTTTTCGCAGCCGTATCCTGTAAAATCTATAAGGATGGGTTTGTTTTCTTTTTTCGCTAATTCAATGGCTGAGAAAAAGTCGTGTTCTGGATGCATTCCCAGGATTCCGTCTTTTTCGTCATGTAAATAACTTACATTCAGAGGAGGCAAAATTCCGCTCAAAAGCTGAAGTTTCGGCCGCTCAGCAGGAATTAATCCCTGAATTAAATAAACTACGAAACCGATTCCTAAAATTCCTAAAATCTTTCTTCCTACAGAAATTTTAGGCTTCTTATCATCGTGAGGGAATCTTATTAAGCCAAATAAATAGATCACCAATCCGATTGCAATGATAATCCAGATGCCAATGAATAATTCTCTTTTAATAAAGAATGTTTTTGAAACCAAATCTGCTTTGGAAAGGAATTTTAAGGCTAATGCAAGTTCAATAAATCCTAAAACAACTTTCACGGTATTCATCCATCCGCCGGATTTCGGAAGGCTTTGTAACGCCTGTGGAAACAATGCAAGAAGACCAAAAACAATCGCCCAAGCCAAACCGAAACCTGCTAAAGCAAATGTAAGAACCGTAGGAATGTCTACAGAGTTATCACTTAAAATACTTCCCAGAATACTTCCCAAAATAGGACCTGTACAGGAGAAAGAGACGATCACTAAGGTAAGTGCCATGAAGAAAATACCAATCATTCCGCCTACTTCCTCAGCTTTTGAAGATTTGTTGGCGATTGAGCTTGGCAGAGTGATGTCGTAATATCCGAAAAAGCTACCTGCGAAGAAGATGAATACCACAAAAAACAGAATATTCAGCCAGACGTTTGTAGAAATTTCATTGAAAATATTTCCTGCAATACCATCAATCAAATGAAATGGAACGCTTAATAAAACAAATATCAGTAAGATAAAAAAGCCATAGACAAAAGCATCTCTTTTTCCTTTTGCAGGATTTTTATTTCCTTTTGTAAAGAAAGAAACCGTCAATGGAATCATTGGGAATACGCATGGAGTCAACAAAGCAATCAATCCTCCGATGAAGCCTAAGATTAAAATTTTCCAGTAGTTTGTTTCCAGTTTGGTGCTGGTTCCGCAGTCTGTTAAAGGCTTTGAAATATCGATTGATGAAATTTTCAGCTGTTTAGGATCAAGTTTTGAAGCTGTTGCAACAGTAGTTTTTGTTGCAGTTGCGTTTTCTTCTAAAGTGTCTACAATCGGGCTTAAAGAATCTTTTGCAACAGTTTTTTCGTCAGTAACAATCTCCGTTACGCCTTTTGGTGTAAGTTTTTTGGTAAATTCTAATGTATTCGGGGCAAGACAGACTCTGTCATCGCAGGTCTGATACATGATTTCAGCAACAATGTCAGCAGGTTTTGTGCCGTCTTTAAGTTTAAATTTTTGTTTGAATCCGGCAGCATCAGAATAATAAACAATGGTTCCACCAAAAGCTTCGGAAAATTCTGAATGTTTTTTTCCCGTTTCCGTAAATTTGCCAATCAGCTCGATGTTTTTTCCCGAAACTTTATATTCCGTCGGAATTCCTCCGGTGTCTTCAGGGATATCTTTTGAGTAAATGTGCCATCCTTTCTCGATAGTTCCGTTCAGTACCGCTTCGTACTCATTGTTACCGAGTTCGTTGATGGAGAATTTAAATTTTACAGGATCTTTAATCTGTGCGTTGACCGCCGTTGAAAGGAATAACAGCGTTAATAAAAACCAACTTCTGAATTTCATTTTTACTTTTGATTTTACAGGAAGAAATGCTCATAAATTATCTAAAAACCATCAGTCCACCGCAAATTTCACTGTTTTAAAATTGAATTATATTTTTCTGAAAATTCTTCAGATTTTATCAATTTAAAAAATTATGAACTAAAGCTGCTCATGATTCCAAATCTTCCTTTCTTTTACTTATTATTGATTGTGAGAATATTTTCCGCATTCTCATTTGTGGCAAACCGTCTGTCCTGTCGCAGTGGAATCACTCCCAAAACCGAGTTTTCGGCATCGCAGAGCAGCCAGATTTTTTGCCTCGCTAAATTAGACAATTTTTCGTCCCTGAGAAACTTAGAAACTTTCTTTTTGCCCGAAAATCCCACAGGGAAAAATTCGTCGCCGTCTTTTTGCTTTCGTAGTTTCAAAGGAAACTTTAATTTTTCAGTATCAAAATTCCAATTTAGTTTTTCTCCGGAATTCTGAAAGTCCTCAATCATATCTTCGAGATTAATGCTGGAATGGTTTTCAGAAAAATCAGATTTTTCACATATTACAATTTCTTCTTCTGTAATATTTTGATTTTCAATATTCTCAATAATGATGAGTTGGCTCCGATGGATGTTGATTCGAAATTTATCTGAAAAAAAGGAGCCGCCACTTTCAGCAGAAAATATTTTAGCAATTTCTTCAGGTTTGGTAAATCCGTATTTTTTCAGAATTTCAAATTTTACAAAATCAGATTCTTCTTCCAGCAGATCTTTAGATAAAATTAGATGGGAAGAGTTTGGAACCGTGATTTTATTTTCAATTTCAGCAATTTTTTCCTCCACAAAATTTTTGGATTGATTCAAATAATCTAAACTTCTGCTGAAGTTCTGAAGAAAATGATCATTTGTTTCAAGCAATTTAGGCGCAATTTCATTCCGGATTCTATTCCGTAAATAATCATTTTTCTGATTGGAAAGATCTTCACGGAATTCAATTTTGTTTTCACCAGCAAAGTCATAAATCTCCTGTTTGCTAAATTCGAGAAGTGGTCTCAAAATCTGATTTTCATTTGATGGAATTCCACTCAAACCTTTTAAACCTGAAGCTTTTGAAAGATTGATAATAAATGTTTCAAGCTGGTCATTCAGATGATGTGCTGTCACCAAAAAATCAATATTCTGTTCGTTCTGAATTTTTCTGAAGAACGTATACCGTAAATCTCTCGCCCAAAGCTGTACAGAGTTTTCTGGCTTCTGATCTTTGTCTGAAACCTGATGTAAATGAAATTTAATATTAAAATTTCTGCAGAAATCTTCAACCGTCTTCTGATCCAGATCTGAATCATTTTCCCGAAGCTTATAATTGACGTGTGCAATCTCAAAAGAAAGCTGTAAATCTCTGAAAATATGCGCTAAGACCATAGAATCTGCACCTCCGCTCACTGCTAAGAGATACTTTTTGATTTTAAAATCCGAAACGAGGTTTGAAATTTTAGATTCTACCGATTTTAGGCTCAGCATTTGCAGAAAATTTTGACTTTACAAAGATAGCGTTTACCATTTAATTGAATTTTTCTACCTTTGGAGCTGTCTTAAAAATAAAAAAAAGATTGTTTATGAAAATTTTTAAAATCTTAGCAGCTTCTGCCATCGTTTTGGGCATGACCTCATGTGTCAGCAAAAAACAGTATGAGGCTTTAAGCTCAAACTACAAACAGTGTATCGAAAACATCGGGGAAAGACAGAGAGAAATTCAGGATCTGAAATCTCAGAATGCAAGTCTTACCAGTGAAAATAACTTATTGAAGAGTCAGCATGATGCTTTGAAATCTTCTTTGGATGCATGTCTTTCAAATTCAGGGAAAAGCTCAGCAAATATTGATAAATTGGTGGGAGAAATCAATTCCTCAAACGCTTACATCAAGCAACTTATCGCTTCAAACGCTAAAAATGACAGTTTAAATTTAGCTTTATCAAACAAACTGAAAAGATCTTTGGATAACGTAACCGATCAGGATGTTCAGGTGAAAGTATTAAAAGGTGTGGTAATGATTTCATTATCAGATAAAATGCTGTACAAAACAGGAGATTACAATGTATTGCCTGCAGCTCAGGAAGTTTTGGGTAAAGTGGCTAAAGTGATCAATGACTACGATAAATATTCTGTATTGATTGAAGGTAACACAGATAATGTTGCTCTGAATTCTTCAAGCTTACCGAGAGACAACTGGGATCTTTCTGCTTTGAGAGGTACATCAATCGCTAAAGTTCTTCAGACTCAGTTTGGAGTTGACCCGGCAAGAATCACAGCTGGTGGACGTTCTGAATACAATCCTAAAGCAACCAATATGAGCGTTTCCGGAAGAGCTGAAAACAGAAGAACGGAAATTATCATCATGCCTAAACTGGATGAATTTATGAAACTGATGGATATTACTCCAAAAAAATAGTAACTTTCAGCTATAAAAAAATAAAAGATCTCGATTTTGTCGGGATCTTTTTTTAATTTAGTTAAACCACATTTTCTCTTTCAATCAAGCTGAAAATGTAATCGAGGAAATTTTGCAGGTTTGTGAACCCTTGTCTATTTTTTTTCATCACCTTTAATACAGTATTTTTACCTATATCATTGATGTGTCAAAATTACAAGCCTTATTTTATATATACAATCCGTATTTTTACGGTATTTTAAAAGAATATTTTTTCGTAAAGGAAATTTTTAAATCAGATTATTAAACAAAAAAATGAGTTATTTCGAAGAAAAACATCCTGAAATGGACAGGTATCTGGAAAATCACGCTTCACTGGAGCCTGAAATCCTGAAAAAACTGAGGAGGGAAACTTTTCAGAAAACCACGCAGCCTCACATGATTTCAGGTTATCAGCAGGGAAGACTTTTAAGCATCATCTCAAAAATGCTCAGCCCAAAAAATATTTTGGAAATAGGAACTTTTACAGGTTATGCCACCTTGTGCCTTGCAGACGGACTTTCAGATGATGGAAAAATCACAACTTTAGACGTCAATGAAGATCTGGCCTATTTACCGAAAAAATATTTTGCCGAAAGTAAATTTTCTTCTCAAATTGATTTTAAAATTCAGGATGCAAAAGAATTTCTGAAAAATACTGACGAAATTTTTGATCTTGTTTTTATTGATGCCGATAAAGAAAATTATGCAGAATATTTCAGATTGATTAAACCTAAAACGAAATCCGGCTCTGTGGTCCTATTTGATAATGTGTTGTGGTACGGGAAAGTTTTAGACGAAAATCCGAAGCAGAAATCTACCCAAATCATCAAAGAACTGAATGATTTGGTGGCTCAGGACGAAGATTTTGATAATCTTATTTTACCTTTGCGTGACGGAGTGAATTTTCTGAGAAGAAAATAACAGAAAAAAAGAAATCCAGACCTTAAATTTTAACCTTTGAATGATGAATAAAGGAATTTGTACAGTTACTGTAGCTCCTGTGCGGGCAGAAAATTCGGATAAAGCAGAAATCGTTACCGAAATCTTATTCGGTGAAAGTGCCGATATTTTGGAGGTGAATAAAAACTGGACCAAAATAAAAATGCACTACGATGGCTATGAAGGCTGGATGGATACCAAACAGATCAAAACTGTGTCTGATGAATATTTAGCGAACAGAAAAGTGACTGTGGTGACCGAAGATTTTTCTTCTGTGCTGATGAAAGAC
The DNA here is from genome assembly GCF_014837145.1 of Chryseobacterium caseinilyticum. GTDB lineage: Bacteria > Bacteroidota > Bacteroidia > Flavobacteriales > Weeksellaceae > Chryseobacterium > Chryseobacterium caseinilyticum. The sequence continues at coordinate 104,822 of NZ_JACYFS010000005.1, forward strand.
GGCAAAACTCTGCTTTCAATGGGATCTGAAGTTGAATTTCCCGCTGTGGCGTCCAGGCGCAGCCATAATTTGAGGGAAAGCATTGCACTGACGGCAAAAGAATTCATCAATGTTCCGTATCTGTGGGGTGGCAAAAGCTTCTTTGCGGTCGACTGTTCAGGCTTTACGCAGCTGGTTTATAAAATTCACGACATTAAACTTCCCCGTGATGCGTCACAGCAGGTGGAAGTGGGCGAGTCGCTTACTTTCGTGGAAGAAAGTGAAATGGGAGATCTTGCTTTTTTCGAAAATGCGGATGGCAAAATTATTCACGTTGGAATCATGCTCGATAATCAGAAAATCATTCATGCCTCAGGGAAAGTGAGGATTGATACGCTCGATTCCTCAGGGATTTTTAATAAAGAACTGAATCAGCATACGCATAAACTCCGTGTGATTAAAAAACTGATTTAAAAAAAATGAAACTGTCCACTGTTTTTTTTGTTGCAAATATCCTTCTGTTAGGTTTTATCTGGGGTTTTACCATATATTCCTATTCAGATCTTCCGGAAATTGTTCCAACTCATTTTGCGGTAAACGGAACGGTAAATGGTGAAGATCACAAAAAAACAATCTGGTTTCTGCCGGCAATTGCATCATTTATTTTCCTGCTGCTAACAGGAATTCCCAGAAATCCGGATTCTCCGATGCTGAATGTTCCAAAAAGTTTCAGAAACAAAGAAAAGCTGAAGGTTTTTTCTTACAGTATTCTGTGTGTGATGCTTATTCTGCTTGCCGACACTGTGGTAGAAAGCATTCTTATTGCCCAGGGAAAATTAAATGAAATGTCAAATGCCGTATTCTTTCTTTTGCCATTGTTACTTTTTACAATTGGAATTCACATTTACAGAATGATCAGGGAAGGAAGGAGAGAAACTTTAAATCTGAATAATTGAAATCTCTGTATAATATTTTTGTCAGTCTGATGATTTTCGGAATGAAGGTCTTCGCTTTGTTTAATGCTAAAACTAAAAAAGGCGTTGACGGAAGAAAGCAATCTCTCGAACTGATAAAATCTAAATTTTCGCCTACTGATGAGGTTTTGTGGATGCATGCCGCAAGTTTGGGTGAGTACGAACAGGGACTTCCGGTACTTGAAAAGCTCAGAGAAAAGTTTCCTGAATATAAAATTTTGGTCACTTTCTTTTCGCCTTCAGGTTACGAAAATGTGATTAAAAAGAAAACAGTCGCTGATGCAGTCTGCTATCTTCCGTTTGACAGAAATTCAGATATAAAAGAATTTTTAAAGGCTTTTAAACCTAAACTTTTTTTTACGGTAAAATATGATTTCTGGTATAATTTATTGAGACAGTTAAAAGAAAAGGATGCGAAAATATTTGTAGTTTCGGCATTGTTTTACGAAAGACAGAGTTTCTTCAAGTCTTACGGAAAATGGTTTGTAAAACAGCTCAGAGACAATGTTGGCTGGTTTTTTCATCAGACCAGACATTCCTATGCTCTGGCAAAAAGTATTGGTCTGGAAAAATCGTCGGTAACCGGAGATACAAGATTTGACCGGGTGAAACAGATAAAAAACAGGGATAATCACGTCCGTTTTATAAGTGAATTTATTTCGGGAAATAAAACAGTCGTCTTTGGAAGTTCATGGCAGGCAGAAGAGAAAATTGCCCGAATAATCTCTGAAAAAAGTCAGAATTTAAAACTGATTATCGCTCCCCACGATTTAAAAAGAGTTGAAAATTTAAAAGAGATTTTCCCAACTGCAATCCTATACAGCAGTCTGAAAAACCATAACACTCCTACACCTAACAATTCTCCAACTCTCGAACCCTCCAACCTTCAAATTTTAATTATTGACAGTATAGGATTACTCTCAAAAATATATTCGTATGCCGACGTCGCCGTTGTTGGTGGTGGTTTTCACGATGCCGGACTTCACAATATTTTGGAAGCTGCAACTTTTGGCGTGCCCGTAATGTTCGGAAATCAATACCGGAAAAATCCTGAAGCAGATGATTTAATAAAAGCCAATGGCGGAAAATCTTTTGAAACTGAAAAAGAAGCTGCAGATTTTATTTTAAAGTTAATTAAAAACGAAAATTCACTGATAGAAATGTCTCATAATGCATCACAATTTGTGAGCGAAAAACCGAATTCGTCAGAATTGATTATTCAGAAGATCTTATCACTTTAAAAATCCGTGATTCTTAATATCTTTGATAATCAGATCAAAATGATCAGGAATTTTTTCAATCGTCAGCCAGTTAAAATCTATTCCGTTGTTGATGAAAAGTTTTTCGAGATAAACATTTGAAGTTATTTTATCATGCAGTTCCGAAAGAAGATCGTCCAGTTCCATCCAGTAATCTTCGTCCAGTTTTTTGATGAGTAAGAGAGATTTTACTACTTTATTAATAAGATAAAGGTACAGTTTATAAATATCATTAAACCTTTGTCGGCTCAGTTTATCATTGGATTCTAAAATCTGATTAATTAGAAAAAGATTCAGAGAAACATCACCAAATTTATCCGAAGTCACCTTCACATGCTCAGTAATTTCAGCACTGATTTTTCTAATGAGAACGACAAAATATTTTTGATTGCTGATGTATCTTGAAGCAAATTCTACCTTTTCTTTGATGTGTTCTTCCATCGCATCTCGCTTCTGATCGGCAGTTTCAGTGTCAATCAGTTCAAAATACAGTTTTTTGGATAAAATTTTATCCTTTTTCAGTAATCTGAAAATAAGGCGGTCCTTTTCTATAGGTTTCAGTTCGCTCAGCGCTGCTTTAAATTCTTTAGAATATTCCATCAGTTAAAGAGTTTTGAATATTTTTTAAAACCATTGAAAGCCCAGTTTAGAGTATAGTACATTGATTTTACAGTTGAAAATTTCATAAAATCTTTGTACACCAGATATTGATCCTTTATGATATTCTGTTTTTTTCTCGAGATGCTCGTAGCGTGCATCCTGTATTTTGCCATCGTTTTCGGCAAAGCTTTTCCCTCGGGGATTTTCTTTAACAAATTAAGCCACATCACATGGTCTTCTCTTTTGCTTCCTTCAGGAAAAAATTCTTTTCCAACCCTTTTAGAATCGTACATAGAAGAAAGGAGCGACAGTCTGCATGTTTTAAGCAAATTTTGAAAAGTAACAGTTTTATCAGCTTTGAAATCTTCAATTTGCGGGTTCAGGCTTTCGTCACATCTTGCATAGTTGGAGTAGGCGAGCTCGGCATTTTCCTTTTTCATAAAGTTAACCATTTCTTCTAAAAATTCAGGATTCCAAAAGTCATCAGCATCAAGAAAAGTGATGAATCTCCCAGAAGCCTTTTGAAGGGAAATATTTCTCGCATGCCCGGCGCCACCGTTTTTTTCAGCGACAGTGAGTTTAATTCTCGGGTCAGGATTGTTTCTTATAATTTCCACCGAACCGTCTTTGGAACAGTCATCCGTAATCAGCCATTCCCAATCTGTAAACGTCTGGTTGAGTACCGAGTCTATCGTTTCTCTCAAAAATTTTGAAGAATTATAGCACGGAGTGATGATGGAAATTTCGGGCATTTGCGACTTTTTGCAAATATAAACTTTTTAAAATGTGTTTAAATAAAGCAAAATGATAAGAAAATGTAAAATATGATTCTAAATATGAAAAAAAATAGCAAAGTATTTAAAAAAAATCATAATTTTAGGCCTTGAAAAAATGATCTATGAAGAAATTAGCATTATTATTTGCGGGATTGGCTTTGTTTGCTACGACGACAGCTTGTAACGACGACGAAGAGACAGCTCCTGAAGTACCTTTGGTAGGAACCTGGCAACCGTTAACCGAAGTAAGAACTGAGGTTGATACAAACGGTGACGGTGTGAGCGATCTTGTTACATACAGTACTTGTCAACGTCAGGCCAGATGGGTTTTCAAAGAAAACAGTTCAGGAACCCGTACTACTTTTGAGGAATCAGGGGTGTCACCTGTAGTTTGTGCTCAGACATCAAACCGTACTTTCTCATACGCTTATGATAAAGGTGCTAAAACTATAGAGCTTAAATATCAGGGAACAGTTGTTTCAGATAAAGGAAAAATTACAAGACTGGATGCAGATGCAATGAATCTGATGATTGAAGACAAAACAGATCCTACAGTTTTTAAAACTGTGACTTATTCTTTCAAAAGAATTCCGCAATAATTTTTTGAATATATTGAATTAGCATATTAAATCTCATCTTCGGATGAGATTTTTTGTTTTTAGCTTAACTTATTTTAATTAATATTTCTTTTAAAATCATTATTTTTGTGAATCAGGATTGAAAATTACATTTATTTTACATCCATCTTTTAACATATAACAATTACGAAACGTGTTTTACGATCATCAGCAGATAGAAAAAAAGTGGCAGAAATACTGGGAAGACAATCAGACTTACAAGACTTCCGATAAAACAGATAAACCGAAATTTTATGTACTCGATATGTTTCCGTATCCATCGGGAGCGGGGCTGCATGTAGGTCATCCGCTGGGATACATTGCGTCAGATATCTATGCGAGATATAAAAGACATCAGGGTTTCAATGTGCTGCATCCTGTTGGTTACGATTCTTTCGGACTTCCGGCTGAGCAGTATGCTATTCAGACTGGTCAGCATCCTGCTGTTACCACCGAACAGAACATCACGAGATACGAAGAGCAGTTAAGAAAAATAGGTTTCTCATTTGACTGGAGCAGGGAAGTGAGAACTTCCGACGCCTCTTATTATAAATGGACGCAGTGGATTTTCATCGAACTGTTTCATTCGTGGTACAATAAAAATACAGACAAGGCAGAATCTATTGAAACTTTGATTCAACATTTTGAAGAAAAGGGAACAGAAGATTTAAATGCCAATCAAAACGAAGAATTAAATTTCACTGCAGAAGAATGGAAAATTGCTTCTGAAATTGATAAAGAAGATATTTTATTAAATTACCGTTTGGCCTACAGAGCTGAAACTACAGTAAACTGGTGTCCTGCTTTAGGAACAGTTTTGGCCAACGACGAGATTAAAGACGGTAAATCCGAAAGAGGCGGTTACCCTGTTTTCCAAAAGAAAATGATGCAGTGGAGCATGAGAATTTCAGCTTACTCAGAAAGATTGTTGCAGGGTTTAAAAACTTTAGACTGGCCACAACCTTTGAAAGATTCCCAGGAATACTGGATAGGGAAATCGCAGGGAGCGCAGGTTAAATTTGAGATAGAAAATCACGACGAGATTATTGAGGTTTTCACAACAAGACCCGACACCATTTTCGGGGCAACCTTCATGGTTTTGGCTCCCGAAAATCCTTTGGTGGAAAATATCACGACGCCGGAACAGAAAGCTGAGGTTGATTCTTATATAGAAGAAACTTCCAAGAAAACCGAACGTGATAGAATGGCAGACGTGAAAAACGTGAGTGGTGCCTTCACGGGAAGTTATGCCGTCAATCCGTTCAGCGGAAAAAAGATGCCGGTTTATATTTCAGATTATGTACTGATGGGTTACGGAACCGGAGCGGTAATGGCTGTTCCTGCACATGACGAGCGTGATCACCGTTTTGCAAAGAAATTTAATTTAGAAATTATAAAAGTTGTAGAAACTGAAGAGGATATTCAGGAAAAATCTTTTGATTCCAAAGATTCTGTCTGTGTAAATTCTGATTTCTTAAACGGTTTAAATTATAAAGATGCGAAATCAAAAATAATTGCAGAAATAGAAAACAGAGGAATTGGTCACGGCACTACAAATTACAGGCAGCGTGATGCTATTTTTTCAAGACAGAGATACTGGGGAGAGCCCGTTCCTGTATATTATAAAGATGGAATGCCTTATACTTTGCCAAAATCTGCTTTGCCTCTGGAACTTCCTGAAGTTGAAAAATATTTGCCGACTGAAGATGGAGATCCGCCTTTAGGAAATTCAAAAACATTTGCCTGGGATGAAGCAACTGAGAAAGTAGTCGCAACAGATTTAATTGATGATAAAACCGTATTTCCTCTGGAATTATCTACAATGCCTGGCTGGGCAGGCAGCTCATGGTATTTCCTGAGATACATGGATCCTAAGAACGATGAGGTTTTTGCTGAAAAAGATTTGTCAGACTATTGGGGACAGGTAGATTTATACATTGGTGGAAGCGAGCATGCCACCGGTCACTTACTGTATTCCCGTTTCTGGAATATGTTCTTAAAGGACAGAGGATTTATTAATAATGATGAGCCTTTCCAAAAGCTGATTAATCAGGGGATGATTTTGGGGATGAGTGCATTTGTTTACAGAGTTGAAGGAACGAATCAATATGTTTCTAAAAATTTGGCAAAAGATTATCAGACTCAGGCAATTCATGTCGATGTATCTTTATTAAAAGGAACTACCGATGAATTAGACACCGAAGCTTTCAAATCCTGGAGACCAGATTATGCAGACGCAGAATTTATTTTGGAAGATGGAAAATACATCACAGGTCGTGAAGTCGAAAAAATGTCCAAGTCAAAATACAATGTTGTAAATCCCGATGATATCTGCGAAGAATATGGAGCAGACGGTTTGAGACTTTATGAAATGTTTTTAGGTCCATTGGAACAATCCAAGCCATGGAATACACAAGGTTTGAGTGGAGTTTATGGTTTCTTGAAGAAATTCTGGAATCTGTATTTCAACGGAGAAGTTTTGGAAGTATCAGATGAAGAACCAACAAAAGCGGAATATAAAGTATTGCATACCTTAATAAAGAAGGTGGTTTATGACATCGAAAATTTTTCATTCAATACTTCAGTATCTTCATTTATGATTGCTGTCAATGAATTACAGAAATTAAAATGTAATAAGCGAAATATTTTAGAACCTCTTGCAGTTGTCATTTCTCCTTATGCGCCTCACATCTGTGAAGAACTTTGGAGCTTGATGGGAAATCAGGATTCAATTGAATATGTAAACTTCCCGTTACTTGAAGAAAAGTACCTTGAAGAAGACGAAATTGAGTATCCGATCAGTGTAAATGGGAGGACAAAATTTAAAATTTCACTATCGGCACAGCTTTCTGCAAAAGAAGTGGAAGATTTAGTGCTTCAAAATGACAAAATGGAACAGATTTTGGAGGGTAAAACTCCGAAAAAAATCATTGTTGTTCCCAAAAGAATTGTCAACATTGTAATTTAAAAAAAACTTAACATTGGAAGATTTAGAAAATTTAGACTTCAATTTTTTTGAATATTCAATGTTTTTTAGTTCTTTAATAAAAGATTGATAAAATAATATCGTATTTTTAGCAAAATAAAAACAGATTAATTATTTGTTATCCTAAAAATACAAAATGTTTATTTATGTCTCTTGCAAGTTAAATTATTTTATCTTTATTTTACAATCTCAAAAATTTTAAACAATATAATTTAGTTAAATATGGAAATGAATGTTTCAAAAAATGATGAGCAAGTAGTTGCTAAAAAAAAGGGTGGTCTTAACCCTGCAATTGTAATTCCTATTTTATTCGTAATTGGAGTTGCTATTTATATGTTTGTATTGGGTAACCCTTCAAACTTCCAACATCCAGATCAGTTCAAAGGTGCTGCCTCTGTTGCTTTATCTGATGTTGAAGGTAAAAAAATTGAACCAGCTGAAGGATCAATGATGGGTATCGTTTACAAAGGAGGTCCTGTAGTTCCAATCTTGCTTACATTTATGATCACGGTATTGGTGTTCTCAATCGAGAGAGCTTTGGTATTAGGTAGAGCAAGCGGAAAGAACAATTTGGATAACTTCGTTACTACAATCAGAACGCATCTGAACAAAAACCAAATCAACGAAGCTTTGGAAGAGTGTGACAGACAGCAAGGTTCTGTAGGGAACGTTGTAAAAGAAGGTCTTACTACTTACAAAATTCTTGAGAAAGATGCTACTTTAAACAAAGAGCAGAAATTGGTTGCACTAAGTAAGTCTTTAGAAGAAGCTACTACTTTAGAAATGCCAATGCTTGAGAAAAACATGATGATTCTTTCTACTTTAGGTACTGTAGCAACATTGATCGCGCTTTTAGGGACAGTACTTGGTATGATTAAAGCATTTGCTGCTTTAGGTGCAGGTGGAGGATCTCCGGATGCTGCTGCTCTATCAACTGGTATCTCTGAAGCCTTGATCAACACGGCATTAGGTATTGGTACTTCTGCGATTGCAATTATCCTTTACAACTATTTTACATCTAAGATTGATGGATTAACTTATAAAATAGACGAAATCGGATTAAGCATTCAGCAATCTTTTGCAGAATTCAACTAAGAGTTGAATAGGGTCTGCAAACAGACATAATCTTATTTTGTTAAATTTTATAAATATTTAATATGGCGAGAGTCAAACCAAAAAGACACGGGGTAGTTACGGATATGACGGCAATGTGCGACGTTGCTTTCCTGCTCCTTACGTTCTTCATCCTTACAACGCAGTTTAAAAAGCCGGATGCAGAGCAGATTACTACGCCATCTTCAGTTTCAACACAAAAGTTGGATGATACCAACTTGATGACGATAAGTGTAACTCCGGACGGAAGATTCTTCTTTACACCTACTGTTACACCAACCGAGAGAGATGAAATTCTTGATAATATGGCTGGTGAGTACAGAATCGGGTTTACAGAGGCTCAGAAAAAAGCATTCAGAAATGCAAGTGCCATCGGAGTTCCAATGAAGCAGCTTCCATCTTATCTTGATAAGCCGGAAGATGTGAGACAACAGATCAAAGGAGTTTCAATTCCTATGGATTCTGTGAATAAAGAATTGACCAGCTGGGTAAAATATTCTCTGCAGGCAAATCCTGAAGCCAGATTGGCTATTAAGGGTGATGCTAAAGCACAGTATCCGCAGTTCAAGGCATTGTTTGATGGATTGAAAGAGATTGAGTTTTATAAATTTGTACTGATTACATCGTCTGAGTAATCGGATTAAAAAAGAGAACAATGGCAGAAGTACAAGTACAGGAAAAAGGCGGGAAAGGCGGAAAGGTCCGCTCGAAAAAACATAACGCCAGAGTAGACATGACTCCGATGGTGGATTTAGGTTTCCTTTTGATCACATTCTTTATGTTTACCACAACTTTCAGTAAACCCAATATTATGGATATGAAGTTGCCGGCTAAACCTCCAAAGGATCAGCCAATTACGGATATACCAGAAATTGACCTATCAAATGCAGTAACATTTCTTTTAGGTAAGGATGATAAAATGTATTACCATCAGTTAGATCAGAATGGTCTTACAGATCCAGGTAAACTTACAGAATCTACACTTGATTCAGAAGATATTGCTAAAGTGATTGCTACTGCGAAAGCGAGAGCAAAAAGACCGGATATCTTTACAGTAATCATTAAACCTACTGATGACTCAAATTATGAGAATTTTGTAGATATTCTGGATGAAATGGCAATTACGAAAACAGACCACTACGGTATTGGTGAAGTAAAGCCTTGGGAAAAAGCTGTTTATGACCAAAAAGTTGGGAATAAATAGTTGATTAATAAATAAATTAAAAAAGTATGTCAACAGATAATTATAATGCTACAAGTCCTACTCTTGATGAGGTGGTATTTGAACGCAGAAATAAAGAATATGGTGCGTATGATCTGAGACAGGCATACAGACCATTGTTAACAAAGGCATTTCTTTTAGGAACTCTTATTTTCGTTCTTATAGTTGTAGGTCCGTTTTTATATTTAAAAATGACCCAGGAAGAGGCAAAAGAAGAGAAAATTGTGGAAGTAAATTTAGATGAAATCAAAGATTTACCTCCGCCTCCTATTGAAGAAAAAGCACCGCCTCCACCACCGCCACCACCGCCAGTTGAACCGCCTAAAGTGGAAATTGTGAAGGATATGATTCCTGAGCCAAAACCAAACCCGAAAATCGAGGAACCACCTAAAAAAATGGAGGAAACCAAAGATACAAACATCGGTACTAAAGATCAGGAAGGTGAAAAAAAGGTTGTATGGAAAGCTCCTGAAATGCCGAAAGAAACAGGTCAGGGTAAAACGATGGAAACTCCTAAAGTAGATCCTAACAAGATCGTTGAAGGAGGTCTTGAGCAGCAGGCTGATTTCATCGGAGGTATTGAGAAATTCAGAAGATTAGTAGGTGAAAACTTCGATCAGTCTGATTTTGAAGGTCTTGGTGAAACAGTAAGTACAAGCATCAGTTTCGTAGTTGAAAGAGATGGTACCATTTCAGACGTAAAAGCTACAGGTCCGAATTCAGCATTCAACAAAGAAGCAGAAAGAACGATCAGAGGAATCAGAGGAAAATGGTCTCCAGGTAAAATGCAGGGAGAATCAGTAAGATCAAGATTCAGACTTCCATTAAAAATGGCATTTGAATAATCTGATTTTTAATTAAATACCAAAAGAGCAGCAATTTATTTTGTTGCTCTTTTTTATTAACTTTTTTTAACTTTGAGACTGATATTATTTTAGTATTTTTGCTATATGGTCTTTAGATATTTATCAATCCTGGTAGGCTTATGCTACATTCTTGTAGGTGTTTTTACCATTATTTACAAAGCGTTTATCGTTTTTCCTCTGGAGCAGTTAACAGCCTATGCTTTAGGTGCTGTTCTGATCGGATACGGAGTTTTCAGAATAACAAGGGGCTTTTATCAAATTAAAAAATCTGATCAGGATGAGTAAGAATATTCTTTACGTCTTTTTTACGCTGGCAATATTTCTGTCCTGTTCTGCTGATAAAACAGATTCTCCGCAGACAGGTGATATCACAGTAGTTGCTGATGAATCCTTTGAAAACGTTACAAGGGTTTTAAAAGACCGTTACATGCTTTTTTACCCCAAGACAAAAATTAATCTGAAGATTAAAAAAGAGAATGAGGCTTTGCAGGATCTTCTTAAAGGTAACGCACGGGTAATTGTAATGTCAAGGGATCTTACAGCAGATGAAAAAACGGCATTTAAGCAGAAATTTAAATCTGAGATTGAACCTGCTAGATTCGCAGCTGATGGTCTTGTATTTATAGTGTCAAAAGCGTCAACGCTGGAGAATGTGTCAGTAGATGAAATTAAAAGAAGATTGCTTGACGGCAAGAATTCACTAATCTTTGACGGATCCAATTCTGCAAACACAAGTTTTATTGCCAAAAGGCTCGGGATTGCACCCAATGATTTACAATATTCTACGCTGACATCTAACGAGGATATTATCACTCAGATCAATAAATATCCGAACAGCATTGGTGTCGTAGGATTTAATGCTTTAAGCAGACCACACAATACAGAGTCAAAAATGTTTCGTGAATCTGTGAAGATTTTACCAATAACAGATGCAAATGGTAAAAGCGTGACAATTTCGCCTCAGACAATGAAAAATAATACGTATCCTTTTACAAGGGTCTTATATTTCATTACAAATGAAGCATATTTTGGTCTGGGAAATGGATTTATCAGATTTTCATGTTCACAGCCGGGTCAGATCATCGTAAAAAAACAGGGATTACAGCCATTTTATATTATTCCGAGAGAGGTGAAAATCAGTGAGTAATAGATTATTGGTCTGATAATTGATAAATATAAACGGTCAAAAAATTAAAAAAAAATTATAATTTCAAAAATATGTCAATGGAAGTAAGAGTTGGAATATCAAAAAAATTAGCAATGGTAGGAGTTGCAGCATTCTCATTTGCGAATGTTGCCTATGCACAGACTGCAGAGCAGGGAATGAATCTTGTTGAGAGCTATAAATTTGGTCAGGCTAAGGAGGTATTTTCACAGTTGGTTGCAAAAGAAGCTATAGATAAAAACTTTTTCTATTTAGGAAACACGTATCTGTCGCAGCCGGAACCGGATTTTGCAAAAGCTACTGAAGCATTTAATAAAGGAGTAGCACTTGATGCTAAAAAATCTTTCTACAGCAGATTGGGTCTTGCCTCAGTAAAATTAGGTAAAGGCGACAAAGCAGGTGCGGTAGCTGAAATCAAAAATATTGTTAAAGATTCCCGTGAAAAGGATACAGATCTTTTAGCAGAAGCCGGAAAGACGCTTGTAAAATATGAGAAAAATAATGATCCGAGATATGCAATTGAAGTTCTTAACCTCGCGATAGCAAAATCTGAGAAGAACGGAACTCCTGCATGGTATCTTTATTCTCTGGGTGATGCACACAGTGCCTTAGGTGTTCAGACAAAAAGTGGAGTAGACTATGGAAATGCAATGACAGCTTTCGAAAGAGCTTTGCCGTCTGCAAAATCAAAAGCTGTAGTTTATACAAGAATGGGAGCGCTCTGGATGAATGCAAAGGCTTGGGATAAAGCTAAAACTAATCTTGATCAGGCAGTAAAAGCTGATCCGGGTTATGCGCCGGCTTACAAATATCTGGGTACATTCTTCAGTATGTATCAGGACTGGGCACAGGCTTCAGCAAACTACAAAAAATATCTTTCGTTAGCAGATAATGATCCGAATACTGTTTTGGATTATGCTAAGCTTGCTTTCCTTTCAAAAGATTTTGAAGGAGCAGGTACGTCACTGAATTCTGTTTTTGATAAAGTTCAGGATCCTATTAAATACAGAATCAAAGCATATCTTGATTATCAGAAGAAAGATTATGCTTCAGCTAAAACCAATATTGAAACATTCGTTTCACAGGCTGAAAAGTCTAGAGTACAGCCAAGCGATACTGGTCTTCAGGGATTAATTCAGGCTGGGCTTGCGAAGGCAAATAATGATCAGTCTTCATTAGCGGATGCCAAAGCAAAGGTTGCTGTTGCAAAAGCGGCTAAAGATGAAACATTCAACTGGGATGAGGAATTTGAAATTGTAAGCGGAAGTAAAAAATCAATTACAACAGTAGCGGGTCCTGGAGATGGACCTACCAGTCCGGCAATTGATGCTTTAAACAAGCAGCTGGCAGCTGATCCTAAAGATTCTGACGCTTTGTATAAACTTGCAACAGAATATCAGAATGTAGAAAACTGGAAAGGTGCAGCTTATGCTTGGCAGAGACTTACAGATGTCCTTCCAACATGGGAATCCGGATACTATGGATTGGGTTACGCTTTCCAGAAAGCAGGTGATGCTGATAATGCAATCGCTTCATACGAAAGATTTGTTTCTACTCTGGCAACAAAAACTCCTGCTGAAAAGGAAAAAGGTAAAGAAACATTAGCAACTGTATATTACAATCTTGCGAACCTTACAAAAGGTGATAAAGCAAAAAGTTTAGAATATATCAATAAATCAATCGAAACTTTCTCTACTCCGGAGGCAGTATCATTGAAAGAAAGTATGTCTAAATAATTTTCACAATACATAAATTGAGAGACTGTTTTTTAACAGTCTCTTTTTATTTAACCGAAACTATTATCTTTGATTTATGAAAACAGATATACTTGCTTTCGGCGCTCATCCAGACGATGTAGAACTGGGCTGCGGCGGAACAATAGCTAAATTAATTTCAGAAGGAAAAACCTGTGTAATCGTTGATTTAACAAGAGGTGAATTGGGAACGCGCGGAACAGACCAGACCAGAAAAGAAGAGGCAACAGAAGCTGCTAAGATTTTGGGTGTGGCTGCAAGAGAAAATTTAGGTTTGAAAGATGGCTTTTTAGTGAACTCGGAAGAATATCAGATGGAACTTGTAAAAATGATCCGTAAATACAGACCGGAAATCGTTTTAGCCAACGCAATTGATGACAGACATCCGGATCACGCAAAAGCCGCCAAATTAGAGTCGGACGCGTGCTTTTTAGCCGGTTTGAGAAAGATAGAAACAGTACTGGAGGGAGAAGTACAGGAAGTATGGCGGCCGAAGCAAATTTACCACTACATTCAGTGGAAGGATGTGAAACCGGATTTTGTAATGGATATCTCAGAACATCTTGATAAGAAGATTGAAGCATGCATGGCATTCAAAACTCAGTTCTACGATCCAAAATCTACAGAGCCTGAAACTCCGATTACCTCAAAAGATTTCTATGAAAGCTTAACTTACCGTGCACAGGATCTTGGCAGATTGTCGGGAGTTTCTTACGCAGAAGGCTTTACCACGGAAAAGTTGATGGCTTTGAAAAATTTTGACGGAATAATTTTGTAATTAAAAAATCTTTCCTATATTTGCACCACGAAAAACGGTGATTGTAGCTCAGTTGGTTAGAGCGCCGGATTGTGGTTCCGGAGGTCGGGGGTTCGAGACCCCTCATTCACCCTAAAAAAGTACACTTTTTACAGTGTACTTTTTTTATTCTCTAAAACTTCCAGGTTTTGCTTTTGCACAAAAAAAAGCATCTCAAAAAAGATGCTGTATATTTTTTATTTTTCTAAAACTTAAACTTCGTCGTCAGAATCGATTGTGAATGATTTGCTTTTAAAGTCTTTATCATGTTTTTCAGAGATTACATCTTCACCTTTTTCGTTGATGATGAAATCTGTAGATTCATTAAACATATCCTGAAAATTTTTGAAATCTTCCTTGTAGAGATAAATTTTGTGCTTCTCAAAAGTTGCTTCTCCATTGTCTCCGAAATTCTTTTTGCTTTCGGTAATCGTAAGATAATAATCTCCCGCTTTTGTCTCGCGCACATCAAAGAAATACGTCCTTCTTCCTGCCTTTAACACCTTCGTGAAAATTTCATTTTCATGGCGTTCCTTATAATCACTCATTGTTAGATAAATTTTTAATCTTGTTTAGAACAAATATAAAAGTTTTCTTTTAACCACGAAATTTTTTTTATGATTTATTTAACAATTGTGAAAGAAACTGTTAAGGAGTTACAGAATTGTTAATTTCAGACAGGTTGATAATCTTGTCTGCCCGCTGGGCACTCGATTCTCTGTGGGTAATAATCACCGAAGTTGCATTTTTAATTTTACGCTCAATATTTTCAAGAATATTCTGTTCTGTTTCAGTATCCAATGCAGAAAGAGAGTCATCAAAAATAATGATTTTAGGATTCTTAATTAAAGCTCTCGCAATACAGATTCTCTGCTTCTGACCTCCGGAAAGCATTACGCCACGCTCGCCAACTGTAGTCTGGTACTGATCTTTAAAACCAATGATATTCTTGTCAACATCTGCAATTTTAGCGTATTCAACAACTTTTTCGTGTGAAGGATTGTCGATTGCAAAACCGATATTGTGCTCGATGGTATCAGAGAAAAGGTAACTTTCCTGCGGAGTGTAGCCGATGTAATCTCTGTAATTTTTTAAGTTGTGATCTTTCAGATTTTTACCGTCAATCAGAATTTCTCCCGAAGTAGGGTCTATCAGTCTGCAGAGAAGAAGAGCAACCGTAGATTTTCCGCTTCCTGTCTTTCCCATGATGGCCAGCGATTTCCCTGCTTCAATTCTAAAACTTAAGTTTTCAAGTGCTTTTATTCCCGTGTTCGGATAGATATAAGAGACGTTTTTGAATTCAATTTCTCCTTTAATTCCATAACTGTCCGAATTGGTATTAATAATTTCAGATTTTTTATCCAAAAACTCATTGATTCTTTCCATTGATGCATCTGCACGCTGATTGATAGAAGTTACCCAACCCACCATGGAGAATGGCCATATCAAAATATTGATGTACATAAAGAAATCCGCGATTTTACCAACTGAAAGTTCTCCTGCAATATATTTCTGACCGCCAATAAGAATCACAACTACATTCAGGATTCCGATTACAAATAAAATAATGGTAAAGAAATATGCTTCTGTTTTTGCTAAATCCAAAGCCTTGTCCTGATAATCGGAAACTTTCGCACCGTAATTCTTCTTGATATAACTTTCTTTAGCAAAAAATTTCACCACTCTGATTCCCGAAAAGCTGTCCTGTACAAAAGTTGAAATGCCAGACTGGCTTCTCTGCATGATCTTCGATTTCTGATTGATGATTGAGCTCACTTTGAAAATCACATAAGAGAGTACAGGTAATGGCAACAACGTCCAAAGCGTCATTGAAACATCCGTTGTGAGCATGTAGATGCTGGTAATAATCAAAAGAATGATGAGATTCACAACGTACATTACGCCAGGTCCCAGATACATTCTTACTGCCACCACATCTTCACTGAGTCTGTTCATTAAATCCCCAATCGTCGTCTGCTTGTAATCTGTAAGTGAAAGATCCTGATAATGCCTGTAAATTTTATTTTTCAGTTCATATTCAATTCTTCGGGATGCCACAATGATAGTCTGTCGCATCATAAAGGTGAAAACTCCGGTAAGAAGTGAGCAGCCGACAATAATTGCAACATATATCAACACCTGTCTGTTAAACCCCAGATGGCCGCCTTTGGTAAGTTCGTCTACAGATTTCCCGATAAACTGTACTTTGTAGATATTGAAAAAATTACTTGCGATGATGAAAAGTAATCCCCAAAACAGGAGTGTTTTGTGTTTCCAGAAATATGGATTTAAGGTTTTAAGCGCTTTCATAAACTTTTACAAAATTACGAAAATAGGTTCAGACTACGAATTTCAATAATTTTAAATTTCATATCTTTGCACCCATAAAAAGCTCTTTGAATGTTAGGAAGAAGACAAATCCGTGAGAAAGTTGTAGAATCGGTATACTCGTACTGTCAAAACCCGATCAAATTTGATGTTTTGGAGAAAAATATGTTCTCCTCAATCGAAAAGATCTACCATCTGTATATCTATGAACTGAATTTTCTGGTAGCCCTTAAAGATTTGGCAGAAAATCAGATCGAAATCAGTAAGAACAAATATTTAAAGACTGATTCAGACACCAATCCTAATCAGAAATTCATCAACAATCAGGTCCTCAAAAAACTGGAAGAAAATCCGGAAAGATTATTTTTTACAGGTCAGCACAAAGATCTTAAATGGGATCTGCATGATGATCTTTTGAAGAAAACGTTCCAGAGAATGACTTCCGGAAAGAGGTATCAGGATTTTATGAAGGAAGAAGGATATTCTTTTGAAGCTGATCAGAAATTCATCGGTAAACTTTTCCTCAGATATATGGCAGAAAATGAGGATTTTCAGGACTATATTTCAGATAAAGAACTTTCTTGGTCTGATGATGTGCACATCGCCAATTCTATGGTACAGAAAACAATCGGTTTTTTAAAAGAAGATCAGGAAAGCAAAACACTGATTAAAATGATCAAAGATCAGGATGATAAAGCTTTTGCAGGAAAACTTCTCCGCGAAACCTTAAACGGTTGGGAAAACACCGAAAAAGTACTTACAGAAAGATTGGAAAACTGGGATCTGGAAAGAGTTGCTGTAATGGATAAAGTGATTTTATCCTGTGCGATTTCTGAAATCGACAAATTTCCTCTTACACCTTCAAGAGTAATCATCAACGAATATATTGAAATTGCCAAAGTGTTTGCTACAGACCGTTCAAACATTTTCATCAACGGGATTTTAGATAAATATTGCAAAGATTTAAACAGAATATAAAATGAAAAAGACATTATCAATCATCGCATTGTCGATCATAGGTTTTGGTTTGGTTTCGTGTAAAAAAGAAACAACAGAAACTACAAATTCAGCAGGTGTGAACGCAGATTCAACTGCAGCACCAACTCAGGATTCTCTTACAGCTCCGGCGGTTTCAGGAGATTCTGCTGCAGCAGCACCGGTTTCTACTCAGCCAACAACATCCATTGCACTTTCTGAAAGCAATTTCGATTTCGGAAAAATTAAAAAAGGAGATAAAGTAAATCACGTTTACGAAATCACCAACACCGGGAAAAATCCTTTGGTTATATCTGAAGTGAAGCCTGGCTGCGGATGTACAGCTCCGGAATTTACGAAAGATCCAATTCTGCCAGGTAAAAAAGGACAGATTACACTGAGCTTTGATTCTTCAAGTTTTGATGCAGGTATGGTAAACAAATACGCGGATGTTTTTGCCAATGTGGAAAAAGCGCCGATTAAACTTACATTTACAGCTAATATCCAATAATACTTATGCTAACAATATTTTTACAGGCACCACAGGGAGGTAATTCTTCAATGATGCTGATTATGATGGGTGTAATGTTTGTCGGGTTTTATTTCCTGATGATCAGACCTCAGATGAGAAAGCAGAAGCAGGAGAAAAAATTCCAGGAAGAGCTGAAGGTGGGAAGCAGAGTAGTGCTTACTTCCGGTCTTCACGGAAGAATTGCCCAGATTCATGATGACGGAATTGTGATCGAAACACTTTCCGGAAAATTAAAATTTGAGAAAGCTGCAATTTCAAGAGAATTTACAGATGCACGTTTCGGAGCAAAAGCTGCGAAAGACGGTGATAAAAAAGAAGTAATTGATACTGAGAAGAAATAATTTTCAGTTCTAAAATAAAATCAGAACGGCGATGGAACCAAGTGTTTCACCGCCGTTTTTGTTTTATTAGAATTACCGATTTGTTAAGTAGGATGAGTTGTATTTTGAAAAATATTTAATTAATACTGATAAATGTTACAATTTCAATTAAAATATGATGGATATATAGGTTAAAAAAATATCTTTGCTGCTGATAAACTATTTTAACCATGAAAAAAAATCTCCTCTGCTTTGTTTTGGCATTTCTCAGCTTCAGTTCTTTCGCACAAAAAATTCCGTTTGATATTAAAAAAAGTTCTGTTTTTAAAGATGAATACAAACATTCATCCATCGCTTTGGTAGAAGATGACGGAAAAGGTGGAGTAGTTGTTGTCCGCTCGTATGTCGGCGGTGCATTTTCTACCGGTTTGGGTTATTATTTCGAGCATTATGATGCTAGTCTAAAACTGATCAAGGAATTTGAATATGAACTAAAATACTCAAAAGCAGTGAGACAAAGCTCTGTTTTAGGAGTCATCATGGATGGCGAAAATGTAAATATCATCGATTTTATGTACGAGAAAGATCAGAAAGCTTATATCTGCTCTTCCATGTCTGCCAACATCAATGATTTTAATTTCAAAAAAAATGAACTGTTCCGTGTGAACAGTGATGAGATTAAGCAGTTTGCTTTTCTCGGTTTCGGAGTTTTTGACCGGGACTCGGGTTCAAGAATGATTGTGAATGAAGACCGTACTGCGTTTGCAGTGACTGTAGATATTAAAGACAGAAACGTAGAAACACACAGGATGTTTGTTTTTGATCAGTCGCTTCGAAAAAATATTGACCATACCTTTAAAAGAGATATCAAAGACCGGAAATTCGTTTACGAAAACATAGATGTTTCCAAAGACGGAAAAACAATCTACGTTCTTGGAAAAGTATAC
Source organism: Chryseobacterium caseinilyticum (assembly GCF_014837145.1). Classification (GTDB taxonomy): domain Bacteria; phylum Bacteroidota; class Bacteroidia; order Flavobacteriales; family Weeksellaceae; genus Chryseobacterium; species Chryseobacterium caseinilyticum. The sequence continues at coordinate 124,031 of NZ_JACYFS010000005.1, forward strand.
ACCGATGAACAGAAAAAGAAAAAAGAAGGCGGAAAATACCAGTACGAACTTACCAGCATTACAGGAGAAAATGTGAAAACACAGGTTTTTGATTCTAATGAGCATTTTGCCGCTTCTTTAAAAACTATTGTTCTGGATAACCGCCTGATTTGCCTTGGTTTCTATTCAGACAGAAAAGACACGAGGTTCAAAGGAATCTGTTATTATGAACTGAACCCAACAGGTTTGGAGGTAAAAAAAGTAAAATTCAATCCGTTTACCGAGCAGTTTATGATCGATAAATATGGTACAGACAAAGATAAAGAACTGAAAAATCTTTTCTTCAGAAAAATAATTACGACTGCCAACGGAGATATTATTTTTAATGCGGAAGAATTTTATATCACTTCATATTATTATGCATCGCCCTACGGAGGAGGTACTTCGCAGATGATTTATCACTATGATGATATTGTAAGCGCAAGAATTAATTCAAACGGTGAAATTGTGTGGGCAAGGAATATTAATAAAAGACAGAAAACCGGCGAAGATGAATCTTACATTTCTTACACCTCCACCGCTGTCGGAAACGACGCCTACTTTTTTATCAATACAGGCGAAAAGGTGAAAAAATTAAGCAATGACAGAATTCAGTTTGGTCAGACTGGAATTAAACGATCCAATCTTAATATAATAAAAATCAGCGAAAACGGAGATTTTGACTATCAGGAAATTTTGGATGATAAAGAAAATGAAGTTCCGTTTATGGTTTCCAATGGTGCTCTGTCAGGAAATTCTACGTTCTTCATCGGAAGAAAAGGAACGAAAAAACAACTCCTGAAAGTATCTTTGTAAATCGGCTTTGGTCCTCATTAATTCATCTTACATTATCAAAAAAGACTTAAATATAGTCAGTACAGGAAAATCCTGATTCAGAAGGCAAAAAGATGCCCTCCCGAAGGCTTCGGAATGACGCGCCAATGCTTCGGAATGCGGATTTAATGCTTCGGAACGCAGCGCCAATACTTCGGAATCCAGCTTTTAAGCATCGTAGAACGAAAATGGGTTTTCGGAAGATTGCCTGTCGGTTTCTGACTGAAATTTGCAGTTTTCTAGACATTTAAACAATATTAATGATTATATTCAGTTTGAATTTTGATTAAAATTTCAAAAGCAGAGTAATAAATCGAAGAATCATTTTGTGAAAGGCATCTGTGAAATTTGTGTTTAATGCAGACAACGATTTGTAAAACCATATTTTAAAAAATATCTTTGCCGAATGAATCAAAACAAAGCCAAAAACGTTCTCATTCTTGGTGCCAATTCCGATGTGGCAAAGCAGTGTATTTTGCAATATGTTGAAAAAGGTTTTGCAATCGTTGCTGCGTCTAGAAGTACAGATTCTCTGAAAGATTTTGTTGCCGAAAATAATTTGTCAGATAAAGTTTCTGTTTTATATTTTGACGCAGCAGATTTTGATTCTCACCAAAAGTTTTATGATGAACTTTTGGTCAAACCTCACATCGTTGTTTACGCTGCGGGATTTTTAGTAGAAAACGTTGATGCTTTAAGAGATTTTAAAGGAACTCAGCAAATGATGCAGGTCAATTACATGGGCGGTGTTTCTATTTTGAATATTGTGGCGATGGATCAATCCAATAAAAATGTAGAAAGAATCATCGGACTGTCCTCACTTTCGGGTGTTCGTGGAAGGAAAAGTAATTTTGTTTACGGAAGCACAAAAGCTGCGTTTACAACCTATCTTGCAGGTTTAAGGCAGGAATTGGCTCAACGAAATATTACAGTGAATGTCTTGGTTAGCGGGTACATCAATACAAAGATCAACGCCGGTCTGGAACTCAATAAAAATCTTTTAATGGAACCTGATTATGTGGCAAAACATATCGTTGATGCAGGAAATTCTTTTACAGTCGTTCCCAATTTTAAATGGAAACTGATTTATTTTATTTTAAAAATGTTGCCGGAAGGCTTGGTGGCGAAATTACCTTAAATTATGGATAATCAATATTTAGAAATCAAAAACTACATCAACGCAATTAGCCTGGATCAACCTCAAGAATACTATGAGTATGATCATTTCCCATTTATTGTGAAGTTTTTAGATACTTTAACGCCACAACAACAAGATGATTTTGTAGAAGAAGTTTTTAGATGGGATGATCATGAATTACATTTCGTAGCAGATTGTTTTAATTTTACAGATTATGAATTGCAGGGGAAATACGAATCATCTTTTGTCTTCTGTGAATGCTTTGCCAAAATTGATAATGCGGAATATTTGGAATATTTATATCATGATTTAGCAATACAGGTAATGCAAAGAAAATTTTTTAAAAATGGTTTAGTTTTGTCGATTGATGGTATTGTTAATAATCTATATCTATTAATGAATCGTCTCAGGGATGAATCATCTATTAATTATTGTTTGAAAATTATTGCTGAATTAGAAAAATAATTTACTCAACATCCTGCAACAATTCCAACGCCTTCATCATATCAATTCCTTTTCCTAAAACAGGTTTAAACAAATCTCCTTTTGATTTTATTCTTTCTAACGCATTTTCAATATTGAAATCTGTAGGTTTCAAACCTTTTTTCAGTTCATCCCACTCAACCGGCATTGAAACGGCTGCGCCTTCTTTCGGTCTTAGGCTGTAGACGCTGGCTAAAGTTTGTCCCTGTCGGTTTTGAAGGTAGTCGAGGTAGATTTTTTTGTCGTCTCTTTTTTGAAGACTGCGTTCCAGTGTTGTGATTTTTGGAAGTTTTTCATGAACCTGCTGCATCAGAATCAGTGCAAAATCTTTCACCTGATCATAATCGTAACCGCCGCCCATCGGAATGTAGATGTGAATTCCTGTACTTCCGGAAGTTTTGCAGTAGCCTTTTATTTTAATTAAATCTAAAACTTCTTTCACCTGCTGTGCCGTTTCAATCACATGATCAAATGTGTTTTTCTTTGACGGATCAAGATCCAAAACCAAATAATCCGGATGATCCAGATCGGGGAGGGAAGAATCCCACGGATTGAAATCGATGCAACCCAAATTGTTGAGATATGCCAAAGTAGCTTTGTCGTTGCAGATGGCGTAATCAATGTATTTATCGGTGGATTCGGAATGTACTTTGGTCGTTTTAATCCAGTCCGGAAAAGAATCTCCCGCATCTTTCTGGTAAAATCCCGAATGATCAATTCCACTTGGAAAACGGTTTAGGGAAAGCGGCCGGTTTTTAAGATGTGGTAATATGTATTCCGCCACCGACTGATAATAATCTACCACGTCACCTTTGCTGATTTTATCTTTTGGAAAATAGATTTTATCCTGATTGGTCAGTTTTATTTTGTGACGGTTCAGCGTAATTTCACTGTCTTTTTCGCTGGCATCTTCTGTGTTTTCGGTAGATTTTTTAGTCGTCATAGTTTTGGATTTTGAAGTTTTCTGAACAGATTTCTTAACTGAATTGCTGATTTCTTTTGCCTCTTTATCTTCACGGATCGCCACAAATACAGGATGTCTGAACATTCCGTCTTTCGTGATTTCTGAGAATTTAATTTCACAGACCAATTCAGGTTTCGTCCATGTCACGGGCATATTGGTTTTCGGAACGGTTTCAAAGGGTGACGATTTTACCACCAGTTTTTTCAGCCGCTCATGAATCTGAATCAACAACTCATTATTAAAACCTGTTCCTGTATGTCCGGAATAGATCAGTTTTCCATCAATATATTTTCCTAAAATCAAAGCGCCAAAACCCTGTCTGGATCCCTTAGGTTCTGTAAAACCGCAGATAATTGCTTCTTCAGTATTGGTGAATTTTATTTTGAGCCAGTCGGTGCTTCGGGAACTTTCAGAGTAAATACTGTCGGCTTTCTTGGCAATCATGCCTTCGAGCTGCATTTTTTTCATCTGATTAAAAAACTCGATTCCTTTTTCAGGAACGTGGTCGCAGAATTTGATTAGATCAGTTTCAATTAAAGCATCTTTTAAAAGCTCTTTTCGCTGAAGCAAGGGAAGTTCTTCGATAGAATGACCATTCAGCCATAAGAGGTCAAAAACCTGATACGTTAAAGCCAAATCGGGATTGTCGCCAATTTGCTGCAACAGTTGAAAGCTTGGTTTTCCGTTTTCGTCGTAGGCAACAATTTCACCATCCAAAATCATGTGGTGTTTCTGCTGACTAAAATCTTCGGTAATAGAATTGAATTTAGATAAAAATGAAATTCCGTTTCTGGAATAAAACAACGGCTGTTTTTTGCTGAGATCTGCAACAGCACGGTAACCGTCCCATTTAATCTCAAAAATCCAGTCTTCGTCGTCAAACGCATCTTCAGAAGATTTTGCGAGCATTGGTTTGATGAATTTTTCTAATTTCTTCTCATCCACCAAAGAATTGAACCGTTGAAATTTAGGTTTGGTTTCGGAAGTTATGACTTCTTTTTGCTGCTTTTTAGGCTTTTTTTTTCCTCGATGAATTTTGAAACTAATGATTTCGGCGAAACATTTTCTTCAGCATCATATTCATCTTCTGCAAATTTATCTTTATGCTTAATCAGAAGCCATGAATTGTTTTCGGCATTTTTCATTTTGACCAAAGCAAATTCTCCTTTCAGTTTTTTGCCATGTAAAATAAATTTCAGCGAACCGCTTTTCAGTTCTTTCAAAAGTTCTTTTTCGTCAGAAAGTTTGCGTGTGTCATCCAGAGGTTCGTATGTCCCGCTGTCCCATATTTCCACCTGTCCGGCGCCATAATTTCCTTCAGGAATATTTCCCTCAAAATCTTTATAATCGTACGGATGATCTTCCACCATCATCGCCAGACGTTTGTCTTCCGGATTTAATGAAGGTCCTTTTGGAACTGCCCAGCTTTTCAACACACCTTCCATCTCCAGACGGAAATCGTAATGCAGACGGGATGCAGCATGTCTCTGAATTACAAAAACGAGTTTGTCATCACTCTTTTTGGTTTTTCCTTTGGGTTCGGTGGTTTTATCGAACTTTCGTTTATCGTTGTAATCTTTAAGAGCCATGATCAGGAAGCATTTTTAGATTTCGGAGTTTGTAAACTGGCTTTCAGCTGTGCCATCAAATCAATTACTTTACCCTGTTTTGCGGGTTCAGAATTTTTCACCTTAACAGATTTTCCTTTTGCTTTTTTCTTAATGATTTTAAGCAGTGATTCGGAATAGGTATTTTTATAAAAAGTAGGATCAAAAGGTTCGGAGAGTTGCTCGATCAGATTTTTTGCCATCTTCAGCTCTGCAGGTTTCGGTGCTTTTTTAGCAGGAATTTTCAACTGTTTATAATCGCGGATTTCCTGATCAAATCTCAACCGGTTTAGAACCAGAACATCATCATTATAAGGACGGATCATCCCAATCGCCTCAGTGTCGCGCAGAACAAACGTTCCGATACCGACCATTTTAGTCTGCTGCAAAGCTTTGATTAATAGTCTGTATGCATTTTCACCATTCTTTTGAGGTTCCAGAAAATAGGGAGTTTCAAAATAAACAGAATCCACTTCGGCTTCTTTCACAAAGTGTTCGATGCCCAGAATTTTTGTCTTTTCGGGACTTGCAGCTTCGTAATCTTCATCTTCCAGAACAACGTATTTATCGTCTATCAGAAAACCTTTTACAATGTTTGCCCACTTGACTTCCTTGCCCGTTTTTTCATTAACTCTCTTAAATTTAATATTAGAAAAATCAGATTTATCCAGCATATCGAGATCCAGTTTGCTGGTTTCTGTCGCAGAATAAATCTTCACAGGGATATTGACTAAGCCAAAACCAATGGCACCGTTCCAAATTGCTTTCATTGTCTTTCTTTTCTGTAAAACTTACAATGATTGTGCCGTGGGATTTAGTATATTTTAAAGAGGAAGTTTATCAAATTTCTTTAAATTGAGCTTTCTCTTCCAGATACTGAATGGTTTTATTCAGGTTTTCTTCATCTACGTTGGCTTTGTCTAAAATGAAATTGAGTCGTGAAGATGCTGTAATGTAGAGAAATTGATCATCTACAACACAATAGGTGATTTCACTCCAGATACATTTATACTCAGATTTATAGTTTTTAAATTTAAAATGATCAGGTGTAAATTCCCAAATAACATCGTTAGAATTTAATTTCAGATCCGAAATGTCCTTCTCAATTATATCCTTTGATTTTTTTTTGGATGTTCGGTATGAAAGATATCGGGAAAAATAAGTTGAAAATGCGATCAGTCCCATTCCTGCAAAAAAGCCTGTAAATAAATCCGGTTCAAATATGAGAGTAAGTACTACGATTAACAGGCAGAAAATTCCAAAAAATAGATTTGCAATATTTCCATCCAGATTTTTTTCCCAAAGCCTTTTAAATTCATACTCATAAATCGTTTTGGTAATTTGTCCGGAAGTTGGTGTATTGTATGTTAGAATTGTGGGATTCATGTTTTTATATTCTAATTTGGTTATTCTGAAAGTAGTATGTACTCCGCTTCATCAGATTTTAAGATATATTTGAAATGATCTGACACATCAGAAAATTATGTCACTTTTCTGCAGCCATTTATGATATGCAATCGCAACATGAATTTCAAAGTAAGAAAAATCATCGCCTAATTGTTCTTTAATGACTTTCAGCGATTGAATGGTCTGGCCTTTTGCGATTTCAATAATCGGTGCAATTTTGTCAATGTTCATTAAAGTACTGGCTTCAATTTCTCCGGATTCAACGAATCTTGATAGGTGATTTTGAATTGTAGTTATTGAAAGACTTCTCAGTGTGGCAATCTCCTCAACACTGTGATTTTGTTTGTACAGTTCAAAAGTGGTGGCGAAAGTTCCTGATGTACTTTTAGCTGCTTTCTTTGGTTCCCTTACTTTTTTAGGTTTTTTCCCGGAAATTTTACTGCTTACATTATTCTTCCTGCAAAATTCGAGGATTGCTTGAAGAAATATTTCTCCATACTTCTCTATTTTAAAAGCGCCGAAACCGCTTATCTGACTCAATTCCTCTTTTGAATTGGGAAGATAAGCTGATAATTCCATTAAGGTTGCATCGGAAAAAATGACGTAAGGCGGAACATTTTCACGCTCGGCAATTTCCCTTCTTAAAGTTTTCAGTTCTGCAAAAAGTTCTTCATTTGCATCGATATCTGGAGAGGAATAATCTGTTTCTATTTCTGCAACAGTCACAGCTTTTGCCCGTTCTTTTACTTTCTGGAAGATTACTTTTTTATCTTTAAATAAAACTGATTTGCTTTCGTCATTCAGTTTTAAAACAGAAAATTCCTAATTCGATTCAGCTAAAATACCTTTGATGAGCAACTGAGTTATCAAGTTTTGCCAATAATTTTTCTCCTGATTTTTTCCAACGCCGTAGGTCGGTAAACTGCGCATGTAATCTGTGATTTTCACACTTTGGGAACCCCGCAGAAAGTCAATAATCATTGTTTTTCCGTAACGTTCTTTCAATCTGTAAACAGCACTCAATAATTTCTGTGCATCAACCGTTGCATCAAAAGTTTCAAAATCACTGAGGCAATAATCGCAGGAGTTGCAGTTACCATTGTGTTTTTCGCCGAAATATTCCATCAAATACTGTCGTCTGCATTTTTGCATTTCGGCAAAATCAGACATCTGTTTCAGTTTTCGCAGCATCAGTTCAGATTGCTCCTCATTGCCTTCTATCATTGCAAACCGTTTCAATTTGATCACATCCGCATTCGAATAAAACAAAATCGCTTCACTCGGCAAGCCATCCCGTCCGGCTCTTCCAGTTTCCTGGTAATAGCTCTCGATATTTTTAGGCAAATCTGCGTGCATCACAAAACGGACATTACTCTTGTCGATTCCCATTCCGAAAGCAATCGTAGCCACCATTATGCGGGTTTTATCCTTCAAAAAATCTTCCTGAACTTTTGCCCTTTCCACCGAAGAAATTCCTGCATGATAAAAAGCCGAGTTGATACCGTTTTCCCTCAGATTATTCGACATTTCTTCTGTTCCTTTTCTCGATAAACAGTAGATAATTCCCGAATCGTCAGGATGCTCATTGAGGTAGTGAATGATATTTTTAAGGACAGATTGTTTCGGCTGAACAAAATATTTGATATTGACTCTGTTGAACGAAGAAACTAAAACCAAAGGATTCTGAAGATTCAGCTGTTTGATGATGTCTTTCCTCGTAATCTCGTCTGCACTTGCCGTCAAAGCGATGATTGGAATTTCTGGAAACTGCTTTTTTAAACCATTTAAAAACAAATAATCCGGACGGAAATCGTGACCCCAATGCGAAACACAATGCGCCTCATCTACCGCGAACAGGGAAATATTGACGTCATTCAGCAATTTTAAAAACGCACCATTATCTGCACTTAATTTTTCAGGTGCAACATATAAAAGTTTGAGCTGACCGTTTTTTAATTGTTTTAAAGTTTCATTCTGCTCAAAAGAAGACATGGAAGAATTGATATATGAAGCCGAAATTCCGTTCACGCGCAACGCATCAACCTGGTCTTTCATCAATGCAATCAACGGAGAAATGACGATGGCTGTTCCTTCCAAGACTAAAGCCGGAACCTGATAACAAAGTGATTTTCCACCGCCGGTGGGCATTAAAACAAAGGTGTCTTTTTTTGAAATTACATTTTCAACTGCGTTGGCTTGCTCGAGGCGGAAATTGTTGTAGCCGAAATATTGCTGTAAGATTTGCAGGGGAGAGTTCATGGTTTTGGATTTGTGTTTGAGTAAAAATAAGGAATTCTGATTGAGTTTTAAAATTTAAAAACCTCATAATTTTTAGAAATATGAGGTTTATTATTTTCGGAATCGGAAATCTGATATTTGAAAAATCAGATTTATAAAGCATAGTAAACATGGAAACTTTTGTAACTACCATCCATAGACCTCACGTAAAATCTTTTAAAATATGGTTGAAAAATTTCTCATTAAGATTTTTACTCAATAATATTCAATCCTTCTGATGTATTTGGTTTTCTGAATTTCCTTTCTCGGTTTTTCCTTATCATAAATAACGTTTATTGTTTCTGAAATATTAATTTCACTCCAATTTCCGATTTTATCATACGTGTAATGCAACTCTCTAATTGCTTCAATTTGTTCGTTAATATATTTCAGTGCAGTCAACTTCTTGTTTTCATCGTATTCGTACACTCTTTTGTTACCTAATTTATTATCAAAAATATTCTGCTTTTCCACTATTTTGCCTTGAAGTTGAGGATAGCTTTTCTCAATGTGATGCAGCCTTTTATCTCCTCGTGAATTTGAAGAATATTTTAAAATTTTGGCGGTGTCCTGTACTTTAAGATGTTCATACAAAGTTTCGGAGATACTGTTGTTGTAATTTTGTTTTTCAAGTATTAATCTACCTTGGTTATCGTAGGAATAATTCAATTTTAACTCAGGTTTGTTTTTACTCTTACTGATTGTTTCAGTGATTAAATTACTCTTATTATAAACATTTTTGCTGCTGGAAAGCAATTCGTTTTCAGAACTGTAATTTTCTGTTGAAAGTTTTTTTGAGGCGAGATTAAAAACAGACTTTGAAGTAGAAATAAGATATCCTTCCGAATTGTAGAACTTCTCTAAAATGATATTTCTTTTCTTATCCGGAGTTTTAAAAGTCTTTGTTCTGGCACTGGGATCGTTTGTACCATAGCCTGAATAAGGATCTTTTTGATTTTCTTTAATTGAAAATTCAGAAAAGTAACGGTCAAAATTTTCACCGCAAGATTCGCAGAGTGTGGTAATAATTTGATTGGGATTATACTGATTTCGTTCTTCGCTGCGCAAATATCCTTCACTGTATTTCTTTGTGATCAGTGGTCTTCCTTTTATATCAAAAGTCTGTTGCTCTACTGGTTTTTCTTTATTCCCATATTCAATAATAAATATATCTATCGACTTTACATTTCCCTTTAATTTATCATTCTCAACAATATAATCCTGAGCAGAACTGAAAAATCCTATGAGAAAGAATATGAAATTTAGTTTGAGTAGTAGTTTGTTCATTTGGAATTATTAAAAAAGCGGAGAATAATCTCCGCTTCTAATTTATGATTTTAAATTTAATTCTAAGTTTAGCGTGACTTGCTTTCTGAGTTTCCTAAATATAGAATTTAAAGGCTTTACGTAAATCGATTATTGTTGTGCAGATGCAGAATCTATTACAAGTTGATTGAACTTATCCGTTATGATTTCGCCAATTGTTGTTTCTGTTTCGAATGCTTTTGAAATGATAATATATTTGTCTTTGTCATAGCAATGTTTAATGACTTCGATAGGGATGTTTTTATCGTTTTCCAGATTGATTAAGCCTGAAAATTTCTCACAACGATATCTCCCTGCATCATGTTCAAAATTTTTGAATAAATCCCTAATATCATATTGAGTAAAGTAAATACCATTAATTTCAACAAAATTTATTTTATTCTCATTTAAAGAGTCTTGGAAGTCTTTTTTTATAAGTTGGGTTTTCAGTCCGGAAATCACTAAACAAACTAAAATGAAAGTTCCACCTAGGAAATGTTTTGTATTAATTTTAAACATTTCAGTTTCTTTTATCGATGGATGATATTCATACATATTCTTTTTCAGAAAAGCTATAATAATAATTATGAAGCCAATGAAACCAACAATAAATTGCAGAGCCGTAAGAGTAGAAATAAATGTTTTCATAATAAAAAAGCGAAGAAAAAATCTCCGCTTCTAATTTATGCTTTTAAATTTAATTTCAGTTCCAGTTCATCGAGCTGTTCATCAGCAATAGACGCTGGCGCATCAATCATCACATCTCGTCCGGAATTATTTTTCGGGAAAGCGATGTAATCTCTAATCACCTCATTTCCGTCAAGAATCGCTACCAAACGGTCAAAGCCGAAGGCCAAACCTCCGTGTGGTGGAGCACCATATTTGAAGGCGTTCATCAGGAATCCGAACTGCGCTTCTGCTTCTTCTTTTGAGAATCCTAAAAGGTCAAACATTCTGGATTGTAAATCTTTATCAAAAATTCTGATTGAACCGCCACCAATTTCGTTTCCGTTCAAAACTAAATCGTATGCGTTGGCTCTTGCTTTTCCTGGGTCGGTTTCCAAAAGGTGGAAATCTTCGGTTTTCGGAGACGTGAAAGGGTGGTGCATTGCGTGGTAACGTCCGCTTTCTTCATCAAATTCCAGCAACGGGAAATCTACCACCCAAAGTGGTGCGAATTCGTTTCCTTTTCTCAAGCCGAGACGGTTTCCTAGTTCCATTCTCAAAGCGGAAAGTTGCGTTCTCACTTTGTCTGCATTTCCGGACATTACGAAAATTAAATCTCCTGCTTTTGCTCCGAATTCTTCTGTGATTTTCTTTAAATCTTCTTCAGAATAGAATTTATTGACAGACGAAGTTACAACGCCATCGTTCTGGAATTTAATCCAAACCAATCCTGTTGCACCGATTTGAGGGCGTTTTACCCAATCTACCAATTCGTCGATTTGTTTTCTGGTGTAATCTGCAATGCCTTCAACATTGATTCCGACCACCAGTTCTGCCTCGTCGAATATTTTGAAATCTTTTCCTTTTGTTAAGTCATTCAGTTCGTGAAATTCCATTCCGAAACGGATGTCCGGTTTGTCGTTTCCATATTTTTGCATCGCATCGGCGAAGGTCATTCTTGGGAAATCTCCGAATTCGTTTCCTGTGATGTCTTTCAAAAGAACTTTCGTCATTCCTTCGAAAACATTCATAATATCTTCCTGCTCTACAAATGCCATTTCGCAATCAATTTGGGTGAACTCCGGCTGTCTGTCAGCACGCAAATCCTCATCACGGAAACATTTCACGATCTGGAAATATCTGTCCATTCCGCCAACCATTAACAACTGTTTGAAGGTTTGAGGAGATTGTGGCAATGCGTAAAACTGTCCGGGATTCATTCTGCTTGGAACAACGAAATCTCTTGCTCCTTCCGGAGTAGATTTAATTAAAACCGGCGTTTCAACCTCAATGAAACCTTCGTCAGAAAGATAATTTCTCACTTTCTGCGCCATTTTGTGACGGAAAATCAGTTTGTCTCTCACCGGAGCTCTTCTGATGTCGAGATATCTGTATTTCATTCTCAATTCTTCACCACCATCTGTTTCATCTTCAATCGTGAAAGGAGGTAGCTGAGATTCATTAAGTACAGTAAGTTTTTCAACTAAAATTTCAATTTCTCCTGTTGGAATATTTGGGTTTTTGCTGACTCTTTCAATGACTTTTCCGCTCACCTGAATTACAAATTCACGGCCCAGCTTTTTTGCGTTTTCCATCAGTTCTGCGGTAGAACGGTCCTGGTCAAAAACCAGTTGCGTAATTCCGTAACGGTCCCGAAGATCTATCCAAATCATAAATCCTTTATCACGAATGGTCTGTACCCATCCTGAAAGTGTAACTTCTTCATTAAGATTTTTCAGAGATAATTCTCCGTTTGTGTGCGATCGAAACATGCTTTTTATGATTTAAAATTCAATATTTAAAATTCAAAGTTCAAATTACGGGGCTTAAAGTTTTGAATATCAAAACAGAAAGTCTTTCCTCGGAACAAAGAATTTTTCGTGTGCAAAGATAAGATTTTTGAGGGCTTTTTTAAACAAAAAAACTCCCCGAAGGAAGTTTTTTACGTATAAATTGTTGACTTTTTTATTTTAAAAGATCTAAAATTTTAGTTCTTTTATATTCTGCAGCGTAATCTTTAGCGGTCTTACCTCTGCTGTCTTTAATGCTTTTGTCAACACCTTTTTCCAAAAGTATTTTTGCAAGGTCCGGAGCGTCAAATTTCGCAGCTTCCATTAAGGGAGTATTTCCTTTGCACGCAAGACTTACGTTAACGCCGTTTTCAATAAGAAAATTGAATATTTTAGTCTTATGGTTTCTGGTGCTGTATGCTAGTGGTGTAAAAGATTCGTCTTTTACGTTGATGCACTTGTTGTAATCTGAAGAAAATGCTTTTATAAACTCTTCAACATTATCATTATTGAAAATTTGCTTTTGTTTATCAGTAATTTGTTGTGCATGAGCGAGATTTGAAATAAAAAATACTGCAACAGCGAAAAGGGTAAAGATTATATTTTTCATAAATCATTTATTTTTCTTTATTATTTACAAATCTAAAGATTTTTTTTGATAAATTTTCATGCAACTTACAAAGAGACAAAGGATAAATGAAATTTTCGCAGAACTTTTATTCCAAAAGTTTTATGATTTCCGGTTTCTCGTACTTTTTTGCATAATCCAGAGCGGTGTAACCTTTTTCTGTTTTAGCTGATTTGTTGGCGCCTTTTTCAATCAGTTTTTTAGCAAATTCTGTATTTCCATATTTTGCAGCAAACATCAGAGGCGTTTTTCCGTCACAAACCTTTTCCAGATCGGCATTGCTGTCAAGAAGTTTCTGGAACACTTTAGGACGGTCTGCTTTGATGGCCAAGGCTAACAGAGAATAGGATGCATCTTTCGTTTTGTAGCAAAGATCAATATTTTCTTTGTTGACAAGTCTGGTGAATTCTTCTGTAGAATCATAGCTGATCATTTTTTTGTGGTCATCAGATAATTCCTGTGCTGATGTAACGCTGAATGCTGCGATGGCTAATATAAATAATAGTTTTTTCATTGTAAAAATGTTTATTTTAAGGTTTAAATTCTAGAATATCTCCGGGTTGACAATCCAGTGCTTTGCAAATGGCTTCCAGAGTTGAAAGTTTCACAGCCTTGGCTTTCCCTGTTTTCAAAATAGAAAGATTGGCCTGAGTGATTCCTATTTTTTCTGCGAGCTCCTGCGACTGCATTTTTCTTTTCGCCAACATGACGTCTACGTTGATGATGATTGGCATAATTTAAATCGTTAAATCGTTTTCTTCCTGAATTTTTCTTCCTTTTGCAAAGATCTCTTTCAGAAAAATAAAAATTAATCCTGTGATAATGAAGATAAGTGGTGGCGTTATATCAAATTTTTGTGAAGAGGTGAACAGATCGATGGCTAAATGAATGCTTCCGAAAGCTATGAGCCCGAAACCTAAGATTTTGAAATTCTTTACTGCATTTTCAGTAAAAAAATTGTCTTTTGAAAGTTCATTTAAAATTTTAAAAACAGTAATTAAAATAAAACTGAGAGAAGCCAATCCTAAAAACGCCAAAGAAATGCCTTCCACAGAATTTTCTGTTGCCAGAACCATTTTTGTAAACGGATAGTGAAACTGTACAGTTTCAGAATTAGCCTGTTGGTTGTGATTTTCAGTTTTCCAGTGATCAACGGACGTAAATTGATTGGTTGAATTGGTGAATGCGTAGACTGACATTAAGCCTAAAATCCAGATGGACATCAGTGTAAATCCGACGGTGTAGATTCCAAAAGGATATTTGAGCCAGTAGAGTAGGGAGTTTTTTCCTAAAAGTTTCATGATTTTAATTTTATGAAATATTGTTGAATGTTTTTAAATGGTTAAATCGTTTTCAGATTGTAACTCTACACCTTTTTTAAAGATGAGGCTTACGATGTATAAAATTGCAGCAATCATCAGAAAATTAAAACTCTCAAAGCTAAAATTAATAACAAAATTTCCTTTAAAAAGCATTGGAATAATTGAACTGAAAGCGATATTAAGAATACCCAGAACAAATGCTGAAAAACCCAGTTTTGTAATCATATTTGAAGTCTCCAGATTGAACGGATTTTGAAAATCTACTTTGTATAAAACGTTCAGGGCATTGTTCACCAACTTAATAAAAATCCATAAATAAGCAATTATCAAAATTCCGAATACTGCAAAACTGAAAGTTCCTGTCTGTTTAAGATCTGTAAATTGTATCGCTGTGTCATTTACTGTAATTTTGGTGCCGGTCAGAAAAGACAGATTAAAATCGAAAACTACAGCAGCTAGACAGAGCGTGGTGACTAAAATTGCAATACTTGCAGAAACCAGACTGATCCATAAGATAATTTTCAAAAATGAAATAGCAAGATGGGAGTAATTTTTCATGAGTTAATTTTATTATTGCAAATATATAATTTATTATCGTAAAACAATAAATTTTTATTGAAATTTAAAACATTTAAAACAAAAAAATACCAGAGACAAAAATCTCCGGTATTCTGTATTTAAGTTTAAATCTATTATTTTCCGCTAAGAAAACCGCCTAAGATATCACCCAGACCGCCGCCTTGCTTATTATTGTTTCCGCCTCCACCAAGAACACTTCCAAGGATGTCACCAAGTCCGCCTCCTGAAGATTGAGAATTTCCACCACCAAGAACACTTCCAAGAATGTTGCTCAAAGGATCATTTGATGCCTGTGCCTGGGTCTGTGCGCCTCCTAAAATTCCTCCTAAAAGGTCGCCGATACCTCCTGCTCCTACATTATTCTGTTGCTTTTCTTTACCGATATAACCCATGATCACAGGTGCGAGCATAGCCAGAATAGGTCCGATTTTATCAATTGAAATTCCTGTATTTTGTGAAAGATTATTTTCTACTGTGTTTTTTTCGTTTCCGAAAATGTGGGAAAGGATAGAACCGCCTTCGCCCTGTCTTGCACCAGCCTGTGATACGTCATCCAGAATACTTCCGTCGTGATCTTTGTCTAAAGCATTATTTAGAGATTCTGCTTCCTTTGCATCCTGCGATTTGTTTCTAAGGTAAGAAATTACCAGTGGTGCAGCTACCGCCAAAAGTGCAAGAATCTGGGTTTTGCTCACTCCATATTTGTTTTCTGCCTGCTCAGCAACCTGGTTGCCTGTGTTTCCTGTTAAAAGGTCTAATAAACTCATATTGTGTTTAAATTTTATTTGTTAGATGTCAAATTTAATAAAAAAAATGATTGATGGTAAAACAATTTAATGAATCTAAAATTGTCTGATTTGCTCATCGGTGTATCCTTTGGTTCTTAGGAGTTCCACGTATTCTTCGGCCGAGTTGGTCATCCAGTTAACCGGTTCAGGAGCAGTTTTTTTATCGATAACAAATTCCAGAATTCCTTTACTGTCATTCATCCATGGTAAAAGATAATAGGCAAGTCCGCCTTTATAGCCTTTAAAATCATCAATTTCTTTTCCTTGATCTGTCTGTCCGGCAATAAAATAAGACAAAATGTAAAACACCGGAATTAAAAGCACAGCAAAAGATATTTTTTTGAACATTTTTTGTCTGTGCATCAGTCCGTATCCGATGGCGATTGCGAAAATGATATTGAAGGGCAGAAAAAACACATAATTATCTGTCACGGCATAAAATGTTGAAAAACCATAGACGAAAAAAGAAGATACAAGGAAAACATAAAACATTTCTCTGTTATTCCTGTACAGCGTAAGAATACCAACAATTCCGAAAAATATGTAGATGGTATAATTATAAATCACGTAGAAAACAGATTTTATAAAATCTGAAATGTATTGGGTAAGTGTTTTTTTGAAAGATTCTTCAACCCACTGACCCTGATCTGATGAATAAGGAGAATTGAGTTGTAATCCCTGAGCATAGTTGAGAACAAAAAGCGAGAAAAACAGGGTAAAAAAAAGCAGTAAAGACAGGCCGGCTTCCTTTTTATGATTTCTCAGATAATAAATGAAAATAATAAAACCGGGTATCAAAAGTACATTCTGAATATGAACCCATAATGAGATGCCTAAAAATAATCCGCTGAAAATTATATAATTTTTGTTGTCAGTGTAGAAACTTCTGATCATACTTAGAAAAAACAGAGAAATCCAAAAACAGTTGTAGGTATACACTTCAGGAATTTCTGCATTTCTCCAAAAGCTGAAACTGAAACCAAAAATCACGGCCGCTGCAACACCTGTTAAGGTATTCGCTTTTAAAGATAAAACACTGAAATACACGATGGCTACAGATAAAGCTGCGGATACGATCACTAGAATCCGGTTGGCTTCAATTCCGTTGAGGCTAAAAATATCTCTGATTAAAATCGCAGTATTAACGTAGAGAAAATGAGAAGTAGCAGTAGCAGTTGTCGCGAACTCTCCCTGTTCAACCGTCAGTACAAATCCCACACAATCGGCAAAGGGAATTCTGGCAAAACTTCCCCAAGCATAAATTCCGAGAAAGGTTAAAAAAAGTAAAAGACCCGTAAGATATTTATTCATCAATTAATTCTTCAGAATAGGAACATTCGAGCAGGCTTCACCAAACATCAGAGATTTTACAATGGGCTGAATTTTTTCCACCAGTTCCACATAAGCATTTTCCGGAATCTCTTTGTCTGAACAGCCTTTCACCAAAACTCTTTTTCCCTGCATTTCAGAAAAATCATGACTGGAAATAGCGTCGTGCATCAGAATGACTTCTAAATTCTGCAGGTTTCCGAAAACGATTTTTCTGGTAACATCACTGAGTTTAGCGGTGATTAAAAAATAGGCCCAGAGCGGAACAATCGCATCTGCAGAATTGTAAACATAAACAAACGAATCTCTGTAATCCTCAATGTCGATGGCAGCTACCTTTTCACGGAAATCCTTTTCCTTTAAAACCATTTCCATGAAAAGAAAATCTTTAAGGTCGATCCCTTTTCTTGAACCTTTCGGAACCAGATCGGTAAGGTCAAAGTTGATTAATCCGCTGGCGGCCACTTTATTTTTTATTTCAAATTCTTCTGACATTTTTAATCATTATCTTTGAAGCAAATTTACTCATTTCAAATTTGAAATTTAAGGTTTGATATTTGAAATTTAGAAAATCAATCATCGCTCATCATTCATCATTTATGAAATATTACATCATCGCAGGTGAAGCTTCCGGAGATTTGCACGGGAGCAATTTAATGAAAGCTTTAAAGGAAAAAGATTCCAACGCAGAATTTCGGTTTTGGGGTGGAGATCTGATGCAGAAGCAGGGAGGAACTTTGGTAAAACACTACCGCGACCTCGCATTTATGGGTTTTCTTGAAGTGGCGATGAATCTGAGAACCATTTTAAACAATATTAAAATCTGTAAAGAAGACATCAGAAATAATAAGCCAGATGTTTTGATTTTAGTAGATTATCCGGGCTTCAATCTGAGGATTGCAAAATTTGCAAAAGAATTGGGAATTAAAGTAGTTTACTACATTTCGCCACAACTTTGGGCGTGGAAGGAAGGCCGTGTGGAAATCATCAAAAAATATGTGGATGAAATGATGGTGATTTTGCCTTTTGAGGAAGAGTTTTACCAAAAACATAATGTAAAATCTCATTTTGTAGGCCATCCGCTTTTAGATGCCATTTCAAATTTAGATGAAATTAATGTTGATGATTTTAAATCTGAAAATGGTTTAAACGAAAAAGAAATTATCGCTCTTCTGCCAGGTTCCAGAAAACAGGAAGTAGAAAAAATGCTGGAAATTATGCTGTCTGTGCGTCCTCATTTTCAGAATTATCAGTTTGTAATTGCAGGTGCGCCGAGTCTGGATCAATCTTTTTATCAAAAATATGTGGATGAAAATGTACATTTCGTTTCCAACAAAACCTATGATTTGCTGAGGTGTTCGAAAGCTGCTTTGGTCACATCAGGAACGGCAACTTTGGAAACGGCTTTGCTGAATATTCCGGAAGTGGTTTGTTACCGCGGAAGCAAAATTTCTTACGCCATAGCCAAAAGACTTGTGAAGAATATCAAATATATTTCATTGGTGAATTTGATTATGGACAGGGAAGTAGTGAAAGAATTAATTCAAAGCGAGCTCAGTACAAAAAATCTTGTTGGGGAGCTTAAACTCATTATTGAAGGCGAAAAAAGAATGAAAATGTTTGATGATTTCAAACTTTTAAGAGAAAAATTAGGTGGGAGAGGAGCAAGTGAAAATGCAGCCGATATTATCTTAAATCTAAAAAAAGTAGAAATATTTTAACTTTCATATTCTAAAATTTTTTAATTTAGTTTGTTCAAACACAGGTGATTTTGAACAGGCAGCCTCTTTTGATTCTTGTCATTTCTTTTATCCTCGGGATTTTCTTTCAGGATCATTTCTCTTTTGGGCAAAAACCGGTGTTCGGGATTCTGCTGTCTTTGCTCATCATTTCAGGATTGCTTTTTTTTAAGAATAATGTTTTGTTTAAAATCAGAAATTTTTTTTTACCCATCCTGTTTTTCGGATTGGGAATTTCTTTTCATTTTTATAATAATTCGAAATCTGAAAATTTAAATTTAAAGACAAACGAAACCGTCGTTTTTAAAGTTTCAAAAAAATTGAATTCCAACGAAAAGTATAAGAAATATGAAGTTGTGGCTCAGGTGGGGCAAAAATCTTTTGATGCAGTTTTAAGTGTTGGAAAAGATCAGAAGGAATTAGATTTCAACCATTATTACAAAGCAAAAACTTATGTTATTCAGCCAAAATCTCCCGAGCATGATTTCCAGTTTAATTATTCGAAATATTTACAGAGAAAAAATATTTATTATCAGTGTTTTGTCAATGGCGAAATTTCGTCTGCTCCGAGAAATGATTTAGATTTAACTGAAAAAATCCGGCAGAAACGGCTTGAAACTTTACAGGAAATCGATCATTCTGAAATGAATTTCCGAAGCCGTGAATTTTTAAAAGGAATTATTCTGGCAGACAGAACCGAAATAGATTCTGAAACCGTTCAGGATTTCAACCGTTCTGGTTTGGTACATTTTCTGGCGATTTCGGGAACGCATATCGTTGTCATTTTTGGAATGTTTTATTTCCTGATGATGAGGTTTTCACCGGTAAGGTTTAAAAAATATGCGATCGTCATCAGTCTCATTTTCATTTGGATTTTTGCAGTTTTCATTGGGTTTGGAAATTCTGTGGTGCGTTCCTGTACTATGATTTCGGTTTATTTTATTTATGTTCTGCTCCAGCGGAAACCGGATCTGCTCCATTCTTTGGCACTTTCGGCGTTCATCATTTTAATCATTGATACGCAGCAGATTTTCGATGTCGGATTTCAGTTAAGTTTTCTTGCGGTCTTAGGAATCTACTGGCTCAATCAACCGATTTTAAAATACCTCCCGAGACAGGATAATTATTTTAAGAAGCTCATTTTTAACACCATTTCAATTTCCATTTCTGCGCAGCTGGCAACTTTGCCATTGGTTCTGTATTATTTTCATCAGTTTTCATTGATTTCAATTCTGGCGAATTTTTTCATCGTTCCGTTTTCTGAAGCGATTATCATTTTGTCTTTCCTGATGACGGCTTTGATTGGTTTAAATTTAGATTTCTACTTTATAAATCTGATTTATGACTTTGTGATTCAGATGCTGCTCAAAATCATTCACTGGTTTGCCGGTTTCGATTCGGTCTTCTTCGAAAATATTCCGATGAATCTTGCTGAGGTTTTTATTCTTTTCGGAATAGTGTATTTATTGAAGTTCATGCTCAGTAAATTTAATCTGAGAAATATTTCAAATGTGATTCTTGCCGTTTCCCTATTTTTTATCATCAGAATATCATTTAATATCATTGAAAATCAAAAGGATGAATTACTCGTACATCATTACAAAAAAGAAATCATCATCTCGGTAAAAACCGGAAATCGCGTGGAATTTTGGTTGAATTCGGAAAATGAAAAAGATAAAATTCAGCAGTATATTATTAATCCCTATCTGTCATCCCGTAGAATTGAAGAATTTAAAATAAAAACAATTCCTCCGTCTTCCGAAATGTTTGTTTTTAAAGGTAAAATTTATCCATTAAAATAAACTTAAAATCCTGCTGAATATGTGGCTGAAAAAGCCGTGAACAATCTTATTTAGAAACATTACAAACTGCCTAATAGTGAGATTCATCAGTTTTTAGTCTTGTTAACATTTCTTAATTTTGTGGAAATTCAAATTAAAAGCTAATTATGGCAGGTTTAACAAGTTCTACTATAGGTAGGAAGTATGCAATGGCACTTTCGGCAATGTTTCTGCTGAGTTTCTTGGTGATACACGTGTCGTCTAACATCACATCGATTTTTAGCGTTGATGTTTACAATGAAGTCGCTCATTTTATGGGTTACAATCCTTTGGTTCAGTACGCTTTGCAGCCTGTGCTTGCCATCGGGGTTCTTTTCCATTTTATTATGGGATTCATCCTTGAAATCAAAAACAACAAAGCGCGTCCGATAAAATATGCCAACAACAACGGTTCGGCAAATTCTACATGGGTATCGAGAAATATGATTATTTCAGGTGCTGTAATTTTAGCATTCTTTGCTTTACACTTTTACGATTTCTGGTTTCCGGAACTGGATTATAAATTTATTCAGGCCAATACTCCCGACGAAACAAGATACTGGGACGAGCTTCACCATAAATTTCACGACATCTGGAGAGTGGTGCTTTATGTGATTTCATTCGTTCTTTTAGGAATGCACTTAGCTCACGGTTTCCAGTCATCATTCCAGTCTGTTGGTGCTAGACATCCAAAATATACACCGGTAATCAAAGCGATTGGTTTTTGGTTTTCGGTAATTGTTCCGCTTGGGTTTATTATCATCGCAGTTTTTCATTACGTAACTCAATAATTTTCAATATACTAATATGAGTAAATTAGATTCAAAAATTCCTGCTGGTCCACTTAAGGATAAATGGAAAAATCATAAAGACCATATGAACCTTGTTGCACCAAACAACAGAGACAAGATTGATATTATTGTTGTAGGTACAGGTTTGGCAGGAGGTTCTGCAGCAGCTACTCTGGCTGAGCAGGGATATAATGTAAAGGCATTCTGTTACCAGGATTCACCAAGAAGAGCGCACTCTATTGCTGCTCAGGGTGGTATCAACGCTGCTAAAAATTATCAGGGTGATGGTGACTCTACATATAGATTATTCTATGATACCATTAAAGGTGGTGACTACAGAGCAAGAGAGGCTAATGTTTACAGATTAGCTGAAGTTTCTGCCAATATTATTGACCAGTGTGTTTCTCAGGGAGTTCCATTTGGAAGAGATTACGGCGGACAGTTAGATAACCGTTCATTCGGTGGAGTTCAGGTTAAAAGAACTTTCTACGCAAAAGGACAAACTGGTCAGCAGTTATTATTAGGTGCATATTCTTCATTAAGCCGTCAGATCGGTAAAGGAAGAGTGAAAATGTACAACCGTCACGAAATGCTTGAACTGGTAATCGTGGACGGAAAAGCAAGAGGAATTATTGCCAGAAACTTAGTAACAGGTGAGATCGAAAGACACTCAGCTCACGCAGTGGTAATTGCTTCAGGAGGTTACGGAAATGTTTATTTCCTTTCGACCAATGCAATGGGTTCAAACGTTTCTGCAGCTTGGAAGATTCATAAGAAAGGAGCGTATTTCGCAAATCCTTGTTATGTTCAGATTCACCCAACCTGTATTCCGGTTCACGGAACACAGCAGTCTAAACTGACTTTGATGTCTGAATCATTAAGAAACTCCGGAAGAATCTGGGTTCCCAAAAATATTGAAGATTCAGTTGCCATCAGAGAAGGGAAGCTGAGACCTGAAAATATTAAAGAAGAAGACAGAGATTATTATTTGGAAAGAAGATATCCTGCATTCGGTAACCTGGTTCCCCGTGACGTCGCGTCCAGAGCTGGTAAAGAAAGATGTGATGCCGGTTACGGAATCGAAAATAACGATACTAAAGAAGGTGTTTATCTGGATTTCTCTACAGAAATCATGAAAAAAGGTAAAGAAGCCGCTATTGAAAAACATATCAACAATCCTACAGATCAGCAGATTTATGATCTTGGAAAAGCATGGATCGAGGAGAAGTACGGTAACTTATTCGTAATGTATGAAAAAATTACTGCGGATGATCCTTACAAAACTCCAATGAAGATTTACCCTGCCGTTCACTATACAATGGGTGGTGTTTGGGTTGATTACAACTTACAGTCTACAATCCCAGGATGTTTCGTTGTCGGTGAAGCTAACTTCTCAGACCACGGAGCCAACAGATTGGGAGCTTCAGCTTTGATGCAAGGTTTGGCAGATGGATATTTCGTTCTTCCTTACACGATTGCAGATTATCTATCTGCAGACATCAGAACAGGAGAAATTCCTACAAATTCTGCTGAGTTTGACGCAGCTGAAAAAGAGATCAAAGACAAAGTAAATTTCTTTGTTAATAATAAAGGAACACATTCAGTAGATTATTTCCATAAAAAGCTGGGACACATTATGTGGAATAAGGTTGGAATGGGAAGAACTCCTGAAGGTTTAAGAGAAGCAATTGCAGAAATCGACGAAGTGAAAAAAGATTTCTGGCAAAACGTAAAAGTAATGGGTGAAACTGAAGGGATGAACACAGAGCTTGAAAAAGCTTTCAGAGTTGCAGATTTCATCGAATTAGGACAGCTTATGGCTATCGATGCATTACACAGAAACGAATCTTGTGGTGGGCATTTCAGAGAAGATCATGCAACTCCGGAAGGTGAAGCAGAAAGAGATGATGTTAACTTCAAATATGTAGGAGCTTGGGAATATCAGGGAGATGATATCAAAAATGAGGTTCTGCACAAAGAAGATCTTATCTATGAAAACATCGAAGTTAAAGCAAGAAGTTATAAATAATCTCCAATCTATAAATAAATAATTATGAGTGCAAAAAAAGGCCTTCATCTTACGCTGAAAATTTGGAGACAGAAAAATACAAAAACTAAGGGTCAGTTTGAGACCTACAAAATATCAGATGTTTCTACAGATTCTTCGTTCTTAGAAATGTTGGATATTCTGAACGAACAGTTAATCAACGAAGGAAAAGAACCAATTGCTTTTGACCACGACTGTCGTGAAGGAATCTGCGGAATGTGTTCTCTATACATCAATGGTAGAGCTCACGGTCCGGATACTGGGATTACGACGTGTCAGCTTCACATGAGAATGTTCAAAGACGGTGAAACTATCGTGATCGAACCCTGGAGAAGTGCTGCGTTCCCTGTAATCAAAGATTTGATGGTAGACAGAAGCGCGTTCGACAGAGTAATGGCTGCAGGTGGATTTATCTCGGTAAACACTTCAGGAAATACTTTGGATGCCAACGCAATTCCTGTTCCTAAAGAAGATGCAGACAAAGCAATGGATGCAGCAGCATGTATCGGTTGTGGAGCTTGTGTAGCTTCCTGTAAAAACGGTTCAGCAATGTTGTTTGTGGGAGCTAAAGTTTCTCAGTATGCTCTTTTACCTCAGGGTAGAGTAGAAGCTAAGAGAAGAGTTCTGAACATGGTGAAAGCGATGGATGAAGAAGGATTCGGAAACTGTTCAAATACCGGAGCATGTGAAGTGGAATGTCCTAAAGGAATTTCTCTTGAGAATATCGCAAGAATGAACAGAGAGTACATGGCTGCTTATGCAGACAGAGGATAATCTGTTTTAAAATAAATTTTATAAAATCGTCTTCTATTGTGAGGACGATTTTTTAGTTAAATCTTTCATAAAATAAGTTTAAACAGTGTTTATAGTTGATTTGAAAAACTTATTTTTGCCTAATTATTTAAAATCAAAAATGAAGAAATATCTTTTGTTATTTGTCATTGCAATATTTGTAATGTCTTGTTCAAAAAAAGTTGAGATCAAAGGAAAGATCGCAGGAAGTTCACCGCTTGAAAGAATCGAGTTTGTGGAGGCTTCCGGTGTGGCTACTTTACCGTTAACCAATATCGGTTTAGACAAAGACGGAAATTTTACAGGAACTTTTGAAGCTCCTAAAGACGGAATGTACCTGATGAATTATGCAGGGAAATCTAACCTAATTTTCTTAAAAGGAGGTCAGAATATCAATATTTCAGGGAATTCTGCTACATTTCCAAACGAATTTACAGTAACCGGAGATGGTAAAGCAGATAATGAATTCTACCAGGCTTGTCAGAAATTCTTAATGACTTACGGTCAGACGATAGATATTCAGACATTAAGCAGCGGAACTGAAGATGCATTTCTTAAAGGAATTCAAAAAATTTCAGCAGATTTAAATAAAAACATTGAAGAAAACGTAAAGAAATTCAATCCCGGAAAAGAGGTTATTGAATGGAAAAAGAACGATGTAAACACTGCGATTCTTAACGTAATGGCTGGTTACGAAATGTCTAAAAAACAACAGAATGCAGGAAATCCTTCTTTCAAAGTTTCTAAAGCGTTTACAGATTACGAAAACAAACTTCAGGAAGACAAAGAAAAAATGGTAGCTTCAAGCCCGTTTTTCAGACAGTATCTTTTAACAAAAATCAGCATGGATTTCCAAAAATTTGCTGAAGCTAAAGCAAAAGGAAAAACAGATATTTCTACATCAGAACTTTTCAATGACTTCCTTAAAACTAAGAAAGATCTTTCACAAACCACCAAAGATTATCTTTTGGCATTCGTGATTGCTCAGTCTGATATGCATTTGGGAACTCCTGCAAAAGCATCAGCTAAAATTTCTGAAATTATTGAAAAAGACATCAAAGATTCTTCAGTAAAAGAAGATCTTAAAAAAATGCAGTTTGCCATCAACGGTGTTAAAATCGGAGAAGCGGCTCCTGATGTGAAATTAACTAAACAGGACGGAAGCGCTTTCAAGCTTTCTGATAATGGAGGTAAGCCAACAGTGGTAATGTTCTACGCTTCGTGGAATCCCTATATCGCAGAAGGTACTGCACCTGTAGTGAAAGAAGTGGTAAATTTCTATAAGGCAAAAATGAATTTTGTATTCGTAAATCTTGATGATACAAAAGATCAGTTCACAAAAACAAGCAAAGCGATGTTTACTGGAGTACAGGGAACAAATGTTTACGGAGAAGGTGGTTTAAACTCTGACGCCGCAAAAAAATTCGGAATCTACGGTTTCAAATTACCTTGCTATATCGTACTCGACAAAGCAGGAAAAGTGGCAAGCAGACCATACATGAATTTAGGCGAGCCGGAATTGGTTTCAATTCTTGACAAACAAACAGGATTATCTGCACCAATGGCTGCACCAAATCCTCAGCAGCAACAGCAAATGTTGACGCCAGAGCAAATGCAGCAGATGCAGGAAATGGCAGCACAACAGCAACAACAACAGCAACCTGCTCAGACAAAATAATATATATATCAAAATAGATCAAAACCTTGTCTTCGGATAAGGTTTTTTTTATTTGTACTTTTGCAGACTGAAACTGAAAAGTTTCTGAAAGTTGATTAGAAAAAATAGAAATTTTACGGATACAATAATAGAAAGTTAGATCCGTAGCGATAGAAATTGTTATGAGAAAGAAGAAAGACGTCATTCTTGAAAATATAAAATTATTTGCCGCCGGCGCAAAAGGTGTAGCCATTGGAAAAACTGAAGAAGGAAAAACCGTTTTGGTTTCCGGAGCGATTCCCGGTGATGTGGTAAACGCAAGAGTTAAAAAGTCGAAGTCAAAATATTACGAGGCTGAAGTAAAAGAACTCGTTGAGAAATCTCCGTTCAGAGTGGAGCCGAAATGCATTCACTTTGGTGTGTGTGGTGGTTGTAAGTGGCAGAATATGAGCTACGAAAAACAGCTTGAAATTAAACAGGAAGAGGTTTACAATAATATTAAAAGAATCGGTGGTATTGAAAATTTTGAAACCGTTCCAATTTTGGGTGCTGAAGAACAGTATTTCTACAGAAACAAAATGGAGTTTTCTTTCTCCAACGCAAGATGGCTGACTCAGTATGAGATCAGTTCAGAAGAAAATTTCGGGAGCAGAGATGCTTTAGGTTTTCATATTCCGGGAATGTGGAGCAAGATTTTAGATTTAAAGGAATGCTGGCTGCAGGAAGATCCTTCCAATGCAATCCGTCTGGCTGTTAAGAAATTTGCAGAGAACAAAGGATTAGACTTTTTTGATGTTAAAATTCAGAAAGGTTTCCTGAGAACTTTGATGATGAGACAGAATTCTAAGGGTGAATGGATGGTTTTATTCCAGCTTCACAGAGAAGAAAAAGAAAACCGCATTGAGCTTTTTGATTTTCTCCTGGAGCAGTTCCCACAGATTAAAACTTTGGTGTATGCCATCAATCCGAAACAGAACGATTCCATTTATGATTTAGATGTGAAAACGTATTTCGGCGAAGGATTTTTAATGGAAGAAATGGATGGACTGAAATTTAAAATAGGACCTAAATCATTCTTCCAGACGAATTATAAGCAAGCGTTAGAATTATATAGAAAAACACTTGAATTTGCTGATCTGAAAGGTGATGAAGTCGTTTACGATTTGTACACCGGAACAGGAACCATCGCTCAGTACGTTGCCAGAAATGCAAAACACGTTATCGGAATTGAATCTGTACAGGAAGCCATCGATGCAGCCATCGAACACGCTGAACTGAACGGTCTAACCAACACAACATTCTACTGTGGAGACATGAAAAACGTTTTCAACGATGAGTTTTTAGAAAATCATCCACCGGCAGATGTTTTAATTACAGATCCGCCAAGAGACGGTATGCATCAGAAAGTGGTAGAGCAGATTTTAAAATTAGCTCCTCACAAAGTGGTGTATGTAAGCTGTAATTCAGCTACTCAGGCAAGAGATTTGGCTTTGATGAAAGAACAGTATGATGTGGTAAAGATTCTCCCTGTCGATATGTTTCCGCAGACTCACCACGTGGAGAATATTGCTCTGCTTATCAAGAAATAATTGCTTAATTTTGAAATTATAATTTTAAGAACTGAATGAAAAACGTGAAAAACATAAGCTTAGCAATGGCTGCCGCTGCAATGATGTTGTCAACGCAGACTTTATTTGCTCAGGAAAAAGATTCTGCCACTACAAAGAAAGAACCAGCTGCTGCTGGAGCAAAAAAGGAAGATGATAAAAAGAAATCTCCGATAAAGCCTTACAAAGAAATCATTACAGATAAAGCGGTTTCTGACGACGGCGTTTTCACAGTTCATAAAGTTGACGATAAATATTACTTCGAAATTCCGGATTCTGTACTGAAAAAAGAATTTCTTCTCGTGACAAGATTAACAAAAGCAGCTGCAGGAATGCGTTCCGGAATGTCAGGATATGCCGGCGACCAGATCGGCCAGCAGGTTGTTGCTTTCGAAAAAGGACCGAAAGACAAAATTCTTTTAAGATCAATATCCTTCGTAGACTATGCGAAAGATTCTACTTCGGACATGTACAATTCTGTAACAAGAAATAATGTGCAGAGCATCATCAAATCTTTTGATGTTAAAACGTATGGAGTCAATAAAAAGACGACAGTAATTGAAGTAACCGATGTTTTGAACGCAGATACAGAGCTTACTTCATTCTCCGTTTGGGCAAAAGACGCTTTTCGTGTTGGAGCTTTTCAGAAAGATATGTCTTTTGTGAATTTTGTGAAATCATATCCCACAAATATTGAAATCAATACAACCAAAACTTTCGCAAGAACTTTAGGTAAATTGCCACCGGAACTGGCAAAGGATGCTCCAAAAATCAGCGGAAATTATACCGTGGAAGTGAATTCTTCATTTGTTCTTCTTCCCGAGAACAAAATGCAGGCAAGATATTTCGACCCGAGAGTTGGATATTTTGCTGTTGGATACACAGATTTCGATTTAGATCCGCAAGGTGTAAAGAAAGTTTCCTTAGTTAAAAGATGGAGACTTGAGCCTAAGCCTCAGGATCTGGAAAAATATAAAAATGGTGAACTGGTAGAGCCTGCAAAACCAATTGTATTTTACATCGATCCCGCAACTCCGAAAAAATGGGTACCTTATTTAATGCAGGGCGTAAACGACTGGCAGAAAGCTTTTGAAAAAGCAGGTTTCAAAAATGCCATCATCGCAAAAGTTCCTGACTTAAAAACCAATCCAGACTGGAGCCTTGAAGACGCGAGATTTTCTGCGATTGTTTACAAACCTTCAGACGTGCCGAACGCTTCAGGTCCATCAATTTCAGATCCAAGAACCGGTGAGATTCTGGAAAGTCATATCAACTGGTATCACAACGTAATGTTGTTGCTGAGAAACTGGTATTTTGTACAGGCTTCTCCAAACGATCCGAGAGCGAGAATGGTAGATTTTGATGATAAGCTGATGGGAGAACTGATCAGATTTGTTTCTTCTCATGAAGTAGGTCACACTTTAGGTTTAAGACATAACTACGGTTCAAGTTCAACTGTTCCTGTCGAGAAATTGAGAGATAAAAAGTGGGTTGAAAAAAACGGTCACACGCCATCAATCATGGATTATGCAAGATTTAATTATGTTGCACAGCCGGAAGATAACATCAGCGATGCCGGAATCATGCCTAGAATTGGTGACTATGACGACTGGGCAATTGAGTGGGGCTACAGAAGATTTAATGAATATAAAACTCCTGAAACTGAAAAGGAATTTTTAAATAAATGGGTCATCAAAAACCTCAAAAACGAAAGACTTTGGTTCGGAACTGAAACCAATCCTTTTGACCCGAGATCTCAAAGCGAGCAGGTAGGTGACAACGCCATGATTGCAAGCACATACGGAATTAAAAATCTGAAAAGAATCGTAGACAATCTCGAAAAATGGACTGAAAAACCAAACGAAGATTACGATAATCTCGGAATGATGTATGATCAGGTGGTGACTCAGTTTAAAAGGTATTCCGGTCATGTTTCAAAATACATCGGCGGTGAAATGGAAACGCCTAAAAATGTAGAGCAGTCTGGTGTAGTTTACGAGCCGGTTTCGAAAAAAGATCAGAAAGAGGCGATGAAATTTTTAGATGAAAACATTTTCACTACGCCAAATTGGCTGATTAAAAAAGAAATTTTTGAGAAAACAGGAAAAACACCTGCAGGAACAGTTTCGGATGTACAAAATGGAGTCTTGTCGAGAATTTTGAGCCCGATGGTTTTACAGAAAATGGCTCAGATGGAAACTGTGGATCCTAGAACATATACTTTAATCGAGTTGTTTTCAGATTTAAATACATCCATTATCAGAAAAGATAATCCTGATGTTTACGTGAGAAATCTTCAGAGAAGCTACGTGGATCAGCAGATTAAACTGGCAGATTCAAAATCTTTTGATAAAACGGATGTTTCAGCAATTGCTAGAGGAAATTTAAATTCAATTAAAAAAGAGCTGGCAGCAAAAACAGATAACAATACTGTGAATAAATACCATTATGAAGATCTTGTTTTCAGAATTGAAAAAGCTTTAGACCCAAAATAAAATGAAGCAGTTTTTAAAATATACATTCCTTATTTTTTGTCTCGGAACCGTGGTAAGTTGCGGCGGAGATGACGATATCTGCGAAAGCGGTGAAGGAACACCAAGGATGAAAATAAAATTCAGAAATGCCGGTGGTCAGTTAAGAACGGTAGATTCCCTTTATCTGAGAGTAGATTACGGAAACCGTATCGTTGATTTTGGCAGGACTGTCAACGCAGATTCACTCATCGTTCCTTTAAGAGTTGACGAATCTCCTTTTACCGATCTGTATTTTAAAACCAGAAGAACGGAAGTGGAATCTAAAGTCAGAGTAAATTATACAACTACATCAAAATATGTATCGCCAGGCTGTGGTGTAAAAAAAACGTATCAGAATGTAAATTCACAATTGGTAACACCGGGCAAGGTAACCGCAGCAGCAAACGGACAAAACTTTATCGAAAATGAAGACAAAACTAATCTTTTCCTTACTTTTTAGTCTGATGACTCTGCAGATTTCTGCACAGGAAAAAAAAGAAGAAGAGGCTAAAGAAAAATGGAACTACGAACCCAACTTTATGGTTGGTGTTGACGTGTTGAATACTACAGTTTCTTTCTTCTCAGACCGTCAGCTTTTTCAGGGTTTTATTTCATCTAAAGTGAAAGGAAGAATCCACGCAATTATTGAAGCTGGTTTTGAAAAAAATGTATATCAGAAAAATGGTTACGACGCAACAGCGAACGGACCGTTTGCCAAGATTGGTGCATTTTATATGTTGGCAACAGATAAGGAAAATGAGTTCAACGGTTTTTATGGTGGAGGAAAAGTGGCTGGATCTTTTTATAAACAGGAATACATGGCGATTCCGGTAAGAGGTTTCGGTGGAAGTTCTGCAAGTGTTTCTATGCCTGCATCATCACAGTCCTCATTTTGGATTGAAGGAACCTTAGGAGGAAGAGTGCAGCTTTTCGAATCCAATTTTTTCATTGATGTCAATATGCAGCCAAGGTATTTGATTGCTACCTCAAAGCAGGATGAAGTGGAACCAATGATTGTTCCAGGTTTCGGAAGGAGTTCCAATAGTTTTAATATGGGGTTTTCCTGGAGTCTGGCTTATAAATTTTAAAAAAAAAGGGTGAAATTATTTTTTACCCTTTTTAGTTCCCACTGTATTTTTGATTTCATTATATACATCTGCAAGTTGCTGCGGAGGATTTCCCGAATCAAAATCTGCCGAGCTGTAAGTTTTTCCGTCTTTTTCAATAATGATTACAGATGCTAAGGCAGCGTCACTGTATCTTTTGGTTGTTGGCGACTTGTAAGATTGTATTTCTTCAAGATTTATTTGAGCAATTTTATCCGAAATTACTTTCCAGCTGTCCGGGGATAAGCTTTTGCTTGTTAAATTACCATTCAAGTCGGTCTCTGTTTTAGTCGGAGTAATGGTGAATAATCTGTTAGTACCACGAGTCTGTTCAGATAGCGAAATTCTTTGAACCGAGAGTTTTCCTACTACATTTTTGTCTTCATTCATCGTACTTCCGGTAGTTTTGGTTGTGTTGCAGTTAATTAAAGTAAGTAAACTTACGGCCAACGCAATATGTAATTTCATTTTAAATTTTTTGTAAAAATACACTATTTATGATGCCATATTTTTATTTTTAATAAATTTTTTCGTTAAATATTTATGGAAATTCCAATTTTGAATTATATTTGTAGTAAAAATAGAATCTTTATGAATATAAAATCTACAATCTTTAAAACAGCAGTTTTATTTGCTTTTTACAGCGGCGGAATGGTTTTTGGGCAGTCTGTAAAAACAGGTAAAAATGCTGAGTTTTCACATCCTTCTGCTGAAGAATTAGCGAGAGCTGGTGGTGTGGAAAGATGTTCCTCTACAGAATATGAAGAGTTTTTACAAAAACATTTTCCTGGCAGAATGACTGCTGATCAATTTGAGGCATGGATTACTCCTTTAATTGAAAAAGAAAGAAATAATAAATCTCAAAGCGGTAATATCGTTACTATCCCTGTAGTAGTACATGTAATTCATGCTGGTCAGGCTTACGGAGTTGCTCCAAATATTGTAGATGAGCAGGTGCAATCGCAAATTACTGTAATGAATCAGGATTTCAGAAGACTTGTAGGTACACCGGGTTTCAACAGTAATCCAGTAGGTGCAGATACCCAGATTCAGTTTGCTTTGGCTAAAGTAGACCCTGCTGGTAACCCTACCAATGGTATTAACAGAGTAAATCTTTGTCAGGCAAACTGGTCACAGGCTCTGATAAATTCATTCGTTAAACCTGAAACTATATGGGATCCAACGCTGTATATGAATATGTGGAGTGTACAGTTTTCAAATACCGGTTTGCTGGGATATGCACAGTTTCCTTCAAATTCTAATTTGGCTGGGCTTAATGCAAATGGAGGTGAAGCTTACACCGATGGTGTTGTAGCCAACTATGCAACTTTTGGCAGCAGTGATTTCAATACAACCGGTACATTTTTGCTTAGTGCACCTTATGATAAAGGAAGAACAATGACGCACGAGGTTGGGCATTTTTTAGGATTAAGACATATCTGGGGTGATGCAACCTGTGGTGATGATTTCTGTGCAGATACTCCTACAGCGCATACTTCGAATTATACCTGTAACCCGAGTATCCCAAGCTGTACGGTTCCTTCAGTTTTTGAAATGGTTCAGAATTACATGGACTACACTAATGATACTTGTATGAACATTTATACAGTTAATCAAAAAGACAGAATCACTGCTGTGATGAATAATTCTCCGAGACGACTGGAATTAAAAGCTTCTACAAAAGATGTGGCAATTCCGTTGTTTCCGAATGATGCAGAAGTGAAGTTGGAAAGAGAATGCACTACTATCAGCTGTACTACACCAACTGCTCAAAGTGTAAAAGTTTCGCTTTATAACAGAGGTACTGCTGTAATGACTTCTGCGGTTATCAATTACACAGTTAATAATCTGTCACAAACTTTCAACTGGACAGGAAGTCTTGCTCAGGATAAATACGCTATTGTTACTTTGCCAATGCCAACAAATGCTTCTGGAGGATATATGAATATCACTGTTCCTACAGTAAATGGGGTAGCTGATCAGAGAGCGTCAAACAGCAATATATTTGTTAATTATATGGGAGCTCCTACCAGATTAAACGAAAATGTGGTGTTTAACCTTCAGAGAGATCAGTATGGAAGCGAAACGTCTTGGACTCTTAAAAACAGTGCTGGCGTTACAGTGTACAGCGGTGGCCCATATACAGATCAGGTAAATCCGCCATTAATCACTCAAAACTGGACTCTGAATGCCAATGAATGTTACACCTTTGTGATTTCAGATTCTTACGGAGATGGTATCTATCCTTATGGAGGTTTTTATAATGTTCAGTCAACTACAGGGTCTACACTTGTAACAGGATCACACTTTGCGACCAGCCAGACGAAATATTTTAAAATACAGACATTAGGAACATCCGAGGCAACAAAAAATACTTTCAGCATTTATCCTAATCCTGCAACTGATGTTTTAAATATCAAAAATGTTTCAGACAAAGCTACATTCGAAATTCACAATGCAGTTGGTCAGCTTGTAAAAGCCGGAAATATTGAAAATGCTCAGGTAAATGTAGCAGATTTTGTAAAAGGTGTTTACATAATTACTGTAAGTGATAAAAATCTTGCAGAAAGATTAAAATTTATTAAAAAGTAATTTTTTTTTGAATCATATTGAAAGCCTCCATTTGTGGAGGTTTTTTTATGCTGACAAATAAATATAGGCTTTCATATTAATTAATTTAAATAATTTTAACTTTCTTTACTTTTGTATTAAATATTTTATAATTTTAAAATAGATATATTTGCACTGTAAAAAATAATTTGAAAATGCGAAAATTTACTACGTTTAAATTTCTGTTTTTCTTATCGATGATTTTTGGTGGGGCTCTAAACGCTCAGGATGCCGGAAAATTGGTCAAAAAGAATGGAAATTTCCCAGTGAAAAATGCTGAAGAGCGATCACATTCCCATGGTTTCGATAGATGCTCTACAGATGAGTATGAACATTACCTGCAGACCAAATATCCTAAAAGAATGTCAACTCAGGAGTTTGAAGCATGGTTGGCTCCGCTTGTAGAGCAGGCTAAAGCAAATAAATCTCAAACCGGAAATATTATTACAATTCCTGTGGTAATACATGTTATACACAGTGGACAGAATGTCGGTGCTGCTCCTAATATTACAGATAATCAGGTGATTTCACAAATTACTGTAATGAATAATGATTTTAGAAGAATGGCGGGTACCCCAGGTTTCAATAGTAACGCTGTGGGTGCAGATACTCAGATTCAGTTTGCGTTGGCAAAAGTTGATCCTAATGGCAATCCTACAAACGGAATCAACAGAGTGAATCTATGTCAAGATAGCTGGAATCAAGATGAGATTGATGATTATGTAAAGCCTACCACAATTTGGGATCCTACACAATATATGAATATGTGGAGTGTTAATTTTTCAGATGGAGGGCTTTTGGGTTATGCACAATTTCCGTCAAACTCAGGTCTTGGTGGTCTTAATCCCAATGGTGGTTTAGCAAATACTGATGGTGTTGTAGCTAATTTCGCCACTTTTGGAAGCAGTACTTATAACGACGGTACATTTATGTTGTCCGCACCGTACGATAAAGGAAGAACGATGACACACGAAGTTGGTCACTTTTTAGGATTGAGACATATTTGGGGAGATACTTCATCTTGTGTTGTGAATGCTACAGACAGCAATAATGATTTTTGTCTGGATACGCCGGCGGCCGCAGCACCAAATTTCAATTGCGTGACAATAGATTCTTGTCCTGCTAATCCTGGTAATGATATGATTGAAAATTATATGGATTACACTGTTGATACCTGTATGAATATTTTTACAGTTAATCAGACAGCTAGATTAACAGCTGTGATGAATAATTCACCAAGAAGAAATACATTGAAAACTTCAACTAAAGATATTGCAATACCATTATTCGCTAATGACGCTGAAGTTAAGATTGATGGTGGTTGTGCAGTAGGAGTTTGCGGTGGAGGAGTTTTACGTTTAAGCCTATATAACAGAGGAACGGCAAATCTTACAAATGCAGTGATATCATACACTTTTGCTGGTGGAGCTGCACAAACTTATACATGGACCGGTAGTTTGGCACAAGATAAATTTAGCATAATTACTATTCCGGTTGATCCATCAGTACCTACTTCGGCAGTTACAACAACAATAACTTCTGTAAACGGTGGTGCAGATCAGAGAGCTTCAAATAATTCTTCTACAGGAACTTATACCAAACCAGCTACTCCGGATTATTACAATACTACGACAGTTAACTTTGCTCTTCAAAGAGATTTCTACGGTTCAGAAACTAAATGGACTTTAAAAAATGCCGCGGGTCAGGTACTTTATAGTGGTGGTCCCTATGCAGATTCAACAACTCCAGTTCTACCTGCACTAATCTCTCAAACATGGACACTTCCTTTAGGTTGTTATGTATTTGCAATATCAGATGCATACGGTGATGGTCTTTCCAGCCTTGATGGCGGTTATGTAACCTTAACAACCAGTTCGGGAACTGTAATTTATAGTGGTAGTGATGCTATAGGAGGATATGCTACAAAAGCATTTACGAATCAGGTATTGTCTGTGAGTGATGTTAAAAAACCGACATTTAATATTTATCCAAACCCTGCAAGCGATGTATTAAATATTCAAAATGTTTCAGACAAAGCTACATTTGAAATTCATAACGCAGTTGGTCAACTTGTAAAATCCGGTAAAATAGAAAACGGACAGGTGAAAGTTGCAGATTTTGTAAAGGGTGTATATGTAATCACTGTAAAAGATAAAAATCTTACAGAGACACTTAAATTTATAAAAAAATAAAAATCATTTTTTGATTATGAAAACCTCTGGATATCCAGGGGTTTTTTCGTTTAGATATGTAGCTAATGTATTTAAAATGTTAAATTACTAAATCTTATAAGTCAATTGTTGGATATTGCTTACATTTGGGAGGTAAAATTAATAAATAATTCAAAAATAGTTCATTTTATGAAAAAATTGATTACTGCTTTGTTTTTGAGTGCTGTAAGTGGGGTTGCGTATTCGCAATGGAGTCCTGCTGCAGGCGCTTCGAAACGCAGTTCTAAAGCGGAAGTTGCTGAAATTGGAGGCCAATATCGCTTAGATCTGCCACAGTTACAGGCAAAACTGAAAAATGCTCAGGAGATGGGAGCTAATGCCAAGCCAGTTGAGATTTCTGTTCCGACAGTAAATGGGAAAATTGAAAGGTTTGCTGTTTATAGCTTTCCCGTAGTTGTAAAAGAGCTTGCAGATCAATATCAGCTTGGTTCTTATACTGGAGTTGGACTTGATGATCCCTCAAAAAACATAAGATTTTCTTTAGCACCAAACGATTTTCAATCGATGATCATTTCCGGAGATCAATATGAATTTGTTGATGCATATGGACCGGATAAAACTTTGTACACAGTACATTTAAAGACGAAGAAAACTGGTGATAAAGCATTTGTCTGCTCTACAGACGAAGGTCAGGCAGCTGTACAGCAAATCAAGGAAATGTCTAAAGCGGGAAGTTCTTTCACTAATCAGCTTTCAGATTACTCTAAAATGTCTGATAAGAAGTACAGAACCATGAGACTTGCAATGTCGGTTACAGGTGAGTATACGGCTTTTCACGGAGGTACTATTGCTGGTGCACTCACAGCAATTAATGCAACATTAACAAGAGTAAATTTTGTGTTTGAGAAAGATTTTGCATTGCATTTAAACCTGCAGAATTATACAAATGTAATATTTACAGATCCAAATAGTGATCCATATTCTATTCCTTCTGTAGGTACAGCTAATACAAATTCAAACAACGCTAATGGCTGGAATATTCAGCTTCAGCAAACGTTAAGTGTAAATGTTGGAAATGCCAATTATGACATCGGTCACTTGTTCGGTGATTCCGGTGGTGGAGGAAATGCGGGTTGTATAGGATGTGTCTGCATAAACCCAACAGGAACGCCAGCGACATCATTATCCAAGCAAAAAGGTTCAGGATTTACCTCTCCTGCAAATGCAATTCCACAAGGCGATTTATTTGATATAGACTATGTTGCACATGAAATTGGCCACCAGCTGGGAGCAAACCATACCTTCTCTATGTCAATCGAGGGTACCGGTGTAAATGTAGAGCCGGGTTCAGGATCTACAATTATGGGATATGCAGGAATTACAGGTGGCCCTGCCACTGATGTACAGCTAAATTCTGATGCATATTTTCATAAAGTAAGTATCAGCCAGGTTCAGGCTAATTTAATTTCAAAAACTTGTGACGTCGAAGCGACCGTAGCTAATGATGCTCCTGTTATTGCTGCTTTACCTACCTATACAATTCCTAAAGGTACGGCGTTTGTTTTAACAGCTTCTGCCACTGATGCCCAGAATGATCCATTGACTTATACCTGGGAGCAGGTCAATAGCGGTACTACTTCTACAGAAACAACAAATTCAAGTAATTTAGGTACGAACACTTATGGTGCTGCATTCAGATCATTAACCCCAACAGCAAGTCCAACCCGTTATTTTCCTAAATTGTCATCTGTTCTAAATGGTGTTTTGGATAATTCAAATAATGGATGGGAATCTGTACCAATGGTCGCAAGATCTATGAAATTTGCTGTTACTGTAAGAGATAATCATCCTATTTCAACTCAACAGCAGACACAGTTTGCAGAGCAGACTATCAACGCAGGTGATGACGGACCTTTTATTATCAATACACAATTTGCAGATACAGCAGCACCTACTAACGTAACCTGGAATGTTGTAAATACGACAGCAGCACCTTATAATGTTGCCAATGTAAAAATTGACTATACAACTGATCCTACAGGTGCAACATGGGTTACACTTCTGGCTTCAACTCCGAATGACGGTAATGAAAATATTACTTTCCCTGCCTCATTAAACGGTCAGACTGTCAAATTAAGGATTTCAGCTATAGGAAATGTTTTCTATGCTGTAAAATCTGTACAGGTTGCTGCTTTTGCTCCTTGTACCAGTGCTGCTCCTACAGGAATAACAGTTAGTGCAATTACAACCAGCGGTGCTACAGTAACCTGGTCACCGTTTGTAAATGCTACTTACGTTATCCGATATAGAATTGTAGGTTCTTCTACATGGCAACAAACAACATCAACCGTAGCTACTGTAAATCTTACAGGGTTAAATGATGGTGCGAATTACGAAGTTCAGGTAGCTGCAGTTTGTTCAGGGGTTACAGGTACATACTCGCCTTCAACTAATTTTACAACATCTCAGATACCGTACTGTGCGGCAGCAAGCACGACTTTTACTTCAAATTACATATCAAATCTTACACTAGCTCTTGTAAATAATACAACAACAGGATCTACCTATTCTAATTTTACAACAAATGCCGCATTACAAGTTGCTTTAGCACCGAACAGCAGTAATAATTCAATAAGTGTTTCTCTTACAAAAACAGCAACAGCTACATCATTAAATGGAATGGCCGTATGGATTGATTTTAATAGAAACGGTATATTTGAAGCGTCAGAAAGAGTATTAAATCTTCCTGCAACTTTATTGGCTGTTGGAACAACTCCTGTTACAGGTACTTTCGCTGTTCCTGCATCAGCTCAACTGAATGCGCCTCTCAGATTGAGAATTGTAAATGTTCTGCTAACGCCTGAATCTATTGGTGCAAGTATTCCGGAATCATTTGCATGCGGAACTTTCCCTAGTGGTGAAGTAGAAGATTATAATGTTATTGTAGATACTAATTTAGGAACACGCGAAACAGCATTAACTCAAAACAATATTCAGGTTTACCCTAACCCTGCAACTGAGGTTTTAAACATCACAAAAGTTTCAGAAAAGGCTAAATTTGAAATTTACAGTGCGGTTGGGCAATTGGTAAAATCCGGAAATATTGCCAATAATCAGGTAAGAGTAGCCGAATTGGTAAAAGGTACATATCTGATAACAATTAAAGATAAAGACATTACAGAGACCGTTAAGTTTATAAAAAAATAAATTTTCTCTATAATTATTTAAAACCTCAGAAATCTCTGAGGTTTTTTTGTTTGAAATATTCTGATCAAACCTTTTGAAACGCTTGAGTATTCACACTTTAATAAAAATATAATTTATTATTCAAATGTTATTTATTGCTTTTAATAAAATTTTCGCAAAATAATATATTTAAATTTTATGATAATTGTTAAAAATGTTTAGATTTGTATCTAATATAAAATTTTATAGCCTATGAAGAAATTCTTTACATTTTACTCTTTTCAACACAAAAAAAATTTAAAACAAACTCTTTGTTTTAAATAGTTCAAACAATTTTATCTTTACAACTATGTATAATTCTTGTTATCCTTTTGGATATAAATATTTAAAAATATGAAGAAGATTTTACTACTTTTTTCATTAATACTGGCATTTTTTACAAATGCGCAGGTAAGCACTTACAGTTTTGTGCAGTCTACAGGGACTTACACACCACTCACAGGTGCTACAGTTTTGGCAACAGCAACTTCGTCAAATTCATTGGATAATGCTGTTTATCCTGTGACATTACCTTTTCCTATTTCGTTTAATGGAGTAAATTACTCTGCATTGAATGTATCTACGAATGGTTTTATAACATTTGGTGCTACAGTGCCGGGAACTGCAACATACAGTCCTATATCAAGCACTGAAACTTACTCAGGTGCAGTTTCTGCATTTGGTAGAGATCTGAATACCATGTTTAACATTACCAACGTTACTGGTGATATTAGCTGGGGAGTTGTTGGTACAGCTCCCAACAGGGAGATTGTAATTCAATGGAAAGACTTCAGACCTACTTATACAACTTCAACTACAGCTGCTTATGCTTTCTCTTTTCAGATTAGATTGAGAGAAACTACAGGTACTATTGCTGCAGTTTATACAAAAGGAGCATATCTGGTTGGAACTACAACCTACAGTAGTACAGCTCAGGTAGGACTAAGAGGCACAAGCAATGCTGATTTCAATAATCGTAATAACTCAACAACTGTGCTTTATACTGCTTCTACAGCAGGAACGGGAAATGCAAACTCACAGGCGTTCAACACTACAGCCGCAACACCGGGTATGCCCAGTGATGGCCTTACGTACACATGGACACCGCCGAGCTGTTTTGCTCCAACAGCACTTAATGTGATTTCTTCAGCTCCTACAAGTGCAACAATAGGATGGGCTACCCCTACGGTAGTACCAGGTGCGGGGTATGATATTTATTATACCACATCTGCAACACCTCCTACTGCAGGAACAACACCTAATCAGACGGGTGTTACCGGAACTTCAACTGTAATCTCTCCTTTATTACCAGCTACTACATATTATGTATGGATAAGAGCAAGGTGTAGTGCATCAGATTTAAGTGGATGGACATCTATCTCATTTGTTACTCCTTGTGTGCCAGTAACAGTTTTACCTTGGACGGAAAACTTTGATGCGATGACTACTTTAGGTGCTGGGGTTCTTCCACCTTGTTGGAAAAATATTTCAGGTACATACGCATGGACTACAGCAAATGCTGCATCCACAACATTTAATATGCCAAGGTCTACTCCAAACTATGTAAGAATACAGTATGGAAATACTAATGCCAGTCAGCTTTGGACTCCGGCATTTAACTTGACTGCCGGTGTAACTTATGAATATTCGTTCTACTATAATACCAATGGAACAACTAGTTCTTACATTGGATTTACCGGGAACGTATTAGTGAATACATCTCAGTCAAGTACTGGTGCTACTAATTTAGGAACCTTTATTACTGCAACGCAGGGTACAAGTAATTATGTTCAGTATAAAGTCTATTTTACACCGACTACAACTGCAGCATATAATTTTGGAGTAAATTCCTCATCTACAGGTGCACCATGGTATTTAGGTTTAGATGATTTCAAATTAAGAGTAGCTCCTTCGTGTCTGGATCCTCAAGGTTTCACCGTAGTGAGTACAACTACTACAAGTACAACAGTACAATGGACAGTATCAAATCCTGCACCAGCAAACGGATATGATATCTATTACAGTACAAACCCTGCAACTCCGCTTGCAACGGTTATTCCTCAGTACGTAGGGGTTGCTGGTCCAACTCAGTTAATTAACAACCTTTTGCCAAGTACAACCTATTATATTTGGATTAGAGCGAAGTGTAGTCCAACAAGTATTGGTGACTGGACGGGACCTCTTTCAATATATACAAACTATTGTGTGCCTTCTGGTGGAACTTCTTCTACAACGTATTATTTAAATAATAT
Organism: Chryseobacterium caseinilyticum; assembly: GCF_014837145.1. Lineage (GTDB taxonomy): Bacteria > Bacteroidota > Bacteroidia > Flavobacteriales > Weeksellaceae > Chryseobacterium > Chryseobacterium caseinilyticum. The sequence continues at coordinate 165,496 of NZ_JACYFS010000005.1, forward strand.
AAACACCGGAACATCAGGTTTTACGAATATTGCTTATACTGCAAATTCTTATACTGCTTATGTGAATAATTCTGCACAAAGTTTCTCTGTATTGCCAGGAAATTCTGTGACTGTCAATTTAGCAACACCTTCTGGAACGCACTATTATCATGCTTGGGTTGACTGGAATCAAAATATGGTATTTGATGCAAATGAAAGTGTATATACTCCTACAGGATATCTTACATCGGTATCTTTTCCTATAAGCTCAGTGGGTAGACCTTCTGGTTCTTATAGAGTAAGATTCGCTTCAAACTGGCTGGGTGCAGTTACCCCTTGTGGTCCTGCAGCTTATGGAAACTATGTTGATTATACATTTATAATCAGACCATGTTCTACAACTGCTCCTACAAACGTAACTGTTACTAATATTAATCATATATCAGCTCAGGTAAACTGGACTCAGTCACCGGATAACTTAAGCTATAAAGTGTACTGGAGAGAAGCAGGATTAACGACATGGCCAAATTCGTCACCAATATTAAATCCTCCAACTACATCCTTTGTAATAAATACTGGTTTACAGCCGGCTAAGAATTATGAAGTGAAAGTTGTAGCGCTTTGTAATGCCAATGAAGGTGCAGCACCATCAATTCCATTCTCTACAACTTGTGATCCTACACCTCCAAATGTTGTTGTAAGCAATGTAGCTTCAAATTCTGCATTAGCAACATGGGGGCCTTTAGTGATCAGTGCTGTTTATGAAATCAGATGGAGAGAAGTAGGTACACCGGGCTGGTTTACTCCACAGACTACTGGAGGAACTACTCCTCAACCTCCATTGAATAGTTATTTAATGCAAGGTTTAGAGTCTTATAAAAGTTATGAAGTACAGGTTAGAACTATTTGTGTTGGTTCAACTGTAGGAAACCCATGGTCTAATCCACAAGTGTTTACAACAGTGAGAGTTTGTTCAATTCCGCCGCCGGGATTAACTATTACTCAACTGAACCCTACAAGTGCTGAAGTGACCTGGGAACCTTATACTGGTACTGGTGCTACAAACAGCTATATCTTGAGATACAGAAAAGTAGGAATTCCTAGCTGGACGAATATCAATGTTAATAATGCCAACACTTATACTATTAATGGTTTATTGGAATTAACTAAATACGAAATGCAGGTAGCGAACGTTTGTACCGGTACACCGGGTAACTTTACTCCACTGTACTACTTTACTACTCCTACAGTAACCTACTGTCAAACGGGAGGAACTCCTGGAGGACCAGATTATATCAACAAAGTTACAGTTACTCCTTATCAGGGTGCAGCATTTGTGAATCCTTCTGTAAATCTTGGATATCAATACTATACAGCTAACGCGGATGGTAAGCAGATTGTTTTGGTTCAGGGAAGTCAGGGTAACGTTGTTAAAATTGATAAAACTTCATCTTCAGGTTCTAATACCGGAGTAGCAGTTTGGATCGACTTTAACAGAAACGGATACTTTGATGTAAACGAAAAAATTCTTTCAAACGGACCAAACACTGCAGACACTGCAAGTGCATCATTTACAGTTCCTGATGATGCTTTCGTAAGCTTGACAGATTACAAGTATGTAATGATGAGAGTAGCTATGCAAAAAGACGGTATTCCTGTAAACTGTACCAATTTTGCAAACGGTGAGGTTGAAGATTATATGGTGAGAATCGTTAAAAAACCAGTAATCAATCCTCTTAACCAGACAGATATTATGATTTACCCTAACCCGGTAGCGACTGTACTGAACGTGAAAAACATTAGCAAAAAAGCTAATTTCAAAATTTACAGTTCGTCAGGTCAGTTAATCTCAAATGGATTGATCTTAAACAATAAGATTGACGTTAGCGGATTGATCAACGGACTTTACGTGATTGAATTGGTTGATGGCGACAAAACAGTTCAGAAGAAATTTATTAAAGAATAATAAATTAAATTTTAAAATAGAACAGGCTCTCAGAAATGGGAGCCTGTTTTTTTAGCAAATAATTCTTAGTTCTAAAAGATTTGTTTAATTAAGACAGTTGTAAACATCTACGCATAACGATTTGTGCCATCGACGAGATTGAGTATAGAATTAGAATCAAAAGTAAAAATGATTAGTACTATAACTCACAAAAAATCCCGCTGAAAATTTTCAGCGGGATTTTTTGTTTATTCAATTTCAAAAATGACTTTTTCAGTTTGATCTTTCAAATCGTCAAGATTGGTGTTGTTGTAAATGATACAATCTGCCAGCTTGATCTTTTCCTTTTCGGGCATTTGCTTTTCCATCACGGTCTGTACTTCACGGTAGGTTTTTCCGTCTCTGTCCATCACTCTTTTTATTCTGATATTGTCTTCTGCAGTAACCAAAATTGAGCGGTGACATTGTCTGTTTAATTTTAATTCAAACAACAGAGCGGTTTCTTTAAAAACCAAATACTTCTTCTGATCTTTTACCCATTCTTCAAAATCAATACGCACAGCGGGATGAATAATTTCATTCAGTGCCTGAAGCAGTTCATTATCGTTAAAAACTATTTCTGACACAAATTTACGGTCGTAAAGTCCTTTATCATCATAGGCTTGCTGACCGAGGAGTGCTTTAATTTTTAATTTTAAATCTTCATTGTCATTCACGATGTCTTTCGCGCGGTCATCCGAATAATACACCGGAAATCCACAGTCTTCAATGAATTTGGCAACGGTTGTTTTTCCAGAACCGATTCCTCCTGTCAGACCAATAATTTTGGGAGCAGATAAGGGATCGGGGTCGTTTTTCTGATTTTCTGAATTCAATTCTTCCATAGCTAAAAATTAATATCCGAAAACATCATTAAAAGTGAACGTTTCATCCAGACGGACACCCTTTTCAGTCATTTTTAGACTTGCCAGTTCATGGTGCGCATCATGTTCAAAGAACAGTAAGTAATCATTGTCTACACACTGTTTTAAAAACTTTGCTTTCTCTTCAACAGTTAATAAAGGTCTTGTGTCATATCCCATCACATACACCTGTGGAATATGTCCTGTAGTCGGAATTAAATCAGCTGCAAAAACAATTGTTTTTTCCTGATACTGAATCACCGGAAGCATTTGCTTTTCTGTATGACCGTCTACAAAAATAACATCCATCTTTAGATCCGGAGCAAAGCCATAATTTCCGGTTGCCGGGAGCGGTAAAAAGTTCAGCTGTCCGCTTTCCTGAATGGGAAGAATATTTTCCTTTAAAAAACTTGCTTTTTCTCTCGGGTTGGGTTCAGTTGCCCATTGCCAGTGATTTTCATTGGTCCAGAACTGGGCATTTTTAAATGCCGGTTTGTAACCTGATTTGTCATCATTCCATTCAATCGCGCCACCGCAGTGATCAAAATGAAGATGGGTAAGAAAAACATCTGTAATATCTTCTTTTACAAAACCATATTTTTTTAAGTTTTTATCTAAAGTATCATCACCCCAAAGCGAGTAGTGTCCGAAAAATTTATCATCCTGTTTATTTCCGAGACCGCAATCAATTAAAATTAATTTTTTGCCGTCTTCCACAAGCAGAGATCTTGTGCCGAGTTCAATTAAATTTCTTTCGTCTGCCGGATTTGTTTTTTCCCACAGACTCTTCGGGACGACCCCAAACATCGCTCCGCCGTCGAGCTTAAATTTTCCGCATTGGATTGGATATAGTTTCATATTTGTTTATTATTTTACGTTATTTATTTTATGTTATGGTGCAATTTCGGTAACCTGAAAAAGATGAAATCATTTTTTCTTCAAAAAAGTTCCCCGGGATTTCTCGGCACAGCAATATTCAAATGTTTATAAGCCTTTTCCGTCACTTCTCTACCCCGCGGAGTTCTGATAATGAAACCTTCCTGAATTAAAAACGGTTCATAAACTTCCTCTAAAGTTTCCGGATTTTCTGCAATGGAAGTTGCCAAAGCTGAAATTCCGACAGGCTTACCTCTGAAATTTTCAATCATCACGCGCATGATTTTGTTGTCCATTTCATCTAAACCAAATTCGTCAACATTAAGAGAATTCAGAGCATATTTTGTAATTTCAATTTCAATCTCACCGTCACCTTTTATCTCAGCAAAATCACGCACTCTCCGTAACAGAGCATTGGCTATCCTTGGTGTTCCACGGCTTCTTCTCGCAATCTCAATCGCAGCATCCTCATAAATTTTCACGCCCAAAACCCTGGCGCTTCTGATAATAATCATCGACAGGAGTTCAATCGTGTAATATTCCAGTCTGCTTTGAATTCCAAATCTTGCCAACATGGGCTTTGTCAGCATTCCGCTTCTCGTCGTTGCCCCAACTAAAGTGAAAGGATTTAAACCAATCTGAACACTTCTCGCATTCGGGCCGGTTTCCAGCATGATGTCGATTTTATAATCTTCCATTGCAGAATACAGATATTCTTCAACAACAGGAGAAAGCCTGTGAATTTCATCGATGAAAAGCACATCATTTTCCTCAAGATTGGTCAGCAGTCCGGCTAAACTTCCGGGCTTATCCAAAACAGGCCCTGATGTAATTTTGCAGCCAACTCCCAGTTCATTGGCAATAATATTGGCTAAAGTAGTTTTTCCCAGGCCGGGCGGACCGTGCAGCAGTACATGATCGAGCGCACCGCCACGTCTTTTGGCAGCGCTGACGAAAACTTCAAGATTCTCCAGTGTTTTTCGCTGTCCGGCGAAATCCTTAAAGCTCTGCGGACGGATTTGCTCTTCCTGCATCAGCTCTTCGTTGGAGTAATTGTCTTTATCTGGATGTAAAAAATCGGGCATTAATTCAGTTTCATTTACCGTAAAGATAATAAATTTAGGTTTAGGCAAAGGTTGAGACTGAGATAAATTTACGACAATGTGAAAGATTGGAAGACGTGCCGTATATCGGTTACTGAATTGATATATTTTAAGTATTTTTGAAATAGAAAATTGCAGCGTTGTACTTTTTAGGCTCAACCTCAACCTTAACCTAATTTTTAATGAAACTATTTGGTCCCTTCAGGCAGGTTGTCACACTTGCCAATCTTCCGTTAAGAGGAAAACTTTCAGACGCACAACTCGAAATTATTGTTGATGGCGGAATTTTAATTCAGAATGGTAAAATCCTGCAAACCGGAAATTTCGAAACGCTAAAAACTGAAAATCAAAATATAGAAATTGAAAACATTGAAGGAGATCAAATTGTTCTTCCAGCCTTCGTGGATTCTCATACGCACATCTGCTTTGGCGGAAACCGTGCGAATGATTTTGCCATGCGTAATGCGGGAAAAACATATCTGGAAATCGCTGAAAGTGGAGGTGGAATCTGGAGTTCCGTTCAGCATACAAGAAAAGCATCAGAAGACGAATTGCTCAAAACACTTTTAGAAAGAATTGATTTTTTAATTTCTTTGGGAATTACAACAATTGAAGTAAAAAGTGGCTACGGTTTAGACGTAGAAAACGAACTTAAGATGCTTCGCATCATCAAAAAGGCACAGGAACATACAAAGGCAACTTTAGTTCCGACCTGTCTTTCGGCACATTTAAAACCAAGAGATTTTGAGGGAACAAACGAAGAATATTTAAATTATATTTTAACAGAAATTTTACCAAAAGTAAAAGAAGAAAATCTGGCAAAGCGCGTTGATATTTTCATTGAAAAATCTGCCTTCCAGCCGGTAGAGAGCAAAGAATTCTTACTTAAAACTAAAGATTTAGGTTTTGAAATTACAGTTCATGCAGACCAGTTCACTCCTGGAAGTTCAAGAATCGCTGTAGAAGTCGGAGCGAAATCTGCTGATCATCTGGAAGCAACAATTGATGAGGATATTGAGTTTTTAGCTAACTCAAATACAGTTGCGACAGCATTGCCAGGTGCAAGTTTAGGTTTAGGTGAAAAATTTACTCCGGCAAGAAAACTGCTGGATGCAGGAGCCATCGTTGCCATTGCAAGCGACTGGAATCCGGGGTCAGCGCCGATGGGAAATCTGATTACACAAGCATCCATTTTAGCCACATTTGAAAAACTGACCACCGCGGAAGTTTTGTCAGGAATGACTTTCCGTTCAGCTTTTGCATTAGGTTTGGAAGACAGAGGAATATTAAAAGAAGGTTTAAAAGCAGATTTTGTTACTTTCAAAACAGATAATTTCCAGAATGTGCTTTACAGTCAGGGAAGTCTGAAGGCAGAAAATGTTTTTATTGATGGAGAAAAAATACAATAATATGGGAATTTTCAATAAAGTTTTCGGAAAGAAAGAAGAAAAAAGGGAAGTGGAAATCAAAACCTATAAAGATTTCTGGGATTGGTTTTTAACGGAAGAAAAAGAGTTTTATGAAGTCATTAAAAATCATAAAAACATTGAGACTGATTTTTTTGATATCATTTCACCCAAGCTGAAGCAACTTAATGAAGGCTACTATTTCCTGTGCGGGATGAGCGACGATGCTGTAGCCGAACTCATCATTACAGCGGACGGAGATGTTAAAAATATCGTTTTTGCTGAAGAAATCATTGCCGAGGCTCCAAAATCTGAGCGCTGGAAATTCACAGCCTTGAAACCTGAAATGAACCTTGACCACGGAATAAAAATGGATGGCAAAGACTTTTCGCAGGATAATATTTTCTTCTATTCCAACGAAATCGAAGGTTATCCGGATGAAATCGATGTGACTTTTGTCTACGAAGGTCTTACTGAAGAAAACAAAAACGACTGCGTAACCGGAGTCTGCATTTTTCTGGATAATTTTCTGGGCGAACTTAATTTTGCAACGCAGATCGATACATTTAATGTTGTCGGTACAGATGAGGCAGAAGCTGAGCTTGTTCCTGTTTCCAAATTAAGAGATTTTTTATCGTGGAGGGAAAGAGAATTTATTGAGAAATATAAGGATCTGAAAGATATGGGTGACGAAGACGCTTACTCTATTTTAGAAGCTGTTCTGAATAACGGATTACCTCTGATTGCGACAGTCAATACAACTGCGCTGAACTACGAAGCCAAAGCATCCTATCCATGGATTTCTGCATTGAAAATTGAATACAACGGAAACGAAAACAACGGGCTTCCTGAGAGCGGTGATTATGCAAAATTAGACAGTATCGAAGAAAACGCTTATCAAAATCTGAAAACAGGAGGCGGAAGTGTTTATATAGGGAGGGAAAGCGCCAATAATGTAAGAGAGATTTATTTTGCAAGCAAAGATTTCAGAAAGCCGTCAAAGGTTTTGCAGAACATTATCAAAAATCATCCTGAATATAAAATGTCACTTGAAATTTACAAGGATAAATACTGGCAGAGTTTTGAACGTTATAACGTAAATCAAAATTAAATTGAAATGATTTGGCAGGGAAGAAATGATGATGAGGAATTACTGCATCACAGAATATTTCAAAGAGTAAAAGAAGAAAAAAACTACGATTCTGTTTCAACTAACTACTTCGTTTTTCATGGTTTTACTACTCATAACGTTTATAGAAGAAATAGAGGTTAATTAAGATGAGAAATATTTTATGTTGATAAAAAAAATAGATTAAAAATGAAAAAGATAAGTGAAATAAAATCAAAGTATTTGTCTTTAGGTATTGAGGAAAAACATGTTCTTTATGCATTTGAAGCCGTAAAAGCTGGAAAAAAAAGGGATGTTATTATAAATAACTTAACCTCTGATGTGAGAAATGTTGATTCTGATTTAGCTAACAACATGATAGATGAGATGTTTTCTGCAAATGGAGGTGAGTTCAAGTACGAAAATAGAAACGGATATCTTTATTCCGTTTTTTACGGTGTTGCATTTAGTGCATTACTTTTAGTTACTTTGGGTATGGGACGAAATAGTAGTCTTCAATTGAAATTTGGTTTGGCATCCACTTTATTTCTAGGACTATTTTTGAAAACAATAATTCCTGCTTTGAGAGGGAAGTTTAGAGAATAGATTTAAAACAGTTATCATGATTTGGCAGGGAAGAAATGATGGTGATGAATTATTGCATCACAGAATATTTCAAAGAGTAAAAGAAGAAAAAAACTACGATTCTGTTTCAACTAACGATTTCGTTTTACATGGATTTGCCGTAGACGAGGGTGTTCGCAGAAATAAAGGAAGACAGGGTGCTAAAGATGCACCGGATGTTATCCGGAAAAATATGTCTAATTTTCCGGTAATCCGTCCGGATTTTTCACTGCTTGATTTTGGGAATGTTACCTGTGAAGATGGCGATCTGGAAAATACACAGAATCAGCTGGCGAAAAATGTTTCCAAAGTTTTATTGAAAGGTGGAAAGTCTCTAGTTGTTGGTGGTGGCCATGAAGTTACTTTCGCCCATTATCGTGGTGTGAGAACAGCTTTTCAGGAACAGAAAATAGGAATTATTAATTTTGATGCCCATTTTGACAACAGGCAGCCCGAAAATGGAGTAGGAGCCAGCTCTGGAACAGGTTTTTGGCAGATTGCTCAGGAAGGTGAAATCAATTCTCTGCATATCGGAATTCAGAAAAATTCAAATACTTTAAAACTGTTTGATACGGCACATCAGTTCGGGATGAAATATATTCTGGCAGACGAATTATTTTTTGAAAATCTACCGTCGGTATACGAAAGAGTAAGCGAACTCATTGATGATGTGGACGTTTTGTATGTAACAATCTGTATGGATGTTTTCAATGCTTCAATTGCGCCCGGAGTTTCTGCTGCTGCCTACAATGGAATTTTTGCAGACGCAGCGTTTATGAAAATCTACAGACATATTCTCAAAAATAAAAAACTGTTGGCACTGGATATTGCAGAAGTAAATCCGCATTTTGATATTCAGGAGCGTACAGCGAGACTGGCGGCGAGTCTGGCGAATGAGTGGTTTATGATTTAAGGATCGATGATCTTTCAGATTTGGCAAATGATTCAGTTTTTTACATTAATAAATCTGCCTGAACTTTTAAATCTGCGGAAGATATATTTTAATTAAACTTAAATTTTTCTTCTTTATAATAAATCAATTTCATAGAATTTATCATTAATTTAAAACGGTATAAGGAACAACATTTGTTGCCTTAAAAATGCTTTATCCAAAAGCAGAAGATTCTGAACCGAATCTTTAAAAATGGAAATCTAACATGGAAAATTTAATAGAAAACAAGCTTTTAAAAGCTGACAACGCTTTTCAGAAATGGAAAAATGTTCCGTTTGAAGAAAAGCAGAAACTTATTGCAAAAGCTGCAGAAATTTTTAAAACCAAAGCAGAAATATTTGGTGAAATCATAACCGGTGAAATGAATAAGCCCATTTCGCAATCCATTGCAGAAGTTGAAAAATGTGCTCTGATGATGAATTATTATGCAGAAGCAGAAAATATATTAAGTCCGGAAAAAATTGATTCCGAATACAGTATTTCAGAAGTAAAGTACATTCCCAAAGGTGTAATTCTCGGTGTGATGCCGTGGAATTTTCCATTCTGGCAGGTTCTAAGATTTGCAACACCGGCAATTTTGGCTGGAAATACAGTGGTTTTAAAACACGCATCCATCTGTTTCGGTAGTGGAAATGCTATTGAAGAAGTTTTTGCAGAAGCCGGTTTTCCGGAAGGTGTTTTCCAGAATCTTGAAATTGGGCATAGAGAAGTTCAGGAAGTTTTGGAACATAAAGCAATTCAAGGTGTAAGTCTTACCGGAAGCGAAAAAGCCGGAGCAGAAGTAGCTGCCATCGCCGGAAAAAATATTAAAAAATCTTTATTGGAATTAGGTGGAAGCGATGCTTTCATCGTCTTGGATGATGCTGATCTTGATGAAGCTGCAAAAGTTGGTGCTTTGGCAAGACTTCAAAATTGCGGACAAACCTGTGTGGCGGCAAAAAGATTTATTATTCTGAGAGATATTGAATTCGATTTCCTCCCGAAATTTATTGAAGAATATAAAAAATACGTTCCGGCTAATCCTAAACTGAAAGAGACAAAATTAGGTGGAATGGCAAGACCTGATCTGGCAGATGATCTGGAAAAACAATATCAGAAAGCTCTGGATCATGGTGCAGAAGCGATTATTCCATTAGAAAGAATTTCTGAAAATGAATTTAATCCAGGGCTGATAAGAGTGGAAGAAGGAAATCCAATTTTGCAGGAAGAATTATTTGGACCTTTGGGAATGATCATGATTGCGGAAAATGATGATGAAGCCTTAGAGATGGCCAATAATATTCCGTTTGGTTTGTCTAATTCAGTCTGGACAAATAATAAAGAACGACAGCAGTTTTTTATTGACGAATTGGAATCCGGAACTGTGAATATTAACAGAATGACGAGTTCAGATCCGCGTTTTCCATTTGGAGGAACTAAAACTTCCGGTTATGGGACTGAGCTTTCTTTACATGCTTTGAAAGAATTTGTAAATATCAAAACCATCATTGGAAAGTAGATCTCACAATTTAAAATTTAAACCGTTAATATTTGTAAGCTGACATTATTGGTTAAGAATCAATGAAAATTGTTTAAGCGCTCCGCTTAATGATTTACCTTGGTAACTTGCTAGATCTGCATCAAAATTTCTTAACAACTTACTGCTCTTAACGGTTCAAAAATTTAGTCATAAAAATCAAAATCTCCCGAAACTATCGGGAGATTTTTTAGGTTAAAAAATGAATTATACAATTTCCTGTGATTTTTTACTTCGGTTAAAAATCCAGAATATAATTGGAAAAATAAGTAAGGTGAGAACGGTTGCTGTAATCAATCCGCCGATGATGACGATGGCTAAAGGCTTTTGAGATTCAGAACCAATTCCGGTGGATAAAGCTGCAGGTAAAAGTCCGATGGATGCCATCAGTGCAGTCATAATTACAGGTCTTGTCCGGGATTTTACTCCGCTCAGAACGGCATCATCAAGCAACAGTCCGTCTTTTATGTTCTGATGGAATTCGGTAATCAGAATGACTCCGTTCTGAATACATATTCCGAGTAAGGCGATCATTCCGACGCCGGCAGAAATACCGAAATTCATTCCGGTAAGATGCAGTGCGATAATTCCTCCGATTAAAGCAAAAGGTACATTCGCCAAAACCAAAAATGAATCTTTCATATTCCCAAAAAGAATAAACAGCAGGAAAAATATTCCTAAAATACTGATCGGAACAACCTGCGTTAATCTTGCCGTTGCTCTCTGCTGGTTTTCAAACTGGCCTGTCCAGCCTACTTTGTATCCTTCGGGAAGATTTATTTTTGAAACTTCTTTCTGGGCATCGGCAATAGTTCCACCCAAATCACGGTCACGGATCGAAAATTTAATTCCGATATACCTTTTGATATCATCCCTGTAGATAAATGCGGCACCGTTGTTTCTTTCGATAGTCGCCACTTCCTTCAGAGGAATCATTGTTCCGTCCTGCGTAGGAATCATCAGGGACGCCATATCGTTTTCATCTTTTCTGTACTCGTGGGAATACCTCAGACGAATCGGGAATTTTCTTTCGCCGTCATACATTTCTGAAGCCGTTTTTCCTCCGAAAGCCATTTCCAGAACGGTCTGTGCATCTTCGGGCATTACGCCGTATGCTGCCATTTTATTTCTGTCCCAAACCACATTGACTTCCGGCTGACCGATATTTTTAATGATTCCGGCATCACGCACGCCGTCAACATCTTTTATTGATTTTAAAACTTTATCGGCAAGTTCATCCAGAGTTTCAAGATTATCACCGTAAATCTTAATTCCGTTTTCGGCTTTAAATCCTGCAACAGCTTCCGCCACGTTATCGGAAATCGGCTGGGAATAATTGAATGTGATTCCCTGATATTTGCTCAGTTTCTTATCTATTTCTTCCGTTAGCTGTTCATAAGTAATCTTTCGGGTCCATTCACTTTTATCTTTTAGATTAACAGCGAACTGTACAAATCCAAATCCATTCGGGTCTGTTCCGTCGTTGCTTCGGCCGGTTTGAGCCAGAACATCAGTCACTTCAGGAACGCTCATAATGTCTTTCTTTAAAATATCTGCGGTTTTTAAAGATTCATTTAAAGAAGAACTCATCGGCATTTCGGCAGTAATCCAAAGTGAACCTTCATTGAGTTGCGGTAAGAATTCCGTTCCTAAAAATTTTCCTGAAAATAAAGTTACGGCAACAACCGAGATGGAAACAATTAAACTTATTCTCTTATTTTTAAATGTAAATCTGAAACCTCTTAAAACAATTCTGTCCCAGAAATTCACAAACGGATTGTTCTTCTCCCTTACATTTTTATTTAAAAGCAAATGCGTCAAAACCGGAACCAAAGTAAGGGTGAAAATCAAAGCGCCCATCAGTGCAAAACCAAGAGTAAATGCCAAAGGTGAAAACATTTTACCTTCCACTTTCTGGAATGCGAAAATCGGGATCAGTGAAGTGATGATAATTAATTTTGAGAAGAAAATAGCTTTTCCCAAACCAGTTCCTGTTTGTTTGATCCACCCGGCTTTTGCCATTTTGTTGAATCTTTCCGGGCCGTATTTCTTGGCCTTATGGTCAAGCATTACGAAAATACCTTCCACCATTACGACGGCTCCGTCAATGATAATTCCGAAATCGACAGCTCCCAGTGACAGTAAATTGGCACTCATCCCGCAGAGTTTTAAACATAAAAAAGCAAAAAGCAAAGACAGCGGAATAATGATAGAAACAGTAAGTGTTGTACGCCAGTCTGCCATGAAAATTAATACAATCACCGTCACAAGGATAATTCCTTCCAGCAAGTTATGCATTACGGTTTCTGTAGTAAAATCCATCAGGTGATCACGGTCGTAAAACGTTACCATTTTCACATCTTTCGGAAGAATCTTCTCGTTCAGTTCGGCAATTTTAGCTTTTACACCTACCAAAACTTCACGGGGATTCTCACCTTTCCGCATCACCACAATTCCTTCTACGGTATCATCCTGATTATTTAATCCGGCCTGTCCTACCCGCGGTCTCGAACTTTCTCTCACTTCAGCAACATTTTTTACCAAAATTGGGTTTCCGTTGTCATTATGGATGGTAATATTGGCGATATCATCTGTAGACTGCACCAAACCAATTCCACGAACGACATAGGCCTGACCGTTTTTTTCGATAACATCTCCACCAACATTCAGGTTACTTTTCGTCACAGCTTCATAAACCTGAAGTGGTGTCAAATTGTATTTATCCAAAGCTCTTGGGTCGATACTCAGCTCAAAAACTTTATCCTGACCACCGAAAACATTGATGTCTGCCACTCCCGGAACGCCACGAAGTGCTCTGTCGATCACCCAGTTCTGTAACGTCAGAAGTTCACGGGAATCTTTCTTTTTACTTTCTAATGTATATCTGAAAATCTCTCCGGTCGGGCCATAAGGTGGCTGCACTTCTGGATCAATCCCTTCAGGAAGACTGATATTCCTGAGCTGATTGTTGACCATATTCCGGGCAAACATATCGTCAACACCGTCATCAAAAAGAATCTTCACAATGGAAAGACCAAACATCGTGGTACTTCTCACGCTTGTTTTTTTCTGAACCGGACTCATCGCCAGCTCGATCGGTGTCGTTACAAAACGTTCCACTTCTTCAGCACTACGGCCGTCCCACTGTGTGATAATCACAATTTGGGTATTGGTAACATCAGGAAACGCCTCAATCGGCATATTCTTGAAACTGATAAATCCCGCCACTGCCAAAACGGCGACCCAGATAAAGGTAAATGCCTTGTTTTTCAGTGAGAATGAGATAATATTTTTTATGAATTTATTCATGATAGAAATTAAAGGTTAAGCTTTAGATATTGAATGAATAACTAAATGTTGAATGAAATCTGAATGATTAAAAAACCATTGAGAACAAGTGTATTTAAATTAAATAAGCAGCATCGAAGCTATGAGAATGGTTAAGTAAAGGATATACCTATAAAACTTAATTACTGTAAAATGTCTCAATGGCTTTGAAATCAATTGTTCAGAGATCTGTAGATGAGCAGCTGATTATTGGTAATCACGTTTTCACCTTCCTTCAGACCTTCAGAAATATAGGTTACATCTCTGTTCTGTTTTAAAATCTGAATTTCTTTAATTTTAATATCATTTCTTGATTTAAAAACCACAACATAGCTTCTGTTATCATCAAATATGACCGCTTTCGAAGGGATAGAAAGAGCTGTTTTGTTGTCGGATTTTGAAACTTTTACCGTCGCCTTACTGTCGGGAATCAGCAATCCGTTGGCATTGTCTAAAACAACTCTCGCCTGCATTGCATTGGTTTCAGGATCGATGATTTTAAATATTTTATCAATCTTACCGTTGAAAATTTTGTCAGGATAAGATAGTGTGGAAACCTGGGCAGGCATTCCGAGCGTAATTTTATCAATATCAGATTCGTTGATGTTCATAATTGCCCAGACGTTGGTGGTATTGGCAACATCAAAAATGTTCTCGCTTCTGTCACTTCGCAGCTGCATATCTTTGTTGATGTCTTTATGAACGATGTAACCGTTAATCGGCGCTAGAACGCTGTAGATATTTCCGTTTTTCACATTATAAACGGTACTCACCGCACTTGCTCTCTGCAGCTGATCCTGTGCTTTCTGCAGCTGGCTTTTTGCTTCCAGAACTTCTCTTTCAGTATTCAGCTTACCGTCGTACATTTCCTTCGCAACACGGAGATTGTTCTGTGCAACGACCAGATCTGTTTTTGCATCACTCACTTCACGCTGTACTTCAGCCAGTTCGGTACTTCTGATAGTCGCCAGAACCTGACCTTTTCTTACATAATCGCCCAGTTCAACATTTACGCTCATCACATTTCCTCCAACGAGTGGAAAAACGTCGATATAGGAATTTTTGTCGGCAGAAATTTTACCGTAAAAGCTGTAAAAATCTTCTATGACTGTATTTTCCACTTTGGCTGTGGAGATAGATTCAAGCATGGTGTTACTCAGTTCAAAACCTTTAGGCTCCGGCGTTTTTGGCTGTTCTTTTTTTGAACATGACCATACAAGAAATATTGAAAATATGGGTATAATTAAATTTTTCATTTTAATAGAAGATTTTAGTTTGTACAAGTAAGTTGAGGTTTTCGGCAGACTGAATCAGGTCGTTTTTCATATCATAAACCTGCAGAACAGTCTGGCGGTAGGTTTCCATGAAATCTGTAAACTCTATCAGGCTGATGTTTCCGTTTCTGAAATTTTTGAGAATCCCGTCGTAAACCAGTTCAAGATTGTTTTGGTCTTTGGTTCTGATTTCAGAAAGCTGATCATAATTGTTTTTCCATATATTGAACGCGGCCTGCACTTTTGTTTCGAGAGAAAACTTCTGGAATTCTGCATTCTTCTCATTCTGCTGAATCGCAAATTTTGCTTTCTCCACATTTCCCTTATTGCTTTT
Source organism: Chryseobacterium caseinilyticum (assembly GCF_014837145.1). Taxonomy (GTDB): domain Bacteria; phylum Bacteroidota; class Bacteroidia; order Flavobacteriales; family Weeksellaceae; genus Chryseobacterium; species Chryseobacterium caseinilyticum. The sequence continues at coordinate 180,842 of NZ_JACYFS010000005.1, forward strand.
CCAGAGAGGAATCGGGATGCCCACCATCAGATTGATTTCATTTCTGAAAGTTCCGCTGGCCTGATCGTATTGCGCACCCAGATTAAGATCAGGAACATTTAATGACTTCTGCCATTGGGCAAAGAGTTTACTGTTGTCAATCAGTTTTAAATTATATTGATACTCCGCATTATTTTGCAGGGCTTTTTCCTTGAGCGTTTCCTGATCTCCAAACGGCTGTGACGCCAGAATTTCTTTCACTTCAGAATCAGCGATCTGTGGTTCGATAGTGTTATTAATCCCGGTGAGTATCTGCAGGCTTTGCTGTACTTCAAGAATTTCCCGGTTGATGTCGGTTTTGTCTGCATTCAGCTGTACAACGATGCTTTGAAGCCTTACTTCATCTTTCAAAGACACATTTCCTTTTGCCGACTGTACTTTGTACGCCTTTAAAAGCTCATTCATGTATCCAAGCTGTTTGGTAATGCTTTCCAGCTTTACTTTCTGATAGTACAGATTGAAGTAAGCCATGTGAAGTTCTGTTTTTAAACTGGCTAAAAGCTGTGTAAACTGCAGGCGTGCAAGTTCTTTATTGGACTTGGCAAAAGCGATTTCGTTTTTTTTCTTTCCGCCAAGATAGATCAGCTGTGTAATTTCGGCACCTTTGGCTCTTCCGGCATCAAAAGCTCTTTTATCTTCGGGGTTATAGGCATTGATGTAACCGCTTAGCTGAGGGAGTTCCCAGATTTTAGCCTGAATAATATCCGCATCCGCCATGTTGATATTATACTGCTCCGCCAAAAGCTGAAGGTTGTTGTTGTGAAAGGCTTCCTCACAATCCTGAAGCGACATTTGCTGCTGTGCGGCCACGAAAGACGAGACAACAATCAACAGCCCTGCAAATTTGTTCATTATCATTATTTTGATGACAAAAGTGCGGCTACACGATTAAAAGGAACTTAAAAGATGCTTAAAATAAAATTAAATTATAAAAATGACGGGAATTGTTTTAAAAAAAAAGTTTGAACCATTAAGGTCAGTTAAAGGATTAAGAATTTTAAGGATCAGTTAAAATTGATATAAGCAGATTGCTTATTTATAGTTCTGAGGAAGCCAATAATTATTGTTCTTAAAAATTCATCCGCATAAAGTTGTCAATTCACCTGCATGAATTCAGTAATTCATCCGCATAAATTTTCAGGCAGCTGCAAAGGTGCATCAATACGCGGTAAATTATTTATTAAAAATAACGGTGAATTTATTTAAATTTTCAGCAGGTGACGAGTACACAATAGCAGCTCCGTGATATTCTAAAATTCTTTTCACAATTCTTAAACCCAATCCTGAACCGGAGATATTCTGAGAATTGTTACCTCTTGTAAAAGCGTCGAACAACCGTGGCTGTTCTTTTTCGGGGATCGTGTCTCCACAGGAAATGACGTCAACTGTGATATTGTTCTCATCCTCATTAAGCAGAACATCCACTTCTTCATTATCAGAATAGATTGCAGCATTCTTGAGAAGATTTACAAATACTATTACGAGCAAAGACTGCACGCTGCTGATGGTAAGAAGGGCATCTTCTGTAGATTTTTCAGAAATGTTGAAATCCATTTTAAGTTTTGGGAAACTTTTCTGGAGACGGTCGAAAGATTCAAAAATAACTTCATCCACACGTACTTCTTCGTAAATGGTCTGAATATTTTCTTTGTCAAATTTCGTCAGCAGCAAAAGTGAATTGGTAAGGTCTGAAAGAAGGTAAACGTCCCTCAACATCTGCTGCAGCCCCAAAAGAGTAGTGGGAGAGTGTTCTTCGAGTTTAATCAGGTTTTCAATCTGAAAGGCAATTCTCGTGATCGGAGTACGGATTTCGTGGGAAGCACTTGCTGTAAAATCCTTCTGTGACTGAAAAACATCGTTCAGCCTTACGATCATGGTATTAAAAGACTGCGCGAGAATGCTGATTTCATCTTTTGAATTGTTCACCGGAATCTGGGTGGTAAGCTTGTGTGCCGTTATCTCAGAAACTTCCTGATTAAGCTGTTCCAGAGGATGCAGGAATTTCCCCATGAAATAATAACTGAAAAAGCCAATCAGGAGGGTGCTTGCGATGTAGGCGGTAATCAGAAGATATTTCAGGTAGGCAAGTTTAGATTTCCCGTTGGTGTCGTAGGCACTCGTGATGATGTAGTAATTTTCGCCGTTGATGTTTCTTTTGGCGGCATAAATTTCGGGAAAAGTCTTTTCGGTGAAGACAGCCTTTTTTTTGTCGAGGTCGCTCAGAAGTTTGGCGTCCCAGGTTACTTTCTGATCTTTTATGGTTGAGTAAACGAGTTCTTTATCAGAATTGAAAATGAGAATTTTTTCATTTAAAAGAACGTTATCTGAATTTTCATTAAAGAAAACAGGAGCTTCTTCTTCAAAATCTTTTGATTTTAAAATAAAGTGTGAGGTAAATTCAAGTCTCTGAACAAATCTTTCTTTAAATTCTTCTCTTCTGAAATCATTAAACAGAATATAAATAATCACCATCACGATCCCCAGCAGAATCGAAAATGAAATACATAAAGTAAGCGCAATTTTCCGTTTTAACGACATTTATAAAGGACTTAAATAATACCCAAAACCCGATCTTGTGTGAATGAGTTTTACAGGAAAATCTTTATCTAATTTTTTCCTTAAAAAGTTGATGTAAACCTCGACTGTGTTGGTGTTGGTATTAAAATTATGTTCCCATACGTGCTCTGTAATCTGTTGTTTGGAAACTGTTCTGCCCTGCGCTTCGGCAAGATAAACCAGCAATTGGAATTCTTTCAAAGTAAGAGCAATTTCGTTCCCGGATCTGAAAACCTTCTGTTCGGTTTTGTTGATGATGAGGTCTTCCACTGTAATAACGTCGAGCTCAATGTTATCAGACTGTGTTTTTCTGCGGAGAAGCGAGTTGATCCTCAGTAAAAGTTCTTCAAACTGGAAAGGTTTCACGAGATAATCATCAGCAAGTCTTGTAAAAGCATCCTTTTTATCTGAAAGGTCGCCGTAAGCCGAGAGAATAATGATAGGCGTGGTTTTGTCGAAAGTTCTTAAAGTCTGGCAGACGTCAAGGCCGTTCATTTTCGGAACATTAATGTCTAAAAGATAAAGATCGTAGGTGTTATTTTTAATTTCTCTCAGAAAAGTCTCTCCATCAAAAACCTTCGCACAGGTAATCTGATTGGATTCTAAAAATTTACACAACTCTGCAGAAAGGATAAGGTCGTCTTCCAGTAAAAGGATATTCATATTGGAACTAATTTTTTACTAAATTAGAAAAAATAATTTTGATGTGGCTTGAAAATGGGATTTGAGAGAAAGGTTTAATTAAATTTTAATTATGATTAAATTTTTATAAATCTTCAGAAATAATTTAAGTTTTTTTAAGCTGATTTCACAGTAGTTTTGTCGTTCCGTAGGAATCTAAACCGCTTATTTCATTGTGCTGAGATTCCTGCGGAATGACAAATAAGCCGGACAAGTCTATTACAACTAAAATAAACTCATAAAACTTTTTTAAAATGGATGTAGATTCAAATTAAAAGTAAATAAAATGTGTGAACAATATCTGAACAAAAAAAATCATTTACAAACCTTCAGAAAACAAAAAAATCCCGAAGAAATCGGGATTTGCTGTGAGCCAACTACGGGACTTGAACCCGTGACCTCTTCCTTACCAAGGAAGCACTCTACCGCTGAGCTAAGTCGGCCTGAAACAAAAAATCACACCAGAAGCGTGATTTTTTACTGAGCGGAAGACGAGGGTCGAACTCGCGACATTCAGCTTGGAAGGCTGACGCTCTACCAACTGAGCTACTTCCGCAATTTTGTTTCCAAAATTATTGGTAAACGCTTTGCAAACTTAGGCTTTTTGGCCAATATCTGCAAACTTTTTTTGAATATAAACTGTGGGGAGAGCAGGATTCGAACCTACGAAGCCGAAGCAACTGAGTTACAGTCAGTCCCATTTAGCCACTCTGGAATCTCCCCTTGGTTTATATTAAAATGAGCTTCCAGAGGGATTCGAACCCACGACCCCGAGATTACAAATCACGTGCTCTGGCCAGCTGAGCTATGGAAGCATTTAATAATTCTAAACTGAAGGCTGAGAGAAAAGCTACTCTGCAACAATTCAGCAGTGAAAAAAAAATCACCCTGATGAGGTGTGATTCTTTGAGCGGAAGACGAGGGTCGAACTCGCGACATTCAGCTTGGAAGGCTGACGCTCTACCAACTGAGCTACTTCCGCAATTTTGTTTCCAAAATCATTGGTAACGGTTTGCAAATCTAGAAAAATCTTCTGAAACCTGCAAGTTTTTTTATCAATATAAACCGTGGGGAGAGCAGGATTCGAACCTACGAAGCCGAAGCAACTGAGTTACAGTCAGTCCCATTTAGCCACTCTGGAATCTCCCCGAGTTTATATTAAAAATGAGCTTCCAGAGGGATTCGAACCCACGACCCCGAGATTACAAATCACGTGCTCTGGCCAGCTGAGCTATGGAAGCATAATAAAAAAGAATTCAAAAGATCGCTGTTCCTTTTTTGCGTGTGCAAATATAGAACGGATTTTTTGAATTCTCAAATTTTTAGTATGTTTTTTTTGACTTTTTTACTAAGCCAGTTCTTTTTTCTTGATTAGTAGCTTCTTAGCTGTATCAACACACTGGTCTAAGCTTTCCTCGAAGCTTGAGCAGGTCTTTTTTACAACGATATCGTCACCCGGAACGGCTAAAATAAGCTCTGTGGTTTTGTTTTCTCTGTCTGAAGTGTTTTCTACTTTTAAGAAAACCTTACAATCCTGAATTTTGTCGTAAAACGTAGCAAGTTTGTTTACTTTTTTCTCAATGTGATCTTCTAATGGTGCATGTGGTGTTAAACCAATTGACTGTACTGTGATCTTCATAATTCTTCTTTTTTTGCGGCTCTTGGATGAGCCAGATTAAACACTTTTTTTAGTTGCTCTATATTGGCATTCGTATAGACTTGAGTACTGGCAAGACTTGAATGTCCTAATATTTTTTTTACTTTCGAAATTTCCGCCCCATTATCCAAAACATGTGTAGCAAAGCTGTGTCTTAATATATGAGGACTCTTTTTCTCTTTGGATGTTACAAGACTAAGATACTTATTAACGGCAAGGTAAACAAATTTTTCTGTGAGTTTTTTACCGTTTTTGTTGACGAAAAAGTATTCATCAAAATCCTCCTTTGGATTTCTGATACCGAGATAATCAGATAAAAGTTGGGTAAGTTTCTCTGAAATGGGAACATAGCGTTCCTTGTTTCCTTTTCCTATGATCTTCAGCTCCTGTGATTCCAGATTTACATTTCCAAATATCAAGCCACAAAGTTCGGCTTTCCGGATGCCGGTTTGGTAAAGTGTTTCGATGATGCAGTGTTCCAGCAGGTTGTCTTTTTCAAGAGAAATTTTCTCATCAAGATTTTTCATTTCATCACTTGAAATCGGAATTTGCTTCTCTGCGTAAAATTTAAGTGAACTGATATTTTCGACGGGTGAAGTTTTAATTTCCTGAATTTTCAGTAAAAATTTATAGAAACTGCGGAGGGTAGAAACCTTCCTGTTGATGCTTCTTTTGGCAATGTTTTTTTCGCTGAGTTCCACAATGAAGTTGCGGATGATTTTTTTATCTGCATTTAAAAGATTTTCTGAACCTTCAGTACGAAGGTAGAATTCATAGAAATCTTCCAGATCTTTTTTATAGCTCGTTACGGTGTGTGAAGAATAGCGTTTTTCAAACGATATGTACTGAAGAAACTTGTCAATCATAAAAAAGTGTAAAAACAAAAAATTCACTCAATAAATATAACTATTTAAAGAGTGAATTTAGTATGCGTGTTAAGAAAATTTCTTAAGCCTGCTCTTCTTTGCTAAGATTTACTTGCTTGTAAGCAGCTTTAAGTCTTGCCTGTCTTAAAGTTACAGACGGCTTAATGAAAGCCTGTCTTGATCTTAATTGACGAACAGTACCTGTTTTGTCAAATTTTCTCTTATATTTTTTAAGTGCTCTGTCGATAGACTCTCCGTCTTTTACTGGAATTATTAACATAAATTACATCTCATTTTGGATTGCAAATATATGACTTTTTTTATAATTGACAAATATTTAAATATAAAAAATATTTGTTTTTGAATAAGTTAAACTTTGAAATTTATCGGTTTATTTTCAGTCACCAGTATATATTAAAATTAATATACTCAAATTATTTTTTTTATTAAATTTGCTGGATAAAACTAATACCTATGAAGCTTATTTACAGTAACCTGGATAATTCTGTCAGGTTGTTATTTTCAAAATAATTTACGTTCAGCTTAGTCAAAAAGCATTTATTAGCCATTAATGGTTGATTTCAGCTGTGCTTTGCATGTCTCCACTCATAATAAATCCCTTTTTTTTACTTACATATGATGAAAAAGCTACTGTTTTCTTTTTTAATAATTTTTCATATTTCGTTGTTTGCGCAGGAAGATTGTGCTACTGCAATCAATGCCTGCGGGAATTCTGCTATCAACTACACTCCATCTGGTGTGGGAAACAGCAATGAGGCTCTTGGCGGCTGTCTGCTTTTGGGCGAACATCACTCTGTCTGGTACAAATTTACTGTTTCAACAAGCGGAACATTAACGTTTAATATCACGCCCACCGGAGCTGTTGATTATGACTGGGCAGTGTATGGTCCCAATAAAACATGTGCAAACCGGGGAGCTCCTGTGAGATGCAACTATGCTGAAACTACAGGAAGTACCGGACTGAATATGACGAATACCAACACTTCATCTACCTATAGTGACAGTCCGTATTGCAGGTATCTTGACGTGACTGCGGGGCAGACCTATTATCTTTATATTGATAATTTTTCGTCCACGGTGTATACTTTTAATTTAACTTGGGGCGGAACGGCGACTTTGGCTTCTCCTTTTGCAAACTCAACGACTGCGCCAAATCCTTTTATTCCTCCGGGAAGTCCAGGTGCAACCGCTACAGCACCAAGAGAAATTTCTATTTGCGGAACGACTTCAACATTTAACTTCAGCAGTCTTTCTGCCGGTATTCTGAATGGAAATTCAAATTTTGCTGTAACTTATTATACTACAGCAAACAATGCGGCTTCGGGTACAAATCCTATTACAGCTCCTGTAACTGTAAATACCACAAATACTTATTATTATAATATCACTTACATTGATCCGGCAAATCCTAATTCTTCAATCAACGGCTGTAAACAGACCGGAAGTATTGTTTTTAGGAATAAAAGGCCTGTTGTAACAATCAGTACTCCCTCAAACAAAATCTGTTTTGGATCGGGTATCATTCTGACGTCAAGCAGTTCTACAGGAAATATCTGGTCTACAGGAGAAACAACAGCCTCAATCACAGTCACGAATGCTGGAACTTATACTGTTACTACTAATAATGGAATTTGTACAAGTTTGCCGGCTTCAATCACTGTTACCAAAGAAAGTGATCCAAATGTTCAGATTGCAGGAAATCTCATTGTATGTGGTGCCCCGACTCAACTGACTGCTACTGCAAACGGAACAGGAAATACTTATCTTTGGTCCACCGGCTCTACTGCCAGCTCAATTTCAGTTTCTAATGCAGGAACATACACGGTTACAGTAAAAACTACAGCCAACTGTTCATACATGCAATCCGTAACGGTAGTTGATGGTGTTGTTCCGACAGTACAAAACAGTATTTTAGATCAATGTTCAGCAACAAGTACGGCACTGTTTAATCTCGTATCGGCACAGTCTGATATCAGCACAACTTCAGGTACGGGTTTTGATTTTTATTTGAATCAGGCAGATGCAATTGCGGGAAATACTAATTTTATTCCTAATCCCAGTTCTTATTCTTCTGGGAATGCTTTAGTTTATGTAAGGGTAAAAACAGGAACGTGCTTTAGAATCGCTCAGCTTCAGTTAAATGTAACTGTAGTAGCGGCTCCTGTCATTACCGCGTCGTCAAATACCATCTGCTTTGGTGGCAATGTAACACTTACTTCTAATCTTGCATCAGGCAATTTATGGTCTACAGGAGCTACATCTCAGTCTATCACTGTTACTGCGGCAGGAACCTATACATTATCTTCTGTCAACGGACAGTGTTCGGGTGCGCCGGCTTCTGTCACAATTGTACCTGAAGCCAATCCAAATGTTCAGATCAGTGGAAATTTAATAATTTGTGAAACGCCGTCAGTTTTAACGGCTTCATCATCTGGTTCAGGAAATACTTATTTGTGGTCTACCGGATCTGTGGCAGATCATATTACAGTTTCGACCGCCGGAACTTACACTGTCACTGTAAAGACACCTTCAAACTGCGAATATACTCAATCAGTTGTAGTAAGTCAAGGAGTGATTCCGGCAGTTCAGAATGCTTCCTTAAGTATTTGCTCAAACGGTTCAACTGCTGTCTTTAATTTAACTTCAGCTCAGGCTAATCTGAGTGCTACTTCGGGAGTGACTTTCGCTTATTATCTCAATCAGTCTGATGCCTTAGCGGGAAATACGAATGTAATTGCCAATCCTGCTGCACATTCTTCCGGATCGGCAGTTATTTATGTAAGAATTAAATCTTCTGCCTGCTTTAAAATTGCTCAGCTTCAGCTTACTGTAAACGTAAAACCTGCACCAACAATTTCATCCACAGGAATTGCAATCTGCAGTGGAAATCCTGTTACTTTAACTTCAAGTTTGCCTAACGGAAATCTTTGGTCTACGGGGCAGACATCACAAAGTATTGTTGTATCAACTCCAGGTGTTTATTCACTTACCAATAATGATGGTATTTGTACGGGCGACCAGGTTTCTTATACTGTTCAGGCTGGTGTAGATCCGAACTTGCAGATTACCGGAAATCTTACTTTCTGTCAGGGCTCTTCAAATATTCTTACTGCAGTAGCAGCGGGAACAGGAAATACCTATTTATGGTCCAATGGCGTAACAACAGCTGCTAATAATGTTACCGTGGGAGGTTCTTATTCTGTAACGGTTACTACCAGCCAGGGATGCCAGTATCAAAAATCAGTAAATGTCATCATGGATCCTCTTATTGTGGTTTCTGTTGCGGCACCCGGGCAGATTACCTGCACAACACCTCAGGTAATTCTGGATGCATCCAGTTCAGTATATGCTGCAGGGGCTACTTTAAGCTGGACGGCATCTGCAGGAGGAAATATTGTTTCGGGAGGATATACACTTACGCCTACAGTCAGCAGTGCCGGTACTTACACTTTGACAATTACAAGTGCGACGCCACAGGGTTGTGTAAAGCAGGCATCAGTAAATGTAACTGCTAATACAGTATATCCTGACGTATCTTTAATTTCAGCAAAATTGAAAATATGCAAAGGAGAAAGCACAGTTCTTACAGCTTTAGGTGCTGCAACATATACGTGGCAGGGACTTTCAGGTAACGGAAGTACACAAATCGTTTCACCGGCAGTTACTACAACATATTCTGTTACAGGTACAAGTGCCAACGGATGTGTTTCGCTTACACCGGCAAATGTAACAGTCATTGTTGTTCCGGAAATAGAGTCTTCTCTGAATGATATACAGATCTGCAAAGGGGACCGCGGAATACTGAATGCCGGTGCCGGTGCAGGATACACTTATCTGTGGAATACGGGTGAAACTACTCAGAATATCTACGTAACAAATGCCGGAAATTATTCTGTTGTCATCAATAACGGAACCTGTACAAAAACATTTTCTGCTGTGGTGAGCTATATTTCTCCTCCGGAAATCAAAGAAGTAACCTATAAAGATCCGTTCCTTACCATAAATGCAGTCAACTACGGGAACAGTGCACTCGAATATTCGATAGACGGGGGAGTGGTTTGGCAGGCTTCAAATGTTTTTACCGTGATGCGAAATGCACAGTATTCTGTGCGGGTAAGAAATAAAAATAACAGCTGTAATTCGGAAGTTGAATATTACACTTTTTTTATGTCTAATACCATTACTCCAAATCACGATGGGCTGAATGATGTTTTGGATTTTACCCAGGTAAGTTCCAATAAGGATTTTGAAGGTGAAATTGCAGACCGTTACGGCAAAGTAGTTTATAAAATTAATCCTAAAAACTTTATCTGGAATGGCAAATATTTAGGTTCTCCGCTTCCTACGGGTACCTACTGGTATAAAATTTCCTGGCAGGATCGCTTATCCCGTAAAAATGTTATGTTTTCAGGATGGATTTTGCTTAAAAACAGAGATTGATTTTACTTTGAGTATAAATGCTTTAAACCAAAATTATTTTTCCGGATTTTCGGGAAGTAATTTTGGTTGTTTAAAATTCTTTTCACTATTTCACCGGGTTGATTTCAGTTTTGCCGGATCACTTAACTTTAGCAAAATGTGCTTGAAAGTATGTGGAAATTCTTCAAAAAATAAATTTTTCAGGCAAAGTATAATGTTAGTTTGATTTTTGTATCTTTGCCTTCACTTAAACATGGGGTTGACTGGTTTCGACAGCAAGGTCAATGGGTAAGTAAGCATGCAGAGAACCGTAGCGCGATCTCTTAAATCCCTTGCTACACAATTTTAACTGGCAACGAAGAGTTCGCTCTTGCAGCTTAATCCGAATAAAGTAAGATTTCAAGCGCTTTCCCGAAGATAGTAAGGAAGCAAGATGTCTCACAAATGCTCTGTTCTGCGGCGTTTGATTCTGAGATATAGTAATGCAGAAATAAGGTTTTGGGAGCTTTGACCAAGACTCGAAAACCTCAGAAGATAAGCTGGAAGTTGGGTGTTTGCTCTCTGCCTCCAGTCGAAAACCAACAGTAAAATAAGCATGTAGAAATCTTATGTATTGCTTGTTTGGACGAGGGTTCGAATCCCTCCAACTCCACAGGAATAAAATAAACCACCGAATTTCAGTGGTTTATTTTTGTTTATCTAATAAGTTTTTGAATATGAAAAGTATAAATATCCTTTAAATTGTAAATTTTTTATTTCTAATTCCAATAATCGGTGAACTAATTATGTTAATTTTGTATCAATTTCTGATTTATAACGAGATCTGCAGTTAAATTTTTAATCAACAGACATTTTTGCAGATTCCTTCCATAAATAGTTAGGTATAGGCTCATTTAGCTCCCATTTGATACTCATTGGCTTTGAGCCTTCTGTTTCTTTAAAAGTACCTTCTCCTATAAATACATATCCAAGTGTATTACCATTTTCGTCATTTGCTCGCTCTCTTATAAAAAGCAAAATTATTTTTTCATTTTCTACATGACTGACGTATGATTTTCCTTTAGTAGTTTCCGGACCGTATGCATTGTGAGATTGCCAATGAAACAGTGTCTCGCTAATTGCGTAATCATCATACATTGTAGTAGGTGAGAAATCCTCTTCAGATTTGATGAGATTAATAAATAGTATTTCTGTATTCAAATTTTTATTCTCTGCCGCTCCCTCTCTATTTGAAGATTTTTTTTCAAATGTTGACATTTTAAATGCAACTAAAATTTGATCTCTGGTATATCGCGAATGTAACTTTAAAGGTTGTTCATAAGGCAAATCAATGTCGAGTTCCTTGAACCCAATATTATCAATTAAAATTTCCAGAACTTCTATAATTTCATTTATCAAAGTCTGATTTTTTCCTATTTGTCTGATACTTTCTTCTAAACTTCCGAAACCTCCTGCGTTTTGCCAAATGTCGTAATGAAGCATTAAAAGCATTGTTTTTTCTTTCTCAGTAAAATCCTCAATTCGTATATCAAAGGACCTTTTTGCAATTTCTAAAATAAAATTAAAGTAACTCACAGAATTGGTTGATAACCATTTCTTGCTAATTGCTGAGTAAATTTGTTTCTCATCCTCATCCTCAAAATCTTCGATGACACCAGCTCTTTGGCAGAGTCTGTACCAACTTCCTTTTTTATAAATAACTTCAAGCGGAATATGATACAGTTCTGTAAAGTGCCTAAGTGTCAATGGCAAAGTAGTCTGATGCTGAAAATTTATTATTTTGGTAATTATTTGATTAACATTGAGAGAAGTGGCTTTCCTGATATTTGTAAGAATCACTTCTTTCGTTTTTTTCTCTAAAACTATTGAGCAACCTAAGGGCAAATGTGGGAAATCGTCTTCAATTTCCTTTTGTACGGAAGTTGTGGTCTTCCCTATCAGAGCCCGGAATTTACTTTCAAAATCATATTCAGGTCTTGCGTTTCCAACAAAATCTAATACTGTTAAACAATCTTTTCCTTCTGCTAAGCGGAGACCACGACCTAACTGCTGAAGAAAAACAGTTAAGCTTTCAGTAGGTCTCAAAAAGAAAACAGTATCAATTTCCGGAATATCAACACCTTCATTGAATATATCAACTACAAACAAGTAGTTGAACTCTTTTTTTCTAAATCTTTCTCGAAGTACATCTCTGTCGCTAGCATTTTTAGAAGTTAGAAATTCAGATTTTAGATCAGCTTGATTGAATTTTTGAGACATATACTCAGCATGATCAATATTTACACAAAAACCTATTGCCTGAACATCCTTCAAATCTGTTGTATACTTCTGAAGATTATTAATGATTTCGCCTACTCGCGTTTCATTTTTTATATACAAACCAGCGAGCTCACTGACTGCATATTTTCCTTTCTCCCATTTCACATTTGTTAAATCGATACTGTCCGTAATACCAAAATATTGAAAAGGAGTTAATAATTTTTTATTCAGAGCCTCGGGAAGTCTAATTTCCGCTGCCACACGGTTACAAAAATCTTCAAGAATATTTTCATTATCCATTCTTTCTGGTGTAGCTGTCAATCCAAGCAAGACTTTGGGCTGGAAGTAATTTAAAAATGGTCTGTAACTGGAAGCTGGACCATGATGTGCTTCATCTAAGATGATAAAATCAAAATAATCCTTTGAAAGATTTAGATCTTTTAACCTATTATTTAAAGTCTGTACAGAAACAAATAAATACTCATGCGATCTTGGCTCGAGGCCGTCAACCCACAAATCACCAAAATTATTATCCTTCAACACACCTTGAAATGTTGCTCTTGCCTGTTGCAAGATTTCTTTTCGATGTGCAACAAAAAGCAGTTTTGCCGATGTATTATTTTTTCTGAAGTTTTTGTAATCAAATGCCGAAATAACAGTTTTTCCAGTACCTGTAGCAGCAACTAATAAATTTCTGTTTCTGTTTTGTACAGTACGTTCAACTTCCAGCTTTTCAAGTATTTCTCTTTGATAATGAAAAGGTTTAATATCGAAATATGATGTTGTAAAATTATATTCTTTTGAAAATTTTCCTTCCTTCAATGCATCAACTAATTTTACAGAATGAGTGTCTTGTTGATAAGATTCAAACTCTGAATTTTGCCAATATGCTTCAAAAGTCTTTTTAAATTTATCGATGATATGGCTAACTTCTCTGGTTGTGATTTTTAAGTTCCACTCCAAGCCATCAGTTAATGCTGAGCGCGAAAAATTAGATGAGCCGATGTAACCTGTATGAAAACCTGTATTACGTTGAAACAAATAAGCTTTCGCGTGCAATCTTTCATTTCCCGTATTGTAAGAAACTTTGACTTCTGTATTTTTTAACGATGAAAGGAATTCTACTGCCTTTGCATCTGTTGCTCCTATATAAGTTGTAGTAATGACTCTCAAGATTCCACCTCTGTCAGTAAACTCTCTCAACTCACGCTCAAGAATTCTTATACCTTTCCACTTTATGAATGAAACTAAAAGATCAATTTTATCCGACGATAGTATTTCTTTTCGTAGCTCACTTTCCAAAGTTGTGCCTGAGTTTCCGCCAGTAAAAAGTTCGCTGTGAACTAATCTGGTATACGGAGTAATTTCTTTTAAATGAAGATCTAAGTCTGTAAAATGAGCATCAACGTTTGTAAAAACTGCTTTCAGAATCTTACCTTCAGTTTCAATTAAATCATCTTCAAACTCTTCTTTTTTCAGTTCTTCTTTTAAAAATAGAATGATTTTGTTTGCAATCTCAATTTGAATTTCTAGAATGTCTTCGCCTTTTATCAAATTAAAGGCCTGTTTAATTGTTTTACCAATATGCTGAGATAATAAGTGAGCTGCCTCTGCTTTGTCAATCGAAATTTTCTTCACCTGAAAATGATCTTTCTCAAGCGCATTTAATTTTGTACTGATGAGTTGCGTCACTAACTCCTCATAAATTCCCTGATTCATAGTTTTTATTTACATTTAAATCTCCCATTAATTAATAAATAAAGGACTCAATAGAATGCAATGTAGAAAAATTTGAGGCATTTTGCTTAGCAATTATTTTATAAAAACCTAAGTGCCTCAATTTGTTTACAAAGTATGATAAATTGCCAAGTGTATTTATATGTAAAATAGGAAATATTAAACTAGTTCTAATTCATTTTACGAATTATGTGAATGTTTTAATTTCGTTATGTAGGAAAAAAAACAATAATTCTAATCCCTTGATTACGAAAACACTAAAACCCATGGTGATAAAATAAGCATAGTCTACCGACAAAAAAGACTAAAAAAATGTTTTATCGTAAAGAATTTTATATATTTGCACCATCTAACAATAAAAAAAATATTTACTATGTCAGACATTGCATCAAGAGTAAAAGCTATCATCGCTGATAAGCTTGACGTTGAAGAAACAGAAGTGACTCCTGAGGCTAGCTTCACAAACGATTTAGGAGCAGACTCACTAGATACAGTTGAGTTAATCATGGAATTTGAAAAAGAATTCAATATTCAAATCCCTGATGATCAGGCTGAAAAAATTACTACTGTAGGTCACGCTATCGCTTATATCGAAGAAGTAGTAAATAAATAATATTCTTCAACAAAGAACTTTAAAGAAAATTTATGGAATTAAAAAGAGTAGTTGTAACTGGTTTCGGAGCATTAACGCCAATAGGCAACAATGCACAGGAATACTGGGAAAATCTTGTAAAAGGTGAGAGCGGTGCCGCTCCGATTACTCTTTTTGATGCCACAAATTTTAAAACAAAATTTGCCTGCGAGGTAAAAAACTTCGATCCTCTTCAGCACTTCGACAAGAAGGAAGCTAAAAAGATGGATAGAAACACACAATTCGGAATGGTTGCAGCCAGAGAGGCTGTAGCTCATTCACGAATTATTGAAGATAACGTAGATAAACTGAGGGTAGGAGTAATCTGGGGCTCCGGAATTGGCGGTCTTGAAACTTTCGAAACAGAAGTTTTGGGTTGGGCAAATACGGATATTCCAAGATTTAATCCTTTCTTTATTCCTAAAATGATTGCGGACATCACACCGGGACATATTTCTATCGAATATGGTTTCCACGGTCCGAATTATACTACGGTTTCAGCATGTGCATCTTCTGCCAACGCTATTATCGATTCTAAAATGCTGATCCAGCTCGGAAAGGCAGATGTAATCGTGTGCGGAGGTTCTGAAGCTGCCGTTACTGCAAGTGGAGTGGGAGGCTTTAACGCTATGATGGCGCTTTCTACAAGAAATGATGATCCTACAACAGCTTCAAGACCTTTTGACAAAGACAGAGACGGATTTGTACTGGGCGAAGGGGCGGGATGTATTATTCTTGAAGAGTATGAGCACGCTGTGAAACGTGGAGCAACAATTTATGCAGAGTTATTGGGTGGAGGAATGAGTGCTGATGCACATCACATGACTGCGCCACATCCTGAAGGTTTGGGAGCTTATCTTGTAATGAAAAACTGTCTGGAAGATGCAGGTTTAACTGCTGATGATGTAGATCATATCAACATGCATGGTACATCTACGCCATTGGGAGACATCGCAGAATCCAATGCAATTTCAAGATTACTCGGCGAGCATGCCTATAATATTCAGATTAATTCTACAAAATCAATGACCGGTCACCTTTTGGGTGCAGCTGGTGTAATTGAAGCAATTGCTGCTATCGGAACGATCATAAACGGTATTGTGCCGCCAACGATCAATCATTTTACCGATGATGAAAAAATCGACAGCAGACTGAACTTTACCTTTAACGAAGCGGCGAAGAAAGATGTGAAGGTTGCCATGAGCAATACATTCGGATTTGGTGGACACAATGCTTGCGTTCTTTTTAAGAAAATCTAAATTTACAAATGGAGTTACAGAAATATTTTTCTAAATTCCTACTCAAACAAAGAAAAAGAATACTCACAGAGAGAGACTTTTTCCTCAGTACAGAATTATACAAAATTTTAGGTGCTGAGGTGAATAATGTCGACCTTTACCGTGAGGCTTTTTCGCTGAAAAGTTCTTCTAAAAACGGCGAAAGAAATTACGAAAGACTTGAGTTTTTGGGAGATTCTGTTTTGGGAACTATTATTTCCTGCCATTTATTTCAAAACTATCCTCAGGCCAATGAAGGATATCTTACGCAGATGAAATCTAAAATCGTCAACCGTAAGAACCTCAATAAACTGGGCGAAGACCTGAAACTTACACAGCTCCTGCAGAAGCACACTGCTGTAATGGCTTTGGGAGAAAATATCTGCGGAAATCTGTTTGAAGCTCTGGTTGGTGCGGTTTATCTTGATTTTCAGTATGATACCTGCAAAAGGATTGTGCTGGAAAGACTTTTGACTCCGTCTGAAATTATCAAGCTTGAAAACAAAATTGTAAGCTACAAAGGTCTTCTTTTAGAATGGGCTCAGAAGAAGAAACTGAATATAAAATACGAAACCTGCGAAGAAATTCAGCCCAACAAGGCGGTGGTTTTCAGATGTCATGTCTGCTTTGGTGACGAAAAAATAGCCAATGCCACAGAAACTTCAAAAAAGAAAGCCGAAGAGAAAGCTGCGCAGCGGGCGTTTTATATTTTAAACAAAAAGGAAAATATTCTTGGAAGTACAAAAACTTTATGATCTTGATGAGATAGAATCCGAAGATATCACCATTGGCTTGGTGAGGTTGGTAAAGTCTATGCACGATCACGAGTTTTTCTTTAAAATAAACAGGAATTCTCATCTGAGTTTCTCCAGAATAAAGGATCTCATATTTAATGGTTCCTACTACGATTACTGCTTTCCCCGTTTTGAAGCATATCACAAATTTACAAAAACATGCTACACTTTCATATCAAACAGATCATCTGAAAGTAGGCAAAAAAAAATTCAGACCGAGCTCTTTGCGGAAGAAGATAACATTAAATTTTTATTAAATAATCAGCCCGATGTGGAATATATTCTGCACAGTTCGGAACAGTATGCTGATTTTTCCGTAATTTTGCTCCCTGAAAATCTTGTATTTCCTATACAGGATTATATTTTGAGTTCTGAAGAAGAACTTTATCAAATAATACAGTATTATGAATAAGTATTTAAAGAAGACAAAAATTATTGCAACGCTGGGTCCGGCTTCATCTTCAAAAGAAGTCATGTTGGGATTAATGAAGGCTGGTGTTGATATTTTCAGAATAAATTTTTCACACGCAGATTACGATTTAGTTCGAAGTAATATCAATATTATCAGAGAACTTAATGCAGAATACGGATATTCAGTAGGGATTCTTGGAGATCTTCAGGGCCCGAAACTGAGAGTAGGGGTAGTAAAAGAGGGTTCTTATCTTAACCCTGGTGATGTATTGACCTTTACCAACGAAAAAATCGAAGGAGATTCTACAAGAGTTTATATGACCTATCAGCAATTCCCTATGGACGTAAAAGTGGGGGAAAGAATTTTGATCGATGATGGTAAACTGATGTTGGAAGTTCTTGAGACTAACCAGATTGATACAGTAAAAGCAAAAACTATTCAGGGGGGACCTTTGAGTTCTAAAAAAGGGGTTAACCTTCCGAATACCAACGTTTCTCTTCCTGCTTTAACAGAAAAAGACATTCAGGATGCCAACTTTATGATGGATATGGAGGTTGATTGGATCGCACTTTCATTCGTTCGTCATGCTCAGGATATCATTGATTTGAAAGAATTAATTGCGACTCACCCTAACGGTAAGTTTAAAACTCCGATTATTGCTAAAATTGAAAAGCCTGAAGGAGTAAAAAATATAGACGAAATTTTATTGGAATGTGACGGATTAATGGTTGCGCGTGGTGACCTTGGTGTGGAAGTTCCAATGGAAGAAGTGCCTGCCATTCAGAAAAATTTGGTTGAAAGAGCAAGATTCTTCTCAAAACCGGTAATCATCGCTACTCAAATGATGGAAACCATGATCAACAGCCTTACTCCAACAAGGGCAGAGGTAAATGATGTTGCCAATTCTGTTTTGGATGGTGCTGATGCCGTAATGCTTTCCGGTGAAACTTCGGTAGGAAGATATCCTATTCAGGTTGTTGAAAATATGGCTAAGATTGTAAAGAATATAGAAATGACCAATTTCTATCAGCGCAAAAATGAGCCTATCGAAAAAGATTATAACTGTATTGATGAAAGGTTTATAACCAACCGTGTGTGTCTTGCCGCAGTAAGAATTGCCAAAACAACAAACGTTTCTGCGATTGTAACTTTAACGAATTCTGGTTATACAGCTTTCCAGCTTTCTGCACACAGACCAAATTCTCACATCATCGTATACAGCGGAAATAAAAGAGTAATCAATATGCTGAATCTTCTTTGGGGAGTAAGAGCCTATTATTATGATATGAACAAACCGACTGACGAAACCATTATTCAGGTCAACATGTTGACACATAATTACGGTTATATCGAGTCTGGTGATTTTGTAATCAACATCAATGCTACACCGTCGTTCGAAGGAGGCAAGACAAATACTTTAAGACTGACAACAATTTAATTTAAGTTCAGGTTTAGTCTTAAAAAAAACAAAAATCTCACGGATCATTTCCGTGAGATTTTTTTATTGAATTATTTTTGAATTGAATTAGAATCCTAAACCAACTGTAAATCCTTTTACAGGATTCGGGAATGTTGCTGAAGATGCCGTAGCTCCCGTTGTAAGATTTACAACATAGATTTTATTATCAGTACCAACAGAGGCTAAAAGATAAGCTTTCTGAGACATCGCACCGATATCAAAACCGTTCGCTGATGTGATGTTGATTCCTAAAGCTCCTTTTTCAACCAAAACACCTCCGTTTGGTGGATTTTGAAGATACAGTTTATCAGTATTATGATCAATCACATAAAGCTCTGTAGCTGTTGCTCCAGCAAAGTTGTTTGTGTAAGCTGCTGAACTTACTGTTGGCGTTCCTGGGTTCAGCATAGTATCAATCGCGGTAACGGCACCGGTAACAGGATCCAGTCTTAAATTTTGTCCTGTATTACTCACTACTCTTATTTTATCAACCGTAGGATTAAAATCAAATCCAAACTCAGTTCCTACTAAAGGTGTTGTAAGTGTACCTGTACCAACCTGAGTTGCAGCACCGGTTCCAAGATTAATAGTGTAAATTCTGCTTGAACTTCCTAAAGCGTAAAGTTGCCCGTTTAGCGGTCTGAAGTCAATTCCTAAAATGCCTTCACCGGTTTGCAGACCTCCAATAGCTTTAGAAACCAGTCCCTGTGAAGGATCATTAGGATTAAAGATTTGTAACTCATTTGCGTTATTAATAGCATAAGCTACAGGATTAGTTGGGATTGCAATATCAACTACTTTTGATGGTAAAGCACCAATGCTTGAAGCTTTTCCTGTAGCAAGATCTACACTGTATAAAGCATTTTGTCCGCCACTTGTTACTGCCATTAATGCATTTTTATTATCTGGACTGATGTCAAAAGCAGCCTGACCTGTAAAAGTAAAACCTAAATTTCCTACTTCTGCCAAAGTACCGTTGTTAGGTGGGTCTTGCTTAAATAACTTTCCTGAAGTTACATCAATATCATATAAAGTAGTGCTTGTGGCTCCAGATGTACTGTTTGTGTATGCAATTCCAGTTATTGATGAAGTTGTTGCAATAGCGCCGTCCGTTGCGGCAGTTGCTCCGGTTTCAGGATGTAATCTTAAATTTTGTCCGGTACTGGTAACCAAACGGATTCTGTCTACCGTAGGATTGAAATCAATTGAAGCAATCGTACCTGCAATTGCCGGAGTAAAAGCTGTTGTGCTTACTACTCGTGCCGATGCGTTCGTGGTATTAATAACATACAGTTTACTGGCACTGGATAATGCGTAAAGCTCACCGGTTGCAGGTCTGAAATCGATGCTCATCAGTTTTTCGCCAGCTGTGATACCGGTTATTGCAGTTTTAGAGATAAAAGTTCCGGTATTTTTGGCATTGAATGAAGTGATTTCATTACTGTCCGTCAGTCCATATACCAAAAGATCAGGTCCCTGTACCATGGGTTCCATTCCGTTTACATCGTCGTCATTACAGGATAATACTGTTGCGACCATTACTCCAGAAAGGAGCAGAGAGAGAAGTTTGTTCATAATGTTTAATATTTGGTTTAATAATACACAGATATACGAGATAAAATTAGAATCGGTTTTAGAAACAGATTTTTTTAATTCAATTTTTTGTTTAAATTTGCATTTCCATTGCGGAAAAACTTATGGTTTGCGAGTATTTTGGTTTAGTATTGAAAGTTTTTTTAATAAAAAGTTTTTGATATTCAAAAAATCGTTATATTTGCACACCGAAAATTTGAATAACAATAAAATAAATAATTTAAATCATGGCAAAGGAAACGTTTAATCGTAACAAACCACACTTGAACATTGGTACTATTGGTCACGTTGACCATGGTAAAACTACACTTACTGCAGCTATTTCTGCTGTATTAGCGAGCAAAGGTCTTGCTGAGAAAAAAGATTTCTCTGCTATTGACTCTGCTCCTGAAGAAAAAGAAAGAGGTATCACGATCAATACTGCTCACATCGAGTACGAAACTGAAAAAAGACACTACGCTCACGTTGACTGTCCAGGTCACGCGGATTACGTAAAGAACATGGTAACTGGTGCTGCTCAGATGGACGGTGCTATCGTTGTATGTGCTGCTACAGACGGACCAATGCCTCAAACTAGAGAGCACATCCTTCTTTGTCGTCAGGTAAACGTACCTAGAATCGTTGTTTTCATGAACAAAGTTGACATGGTAGACGATGCTGAATTGTTAGAGCTTGTTGAAATGGAATTAAGAGACTTGTTGTCTACTTACGAATTCGACGGAGATAACTCTCCAGTAATTCAAGGTTCTGCATTAGGAGCTCTTACTGCTGCTACTGCTGCTACAGTTGATACTGAAGATAAATGGTTCAAGTCAGTTGAAGAATTGATGGATGCTGTTGATACTTGGATCGAGCAACCACCAAGAGATACTGATAAGCCTTTCTTGATGCCAATCGAAGACGTATTCTCTATTACAGGTAGAGGTACTGTTGCAACTGGTAGAATCGAAGCTGGTATTATCAACACAGGAGATCCTGTAGATATCATCGGTATGGGTGAAGAAAAATTAACTTCTACTATTACAGGAGTTGAAATGTTCAGAAAAATCCTAGATAGAGGTGAAGCTGGAGATAACGTAGGTCTATTGTTGAGAGGTATTGAAAAAACTGACATCAAGAGAGGTATGGTAATCGCTAAGAAAGATTCTGTGAAGCCTCACAAGAAATTCAAAGCTTCTGTTTACATCCTTTCTAAGGAAGAAGGTGGACGTCACACTCCATTCCACAACAAGTACCGTCCTCAGTTCTACGTAAGAACTACTGACGTTACAGGTGAGATCTTCTTACCAGAAGGTGTAGAAATGGTAATGCCTGGTGATAACTTAGAGATCACTGTAGAATTGTTACAGCCAATCGCTCTTAACGTAGGTCTTAGATTTGCGATCAGAGAAGGAGGTAGAACAGTTGGTTCAGGTCAGGTTACTGAAATCTTAGACTAATCATCTTAAAATAAATAAAGTTCCGTAAGGAAACTTACGGAACTTTTTAATCTACGGGCATCGTCCAATGGTAGGATACCGGTCTCCAACACCGTTGATCAGGGTTCGAATCCTTGTGCCCGTGCAAATATAATTTATGAGTTCATTTGTTGATTTTATAAAAGGTTCTTATAACGAATTCAGACATAAAGTTGAATGGCCGAAATGGTCAGATCTTCAGTCTTCTACAATTGTAGTGACTATAGCTACAGTGATTCTTGCATTGTTTACCTTTGGAGTTGATGAGCTTTTCTCTAAAGCAATCAGCAACATCATCGGAATGCTAATCAATATGTTCAACTAAAAAAGGATTTTCCCATAATGAGTGAATTGAAATGGTATGTGCTGAAAGCCATCAGCGGACAGGAAAATAAAGTAAAAAACTATATTGAGACAGAAATCAAACGTTTAGGGTTTGAGCAGTATGTTACTCAGGTAGTGATTCCTATGGAAAAAGTAATCGTTCTTAGAAACGGTAAAAAAGTTCCAAAAGAAAAACCATATTATCCTGGTTATCTAATGGTGGAAGCAGATTTGATGGGAGAGATCCCCCATGTCATTAAAAACATTCCGGGAGTTATTTCTTTCCTGAGTTTAACTAAAGGAGGTGATCCTGTTCCAATGAGGAAATCTGAAATCAACAGAATGCTCGGAAGAATGGATGAACTTTCAGAATTTGCTACTGATCTTGAAATTCCTTTCATCGTAGGAGAGAATGTAAAAGTGATCGATGGTCCTTTCAACGGATTCAACGGAACAGTAGAAAAAATCCTTGAAGACAAAAAGAAAATTGAAGTTTCTGTATTGATCTTCGGAAGAAAAACACCAATGGAGCTTAGCTTCATGCAGGTTGAGAAAGTTTAATTACTTTTTAAAATATACACAAGACCAATCCGAAAGGGTTGGTCTTTTTGCTTGTTAAGATTAAATTATTCTTATTTTTTATAATTTATCCCTATTGTTCTTTCACTTTTTTTAAATTTGTTTAAACTAAAACTAAAACTAAAAACTGTGAAAAAGCTCCATTTGCTGATATTCTTTTCAGCTCATTTTTATCTGGCACAAAATCTCATTCACCACACCACCAATTATTTTGGTCCAAATGCCAATCCTGTTCCAGAATTTACAGACGCTACTATTCCCCAATTTACCCAGATAAGTATTACAGGGGATTATTATTTCGGTCACGGAGACGAAACATTTTCAAATCTTACCAGAATTGAAGTTCCTCTAATTGCTGAAAAAGTTTCAGTAAAAGTCTGGAAAACTCTTATAGAACATTACTCTGTGTCAGATGAGATCGCTGCAAGAAGACAGATGCAGAAGAAAAAAGGTATGGCTACAGGTGATTTTTATGTGCAGACGAGAATTAAATTATTAACAGAAACTCAGTTCAAACCAGATTTAGTTTTAAATTCAACTTTAAAAACCGCTTCAGGAAGTGATTTCAAAAACCGTCGCTTCTTCAACACTGCAGGATATTATTTTGATGTGGAATTAGGGAAATCTTTTAAAATGAAAGCTTTTATTGATGAAATTCGTTTGGTTGGAAACCTTGGATTCTTTTCGTGGGATGTGCTGACGCCGCAAAATAATGTGCAGGATGATGCCATTATGTACGGAGGGAAACTGATTTTAAAACACAAAAATATCAGTTGGGAAAATACATTTTCAGGCTACAATGGCTGGATAACAAGAGTGGAAGATTATGGTGATAAACCTATGATTCTGGCATCTAAACTCAATCTCAAAACCACTAACGGAACTTTACTATTTCTCCAGTTTCAGCACGGAATACGGTACTTCCCTTATGAACAGGTGAGACTTGGAGTGCAGCTTCCATTAAAGAAACTGACTCCAAATTTCTTTTAAAATTTATAAAGTATACGAACTGATTAAACTGATGTTTTGAATATTCGCAGGATCTATGCTGTACTGTTTCACATCTGAATTGGTAAAAGCAAAAAGATGATTGTTGTCGATGATCAGATCCCGTGCAGGTACATTGGCTATGGTTTTAACCACATTCGGGTTTTGCGGATTGCTGATGTCAAAAATTACAATATCGTTTTTGTCGCAGATGTAAAGATAATTACCATTCAAAGCTAAACCTTTTGGTTCAGCAAGGTCGCGCTGGGTAATAAGCTTTGGCTGCTGAATATTTGTAGTATCGTACACCATCAATACATTATTTGCAGCACCACAAACCGTGTTGGAATGTAAGGTAACAAAAGCATGAGTACCGTTGGCAACCACCGGATCGCAGGCTCTGAGGTGTAACGCCTTAGACACATATTTAGGATTTTCAGGTTCTGCAGCAATATTGTAAATAAACATACCGTTGCGGGAACCTATAAAAAGATAATCACCATTTGAAAATAAGGTCTCAATATCAAATCCAACTTCTACTGTCCGTACTTTTACAGGATTTTCAGGATTGTTAATGCTGAAGACATTCAGGTTAGAATGATCAACCACATACATATTGTTGTTTTTCAGAATGAAAGTTGCTGTGGATCCTTCTTTCCCGTCACTGCCCTGTTTATCTGCCGAATCATTATTACAGCCAAAAAGAAAGAATATAAGAAGTAAAATAGAAAATTTTTTCATGGTGTTTTATTTAAGTTTCCAGTCAACAATTATTTTATCAGTCTGTGGTTCGCCTATAAAACCATCAGGAGACTGAATGGAGGGGAACACATTTTCTATTCTTTTTAAAACCTGCACTTCATCAGTTGAAGTACTTATTTTTAAAGCGACAAGATCGGTAGCTTGATTCACGTAGAGTACATCATTACGGATTGCTACATCTGTAGAGCCTAAAGCTTTCAGATACTTTATTTTTTTCGGGTTGGCAGGATCAGAATTATCTACAATATGGAAACCGTCGCGGCTGTCATTCACAAAAATGTACTGATCTTTAAGATAGATTTTAGCATTTTTGGTTGTAGGTTTAGGATTTTGAATCTTGATGTCAGACAGTTGAGCTCTTGTAGCATATACGGGTTCGTATATAGATTGTTGCACGCCTGCAGGCTCGTCTTCGAAATTAAAGAGCCAGCAAGACTGCATCATAGATAATGTAGCGAATAATGCTAAAAATTTAAATTTTCTCATGGTGTGGAGATTTGCGATAAAAGTAAACAATTAAATGAAATGACGGGATTAAAATAATTTAATTTTATTTCTGAACTTTAATGTGCTAAGTATTTGGTAATTAAAAATAATTTCATAATTTTGCAGTCCGAAAAGTAGGTTTACTTTATGTGAGTGCGGTAACCTGCTGAATAATAAATGCTTCCAAACTCATTAATTATTCAAATTTAAAAAACAAACAATGGCTAAAAAAGTCTTTAAAATGGTTAAGCTCCAGGTAAAAGGAGGAGCAGCAAACCCATCTCCACCAGTAGGTCCGGCATTAGGTTCTGCAGGTGTGAACATCATGGAGTTTTGTAAGCAATTTAACGGAAGAACCCAAGATAAGCCAGGACAAGTTTTACCTGTAGTAATTACAGTGTACGAAGACAAATCTTTTGAATTCGTAATCAAAACTCCTCCTGCAGCAATCCAGTTGATGGATGCGGCTAAAATCAAAGGTGGTTCCGGAGAACCAAACAGAAACAAGGTAGGTGCTGTGTCTTGGGCTCAGGTTCAGAAGATCGCTGAAGACAAGATGACTGACCTTAACTGTTTTACTATGGATTCTGCAGTTTCTATGGTTGCAGGTACTGCTAGATCTATGGGATTAAGAGTAACAGGAACTAAACCAACTTTTAACGCTTAATACTTAAAGAAATGGCAAAATTGACTAAAAAGCAAAAAGAAGCTTTAAGCAAAGTAGAAAAAGGAAGAATCTATAACCTTGAAGAAGGTTCTGCTCTTGTGAAAGAAGTAAACACTACGAAGTTTGATGCTTCTGTAGATATCGCTGTAAGATTGGGTGTAGATCCAAGAAAAGCAAACCAAATGGTAAGAGGTGTTGTATCTCTTCCTCACGGTACCGGTAAAGATGTTAAAGTTTTGGCTTTGGTAACTCCGGATAAAGAAGCTGAAGCGAAAGAAGCTGGTGCTGACTATGTAGGTCTTGACGAATATTTACAGAAAATTAAAGAAGGTTGGACAGATGTTGACGTTATCGTTACTATGCCGGCTGTTATGGGTAAATTAGGACCTTTGGGTAGAGTATTAGGACCAAGAGGTTTGATGCCTAACCCTAAATCAGGTACTGTAACGATGGAAATCGGTAAAGCAGTAACTGAAGTAAAAGCTGGTAAAATTGACTTTAAAGTAGATAAATACGGTATTATCCACGCTGGTATTGGTAAAGTATCTTTTGATGCTGCCAAAATCAAGGAAAATGCTCAGGAATTGATCTCTACTTTGATCAAAATGAAGCCAACTGCTGCTAAAGGTACTTATGTGAAGAGCATTTATCTGTCTTCTACAATGAGCCCGGGTATTGCAATTGATAGTAAATCTGTTAACTAATTATAATCCTTAAGACAATGACAAAAGACCAAAAAGTTGTAGCAATACAAGAGATCAAAGACTTGCTTCAGGATGCTAAAGTAGTTTATGTAGCAGATCTAGACGGTTTGAACGCTGCTAAATCTTCTGACTTCAGAAGACAGGCTTTCAAGCAGAATATCAAAGTAAAAGTGGTGAAAAATACACTTTTGCAAAAAGCAATGGAGCAGATTGACGGAGTAGATTTCTCTGAAATGTTCGGAACTTTCAAAGGAAACTCTGCATTAATGGTTGCTGATACAGCAAACGCTCCAGCGAAATTAATCAAAGACTTCAGAAAGAAAGACGAAAAGCCTGCTTTAAAATCAGCTTTCGTACAGGAAACATTCTATGTTGGTGACAACAACCTTGATGCATTAGTAAGCATTAAGTCTAGAGAAGAAATGATCGGTGAAATCATCGGATTACTTCAGTCTCCAATTCAAAGAGTTGTTTCTGCTCTTCAAAACAAATCTGAAACTGCAGAAACTGCAACTGAAGAAGTTGCTGCTCCAGCAGTGGAAGAAACTCCAGCAACCGAAGCTCCGGAAGCTGCTGCAGAAGGAGAAGCTCCAGCTGCAGAATAATTAGACTCTCAAAAAAATCAATCAATAATCAACAAAAACATTACAACAATGTCAGATTTAAAAAATTTAGCTGAAACGCTAGTAAACTTAACAGTAAAAGACGTAAACGAATTAGCAACTATCCTTAAAGACGAGTACGGAATCGAGCCTGCTGCTGCTGCAGTAGTAATGGCTGGTCCTGGTGCTGGTGAAGCTGCTGAAGAAAAGACAGAATTCGACGTAATTCTTAAGTCTGCAGGTGCTTCTAAATTGGCTATCGTTAAATTGGTAAAAGATTTAACTGGTGCTGGTCTTAAAGAAGCTAAAGATATCGTAGACGGAGCTCCTGCTGCTATTAAAGAAGGAATCTCTAAAGACGAAGCTGAAGCTCTTAAGAAGCAATTAGAAGAAGCTGGTGCTGAAGTAGAATTGAAATAATTTTCAGTTTAAAAAAATAAGAAAGCGGTAAACGAAAGTTTACCGCTTTTTTTGTAGATATTACTAAATCTGTTATTGTTTTATTTTTACAGTTTTTTGATAATCTAGATTCTCGTAGTAAGTAGTGTCATTACTGGGCATAAAAATGCAAAAGGTTTATCTGTCAATTCGGAAACTATTGTGTGGAAAATGAAGCTTATCGTAACCTCTGAGTTCTTCATAATCTTCCAGCTTAAAGTTTCATTTGCAGATCAAGGCAGGAACGATCTTAAAATGATGTTGTAAAGCATCAGCCTATAGTTTATAATGGTGATCTCTTTAAACCTTAAAAATGTTTTCTTCACAAAAACGGCCGCCTGCTGCCGCTTTTTTATTCTTTAAAAGATTAATTTTATATAATAGATAAAATTTATTTCTTCATATTAAAGCAAGGACCATATTGTTTAGTAAAAAGCAGTGAATATTAACATAATTTAAAATAAAAATGTATAAAAATCCTTTATTCAACAGCTTTTTGTGTAATTATTATTCTATTAATAAACTGATTTAATTTAAATATTAAACTGAATTTATTTTTTATTTTAAAAGAATAACCTAATAATGTTTAATTGTTGAAAAAAATAACGAATTATTGTTGTCTTATTGCTTATTGCTAATTTTGCAAAACCAAAAAACAAAGTATTGAAAGGCATTTGCAAAGATTTCAAATTTCAAGTTTGGGTAGCTTCTCAAAAACTGCCTACCTTTAGGGGGCTTTTTGTTTTATTTTTTTCCTTCCTTTTTTCCTTCTTTTCAGCACAGGATAGCCTGCTCACTAAAAAGTCGTCAGAAACACAAATTACGGTCATTGGTAAAGCCCGGATTTATTCTTCAGATCAGTCTTTTAATAAGATACTTACAAGTCAAAAAGTAAATGTTATTGCCGTCATCAATTACAAATCAGATGATCAGGCTATTTTAATTACTTCAGCAAAAAAGACAAAAAATTTATCCCAAGATGCAAAACTTTCTCAAAGGAAGATTATCACACCTATAGATAAATCTGTTTTAGCAAAGCTTGAAAAAATTGAGAAAAAAGCGGCTGAAAATGGAATTGCTTTTAAAAACCATGCATCTGATAAATTCTTCAATGCTGGAAATGCTTCGCATATCAATTTTATTCTACCAGATTCTCACAATCATTCTCAAAATAGTCATATAGCCCAATCAATAGAGATTACGCCTGTCTATATTCTTATTTTTAGAACGAATAATTTCTATTTTAATACCCGTTCAAAAACGTTCGGATATTCAAAAACCTATTCATTAAGACCACCACCAGTATCAGTTGTTTAGTCTTTTGTTGAATGATATTATAAAATGTTATTCATTAAATTTTATTAACTAATACTTTTAAATATGAATTTAAAATTTGAGAAAATAATATTCTCTTTACTTTTTTTGCTGAGCTGTAACTATTTGTTTGCTCAGGCAATTTCTGCCACGAATGGCGCACCTACTACAGGTAGTGCACCTTGTGGTAGCTGTACTCCGACAGGTTGGAGTAATAATGGAGGTACACCAGACATCGCTAACGGTACAACAGCTGGTTTATCTGGTGGTGCTGGTGGTGCAGGAGTTGGTGCTAACTGGACCGCTACAATAGGGGGTACAACTAATTTTACCTTACCAAATCCGCCGAATGGTCATACAACATGGCTTTCTTTAAGAGACGTAGGTACACTAACTACTGAGGAATCAGTGACCACGACTATTACAGGCTTAACTGTTGGTAGAACGTATGAGTTAGTTGTCTTTTCTGCTACAGCCGTAACGCGTGCCAACGGAAACTCATCTGTCAATTATGCAGGTACTTATATAGATCAGTTTTTTTTAGAAATTGTGGGAAGTGGTGTAACTCCGGTAGCAGTAGCTTCTGTTAATGTAAATTCATGGGGAGTAAGTAAATTGAGATTTACAGCAACAGAAACATCACATAATTTGCTTATCAGACCTGGTACTAATGGAAATGTCAGTGCTTCAAGTACACCTGCATATATTGGATTAGAAACTGTTCAGATTTCCGTTACGCTAAATGCAATCAATTCTGTACCTGTAGCGAACACAGATATTGCTCAGACAATTGGTACTACTCCTGTATCCTTTAATGTCTCAACCAATGATACAGACCCGGGTGGAGGAACTATAAATGTAGCAACTGTTGATCTAAATCCTGCTACTGCTGGTATTCAGACAACATTTACAGTAGTTGGTCAAGGTACTTTTACCGTAACTAATACTGGTCTTGTAACTTTTACGCCAGTCACAGGTTTTAAAGGTACAGCAACTATTCCTTACACCATTAATGACAATTATATGCAAAATGGGATAAGTGCTGCGGCAACATCATCCCCCGGTTTAATTCATGTTTTGGTGGATACAGACTCAGATAACGATGGGGTTTCAGATCAGAATGATAATGATTCTGATAATGACGGAATTCTTGATAACCAGGAAGGTTGTGCTGGGACAGTTACTATTGCATCAATTACAAGTGGAACTGCATCAACGTTAGCGAGTACTAATACTGCACTTTTTCCGCTTGTACCATCTGGTGGTGTAACTTTACCTAACGGAGGTGTTAGAATAACAAAAACTTCAGGTGGTAATGGTTGGGCAACATTCGCACCATCACCAGCAAATGCGACTATTACAGTGAATGGTGTACAGTCAAATAGTTTTTCGACAGCTTATTTAGATATTATTGCTGGAGGTTCAACTGCTGGAATACCTCGAAACGTAACCATCGATTACGGAACTACAGCTGCGTCTTTAGGAACGGCTAACAATCAATACCAGTATATAATAGGAATTGCTGGTTTAGGAGGTGAAGGTGGAGTAATCAACAGTACTTTTTCAGTCCCTTTAACTGTCGTAAGTAATGTAAATACTACAAATAATAATATTTATTCATTGTTAGATGGCGTTGAGTCTGTTACTCCCGGTCAGGTTGGTACAGTTGTTTCTACAAATACAAATACTGTCCAGGGATATACATTTTACTTAGTTCCAAAAAATATTGCATCGTTTACAATGAATATTACCGGGGGTAATGACCCACATGGTATCATTTTCGGGATTTATAATAAGAACTGTACGTTGGATACTGATAATGATGGTATTTTTAATTATTTAGATTTAGATTCAGATAACGATGGATGTCCGGATGTAATTGAAGGAGGGGCAAACTTTCAGAATAGCGCATCATATATCACAGCAAACAGATTGAATACACCTGTAAATGGAAGTGGTGTACCTGCGGTTCCTGCAGGAACAACAGGATATACACAGGCTGGAGGTCAGGCAATTGGTACTTCTCAGAATACAGCTGTAAATGAGTGCTACATAGATGCAAAAAATGACATTAATGAGACACCAAGAAATACACCGGTTTCCGGTTCTGTACTTACGAATGATATCGCAATAGGAATTGCAGTGTCTCCTACAGTGCTTCCAACTTATCTGAACGCTGCAGGTATTGCAACAGCATTTGTTTACGGAACCCCTGCTAACGTGTATTCTGTTGCAGGTGTACTGGCAGGTTCTATGACGTTCAACTCAAACGGAACTTATACTTTCACACCTACAGCAACATTTATCGGAACTGTACCTGTAAATTATACAGCTGTTAACGGTGCTGGTTTTACAGATTCGGCAGTTTTAGAAATAAAAGTGGTTTCGAATGTGAATACCTATTTCAACAATCCACCAATTGCCTTGAATGATACAGGAATTACTAAGATCAATACCAACCTAACCTCTACAGTTTTAGGAAACGATTCTGATCCGGACGGAAATACAATTACAGTAAGTGCTGTAAATGGTGTAGCAGCTAATGTTGGTACTGGCGTTACTGTTGCAGGAGTAAACGCTGCGGGAACAGCTGTTGCTAATGCTGGAACATTAACTCTAAATGCTGCAGGAGCTTATACTTTTGTTCCGGCAAATAATTTCGTAGGAACGGTAAATCCGGTGACTTATACAATTAGCGATGGGAACGGTGGAACTTCTTCTGCAAATCTAAGCATCGAAGTTCAGGCTGCTGCTACGCCTCCGGTAGTTTTTGCAAGCGATGACGCTAAAGCTACTCCTAAAGGGGTTACGGCTTCCGGGAATATTCTTTCTAACGATACTAGAACATCTACAGGTACTTTATCAGTTACGGGAGCAACTGTAAACGGTGCAGCATTAACGGTAAATGGTACCGCTCAAACAATCGCCGGAGTAGGAACACTTTCTATCAACCCAACTACAGGTGCATATACTTTTGTTCCTTTATCAACCTATGTGGGTACAACTCCTGTTGTGTATACAATTTCTGACGGACTTGGGAATACTTCTACTGCAACGCTTTACCTTACCTCATTAGACTTAGGGTTTATAGATGCTAAAAATGATATCAACCAGACACCGATTGACAGACCGGTTTCAGGATCTGTTACATCAAATGACGCTTCTTCTACAACCGCTACTGTAGCATCTGCTTCTCAGGGAGCTACTGCTATTACTTTAGGAGGTCCTGCAGTTCAGGTTTCAGGGGTTAATGCCGCAGGAACAGCTGTTCCAAACGCAGGAACATTAGCCTTAAATGCAGCAGGTAATTATACCTTTACGCCTGCAACAGGATTTGTAGGTACGGTAACAGTTGATTACATCGCAACTAATACCATAGGAAATACAGATCCAGCTACATTGCAGATCAAAGTTCTTCCGGCGGTAAATTCATCTGGAAATAACCCTCCTGTTGCTCTTAATGATACCGGAGTAACTAAAACTGGAATTACTTTAAATTCTAATGTTCTGGGAAATGACAGTGATCCTGATGTTGGAAATGTTATTGCCGTAACTGGTGCAGCTCAAGGGGGAACTGTTATCGGAAATACAGGAACTGCTGTAACCGTAACTGGTGTTAATGCTTCTGGTGCAACAGTAACTGCAGGAACATTCGCTCTTACAGGCACAGGTGCCGGAGCAGGAAATTATACATTTATTCCCGCTGCTGGTTTTGCAGGAACAGTAAATCCAATCACCTATACAATCAGTGATGGTAACGGGGGAACAAATACTGCAACAGTAAATATTGAAGTAAGACCAACCTCTACACCGCCTGTAGTATTTGCAAACGATGATGCAAAAGCAACTCTGAAAGGTGTTCCTGCAAGTGGTACAGTAATCACCAATGATACCAATTCAGCAGGTGGTGCTGTTACAGCAACGCAAGCCATAATTGAAGGCGTTACTTATAACCTTACAGCTGTTCCCACAGTAGTTGTAGTTCCTAACGTTGGTACGGTAACAATCAGTGCAAACGGAAATTACACTTTCGCACCATTGCCAACTTACGTAGGAACTTACGCAGTTCCATATAGAATCAGTAATGCAGCGCTTACGGCATCTTCATCAGCAGTTCTTTATCTTACATCGTTAGACGGTCAGACGTATTGTTACAGAACCCCTGCTACACCTACTTCTACAACCTTACAGCCGGTAAAACATGGTATTACAGCTTTAAGCAGAGCGGGTACAGCATCACCTGAATGGCCAACAGTAAGACAAGGAGCATGGACTGTTCTTGAAGCCAAAACAAAAGGTTTTGTAGTCAACAGAATGGAATTTGTAGGAGGAAATCCTGTGGGTATTCCTGTAGCTAACTTTATTGAAGGGATGATGGTGTATGATACAGTTGCCAACTGTTTGAAAGTGTATACTTCAACAGATGGAGGAACTACTTTCGCATGGTATTGTATGGGAACTCAGACTTGCCCTAATTAATTTTAAAAATGTTATAAAATGAAAAAAGCAATAAATATACTGATGTTAGCTGCTGCAAATTTAGCTTTTGCTCAGATAGCTATTGGGAAAGCGAGTATTTCAAATATTCCTACAACAAGTAACCCTAACCCTTCTGTCTCATTGGAATTTGGGGATTTTTCAGGAGTTCCGCAGGAAGGTAAAGGTATTGTGCTTCCATGGGTAGATTCTGCCGCCCAAACTGCCAACGCTGTTTCGGGAACGATTATTTATGATGTAAATGATAAAATCATCAAATACAAAGTTCCCACGTCCACAGACACTACCGGATGGAAAGCACTGTCTAAAAATGAAACAACTACTGTGGGTGCTAACACCAATTTCAATACAACTGGAGCTGTGAATACCTCTTTGCAGAATTCATTGACTGATGGGCCTAATGCAAAAGCAAGTATCGGTACTCCCGCGACTCCGGATGTACCGGGAATTCTGGTTTTGGAAAGCAGTACACAGGCAATGATTTTGCCTAAAGTGCCAAGTCCGCATCTGAACGTTATCCGTCCGGAAGCAGGTACTATGGTTTATGACACGGTAAGCAGACAGCTTGCTGTTTTCAACGGTACAGTTTGGTCTTTCTGGAAACCTTAATTAAATAAGATTTCCCTTTAATTAATAATTCCGCCTCTGAAAAGGGGCGGAATTTTATTTCATGAAAGTTTTAAGTCAAGCTAAACCCTGATTATTTTTCAAAATCAGTTTTTCTGTATGATTGCCTTTATTATTTGAAAATTTTGTCAGATAATGTACTTTTCAAAGAAGGAGATAGTAATCGGATCATTGGCTTACGCTCTCATCTTTTAATAATCCCAATATTTTTATAAATTTTCCTAATCTCCATAATCGTTTTCTCACCAAAACCACGGTAATGCCTTAATTTTTCCAGTGTGAAGGGTTCCTTTCTAAGATCTGAAATTTTAATCATATTAAAGCAGGCTTGCCAGTCAAGCTCATGGGCAGCTTTATTATCAAGATTCTAAAGGTACATTTCTCCGAATTTTCTTCGCAATCGCAAAGGAATTTCAAAATCAGATAGTAGCTTTAGATCTAAAGATTTCTTTAAATTTTCAGCATCTGCTTCTTTCTGCTTTTTATACTCTTTAATTGTTGTTAAAGCTTTCAGGTATTCTTCAAGTGTGATCATAAAACAAATTTAAAAAATTATTTTTTCAAAACATATTGTATCATGACTCCTATACCTCAGTCCTAAATCTTGAACTTTGAATCTTGAATCCCGCAACCCTTACCTCGCATCTCGCATCTGCAATCTTGAATCTTGAACACCCTACACGAAGTCTTCCAATTTTGTGCTGCTAGACAGGAAAAAGGATTGTTGTTTGGCACGTATTTGAATTGCTTTTTGGGGTTCACCACTCACATGGGGTGAAAAATAAAAATATGGTTATTAAAATTATCAGCAGTTTTAAGGAATTTTCCCTCAGCTTTGCAAGTGAAGAAGACTTTATAAAAATTCATGAGCAGATTACTGAAGCTCTTACAGATGATTCCAATACAAAAGGTGCATTCTACGAAAAAGATAATTCATCTCAGTTTTTTCCGGCATTATTATTAAAGAATAGTGTAATAGAAATTGATAAAGGTGAGAGCACAGGTACATCTTTTATTTCCAGACATTAATACACAGCCTTGAACTGGTACTGATGCTAATGTCAGATTCAAATATCGCCTGATACGAGGTTGTATCAGGCTTTTGTCTTTCAGTAAAGGTAAGTTTGCTAAAATTGTTTATCTTAATAATTATCTGAAGTACAAATTGTCGGGATAGGTGACAATTTATATATCACTTTGAAGAATATGTTCAGCTAGTTGCTGACTGTATTTCCGTACTTCATGTTTATACATTATTACATTCTCAAAACTTACTGACATTAAAAGAGATTAAAAATGAAGCTAAAAAAGCATTATTATCCCACTCATAAATATTCTTAGGCAATTATTTTTAAATTTGCATACTTTTTCCAATACTGAATGAACACTCCCCAACATATTAATTCTGAAGAACTGCTCAGTGTCTTATTCTATTCTCCCAATGCAACTGCAGTGTATCAGGGTGAGAACATTAAAATCCTAACCGCAAATCAGGCGATGCTTAACCTTTGGGGGAAAGACAGGTCAGTAACCGGAAAAAACTTCATCGATGCAATTCCTGAACTCAGGGATCAGCCTTTTCTGGATATACTTAAAAAAGTGTGGTCAACTGGTAAAACTTATTATGCTAAAGATACATCCGCTATGCTGGAAGTCGATGGTATTGTAAAAGAATTTTTCTTTGATTTTGAGTATAAAGCTATTCTGAACGAAGATGGTACAACCAGATACATCCTTCATACTGCTTTCGAAGTTTCTGACAGAATGAAGGCTTGGAGATTAGTTGAAGAAAAATCTCTGAAGGAACAGGAACTCATTGAAGATCTGCTGGCACTCAATGAGGAATATCAGGCAACCAATGAAGAATTAATGTCAACCAATGAAGAACTGATGACTTCTGAGGAAAATTTAAACAGCGTGCTGGAGCTTGTGAATGAAAAAGAACATCTGTTTCGTGTTATGGTTGAACAGTCACCGGTAGCTATGGCATCTCTAAAAGGTTCAGAATTAATTGTAGATGTTGCAAATGAACATGTACTGAAAATTTGGGGCAAAAACATTTCTGTTGTGGGACTGCCATTGCAGGAGGCATTACCGGAAATTAAAGATCAGGGATTTCTTGAAATTCTAAAAAATGTATACGAAACAGACACCCCTTTTCACGGAAAAGAATTAAGAGCTGTTATACTGGTTGACGGAATTCCCACAGAACGTTTTCTCAATTTTATCTACCAACCTACAAATCCTGATCAGAATGGTGAAAAATATATTTTAATTGTGGCTATTGATGTCACAGAACAGGTAAATGCAAGAAAATCTGTTAGTGATGTTAATACCCGTTTTCAAATAGCGTTAGACGCAGGCAAGCTAGGTTCTACAGAGGTACACCTCGCATCCGGCACTATGCAAAGCACAGATCAGTTCAAGAAGAATTACGGATTCTTACCTGAAGAAGATTTTAAATATTCTGATTTATTTGAAGCTATGTTTCCTGAATATCGGGATCGGGTGAAAAATCTTGTACAGGAAGCAATCAGAACAAACGGAACTTATACTGCTGAATATCCTGTTAAATGGAGGGACGGAAGTACGCACTGGATCCAGGCTCACGGCAGACCCAGATACGACGAAAACGGAAATGCAGACAGAATGGTGGGAATGACGCTGGACATCACCGAAAAAAAATTATTTGATCAGCAAAAAGATGATTTCCTGAGTGTGGCAAGTCACGAACTGAGAACACCAATAACTATTCTTAAAGCCTCATTACAGTATCTCGACAGAATTAAAGACCGTCCTTTTGGGGAACCGCACCGTAAGATGATCTCACAGTCACTGACAGGTATTGACAGAATGACTGAAATGGTCGACGGTCTACTTAATGTCAGAAGATTGACTGAGGGGCAGCTTCAAATCAGGAAAAACTGGTTTAATATGTATGATATGCTTTCTGTAACCTGCAATCATATACGGGTTGAGGGTAAATACAGCCTGATTCTTGAAGGTGAAAAAGACATCAGAGTATTTGCAGACGAGCACCGTATAGATCAGGTGGTTATCAATTTTGTAAACAATGCAGTCAAGTACGCATCAGATTCTGATAAGATATACCTTTCTGTATCCACAGAAGGGAACTGTGTTAAAGTCTCTGTAAAGGATTTCGGTGAGGGCATTTCTGAAGAAATTCTTCCGAAAATTTTTGACCGTTATTATCGTGCCAGCCATTCAGGAAATGAATATTCAGGCCTGGGACTTGGGTTGTATATCTGTTCTGAGATTATCAAACAACATGGCGGTGAAATTGGCGCAGACAGTAACATCGGTGAAGGAAGCACATTTTGGTTCACAATACCAATAATGCAGAAGTAATATGAATTTAGATTCGGCAATCGTTATTTCCTGAATAAATATGTTTTTGTGATCTGGTACGGTGCATGAGTAATTGTAAAGCCGTCGTTGTGATTTCACAGAATCCGGGATTTTACATTAAATTAAAAAAAGTCCAAAGTGAGGAGGCTGGGAAAGCGGTTGAGATACTTATCGAGTGCGGATACATTATCTTGACAATGTCTATGATATTTTACATTTGAAGTAGATATATCAGACATGTCGACGGTTATGAGTACGTTAAGAAAATGACATAATGTGTAATATAAAATTATTTTTAAATTCTATAGATCACCTTTTTGTCATGTGGTTGATGTCTCTTTACTTAGATAATCCCGATATCCTTATTAATTTTTTTGTTCCAGTATTTGCACTCAATCGCTGTATAAACTTGTGTTTCCGAATTAAAAGTGAGAACATCTATCTGATGTTCTACAGTCGATCTTCCTTGTACTCTGCAATTGTTACCATGTCCTAGAACTTT
This sequence comes from Chryseobacterium caseinilyticum, assembly GCF_014837145.1. GTDB lineage: Bacteria > Bacteroidota > Bacteroidia > Flavobacteriales > Weeksellaceae > Chryseobacterium > Chryseobacterium caseinilyticum. The sequence goes on from NZ_JACYFS010000005.1 coordinate 218,558, forward strand.
TATGTTAGATTCTCTGCCCAATGTCTCATAGATATATTTAGTTATAGATTCATATGTTTTCCAATTGAGTTCTTCTAAGTCTTTCATTTAATGTCAATATTTTATTGATATTAAAACTATATATAATATTTTATATTTCTTCACAAAAATTAGATGCTGTAAAATGCGTATAATTACTCTTACATAAATGAAGTCTATCGACTATAATATGATTACTCTTATTGGGTTTACTCTTCAAAAAGATTTTTTTTTAAATTACCTGATACTCTTAGCCATTTGCGTCATCACGCAATTGTGAAACACCTTTTTTTTATATATTTGAAAATTGATGTTAGAAAGCTTTTTGAACATCAGGATAACTAACAAACCATGAACAACGTCGAGATCATCTCTTACATCAACGCAAAGAAAAAAAGTAAGCTCTATATTGAAAATGAAATTCGTGGCGCTCAGCAGGTGCTGTCAGATTTAAAAGAGCAAAAACCCGTCCGCTGGTATCACAACGCCTATTACATCGGTAAGAGGATTCTTTTTCTATCCTTGGCGGCTGTTGCATTTCTTTTTTTAATAAGTACTCTTGTAGATAAAGAGGCTTACAGAAACTATTTTGATAACCATTATGACGATATAGTGGCAGGGTATCTGAACGATAATTTTGGCACAAAGTCCGAAATCACTGTATCTCAAATCTCAGCGGTCGACAGTAATGTTCAGACGTCATTATCTGTGAAAGAAATCCGTACAGAACTAAAAGAGAAACTGGTGGCACAGGTCTTTGACTATGCTCTTCTTACTTTGCAGATTACTTTAGTTGTCTTCACTTTGGTGTTTTGGTATATTGCCCGTCTGACACGCCAGCTCCATCTTAAAAACAGGCAGATACTAGATCATTATGAAGTTAACATTAGTCTGATGAATTTATACCAAGATGTGGTGCAGGAACAGAATTACGAAATTGACTTTTTAGAGAAAGCTACAGCATCAAATAAAAAAATATAATAATAACATTTAATGGATAATAATAATTTACTTACCGGCAAGAAATATATTAAAGATATTTTTAATCAAGAACAATTCTATAATATACCTGAATATCAACGGCCATACGTGTGGGGCGTTGATCAGATTGAGAATTTTTTAGATGATATCACCAATGCTTTAGAAAATAATAAAGAAAAGGAATATTTTGTAGGTTGCATGATTTGGAATACACGAGAAAGTGAATCTAACGGTATTAAATATAAATTTCAAGATATTTTAGATGGTCAACAGAGATTTTTAACATTATTTTTACTACATGCTGTATTAAGAAATCTGTCATCTAATAGCAAATTAAAATCCAGTGTCCAAAATAGACTTATTCAGGAAGCAGATGAATTTAATAATGTACCTGCTAGAAATAGAATCGAGTTCGATATTAGAGATGATAAAAACTTTATAGATAAGTTTATTACCAATGAGATTGAACTAAATCCAGAAATACTTGAACAGCTAGCAAACAATTATGACAATAGCTCTTCAGTAAGAAATTTAGCGAATGGTATGAGCATTATTCTTAATTGGTTTAATGCAAAGGAAAGAGAAGATTCAGAAAACTTTCAAGAATTTTTAATAAGGTTTTACACTTATTTATCAAATAAAGTATTAGCCCTATACTTGGCTACACCCAATAATCTTGACGATGCTTACAATCTCTTTACTGTTCTAAACAGCAGAGGATTACAGCTTCAAGTCAGTGATATTTTAAGAGCTCAGAATCTGCGGGTAATTCTTGACGATAAGATAAGACGTGAATACGCAAACAAGTGGTCTGACTTTGAGAATAAAATTAATCTCCCTTATAAATCATTTGATGAATTTTTATGGGCAGTGGTATTTATCAAAATGAAGTACAGAAGTGATGATAACCAAACGCTTACAAAGGCATTTGATTATATGTTTAAAAAAGGAGTAATGGTTAAGGGTGCCGAAACTTTAGATATTGTTGAGAAATATATTAACCATTTCTTATCTGTAAATAACGGAAGTATTACAACAAAGGACTCAGCATATCTCTTCTCAAATATTAATTTTATATTATCAAGCGTATATGGCTCTCAATATTTAACACCACTAATGCATTTCAAAGAATCTTTTGATGAGCATAATATTGTAGAATTTATCATAAAAATCGATAATCTTTTTTCCTTAGGGTGGTTGTTAGGCCGCAGACAATCTATGACAAGAACGTTTACTATCTTAAAGAGGATCGATTACTATAGTGAGAAAGTTGTTAAAAAAGAGCTATCTAAAGAAGAAGCTAGCAAATTGATGATTAGTGATGAATGTTTAAGGTATGATTATTTTGATGAAAGTATAAGTTCAGAAAAACCACTGGATATCGATGATTTGGAAAATAGTTTAAAAAATGATAAATGGGGTGGATTTAGTGGAACCAAGGTTAATAAGACCAGATATCTTTTGTTAAAGCTTGACCTCTTAATGGGCAGTAAAAATAACCAGATTCAATATAATAAGAATTCATCAAGCATTGAGCATTTAATGCCTCAAAAAATTGAAAATTCTTTATGGTCAATTGATATTAGTTTTCATAAGGAATGGCTACACAAAATTGGTAATCTCGTATTAATAGATAGAAACAAAAATTCTTCACTTAGCAACAAAAATTACGAAACAAAAAAAACAAAGTATAAAGGTGCAATTGAAGCTAGAGCTAACACAAATTTTGTGCTAATGCAAAATGATGAATGGAATCAGAATTCCATCTTGGAAAATCAAGATCGAATTGTAAAACTCATAATGAAGTACTATAAAGGTAATTCACTTGAGACATTTTTAGATATTCAAAGAAATTAATTTATGTAATTAATTAAAGAAAATACTTTAATCTTAAATTGAGAATTAATAATCTTCAAAGTTGGGAGACTTTGAAGATTGTGTCTAAATTTTCTGGATACAATAATTTACGTATCTAAAAGTTGGTTTACGTGATCATCATCAGTATTGTTTGAAAAATCTGAAGGCAACGTATTTTCCCGTTTTTCTACTAAATAAATTGATTCGTTAGTAACATCACCTAATAATAAATTTGCTGATAGGTTATATTCATATTTCGAAATCTTGGAAAGAGACTTTTCTCCACCGAATTGAAATAATATTTCTAAATTCTTGTGCGCATCTTTTGATGGTATCTGTACCATAAAGTTATACATTATAGGACGACCATGACTGATAATGGGCACGGTATGCTCATAGGTATGTCCTATAAAATCTTCATTTATAAAGATGTTTCCAGGATAAACTATGATCTTTTAATAGGCATTTTTTTCATTATTAAATTGAGAAGTGTTGAACAATACATATCGAAAATATGCAAACACATCATTTTCTGACATTGAGATGCCTTTAAGTCTTATGTGTCCTCTAATAATTGGGAAATCTTGACTTTTCATCAATACACTAATCAGATAATGAGGAGCAACTCTTGTTTGCCCATCCAATCTCACATAATATCAACAGCCATCTACTTCTTTTTAGTTATCTATATTAGCATTCATCGATATTCTTTTATGATTCTACGAAATCTAAAAATAACAATTTTATCTTATCCTCTTTAGATCCAATTGTAATATTCCATCGTTTTTCCATAAAATCTAGCAACTCAAGCCCACGATTTAATATTGTTTTCTCATTCCATTCATTTAAATCAATTATATTCTTAGCATTATTGTAATTTTTGTATGTAGATAATTTATCAATGAAGCAATCCTGTTCATGTACGTTTTTTCTAAGTAAAACAAAATTTCCTAGACTTCCCGTAATAGACTTAATTTCTTGATAAGAGAAATCTTGTACTTCCATTTTTTTCCAACATAATAGTAATGGCTTTTCAGGAAATATATGCTGTACACTATTTAAGTCATCGTATGAATCATATTCTAAATTGTTTTTTTTGGCTATGTCTATATCATACTCGTATAAAAAATATCTCAAAAATTTCCAATCATAAAAACCTTTTCCATTTTCTCGTAAAAATAAATCTCTTAAAAATGAGTAAAATCCACTGATTTCATAATAACCGTTATAATCTTGCTTTCCATATATCCATAGTTCAAGGTCTTTAATTATATCTTCAATTTCAATTTCACTATTGTATAGTTCGCTCGCTTTAGCATAAAAATGATATGTTCCAGTATTAGAACGTCTAAATGAAACGGAAAAAATTAAAAATATATAGGATTCAACTAATTGCAGTAGCTTTATAGTTTTATCTTTATCCTTTTCTGTAACTAAAGCTCCCATTATCAAAGGAGCAAAGGATTTGAAACCAAGCTGATTTAGTTTCATCAGCCAGTTAATCACAATCTTTGACTGACAAATCTCATTTGCTTGTGGATGTTTTGGACTATTCATCAAAAACCATTGTTTAACACCTTCTGTTAAACTCCTAATATATCTTTGTATTGATTCATAATCTTCTTTTCCATTTAGAACATTGTGAGATGTAAAAAATCTATCAAAAACATCATTCGCATAAAATTCGGGTTCTCTTCTATCATATCTTTTGTACATGATCCAGTGATTTTGCAAAAAAGCATCATCATCTAATTTTCGTTCCTTATTTAGACCTAAATATTTATAAATTGTTTTCCAACTCTCATTAATCTTATCCCTGAGATCTACTTTTCTCTCGATGCTTTCATCTTTCAAAAGCGTTGATAAATATATTAATCTATTTTTAAGTTTTTCAAGATTTGAAAGAGGCTTCCCTCTATTATTCATCGTTTCGAAAACAATAAAGATATCAAGTTCTTTTTCCAACTCTTTAAAATCAAACTTAAGCTGCTGTGTTAATTTGCTAAATAATATCTCCAAATCATTCAATGACATTTTTTTAACCTTCTCGATAAAATAAAGTTTTGCATTAAGAAGATTGTTAGTGTAAACAGTTTCTTCAATATCATTGTTTGAATAATCATTTTGTTCGAATATTTCGCGCTTTAAAAATTCATAGCTTGGATTATCCCGATGATAACCGAACAAATAACTTTTTTCCTGTCGTTGTTTGTTTTCTGTAAATATATATTTATTAATAATTTCTTCTTTACTACTAAAATTAATCTGACTACCCTCAGGCATTTTCTGACATATTACCCATATCAAAATAATTATTGTAGTTATCCTCTGTTGACCATCCACAATAAAATATGGTTTTTCACCCTTTCCTGTTATTATCCATTTATCGTCACTCCAATTCATGTATTCTTCTTCGCTGACTTCTTCAACACTAATCATACCTGTATAGTGTACTTTTTTGTGCTGAAGGTTATTAAGATCTTGCCAAAAATCGTCTAAATTATTTTTCTCCCATGAATAACCCCTTTGATAATCAGGTATTCTAAATATTTTATTATTAAATATTGATTTTATTGTTTGCATTTAAAGCAGTATAATTAGTGGTTAAAAAATTTAATATATCAGCAGGTTGTGTCATCTTTGAGCATACTAAATCAAATATATTCAGAGTAGTGATATCAAGCTTTTTTCTTGGTATAGGATTTTCTTGTGATCGCTCAATCCCTTCAGTAGTAAAAATATTCTCAATAGTTTTATCAACAGTTTTCAAAATTTCTATAAGAAACCATAAATCATATTTTCCTCTTAAAAAAAATTTATGGTTGGATATACGCATAATTAAATCTCTGGTTCGCATAATATTTTCGAAATGATACTCACTTTTCACTGCACCACATTTATTAACTAATATTTCCTTTAATGTCGCATCACGAATCTGTAATTTTCTTAAACTATCGTCAGAGCGCATTATTCTTTCATACATTTCTTTTGTAACAAGCTTTTTTTCACAGAACTGCATCATTTCGAAATAGATTAAATGTTGAAGCTTTAATTCTTCTAAAACTGCTTTTTTTGATAATAATCTATCTATTAAAATGAACCACGTCACAGTTCTAAGCTTTATAATAAATTTTTCATAAGAATTTCTGTATAAATCAAGCAGTTTATTTTGTAATTCTTTACTAATATCATTAACATAAAATCGATCTAAGATTATTAAAAATACTTCTTCAGTAACTAAATAATTTTCAATAGAGTAATATTTAGTGTAAAACAGATTAGGCTCTAACGTCATTTTCACTCCAATAATATCATCATAATCTTTATCTGCGAAAAATAATAGTTTAGATTTTGAATATCTTGTCCAATCAATTAATTGATAAACTTCTAATAAATTACTCTTACCCTTCATTAAATATTTATGATGATTGTAATCTGTATAAATTCTAGTGATAGATGTTCTATAAAATTCATAATCATCATCATCCTCTGTAAACACATGTACATCTTTTGCTGATGACGTATAAATTTGTTTAAGGATAAAATATCGTGCTTTTGGAATTATCGCTTCCTTCTTAGCAAAAAATAATTCCTTTGTCATAAAATTTCTTTGAACTCATTAAGTCCATGGGTGTAATTATTGAAGTTTTCAGGAACTATAAATGGAGAATGTGTTGCTGCAACAATTCCATCTATATGAAAGTCTATTATATCATTAATCAAATTTTCTTGCCAACCCATTGAAAGAGAAATTTCTGGTTCGTCAATAATTAGCCAAACGTTTTGAGGACTATACAGTAAATAACTAAAAAGAGATATAATATGTTTTTCCCCTGCGGATAAGACTGTTAAGGGTAAAGTCTTATTGTCAATACTAATTCTAATGGATTTACCATCTTTTGAAAGAATAACCATTTTATTATTGCTGAGGTATTTATTAGATTTTTCAATAAATCTTTGGAACAGTTCTGAGGACGAAAAAGTTTTATCTTCTAAAAGTTTTGAAATTCTATACTCAATGTCAACCATGTCGAATTCGACCAATTCCATACTAAAGTATTCTTTTCTAAAGGCCCATCTTTCATAATCTCTATTAGACCAAATAGTATCAAAAACCTTTTGTAAATCATTTTCGGTTTCGCTAAAAGAACTATTATTAGATATTTTTTCATCATTAATTTTCAAGTCAATTTCTGGAAGTAGTTGTCTCAAATGCTGCTCTAATCTTTTCGCCATATCACCGTACAAATCAAGATAACTTCGTTCTATTCTGCGATAAGTTGGAAGATAAAGAAATGATCCTAACCAATCATACTTATTATCAACTATATTATTTGATGAAACTTCATTTAGAATTGATAGAATTAGACTTTGAGGAACATCATATTTCGCCTCAATATCTCCTAACAAAAATTCATCATTCATAATTTGTTCAACCTTATAATTTATTAGCCCTTTACGGATGAAATCCTTGTAGGTAGGAAAGAGATTACTGAGCTTTTCTATCACATAATTAGGAATTTCAGTAGATCTATACTCACTTTTTTTAAAAGAAAACTCTTTATCATTAACTAAAGCAGTAATTTCTTCGAATTCATACTTTACTAGTTCATTCCATTGCTTAGAAAAGAATAAAAAAAATAACCTTAACAATATCGTTTTTCCTGATCCATTTTCAGCAACGATAATTAATTTATTATCCTCAAAATGAAGGTTAAAGTTTTTTTTACCAAAAAGTTTAAAAACTTTAAATGATTTTATATTCATCAGTAATTAATATATATATATCAAATATAAGTATTAAAATTAGAAAATTTTAAGATTTATGCATCACCAACTATAGTTCTTCAATTTGTGACCATTTTGTTTATCAAGAATTATTTACTTCTAACAAAACTAATTGAGTTTATGTAACAGATCGTTTATAAAATGTTTCGATATTTTGTTCATTTTTGAATACTTGAAAAAAATGATCACGACTAGTATGATGTCTATTAGAAATCATATCTAAAAATTTATACTCAAACTGCAGCGGCACCATCTTATTGTGTTTTTTACAGAAAGTCCTTATGAATATTTGAGTCAATTTGATTTATTGCATAAATTTATTTCCAATATTCTAATACTACAATTTTTCCGTATACAATAAAACACTTTAAGATGCGGGAATTTTTTTTTTCGCAATATACTCTACTGTAGCTCTAGAACTTCTGAAATCATAGAAAAAAAATCCAAATCACAGGGTAGAGTAAATCTTTTGGATCCTATATAATTTCCCAGAACTCAAATCTTTCGTAATCGTCATTATATTTAATTTCTAAGTTTTCTCTAGACATGTGTTTTTTTAATATTACAAATATTTACTTTTTACTCGATATTCATTACAACTCACCATGATTGAAATTAAAAATCTATAATACATTTGTAAAAACACTTATGAAAATATTACTGGTGACATTAAGTCTTTTTTACGAAAATTCTTCTCTCACAGATACCAGCAAAGGTAATTCCCATCTCCGATGGCGACACCCCAAAAAGTATAATAGCTCTCCACTGGGATTCAGTCGATACATCGCTTTTTTGAAAACGTCCTACCATAAATTAGCTTACCTAGTATCTTCTTGACGCTTAATACTTGTTGAATTACTAAATATTTGTTTTACATCTACTTCCAATGCAAAACATAGTTTTAGTAATGTAGAAAAGACAAAATCCTCTTTTCCATTTTCTATATCGCTAATTTTTGAGCGATCAACATTACCAGCTTTTTGACCTAGTTGTTCTTGTGATAATTCTTTTTCCTTTCTTATTTTTCGGAGAGTCACTCCAATATCTCTATAAGTTTTTAAAAATTTTTCATCCATGTTAAATTTTTTTTGTGGTTTTATTGCCACATTCAAATTAAATTTATATATTTGTACAAGCGATTATAATAATGGTTGGTTTTAAAAGCCAATTACGATGTATCTCATTCCGTAAAGTCCTATTTAGCAGATGAGAGAATCGTGAAATCGCTCCGTGCCTAAAAGTTTTGTACTTTTGTATAAAGGCATGTGGGCGGTTCTCACGTCTTTCATTTGCAAGCAATTAACTTTGTTAGGGTATTAGGACACCCACGGATTGAAAGTGCGAGACCGCTCCATGCTATTTTGCATGTGTAATTCTCATACTAAAAAGCATCGTTCCATTAATAAAAATACATTTATGAGAACGACATTTTCAATCATTCTGCTTATTTGCCCGCCTGAATAGCAGAGGAAAATTTACAGCTCTAAACCAATCCACCTCATGCATGAGGAGAGGTATAGGGCAACTAAATCCACTCCGAAATTCCTTTACATTTAGATAAAGGAAAGTCATGGTACCATTTTAAACTCGCACCTTAAAAGTACAGGCTTTCTTTCAATTTTCCAAATAATTTTCAGCACGAAGGGATTTTATTCAAAAGTTTAATAAAATTACTAGTCTGCATAAGTCAGATGGTTAGAGTTGTATTAATTATACCTCGTTCTCCTAAATTTGATATGATACAATAGGGTGTACAACCTATTGCGGCTTTAAGCTTTCACGGGACAAATTTTCATTCATATTAATTGATATTTACTGCTTTTGTATGCTCTGAAGTGAGCAGTTTAATTACTGTTTCTTTTCAGTGTATCATAAAAGCCCTGTTTTCTGAACAGTTGGGGATTGCATCAGAGATTCCTCTGTTCAGAATAAAAACAGGAACCCAATCACAGCGAATTAATATGACCAACCAAAACCAATGAAATAAGAAACAGGCCAGCTCAGCCTGACCAAAAAAGATCAATAAAAAAGCCCCTTCCCATAAGTTTGGCGACTCAGGAAGGAGCAATGGATTGAATCGTTTAATTAAAAACATTACAAAACTATGAAAAAA
>NZ_JACYFS010000006.1 GCF_014837145.1 Chryseobacterium caseinilyticum
GAGTACACTGAGAAAGCAGGAGTTCCTAAATTCGGTCACACTTACCTTTATGATGGTGGTACAGGAGAAAGATTTACTCAGGCTGCGACAGTTGGTATCATCTACATGCTGAAATTAGGACACGTGGTAGATGACAAAATGCACGCACGTTCTATCGGACCTTATTCACTGATTACTCAGCAGCCTTTAGGAGGTAAAGCTCAGTTTGGTGGACAGCGTTTCGGAGAGATGGAGGTTTGGGCTCTTGAAGCATTTGGTGCATCAAATATCCTGAGAGAAATCCTTACTGTGAAGTCGGATGACGTGATTGGTAGAGCAAAAACTTATGAAGCAATAGCAAAAGGAGAAGCAATGCCTGAACCAGGTATTCCGGAATCTTTCAACGTATTACTTCACGAGTTACAGGGTCTTGGATTAGACGTAAGACTTGAGGAATAAATTCGATTTGAAATTAATTTATTTGAAATTTGAAATTCTGTCCGCAGGGTTTAAATAAAGTTCAAAATAAATTGTAGAGATTCATTAATCTCAAATCTCAAATCTCAAATCTCAAATTCAAAAAAAATGTCAAATAAAAATAAATCAAGTAGATTTAATAAAATAACCATCGGTTTAGCTTCTCCTGAGTCCATTTTACAGGACTCAAGAGGGGAGGTTTTAAAGCCGGAAACCATTAACTACAGAACGCACAAACCTGAAAGAGACGGTTTGTTCTGTGAAAAAATCTTCGGTCCAATCAAAGATTACGAATGTGCTTGTGGTAAATACAAGAGAATCCGTTACAAGGGGATCGTTTGTGACCGTTGTGGTGTAGAGGTTACGGAGAAAAAAGTACGTAGAGAAAGAATCGGACATATCGGTCTGGTTGTTCCTATCGCGCACATTTGGTATTTCCGTTCTTTACCAAACAAAATCGGTTACCTTTTGGGTATTCCTTCCAAGAAATTAGATATGATCATCTATTACGAGAGATATGTTGTTATTCAGCAGGGTATCGCTAAGAAATTAGATGGTTCTGATTTTGACGATAAGGAGTTCCTTACAGAAGAAGAATACCTTGATATCATGGAAACTCTTCCTGTAGAAAACCAGTATCTTGATGATTCAGATCCTAACAAATTCATCGCCAAAATGGGTGCTGAAGCTGTTGAGGAATTATTAAAAAGAATCGATCTTGATGCGTTATCTTTCGATTTGAGACACAAAGCTCATAACGAAGGTTCAAAACAAAGAAGAACTGAAGCTCTCAAAAGATTGAACGTTGTAGAAGCATTGAGAGGTGCTAACACTAGAATGATCAACAGACCGGAGTGGATGATTATGCGTGTGCTTCCGGTTATACCACCAGAACTAAGACCATTGGTTCCGTTGGATGGGGGACGTTTCGCAACTTCTGACTTAAACGACCTTTACAGAAGAGTAATTATCAGAAACAACCGTTTGAAAAGATTATTGGAGATCAAAGCTCCTGAAGTAATCCTGAGAAACGAGAAGCGTATGCTTCAGGAATCTGTAGATTCATTATTTGATAATACAAGAAAATCTTCTGCAGTAAAATCTGAATCAAACAGACCATTGAAGTCACTTTCAGATTCATTGAAAGGTAAGCAGGGTCGTTTCCGTCAGAACTTATTGGGGAAAAGGGTAGATTACTCTGCGCGTTCGGTAATTGTTGTCGGTCCAAACTTACAGCTTCACGAATGTGGTATTCCTAAAGATATGGCAGCTGAGCTTTACAAACCGTTTATCATCAGAAAACTGATCGAAAGAGGAATTGTAAAAACAGTAAAATCTGCCAAAAGAATTATCGACAGAAAAGAACCTGTAGTTTATGATATCTTAGAAGGTGTAATGAAAGGTCACCCTGTTTTACTGAACAGAGCACCTACTTTGCACAGACTGGGTATTCAGGCTTTCCAGCCTAAGATGATCGAAGGTAAGGCAATCCAGCTACACCCATTAGTAACAACAGCATTCAACGCCGATTTTGATGGTGACCAGATGGCGGTACACTTACCGTTAGGCCCTGAGGCAATTTTGGAAGCTCAGTTATTAATGTTAGGTTCTCAGAATATCTTGAACCCTGCAAACGGTTCTCCAATTACGGTACCATCTCAGGACATGGTTCTTGGTCTGTATTTCATGACCAAAGAATTAAGCTCTACTGAAGATATGAAAGTATTGGGTGAAGGTCTTGCATTCTATTCTCCGGAAGAAGCGGAAATCGCTTATGCTGAAGGTAGAGTTTCATTGAACGCTAAAGTAAGATGTAGACTTCCAATTAAAGAAAACGGTGAAATCACTGTGAAATTAACTGAAACTTCTGTCGGTAGAATCTTATTTAACCAGATCGTTCCTAAACAGTCAGGATATATTAATGAACTTCTTACAAAGAAATCATTAAGAAATGTAATTGGTAAAGTACTTGCCGATACAGATTTCCCCACAACTGTGAAGTTCCTGGATGCAATGAAAGACTTAGGATATTCAAATGCATTCAAAGGAGGTCTTTCTTTCTCATTAGGTGACATCGTAGTTCCTGTTGAGAAAAAGAAAATGATCGCAACATCTATTGAAACTGTAGACGAGATCAGAGCCAACTACAACATGGGTCTTATCACAGATACAGAAAGATATAACCAGGTAATCGACGTTTGGACAAACACCAACGCTGGATTAACTGAAATGATCATGAGCAGAATGAAAGTTGACCAGGGTGGGTTCAATTCTGTATACATGATGCTTGATTCTGGTGCGAGGGGTTCTAAAGAACAGATCCGTCAGTTATCAGGGATGAGAGGTTTGATGGCAAAACCGCAGAAAGCTGGTTCTACCGGTGCGGAAATTATCGAAAACCCGATTCTTGCAAACTTTAAGGAAGGTCTTTCGATCTTAGAATACTTTATCTCTACCCACGGTGCCCGTAAAGGTCTTGCGGATACCGCTCTTAAGACTGCCGATGCAGGTTACTTAACGAGAAGACTGGTAGACGTTGCACAGGATGTTATCGTAACGGAAACTGACTGTGGAACATTGAGAGGTACAGAAGTTACTGCACTGAAGAAAAATGACGAAATCGTTGAAAAAATCTCTGAAAGAATCTTAGGTAGAGTTTCATTACACAATGTATACGATCCTGAGACAGACGAAATCATCGTTAATGCAGACGAAGTAATCAACGAAGCATTAGCTAAGAAAATCGAAGAGATTGGTCTTGAAGCTGTTGAAGTACGTTCACCTTTAACCTGTGAGGCTAAAAAAGGTATCTGTGCTAAATGTTACGGTAGAAACCTTGCTACAGGTAAAACCATCCACATGGGTGAAGCTGTAGGGGTTATCGCTGCACAGTCCATCGGGGAACCGGGAACTCAGCTTACGTTGAGAACCTTCCACCAAGGTGGTGTATCTACCAACGTATCAGAAAATCCTGCAATTATCGCAAGAAGAGACGGTATCGTAGAATTGGATGAGGTAAGAACAATTACTTCTGAAGACGAAAACGGTAACACTGCTGAAGTAGTGGTATCGCGTACTACAGAATTCAGATTGGTAACTGACAACGAGGCGAGAACTCCTCTTATGGTTGCCAACGTACCTTACGGTGCTATATTAGCTGTAAAACCAGGTGATAAAGTAAGCAAAGGTGATGTAATCTGTAAGTGGGATCCGTATAACGCGGTAATCATTGCTGAAACTGCCGGTAAGGTAGAATATGAAGACATCATCCAGGGTATTTCATTCCAGCTGGAGATTGACGAACAGACAGGATTTGAAGAGAAAGTAATCTCTGAATCAAGAAATAAGAAAGCTGTACCTACATTGAAGGTGGTAGATTCTAAAGGTGTTGAGCAGAAAGGTTACAACTTACCGGTAGGAGCCCACTTAATGGTAAATGACGGTGAAAAAATTAAGGCTGGTAAAGTCTTAATCAAAATCCCGAGAAAAGCTGCAAAGACAGGGGATATCACCGGAGGTCTTCCGAGAGTTACGGAATTATTCGAAGCAAGAAATCCATCAAATCCAGCTGTAGTAACAGAAATCGATGGGGTAGTTTCTTACGGAAAGATAAAAAGAGGTAACCGTGAATTGATCGTTGAAGCTAAAACTGGTGAGAGAAAAATTTATTTAGTTAAATTATCAAACCAGATCTTGGTACAGGAGAATGACTTCGTTAGAGCTGGTTCGCCACTTTCTGACGGTTCAGTTACGCCGGACGACATTCTGAAGATCAAAGGGCCAACTGCGGTTCAGGAATATTTAGTAAACGAAATCCAGGAAGTTTACCGTCTTCAGGGGGTAAAAATCGACGACAAACACTTCGAAATCATCGTAAGACAGATGATGACAAAGGTATCTATCGTTGACGGAGGTGATACTCAGTTTCTTGAAGGTGCACTTGAGCACAAATACGACTTCCTTGAGGAGAACAACAGAGTATTTGGTCTTAAAGTAGTAACTGAAGCCGGAGATTCTAAAACTTTCCAGCCAGGACAGATGATTACTGCAAGAGAATTGAGAGACGAAAACTCTAAACTGAAGCGTGAAGATCAGGCTTTGGTTGAAGTTAGAGAAGCACTTCCTGCTACGGCAACGCCGGTATTGCAAGGGATTACAAGAGCAGCTCTACAGACCAAGTCGTTCATGTCTGCAGCATCGTTCCAGGAAACTACAAAGGTTCTGAACGAAGCAGCAGTTGCAGGTAAAGTAGACAGCCTGAACGGTCTTAAAGAAAATGTAATTGTAGGACACAGAATTCCTGCAGGTACAGGTCTTAAAGAGTATCAGAATGTAATCGTGGGTTCTAGAAAAGAATTCGAAGATCTTAACTAAAATTAATAATTTGAAATTTGAGGTTTGAAATTATTTTTATACTTTCACACTCTCAAATTTCAATTTTAAAAAATATAATTTATAAAATGGACAACAATCAAAATCCACAAGACGGAAACATCAACATCCAGTTAAACGAAATGGTAGCTTCAGGAGTTTACTGTAACCTTGCTTTAGTAAACCACTCTCCATCTGAGTTTGTAGTAGACTTCATCCAGATGATGCCAGGTGTACAGCAGGCAAACGTAAGATCAAGAGTAATCCTGGCTCCTCTTCACGCGAAGAGAGTTTTGGCTGCACTTCAGCAAAACATCACCAACTACGAGCAGCAGTTCGGAGAAATCAAAGAAGTTGAGCCTTTCGTATTAGGAGGAAACAACGTACAGGCATAAGATTTTTCTTATCAGATATAAAAGAATACCCCGGCGGAAGTTGGGGTATTTTTTTTACTTACAACTCAGGTATTTTTTATTTGGGCGCCAATTTCCGTCCTCCGTTCCCGCTTTTTTGTGCCACCGCATTTTCCATCGCTTACAAAAAGAGCTCCACTCAGGCCGGGGCGCGGGAATTTGCTTTTTTTCCCACATCTCATAAAGTCCGAAGAGTTAAATTCGAATAGCTTTAGGGTGAACTTATGGAAGCAAATTCACATCACAAGAAAACCTGCAGGGTTAAATTCGAATAGATTTAGGGTGAACTTATGGATGCGAAATCATTTACATCACAAAGAACCCACAGGGTTAAATTCGAATAGCTTTAGGTATATCTATAGACGAAAAATTATTCCATCACAGAGCTCCTGAAAGATTAAATTCCAGATTTAGGTCAACCCATGGGCGTAAAATCATTCGCATCACCAAGAACCCGCAGGGTTAACTTCAAATAGACGTAGGTGAAACCTATGGTAATAAAATAATTCGCAATAAAAAAGAACCCGAAGGGTTAGATTAGTTTAGCTTTAGGTGAACTATGGAAGCAAAATCATTTACATCACCAAGAACCCGCAGGGTTAAATTCAAATAGCCGTAGGTGAAACCTATGGTAATAAAATATTCGCACTAAAAAAGAACCCGAAGGGTTTAATTCGTATAGCTTTAGGTGAACAATGGAAGCAAAATCATTCACATCATTAAGAATCCACAGGGTTAAATTCGAATAGCTTTAGGTTTATCTATAGATGAAAAATTATTCCATCACAGAGCTCCTGAAAGATTAAATTCCAGCTTTAGGTGAACCTATGGGCGTAAAATCATTCACATCACAAGAACCCGCAGGGTTAAATTCAAATAGCCGTAGGTGAAACCTATGGTAATAAAATAAATCGCACTAAAAAAGAACCCGAAGGGTTCAACAGTCTCCTGCCTCTCATCCAACAAAAACTATTAAGAATCGTTCAAAATTACAATCCTGCGAAAATAAATATCAAACGACAATTTCAATTTTATACCTTTGATTTCGTAATTATTTAAAAAATATGTTAGATAATCAGTTTATTGTTGATAAATTTGAGTTTTTAGGCTCAGAATTTTTAAAAGAAATCAGTAAACATGCTGTCATCACTGCAGTAAAAGCTAAAACTGAAATCGTAAGAGAAGGGCAGAAAAATAAATTTGTTCCGTTTCTCATCAAAGGTTCCGTCAGAGTTTTTACACTTAACGATGGCCGCGAACTTATCTATTATTACGTTCGGGAAAACGACAGTTGTATGATGACGTTTTCCTCTATTTTCACAGATTACATCAGCCGGATTTATGCTGTGGCAGAGGAAGATTCCGAAGTTTTACTCATTCCGGTGTCCATAATGCATGACTGGCTGCTCCGTTTTCCTGCCATCAACAAACTTTTTTTTCAGGAATACGACAAACGATTTTCCGATGTGATGAACATGGTCAACGAAGCCGTTTTCCACAAACTCGACAAAAGAATCTTAAGCTACATCAAACAGCAGATTGCCATTACAGGAAATCATCCCATTAAACTTACCCACCGTGAAATCGCTACCAATCTCGGCACATCAAGAGAAGTCGTGAGCAGAGTAATGAAAAAAATTGAGAACGAAGGTGAGATTTCTCAAAGCAGAGAAGGCATTAGAATACCTGAATCTGTCGATGTTAGTGTTGTCTAATAAATTTGTTTTAGCACTTTTATTACTCCGATTGATAAAAACAATATCATCGGTGACTTTTATCACCAAGTTTTAGAAAGAGAAGTCTCTAAGTTTGTCGTACGAATTTTAAACAAAAACGTGTATGACAAAAACTCTCTTATTTTTGTCGCTATTTTCTTCAGTTCTTGCCTTTTCACAGGAAGATCTGCTCAAAGATATCGACACCATTTCAACCAACAGTACAACTTCGCCACCGGCTTTCAAAGCACTTCAGATCGTCACCGGACAATCTACCAAACTCACTGCAAAAAATGAATGGTATTTTGTAGTAGCACACCGTTTTGGAGATGTGAGTGAAGGTTTTAAAAACTTTTTCGGACTAGACGATGCTTCCACCAAACTCGGAGCAATTTATGGTTTAACAGACGGAATTTCTTTAAGCCTCTCCAGAGAAACGAATATGAAAACCTTTGAATTCGGAGCAAAATACAGGCTTCTGAAGCAGAGCGAAAACATTCCGGTAGATCTCGTAGGCTACAACGTGATGGCAATGAACACCGATCTGGATAAAGATACATATCCGCATCTGAAGTTTGGCGACAGGCTTTCGTACCTTACTCAGGCTTTGATTTCACGAAGATTTAATGAAAACTTTTCGCTGCAGCTGTTGCCGTCTTATGTTCACAAAAATCTCTATGAACCGGCAGTTGAAAACGATAATCAATTCCTGACCGGATTGGGCGGACGTTATAAAATTTCCAAAAGAATCTCCATCAACGCAGAATATTTTGTGAATTTTGATAAGCACAGTTTCTACAAAAATCCTTTGTCTCTGGGAATGGATATTGAAACAGGAGGCCATGTTTTCCAGCTTTTATTCAGCAATTCACAGTTGAATTCTGACATTGGTTATCTCACCAACGCAACCGGAAAGTGGGACAAAGGACAGATTTTCTTTGGGTTTAATCTTTACAGAGTATTTTAAAATGAAAAAAGTAATCTACACAGGATCGCTGATTTTTTTCATAACATCCTGTGAAAGCAGAACCTATGAAGAGATTTCAGACAACACGCCGATTACCAGTGTGGTAAAATACGAGTCAGATTTAAAACCGATTATGGACAGTAACTGTACCAGTTGCCATTCTGCGTCAGGTTTTAAACCTCTCAATAATTACAATTTGGTAAAAGAAAACATCGACATCATTATTAACCGGATTCAACGACCGGCGGGAGATCCTTTGAAAATGCCTCAGGGCGGATCTTTATCGCCAAATCAAATTAATCTTTTCGTGAAATGGAAAGCGGATGGTCTGATTGAAAACTAAAAAAATTATTTAAAATGAAAAATCTACTTTTAATATTGACTTCATTGCTGTTCAGCAATCTTCTTTTGGCTCAAAAATACAGCTCTAAGACAGGAAAAGTCACCATCGAAGCATCTGTTCCGATGTTTGAAGATGTTTTTGCGCAGGATGACAGTAACGTTGTGGTTCTCAACGCTGATAACGGAGAAATGGCTTCAGTTTCGGTAGTCAAAAACTTTAAATTTAAAGTGAAACTGATGGAGGAGCACTTTAATGAGAGCTATGCCGAAACCGCAAAATATCCGAAGGCAACATTCAAAGGAAAAGTTGTAGGGTTTGATAAAACAAAACTGACTGCAAACCCTCAGAAAATTACTGTTCAGGGCATATTAAACTTTCACGGTGTTGACAGAAATGTTTCTTCTGCCGCAACCATTTCTGCCAAAGACGGAAAGATTTACCTGAAAGGAAATTTTGTTGCCAAATCAGTCGATTTTAAAGTAACCATCCCGAAAATGGTGATGAAAAAAGTCGCTGAAAATGTGAACGTAGAGTATAACTATACACTCGTGAAACAATGAAAAAATTAATTTTATTCACAGTTTTTTTTCTGAATTTATCACTTATTGCAGCTCAGGAAAAAGCAAAATCAGTATTTGATATTGCCAGAAGCGGAACGGTTGCAGAGCTGAAAGATCTGATGAAAAATAATCTTGATGTCATCAATCAAGCCAATGAAAACGGATATTCACCCTTAATTTTGGCTTGCTACAGGGGAAATACTGAAGTCGCAGATTTTTTAATTGATAACGTAAAAGATGTGGATTATAAAAGTCAGGATGGTACGGCATTGGCTGGAATTTCAGTACGTCACAACAGATCTTTGGCAGAACATTTATTAAAGAAAAATGCAAACCCCAATATCGCAGACGGTACCGGAACGACACCCTTATTTTGGGCAGTAAAATCAGGAAATAAAGAACTTGTTGAGCTTTTACTCCAATATAAAGCCGATAAATCAATGAAAGATTCAATGGGAATGACTCCTTTTGAATATGCTTTAAAGGCAGACAATAAAGAAATTATCAACCTCTTAAAAAATTAAAAATATGAAAAAACTTCTACTCATTTCAGGTTTAGCTTTGGCAAGCATTGCACAGGCTCAGTTTTCGTCCGGAACAGTAAATTTAACTGCAGCGGCCATGACCGTAAAATTGGATACCAACACAACGACAGCGACGATCACCTTGACTGGCGACAGCAATTCTATGATGGGAATTGGTTTCGGATCTTCAGGTATGGCGAGTGGTTCAGACGGTTTTATTTACAACTCATCACCTAACCGGGACTATACTTTTGGAGGTTTTACTACTCCTTCGGCAGATACTGTTCAAGACTGGACTGAAGTTTCCAATACCGTTTCAGGCAGCACCAGAACCGTCGTAGCAACGCGAAGTCTTACAGGCGGAGCGGGCGATTTTGCCATCCCAAATTCGGTGGGAACAATCAATATCTTTTACGCAAGAACTGGTGGAGGAACAGGAATCGCTTATCATGGCGGAAGCCGTGGCTACGCTTCTTTAACGATGGGAGCTACCTTGAGCACCAAAGATTTGTCGGCTGAAAGTAAAAAAGTTTCTTTTTACCCAAACCCTGCAAAGGAATCAGTCAGTTTTAAAAACGCAGACCAGATAAGATCAATTGAAATTTTTGATTCTACAGGTAGAAAAGTAAAATCCACAACACTGGAAGGAGAAACTTTAATTATTTCCGATTTAAATGCAGGCAGTTACTACATTGAAATTGCTTTGAAAGATGGAAGCGTGACCTATGAGAAATTAATTAAACTATAGAGAAAAGCCACTGAGAAGTGGCTTTTTTGCTTAATATCTTTGCATGTAGTCTTTTCTGAGAAGATATTGTAGCAATGGCTATTTCTGCTTTTTAAACCTCATAGGTTTCTGAAACCTATGAGGTTTATAGTTTATCTCTTCTAATTTTTTGCTGACAGAAAATTAATTAAATCAGGATGTCTATTTTGCAGAAAAGGATTCCAGCTTTGAGGAGAAAAGAAAGATGAACAATGCTGAATAAAGCTTACATTGGTCTTCTGTCCATCTATCGTAAAAGAACCTTCTAAGGGAGTCATATTTCCAATTTTTGGTGAATACGCATAATCAAAATGCGTCACAGTTTTATCAGCTTTCAAATTACCAAAACCTTCAGAAGCTTTCAGTCCCAGAAAAATACAGTCTGTTGGTTTTACAATCTTCACCACTTCCGCAAAGACTGCCCATCCGTTTTTAAAGTCAACACGATTCGGCTGCTCTCTTTTTTCACCATTAAAACTGCTGTAATCCATGGATCTCTGAATGAAATTATAAAAAGATATATGCCTCCATAGCTCAGATTTAGTCGGCTTTTTCTGTAACAGTGCCTGCCAAAAATTATCTAATAACTGATACTTATATAAATTCTGAATCTGCGTTTCATCAATCAGTTTTCTGGTGAAAAATGGGCCTTGATGTCTTAGCAAATCTTCCTCATATTCTGCTTTTGTCTTTCCCATTGCGTAATGAGATTCGCCAACGATGAGTAATCTTCTTTCTGCATCGAAAAACTCCGAACCTACCCACGGGAGGCGGGAGAGGGTGGAGATTTTGGCGAGGGCGTGGTCTTTTTGATGGAAGAGCAAAAGATGGAATTTTTTTGTGTATAAATTTATTAAATTTTAATCTGTGGCATTTATTGTTGTCATTAGTTCTTCAATTTCTTCATTTGAAAATCCTACCTGCGTACCAACATTCTTAATAAACATTTTTTCTAAAATGTGAAATTCATTATCAATTTTTGCTAGCTTTATCAAATTTGTAATTAGCTCTAAAGAGTCATTTATCATATTTTTAAAAATAGAATAATCGACCACCAAATTTTCTTTCGAATACAATCTACTAATTAATTCTAATTTTAATTCTTCAGATAACAAAGATTGATTTAATTCTTTTTCAAATACTTCTAATTCTTCTTCAGCGATTTTTCCGTCAACTTTTATAAGATTAACATAAGAATTGAATTTCAACAGGTTTATATCAAAAGCTTCAGTAAATTCTGCGTCTTCATAAAAAGTGTAGCCATTTGATTCATCTTTTAAATCATTGTTTTCAATGAAAGTTTTTCGTGCCAAATTTCCTATAGCATTGGTTCCGATTGCATTAACAGTTCCTCCAATAATTCCTCCGGCAACAGGTACTAATTTAACAAGATTGACGGCTCCTTTCTCGCCAAACTTTGTAATTAGCCTGAATCCTACCATGCGATTTATCTTAGTCAATGTTTTACCAGAAACAGATTTTAACGAACTCAAAGCGAGTTTACTGCCTATAGCTATTCCCCCATCTTTCAGTATGTCTTTAACGGATTCACCTACTAGACATAAATATATTAATGATTTTACTTTATCATCTTTAATATCATAACCACCAATAAATGCAATTGCGGCAATCATTCTCATATGAACGTATATTCCGGTGGAAATATCTGCAGGTATTGCTACTGGTAAAGTTATGAGTCCACCAAGTCCTGTTAAAAATCCTGAAGTTGTTGTTTTGCTAATTTGCCAACGGATTAATGAGTTTACATTTTGTAACATAGTGCCCGTTCCTTTCGTATAGCTTGAAGCAAAGACTTCTATTGGATCAGAAACGCCAGGTATTCCGTTTAAAGATTTTTCATAGGCCCAATCAAGAACTTGTAACATTTTTGTAGATTTCTCATTTTCACTAGTTGTTTCCATAGTAATAGGTTTTTAAATTTAAATAATTTCACAAATCTACTCCCCAACCCAGACAAACCGCGTCCGAGTAAAAAAAGCATTTTAATTTTGTCGCTAAACTAAGAATTAGTTTTTATAAAATTTTACGTGATGCCGTACTTTGACGTGTTATTATAAATTGTTTCAAAAAATTTAATATAAAACTTAAAAAGATCTCAGAAAACTCGTAATGTATCATCAAAAAAAATCTTCCTCCCAATCAGAAAGAACTGTTCAGGAGGAAGAAAAATATAAATTCACTGGTGTTAATCAATCATTTTTGTGATCACCATCGAATAGGATGTACGGATCAAAAGATTACTTCTTGTGAAACCATTGCCTGTGTCAAACTCAAACTTTGTTTTGATAGGAGTTGGACTGGTTAAGGTGAGGTAAAAGGTACCCTGAAAAAATCTGAAAGTACTTGATAACTGCACTTCTCTGTTTTGTTCTGTGAGTACAGCGTTGGTGGTTGCGTTAACCAGATAGCTGCGTGTAGCTGTAAGAACGTGACCCAGATAAGTCGTATTTGCAGGACCTGTACTGTTAGAACTGTTGTCTACAGCATCCACTCCGTATCTGATGATGTATTTTCCTGCCGGTAAAGTGATGGTTTCGGTATCTGAGGCAAGCGATGCTCCCGTGATTTTGTTGCTGATAACGCTTAATGGTTTTGCAACATTATTGGTGCTGTTTACGGGTATCAGGGGAGTTTGTTCTGAAGGACTGTTGATAATCAGAGACATTGACTGCGGTTCTGATCCGGCAACGATAAATCTCTGCCACTGGTTTTTTATCCAGACATAATATCCTTTTGGATGGATTGATGCGCCACCTTTATTGTAGATAATGAGTCCGTCAGCGGGATTTGCAACTGGGCTCGAAACACTGTTCAGTGTAAGCAGGTCATATTGCGGAAACAATACACCTTTGTTGGTGGATGTCACATCTAATGAGCTGCTGGGATCGGGATTTGTGGTATTGATCCCTATCGACTGCGAAAAGAAATTTTCGCCCGAAAATAGGAATATTACCGTTACTATTTTTAAGATATTTTTTATCATTTTTTTGTATTATTGGTTCAGAATAGCTCTTTGGATATCTAATTTTGCATTGCTAATGATGATCGCTCCGTTGTTTGGAGTAGTGCCACCCAAGCCATTTTGATAAGTTCCACCATTGTCGTGGGCGATGCTCGGTAAAAGATTGATAGGAGTCGCGGAATCTGTTGCAAAAGAAAAACTTAAATTCAGAAAATGCGATCTCGCGCCCGTGGCCGCTATTGATGTTGCATTGATGCTTACTGTGTCTCCATATTGGGAACCTGTAGCCGGGTCGATCAGTTTACCAGATATTGGTGAAGGTGAATAGGAGTGGCTCCTATTCCGGCAGTGGCGCCTTCCAAAGCTGTTCTGACGTTTAGGGATAGATTCACAATATATCCGCTGTTGCCCTGAAGTGTAATAATTCCGGTAGTAGGATTGTAGCTGGTTCCTGAACTGTTTGAAACCGTGGTAAAGCCAATATCGTTGAAATTTTTAAAGGTTCCATTGCTTAAACCACCTAAAATAGTGTAATCTGTAGTTCGCTGCAGAATCATGTAATCTACCAGATTATGGGAATCTGATAAGAGATTCCACCTGCTGTTTCTCCAGATATAGATTCCGGAGATGATGGTATTTCCCTTATTGAAAACAATCAGTCCATTCCCAGGATTACTTACCGGTTTGGTATTGTCAAATACATCAACAATATCTACTCTTGGCAGGAGAACTCCTTTATTGTTGTAATTCGTAACTTCAAGTGCTGCCGAAGCGGTACTGACGGGCACATCGCTGATAACTACCTGACTGTATACTGTATTAAAAAAGATCAGTAAAATAACTGAAATATAATTTTTCATATTTAATTCTATTAAAGTTTAGTTATTCTGATAAAAGATCCGCTCGGGATAACATTTACCAAATCATAAAAAGTGCTTCCCTGCATTCTTCCCAATCGGAGTCTTAATGCTGACATGATGTTAACATTGGCATTAGCAGGAACATTGCACACATAGCTCCACGATGCATAATGGTTTACATTTACTTTAGAAAGCACAGGTATTTCCTTTCTGTTTCTGGGCACGGCAGTGATGGTTCCGGTAGTATTGTTGTAAGTCTCGGGATAAAAATCTACGAAGTATCCCATCAGATAAAAATCGCTTCCTGATAGCGGTGCTGTTGGAGGATTGTTGGGAACCGGATTGTCAGCAGGCGGAGAGTTAAGATTTAATTTCAGTTCTACCAGATAATTTCCCTGAGGAAGTACAAGAGAGTAAGATCCTGAAGTGTTATTAATGATTTTAAAACCTGCAATATTCGAGAAAGGAGAAATAGTAGGATTGTTTACGAGCAGTTCAAAGCTAATTCCCTGTGTCGCATTGTTAAGACCTGAATGATTTCCTGTAAATCCTACAAAGGCAATTTTCGGGGTGTCATCCGCATCGATGGCAGCCTGCCATCTGTTTACAGAAGGACTGGAATCAAAATAATGAAGCGTCTGTCTGTTGCTGTTAACTCCGCCGTTGTAAGCTAAAAGTCCGTCAGCAGGTGCACTTACGGGTGTTGTAAGGCTGTTTAAGTTTGTAAGATTTAATCTGGGAAGCAACAAGCCTTTATTTCCTCCTGAAACAGTCACTGTCGGAACACCTGTATATCGGCTTCCACCATTATTCACTGTTATTGCAGTGATTACACCGGCGGTCACAGTGGCTGTTGCTGTTGCCTTGGTACCACCGTTGAGGATGGCTCCACCGCCCAAGAAGTTAATTGTAGGTATAGTTTTGTAACCACTTCCACCGTTGGTAACCGTTACGCTTGTCACAGCACCTCCGGAAATTGTGGCAACTGCTGTTGCGGGTACACCTTCAAAATTTTCTATGTGCAGTAAAGCACTGTTATCAGGTGTGCTTGTATTAATCCCTACACTGCCGGTCTGTGAAAAAGCCACAGTAGAAAATACGGCACAGAGTGAGACTAAGATTTTCTTGATAGTCATTTTTTTTTTTTTTTTTTTTTTTAATTGATATTGTTGTATATCAGACATTTGTGTTTCTGATTTTTAAATCAAAAAAACAGTCGGTTACAGAGAGAATGTTGATGTAAGGAAAATGAAATTCAGTTTTATGATGGTAGAAATCACTAGAATTTAGATATTTTCTTAATAGACTACTCGTACAGAACATTCTCATTTTGTAAAGCAGTAATGGTCTTCCTGATGTCGGTTCGATAATGATTCCCCACGACAAAGTTTCAAAAAATCGCGGAAAATTTATTTATCGAATAACACAGAGTACTGTATCCTGAGTTGATGAAATAACGCAGAACAGATTATTTTCCTGAGTCATTGCACCAGGTTAAATGGAGTAAGGAGTACCTTAGATAAATGGGGGAGGTCTTACGTTTAAAGAACTGCGGTAATGGTTAAAAAATAATAAATCTCCGTCCCGGAAAAGTGTTTTTTTTCGATCCGGAAAAAGAGTTATGTTGCTTTTTAAATCAATAAGAATTGCTGTAAGCTTCAGATCGTGTGTTGTGGTCGGAAGTGCAGGACAGCTTATCTTTGAATGGGAGGATAAAAAAGTATCATCATTGGGAAAAGGTGTAAAGGCAGGAATTCCTTTTTTCCGGGTTCTGATCTTTTTGACAATCGTCTTTTTTTCACCGGACAAATTAGCAAACTTCTTTACTGCAGTCTTTTTAACTTTCTTTTGAATTACAATTTCGTTGGAAGCATAATGATTTTCGCTGACCACTTTTATCTTTCCGACAAGAATTATTTCAGAATGAAATTCTTTTTCTGATTTTTCGGAAGTGGATGAAAGATTTTTTCCGTCAACATATAGAGATGCGCCTCCGGTAACGGTTATTTGCGCAAAAAAGCCCTGTGCACACAGCAAAAACACAACAATCATTATTTTACTTTTCATCAAAAGCGAAATAAGATGTTGAATTTTTTTAGTATTTATCTGTGTGTTTTTTCTCAACGCTTGTATATTGTTTTTCAGCAGGCAAAGATAGAGATAAGAAATTAAAATTAAATTAAAATTAACTTAAAATTCTATAAAGCAGATATTTATCAATTATGCGATGAATAATACAGATGTTTTTTAAATTTAAAATGGAATGTTGAGTATTTTTTTTAGTCCAGTTTCTTTTTTGTTGACTACTAATTTTAAAAAGTTTTTTTCGAAGAAATTATTTTTTAAATCAAACATAAATAGTTTCCTCAGAGAAATATTCAGTTTTTTTTATAGAGACAATTTTTTTGGTTTAATATGCTTTTGATATTCACTTTACTTTCACTTAAAATGAAACCTTTATTTTTGCAGAAATTTTTTTTGGTCTTATGAGAATATATTTCACAGTTTTATTTCTGTTATTATTTACAGTTTCATTTTCGCAGAATAAAATTGATACGGCTCAGGTCGTAGTTTCAGGCAGAATCAACAGTGAAGAAGCGAAGTCGAAACCGTATGTCATTATGATTTCCGCAGACGGTTTCAGATACGATTATGCTGAAAAATACAGTGCTCAGAATCTTTTGAAACTTTCTGCTGAAGGTGTTCAGGCAAAGGCCATGATTCCGTCTTATCCAAGTATCACTTTTCCGAATCACTGGAGCTTGATGACAGGATTGTATCCATCGCATCACGGCTTGATTGATAATTTTTTCTACGATTATAAACTGCAGAAGAACTACGCCATGAACAAAAAAGACATCGTGGAAGATGGAAGTTGGTACGGCGGTATTCCGCTTTGGGCACTGGCTGAAAAGCAGGGAATGATAAGTGCGTCCATGCAGTGGGTGGGCTCAGGAAGTGATGCTGGCGGCAAAAGGCCAACGTATTATTATCCGTATCACGAGAAATTTACACCTTCAGAAAAAGTTGATAAAGTGATGAACTGGCTGAAATTGCCTGAAGAGAAAAGACCACATTTTATTTCCATGTATTTCCCTGAAGTGGATGGGGCAGGACATCATTTCGGACCTGAAGCAAGAGAAACTGAAATTGCAGTTCAGTTGGTAGACGCTGCGATTGGAAATTTGGTTGAGAAAGTCAATGATTTAGGTTTAAAAAACGTCAGTTTCATTTTTGTTTCAGACCACGGGATGATTCAGGTGGATGGTGGAAATCCTCTGGAAATTCCTGCAGTACTTTTAGATAAAAACAGATTTGACTTTTATAATTCCCAGACTTTGCTGAGAGTTTATGTTAAAAATCCAAATGAAGTTAAAAGTGTTTTCAGAGAATTAAAGGCCGGTAAAAGCGATGACTTTGAAGTTTACCTCGATAAAAAACTTCCGAAATATCTGCATTTCGCCACAAGAGACGACAGCTACAGCAGAATTGGTCAAATCCTTCTGATCCCAAAAGCTCCGAAAGTCTTTTTAGAAAAAAATCAGAAAACCTCTCTCGGAAAACATGGCTACGATCCGAAGCTGGTTCCTGAAATGAAAGCAACATTCTTTGCGTGGGGTTCGGCATTTCAAAATAATCATAAAATAAATGAATTTGAAAATGTAAATGTTTATCCCTTAGTCGCGAAAATTTTAGGTTTAAAAATCGACGAAAAAATTGATGGAAAACTGAAAGTTTTAAAACCAATTTTAAAGAAATAAGATAAAAGTCCCAACGGTACGAAATAATAAAGGATAGAATATCCTATCAAAAATATTCACAAATAAAACAATCGGCAAGCTCATCACTCGCCGATTATTTTTTTAAAATTCCAAAAGCTTGATTAAAATTTTAGTTTTTAATTAAAATTAAAAATTCCTTAAGAATTAAACCTTTCTGCAAACTCTTTTCCAAATTCTTCCAACTTTATGTCTCCTTCAATAACAGAACCATGTTCAATAAAATCTTTCTGTACAACTCCGGTTCGGATTCCTGATCCCATTTCTGTATAAAGTTCAGCCATCTCCTGCGGAACTCCTGCGTTAAGCATTCCGCTCAGAGTATCCTGATCTGTGAATTCAACCCATGGAAGATCAGGCTTGCCGACAGCATTTCCGAAAACTTTAGCAAAATCAGAGGCTGGGCGAACATCACCCACGATATATTTTACATTTTTGCCTTCAGAAAATTTCACCAACTCTCCGGCGGCAGCTTTGGCAATATCAGTGGGGTGAACTAATGGAATGGAAGCACTTTCCGGGAAATTAGCACCAATAATCCCTGCATTTTTAATCAGTGGAATGTCATTGAAAAAGTTTAAGTAAAAATATCCCGCTCTCAAAAAGGTTACAGAGGTATTTTCAATAGTACTGTAAAACTTTTCTATTGAATACAAACTTTTTATCGGGCCGTTATCTACTGGAGATTCAACGCCAATACTGCTCAGCATTACGATTTTCTTTACTCCCGTTTTCTTAATTGCTTCTGCGTAATTTTTTCCTGCGCTGATGGTATTTTCAATAATGTTGATGCCTCCCATATTGGGTGGTGTCATCAGGAAGGCAGCATCTGCTCCCTGAAAAGTCGTGATCAAAAATTCCAGATCAGTTATCGACCCAATCGCTGCGTCAGCGCCTAAAGCTGTGATATCATTTCTTTTGCTTTCATCACTGCTGATAACGGTGATTTCGTGACCTCCTTTGATCAGTTGTTGTGCAAGTGGTTTTGCTACATTTCCTAATGAACCCGTGATTATAATTTTCATAATTGAAATATTTAATTTTAATGTTGTTATTTCTGAGAACAAAGGTATATTTGTACTTACTTTTATACAAGTACTTACCCTAAAGTATGTATTATGACAGCCATTAAAGAAAGTTCTACCATTCAGCAGAATAAAAAATATGCACTCGGCCTCTGTCCGGTCACGTATGTGATGGAAAAAATCGGAGGCTATTGGAAACCGATCATTTTATATCACCTTTCAACGGGCGATAAAAGATACAGCGAACTCAAACGGTCAATTCCTGCAGTTACAGAAAAGATGTTGATTCAGCACCTGAAACAGCTGGAAAATGACGGTTTAATCATAAGGACGGCTAAGCCTGTCGTTCCACCTCATGTGACGTATAACCTGAGCGAATCAGGAAAAGATTTAATTCCTGTCATTCATGCAATGGCAGAGTGGGCTTTCAGAGAAATGGAAAGAGAGAAGGGAATTTGACTTTATTTAAACTAAAAATATTGAAAACAGTTTCGGCGGGCTAAAGGCCCGCCGAAACTGTTTTCAATAAGATAAATTTTTAGTTTTTCTTCCCTGCAGCCTGCATCGGATTTACTTTTCCGTTGCTTGCACCTCTTGTTGCTCCCTGCTGATTTTGTTTGAAGAGCTGGAATTTTGAAGCTTCGGCTGAACTGTTATCACTGCTCCAGAAATTATTTTCTGTATCAATATCTGCAGTTTCTCTCAAAGGATCCAGTTGAATCGATTTCAATTTTTTACTGAAATAATAGGTTCTGGATACCTCCTGCTCATTCTGTCTCCAGATTTGAGCCGAAGCTTTGTCTTTTAATTTGGAACCGTCTTCAAAAGTGAATTCTAAAATCAATGGCATTACCAGTCCACCCTTGTTGGCGAAATCGATTTGGTAGGCGGTGATATTCTTCAGTCTTTCTTTATCAGATTTGTCTAATGCTGAAGTACCTTCAGATTTAAATGTATATTCTTTGTCAGTATTTACTTTTTCCTGTCCACGGTCGTATCTGTAATAGAAATCCTGAAGGTCTTTATCTTTTTCAACTTCAAAAGTGATAGATTTATCTTCGCGGTTGCGGATTTTTGAGATGTCATCATATTTATTCTGCACCGGTGCATCTGTTTTGTATTTTGTTTCCGAAGAAGTTCTTGGCGGAGTGTCAAAATCAGGTGTGGCAACAGTCACTTTTTCGATAGAAATGTCTACAGGATCTGTTCCGTAGAACCATCCTCTCCAGAACCAGTCGAGATCTTCGCCGCTCGCATCTTCCATTGTTCTGAAGAAATCTGCAGGCTCAGGATGTTTGAAAGCCCATCTTTTTGCATACGTTTTAAAAGCTTTGTCAAAAAGATCTCTTCCCATAATGGTTTCACGGAGAATATTCAGTCCTGTAGCCGGTTTTGCATAAGCATTCGGGCCAAACTGAATGATGTTTTCAGAGTTGCTCATGATAGGTTCCAGCTGGTCTTTCGGAAGTTTCATATAATCAACAATCGTCCATGCCGGACCTCTTCTCGACGGGAATTTGTTGTCCCATTTTTCTTCGGTAAGATATTCTGTGAAAGTATTTAAACCTTCATCCATCCAGCTCCACTGTCTTTCGTCTGAATTGATGATCATCGGGAAAAAATTGTGCCCGACTTCGTGAATAATTACGCCAATCATTCCGTTTTTAATCGCTTCAGAGTAAGTTCCGTCTTTTTCTGTTCTTCCGTAATTGAAGCAGATCATCGGGTATTCCATTCCGTTGGACGCTTCGATAGACTGTGCTACAGGATAAGGGTAGGGAATGGTAAATTCTGAATAGGTTTTGATTGTATGTGCAACGGCTTTGGTAGAAAATTTTCTGTATAATCCGTAAGCTTCCTTAGGATAAAAGCTCATCGCCATTACTTTGTTGTTGTTTTCGGGAATCGTCACACGCATTCCGTCCCAGACAAATTTTCTGGATGAGGTCCATGCGAAATCTCTCACATCCTTAGCTTCAAAAACCCATGTTTTTCTTTGTTTAGAATGGTTTTTCTCTGCTTTTTTAGCTTCATCCAAAGTTGCAATTTCTACAGGTTCAGTTGCTGTTTCCGCTTTTTGATATCTTGAATACTGTGCTGCAGTAAGTACTTCGCTGTAGTTTTTACATTCTCCTGTTCCACCAATCAGGTGATCAGCAGGAACATTCATTTTCACTTTAAAATCTCCGAAAACCAATGCAAATTCTCCACGTCCTGTGAACTGATGATTCTGCCATCCCTGAAAGTCACTGTAAACACACATTCTCGGATACCATTGTGTGATGGTGTACAGATCATTTCCGTCTTCAGCAAAGTTTTCGTAACCGCCTCTGCCGCCCATTTGCATACGGTTCGGAATATTGTAATTCCAGTCTATTTTAAATATGAATTTTTCACCCTTTTTTAAAATTTTTGGCAAATCAATACGCATCATGGTTCTGTTAACCGTGTATTTTAAGGGATTTCCTGATGCGTCTGTTACTTTCTCCAAATTCACTCCATAGCCGTTATCTTTTGCTGGAAGCTCAGTTGCTTTCAGTTGCTGGTCGGTAGTTGCTTTAGGTAAAGTTGAGGAAGACTGGTAATCCGCTTTTTTAACCGTCGACTGCTGGTTTTCATCGAGCTGAAGCCAGATGTAATCAAGATCATCCGGTGAATTATTATAATAGGTTACTGTTTCAGAACCTTTCAGATTTCTTTTATCTTCATCCAGATACGCAGTGATGTCGTAATCTGCTCTGTTTTGCCAGTATCCGTGTCCCGGAGCTCCGGAAGCAGCTCTGTACATATTGGGAGTCGCCAGAATTCCGCCCAGCTGTTCAAATTTATTTCCATGATTGCTTCCCGGATTATTAAGGATATTCTGCCCCTGAGCAACAGAAAAGCTGAGAAGGACAAATGCGGTTATTTTGAATTTCATTATCAACAGTTTAAGAATTTGTAAATATAATGATAAGTAATTGTAAATTAAATAAAATAGGTCAGAAAGGAAGTCTTTCCAAAGTCATTTTCAGCGAAAGCGCAAAAACGCCTGATGAAATAAAGAGAATCCAGTCTTTTTTGTTGACTTTAAATAAGTTTAAAAGAACAAACATGATCACCAGAATTGCAGCGACGATCACGATCTGACCTAATTCCAGTCCAACATTGAAACCAAAAAGCGGTACTGCGATGCTCTGGCTCTTCGCAATCATCACACGGGCGGTATTGGCAAATCCCAAACCGTGTATCAGACCAAAAAATAAGGCTAAATAATAATTGGTTTTGTTGCCTGACTGCTTTTTGTTTTTCATTAAAATATTCCCCAAAGCCGTCAGAACGATGGTTAATGGAATAAGAAATTCCACCCAATCAGATGGTAAACGCACAATATCCAAAATGCTGAGTGCCAAAGTAACGGAATGTCCGATGGTAAAGGCGGTGATAAGTACAAGAATTTTTTTCCAGTCGGAATAAGAATAAATAGCGATTAAAGCCAGGACAAACAGTTGATGATCAAGAGCATCCAGAGAAATAATATGTTCCCAGCCCAGATTGAGATAGAATAAAAAATCCTGCATTTCAGTTTCGTTTTTTAGAAAAGCGATTATACGGAAATTATTTTAACTTTGTCCAGATTCTATTCCTTTTAACAGTTATCTGTGAATGTTTTAATCTGTCCTAATTATTAGATAATTTAATGATGAAATCTTCTTACATACTGATTTTTCTAACCCTAATTTTTTTTACAACCTCTTTTACAGAAAAACACCCTTATCACGTAGGTTCTGTAGAAATAAATCACAATAAAACTTCAAAGACATTCGAAATTACAGGAAGGTTTTTTATGGATGATCTGGAAAATGCTTTAGGCAAAAAATATGGAAAGCCTTTTCATTTTAATGATCCTCAATATAAAGCTCAACTGAACGAAGCTCTGAAAAACTACAGTGCTGAATACTTTAAACTGAAATCTGACGGAAAATTTTTAAAAGTAAATTTTGTTGGCTACGAAGAAGATCACGAATCTGTTAATGTTTATCTGGAAACAGAATCTGTCAGTCAGCCAAAAAAAGTGGAAGCTGCTGTAAGCTTCTTATACAATTACTTTGATGATCAGCTCAACATCGTGCATCTCATCGTCAATGGAAACAGAAAGAGCGAAAAACTGAGTTATCCGAACCGGTACACGTACGGAAATTTCTGACGTATTGTACAACATAAAAAAAGCGGCGCAACCTTACAAGTTGCGCCGTTTATTTTTAAGGATAAACCTCTTTGAATTTCTCTATCAGATGATCAAGATTGTGACGCTGTACGTACACCGTTTTTACCTCCTCATATCTTGGAGATCTGTAAAAAACTTCATGGAAATCCATGCTGCCGTTTCCTACTTTTACAATTTTTTCTACATCAATGTTTAATTTCTTTAGCTCTTCTTTTAAGACTTGAAATTCGTCTTGGATATTGTTCATCTTTATATTTTGTATTAAGTTAAAAATTTGTCAGTTATTTTGGCTTGTGCCCCTGTTAAATTCAACAGATTGTTAAATTTTTAATAAATATAGCAATTTATTTTCGTTTAACCATAGGGTTTGCCTCAAAATTTTAGTTTTAACAGAATTACAAAAACTATACCTAAGTGAATAGGTATTAATGAAAAGTGAATTTAATGTGAACGGAATGTTAACAAATGCCGGTTTAATCGTATTTTACATAAATGATTCTAAGTGAATCAATTAGTAGAAATTGATGATGGCAAAGCAGAAAAATGTTCATTTTTTTGTGACTTTTATTTTAACTTCTGTAGATTTAATGCATCAAAGCTGGAAATTAATAACATGAATTTATCTAAAACAGTCATTTTAATCACGTTTTCTGCATTATCAAAATCGGTTTTCGCACAGGAAAGAGAGCCGGTCATCCTTGAAGTCAAAAAAAAGACAGACCGTGAGGCTGGATCAGATAAAAAAGAAAACGTAAAATATTTTCACCAGTTCGGTCTGATGTCACGCAATCACGATGATTTTAAAGCGAAATACGGAGTGACAATTTTTTACGAAAACTGCGTCGCTACTCCGCTGCTTTCTGACAGAGCAAAGAAGCACAATCTTGAGGTTGCGCAATATCTTACGCAAAAATATGGTGAAATCTGGAAGGAAGATTTAGGATTTTTGCCTTACGGATTATAATTTTTCGTCAACTTCCAGCTCATGTCTGAGCTGAGCTTTGTACAAAGTAGAGTAATAGCCGTTTTTTTCGAGGAGTTCAAGATGTTTTCCCTCTTCAACGATTTTACCCTGATCCATCACAATAATTTTGTCGGCCTTTTCTATGGTTGAAAGCCGATGTGCGATGATGATGGACGTTCTGTTTTTGGTAATTTTTTCCGTTGCTCTCTGAATCAGTTTTTCACTTTCGTGATCGATGGATGATGTGGCTTCATCTAAAATTAAAATTTTCGGATCTGATAAATACGCTCGTAAGAAAGATAAGAGCTGACGTTGTCCTAATGAAATTGACGAACCTCTTTCGCTCACCACATATTCGTAGCCGCCAGGAAGACTTTCTATGAAGTCATCCACTTCAATCTCTTTTGCTCCGGCTTTTATTTTTTCCAAAGTGACGGTTTCATCTCCAAAAGCAAGATTCTCGAAAATACTTCCGTGGAAAAGAAAAACATCCTGGAGAACGACACCGATGTGACTCCTCAGATTGTAGAGCTCGTAGTCTTTCAGTTCGACATCATCAATGAAAATTTCACCTGAATTAATGTCATATAATCTTGTAATCAGACTGATAATAGTGGATTTGCCCGCGCCTGTTGCTCCGACAATCGCTACAGTTTCTCCTGGATTTACCTTAAAATCAATTCCTTTTAAAACTTCCTGTTTGTCATCGTATGCAAAACGTACATCTTTAAATTCAATTTTTCCTTCAAAATGATCTTTGGAAACTTTACCGTCATTCGGCATCGCATAATCTTCATCCATAATCCCCAAAACCCTTTCAGCACCTACAATTCCCCGCTGTATATTGTTGAAACGGTCTGCAATCTGTCTCAAAGGACGGATCAACATTGAAATAAACTGGATGAATGCGATTACTACACCCGCACTGATGGTGATGTAGCCTCCGTAAAAAAGCACGAAGCCAATAAAAAGTGAAGAAATCAATTCCACCACAGGGAAGAAGAGGGAGAATATGAAAACTGTTCTCAGTAAAGCACTTTTCAGGGTAATATTAATGTCATCAAACTTTTTAAATTCAGCCTGCTGTCTGTTGAAAACCTGGATGATAGGCATTCCAGCCAGCCTTTCCTGAACAAATGAGTTTTGAGTTGATGTCCAAGATCTTTCATCCCCAAAAGCCTTTTTCAGTTTTTTCTGGAAAAATCTCGTGATCACCACCATCAAAGGTAAAATCGCAAGAGAAATATAACTCAGATGCACATCCACCTGAAACATCATAAAGAGGACGAAAATAATTCTCAGAACATCACCGAAAACCATCAGAAAACCATCAGTATACACTGTGGCAATCGTTTCAACATCACCAACGGCACGTGTTACCAGCTGACCAATCGGAGTTTTATCAAAGAAAGCTGTTCTGAAATAAATCAGTTTATTGTAAAGCCTTTCACGGATATCTCTGATGACATTTTGCGAAATATAATTGGAAAAATAAACGAGAAAGAAATTTAAAATTGTTTCGGCAAAAACCAATCCCACCAATCCATAGATGTGTTTCATCATCAAAGCTTTATCTTTCAGTTTCGTGATGTCATTATCCACGATCTGCATCGTAAGATAAGGTCTGTAAGTAGAAACAATGGAAAGTATGATGGAAATAATCAGGGTAAAAATAAACCAGGTGCGAAACTTCATACCAATGAAGAAAAGCCTTTTTACAATTGCCCAGGTATCTTGTTTTTTCATTTATAGAATTGACGTAAAGAATTGTTTTGAAAAATTCTCTGCAAATTTACGGCTTTAAAATTTTACAGTCTTTATTGAATCATAATTATTCAATAGAATATTTCTAATTGTAAAGTAGGAGAAAAAACAGTTCGAAACTTTAACTTATTTAAAAAAGGCAGCAAATTTTTAAAAAACCTCACCGCAATATCTAGAAGTCCAGCAAATTCTAAACCACTCAATCACTCAAACTCATATCCCACATCCACCAAATACAATCCATGAGCTGGTGCAGAAGTTCCTGCAGAATTTCGGTTTTTGTTTTCTATAACTTTCCGTACATCTTCAGGCTGTATTTTTCCTGCACCGACTTCAATCATTGTTCCTACAATGGCTCTGACCATATTTCTCAGAAAACGGTTGGCGGAAACAGTGAATTTCAGTTCCGTTCCGTTCTGTTCCCATTCCGCTTTGTACATTTTGCAGAGATTGGTTTTGTTGTCGGTGTGGAGTTTCGCAAAACTTGTAAAATCTTCGTATTCAAAAAGAATTTTACAGGCTTCATTCATTTTATCTACATCAATATTTCTTCTCCACAGTTGCCACGCAGAATCCTGCGTAAAAGGATTTTTCTCCAGAGAAATATAATATTCATAGGTTCTGAAAGTTGCATCAAAACGGGCATGAAAATCATCTTTAACTTTAAAAATTCTCTTAACTGAAATATCTGCAGGCAAAAAACTGTTGAGTTTGTGTGAAAGCTGATCGCATAAAATCTGTTCAGTTTCAAAATGAGCAAACATCTTTTTTGCGTGAACACCTGTGTCGGTGCGGCCGGCTCCGGTTGTTTTAATTTCTTCCCTCAAAATAGTGGAAAGTGCTTTTTCCAGTTCTTCCTGCACGGAAATTTCATTGGGCTGAATCTGGTAGCCAAAATAATTTTTACCGTTGTATGAAAATTCTATAAAATATCTCAAGGCAATTTTAAATTTAATTTTAAAACCAATTCAAACTAAAGTGAAGATTTAGTCTAAATAATCTGCGTGTATCTTCCTGCTGAATCGTTCCTGCAAAAATACTCTAATTTGATGATAAAATTTTACAGAATATTTTGAAAACTGACTAAAAACATCCTTTGAAAAGGTTTTAAATTCTTATTTTTGCCAACGTATGAAAAGATGGTATCTCTATCCTTTTTCTTTGGGTTATAAGGCGGTAACCGGTTTGCGGAACACCTTCTATGATCTGGGGATTTTAAAATCCACGAAATTCCGTACGCCGGTGATCAACGTCGGCAATCTTGCTGTGGGCGGAAGCGGAAAATCTCCGATGGTGATGTATCTTGCCAAAAGTCTTTCCAAACAGTACCGAACAGGTGTGCTGTCAAGAGGTTACGGGAGAATGACTAAAGGATACGGTATTACAAATTACGAGAGCAACTACAAAACAGTAGGCGATGAGGCGATGCAGCTTTTCGAAAGGTTCAAAAACAGATTCGTTATTGCTGTTTCGGAAGAACGGGTTCCCGGCGCACAGAAAGTGATTGAAGATATGGATCTTGATGTTTTGATTCTTGATGATGCACTTCAGCACAGAGCAATCAAGGCCGGATTTAATATTCTGATGACTGATTTTAATGATCCTTACTTTAAAGATCATCTGCTTCCTGCAGGGGATTTGAGAGAATCGAGAGCCGGAGCAAAACGTGCAGATATCATCATGGTAAGCAAATGTCCGGATGAACTTACCGAGGAAACCAAGCAGTATTACATCTCAAGAATAAGGCCTGAGCGCGGACAGAAAGTGTTTTTCTCCTCAATCGGTTACGATGAAAATGTTTACGGACGTGAAAAAATGCTTCCCGACAACAATTTGAATTACTATGATATTCTTCTGATCACAGGAATTGCCAATCCGAAACCATTGCTGAATCACCTGGCTAAATTTTCCCAACGTGTAAAGCATTTGAAATTCAGAGATCATCACAATTTCACAGATGCCGACATTAAAAATATTGTCGCTGAATACAAAAAACTGGGCGAGTACAAATTGATTTTAACAACAGAGAAAGATTTCGTCCGCCTAAAAACTTTCGATTATTTGAGAGATTTGGTTTATTACTGGCCAATTAATGTTGTCATCGATAAAAAAGAAGAGTTCAATCAGGAAATAATGAATTTTGTCAATAAAAAATAAAACTGATCCGCAGCAACCGTTGCGGATTTTATTTTGCTGAAATAGAAATCTTCAATCTTTCAAATTATGTTAAATCATCCATTTTCATTATTCAAATTATTTTTCAATGTTTAGATTTGTAAAAAAAATTAAGATGAAGCAGTTACTGACTTTTATGATGTTGAGTATTTTCACTTTGGGATGTTCTCAAAAAGCGCCGGACATTTCTAAAACAAAATTTTCTAAAGAGGCTTTAAATCAGAAACTGGAAGATGAAGATGGTAGAAGCACCACAATTCGGGAAATTTTAAATCAGCATAAAGGAAAAGTTTTGGTGATAGATTTTTGGGCAGGATGGTGCAGAGATTGCCTGAAAGCAATGCCAAAAGCAAAGGAACTTGAAGAAAGTAATAAGGATATTGATTTTGTTTTCCTTTCTCTGGAAAAATCAAAAGAAGGTTTCGACAAAAGTCTCGAAAAACATGCAATGAAAGACAAAGAAAACTACTGGTTTTCCACAGGCTGGAAAAATGATTTCAACAATTACATCGAGCTGAATTGGATTCCGAGATATATGGTCATTGATCAGAAATCTGACATTGCAAAATACTACGCGATCTCTCCCGAGGATCCGGAAATTCAGAAAACAATTGATTCGCTTTCAAAATAAAGTTGAGACAAAGGTTAATAATGATATAAAGTCATCTCTTTTAGGGATGATTTTTTTTTGTTTCTAATGATGAAATTTTCTCTAAATTTACTTAAAACTAATCATGATGAATCTCTTAAAAACATTGGGAGTTGTAACTCTTCTCTTTTTGAGTGGTTCTTTTTTTGCTCAAAATCATCACTTCATCCGGAATTTTAATACAGAAAATTCTAATCTTGCTGATAACATTATTTATGATATCGAAGAAGATACAAAAGGCTTTCTATGGCTGGCAACAGAGAATGGACTGAGTCGTTTTGACGGTAAAAATTTCTTCAATTATACAGTGAAAAACGGTCTTCCGTCAAACGAAGTTCTGTCGGTAATTAAAGAAAAAAACGGCCGGATCTGGGCTAACTGTTTCAAGCAGCCTCCTTCTTACTTTGATGAAAAAAATAACCGTTTTGTAACGGAAAAAAGTCCTGAGATAGAAGCTAAAAGCAACACGGTAATGTTGCATTATTTTCCTTTGCGGGGCGGAATTGTTTTTTATGGTCAGCATTTTCATTTCTTTTATCTCAATGGGAAACTGCAAAGCATTCACAAGGATTTCTTTCCCATTTCAGTAGAAAATAGAGATAATTCTGCTGTAAATGTGGAAAGTCTTAATAAGCTTTTTCATGCCGACAGAAATATTTTATTCCGTTTTGCAAAGCAAAAAATTTATGTCTTCGATAATCTTGAGGGAAAAACGATAACTGAAATTTCAGCATTAAAAAATGATCCCCTTACAAGTCCGAAAAAGAAAATTATTTTTCCGGCGAAAATTCAGTGGAAGCGGTTTTATGAAAATCACCTTTTGATTAATACAATTGATAATCAATTGACTGTTATAGATTTGAAAACATTTTCAATCGTTAAGAAAATTAAATTTAAAGAAGCTTTTTCCAACGCTTTTATTGATCATTCGGGCAACATCTGGATTTCGGTTCCCAATGGAGGATTACAGCTTTATACTTCTTCAGCAATTCGAAAAATACATTTGGATAATATAAAGATGAATGAAAATTTCCTAAGCGTAGCAAGTGGTTCAAATGGAAATCTCTTTGCTGGAAATTATTCGGGACAAATCATATCGGTGAGCAAAAGCGGACAAAAAGAATTGTTTGAACTGGAAAATGTGAAAGAGAGAATTCGCAAGATATTGTTTTTCAAAAATGCTCCGCTTCTCATTTCAGATTACGGATATGCCTACAAATCTAAAAAGTTGGAAAAAATATTGGTCGGGGACGTTTCACAGTCTTTAAAAAACGGAATGAAACTGAATGACAGCATTGCAGTTTTGGGTTCTATCAACAGCTTAATCCGCTTAAATGTATTGACGAAAAAATACAGGTTTCTCAATTTCCCCGAAGAGAGAATCGGCAGTATTGATAAAATTTCTGAAAACGAACTGCTCAT
Source organism: Chryseobacterium caseinilyticum (assembly GCF_014837145.1). Taxonomy (GTDB): domain Bacteria; phylum Bacteroidota; class Bacteroidia; order Flavobacteriales; family Weeksellaceae; genus Chryseobacterium; species Chryseobacterium caseinilyticum. The sequence continues at coordinate 29,944 of NZ_JACYFS010000006.1, forward strand.
AACGTCCTCCAAAAGACTGTCGGTTTATAATGTAGAAAAAAACACGAGAAAAGATTTGTGGCAAAAACTGAATTTGGCAGAAGGAATTGTGAATGGAAATCTGTTTTTTGTGAGCAATTTATCGGGTGAAATTTCTGTTTTTAAGAATAGGAAATTAATTAAAACCATTAAGAATTCTGAAAATTTACCCACAACAATCTCCAAAATTTTCACCCGTAAAAATAAACTGTGGATGGCAGGAAAAGACGGGTTGTACCAAATGATATTTAAGGAGAAAAATGGTGTTTTCAATTACAGAATTTTCAGAATTACCAAAAGTGACGGCCTTGCTTCGAACAGTATTTTTGATATCACAGAAAATGACAACAGCATTTGCGTAGCTACAGAAAATGGAATTTCAATTATTCCCGAAAATTACATTCCTGAAATTTTTGATATTAAGTCAGAAGTGATTTCAGTGAAAATCAACAACAAAAACACGACAATACTGGACGAATATTTACTGAAGAAAAATGAAAATAACATCAGCATTCTTCTTTCGGGAATTGAACTGTCAGGTCATACCAAAGCGATACAGTATTTGGAAAACAACCAAAAAAAATGGATTCCCGTCTCCGGTAACTCAATCAATTTACAACTAAAAGGAGGTACAACTGAACTGTCGATTCGTGCCGTGGACACCAATAACAACGCCGGAAAGACGATCAAAAAAATCACTTTTCATGTTGCAATTCCTTTCTATGAGAAGGTTTGGTTCTGGATTATTGTCAGCGGGCTTTTCTTCGGAGGAATTTTTGCACTTTATGGAAGATGGCGTTTTCTGAAGCAAAAAGAATTTTACCATCATCAATCTGACTTAGATAATCAGCGAAGTAAAATTACGGCCGATTTGCATGACGATTTGGGTGCGACGCTCAGCAGTTTGCAGATCAACAGTGCCATTGCCCAAAAATTACTGGAAAAAGATATTCCACAGACACAGAAAATTCTTCAGAAAATTGAATCTCAGGCAAAACACATTTCAGAAAACATAGGCGATATCATCTGGAGTTTAAAACCGGGTAAAAATGAATTTATGTCTTTGAGCACAAGAATTATCAATTCAGCCAATGAAATTTTAGGCCATACCGAAATTCCTTTTGAAATTAAAATAAATCCCGAAATCGACACTGAAATTACCGACTTTACGATGCGGAAAAATCTGGTTCTTATTTGCAAAGAAGCGTTGAATAATATCGCAAAATACAGCCAGGCAACAGAGGTATCTTTAAATTTAAATAAATCTGAAACCCATTACATTTTAGAAATTTCAGATAATGGAACGGGTTTTAATCCTGAGGAAAAGAAAGGAAACGGATTACATAATATGAAAAAACGGACACACGAAATGAATGGGCAATTTGAAATTTGCAGTGACACTGGAACCTGCATCAAAATTACCATCCCTACAATTAGGGATTGAGAAATCGTGTTTTTACGGATAACTTTGTACAAGAAAACTAATAACCATTTTTTTTAAATCGTGAAGGTTTATTAATAAGTATTTTCACACCAAAACCATGATTAGAATATTCGCATACGACGACAGCCCGGAGCGGTTGCAGAGTTTGAAAGCACTGATTTCCCTAAGCGATAATCTGTTGTATATCGGCGATGCAGAATGTTGCGAAAACGTTTTGGCTGAAATGACGATGTATTCTCCCGACGTCGTTTTAATGGACATCAATATGCCCAAAGTTGACGGAATTGAAGGTTTAAAAAGAATAAAATCTAAATTCCCTCAAATTAAAGTATTGATTCAGACGGCTTTTGATGACAGTGATAAAGTTTTTAAAGCCATCTCAAACGGCGCAAGTGGTTATATTTTAAAATCAGACCATCCAACGAGAATTTTACAGGCAATAGAAGAAGTTTACGAAGGCGGAGCATCGATGAATCCGGCAATTGCCAAAAAAGTAATGGAATATTTTCTCCCGAAAAAAACCGAAGAAAATCTCACTCCAAAAGAAAGAGAAGTGTTGAAATTTCTGTCCGAGGGCTTAAGCTACAAAATGGTCGCAGATAGGCTTGGCGTAAGTTATTCTACCATCAACACGCATACTAAACATATTTACGAAAAATTACATATTTCGTCGCTTGGTGAAGCGATTTCCTGGTATTATAAAAATAATCTGAGCTAAGTTTTCAATGCTTTAAATGTACCTGGATCCCTTTAATTAGGGATTTTTTTGTGTAAAAATAATTTCAAAATTTGCTGAAATGTTTTATTAAAAATCAATTACAATGAAAAAATTATTTACACTGTTTATTTGCTTGTTGACTGCCAGCATCTATTCTCAAGAGCAGAAACCAGTTTTGCGGGACGGTTATGGAATCTATTTCGGAGCAGGAACATTAATAACAGGTTCTGATATGAAAACCAATAATAATATGGGAAACCTTACCACGTTTAAAGTCGGCGGCTTTGTCCCGCTATTTGATTTTGGGAGCAGAAACACATTCGGTTTAAATGCAGGTGTTACTTATTTTACAGGAAATAGAGACTACGGCCTTGGTGCTTACCAACCTTACAATATCACAGGACAAACTGGTTTACCGAATATTGCAGCAAAAGGTTCAGGAAGCCCAAGGCAGGCAGGTTTTAAGACTGAAGCCGGTGCACAGGCTAATCTTAATTTTGGTCGTTATACCTTGTCACCCGTTTTAAATTTGGCATACATCAACTTAAAACAAAAAGAATTTTCTGTGGTTCAGAGTAGCGCTGTGAATGGGCAAAATTATGATTATGATTTGTACCGACAGGCAGAGAATAAAACTTCGGGAATAGGCGCAGTTGCGGGAATCAGTCACCGTTACCGGTTTGGAAGAGATTGGCGATTCAGTATTTATGCAGAAACCCATTACCACTTCGGTCCGTCGATAACTACAGAATCTTCAGCAATATTACCGTCAGGCGTAGCAAATGCACAGGGGAATTATAATCTGAATCAGATCAATTCTGCTACAAGAACAGTACAGACTAAAAACACAAAATTCAATGCTTTTGGAGCAAGTATTGGTTTTGGGATTGAATTGGGAGGTAGAAGTACATCCCGCATCAAACAACCCATTATTGATAAGTGGCATAACCCACGAACAGGACTGATCCCACAACGACAACATTCCAGAATTTTCTGTTATGATGGTAAAAAACAGGTAAATTATTATGATTTCAAAGGTGATCTTATGCACATTGTTCTTTCCAGTGAACTTTGTGATATGAATACTTGGCCAATTGCCGGAGTAGAAGGTGATTTACATGTGGTAACTAATTCTCCTACAAAAAACTGGAACGGGTTTTTAGAAAATCTTTTCGCAACACCCAAAGATTATCAGGTGATTCCTTCTGTTGAAGGTTTTGTTAAAAAATTAAACAAAAACACAGATTTAAATACCTCAATTGTTGAGGATAAAGGTGAAAAATATCTGAAGATAGTAAAATGGGATGGAAAAGAAAGCCAGACAGTCTTTTCACCAATAGTTGATGATTCACCAGTCGGAATTCTTTTAGGTTATAAATATTCATGCCGTGGAAATTGCAAAACTGGCTGCGGAATAAACAATGGACATTGTGTGCCATGCAACAATTTATTAGGTTCGTATTGTAATGTGGTGAAACAGGGTGATTATAGTTTCTATTTAGAATATCCTGCAATTTGGATTGATTCTTTTGCTGTAGATACTGAAACTCCTTATGGAAATACTAAAAACCCCAAACTGAATGATTTTATAAAAAGCCTTTTCCCTATGAATTATAAAATAACCGATTTGGGAGTAATTACAGAAAACAGTAACAAGTATTTATCTGTCATAGTTTCTGACGGTAAAAAACAAATGGTTTTACTCAATAAAATTATTGGAGAAAAAACCACTTCAGGCTGGATCGGATATTATAACGCAAACCTTCCATTAAACACAAAAAGCAATAATCTTTTATCAGAATTTTCGAAATTGAAAAAAGATGATCACAATTATTCTGGACACGTTATGTTGCTAAAAACTGATTAATTCACCATTGAGCTTATTTACAAATCTTTACAATCCAGCTGATATTTTCAGTTGGATTTTTTATGCTGTGTGTAAATAGTTTGGGCGCCTTTTCCGCCCTCCATTCCCGCTGTCATTGCGAGGAACAAAGCAATCTTTTCGGTAGGGCTATTTTGGCCCTCGCAACGACGAGCTCCATTCAGGTCGGGGAGCGCGCAATTCTCTGTGGAAAAATTAAGTTTTAAACAAGCATAATTTCAGAAATATAAAGCCTTCTTTTATCCAAATCATTCTTGAAACCCTTTCAAAACTTCACTCCCTACAATTAGGGATTTTTTTGTGTTAAAAAAATCTTAAAATTTGTGGAAACATTTAAACTGAATACAATGAAAAAGTATAGCTTATTTTTTACAGGAATTATATTTTCCGTCATGTCTCTGCAATGTACCAACAAAGAGATGACTATAGATGAAAGTTTTGCGCCACCATCAGCAGAACGATTGAATGCACTGTTTGATCAGGGCGTAACCAACGAGAAAGCTTTTGCCCATTTTGATTCGTCACTTACCAATTATATTTATACAACCGCTCGCGGCACGACCGTAAAAGTAAACGGAACCTGCCTCAGGTTAAATGGTGCACCAATTACGGGAACCGTAATTCTGGAATTTGTAGAAATTTACGACAGAGCAAAAATGATGGCATCCAACAAGCCTACAATGGGGAAAAAAGTTTCCGGCGAACAGGAAATGCTTTTGTCCGGCGGAGAATTTTACATTAACATCAAAAAAGATGGAAATACACTCACCACAACCTGCCCGATTGTCGTAGAAACTTCAACTGCGAATTCAGGCGGAACAGTTGCAGGTATGCAGGCTTTCAACGGAGTTATTGCCAACAGTGCGCTCACATGGGAACCAACCACAAGCTGGGATGTAGTTACAAATGTGCAAACGAATCCCAACAAGTATGTGATGGCTCTTCCAGGATTCGGATGGTTCAACTGCGATAAATTTTCAAATTATCCTGAGCCAAAAACTACCATTACGGCAAACGTTCCGGCGGGATATGGCAGTGCTTCACAGGTTTTTATTCTGGCTAAAAATATTCCGAACGCATTAGGAACTACAGCAGGAAAATTTCCTGTAGGAATGCAGTGTTATCTGATTTTCGTCTCAGAAAGTAACGGAAACTTTATGTGGATTATCAAAGAACAGACCCTTGCAGCTAGTCATACCATCTATTTCGATCTGAAAGATGCCAAAATGGGTAAAAGTGCAGATTTCGTAAGCAATATTTCACAATTAAACTAATAAATGATGAAAAAGAGAATTTTACTTATAATAATGCTTCAGTTTTGTTTCAGTTATTTTTTCGGACAAACTGCAAGCGTGAATTCTGAAAACAATATCAACAAAGGATTTCAGATTTCTCTCAGAGGAGGCTTTGACGCCATTCCTGTTTATAACAACAATACACCTTACATCGATTACGACGGAAACTGGATGGCAGGCGGAAGTGCAGATTACTATTTCAACCGCTGGTGGGGAATTGGGGTAGATTTTGATTATCTGGTGAATAATCCGAAAAGTATTTATCCTACCAGCAGTCTTTACTACAGCGGTTTTCCGGTGAATCAGTTTCATTTAAAGGAAAATTATATTTCAAGAACTTTCCTGGGAATCGGTCCCGATTTCAGATACAAAAAAAATGACCGCTGGAATCTTGAATTAAAACTTCGCGGCGGAATTTCCAATATCAAAGGAGGTTACACCATGCTCGAAGGAACCGTTCCAATCGTTCCAACCCCGATGAATATTGCACTCAACCATCATGCAGGGTACGATGCTAAAAATGTTTTTTCAGGAAAAGCATCTTTTCAGTACAATTATTTTATCAGTAAATCTTTGGGATTGCATTTAGGAATTTACCACATTAATCATTTCAAAGTCGAAGAATTGGTAGATCCGGCAACGGGTTATGCTTCGAGTTACTATGATTTTAAAACCAATCAGGACGGTGGCAATGATTTAAATTTAGACCCAACTTATAGAAATAAAGCCTGCAACTGCAACATCAATTCTACAGGTGTTTATGCGGGCCTTACTTTCAGATTTCCTCAAAAAGAAAAATGTACAACCTGCCAAATGTGTCCTGTCTGCAAAAAAGTACACGAGCCTCCAATGTGTGTCGCTGCGTGTACGGTTTGTGGTTGCAAAATTTCAATCACGGCTAAAGATAAAATTAGCGGAGAACTTTTAAATGAAACCGATGTTGTTCTGCAGAGATCAGACGGAACCATTGTAGAATCCGGTAAAACAAATAGTTTCGGGGTAGTAGTTTTTGATAATGTACAGGCTGGAGATTATTCTGTGAAAGGTAAACTCCACAATGTTAATCTACAGGAAGCAAAAATTTCTCAGGCAGATTTTGATCAGTGCAAAGCCAACGGAGGCGTTATTCAAAAACAGATTCTTTACACAGATGATAATTTTGTTCTGAAAGGCCAGATTTTCGAGTGTAATACAACAAAAACCATCGAAGGAGCCAATATTGAACTCTTGCATGCGGCTTCCAATACAAAGAAAAATACAATTTCGTCTTCAACAGGAGAATATATTTTTAATGTGAATAAAAATACAGTCTATTCAATTAAAGGAAACAAAGACGGCTACTTTTCCAACGAAATGGAAATCAATACCGCAACCTACGACAGATCAAAATCACTTTTCATCAGGTTTGAAGTATGTGTAGACCCTTGTGGTAAGGCAATCAGGCTGAATAATATCAATTTTAATTTAGATAAATCAGATATTCTGCCGGCATCAGAACCAGACTTAAATTATGTCGTGACTTTAATGAAGAAAAATCCAAAAATCAAGGTTGAACTTTCTTCACACACAGATTGGAGAGGAAGTCACGCCTATAATCAAAAATTATCTCAGAGAAGAGCAGATTCCAGCGTGAATTATATTGTCAACAAAGGAATCGACCGAAGCAGACTGGTTTCTCGTGGTGCCGGCGAAACAGAATTGCTCAATCGTTGTGCGGATAATGTAGAATGTACCGAAGAAGAAAACCGCATCAACCGCAGAACAGAATTCAAAATCCTTTGTGTAGAAAACTATTAACCTAACAAAAATGAAATGCTCAGAATTGGGTGAAAACTTCCTGAGTGTTTCATTTAAAAATTTAAACACATGAAATTTCTAAATATAACAACCTTAGCAGCGATAAGTGCATTTTTTCTTATCAGTTGCGACAAAGAAACCTGCGAATACGTAACAGTATGCGAACCTTTAGGAAGCAATACCGGGCAATCCGGAATTTCCATTGTTACCTATAACGCAGACAATCCCACCGATTTTGTAGCCGCAATTTATGATACAAGAAACAATGCTTCAGTACCCGCAGGAACAGATTGGGCACCCGCTCTTGGAACGGGAGGCAAAATTACAAAACCCGCAGACTGGACCTTGGGTAAACTGGGAAGAATCTTCGGAATTGCAACAGATAAAAACGCAAATGTTTATCTTGCCACGTCAGGAGTTTATGGTCAGAACTTTTTGAACACTCCTTATCAAAATGCAGTTCCCGGTAGAATTTACAAAGCCACGGCTGGAACTTATTCTACAACCCCATTTGTAGATTTACCCATATCCTACGCCAGTTCTGCAGGCAGTTTAAACGGGGTTGGTAATGTTGCCTACGACAAAATCAACAATCAGTTGTTCGCCACAAATCTTGATGACGGAAAAATCTACAGAATCTCAATGACGGGTTCTATACTTCAAACCTATGATCCTTTTGCAGCTGATTCCGGAACTCCGGATATCACAATTCAGGACGAAAGAATCTGGGGAATCGGCGTCAATTACGAAAACGGAAACGTAAAAGTATATTTTCCGAGAGTCACAGTTCCTTCTACACTTCTTGCAAATAGAAATCTCTATTCTATAACCCTAAATTCAACTGGTGCAATGCCAACTTCAGCCCCGGCATTAGAAATTACCAATCTTCCCGGTCATGCAGAAGCCATTACAGATCTTGAGTTTTCAGCAGATACCAAAAAAATAATTTTGTCAGAAAGGGGAGATCCTCACGATGTTATTGCATTCAGCTACAACAACACCGGAAGTGGCTGGAATTTCAATACGCAATATGCTGTAGGTGGTTTTACCGGTAAGAATGCGGCTGGTGGAGTGGATTTCCAATATATTGGAGATGATAAAAACCTCGTACAATGTGAAGAGTTTGTCTGGGTAAGCGGGAATTATTTAGAAGCCGCAGCAATAAGTCCAGGAAGAGTTTACGGCATACAGGGAATAAAATATCCCGGAAATACGGTAGCAACAGCACCTTCTACAGATTTATTTATAGACTACAATCCACCGGTTTACAACTTTGCAATGAAAGGAGATATCGGCGATGTAGATGTTATAGATGCCGACCAGTGCACCTGTATTTCAAAATAATCAATAAAACTGATAACCATTTTGTAAAACTAAAATCTCAGCCTTCAGGGTTGAGGTTTTTATTTGGGCGCCTTTTTCCGCCCTCCGTTCCCGCTTTTTTGTGCCTCTGCTTTCCCCTCGCTTACAAAAAGAGCTCCACTCAGGTCGGGGCGCGTGCAATTCGCTGTTATAAAAATGAAATCAGAATTCAAATAATTGTCAGTAATTTTGCAGTGATGAGCTTTCCCAACCGCAAAATTATTCATGTAGATATGGATGCATTTTATGCTTCCGTGGAGCAGCATGACAATCCTGCACTGAGAGGTCAGCCTGTTGCTGTGGGAGGCGGTCATCGCGGTGTAGTTTCAGCAGCGAGTTATGAAGCCAGAAAATATGGCGTTCGTTCTGCCATGCCAAGCAAAACTGCGAAAGAAAAATGTCCGCATTTAATCTTTGTACCGCCACGATTTGCACGCTACAAAGAAATTTCGAAAAAAATCCGCGAGATCTTTTATGAGTACACCGATTTGGTAGAACCGCTTTCTCTGGATGAAGCCTATCTGGATGTAACCGAAAACAAAAAAGAAATAGAATCTGCCAATCAGATTGCAAAAGAGATCCGTCAGAAAATATTTGAACAGACAGGTTTAACTGCTTCCGCAGGAATTTCTATCAATAAATTTTTAGCCAAAGTCGCTTCAGATATCAATAAACCCAACGGGCAAAAAACCATACATCCCGATAAAGTAGAAAAATTTCTGGAAGAATTGCCTGTAGAAAAATTTTACGGCGTAGGAAAAGTTACTGCCAACAAAATGTACAGTCTGGCGATTTATAAAGGGAAAGATTTGAAGAAAAGATCGCTTGAAGATCTAACGAGACTTTTCGGTAAATCCGGAAAGTACTATTATGACGTCGTTCGGGGAATTCATCATTCCGAAGTGAAGCCGCACAGAATTCAGAAGAGTGTTGCAGTTGAGCGCACATTCCTTGAAGATCTTTTCGATCAGCAGCAGATTGACGAAAAACTGCAGAATCTGAGCGAAGAACTGCACAGCAGACTGCAGAAAAACAATATAATGGGAAGATCTCTGACTTTAAAAATCAAGTACAAAGATTTCTCATTATTTACAAGAAGTTTTACGAAGGAAGAATATTATTCATCTCCTGAAGAATATTTCAGCACCGGAAAAAAGCTTTGGGAACTGCGTCCGTACGATAAAGCGGTACGATTATTGGGTTTGTCTGTGTCACAACTTAACACTGAAGAAAAAAAGCAGATTTCTGTTCAGCTTAAAATCCCGTTTGAGGAATTTCGCGGAGAGTTGTAATCACTTACAAACTATTATATTGATCAAATACTACTTTAGATGATAAACCCAACAATGATTCAGTATTTCCATTGGTATTCCGAAGGTAACGGAACGCTGTGGAATGAAGCCCATAAAAACGCAGAATATCTTTCAGAATTAGGAATTACTTCAGTCTGGTTTCCTCCGGCCTATAAAAGTACTAACGGTGGAAATTCCGTCGGTTACGACGCTTACGATCTTTTTGATTTAGGAGAATTTGACCAGAAAAATTCCATCCCTACAAAATACGGAACCAAAGATGAATATATTAAAGCCATTAAAGCTTTGAAGAAAAAAAACATTGAGGTAATTGTTGATATTGTTTTGGGACATAAAGCCGGCGGTGATGAGCTGGAAAAATTCAAAGTGGTAAAAGTGGATGAAAATAACCGCGAAAAAGTAATTTCGTCTGAAATCGATATTGAATCCTACACCAAATTTACCTTTCCCGGACGTGGAAAAAAATACTCAGATTTTGAATGGAACTTCACCTGTTTCAGCGGTGTAGATTATGCAGAAGGTAAGGATTCTCATATCTACAAAATCAAATCAGAATACGGCGACGACTGGGAAGAGATGATCGACGATGAGAAAGGAAATTACGATTATCTGATGTACAACGACGTGGAACACCGAAATCCTCACGTACGTGAGGAACTCAACAAGTGGGCAAACTGGTATTTTGAACAGACCGATTTTGACGGCGTAAGACTGGATGCCTTAAAGCATATTTCTTTTGACTTTTATAAAGAATGGCTGACAATGCTCCGCTCCAATTCCGGAAAAAATATCTTTGCTGTCGGTGAATATTGGGCACCGGGGCAACTCAATCTTTTACAAAAATACATTGATGCTACTGAAGGCTGCATGAGTCTTTTCGACAGTTCGCTTCACAACAATTTTCATACAGCTTCTCAGGAAGGTGATTCCTATGATTTGAGGCAGATTTTTGAGCATACACTTACGCAGGCTGATCCTTTACACTCAGTGAGTCTGGTTGATAATCACGATACACAGCCGCTTCAGGATCTGGAAGCACCGGTTGAAGAGTGGTTCAAACCTTTGGCTTATGCATTGATTCTGCTCCGTGTTGATGGTTATCCGTGTATTTTTTATCCGGATCTGTTTGGAGCGAGCTATAAGGACATGGGTAATGACGGAAATGAATATGAGATTTTCCTGAATAAAGTAGATGGAATTGAAGAACTTTTAAAGGCCAGAAAAAATCATGCGTTCGGTGAGCAGAGAGATTATTTTGAAGATGCAAACTGTGTCGGCTGGGTGCGCGCTGGTGACGATGATCACGATGGCTGCGCTGTAGTTTTAAGCAACAAAGATCAGTATGAAAAACCTATGGAAATGGGCGAAAAATACATTGGCAAAACATTCTATGATGTCTTGGGAAGATTTGAAGATAAAGTGACGATCGACGACAACGGATGGGGGAATTTTCCTGCGCCGGCCGGTAACGTCAGCGTCTGGCTCGTGGAAGATGGCCAGTAAGGTTATCAGAAAAAAATTATTACAGAAATGTTATACTCATCCCTGTCTCAACCGAGACGGGGATTGGTTTTTTTTTACTTTTACAAAAATATATTTACAATTCATTTAAATAATTATCTTTACGGCCTATAATTTATCAATTTTATGAGAAAAATTTTACTGTCTATAGCAATTGTTTCAGCAATGGGTATGCAGGCGCAGAGCATCAATTCAGAAAATGTTGATTTCCGTGTATTAAAAGCGCCACAGACTTCCATTAAGGAAACTGAAAGAACCTACAGCATAAAGGTGAATTCGCCTTACAATCTGAGCAAAGAAGATGTTTTGAAACAGGCAAAAAAAGATCACCAGGATGCTGTTGCCAATTTCAGCAACACGATTAAGGAAAGTCAGGATAATTATCAGCAGTCACTAAGAGATTATAATGATGAGGTGATCAAAGCAAAGGAAACTTTCGCACTGGAATCTGCAGAATTTAAAAAAATGAGTCTTCTGGAACGTTTGAATATGCAGGAAAAAGGAATGAAACCTACACTCAGACTTCCTTCTAAACCTGTTTATGTAAAACCTTCGCCGCCAATTTACAGAGATCCGGATCTTAACGATTATTTTATTGTAGACAACAATGTTCTGGCATCCCAGATTTCTATCGACGGATACAAAAAAGGCAATCCGAATGTTGATGTTTATATAGATATGTCAACCGTCAATTTTCAGGATAACGCCGGGCAGACATTTGCAAATCAGCCGACAAAAATCACGGTAAAAGAAAACGGAACCGAGAAAATCAATACAAGTATCGGACAGGATTTTGTTTTTGTTTCTTCACAGCCTTCCAACAATATCAATAAGCCGGCTGAAGAGAAAAAGTATCTGGGAAATACCATTAAATCGATCAACACTTTCCTGAATGAAACTTACGGTTACAAAACATTAAACAAGCAGGTCAAACTGGAATTTGTGAAAAATAAAGGTGAATACAACGATCTTGAAAAAGCCCAGATTTATGTGACTACAAACCTCAGAAAACTTCAGGCAAACTCAGATCCTACCACAAATAATGTGGCTTTTGAAAATATGAAAAAAGGAACTGACATTTGGGAGCAGGTTTTGGCTAAAGTAAATTATACCGATAAAAAAGCAGTGTACAATGCTAAAATCGGGAAATATTTATTTTTAAATTTAATCAGACTGAATGTGGCGTTGGAAAACAAAAAAGCAGCTGAAAAATACCTGAACCAAATGCAGGAAAAAATGGTAGAATTAGATTTATCATACAACGAAAAAGCAGAGTTGAAAACTTTGGAAAATCAAATCTACAAATCTTAAAAGCATGAAATTCAAAATATTTACAGCACTTACGTTGTGCCTTGCCATCAACGCTTTGTCGCAGTCAAAATACAACCATGGAAACAAATTTGATTTTGATAAAACCATCGAAAAGGATGTGAAAATGGTTGCCGGAGATGCCAACAGTTTCTACATGAGCAGCATCACCAACGAAAATACGTTTGAAAGCAAAAGCCAGATTTTCGTAAGGAAGTTTGACAATACCAATAATCTGAAGCAGACTTTTACACACAACATTCCTCAGATGGAAAAGTTCGCCTACATCAATTATCTTGGAAGCTTTGATGCCGGAAACAACATTGTTTTTATTACAGAAACCTACGCCGGGAAACTGAAGAAAAAAAATATTTACAAAATTATTTTTGATAAAACTGCAGGAACTTTCAGAGAAGATCTGATGGCGACTTTTCCTATCGAATCTGTCATGAAATCCGGAACTTCCTATTTTGAGAAATCTGAAAACGGAAGATATGGTGCGGTCGTTTTCTATGAGCATTCGCCAAGAAAAGAACCTGTAAAAATCAACATTAATGTTTTTGAAACATCCAGTCTGAAGACGGTTTGGGAAAAACAGATTACTGGTGAAGCAGGAAGTTCAGATACACATTTTTTTGTTGCCAACTCGGGTAATGTAGGACTTTTGAGATCTGCACAGCAGAATGCATCACTTTTGTATGTTACACCTTCTGGTCAGGAAGAGAAATTCTTCACAGAAAAAATGAAAATTGTAAGTGAACATGCAGTTTCCATAGGATCTAAAGAATATCTTCTCGCGTTCAACAGTACGCCCAAAACGATAAAAATGAATGCCGCCAACTTCGAAAATCTGATGTTGTACGATATTGAAGAAGGAAAAATTGTTTCCAACGAAGTGGTTTCGCAATACAATGACGGAAGCAAGATTGTTGAAATTTATACTCCTTATTCCACTGTGAGCGGTAATAATATTTACCTTTTTACAGAAAGCAGAATCAATGCAGGAACAAGACAGGCAAAATCACCGATGAGAACAATGATGATCAATGAAACTTATTACGTAACAGCAGATCCGAGAATGGTAATCATCAATTCTACTACAGGGAAAATAGACAATGTGGTTGCCCTGAATGGAAAAGGAAGAAAAAATGCAGAACTTGATCTGCACGCTTTGGGAATCGTCAATGTAAAAGGGAATTACATCATGAAGAAAGGTGAAAACTACGATTTATCGGCAGTTAATCTGGACAGCAAATCGGTGGTCGAACTTAAAAATATGCCTCCTTACAAAGAAACTCAGGCCGCTCAGTTTCAGGGATCAGGCGATGCTTACAGTCAGGCATTGCTGTACAGACCCGATGTGAAAGGAATTTATTATCCAAGAACTTATGACGGTAGCAAAAGCGCGGCAATTGTTGCGATAGAAAATTTCGACGGTAAGTAGATTTTTAAAATTTAAATAAATAAAAAAAAACGGTTCTGTGAAAGCAGAGCCGTTTTTTTAAACTAAATTTTTCGTATTTCAAGAATATCTGGTCTTTCATCAGCCTGCAGAATTTTTCCGTTTCTGGCAAATTCTGCCCAGACAGCACGAAGTTTTTTTCCGTTTTCAAAAATATATTCCCACGGAACGTCTTTCAGAAGTTTGGCATCTTTCCATGCATCTTTATTGGCAAAAATTAAAGGAAGATCAAAACAGTGTGAAGCACCGATGAAGTGTTTTTTTAAAGTCAATTTGATTTTATATAAATGGATATTTCCTCCGCCGGAAGCATAATTTTCAGCGAAAATTTCGGCAGGTTTACCGTAGATTGATTTTGTGGTAATCTTTACAATCCGGTTTAAAACAGAATTGTGAAGGTAAGTGTACAGGCCTTCCTGAGCGGTTTTTACATAAAAAGAAGTTTCATCTTCATTAAAACCAATCAGTACATCAATTTTTGAAGCGTTATCTTTCCATTTTTTTAGAGTCTCATTTTCCTGTGGAAGTGGTTCGTGACCGTATTTAAGACAAAAAGGCATGGCCGCTTTTAAACCGTATTTAAAACTGGATGGAAGAAAGTTCTGATACGAGTCCACCATTTTCAAAACATCAGTATCATCTTTAAGAAAATCGGTCTGACTAAAAAGTTCGGTATACATTTTTTCTCTTTTCAGTCTGAAACCCAGCGGTGCGCTTTGAATAATTACTCTTTTGAATAAATTATCAACACCTTCAGAAATTAAGAGATGTGCAATGGCATCGCCACCAGAAGATTGCCCAAAAAGGGTAATGTTCTCAGGATTTCCTCCAAAATCATTAATGTATTTTTTAATCCATTTCAAAGCTTCGATAATATCAAACAAACCAAGATTGGCAGGTCTTTCGTCATTGCCTCCCAAAAATCCAAACAGTCCTAAACGGTAAGAAACAGAAACAACAATAATATTCTGTTCCTTTACCCAAACTGATGGATCGGAAGTAGGCAAATCTCCACAGCCGATTTCATAAGAACCGCCATGAATCCAGACAATGACAGGCAGGTTTTCTTCAACTAAATTTTCAGGTCTTGTGATGGTTAAGAATTGAGTTGATTCTTCCGGTTGAAATTTTTCGATGTCAGTTTTACCAATAAGTCTTTCAAGAAGCGGACTGATCTTTTGCGGACAGACCGGCGTTTTATCTGAAATGAAATTTTCTGCAGATTCTAAGGGAATTGGTTTTTTGAATCTTTCAGATTGAGCATAGCGAATGCTTTTAGCCTTAATGACTCCATTTTCTTTAAAAGCTAAAATTTTCCCAAACGAAGTTTCAAAAGTGTGGTTGTGCAATGGATGGTTTGTGCTCATCTTCCTGTTTCAAAACTGAAAATTAAGAAATAAAACAGTAATCAGGGTAAATAAATCTGTAAAAAAGGTAAGGGCTTTTCCGAAAAAAGGTCGGAAATTTGTAAGGTAAAAGATTACATTTAAAATTATCAATACATTATGAACACATTTTCTGTAAAAGCTTTTGGAGCAGAATCCAAAGAAGCTGATCTTAAAGAAATGAATATCGAAAGAAGAGAAATTACCGCCAATGATGTGGAAATTGAAATTCTTTACTGCGGAGTTTGCCACTCTGATTTACACACTGCAAGAAACGACTGGGGCGGAACAAAATATCCGTCTGTTCCGGGGCACGAGATTGTAGGAAAAATTACAAAAGTAGGGTCTGACATTACTAAATTTCAGGTAGGTGATCTTGCCGGAGTTGGATGTATCGTAGATTCATGCGGACATTGCGACAGCTGCAAACAGGATCTTGAGCAATATTGTGAAAACGGATTTACCGGAACCTACAACGGAAAAGATACGCATTTGGGAGGTCACACTTTTGGTGGCTATTCACAAAAAGTAGTTGTAGATGCTGGTCACGTTTTGAAAGTACCTGCCAATCTTGATCTGGCTGCAGTTGCACCGCTTCTTTGCGCAGGGATCACAACATGGTCGCCACTTAAGCACTGGAATGTTAGCGCAGGATCTAAAGTTGCCGTAATCGGTTTGGGAGGATTAGGCCACATGGCAATTAAACTTGCAAAAGGTTTGGGTGCTAAGGTGACTTTATTCTCAAGAACGCCGGGTAAAACGGAAGATGCGAAAAAATTAGGTGCAGACCACGTGGTTATTTCTACTGATGATTCACAAATGGCAACTGTACAGAGAAAATTTGATTTGATTATTGACACAGTTCCTTACGATCATGATGTCAATCCATATATCACGACTTTGAATATCAACGGAACTTTGGTTTTGGTAGGATTTATCGGAAAAATGGAAGAGGCATTAGCTACACCGCCAATGATTATGGGAAGAAGAGCAGTTGCAGGCTCAGTAATCGGTGGAATTGCCGAAACTCAGGAAATGCTTGACTTCTGTGGCGAACACAATATCGTTTCTGAAATTGAAATGATCAAAATGCAGGACATCAACGAAGCATACGAAAGAATGCTGAAAAGCGACGTGAGATACCGTTTTGTGATTGATATGCAGTCTCTGAGTTAGAACTCACTTTGAATACAATAAAAATTTCGGCGGACCAAAAGGTTCGCCGAACTTGTTTTTAGTGGCTATGTCAAAAAATATCTTTATTCTTACGACTTTTCATTATTTTCGTAAAAAAATTAAATCATTCATGAAAAAACTGATTGTATTATTATTTGTACTATTTTCTGTCTCTGTTTTCTCTCAGGAGGACGTTTACTTTGGAAAAAAGAAACTGGTAGCTGCAGAAGTCATTCTAGAAAATGGAGATATTAAAACCGGATATCTTCAGGATTTCCAAAGCAACCGTTTCTATAATGGGGATGTGGGATCCTTCAGCGGAATTGAGAAAAATTTTAAATTTGAGGTAAAAGAATTTAAATTCAAAGAAGAATCAGGTTCTGCAATTCAGCTGATTAATATTTCTGATGTCAAAAGAATTGTACTTCTGAATAATGACGGTTCCGAAAGACTGGTTTATGACAAAATGAAACTGAAAACCATCAACTCCAACAATGAAGTTGTTGACCTCAAAAAAACAGTCATTCTCCCGCTGGAACAGGAGGGAAAACTAAATCTTTACGGAATTACAGTTGTAGCTTACGGTCAGGCAAGTCCTTATTCCAGAGGTCCGGCGAACCAATATCTGACAACGTTATTTATTCCTTATCTTAAAAGTTCCAACAGTGAATATGCTTATTTGCCTTTCGATATCAACAGAATGAATATTTTTAATTTAGGAAAGCTGGAAGGTAAATTTAAAAAAGCTTTAGAAGAAGCAACGAAAGAGTGTCCGGAGTTTCAGGAGAATATCAACGAAACAATGAAGGTTTTTGAAAAAAGTCAGAAAAAAGATCTGAAGCAGATGTATTATGACAAAGAAGCAAAGAAGAAGCAGATCCGAAAAGACGTAAAAAATAAAGCAGAAGAAAATTTTCTGCAAATGAAAATTGATGCAGAATACGGAATGAAACCTTACCTGCAGCTTGTAGACGATTACAATAAGAAATGCAGTAAATAAACTGCGGTACAGCCTTTGAAAATTTCAGAGGTTTTTTTCTGCCAAAATTTCCACTCTCACTTAAAAATCTGCCAAAATATTTAAATCTGTCTCTTGGCATACAATTAGACAATTTCAACACAGAAATAATTAAAAAATCAAATATATTATGTCAGTAAACTTTAAACCCTTAGCAGACAGAGTGCTTATCGAGCCTATCGCTGCAGAAACCAAAACAGCTTCAGGTATTATTATCCCGGATACGGCTAAAGAAAAACCACAGGAAGGTACAGTAGTAGCAGTGGGTCCAGGTAAAGTAGACGAGCCTACGACTGTAAAAGTAGGAGACAAAGTTCTTTATGGAAAATACTCAGGTTCTGAATTAAAATTAGACGGAAAAGATTTCATCATCGCTAAGGAGTCTGATTTATTAGGAGTAATAGGTTAAGCTAATAGCTATTGGCTTATGGCAGATGGCTTTCCAGCGTTGAAAATAGACAATGAGAGATTTTAAAAAATTTGAAGTTTGGCAACTGAGCCATAAATTAACTTTAAAAGTTTATAAGTCAAGCCAAGGCTTTCCTAAAGAAGAAATTTTTGGTGTAACTTCTCAAATCAGAAGATCTTTTGCTTCCATAGGATACAACATTTCTGAAGGAAGTGGCAGGAATTCAGATAAAGAATTTGCAAATTTCATTAACATCGCACTAGGATCATCCAACGAAGCCGAAAACCAACTAATACTATCTAAAGATCTGGAATTTCTTGCAGAAAAAGATTTCCAAAACCTTTCGGAAGAATTAACAATACTTAAAAAGAAGCTTGTCGCCCTTTGGAACAGGCTCAACGGAAATTAAAATCAAATTATAAATTAATACAGCGAATCGCTAAAGCCAAAAGCCAACAGCCATTCGCCAAAAGCAAAATAACATGGCAAAAGAAATAAAATTCGATATCGAGTCAAGAGACGCTCTGAAAAGAGGAGTTGATGCATTGGCTAATGCAGTAAAAGTAACTTTAGGACCAAAAGGTAGAAACGTTGTAATCGAAAAATCTTTCGGTGCACCTCACGTTACTAAAGATGGTGTTTCTGTAGCAAAAGAAATCGAACTTGAAGACAGAGTAGAAAACATGGGAGCGCAAATGGTAAAAGAAGTGGCTTCCAAAACCAATGATATCGCAGGAGACGGTACTACTACCGCTACTGTTTTAGCACAGGCTATCGTAAGAGAAGGTCTTAAAAACGTAGCTGCAGGAGCTAACCCAATGGACTTGAAAAGAGGAATCGACAAAGCTGTAACGGCTGTTGTTGCGAACCTTAAAGAGCAGTCTAAAGAAGTTGGTGATTCTACAGAAATGGTGAAGCAGGTAGCTTCAGTTTCTGCAAACAATGACGAAACTATCGGTTCATTAATCGCTGAAGCGTTCGGAAAAGTTGGGAAAGAAGGTGTAATTACTGTAGAAGAAGCTAAAGGTATTGATACAACAGTTGATGTTGTAGAAGGTATGCAGTTCGATAGAGGATACCAGTCGCCTTATTTCGTGACAAATCCTGAGAAAATGTTAACTGAGCTTGAAAATCCTTACATTCTTTTAGTAGAGAAAAAGATCTCTTCAATGAAAGAATTGCTTCCGGTTCTTGAGCCAATTGCACAAAGCGGAAAATCTCTATTGATCATCTCTGAAGAAGTTGAAGGTGAAGCTTTGGCAACTTTAGTGGTAAACAAATTAAGAGGTTCTCTTAAAATTGCTGCAGTTAAAGCTCCGGGATTCGGTGACAGAAGAAAAGCAATGTTGGAAGATATCGCTATCTTAACTGGTGGACAGGTGATTTCTGAAGAGCAAGGTTTCACAATGGAAAATATCTCTTTGGATATGTTGGGAACTGCTGAGAAAGTATCTATTGATAAAGACAACACAACAGTTGTAAACGGTGGTGGTGAAGAAAGCAAGATCAAAGGAAGAGTAAACCAGATCAAAGCTCAGATGGAAACAACTACTTCAGACTACGACAGAGAAAAGCTGCAGGAAAGACTGGCTAAATTAGCTGGTGGTGTGGCCGTACTTTACGTAGGTGCAGCTTCTGAAGTTGAAATGAAAGAGAAAAAAGACAGAGTTGACGATGCATTGAACGCTACAAGAGCAGCTGTTGAAGAAGGTATCGTTGCAGGTGGTGGTGTTGCTTTGGTAAGAGCTATTGAAGCTTTGGCTAATCTTTCAGGAATCAATGCTGACGAAACTACAGGTATTAAAATCGTAAAAAGAGCAATCGAGGAGCCATTGAGACAAATCGTTGCCAACGCAGGAGGTGAAGGTTCTGTAATCGTAGCTAAAGTTGCAGAAGGAACTGCAGATTTCGGTTACAACGCAAAAACTGACGAGTATGTCAACATGCTTGAAGCAGGAATCATCGACCCTACGAAAGTAACAAGAGTTGCCCTTGAAAACGCAGCCTCAGTTTCAGGAATGCTGTTAACAACAGAGTGTGTTATCACTGAAATCAAGAGCGCAGAACCTGCTATGCCAATGGGAGGTGGAATGCCAGGAATGATGTAATAGCGCGGTCAGCGACCGAAGCAAATATATTTAACCGTTCAGATTTTTCTGAGCGGTTTTTTGTATTTTTGAAAAAAACCACTCAATGAAATTAAATTATTATCTTCTTATCATCTTCCTACTAAATTTTTCCGTAAAAGCTCAATATTCTTCTAGTGCTTTTACAAACTCTAAAACATTTTCAGCAAATCAACATTGTAAAATTGTATCTTATTCTTTTGATGATGAATTTCCTACTGAAAGAGGTTTCTCTGAAGTATATGATATTACATTTAACGACAGTCTTATTTACACAATACCTAGATCTTTTGACTTAGAAGATGCTTCCAAAAATTTCTTCCTATTCATCAGTAATGATGGGAAAAAGGTTGCATACTTCTCCTCCTCCAAATATTATGAGGATAAAGATGATCAAAAATCTGTTATGATCTATGAAAGTGGGAAACTATACAAAAAATATGGGTTCGAAGAGTTTACAAATTGTGATCCTAAAAATGAAAAATGTGGTTTATTTTTTCCCTCATCTCAATTGATTGATAATAAAAAAAGTAACAATAATATTATTACTTTAAAATCTGACATTGATGATAGTGAAGCGTATTTATTAGATAATTTTATATTTAATAAAAATGATTCTATCTATGTAATTGACGCAAGGAAAAAAGTAAGCATTTATGATTTTAATAATTTAAGTCTGAATCCTGTTCATCAGGATTTCAAGGAAGTTTATAAAGATTTAAAATTTATTCGAAAAAGAGAAAGTAGCTTTATAACCAGTATACAATCGCCTAACAAGTATATAAACAATTTCGAAAGCATCATTACAGGTCAAATTTTGTCAGAAACAATTGAGAAAATGCATAATTTAAAGTTTGTCTCTATTGATTCACAAGAGTTTCACAAGTATCATCTTTACAGATTGCAAATTTCAGGTTATTTAAAAAAAGACGGTAGTTTCGAAGTTGAAAAATTTGATATCGATGAAAACTTAAGTAAAGACAAAATTCTAAATTATATTCAGAACACTAAGTTTAAATCAGATTTTCTGCCAAAAGAAGTTGATAAATTTCATTTTAAGTATTTCTTTGGTGGTTACAGAAATTCTGATGATAAGATAGCAGAAAGAATCACTCTACAACAGAAACAAAAACGAGAAGAAGACTTAAAAAAAAGATTAACACTTTCGGAAATTGATGGTATTTACATTCCCAGAAGTATGCAAGAGTGTATGTCTGAATTAGACAAGATTTTAAATTATGAAAGTAAATCTGAATTAAAAAAACCATCAAAATTCAGTGACTTTAATGGACATATGGGAGGTTTAGGAATGTGGATAAGAAATAATTGGGGGATTAATGGAGGTTCGAGATTATTACAATATTTTAAAGAAAGAAATATTGGTACAAAGAGAGGACAAAATGATTTTATATCTGGAACAATTATTAACAATTATATAAAATGGGTAAATGGAAATAAGAAAGTTGCAATAGAATGGGAAAAAGAAAATCCTAAAAAGTAAAACATTATCTCCCCCGCTGCGCAAAGTCTCATGACTTTGTGCAATAATGATAAAACAAAACCGCTCCCCCCGCTCCGAAAAGTCTAACGAATTTGAGGCAATTAAACAAATTCCAAAACATGAGCAAATTGCAAATTATAGCAACCCTACCTTTATTCATTTTTCTAAAAAACTGCAAAACCTCCTGCTTCGCTAAGTCTAGTTGAGCCTCTATAAATTTAAACCGTTCAGATTTTTTCTAGGCGGTTTTTGTATTTAAAGCAAAAATTATTTTCACTGACTTAATTTTAATATCTTTAATCATATAGAGCAAAATAAAACATCTCCAATTTATCAATTTGTTTGCTTTGTTATTAATAAATTACCAAACTATGAGTAGGAAAGAAATACAAATTAGAACAAACCCATCTTCAAGAATGTAACCCGATGTTGCGGATTTGTAATCCGTGACTTTTCCCTATCTTTAAAACCAAACCTCAACCCCCTCGCTGCCGCACGAATCCTTTCGTGTGGCTTTTGTTTTAAAAACGAATTAATAATCTGAAAAATGATTTCGAAAGTTTCCAATCCGTAACTTTTTCTTATCTTTAAAACCAAATCCCATCCCCGATTGAAAACAAGATTATTCCTCTTTTCACTTTTCGGTTTATGTCTAGCCAATGCACAAACCCTGGTTTTCAAACATCTTTCAGATATGTCTGTTCGCAGAGGAGCAATATGCAGTGCCATAGCAGGAGACAATATCTATGTGAGCAATGGATATAAAGATTCGGATGGCAATGCTACCATTATTGAGAAATACAGTATAAAAGATAACCGCTGGAGTATCATCAACTCCAGTCTGGTTCCTAAAAGATTCGCCAATTCGGAGACTTACGGTAATAAAATTTATATTTTTAACGGTTGGGGAAACAGTCATCTTGAAATTATAGACCTTGAAACTCATCAAAAAACGAAAGGAGCTGTTAACCGTGCCTACACAGGAAATGCAGGTTCTGCCATCTATAACGGAAAAATATACACGTTCGGCGGAAGTGGACTAAACAATGCCGCCACCACAGTATTTTCTGACAGGTTCCAATATTATGACATCGCTTCCGATACCTGGCATCCATTACCGGATATGCCGACTGCCAGAGAAGCCAGGGGCAAAATTGTGAATGATAAGCTTTATGTTATCGGTGGTTTTAACGGCACGTCATCCCGTCTGGTCAATGTGTATGACCTCAAAAAAAATCTTTGGACTGATCAATATACGATGCCTGCTGCGATATCGGGTCATTCATTAGCGGTATCCGGTACTAAGATTTTTATTGCCGGCGGTTATAATAATCAGAATTTCTTGGCTTATTTTGATACAGAAACCAATAAGCTACAAAGGTTATCATCCAATAATATGATTTCCAGACGACATGCTGCTGCTGAAATATATAATGATAAATTATACATCATCGGCGGAAGTACAGCCTCCTCAACCAAATCAGCTATTAAAAGCATTCAGGTTGCGGATATTAGCGAAGAACTACTTTCTGCTAAATAACTATTAATAACAGAAGGAATGATTAAGTAACGTCATTGCGAGGTACGAAGCAATCTTATCTTAAATAACAAACCGTTCTACATTTTGCGATTTTTTTATAAATTATAATTCGCTAAAACTATATCTGCTCACCAAGTCAATCAATTTCACATGAAGGAAAACTGGAAATTACAAACGTTAGATAATCTTGAAAAAGATAGTTGGAATACGCCGAAAAATAATCACGAATCCTATTTGATGTCCACCTGTTACAGTTTGAGAAAAAAACCTTTAATTGATTTTTCAGTTGAAGATTTGAGAATTTTGATAGGACAAAATATTGGTTTAAAATATTTGATTCCGATTGCCTTGGAAAAGCTGACTGATAATATTCTTGCAGATGGTGATTTTTATTCCGGAGATTTATTAACATCTGTATTAACCAGCAATCCTGATTTTTGGAGGGTTTCTAAAGACTATTACAAGTCTGTTTTGGAGATTTTTCATAGAAATGAAGCACTGCTGAAAGATGATGATTGAGCTTGGGAAATTAAAAAAAAGTGGTTCGACTCGTTTAAAGATTTTAAATTAATTCAAAATTTGAGCTAAGTAAATGTTCTCAATTTTGAACATAAAGTTATAAAAACCACGATGTTGCGGATTTGCAATCCGTGACCCCGACTTTACAGCATTGTCAAAAGAAATTATATACTATGACTAATCAGATTCTTTCAATCTTAATTTTATCTTTTTTCCTCACCAACTGCAAAAACCCTGAAACTACAAAATACACCGTCGGTCAGGAGTGGAATTACAAAACCCGCAAAGGTGAAGAAAAATCTACCCTGAAAATTTTAAAAATAGAAGAATATCCGAAATATGGGAAGGTGATTCACATCTCCATTGGTAATTTAAAGGTGGGAAAACCTGATGCCGGGAATGGTTTTGCAAATGATTTGTCGCACATTCCGATTAGTGAGGAAGCATTAGATAAAAGTGTTACTGTTTTAAAAAACAGTAAAGTTAAACTTCCCAATAAAATTGACGGCTATGATTACTGGAAAAAAGAATTTGATCAGGGAGTTGCGGGTGTATTTTCAATCACAGTTGCTGAAATTGTAGATAGTATGGAGGAAGCAATTATTACGGGAAATGGTGTTGTGGAATAAATTATCAATCTTAAAAACTACGATGTCGCGGATTTGCAATCCGTGACTTTTTATCGTTGTTACGCTTTTAATATTCAAATTCATAACAATTTCATACTATTCAAATTGTAAACGGAAAAAAGACAAAATCCCATTCCAATAATGATTAAATTTGAAATGCACTAAGTTAATAATCATCAAATATGAAAGCAAAAACCCATACAATTTTCGCTGCATTGCTTGCTTTGGTGATGTGGTTCTGCGTCATTCTTCAGTTTTATATTTTGACAGATACTTTCGGCAATGTCATCAGTTATTTTACGATTTTGTGTAATTCTTTAATAGCAGTAAGCCTTACGTTTTCTGCTTTCTTCCCGAAAACTCAGTTAGGTCAATTTTTTTCAAGGCTGTCTGTCAAAACTGCGGTTGCTTTGTATATTTTCATTGTGTTTATTGTTTACAACACGGTTTTGAGAGGGGTCTGGAAACCTACAGGATGGCAGTTGTTTTTAGATAATATGCTTCATGCTGCGATTCCGTTTCTGTATATTCTGTACTGGCTGTTTCTGGTTACAAAAACTAAGCTGAGCTGGAAAAACGGATTGTACTGGTTGATCTTTCCTTTGTCATATCTGATTTATTCATTGGTTCGGGGCTCAGTAACCAATTGGTATCCATATCCATTCCTCAATGTTACAGAACTCGGTTTGGGTAAAGTGATGGTGAATAGTTTAATAATGCTTTTGGTCTTTTTAGCAAGCGGATCTGTATTGATTGCAGTTAATAATAAGTTTGAAAAAAAGTAGACTGAAAAATAGGTTTAAATTAAAAATAATCAGAATGCCCAAAAAAGATTTAGAAAAATACATCAGAGACACCACAACTCCGAAAGATTATTCCGAAAGCAAATATCTGGTTTATGTGGAATTGTATAAGAGGGATAAAAAATTAAAGAAAATCATTTCAGAACACTGTAAAGTTATTAAAGAACTTGAATTTGGGTATTTGTGTGAAGCTCATCTTCAGGCAATTCCGGAAATTACGAGATCACTTTCTTCGAAAAATCATGCAGTTTATCAGATTGTGAGATTGGCTAGAATTCTATGAAATAACATATTTCGTAAAGTGTCCTTTGCGTCAACGTGAAAATCTTTGCTGTTTTGCAATATATTTTTTTAAATATTAAGTTTTACGGTATTTTAAAACTACCTTCAACCGATGCAAAAAAGGACAAGTCCTTTTTCAGCGTTCAGAGTTGGCACTCAACTACCGGATTGTCGATTTAGGTGATGATTACAAACCTACACAGGGATTGTCTGTTCTTTTTAAATACAACAGATTTCATAATAATCTTCTTTGGGTAATTCCCGATCTTGGCGGCTACACTCCGGAAGATATTAAAATCTATGGTAAAAACCGTTATAATTTAGGTTTGACTTACATGAGACGTTTTCCAGAGGAAGGAGTACTGAACGAAAAGTTAGCGTTGAATCACTGGTCCGTCGGAGCTCATTACGAGTTGATTGATAAACCCCACAAATCTGTGGATCCCTCAAGATTAGAGCTCAATGCAACCGCTTATTTTAAGAACAACTTAGGAGTTTTCATAAGCGGAATATTTGGTCACGACAACTATAATTACCGTTTCGTAGACAGTGGTTCTCAAATTTTTATCGGTTTAACGTACGATATCTTCCCTCCGATTGAGATGGTCCTTAGAAATGATGATTAATTCAACGGCTAACTTCATGTCCAAATCCTGATCAACACATTAGACCTTTGATAAAGTACATGAGGTTTAAGTTTGCAACATTGTTTCACGTAATTCATCAGATAAGACAGGTATTTCACTTGCAATATTTAACAGATGTGTGTATTATTGTAAAAAAACTATTTCTATGTACATTGAGGTTTCTGATGATTTTAAAAAGAAAAGTGCCGCCGCAGTTTGGGCTATTGTAATTTTTGTAATTGTTTACCTTTTTATTTTTGTTTTAGCAATTGCATTAGCCCTGGCGTGTATTGCCGCAGGAATTTGGCTGATCGTGGCAAAACCAATGTTGGTTACCATTATGTTGGGTGCCGGAATGGCTGGTCTGGGGCTTTTTGTTTTTTATTTTGTAATTAAATTTCTTTTCAAAAGACACATCAACGACCGTAGTGATCTTAAAGAAATTAAAAGAGAAAGCGAACCTGAACTTTTCAAAATGATTGATGAAATCGTAAAGGAAGCGGGAACCAATTCACCCAAAAAAGTATATCTTTCCCACGAGGTGAACGCCAGCGTTTTTTATGATTCAAGTTTTTGGAGCATGTTTCTGCCGATTCAAAAGAATCTTACCATTGGGATGGGGCTGGTCAATACCACCACAAAGCAGGAGCTCAAGGCTATTCTTGCCCATGAGTTCGGTCATTTTTCGCAACGCTCGATGAAGGTGGGCTCTTATGTTTATAACGTCAATCAGATTATTTTTAATTTAGTCAACGACGACGAATCTTACCGTGATTCCATCAGGAGTTTTTCTGATGTGAGTGGTTATTTTTCAGTTTTTGGAGCATTGGCATTATTTATTACCGGACAAATTCAGTGGGTTTTGGTGAAGATGTACTCGTTTGTAAATCTTCGTCACATGGCGCTGTCCAGAGAAATGGAATTTCATGCGGATGAGGTTGCGGCTCATATTGCCGGATCACTTCCCTTGGAAGAATCTCTTCTGAGACTGGAACTGGCGGAAAACTCTTACCAGAACGTCTTACATTTTTATGATTCTAAATTTTCTACAAACGTTGCCAGCAAAAACATCTATCAGGAGCAATCTCTTGTAATGGCTTTTCTTGCAGAACAAAACGAAGTGCTTTTTAAAAATGGACTTCCTGATATTAAACTTTCAGAATCAGGATTATTCA
This sequence comes from Chryseobacterium caseinilyticum, assembly GCF_014837145.1. GTDB lineage: Bacteria > Bacteroidota > Bacteroidia > Flavobacteriales > Weeksellaceae > Chryseobacterium > Chryseobacterium caseinilyticum. Next base: position 57,256 of record NZ_JACYFS010000006.1, read on the forward strand.
GTAAATCAAAACTGAATATTGAAAATCAGTGGGCTTCTCATCCATCCCATGAAGACCGTATTGAAAGGCTGAGAAAACTTAATATTGTAAAAGAAAATTTTACAGAATCTGCAAAAGATCTTTTCACCGATTTTACTGAAACCGAAGAGAAGATGACTTTGGAACTGTTTTCTAAAGTGAATTATAAGGATCAGACGACAAATTTGGATATTGAAATTTTCCGTTCAGAATTTGAAGAAAAATACCGGCAGGATTCTTTCGACAGAATGTTTAATTCATACTATGATCATAAAAACCCGGATATTACAGTTAAGGAAACGTCTGTGGATCAATATATTTCTTTCGATGAGCTGTTCAGCAAGGAAAAAGTTGAGTGGGTGTACAGTCTGATTACTCTTGAAAATGATTTTAAAACTGTGGAAGCCATCTCAAAAAAGGAAATCGATATTAAAACTTTTGATTACGATGGCATAAAATATAAGCAGAAAGATGCAAAAAATCTTCTGCCTGAGATCCAGATAGAAATTGATGACATAAAAGAAAAAGTGCTGAAAAACGACTCAGACATTTACAATTATTATATAAAAATTTCAGAGGAAAAAGGTCAGAAGGTAAATTTTATAAACACCTATAAAGATTTTGCCGACTATGACAAGGTTTATGAAGAGAAGTATCAGCTTTATCTGGACTTGTTGAACGAAACAAACTTTATGAGTAACGTTACGCCTTTTGAGCAGATCAAAAAGAACTTTCAGAATCTGAAAACTCTGGAAGAGAAACTCAAATTTGAACTTACTGTTTTTCATCAGAATGCGGTTCTTACAAAAAATATCGACCATAAAGATCTGGAAGATCTGAAGTTTTTCACCAGTAATAATCACATCTATTTTCTAAATAATCAATATATGGAGCGTGATATTCAGCTGTTGGTAAAAGCGATTAATTATCTGCCCTATTTTCTCCGCCAAAAATATTTCCTCAAGAAAAAAGCACTTCTCGGATTGATGCAGGAATTGAGGGAAGTGTAACGACTTAATTTAAATATTTAATTCAAAATTTATAGTATGAAAAATGTTATCATTGCATTGCTAATGAGTGTTCTGTTAATTTCTTGTGAAGGTTCTGACAGTTATCAGGGTAACTGGAAAGCACTTGATAAAAATGGAGGTAAATTTGAAATTTCTTTTAAACCAAAAGCTTTTTCTGTAAAAGACAGTATAGGTAAGGTTGCTGAATTTAACTATTCTCAAAATTCTGTTAAATATGAAAATGGCATCGAAACTTATGGTATAAGATTAGAAGATGGTCGTAAATATCAGATATTCTTCCCTAAAAATGACGAAAGTGTTGGGATTATTTTAGAGGAGAGCGGTAATCCGATTTACACGATAAGCAGGAGTAAATATCTTACGTATGATGATGTTTATAAATTAAGTAATTAGTGATAGATTGGTTTAGATCTTTAAAAATCCGATACTGCGGATTTGTAGTTAGTAACTGTCAATAAAAAAATATTCTCCATAAACTTAAAAACCGCTTTCAGCAAGCGGTTTTTGCATTTCAAAACAAATTCCTAAGTTTACAGGTACTTCCATCTCAACAAAATATTCTCATGCAAAACAAAAAAGACAGCCAAATTTTGGATCGAGGTCCATTTTATCACGGTACAAAGGCAGATTTGAAGATCGGAGATTTTCTCAGTGCAGGTTTTAATTCAAACTACCGCTCAGAAATAATTATGAATCACATTTATTTCACAGCTTTACCAAACGGAGCAGGGCTGGCTGCTGCTTTGGCAGAAGGTAATGGTTATGATCACATTTACATTGTAGAACCTACCGGAGCATTTGAAAATGATTCTAATGTCACCGATAAAAAATTTCCCGGAAACCCTACGAGATCTTACCGAAGTACAGAACCTTTAAGAATCATTGGCGAACTGACAGAATGGGTAAGACTCACAGACGAAGAACTGCAGAACTGGAAAGAAAGGATTGCAAAGCTACGTGAAAATCCGGATGCGGAAATTATCAATTGATTGATTTAGAAGTATCACTTTTATCTTTAAATATTTTTCAGGATGAAATCATTAGTTACCTTTTTACTTACCATTTTGGGAATTTTATCTTATTCGCAGGGAAAAGTTTTAATTTGGCAAGACGTTAATCTGCATACCTCAAGATATTGTTATTATAGTCAGAAGGTTTATTAATAATATGATCATCATGAATTTTTAATTGATTCTTTAGTTTCTTTTTCCAGTTTAAATCCGTTCATACTTTTGAGTATGAATTTCATTCAAATTTTTTTTTCATCCACTTCAAAAAATAATATTCTCTTGAAAAAAAACTAAATTGAAACCTTTAACTACACTTTCTGCACTTTTCCCGTGCATTGTTGCCCTGTCCTAAACCTCACCAACAACAAAGCCTTCTGAAGCCTGTACTACAGATATCCGAATGGCAGACTATTTTGCCAAAAACCCTGACGCAAAAAACTTACACAAGATTTTAATCTGAAATTGTCTCAACTGATAAGCGAATGGAAGGGGCGGATTTAAAAAAGATACACTCTATGAAATTCCGTTATCATTCATGTAATCAGTGATGGCAGTGCTTTGGGAACGTCTTACAACAGAACCGATCAGCAGATTTTAGATTGGTTTACTTTCAACAATCAGTTTTTATCATCAGTTGCATACCCAAGAATTTAACGATGAATAGATTCATGTTGAAAATTCGGTTATCATTGTCGTCGTTAAATTGAATAATAATGAAAGTGTGAATAGAAAAGTAAAGTTTTAAAAATAAGATTGTCATTTTAAATGAATCCGCTTTAAAAATGTAACTTTTTAATAATGTTAAAAATTCTTAAAAAATTTTAAAAGCTGGCTGGTTTTTTGCGTAATTTTAGATAAAATTTTATAGCATGAAAAAAATTCTATTTTCTTTAACGCTTTGTGTTTCATTGGCAAACGCGCAAACAACGATCACAAAAGCTTATCACGATCCTGTTTCCGGTGATATTAGTAATTTTGTAAGCTTAAACGGAACACCAGATCACTCCGCAACCGGAGCCAACACAGTCTTCAATAATTCAGCTCTTACTATGGGTGCTGCAAGTCCGGGAACGTATTCCACACCGACCGCGGCGGAGATCAGTACATATCCGGGATCAACGTTGAAGTATGTGAATAGCGGAACTACGGTCTATTACAAACAGACTGCAGCGAAACTTGAAATAACGGCCTTGGTAACTACCGATGCAACTATTAATCTCAGTACCAATAACGGTACATTTATCAGCTATCCAACTTCTTTTGGGCTTAATGAAAGTGATACAGCATCAGGTACTTTTTCAGCACAGGGTTTTAACGGAAATGTGAGTGGGAATATCAATATTTCTGCTGATGCGTGGGGAACGCTTCTTATAGGTACGAAAACATATAGCAATGTGACGAGGGTAAAATCTGTTCAGAATTTTGCAATGACGGTTTTTGGTTTTCCTGCGGGAACAATAGTTAATACCTCTTACGCTTATTATGACAGCGCACACAAAGCACCACTCTTCAGTACTACAAATGCTGTTATCACAATTGGTACAGGTGCTCCTCAAAATAGTAATGTGGCTCAGGCATTAAATGAAGTCTATCTTGCCGTAAAAGATGCACAGCTGAAAAATAAACTTGAGTTTTATCCTAATCCGGCAACAGATGTTGTGCATTTTAGAAACGGCGACAATGCCAATATCATGATTTACAATGCTGAAGGAAAGGTTTTAAAGCAAATCAATAAGAGTACAGAAGCAGTTCAGGTGTCAGATCTTCCGTCGGGAGTCTATTTCATTACCGCTGAAAAAGGAGGAGTTTTATCTGAAACGAAAAAGCTGATCAAAAAATAAATAAATTTTGCCTGCTTTTTGATATAAATTTTTCACACCAAAATCACCAGCTATGACTAAAAAAATTATCTCGCTTATCGCCTTGAGCGCTATGCCATTCGTGCAGGCACAGATTGAAAGTCCGATTCCGCCGGCTGCGGAAGTTCCGGAAAAAATGAATATCATTAAAACCAATGTGACGGCTTATGCCTTCAGAAATTTTAATCTTACCTATGAAAGATCGTTGAATCAATGGTTTTCTTTAACGATAGGATTCGGGACAATGCCCGAAGGAAAAGTTCCATTCATTAATTCTTTTCTGGATGAGGATGATGAAAGACAGTTCCAGAATCTGGAAATTAAAGCGACCAATTTTACATTAGAACCAAGATTCTATATCGGTCATGGCTATGGAAAAGGATTTTATTTTGCTCCGTACTACCGTTATTCCAGCGTAGAATCCAATGATTTTGATTTTTACTACAATTTTCAGCCTGTAAATGGCATTGTCTATCCAATTCCTTTGATGGGAAAAGGTGAAGCTGGCGGTCACAGCGGAGGCTTAATGGTTGGAGCTCAGTTTTTTCTTAATAAAGCTCAGAGTTTAGTTCTCGATTTTTGGATTGCCGGAGCACATTACGGGACAGGAAAAGGAGATTTTGCTTTAACCAGCGACATCTTCCTTACTCCGGAAATGCAGGCTCAGCTTAAAAAAGAAATTGAAGATCTCGACGTACCTTTTGTAGACTACACTGTAGAAACCAATACTGAAGGTGCAAGAATAAAGGTTGACGGCCCTTGGGCTGGCTTCAGAAGCGGATTATCAATTGGGTATAGATTTTAAGATATTTTCAGACATGTCATCCTGAGCCCGTCGAAGGATATGTTGTATATTGAAAATGTTTTGAAAAATTGACTGAAATTTCGATTTACATCTAAAACTGTGTCATCACATCATTGGTGTGTTTCGCATGTAAGTATAGTTCCTGAAAGAAGTTGTCATAACATTCTTTCAGGAATTTTTTGTTATCTGAAAACGCTTCAAAAACAGGAATGTCTTTATCTAAATATTTTGCTTTGTGTAAAACGTTTTTCATGCTGAACCCGATGCTGCGGTCTGTACGGTAATTGTACAGCCAGTCTTCACTTTCCATTCTTGAGAGCATCGTTTTGAAATTTTCAGGGAATAAATGGAGGTGCCGGTTCAAAATCTTGTAGACATTTTGCGAGTGTGATTTCCAGCCTTGTAATGAATTAACTGTTAAGTCATTAGCTAAAAAATAATCCATAGAAACATCGACGAAAGCACCCGAATATAATCTCACCAGCGGACTGAAAACTTTCTTGGCTTCATGAATTGCAGGATGAGAATCTGTAAAAGTATCGATGGCGCGGTGCATCGTAATTCCGTTTTGGATGTCTTTCGGGAAAGAATATCGGTCTTTATTCCGGATATAATCTTCCAGAAATTGCCCGACAATCTGTCCGTCGGAAAATGATAGAAAAGAGTGGGCGAGGAAGTTCATAAACGAATATAGAAATTTTTGAGCAAACTTTCGCCATTTAAAATGGTTTCCACCCAAACTCCTTTTTCGCAATCGGTGTAATTGAATGAAATTTTTTGTAAATCTATCTTTTTATGAGAAATTATATTTAAAATCAATTCATCTTCAATTACTACAGCGTCAAACTGAACCGAAAATGAAAATGTATTTTGAATCTGAAGACTTATTTAATCAATCTTTTTTATTTGAAATCAATGTGCATAAAATTCATTCTCTCCGTGATTACTGCATCTAATATTCAAGACTACAGCAAAAATTTAAACAAGCATAAAAACAAATCCTCCAAATAAATCTATTCAGATGATAGATATTTTTAAAACAAAACTATTTAATGATAAACTTTTTGCTTCCGATGAAGGAATTTTTGTCTGTAAAAACACTCAGAAAATAATCTCCGGAAGGCAATCCTCTCAGATCGATGGTTTTTTTGTCTGATGTTAAAACAATTTGCCCAACTACATTGATTATTTTGAAGGTATAGATTTCATCGTTTTTAATCCAGATATTGATTTCTTCTTTCGCAGGATTGGGATAAATTGTAAAATCTTTTATATTTTGATTTTTGATTTCAAAAGTACCCAGATTTGACGTAGGCATAAACTGCGATACCACACAGGCAAAACGTGCAAAACCGAAGGCTTCGTCAGACGGATTTGGATTTCCTGAAGCAATTCCCGTGGGTTCGGAGTTGTAATTTACAGTTGGGTTTGCCCATCGGTTTATTCTGCTGCAGCTAAAACCGTTACCTGAGCACTCGTCGTTATATGCCATGATGGTTCTCCATCTTTGGGATGAAACACTTGCTGCTCCTAATATTATGGCAGTTCGGTTGACGTATCCGTGATGATTGCTGCATGGTGTAGTAGCTGTATCTACGAACCAGTCATGCCTCAATCCCATATTGTGGCCCATTTCGTGAGCCATAGAGTAGTTTGAAACCACACAGCTGAAAACTGTTGCAGAAAATGCTGCATTTGCACTATAGTTTCCGGGTACTGTATTTACATAACCCAATCCGCAGGTATTTGTAGGAGTAGAGGTTACCAAAGCACAAACATCTGCTCCATAAGTTGATCTTAAACTATGAACTTCATCCATAAAACCATCATTGTTGTTTCTGAATCTCGGCAAATCTGTGCTTAGACTTCCGGATTCTGTATAGCCTATTTCTCCGGAATAAACCACATTAATTGTAGCATTGGATACTCCGGAATTTAGCAATGCATTATTAAAATTGGTAATTGCTGTTGCTATAAAAGAATTACTTTGTGCTGTGCCTCCCCAGGCAGTTTTTGCAGCAGTAGTGTAGACCACCAAAACGTCTATTCTGCTGGCTGTACATATTGGCGTAGATTGCAGACATACATCCGCATTGAGTTTTTGCTGTATTGAAGACTCATTAAGGATAAAATCATTTTTTGAATCCTGAGTAATCAGGTTGGCTTCATTGACTAAAGAAACTGCGAATAAATTACTTTTAATCTGATGGAAAATTACTTTTTCACCCAAATTTGAAGAGTACATTCCGGTCACTACATCATCGTAAGTTGATAAAACCAATTCAGATTTAGGCTCGTTTTCAACGGTATAAGAATACGATTTGCTTTTGTTGGTGTAGATAAATGTTTTTGAAAGCTTTGCCTTGATATTTCTGCCGTCAGGAAGGGGAATTTCCAAATCAGACTTAAGATCAAACAAGCCCTGCTGATAATATTTTGACTTAACGTAAGTAGAAGCTAAAAGCGGATTGATTTTTTCCTCCAAATTGAGATTGATTTCACTTATGGGATTTTGAAATATCAAGTTTTGAGCGAAAAATATTGAGCTGCAAAACAGCATCAATAAACAGGTTTTTAGTTTTGTAATCATCTGGGTGTAATAGTTTTATCATGTAAATGTAATATTTTTAAAACACAATTTCAAGATAAATTCTATTTAAAACAGCCTTTCATGAAAATCTTCAACTTTGCTCACTTCTTCAATTTTAATCCCGAATTTTTTCTTTGGAAGTTTATTTAAATTTGAGATAAAAATCTTTTCGTAACCCAGTTTTTCTGCTTCCGTAATTCTCTGTTCGGCCTGAGCAATCGGACGGATTTCTCCGCTAAGACCAATCTCTCCCGCGAAACAGTAATGTTCTGAAATGGCAATATCTTCATTGGATGAAAGAATGGAAGCGACAACCGCTAAATCCAAAGCCGGATCGTCTGTTTTTATTCCGCCGGTTATGTTCAGGAAAACGTCTTTTGCACCCAACTGAAAGCCTGCTCTTTTTTCCAGAACCGCCAGAAGCATATTCAGTCTTTTAGAATCAAAACCTGTACAGCTTCTTTGCGGAGTTCCGTAAACAGCCGTACTTACCAGCGCCTGAATTTCCAGAAGCATCGGTCGGTTTCCCTCCAAAGTTACGGCCACTGAATTTCCGGAAAGTTCTTCAGATTTTTTGGTAATTAAGATTTCAGAAGGATTTTTAATCTCTTTTAAACCTTGTGAAACCATTTCATAAATACCAATTTCTGCCGTCGATCCAAAACGGTTTTTGTTGGCTCTCAACAATCTGAAAAGATGATTTCTGTCGCCATCGAAATTTAAGACTACGTCAACCATGTGCTCCAGAACTTTAGGTCCGGCAATCTGCCCGTCTTTTGTGATGTGACCCACTAAAAATACAGGAACATTGTTTTCTTTGGCATATTTTATAATTTCATTGGAGCATTCTCTGATTTGTGAAACGGTTCCCGGCGAACTTTCAATCAGCTGAGACTGTAATGTCTGAATGGAATCAATAATCACAAAATCGGGTTCCAGTTTTTTGGCTTCATGAAGAATTTTCTCCAATGAAGTTTCGGTGTACAGAAAGCAGTTCGGGTTTTTGATTTCAGCCAAACGGTCGGCTCTCATCTTGATCTGGGACGCACTCTCTTCACCTGAAACGTAGAAAATTTTCTTTTTCATCTTCAAGGCAAGTTGTAAGAGAAGAGTAGACTTGCCTATACCGGGTTCGCCACCGATCAAAGTGACTGAGCCTAAAACAATTCCTCCTCCCAAAACGCGGTTAAGCTCATCAGATGGTGTTTTTATCCTCGGTTCTTCCACGGCTTCAACTTCGATGATGTTGATGACGTGTTGCTTTGATTTCGAAAACGGTGGAGTTTTAGATGAGGTTTTTTCTACAATTTCTTCTACCAGAGTGTTCCATTCAAGACAGTTTTTACATTGACCTGTCCACTGTGGATATTGTGAGCCGCAGTTCTGACAGAAATATGCTGTTTTAAGTTTTGCCATACTGCGAAGTTGAAGATTTTTTTTGAAATTTTCTTAATTTTAGGAGATGAAAAATGTTTTGCTTAAAAGTGCCCAGGTTTTTGTCTCGATGTCCTTTTGGCAGGAGTGACGATTCTCAGGTCAGCTTACTTATCTATTTAAATTCTGTCATTGTATTGATTATGATTTATTTCGGAAACCGATTAATTTCATCTAAGAGAAAATCTTAACATAGGTCAATGATTCGTACTGAAACTTAATAGTACATTTGTCGGTATAAATTTTTAAAAATGAAAAAAATACTGTTAAGTTTTGCTTTTGCTTTGGTCAGCATGTTCACTTTTGCTCAGACAGGATGGACCGTAGATCCGATGCATTCATCTGTGAATTTTAATATCAAACACATGGGAATCAGTTTTGTACAGGGCCGGTTTGATAAGTTTGACGGAAAAGTGACAACTGAAGGAAACAATTTGGATAATGCTCAGTTTAGCTTCACAGTGCATACAGCATCTGTGAATACCGGAGTAGAGCCGAGAGACAAGCATTTAAGAACTGCAGATTTTTTTGATGCAGACAAATTTCCGGAAATGACTTTTGAAAGTGCTTCGGTTACAAAAGGAAAAGATAATTCCTACACACTGAGAGGTAAATTAACTATCAAAGATGTTTCAAAAGAAGTGAGTATTCCTGTAACTTTTGGAGGAATTACAAAAAATCAGCAGGGAAAAGAAGTTGCAGGTATTCAGGCAAAATTTAAAGTAAACCGTTTGGATTACAACATTAAATATGATCCTACCGGAGCCGGTGTTGCAAAAGAAGTTGAAGTAAATGCATACTTCGAATTAGTAAAAAAATAATAGTTTTCATATTATATAATTTGGTTTGGGTAAAGGTTTTCAATAGCAGTATTGGAAACCTTTTTTGTTTCATTTCGTATTTTAAAGTGTAACAAAATTGCTTTGCTTTTCTTTTTGTCCTAACTTTGCACAAACCTAATCTAATGAGTAAAAAGAATACAAAGTACATCTTTGTGACAGGAGGTGTAACTTCATCTTTGGGAAAGGGAATCGTTTCAGCTTCTCTTGGTCTACTGCTAAAATCACGCGGCTTCAATGTAACAATTCAAAAGCTTGATCCTTATATTAATATCGATCCAGGTACTTTGAATCCTTATGAGCACGGAGAATGTTACGTGACCGAAGATGGTGCAGAGACGGATCTGGATTTAGGTCACTACGAGCGTTATCTTGACTCGCCGACTTCTCAGAACAACAACGTTACCACAGGGAAAATTTACCAGACTGTAATTGAAAAAGAAAGAAAAGGAGACTTCCTTGGGAAAACAGTTCAGGTAATTCCTCATATCACGAACGAAATCAAACGCAGAATTAAAATTCTTTCCAAGCAGAACTACGATATCATCATTACTGAAATCGGCGGAACTGTTGGAGATATAGAGTCTTTGCCTTACATTGAAACTGTACGCCAGCTGAAATGGGAATTAGGTGAGAAAAATTCTATGGTGATTCACCTGACTTTGCTGCCTTATCTGGCTTCAAGCGGAGAATTGAAAACAAAACCTTCTCAGCACTCTGTCCGTCAGCTGATGGAAAGCGGAATTATGGCTGACGTATTGGTTTGCCGTACCGAGCATAAAATCCCTAAAGATCAGAGAGCAAAACTGGCTCAGTTCTGTAACGTACCTTTGGATAATGTGATCGAATGTAAAGATTTGGAAACGATTTACGAAGTTCCGATGTACCTTCAGAAACAGAACTTTGACGATGTAGTTCTTAAAGAATTAGATTTAAAAAGCGATAAAGAAGCAGATTTAAAAGACTGGAAAACGTTCCTTAAAAAATTCCAGAATCCTAAGAAAACTGTTGAGATTGCCTTGGTTGGAAAATATATTTCACTTCAGGATTCTTATATTTCAATTGCAGAAGCTTTCAAGCATGCAGGTGCTGATCTTGAAACAGAAGTGAAAATAAGATGGGTTTACAGTGGTGATTTGACGAAAGAAAACATCAAAGACAGTTTAGATGGTGTATGCGGAATCCTTGTTGCACCTGGATTTGGTGACAGAGGTATTGAAGGTAAAATTCTTACCGCTCAGTATGCAAGAGAAAACAAAGTTCCGATGTTGGGAATTTGTCTCGGAATGCAGATTATGACTGTTGAGTTTGCAAGAAATGTTTTAGGTTATACAAAAGCCAATTCAATGGAATTTGATACTTCTACAGAACATCCTGTAATTTCTTTGATGGAAGAACAGAAAAATGTTGTAGACAAAGGAGGTACAATGCGTCTTGGAGCATGGAAATGTTCATTGAAGAACGGTTCAAAATTAAATGAAATCTACGGAAGCAAACATATTTCTGAGAGACACCGCCACAGATATGAATTCAACAGTGATTATATCGCAGAATTTGAAGATAACGGTTTTGCAGCAACGGGCACAAACCCTGAAACAGGTCTGGTAGAAGCACTGGAAATGACTGATCACCCATTCTATGTTGGGGTACAGTATCACCCGGAATACAAGAGTACGGTGGCAAGTCCGCATCCTTTATTCAGAGCATTCATTAAAGCATGTGCTGCAAAATAAAGTAATTCTGAAATTACAGACGTCATAGATAAACTCAGACTGATTATTCTCAGCCTGAGTTTATTATATAGTAACATATTATAGTATAGAGTTTTGATAAAAAAAGAGTATTTTTGTCGACTCTAAAAAGGGGCATATTTGCTTCTTCATTAAATTTAAAAATTTTAATCAATATAAAATGCAACAGAACAAAGGACTCGATAAAAGTCAGATGATTAGTTTTTCTGTTTTATGTTTAATTCTTTTCGGTTTTATGTTTTATTTTCAAGACAAACAGCAGAAAGAAGAAACCGTAAAAGCTGAGCAGCAAAAAACCCAACAGGTAAAAAGCGCTGTGAAGCAGACTCAGGCAGCTCAAATTAATTCTAATGTAACTCCGGGAGCAATTCAAAGTGCAAATCTTGCCAATGATGAGCTTAAAATTGAATTCTCAAGTCTGGGAGGTCAGGTTTCTAAAGTGGAGCTTGCAAAATTCAAGGCTTACAACCAAAAGACTGACGTTGCAGATCTTCCGCTTTATCTGATTACAAAAAATAATTCAAACTATGGTTTTCAGTTTAAAGACAAAGCAGGGAAATTAATCAATACTAAAGATTTAGTTTTTACTCCTTCAGTTGCTGGCAATGTAGCAACGATGACCGCTAATCTAAACGGAGCCATTGTTCAGTTTGTTTATACGCTGTTGCCTAAATATACAGTAGATTTTAAAGTTAGAACTCAGGGTTTATCTAAAATTTCTTCTGAGAACAAAGCAGATTTTATCTGGGACTACAATGTAAGAAATCTTGAAAAGGGTAGAGCACAGGAGCAGTCTCATTCAGAGTTTTCATACGCGTTTAATAATTACAAGGATTATGACTATGACGGGAGAACAGATATGTCTGAAGATGAAGAAACCCTTAACTGGATTGGTGTAAAGCAGCAGTTTTTCTCTTCCGTAATTGAATCTAAAACAGGTTTCACCAACAGCAAAGGAAATCAGGAAACCATCGACGAAGGAGAATATCTTAAAAAACTGAATTTTGAAGGTTTTGTAGCAATGAATGGTGGTGAATTGAATCAGGATTTTACTTGGTATTTTATGCCGTTGGATTTACCATTGTTAAAGTCTTACGACAAAAATTTTGATGAGATTTTACCTTTAGGATGGTCATTTATCGGAGCGATGAACCGTTATTTCTTCATGCCGATGTACAATTTCATCGCAGAGTGGGGATTGTCTGCTGGTTGGGTAATTTTCCTGATGACGATTATCGTAAAGCTGATCCTTTCTCCAATCATGTACAAGCAGCACAAGCTGAGTGCAATGATGAGAGTGATCCGTCCGGAAATCGACGAAGCAACTGCCAAACTGAAAGATGCGGACCCAATGAAAAAGCAGCAGGCAACAATGGAAATCTACAGAAAAGCCGGTGTAAACCAAATGGCGGGATGTCTTCCGGCGTTGGTTCAGATTCCGATTTTCTACGCGTTATTCCGTTTCTTCCCCAACTTTATTGATTTGAGAGGAAAAGGTTTCTGGTTTGCAAAAGACTTAACAGCTTACGACGATTTGATTAAATTGCCGTTCAATGTGCCATTATTAGGAGAACATATAAGTGTATTTGCTATCGCGTGTACAGTTGTGATCTTGATTTATACTGTAATGACTTCAGGTAACATGCAGCAGCCACAGCAGGAAGGTATGCCGAATATGAAAGTATTGATGTACATCTTCCCAATTACATTCCTGTTCTTCCTTAACACATCTGCTTCAGGTTTATCATGGTACTATTTCGTATCCAATGCAATTAACATTTTAATTATTTTGGTGATTAAATACCTGATTTTAGATGAAAAGAAAATTCATGCACAGATTCAGGCTAACAAGGAAAAGCCGAAAACCGAAAGCAAGTTTCAGAAAAGAATGAGGGAAATGATGGAGAAGGCTCAGGAGCAGCAAAAAGCTCAGGGTCAGCAGAAATCAAACAGAAAATAACAGTAATCTGGTACTGTAAAATATAAAGGGAAGCATAGTAAATGCTTCCCTTTTTTATTTAGATCAGTTTCAAATAATATTTTTTGGCTTAATAATTTGTTAATATTAAGTTCATATTAAATTCAGTCATACTTCAACCTGAAAGACTGTCTGTGATGTATCGTGGGGCCATGCTGTACAAGTGCCTGCTGATGGTGTTTTGTAGCATATCCAAAGTTGGTATTCCAGCCGTATTCCGGAAATTCATGATGTAGTTCCATCATCAGTCGGTCCCGGTAATTTTTTGCTAAAACAGATGCGGCAGCAATCGCCAGTATTTTTGAATCTCCTTTTACAATACATTCGTGCGGAATAAAGTTGTAGGGATGAAATCTATTGCCATCCACCAAAATAAACTCAGGTCTGATTGTTAATTTATCTAAAGCCCCATGCATGGCATGAATGCTGGAATTTAGAATGTTATATTCATCTATATGCGATGGAGGAAGTTCATGAATAGCGTAGCATTTTACATGATCCTTTATATAAGAATCAAGTTCAAGCCTTGTTTTAAAATTCAGCTTTTTAGAATCATCAATTAAATTCTGCTCGAAAGTATCATCAATGATCACTGCTGCAGCTACTACCGGTCCGCACAGGCAACCTCTTCCGACTTCATCGCAACCGGCTTCTACATATTGAGAATACTTTTTAATCAATTGATTCATTAACACAACTTTATTGTATGTGCAAATATATAATCAATTTCTTTATTATTAAAATCATAAAAATGATAACACTTTGACAGTATATTTGTAAAAAATTTGTAATTATTATAATATCTGCACGTTGTGTTAAATATTTTTAACAAAACATTTGTTTAATTTAAGAAAGTTTCACATATTTGCATTTAGTAAAAAATAATCAATTTAAATATGAAGAAATTAACAGCAAGTGTACTACTGGTAGTTTTATCATCTTCTTTAGCTTTAGTTAACGCTCAGCAAGGGACTAATGATACAATTCCAAAAGTAACAGAAATTGGTGAAGTAGTAATGACTGGAGCTATGAACAGAAAGATGAAACTTGATGCTCAGACCTCAACAGCTACAGTTGTTGGTAAAGACAAGCTAGTTCAGGCAGCAGCACCGAATGCGATTGCAGCATTAGCAAGTAAAGTTCCAGGTCTTACAATCAATAAAACAAATAGTGGAGTTGATGGAACGTATGATATTAAAATCAGAGGTAGTAGAACATTAACGGGAGGTACTTCACCATTAGTTGTTATTGACGGTGTTATATCAACACAGACCATACTTCAGTCATTACCTGCTGATATGATTGAATCAGTAACAACATTATTAGGTTTACAAGGAGCAGCGCTTTATGGATCTCAAGGTGTGAATGGGGCTATTATTGTAACAACTAAAAAAGGTAGTGGTTCCAGAAAAGCAAGGGTGAATTTCAACAGTAACGTTGAATTTGATAATGTATTATTTACCCCACATATTCAGAAACAATATGGACAAGGATGGTTCGGGGATAGAATTCACGTTGAGAACGGAGCTTGGGGGCCGGCTTTTTCGGATCCTGCATACGCTGGTCAGACGGTAGCTATTGGAGTACCTTTCTATGATGTTAATGGTGATGGAATTATATCTGTTAATCCTGATGGCGATGTGCCTGCACAGGATGCAGCAGCTTCTGTTTTTGCACCTTACTCTCCAAGAAAAAATAATGTAAAAGAGTTTTTCCAAACCGGATTAAATCTTAACAATAGTTTAACAGTTACAGGTGGTAATTCAGATGCTTACGCAGGTTTGTCAATCAACCGTCAAGACAGAGAATTTATTGTTGCGGATGACAAATTAAAGAAAACATCGGTTGCTGTGAACGGAGGGTTTAAAATGGGTAAACTATCTTTTGATGGATCAGTTACGTATATTAACCGCTCTGTTTCTACAACGTCTTCAGATCTTTACGGTGATGTACTTCAGACATCGAGTGAGATTCCTATTACTGAATTTGAAAACAGTCCTCAGGTATATGGATGGAGCAAATATTATAAGAATCCATACTGGACAATAAAAAATGTGAGAAACAGTTCAAAGATTGACATCATGAATGGTACGTTCTCACTTGGTTATAAATTTAACGAACATATTTCCATTGTAAATAATGCATCTGCACAGTTAACTTCTACAGATGTGCTGAACTATAATAATGGATACGCTGCGAGTCTTGCAGTTCCTGTTATTACGCCAGCTGTTTCAGCCGTTACATCGTCATTGTCACAGTCAAATTCTGTAAACAGATACTTCTATAATGATTTAATGGCGAATATCAATTATGATCTTACAGATAATTTAGATTTTAAATTAACTGTGGGACATAACGTGCAACAGACTCAATCTAAAATCACTTCTGTAAGTGGTACAGGGCTTAGAATTCCGGGATTATACCAATATTGGAATCTTACGAACTTAACAATCCCTTATAACCTTAATAACAATAGGTTTATTGACAGAAGATATGCATTTTTTGCAAACTTAGATTTAGCTTATAAAGATTATTTATTTGTAAATGCTACAGCAAGATATGAAAATTCTTCTAAACTTCTTCATTCAGATCAAAATATTGGAAGTAATCCTGACTATTTTTACTATTCAGGTGGTGTATCTTTCATGCCGTTAAAAGCTTTCAATGTTGAGAGTAATACAATCAGCAGATTTGTTGTGAAAGCTTCTCATACGCAGGTAGGTAACGATCCTGTAAATATCTTTGCAATTGAAAACACGGTAACTTTGGCTCCAGGGTTTCCATTCGGGGCTGCGGGACAATTAAGCTTTATTGATAACAGAACTCCTACAGATACTAACATCAGACCGGAGATTGTGAGCAGTGAGGAAGTAAGTGTTGGATTAGGTTTCTTCAAAAACAGACTTACCCTTGATGCGAGCGCTTATTTGCAGACAACAAAAGATTTGATCACAAACCAAACCACATCTAGTGCTTCTGGTATAAGATTCACACCAGTTAACGTCGGTGATATCCGAAACAAAGGTATGGAAGTTACTCTTGGAGCTACTCCAATTAAATCGAGTGATTTTACATGGGATTTCAACCTTGCGTGGTCAATCAACAGAACAAAAGTATTGGAACTTGCTAACGGTCAAGACGAGGTGAACCTTTCAACTGGTGGATACGCAGGGATTTTTGCTATAAAAGGTGAAGAATTTCCTATGCTGAAAGCTACTGCATACATGAGAGATGAGCAGGGTAGAATTATCATTAATCCTGATAACGGAAATCCTTACATTACTAATAACTATGTAAATTTCGGACGTGTAACACCAAATTATACTTTGATGTTTAATACTAACTTTAAATATAAAAACTTCGGTTTATATGCTGTATTAGATTATAGAAATGGAGGTGTAATTTACTCAGGTGCAATGCAGAGTATGGCATTTAGTGGACAGCTAGAGCAATCAGCATCTTATGACAGAACTCAAGGTGGATATATCATTCCAAATTCTGTTTATCTTGATGCTGCATCTGGTCAATATGTTGCAAATACCTCAATAAAATCAGGAGGAGATTCTTACGAAGGTTTACCTGATTACTACGGAAGTGTATATTCAAGAGTAGGTGAAAACTTTATTCTTAGCGGTACTGCTTTCAGAGTAAGAGAATTGGGATTATCTTATGCGCTTAATGGTGATACTGCCAGATCAATCGGACTTACAGGTTTAAGCTTCAGTGTATATGCAAGAAATCCATTCTATAAATTTGCAAAAGAAAATAAAGGTTATGCAGATCCGGAAGCATCTTTCACTACAGGAAATATCAGTGGATTGACAAACTCAAACCAATATCCATCAACGAGAACGGTAGGTTTTACTACGACAATTAATTTTTAAATAAATCAATAATGAAAAAGATATTAATACCAATTTTAGGAATGACATTGCTGACGTTTTTCAACTCTTGCAGCGATGAGTTCTTAGATGTTAATGAAAATGTCAATCAGCAGTATGCTGATCAGACTTCACCAAAAGATAGATTGGCTGCTGCAGAGCATGAGGTTTACAGAACATATTCTACTACAATGAACCGTTTTGGAAATCTTATGATGAACGCTTGGGGAGGTAATGTTTATTTCTACGCTTCTCCTTACGGTGACGAGTTCAAAATGAGAGCTGATACTCAGTTCTATGATGAAATCTGGGATAACTTATATTTGGGTGTAGCAAATTATCAGTCTATTATTGATAATCCGAGAGCTGCGAGTTTCCCACATCATGTAGCGATTGCAAAGATTATGAAAGCATATTACATGCAAATGATTGTGGATCTTTATAATGATGTTCCGTACAGCCAAGCATTTAAAGGACAGGTCTTAAAAAATCCTAAGTATGATAAAGGTAAGGATGTTTATAAAGGTTTACTGGCCGAATTAGATCAAGCAAAGGTTTTAATTGCGCAAACTCCTCAAAATTCAACTTTTGCTTTGGCTGCTGCTGAAGATCCAATCTTTAAGGCTACATCAGCTGATATGAGTAATTGGACAAAAATGGCAAATACAGTGAGACTTAAGATGTTAGTAAGACTTTCTAAGATTACAGATCCTGAGGTTATTTCTTGGAGAAATGCAGAATTACAGGCGATGTCTTCATTGACTTCAAATGCTGCTAATTTTATTACTGCTGACGTAAGAATTGATCCTGGATATAATACTGGTGCTGCTTCACAAAGAAATCCATTCTATCAGGCTTACGGTAGAGTTGATATTGATGTTAATGATTTAAATCCTACCTGGAGACAAACATTCGCTTCAGATCACATTATTAAAACATTAACCGGTCAAACACCTCTTACTGCCGGCGTTATTGACGGTAGAATTCAGAGATTGTTTATTGGTCAAGCTCTTAGTGCACCTTCCCAAGCTATAGGGTCATACAAAGGTCAGGTACAGGGAGCGCTTCAGGAAGCTGGTGCAGAAGAAGGTGATTTCGCAATGTTAGGTTTATTTATGTTGTACAACAGCTCGTCAGCTACTACTCCTGGTTATGTATTAACTTTATCTGAAGTTAGATTCTTACAGGCTGAAGCTGCTCTTGTATATCCTACTACAATGTTGTTTAATGCTCAGACTTCATTTAATGACGGGATTACTCAGTCTTTCACAACATTTGGCAGTGCTGCTGGTCCTGCTTATCTTGCTGCAATTGCTGCTAAGCCAGGAATGGGTTGGGCTGCAACTACCAATAAGATAGAAGCTATTCAATATCAAAAATGGATTGCACTAACACATATTAATCCAACAGAAACTTTTATTAGTTACAACAAAACAGGATTCCCGCAATTGCCAATGCCATTGGGAGCTTTTTATCCAAGAAGACCGAACAGGCTGATGTATGCTCAATCTGAGTATATTTCTAATACAGCGAATGTTCCAAATCCTAGTATTGATGATATGTATTCAGTTAATCAGTACTCTCCATTCTGGATGAAGTAATTTATAAATTTAAATTATTATACTATAAACCGCCTTCGGGCGGTTTTTTTATTTCCGTATATTTGTATTTCAAACGATAAATAATGAATATTAAAAATATCATAGAACAAAAGCTGGCAGAGGTAATTCTTAATGTCTATCAGCTAAAAGATATAAAACTTGAAATTCAGGAGAATAAAACTGAGTTTGAAGGTGATTTTACCATCGTTACTTTTCCTCTAGTGAAGCAACTGAAGAAAAGTCCGGAAGGTATTGGCGTTGAATTGGGTCAGGCATTAACCGAGCAGACTGAATTGCTGGAAAGCTTCAATGTGGTGAAGGGATTTTTAAATGTAAAAGTTAAAAATCAGTTTTTTATTGATCAGTTTAAGACCGTTTCAGACCAATTTTCGAATATTGAAAAGAAAAATGAAACTGTAATGGTTGAATATTCTTCACCGAATACCAACAAGCCGCTTCACTTAGGGCATATCAGAAATAATCTGTTAGGTTTTTCTGTAGCTCAGATTCTTGAGGAAGCCGGTTACGATGTGATTAAAAGCCAGATTATCAACGACAGAGGAATTCATATCTGCAAGTCGATGTTGGCTTGGGAGAAATTTGGTAAAGGCGAAACTCCGGAAACTGATCATGTGAAAGGAGATAAGTTTGTAGGAAACTATTATGTGAAATTTGATCAGGAATATAAAAAAGAGATTGCAGCTTTAGTTGAGCAGGGAGTTTCCGAAGATCAGGCTAAAAAAGATGCTCCTTTAATGAAAGAAGCTCAACGAATGCTTCTCGATTGGGAAAATGGAGACGAAAAAGTAAGAAATCTCTGGACCGAAATGAACTCGTGGGTTTATAAAGGTTTCGGTGAAACGTATAAAAGACTTGGGGTAGATTTTGATCAGGTTCAGTACGAAAGCAATACTTATATTTTAGGAAAAGATCTTATTCAGGAAGGCTTGGATAAAGGTGTTCTGTATCAGAAAGAAGATGGTTCGGTATGGTGTGATCTGACGGATGAAGGTTTAGATCAGAAATTGTTGCTTCGTTCAGACGGAACTTCTGTGTACATGACTCAGGATTTGGGGACGGCTGTAGAACGTTTTAAAGAAAATAATCTTCAGAAATTAATTTATACGGTAGGAAACGAGCAGGATTATCATTTCCAGGTTTTATTTAAAGTTTTAAAAAAGCTTGGATACGAATGGGCAGATCAGTTGTACCACTTATCGTATGGAATGGTCGAGCTACCGAACGGGAAAATGAAATCGCGTGAAGGAACTGTAGTTGACGCAGATGAATTGATGCAGGACATGTTTGATATTGCTAAATCTAAATCTGAAGAGTTAGGGAAACTTGAAAATTTTACAGAAGAGGAAAAGAATATCAATTACGAAAATATCGGGATGGGAGCACTGAAGTATTTCATGCTGAAGGTTGACCCAAAGAAAAAAATGCTTTTCAATCCTGAAGAAAGTATAGATTTTAACGGAAATACAGGGCCATTCATCTTATACACTTATGCCCGTATTCATTCACTGTTGATTAAAGCGAACTACATGAACAAGACAGTTACTGATGTAGAATTAAATCAGCATGAAAAAGAATTAATTATGCAGTTGGCAAACTATAAACCTGTTGTTGAAAGAGCAGCTGAATCATTAAGTCCGGCTTTGATTGCGAATTATCTTTACGATTTGGTGAAAACGTACAATTCATTTTATCAGAGCAATATTATTTTAAAGCTTGAAGATGAAAATTTGAAACAGTTCCGTTTAAATTTATCCAATCTCACAGCATTAACCATAAAGAAATCTCTGTCACTTCTAGGAATAGAAACCGTTAACAGAATGTAAACAAAAGCCTCTCAGGATTTCTGAGAGGCTTTTTTATGATTAAACAGCTGGAGTTTCATTTTTGACTTGGCTGTCTTTATATAATTTTGCGCTGCTCCATTTGGCGTGTTTTGATGGAGCTATTCTGTAACCTTTTTTGTATGTATACACTTTTGTAAATTCAGCGCCGAAGAAAATCATAAGACAGGAATAATTGATCCAAAGCATTACCAAAATGACGGTTCCAGCGGTACCAAATGCTGAAGTTGGTTTAAATTCGCTGAAGTATAGACTCAGTAAGAATTTCCCTAAAGTAAACAATACAGAAGTCAACATAGCTCCTTTCCAAACTGATTTCCAGCTGATTTCTACGTCAGGTAACACTTTATACATCAATGCAAACAACAATGTCGTCACTCCAAAGCCTACTGTGAAGTTGATAATTTCGATAATATAGTACGTTTCCAAACCAATTGTTCTGGCAATAAAATCATTTAAGATACTGATTACTAAAGTTAGAACCATAGTTATAACAAGCAAAAACCCTAAAATAAGAATCATTCCTAAAGAGTTCGCTCTGTCCAATAAAAATTTTACCAAGGCCTTTTTAGGCGCAGCTTCCACATCCCAAAGATTATTTAATGATCTCTGTAACTGAAAAAATAATGTTGTTGCACCAAAAACCAACGATCCGATACCAACAATTTTCATAATAATATTTTCTTTATCGATAAGCGCTCCGGCAATCATTTCTTCCACGCTTTTTGCTGCGTCAGCACCCATCATTCCACTGATTTGAGTACTTATCTGCCCACGAATTGCATCTTCACCAAAGAAATATCCTGCAAGCCAAATGATAATAATCAACAATCCAGGAATTGAAAAAATAGCATAATAAGCCAAACTCGCTGAATCATTGGAAGCAGATGAACTATTGTACTCAGTAAATGTTTCTTTGACGGTTTCCCAGAAAAATTTTAGTTCTTTTAGCATAATTTGAATGTTTAAAAGTTTGATTTGGTTTAGAATCAAAATTTTCAGAATGAAAAAAAATGATCGGTATGATTAAGGCAAAGACTATTCCTTAAAGGAAATTCTTATTTTTTTCAGTGAAAATATTTTATGTAAATACAGTTTCAGCTCAGTTCATTCTTTTTCAACTTCAAGATTGAATATTTACTAAAATCTGATAAGATGAACAAAATAATTTGGTCACTATGACTCAATTTTAAACATTATCTAAGTTGGTTTTGGCTAAAGCCTCCCAAATTCTAAATAAAAAAAACGGGCTAAAGCCCGTTCCTACTGATATTTTTAACATATTGAAGTTATATACAATCAAAAGACAATAGCCAATTGCTATCAGCCAAAAGCCACTTAGAATGGATATCCGATCGCAATATTTAAAATTAAATTGTCTCTTCTCCAGCTTCCTTCGCCAAATTTCACCCTGTCTAAAACCCATCGGTCACCTTTTTCGTAATAAGGAACTCTCAATGGCATTGCCAGGTCGAGTCTTAAAATTAATATTGAAAAGTCTAATCTCAAACCGACTCCGGCTCCAACTGCAACTTCGCTGAGAAAATCCTTTGAGAATTTTCCACCTGGTCTAATGTTTTCTCCTGCTTCATTGAATTCATCGTTGATCAACCAGATATTTCCGGCATCCACAAATGCTGCAACATTTAAAAATTTATATAAATTGGCTCTGTATTCTGCATTCATCTCCAATTTTATGTCACCTGCCTGATCAAAAACTGCTCTGGTATTATTAGCACCTCTCGGATCGAAACTTCCAGGGCCTAAAGTTCTTGCTCTGAAAGCTCTGATGCTGTTACTTCCGCCCACAAAAAACTGTTTTGAAAAAGGGATGTATTTCGAATTTCCGTAAGGAAGGGCAACTCCGGCAATAAGTCTTGTTGCCAGTGATGTTTTCTCAGTAAATTTATGGTAAAAACGGACATCGTTTTCAATTTTTGCGTACTGACTGAAAGGAACTCCAAAAATATTTTTCTGTTTTCCTTCTTTCTCATTGGCTCCCGTAATAAGACCTGTAATATTCCCAGCCAAATCAAGCATTCCTTTGTAATAGAAAGTGTTTCTTTGCGGAAGCATCGTGGTAGAATAAGTGTAGGAGTATGTTGGTCCGAAAATAAGTTGTTGATCGGTAATTCTTTGAAGATACGGATTGTTCGCTTTAAGTGCCAAAAATTTCGGTGTTTCATTTGCAGGGTCGATGTATGAAATATCAATCACATTAAGTTCGTGCTCTTTTCTTACATTTTCTTTCCACTGATATCCAAACGTTGCATTGAATGTGTTCAAAGTGTATAAAGTCGTTCGGTTTTGAAACTCATATCCCAGTTTAATATTGGTTCTCGGGACAAAGGCACTCGAAGAATTAAATCTAAATGGTGCCACAATTCTCGGAATTGAAAGCTGTGCGTTAGCTCCCGCTCTGAAAATGTTTTCGGCTTCTGCAGGTCCGCCGATCTGAACATCAAAAGCACCATAAACAGAAGCTTTAAACTGTTCTGCTCCACGGAAGAAATTTCTCTGAGTCCAGTTTAAATTCAGTTCGCTACCTGCATAATTGGCAGAGTTGGTTCTTCCCAGAGCTTCAAGACGTAAAGACTGAAGTTCTCTCGGTGTTAAAACATAATATGCATCGAACTTATGATTTAAAGAATCTGAAACCACAAATTCATTTTTCACAAATTTAAAAACACCCAAACTGATCAGTCGGTTGAGCGATAAATTGTGATCTTTTCTGTTGTAAATATCACCCTTGTCAAAATACAGGGCACGGTCAAACATTCTCGGTTTGAATTTCTTTTTAGGGTCTACGACATAAATATCATTGTACTCGTATCCTTTCAAAGAATCTTCGCTCATCGGAATATTGTACAATCCTTTTTTCGCATCTCGGAGATTATAATTCGGGAAAACCACCACTTTGTCAATAGTAAATTGCTCGGTCGCGAGTTTCGGAGTGTTGTCTTTTAACTTGACAATCATCTCTACTTTATGGTTTTTGCTGACGGTACTGTCGGCCTGAACGATAATGTTGTCAGGATTGAAGTAATAGAAACCTTTGTCTTTCAAACCGTCATCAATTCTCTGTCTTTCCGCTTTTATAACATCAAGGTCAAAAGGATTTCCGGCTTTCAGCAATGTTTTCTCCTTTAAAATCTGAATCTCGCGATTGATCAGACTTGAGTCGGCAGGGAATTTAACATTGCTGATTAAATATCTTCCACCGGGATTCAACGTGTAAATAACCTGAGCTTTCTTATTTTTTGAAACAGTATCGTACTTTGCTTTAGCATTAAAGTAGCCCTTGTTCTCGGAATAATTAACGATAATGTCTTTATTAAATTCACGGTCAACATCACCCAATAACACCGGTTCCTCTCCGAATTTATATTTAAGCCAGTATCTCAAACCTTTTTCTTTCTTCGGTTCTTTTGTAGCATTGTAAGCGTAAAGTTTTGGTCTTAAACCTAAAAAAGAGGAGTTCGGTTTTGGAGTAAGATTTTCTTCTAAAGCAGATTCCAGCGCAGATTTTTCCTTCTTGGTCAGCGAATCACTTTCTATCTTTACTTCTGCTCCTGTGTAAAGAAGCTGGCCGTCTTTTAGAAATTTGGTGTTGCTGCAGGAAACTATTGTCGCAGTCATTCCTGAAACCAAAAAATATTTACAGTATATATTGAGTTTGTTTTTCATGTTTTAATACTTGTCTTTTCACAGGTCAATTTTTAAAAATTCTGTTTTGGATAAAATGTTTTTAAACGTTTTTCCAAGCTTAACAGTAAAAAATTATTTGAATTCTACGACCTCTTTGTCTTTATTTCTTTTATTCTGAACGCCTTCCCGGTTACGGTTGTTTCTCGATTTTCTGAAAATGTCTCTGAATTTATCATAGTCTAACGTTATCACAAAACCAAGTCCCGTTTCCACGATTTGCCCCTGAAGCGCTACCTGATATTCGTTTTTACGGTATGCTCGCAGCGTATATCTTCCGTCTCTTGAAAGGGCGTAATCTATCTGTACATCTCCGGCGATATTCGTTGTGTTTTCATCCGGTCTTGCTTCACCTTCCACACCAAAATTACTTCCCACAGAAACTTTCAGTCGGTCGTTCAGTAATCTTTTGCTCAAACCAACATTCAGATCGGTTCTGGTATTCTGTGTACCAGTGGAGTAGTCTTCAGTTGATTCCAGATCAAAATTCAGGTCAACTCCTTTGATTAAATCTCCGGCTAAATTATTCAGCTGCTGAGAAAGAATTTTACTCACACTCTGTCTTGCCATCGTCTCTGCAGAAACCCCTGAGTTGCTTTCGAAAGGATTCTCACCGATAAATCTGTTCAGTAGAAGCAAAGCAAAAACCTGCTTATTCATCTCATTCGGATCCTGTCTCAATTGCGCCAGTTTTCCATCGATCGTTTGGGTTACTTCAGAAGAAACAGCATTATTCTTTTCATCTGTTGTAATATCGAATGAAATTTCAGGTTTCAACAATTCACCTTTCAAAATCAATAAAGTATTGAAAGGAATTCTCTGTTTATACTGGTTCAGATTTGCCTGATCGACCTGTTGTTCCACCAGATCAATCGGTGCGGTCTGCGTTTTATAGATTGCCGTAATATCAAGATTGGCCGTGGTCGGTTCGCCGGTCCATGTAATTGTACTTCCCTTTTGGATGTCAAATTTTCTCTTCAAAACACTTACCGACATTTCGTAGCTTCCCTGTTCTACAGCATAAACACCGACCAAAGTTACCTTTCCTGATGGATCAATACCACCCGTCAGATCAGCTTCACCCTGAAGTTTAACAAAATCTCCGGCCGCTTTGTCAATCACAATCGACATTTTTGCTTCCTTGCTCAGTTCAATATTTACGTTAACGTCCAAGCCTTTAATCGGGCTTTCAGCTTTTACAGAATCTGCAGTAATGGTTTTGTTTAAAGCAATCTGATCCTGGTCAATAAACTCTACAATTCCGTCTCTTTCCTGCAAAGAAGGGCTTGATTGAGGAAGTACAAATGTGAAATCTGTTGTTTCTGAAACCGCCAGTCTTCCGTCAACTTTTGGTAAGTCTAGATTTCCTCTTACCTTCAATGCCGCATCAATCGCTAAGATCCCGTACATCATTGCATCGTTGGATTTCTCTGAATTTACCACTTTGAAATCTTTAGCATCCAAATCAAGATTGAAAGCAAAATCTCTGTAGGTCTGTGTAAGAACCTGTCCGTCGATATTTAATGAATTGCCGTCTTTGTCTTTAATTTTGAAGTCGTCAAACTCAATGCCCCGGTTGGTAAATCCAATTTTATCATTAATTCCCCTGAAATCACTTCCTGTCTGGGCAATCATCAATCCGACATTATTCATTTTCACATCGCCCAAAATCTTTGGTGCAGTGGTCGTTCCGGTAATTTTTAAATCTCCCGAAAGATAACCTTCAGTATTTGTAATAGCGTTTGCCGTGAAACCCTGTAATGTTTTCATCTGAAGCTGATTCATATTTAAATTCAAATCAAAACTGCTGGAAGAAGTATTGTAATTACCCAAGATTTTCACATCATTATTGTTTCCGGAAAGTGCAATATCAGCATTCAAAAGGTTTGCAGACTGGTTATTGACTTTAATATCTAAATTTCCAACCGGACTTCCGAAGACAAACAAATCTGTCACATCAATATCTGAAGTGAAGGTCATATTTTTCGTTAAATCTCTCAGCTGAGCGGTTCCGTTAATGGTTCCTTTGGCTAAAAGAGAATCTTTTTTAATGATTTCCGTAATTGTTTCGATTTTAAAATCCTTTAATGAAACATTCAGCGGACTGCTTGGAGAACTGCTTTCAGACTGTAAAGAAATTTCTGCTCCCGAATTGGAAAGGGTGAAATTATCCGCCACAATTCCCTGACTGAAAATGGAAATTTTGTTATTTTCAGCAACCGTCCAATCCATATAATTCAGTTTTAAACCGTTTGGATTTAAGGAAATTTCAGTGATGTCGTTCATCGACTTCGCATTTCCGGCAATCAGGAACTGCGTTTCATCTTTATCATCTTTCGTTGTAATGTTATAATTGATCACATTTTCAGCAACATCGCCGTTGATATTGACTTTTTTCAGAGCAAAACTTTCGCTGGCTAATGATGCCACACTCAAATCATATTGTAATGCCTGATTTTCGTTAGTAATTTTTAAGCTTGTATTTTCTAAAGTATTGGTTCCATATAAAATCTGCGGAATTTGCGCGTCCAAAAGGATTTGCTGAGAATCGGCATTGTAATTTCCGTTGATATTAATGGTCTCAAAACCTTTCAGTTCTGGAACAAATTTTCTGATCAGATCATCATTTTTAATTTTAGCATTAAAAGTAAAAAACTGTCCTGCGTCAACTTTCTGAGCAGCCGACGGTTTTTGAAACTGATAATACTGATTAATGGTCTGCGTTAATGCTCCAAAAATCTGTGTCAGTTTATATTTTCCGTTCAGTTCAACATCAGCAATCTGAGAATTGAATTTAATTTGCGTAGAATCTGCTGTAGAAACCGCCAGTAAATTCACTTCCTGAATTGGATAAACTTCCTTCGTATCGGAGATTGCAAAATCTTTTAAATTTAAATATCCATTCAGATTATCAGGATCTAAAGTTTTAAAATCACCGTCAATCGCTCCTGCAATAATCATTGGCGAGCTGTAGAATCCGAGTTTGTTTAAATCTAATTTGTTGATATTTCCATTTACTTTCACCGACGGATTGTCGTTGAAAACTCCTGAAGCCGCAAGATGTAAATTGGCATTAGGATCTTTTGAATTCAGGTCAATATCATAAACGCCACGGTTGATTTTTCCTTTCAAATTCATATTCTGATAGGTGTAGCCGTTGTAGCTCGCCGATCTCACATCGCCTGACAGAACCGCAGACATCGTTTTAGGATCAAAACCTTGTCCTTTGGCATTAATTTGCGCAGTGATGCTTCCCAAATCTTTATTCTGAATCAGTTTTCCAATCTGCAGACTTTGAAGATTGGCTTTTACATCAAAAGTTTCTCTGTTTTTTCTGCGTAAATCTGCTTTGGCGATAATTGCTGCGTTTCCTAAAGTGGAAGTCAGACGTAAATTGGTATCCACCAGTTGAGTCGTGCCCTTCGCAGTCCCACGAACCGTGAAGAAAGATGGCAGCGTAATATTATTTGGAATCGTATTCTTCGGAACTAAATTATAGATTGTTTTTGATGAAGAAGATAATTCCGCAACATTAAGATCATAATACAACTGATCCGGATTCATCGCATTTTTGATCTTCCCGGAAGCCAAAACTTTCAGCTGATCCAAACCTGAAACTTTCAGATTCTGAATCGCAAGATCATTTACAGTCCCTCTGATAAATGCGTTGACATTTAAAGTTGCATTCGGATATTTATTGAATGGCGCTGTATTTCTCAACGTCGGAACCAAATTTAAGATATCAGAAAAACCAATTTTAGAATCGCGGATATCGGTTGAAATCTGTACTGCTCCCAAATTGGAAGATAACTGCTCAATTGAGTTATAATTTAAAACAACTTCATCTCTCAAGATCGTTTTCGGAGTCTGTAAATAGAGGTTTTTCAGGTAAGCCTGTTTTTCACCGTAGACAAAATCGGTATTGAATTTCTGTACATTTAGGCCTCGCGCTTCCTGTATTTCCGCTGATTTCACAGAGCCTGCAAAACCGTTGTTTTCCATTTTAAAATTGCGGACGTCAAGATTTAATTTAGCAAAATTTAAGTGGTTGAAGTCCATTCCAGATCGGGTAGGAGCGACTGCAGTGTTGTTGTATGCCACTTTCACATCATCCAAAAGGAGTTTTCCTAAAATCACTTTCATCGCTTTTTCCTTCACGGAAACTTTAGAAACTTCAGGTTGAGTATCCTTTTTTGCATTGGCATTTTCTGTTGGCAGGAATAGATTGGCATTAATGTTCGCCTGTCTCAGATAAATATTTCCAACATTGTAATCGTTATTTTCAAGGTCGATACTGTTTACTTTTGTGCTTAATTCTTTAAACAAAACTTTAGCAAAAGTCTTTGAATTATCATCACCATAATCGATATCGAAATTGGTCAGTTTGATTCCGTTCAAGCCCAATTTCATCGGCTTTTTCTGATTCAAAGAATCTACTTTTTCTTCAACATTTTTGGCCACTTCTTCTACCAGATCCTGTTTCAGTTTTAATTTTAAACCATCAAGATTAATGTCGTTAACGGCATAATTGTTATTCTGAAGATCAAATGTTTTTACTCTTGTGTCGAATGAATTAAAATAAACCTTGATATCATTTCGGGACTGCTGATCATTAAACGTTATCCCAATATCTTTTAATTTAATTTTATCTAATGAAATAATGAAAGGTTTTGAAGGCTTCTGCTCCTGTTCTTTATCAGAAGTTGCAAACGCATCAATAATATAGTCAAAATTGAATTTTCCTTTGGGATCTCTTACAACATTAGCGCGGACGCCTTCAAGATCAACGGATGTAATATCTGCTTTAGATTTGATCAATTGCCACATATCTAAGCCAACATCAAATTTTCTTACAGCCAGAAGAGTATCAATGTTTTGTCCCTTTAAATAAAGGTTTTCAATGACCAAACTGTTGGGGAAACCGACATAGACTCTGTCTAGGCTTACTTTGGTCTTTATTTTCTTCTCGAGATAAACGATTAGTTTGTCTTTTATGTAGTTTTGAACAGCCGGTAGTCTTAAACTCAACAGAAGTATTGTGATCAGTAAAATAATCGAAATAATGAATATTCCGATACGTTTGAAGAGTTTTCGGTAGTTTAATTTTAGTTTCAAAGGCGTGGGTTTAGGAGATTTAACACTCAAAAATGTTATAGTTAATTCCTACTGCAATGATTACGCCATTTTAAATGAAAAAACCGTGAATTAACGATGGTTTAATCACAAAAATTGAGTGAAAATGAAATGTGGTACTTCAAAATTATTTTGAAGTTAGTCAAAGATTTAGTGTTGGGGACTTGGAAATTCTTTAAATACTTCCAAAAATTACTGCCCATGGATAATCCATTAACAGAAAAGCAAACACAAGGCCGTAAAATGAAGTTGTAAGAATTAATTTTAATTTTGAAGATGACTTAAAAAGAAAACTGTAACTGCACTTTCGCAAAAATCGTGTCAATAATCCTCCTTTTTTCTTAGGTTAAATAAAACAAAAACCACTCTTTGAGAAAGAGTGGTTTGTAGACCCACAGGGATTCGAACCCCGAATGACGGTACCAAAAACCGGAGTGTTACCGTTACACTATAGGTCTGTTTTATTTTGGTGATGCAAATTTAAAACTTTTTTCGTTATCTGCAAATCATTTTTTTTATTTTTTTTAAATTTACAGTAGATTTAAAACGCCGGAACTATGCTGATCAACTTCAATAATCTCGAAATTAATAAATTACACCCTCAAACAGAGTTTGAAAATAAAGTTATTTTTTTTATTAAAGAGTGGTTATCGTCTGCGGAAACTGTAAAAGTGCAGACTTCCGGTTCTACAGGTGTTCCGAAAGTTTTTGAAATTGAAAAGCAGAAGATGCTCAATTCGGCGAAAATGACCTGCGATTTTTTGAATTTAAAACAGGGTGATTCAGCTTTGATCTGCCTGCCTGTAGAGTATATTTCCGGTAAAATGATGGTGGTGAGGGCTTTTCAGAGAAAATTAAATTTGAATATTAAAAATCCTTCCATAACACCTCTGGAAGATTTAAGCGAAGAAACCGGTTTTTGCGCAATGACTCCTTTACAGGTTGAAAATTCTTTAGATAAAATTCATTTCATCAGAAATCTTATTATTGGTGGTGCTGCGGTTTCTGAAAGTTTAAAAAACAAACTCTGTCAAACTCTTAAATCCTCCAACTCCCAAACAAAAATTTACGAAACTTACGGAATGTCTGAAACGCTTTCCCACATTGCTTTGAAGGAAATTTTTCCGAAACAAAATGAGTATTTTACTGTTTTGGATGGTGTAGAAATTTCAGTGGATGACAGAAACTGTCTGAAAATATTGGCGCCGAAATTAAATTCTGAACTTTTGCAGACCAATGATCTTGTGGAAATTTTTAACGGTCATCAGTTTAAATATTTAGGAAGAATTGACAACGTAATCAATTCCGGCGGAGCAAAGATTTTCCCCGAACAATTAGAATCTTTAGTAAAAAAAGAAATTCCCAACGAAGCGGTTTTTCTTGGAATTCCGGATGATATTTTGGGACAGAAATTAGTTTTGGTAATTGAGGGTTTTCAGGATGAAGAGGTCAAATCTCAAATCTCAAATCTCAAATTTAAAAAATCTTTCCATAAGCCGAAAGAGACGATCTTTGTTAAGAAAATTCCCAGAACGCCCAACGGGAAAGTAAACCGTAAAGAATTACTAAATTTGATAAGCGGCATTTAAAACTTCCAGCATCAAACATCCAGCATCCAAAGCATGAAAGATTTTAGCAAAGAACTGAATTTTAAAACTTCCCGAAGCAGTGGTGCGGGCGGACAAAACGTGAATAAAGTGGAAACTTCTGTTACTGTCACATGGAAAGTTTCAGATTCTGAGTTTTTCAATGAAAGACAAAAAGATTTAATCTCAGAAAAACTTAAAAACAGAATTAATCTGGAAGGATTTTTATTTTTAACGGTTTCTGAGAGTAGAACGCAGCTTCAAAATAAGAAAATCGCCATTGAGAAAATTCTGGAATTGGTAGACAAAGCTTTAATAATTCCAAAATTCAGGGCAAAGACAAAACCGACCAGATCTTCTGTGGAGAAACGTATTGAGCAGAAAAAACAGCATTCCAGCAAAAAAGAAAACAGACGGTTTAAATTTTAATTATTAGTTAATTCTCTATTTAAGGAAAAGGTTTATTTTTGCGGAAATATTCCATCATGATTAAAAATTTATTGGTAACAGCTATGCTGTCGGTTTCCGCGCTTTCTTTCGCTCAGAAAATATCTTTAACTCCTTCTGTCGGCTATGCATGGAGAGTCAACAAAATTCCGGATAACTTCAGCCCTCAGGAAAAAGCTTACGCGAAAGGTCTGAAAAGTGGGATGAATTTCGATGTTGCCTTGCGTTATGAAGTAAAAAACGGATTTAATATTGGGTTTAAATATTCAAATTACAGTGCTTCTCACAGCGGAAGACTTAGCGTAATCGACAATATGGGAAATATTGCAAGTGCAAGCGTAACGACTAATGATGCAATCAATTTCTATGGACCTTTATTTTCAGTAACAAATTTTGAAGAAGGCACAAAACATAAATTCATCTTGGATGCAGCGCTTGGAGCCATTACATACACCACAAAAACGGGAAATGTGAGAGGGAAAGGTGCAAGTTTGGGTGCGGAAGTTGATTTTGCATACCAATATCAGATTCACAAGAATATTCTGATCGGGCCAAAAGTCGGTCTTTCTGGAGGAACTTTATCAAGCATGACATTCAACGGGCAAAAAATAACATTTGAAGAAGACCAAAAAGAAGGATTGTCACGACTTTCTTTAAGTGCTGCCGCTACTTTCCGTTTTTAGTTTTATCTTTGCAAAAAATAAAAAATAATGAGTAAGCCGATCACGGAATTTATAGAAAAATATTATCTGCACTTCAATGCAGCAGCTTTGGTAGACGCATCTAAAGGGTACGTTGCCCACCTGAAAGAAGGTGGAAAAATGATGATTACTTTGGCTGGAGCAATGTCTACGGCTGAATTGGGAAAGATTTTAGCTGAAATGATCCGTCAGGATAAAGTTGATTTTATTTCCTGTACAGGAGCAAATCTTGAAGAAGATCTGATGAATTTGGTGGCGCATTCTCACTACGAAAGAGTTCCTCATTACAGAGATTTGACGGCTCAGGATGAGTGGGATCTTTTGGAAAGAGGCTTAAACAGAGTTACAGATACCTGTATTCCTGAAGAAGAAGCCTTCAGAAGATTGCAGAAGCACATCGTAGAAATCTGGAAAGATGCTGAAGCAAAAGGTGAGAGATATTTTCCACATGAATTTATGTACAAAATGATTCTGTCAGGAGTTTTGGAGCAGTATTACGAAATTCCGAGAGAAAATTCATGGATGATCGCTGCGGCTGAGAAAAACCTGCCGATTGTTGTACCGGGATGGGAAGATTCTACCATGGGTAATATTTTCGCTTCTTACTGTATCAAAGGTGAACTGACGGCTACGACGATGAAATCCGGTATCGAATACATGACGTATTTGGCAGACTGGTACACAAAAAATTCAGCTGGAAAAGGTGTTGGTTTCTTCCAGATTGGTGGAGGTATTGCCGGTGATTTCCCGATTTGTGTAGTGCCGATGTTGTATCAGGATATGGAAATGCACGACATTCCGTTCTGGTCATATTTCTGCCAGATTTCAGATTCAACGACTTCTTACGGTTCATATTCTGGGGCAGTTCCGAACGAGAAAATTACATGGGGAAAACTGGATATCACCACACCGAAATTTATCGTTGAAAGTGATGCTACGATCTGTGCTCCATTGATGTTCTCTTACATTTTGGAAAATTAATTTCAGAACTAAATTTAATTATATTTGAAAGGCTTAGCAATAAGCCTTTTGTTATTTTCAGACCTTGGAAACTCTTCAGAAAAATAAATTTGATGCTCTGACAGGAATGCGTGCTGTTGCTGCGATTATGGTATTTGTCTATCATAACCGGAAATACTGGCGCAATGATCTTCCGTTTGAAATGATGCGTTTCATCAGCGAATGGCATGTTGGTGTTACCGTATTTTTTGTGCTGAGTGGATTTTTACTAGCATATCGTTATGAAGAGAAACCATTGGACTCTGGAAAATCATATTTAAAATATATTCTCCTGCGGATCGCAAGAATTTTTCCACTGTACTGGATTTTGCTGAGTGCTTTTTTTCTCGATACTTCTTATTCTAAAGATGTAAAAACCTACTTTCTTCAATATTCCCTTTTTTATTCTTTGTTTGAAAAATATTCGGTTTCGGGAATTGTTCAGGCTTGGTCATTGACTGTAGAATTCTTCTTTTATTTATTGTCGCCGTTATTGTTTTTACTTTTAAAAAAGAGCTGGCGATATTGTATTCTGTTTCTAATCGGGTTTTTCCTTTTGGGATGGGGAATTGGTTATGGTCTTAAAGAATTAAACGGAAATCTGAATGGCTTTCTGTTTCCCTTAAAATTTATGGTTGGAAGCACGTTCTTCGGACGAAGTTCAGAGTTTTTCTTCGGAATGTTGCTTGCTTATTTAATGAAAAAAGAAAGCGGAATTAAATTTTTACATAAGATTAAAAAACCAACACTTTGGGGTGGACTTGCCATTTTAATATTGATTTTCGCCATCAGATTTTTCGCCAGAAACAATTTCGTACACGGTGTCGAACGGTGGGAAGGAAGGTTAATACATGAATTGTTTTTGCCTATTGGAATTGTTATTTTCTTTTGGGGTTTAATGAGTGAAAAAACATGGATCTCAAAAGTTCTTTCCACAAAATTCTTTGTTCTCCTGGGAAATGCTTCGTTTGTTTTTTATCTGATTCATCTCAGCTATTTCAACATGAAACTGAAATCTTTCATTTATCTTCCCGACCGCAATTTCGTTTTACTTTGGATCTGTTCCATTATCATTTATCTTTTAATAGAGAAACCTCTGTACGAGCTTTGTAGAAAGGGTATTGCTAAGATTTAATATTTTAAGAAGCACGGAGATTTTTTTTGATTTTAAATTAATTTAAATGGAACCAGCTTTTAAAAGCTGTTTGATTTCTTTAAAAATATTAATCCATAGAGTTGATCAGAACAAAATATCTGTAAGCCAAAATTCCTTTCTGAAATTTAGTCAGTTTGGTTGGATCTTTATCACTCAGTTTCGGTAAAATTTTCTTGTTGATATTATTTAAAAATTTAAAAACAGACTTTTTCATTGGTAAAAACTTTTGAGATTGATTAAATAAAATCAAAAACTGTGCATTTTTTGGGAAGCTGGAAGCTGGGCGATGGAAGCTGGAAGTTTGAGTTATCTGCAAACAAAAATTGTCCTCAAAAGTGAAGACAATTTTATAATTATATCGGATACATAATATCCTCAACAATTGATTACTGATTACTCATCACTCATTACCCATGATTAAGGGTTTCCGTACATATTCGATTCTCCGCCGTCAATGGCAATCACCTGTCCTGAAACATATCCGTTTTCATCACTTAAGAGATATGCAACCAAATTCCCGACATCTTTTGGATCTCCTAATCTTCTGGTAGGATTTCTTGATGCGTATTCTTTTTCTGCCGCTTTCGGATCTGCAGGATTTACCTGATTGAATGCTTCTGCAACCATCGGCGTTAAAATCGCTCCCGGAGCAATGGCGTTAGTTAAAATATTATCCTTGCCATATTCCAAAGCTGCATTTTTGGTCATTCCGGCAACAGCATGTTTGGTGGCAACATAAGCTGTCTGATTTAAAACACCTCTGATTCCGCCTACAGATGCTACATTCACGATTCTTCCGCTGCCGTTTTTCTGCATTTCAGGGATTACATATTTCATTCCGTAGTAAACACCCAAAAGATTGATGTCGATTACTTTTTTGAAAACTTCAATATCATAATCGATTAGTGGAGCTTGCTTTCCTTCTATACCTGCGTTGTTATATAATCCGTCTACTTTTCCGAACTCCTTGACGGTTTGATCGACATAATTTTTTACATTTTCTTCGACCGAAACATCGGCTGTCACAGTCAGGAATTTACTTTCCGGATATTTTGACTGTAAATCTGCTTTTGCTTTCTCTAAAGCTTCGCCGTTAAAATCTACTAATGTAAGATCAGCACCTTTAGAGGCTAATGCATCTGCTGCGGCCAATCCTAATCCCATTGCAGCACCGGTCACGATCACTGCTTTTCCTTTAAAATTTGACATAATTATATTTTTTTATTTAATGCTTCAATTTACAACAATGATGCCTATATGGTATTGATGTATGGTAATATTTTGTTAAATTCAACAGGAAAGCTCATGTGGATTTTTTTCAATTTTAATGCCTCTAAACCTTGTTAGGATTAATATAGTTGCGAATATAAACTTGACATTAATCTTTAGGAAAAAAAAGACTCTTTAGAAAACATTAAGAAATTTGCTGCAAAAAACAGATACAGCTGAGTAAGAAATGATTTTTGGATTTATTTAAAATACTTCATTTTCAAGAATATTTTTTAGCAGTTTAGAATTGCGTTCATAATTTTGATGAAACCCTTGCTTTCTCATGATTGCTCTCTTTTCGTTTGTCTTACCTCCGCACAAAAAAGCTGAAATCAAGTCGGGTAGAGAGCGGTTTTCTGCATGTATTGGAGAAAAAAAGTGGAGTATTTGGCGTGGAAGAGATAGCGCTCCTACGAAGCGCACGCCCATTTATTGCAAAATTTGTTTTCTACACAGATAATGCTCCTCTGGAGCAAAATAATTGAAAGTATTCCTTAGTACATGAATTTAATTTATATTGGATTTCAGATAATTCTTTGTAAAGAGAAAAAGAAAAGGTAAAAGAAGAAGATATCATTAAAATTATGTGGTGTGGAATAAATAACGCTCCTACATAGCGCCCTGCATTCGATTGTAAACAATTTATTGTCTACACAGATATCGCGCCTCTGGAGCAATCATCTATCTAAAAACTTTAATTCTTCTGGTCAAATCAACCTTGTTGGTTTGTTTGGAATTTATGAACCCTTGAAAAAAATCTTATTACCAAGAAAAAGCTACATCTTCTCAAAAATTTGCAGGAGCAGAGGTAAAGTGATTTTTCATAAATTTATATTTTAAAAAAATCCAATGAACGAACTTTTCAAACAACAGGTCTGGGAAATTTCAAAACTGATTCCCAAAGGCAGAGTTTCTTCTTATGGCGCGATTGCAAAAGCTGTTGGTTTTCCAAATCATTCCCGACACGTTGGTAAAGCAATGGGTGACTGCCCGAAAGATGTGCCGGCGCATCGGGTAATTTCGAGCTCGGGAACTTTGTCGGTTCCGGAATTTCAGGAACGACTTGAAGCAGAAGGAATTGAGGTGAAGAATTTTAAAATTAAAAATTTCAAAGAGTTGTTTTGGAATCCTTTAGAAGAACTTTAGTTGGCTTATAGCGGATTACGATTTGCTTTTAACGTTATTTTTTTTAAATATTAGGATTTCTGGACGTAATCTGTTGTCGATTTGAGCATTATGTTGTTTGTAATACGAGTTCCCTAGCCCCGATAGCAGCGACATCCTTTTTTGCTTTTTCGGAGATTTTCTACTGATAAAACAATTTCTAAAGCAAAAAAGATATAGCGGATAGCGGGAAATAGCTCCTGATCATGAGTAATATGTAATGAGTAAGAGTAATCTTCGATAAATAAGTTTTCAGCAAAAAAAACGGCGAAGTTAAAAACTCCGCCGCTCATCTATTTATTTAAAACCCTGAAGGTTTTGTAGAAAAACTATTTCTCCAACTGCTTATAGCTTCTCTGGATGAAGTCGGTAAGCTCTTTTCCTTTCAGTAAATTCTGAGATAGTTTTGCCAAATCTAAAGCGTATTTAATCTGTGTACTTTTCTCGTCAGCATTTTCATTTGCTAAAATTTTAGTTGCAAATTCGCTGTTCGAGTTTACGACCAAGTTGTACATTTCAGGGAAACCGCCCATACCGAACATACCGCCACCGCCGGTTGCCTGCATATCTTTCATACGACGCATAAATTCCGGTTGGGTAATGGTAAACGGAGCGTCAGTGCTGTCTAAATCTTCTAACTGAACCGTAAATTTCTTATCATTAATCGACTCTTCAACATTCTTCTTCAGCGTTTCCTTTTCAGTTTCGTTTAATTTAGAAATTGCAGGTTCGTCTTTTTTAATCAGATTATTCACGTGATCTGCATCAACTCTTGCGAAGGAAATTTTCTCTTTTGAAGTTTCCAGTTTCTGAATCAGATGCGGAACAATGGGTGAATCTAAAAGAATAACTTCGTAACCTTTATCTTTCGCAGACTGAATATAAGAGTGCTGTTCATCGGCGTTTGTCGCATAAAGAATCACTAAATTACCTTCTTTGTCGGTTTGATTAAGTTTAATTTTTTCCTCTAACTCATTCCAAAGGAAATATTTTCCGTCGGTAGTCGGGTAGAGTGCAAATTTGTCAGATTTTTCGAAAAATTTATCTTCGGAAATCATTCCATATTCAATCACGATTTTAATGTCATTCCATTTTTTGTCGTAATCTTCGCGGTTTTCATTGATCAGAGAAACCATTTTGTCGGCTACTTTTTTCGTGATGTAAGAAGAAATTTTCTTCACAGCACCGTCTGCCTGTAAGTAAGAACGCGAAACATTCAACGGGATATCCGGAGAATCGATCACTCCACGAAGCAACATCAAGAAGTCAGGAACAATTCCTTTTACCTCATCGGTTACGAAAACCTGATTTTGGTAGAGTTGGATTTTATCTTTTTCGATGTTTAAATTATTCGCCAGTTTCGGGAAGTACAAAACTCCTGTTAAATTGAAAGGATAATCAACATTCAAATGAATATTAAATAAAGGCTCCTCAAACTGCATCGGATACAGTTCGTGGTAGAAAGATTTATAATCTTCATCTTTCAACTCACTTGGAGATTTTGTCCATGCCGGAGTCGGGTTGTTTACGATGTTGTCTACCTCAACCGTTTCGGCAACGGCATCTTCGGCAGCGCCTTCAGGTAAAGGAAGTGTCTCAGTTTTTGTTCCGAATTTGATAGGAACAGGCATGAATTTATTGTATTTCGTCAGCAACTCACGGATTCTGTTTTCTTCCAAAAATTCTGTAGAATCTTCTGCGATGTGAAGAATGATCTCTGTTCCTCTGTCGGTTTTTGCTGTGGTTTCTTCTAAGGTAAATTCCGGACTTCCGTCGCAAGTCCAGTGAACTGCTGGCTCGTCTTTATAAGATTTGGAGATAATTTCCACTTTTTCCGCAACCATGAAAGCCGAATAGAAACCCAAACCAAAGTGTCCGATAATTCCTGAATCTTTTGCGGAATCTTTGTATTTATCTAAAAACTCTTCAGCTCCGGAGAATGCTACCTGGTTGATGTATTTTTCAATTTCCTCGCCAGTCATTCCCAATCCCTGGTCGATGATATGAAGTTTTTTGTTTTCCTTATCGATTTTCACCTCGATTTTCGGATTTCCGTAATCTACTTTGGCTTCGCCGATGTTGGTAAGATGTTTTAATTTTAAAGTTGCATCAGTTGCATTTGAAATTAATTCTCTTAAAAATATTTCGTGATCGCTGTACAAAAACTTTTTGATCAATGGAAAAATATTTTCCACCGAAACATTGATATTTCCTTTTGTCATTTTTTTGGATTTTTAAATTTGATTATCAATTCTCAAAAGAAATACCATTGAACGGAAAGTGACAGATTGTCTTAATTGATTTAAAATTGATTAAGTCATCATGAATGATTTACATTTATTGTTTTTCCATTTAATCAATCAAAATGTTGTTAGTGTACTGTGAATTATTTTTTTTATCACAGAATAGGGGGTAATTTTTATGAAATCAGCTTTTTAATGTCAATTTTAATTGGCCTGCTGATATTTTTTGACTTTTTTTTCTGTCTTTGTTTCATGTTGAAAAAATGTTTATTAATCGGTGTTTTGGGTGATAATTGTTCATTTATTTATGAGAATTTAAGAAATTTAAGCAACTGTTTTTGTTATAGGATTAATTTTATCTTAAATATTGTGCTACTTTTGCAGAATAAAAACACAGTTGCAGAGGGTCAAGAAACATATTAACAATGTGGTATCTTTACTGGATTTAATTTTAAAATCTGGATTTTGGCGTCGTGCATTTACAACAGTATTTATTATTTTTTGTGCAAATTCATTTGCACAAGCACAAATTTATGTAGAAGGTGGTGCTACGATTGTAAACCGGGAGCAGATCTGCTCAAACATTAAAATTACTGAAAAGGGAGAGAATTCTTCTGCTGTTATTTCTGTAAACGGGGAAGGATATTTAGTCAGTTCAGGCGAATCTGTTGTTTTTAAGGTTGAGAAGAAGAATAATGCACAGGTTGTTATTAAGAAAAAAGTTTTAAAAACTGCTTTAGCTTTCAAAGAAAAACCATCAAACCGGAATCAAGTTCTTCCTCTGAAGAAAAGTACAGTTCATTACAAGCCAATTGATAATCCGGATCAGTTCACCGGGGTTAAACATACACATAAAACGCTTAATCTTCCCACGGAACATTCGTACAAAGTATTAGGAATTGCAGAGCATCAGTCGCTCTCAGTAAGAAACTTTTCCTTAGAAAAGACAAGGATTCTCACA
Source organism: Chryseobacterium caseinilyticum (assembly GCF_014837145.1). Taxonomy (GTDB): domain Bacteria; phylum Bacteroidota; class Bacteroidia; order Flavobacteriales; family Weeksellaceae; genus Chryseobacterium; species Chryseobacterium caseinilyticum. Next base: position 97,279 of record NZ_JACYFS010000006.1, read on the forward strand.
GCGCAATTCTTTAATGCTCATATATTTTCATCAGCATTTTACACACGCCCTCCACCTTTTAGAGTTTGATTTTTTAATGCATTTCAAACTTTAAACTAAAAATATGATTTTAAAACAATTTTTTAAAGTGCAATTACTATTGGTTTTTGTACTCATATCGCAGTTTTTTTCTGCGTAGTGTCCGACAGGTATATCATTTCTTAGCACTCAAGCTAATGCCGTCACACACATCAATTCAAATAACTATAGAATAGGAAGTTCCAAACTTGGTATATCTTATTCTTATGCGGGTGCACCTTTTACTTATACCAGTGAGATTACCACCAATCATCAGACAGCTCTCGGTATTTACACCGACCACAGTGTAAACGGAGGGATTTCCGATGCAAATCATTTAAAACAGAATTTAACTTTTTCGAATCCAATTTATAATTTAAATTTTGATATTAATGATGTTGATAATGGTGATGTCGTGAGGGTTTTTGCCTTTGATCAAAATGGTAGTCCTGTAACTTTTGGCTCATCTAACTACACTCTCTATGCTTCTTCTGTAATTAGTTTTAACGGAGTAAACCAATTTTCTTCTCCAGCATCATCATCTACTAGTGCAAATGAATCAAGAGGAAGGGTTTCTATTAGATTTAATAATCAATATGTTTCAAGTGTTCGCATTGAATACTACGATATTGAAGATGGAGGAGCATATACAATAGCAAATATTGCCGGAGTTTCAATCTGTGCTCAAAATGATGCTCTGGGCAATGTATCGCAAGGTGGCTCGACAACAGCATCAGTTTTTGCAAATGATTTTTCTTCAACCGGAGTAGCTTCGTCTTCTGCCAATACAGATGTTTCTTTAACCAATCTCGGTGGTTTAACAGGAGCTACCATTAATGCAAATGGAACGATCAATATTCCTGCAAATGCTACACCGGGTTCCTATACTTTAACTTATAGAATATGTTCGCCTACTGGTCAAACCAGTTTTTGTACAACAGCAACAGCAAGCCTTACCGTACTGGCATGTCAGGCGGGCACTGCTGCTCCTTTCCTGATTGCTGGCGGATTTTATGATGCTACAAATTCGGCTTACAGAATTCCCTGCGGATCTACAACAGCCAATTTAAGTACAATCTCATCAAATAATAAACCGACTCCTGCTACTGTTACTTTAACCTGGCACACGGGAACACCTGCTACTACTGCTAACAAAATTGCCTCAACAATTGCATTAACAGGTACAACTAAATATTATGCTTCATTTTTCGACTCGGTAGCCAATTGCTATTCTCCTACTAAAGAGATTATGGTTTTTGCTCCTATTTGTGGTAGAAATAATGATTTTACCAGCATATCGATTACGGCAGGTGTTGGAGGCACACTTCCTTCAATTTTTGCAAACGACAGCTATAATGGTCTTATCATTACAGATATATCTACAATTACTGCAAAATATGACTATGAACTTTGGACTCCTTCCAATGCAATTATAAATAATAATGGAACTCTTACAATACCTGCCGATGTGCTTCCAGGAATTTATACCTATTATTATAAATTGGTTGATACCGACCCGGATATTGGTATATTAATAAATCAGGCAAGCAATATTGAGGTGAAATTCAGAGTATCGCCAAATACTGATGGTGATCCTTATAATGATTACACCGATTGGGATGATGATAATGACGGTATTCTCGATGCAGTAGAAAGTCCACCATGTTTTTATTCAAGCACTGAGGCTTCAATTATTGAAAATGTAACTTCACCGTTTGAAGGAGCTATGGGAGATCCTTTAGTTGGAGAAACCATTTCTACATTGTTTAATGGAAATTCTTCGGATGTAAATCCATTTAATTTTACGGGGCAAACAATTACATCGGGAAGTCCTATTTTTACAATCTCATACCCAGCTATGATTCGTTTGACTTCATTAAGCGTCAATCAGGCAGCGAGTGGGATGGCACCTGCAAACAGATTCGGTAGATTATTTGGGTCGAATGACGGGGTGAATTTTACCGCAATTTCTGCAGCAACAGGTGTTGCTTTAAATTCGGCCACTGTTACGTTTGCAGTAACTTCTACAACATCTTACCGTTTTTACGAGATAAGATATGTAGGAACCGTAGCAGCGGGTAACTTAACTGATGGAACGTTGGGAACTGCAAATATTCAGGAAATTACAGCAGTCTATAATTTATTGGCGTACGAGCCATCAGCAAATCCAAAGCCTATAACGTGTACCTTCAGTACAGATTCTGATGGAGTACCTAATCATTTAGATGTAGATTCTGATGGTGATAACTGTTTTGATGCTATCGAAGGTGATGAAAACGTCACTGCAGGAAATGTTGATGGAAACGGAAGAATTACAGGTGGTGTAGATGCTAACGGTGTCCCTAATTTGGTTAATTTATTAGGAGCTGCTGATACTGGAGGCGATGTTGGACAGGGAATAGGCTTTTCTCAAATTTCTACAATTACAGAATGTTTAGATACAGATGGGGATAGTATTCCTGATGCTTGTGATCTTGATGATGATAATGACGGTATTCTTGATCTCAATGAGAATAGTTGTGCACTTACCGGCCAAACAATTAGAATAGGATATATTCCTAATGCAAGAGATTTGGATACTGACAATGGATATACTTTTGATGGTGCTTATATGAATGGCTCAGGTGCTCTGAAACTCACAAATGCTGCTAATTTTGGACCATCAGGAATTGTAAATACAACTTTTGTATTAGTGAATATGGGAACTGCTCCAATTACAAAGACGCTTATTAATTCATTAAATCTTAATGTAATATTTTTAGGTGGAATCAATGATCTTACAACCTCTTATCTTACAACAGCAGAATTTGATGCAATTAAAGACTGGTCTGATGATTCTCTTAAAAATATTGTAGTGGCAACTCAATTTCAAACCATACCTTGGGGTGCTGGCATCACAGCAGCGAACCTGAATCCAAATGTACCAACTGCATTGGGAGGTCAAACTTCTATATTCAATGGACCTTTCGGTAATGTTAATTCATTTACACAGGGAGGATCTTTCCAGGCTCATTTCTCAAGTATCAATTCAGTATGCAGTATTTCTCCGCTTGCGGTTGATGGTAATAACAGAGCGGTAATTTATGTAGATGGTGCTTACAACGATATCATGATTGCTGATGTTGATATTCTTACAACCATTGGAAGTGTAACTTCCGGGAGTGCTATAACATCAAATAACGACAGAGTTTTTGCTAATTTCTGGGCATTTGTGGCTCAGCAGTCAGCTTGTGCAGATAAAGATACTGATGGCGATACAATTCCTGATCGCTTAGATCTTGATGCAGATAATGACGGCTGTCCTGATGCTATTGAAGGAAGCTCTACAACTATTACACCTGCCAACTTAGTTAATTCTGCAATACCGGGAGGAAATACCGGTGCAACAAGTGGGGCTTACAATTTGCCTGTAATTCAGAATTTAGGTAACACTGTTAACACGAGTGTGACATCAGAAAGCTATGGTGTACCAACAATTGCAGGAACTGGTCAGGCTATAGGAACTTCTCAAACGGCCAATCCGGTATTAAATGCAGGTACCGCAGGTTCAAATCAAAGCATTATTTCCGGAAGTTCGCCTGCTGCATTAACGCTTACAGGTAGCTCTGGAGTAATTCAATGGCAGGTTTCTACAGATAATGTGACATTTAATAATATCCCGAGTGCTACAGCAGCAACTTATGCACCAGGAACATTAACTGCAACAAGATATTACAGAGCCATAATTACCAGTGTTGGTGGCTGTACATCAACTTCTAATGTGGTGACAATTACAGTCAACGCTTTTGACTGTATAGGAAAAATCTACAGCTTAGCAGGAGCTACAGGAGAAATCAGAGCATTTACCGATCCTGCTACCTCAGGGGCTCTTGGAACCGTTGTAAACACAACACCTTATCCACAGACACCTGCAAGTTCGGCAAATGGTGCAAATGCGATGGGATACAGCAATCTCACCAAAAAATTCTATTATGTTCAGATTCAGGCTACTGCCCCTGGAAATAACACTTTTGTAAGCTATGACCCCGCAACAAATTTGTATGAAACTTTAGCAGGAACAACGGGAATTATTTATAGAGGTACGGTGACGACTGATGGTGCAGGTTATTACGCTATCACAAATGGTAATATTTTAAAGTATTACAGCATTGCAAATAATACATGGACGACCATAACCAGTACTTATGTAGATCAGAACGGAGTCAGTCTAAACTCACTTCTCGGCAGCTATGCCGGTGGAGATATTGCTATGGACGGTAACGGAGATTTATGGATTTTGGCTGGGCAGGGAGCCAGCCCAACAGCTTATGTTTTCAGAGCTAAAAGTACGGTTCCAACCACCAGTATGGGGTCAACACCCTTGGTTTTAGAGCAAATCGTAAAACAGGACATTGGAAGCAGTCCTAACGGTATTGCTTTCAGTCCGACAGGACAACTGTATATTACCAATGTTACCACCTTATTCAGAATGAATGACGACTTTACTATTTCGGCTATTGGCACAATATCGCCTGCTGGAGGTGGTGGAGATTTAGCAAGTTGCGCATTTCCAGTTAATCCTTTTGCGGTTTCAGATTTTGGAGATGCACCAGATACTTATAAAACATTCCTTGCATCGGATGGACCAAGGCATACCGCTTCTCAATATGATGCGACAACCAATACTTCGTCACTGATGATCGGAAGTACAGTTGATTTAGAAACTGACGGAATTCCGAACGTAAACGCAAACGGTGATGATTTGAGTAATGTCAATGATGAAAACAGCATCTCAATAACAACATTGTTTATCAATTCGACTTCTTACACAACTGCTGTTCCTGTAGTCAATAATACTGGAGGTAACGCAACTCTTAGAGGCTGGATAGATTTTAATAAAAACGGAATTTTTGATTCATCTGAATCTGCAACAGTCACTGTTCCTAACGGTGCTACAAGTGCTTCATTGACCTGGACGGGATTATCAGGATTAACGGCAGGAGATACTTATTACCGATTAAGAATTGCAAAAAATGCAGCTGATATCACATTGCCTACTGGTTCTGTTTTTGGAGGAGAAGTGGAGGATGGAAAGCTGACAATACAAACTGTCTGTTACGAAGATCCCACATTGGTAGCCGGAGCAACCTATCCTGTGAAGCATGGTATCACTTTACTTGGAAGAGCCGGCAAGATCAATGTATCAGCACCGGTTTCTGCAAGTGACTGGCCTATGGTCAGAAATTCAGCTTACACGGCGTTAGAATCAAAAACCAAAGGTTTCGTTGTGACCAGAAACAGCAGTCCTGAAACTACGATCACAGTCCCTGTTGTTGGAATGATGGTATTTGATACGGATGAAAATGCAGGGGCAGGATGTCTGAAAATCTATACAGGGGCGGGAGCTGGTGAAGGCTGGAAATGTTTCAGTACACAGGGTTGTCCTTAAGCCGAAATATTTAGATTTAAATATTTAAGCACTTGAAAAATTTAAATAAAGTTCGGATTATTATTAGTTTAAATCAATCTTTAGGGTTTAAAAAGCCCTGAAGGTTTTAAATAAAAAAAACATGTATAAAACAGCAATTATATTATCACTTACTATTTCCGCACTTGCTTTTTCGCAGGTGAGAATTGGGGCGACTAATTCAGTGGGAAATGTGACTAATACTTCCGTTTTACTGGAATTCGGAACAGATAACAATAAGGGGATTATTCTTCCTTACGTAGAAACGGTGCCTACGGGTATCAATACAGCAAAAGGTGGAACTATTATTTTTGATGTTTCAGCAAATACGGAATATAAAATAAAAGTAAAGAACGAAAATGCAGGCTGGAAAGATCTGAGCGTTCAGTCAGGGTATTCATCTGCTGTTGAAGCGGTAGTGAAACCACCGCAAGCTTCACCTCTGGCAGATCAGTCTGGATCAAAAGTGGTGATTGGTGATGAGACTACCACCACCGATGGTGTTCTTGTTTTGGATTCTCCTACCAAAGCTATGGTTTTACCAGTCGTGTCAAATTTTACATCCATTCCAAATCCTTCACCGGGAAAGATGGCGTTTTTACAACATCCAACTGATTCTACTAAACATCGTCTGATTGTTTTCAATGGTCAGAAATGGGCATTTTGGAAACCGTAATAAATTGGATTTAACCTAAATTTTAAAACCGCTTCTGAAAGGAGCGGTTTTTTATACGATTAAATTAGATGTGGGAAATCAACTGCTTATTTCAGATTTAACCAAAAAAAGACAGCCTATCAGCTGTCTTTGTATTTTCAATCAAAGAAATTAGTTCTTTTTGTTGATGATTTCTTCTTTTACTTTGTTTTCAAGCTCTTCTGCCAGTTCAGGATTGTCTTTCAGTAAATCTCTTACTGCATCACGACCCTGACCAAGTTTGGTTTCACCGTAACTGAACCAAGAACCGCTTTTCTTCACAATTCCCATATCTACTGCAGTATCCAGGATTTCACCGGTTTTAGAAACACCTTCTCCATACATAATGTCAAATTCAGCCATTTTGAAAGGTGGAGCTACTTTGTTTTTCACAATTTTCACTTTCACACGGCTACCGACAGCTTCATCACCGTTTTTAATTGGTGCAGATGCTTTTCTGATGTCTACTCTTACCGAAGCGTAGAATTTCAAAGCGTTACCACCTGTAGTTGTTTCAGGATTTCCGAACATTACACCGATTTTTTCTCTCAACTGGTTGATGAAAATTACGGTACATTTTGTTCTTGAAATGGTTGCCGTCAGTTTTCTTAAAGCCTGAGACATCAATCTTGCGTGAAGACCCATTTTAGAATCTCCCATTTCACCTTCGATCTCTGCTTTTGGAGTCAATGCTGCTACCGAGTCAATTACTACGATGTCAATTGCGCCTGAACGGATCAGGTTATCGGCAATTTCCAATGCCTGTTCACCGTTGTCTGGCTGAGAAATAATCAGGTTTTCAAGATCGATTCCCAGTTTACCTGCATAACCTCTGTCGAAAGCGTGCTCGGCATCGATAAATGCTGCAATTCCGCCAGCCTTTTGAGCTTCTGCGATGGCGTGTAAAGTTAAAGTTGTTTTACCTGAAGATTCAGGACCGTAGATTTCAATAATTCTTCCTCTCGGATATCCGCCAACGCCCAAAGCGATGTCTAATCCTAAAGATCCGGAAGGAATAACTTCGATGTTAGTGTCAATTGCACTGTCTCCCAAAGTCATTACAGTTCCTTTTCCGTATGTTTTATCTAGTTTATCAAGCACCAGCGCAAGTGCTTTTTTCTTATCATCTATGTTGCTCATATTGTATTAAAATAATTTATCAAAATTACGGAATTTTAAGATTAAAAGCTAATATATTTTGTTTGTGAAAATTGTTTTTAACGTTAAAAAATGATAAAGTTTTATTCGTCAATAAAGATGTAAATTTTGATTGCAGAATTACTCAGTATGTAATGTCTTCGTTTGAATGGGTAATTTAGTGAAGATGAAAATGCTTTTGTTTTTAGCCCCGATTGGCGCGGCATCCTTTTTCTGAAATGGCTTGCAAAAAAGCGCTGGCGAAAAAGATACAGCAGAAAGCGGGATCAGCTCCTGAAAAAATCAATGAAAATTCGAATTCTGAGTTACTCTTAAATAATCCGTCAAAACTTTCATTTGATCCTTATTTCCTTTTTTAATTCTCGCGTCACGGCTTACTGTGGAATCATAAATTGTATTGATGATTTTTTTCGTCACCGGAAAGCCTTTTTTCAACGGAACATCCGGAATCTGCAGTCTTTTGCAGACATCATAACCCAGTAGATACCATGTGCAGCAGATGTGCAGATACCTCAGATTTTTTCTCTGAAATTCATATTTTAAAATCGGATTTTCCAGAGATTCATTTAATAACGAGTGAGCAAGCAAAACCGAATCTTTATCCGATGAAGGCTGTACAGAAGTCCACAAATAAAAATATTCTGTTGCCTGTTTTTTGTTGTCGGGGAGGAGTTCTTCAGGAATTCCCAGTAAATAACCGACATATTTCCAAAGATGAAAATGCCCTTTCTCTTCCTCTTCAGAAATTGTGTTTCCCAATTTTTTCAGACTGTGCATAAATACCAGACTGAATCCAATGTAGGTTGCCATCATATCCCATGAATTGATGGGTTCGCCCCAGTTTTCGGTATCCCAGTTTTTGTAATGTTTTCTGATGGAAAGTCTCGCGTAGGAATGGATGAGTCTTGTTTTAATGGCAAACTCGTAACCTTTTTTGTGAACTTCCAGAGCGTCGTATCGCGTAACATTTACCCAAAAATCCAAAGTTTCTGAAAGTCTTTTTACTGCACCTTTTTTCAGAGCTTCGGTAACGATCAGGGGTTTGTTGAGGTAAGCATAATCGTAGCCGCCGATCAGGCAGTAATCTCTGAGCGAAATCAAGGAATCGAGATTGCAGCGCATGCAGAGCTCGGCGCCGCTTCTTATCAGATTTAAATCAAGCCAGTCTGGAATAGTTTGGGTTTGGTTAAACAGTCTTTTTACGCTTTCCGGAACGTCATCATTTTCTGAAACGCCATTTCGGATGTATCCCTCAATTTCTCTTGATGCTTCGGGATAGCTTTTTCTGAAGTACACTTCACGTACAACTTCATCCCCAATTTCATCCACATGATAAAAGTATTTTGAAAACTTTTCAAAATGATCAAAACTCACTTCAGCTCCGGAAAGATCAATCAGTTGCTTTCCGTTGCCTGTAGTCCAAAAGTCTTTAAAATGTTGAGAATCCTTAAATCTTGGCTGTAAAATCTGCTTTTCCATTAAGGATAAAGTTAAGGAATTTTAAATAAAAGCCGCTGTGAGATTTGTCAGTTGATTTGAGATTTGTCAGTTGATTTGAAATTTGAAATTTGAGATTTGAGATTTGAAATTCGGGGTATGGGATTCGGGATTTGAGATTTGAGATTTGACTTGGGATTATTAATTAAATATTTATTTATCAATTATCAATTATCAATTATCAATTATCAATTATCAATTATCAATCATTATTCATTACCCATCAAACCAGTCCCCATTCAAACGCTTTTCGGATGAGTTCTTTGCTGTTTCGGGAATTTGTTTTTTTTAAGATGTTTTTGCGGTGGCTACGGATGGTGTGCTCGGAAAGAATCAGCTGGTCTGAAATTTCTTTTCCTGAATATCCTTTGGCAATTAAAATTAAAATTTCAATTTCTCTCTTGGTAAGATTTGGCTGATCTGAGTTTTTTTTCTCATCTGTCGGCTGTACAGTGAACTGATGGAAATCTTTGCGCGGACTAATCCCTGTGATCAAAACAGTATAAGGATTTTGAGGTGTGATGTGCTGAATATTGGTATGAATATTAACAGACTGAAATAAACGGTGGTTTTCGTCCATCATGGTATGAACCGCCTGATGATGAAATAATTCATATTTTCCTTTTTTTGTTTTCATTCTGAAACAGTAGCTGGGTTTTAAGAACAGCTGATGTTCAGTTCCGATCTGTTTTATTTTTTCTACCACTGCATGCTCGGCCTTCAACACAAATGGGATGTCGTCCGGATGAATGAGACTGAAGATCTCGCTGAGGTGCTTGGGATAATCTGAAAGACCATGGATTTTAAGAATGTTTTTGTGTTGATTTGAAATTGATGAATCTGCGAGATTAATTACATAATAGTAATAATTTCCAATAGTGAACATTTCGCCTATTATTTTTTCTATAAAAGGCTTTGGTAGCGCTTGAGATTTATCTTCTGCGGCAAATCTTTCCCAGATCTGTGAAAGCAAATGTTTGTCTTCGGGATTTCCCATTCTTAAGATTTAAAACGAAAATACTTAAAATTTGTTAAAAATACCCCAAAAGGGGTATTTTTTTATGTTAAATAATTTGCAATTTTTGCATTAACAATAATCATGAAAACTCATTTACAAAATGAAGTTATTTTAAAGTTTTATTATCCAGTAAAACTTTAAATGCGGGAAGGTAAAAGCACCGGTGATGAAAAAAAAGAAAAAAATCCTTAAAGCAGCCACTGTATAAAGATCAGTGGTTTTTTTTATGCACAAAAAAAACCTTCCAAAAGCGGAAGGTTTCATTTATTATAAGCGATTGCTTTTTATTTAGTTAAAGAAGCAGCATGGATCAACATATCTACCAACTTGTTTGAGTAACCCATTTCGTTGTCGTACCAAGAAACAAGCTTTACAAAGTTTGGAGAAAGTGAAATACCCGCATCTTTATCGAAGATTGAAGTTCTCTTATCACCGATGAAATCCTGAGAAACAACAGCGTCTTCAGTGTAACCAAGAATACCTTTCAGTTCGCCTTCAGAAGCCGCTTTAATTACAGCACAGATTTCTTCGTAAGAAGCACCTTTTTCAAGTCTTACTGTTAAATCTACTACAGAAACGTCAACAGTTGGTACTCTGAAAGACATACCTGTCAGTTTTCCGTTCAAAGAAGGAATTACTTTTCCTACTGCTTTTGCAGCACCTGTAGAAGAAGGGATGATGTTGTTTAATGCAGCTCTACCGCCTCTCCAGTCTTTCATTGAAGGACCATCAACCGTTTTCTGAGTAGCTGTTGTAGCGTGTACTGTAGTCATCAAACCTTCTACGATTCCGAAGTTATCGTGAATTACTTTAGCCAAAGGAGCTAAACAGTTTGTAGTACAGGAAGCGTTTGATAAGATTTTTACGTCGTCTGTAAGTTCGTTGTGGTTTACACCCATTACGAACATTGGCGTATCGTCTTTTGAAGGAGCAGAAAGAATTACCTTTTTTGCACCGGCAGTAATGTGTTTTGCAGCACTTTCTTTATCTAAAAATAAACCAGTTGATTCTACTACATAATCAGCACCGATTTCGTCCCACTTAAGATTAGTTGGATCTTTTTCTGCAGTAACTCTGATTTTTTTACCGTTTACTACAAGATCGTTTCCATCTACAGAAACTTCTCCAGGGAAAATACCGTGTACAGAATCATACTTTAACATGTAAGCCATGTATTCTGCGTTAATAAGGTCATTGATACCAACGACTTCGATGTTGTCTCTTTCAGTCATTGCTCTGAAAACAAGACGACCGATTCTACCAAACCCGTTAATACCTACTTTGATTGTTGACATAATTGTTTTGATTTATTTAAATTATATAATATTAGATTGCTAAAATTTCTGAGATCAGCAGAAGATCTTTGTTGATTTCGTTGTGCTTTTTGATGGCTTCTTCGATCGGTGTATAAACGATGTCATTAGAACGCATTCCTGCCATTACGTTGGTTTGGCCTTCCATTAAACCTACTACCGCACCGAAACCGAGTCTGCTTGCCAAAACCCTGTCTGCACAGCTTGGCGAGCCACCTCTCTGGATGTGTCCCAAAATCGCAACACGGATGTCATATTCCGGGAATTCTTTTTTTGTTTTCTCAGAAAGTTCATAAATGTTTGCCAGCTCTTCGCCTTCTGCCACCACCACGATACTTGAAGATTTTCCTGTTTTCTCCGCTTTTCTGAAATTTGCAAACAGATCTTCGATACTGTCTTTTTTCTCAGGAATTAAGATGTCCAGAGCTCCGGTTGCCAAACCACTGTTTAATGCAATAAATCCAGCATCACGGCCCATCACTTCCACAAAGAAAACCCTGTTGTGGGAAGTTGCCGTATCACGGATTTTATCAATCGCATCCATTGCAGTATTTAACGCTGTATCGTAACCAATTGTGTTGTCTGTGCCGAAAATGTCATTGTCGATCGTTCCCGGTACGCCGATGGTTCTGATTCCGAATTCTTCGTTGAAAATTTTTGCTCCTGTGAAAGTTCCGTCTCCGCCGATGCACACCAAAGCCTCAATTCCGTGTTTTACGCAATTGTCATAGGCTTTCTGGCGACCTTCTTTGGTCATAAACTCTTTGGAACGGGCAGATTTTAAAATAGTTCCACCCTGGTTGATTATATTTTTTACGGAACGGGGACCCATTTTCAGGAAATCATCGTGGATAAGACCATTGTAGCCTTCTCTCACTCCGTAACATTCGATGTTATAATAATTTGCAGTTCTTACAACCGCTCTTAATGCTGCGTTCATCCCCGGAGAATCTCCTCCTGAGGTTAAAACTGCAATTTTTTTTACAGCACTTTCTTTCATTTAATAAAAAATTTCGAAAACAAATTTACAAAAACAAGTTCAGATAACGGCAGTATCTTCACAATACTTTTCATCCTTTAGTATCCTGCTTTTTTTGAAGAACCAAGTTTAAAGTAAAAAGAGCCAGGTGCAGGGTACAAGTACAAAAAGAATATGGTAAAGGTTTGATTTACTGACAAGGTTGTGCAAATTTGATTTCTTCGTAGCTGAATTATTTTTTTTTAAATATTTTAATAAAAGATCTGCAAAAATCTGCGGTATAATCCACTATTTAAAAATAAATCTGCGGAAATTCGCGGGAAAAATCACCACTTTTCTGTCAAATATTTCCAGTACCTCCTCGGAACGTGCTGAAGATGCAGTTTTAAATTTTTCCTTTCCACAATATTGGTTTTGAAAAAATACCGCTGCCACAGCTTTTGATACTGGTTTTCTTCATCATGAAACTTCTCCTGATACTTTTTTAAATCGATTTTCTCATCGGGATAAAAAAAATCGCAGGTTTCCAGATCGTATAGAAGACCGTAGTTTCTCCGCAAATCGTAGATCATCCATTTCTGATCCTGATAACGGTCATTAAAATGTTTTCTGATCAAAGGAAGTACATTAAAATCCGGATCAATTTTGGCGAAAAAAACTTCATCCTGCATTTTTTCAAACCGAACGAAAGCCGTCATCCGATGTCGTTCGCGACTTACAGATTTACAGATTTTAGCGATCCTTAAAATATCAGGATCTGCATAATTCTGCAGAATATTTTCTTTCGGATATTGAATCGACTGTTTTACCGCGGACAGAATAATTTGCTCTAAATCCGGTTCTTCCGACAAAAAAACTTTTACAAGTTCATGAATCCCTGACTTCCCGATGTTTTCTTCTAATTTATTTAAAACTCGTTCTGATTTTGTTTCCTGAGTGATCACTTCATGAATTTCGGCAAAAATATTCTCCTGATGAAATCTTTCTCTGCTCACAATTTCCACCTCTTTATACTTATATTCAAAAACCTCGAATATTGCCGTGAAAAGTCCGTCGAAGCTGCCGTCGTAGAGGAGGGTGGTCATTTTTTTAATTTGAAAATTTGGAAATGAGATAATTTGAAAATTATTTAAAACAATATAAAATTCATTTTTATTTGAATTTCCGATTCCTCAAAGAATACTGTAAAATCTCAGGCGACCTTTTCGTCATTATTTTTTCTTATTCTTTGAATTCTTTTTACTTCATTTGATTTTTCAGACATTTCATTTTCAATGTCATAATCGTCCTGAAGTCCTAACCAAAACTTTGCAGAATTTCCGAAATACGCACTTAATCTCACCGCGGTATCAGCAGAAATTCTTCGGTTGCCTTTCACTATTTCGGAGATCCTGGTTTGGGGAATTTCTAAATCTTTGGATAATCTGTATTGTGATATCTCAAGAGGAATTAGAAACTCTTCCAATAAAATTTCTCCAGGTGTTATATTTTTTAATTTTTCCATTTTCTTTACGTTCTAATGATAATCAATAATTTCAACGTTAAACGCATTTCCGCTTTCCCAATTAAAAATAATCCTCCATTGATTGTTAATTCTAATACTGTAGAATTCTTTTAAGTCTCCTTTTAACTTTTCAAGACGGTTGGCAGGTGGGATTCTTAAATCATTAATATCAATCGAGTTGTTAATCATTCTGAGTTTTCTTCTTGCTACTTCCTGAATTTCCCGTGGAAGTTTTTTGGAAACAACTCCTGTCCAAACCTTTTCAGTTTCTTTATTTCCAAAATTAACGATCATACCTTTTGCGTTACTAACGTCAAAGATAAGTAAAATTTTTCATTTTTGGATTTTCTATTGGTTGAAACTTTTGCTGATGCTATTTATGGAATTCGTAAAAAGTCGTGTAATTTGTGATTACATTTAGAAAAGCGTCAACTGCTGCGAAAACTGATCCTGAAATTTTGAAGTACTTCCGCTCACCAAAAGTTTTTTCAAATTTAAATCGGTCAAATGTCTCAGAAAAACATTTCCTGCATTAAAATCAATAAAATATTTCGCACGGTTTACCGCGGCACCTAATTTCTGCAAATTTTCAATCGTCAACACCTGAAAACGTCTTGCTGAAACAATTTTCTTTGCCGTTTTCACCCCAATTCCCGGAATTCTGAGAATCATCTGATAATCTGCAGACTGAAGATTGACCGGAAATTGATCCAAATGTCTTAAAGCCCAGCTTAATTTGGGATCAACTTCCAAATCCAGAAACGGCATATGTGGATCTAAAATTTCATCAGCTTTAAAACCATAAAACCGCATCAGCCAATCCGACTGATACAGACGGTTTTCCCGAAGCATCGGAACTGCCGTCGTCAATGCCGGCAATCTATTGTCCTCCAAAACAGGAACATATCCTGAATAATAAACTCTTTTTAAACTGTAATTTTTATAGAAATGATCCGCAACTTTGATGATCTGCAAATCGTTTTCATTGGTTGCGCCGACAATCATCTGGGTAGACTGGCCTGCCGGAGCGAACTTCGGAACTTTTCTGAAAATCTTCTTCTCTTCTTTATATTGGGAAATTCCACCTTGAATATATTTCATTGGACTGAGCATATCAGCGCGGTTTTTCTCCGGAGCTAACAATTTCAGACCACTTTCGGTGGGGATTTCAATATTGATGGAAAGTCGGTCTGCATACAAAGCCGCCTCCTGCATCAAAATATCACTCGCCCCCGGAATTGATTTTAAGTGAATGTATCCGTTAAAATTTTCCTCAAGCCTAAGTTTTTTAGCCACACGCACTAATCTTTCCATTGTGGTGTCGGCATTTTTGAAAATACCTGAACTTAAAAATAAACCTTCAATATAATTTCTACGGTAGAAATTAATAGTCAGATCCACTACTTCTTCTACCGTAAATGCGGCTCTTTTAATATCATTTGAACTTCGCGAAACACAGTAAGCACAATCATAAATGCAGTGATTGGTTAAGAGTACTTTCAAAAGAGAAACACACCGCCCGTCTTCGGTATAGGTATGACAGATTCCACTTGCTGAACTGTCGCCCAAAGCACCTTTTTTATTTTTTCTGGAACCGCCACTGGATGAACATGATACGTCATATTTCGCAGCATCGGCAAGGATTTCCAGTTTTTCTTTAAGGCGGTCAAAATTCATTTAGGTTTACTTTAAAATCAGATTAAAAATTGCAGTTCTGTGTACAAAACTAAGTCCGAAATTGAGAAATGTCACTCTTTTTTAAAGCAACTTATCCACATTTGGGACTAACAAATTTACTATATTTACGGTCATTAATTTATGCGTGAAATCGTAAACGAACGATTGTCGTTTTTAATAATTGAAATTTTACACTATGAATCATAAACCCGTTGAAGGTTTTTCTAAACTGACAAAGCAAGGGAAAATCGATTGGCTTGTCAGCGAATATCTTGAAGGAAATACCGATTATCAAAATATACTCAATCAATACTGGAACGAAAATGCGGATCTTCAGAAACTTCATGATGAGTTTTCCGAAAATACGATTTCCAATTTCTACATGCCCTACGGAATTGCTCCAAACTTTCTGATCGACGGGAAATTGTTTGCCCTTCCGATGGCAGTTGAAGAGAGTTCAGTTGTAGCAGCAGCTTCCAAGGCAGCAAAGTTCTGGATTGATAAAGGTGGTTTTAAAACTACAATTATCAACACCGAAAAATTAGGTCACACTCATTTCATCATCGATGTGGAATCTCATAAGCTTCAGCATTTTTTTAATTTTAATTTAAAGAAAAAACTTTTTGAGGCTACCGAAGACATCACAGCAAACATGCGAAACCGTGGCGGTGGAATTTTAGAAATAAAACTGATTGATAAAACTGCTGAAATGCCGAATTATTATCAGTTGAAAGCAAGTTTTGACACAGTAGATTCTATGGGTGCGAATTTTATCAATTCGTGTCTGGAACAGTTTGGCAAAACTTTAAAACAGGAAATCGCAGTGAGCGAAGATTTTTCTCAGGAAGAAAAAAACTCTCTGCAGGTGGTGATGAATATTCTTTCCAATTTCACTCCCGATTGCATTGTGAGAGCGGAAGTTTCATGCAAAATTGAAGATTTAAAAGACGACAGCGGAATTTCGAACGAAGAATTTGCAAGGAAATTTAAACAGGCAGTGACGATTGCTGAGATCGAACCTTTTCGTGCAACGACGCATAATAAAGGAATTATGAATGGGGTAGACGCTGTAGTGATTGCCACCGGAAATGATTTCAGAGCGACGGAGGCATGTGCTCATGCCTATGCTGCAAAAGACGGAAGATATTCTTCACTCACACACTGCACAATCGATAATGGAATTTTCAGATTTTGGATTGATCTTCCGATTTCTGTTGGCGTTGTGGGAGGCTTAACGAATCTTCATCCTCTGGTTAAATTCTCTTTAGCTTTACTTGGAAAACCGTCTGCTCAGGAACTGATGAGCATTCTGGCGGTTTCAGGTTTGGCTCAGAATTTTGGAGCGTTAAGGTCTTTGGTGACTACAGGAATTCAGAAAGGTCATATGAAAATGCACTTGTTTAATATTTTAAATCAATTTGGAGCAACGGAACAGGAAAAGCAACATTTTGTGACGTATTTCAAAGATAAAACGGTGAGTCATCACGAGGTGATTGCGGAACTGGAGAAATTGAGAGCCAATAACTAAAGTATGAATTACAAAAAATATCTGATTGCTTTTGTGGTTTTCAGTTCTGCAACAGTATTCGCTCAAAATACAAGGTTTACTTTACGGGAAAAAGTCGGTAAGATTTATTCAGATGTAAAAAATGAGTGTGGCAGAGACTATGGTTTGCTGGATGCAAAATACAAAGAGATCGCTGCAAAATCACAGGACGGGAAACTTTCTAAAACTGAGGAAGAAGAATATTCAAAGCAGTTTGATGCCTTGAAAAGTTCTTATCTCGAGTGTCAGGATGAAAATAAACCGATAAGGATTGAAAAGTTAAAAGTTCTGCTGGCGCAGGTAGAGCTGGAAAATAAAAAGGAATACACGCCGCCAAAAAATACAATGCTGCCGGTTCCTGAGGTGTTTTCTCAGGATATGCTTCGCAGGAAATTATCCGAAAGGTTGGCTGGTCATCCGCTTTTCGAAAGTTTAGAAACTACTTTAAGACTCAGGCTGACATTTACTTTAGATACAGATGGTCAGACAAAAGAAGCTAAAATTACAGGAACAAATGATGAAGAAATAAAAATGTTTATTCTTCTGAGTTTTTATTCGGTTTCAGATGTTTTTAAACCGAAAGAATCCGATGGGAAGGCAGTAAAAGAGACCTACACCATGCCGCTTGTTCTGATGGGACTTGAATAAGCAATAAAATTAATTTAAAATTAAAAATGAAAACAATTACCCTCGTCTTCGGAGCCGCTTTCGGAATGTTATCCGTGATTTTAGGCGCTTTCGGAGCACACGCTTTAAAGAAAATTTTATCTGTTGAAAGACTGGAAAGTTTTGAAACTGGAGTAAGATATCAAATGTACGCCGCTTTCTTTCTGCTGATTGCCGGTTATATTTTAAAATTTGACACCTCATCTCAGAAATGGATCTCTATTTTAATGATTGGAGGAACAGTGCTGTTTTCTTTCAGCATTTACGGCTTAAGCTTGCAGGATCATTTTGGTCTAAACCTAAAATTTTTAGGTCCGATTACTCCGCTTGGAGGATTGTTTATGATTTTAGCTTGGTTGATGCTTATTTTTTATTTTGTGAAAAATAAAATTTAAATATAAAAAGTCTTCGACAGGCTCAGATTGACACGTCAATGGTAACGATTAATACTAAAGTTGTCATGCTGAGCCTGTCGAAGCATTTTTAAGTTTGGCGAAATGCCTTTTCGCTAAAAACAAAACACACTTTCAACAAATGATGATCGTAATTTTAAACTAAGTTAAAATGAAAATCAACAGAAGACGTCGCTTAATACGAACCTTTAACCTTTTAGATCAGCCGATCAGGTTCAATCCTTTCGTATTCAGCCGTACTTTTTTTATGTGGGCAATCACCGGTTTGGTTGGCGGAATTATCGCCGGACTATACTGGATTGTTCTCGAACATTTCACAGAGTTTTTGCATCAGTTTCAAGGTTGGATGGTGATTCCGACGATGGCAATTGCCGGACTTCTGGCTGGTTTGGTCATTCACTTTATTGGCGATCCGGGGGAAATTCATTTAATCGTCAACAACATCAGATTTAATAAAGGAAAACTGGAGCCGAAAAATAATCCTTCCATGATTTTGTCGTCACTTTTCTGTGTGGCATCAGGCGGAAGTTTGGGTCCGGAAGCTCCTTTAGTACAAGTGACAGGTTCTACAGGAACCTATTTGGGAAAACTGTTCAGATTGAAAGGTGAAGAATTGCGTTCTTTAAGTATTGCGGGAATGGCTTCAGGTTTTACAGCACTTTTCGGTGCACCACTGGGCGGAAGTCTGTTTTCTCTGGAAATTCTTCATCACAAGCACGCGGTAGAATATTACAAGGCCATTATTCCTGCTTTGGTGGCAAGCTGTTTCAGTTACCTGATGTTTGCTTTGATTATTCATTTGGGAATTGGAGCAACATGGGATCTGAAAGCTTATCATTACACCGGAGTTTACGATTTCCTCTACGCTACCCTTTTTGGAATTGTAGGAACATTATTTGGCTGGATTTTTATTTTTGTGGTTAAATTTTTCAAGAAAGCATTCGAATACAGAAAATTTCCAATCTACATAAAAACGCTGACAGGTGGAATTTTATTAGGAATTATCGCCTTCTATTTTCCTCTGACAAGATATTTCGGGCATCATGAAGTGAATGAACTCATCAATGGAAATTACAGTCTGTACTTTTTAATTATTATTTTAATTTTTAAAATTTTAGCGATTGCCATTACTGTAACTTCAGGCTGGAGAGGAGGTTTTATCATTCCGCTATTTTTTGTGGGCACTACCTTAGGGTTGATTATTCATCATTTATTCCCAACCGTTGACACGACTTTAGCGATTGTAAGCTGTATGGCTGCAATTAATGCGTGCGTGACGAGAACGCCGATGAGCACCACTATTATTTTGGGAACTCTCACCGGTTTTACCTATTTCGTCCCAATAATTTTTGCGAGTTTAACAGGATATTTTCTGGCTCCGAAAATTCCGTTTATCGGTTCGCAGTCTGAGAAATTAGCTGAAGAGTAAACGCATTTTAATAAAATAAAAAAAAGTCCAGGTTTTGCCTGAACTTTCTTATTCTCCCGCAGATTTCGGAGATTATGCAGATTTTTTTATGATCTGCTCAATTTGCAAAATCTGCGTAATATGGTAAGTTTACAATTAAAGTAAGATTGGTCAGGAAAAATCAATTAGAATTTTGAAGCAGACTTCTGAATGCTAACATAGCTTAACTCAACTTAAAAAAAATTGCTCAACTTAGTGTTTAATAAGCAAAGTTTATAGTGTGAAATTCTCCTTCATCCACTTAAGTTTATTAAAGCTTTTTAAAAACTTAGTACGGATTGAAATAAATTTTTCCTGAGCTTCAATCACTTTATTTTCCCTTGAATTGATCAGGAAAAGTGAACTTTCTCCGTTGCTGTACCGCATTTCTTCTGCATTCAGAAGTTTTCTGTAATTCTGAAGATTGTCTCTCGACAAATCGATCTGAGTGTAGTAATTCAGAATTTCGTTTTTGTAGGTTTCAATTTTTACATCCAGTTCCCTGATCTTAATGTTGGTGTCGAGTTGGTTTTGATTTAATTTAATCTTCGCCATCTGATAATTTGCTCTTGCCTGCCGTTGGAAAACAGGAATCTCCAGTTTTAAACCATACTGAAAATTATTATCAAACAAAGGGAGAAAATCTGTAGCGTAGTTTTCTTTATTGAAAAAATTGTAGGTAAAATCGAGTTTAGGAAGAAAACTCTGCCATTTTAAACGTCTCTCACTTTCAAGAATATTCTGTTTCTGATTGTAATATAAAACAGACAAATGGGAATTGATCTGCCGCGAATTGACATCATTAATCAAAAATTCAAAATCAGAATAAGCCTGATGTTCCGCGAGATTATCTGACGGATAAATCATTTCCGAAAGCTCGTAAAACTGCTGGTTGTCTTTCCAGAGATAGAGCTGAAGTTGCTGTGTACTTTTCACAAAACTTAAAAATGCATCTCTCTGCTGAAGTTCAAAACTTTGAAGTTGCGAAAGGGCTTCAATGGTATCAATGGCCGGTTTTTCACCAAACTCAAAAGTTTTTCTTGTTAATTTTAATCTGTCTTTATTGATCTCAACAATTTCAGTTTTCAATTTATAGATTTCATAGTTCTGAACCCATTCCCAATACGTATTTTCAGCCTCTAAAAGCAGATCGTTGGTTAAAACTGCCTGTTCAGCTTCGGTCATTCTCAATCCAAATCTTGCCTGATCGAGCATTGCTCTTCTTTGGTCATACAGCAGGTTTTTAGCTAAAGGAACCGTAATTCCGAATTGATATAAACCTCCGCGTGTATCGCTGTTGTTAAGTTTTTGTCCGTCAAGATGATTGTAGCTTCCGTGGAGATCAATTCCGTACCATGTAGGAATGCCAAGTTCTATGTTTTTCTGTTCGTAATACTTCGTTCCGTCGATATTTTTTTCGCCTAATTTTCCTGCCAGAACAGGGTCAAAATTGCCCCGTGCTCTTCTGATTTCTTCCTCTGCCAATCTGTTTTGAAGTTGGTATCTTAATGCTAAAGGATGATAGTTTTTAACAATATTGATGAATTCAGAAGCCGATATTTTCAGAGAATCCTGTGCGGAATGTAAACTGAACAGCAGGAGAAAAACGAGAAGAAAAATTTTATTTTGTCTTTTCATCTTTAGCTGATTTTGCATTCGTTACTTCATAATAATCCGGTGGGAAGCCATTGATATTTCGCCACAACTCATACCAGATCGGAACATCATTCAAAATGGCAATTCCCTGAACTCCGGTGCCCATTTTGATCTTCGGAGGCCATCTTTTTTCGTTTTTATCTTCTACAATCAATGCTTTAAACATTCCGTTTGCACTGATATTGCTTTCCACGGCAACTACTTTTCCTGCAAACGTTCCGTAGCTGGAATCCGGCCAGCCGGAAAATACAATGGCAGGGAAACCATCAAAAATACTCATCACGCGCTGTCCTTCTTTGATCAAAGGCAAATCAACCGGTTTGATATAAATTTCCACAGCGTAATCAACTGTTGTAGGAACTACAGTTCCGATATTTTCACCGTCTTTCAGAACTTCACCAATTCCGGCTTTGTTAAGCTGAACAATCTGTCCGTCCTGAGAGGCTAATATGAAATATAAACCCTGTCTCGCCTTGTAATTGGCAACCTGATTCTGAAGTTTGGCAATATCGCCGTCGCTTCCTTCAATCTGACCCATACTTTGGAAACGCTCACCTTCAATTTTGCTCAGTTTCTCATTGTAATCCTGAGTGACCGAGTTCTGCTCAATCTGCGTGTTGAGAATTTCCTGCTGGGTCTGAGCTACCTTATTTTCGTAAGCAGTTTTTTTGGCAATTGAATTCTGATAAGAAATACTTCTCTGCTGAAACTGCGTAAGCGAAACAAGGCCTTCATCATACATTCTTTTCTGTCTTTCAAACTGGTCTTCAGAAAGTTTGAGTTCGTTTTTAGCCGCTTCCAGTTCTGCCTGTTCACCAACAAGTTTGCTGTTGAGCTGGATGATTTTTATTTTAACCTGATTTAATTTTAAATCCCTTGAAGCATTCAAAGCTTCGAGTTGGTTTTTTGCCGTTCCTACCTTGGCTTCGTAATAATCTCTCACCCCTTTTTTGGCATCTACCTGCTGCTCGGTTCTCTGTACCAAAAGCGGATCCATATAATCTTCCTTAATTTCAGAAAGCTGCAAAAGCGTATCGCCTTTTTTTACATAATCTCCGTTTTTTACATTCCATTTTATAATTCTTCCGGGAATGGGTGAGTTCAGCTGCTGAGGTCTCTGAGACTGATACAGTGAAGAAACATTTCCTTTCACCTTAATATTTTGCGTCCAGGGAAGAAAGAGCGTAATGATTCCTGCAATTAAAATAAAGAGGAACCAACTTTTAACCCTTGATTTTTTGTTGATATGATATATTTTTTCGTACGACTGTAGTTTCATTTTGTGCTGAATTTTATGAAATAATACTTAAAGTTCCGTCTTCGAGGTGAATGTGCTGATCGGCATTGTAAATCAGATTTTTATCCGGCGAAACAACAACGATGGTACACGTTTGCTTAAGCTCCTGAAGATATGCGCTGAGTTTTTCCTGAAAATTTTCAGACATTCCTGCCAGAGGATTTTCAAGTAAGACCAGTCTTTTCTCGCCCAGCAGAGAGCGGAGCATCAGAATTTTCTTTTTTGAGCTGAAGGTCAGTTCAGAATCTGTATCACTTATTTCTGTAGTAAAACCATTGCTGAAACTGCTCGAAATGCTTTCTATACCAAGCTTTTCTGAAAGCTGAAGAATACTCTCCGTATTGCTGTCTGTGTTTCCCAGCAAAATATTCTGTAAAACATTCCCCTGAATCACTTTCATATTTTCAAGGTATAAACCGATATTGCTTCTGAAATCTGTTTTGTTTAAATTTTTAAGTGGAATTTTGTCAAAAAGAATCGTTCCTGAACTCGGCTCATAAAATCCTGCAAGCATATTGAGAAGTAGAGATTTTCCGGTACCCATTTTTCCGGTGATCACCGTAAGGCTGTTTTCTTTTAATCTGAAATTGACGTCAGATAAAATCGCAGGCGTATCGTTAAAGGCGAAATCAACATCTTTAAATTCGATTTCAATTCCTCTGTCTTTCTGAGAAAGTACGATGTCGCCGTCTGTTTCTTCTTTCAGTTCTGTCACTTTAGAGAGTTTGGCAAATGAGGCGATGAGGTCGTAGTAACTTTCAAGGCTTACAATGAGTTTTTCAACTGCAGCCATGATCGTCAGAACCACGATTTCTGCTGCGATAAATGCACCGATATTCAATTGTTGATTAATCATCAGGTAAGTTCCGATGGCTAAAATTGCCAGTGTGATAATGACTTTAAAGGCAATAATAGTTTTATACTGAAAAACCAGGATTTTAAAGTGTGAAGTCCTGTGATCCAGATACTCTACAACTCTGGAATCTGTACCCTGAAGATGCGTTTTTCTTCCGGAATGCATTTTGAAAGTTTTTACCGATGCTGCGATATCTTCAATCCACGCTGCGGTTTCGTACTTTTTATCACTTTCTTCGAGACTCGATTTAATTCCGCTTTCCATACTGTAAATGAAAATCAGAACTACGAGAATAATAACCAAGGCACCGAATGCCAAAAACCAAGGATGATAGAAGGACAAAAGTAAAATTCCGAATACAATCTGAATTAACGCTGTTGGGATTTCCAGTAAAATTTTTGAAATTCCTTTCTGAAGATTCTGAACATCAAAAAAACGATTCACCAATTCAGGTAAATAGTATTTTCGTGTATCTGAAAGATTAATTCTCGGCAGTTTTTCTGCAAAAGCCATTGAAAATTCTACAAAAATTTTCTGCTGTATTTTTTCAATGATCTGGAAAACCTTGAGTCTGAAATGACCAACCAAAAAAGTTCCCAAAACCACAAAAAATATAAGTAAATAAATGGAAGTTGCCATCGTAGCTCCCATGACGAAGCTGATGATTGACTGAATTCCCAGCGGGATGCTCAGTGAAACCAAACCATTGAGAATTGCGTAAAAATAAATGTTTGAAACGTCTTTTTTTTCTTTCGTGATGTAGCGAAACAGTTTTTTACTGTGATCGCTTGCTGATCGTAATGCCATTTTTCTTATTTAATAAGGTTAAATGTGATGTGTTTTAAATATCCGAGTACATAATTCGTATGCTCAGCGTTCTGATGATTGTCTGTAAGATTCGGAAGGTGTTCGCTGAAAAAATGCTGATCGTGGGCTGTTTCCAGCAGCGTGCTTGCCATGGAAAGCGAGTAGGGGAAATCCGGTTTTGACTGTGCAATAATCTTTGATATGCATTTGCAGAGACTTTCCAGAGGATTAAAAATCATTTCCTTGCTGATCTCGTCCACTTCTTTCACCAGATAAGATTTGCTGCTTTCTGAAATAACGATGGAATGCAGTTTACGAATGTCATAGTCATCTACCTCGTCACAGGAATTGTTGTGATGGGTGATGATTTCAAGGATTTTTTCCAGTTTCTCCAAAGGTTTTTTTATTTCGGAAGTTTTAAGTTCAGACATAAACTCAAGGTAAGACCAGTACCAGTTGAGAATATAGGTGAGCAGTTTGTATTTGGATGAAAAATAACGGTAAACCGTTGCTTCGGTCGAACTGATTTTCCCAGCCAGTTTTTTAAATGTAAAATGCTCAAAACCCATCTCAAAAATAAGCTCAATAGCGTTTTTGACAATGGATTTTCCGATCTCACTTTTTTCGGGATCTTTAAGGTAAAGTTTTTCGTTGACCTGGAATTTCAGCTGAAAATTCATGTATGTAATGTTGCAGTTTTTAACGCAACAAAAATACATAACTATTTTTAATGATAGTATTACTATACATTAAAATAGTATTAAAATGTGATTAGAAAATGATGTTTCAGGATTTGAAAATCTTTTAATACCGATGAACAGCAACAATTATCTGTAAAATCAGAAAAAATTGATGGCAAAAGGATTAAATCATTTAAAAGTATCATAATTTATTTTCCTTCCTTATTCATTTTTATTAAATTTGTCAACCTTTAAATATTAAAATAAAATAATAAAAATAATATGAATCTTCACGAGTATCAATCAAAAGAGATTTTATCAAAGTATGGAGTAGCTATCCAACGTGGTTTCGTTGCAAACAACGTAGATGAAGCTGTAGCAGCTGCAGAGAAATTGACTGCTGAAACCGGAGCTGAGGCTTGGGTTGTAAAAGCACAGATTCACGCAGGTGGCCGTGGTAAAGGTGGTGGTGTAAAGTTTTCTCCAAATATGGATAAACTTAAAGAAAACGCAGGAAACATCATCGGAATGCAGTTGATCACTCCACAAACTTCTGCTGAAGGTAAATTGGTAAACTCTGTATTGGTTGCAGAAGACGTTTATTATCCTGGAGAATCTGAGACTAAAGAATTTTATGTTTCTATTCTTTTAGACAGAGCTGAAGGTAAAAATACAATCGTATATTCTACAGAAGGTGGTATGGACATCGAGCACGTTGCTGAAGTAACGCCTCACTTAATACACAACGAATTAATTGATCCAACTTTGGGTCTTCAGGGTTTCCAGGCAAGAAAAATTGCTTTCAACCTTGGTCTTGAAGGAAATGCTTTCAAGGAATTCACAAAATTCATCTCTTCTTTATACAATGCTTATGTAGGAATTGATGCGTCTCTTTTCGAAATCAACCCGGTTTTGAAAACTTCTGATAACAAAATTATCGCTGTAGATGCTAAAGTAACTTTGGATGGTAACTCACTGTTCCGTCACAAAGATCTTGAAGCGTTGAGAGATACAAGAGAAGAGGATCCTTTGGACGTTGAAGCTGGTGAAGCTGGTCTTAACTTCGTAAAATTAGACGGTAACGTTGCATGTATGGTAAACGGAGCCGGTCTTGCAATGGCAACTATGGATATCATCAAATTATCTGGTGGTAACCCTGCAAACTTCCTTGACGTTGGAGGTACTGCTGATGCACAGAGAGTACAGACTGCTTTCGGAATTATCTTAAGAGATCCAAACGTAAAGGCTATTTTGATCAACATCTTCGGTGGTATCGTAAGATGTGACAGAGTTGCTCAGGGTGTTGTAGATGCTTACCACGCAATGGGAAGCCTTCCGGTACCGTTGATCGTGAGATTACAGGGAACAAATGCTGTAGAAGCTAAAAAATTAATTGACGAAGCTGGATTACCAATTCACTCTGCAATTACTTTGGAAGAAGCTGCAAACAAAGTAAAAGAAGTTTTAGCATAAGCCTAAAATTTTTATAAATAATTTAAACCGTTTCAATTTTTGAAGCGGTTTTTTTGTTTAGATGATGTTAATTTTTATTAATTAATTCAAAAATTTATTAAATTTACAGTAATCCTTTGAAATATTTAAATTTAATAATCACCAATAATAGAATAATTATGAAATCAACATTTATCCTCTCCCTGTGCTTATTTGCCGGTACTTCGGTTCTTGCTCAGCAGAATCACTGGTCAAAATCCCGGACAGCGGATATTCCCAAGGAAGATCTTGCACCGCGGTGGGTAACGCCTAAGAGTTATGAGCTTTTTAATTTAAATATTGATCAGCTTAAAAAAAATTTGGTAAATGCACCTCAGCGTTTTTCAAATAATGAAAATCTAATCATGAAATTTCCGGATTCTGAGGGAAATATCAAAAACTATGTTGTACAGGAGGCCTCAGTAATGGCGCCCGAACTTCAGGCAAAATTTCCAGAAATAAAATCTTATGTAGGTTGGGAGAAAAGCAATCCGCTGAATTCAATCAGGTTTAGTGTAACACCTTCTACGGGAATCAATATTATGTATTTCGAAGGAAATGAAGTGAGTTACTTAGATCCCTACACCAAAGATTTATCGACATTTATCCTGTACAAAAGAAAAGATCTTCCTCCAAACGACAGGCTTTTCGAATGTCATGTTGAAGACGAACTGGATAATCTTAAACAAAGTGATTCAGAAAAAAAGGCGGCACTTGTTGCGGACGGGCAATTCAGAAATTACCGTATTGCAGTATCAGCAACAGGTGAATATACAACCTTTCACGGCGGCACTGTTCCTTTGGCGATGGCAGCAATGGTAACTACAATGACGAGAGTAAATGGAATCTATGAAAAAACAATTTCCACTACGATGACTATGGTTGCCAATAATAATCTTATCGTATATACAAATGCATCTACAGATCCTTTTACTAACGGTATGCCTGGTACGATGATCAATGAAAATCAAACCAACACAAACTCAGTCATCGGCACGGCTAATTACGATATTGGGCATGTTTTCGGTACCAACAGCGGGGGATTGGCTGGATTAGGAGTTGTCTGTGTTGCCGGGAATAAAGCAAGAGGTGTAACGGGATCCGGAGCACCAATTGGTGATCCTTTCGATATTGATTATGTTGCTCATGAGTTGGGCCATCAGTTTGGTGCGGGGCATACATTTCGGGCAGCAACGGGTTCTTGTGCAGGTAATGCAAGTACTCCTACTGCATACGAACCAGGAAGTGGAACAACGATTATGGCTTACGCCGGTATTTGTGGTGTCAATAATATCCAACCTAATAGTGATCCCTATTTTCACGCTGCAAGTGTAGTTCAGATGTACGCTGTAATTACAAGATCAACCGACTGTTCCGCAAAAACTTCCAATAACAACGGAGTTCCTGTTGCAAACGCCGGTGCGGATTACATTATTCCGAAAGGCACAGCGTTTATGCTGACCGGAGTTGGTTCTGATCCAAATAACGATCCTATCACTTATCTTTGGGAACAATATGATAATCAGTCCAGCACGCAGCCTCCTGTGAATGCATCTGCCACCGGTCCGCTTTATCGTTCTCTCACACCTTCTACTTCGCCTGTGCGGTATTTGCCGACACTGGCCAGTGTAGTCGCTAATAATTTAACTCCGACATGGGAAGTCACCCCAAATGTTCTCAGAACAATGAATTTTTCATTGCTGGTAAATGATAATAGACCGACAGGTAATCAGGCTGCAAACGACGCAATGGTTGTAAGTGTTACCAACGACGGTCCTTTTACCGTGACATCTCAGGCTACAAATACTCAGAATAACTCTACAAATCCACTCAACATCACATGGAATGTGGCCGGAACAAATACAGGATCGATCAATACTCAAACTGTAACGGTCTATCTTTCCAAAGATGGCGGATTGAATTTTAATACTGTCTTAGCAACAGGTATCCCGAATAACGGTGCAGCGAGCGTCACGATTCCAAACGAAAATGTTGCAGCGGCGAGAATTATGGTGAAAGCGGATAATAATATCTATTATGCTCTCAATTCCTCCAATTTCAGCATTCAGAACGGACTTTCTACGTCTGAAACTGCAGTGAAGAATTACTCAATTTATCCAAATCCAGCTTCTGATTTTATTACTGTCTCACTAAAAAAACTGTCTCAGAAAGCAGATTACGAAATGTATGACGCTTCGGGAAGATTGATTTTGAAAGGAAATTTTGCAGGAGAAACTAAAATTGATGTGAGAAGTTTAACCAATGGAAATTATGTTTTGACTATGATTTTAGATAACGGTGAGAAGATCTCAGAGAAATTTATTATTAAAAAATAAAAATTATACTCCATAAAAAAGCTCCGAAGAAAAAACTTCGGAGCTTTTACGTTAAATGCTTTTTTAATATCCTTCACCGGATGACTGATCTTCCAGTAAAGCCAAAGCGGAAGATGTTCCGATTCTTTTTACGCCGAGATTAATCATTTTCACGGCATCAGAGTGATTTCGTACGCCTCCTGCAGCTTTTACAGGAAGTTTTCCTGCATTCTCCAGCATGATTTTTATGCCTTTAAAAGTCGCTCCGTTGGGCTTTCCATCTTTGGTTTCATAAAAGCCGGTAGATGATTTAACAAATATTGCTGAAAGGTTATTTTCATCAAAATTTTCTTCTGCCCAGTTTGAAATTTTTCCGGTTAAGTCTGCAATCTGATCATCAGATAATGCAGCAATTTCAATGATCCATTTGGCAATTTTCTGATGCTGAAGACACAGTTTTGTGCACTCCAGAAATTCAGTTTTTACCAAATCAATATTTCCGTTGAGGTATTCTGAATAATTAATAACAAAATCTAGTTCGTCAGCACCGTCGTCAATGGCTTTTCGGGCTTCGGCAAGTTTTTCTTCAACTGAATCCGTTCCTTCATGAAAGCCTATTACAGTTCCGATTTTCACATCAGAATTTTTATCGGTCAGAAACTTTTTAATTTCAGAAACATATTCGGGCCTTATCATCACGGCAAAAATTCCGTTGTCGTTGGCTTCGGTTGCCAGCTCTCTGTCTTTCTGAACTGTCTGTTCCTCTGACAGACCGGATTGCTGCGGTGTTTTAAGATAAGTTGAATCTAAATAATCTGCGATATTCATCAATTATACTTTAAGCTGTCTTGCAATGCTCTGTTCAAGAGAAATAAATGTTTCAGTACGGGTTACTCCCTTGAATTTCTGCAGTTTACTCAAAATCTGCATAAGGTGGTCGTTATCCTTGCACAGAACTTTAATAAAAACGGCATAGTTTCCGGTGGTGTAATGCGCTTCCACTACTTCATTCACTTCCTTCAGGGCTTTTACAACATCTGCATAGTGACTTGGCTGGTCAAGAAATATTCCGATAAAGGAAACTACTTTAAAACCGATTTTTTTAGGATTTAAAAAAGAAATGGTACTTTCTATCACACCTGCATGCTCCAGTTTTTTTATTCTCTGGTGAACTGCAGTGGTTGAGATCCCGACTTTCGACGAGATGTGTGCAAGTGAAGTCTTGGAATTGTCCATCAGCATGTAAATAATCTGCTTGTCGATGGCATCCAGATAGTAGTCAGTATTGTTAGCGTTCTTCATTTTTGATTTAGTTTAATGTTTTTAAAGAAATGATGTTAATTTATATCTTAGTTTTTTAGTTTAACGAGAACAGGAAAATGATCGCTGTAGCCTCCCAGATAGCGTGTTCCGGCAAAGGTTCTGAATGGTCTTCCTGAGAGATTTCTGGACTTTAATGTGAGTTGAGGGTGATTAAAAACCTCTGCCATCTCAAACTGCAGCTGATCTTCCTGATGATAAAAATTCCCTGATAGTAGAATTTGATCAAATAACAAACCACTTTTGTAGTGAAATGTAGAATATTTTTTGTTAAAAAATAAATCTGCAAAAGGATTTTCAAGTGCATTCTTCTGAAACGTCTTGTCTGAAAGGATTTCCAGCACTTCATCATCAGGATTTTCATTAAAATCTCCGCAGACAATTACTTTCTCATCCGCGTTTTCCTGGATTTTTTCTATTCTGTTTTTTAATTCCTGAAGAATGTATGATCTTTTTGGCTTATTGACGTCTTTTTCTCTTTTAGAAGGAAGGTGAAGTACAAATACGTTAATGATTTCTCCCTCAAATTTTACTTTGGCAAAAAGTATATCACGTGTGGTGTCATAATATTTTTCGTCAAGGCCCGATTCTTCGAAGAAAAAAGTAATAGGCTCAGATTCTAAAATTTCAATTTTGGAATGATCGTACAGAAGTGCGACGTCTACATTTCTTTCATCCAGAGATTTGTAGTGCAGAATACCGTATTTCCCCTGAAGAGGTTCTGTCTGAATCAAATCTTTCAGAACATGATCTCCGGAAATTTCGGCAAGACCGATCATGAAAGGCAATTGCTGATGCTGCTCTCCGATCAGCCGAAAAGCATGTGCAATTTTATTAAGTTTATACTGATACTTTCTGAAATCCCAGTTGAAAAGACCACTTTTGGTTTTCTCAGACTTATGGCCTGCATTAGAATCCGGTAAAAACAAATTTTCAACGTTATAGAATGCAAAAATCTCCATGATTTGTTTGCGAAAAATTAATATTCTACCTAGCCTTTCAAAAATTTGTGTGGTTAAAAATACAAATAGTTTTTTGATGAATCGGTATTTTAATTGATATTTTAAGGTTAACTCATGTAATCATAATGATATTTCATTGATTTACAAAAAATTAGATTTTAAAATAAATGTGAAATTAAATTCGGATAAAAACGTCGGTAAAATTTTCAATTTTATAATCTACAGTAAGTCAGGTCTTTTCTCTGTTGTAATGCGTACAGCCTCTTCGTAACGCCAGTCTTCAATCATTTTAGAATTTCCGCTGAGCAGAATTTTAGGAACCTCAAGACCTTTATAGACCTCGGGTCTCGTGTAGATGGGTGGCGACAGAAGATCATCCTGAAAACTGTCTGTTAAAGCACTCTGCTCATCATTTAAAACTCCCGGTAAAAGTCTGATCACAGAATCAGCCAAAACGCAGGCAGCAAGTTCGCCACCAGTTAAAACATAATCACCGATTGAAATTTCTTTTGTAATATGAAGTTCCCTTACACGCTGATCGATGCCTTTGTAATGTCCGCAAAGAAAAATCAGATTGTTTTTAATAGAAAGTGTGTTGGCGATTTTTTGGTTTAAAGTAACACCATCGGGAGTAAGATAGATTACTTCATCATAATCACGCTGAGCTTTGAGTTCAGAAATGCATTTATCAATAGGCTCAATCATCATCACCATTCCGGCCCCGCCACCGTACGGTTCGTCGTCTATCTGCCGGTGTTTGTTGACTGACCAGTTTCTGAGCTGATGAAAATGAACTTCGGCAACGCCTTTATCCACCGCCCGTTTAAGTATAGATGTTTGAAATGGACTTTCCATGAGCTCTGGAAGTACGCTTATAATATCAATTCTCATTGTAATGTTCCGTTTTTCTTATTGGATAAAATGATCAGTCGCAAAGACGAATCTTTATTAAAATAACTCCACATCCAGTTAAAGAACACGGCAAGTTTATTTCTGACGCTCAAAATTAGCATTAAGTGAAGGAACATCCAAAAATACCACGCAATAAAGCCCTGAAATTTAATAAAGGGCAGATCAACTACGGCTCTGTGTTTGCCGATGGTTGCGAGTGAACCTTTGTCATCGTACTCATATTCAGTCCATTCTGACTGATTTTTTTTCAGGAAATTTCTGCCTAAATTTTTTGCCTGATTGATCGCTACATTTGCTACCTGAGGATGTCCCTGAGGATATTTCGGAGTTTCCATGTAAGCGATATCTCCGATGGCATAAATATTATCAAAACCTTTGATTTTGTTGAATCTGTCGGTGATGTATCGGTTTCTGATGATTTTTTCCTGCTCAAATCCGTCGATGATATTTCCTGTAACTCCGGCTGCCCAGATCACATTGTTGGATGGGATTTGTTTTCCGCTTTTCATAAAAACCCTGTCGCCATCATAGTCGGTAACATATTCGCCACTCAGAAAATCTACACCGAGATCCTTCAGATATTTTTCAGATTGAGTCTGAGCTTCGTCGCTCATTACTGCCAACGGTTTTTCGGTAGAACTTACGAGGATGATTTTAAGATTGTCGAAATTCATGTAAGGATAATCTCTGGGAAGAATTTCTTTTTTCATTTCAGAAAAAGCACCGGCCAGCTCCACGCCCGTTGGTCCGCTCCCAACGATAACGATGTTCCAGTTGCCGTCGTCACTGCGGCTTTTTTCAAGAATTAATTTCTCGAAAGTCATTAAAACATGATTTCTGATGCTGATGGCTTCCTGAGTGTTTTTCATCCCGAAAGCTCTGGATTCCATTTCTTTGTTGCCGAAAAAATTGGTTTTGCAGCCGGTCGCAATAATCAGTTTATCATAACTGAACTCTGCGC
Source organism: Chryseobacterium caseinilyticum (assembly GCF_014837145.1). Lineage (GTDB taxonomy): Bacteria > Bacteroidota > Bacteroidia > Flavobacteriales > Weeksellaceae > Chryseobacterium > Chryseobacterium caseinilyticum. Next base: position 129,951 of record NZ_JACYFS010000006.1, read on the forward strand.
CATCGGTAATCACTTTATTTTGGGAAGGAATAATTTCTTTCACTTCGGTTAGCCTGAACTGTGTATTTCTCGACTGCTGAAAAATTTTACGGAAAGGGAAGGAGATGTTGGAAGGTTCGATCCGTCCGCATGCCACCTGATAGAAAAGAGGCTGAAACATGTGATGGTTTACGCGGTCGAGAACGATGACCTTTTTGTTTTTGTTGTTCAGTGTTTTAGCGAGTTGCAAACCGGCAAATCCTCCTCCAATAATGATAACTTTCTCCCTTGTTTCCATAGTAACAAATTTACAGATTTATTTTAGTAATTAATGTCAAAAACTTAGTTTTGCATAGCAATGACAAAGAAAAGATACACCAAAAAAGCTGCCACTAACCGACACAGAAACAGACGCAAAAAATCAAATTTGCGCAGGATTATTGTTTTGGTGGTTCTTGCTGTGGCCTTGCTGGGAACAGGTTTTTATTTGAAACAGAAAATCTCTTATTACTACGCTCTGTATTTTAATAAAACCTCGCACAAAAAACTAAAAAACTCTGAGCGTGAAGCTGCAAGAATTCAGAAAATCATCAGCGAAAATTTAGATAAAACTTACGGTTTTGATATTTCTCATTATCAAAATAAAGAAGACATAAAATGGGACAGCCTGAGCATTGGCAACAAAACCATTCCACTGGAATTTGTGGTGATGAGGGCTACGATGGGAAACGCCAATGCAGACCGTCATTTCAATGATTTCTGGGAGCTGGCAAAAAAGCATGAACTGATTCGGGGAGCTTATCATTTTTACCGTGCCGATGAAGATCCTGTACGTCAGGCCAACAATTTTCTTGAGAATGTAAAGCTCGAAAGCGGAGATCTTCCTCCAATTCTGGATATAGAAAAGATTCCGAGAAAAAAATCTAAAGAAAAATTAGTGGAAGATTTGAAGGTTTGGTGCAAAATTGTGGAAGAAACTTATGGTAAAAAGCCGGTTATTTACACGTACTACTATTACTACAAAGATTTTCTTAAAGGTGAATTTGATGATTATCCTCTTTGGTTAGCCAACTACAACGATGTCCCGACACCTTCACCAGATGACCATTTTGATTTCTGGCAGTTTACCGAAAACGGAATTGTACACGGTATCAACACCAAGGTTGATCTGGATCTGTATAACGGAAGTTTGTGGTCGCTAAAAAGTTTGACTCTGGATTAAGGTTGAGGATAAGGTTTGGCGCAAGCAATTCAAATTAATTTTGCTATCCTTTTTTGAACTGTTGAATATCTGCTATTTACAACTCTGATCATTTAGATCTTTTGTGATTTTTGTGGTTAATTTATATGTTTAATCCTTAAACGGTTTTCTCTGCACCCATTCTGTTTTTGGAGAAATTGAAGGGAAAATTCTGCTCATAAAAGGATTAATCAGAAAATTATTGTGCTTTATCAGACCAAAAATTTCGTAAGGTTCGGCGCCGATGGTGGATTTGATTTCTAATGCTGTCCTACCGAAAATAATCCTTGAAAATTTTTCTTCAATACCGAATTTTACCATATCCAGAAGCATGTTCAGATAGATTTGTTTTTCTTTCTGAAGGTCTTTGTCGTAGCCTAAAAAATAAGTATCAACATCAGAATTATTTAAAATCAATGTATAAAAACCAATCATTTCACCATGAAGAAAATAACCAAAAATTCTGAAATTGTCTTTCATTGATTCTTTCAGTCTGAAAAAATGATTTTCGGGAAGAAAGAATGTGTTGAAAGGTGCGTTATCAGCTACATTTTGATACAGAATATTTATTTTTCCGCTCCACTTTTGAATATCATTTAAATCTAATTCTCTCTTCTCAATATCTTTCGATTTTTTTCTTGCTGTGTTTGCTCTGCTGCGGTATTTTGTAGAAAAATCATTCAAATAATTATCAAAACTTTGCCATGAGTCTTTTATTTTGAGCATCATATTTGGCTGTACAGAAAACCTGAAGTAGGGTTTGAAATTTTCCCCGGTGAACAGACCGATAAATTTGGTTCGGAAATCTTTGTAGATAATCAGTGAAGATTTTCTGTACTTTTTCTGCATCAACTGTACAGCTTCGCCAAGCAAAGCCGACGCATCGTGAGTGCTTATTTTTTCATTATTAAAATAGAAAGCATTTTGGCCTGTAAGCATATTGTTTCCTACAAACATCACATCTCTACTGAATTTTTTTGCGAGGAAATTTTTAACGTTACAGAACATTTCATCTTTTTGAAATGTCTGATGCTGCGTAAAGCTCAGATACTGAAACAATGCGCCTCCCACAAGATTTTCATCAGCAAAAAATGCCGCAAAATAGCAGTCCATATTATCTGGTTTCGAATCTTCCAAAACTTCAAAATATCCGCGCGATAAGAGAATATTCTGCTTCCCAACCACACTGTCCCAAAGGGAAGGAAGTTCTTTTGCTGAATGATAAATTTTATAAGTGTACGCCATAAAAAAAGGTCACAAATGTAACCTTTAATTTTAAATTGAAATTATTTCGGTGTGGTAAAATTAAAACCATCCAAAGCGTACCATCCGCAGATAATTCCTCCCATAATTGTAATTGTGACAGTCCAGTAACCTGCATTCAGCATTACATATTTCCATGATTTTCTTTCAAACGCAGCGTTGATTCCGAAAAGTGGGAATACAAAGAAAATTCCGGCCATAAAAGAATGCAGTACACCATGACCAAATGATCTGTACGCCATTCTGTATTCTTTCATAAATGCCGTGTAAGACGTTTTGGCAAGCGTTTCATCGCCACCAATCATTCCCAAAGCACCAAACTGATGAATCGTTACAAACTGCAGGAACATGCCGATCAGTATCGACAAAAATGTGCTGAAAAGAAAGATGAAGAGCATATTTGACTTCTTTATTTTGTCTTCATTTACTCCTGCAATTCTCATCCAAAACGTTCCGAAAACTTTTGGATGATACCAGATATAGCCCGTAATTAAAGGAACTAAAGCAGCTGTGAGAATAGCGAAAAAATTGGTTGGCAACATGATTTTGTGTTTTAAATGATTGTGGCATAAATCTACATTAAAAAATGGTACGGTTAAAAATTTGATTAAAAATTTTGACTCAGTGCATGTAAGGTTAAATTATTTTAAAAAATTAAAAATTTTAAATAGATCTTCAGGGAAGATGATGTAATAATATATCATGTTGGGAATAGCAGAAACTAACGATAGTACAATTGCAAAAACAGGAACTAAGGCATACATAATCCAAGGGAATTTCCGTTTCCAGACAAATTTTTTAATCATCGCATGCCAAATAATTTTCACCCGTTCTTTATCATTCCACAAAACAGCAAAACAGAGAATAAAATAAAACGAAAATCTGAAAGAAAAGGCATTTCCCATCGCGTTATTCATAAAGCTGATATCCATTAATACAATATTTGCTGCTACAGGAATGAAAAAAATAACGCCAAGAATTGCCGTAGATTCAAACAGCAGCAGTAAGCCTGTGACAATTTGGAGAATTCCAACAGTTGTTTTGAAAGGTTCGTGATCGAAGAGATACCACATTACCTGAAAAAGTTGTAAATCTTTTAAAGGTTTACTCATTTCTGCAGCAGAAATTCCAAACTGACCACCGTTTGTGAGTTTACCGTAACCGTAGTGAATAAACGTGTAAGCCAAAAGAAATCTGGATACCAAAATGAAATAATCCCAATATCTTTTTCTGGAAACCGCAGGTAATTTTGCTGTCATATTTTTAAGGTTTAAATTTTGTACTTTTGCCGCTCGATTCAATATCAATCAAAAGCTTCACATTATAATGAATTACGTTTCTGTCGAAAACCTTACCAAATCGTATGGCATCAAAACTTTGTTTAAAAATGTCTCATTTCACATCAACGAAGGTGACAAAATAGCCATCGTTGCCAAAAACGGAAGCGGAAAATCCACTCTTCTCAAGATTTTAATGGGAAAAGAGATTGCAGACAGCGGAACTGTAGTGATCAATAAAGATATTCAGGTGGTTTTGTTTGACCAGGAAATCGATTTTGAATCTGATCTTACGATCGAGGAATTTATGATGACCTTAGATTCTGCACCCATTTTGGCTTTAAAAAAATACCATCACGCCTTACTTTCCGGTGATCCGGACGAAATGGAAACTGCATTGGCTGAGATGGAAATCCACAAAGCATGGGACCTTGAAAATGAGATGAGCCAGATTCTTTCTCAGCTTAAAATTACAGATCTCACCGCAAAAATGGGAATGCTTTCCGGTGGACAGATCAAACGTGTTGCACTGGCAAAACTTTTAACAGAAACCAGAGCCGAACACCGTCACACGCTTTTAATTATGGATGAACCTACCAACCACCTCGATGTAGAAATGGTAGAATGGCTTGAAAGCTATCTGAATAAAGCAAAAATCACCCTTCTTCTTGTTACGCATGACCGTTATTTTCTTGACGCAGTCTGCGGAATTATCTGGGAAATGGAGGATCAGAATCTCTATGTTCACCAGGGTGCTTACGCGACTTATCTTGAAAATAAGGTGATTCGTGAAGATAACATGAACTCTACGATCGATAAAGCTCAAAACCTTTACAGAAAGGAACTGGAGTGGATGAGAAGACAGCCGAAAGCAAGAACTACAAAATCGAAATCAAGACAGGAAGATTTCTACGAAACCGAAAAAGTCGCAAAAACCGATACGCGTAAAGAAAAACTGGAGCTTGATTTTGAAATGAAAAGATTAGGCAATAAAATTCTGGAGCTGAAAGATATTTCTAAAAGTTATGGTGATAAATTATTGTTAAAGGATTTCAGTTATTCATTCCAGAGAGGCGAAAAGGTAGGAATTGTAGGAAAAAACGGTGCGGGAAAATCTACTTTGCTGAATATCATTCAGGGCTTTGAACCAAAAGATTCCGGTGAAATTGAAACAGGAGAAACGATTAAATTCGGGTATTTTTCTCAGAAAGGCTTAAAATATAAAGAGGAAGAAAGAGTGATCGATTTCATTAAAGATATTTCTGAAAATTTCCCTTTGGCCAACGGAAGAACGATTACAGCATCGCAGTTTTTAAGATTATTCTTATTTGATGATCAGACGCAGTACTCACCGATTTCCAAACTTTCGGGGGGTGAAAAAAGAAGACTGCATCTGATGTATATTCTCTATCAAAATCCTAACTTTTTGATTTTTGATGAGCCTACCAATGATCTTGATCTTCCTACTTTGACGGTTCTGGAAAATTTCCTTTTAAATTTTCAGGGAAGTTTGATTATCGTTTCACACGACAGATATTTTATGGACAGAATCGTTGACCATGTTTTGGCATTTGAAGGCGAAGGAAAAATTAAAGATTTCATCGGAAACTTTTCAGAATACAGAGAAAATAAGAAACTGGAAGACGGAAGTCAGAAGCAGGAAGATAAAAAAGCAAAAAATGTCGTTGAAAAAGTAATAGAAAAACCTGTAGAAACCGTCGTTTCGCAACCGCAAACTTCGAAAAGGAAACTTTCTTTTAAAGAGCAGCGCGAACTGGAAACCATCGAAAAAGAAATTCCGGAACTGGAATCAAAAAGAGCTGCAATTTTGGATTTACTCAGCAACGAATCAGACTATGATAAGATTTCGAAGCTTTCAGATGACCTTCAAAAGCTTTCAGACAAACTGGAAAATCATGAAATGAGATGGCTTGAACTTCAGGAAGAGTAGGCTATCACTAATTTCATTTTAAACATAATAAAACGGGCTGTTCATTATTGAGCAGCCTGATTTTATTTTATTAGATTTCTTATTTCAGCTTCTATTTTCAAACCGTTTTTTTCATCGAAGCCTTCGGTTACAGACACTATTTTGCCGGATTGATTTATCAGTATGAAATTCGGAAATGCCGTAACAGCATACGTGTCTGCCACTGTTTTTCCATTGCTTAATATCGGATATTTAACTTTGTACTTATTGGAAAACCATCCAATCTTTTCGAGGGAATCGTAAGAATTAATACTTATAACCTTAAATTTTTTATTTTTAAATTTTTCTTGAAGAGCGTTAATATGAGGAACACTTTCTATACAGGCGTTACAGTTTTTAATCCAGAAATCAAGCAGAATCACATCTCCTTTCAGGTTTTTTAGTGACATAAATCTGTTTTCATTAAAAACTTTAAGCTCAAATTCCGGAGCCAAAGATCCTGCTGACAATTTCTTTTTTTCATCTTTTTGAAGTTTAAACTCATTTTTATAAGTGGAATAAAACCAGGATGATTCTGAAAGTTTTTTTGGCTGTGTTTCAATATTTTTAAAAATCGTTTTGATAAAATCTCTGTTAAGATTATTCTTCTGAATGATCTGAAGCGGAAAACTGCTGCTTTTATCAATCATCAATTCATAAATAAAATTATATTCTGTGGTCATCTGGTCAAAACCAGTACCTAGATTATTTATTCTTCTTTTACCAAGATCGACCGTCACTGCCTGATATAAATTCTTACCAATCACTGAATCTTTAATGGTTTTTACAGCTTGATCATCTGAAATAATCAGAGGTAAAATGTTCCGTAATGTGATAAGAGAATTGTAGAAATAACTTTTAGTATCAAAAGATTTATCTGAAATCTGCTCTGCAATTTCAAGTGAACTGTTTTGTTTATTCAGCTGAAAAGTCTCAGTTCCGTTGTAGATTTCTTTAAATTGTGAATTTTCTATCTGAAACCGAAACCCAGGTGTATTTTCTCTTTGATCAAAATCAAAATAGCATTTCCAGGAAGTTGTATTTTTATAATCTTCCGACGAAAAATCAGATTCTCTCGTCAGATCATACCTTAGAAATTTCGCATTGTTTAATCTTTTATATACTTTATTTAATGTGGAATCTACAGATGAATCCTTTTGTCCACAGACAATGATCAATCCAAAAAAACAAAAAAGGAAAGTGGAACAGTATTTCATTTAAATTATTTCTTTTTTACCATCGTAAAAATGCTGTAGGAAAGAAATGCGATTCCAAGGACAAGAAATCCGTATTTTAAATAAATATTATCCTCCATCAGTGTAATCCCAATGATTACAAACAGTAAACCCAATACTGTAAAGCTCGAACTTCGCTTCTGCATAATTTAATTTTTTCCTGTTTAACTTATACCAAATCAATCACCTTTCCCTGTCTGGAGCTTTCCAGAACAGCTTCAATAATTCTCATATTCTGAACCACTTCTTCTGCAGGCGAAGGCAGATAATAACCGAAAACGATATGCTCGTAAATATTCTGATAATAATTCATGTAATTTCCAGGCTCGCTGGATGTAAGCGTTCTTTCAGTTTCAGAATTTTCATTAAAAATATTTAAAATTCCATCTTCAGAATCGAGTGGGGCAGTCCATTCTTTTCCATACTCAGGAATTGCTCCGCCAACCAGCTGATTTTCCTGATCGTCTGATCTCTGCTGAAGAAAACAGCCTCTGTCACCGAAAATTTTGTAGGCATAATGATCTTCTTTCGTGAAAACAGATGATTTTAAACGAATGCGTAATTCGTTTTCATAATAAAATAGGATTTCAAAATAATCATTGGCAAAATCATTTCCTTTCATCGAAAATACATCGGCAAAAACTTTTTTCGGAAAGCCGAAAAGTTGAACTGCCTGATCGATAAGGTGTGCACCAAGATCGTGCACCGAACCTGAACCTGAAAGATTGGGATCTTCCTTATGAAGTTTTGCACTCGCTTCAGTTCTGAATCTGTCGAATCTGATTTCAACTTCTTTTATTTCCCCTAAAACTTTTTCATTTAAAACCTTCTGCACCTGAAGATAATCGCGGTCAAATCTCCGGTTCTGATAAACGCTGACAAAAAGATTCTTTTCTGCTGCCAGCTTTGCCAGGTCTTCGGCTTCTTTTGCATTGATGGTAAAAGGCTTTTCCACAATCACATTTTTGCCTGCCTCCAAAGCCATTTTCGCATATTCAAAATGAGTCTGAACAGGCGTGTTGACAACAACCAAATCCACGTTTGCATTTTCCAACATTTCTTCAACGGAGAGAAAAATCTGCGCGTCTGGATATTTTTCTTTAGATTCTTCCTTTGATCTTTCTACAATTGCTGTAATAAAAAAACCGGGATGCTCTTTCAGGAAAGGGGCATGAAAAACTTTTCCACTCATTCCGAAGGCGCATAGACCTACTTTTACAAGTTGCATAATTTAATTTTTATCAAATATAAGATTAAAATATTCTTTAATTAAATCTTTCGTTTTTCCTTATTCACTAAAATTTAATTAAGAATTAATAAAAATAAGCTTTCAGAATCTGTTGCTTTGTCGCATTTTTGCACTTTAAAATTTTTACATGGACAAAATAAAGGATACGCGCAGTTTTATGAGAATCATCCACCGTTATCTTGGCTATTTTATGGCGGGAATTATGGCTGTTTATGCCGTAAGCGGAATGCTTCTGGTTTACAGAGATACCGATTTCCTGAAAAATGAAAAGAAGTATGAAAAAACTTTGGCCAAAGATCTTAATGAGAAAGCTCTGGAAAAAGAATTAAAACTGAAAAACTTTGAAATCAATAAAACAGAGGGGAATATCTCTTATTTTAAAGAAGGCACTTACGATGCTGCCACAGGTGTTGCCAAATATTCTAAAATGGAACTTCCTTTTGTTTTAGATAAGATGGCAAAACTTCACAAAGCCAAATCAGCAGACACGTTATCGCCACTAAACACGTTTTTCGGACTTTGTCTGTTTTTCTTTGTGGTATCGAGTTTCTGGATGTTTAATCCAAAGACCAAGGCTTTCAAAAACGGGGTGAAATTTGCGGTTGCAGGCCTTATTATTGCAATTATTCTGACCATGATATAAAACATATTAAGCTCTCATGGCATATTTATTGGAATAGCTAATTTATATCAAAAATTAACTATTAAAATATATATTATGAAAAAATTGATCTTTACAGGACTGTTGGCAGTTGCAGGTCTTACATCAAGTGCCAATGCACAAATTCAGGAAGGAAACTGGTTGGTAGGTAGTAGCTTACTTTCAAGTAATTTCGGATTGAATACAGGTGGTGGTTACAACATTCAGCTTACTCCAAAGGCAGCTTATTTTGTTGCTGACAATGTAGCAGTGGGTGGATATGTAAATTTAGGAATCAGCAAAGTGACAAACGGCAGCCCTACAGCTTTCGATTACGGAGTAGGTGGTTTAGGTAGATATTACTTATCTCCAGGTGAAAAAGGTGTTGACAACTTGTTAAACCATGGTCGTTGGTTCTTCGAAGGTAATGTTGGTATCGGAGGTAGAAATGTTGAGAACTCAAACTCTACTACAGGTTTGGATTTTGGTGTTGGACCAGGTTATTCTTACTTTATTACGCCAAACATCGGTCTTGAAGGTTTAGTAAAATATCAGGGTCAGGCAGGTTTCGGGAACGAAGGTTTGAACTCTGCGATTACTTTTAATGTAGGTTTCAGTATTTTCTTGCCAACTTCAAAAGGTAGAGAAGTAATGAATGATGTTAAAAACTAATTCATAAAAACTTAACGGAATAAAAAAGCGGTCTGAAAATTTTTCAGGCCGCTTTTGCAATTAAACTAAACTATATAAATAAATAAAAAATCCAAAAATTAAATATTAGGTTGAGGTGTAAATCTTAAATAAGGCTTTACTTCTCTCACGCCTTTCGGATAAAGTTCCTGAGCATCTGCTGTGGAGATGGTAGGTGGAACGATCACTTCATCACCATTTTTCCAGTTCGCCGGCGTTGTAACTTTATAATTATCCACCAGTTGAAGTGAATCTAAAACTCTCAGAACTTCATCAAAATTTCTTCCGGTAGAAGCAGGATAGGTGATAATTAATCGTACTTTTTTTAAAGGGTCAATAATGAGTAAAGATCTCACCGTTGCCGTTGCCGACGCATTGGGATGAATAAAATCATACAGTTCTGAAACTTTTCGGTCCTGATCTGCAATAATCGGGAAATCGACCTTAGTATTCTGAGTTTCGTTGATGTCCTGAATCCATTTTTGATGATCCTCCACTTTATCAACGCTCAGTGCGATTACCTTTGTATTTCTTTTTTCAAATTCTGATTTAAGTTTGGCAGTAAATCCTAATTCAGTAGTGCAGACCGGTGTGAAATCTGCTGGATGTGAAAATAATATTCCCCACGATTCTCCAAGAAATTCGTAAAAATTAATTTCTCCCAAAGATGAGTCTGCTGTAAAATCCGGTGCGGTGTCTCCCAGTTTTATTGACATAATATTTTGTTTTAATAGTCTACAAATTTAATAGACTTTTGTTAACTGGCAAAATTTTTGTTAAAAAAATATGTTTAAATTGCAAACTCAAATTTTTTCATGGAAATAAATGTTCAAAATTATTTAGCGACCATCTATAAAGTACTCGAGAACTGGTACATCGCATTTGCAAGGCTCACACCAAAGCTCATCATGGGTGCAATTGTTTTTACATTTTTCCTGCTGACCAGTAAATATCTGAGTAAACTTGCAGTGAAACTTTTCCACAAGTTTTTTCCTAAAAGCACAGCGGAGGCTTCCGTAACGACTACAGTTTCGGTTTTTAGATTTTTAATTTTAGTAATAGGAATTTTCATTACGCTGGAAATTATGGGATTCAGCAGTTTCTTATGGAAGTTTATCGGAAGTCTGGGAGTTGCCGGGGTGATTGCCGGAGTTGCATTAAAAGATTTGGTATCAAGTATTTTTTCGGGAATGCTTATCGGAATTGATAAGGCTTTCAAAGTAGGGGACTACATTACCATCGGGAATCATTCAGGGACAGTTTTGGATATCGGACTTCTGACAACAAAGATGACAACAGATGACGGGAAAAAGGTTTTTATACCCAATCAGGTGATCTTTAATGCTCCTTTTTATAATATCACAGCATCGCCACAGAGAAGAATCATCTTAAATTTTGAAATCCCCGCTGATGAAGACATTAATATAGCCAAGGCAGGAATTCTGGAAATTGTTCAGAATATAGAAGAACTTGACCGTCCGGAAAATGTCGATGTGGTGTATACAGATTTAAAACAGGGAGCTTTCAATCTACAGGTCAGATTCTGGATGAAGGTTGGATCGAATATGCTACTTGTAAAAAATGAAGTTCTGACAAAAATAAAAGACCGTTTTGATGCCGACGGTGTACAGCTGGTAACGCCCACCAGCATTCAGATTTCCAATCCAAATCCGCTTGTGCCATCTGGGTCAGATGAGTCATAACGCTATCAGCTCATTTGAATATGGCTTAAAAAATGCATTAACCATTATCAGTAAAATTTATAATTTAAAATACAATGAAAAAAGTAATTTCAATACTGGCTGTTTTAATGATCTCATTTACAGCCAGTGCACAGGAAAAACAGACGGTGAAAGAAGCAGTAAAACAAGATGCAAAAGCCGTAGGAAACACTGCAAAAAAAGGAGCTCAGGCCACTAAAAAAGGAGTTCAGAAAGGAGCAAAATGGACAGGTGAAACAGCCAAAAAAGGTGCTAAAGCCACTGAGAAAGGTGTAAAGCAGGGAGCACAGTGGACAGAAAAAACAGCTAAAAAAGGAGCGAAAGCTGTAGAAAAAACATATCAGGATGTGAAAACTGATATTAAGAAATAAAAAATTATTCCAGCAATAATAAAAAAGGAAAACCCATCAAAATTTTTGATGGGTTTGCTTTTATCTCTGTTTTGAACCATTAAGAATGATTTAAGAAGTTAAGTCCTATTAAGCAAAATCAAAAAAATTTTAATTCAGCATGATGCTTAAAGCGAAGCTCAACTTAACTATCCTAAACTTCTTAATAACCCTTAATATTTCAAATTGTCATTAACCTCAACCTCAACCTTTACCTAAGCCTTAACCTGAAACTCCTCGTAAAATTCCTGCGTTTCCTTGATCACTTCATCCATTTCCTCTAAAGAATAAACTTCCAGAAACTTTCTTCTGAAATCTTTAAAGTGTGGAATTCCTCTGAAATAATTGCTGTAATGCTGTCTCATTTCAATTAATCCCAATTTTTCACCTTTCCATTCTGCGCTCCATTCTGCGTGCTGACGAACTGCTAAAAGTCGGTCTGAAATGGTTGGTGCATCCAAATGTTGTCCGGTTGCGAAGAAATATTTGATTTCATTAAAAATCCAAGGATAGCCAATCGCTGCACGGCCAATCATAATTCCGTCGCAGGCGTATTTATTTTTATATTCCAAAGCTTTTTCCGGCGAATCAATGTCACCGTTTCCAAAAATAGGAATTTCGATATTCGGGTTTTGCTTAATTCTCGAGATGTGTTCCCAGTCGGCTTCACCTTTGTACATCTGTCCGCGGGTTCTTGCATGAATAGTCAGTGCTTTAATCCCAGTTTCCTGAAGACGTTCTGCCACCTCATCAATATTGATTGAATTGCTGTCCCATCCCAAACGGGTTTTTACGGTTACAGGAAGACTTGTTGAACTTACCACAGCCTTCGTCAGACGGACCATCATATCAACATCTTTCAAAACTCCGGCTCCGGCACCTTTACAAACCACTTTTTTTACAGGACAGCCAAAATTGATGTCCACCAAATCAGGATTTACGGTCTCTACAATTCTTGCAGACATCGCCATTGCTTCCTCGTCGCCACCAAAAATCTGGATTCCTACAGGTCTCTCATAATCGAAAATATCCAGCTTCTTTCTGCTCTTCATCGCATCACGAATCAAGCCTTCAGAAGAGATAAATTCTGAATACATCATATCTGCACCGTGCAATTTGCACAGTCTTCTGTACGGCGGATCGCTCACATCTTCCATTGGTGCAAGCAAAAGCGGAAATTCCGGCAGTTCTATGTTGCCTATTTTTATCATGCTGCAAATTTACGACTTTTTTTAAAACATTGATTTGCAGGCTCGCACAGAATGTATTGATTTTGCTTCGTCTGTCTTATTTTAACGTATTTTGTGACTTGTAAAACAATTAAATTACATTAAAATATAATATTCCTACTTAAAGTATGGTTTTTATTAATAATTATGCTATATTTATAAAAAAAAAGTATGTTTATGAAAAAAATTCTATTATGTTTTATTACGACAATTGCAGCTGCAAATTTTCATGCGCAGGTAAGCCTCGCTTCTACTGCAGGAACTACGAGTGGAACTTATACTACATTAAAGGGTGCATTTGATGCTATTAATGCAGGAACACATCAGGGAGCTATTACCATTAACATTACAGCAAATACAACAGAAACTGCGACTGCAATTCTCAATGCAAGCGGTGGAGCGGTGAACTATACTTCGGTTTTGATAAAACCGGCAGCTGGTGTAAATGCGACAATCACAAGTGCTGATCCTGTGGCTACCATAAAATTTAACGGAGCAGATAACGTGACTATCGATGGAAGTAATAATGGTACTTTGTCCCGAAATTTATCGATTAACAGTACTTTCGTTGCTGTGACAGGAACAACGCCTGTTGTCCTGTGGGTATCGTGTACAGCCACAGATGGGGCAGATAATATTGTGGTAAAAAATACCAATTTTGCAGGTTCATCTTCATCGGGTACAGTTGGTGCTATTATAGTATCAGGAACTACACTCGGAGCAGCGGAAATCAATAATAATAATTTTCAGGCACTTAACAACTCGTTTGTAAGAGCTCAAAACGGAATATTTGCAGTAGGAAATGCCACTAATACAGATACTGGCTGGATTATTAAAGATAATGTTATAGGTTCTACAGTTGCAACAGATAAAATGCTTTTCAGGGGAATAGCTGTTCAGAACGCCAAAAATTTTGAAGTAAGTGGTAATACAATAACCGGTGTTGCGCTTCCTGCAACATCAACAGGTTTGTCTACAGGTATCCTTATTGGGGCAGCTGTATCCAACGGAGTTGTTTATAAAAACAGAATTTCAGATATTAAACAGCCAAACCCGGCGGGGTATGGTGCAGTTGGTCTGTATTTAAACTCAAGCATAGCTGCATCTAATATATTAGCTTACAATAACGTGATTAACGATATTGCCGGTATGGGTTACGCTTTGGCTGGAGGTGTTGCTGATAACGGAAATGGTATTGTAGTAGGAAACGGTGGTGGTTACAGATTGTATTACAATACCGTTGTTTTGGATACAAATCAGACTAATGCGGGAAGACCTTCTGCACTAAACATTATAAGTACTGTTACTGCTGCGGGGGCAATTGATCTGAGAAATAATATTTTGGTTAATTCTCAAACCCAGACAGGAGACAGGTATGCAATTTATTCTGGTGCTGCAAATACGGTATTCTCTAATATTAATTACAACGACTACTTTTCTACTGGAACTGCTTTGGGTTATTTAACTACAACAAGACCTACTTTAGCTGATGTTCAGGCAGGATTTGGCGGGAATGTCAATTCTGTGAGCATAGCTCCTGTATTTGCTTCCGCTACAAATTTCCGTTTGTTGATTGGTTCAAATCCTACTCTTGATAATAAAGGTACGCCTGTCACTGGTGTTACGGTAGATGCAGATAATAATGCAAGAAATGCCACTACGCCAGATTTGGGAGGTTACGAGTTCGTTACTGAATTATTGGCGGTGAGTGAGCAGTCTATGGCAGCCAAGCAAACAGTTTCTTATTATCCAAATCCTGTTGTTGATGTACTTAATCTGAGAAGCGACAGTAAAATAAAAAATGTTGAAGGATTCAATTTATCCGGACAGAAAGTTATTAGTGAAAGCATAAATGCAGAAAATGGTACTGTTGATATGAGAAAATTACCTTCAGGAGTTTACTTTTTAAAAGTAAATTCAGATAGAGGTTCTGAATCTGTTAAAGTAATTAAAAAGTAAATTTTAAATTATAATGTCAATAAAACCCGATGATAAGTCGGGTTTTATTATTTTATAACAGTCTGAAATTATCCACTTTTTTACCTTCCAGATGTTTTTCCCAACGTTCCAAAACGGGTTGTTCAAGTTTAAATTCACGGTATTCGTCAGGTGACATGATGGGGATTCCGCTGATGATCGGGTAGACTCTTTTGCAGCTGTCACAGATCAGTAAACCTTCCATAATATTTTCGGTTTCATCCTGTGAAATGATGGTTAAATTTAAATCTGACTTGTCAAACGGACAGCATAATTTTTCTATGGTTTTTATTCTCATCTTTTACTTTTTAATTTTTTGTTGATACTTTTTAATAGTTTCTGACGGATTTTCTGCACTCATAATTCCTGAGACCACAGCGATTCCGTCATAATCTAATTTGTCTAAATTTTCAATTGTATTTAAATCAATTCCTCCCGCAAGAAAAATTTTCCCGCTAAAAATACTTTTCGCTTTCTGAACAGTTGCGAAACTGACCAGTTCACAACTGTTAGCTGTTTTTGACGGAAACATTGAGCAGAAAGAAATATATTCGTACTGATGTTTTTCAGCATATTCAATCGTTGAAAGATCATTATTGCAGGTAATTCCAGTAATAAAATCACGGTTGATTTCTTTTTTAATTCTATTAAAATTTTCAGGAATTTCATCGAAGTGAATTCCGTCCAGCGGAATTTGTTTTAAAATTTCCCAGCGGTTATTAATGAGTAAAGGAATGTTATGTAAAGAAGTTTTTGCATAAATTTTTAAGAGCAGTTCTTCAAGATTCTGATTGTCTTTAAAATTGTCCCAGATCTGAATGGCTGCTATTTTTTCCTTTACAATTAAATTTAATTTAGAAAAAAGAATTTCCTCATCCATCGAGGGATCAATTATTAAATAAATTCCGGAGTCTATGGTTGATTTTCTCATTATTTCCACCCGTTTTTGTAAGCGTTAAAAAAAGCTTTCCAGTAAGGATCTTCTACGTAGTAGATTAAGTCATTTGCTTTTTCGTTTTCGATTAATTTAATTCCAAGATTTTTTTCGGTCATCACTCCAACTTCTGTACAGGGTATATGATTCGCTTCCAGTCTCGAAATAATTTCCGAAGCTTTCTCTTTTTTACAGGTAATGATCATCGAACCTGCTCCAATACAATATCTCGGATCTAGCGAAAACAGATTACAGACCGCAGACTGAACTTCGCCATGCGGAAGTTTTTCATTAAAAATTTCAGCACCTTTTCCTGATGCGATTACTAATTCGTAAATCGCTCCCAAAACTCCACCTTCCGTCACATCGTGCATTGCAGTTACACCTGAGTTTTCAGTCTGCATCGCGGTCAAAGCGTCTTTCAAAGATGAGGTTTCATAAAAAGAAGCGGAGGCAGAATAGAAAAACTCTTTCCCGATTTTATTTTTCACCGTTTCCGGGAAACTCATCGCTAAAATGGCTGTTGATGAAAGCGCACTCGTTTTAGTAACTAAAATTATATCGCCAACATTTGCATATTTTGAAATCAGAATTTCTTCTTTCGGAGCAATGGTTATAAAAGTTCCGCCGCCTGCAATAGTAGAATTCTGTCCTTCGATGAATCCAGTATGACCGCCGGTGATGCTTAAATTAATGTCTCTACAGAACTGGTGAATGTGGTTCCAATAAATTTCAAAATCATTTTTTGAAAGCTGGGCAGGAAGATTTAAAACAAACTGTCCAAACATCGGTGCAAAACCTGTTGTTGCCATATCATTAGCCATCAGATGTACCGACAGCCACGCCGATTCTTCCAATCCCAAAGAGGGAATCAGAGAAAGCGGATCACTCGTCAAAGCCATCGCTTTTCCGCCATGCAGATCCACAACGGAAACATCGACTCCGAACTCAGGCCCGATACGGACTTCATAGCGTGCTTTTCCGCAACGCTGTTTCAGAAAATCTTCAAATTGAGAATGATTTATTTTGCCTAAAGTATCACTCATTCCACATCATTTAACTGAATATAAAGTCCAAAGAAATCACCGATGGGAACATTCCACTGCTGAACGGGAAACCATTTCGGAAGTCCTGTACAAGTCCATTCGATCGTATATTTTCTTCCGACCAGAGCTCTTTCGATAATCTCAGTCAGCATTTTTGGTGTGTAAAAAGTAGCAGTTACGTAGAAAGGATTTTTCCCGAACAATTGCTGAACTCTCCTCCTTGCAACTTTCGGGGAATTTCTGTTCATCATTCCCATGGCGATTCCGTACTTCGCAACACGCGCCGCCTCGCGAATAACTTTCACAGGATCTTTGTAATATTCAAATGTGGTGATGAATGCCAGTGAATCGAAAGTATGATCTTTGAAAGGCATAAAGTGAGAATCGGCCATCACCAGATCGCCTTCAAAAAGATGAACGGCCTGCGACAGCATTAAAGGAGAAATATCTCCGCCCGTTGCTTCAATCCCTATGTTTTTCCACCAGCGAGTAAATCGGGTAGTACCACAACCGAATTCTAATAATGTTTTGACTCTCTGATCTTTGGAAACGAGCTGTTCCATGACTTTTTTCTGCCAGATTTCGGCACGTTTGTACCGGCCTTCATACCACAATTCGTAAGTGTCGGTATGTTCGCGGTTGAAAAACCACTCGGGTCTTCCTTGCCAGTTTTTGTCTTGTTTTGGGATGAGTTCTCCGGAATACTTTGTTACTTCCATTTTATTTTATGTTGATTTATTCAGTTCAGACCACAGATAAGCATGCGAACGAATAAAGCATAAAATGAAAATATTTTAAGCAGACATCCCTACGTTGGCATTATCCAAATCAGGTCATCGGGTATAATCTCAGCCTTTCGGCACCCCGTGTATTTATTACTGAACAAATATAGGGAAAAGGAGGTTTAAGAGGCAAGGAAAAAGTTAAAAGATCCAAGTTTAAAATTTGGGTTATAGATGTTAAGGTTTAAGATTTTGGCGAACCACGAAGTGGTTCAATATGAATAGCCGTGGGTGGAACCCATGGAAAGAGCCAGGTAAAAGGTGAAAAGAGCCAAGTTTAAATTTGGGTTATAGATGTTATGGTTTAAGATCTCGGCGAACCACGGAGTGGTTCAATATGAATAGCCGCGGGTGAAACCCATGGAGAAGATCCAAGGAAAAAGGAAAAATAACCAAATTTAAAATTAGGGAAATATAATCTACGAAATCTTGTTAGCGTACACCTGATCAAATCCTCGCCAGCTTTTCAAAAAAGCAAGCCTGCAATTTAAAACTCGTCAATAAGCATTTCAAAACTCACCGGAAATAACTTTTAAATTCCTCACAAATCATTTCAAAAAATGATCAATAAGTAATTTGCCCACATACCAGAAAACTCCAAAACATCCAGCAAACCAAAATTCTCTCAAACTCTCAAACTCTCAAACCCTCAAACCCTCCGACTCTCTAATCCTTAAACTCTACAACTCACACACTCTCCAACTCAAAAACTCGCTTTCACCTGCATACTTCCAATGTGAATCGTACGCTCGCCGGAATTTCTGCCTTCATAATTTAGGTTGAGCTGTAAGAATGAATTTAAAGACTGCTGAATAAATACACTCCAAACCTGGTTTTTCCCCGGCTTCAAACCGTCCAGCATCTGGTTTCCGACAATGCTGAAGCTGTTTCCTATGAAATCATTATTGATGAATGAGAAATTGGCTCTGATGGAAGTTTTCTTGCGTTCCCACTGTACGGTTCCTGTGATGTCGAAGGCTTTCAGAAGTTCTTCACCGTCGGTGCGCTGTTTTTCACGGTAGGCGGATGAGAATTCTGCCTGAACAGCATCTGTGAATTTGTAGGTTGCTTTTGGTTTCGTCTCAAAATTATTTAAAATATAATCTCTGGTTGAAAAAAGCTGAGAAGAGTTTTTGAGCTCATGCACAGAGTTTTCCCAATCGATTCTGAATTCTTTATTAAACCAGTACCCAACATTCACGAAATGGGACTTCTGTTTTCTCTCTTCATTGCTGAAGTTGGCGTTGATGAGATTATTATTTGAGATAAAACGGTAATTCCCATTCCAGCCGGATTTTTCAGTAGGATTAAACTGTACCGAAGTCAAAATATTCTGATTCTTTAAAATCTGGTCATCACTTTTCTCGAAAGGATTTAAAACCAAAACTTTTTCTCTCTTGAAATACGAGTTTTGGGAATTCAAGGAAACATTGAAATTCCATCGTTTGAGAAACTTATTTTCAGAATCGAAAACAATTGATGGATTAACGAATAAAGCCAGCTGAAGTTTGTTTTTATTGGAAGGAAGATACCTGACAGAATTGGTGTAAACCCTTATGTATTGTGCCAAATCTGAATACTCGGCAATCTCAAATTCATCGAGTTGCTGCACGCCGTCGCCGTTGTAATCGGTCCATTTGTAAACTCCCTGTCCATCGGTCACTTTGATGTACTGAAATTCCCGCTGAGCTTCCTGTCCGTTCCCCAGTTCGTAGAAAGCCTGCAATCTTGCTCCGTTTCTGAAAAGTTGTTGATTATATAGAATATTTCCGACTACAAAATCATTATTTCTGCTTAAATCTGCGAGGTCAGCAGAATTGAAGAATTTTCTGTAATGGACCAATGCTGTTAAAGTCGTTTTCTCGTTTTTAATCAACTGGCTTTCCGCCATAAAACCTAAAATCCGGTTGATATTCTGAAGGCTGTTGTCACGCACAGAGTCGTTATCTCTTAAATAAGCTTTGGTTAAAAGTCTTGTTCTTGCACTGTCACCAATTTTTTTCTGCACAAAAACTTCTCTCCAGCTGAAACTGGTAACGTCCATCAGCTGGGTGTTGTTGTAATATTTTTCGTTGTGCTCCATGCTTCCGCCTACCGTCCAGCTGCCTTTTTTTCCAGTGTATTCAGAAGATGCGCCACCACGGATAAATTTGGTATCCTGCATTATTGCATTCGTATTCAGGTAAGACAAACTACCTTTTGTGAAGAATTTATTTTTAATCCATCCGAAATCCAGATCATTCTTGATTCCTTTGTAAGAATCTCTCTCGTCGAGATAATTGAGTCTGTAGTTTAAAACAGATTTGTTATTCCATCTGTTTAAAAAGCTGAAGATGAAACGGTTTTGCGTTCTGTTGCTGAATTCCTGAGCAAGGTTGAAATCTCTTGAGAATTCCACATCATTAATCCGGTCTAAAATTCTGAACTGCTTATCGATGTACTGATATTCAAAGCTTGGGGTACCTTTCCAGTTTTTTTTGCCGAAAGTCTTGTTCCCGAAAACCCTTCCTGCATAACCCAAATTTTTATCTGAATCTTTTGATGAAAAAAGGTTGATATCGTAATTGCTTAAAGAAAAGTCAGCCCCTATTTTTCCGTCTTTTAAAAGAAATTCAGAATTCATGGTGTAGACCTGAGATTTTTCAGGAGCAGGGAGCTTTCTCACCGCTCTGTAATCTCCCATATTTGGGCCTACGTATTCGAAAACCCTTCCGTTGTTGGTGGTTTGTGCAATTTTGTAATCCCCTAGATTGGCTCCGAAATAAGTGAAGGAAAGTGTAAACAAGACCTCATTTACATCGGTAGAAAACTGATAGTAATTTCCGTTTGGATCCTGCACCAAACGGTAGAGAATTTTGTTTACGTCATATTCAGTCTGTACAGCAGACGGCGCATACATAAGATTGGGGTCATTTCCTGCGTCGGCAAGAATTTTTTCGTCTTCTTTAGATAAATTTAAAGCTAAAGGAGCATTTTTATTGTCATTCTCCATAAACCAGTTCAGTCCGATACGCATTTTTTCCCTTTTATGTTCGACCTTTCCGGTGAATAGATGTCGGGAATAATTTCGGTTGGTATAGTTATAGGAAATGGTAATAAAATTCTGTTGGAAGATCGGCCGGAAACTGGTAAAAGTCACCTCACCGGTATTGTAATTAATAACGTAATCCTGATTTTCACCTCTCTTCATTAAAATCCCATCAATGAAAACCTGCTCCGAACCGGATATTAAAGTAATAAACTGTTCACCATTTTTTCCGGTCAGACGGTAAGGTCCCTGATTACCTTCCACACCCTGAAAACGGATTCTGTGAAATTCACTTCGGGCAACACCCATTGAAATGTCGGTAAAGGTTTTGTTTTCTTTCCCGAACTCAGTCTGAAACTGCAGTCCCATGCTTCGCCGCTGGTATTTTGCAAAATAATTTTTGTTGTCTACCAAATCAAGATGTCCGGCTCTCAGGATAGATTTATCCTTAATATTAAGCTGCATGTAGATTTTATCGAATTCTTCGAGTGTCTGCGTATAACCGTCAGCCTGAATAGGAAGGTTGTGATCTGAAATACTCGCCAGAATCGTGACATCCTTGGACAGTTTTCCCGAAATCTGTAAATCCATTGAACTCTGCACAGATTGACCCTGATTATTTCCGAAAGTAATCCCCCGGATAATGGAACCTTTGGAATTTAATTCTCCCAAAAATCTCGACTTATCATTCTTCGCCAAAACAGATTCATCAATAATAATTCTGTTTTTGGTTTTCACAAAATCCATCGTATCTTTTGTGAAAAGATCGCGGCTGAGCCTAGTGAAAATTACACTGTCAGTTTTTGCGGCCAGTGCGCTGTCAGATTTTATGGAATCTTTGGGGAGGTTGGGATTTTTCCATGTGAAAATTTGAGCATTACCCGTAAATAATCCCATAATAACCAACACAAAAGTGATATAATAGCTGCGCAACCCCTCTCAGAAATATGTTGTAAAAATAACTAAAAAAAACGTACAAATGATTTTTAGCATTATTAACAATTATTTAATCTCTTTATTGCGTAATCAGGAATTTTAGCATTAATTTTGCTCCGTAAATTATTAATAATTAAAAATTTTAAATAATTAAGTTATGAAAAAAATCTATTCTTTATTAGCTATCTGTATTTTTACGGTATCTATGTTGGCTCAAACGACACTTGCGGAATGGGCACCAAATTCTACAAACACACCTGGTGGGTCATTAAATTTTGGACCAAGTCCATTTGCTGCAACTACTTCGGACACTAATTTGACAATCGGAGGTTTAACTAGAGGTGCTGGGTATGTGATACCTGCTTCTGGTAGTGGAGCTGCTTTAGCGTGGGGAGGAACTGATCTTACTAGTACTGACATTGCGAGTGCTATCTCAGCGGAAGATTTTGCGACTTTCACAATTACTGCAAACGCGGGATATCAGGTTTCTTTTTCTGGCATTGATCCCTATAATGTACGAAGATCAGCTACAGGTCCAACTAGCGGACAGTGGCAATATCAAATAGGTACTGGATCTTTCAATAATATTGGTTCAGTTATTACATGGGGTTCTGCTACAAATGCAGGAGGAAATGAGCAACCGGCAATTGATTTAAGTACTGTTACTGCATTACAGAATGTGCCAGCAGGAACAACCGTAACATTCAGAATTTTAGGATTCGGAGCTAGCGGATCTGGAGGTACTTGGTATGTTGTAAATGCTAACGCTGCTACTACAAGTAAGACATTAACTGTGAAAGGTTCTGTACAAACTTCTACTTTAGCTGTTTCAGACTTCAAAAAAGTAACATCAAACTTCGTAAAAAACACTTTGGTTAAAAACAACGAAATCGTTTTCGGTTCTGATGTAAAAGATATTAAAGTTTATACTTTATCAGGAGCAATCGTTAAAACTGGTGAAGTGAAAAACGGATCTACTTTAAACGTTGCTGAATTGGCTAAAGGAAACTATATCGTAACAGGTATCGTAAACAACGAGCCGGTTTCTCAGAAAATCTTGAAAGACTAATTTTTACATTTAGATATAAATACAGAACAGCTGCAGAAATGCAGCTGTTTTTTGTGCTTACAGATGGCATTCATAAAAATTCAAACGTTTTTATGAGAAAGTATGTTGCACGGTTGCACTGAACTTTCTCATGTTCCGGCAAGTGTGTTACTAGGGTGCGACAGGCTTGTAAGGTTTCCGGCAAAGCTGTTGCAGGGGTGCGGGAACCTTTCTGGAAGGGTGTTTCTTGATTTTAAGCCTGGTAAGGTGGTTTTTTGAAAACTGTAAAGAAACTTATGGGATAAATTCGTGTGAAAATGATATTATAACTTTTAACTTTCGTTTAATACCAACCCCTCCTCGCAGCATTAATAATTGTTCCAAGATTTAAAATCAAAGTATAACGTATTCTTTTGCCATAATCTTTGAAGCCCGGTTCAAATCCTAAACTCGACTGTACCGGAAGATACACTTCAAGAAAATCAGGGATCACACGTACTTTCAGACCCGAATCCCAAATGAATTTTGGATCGAAGTTTTTGTTTTTATAAACTCCGGCATCTGCATAAACATGGATCATTTTCCAAACGCTCGTATCGACATTGAAAGAAGTAATCCACTGATTGACCGAGCCGGGAATAAATGATTTAAAACCGCCGTCCGCCAGTATATACTGCTGTGAAAGAAGTCCTTCCGTAGCACTCTGACCTAAAAGATTATAAGAAAATGAATAATCTGAAACCCTTGAAATTCCGTAATTGAATGTATTGTTTCTGGTTTCATTTCTCACAAAATATCCCGCAAAAAGCCTCAGGCTCAGTTTCTGTCTCGGGGCAAATTCCCAGCGGTAAAAGGCTTCGCCGGTAATTTTATTGTAGTCTTCCATCCCCTGCGTGCTGATGCTCATGCTTTTCTCATGAATCATCTGGTTATCGGTATATCCATAACCCACGCTCCAAAGATTGTATTTATCATAATCTCTGTTGGCAATCATTTTTGCACTCAAATCCCTCTGATAATAGTTGTAAGAGACAGAGAGCCCCCGACTCACCGTACTTCTCGGAGGTTTCTGAAAACTGATTCCTGCAGATGCCGAAGCACGGGAATATGCCAACTCGTAATCGTAATGAAAGTGAGCTGCAGAAACTCCAAAAGTCAAAGCTCTGATAAAACTTTCAGCAGGTAAAAAAGAGTAGGAGACACCGCCCGTGCCCACCATTTTTCCTGTACCGGTACTGTAATAAGGTGTGAGAGAATAGGCGAATTTCTGGTCGAAAAGAGATTCGTTTCTAAAGTTCATCCCAAGAAGAAACTTGTCATAAGCATTGCTGAACCGGACTCTCGGGTTTAAATATATTTCATTGAACTCGGGATTTGGAATGTCTTTGATCAGTTTAAACTTAATTTTTTTCGAATTGGCAAAGATTCCTTTTGTGTAAAGATAATTGTCTCTGTAATTGGGTTCAGGAAAAATGTAGCCGTTGTTGAGCGTAATTTTATGAATGTCTTCTGCCGGAATTTCGAAGGTTTTGAGTCTTTCGTTTTTCTCAGTTTCCACCCAGTAGGATCTTTTTGAGCCTTCACGGCTTTCCGTTTCGAGTTTTACGGGTATGTTTTCGGAAGTGTTTTTTACAATTCTTACTTCGACAGCATCATTTTTCGTCCTGAAATTTTTCAGTTTGAAGTTGTCACGGTTTTTCTGCTTCAAAAAATCACTGAAGTACTCTGAAGATTTTTCCTCTTCAGCAAGTTCTTTCAGAAAATCTTCCGGATTGACCTGCGTGTCAGTATTTTTGGAAATATAATTTTTAACCAGATTATTAAACTGATTTTCTCCCATTTTATCTGCAGTATAGCTGAAAAGACTTCCCGTTTCAAAGTTGGAAATCGCCATATCGTTGAAATTGCTCAGCTCAGAAAACCTTTCACCGATCTTCTGATCAAGGTTCTGCGTCATAATGTACTGGTAAGCCAAACCATAGCGATCCAAAAGCTTTACTTCTGAGGCATGGAAGAATTTCACAGGTTTAATTCCCAGAATTTTGGTTTCGGTGAGATTTCCCAATAGTTTCGCATCACGGTAAAATTTCTTTAGATACTGAATTTCAAGATAGGATTTCAGTCCGTTTTTAAACCAGTGGTGATTCTGTTTGTCTGCAATAATTTTTTCATCTAAAACTTTCTTTGAAATAATTCCAAAGTAATCCTGATCCACCTTTTCGGCATCTGTAAAAAGTTTAAAATTAAATTTCCAGAAGTTGATGTCATTGTTTCCAAAGAAGTCTTCCTTCGCTCTGAATTTTTCAGATATAAAAAGATGCTCAGGAATAGAACCGATACGGTCTTCAATAAACTTCAGATGCAGAGGAAGAAAAAACTCAAGATTTTCCTTTTCCTGCTCACTGATATTGTATCCGAGTTTAATTTCTGTTTTAAAACTCTCAGAATTTACATTAATAACCGGAAATTTTTCTTTTGATATAATAAATTCCGGATCAGAATCAAGATAACCTTCAAATAAATTATCAGCAGTCTGATCAAGGTTTCCCTGTGCCTGAAATTCTGCAGGAAGGCTCAAATAAATCTTCCAGAACGTATTGAAACTGACAGATTCTTCAATGTCCAGATAATGTCGGTTCAGATGATTGTCCTTGTCAAAATGATCGGGAACGATGAAGAAATATTTCAGGGAAGTATTGATATCTGAAGTTCCGTAACCTGTAAATTTTTTATCGGGCAGCTGAAGTTTATATTTTAAATTTAAAACAACCGATTCTCCAACTTTCAGGGGAGTTGCAAGCGGTAAATAGAGATTTTCTGCTTCCTTTTTATCCGTTAAAAAATTCTGACTGTCTGAGGTAATGTTTATCTCGAGCAATTTTCCCAGTTCATCCTGTTTGGCAAAGTGAAGTCTGTTGTTCCGGTCTTCCAGTTTTCTGTAAACCAAAGGTGTTTTGCGGTTGTTGTAAGCAGCAATCCAGTTGAGAAGTTTCAGGCTGTCAAGATCTTTTGGGGAGTTGTTATGGTAAACAATTCTTTGCTCAACGTCCAGTGTTTTTCGGTCTGAGGACAGCTTAGCATTAATAAAAATACTGTCTTTCTGTGCAGAAATCTGTACAAACCCTAAAAACGAAATAATAACGGTGCTGAATTTTTTCAAAATGGCTGATAAAGCATCAAATATAATGTATTTTAGATATAAATTCAGTGATTAAAAAGCATATTTAAAATTTATTTTAAACTTTAAATGAACTGTTATTTATTAGTAACAGTCAATTTTGTTTAGTTGAAAAGATTTATTTTAAAAGTGCAATTTGATCTCGCCCCTGCAGGGCTTTTTGGCAATTGACTGATACAAAAAACACAGGGCTTTACCCTGTGCTATTGATTCCGCTCATTTGGAGCTTATGATATAAAATGTATTTCTACAAAGATTTCTGATACGCTTCCCAGCCTTCGTTTTTATAGATAAAAGCAGCTTCTTCAGGATTTTCAGATTTGTAAATTCCTCTTCCTACGATGATGAAATCTGTGTGAAGCGTTTTAAATACGTGCTCCGGCGTGTTGTACTGCTGTCCTTTTCCATCCCCTGAGTCTGCCAAATTCACTCCTGGCGTGAAAAGCAACATTTCGTCAGGCAACTGATTTTGCGAAACACCACCTATCACGTTCGGATGTGAAGCTGCCACTTTTAGAGCTTCTTCACGGTATGCACTCGTAGTTAAAGTTCCTTTGGAAGACATTCCAACAATCGCGACAACACCTACATTTTTAAAACAGTCCAGAGATTCATAACCTCCGATAACCTGAGAAGTTACAAAATCTGCCCAGTCAGTAATTTTGAAGACACCGCTTGTAAACTGAAGTTCCTGCGTGTTTCCGATGTCTGCAAATTTGCGGTCTTCCATTAGGAGAAAACGGTGTTTTTGAGCCAAAGCTTTTAATGGAACAATGGTTTTTTCGTAATCGAAATCTGAAATAATGTCGATGTGTGTTTTCAATGCAATAATGTGCGGTCCCACTTTTTCAGCCAAGGCCAAAAGTTCGGCAGTGGTCGTTACATCAGCAGAGGCGATAAGATTTGATTCTTTAGCCAAAGCTGTCTCCAATAATTTTTTGGATACGGAATGCTGTGCATTTTCAAATTTTTCCTGATAAGAAAGTCTCTTTTTCTCATCAAACTGAATATGATTTCCTTTTAAAAAATCCTGAATTCTTTTCACTTCATCATCAGAAAGTTCTCCTTCTTCCTGAAGAATAGTACAAACTTCTGTGATATTGAAAAGCGTGTGAACTTTAAATCCTTTGCTTTCCAAAAGTTGTTTTCCACCTTGCTCGCGATCCAGAACGACAACAATGTCGGCCACTTTCAGGTCTTCGTTTTCTACTTCTGCAATGGTTTCAATTAAAGATTTTCCGGATGTGATCACATCTTCCACCAAAAGACAGTTTTGTCCTTTCTGGTAAATTCCTTCGATCAGTTTTTTTGTACCGTAGTTTTTTGCTTCTTTTCTTTTGATAATTAATGGAATATAACTCTCAAGAGACATCGCCGTAGCCATAGGAAGTGCAGCGTAAGGAACACCACAAATCAAATCAAAATTATCCAGCGGAAGCATTTCCAAAAGATAATTGGCGAGGTTTTTAAGGATTTTCGGGTCTGAAGCCAATGGTCTTAAATCTACATAAAACGGACTTTCAATCCCGCTTTTTAAAGTAAATCTACCAAATTTGATGATTCCCAGCTTATAGCATTCTAAAAAGAATTCTTTCTTACTTTCCATTAATTTTCTATTAGATTCTGCAAATTTAAGGATTTGAATTTTAAATGACGACCAGCTAAGGAGTTTCGCGAGGATTTATTTTAAAATTAAAAAGTCATTTCCTTTTTTAGAGAAAATGACTTTCCTGAGGTATTATTTTACGATCTCAGCGTCGATAATTGTGGTTTCGCCAAGTCTTCTTTCGGCTTCCCAGATCAGAAATTTATCTACTTCACGTATCAGTTTAGGAATGGCAAGCGACAGAATCGCCAAATCATCCATTACGCCCACCACAGGAAAGATAAAATCAGGAATTAAATCTATGGGAGAAATAACGTAAAGTAAACCCAGCATGGGCAAAATTACATCAATTGATCTCATGGGATACATTCCCTTTCTCCAGAATTTCACCATTCGGAAAATATCCGGAATCTTTTTGATAAAGCCTTTGTGGCGAATTGCTTCTTTAGCAAGATGAAGTTTAGAGTATTTCATTTTGTGTTTGTTTTTATTTCAACACTTTTATAATTCACAAATTCTGTACCAGCAAATAATAAAAAGTGTTAAGATATAATTCGGGGTCTAAAATACACATTATTAGATATTAAAAAACTTTTTTCAACGGAAAATTATCAAAGTTATTTAACAATATTATCGATGAACTGATGTACCGTTTCGGCATCCCAATCTGTGGCAGCATCTTCCTTTATAATAATTCTTCCGGTTTTGTCCAGCAAAAATGTTGTCGGGAACGCTTTTGGAAGCAGTTTTTCGGAAATCGGGCTTTGTGCAATATAAACAGGAACGGTATAGTTGTTTTCTTTTAAAAATTTTCTGACCGCATCTTCCTGATCATTCATGGCAATCAACACAAAATCCACATGGCCTTTTCTGCCGTCATACAGTTTCTGAATAGATGGCCATTCTTTACGGCACGGTGGGCACCAGGTTCCCCAAAAATTCAGAAACATCGGTCTGTCTTTGAAGTTTTTAAGATTGGTACTTGCCACATTAATTCCTTTCAGTTCCACATCATAATCTTCGGGAGCGATATGTACAGCTTTTTCAATCGCAGCAACCGGAAAAAATGCGTCTTTCAGTTTTAGCTGAAGGCCGGGAATAAAAAAGATACAGCCCAGAACTACCAGAATGACTATGTAAATAATATTTTTTTTCATATTTTTTTCTCTAAATTACAGTAATTCGAGGATTTCTGCAACAGCATCTTTACCTCTGTTTTTTGAGTAATAAAGCTGCAGATCATTATAAAAAGTTTCTCTCGGATATGCTTCAGGATCAGCTTTAAATTTAAGCAGAAGTTCATGTCCGAATTTCGGGCGCGGTCCCCAAGAATTTTTCACACTAAAGTCTTCATTTAAAATTAAAACTTTCGGAATAGATTCTGTGCCGTTGGTCAGAAATTGATTGATCAGGCTCTTATCACTGTCTCTCAGGAAGATTTTTACCTCATTTTTTCCGTCAAAAAACTTGACTAAAGCAGGAACTGTTGCGCTCGCATCGCCACACCACGCTTCAGAGATAATCAAAATTTTTCCTTTAAAATTTTTGGATTCTAAGGTGTGAAGCTGATCTCCATCCGGCATATATTTTTTCCAGGTCCTGTCGATGCGCTGCAATCCGAGTTCGTAGTACTGTTTGTATTCTTTTTCCTGTTGGTTTGCAGGATTGTCAAGTCTTTGCTTTGCGATTTGCACATATTCTTCGAAAGAAATGGCATTGTCCCAGTAATTTTTCATTACCATTTATATTAAAAATTGTTGATGTTTCTTGTTTTGTTAATCAGATAAAGGTCGGCAAGCACGAATGCTGCCAGAGCTTCCACCACGGGAACTGCTCTAGGCAGAACGCACGCGTCATGTCTTCCGCGCCCTTCAACTGTTGTTTTTTCGCCGTTTTTGTTGACGCTTTCCTGAGGCTGCAGGATCGTAGCAACGGGTTTAAAGGCAACTCTGAAATAAATATCCATTCCATTTGAAATCCCGCCCTGAATTCCACCTGAAAGATTTGATTTCGTTGAAAAATCTTCGTTAAAAAGATCGTTGTGGTCTTTACCTGTCATTTTTGCACCACAGAAACCGCTTCCGTATTCAAAACCCTTGCAGGCATTGATGTTAAGCATGGCTTTTGCCAGTTCGGCCTGAAGTTTTGAAAACACGGGCTCGCCAATTCCTGCCGGAACATTTTTGATAACGCAGGTAATTGTTCCGCCAATGGTGTTGCCTTCTTTTTTAATTTCTTTAATTTTTGAAATCATTTTTTCGGCAGTTTCGGCATCGGGACAACGGACTTCATTGCTTTCGGTTTTTGAAAAGTCCAAAGCCTGATACGGTTTTTCACAGAAAATTTCTCCTACTGAAGAAACGTAGGCATTAATTTCAAACTCAGGCAGCAGCTGTTTTGCCAAAGCTCCTGCTACAACCCAATTGATGGTCTCCCTCGCGGAAGATTTTCCACCGCCTCTGTAATCTCTGATTCCAAATTTTTGATCGTACGTAAAATCAGCATGACTCGGACGATAGGCTGTTGCCAAATGATCGTAGTCTTTTGATTTTTGATTTTCGTTTTCAATGGTAAAGCCGATGGGTGTTCCTGTAGATTTTCCTTCAAAAATTCCAGATAAAAATTTTACGGTATCGCTTTCTTTTCTTTGGGTTACAATTGCAGACTGACCTGGCTTTCTGCGATCCAGTTCGGCCTGAATTTTTTCTAAACTGATCTCTACGCCTGCCGGAAAATTATTGATAATTCCGCCATAGGCCGCGCCGTGACTTTCCCCAAAGGAAGTAAGGCTGAGAAGATTTCCTAAGCTGTTAAACATAATACAAAATTACCGAAATTAATTCAGATGAGAAAAGGCGGATCAAGGTTGCTGATAGTTGTTCTTAATGACTTTTATAGCGTTATCCAATTCATTTTGTTCTTTTGTGTCTGTTTTTTTCCAGATAAATCCTTCTCTTATACTGTCAGGGTTTTTGAGTTGTGGAAATATTCTAAGTTTTTGATAGTCAAACATAAATCCTTCTGAGATGGCCGGTACAGGCGTTTCGTAATTAAATGGATATTTTTTTGAAACATGATAATTTAAATTTCCCACTTTAAAACTTTCATATTCAGTGTGAAAGTATTCTGCCGGTTTGTACAGTTGCGATATTTTAAATTGTCCCATCGTATTTCCCAATCTGAAACTGGGAATGAGGTACCTTAAGATTTGAGGATGAATCAAAAAGCTTAATGTGGCTAAACTTCCGGCGGAGAATATGATGAATGAGAACCTTTTAATATTTACACTGTAAAAACATGCGATGAATATCACCGGAAACACTTCAAGGAAAAAACGGTACTGGGCAGAAAATGAGAGAATTAAAGCCGATTTTAACAGTAACGAACCCAATAAGATATAATGTTTTTTTTCTTTTTTAATAAAAGCAAAAACTCCGTAGAAAATAAGGGAAATGATCAATCCTACGTTAAAGACTGATTTAATTCCGGAAATAAAAAGCCAGTTGGTGATCTTTTCCTTAAAGCTGAAATTTTTTATCTGTTCTGAAGAATATTGTGCATCATACGTTTTTAAAAGCGCATATTCCGAGCTTTGTCTCATCATTTCAGGATTAGGTTTCCATGGAATATTTAAATCGAAAATGGTAAGCGGAAAAAAGGGATAGCCAAAAGTCCAGATGTTTTTGATGATGAAAAGACTGAAAATAAGCGTGCCTGAAAGTAATATTTTCAAAGACATTTTTTTCCTCAAAATCATAATTAAAAATACAAAAACAGGAAGCCAGATCATTGTTGGTTTAATACTGAAAATATAAATGCTGAAAGCTAAAAACCCTGAATTAATCTTGGGTTTGGCAAAGATTTCATAAACCACAATAAGTGAAAAAATGTACGCAGGCAGATCTGGGCTTGGTGATTGGAGGAAAAATAAAAATACTGGAAAAAATGCCAGATGAACCCAGTTTTTATTTTCGAAAATGTAGATAAGATAAGTGACTGTAACCAATAAATTAATTCTCAAAAAAGGATCGGAAATATGTGAAAATCCCGTTTGGAAAAGATGCCATGCCGACATTTGCCCAAGCGTAAGATCTAAATTTGATATTCCTTTAATCAAACCAAACTCAGAGAGCCACCTGATCGTAGGAATGTAATATCCAAAATGATCTAAAATGAAAGGATAGAAGCTGGCGCAGGTAACACAAATGATTGCTGATGCATAAAAAGCCCAACCTGCATTTTTAAAAAAAGTAGATAGTTTCTGATAAAATTTTTCTTTAAAAAAATATAACAGTCCGATACACAAAATGATTGCTTCAACATAAACATTGATGCCAAAAAAAAATGCACCTACAGTTAAAATCAAACTTAAAAACAGTATTCCCGATAAAATTAGTCCTGAAATACCTTCTGTTAAATTGAAGCGAAAAGATTTCTCGGCAATCAAACCCCATCCAATCAGCGTAGGTAGAAGAAGAATTAGGGATAAAATTAGTAAAAGCATAAAAAAAGATTGCTTAAAAATAAGCAATCTTTAGTTAAAAAAATATATAAAAGTGTTTGGTAGGTATTATTATCTTGGCTGTACACGACCGTCTTTTCTGTCTCCGGATCTACCAATGGTATAACCTGTTGCACCACCGACTACACCGCCGATTACAGCACCAAGACCTCTGTTTTTCTTACTGATGATGGCACCTGCTGCAGCTCCACCTACGGTACCAATAATTGTACCTTTTGCCGCTTTACTCATTCCTTTTTTCTGAGTTGTACCCTGTGAAGAAGTACCGGAACCATTGCTGGCTACTGCTCCTGAAGAAGATCCTGAGGATGGACTGTTTCTGTAAATTGTACGTGTTTCTCTGATTACCTGAGGTTTTGCAGCCGCCGCAGCAGCTACTGCTGCTTCCTGTTTTTCAATTTCTGCAAGACTGTCGGTTCTTTTTTGAGCCTCATAAGCCATTCTTTCTTTTTCAATAGCTAGCTTCTGCTTTTCTATATCCAACTGTCTGGCCTGGAACTCAAGTTTTTGCTGTTCAAGAGTTTGCTCGGCAATTTTATCATCTTTTTTACAGGCTGTGAACAAGAAAACTGATAACAAACCTGAAATTATAATCTTTTTCATAACGCAAATTTTATATTCAAAATCATTTGAATGTTTATATCAGCATAATTTCAATTATGAAGCCAAACGAAAGTTAAAAAATGTTAAAGTAAAATGTGGTATCATAATTACGTGTCTTTCAGGGACATTTAAACAAAAATTATTGATCTGAAATATTGTTAGAGTATATTATCCTGGAAATATATCTAGCTTTTATTTTTCATAGTTTTTGCCACACGATACCAATCAATTCCATCAATTACAAAAAGTAACTAATGAATTTTATTAATTTTAAATTTGCTGTACAAATAAATTTTAATGAAACATTTTGATATATCAGTGCTTGATTTGGCTCCGGTAAAACTGGGGAAAACTATTCACGATACTTTTCAGGACAGTCTCTCCTTGGCCAACTTTGCTGAAAATTTAAATTATAAAAGATTCTGGCTTGCCGAACATCACAATATGGAAAGCATTGCCAGTTCTGCAACTTCTGTACTGATCGGTTACATCGCCAACGGAACAAAAAAAATAAGAGTTGGATCAGGCGGAATTATGCTTCCCAATCACAGCTCGCTCGTCATTGCCGAACAGTTTGGAACACTGGAATCACTTTTTCCCGGAAGAATTGATCTCGGTGTGGGAAGGGCTCCGGGAACCGATGGTTTGACCGCTCAGGCTTTGGGAAGAAATCCTGCGATCATCAATGAACAGTTTCCGAGACAGATTTTAGAATTACAAAAATATTTTTCAGCGGAAAATTCAAATGCTTTGGTGCGTGCGATTCCCGGAGAAGGTTTGGATATTCCGATGTATATTCTCGGTTCGAGTACAGACAGCGCCTGGCTGGCGGCAGAACTCGGACTTCCGTATGCTTTTGCAGGACATTTTGCTCCCGAACAGATGGGTACGGCTTTTAAAATTTACAGGGAACATTTCGAACCTTCGAAATATTTGGATAAACCTTTTGTTTTGGCTTGTGTAAACGGTGTT
Organism: Chryseobacterium caseinilyticum; assembly: GCF_014837145.1. Lineage (GTDB taxonomy): Bacteria > Bacteroidota > Bacteroidia > Flavobacteriales > Weeksellaceae > Chryseobacterium > Chryseobacterium caseinilyticum. The sequence goes on from NZ_JACYFS010000006.1 coordinate 163,464, forward strand.
GCGGCTGAAACTTCTGAGGAAGCACATTTCCTTTCCACGACTTTATTTCAGGCGTTTATTAATATTATCAGAAACGACAGAAAGCCTTTTCCTGCGCCGGTTGAAGATATGGATGCCATCTGGTCAGCCATGGAAAAATCAATGGTTTTACAGAAATTAAAATTCAGTTTTATTGGAAACCAGAATGAAATTGCAGAGCAGATCAAAAACTTTCAGGAAAAATATCAGGTGGATGAACTGATGATTAATTCTCACATCTACGACCATCAGAAACGATTGGAATCTTATGAAATCATTAGAAGAGCGAAAAACTCTTTGGCTGGTTAACACATAAGTCACAGAGAGTTTTTCTCAGGTTTGAAAATATTTTAGAGCGCATTAGAGGAAAAATCAAAGATTTTTTGGGCAGGAGTAATTAAATTCGGTTTGTGAGATTACAGAATTAAAGTAATTTCTTCTTAATATTAAAGGCTAGCCTGTTACAATTGTCATTAATGAAAATCTTCGATTTTCAAATCTTATGTGTTCTAAAATGTTTTCAATATTTACAACTAAACTAATGTGACTAATGTGTCAAAGTCTTATTGTAGATTAAAGAAATTATAAACCACAGTTAATAATTGTTGATGCTTATTTTATTGAGTATCTTTGCGAAAATTCAAAGTAAAAATGTCAGATATTAAATTAAATACTATTCCAGAGGCGATTGAAGACCTTAAAAATGGTAAAATAATCATAGTGGTAGACGATGAAGACAGAGAGAATGAAGGTGATTTTCTTTGTGCTGCCGAGCTTACAACACCTGCGTTGATCAATTTTATGGCAGTTCACGGAAGAGGTTTAATCTGCATGCCGCTTCCTGAAAAAAGATGTGACGAGCTTGGTCTTGACGTAATGGTTAGCCGAAGCAGCGATCCTAAAGAAACCGCTTTTACCGTTTCTGTAGACCTTTTAGGTGACGGAACTTCTACAGGAATTTCTGCAGGAGACAGAGCCAAAACGATTTTAGCTCTGATGGATGAAAAATCTAAACCTACAGATTTCATGCGTCCGGGCCACATTTTTCCGTTACGTGCAAGAAAAGGTGGTGTCCTGAAAAGAGCCGGTCACACTGAAGCTGCAATCGACTTAACTTGTCTGGCAGGTCTGAAAGAAGGTGGCGTAATCTGTGAAATCATGAACGAAGACGGTTCTATGTCGCGTTTGCCGGATCTTCAGGTTTTTGCTCAGAAACATGATATGAAAATTGTTTCCATCGAAGATCTGATTCATTATCAGCTTAAAAAAGGAAACTTAATTGAGAGAATTGAGGAAAGGGAGGTGAAAACTGCGTACGGTGATTTTCATTTCTGCGCTTTCAGAGAAACTTCAAATGATCAGATTCACTTTGCTTTAACAAAAGGAACTTGGACAGTTGATGAGCCTGTTTTGGTAAGAGTTCAGTCTTCAGATTCTTACTTTGATGTTTTGACCAGACTGAATAACGGTGAAAAACCACAGTTGGAAAAAGTAACTTCAATGATTAATGACGCTGGAAAAGGAGCGATTATTTTCATTAACAACGTTTCTAATTCTGAGAATACTTTAAGAAAATTACAGCAGTTCTTAAATTATCAGGATGGACAGCAAAAACATCCGACGGCTGCATTCAATTACAGAGATTACGGAATCGGAACTCAGATCTTAAAGAATTTAGGAATCAATAAATTTAGAGTAATTACTCAAAATCCTGATGTAAAACCTCAGGTTGGTGGTTATGATGTTGAGGTGACGGAGATGGTTCAACTTTAAAAATGAATTGTGAATTGTCAATTTTGCTTCGCAAGTGAATTTTTCAAAATGATTAAATTGACAGCGTAGCTAATTCACATTTGACAATTAACTTCGAAGAATAAAAATGGCTTGATCAACTCAAGCCATTTTTATTTCTTCGAAATTTCTGAATCCGTTCAGAAAATCTTTGACATTCATTCTTTTCTTTCCTTCCAGCTGAAGTTCCAGAGGATAATAAATTCCATCCTGAGTATAGATTTTAAATTCATTTTTAGAAATTTCTAAACTTTCGACAGGTTTTCCGTGATCTGAATTTTCAAATTTTCCATTATAAATTTTTAGTCCTTTTTCTTCTTCACCGATTTTTATTGTGGTAAAAGCTGCAGGATAAGGTGACATTCCTAAAACAAACTGATGAACTTCTTTCGAAGTTTTTGTCCAGTCAATTTTGGTGTCTTCCTTGAAGATTTTGTAAGCATTTTTCGGATGTTTAACTTCGGGTTGAGGCTTTTCAATAATTGAGTTTTCTGCCAATCCGTTCAAAGTTTTTACAACTAATTTTGAGCCCATTTCCATCAATCTGTCGTGAAGATGACCGGCATTTTCGTTTTCTAAGACCGGAATTTCTTCCTGTAATAAAATGTTTCCTTCATCTATTTTTTCATTGATAAAAAATGTTGTGGCACCCGTTTTTTTTTCTCCGTTAATGACTGCATAATTAATTGGAGCAGCTCCTCTGTAATCAGGAAGTAGGGAAGCGTGAAGGTTGAAAGTTCCCATTTCAGGCATTTCAAACAAAACTTTAGGCATCATTCTGAAAGCAACGACTACGAAAACATCAGCATCTAATTTTTTTAATTCTTCTAAAAATTCTGGATTTCTTAATTTTTCAGGTTGCAAAACGGGAATATTATTTTCCACAGCAAAAATTTTTACAGGAGACTGATTGATTTTCTGTCCGCGACCACTTGCTTTATCCGCAACCGTTACAACACCTACAACTTCGTGATGAGATTGATGAATGGCTTCCAGTGAGGTCTTTGCAAACTCTGGTGTGCCTAAAAAAACGACTTTCAATGATTTCATGGTGCAAAGATAAAACTCTTGAATGATTACTCAGAAATTCAAGGCAGTGATTTTTGTTTTGAGTTGAGGCCTTACTTAAAATTACCAATTACACATTACTTATTACCTATAATTTAAGTCAAAGCATACGTTCTGAAGTTCAGCATCTTCACTTTTCCGGAATCCAAAAGAAATATTAAATTTTCCAAAATATTTTCTTTGGTCTGAAACTGTAACTGAACCGAAATTTCTTCAATCGTCGCAGATTTTTTACTTAAAACCTTTAAGATTTCTGATGAAACATTTTTTCCAAAAATAGATTGTCTGTTTTTCTCACAAACCGTACATTGTCCGCAGTTTTTAGTGTTTTTTTCACCAAAGTACGAGAGAATCAGTTTCATTTTACAATATTGATTATCCTCAATAAAGAATTTCATTTCCTCCCATTTCTGGATTTTATTTTTCTGAATATGCTCAAAAAGTTTCCAGTAAGTTCCGGCGTTTGACCTTTCATCACGGGGTTTCAAAAATTTTACCGAAGCTAAAGCACCGTCAATATATTCCAGATAATTTTTTTGCTGAAGTTCTTTCAACCTTTCTTTGATCAGGTGGATGCTTACACCAATTTTATCGCTCACTCTCTGTTCACTGAACATCACTTTGTGCGTTGTAATCCCAGAGATGCTTCTGAGCATTAATTCAATAAAATAAGCATCTTTAGCCGGAAGCTGATCGATTTCATCAGGTTTAATCATCAACTCAAGAGATGACAGACTTTTATTGCTGTTATGGTAAATAATTTCCTGAGTGTGAAGAAAATTAAGAACATTTTTAATTTTTGTATTTGAAAGTTTAGTGAAATTCTGAATTCCGGCGATATTTAACTGAAAAACTTTTTCCGGAAGTTCAAATTCTGCTACCTGAAATTTTGAGTATAAAAAACTTATAATTTTTAAAAACTCTGCTTTATTGGGAATTTGATTTCTTAAAATCTGATCAAAATTTGAAATTTCCTGCTGGTTCCAAAGCATGAAAGCATAACTTTTTTTACCGTCTCTTCCCGCACGGCCAATTTCCTGATAATAATTTTCAATCGATTGAGAAGGGGAGAAGTGAATAACGAAACGTACATTATCTTTGTCAATCCCCATCCCGAAAGCGTTGGTGGAAATTAAGACATTTTGATCACTATTGTTCCAAAAATTCTGTCTTTCATTCTTTTCTTTAGTTGTCAGCCCGGCATGAAAATAATCTACATTCTGAATTTTATTTCTGTGAAGATATTCAGTAAGGAGTTCCGCGTCCTTTCGGGTCCGCACATAGATAATTCCTGATTCTTTAGCGTATTTAAGAATATTGAAAACCTTTGAATATTTATCTGAAATTTCTTCAGAAAAAACTTTAATATTATCTCTTCTGAAACTTTTCTGAAATACCTCAGGATTTTTAAGTTCCAGTTTAGATTTTATTTCGTCCAAAACTTTCGGAGTTGCCGTAGCTGTTAAAGCGAGACATGTAATTTCAGGATTATTTCTTCTGAAATCCTTTATATTCTGATAACTTGGTCTGAAATCCTGTCCCCATTCTGAAATACAATGTGCTTCATCCACCGCGATGAACGATAACTGAATTTCTTCCATCTGCTGAATGAAGAGTTTGTTGGTCAGTCTTTCAGGGGAAACATATAGTAGTTTTGTTAAACCTTCTTTGCATCTGTTGTAAATAACTTCCGCGTCGAATTCATCCAGTTCGGAACTTAAATATTCCGCCTCAATCCCTCTGAATTTTAATTGATTGACCTGATCTTTCATCAATGCCAACAAAGGAGAAATTACAAGACAAGTTCCTTCATTCAATAGAGCCGGAAGCTGGTAACATAATGATTTCCCGGCACCTGTGGGAAGCAGAACCAAAGTGTCATTTCTGTTCATCACAGAATCAATGATCTGTTCCTGAGCATCTCTGAATTGATCATGTCCCCAAAAATGTTTAAGGGTTTTATTTTTTAAATCATTATAATCTTGTGCGGAAATCATAAAGTAAATGTAAGGAAAGTATTGAAACAAAAAAAGTCACGCATGGCGTGACTTTAAATTTTATAATAAGAAATTTTATTATTTAGCTTCGAAGTAAACTCTTCTGTTTGCTCTGTTTTTCCACTCAGGGCATTTTTCAGCTGGCTCACATTCTGGATATTTAAGGTCTTTTTCACCTCTACCAACTGCGTTGATTTTTTCTTTACCAACACCGTTTTTAATCAGGTAGTTTTTCACACTGTTCGCTCTTCTTTCAGAAAGCTTTTGGTTATACTCGTCAGTACCTTTGGTATCAGTAGCTCCGATTACAGTGTAAACACCAGTTGAAGAATTGATATAGCTTACAGCATTGTTAAGAATAGGAGTATTATTTGGAAGGATTCTATCTGAATTGAAATCAAATTCGATTCCATCTAGCATCTTTTCTTCTTCTTTTACTGTACCTGGATCAACTACGGGTGTAGTAGGACAACCGTTGTTTTCAACCGGACCAGGAACAGTTACACACTGATCGTAAAGATCAATTACACCGTCAAGGTCTGCATCTAAAGCAACACCAGCACCGTCTACTCTTGCACCAGCCGGAGTATTCAATTCTCTGTCCCAATCGTCACAAACTCCATCATTATCTAAGTCACCTTTTTTGCAAACTTCAACTTCCTGGTTTTTCTCAGCTAAAACATCAAGTTTCCAGTAGATTTCCTGCAACGGGTCATGCCACATCAAGTGAGATTCGTGCTTACCAAGTTTTAAAGTTAAACCAAGTGTTGCATTAAAGAAATTATCAGAGATTTGATCTTCTCTCTTGTTGATATCACTGTATTGTGCACCTCCACCATCAAACTCATCATCTCCTGTATATACATACATTAATCTTCCTTCAACATCCAGTCTTCTGTTGATTTTGTATTTCAAACCAGCACCTGCCTGGGCAAATAAATTGGTAAGGTTGAAAGGTTTAACTTCAGTAGCTAATCTCTGACCTTTTTCATCCTTTTGAAAAGCCTTGTAACCAAAAGTACCTATACCTCCATATCCGTGAAGAGCCCATCTGTAAGGAGATTTGTTATCAACTCTTCTAAGAAGATTTGATATATTAACATCTCCTAAGATTGAGATCATGTTGTATTGAGTTCTTGCACCTACTCTTTGGTAAACAGAAGCATCAGAAGGAGCAGCGTCTTTTGTGTTGAACCATCCTTGTCTTGTTTCACCTCTGTCGTACTGTAAATTTAAACCGAACGCATGTGTAATTGCTTTATTAACACTTACATACATTGAGTAACCAAAAAGGTTTTTACCGTTACCATTCTTAATAGAAGTAAGGTCGGCAGACTGAATCATGGGAACGCCTACTCCGGCAGAAATAGACCAATCATTGAATCTTTTAGACTCTTGAGTAAATTTTGAAACATTTGCAGAACCGGACGAAAATGTATTTGGATATTGCTGAGCAGAACTTACAGCTGTAGAGTCCTGTGCAAAGTTTAGTGTCGGGATCGCTAAAGCAAATGCAACAATTGCTAAACTTAATTTCATAGTGTATTTTTTATTTGTTATTACTTGATTTGATCATTTCAGTTATTATTTTAACTAAGTAAATGATGTTTTTATTTAGGACAACCGTTATTTTCTTGTGGTCCTGCTACAGTTACACATTTATCATAAAGATCAATAACTCCGTCAAGATCCATATCTAATGCTACACCAGCACCATCGACTCTTGCACCTGCAGGAGTATCAAGTTGTCTGTCCCAGTCGTCGCATACACCATCGTTATCCATATCTCCTTTTTCGCATACAACCAATTCAGTTGCAGTGTTTTCAAGGTCATAAATACGGCCATAAACTTCCTGTAAAGGATCATGCCATGCAAGATGTGTACTATGCTTACCTAATTTAAATGAAAGACCTAAAGTAAAGCTCATCGCTCCGTCTGAATAGGTATCATTAATCAGGTTATAGTTTATTCTGTCACCTGTAGGTGTATCGAGTGATCTGCCTTCTCCACCACCATCAAATTCTTCATCCATACTGTTGATATAGATTACTCTAGCTTCAAGATCTACAAGTTTTGATACGTTGTATTTCAAACCTAATGCTGCCTGGTAGAAGAATGAAGAAAATTCAAATTTCTGGTCGTTTCTGATTGGGATTCTTGGTGGGTTATTGCTCCATCTTGAAGCATCGTTATCAATAAGCTCCGTTTTGAAAGCCATGATACCTCCTCCTAAATAACCGTGAAGTGCCCATCTGTAAGGTGATTTGTTATCAACTCTTCTCAATAGATTTGAAAAGTTAATATCTCCTAATAATGAAACCTGCTTGTACTTCGTCCATGCATTAGCGATACCTGCAGCTGGATTTGTAGCCAATTCTGCCTGTTGCTTTGTTTCTCCCATTTGGTACTGTAAATCAATTCCAAAGGTGTGGTTAATTTGCTTATCAATACTTGCATAAGCATTCCATCCCCAGTTTACTTTATCTCCGTAAAATGACTTTACATCTGCAAATGTCATGAATGCAGGACCTCCACCAACTGAAACAGACCAATCGTTAAATTTACGACTGGTATTGGTGAATGTCTGCACATTGGCAGAGCCCGAAGAAAAAGTGTTAGGATATTCGTGTGAATGACTAATTGCAATACTGTCCTGTGCGTAAGTAGCTATAGGAAGTGCAGCCAACAATAATAAACCTAATTTCATACAATATGTTTTATGTTCTGTTTAAAAATAAACTATCTAATAATAATCTGGAAAATTCTCTTTCGTAAAGATGTCTGTAGTGAGGGATCTCCAATCTTTTACTCAAGAAAACTAAATTATCATAACTTACAATATCAATATCCATCACCCTGTCTGAATAGTTTCGGGTATTACCCGAATCTACCAACCTTCCCATACTTATTTCTATTTCTTTTAAACTGTTAAGAAGCTGAATTGGTGATAAATCTGTTTCGATACGTAGTGCAATATTACAAAAATTATTGGAACTGACAAATTCCACGGGTTCAGAATACAAAAATTTACTTTTATGTAATATAACGATGTTTTTATCGGTAATGCTTTCAAAAGCAATTTCGAGATTTTTTTTTTGATTCCCAATGTTACTTCCCAGTAACAAAATGGCATTATGATGCGACATATCGGAAAAGTTATTATTTATGAAGAGTTTCTTTAAAAATGTTCTGGCAAATATAGTGGCTGTAGTCATTTTATGTTGCCTGTTTTTCGTCTTTTTTATTGTAATGATTGTTGTGGGTTCTGCCAGCGAGAGCTCGTCTGTAGAAGTAAAGAAGAATTCGGTACTTACTATTAATCTTAAAACTGAGATTATAGACAGCCCGACAGAAGTACAAAAAGATGTTTTCGCATTTAGCAATAAGAGTAAAGAGATTCTTATTTACGATGCTGTAGAGGCAATCAGGAAAGCAAAGGATGATAAAAACATTAAAGGTATCAGTATAGAAGCAGATGATCTTAGTGCAGGTATTACCCAGATTGACGATTTGCGTGCGGCCATATCTGATTTTAAAAAGAGCGGAAAATTTGTCTACGCTTACGGAAATACGGTTTCGCAGTCTTCATATTATCTAGGTTCTGTAGCAGATCAGTATTATCTTAATCCTTCAGGTGGTATCGAGCTGAAAGGTCTGTCTACTGAAGTGACTTTCTTTAAAGAATTTGCTGAAAAGTACGGGATCGGAATTGAAGTAATACGGCACGGTAAGTTTAAATCTGCTGTTGAGCCGTTTATAGCTAATGAAATTTCACCTGAAAATAAGGAACAGCTCAGTACACTTTTGAATGATATCTGGAACAGCACTTCTTCAAAAATTGCAGCTTCAAGAAAGATTGAACTACCACAATTCAAAACTGTTGTAGACAGCTTATATGGAATGATTCCGGAAGAGAGTGTAAAGTTTAAACTGGCTGACAAACTTATTCAAAAAACAGAATATGATCAGATACTAAGATCAAAACTAAGCCTTAAAGAAAAAGATAAGCTGTCAAAAATTTCCCTCAGTAAATATGTGGATTCATTCAAAAATGAAGAAAAATCTGGCGACAGGGTAGCAGTACTTTATGCCTCAGGTTCAATCAACAGCGGGGATGAATACAATGAAATTTATTCTGAAAAATATTTAAAATATATCAAAGATCTTCAGGAAGATAAAAAAGTGAAAGCGGTAGTTCTGAGAATTAACTCTCCCGGAGGAAGTGCTAATGCATCAGATGAGATTTTATTTGAACTTCAGCAGTTGAAAAAGAAGAAACCACTCATTGTTTCATTCGGTGATTATGCTGCTTCAGGTGGTTATTATATTGCAATGGCTGCGGATAAAATTTATTCCCAACCGAACACCTTAACCGGCTCTATTGGTGTTTTTGGAGTTTTGCCTTACTTTAAAGAAATCGCCAATAAAAATGGAGTACGCTCAGATATTGTAGCGACCAATGCCAATTCAGCTTATTATTCATCATTAAATGGTTTAAGTCCGCACGGTGTTGCGATGATTACAAAAAGTGTGGAAGGTACCTACAAAAGATTTGTGCATTTTGTAACTCAAAACAGGAAGAAATCTTTCGAACAGATTGATGCCGTTGGTGGCGGAAGAGTCTGGAGCGGAACAAGAGCCAAGGAAATCGGACTTGTAGATGAATTGGGATCTTTAAATGATGCCGTGAAATTTGCCGCAGCCAAAGCAAATCTTAAAGATTACAGAGTAAAATCTTATCCTGAAGAGAAAACTGCTTTCGAGCAGATTTTTGATGGAATGAATGAGGACGATATTTCTGCAAGAGTACTGAAGAATAAAATCGGCAAATCAAACTATGAGATTCTGATGCAGCTCACAGATAAAAAGCTGAAATCTGAAGTGAAAATGGAAATGCCTTTCCAGATCAGAATAGACTAAATTATATTGTTTCATAAAAAATCCGGCATCAGAATTTCAGATGCCGGATTTATTTTTTTATTGAATAGTTATTAACGTTTTCTGGTCAACATTTCGTAGATCCATATTACAATGATTGCTCCACCAATTGCAAGGAACCAACTTCTGAAATTCCAGAAAGAATCTACATCTCCCCAATGTAAAACGTAAACGCCGATTAAACCTCCGATAAAGGCACCAACGATTCCTAAAATGATAGTGATAAGCCATCCGCCGCCTTGTTTACCAGGCATGATCAGTTTAGCGATTGCTCCGGCTAAAAGCCCGAAGATAATCCAGGTAATGAATCCCATAAAATAATTTTTTAATGTTATTAATAGTGTTTGTTCAGAAAGATATCAATTATCTCTTCTTGAAAAATGAATCTACAAACTCTGTACCATTAAAAAGCTGAAGGTCGTGCATTTTCTCGCCGACGCCGATGTATTTTACAGGAATCTGAAACTGATCTGAAATTCCGATCACTACGCCTCCTTTTGCTGTTCCGTCTAATTTGGTGACTGCCAAAGCATTCACTTCTGTAGCAGCAGTAAACTGTTTTGCCTGCTCAAAAGCATTCTGACCTGTGGAACCGTCCAAAACCAATAAAATCTCGTGTGGCGCATCAGGAATTACTTTCTGCATCACTCTCTTAATTTTAGAAAGTTCGTTCATTAAATTGATTTTGTTATGAAGTCGCCCTGCCGTATCGATGATCACCACGTCTGCATCCTGAGCTACGGCACTCTGTACAGTGTCAAAAGCAACGGAAGCAGGATCTGATCCCATTTCCTGTTTTACGATCGGTACGCCCACTCTTTCGCTCCAGATCACCAACTGATCAACTGCTGCAGCACGGAAGGTATCTGCAGCACCCAGAACTACTTTTTTACCTTCAGATTTAAACTGATGAGCAAGTTTTCCAATCGTTGTAGTTTTTCCGACACCGTTTACACCCACGACCATGATGACATAAGGTTTTTTTGAGGTATCAATATTTCCTGTACCCTTATGTGGATTTTCCAGTAAAAGGCTGGATATTTCGTCACGTAAAATTTTGTCGAGCTCGCCTACACTTACGTATTTGTCTCTGGCAACACGCTCTTCAATTCTGCCGATGATTTTGATTGTAGTAGAAGCACCTACGTCTGATGCGATTAGGATCTCCTCAAGATTATCGAGAACTTCATCATCAACTTTGCTTTTGCCGACAACGGCTTTCGTCATTTTTTCGAAAAAGCCCTGACTTGATTTTTCCAAACCTTTGTCAAGAGTTTCTTTTTCTTCTTTTTTAAAAATATTTTTAAACCAGCTCATTTTTATGAATGCGGAATTTTAATTATGTCGGAAGCTGGATGTTGGAATCTTGATGTTTGCAAAATAAAATTTTATGTTTGTAGACATCCGGCACCCAACATCCGGCACCCGGCTTAGAAAAGCAAATATAACAAAAAAACTACCCGAAAACCGGATAGTTTTTGTATTTCGATAGACCGAAGTGATTATTTTTTCAAAAAACCGTCTACTTCGTCTGCGTTCATTACTTTCTCTTCGAAAACGTAAGCTCCTGATTTAGAAGACTTCACCATTTTCACCACTTTAGTCATTTTTTTAGACTGTCCGCTTTGTAGGGTTGCTACTACTTTCTTTGCCATGGTAAATTATATTTATAAATTACTTGATTTCTTTGTGAAGGGTAGATCTCTTAAGAACCGGATTGTATTTTTTCAATTCCAATCTTTCTGTAGTGTTCTTTTTGTTTTTTGTAGAAATGTATCTTGACATTCCTGGCATACCGCTTTCTTTGTGCTCTGTACATTCAAGAATTACTTGAACTCTGTTTCCTTTTTTTGCCATGATTTAGTTCTTTTTAATCAATCCTTCTCTGATGCCTCTTTCGATAGCCTCTTCAATTCCAATCTTGTTAATGATTCTCAATCCATGAGCTGAAACTTTCAGCGTAACGTGCTTGTCTTGCTCTGGAAGGTAAAATTTCTTTTCCAATAAGTTAATTTCAAAACGACGCTTCGTTTTGTTATTAGCGTGGGAAACGTTGTTACCAACCATTGCACGCTTTCCTGTTATCTGGCAAATTCTTGACATATCTCGATGTTCTTATTTGTATAATATTTGAGGTTGCAAAATAACGGATTATTTTTTAGACAGACAAATTTTTATTAAATTATTTGTTAAATTTTTATCACAACTTTCTTTAAATCTTAGCCTAAGCCTTTTTAGAATCCATTTTTGTTTTAATCCGATTGAAAATTAAATAAAACAATAAAAACCCAAATGCAAACATGCAGACTCTTGAGATAAAATCTCCGGTTCGGGTATAAAAAGTTTCGCCTTCATACAGTTTAATTTTCGCAAACAATGCTGTTTTGTCGCCATACAGAGTGTCTTCTTCAATCTCTCCCAAAGCATTGATATGCGCCGAAATTCCGCTGTTGGCAGCTCTGGCAATCTCTCTTCTCGTTTCAATAGAACGCATTCTCGCATAAGAAAGAAGCTGTCTGTGCCCTTCCGTAACGCCCCACCAGGAATCGTTGGTCATAATGGCAAAAAAGTTGGCGCCCTTTTTTACATAATCCGTTACAAATTCACCGTAAATGCTTTCGTAGCAGATGATCGGAGCCATTTTCCCTTTGTTATAAGGGTTCGAAAATGCGACCCGTTCTTTGTCTATTCCCAAAGAAGCTACTGTTCCTCCCAGGTTAATCATTGCATCTCCCAAAAGTGGCTTTAAATAACTCATATACGGGAATATTTCCACACCGGGAACCAGTTTTCCCTTGTGATAGACTTCCACTTTTTGGTTAGGAATAATCTGTACTGCCGAATTGTAACTTTCAACCCAGGCTCCTGAACTGGTTTGGTAGGCTTCTTTCGGAAGATTTTCTGAATTTAAATAATATTTATGTGAAGAAATTCCTGATGCAAAAACAGATTTTGGATGTTTGGTTAAAAATGATTTTACAGTATTTAATAGTTGACTCTTTTCAAAAGCGGTTTCCGAAATCGAACCCCGCCCCGGAATAGCGGTTTCAGGAGCAATATAATAATCGATTTTTGTGGTGGAATGTTCTTCGGCAAGACCTAAGAGTTCATTCTGAATGGTAATGCTGTCTTTCTGGTATTTTTCATTGTACGGATCAAGTTCAGGCTGAAGCATCAAAACATTTACTTCGCCGATAGGTTTTTCATCAAAATTATTATACTTCGAAATAGAAATAATCATCGGAACAGCGATCAGTAAAGCAATCACAGATGAATTAATGATTAAACTTTTTCTTTTACGGCCTGCCTGCCAGATTCTGATGGTATAGAAAATAAAAATATTGATAATCAGAATCCAGAAACTTCCTCCTGTGGCTCCAAGTGTGTCGTACCACTGAATTAGTTTCGGATGTTCTGAAAAAGAATTTCCTAAGTTCAGCCAAGGCCAGGTGAGTTCCCAATTGAGGTGAAATTTCTCAAAACTCATCCAGATGCTCACGAAAAATGCCAGCCCCCAATACGTTCCCTGCGCATTTTTATACCAGTGATAACATTGAAAAACGAGTGAATACAGTAATGAATTGATCAGAACCGGAAAAAGAACCGCCATCATTGAATGGCTTCCGTCAGGATTTTTTGAGCCGTAAAGCCAGCCTGTGGTCACTACGTTCCAGATGACAAAACAGATATAAGTTAATCCGAAAACCACCCAGCTTTTTCTTCTGTATTTTGAAAATTTTGAAATATCGTGTTCCATCACCAAAAGTGGAACCAGAGCAATAAATATAAAGAAAGGAACGCCGTAAGTAGGCCATGAAACCGAGAGCAGCATCGCCGCAATAAGCGTGAGAAGTAAATGTTTCATTAAAAATATTTAATACGCAAATTTAGTCTTTTTGAAATGAATATCTTTGCCGCAGATGTTAAAGAAGTTTTATCAAATTACTATTTTTCCGTACACATTATTTCTGCTTTATCTGATGTTTCTGGGGATGGGCAGATTTCAGTTTGATGAAAATGTCATCAGGATTGAACCGGTATATTCTACGCTGAGCTTTATTGAAAATACAATCCGCTGGTGGGATATTGTGAGAATCGTTCTGGGAAATGTTCTGATGTTTATTCCTTTTGGTTTTCTGGGCTGGGTTTTTCCGAAACTGACGGATCTTAAAAGTTTAATGTATGCATTTATTTCCTCCATTTTTATTGTTGAAGGAATGCAGTATTTTACCCGTCTCGGAATTTTCGAGATTGATGATATTCTTTTAAACAGTTTCGGTGTTTTTGTCGGATTTCAGATTCGCAGGTTTATGGAAAAAAAATTTACCCATTTAGTTCTTTAGCGCGTTTTTCAGCATTTAAAATTCCTTGCTTTAAAATTTCCTTTAAATCTTTTTCATTAAAAGTCTTCAAAGCAGCTTCCGTTGTTCCGCCTTTTGATGCAACGTCTTTGATGAGTTCTTCAAGATTTTTATCGGAATTATTAATAAGGTGATAAGCGCCGAGCATGGTTTGTTTTACAAAGAGTTTAGATAAATTTTCATCAATTCCCATTTCTGTTCCCGCCTTGATCATGGCGTCAACGATATAATAAAAATACGCCGGGCCACTTCCTGAAAGGGCTGTAACACCATCCAGAAGCTCTTCATTTTCCAGATAAACTGATCTTCCGGTCGAGTTGAGGAATCTTTCAATATTAATTAACTGACTGAATGAAATGCCATCTGCAGCAGTATAACCTGTGATTCCCATTCCTAAAAGTGTAGGCGAGTTGGGCATAGCTCTTACCACCATTTTATGGTTGAGTAATCTTTGGATTTTTTCGATTTTAATTCCTGCCATGATGGAAAGAACCATTTGGTTTTCATTTAAATTAAATTTAAAATTCTCCGCTGCATGCTGGAAATCCTGAGGTTTTACGGCAATGATAATTAAATCTGCATTTATTTCATCAACAGTTTCAAAAATGGAAATTTGAGACTTTGGAAATTCTTCTTTTATTTTGTTGATTTTATTTTGATTTCGGGTAATCAGATGAAGGTCTTCCGGTTTTATTAGTTCGTACTTTAAAAATGATTTTGAGAAAGACAGACCCATATTTCCGGCTCCGATAATAGCAATTTTCATAGTTGTGTGTTTTTGTTTTAAACATAAAAACGCTTAGGTTTTCCAAGCGTTTTGTATAAGTAATGAGTAATTGGTAATGAGTAATAATAAAAATTTAGTTTTAAACTTCCATCTTCCCACTTCCGACTCAATTAAATTCTCTCAATATCAGCACCAATAGCTTTTAATCTGCCATCGATGTTTTCATAACCTCTATCGATTTGCTCGATATTGTGGATGATTGACTTTCCTTCAGCAGAAAGTGCTGCAATAAGAAGTGCATTTCCGGCTCTGATATCTGGCGAAACCATGGTTGTTCCTCTCAACGGAGATTCCTGATTTAAACCGATAACTGTTGCTCGGTGAGGATCGCAAAGGATAATCTGAGCGCCCATATCGATTAATTTATCAACGAAAAACAGTCTCGATTCAAACATTTTCTGATGTACCAATAAACTTCCTTTTGCCTGAGTTGCCACCACCAGAATAATGGAAAGCAGATCCGGAGTAAAGCCCGGCCACGGCGCATCTGAAACAGTAAGAATAGATCCGTCAATAAATTTCTGAATCTTATAATGTTCCTGAGAAGGAATGTAAATATCGTCACCGCTCTGTTCAAGCTGAATTCCTAATTTTCTGAATGTATTTGGAATAACGCCGAGTTGGTTCCAGTTTACGTTTTTAATGGTGATTTCAGATTTCGTCATGGCTGCAAGACCAATCCACGAACCGATTTCTACCATATCAGGTAACATCGTGTGCTCGGTTCCGTTCAGGTGAGTTACTCCTTCAATCGTCAGTAAATTTGAACCGATACCTGAAATGTTGGCACCCATCCTGTTCAGCATTTTACAAAGTTGCTGAAGGTATGGTTCACACGCTGCGTTGTAAATTCTGGTTTTTCCTTTGGCTAGAGCCGCCGCCATCACAATATTTGCTGTTCCGGTTACAGAAGCTTCTTCCAGAAGAATGAATTTTCCGTTCAGCTCTTTTGCTTTTAATGAATAGAAATATTCTTCTTCATCGTAGTTAAATTCCGCACCAAGTTCCACTAAACCCTGAAAGTGCGTATCCAGTCTTCTTCTTCCGATTTTGTCACCGCCAGGAGTTGGCATATAAGCTTCACCATAACGGGCAAGCATTGGTCCCATCAACATAATTGAACCTCTCAGTTTGGCACCGTCTTTTTTGAATTCGTTGGATTTAATATAATCAAAATTGACATTATCTGCCTTAAAAGTGTAATCTCCGTGAGCATTTTTAGAGACTTTCACTCCAAAATCACCTAAAATCTCAATAAGTCTGTTTACATCATGAATGTCGGGAATGTTTTTGATTCTTACCTCTTCATCTGTTAATAAAACTGCACACAAAATTTGGAGCGCCTCATTTTTTGCCCCTTGTGGAGTGATTTCTCCCTGTAGTCTTTTTCCTCCTCTTATCTGAAAAGTCCCGCTCATTACCTTCTGTTCTTGTTATTATTGTTGTTTGTAAATCTTCTTTTGTTGACGTTAGTATTAGAATTCCCCTGATTTCTGTTGTTATTCTTGTTAGCATTGTTTCTATTGGCAGTTGCGTAATAGATTTTGCTTTTTTCAAGAGATTCAATATTTGTTAAATCAAGTCTGTTTTTTGACAGTTCTTTTAAATGACGGAAAATCACATCATCCGTTACGTGCTCTTTGTTATAAACATTGTACGACTTCTTCATATTGTTGGCAATCACTTCGATCAGGGCTTCTTTTTCGTCGCCAGGCTCCAGTTCTATTGCTTTTTCGATAAGCTGAAGAATGCTTTTTCCGTAAAATTTGAAATCTCCCTGAAGTTTAGGATATTCCATTCTCTGAGGTTTTTCCGCAAGATCTTCTCTTGTAGGAAAAGGGTAGGGAGAATCTGCATCCAGATTATAATCTGCCAGAATGTAAAGATGATCCCAAAGTTTATGTTTATAGTTTTCTTCGTCTCTTAAGTGAGGATTTCTCTGCCCCATAAAATCAATGATTGCCATTGCCATTTCGCTTCGTTCTTCTTTTGTAGGAAGCTCTTTGCAACGCTCAACCAACTGTTGTATGATTCTGCCATATTCCGGCAAAAGTAGCTGAGTTTTTTGGGTATTGTATTCCATAGTTTGCAAATATATGGATTAATAAAAAAAATGTTCAGAAAATCTTTAAAGTTTAAAAATATTTAATGATATTTTAAAGCATTTCAGACCTCGATGAATTTCTTTCGCTCATCCGGAGTCGGTAAAAAGCATTTCTGATTGCTGATCTTCATTCTGTTTCTTGAGATGACGTCATACAGACGGTCACTCAGAGAAGTAGGAAATATTTTTCCGATTAAACTTCCTATGCTGTAAAAGCCGCCCAGTAAGTCTAAAACTTTGATGATGGCTTTGGATTTTATTAAATAATAGGAACCAAATTTCCACAAATACAGGGTGTTGAACTGTTTTTGGTCTAAATTTCTCTCACCTAAAAATTTCTGCCCGAAATCTGACTGGAGAGAAGCAAACATAAACTGATTTTTTTTGTCCCGCTGCAAAATCCACTGTACCCAGAAATTGCATACACCGCAGTCTCCGTCAAAAAAAATAATGTGTTTGTTTTCCCAGTTTTCCACGGTTTAGTTGTTTTTAATTTTGGTGTCTTTGATTTGAAATTTAAAATAATCTGCGAGTTTTTTTCGCTCTTCATCAGATAGTTTTGCATCCTGATGCCCGATAAAATAAGTATCTAAAGGCATTTTTTTCTTCTCAACCATTTCTGCAGCTTCTTCCATCTTGTGAATTTGTCTGGATGGCTCGTACGTTGCGAAAGTGGAAAAATTCAATTCTTTTCTCCCTTCGTTAATATGATTTTTAACAAACCATGATGAAGGTGCAATGCTCGAATACCACGGATATTTCGTCTCGTTGGAATGACAGTCGTAGCACGATGTCCTTATTAATTTGGCAATCTCCGGCGGCGTGTCTTTTATTCTTAAAAAATCCATGCCCGGCTCCAATGGCGGGTTGGTTTTATCGATCGGAAAAAACTGGATGATGATAAATCCTACCAGGACGATAACGAATATTTTTTTAAGCATAATGTTGGGTATTGAGAAGGTGAAAAGTAAACTGCAATGTTCTTACCAATTTATTTGAAAACACAAATTAGTCATTTTATAAATTGGAATCAATCTAAATTTTATTTCTGAAACTTAAATTTTGGTTAAACTTTCAGATTCAGGAAGTTTTTTTATCTGCTTTTTATTAATTTTAAAAATGAGTTGGAAAAATTAAATAGTACAGAATGAAAAAGTATTTGAATTTTAAATAAATCAATAGTATTTAAAACATCATTTAAAGTTTTAAATATATAATTCACAGGAAAATAGTTTTTATAAATCATAAATATTTTATCAATAGATTAAAATTATAATTTAAACACCTTAAATTTACATCAATACAAATATTAAAAATTTAAATATGGAAAACCAAAATGGAGACATCAGCAAATGCCCTTTCCACAACGGACAAATGAATCAGACCGTGGCAGGCGGTGGAACAGAGAACCGCGACTGGTGGCCAAAACAGTTAAGGGTTGATATTTTGCGTCAGCACTCCAACCTCTCAGATCCGATGGATGAAAGTTTTGATTATGCTGAAGCTTTCAAATCTTTAGATTACCAGGGTTTAAAAAATGATCTTCACGCTTTAATGACCGATTCTCAGGATTGGTGGCCAGCTGATTTCGGACACTACGGGCCGCTATTCGTGAGAATGGCGTGGCACAGTGCCGGAACTTACCGTGTTTTTGACGGTCGTGGCGGCGGAGCGAGAGGTCAGCAGAGATTTGCACCGCTCAACAGCTGGCCCGATAATGTAAGTTTAGATAAAGCAAGGAGGCTGCTGTGGCCAATCAAACAGAAATATGGAAATAAAATTTCGTGGGCAGATCTTTTGATTCTCACCGGAAACGTTGCGTTGGAATCAATGGGTTTTAAAACTTTCGGTTTTGCCGGGGGTAGGGAAGATGTCTGGGAGGCTGATCAGGATGTATACTGGGGTTCTGAACACACTTGGCTGGGAAATGAGGAACGTTATTCTGACGGAAAACCGGGTCTGGATGCTCACGGTGTAGTTTCTTCCGACGAAGATGCTACAGGCGGAACTCACAGCAGAGATCTTGAAAAACCTTTGGCAGCGGCTCACATGGGACTGATTTATGTGAATCCTGAAGGTCCGGACGGAAATCCCGATCCGATTGCTGCGGCAAAAGACATCAGGGACACCTTTGGCAGAATGGCAATGAATGATGAGGAAACCGTCGCTTTGATTGCCGGCGGACACACTTTTGGAAAAACCCATGGTGCAGGTCCTTCAGACCACGTAGGAAAAGAGCCTGAGGCAGCAGATTTGGCATCTCAAGGCTTCGGATGGGAAAGCTCTTTCAATACCGGAAAAGGAAAAGATGCCATTACTAGCGGACTTGAAGTGACCTGGACGGAAACACCAACGCAATGGAGCAATCATTTCTTCAAAAATCTTTTTGAAAATGAATGGGAACTTACGAAAAGTCCTGCCGGTGCTCATCAGTGGGTTGCAAAAGGAGGAGCGGAGATTATTCCTGACGCTTTTGATGCCAATAAAAAACACAGACCAACAATGTTGACAACGGATTTGTCTTTGAGACTTGATCCGGCATATGAGAAAATTTCAAGAAGGTTTTTTGAAAATCCTGATGAATTTGCAGACGCTTTCGCGAGGGCATGGTTTAAACTGACTCACAGAGATATGGGCCCGAAAGCAAGATATTTAGGTTCGGAAGTTCCGTCAGAAGAGTTGATTTGGCAGGATCCTCTTCCTGAAGTTGATTATGAATTGATTGGTGAAAATGATATTCAGAATCTGAAATCTGAAATTTTAAATTTAGGCTTATCTGTTTCCGAATTGGTTTCTACTGCCTGGGCATCGGCTTCTACTTTCAGAGGAAGTGATAAGCGAGGTGGCGCGAACGGTGCACGAATTCGTCTCGCTCCGCAGAAATACTGGGCCGTAAACAATCCTTCACAGCTTCAGAAGGTTCTTGATGTGCTTGAAAATATTCAGAAAAAATTCAATGAATCTCAATCCGGCAATAAAAAAGTTTCACTGGCTGATCTAATTGTTCTGGCTGGTAATACGGGAGTGGAAAAAGCAGCGTCAAACGGCGGTTTTGAGATTTCAGTAAAATTTAATGCTGGACGAACGGATGCTTCCCAGGATCAGACTGACATTGAATCTGTGGGATATCTTGAGCCTTTAGCCGATGGTTTCAGAAATTACAGAAAAGGAAATAAAAACGTTTCGACAGAATCTCTTTTAATTGATAAAGCGCAGCTTTTAACCCTGACAGCTCCGGAAATGACGGTTTTGCTGGGAGGTTTGAGAGTTTTAAATACCAATTTTGACGGTTCAAAACACGGAGTTTTTACTAAGAATTCAGAAACTTTAGGTAATGATTTCTTCGTGAATCTTCTTGATATGAACACGCAGTGGAAGGCAACGTCTCAGGACAGAGAGTTGTATGAGGGCAGAGACCGTAATTCAAATGAGAAAAAATGGACGGCGACCCGTGCAGACCTGGTTTTCGGTTCCAATTCTGAATTGAGAGCCATTGCTGAAGTATATGCTTCTTCAGATGCCAGAGAAAAATTTGCAAAAGACTTTGTAAAAGTATGGGAGAAAGTAATGGAACTGGATAGATTTGATTTAAAATAATTCAATAACATTAAAAATAAAGCCACTGAAATTTTGTTTCGGTGGCTTTGTGTTTATAATGGCATTTTGGTTTATTTTTTAAAATAAGACAAACTTCTTTATTTAATGTTTTTGAAAGGAAACGGTCTTTTTAAGCCGCCGGATTTTTTCTGAAAATCAAAAACTTTCAAAACAAAACACAAAATAATCCGTTTAATTCTTAAATTTGGCTAATGCAAAAAAATATTTATCTCATAGCGCTGTTGTTTTCTTTGGTAAGTTGCTACACTTATCAGGTTAAAAAACCTGTTGAGTTGCCAGTACAAGGCGATGAGCAGGCAAAAAGACGTGCTGCGAATTCTGAAGCTACACCTGTTCAAATGGCGGATGGAACAGCTGAAATGCAGGCACAGAGACAGCAGCCTGGCTCAGCTCCTGCGCAACCATTACCGGTAAATATTCAGGAAAAACTGGCGGTGGGTAAAAACTACAGAATCAATGTTGGTGGAAGTTCATACAAAATTATTGTAGATAAATGGCAAGGCGACAGTTTGGTTGCACATCCTGTGAAAAGACCTGAAACAATCCTAAAATTTCATAAAGATCAGATTGATAGTGAGAAGATCGCAGAAAAACGTTTCTCACAACCTATTGCTGACATAATTACTGTTGTAGCTTATGTTGGGATTGGTGTTGGGATTTATGCGTTTATTAAAGGAATGTAAAACTAATTCCAGATTCCGTTCATTTCGGTTAAAATCACAGGTCTTCCATCGGTAATCAGAATGGTGTGTTCGTGCTGAGCCATGTATCCGCCTCGGTTTCCAACCATCGTCCAGCCATCATTCAGTTCCACGGCAATACTTGAATCGGTCGAGATAAATGTTTCAATAGCAACAACTGTATTTTTCTTAAATCTTCTGTTTTCGAAACGGTTTTTGTAGTTCAAAAGTTCATCCGGTTCTTCATGAAGGCTTCTTCCAACGCCATGACCGCCGAGGTTTTTAATAACTTTGTATCCTCTCTTTTTAGCTTCAGTTTCCATTAGGTGTCCGATGTCGGCAATCTTTTTTCCTCCACTTATGTTGCTGATGGTTTTTTCTAAAATTTCCTTGGAGGCATCCACCAGTTTTTGGTGTTGATGAATGTCTTTTCCAACCACAAAAGAACTTCCGTTATCTGCCCAAAACCCATTGAGTTCTGCTGAAACATCAATGTTGATGAGGTCACCTTCCTGCAGGATTCTGTTTTCAGAGGGAATTCCGTGACAAAATTCGTTGTCTACGCTGATGCAGGTAAATCCCGGAAAGCCATACGTCACATAGGGTGCCGATTTTGCGCCATATTCTGAGAGGATTTTAGCTCCGTAATCATCAAGATCCTTTGTGCTCATGCCAGGTTTGGCGTAATCAACCATTGCTTTCAATGTTAATGCAACAGCTTTGCTGACATTTTGCATTCCGGCGAGTTCGTTTTCGTTGGTGATTGACATAGTGATGTATTTGAAATACAAAGTTAGAAAATAAATAAACAAGGTGTAAATGCAAGATTGCAGGAAAATCTGATAAAAAACAAAACCATCCCGTAAAAAGGATGGTTTGTAGACCCACAGGGATTCGAACCCCGACTGACGGTACCAAAAACCGGAGTGCTACCGTTACACTATAGGTCTTTATCTGAGTGCGAAATTATATAATTTATTTCAAAAATAAAAATTTCATTTAAAAATTTTACGTCTGATCTTCTTTAAATATTGAAAAACAGAGATTTAATTTTTACGGAATTTAAAAGAATATTCTTTAAAATTAATCTTAGAATCAAGGCCGGAAATTTTTTAAATAGCATTTTTAGTTAAAATTAGCTTATCTTTGCAAAAAATTGAGCTCCAAAAGTTGGAGTAACTCATTGATAATCTTGTCCTATCGCTTTGCCGAAGGATTATTAAACATTTTTTATGTCAAATATTGTTGCTATTGTTGGGCGTCCCAACGTAGGAAAATCCACGTTATTTAATCGTTTTTTAGAAAGAAGAGAGGCTATTGTAGACTCTACTTCAGGGGTAACCAGAGACCGTCACTACGGTAAATCGGATTGGAATGGTGTAGAATTCACTGTAATCGACACCGGCGGTTACGATGTGAATAACGATGACGTGTTTCAGGAAGAAATTTCAAAACAGGTTCAGCTTGCAATTGACGAAGCTACTTCGATTATTTTTATGTTGAATGTGGAGGAAGGTCTCACAGATACGGATTACGAAATCCACGAAATGCTCAGAAGATCAAACAAACCGACTTATATCGTCATCAACAAAGTAGATTCTGCGAAAGAAGAAGTTGCAGCAACAGAATTTTACCAGTTAGGCATCGATAAATATTATACTTTATCTTCTGCAACAGGATCCGGAACAGGAGAAATTCTGGATGATATTGTAAGAGATTTCCCAACGACAGATTATAAAGATCCATTCGAAGGTTTGCCGAAAATTACAATTGCCGGCCGTCCGAATGTAGGGAAATCTACCATGACCAATGCTTTGCTTGATGTAGAAAGAAATATCGTAACTGACGTTGCAGGAACTACAAGAGACAGTATTCAGACTCTTTACAATAAATTCGGACACGAGTTTGTGTTGGTAGATACTGCCGGAATGCGTCGTAAATCTAAAGTAAATGAAGATCTGGAGTTCTATTCTGTAATGAGATCTATCCGTTCCATTGAATATTCTGACGTTGTCATCATCATGGTTGATGCTACTATAGGATGGGAATCTCAGGATATGAACATTTTCGGTTTGGCTCAGAAAAACAGAAAGGGAATCGTGATCGTTGTCAACAAATGGGATTTGGTTGAAGACAAAAACACAAACACCGTAAGAGATTTCGAAAAAGCGATCAGAGATAAAATCGGTCAGTTCAGCGATATTCCAATTTTGTTTGTTTCGGCTTTAACGAAGCAGAGAATTTTGAAGACTGTTGAAATGGCAATGATTGTTTACGAAGACCGTAAAAAGAAAATCAAAACTTCAAAATTAAACGAAGTAATGCTTCCGATTTTTGAAGCTATGCCGCCACCTGCAAACAAAGGGAAGTACATCAAAATCAAATACTGTGTACAGCTTCCTACGCCTTCTCCTCAGTTTGTATTTTTCTGTAACCTGCCACAATATGTAAAGGAGCCTTATAAGAGATTTACTGAAAACCAATTGAGAAAACAGTTCGGGTTTACCGGAGTTCCGATTGAAGTGTATTTCAGACAGAAATAAATTAATTTGAAAATTTGGAAATGAGTTAATTTGAAAATTAATTCATTATTTTGCATGAAACGAAATTCGTTATCTCATTTTCAAATTTTTTATTTTCAAATTAAAACTATGACAGTAATCCTTTCACAACAGTTTTCTTTAGTCAATTCATGGATCAACGAGCTTCGAAACGTCGATGTTCAGCACGACCGGATGAGATTCCGCAGAAACATGGAAAGAATCGGGGAAATTGCAGCTTATGAAATTTCTAAAGATTTAGAAACGAAGGAAGTTGAAATTCAGACTCCTTTAGATCAACTTAGAGTGAAAGAAATTGCCGTACAACCTGTCATTACAACCATTTTAAGAGCAGGAGTTCCTTTATTTGAAGGGATTTTAAACTATTTTGATAAAGCCGATTGCGGTTTCGTGGCAGCTTACAGAAAACACGATGCCAACGATTACTTTTCAATCAAACAGGATTATTTAACCTGTCCGAATATCGACGGACGACCATTGATCGTTGCAGATCCGATGCTGGCAACTGGTGCTTCTCTCATCGAAGCCATCAAGGATTTGTTAACCAACGGAACGCCGACACAACTTCATATCGTTGCAGCAATCGCTTCAAGACAAGGCGTTGAAACCATAGAAAAAGCATATCCAAACGCCAAAATCTGGGTTGGAGCAATTGATGAAAATCTGACTTCAAAAGGATACATCACACCAGGCTTAGGCGACGCCGGAGATTTAAGCTATGGCGAAAAGTTGCAGAGATAATTCTTTCAGATTTACTTCCATAATTACTCATTCCCTATCAATTATTACACATTCTTATTCGTCCATCGCCATCACCAGAACACTGATTTTATTTTGTCCGGCTTTCAGAATTTCCCAGGCAACAGTTGCTAAAGTATTTCCGGTAGTAAAAACGTCATCAATCAGCAAAATATGTTGATTTGAAATTGGTCTTGTAATAGAAAAAGTATTTAGAGTTTCAAGACGGTGTTGTTTGTCTTTCAAAGCCTGAGCTTTTGAATAATGATTTCTTTTAATTAAATCATGGCTGAAAGGAATTTTATAAAACTTCGACAGCGATTCTGTAAACAAATGCAGTTGGTTATAACCTCTTTCCTTTAGTTTTTTCGGATGCAGCGGAACGGAAACCAGTAAATCCGGCTTTTCTTTAAATTCCAGACTGTCAATGAGCCATTCAGCTAAAACTTTTCCGGCATTTTCGCGGCTTTTGTATTTCAGTTCATGGATTATTTTTCGGCTTAAATTTTCCTTTTCAAACTGCATCAGCGAAAAAGCATTTTCAACAGGGAAGAGGAGTTTGCACTTTTCTTTCAGATTATTTTCAGAATGATAACCAAAATGAGTGAAGTGAATCTGCTCAAAACAAAGACTGCAAACCAGTAAATTGCCGTCGATAATTCGGTTGCAGTGAATGCAGCGGTTCGGGAAAAGAACATCCAGGATCATTTGTGTGTTTTATGAAACCAAAATAATAATTTTCTCCGAAAGATGAAATACCTGAAGTGAAATTTTCAGTTTAATTTTAAAAAAAATAAAATCAATATCTTTGAGTATGGGTTTGATTTTTGAAAAGAAAATAAAAATTACAGAAGAGCATATTGATCTCAATAATCACGTCAACAACGTGCAGTATGTGAAATGGGTTGAGGAAGTTGCAGGGGAACATTGGGACACGGTGAAAGATCATTTAAGTTTTCCTTTTGACATTTGGATGCTTTTAGATCATCACATTCAGTATAAGAGACAGGTTTATCTGGGAGATGTTATCACGATCAGAACCTATCCTAAACCACCTGAAGGAATCCGTCAGCCAAGAAAAGTGGAATTTTACTGCAACGATATTCTGGTGGTGGATTCTCTTACGCTTTGGGTTTTTATTGACCGCGAAACGCAAAAAGTGAAAAGACTCGATGCCGGCTGGCTCGAATTACTGTAATTTTTAATAAATATCACTACTTTCGCGTATCTAATAAACTCCATGGAAACTAAACTTACAGAGAATCAATTTGAAGAATTCGAAAAATACGAAGCGCTTTCTGATCAGGACGTTTTTACAAAAATCTGGACTCAGCCAAGAAAGGTTTTTAAATTTATAAACGATACCCAGTACGAAAAGTATTTCTATATTCTGCTTTTCTTTGCAGGTGTTGTACGCGCTTTAGACCGTGCTTCTACAAAAAATACTGGTGATGATTCTTCTCTTTTCTTCATTCTTTTTTTCGGTGTGGTACTCGGTGGAGCGTTTGGCTGGATTTCCTATTTCATTTATGCTGCACTGACGAGCTGGACAGGTAAATGGCTGGATGGTGCCGGCAATACTACATCCATTTTCAGAATGATGGCGTATGCATTGTTGCCTTCCACCTTAGCATTGGTTTTTATCATTCCGCAAATTGCAATATTCGGAGTTGATGTTTTCAGGGATGTTGAGTATGATACTGCAACTGCTTTCGGAGACATTGTTTTCTGGATATCAGTATTTTGTGAAGTGGTGCTTTCCCTTACAACGCTGGTTTTTATGGTGATCGGACTTTCGGAAGTACAGAAATTTTCGGTTTGGAAAGCTGTTCTCAATCTGATCCTGCCCATTTGTGTTATTGTAGTTCCTTTTCTTTTGTTGGCTGCGCTGTTTTATGCATTCTCTTAATTGGGAGGAATAAATTTTAAAGTCAGGGTAAGGTCATTCATTTAAATTTTGAATTTCCCTATCTTTGCACCATGATACGTATTACAAAAATTTTTACATTCGAAACTGCTCATGTTTTGTACAATTATGACGGAAAATGTAAAAATATGCACGGGCATTCCTACAAACTTTTCGTTACCGTAAAGGGAAAACCAATCAACGATCTGGAGAATCCTAAGAACGGAATGGTCGTGGATTTCGGAGATATAAAAACCATCGTGAAAGCTGAAATCGTTGATGTCTGGGATCATGCGGTTTTAATTAACGGCGTTTCTCCGCACAGGGAAATGGGAGAGGAACTTGAAAATAAAGGCCAGAAAGTGATTTACTGCAACTTTCAGCCAACCTGCGAGAATATGCTGTACGCCATCGCTGCGAAAGTAAAAGCCAAACTTCCTGAAGGAATCTCTCTGGCATATCTTAAACTTCACGAGACCGAAAACTCTTACGGAGAATGGTTTGCAGAAGACAATCAATAATTTTTTTGCTCAATTAAATTCTGAAAAGTGCTTAAAACAACCATCAGTCTCAAGTCCGGAAAGAAAGTTTATTTTGCTTCAGATCAGCATTTTGGTGCACCGAATCCGAAGGAAAGCAAACTGCGTGAGGAGAAATTTATCCGTTGGATGAATCAGATCAAGGAAGATGCGCAGGTATTATTTCTGATGGGAGACTTATTTGATTTCTGGCACGAATGGAATCACGTAATTCCGAAAGGTTATGTACGGGTTTTAGGTAAAATTGCAGAATTAAAAGACCACGGAATTCAGGTTTATTTTTTTGTCGGAAACCACGATTTGTGGATGAAAGATTATCTTGAGGAAGAAATAGGATGTACTGTTTTCTATAAAAAGCAGTATTTTGAAATGGGCGGAAAACAGTTTCTGCTCGCTCACGGTGATGGTCTGGGGCCAGGCGATAAAGGGTATAAAAGAATGAAAAAAGTCTTTACCAACCCGATTGCGCAGTGGTTTTTCAGATGGCTGCATCCGGATATTGCGATGAAAATCGCTTTGCATATGTCTCAGAAAAACAAAATGATTTCCGGTGATGAAGACAAGGCGTTTTTGGGCGAAGACAAAGAATTTCTGATTATTTACTCCAAAAAGAAATTGGAAACAGAAAAAATCGACTATTTTATTTACGGTCATCGTCACTTGCCAATGATTTTAAATTTAAATGATAACTCAAAATACGTTAATCTCGGAGACTGGATTTCCTATTTCACCTATGGCGTATTCGAGCATGATTTTGAATTGAAGACCTTTGAAAATTCTGAACAAAAAAAATTACCCCTAAAAGAGGTAATTTCCGAATAAAGGGTTCTACAGCCCTTATTCCTAATCCATATTCCGCGGATTGATTTGCAAATACCCGACCAACTTTGCTTATTCCGGATAAATTAAATGTGAATTATAAAGTTTAAAAACATAATTGTTTCATTTTGAATCATTAAGCTTTAAATTAAATTTTAAATACATTGAAAAATATATTTGACATCAGGACTGACATGGATTTTGTCGCAGCCTGTCTCGAAACTTTCAGATTTCAATACGACAACATTGAGATCTACAGAAAGTTTGTTGACTATCTGAAAATTAGTCCTGAAAATGTAGATGAGGTGGCAAAAATTCCGTTTTTGCCGATTGAGATGTTTAAAAATCATCAGATTTTAGATAAAAATGTTTCCATAGATTTATACTTTCAAAGTTCGGGAACAACGCAGATGAATCTGTCTAAACATTTCATCGCTGATACGGATTTGTACGAGAATAGTATTTACAGAAGCTTCGAACAATTCATCGGCAAGCCGGAAGATTTTATTTTCCTCGGTCTGTTGCCAAGTTATTTGGAGAAACAAAATTCATCACTGATTTACATGGTCGATTTTTTAATGAAAAAATCAGATAAGCCTGAAAACGGTTATTTTCTTTACAACCACGAAGATTTGTTTCAATTATTACAAGAACTGAAAGACAAAAAAGTCATTCTCTTCGGAGTTTCATTCGCCCTGTTAGATTTTCTGGATTTTTGCAGCTCAAACTCTCAAACCCTCAAACCCTCGAACTCTCTTACAGTGATAGAAACCGGCGGTATGAAAGGCAGAAAAGAAGAGATGACCAAAGATGAATTGCTGAAAATTCTGCAGGAAGGTTTTAAAACCGATAAAATTTATTCAGAATATTCCATGACAGAACTGCTTTCGCAGGCTTATTCTTTAGGAGAAAACCTTTATCAATGTCCGAACTGGATGCGCGTTTTGGTAAGAAATGTGGAAGATCCTTTCAGTTATGAAAAAGAGGGTAGGACGGGAGCGATCAATATAATTGATTTGGCGAATATTCATTCATGTTCATTTATTGCCACTCAGGATTTAGGAAAAATTATGGGAGATAAATTTCAGGTTTTGGGAAGAATAGATCATTCTGATATCCGCGGATGCAGCCTTCTAGTAAGTTGATTGGGTTTGAGGGTTGAGAGTAAGAGCGTTTGAGACCGGTCAATTTTAAGTTTTTTAATACCAATTTATTTTTCATCTGATTTTAAACCAATAATGATCACTTTTCTTCCTTGAATCTGAAGTACTTTATTTAATTTCACACTAAAACACTAAAACACTAAAACACTAAAACACTCTGACGCTCAAACATGTTAAAGATAGAAGAACTCGTTCATGCCTACATTAATTCTCAATGTGATTTTGAGAAGGAGATTGTGCTGACCAATCATTTTCAGGCAGATTGGGAAGCAGATATTTTGATTATTAACTCCGAAGGTTTCAGTCATGAAATTGAAATCAAGCTTTCTAAAAGTGATTTTAAAAATGATTTTAAAAAATCGTATGTCAACAGTTCGACGGGTGAAAAATTTCTGAAACATGATAAAATATGCTGTGGCGATTACATCTGCAACTCGTTCAGCTTCTTACTGCCGATGGGAATGATCGAGCATTCCACGATTCCCGAACATTGCGGAATTATCGAATTTTATCACAATGTCGATTCCTGGGAAACAGAATTCTATCTCATCCGAGAACCCCAAAAAGTGCACGAAGACCTTTACTGGAGTCTGACGGATAAAGATACATTCATAAGAAAAATGGCTTTAAATCTCCTGTACAGAAAAATGGAAATCAAGGGAAAACATGAAGAACTTATTTTTAAAAATCCTTTCGAAATAAGGAAACCAAAATAAAAATTCCTGCCAGAAAAAGCAGGAATTACATTTTATATTATTGTTAAATTACTTTGCTTCAGGCTTTTCAATCAGTAAATTATAAGTGAAAGCTGCAGCAATACCTCCCAAAACCGGAGCCGCAACAAACAGCCACATTTGAGAAACTGCTTTACCACCTGCAAAAATCGCAGGTCCGATGCTTCTAGCAGGATTTACTGAAACACCAGTAATTTTAATTCCAACAATGTGAATCAGAACCAAGGCCAATCCGATGGCCAGACCGGCAAAACCGCCGTTGATGTTTTTTGTGGAAGTTGATCCCAAAATAACCATCAGAAAGATAAATGTGAAAACAAATTCAGCAACGAAAGCCGCTGTCATATTGTAAGCATCAAGATATCCATCTCCCCAGCCGTTAGACCCTAAAGCCCATTCTTTCATTTCCGCTCCGGGATGATTGGTGAAAATCAGATAAAGAATTCCGGCTCCGATAATGGCTCCGAGAATTTGTGCCACGATGTAACGGGCTGCCTCGCTGATTTTCATTCTTCCCGCTGCAGCCATTGCGATTGATATTGCAGGATTAATATGGCAACCTGAAATATGACCGATTGCATACGCCATTGCCACAACGCTGAGACCAAATGCAAAGGAAATTCCTAAAAGACCTACGCCTGTAGTGCCGTCTGCACCGGCGATTACGGCGCTTCCGCAACCCATAAGTACGAGAACCATGGTGCCGAACATTTCGGCAACGAATTTTGAAGTGTTTGAAATCATCAAGTATTGTATTTTTAATTAAGGCAGCGAATGTACAAAAATTAATTATTCGCAAAATTCTGTCTGTTTTTATATTTTTTAATTTCTATTTTGTTGATTTTATTCTCATAATGATTTTTGTATGGTATTTTATTTATTAATAATTATTTATTCTTGTTTTAATGAAAATATTTTTTCAATTATTTTTAGTTTTAAACTAATATATTTTGCTCCTTCAGTTCCCATTTTGAAATTTCATAAAAAAGAAAAGCATTATTTTTGCCGTACACCGGGATAAACTATCGTAATGAGGAAATTGTTTTTTGTCGTTTTTTTAAGTTCTGCAACACTGTTTTTCAGCCAGGCGAAGAAAACAGGAAGTCTGCCCTGCTACGACCTGAACGAAATCATGAAAGTGGAGCCTACCATGCTTTACAAACCACATTTGGATGCGTCTAAAGGTTTTAATATCAAAATTCTCAAGAATACTTCTACAGTTGAGAAATACATCAGCAACGGAAAATTTCATAAAGTAAAAAAATCAGGCAAGGGTTTCAGGGTTCAGAAGCTGGATTACAGCAGGGCTTGGCTGGTTTCAAAAGCTTATCAGAGTCTTGAAAAAATGGGTTCCAGATTCAGTAAAAATACCGGTGGGTCGTATTTTACAGTAACTTCTGTTACGAGAACGCTCGAAGATCAGTGCAGGCTGCGAAGAGTAAATACCAATGCAAGTCTCGGGATCAGTTCGCACAATTACGGCAACTCATTCGATATTTCCTATATTCGTTTCAACGGTGTTCACAGAAGTAATCCAAAGCTGGAGGAGGCTCTGGAAAAGGTTTTAAAATACTATTACAATTTAGGACGCATTTACTATATCAAAGAAAGACAGCAAAGTTGCTTTCATGTGACGGTAAAAAACTATTAATTTTTCTTTTTTATATGAGCTGTTTGTGTACTTAATGGAGATTAGGTATTTTTACTGGATAAAAACCGAATCAAAACTTTTAACATGGAAAAATTGACTCCGCAGCAGTTCTCTGATGCTGCCAGCAGATGGTCTGATTGTCGTCCCGACATGATCAGAATTGAACAGCTCTTCAAACAAAATTCAGTTTTTAATCTTTACAAATCACAAATTGAAATCATTAAAAACCGTAACAATAATGATGATTTTTGTGTACAGATTGGCGTTACAGAAAACGATGAACTGATCATGATTCCTGTTCCGTTGGACGCAGTAGGATATCCTGTAAGTCTTAGTGAGTATTATTATTCTTCATTTGAGACTTTAAATGAAGATCTTTGTCTTACCGAAAAACTGACCTATACGGTAGTGAAAAAATCTGTTTTGTCTACCAGTATGAGAACGACCGACAGCGATTCGGATGTGTTTCTCCCGATTTACAATAAACCCGTTTTACGGCAGGAAAAAGCTTTGGATGCGATAGAATCATGGCAAAATAATGCTTTCGATTGGTTTTATGCAGAGCAGGCAAACGAAGGGAGGGAGATTTTCACTAAATTCTATGTACCTAAAGAAAAAATATTTGAGGTACAGGAAGGGGTTATGTTCATCTCGGTATTCGGTTTGAAATTTTCAGAAATTTACCAGAAACAGCTCCCTGCACTGATTTTCATCTCAGCACCGGATAACTTGAGCAATCAGAGTACAGCAGTAGATTCAAACACATTTGATTTTGCAAAACCTTGTCCTCCCAATGGGCAGATATTCGATTTAGGATAAACGAAAAACAGCAATGTATACTTTTTACGAAGTTTTTTTATATTTAAACTATCTCTTACTTTTTATAAATACAGTATTAGGATTCGGAAAATACAGTTATTTTGTTAAAAATGAAAAGTTTTATATTTTTTATATGCTTTTCCTCTTTTTTATTGAAATGACAGTTTGGTTTCTAAGCACAGGTTTAGGGTTTAAAAATACATTATTTATGTACCCAATTTATATTGCCGGAGATTTTTTTCTGCTCACAAGTTTGTTTTGCAGTAAATTAAAACTAAATAAAATTTTTGTCGCTACATCCGCTCTCTTAGCTCTGGTTTTTTTGATTGTCATCTTTGGTTTCAAAATCAATTTTAATCAGGATATCGCTAAAGTAATTTCTAACATTCTGATTATCGGTCTCGCAGGTACTTTTTTAATTGCGCAGATCAGAAACGGGGAGAAAATGGAGCGGTTTTTCTTTGCAGATGTAGGCATATTTTTTTATTATTCTGTTTCTGTATTCAATTTTGTGATACAGCAGCAGGTTCAGAATCTGTCGCAGGATGATTATGCTTTGATCGGTATTTTCAATACTTTTTTTGCAGCAGTTTTATATAGTTTAATCTTATATACATTTTTAAAATTAAAGAAATAACATTAAATATAAAGCTCTTCTTTTTGATAATTGTGATGATCGCAGTTATTCTCATCTTTATTTTGGTAGCCTATAAAACCTTTGTAGACCGTATCATTAAAGAAAAAGATGCCCAAAATCTTGCAGATATTCAGCATGAGAAAGATTTGGCTCTCGAAAATGTAAAAGCTCAGGAAGAGGAGCGTAAAAGAATTGCTGTTGCTGTTCACGACGACCTCGGGAATCGCTTAAATATTCTTTCTTTATGGTTACAGAATATTGAAATAGAAGACGAAAAAGCATCTGAAGTCATCAATGGTCAGATCAAAGAACTGGTAGACTCGGCAAGAAGGATCTCGCACAATTTATATCCTGTTAATTTGGAAAAACTTGGATTTATTCTTTATGTTGAAGAACTGATTACTAATCTTTCCAAAAAAATCGAAATATCACTTTTTGAACTGAAACCTTATCAGCCTAAAAATATTTTTACAGAAGTTCAAATCTACCGGATTATTCAGGAATTTACCACGAATGTGATCAAACATTCTGAAGCTGAAAACGTGAAAATTTTGTTGAGAGATTCAGAAAATAAACTTTTTGTTATCATTTCAGATAACGGAAAAGGTTTTGATTATGATCTGGTGAAAAAAGGAATGGGAATTAAAAATATCGAATCAAGATTACAGTCGCTCAACGCTGCTTTCAAATGGAAAAGCGTCATTGGCAAAGGCAGCAGACTGATCATCAAAATACCACTCAGCAATGAATGAAACTATAAAATTAGCACTGGTAGACGATGAGCAACTTATTCTGGAAGGAGTAAAAATGCTGCTCTCCAGCGATAAGCAGATCAAAGTAACTTTCACAGCAAACGACGGTGCAGGTTTTCTGAAAATGCTTGAAGAATCTTCACCTGAAGATTTTCCTGATATCGTTTTGTCTGATATTCAGATGTTGCCGATGGATGGTTTTGAACTGGTAGAAATCCTGAAAAATCTATATCCTGATTTAAAAATAATCATTCTCTCCTCACATTATAAAACTTCAGTGTTCGGGCACATGATCAAGCTTGGAGTTTCTGCTTTTCTTCCTAAAAACTCAGATAAGAAAACATTTTTAGAAGCCATTAAAAGTGTTCACAGCAAAGGTGTCTATCTTTCTGAGGAAGATCTGAAGATGCTCGCAACCTTTAAAAATAATGTGGTAAAGCAGAAATCACTTTTCACTATAGAAGACGAACTTTCTGAGCGTGAGAAAGACGTTGTACAGCTGATCTGTCAGGAATTTACCAACAAAGAAATTGCTGAGAAATTATTTATCAGTCCGAGAACTGTCGAAAGTCACCGTCAGCGGATTATAGAAAAGTTAGGGGTTAAAAACTCAATTGGCATTGTGATTTACGCTATTATTCATGATATTTTTGCCGTAGACATCAGATTGTAATTCCGTAGAAATGCGGAATTTTTTATTTGGTAATTTATACGCTATGAAAAGTTTTTTTTGTGGCGTTACTTTGTCTTGTTCAAAAAACAGAAGCTTCAAATTAAATGAACAAGGGTGGATTCCGAAAAACCCCAAAGAGTAGGAAATTAATAACCAAAAATCATAAAATTATGTCTTATTCAGTAGTATCTATCGCCAATTCAACACCTTTTAATGCAAAAGGTAATGTAAATTATGTAAGTGTTTTCTGTTCAGACGACGATTACAATGTGACTACAGGTACAACGTGGCGCGCATCCAGTAGAGGAGTTTGTCTCTTGAGAGATATTTCTGCAGAGGTAACGACTCCTCAAGGAGTGATCAGAGCAAAATCTTTTCATGACTCTATTGGTACAAGCGACAGCAGATTTGCAATTATCCAGACGGGACCATTGGTATTTGAGGTAACAAAAATTGTAACACTTGCAAAAAGTGAGTTGCCGGAAGATTATGCAGAGCCAACTTTACAGCAAAATTAATTGTTTCGTTAAAATGTTTTGAGAGTCGTCTTTTGGCGACTCATTTTTATTCTTATTAAAATCTTATTTTTTCCGTACTTTTGCACCCGAAAAAGATTCATCTTCATTATTCACTTTTTAATATTCGTTTCAAATGCTTTCGGTTCAAGGTTTAGGCTTACATCATTCAGGAAATTATTTATTTCAAAACGTCAATTTTACCATCAAAAAAGATGATAAAATTGGTTTGGTCGGTAAAAACGGAGCCGGAAAATCCACACTTTTGAAAATGCTTTCCGGAGAAATTACGTTCTACGAAGGAAATGTAGTTCCGGAGGGAAATATCACCATCGGATTCCTGAAGCAGGATCTTGATTTTGTTAAAGGAAGAACAGTTTGGAACGAAACCATGCAGGCTTTTGAGCAAATCAATGCCTGGAAAGAAGAATTAGAAGAAATCAACCATCAACTAACGGTTAGAACAGATTATGAAAGCGATGGCTACACAGACTTGATCAACCGAATGACTGATCTGAATGACCTTTTGATGCACCACGACGCATATAATCTGGAAGGAGATATTGAGAAAGTATTATTTGGACTGGGTTTCAAAGCGGATGATTTCCAAAAAATCACCGATGAATTTTCCGGAGGATGGAGAATGAGAATCGAACTTGCAAAATTGCTTCTTCAAAAGAACGATCTGATGCTTCTCGATGAGCCTACCAACCACCTTGATATGGAATCTATCATCTGGCTCGAAAACTTTTTGAAGGATTATCCGGGAGGAATTGTTCTGGTAAGTCACGACAAGCAGTTTATGACGGCAGTCTGTAACAGAACTTTTGATGTCAACAACAGAAAAGTAGATGATTACAAGGCCAATTATTCCAAATATCTGGTGATGCGTGAAGACCGCCGTGAAAAACTGGTTCAGGCCAAGAAAAATCAGGATGCGGAGATCAAGCAGATGGAAGATAACATCAATAAATTCCGTGCGAGTGCTACCAAAGCTTCTTTTGCGCAGTCTTTGATCAAAAAATTAGATAAAATTGAACGTATTGAAATTGATAATGAAGACGTTTCAAAATTCAATATCCGTTTCGTACAGTCGCAGGTTCCCGGAAAAGTAATTTTCGAAGCTGAAAATCTTGGGAAAGCTTACGGACAGAAACAGATTTTTGATGATGTGGATTTCATCGTTCAGCGGGGTGACAGAATTGCCCTTCTCGGACAGAACGGTCAGGGAAAAACCACGTTAGCGAAAATTCTTGCCGGAGATATTAAAGATTATTCCGGAGACTGGAACTTAGGTCACAATGTGAATATCGGTTACTTTGCCCAAAACCAGGAAGAAGTTTTAACGCCAAACAAAACCGTTCAGGAGGAAGCGGAAGATTCCGCAACCGAAGAGACAAGACCGAGAGTTAGAGATTTATTGGGATCTTTCCTTTTTCAGGGAGAAGCGGTGAATAAAAAGACAAAAGTACTTTCCGGAGGTGAAAGAAACCGTCTGGCGCTTTGTAAATTATTATTACGTCCTTTCAATACGTTGATCATGGATGAGCCTACCAATCACCTTGATATTCAGTCGAAGGAGATCATCAAACTGGCTTTACAGAAATTTGAAGGAACATTAATTGTAATTTCTCACGACAGGGAATTTTTGCAGGGACTTTGCGATAAAATCTATGAATTCCGAGATGGTAAAATGAAGGAATTCCTGGGCGACATCAACGAGTATCTTGAATTCAGACAGAAAGAATCGATCAGAGAAATCTCTGCTGAAAAAGCAAAACTTCATGGAGAAGAGGCTAAGGTTGAGGTAAAGGCTAAGGAAGAGGAAAAACCAGCAGCTGCAGAATCATCAGTTATCGTAAGTAAGGAACAGAAAAGCATTCAGAATAAACTGAAAAAGGTAGAAGAAAAGATAGCTGAACTGGAAATGACAATCGAAAATTACGAAACTTCTTTCACAAAAGACAATCCATCAGAAGAAACATTGGAAAAATACAACAAAACCAAAGAAGAGCTTGATCTTGCGTTGCAGGAATGGGAGCATTTGGGAACGCAGTTAGATTAATTTCAAAAAAATAATAAGAAAAGATGGGCTTCGGTTCATCTTTTTTTGTGAAATATATATTGCTCCGGAGGAGCAAACATCTTTGTAGAAAAAACGCATAGTGAAATTACAGCTCAACAGGAGCTTCTGTTAATAGTAACGTTATTAAGATGGATTAAAGCTCCATCGGAGCGATCTGATAATTCATTTTTCAAAACTGAAAAGCTTGTAATTATTGTAAAGACGTGATCCATCTGCAAATCTTTTTCATTATTTACCTTTAAATTTAATCTTCCCGCAACATTGTAACCTCATTTAACATAATATTGTAATTTAATTTTAAAATATTATCCTTATTTTTGTGCGATGATTTTTAAGGAAAGCAGACAACTCAAGAGTTTTATCTCCAAACTGATGTTTGGGATATACTTTTTTGCACTGTTTTCTTCAAGCTTTCACAGTCACGAGTCTTCAGATGTTTTTGCAGGTTTCAACTTCAAAAAATCAGAGAACTCCATTTCCAAAACAGAAGCCAAAGAAAAAGCCGGCGACTGTCTGGCCTGTCACTTTTTAGCCACTGGAAATACCATTTTACCACAGGAATTTAGTTTCACTTTGATCAAACATACGCATGAAGCGGAGCAGATTTTGGCTGTACAGGAAAAAATCTGGTCACAAACTAAATTTACCTTTCAACTCCGCGGACCTCCCGCAATTTCATAATTCTATTTTTCTCAATATTCCAATGAATTTTGAGAAATCTTTTCTGAATTAATTTAATCCATTTTTTGTAACACAAAAGTTTCAAAACCGTAGAACTGTAACGTCAAACTTGCAAATCAGATTTTGGAACCCGGAATCTCAGCATTCAAACACGACAGTTAAAATAAGAAGCGAAGTTTCGAAATTTTGTTATAAGAGCATTTTTTCTATGACAAGGTGCGAAGCTCCGAAATATTGGTAGAAAAAGTTCGGATCCTTTTCAAAGAGGTGCGAAACTCCGAAATGTCGGTGTGAAAATGATGATTTGGGCAGCTTTTCCGCCTTCCACTCCCGCTTTTTTGTCATTGCGAACGATGTGGTAATATTGTTGAGCTGTTGCAGCATCGCAATAACAAAAAGAGCTCCGTTCAAGTCGGGCTGCGTGCAATTCGCTGTTACAAAACATGACTTAATTTAATTCAAAATTCATAAGTACAACGTACTTTTTTACATTATACATTTTACAAAAACGTAATGAAAAACATTATAAATCTAATGCTGGTCTTTTTCGGACTGACATTGGTTTCTGCGCAGAAATATACGGTTCAGGGAACGGTGCAGGATTTTCACGATAAAACAATGCTTGAAAATGCAGAAGTTAAAATCGGGGACTTAACCACTAAAACTGACAAAAAAGGAAAATTTTCTTTCCCAAATGTTCCTGCAGGAAATTATAAGCTCGTGGCCAGACATCCGCTCTGCGATGATTATACTGAAAATGTGGGAGTCGACAGAGATATTCATCTTGCCATTATATTAGAGCATCATGAAGGTGAAATTCAGACCGTCACTATCCACGGAAGCCACAAAACAAAAGGCTCCGTAATTATGACGACTTTGGATAAAACGGAAATAGAAAGAAATTCCACCGAAAATCTGGGAAATCTTTTATCCAGAATTTCCGGAGTTTCATCTCTGAAAACGGGGAATAATATCACAAAACCCGTTATCCGCGGACTTTACGGAAGCCGTATTTCCATCATTAACAATGGTGTGAGAATGGCCGAGCAGGAATGGGGAGTAGAGCATGCTCCCAATATTGATGTGAACGATTTTGAGCACATCGATGTCATAAAAGGTGCTTCCGCACTGAAGTTTGGAAATGAAGGAGTTGGTGGCGTTGTTGTTTTGGAATCTGCAGTTTTGCCCAAAAAAGATACCATTATGGGAAGCCTCAGACTTTCAGGAATTTCAAATGGTAGAGGAGGTGAGATTGGTGCCAATGTCGCAAAAGCATGGAAGAACCAATGGTTTGTAAAAACAGGCGGATCATACAGAAAAACGGGCGATCTGTACATGCCGCACTATACTTTGCAGAATACCGGACAGGAATTCAATTCTTTTAATTTCTCGTTCGGGAAGCACAGTTTTCTGCAGGGGTTTGATGTGTCATACAGCGGCATCAATCAGGAATTTGGGATTTACCGCGGTGCACATCTGGCTAGCCCCGAAGATTTCTACAATGCTGTGAACTTCGGACAGTCTTATTATCTGGATAATTTCAGCTATGATATCGACAATCCGAAGCAGGAAGTGGCGCATCACATTGCGAAACTTTCAGCATACAGAAGGTTTGCAGATTTTGGGAAGCTCACTTTTCAGTACAGTTTTCAGCTCAACAGAAGAAAAGAATACGACATCAGAAGAGGTGAACTGAGCAATCTTCCGTCGATGGATTTAAGATTAATCACGCATTCTGCCAGTCTTGTTCATCTTCTGGAAAGAGCAAACTGGAGTCTTGAAAGCGGAATTTCAGGAGCTTTTCAGGATAATTATCCGAATCCCGCAACCAAAGCGAGACGTCTGATTCCTGATTACTACCGTTATGATGCGGGAGCGTTTTCGGTCTTTAAATACAGATTCAATTCTAAATTAAATGCCGAGGCAGCCGTGCGATACGATTTCAGCAGATATGATGCCTATAAATATTATGATTCAGAAAAATGGGAAGCAAATTATGCAGATACTTTCCCTCAGTTTGTCGTGAGTGAATCGGGAAGCAGAACTTTGACGAGACCAATTCTCGATTATCATAATTTCTCTGCAAACCTTGGCTTAGATTACAAACCTTTTGAGAATTTAGAATTAAAACTGAATCTTTCAAGAGCAGAAAGAACGCCTAATCCTGCAGAGCTTTTCTCAGACGGTCTGCATCATTCTGCAGCAATTATGGAAGAAGGAAATTTAAATATTCAGAAAGAAACTGTTTATAATGTCAATCTTTCTTTAGCTGCGAAATTTAATGTTTTGAAAGGTCTTCATATCGAAGCCAGTCCGTATCTGATGATGTCTGATAATTTTGTTAATCAGATCCCAACCAGTGTTATGAATACCAACCGAGGTGTTTTTCCAGTCTGGTCTTATCAGCAGATCAAAGCAAGGATTTTCGGAGTTGATGCCGATGCAGAATTGTCGGTTACCGATCAGTTAAAATGGAAATCAGGCTTCAGTATTCTGAAAGGTGACGATCTTTCAAATAATGAACCTCTGATTCTGATGACGCCTGCGAAACTGAGGAATTCAATTCAATTCAATTTAAACAAACCTAGAAATTTCTATATCAGTCTGGAAAACGAAAATACCTTTAAGCAAAACCGTTTCCCGATCAGAAATCTTCCGGTATCGTTTATAAAAGATGGTGTGGAAAGAAGTGAAATCGTTGATTTCAGCTCTACTCCGGCGGCTTTCAGTCTGTTTCATGCGTCTGTGGGTGCAGACTTGGCTAAGAATCTGAATGTCAATTTCAGAATCAACAATATTTTCAATACAGATTACCGCGAGTATCTCAACCGCCTCAGATATTATATGTTTGAATCGGGAAGAAATTTTGTGGTTACTCTTAAATACAATTTCTAACTATCTGAAATTATTAAAAAAAATATTCGTATCAAATTTTCAAATCATTTTTCTTGACCCCGACCCCTAAAGGGAGGAAAAATGCCTTGAAAATTTCATCAAAATTACGCCCTTTAGGGACGGGGAAATTAATTTGATGAAATTCGGGCAAACTCGTCGAAGCGTTGTCCGTAATTAAAATTTAAACAAATTATTAAAACTTAAAATTAAATTTAAAATGAAAAAAATATTCAATATTACACTGGTTTTATTCGCAGCACTATTCATTTTCTCTTGTAGAAATGACGACGACGCAGTTCCTGAAGATGTTCACGAGCACGACGAAATCGGAAGAGTAGTTTTAAAACTTACCAATAAAGCCGACGCAGCGGATGTACAGACAGTGAACGTAATTTCAGGAGTGGCAGACGGTCATTTGCATCTTCATACAGGAGATACTTATCTGGCAGAACTGGATTTTCAGATCGCTCACGACGATCATTATCACTCTTCAGAAGAAATTGTGGAAGAAAAAGATCATCATTTCATTACTTTCGGTCCGGCAAACGCTGATATTGTGGTGATGAGAGCTTCAAACGATGTCGTAAGAACAGACGGACAAAAATTAGGTTTAAAATCTGAATGGAAAATCAATTCTACACAGGCTACAGGAAAAATGAATATTAAATTAGTTCATGGTCCTACTGCCGTTAATCAGAATTATCCTTCTGCAACCAACCAGTTGGGGCAGACTCAGGGTGGAGAAACTGACGTTGATATCACAGTTGACGCGCACTAAAATCTTAACCGGATATAATTTAATATCACAAAAAGACATTATTTCGGTAATGTCTTTTTATTTTAACGTATTATAACAAATGGAATCGCTTGTTTTAATAAAAAATTCATATTTTTGCAACCTAAAATTTTAATCGATAATGAACGTTACAGCTCAAAATCATGATGATGTAAGTGCATTGCTTACTGTTACATTAGAAAAATCTGACTACAAAGATAAAGTAGAAAAGCAGTTGATGAACTATGCTAAAAATGCACAGGTTCCTGGATTCAGAAAAGGAAAAGTGCCTTTGAGCATGGTAAAAAGACAATATGAAGCAGGAATTGCTTTTGAAGAAATCAACAAGCAGGTTTCTGATGCTCTTAATAATTATGTAAACGAAAACAAACTGAGATTGGTAGGTCAGCCTGTTCCTCAGCCGGTAAACGAGTTCAACCACAACGCAGAGAAAATCGAGGTGGCTTTTGAAGTTGGTTTCGAGCCTGAATTCTCTATCGATCTTGCTAAATATGAAGCGCCTCATTACAAAGTAGAAGCTTCAGAAAAAGAAATCAGCAAGAGCATCGAAAATATGCAGAAGCGTTTCGCAGAGCAGGAGCCTCAGGAAAAGATCGGTAAAGATTCTTACGTAGCTTTGGAAATCTCTCAGGTAGTGGAAGAAGGTGCTGAAGGTGAGCACAACCACGCACCAAAAAGTGCTTTGATCAGCGCTGAAAACAAAGAAGCTTTCAAATTGGTGAAGTCTTTGAAAATGGACGAATCTGTGAAAGTATCTAAAGAAACTTTAGCTGAAAACGAAGAACTTGCAAAAGAATTAGGTTTCTCAAAAGAAGAAGCTGAGCACTTGCACCACGCTGAAGTTGAAGTAAAAGTAAAAGATTTCTACAGTTTGAAATTAGCTGAACTGAACCAGGAACTTTTTGATAAAGTTTACGGTGCAGACGCTATTAAATCTGAGGAAGAACTTAAAGATAAAGTAAAAACTGAGTTAGACGAATATTTCCAGCAGAATGCAGACGTACACTTCGTAAACAAAGTGTTGGAGCAGGTTACAGAGAAAGAAGAAGTAAAACTTCCTGAAACTTTCTTAACGAAATGGTTGGTATTCTCAAACCAGAACATCCAGTCTGAAGAGCAGGCAAAAGAAATTCTTGAATCAGAAAGAAGTCAGTTAAAATACCAGATCATCGAAGGTAAATTAATGACTGAAAATGATGTGAAAATTGATTACACAGACGTTTTGGGTCAGGCTGAGCAGTTGGTAAGAAACCAGTTGGCAATCTACGGAATCCATCACTTAGGTGACGAGGAAATCCAGAAATATGCTGCTGAAATGTTGAAAGACCAGGAGCAAGTAAGACAGTTATCTTCTGAGGTGGCTATGGCTAAGTTGAAAGACGTGATCCTTGAGAAAGCGACTAAAAAAGAAACTGCCATCTCTCACGACGAGTTTTTGGAAGAATTGAAGAAGTAATTCTTCTCTATTTAAATATATCAGAACCCACCGCTTTGGTGGGTTTTGTTGTTATCATAATTAAGGTTTCTCTTTGTTTTGAAGAAAGCATTGGATAATTTATTTCCACGATTTATCTTTCTTCAAATACCGTTGATGTATTTTTTGTAGAGATTCATATTGTGAAGATTTAAAGACAAACTGATCTCTGTAGATATTATTTTGATCAAATTTTAGAACGATCGTAGTTCTTTCAGGTCTTGTGTAATAACTAGAATTTGTAAAAAGTTCCACTATGTGAAATACAAGGAATTGGAATTTTCCATCTTTAAAAAGAATCAAATTACTTGGTATGTTTAGTAAACTTATTTTTTCAGAAACTCTAATTTTTTTTCCGTCAACGTAAATCAATAGATAATCTTTGGAAAATAGGTGATCTCCTTTTTTTAATTGATATAATCTCTTTATTTTGTCGTTCGTTTTGCATGAAAGGTCAAATGCTAAACCACTGTTTTTTAGAATTGCCGAAAATTTAAATTCTCCTATATTCTCATTTACAAATACAGCTCTGTATGGCGTTTTTTCATTTTCATATTTCTGAAATTCAAAATCACAAAAATCGGATAAGTCTTTTTGCGCAATGATTTTAAGCTGGGTTTTTTGACCATACAATGTCAGTGAGAAGAGTAACGCTATTAAAATCCGTTTCATATTGTTCGTGGAGGCTGTCTAATTAGTTCTTGATATTATTTATTTTAATAAAATTGGAATCTAATTCGTGCTGAGTCCAATAGTGCGGATTTGAAATCAGTATTTAGTATTCCGACCGCTGACAAATTTATATACTTTAAAAATATCTTGCTTACGGTAATTTCGATAG
Organism: Chryseobacterium caseinilyticum; assembly: GCF_014837145.1. GTDB lineage: Bacteria > Bacteroidota > Bacteroidia > Flavobacteriales > Weeksellaceae > Chryseobacterium > Chryseobacterium caseinilyticum. The sequence continues at coordinate 207,107 of NZ_JACYFS010000006.1, forward strand.
CGCGGATTTGCAATCCGTGCTTATTTCCAACTTACAAAGAGAATGTATTATATTTAATTAGTTTTGCATTGCATGCAAAGTTACGGATCTCAAATCCGCGACATCGGATCTGGCGGCATGAATTGTAGATTAGAAATACCTTGACATCGTAATTGCACTCATTTTATTTTCTCTGTCTACTTCCAGCACGCTGCACCATAAATCTGAACTTCTTTTTTCCCAAACTATATTGGAATCATCGCCTGGAGAGCTTTTAAAATTTAGGTTCTTAAGGTCAGCTTCTAAAATAGATACTAAATTTGTGGGGAGATAAAGAATAACACTGTCAATCTGATCAGATTCATCAAAAAAAACAGCAACAAATTTATTATTGCTGCCTTGAAAATGCATAGCAGTTCCACCATCAGCCGGTTCAGTACTGTTAAATTTATAATCATAATTCTTCAGAAGTTTCTTGACTGACGATTTGGAAGAATTAATTAGAATATCCTGTATCATGGATAACTCATAGCTTTTAAAACTTTCTTGTGCTGACATAGAAGTCATCATCACGAATAAAGCGAACAATGTAAGTAGAATTTTAGTTTTCATTATAATTATTTTCTTACAAACTTATTCTATTTAGCAAATTGATAAAATAGCACTAAAGTGGTATTTTAAGATACTTCCCATAAACTTTATAGGCTAAAATTCAGGCTTGTATTTTAATTATTTACAGAATTGAAAGCCTCAATCTTATGGTATGTATTATAAATCAGAAAAGACATTTTTTTTAAGCTTTGTCAAACCTCTAATTCTCATTCACTTTTACCAGCTCACTGAGTACAGGAATCTCGTTCTGCAGATAATCTGATTCTTTTGCTACAATGGTATACACAATTTTTTCCTTTAGATATTTGTAGTCAACTGTCAGTACAGAAAACATACGGGTAAATTTGATCTCTTTATCGATATCTCCAATCTTATCTCTTGCAATTTTAAGATAAAAGAAATTCAACGTTTCCATCTTTTTTTCAGGCGCGTAATAATCATTCTTTCTTTCTCTAAAGCTAAATACAATTAAGGGAAACTGAGCCCCAACGATATAATGATTTCTTCCTGAAAATTCAATTTCATTGGCTATGATGTTTCGTTTCAGATTTATTTTTTCAAAATAATTGCCACCGTTCCTGACGTGTAAAACTTCAATTTTGGCTACAGGGATATCTTTGTCAAACTTTACTTTAAACTTAAAATCTGCACATCCGGAAGCCTGAGCATGCATGAAGATACAGAGTAAAAGTGTCAGGAGAATCAGGTATTTTTTAGATTTAAGCATATTTTATTTCGGTTAAATTTAATTACGATAAACAAAAATAAAAAATGAGGTGAGCATAAAGAATGAAGACTTGGTACAATCGGAATTTTAAATGATGAAAGATGGATGTGAGGTTGTAAACAGCTTCCTGTCCGCCAATTTAAATTTCCTATCTTTACCGTACAAAAAATTTAATTTTAAAATGAAAAAAATCATTCTTTCATTTATATTGATTCTCACGTTTTCTGAACCATTGTCAGCACAGAAGATGACTTCTACATCAGGAGCATCAACTGCAAATTCTCAAATGACCGCTCAAAAAGTTATAGATAATTATATTACAGCATTGGGTGGCAGAGCTAAACTTGAATCTGTGAAGACCGTTATTATTGAGAATACCTTATCTGCACCAAATGCAGAGATTACGATGACGACAAAGAAAATGGGAAATAAATTTATTTCAGTTCAGGATATCATGGGGACTAAGGTAAGTCAGATTTTTGATGGTAAAAAGGGGTATGTGGAACAGAAAGGAATGAAAACGGAAATTCCAGCCACCAAGATTGCCGAGTTGAAAAGTAACAAGATGCTGGATGCTCTTAATTATGAAGCGTCTACCTTTACAGCAGTTACATCAGAACAAACAGATGGTAAAAACTACAATGTTCTGACTTCTCCTAAAGGCAGATATTTCTTTGATGCAGGCACTGGTCTTCTTTATAAATCCGAAACCAAAGAAGGCAGCAGTTCTACGATAAAAAGTTATATGACGGTGGAAGGAATCAAATTTCCTGAAGAAATTGAAGCTAAAGGCAGCAAACAGAATGTAACTATAAAAACGAATAAAATAGTTTTAAACTCCGGCGTTTCCGACGCTGATTTTGTAATCAACTAAACTTGTTTTACAGTATTAAAATCTTCATTTTAATTTTGTAAAATGCTCATACTGAACCGGAAATATTTTCGGGTTCTTATTTAACTATATTTTAACTCAATCAGGATTTCAATTTTCTTTTATGCGTGAATAATTTTTTTAATTTTATCACGTTAAACAAAACGAGAATTAAAATTCAAAACATGAGAAAAATTTTATCGTCCGTAGCGGCAGTTGTTCTAATGTCGTCTATGTCTTTTGCACAGAACATCCCAATGGATCCTTCTGTGAAAACAGGTACTCTTCCGAACGGAATGAAGTATTACATCAAAAAAAATACATTACCGGAGAAAAAAGTAGACTTCAGACTGGCAATCAATGCCGGATCTATTCTTGAAGACGAAAACCAAAGAGGTCTGGCTCACTTTATGGAGCACATGAACTTCAACGGAACCAAAAACTTCCCGGATAACAAACTGGTAGATTTCCTACAGTCTATCGGTGTGAAATTCGGTCAGCATTTGAATGCTTATACAAGTTTCGACGAAACGGTTTACATGCTTCCGGTACCATTAGACAAACCGGGCAACCTTGATTCAGGTTTAAAAGTAATGGAAGACTGGGCTTTCAACGCAACCCTTACCGATGAGCAGATCAACAAGGAAAGAGGTGTTGTTCTGGAAGAATTAAGATTAGGATTAGGTGCAGACAAAAGAATGTCAGACAAATATCTTCCTAAAATGCTGTACAAATCTCAATACGCCAACAGACTTCCAATCGGTACAAAAGAGGTTCTTCAGAACTTTAAACCGGATGTGATCAGACAGTTCCACAAAGACTGGTACAGACCGGATCTTATGGCTATTGTAGTAGTAGGAGATATTAATGTAGATGAGGTTGAAAAGAAGATTAAAGATAACTTCGGGAAATACAAAAATCCTTCGAAGCCAAGAGAAAGAAAGGTTTTTGATCTTCCAAGCCACAAAGAAACTTTGGTAGCTATTGAAACTGATCCAGATGCTACAAACTCAATGGTTCAGTTCATTATGAAAGATGCTGATGCTTATCAGCCTGATGTTACTGTGGAGCAGTACAACCAGAGCCTTGTAGAAAATCTTGCTACTACAATGCTTAACAACAGATTAAGAGAATTAATCAATTCAAATAATCCTCCGTTCACTTACGGATCTGTTTATCATGGCGGAACGTATGCAAGAACCAAAGAAGCTTTACAGGGCTTTGCGATGGTGAAAGAAGGTACACAGGTCAACGCCCTGAAAGTGCTTTTGGAAGAAACTGAAAGAGCAAAAAGATTCGGGTTTACACAGGGAGAATTAGACAGAGCAAAAGCTCAGATCATGTCTAATATGGAAAGAACGTATAACAACCGCGACAAAACCGAAAGCGATGTACTGGTGGACGAATACGTAAGAAACTTCCTTGAAAAAGAACCAATGCCGGGAATTGCCTGGGAATATGAAGATACCAAGACATTTTTACCAACCGTTACTCTTGCTCAGACCAACGATGTGATGAAGCAGATGGTAAAAGACGACAGCCGTGTAATTGTTGTTACAGGTCCTAAAAAAGACAATGTAGCAATGCCTACAGAAGCTGCTGTTTTGAAGGCTTTTGATGATGTGAAAATGGCTGATCTTAAACCATACGAAGAGAAAGCATCCATTAAAAATCTGGTAAAACCTTTCAAATCTGAAGGTAAAATTGCTAAAACGGAGACTGATGCAAAACTGGGAACCACAACTTGGATTTTAAGCAACGGAGCAAAAGTAACGTTCAAGAAAACAGACTTCAAAGATGATGAAATTGTTTTCACGGCGAGAAGTCTGGGAGGAAGTTCGGTAATCAATGATGCAGATTTTAACAAGACTCAGTTTGCCTATTCTGCATTGGCTGAAGCTGGTGTAAATGGTCTGTCTAAAGGAGATCTTACCAATTATCTTGCAGGAAAGCAGGTAAGTGTGAATCCTTTTATCGGTAACCTTACTGAAGGGATCAACGGAAGAACAACGCAGAAAGACCTTCCTGCTGCTATGGAAATGGTTTATGCTTATTTCACAGGTTTAAATTACAGTCCTGAAGCATTTGGTGCCTTCAAAACCAAGCAGTCTGCGATGTTGGATAACATGTTGTCTAATCCTCAATTCTATTTCTCAAGTGAGCATGCTAAATTTATGAATCAGAAGAACCCGAGATTTATCGGAATTATCCCGATGGAGAAAGACTGGGCAGCAACTGATTACAAAAAAGCGTATGACGTTTACAAAGAGAAATTTGCCAATGCAGGAAACTTCCATTTTTATTTTGTAGGAAATATTGATGAGGCTAAATTTAAAAATGAAGTGCTTCAGTATATCGCAAGCTTACCTTCTACAGGTAAAACTGCCAAATATAAAGATACCGGCTACAGACAAATGATGGGTGACTATTCTAAAACCTACAAAAAAGGAAAAGATCCTAAGAGTATGGTAACCATCGCTTATTCCGGTGAAGCGCCTTACAATGAGAAAGAAGCGTTGGCTTTGGAAGCTTTAGGTGAAGTGGCAACCATCAAGGTAATCGAAAAATTGAGAGAAGATGAGAGCGGAATCTATGGTGGCGGAGCAAGAGGATCGATGAATAGAGTACCTTTCAATAGCTATTCTTTCAGCATCAATTTCCCTTGTGGACCTGAGAATGCTGAAAAACTGACGAAAAGTGCTATTGCAGAAATTCAGAAACTGATAGACAAAGGCCCTGAGCAAAAAGATCTTGACAAGTACAAGGAAGGAGAGTATAATGATGACAAAACCAATATGAAAGACAATTCATACTGGATGAACAACCTGGCGAAAAATCAGCTTGATGGAAGTGATAAATACGAAATCATGAACTATACAGAAAAAGTGAAAGCACTTACTGTAAAAGACCTTCAGGATGTTGCTAAAAAATACCTGACTAAAAACAGAATTGTAGCAACCCTAATGCCGGAAGACGGATGGCAAAATGCTCCAAAAGCAGAAACACCGGCAGCTGTAAAGGCAACGGTAGCAAAGTAATTTTTGTCCGATTATAAATGAAAAAAACCACCGCAGAAACTTTCTGCGGTGGTTTTGTTTTTTATTAAATTTTATAGAGAGTTAATGGCTTAAAATAGTTGGTGAAACTCGTGCCAATGCGGTTTTGTCAGTAATTTATCAAATTTATTTCATCCTTTCCAAACCTTCAAGGTTTTTAAAACCTTGAAGGTTTAATATCTACGAAATCACGATCTCACCACTAAACCACTACAACTCTCCAAGCCTAAGACTCTCCAACCCCCAAACTCTCCCACACAATCACCCACCATATTCCTTCTTCCACTCCTCAGCGACATCGCTCAACGTCGTGTAGAAATCCTCACCATACTTTCTCGTGAGTGGAGTTTTCAGAAATTTATATACAGGAACCTGCAGTTCTTTTCCTAAAGTGCAGGCATCGCTGCAGACTTTCCATTCGTGGTAATTTAATGCTGAAAATGAAGAATATTCAGTGATTCTGATCGGGTATAGGTGGCAGGAAATCGGTTTTTGCCAGTCAACAGCACCATCTTCATAGGCTTTTTCGATTCCGCATTTTGTGATGCCTCTTTCATCAAAGGTTACGTATGCACACTCGCGGTTTTCTACCATTGGGGTAACATACATTCCATCCAGTGGATCAGTAGTCCAGGTTCCCTGTTCGTCTAAAGCTTTAACACCTTCTGCTGTAAGATAAGGTTTTACTTTGTCGTAGATACGGTCTAAAATTTCAAGTTCATCTTTATCTAAAGGCGCTCCCACATCTCCTTCCACGCAGCATGCACCTTTACATTTGCTCAGGTTACAAACGAATTCTTCAGAAAAAATATCTTCAGAAATCAATTTATCATCTATTTGAATCATAATCTTTTATTTAGTAAAAACGAAAAAAACAGCCTTTTTCTACTGCAAAAGTATCAAAAGAAACATTGTGAAAAAAGGAGACAGACTAGTTTAGAACCAGTCTTTGTTATATTAAAATAATTCTAAAACAGTTTTAAATCAAATTAAACTGCAGTAAAGCTCTGTAAGAAACCAGACTTACAATAATAATCCAAAGGCTCACTTCTTTCATCCAGTATTTAGGCATAAAACGCAACATTCTACTTAGAATAATCGTTACCGGAAATGCGAGAAGTAGAAGATACTCGTAATTTTTGTTCATGTACAGAATTACTGTTACCAGCTGTGCCAGTGAAAAAACCAGCAAAAAGGTGTACTTATATCGGCTTATGGGGCTTTTCTGATTGTAATATTTAAAGTGATCGTAGACTGCGTAGATCAGCATCAGAGCAATTGGAATCAGCGGCAGCAGTATTGTGAAATCTTTAATGATCCATAATTTACCGAAAGGAAAATAGACTTCGTTCCATTCTCTCATATTCAGAAAGTAGGCCACCGAAAAATAACTTAAAGAAATTAAAAGTACTCCCAGCAAAAATCTGAAAATATTTAAACCGATTCGCTCTGAAGTAGCAGCCACGTGAATAAGGACAAAAACTGCCATTGGCCATGTTGTCGGAAGAAAAATAAAATTAAGCGCAATGATCGCACCAACCAGAACGTAGGATTTTTTTCTGAGATCTTCGTTGGTACTCGTCAGTAAAAGCAATAGAAAAGAATTGGTAAGCAAAGCCACGGCGACACCAAGATCCAGATGGCCCGGATAAAGCCCAAAAATAAAAACTGTGTAGAGTAAAAGAGGCAAATGAGTATGATAATTCAGTGCAATGCTGTTGAAACAGAAATAAGCGAGTGCAACACCCAAAAATGTTATTGCCGTTGTGATAGCACCTAAAGTACTGAAATCAAGTATATTAAATATAATTACAATTAAAAGAAGAAAACCAATATAAACAGGAATTGAAAAAATATTGCTTTCTTTTGAAAGTAATTTAAACATTTTTTATAAATTTGTGCAAAGTTAATTTAAAAAAGGAAAATAATGACGTCTTTCTTTCTGTTCTTAAGTAAAGTTTTCAAAGGATCTTTCGGTTTTTACGACACCTTCGGAAACGTTTTAAACTGGATCTTATTCTTCGTTTGCTGCGTGCTTTTCACGTACTGGTGCTATGTTTTGGTAGTAACCTTGGGTGGCGATAAAGACAAAGAGTATTATTCTCCAACAGAAGGAAAACATCCTTACTACGATCCAACGATTTACAAAAAAGAAGGTTAATTAATTGGTTATATAGAAAAAGACCGGTCAAATTATATTTGATCGGTCTTTTTACGTTTATACTTTTATTCATGTATCGGCAGTACCAGCACCGGAATTTTAGAATCTCTCGTAATTCCTTTGGTTAAACTCCCTACGAAAACATCATAGATTCCGCTTCTGCCGTGGGATCCCATGACGATGTAGTCGGCGTTTTTATCATCAGCATATTCCAGAATAATGTCTTTTGCAACACCCTGTTTCAAGAGATGCTCGCAATCTACATCCTGTGACAGAATTCTCTGATTTATTTTATTCAGAAGCACCAGTTCTTCTCTGATTTCGTTTTCTTCAATCTCAGGAAAATACTGATAACCCATATCGCCGATGGCAAAACCTATTTCCATTGGGGCAACATGTATTAGATTAATTTTTGCACCAAGCTGTTTGGCAAATTTTATGGCTCCTTCTACCAGCTGTTCTGTTTTATCTCCGAAATCTACAGGCAATACTATATTGATCATAACTTAAAATTTTGAGGTTTTGGTTATTTTAAAGATACAAAAAATAATGCCGAAACCCAAATTTTAAAGAATTCTGAGGTCTAAAACTTTCTCATCTTCAAGGTAAGCTTCCAGAATATCGTTCTCAGAAACTTTCCCCACACCTTCAGGAGTTCCCGTAAAAATCAGGTCACCAACTCTTAACGTGAAATATTGAGAAACAAATGCAATGATGTCGTCGACCGTAAAAATCATATCTTTTGAATTTCCGTTCTGAACCTTTTCTTTATTTTTTAAAAGAGAAAAATTCAGGGATTCAAGATTATAATTTTCTTTTTTAAAGAAATTTCCAACCACAGCAGAGCCGTCAAAACCTTTCGCAAGTTCCCATGGAAGGCCTTTAGATTTCAGGTCACTTTGGAGATCTCTTGCAGTAAAATCAATTCCCAAACCGATTTCTTCATAATGCTTGTTGGCAGCTTCTTTCTGAATATATTTTCCGCCTTTTGAAATTTTCACCACCACTTCAAGTTCATAATGAACATCAGTCGAAAACTCAGGGATGTAAAAATCATTTCCTTTTAAAACCGCTGTATCGGGTTTCATAAAAATTACAGGTTTATCCGGGATAGCATTTCCCAGTTCTTTCGCGTGTTCGCTGTAATTTCTTCCTATGCAGATTATTTTCATAAAATTTATTTGTCATTGCGAGGAACGAAGCAATCTCACTTCACCCTCAGTTATTACTTAGTACCAGTTATTCATGGCCCAAATTTTTGGGAGCTTAATCCCGCTTTCCGCTGTATCTTTTTTTGCTACAGAAATTCAGATCCAAAAAGAAAAATGTATCAAAAGCAAAAAAGGATGCCGCTGCAATCGGGGCTAGTTACGATGGGATATCCTTTTCAATTTTTTGTTTTGAATTGAAATTTCAAATCATTTTAGCAGGAAACGTGGAAAACCACCCCGTCAAAAAATCAAAGATTTTTCGCCACTCCTCCAGAGGAGGGGAATTATTGCTCCTATTTTGAAGAGGAAATTTTAGTATTTTTTATACATTCAATCATTTAAACTCCAAGCTTCCAGCTTCCAGCTTCCTACTTCTCAATGCTTAAACTTATTCCCGCAATAATAGCAGACATAATTTTCGCTTGATAAAACCGAAATTCCAAAGAAACTTGTTGAGCTGTCATCTTTGTATAAATGATTTGAGCCACATTTTGGACAGACAAAATCGAAATCCGGATTCTCGATGGTATGATCGACTTCAAGTGCAAATTCCTCGTTTTCTTTATAGTCTTTCAAAACCTGCTCTGCCTTTTCCAGATCTTCTTCAAAAACCTGCAACTGAATTCCGCCCACAGCCTGTGACAGCAGCCAGTCCGACTGAATCAGCTGTTCGTTGGCAATAAAACTGTTGATGCCACTTTCTGCAAGAATCTGCTTGTCACGGTTAGCTTCCAAAGCAGTTTCGTAGAATTTGAATTTAACTAAATCACTCATTCTTTTTTAATTTTTGGTTTCCCACAAACTATACAGATTTCTGTGCCACGAATGTTTTGTTCACACGGATTTCACGGATTTCCACAGATTTTTCAAGAGTGCACTAATTTTATTTTGATGCATCCTATAAAATGATTCGTGGCAATTTACTTTTTTAAGCATATAACCACAGTTTTTCGACATCATCAAAAGAAAATCTTCGATTTTCAATCTTATGTGCTCTAATTCTTCACAAAGATTTTAAACTAAAAACTAATGTGACTTCTGTGTCAAAATATTTTCAAACCTGTCTAAACTTTACTTCTAAAATTAAAACTTTTGTAACTTCTGACTTCGTCGAAATAACATTCATCGACTGTACAGAGATAATCTTCGGTTTGTGGTTAAATCAAACCTTCCCCGTCAACTGAATTTTAGTAAAAACCTTCTTGGTGTACAAAGGGAAATCAGCATTTTGCAGCCATCCGTAATATCCTAAATCTTTATTAAAAACATCTTTCACAGCCTGACCTTTGTATTTTCCAAAGTTAAAAACAGGAATATTCTTATCATTAATTCCTATAAAACCTGCCAAATCAGCATTTTTGTTGTGAAACGTAAACTCGCTTAGAGCGTTGATTTCATTCGGAATGTCATCATATTTTCCAACCTGAGCATCCAGAACTTCAAATGTTGCCATCACATCAGCCTCGGCAGAATGGGCATTTTCCAGAGTTTTTCCGCAGTAAAACTGGTAGGCTGCACCAAGATTTCGGGGCTCTTTTTTGTGGTAAATGGTTTGTGCATCAACTAATTTAAATTTGCTTAAATCAAAATCATAATCAGCACGCAGTAATTCTTCGGCCAGTAAAGGCACATCAAAACGGTTGGAATTGAATCCACCCAAATCAGCACCGGTAATCATTTCAACTACTTTAGAGGCAATTTCTCTGAAAGTAGGCGCATCTTTTACATCTTCATCATAAATACCGTGTACGGCGCTCGATTCTGCCGGAATTGGCATTTCGGGATTTACTTTCCAGGTTTTGCTTTCTCTTGAAGAATCAGGATTGACTTTCAGAATGCAGATTTCAACGATTCTGTCTTTTCCCACGTTGGTTCCGGTAGTTTCAAGGTCGAAAACGCAAAGTGGTTTATGTAATTTTAAGTTCATTATTTTAATTTGAAAATTTGAGAATGGGTTAATTTGAAAATGCAATTTTATGCTATCTCAATTGCTTTTGAAAAATCAACGAAATAATAATGTAATAGATTATTATCAGAGGAATTCCGACTGTTTTAAATATTATTAAAATCAAAACTGCTCCGATAAGTAAAGCAATTTTGGGATAATTATCCTGCAGCTTCATTGATTTGAATTTCATCGCAATCATTTTGATTGGTGAAATTAGAAGCCATGAGCTTAAAATTGTAATAAGAAGCAAAACTTCAGCAGAAAAATGAATAGTATCCATTTCCCCCGTCGTAATTATCTGTGGAATGAATGTGTTTTTAGAAAATAAAATTTGGGTGAGAAGATAAATTCCAAAAATCAGAATCGTATTACTTGGCGTATTCAATCCTTTAAAATAATATTTCTGGTCCTCGTCCAAATTAAAAATAGCCAATCTGAGACATGAGAAAAGCGTGATCAGAAATCCAAGATATTTAATTTCAAATGGTAGATGTAAACCCAAAACTTCACTCCCAAAAGGTTCGAGCATTTTAAACATCGCCAAGCCCGGAATCAAGCCGAAACTCACCATGTCCGCCAAAGAATCGAGTTGCGCTCCGAGATTGGAATTGGCTTTCAGGGCTCTCGCAACAAAACCGTCGAAAAAGTCTAAAACTAAAGACAGAATAATGCAGATGGCCGTCGTCTGATAGTCGCCCGAAATCAAATGCACAGCACCCACACAGCCTGAAAAAAGATTTCCCAATGTGATGGCGTTGGCAAGATTGTTTTTAATGAAATTCATGTCAGCAAAATTACATTTTTTAACGATTTCAGGCTTCATTTATATGAACTAAAAATGACAATAGTGTGAATTTAACGTAAATTTACACCCTTAAAAAAACAGTTTAGTTGAAATGAAATTTTTCAGGGAATTGAGAAAAGAAGAAATTCTTATTTTGTGTTACAGAATTTTTCTGGCTTTCGTATTTTATCAGATTGCAAGACTTTTGTTCTGGTTTTTCAACAGAAATTTAATCAAGGTTGAAAGCTTTTCAGATTACCTGAATCTTGCTTTTCATGGGATTGCATTTGACCTTACGGCAATTCTGTATGTGAATATGCTTTTTATTTTTTTAAGTTTAATTCCAATTGTTATCAACACAAAAAGCGGTTACCAGAAATTTCTTTTCTGGCTCTATTTTGTCACCAACGGAATTGCTTATGCTATGAATTTCGGCGATTTTATTTACTACAGGTTTTCGCAGACAAGACTTACGCTCGCGGCTTTTCAGGTGGCTAAGCATGAAACCAATATTCTGAAAGTTTTCACTACATCCAGCAAAGAGCATCCGTTTGTGATTATCTGGTTTGTGGTTTTGATGATTCTGTGGGTTTTTCTCTACAGAAGATTTAAAATCAAATATCAAAAACCGGTAAAACTTGTTCCTTATTTTCTTTGGTCACTGCTTATTTTGTGCATTTCTTCCGTTTTAATTGTCGGCGGAATCAGAGGCGATTTTAAGCACAGTACACGACCGATCAATATGGTAGATGCCAATAAATTTGTGAAAACGCCGCTTCAGGGAAATATTGTTCTGAACTCTACTTTTTCATTTTTCAGAACGTTGGGAAGCAACAATTTCAGGGAAGTACATTTTGTGGATGAAAAATTTATTGATGAAAATATTTTTCCATATAAAACTTACGACAGGCAGGTTCAGAACAAACCCAACATCGTTATTTTCATTGTAGAATCTTTTGGACGAGAATACTCCGGTGCGTTTAATAAAGATAAAAATATTAAAGATTTTGTGTCGTACACGCCGTTTATCGACAGTCTGGCAAATGAAAGTCTGATTTTTCCGAATACCTTTGCCAACGGACGTCAGTCGATTCACGGGATGAGCAGTATTCTGGCGGGAATTCCGAGTCTGACGGATGCTTTTACGAGTTCGCCGTATTCAAATCAAAAAATACAGTCGATTGTCTCTGTCTGTGATGATTTGGGTTACGAAACTTCCTTCTATCACGGTGCACCAAACGGGTCGATGGGCTTTTTAGGTTTTGGAAATATTTTAGGATTTAAAAATTATTACGGATTGAACGAATACAATGGCCAGAAGGATTTTGACGGCATGTGGGCAATTTGGGACGAGCCTTTTCTGCAGTATTTTGCGAAAAACACCGGAAAAAAACAACCATTTATGTCAACCGTTTTTACGGCATCTTCTCATCATCCTTTTAAAATTCCGGAAAAGTATCAGGGGAAATTTAAAAAAGGAAAAATTGAAATGCACGAGCCGATGCAATACACCGATTATGCGATTAAAAAGTATTTTGAAACTGCTGAAAAACAACCTTGGTTTCACAATACAATCTTTGTGTTTACGGGCGATCACACCAATCAGACAGCTTATTCTGAATATGAGAAATTAATGAACCGTTTTGCTGTTCCTCTGATTTTCTATTCGCCAAATCCTGCTTATCAGTTGAAAGGCGTTAATGCAGAATTGGCGCAGCAAATTGATATTTATCCAACGCTGGCAGATTTGATTGGCTATAACAGAAAAATCAGAAGCTGGGGGAGGAGTCTGCTGAGTGAAAAGCAATATCAGCCTTTAATTGTAAATTCAGACGGAAGTTCAGAGCAGTTTATTTACGGAAACTTTATGTACAGATTTGACGGTAAAGATATCACAGGCATTTATTTTAAAGAAGATTTAGGTTTTGAAAATAACCAAATCGATAAACTGAAAACTCCTGAGACTGAAAAAGGAAAGCTCGTCGCAAAAGCCTGGTATCAGGATTATATGAACAGAGTGATCAACCGTAAACTCAATTGATTTCAGGAGCTGTTTAAAAATGAAAATTCTGTTAAGTATTACTATTTATGCTTTGGATAACAAAAAAGTTGGTGTGTTTAAAATTAATTTATACTTTTAACTAATTAACAATTTTGAAATCTTATCAAATAGAATTAAACTTTATAATATGAAAAAATTATTTTTAACGCTGGCGTTTTCTCTTATCGGGGTAATGTCTTTTGCACAGATCGAAGGAAAGTGGAAAACCATCGACGATGAAACCGGAAAGCCAAAATCTATCGTAGAAATTTTTAAGAAAAATGACGGTAAATATTACGGGAAAATCGTTCAGCTTTTGATCAAGCCTGAAAACAATAACTGCGTAAAATGCAAAGACGACCGTAAAAACAAACCGTTACTCGGTTTAGAAATCATCAGAGGTCTTTCTAAAGACGGTGACGAATTCAGTGGCGGAACTATTACCAACCCTAAAGACGGTAAAAGTTACAAAACAGAAATAGAGAAGGATGGTAATACATTAAAAGTTAAAGCTATCATTATGGGAATTGCGGTAAAAACGCAGACGTGGCATAAAGTATAAATAAGTGTTTCAATATAACAAAAAGGAGGTCATTTTTTGGAGGCCACTGAAAAAGTCTTTTCTGATTAAATAGATTAGCGAAAACAGTTTTGTTTTCGCTTTTTTTTGTATTTTAAGGTTGTATTTCAAGATCAAAACCGATGTTATTACAACAGCA
>NZ_JACYFS010000007.1 GCF_014837145.1 Chryseobacterium caseinilyticum
CACAGAAGTTAAGCCCACCAGCGCCGATGGTACTGCGAAAGCGGGAGAGTAGGTCGCCGCCAGTTTTTATTTAAAAGTCTCATACATTCATTTGTATGAGACTTTTTTTTGCTCCTGACGCAGGAAAATATTCAAGGTTCAAGATTCAAAATCCAAGATCCAAGATCCAAGATCCAAGATTCAAGATTCAACATTCAAGGTTCAAGATGCGAGATGCCGGATACGAGATACGGACTGTGAAGTTAGGGCGGGATTATCGGGATGCGGATTTCGGGATGCGGAAAATTGTGATAATATCAGTCATTGAGACAACACTGGTGCGTTTCAGGCACCTGGAATACTAGTCAGGCTCTATGCCATCAACTGTTAACTGTCAGTCATCAAACACCAATGATTACCCATCCTTCAAACTCCACTCTTTAAAATCTCAAACACCAACACCAATTACCTAAGAAACATTTTGTTTTTTCAGACATTTTTGTAGAAGTTTTTAATAATTCTAAACTCTGAATCTTTTTAAACAGTCATTTTAATGCTGATTTAGATTTAGAGCTTCTACCTTCACAGTTATTTCTGTTAATAAATAGTGAAATAGATTAAATCTCTTAGAAGTCTCAAAATTTATGTTGTAACTTTATCTTATGAAAGAACGAACTGTAAGCGGTTTCAGATTTGAAAATTATAAAGCACCGGAACTTTCGGTTTTCGACAGGTTGCTGGAAATTTTCACCGATCTTTTAACCCATACTTCAGGAGATTTTGATGAAGCTATAGAATGGCTGAGAATGCTGGACGAGGAATATAAACTTACCACTCCCGAATATTCAATCGATGATTTTATTGAAGATTTAAAAAAGAAAGGTTTCATTCGTGAAGAAATAAGACCCGACGGATCTAGCAATGGTGTGACCTTGAGCGCCAAAATGGAACAGAATATCCGGAAGCAGGCACTTAAACAAATCTTCGGAAACATAGCCAAGAGTGGAATTGGAAATCATAAAACCAATAAAAGCGGAACGGGGGAAGACAGCACGGGAGAGTTCCGAAACTACAATTTTGGCGACTCTCTGGAGAAAATCTCAATGACGGAAAGTCTGAAAAATGCCCAAATCAATAATGGAATCGGAGATTTTCATTTAACGGAAGATGATTTGATTGTGGAAGACAGTATTCATCAGTCACAAATGGGTACGGTTTTAATGATAGACATTAGCCACAGTATGATTCTATATGGTGAAGACCGCATCACACCTGCCAAAAAAGTGGCGATGGCTCTTGCCGAATTAATCACGACCCGATATCCGAAAGATACATTAGACATCATCGTTTTTGGAAATGACGCCTGGCCTGTTAAAATTCAGGAATTACCGTATTTACAGGTGGGGCCTTTCCATACCAACACCGTTGCCGGACTGCAGTTGGCGATGGATATTCTCCGCAGAAAACGAAATACCAACAAGCAGATTTTCATGATTACTGATGGCAAACCAAGTTGTGTGCGTGAACCCGACGGTACTTACTACAAAAATTCTTATGGTTTAGATGAATATGTGGTTCAGAAATGTTACAATATGGCGGCTCAGGCTCGTAGATTACATATTCCAATCACTACATTTATGATTGCTCAGGATTCTTACCTTCAGCAGTTTGTCAATGAATTTACACAAGCCAATCAAGGCAAAGCTTTCTATACCGGATTAAACGGTTTGGGTGAAATGATCTTCCAGGATTACGAGGCGAACCGTAAAAAAAGAATTCGCTAAAATTTAAATTTTAATGCTAAAACAGGCATTTTCATATTAATATTAAATCAGATTTTAAATACAATGACAGCAAAACCAGATATCAAAACACTAGGTTCGCTAAAGGCATCAGGCTATAAAGTAAAAAGCATTAAAGATGAATTAAGAGAAAATTTAATAATCAAAATTCGCAATAAAGAAACAGTTTTCGAAGGGATTTTCGGGTATGAAGATACCGTAATTCCGCAATTGGAACAGGCAATCTTAAGCCGACACAATATCAATTTACTTGGTTTGAGAGGTCAGGCAAAAACAAGATTGGCGAGAATGATGACAACGCTTCTGGATGAATGGATTCCGTTTGTAGCAGGAAGTGAAATTAATGATGATCCTTTAAAACCAATCTCAAGATTTGCCAAAGAATTAATTGAAACCGAGGGCGACAATACTCCTATAGAATGGCTTCACCGTGATGACAGATTTTTCGAAAAACTGGCTACTCCAGACGTGACGGTTGCAGATTTGATTGGCGATATTGATCCCATCAAGGCTGCGAATCTTAAACTTTCTTACGCCGACGACCGTGTTATTCATTTTGGGATGATTCCGAGAGCTAACAGATGTATTTTTGTGATTAATGAATTGCCGGATTTACAAGCGAGAATTCAGGTTTCTCTGTTTAATATTTTGCAGGAAGGTGATGTTCAAATCAGAGGTTTTAAAGTGAGAATGCCTTTGGATCTTCAGTTTGTATTTACTGCAAATCCGGAAGATTATACCAACAGAGGAAGCATTGTGACACCTTTGAAAGACCGTATCGGTTCTCAGATTTTAACACATTATCCCGAAAATATCAATACTGCTAAAGAAATTACGAAATACGAATCTTCACTTGATGAGAGACAGAATGAAACGATTTACGTTCCTGAACTCGCAAAAGATCTTTTGGAACAAATTGGTTTTGAAGCCCGTGAAAGTGAGTATGTAGATGCTAAAAGTGGTGTAAGTGCAAGAATGAGCATTACTGCTTTCGAAAATCTTTTAAGCACAGCCGAGAGACGCGCTTTGATTATCGGAGCTGAAAAAACAAACGTGAGATTAAGTGATTTTGTGGGAATAATTCCTGCCATCACAGGAAAAGTTGAGCTGGTTTACGAAGGCGAGCAGGAAGGTGCCGAATTTGTTGCTGAAATGTTGATTGACAATGCTGTAAGAACACTTTTCGCATTGAATTTTCCGAAGATAGAAAAGCTGCACCGCAAAGATGCTCCAACGGCTTATGATTCAATAATAGAATGGTTTTTAGATGATAAAGGCTTTCTGGAAATCACAGACGATGCTTCTGACGAAAATTATGTGAACCATCTGAATAAAATCGAACCTTTAAATGATTTAATTAAAAAATATCAGCCTGATACTAAAGCGGAAGATCAGTTATTTTTAAAAGAATTTGTTCTTTGGGGATTGGCTGTCAATAAAAAATTAAACAAAGAACGATTTAAAACCGGAGTTTTCTTTTCGTAATAAGTATCAATTTAACATAACAAAAAAGCTTGAAATATTGTATTTCAAGCTTTTTTTATAGTAAAAAATAATCTTAAAGGTTGTAACTAAGCCGTTTCCAGTGTTTTTCTGTCTTCAATAAGTTCAAAATGGAACTTGATATTGGCAATGTTTTTCCACGTTGCATATTTAAATAAAATAAAACCGATACACATTCCGAGCGTGTTGAGAAAAACATCATCAATGTCTGCAACACCTCTTCCGGATATATACTGAATAGATTCTATTACAGTAATTATTACCAGGAAGAATGCTGTGATAGGAACCAGTGAATTAAATTTCCTGATACACAAACCCAGCCAGCCAAAAGGGCTGAACACAAAAACATTTCCGACAATGTTGACTAAAAATGCTTCACTGTCTACATCATCTGTAAAAAAATGCTGTATCGTAATAAATGGCTGCATCTGTAAATATGAAACCTCTGAAGCTTCTCTTCCGGAAGCAAAAAACATCATATAAAGTAAAAAAATCGTATAAAGGCTGATAAAAACCACAAAATATCTTCTCATAACTCAATCGCATCGTTAACTAATTCTAAAAGGTGGTTATTAAGGGTGATTATGACTCAACAATAATCTTTCCTTTTTCTTTTAAAACGCAATTTTTTATGATTCTTTAGAATTATTTAACATAATATATGAAATTTTCACTGTTGTAAATTTCAAATTTTGCTGATGGATAAAGGTTTTGTGAATTTAAATTTAAATTATTTGAAAACTTAACATAATAATTTTGAATTAAATTTACTTAGAGAAATCATCATTTTTTACTTGGGTTTTGCTGATAGCTTCCCTGAATGTATCTTCGCTGTTCCACTTTCTCGACTCTTGGAAACCAGACTTTTTCTCCAAATGTTCTTGTGATAATTGACGTACAAAGAGTCATTTTGTTAATGATCTGTACCTCCACAGCATTAATGACGGAATTTGGATTATTGGTAAATTGTGGAATTTTTTCTTCAGACTCTTTGGTAGATCCATCTGCATAAAAAGCTTTCCAACGATAGGAATATTTTTGTGAAATTACATTCGGGAAAAAAGACATCGTGTTTTTGTCTACTTTTACATCTTTAAAATCTGTAATCTCAACATCACACTTCTTTTCTTTCACCTGCGAAGGATTTTGAATTTCTACATCTCTTTGGCAAGTCAGATTTCCGTCAGCGGTTTCTACCGTTAGACTTACTTTTACTGTTCCCGCTTTCAGGGCTTCTAACGAAATTTTTCCTTCAGCTGAAGATTGTACAGAAAGGAAATCTTCAGAAGAGATTTTCCACAGGTAGCAGTCGTTGCATTTTGCGGCGGTATCAGACATAAGTTGCAGGCTGTCGCCCACTTTTACTGTTGGTAAGCCCAAAATCTGGCATTGTGCCGAAACCAGAAGACTCGCAACAGTCAGGATTAAAGTTAGTAAAGTTTTCATAGTTTTTAGTTTATGTAAAATTAAACAAAATTCTTCATCATGTGTTTTGTGAAATGTACTGCAAAAACCATACTTTAAAAATTGATCTATAATATTATTAACGAGAAAGCCCTGCAATCTGCAAGGCTTTATATAAAATTTTAGAAATAATCAAATAAATCAGACCTGTATCACTCCCAAATTAAATTTCTCAGTAATCGGAGAGTGATCTGCTGCTTCAATACCCATCGAAATCCATTTTCTGGTGTCAACTGGATTGATGATGGCATCTGTCCACAATCGTGAAGCTGCATAAGTTGCTTCAGTCTGTTTCTGATATTTTTTTGTAATAGAATCGAGGATTTCTTGGTGCTCTTCCTCGGTAATTTCTTTTCCCTGTTTTTTCAAAGTAGATTCCTGGATTTGGGCTAAAACCTTCGCTGCCTGAGAACCTCCCATCACTGCTAAATCTGCCCATGGCCAAGCCACAATTAATCTCGGATCGTAAGCTTTTCCGCACATCGCATAATTTCCGGCACCGTAAGAATTTCCTGTAATAATCGTGAATTTAGGAACTACGGAATTGGAAACAGCGTTTACCATTTTAGCTCCGTCTTTAATGATTCCGCCGTGTTCTGATTTTGAACCGACCATAAATCCTGTTACGTCCTGTAAAAAGATGAGAGGAATTTTTCTTTGGTTGCAGTTCGCAATAAATCTGGTTGCTTTATCAGCTGAATCAGAATAAATCACGCCACCGAACTGCATTTCACCTTTGCCGCTTTTTACCAGTTTTCTCTGGTTGGCAACAATTCCTACAGACCATCCGTCGACTCTCGCAGTAGCGCAGATAATTGTTTTTCCGTAGTCCGGCTTGTATTCTTCGAATTCAGAATTGTCTACAAGGCATTTGATGATTTCCAGAGTATCATATTGATCTGCTCTCGAAACAGGCATAATTCCAAAAATGTTTTCAATATTTTCTTTCGGTGGGAAACTTTCAATTCTGTCGAAGCCTGCTTTGTCGTAGGTTCCTACAGATTTCATAATATTTTTGATTCTGTCTAAAGCATCTTTATCGTCTTTTGCTTTATAATCAGTCACTCCAGAGATAGAGCAGTGTGTTGTTGCGCCACCTAAAGTTTCATTATCGATTGTTTCACCAATCGCAGCTTTTACAAGATAACTTCCTGCAAGGAAAATAGAACCTGTTTTGTCAACAATCATTGCTTCGTCACTCATAATCGGAAGGTAAGCACCACCAGCAACGCAACTTCCCATTACCGCAGAAATTTGGATAATTCCGGCAGCACTCATTTTAGCATTATTTCTGAAAATCCTTCCAAACATCTCTTTATCAGGGAAAATTTCATCCTGCATCGGAAGATAAACTCCGGCAGAATCTACAAGATAAATAATTGGAAGTCTGTTTTCCATGGCGATTTCCTGAGCTCTCAGGTTTTTCTTTCCTGTAATAGGAAACCAGGCTCCAGCTTTTACAGAAGCATCGTTGGCTACAACCAAACACTGCTTTCCTGCAACATATCCCATCACCACTACAACGCCGCCACTTGGGCATCCGCCGTGCTCTTCGTACATTTCATATCCGGCAAAACCACCTATCTCTATAGAATCAGAATCTTTATCCAGAAGATATTCAATTCTTTCTCTTGCGGTCATCTTTCCTTCATCACGTAACTTCTGCAGTCGTTTTTCGCCACCACCCTTTTTTATTTCTTTAAAAATTCTGTTGATTTCAGAAAGTTTGAGTTTATTTTGATCTTCTCTTTTATTGAATTCTAAATCCATTAAATTTTATTTTATTGCGTTTTTAAATATACTACTTTTAGATAAATGAGATAAATAAGAATTTTTAGTGATTAAATATGTGGTATTCAGAAAATTATGAAATTTTTAACTATGCACCTCTTTGATTTTGGCAATACTTTTGCTAATTTTACAGTAGAGATAAACGGGATAACATCTTTGTTTACGCTCTAAGTTCCTAGTTTATTTTTTTAATAGTTTATTATTTGAAGGCCCTGAAAGTTTCATAGATTTTCAGGGTTTTTTTGTGCGCATACTTTCGAAAAGTTTTATACCCAATCAGCCTATCTAATTCGTACTTTTGCTGTGTTTAAAATTTATCAGACTACATGAAGCAACAGGCTCTTTTCAGGCTGCATTTTATCGTTTTTCTCTGGGGTTTTACAGCGATTTTAGGAAAACTGATTACTTCGTCTGCTCCCGTGCTTGTATTTTACAGGATGCTTTTTGCTGCCCTATTTCTGTATCTGTATTTAAGAATATTTAAAAAAGAAAGCATTAAAATTTCAAAAAAGCTTTTTTTTCAGCTTGCAGGAATTGGTTTTGCTATGGCGCTGCACTGGTACTGTTTTTTTTATTCCATTAAAGTTTCGAATGTTTCCATAGCTCTAAGTTGTCTCTCACTATCCACTTTATTCGCTTCCATCATGGAACCGATTATTTTTAAAAGAAAAATCGATTTGACCGAGGTCATCATGGGAACCGTAATCGTAGCATGTATTCTTCTCATTTTTAAAACAGAATTCCAATACAAAGAAGGTATTTTTTACGGAATTTTATGTGCAGTTTTTGGGACGATATTTTCAGTTTTTAACGGTAAAATGTTTGGCAAAACCAGTTCGGGAAACATTATTTTTTATGAAATTTTTTCCGGATGGTTTATTTTAATGATTATTTATCTGGTTACAGGTCAGTTTTTTACTTTAAATGAAATAAATTTGCGTGATATTGCGTTAATAGTCTTGCTGGCAAGCGGGTTTACGGCCTTTCCAATGCTCGAATCTGTGAAGCTGATGAAATATATTTCGCCATTTACCTTAATTTTAACAGTAAATTTAGAACCGGTCTACGGAATTATATTAGCTTTTTTTATCTTTGGAGAATCAGAGCACATGAGTTCAGTATTTTACGTGGCCTCACTGGTAATGATTTTAGCCATTGTGGTGAACGGTTTTATAAAAGCAAAAAAACAAAAACAACTCAAATAAGCATCAATTTATATGATGAAAAAATATTTTTTACTGGTTTTCTCATTGGCTTTTGGGATTTCTCAGGCACAGATTGTAAGAAAATATTCCAACGAATTCCTGAATATCGGTGCAGGTGCAAGAGGTTTAGGGATGGGTGGAGCTGTCATCTCCAATCAGGACGACGTCTATTCACCGATGTGGAATCCCGCGGGACTTTTGGGTATTCAGAAAGACTGGCAGGGGGCAGCGATGCACGCAGAGTATTTCGAATCGATAGCGAAATATGATTATTTAGCGTATGCTAAAGTTTTAGAAAACGGTGTATTCGGAGTCTCAGTCGTAAGGTTGGGAGTTGATAATATTTTAAATACAACACAGTTAATCGATGCTGAAGGAAATATAGATTATGACAAAATCACCCAGTTTTCTCAGTCAGACTACGCCGGAATATTATCCTATGCATTCCGTCCCGGAGGAAGCGAAAATCTTGACGTGGGGGTAAATGCCAAAATTGTTTACAGAAATGTAGGAAAATTTGCCAGCGGATATGGTTTCGGGTTTGATGTGGGAGCAATCTACAAATTAGACAGCGGTTATAAAATCGGTGCGATGTTAAGAGATGCAACCACAACAGTCAATTTCTGGAATGTAAATCAGAAAGAATTGTCAACAGTGGTGAATGGGGAAGAATTTAACCCAGCACCGACCGATAAAATGGAATTAACGATGCCTAAATTAAATATGGGTGTCAGTAAAAATTTCGCCATCAACAATACAATGTATATTCTTCCGGAAGCAGGAATCAATGTAGATTTTGCTAAGACGGCAGCTTTGCTATCAACGGATTTTGCAAGTATTACACCGTATGCCGGAGCAGAATTTGGTTACCAGAAAATGATTTTCGTTCGTTTGGGGGTCAACAGATTTCAGTCGATTACAGATATTGAAGATTTGAGCAGAAAAGTTTCTTTCCAGCCAAGTGCGGGTATCGGGATCAGATATAGAGGTCTAACTTTGGATTATGCCATCAGCAACTCTGGAATCGGAGCATCTAATTTTTACTCGAATTTCTTTTCTTTAAAGCTTGACATCGGAGAATTCAGAAACGACTAATCTGCTTTTAGCCATATGCTGATGTAGAAATAATGTAAATTAAATTTAGAAAATGAAAAAATTAGCCATTGCTTTTTCAATGCTGAGCTTTTCTGTAATTTTTGCACAGAAAGTTTCAGATTACCAATATATCTCTCTTGCAGAGAAATTTGAAGGTTTTAAAGACAGCAATTATGGTTTGGATAAAGCTTTAATTAAATCTTTAAACTCAAAAAAATATACTGTTTTGCCTGCTAACCGAAACGAATGGCCTGCAGCAGCCATGCAGAATCCGTGTAACGTTCTTCTCGCAGACGTGGAGAATGACAGTGGAATGCTGAGAAATAAAGTTATTGTAAAGTTTAAAGACTGCAACAACAAGGTGATTGCTACCCAAAAAGGAGCGTCGTCTATCAAGGAATTTGAGGCAGGTTTTCAGGATGCTTTGAAGCAGGCGATGACTACTGTCCCGACATCAGTTCCGGTGGAGAATTCTGTGGTTCAATCTTCGGTAAGCAGCAATATGCCCGAAATGACGACAAGAGAAGTAGTGTTAGAAGATACAAAACCAGCTTCAGGAGCGGAGATGTACACCAATCAGAATATTAAATTCCAGAAAATTAAATTGAATGATAAACAGTTTATATTGGCTGATAAAAGCTCAACACCTTTTGCAACCTTTACAGCAACGACCCGAAATGATATTTTCAGAGTAAAACTGCAGAACGGAAGCGATACTATTGCTTATCTCGAAAATGGAAATATCGTAATTGAACTTCCCGTTTCTGATAATTCTTATGTGAAACAGACTTTCAAAAAAGACTAAAATCTATAAAAATAAAAGTGCCCGATTCTTCAATGAACCGGGCATTTTTTTATATCTAAAAATTTTTATTCATTATGAAAATATGCGTAGACAAATTTCGCTTTAGATTTTCCTAAAATTTCCTCCAGAGTTTCAAGACTGGCTTCCTTTATTCTCTTGACAGATTTCAGTTTAGATAAAAGCAATTCGATCGTTTTGCCACCTACACCAGGAATTTCCTCCAGTTCAGATTTGATGGTTGAGTTCTTTCTTCTCGTCCGGTGATGTCGTACTCCAAAACGGTGGGCTTCGTCACGCACCTGCTGTAAAATTTTCAGCGTTTCAGATTTTTTATCTAAATACAATGGAATAGGATCTTCAGGAAAGAAAATTTCTTCGAGCCTTTTTGCAATTCCGACAATGGTAATTTTACCGTAAAGTCCGAGAAGTTTTAAACTTTTCACTGCGGAAGAAAGTTGTCCTTTTCCACCGTCAATAAGGATCAGTTGAGGCAGAGTTTCGCCTTCATCCAGCATTCTTTTGTAGCGGCGGTAGATGACTTCTTCCATCGTTTTAAAATCATCAGGTCCAACAACAGTTTTTGGGTGAAAAATTCTGTAATCTGCCTTACTGGCTTTGCCATTTTTAAAAACCACACACGCAGAAACGGGATTTGTTCCCTGAATGTTTGAGTTGTCAAAGCCTTCGATATGTCTTGGTTCAACGGGCATTCTCAGCAGCTTCTGCATTTCAGCCATAATTCTGTTGGAATGTCTTTCAGGATCTACAATCTGAACCTGTTTCAGTTTCTCAATTCTGTATTCCTTGGCATTTTTCTCTGAAAGTTCAACGATTCTCTTTTTGTCGCCAACCTTCGGAACAATCAGTTTTACATTCGGAATTTCTACAGATAAATGGAAGGGAAGAAGAACTTCTTTTGAATCAGAATCAAACTTCTGACGGATTTCAATTAAAGCTTCCTCCATAATTTCTTCATCTGTTTCCTCAAGCATTTTCTTGATTTCTGTGGTAAAACTCTGGATGATATTTCCGTTTCTGATTTTAAAATAATTTACGTAAGCCGCAGTTTCATCACTAGTCATTGCAAAAACATCTACATCATCAATGTTTGGATTTACAACCGTATGTTTCGACTGATAATCTTCCAGAATATGCAGTCTTTCTTTGATCTGCTGAGCGTTTTCAAACTGAAGATTCGAGGCATATTTCGTCATCTGATTCACAAGATATTCCCTCGCAAGTCGGAAATCTCCCTTTACAATTCCACGGATGGCATCTATCTTTTCATCGTAATCCTGTTTGCTTTCCAGTCCTTCACACGGGCCTTCGCAGTTTTTGATGTGATATTCCAGACAGACTTTATATTTGCCCTCATCAATCTTAGACGGAGCTAAATTTAAATTGCAGGTACGGAGTTTATAAATATGCTTAATCGTATCCAGCAAAATCTTTGCGGGACGTACTTTTGCATACGGACCGTAGTATTCTGAGCCGTCCTTGATTTTGGTTCTTGTCAGAAAAATTCTTGGGAAATTTTCATTTTTAATACAGATCCACGGATAGGTTTTGTCGTCTTTCAACATGATGTTGTAAAACGGCTGATGTTCCTTTATCAGATTGTTTTCCAGTAAAAGCGCATCATATTCGCTGTTTACGATGGTGGTTTCCAAACGGTTAATCTTCCCGACCATGATTCTGGTGCGGTATCCGGAAAGTGTTTTGTTGAAATAGGAGAGTACCCTTTTCTTTAAATTTTTTGCTTTTCCTACATACAAAAGATTTTCGTTTTTATCGTAATACCGATAAACGCCTGGTTCTGATGGTAAAGTTTTAAGCTGTAATTCTAAAGAAGGATTCATAAGACAAAATTAAGCAATTTAAAGAACAAAAAAAGCCGCAGAAATTTCTGCAGCTTTGTAAAATTGTCTTTTTACAAAATTATTTTACAATCATTTTAAAATTCTTAGAAAAATCTTTTCCCGCAGAAACCTGAAGAGAATATGTTCCTGTCTGTAATCTTCCCTGATAATTAAAAATCTGCTTTTGTTCTCCATTCATTTTCTGGGTGTAAAGCAATCTTCCGGACATATCAAAAATGTTTAGATTAAAATCTTTTTTTCTTAAAACATGACCTTCGATAGTGAAAATACCGTTGTTGGGATTATCGTACAGCACAAGGTCTTGCAGTGCCGGATTTTCTGAAGTAGATAATACTTTTCGGTTGAATTTTGCAATGTAACCATTTAACACATTAGGTACACCGGTTGGCTGAATTGCTCCCGTGGAGGAAATCCCTATGGTAGATCTTGTGGTTCCGTACACATAGAAAGTGTCAGCATTAAATACTGAAATGCTTAAGCTTGGTGGAAAACCAGGCTGTGCTCCCGCTCCTCCATAGTAAGAAGACCATTCTCGTGATCCGTCACTGTTGAATTTAGCAAAGAATAAATAGTTGTGTGCCACATGGGTTGGTCCGGAATAGGGTGGTGGGCTGGAAAGATGTGCTCCCGGTGTTGCCAGATTGTCAGGTGCAACACTGTTAGGCGCAACGGTTTGAACCCCCGTAAGATAGATATCTCTTCCATACACCGAAAGGCTGTTGTTGTTAAATGACGATATATCATCCGAGCTGCTACCGAAATAAGTGCTCCATTCTCTACCGCCATCGTGGTTGAATTTCGTAAGATAGATATCACCGCTTCCCAAAGGTGTGGTCTGGAAACTTCCCGGTGTGCTGAAATAAGTATTGTTACTGCCGGTGAAATCAAAGATGTCTCCAGCGACATACAGCCCTGTATCATTTACGGCAATACCTGAATTTAAATTCAAAAAATTGATGCCTGCAGGTCCATAGTAGGTTCCCCAGATTCGGCTTCCATCAGCAGCATTCAGTTTGGTAATTGATAAATTTGTTTTCAGGCTTTGAAAAGCATTGGTGGTAGCCATTTGCGTTAAAGCCGGATCGTCGTCATCGCCTCCTGTGAGGTATAGATTTCCGTTGTAATATTTTATTCTCTGGATTTGTGCAGGAAAATAGGTTGCCCAAACCAATTGTCCGGAGGAGTTGAGCTTTGCGATATAGGAATTTGACATTACGTTTCCGTTGTTGTCATATCTGATGACAAAAGAAGGTTGAAAAGATCCTGCGGTACCTATATTCTGATTAAGTGTTGTACCAATGATGAATGTGTTTCCAGCACTGTCATGGTTTATTTCATTAATAGAAGTATTTAGCGATGGTAAAAAGGTTTTCCACTGTAAAACTCCGGTATTGCTGTATTTTGATAACAAAATTTTATTTGCTTCAGCAGCTGCAGCTGTTGGAAACCATGTTCCTGCGGTTCCTGATGTGCCTGTAATTCCAGTATTCGAGAACTGATAGGCAAATCTTTCTCCTGTATTATTAAAAGACATATTTGGCGCGTCAAAAGAAAGAGAATTGCCTACATAACCGGAAGATACGGCTGCGCCGGAAGGATTGATAATCCCTGTTAAAATATTAGATGCCTTTGTGATGTCATATCCTGCACCCGAAGTAGCAAACTGATTGTAGTAAGAAGCCTGGTATGCACTATTGGTTTGCGTGCTTCCCAATAAGTTGATATTGTTACTGGAGTCAAACTGTAATGTATTCAAAGTAGCATTGCCAAAAAAAGTATCTACCGGCCCATAATAGGTTCCCCATTCTCTTACAAACTCTTGAGCATTAAGCTGGATAAAGCTCAATACAATATATAAAAAAAGGAATTTTCTTTTCATGTGATAGATTTTGATTTGGTTGATGAATGTAATTTTATCTGAAAATCCACTGCTAATCAGATTATTTGTGTAAAAATATAAAAAATAAACAGTTTTTTGTCATTATGTTGTGATATTTTATAAAATTGCTATGAATTTCACTTTTAATTTTCAGGAAAACTCAGACTGTAGAAGGTTGACCTTAGAGTAAAAGAAAAGCTGCAGAAATTTCTACAGCTTTAGTATTTGTTTTAATTATATTTTACCCGTTGCTCATTTCAGTATATTCATAAACAAGAAAGCTGAAAAAGCCCCACTCAACAGATTTTTTAGGGTATTTTTTCATAAATTCTGCGTTGTCTCCGAAAAGAAAATCGTAGTTATCATCAAAATCATCTTTATGAAGCCACATTATTTTATCTCCTTTTTTTACATAATAAGATTTGACCACTCCGGCATTGCTTCCCAGTCTAGGTCCCATCCCGATATATGAACCACCAACTTCTTTCGCTCTTGGATCATGGTAAACGGTTATGATATCGTTAAATCCTGGATTAACGGTCTGCATTAGAAATTCCATATCATCCTTTTTATTTTTCAGAGAAACGGTCTGATTTACAAACTGTATTCTGTCGTCGGTGAATGTTTTATTGATTTTATGGGTATTCATGCTTCTTACGTTGCTGTAG
This sequence comes from Chryseobacterium caseinilyticum, assembly GCF_014837145.1. Classification (GTDB taxonomy): domain Bacteria; phylum Bacteroidota; class Bacteroidia; order Flavobacteriales; family Weeksellaceae; genus Chryseobacterium; species Chryseobacterium caseinilyticum. The sequence goes on from NZ_JACYFS010000007.1 coordinate 14,072, forward strand.
TGTTTTGCAGCTTTAAAAATTTTCTCAAATTTTGAAGGGTAAATATACATCTCACTTATTTTCTCTGCATTAAATCTTCCAGGTTTTTTTGTAGCACTGTCTTTAATGGAAATTTCGTAGATCTGACCTTTTTTCATTTCAATATCATCGCAATATCCTTTATGAATGCTTCCATCTTTTAAAATAAGAGTAGATATTTTTTTAGGTGATGGCCCGGAAAATCCTTCGTTAAAAAGGTACTGTTCCATTTTTTTTACCTGATCTTTGGTGTATTTTACCTTCTCCTGTGCGAAGGCAGAAATGCTCATTACGGAAAGAGCTAATAGTAAAGCTTTAATTTTCATGGAAATAAGTTTTGTATTAAGCGGTAAAAATATAAAATTTATTGTTGTTGCGGTGAATTATTTTATGCAATTTCAAAGCGTTTCCAGTTCGCTTCAAAATGTGTATTTTTAGCCAAATTTTTTTAGAATGATATACGGTATAGATACTTTCAGTTTCCATGATGTTCTGGAAATCTGTAAGACTCCAAATAAAGCTATGCTCAGCGTAGCGGCAAAAAATCAGATCATCAAATCTCAGAATAATGTTAAGCAGATCGTTGAGTCTGATCAGTGTGTTTATGGGATCAATACTGGATTCGGGCCACTTTGTGATACGAAAATTTCAGCTGACGAGACGGCACAGCTTCAGTATAATTTAATTATTTCTCACGCGGTAGGTGTAGGAAAACCAATTGATAAAGAATTTTCAAAAATCATGATGATTGCGAAAGTTCATGCCTTGTCTAAAGGCTTTTCGGGAGTTTCTCTGGAAGTGATCGAAAGATTTATTTTAATGCTTGAAAAAGACATTATTCCGGTTGTCCCAGAGCAGGGTTCTGTAGGTGCTTCAGGAGATTTGGCGCCTCTGTCTCATTTGGTTTTACCTCTTTTAGGACTCGGACAGGTTTGGGTTGGAAACGAAATCTTCGAAACTGCTGAAATATTAGAGAAAAACAATCTTGAACCCTTAGTTTTAGGACCCAAAGAAGGTTTGGGATTGATTAACGGAACTCAGTTTATCCTTGCTCATGCCATTAAAGGTTTGGAAAAATTCGAATACCTTCTGGATCTTGCGGATATGACTGCAGCGATGAGTCTTGAGGCGTATAGAGGATCGGCAAGTCCGTTCAAAAAAGAACTTCACGACATCAGACCTTTTGAAGGAAGTAAAAAAGTAGCGGCAAGAATGCTGAAATTTTTAAAGAATTCAGACAACCTGAAAGCGCATGAATATTGCGACAGAGTGCAGGATCCGTATTCCATGAGATGTGTTCCTCAAGTGCACGGGGCAAGTAGAAATGCTTTCGAACATTTAAAGCTACTTACCGAAATAGAATTGAATTCTGTAACAGACAATCCAATTGTTCTGAGTGCTGAAGAATCTATTTCCGGAGGAAATTTCCACGGACAATTGCTTGCGATGCCATTAGATTATGCAACTCTGGCAGCGGCTGAGCTTGGGAATATTTCAGACAGAAGAAGTTATTTATTATTGGAAGGAAAATATGGGTTGCCAAGATTACTGACCGAAAGTTCAGGTTTAAATTCAGGATTTATGATCCCGCAATATACCGGAGCGGCTTTGGTTACGGAGAACAAAACACTTTGCTTTCCGGCATCGGCCGATTCTATCCCAACGAGTTTAGGTCAGGAAGATCATGTTTCCATGGGAAGTATTTCAGGAAGAAAATTCAATCAGGTTTTAGGGAATTTAGTTAATATTTTAGCGGTTGAACTGATGTTCGCTGCACAGGGATTAGAATTCAGAAGACCTGCAAAATGCTCGAAGATTATTGAAGAAAACCACGCCATTCTCCGTTCAAAAGTTGCCAAACTGGAAGATGACAGGTTAATTGGGAAAGATATGTTGGCAATTGCAGAGCTGATTAATGAGAGAAAATTTGTGGTGAACTTTTAAATAAAAATATATATTTACTTTAGTGTAAGCTTCCAATCCGGAAGCTTTTTTTTTGTTTAAATTTAATTTCAACCTTCTGTCTTTCAGTATAAATTAATAACTTGGCTTCACCAAACATTTTAAAATTTTAAATATGAAAACAAAAGTATTTTGCATGCTTGTGGCTTTTTTGGCTTTCACATCATGCAGTCAGGACGAGTTGCAGACTAATCCTGCAGAAATTCAGATTACACAGACAGATCCGCTTACCGCAAAACAAATCAATGAGAAAATCAACGAAACCATCAAAACCGGAAAACGTTTTTCATGGAAAGAATCGTCAGATCATTTTGTCTGGAGCGGTATTTTTCAGGGAAATAAACTGGCATCCATCGGTTTCGGGAATTCTTTCGACCGAAGCGAAACGCCCGACAGCAAAGAGATTGAAAACATGATTTTGCAGACTATTGAAAAATATGAGGGCAAAAAAGATAGAATTTTACTGTCATCAGACGAGTTTTTAAATCAGATTGATGTCGTTCTTGAAAAGCAGGAAACTGTAATTGCTTTAAGAAAATTAAAACAAATCCGTTATCTTGAGCCTGCAGACTACCGTTATTTTGAAAATGAAAATAAATTCAGTGGTGCAGCAAAATCAAGTTCATCTTCAGGTTGTGGGTATGAATCTTTAGCATTAAATGCAGCAGACTACACAACTGTAACGCCGAATGCAAAAGCACCTTGGTCATTTGCAAAACACAACATCACAAACGCATGGAGCTACAGCACGGGAGCGGGAGTGACGATTGGTTTGATTGATTCCGGAGTTTCTTCCAACCAAAGTTTATTGGGCAGCAGCTTCAATAACGGGAATTCTTCTGGACGAACCATCAGCAAAAACGGAGTTTATGTAGATTCAGTGTGGCCGTGGAGTACAGGTTTCGATGGTTCAGATGACAAATGCGGTCACGGAACGAGCATGGCTTCGGCGATGGCAGCACCGAGAAATAATCAGGGACAGCCAGTTGGAGTTGCATATAATGCTAATTTGATTTCGTACAGAGCAGCTTCAAATGTAGTTTTGGATGGTTATCACGAACAGAACGGTGTGAAAACAGCTTTTACCAATTTAGGAAATACAGCAAGCGTTAAGATCATTTCAATGTCGATGGGACATGTTTTCTCGGTAGGAAAAATTGAAGACGGTGTGAAATATGCCTATTCAAAAGGAAAACTCATCTTCTGTGCTGGCGGAACTTCCACAAGCTTCACAACATTCGTCGGTGTGATTTTCCCGGCCTGGATGCCAGAGACACAAGCAGTGACGGGCGTGAAAGAAAATACATCCAATCAGAAGTGTGACGTTTGCCATTCGGGTGAAGAGATTGATTTTACCTATCAGATGGAAAGAGCTTCAGGAAGCAATATTCCTGTTTTGAGTTATTATAACGGACAAACAGATTACGTGGGCGGTTCATCAGTCGCAACAGCTTCCTCTGCGGGAATTGCGGCTTTGGTCTGGTCTAAAAATCCTTCATGGACGAGAGATCAGGTTCTGAATAGAATGAGACAGTCGGCAACGTACTACCCAGCAAAAAATGCAGATTACGGATATGGAAATATCAATGTTTTGCAGGCAGTTCAGTAAAATAAAACAAATTTTTAAGATGAAAGCTTCCGGTCTGGAAGCTTTTTTGCGTTTAGTCGCCTAATTCATAATCTAAAGGCAGCAGATTTTCAATTTTATTGTTTGCAAATTCGCCCTGATTGGTAAGCATTCCGGGATTTGAAGTGTTTCCGTCGCTGCTGATTTCAAAAGTTTCACCGTCGGGATGCAGATATGATGTCTGAACAATCGGGTTTTTTGTTTTTACAAACTGACCTTTTTTGTATTCGTAAAAATATTTTTTGAAGTTAATTTGCATCATATAATCATAATCTAGAATCAGTTTTCCATCTGTATTTTTTGTGTAGTCTGTTTCAGGAATACGCATCTTCGTGATAGCGATTTTGTAGGCAGGTTCTGTACGTTTTCTGCCTGCAATGTCAGAAATGTCAGACGGTATGCTTAAGATTGCCTGTTTACTTTTTAGGCTTGTAGTATAATCATTCAGCTTTTGAAGTTCTGCTGGTGTAGGGTATTTTTCATTTGGAAATTTCGTTATCTGATTGACAATAAAGCCATCTGATTCTACTTTTTTAGCAAAAACACTCCTGAAAAAGTGAACCTGACTTCCATCGAAGGCATTCATTCTGTTGAGCTTCATTTTTGCGTTGTTATTTGTCACAGTAAAAAAGCTGGTTCCGTAAAATCTTGTGGTTTGATGATCAAATTCAGACACAAATTCCACCAGATTATATTGAATTGTATATCCAAGGTTTTTATTTTCAATGATTAAAGTCTGGGGAGCTTTTACACGGAGAATTTTATTTTCAGAATCGTAGGCAAACTTCAGTGTTCTCTGATTTTTAATCTTAACGTTTTCGTGGTCCATACCGATGAAAGCATTCAGAAAATGACCGATGTAACGTTTGTATGTTGCTTCAGTGTAAGGAATTATTTTTACTTCTTCAATATTTCTGGCTTTTAGAAGACCTACTTTTAAAGTTTTATTTAAAACTTCTGAAACATTGACAGTATAAGTGTCGAAATTTTCTTTCTGAAAAACCAAAACTCCATTTTTACTGTTCGGAATGTTCAGGCTGAAACTTCCGTCCGCAGCTGAGGTGGTTGCAGTGGTAGTTCCGTCAAGATAAATGCTTACCTGAGGAATTGGTTTGTCTAAATCATTTACAACAGTTCCTTTAACGGTCTGTGCAAATGAGATATAGAATGGCAGAATAATCAGTAGAAGTAATAGAGTTTTCTTCATAGAATACAATAATACTCTTTTTTGTGTGATTAAAAAAGAAGAATTTTATCCAATTCTCACGCTCGTCATGCTGAGAGATCCCGCAATTAATTCATCATTGAAAAGTTTGAGATTTTCTGAATTTTCTTTTAAACCTAAAGTATAAAGCAATGGATAGTAATGATCGGGAGTAGGGATTGCATATTCCAGGGATGTTCCGTGACTTCTGTAATCGATTAGGTTTTGAAAATTTCCGTCAGTTAGCCAGTTGTTGGTTTTTTCTCTTGCTTCTATCGCCCAGTCCCAGCCGGCTCCAACGGTATTGATATTTTTCCAGTCCACCATTCTCAGGTTGTGAACAATATTTCCGCTTCCGATAATCAGAATTCCTTTCTCTCTGAGTTTTGAAAGTCTTTTGCCTAAATCAAAATGATATTGAGGAGGCTTGTTATAGTCAATACTCATCTGAATTACAGGAATATCTGCATTGGGATACATATGTTTAATGACCGACCACGCGCCATGATCAAGACCCCAGCTGTGATCTTCTTCAGCAATCGGATTCAGAATGCTGATCACTTCCTCAGCCAGTTCCGGACTTCCGTGAGCAGGATACTGCACATCAAACAAAACCTGCGGAAAACCTCCGAAATCGTGAATGGTTTTCGGCATTTCCATAGCCGTCACAAAAGTTCCTCCGGTCAGCCAGTGAGCCGAAATACAGAGAATTGCATTCGGTTTCTCAATTTCTGCAGCTGCTTTTCTGAATCCTTGTACAAACTGATTTTCCTCTACCGCATTCATCGGCGAGCCATGCCCAAGAAAGAGGACAGGCATCTTCTGGGAAGATTTAAAACCGCTGCTGATATTTTCGAGATCGTGGAGATTCATAGTGTAAGAAATAGGAAACCTTCAAGGTTTTTAAAACCTTGAAGGTTTGAATTTGTGAGATTAAAAAAGTATTAAGCCTGTTTTACAAACTGAAGCTCACCGGCAATTTTCACTTCTTCGCTTACCATTACACCTCCTGCTTCAAGAGCTGCATTCCAGTTCAGACCAAAATCTTTTCTGTTGATTTTAGTTTCAAAAGAAAAACCTGCTTTGGTATTTCCCCAAGGGTCAACATTTACACCACCGAACTCCACGTTCAGAACAACAGGTTTTGTAACGCCGTTTACGGTAAGATTTCCTTCCACTTCGTCATTCAGAGAAGAAGATTCGAAAGTGATAGTTGGGTTGGCTTCTGCATTGAAGAATTCGGCAGATTTCAGGTGATTGTCTCTGTCGGTGTTGTTGGTGAAGATAGAATCTACATCGATTGTAGCATTCACTTTTGCGTTTTTGAAAGTGTCGTCATCAGCATCAATTTCTGCATTAAAACTTTTAAACTGACCTTTGATGTTTGAGATCATCATGTGTTTTACTTTAAAAGTAACTTCGCTGTGTGTTGGGTCAAGGTTCCATTTTGTAGACATAATATTTTGATTTTTTAATTGTTATTTTATGAAGCAAATTTAGGGCAAGACTCATTTTCCGTCCATTGATTTAGGATAAGAAATCTAATTTTAATAAAAATTTAACCTCAAAAATCTATAAACTCATTTAAAACAATCATCCATTACCCATTACTCATTACTCATTACTCATATTTTTTTGGGAGCTGTTTCGTGCTATCCGCTCATACTCCTCGCGCCACCGCTGATGCCCGGGCTCGCTGTGGGGTAACCGCTGCTATCACGGCTAGGTGCTGTTTTAGAAATGGAACTGAGTCACTATAAGAGAATGTATTTTAAGAAACCACCTTCCTCGATTTCACAAGAAAGGAAATCCTCACGGGATCAATTCTAACTACTATTGCTGTTATAAGAGCTTGTTTAAAAATGATTAAAAAACAAATTTTCAGGATATTTTTCTTTTACCCGACCCTAAAGGATGGAAAAATGCCTTGAAACTTTCATCAAAATTAACTCCCTTTAGGGTCGGGGGAAATTAATTTTGATGAAAGTTAAACAGGCTCAAAAAAAGATAAAAGCATCAAAGCCCATCAATAGACGTCCCTGCACCCGTGCAATAGATTTGCAGGTAAGCATGAAAGTTTGTCGCACCCCCGCAACAACCTTTCAGGCATATGAGAAAGTCAGTCGCACCCGTGCAGCAATCTTTCTCATAGTGAGAAAGTTTCCTGCAGCCATGCAATGTGTTTTCTCAATGACCAGAAAGCTGATTGATTACACCATGCAAATGAGATGATTGCTGATTTTTTAAAACAGGATGTTTAATCTCAGTCATAGACAGATAAAAAACAGCATCAGGCTGCTCAGAAAAGGTATGATGAAAACCAGATGTTTAAGAAGCTTTTCAACAGATAATATTAATCAAACCAGTATTTCAGGCACAAAAAAAGACAGATAAAATAAATTATCTGCCTGTATCACTAATGAAGATGATTAGTCTTCTGAGATTACGCTTTTTTCACGTTAACTGCGTTAACGCCTTTTGCTCCGTTCTGTAGGTCGAATGTTACTACATCATTTTCACGGATAGTATCTACTAATCCTGAAGAGTGTACGAAAACGTCCTGACCGCCTGTTGATGGTGTAATAAAACCAAATCCTTTGGTGTCGTTAAAGAATTTTACTGTTCCTTGTTGCATTGTATTGTATTAAAAAAATTATTGTATTTGCTGAAAAATTGTTTGGCTGTTGCCATTACCGTTCTGATCAGCAGGTCAAAACTATAATAAATCGATTTGTAAGCAAAAAATGATGTGGGAAATTTTTAGATCCTGAACTTATTCAGGTTGAAAAAAGGTACTGCACCTGTTCTGTGACGACAAAAATTAGCGACTGTAAAAGCGAAGACTGATAGAATGAGTAAACTCAGAAGTTTCAGAGTAAGCGTCGGCAGGTGCCTGATTATTCTACAAATATACACATAATATATTGAAAACAAGCACTTTTTAATTTTATTAATTATTTCAGTGCAGTAATCATAGAAAAATGATCAGACAATTGAAGACTTAGAGTGTACTTGAATTTTCAGTTTCAGATCATTTAATAAAATGTAAATATTTATAAGATCTCGCCACTCAGGAGCTGAGCGGGACTTTTATCGTGTTTACAAAAATTTTTTGGAAAGTTTAAAAATTCATTATGTGTATAAAACAGTCATAGGTAAATGACTTTTTAATGGCTGATATTTATTTCTTATTTTTGGAAGATTCTATTGAATATAATGAAACCGGTAGTACAAATATGGTTTAATCAGCAATTGTCTGCATCTCCGGTGAGGTATTATTGATAAAAAAATGAAATTTTACTTATGAAACTACATAGATTATCTTTAATGATGATTGTTTTGGGCGGAACAGCTTTTGCGCAAACCCAGAAATTCACGATGGCAGAAGCTGTCAATGGTATGCGGACCAATTTGGCTGTGAAAAATATTTCCCAGTTTTCATGGTCTGCAGATGGGAAATCTTACATTAACGCAGTAAAAAACGGTTATCTGATTACAGATCTTAAAACAGGAAAACAGGATACTCTGATTTCTTTGAACCAACTGAATAAAGGATTGGCAGAGAATAAGATGAAAGGTATTCCGCAGGTGAAATTTACCGGCGCATCCAAAGGTTATTTTATGTCTAACGGTAAAATGAACTGGGTAGAAAAATCGGGCAGCGACTGGAAAATTAAAAAGTCTGCAGAAACTCCCAAAAGTGCAGAGAATCTGAAAGTATTTAATGATAATCAAACCTTTGCATTTACGGATAAGAATAATCTTTTCGTCAATAAAAACGGAAAAACAATAGCAGTGAGCAACGAATCGAACGAAAATATCCTTTTTGGAGCGTCAAACGTTCATAGAAACGAATTCGGCATCGACACCGGAATTTTCCCTGCACCCAACTCTGAATCGGTAGCGTTCTACAGAATGGATCAGACGATGGTAGCAGATTATCCCATCATCGACTGGTCTGTAACTCCCGCTGTCAACACCAATATCAAATATCCAATGGCAGGAAAAACTTCCCACGAAGTTACTTTGGGTGTCTTTAATATTAAAAATGAATCTACAGTCTACCTGAAAATTGAGGGTGAAAAAGATCAGTATTTAACAGCAGTTACCTGGAGCCCCGATTCAAAACATATTTTTGTGGGCGTTCTCAACCGCGGACAGAATCATTTACAGATGAATCAGTACGATGCGGCAACGGGAAATTTAGTTAAAACTTTATTCGAAGAGAAGAGCGATAAATATGTTGAGCCACAGCATCCGCTCTTGTTTTTCCCGAATTCCAGTACCGATTTTATCTGGCAAAGTCAGAGAACGGGATACAACCATTTGTTTCATTACAGTTTAGAGAAAGGTTTGGTCGCTCAGATTACAAAAGGGGATTGGCTGGTAACCGACATTTTAGGATTTAATGAAAAGAAAAAAGAGATTTATTACACTTCGACAGAAGTCAGCCCTACTGAAAGACATTTGTACAGAATCAACTGGAATTCGTATAAAAAACAGAGACTGGACGATGCTGAAGGAACGCATGCCGGAATCTTGAGTGCCGATGGAAACTATCTGTACGATACATATTCAAACGCTTCGACTCCGAGAAAGGTCAATGTTATCAATACAAACACCTTGAAAATTCAGAACATTTTAACCTCAGAAAATCCGTTGAAAAATTATGCAAGACCGGAGATTAAAAATATCAATTTAAAAGCTGACGACGGAACAATTTTGTACGGAAAGATTATTCTTCCGACCAATTTTGATGCTACAAAAAAATATCCGGCTATTGTTTATTTATATAATGGGCCGCATCTGCAATTGATCAATAACACTTTTCCGGCTTCGGGAAACCTTTGGTACGAATATATGGCTCAGAACGACTATATCATTTTCACAATGGACGGAAGAGGTTCTGCCAACCGTGGTCTGAAGTTTGAGCAGGCGGTATTCAGAAACCTTGGAACCACAGAAATGAACGACCAGATGAAAGGAGTTGACTATTTAAAATCTCTTCCTTATGTAGACTCAGAAAAACTGGGAATTCACGGGTGGAGCTTTGGTGGTTTTATGACAACCAGTTTTATGCTTCGTCATCCCGATGTGTTCAAAGCTGGCGTTGCAGGTGGTCCTGTAATCGACTGGAGCATGTACGAAATCATGTACGGTGAAAGATACATGGATTCTCCTCAGGAAAATCCGCAGGGCTACGCAGCTTCGAATCTGTTGGATAAAGTTCAGAATTTAAAAGGAAAATTATTAATGATTCATGGGGCGCAGGACGATGTTGTAGTTTGGCAACACTCTGTAAAATTCCTGAAATCCGCAGTTGACAATGGCGTTCAGCTGGATTATTTCATGTACCCGGGGCATCCCCACAACGTTGCCGGAAAAGACAGAGTACATTTAATGCAGAAAGTGACGGATTATTTTGATCAGAATCTGAAGAAGTAAAGGCTTATAGCTGATGGCTTTTAGCATCTGGATGAATTCCTTTTATAAATCACTATTCCAGTCTGTAAAGGCTGGAATTTTTTGTTCTTCAATTTTGTATGGAAATTGATTTTTAAAATTTCGTATAAACCGACCGCGGAAACGGAGGCGTTAAAAAATTTTGAAGAATTTCCGTTAAAAAATATCCATTGTTTGAGTGGCGGCAAAAATAGTAGTTTAATGCAAAGTTTCGTTTCCGCCCGAGTTTGGAGATTTTAGGAAATTGTTCAGAATTTTAGCCTACGTTTCCAAGTCTTGAATTTTTGTTTCTTTTGTTTCAAGACAAAAGAAAAAGAATGAAATTGTAAAGATTTGCATTTTGATTCAAAAGAATTGTGTGAAGAACCATTATTATATTTAAGTGGAAATTAAGCTGTGAACCTATTTGCTAATTGTATTAAATCCCTTCTTATCAAACATCAACGTTTTTAAACAACCATTCAACTAATTTTGCTCTATAAATATTAATAATATGGAATTAGGAATAGGAATGTTCGGCGACGTCGCCTTCGACCAGAAAACCGGAAAATACAGAGACGCAGGAGTGAAAATCCGCGAAATCATCGGTCAGGTAAAACTGATGGATGAGGTCGGAATAGATGTATTTGCCATGGGAGAACATCACCGTGCAGATTACGCAGTTTCTTCACCGGAAATGCTTTTAGCTGCCGCAGCAAGTGTTACCAAAAATATCAAACTGGCGAGTGGTGTAACAGTTTTGAGTTCATCTGAGCCGGTGAAAGTATATGAAGATTTTTCAACTTTAGATCTCATTTCAGACGGAAGAGCCGAGATTTTTGTAGGTCGCGGAAGTTTCATTGAATCTTTTCCTTTGTACGGATATTCTTTGAATGATTACGAGCAGCTTTTTGATGAAAAATTAGAATTACTGTTAAAAATTAATTCTGAAGAAAACGTTTCGTGGTCGGGGAAACTGCGTGCTCCGATGCAGAATCAAACCGTTTATCCGAGAGCGAAAAACAGTGGTAAACTTCCAATTTGGAGAGCTGTGGGCGGAACTCCGCAGTCCGTTTTAAGTGCAGCGCAATTGGGAATGCCTTTAATTGTTGCAATCATTGGCGGAATGCCGGTTCAGTTTAAGAATCTGATTGAATTTTACAAACAGGAATACCTGAAAGCCGGTCATCCGGAATCCGAAATGCAGATTGCCATTCACTCGCACACTTTTGTAAGCGAAGACCAGAATGTGATTGACGGATATTTTGATACTTACAAATCTCAGATGGACAGGATAGGGAAGTCCAGAGGTTGGGCACCTTTTTCAAAAATGCAGTATGAAGGCGGAAGAAGCAAAGACGGGGCTTTGTTTATTGGAAATGCCAATCAGGTTGCAGATAAGATCAGTTACATGAAAGAGATCTTCGGAATCACCAGATTCATCGGTCACATGGACGTTGGCGATCCGGCCGATGACGTGATGAGAAAATCGATTGAGCTTTTCGGAAATGAAATTGCACAACAGGTAAAATAAGGTTAGACTCTGCAGGAAATTTTTCTGTGGAGTTTTTTTCTGTAAGAGGAGAGTAATTGTCTGAAATTGATCTTTAAAATTCCCTGAATGAGGATTATTTTACTGTGAAATTATTCCTATCTGATGGGTTATATAAAATAAAACAGAGCAGTTTTTTCAACTGCTCTGTACCTAAACCAAAACACAAATCATGAAAATGAATGTGATTTAAATATATAATTATTTTTGTAATCTTAAGCAATAATTTTATATTTTCTTTAAAGAAAATGATATTAGTTTGTTATAATCGTAAAATCAATCAATTACGTTTATACCACTTCAATCAAACTTCCCCTTTCCTCATCCTTTGTAATATGCAGTGAAACCGGAATTTTTTCTTTCAGTTCTTCCACGTGCGAAATGATGCCGACGATCCTGTTTTCTTTCTGTAAATTCATTAGCGTTTCAAAGACAATGTTTACCGATTCTACATCCTGTGTTCCGAAACCTTCGTCGATGAAAAAGAAATTCTTCTCCGACTGTGCATTGGTCTGAACGCTTTCTGCCAAAGCCAGTGCGAGACTCAGAGAAACCTGAAAAGCCTGTCCGCCAGATAAGGTTTTTACACTTCTGCTGCGGCCTTCGTTGAGGTAATCGATGATTTCAAAATCATTGTTTTCGTTCAACTGTAAACTTAGTTGATTCCTCGTCATCCGGTGAAAACGGACGTTGGCGTGGTCGCATAACTGTCTCAGATAAATAGATGAAATGTACCGCACAAATCCAGCTCCGTTAAACAGATTCTGCATGATTGCTAAATTTTCACGACGCTTCTGAACTTTAGCCAAGTCCAAAAGAAGATTTTCTTTTTTCTTAAATTCTTTCTCAAGCCGGTCAATTTCCGAACTGATTTTTACGACAGAATCGTTGGCGAGTTTCAAATTACTCTCAGCAGTTTTAAACTGATTTTCCGCTTCAGCAAACTGTTCTTCATCAAAAGAAAAATCTTTGAGCTTGGTTTCCAGATCGGCAATTCCGTTCTTAAGTGTTTCAAACTGTATTCTGAATTGTTGAATGGTATTTCTCACCTGCTGCACATTAATTTCCTGCACAAGAATATTTTGAACAGCCTTTACATCAATGAAATTATTTTCAACTAAGGATTTCGTTAAGATGTTTTTATTTTCTGAAATCTCTTTTTCCAGTTCGGAAATTCTTGTTTTCAGCTGACTGACAATCGTTGTCTGTTCCGCTACTTTAGGTGAAATTTCCTTTTCATCTTTTACAAGCTGCTGATAATTCTGCTCAGTTTCAAGATTGGATTGTGCAAGTTTTTTATAAGTATCTACAATCTCAGCAGTTTCTTTTTCTTTATAATCTGACCATTTTAAAATTTTCAAATTTGCTTCGCTCGTTCTGATCTGCTCTTCTTTTTTAGCTTCGTCAAGTGTAAATTCTTCCAAAGCTTTTTTATATTTTTCCAGATGTTCACGCTCTTTTTCCAGAGTTTTTTGCTGCCCGGAAATCTGTTGTGTCAGTTCTTCGATCTGCTTTTCAATTTCAAGGGACTGCTGACGTTTTTGCTCAAAATCCGCTTCATTGTCAGCATTAAAGTCTGTCCAGATAAAGTTTTTTCTGTGAGTCTCAGTCTTAATTTTGATCAGATTTAAATTTTCCTGCTCAGCTTTCTGTTGGTCTTCAAAAATCTTTTTCCGGTCAAGAATTTTTTCAATTTCAGAAACTTGTTTTTGGTAGGTATTCTTTTGAATTTCGGTTTGCTCAATCTGTTTTTTAATTTCAGTTAATTCAGCATTCACATCATCAAATTCTACAATATTCGGATGTTCGAGTGCACCACAAAGCGGACAGGATTCTCCGTCGTGCAGTTCTCCGGCAAAATGAGCCAATTTCTGCTGAACTTCAAGCTGGCTTCGACGTTCCGAAAGTTTTTTCGCCTCCGTTTCTAAAGCATCAGATTTCTGTTTAAAATCTTCCTTGTAGGTTTCAGGATCGACAGCAAAAGGAATAAGTTCAGCATTAAGTTTCTCAATTTTAATCTGAGCTTCTTCAATCTTTCCGGTTTGATTTTTTGCTGATTCCGCTAAATTTTTATGCTCCAAAAACCAATTTCCAACATGAATCAAAGTATTGGAATCTATTTTTTTAGGTTTTAAAGCTTCAGTCTTTTCGGAAAGTTCACTTATTCTTTTTTGGATTAATTTCTGTGTAGCTTCAACCTCTTTTACTTTCTCTGAACCTTTTTCAGTTCTTACTTTTAAAGTTTTAATATCATCAGAATATTCCAGCATTTTCAGGATCAGGCTCAAATCATTTTCCTGAATTTTAGATTGCTCCAAAGCTTCGAATTTTGGAAGAATCGCAGCCAGTTTACTTTTAATATGTTCAAATCTGGCTTCAGTTTCCTGTAAGATTTTAAACTGATTTTCTTTATTTTTCAGTTGTTCTGAAATTTCCTTCTCCAGCTTATTTTTCTCTGCAATAATAGGTGTGAAGATCCTGAAAACTTTATCGAAAAGTTCCGTTTTAATTTCCAGTTCGTCAACTTCGGTTTTCTGCAAACTGAGTTGTTCAAAATCAAATTTCTTCTGTTTTAACGATTCGAAATCGGTCTTTAGATTTTTTAATTGTTGGTATTTTTCCTCAATGGTTTTAAACTGAATTTTAATCTCTTCAAATTTCTGCTGCTCGAGTTTCAAATGTTCTTTCTGTGCTGAAATCTGATCCTCGTTCACTTCCTCAAAACCTTTCAGCTGACCTTCCAGCTGATCGAGTTCAGATTTGTTTTTGGTATTAAGATCCGAAACATTTTTCTGCAAATCAAAACGGTGAAGACTGAAAATCTCCTTCATCATATTCGTCCGTTCGGTCGCTCCCAGTTCAAGAAACTCTTTAAACTGACCTTGAGGAATGATGATTGTCCGCTTAAAATTAGCATAACTCAGCCCAATAATTCTTTCCGCACTGGAATGTTCCAAAGGAATCCAACTGTCATTTTTCCATTCATAGAAAGTGACTTCGGGCGTTTTTACATCTTCAAAATTCTTTGAATTCCGTTTAAATTCTCTTTTTGCACGGAATTTTTTATTTTCATAATTAATAAAATCAAATTCAATCAGAGACTTATTTGATTTGAGATTCATCATGTTGTAAGCACGTTTATCTCTCGAATTCAGACGTTCAGTTTCGCCATACAACGCAAAAGAAATGGCTTCCAAAATAGAAGATTTCCCGGAACCTACCGATCCGAAAATACCGAACAAGCCAGCTTCCGTCAGGCTTTCGAAATCGATTTTCTGACGTTCCTGATATGAGTAAAGACCTTCTAAAGTGAGTTGAATTGGAATCATTTTAAATGTGTGTTTTGTTTTTCCGCTAAAGAGAAAGATTTTGATGTTTAAATTTTTTCAAAGTGTGCAAAATAAAAATGTTACATTTTGCAAACTTTTGAATTTCTACATTTTAATAATCTTCTTTGGTCTCTTTTGCGGTTTAAAATATATTGCAGATTAAGAAAAATCCTTGATTGTTATTTACCTGAAGCTATCTCATTAAACAGATTAATTAAATCTTCATTCGGTTCCTGACCGCCGTTTTTAGATTTAAAATAATCTTTAAACAGCGCCTGAATATCCTGATTAAGATTAATTTCGCTCAAATTATTATCATTAAAGTCCTGATTTCTAATTTTTGGAATTAAATGCACAATACCGCCATGAGACTGATAGATCACTTTTCTTTCTTCGGCCTTTAAAAAAGTTTCGCTTTCCAGCGTGAGTTCAACCAGCGTGTTTGGGTTGTCCTTAAGCCATTCAATGGTTTTTTCTACAGAATCAAAGGTCTTTCTGACCAAAGGTTTACCATTTTCCAGAGCAATTTTTTCAAATGAAATGGCTTTTTTAGGTTCAGCTTGAATGATGGAAACATATTTTGTCTGTCCGGCCTCGCTGAAACTGTAGCACAAGGGCGAAGAAGAATAAACGACAGGTTTTTCCGCAGTTCCGATGTTCTGAAAACCGTGCAGATGCCCCAAAGCCGTATATTGAATCTGATGCGGAATAATATCCGACCAGATCAGGTCTGCATTTCCGATTTTAATAGGTTTTTCACCTTCAGGTTCTTCCAGCATCGGCGCCCCCTTTTTATTCATGTATAAATGAGCCATCAAAAGGTTGACCCCGTCTTCGTCGCAGAATTCATCGGCAGTTTGCTTCCAGTTCTCTCTCAAAACCTGGTTGAGTTCCTCGTCCTTATTTTCTCCCAGATACTCTTTCAGACGCACTTCATTCGCATAAGGCGTGTGAAGGATTCTGACAGGAAAATTATGGTTTTTAAATTCCAGTTCGATAAAACCAGACGCGGTTTTTGAAATTTTAAAATGTTCAAGTTCAAAAGGCGTGATCTGAGCTTTCGGATGACCGATCAAAATAATTCCACATTCTCTTGCCAAAGGATCTGGCGCATCGATCAGACTCGGTGAATCGTGATTTCCTGAAATGGCGATCACTGGGCGTTTTCCGTTTAAAGATAAGCGTTTTAAAGTTTTATAGAAAAGTTCTGTCGCCTCAACACTTGGATTTAAATTATCGAATAAATCTCCGGCAATTAAAACCAGATCCACGTTTTCGCGGTCTGCAATCTCAACGATTTCGTTCATCACCAAAACCTGTTCTTGGAGTCGTGAAAAACGGTCAAGACGTTTGCCTAAATGCCAGTCGGCGGTGTGGAGGATTTTCATTTTATTTCGTCTTCTTGTTCCTTTTCTGCGGCTAATTTAGCTTTCGTATTTTCACGCATTTCCTTCAGGCGGTTCTTTCTTTTCAGCTCAGCTTCCTGAATTTTCCGCTTCTTGTTGGCGATTATTTTATTGTATGTTTTTTTATTGGCGTCTGTATTTCTGCTCATCTCAAATTTATTGTATGTTCATTCAATTTTGAAATCGGTTTAGCTAAATTAATCTATTCTTTAGAGAAAACATTAAATCGAAAGTAATTTAGATGTTCCCTTCTGTGTTTGAACCTATTAGATTTTTAATTCTAATTTATGCTGAAAACAATCATTTTATCTACGGTTTTTATCAATTTAAATTCTGTTTTTTCAAGTTGTCGGTTTAAAAAAAATAGAAATTTCTTTTTTTTGTAAAACAACCCCGTTTATAATTTCAGAAGTATTCCGTTGGTTTTAAACAACAGTGTTTGTGACTTCCGGCGATCTCCGTTAGTTTAAAACAACCTTGTTTGTAACTTCCGGAGTCTGCATTTTGTTTAAAACAACCTGTTTATAATAGAATGCAGTTGCAGTTTGTTTGTTTCACCGTTGTTTGTAACCAAATGCAGTTTACATTTAACTAAAACAGGTTGTTTGTGACTACCCGCAGTTGCATTTTGTTTGTTTCACTATTGTTTGTGATAAAATGCAGAATATTTTGCTCGAAGCAACCTCATTTGCAACAGCAAACCTAACGGGTTTCTAAAAACCCGTTAGGTTTAGAATTGAGTATCTCGCATTGTTATAAGTAAGTTTGAAGGATGAAACCTCATAGGTTTTGAAAACCTATGAGGTTTAGATGAGGTTTAGAAATGAAATAATTAACTTTGCCAAACTATGGAGCAACAGTCAAAAGATCCTTTACACGGAAAACGTCTCGATGCCATTCTTGAGGAACTGGTAGAATATTATCAGGGCTTTGAGGAATTGGGAAAACAAATCAACATCAAATGCTTTACCGATAATCCAAGCATCAGTTCGTCATTGAAGTTTTTGAGAAAAACAGATTGGGCAAGAGCGAAGGTTGAAAGTCTGTATCTGTATGTTTTGAGACAGAAGAAAAAGGCGGAAGCAAAAAATAAAAATTAGTATGCCGCAGATGATTCTTTAATGATAATTAATGAATCAATTCCTTCAAAAACAGTATATTTGTGCCGTTTAATCGTGAAAAAAATCACGCAAAAAAAGAAATATGACAATTGATAACAATCATGTGGTAGCTGTAAAGTACGTTCTTCACACTATCGAAGAGGATGGAAGCAAAATCCTTGTAGAAGAAACGACAGCAGAAAATCCGCTTACATTTTTATATGGTGTAGGAATGATGATTCCTAAATTTGAACAGAATATCCACGGTTTAACTGCTGGTGATACTGCTGCTTTCGTGATTCAGCCGGAAGAAGCTTACGGTGAAAAACAGGAAGATGCGATTGCTCAATTGCCAATTGAGATGTTCGGTGATGGTGGACTTCCACCAGTGGGAGCTATTTTACCTCTAACAGATAACGAAGGAAATAATTTCCAGGCTTTTGTAGTAGACGTTACGCCAGAAGCTGTAATTGCTGACCTTAACCACCCAATGGCTGGGAAAGTTTTGGATTTCCAGGTTGAGATTTTAAATACCCGTCCTGCAACGGAAGAGGAATTGTCTCACGGTCATGCTCACGGTATCGACGGAAACGAGGCTCACTAAGAGTTTTCTACATAAAATTAAAATGTCCGGCAGAAATGCTGGACATTTTTTTATGCGTACCTGAACCACAAAAGTCACAATAGAAATTTTAATTATTGAAGTTTCATTATTTTGAAAATAAAAGTTCAAAAAGTTTAATATGCGGGAAATTTTGACACATCAGTCATATTAGTTTTAGTTTGAAAACTTTGAAAATATTTTAGAACACATAAGAGTTGAAAATCAAAGATTTTCATTGTATGCTTATTATTAGAATGTAGGATAGTGCAAACATTCACTTTAAAAATCTTTGATTTTTTATTTATAGTGTTATAAAAATGTTTTCAAACCAAGAAAAATCTCTGTGACTTATGTGTTAAAAGTTTTTGTGGTTAAATTATCAGTCCAAAAATTCTCCAGAAACATAATACCAACGGTTTTGGATCATTTTGAATGTCGATAATTCGTGATGAATATTTTTTTCTCCGTCTTCATCCGTATAATATGCTTTGAATTCTACTTTATTCATCGATGGTTTACTGACGATTTCCAGTTTCGTCCATTGGTTGATTTCTCCCCATTCCTGTAAATCTTTGGTATTGTGAAATTGTCTTTTGCTGGGTGAGGTGGTTTCCATTAAATATTTCCCGTTTGGAATAGCAAATGCCGAAAATCGTGAACGCATCAAAGCTTCAGCGGTCGGAGCAAATTTTTCTCCTGTATGAAAAGGTTTACAGCATTCTTCATACGTTTTTCCGGAGCAGCATGGACAGTTCATTTTTTTTGATTTTAATTTTAAAACACAAATGTACACGAATATTTTTTCACGAATTACACAAAGCGTGGTTCAATAGGGATGGGCTTTAGCCCGTCTGTAATTTAAATTGATCCGATTGGCTTTAGCCAAAACTTATCTCCTGTTACAAATTTACTCGAAGAATATTACACTCATATCTGTGTAAATCCGTGAAATCTGTGAGAAATTAAATAGCGCACAGATTGCACAGATTTCCACAGATTTTTTATGTTTGAAAAAAATTAGCTTAATCAGCAAAATCAGCGAGAGCCTAAATTCGGGATAATTCGCATTAAATTCGAGCCATTCGTATAACTAAAAAAAGCATCCAAATAAATGAATGCTTCCCTATAGTTTATTTAATAAAACCTCTGTTTCTCAACAACGGCTTAATATCCGGATCATGTCCTGTGAAATCTCTGAACGCCTGATTCAAATCAACAGAATTTCCGACAGACAGAATGTATTTTCTGAAACGGTCACCGTTTTCTCTCGTCAGTCCGCCATTTTTTTCAATCCATTCCCATGCATCACTGTCTAAAGTTTCAGACCATAAATATGCGTAATAACCTGCCGAATAACCGCCACCCCAAATGTGTGCAAAGTAAGGTGTGTGGTATCTTGGCGGCACGGTTGATAAATTAAATCCGTGGTTATTTAATGATTGCTTTTCGAAGTCTAAAACCGGAAGCAATTGATTTTCATTGGTTACAGAATGCCAATCCATATCCAGAGCTGCTGCAGAAACCAGTTCAGTCGTCATATAACCTTGGTTGAAAGTTGCCGCTTTTTTAATTTTATCAACCAAAGCCTGTGGAATCGGCTGTTTTGTTTCATAATGAAGTGCGTAATTTTTTAAAACTACATGATCTAATGCCCAGTGTTCATTAATCTGAGAAGGGAATTCCACAAAATCTCTCGGTACATTGGTTCCTGAAAGTGAAGGATATTTCTGACTCGCAAACATTCCGTGGATGGAATGACCAAATTCGTGGAAAATGGTTGTTACATCATCATAACTGATTAATGAAGGTTTTCCGGCGGCAGGTTTCTGATAATTATAGCAGTTGACAATCACTGGTTTTGTTCCGAGGAGATATGATTGCTCAACAAAATTACTCATCCACGCACCACCATTTTTAGAATCTCTTGTGTAGAAATCTAAATAATAAATGGCCAGGGATTTTCCGTCATGATCGAAAACTTCATAAGTTACCACATCAGGATGATACACCGGAAGGTCGGTTCTCTTTTTAAATGTAAGGCCATAGAATTTTTCGGCGGCGAAGAAAACTCCTTTTTCCAGAACAGTTGTGATTTCAAAGTACGGCTTGATTTGGTTTTCATCTAAATCAAATTTTGCTTTTCTCACCTGTTCAGCATAAAAATTCCAGTCCCAAGGCTCTAATTTGAAACCTCCTTTCTGCTGGTCAATCAGATCCTGAATATCTTTTGCTTCACGTTTTGCGGTTTCCACAGCAGGAGTTGCCAATTGGTTCATTAATTTTACGGCAGCGTCAGGATTTTTCGCCATCTGATCCTGCAGTTTCCATTCTGCGAAGCTTTTTTTGCCTAAAATCTGCGCTTTTTTCAGTCTTAATTGTGCCAGTTTTTCAATGGTTGCTCTCGTGTCGCTGTTTCCACCTTTTTCAGCTCTCATCCATGAAGCTTTGAAAGCTTTTTCACGGGTGGCCCGGTTGGTCAGGTTTTGTAAAACAGGTTGCTGTGTTGTATTTTGAAGCGCTAAAAGATATTTTCCTTCTTTTCCTGCAGTTTTTGCGTCCGCTGCAGCAGCTGCAATTTCATCAGCTGAAAGTCCGTCTAATTCTTTTACGTTATCGATAACGATTCCACCTTCTTTTCTTGCTTCCAGTAATTTATTTGAATACTGAGTAGAAAGTGAAGCCATCTCCTGATTGACCTGCTTTAATTTTTCTTTATCAGCAGCGGAAAGATTGGCTCCTGCGATTTCAAAATTTTGTTTGTAAAATTGAAGAAGTCTTTTGCTTTCAGAATCTAAACCATTGTCTGAAATAGATTTAATTCTTTTGTACAGATTTTCATTCAGATACATTTTATCAGAATGTGCTGCGAAAATAGGAGCGAATTCTTCGTCTAAAGCCTGAAGCGTAGGGTTGGTATTGGCACTCGTTAGATTTGAAAATGTAATCATTGCTCTTTTCAAAACTTCACCACTTTTTTCCAAGGCTACAAGCGTATTTTCAAAAGTTGCCGCTTCAGAATTGTTGGCAATTGTAAGGATTTCAGCATCGTGCTGTTTTAAACCAAATTCAAAAGCAGGTTTGAAATGTTCGTTTTTAATTTTATCAAATTCGGGAGCTTCATATTGAAGTTTGCTTTTCTTCATGAACGGATTCGTAGAAAGTGAAGCGTCAGTAACAGGAATTTCCTGTTTTACGTCGGTTGTTTTCATTGTGGTAGTGCAGGAATAATTGAATGCCAAAGCAGAAATTAATAATACTGATGAAATGTTTTTCATGTGCAGAATTTATTATTTAAATATAATTATCAAACTCTTATCTGATTTTAAAACTGTTTTTCTTGTCAGTTGTAAGAGATTTCATAATTTAGTTGTTATTAAAGTATAAAGATATTAAAAACTAAACTTTAAAACATCAAAACATCAAACCGCCACAATTTTCCATCTTAAAACTGATGAAATTAAAGCGGTAGCATGTAAAATCAGAAACCAATCAAATAATTTAAATATGAAATACACTTCTATTTTACTTTTATCAGGAATCATTACTTTGTCATCGTGCAAAGAAAACGAAAGCAAAAACGGAAAGTCAACATGGCTTCCGGACGTTACCAATAAGGATCACGGACCTTTAAAACAGAAAGAATTTAAAGGAGATTTTGACGAAATTGAAGTTTCGCAGGCAATCGAAGCTGAGGTGATAAAATCTGATGTGGAAAGGGTCGTTATTTCTGCCCCTGCCAATATTATCGATGAAGTTCTGGTGGATAACAGTGGCGGAGAATTGCATATTCATTACAAAAACGGTTTCCGCGTGATGAATACAAATAATGTGAAAGCTAAAATTTATGCGAAAGATTTCAAAAAACTGGAAGCTAATTCTGCAGGAATTATCGTGGTAAGAGATCAGTTTACACAGGATAAAACCGATGTGGAAGTTTCAAGTTCAGGTCATATTTCGGGCAAACTCGAGGCCAATGAAATGGATATTGACGCCGGAAGCAGCGGCACTTTTAAAGGACAAATCTGGGCTGTAAATCTTAATGTAGAAGCCTCTTCAGCTGGAGAAGTGAATATTTCAGGAAAAACTAAAGGTGCCGTTTTAAATGCATCATCAGGAAGTACAATTTCGGCAAAAGAGGTAGTTGCAGAAAACGTAAAAGCAGAATCTTCAAGCGGTTCAAATGTTGAAATTGGTGTTTCTTCTAAATTTGAAGCTCATGCTTCTTCAGGAGGTTCAATCAAAGGAATTAAAAAAGGAAATGTGACCACCGTTTCGAAAGAAGAAAGCAGTGGGGGAAGTGTAAGTTTACAGTAAACTATTTGTCGCCTTCCTCTTCACCTTCGGCTGATGAGGTTTCCCAGTCTTTATTCTCAAGATTTAAATTATCATAAGCCAACAAATCCTCCTCTCTTTGGAGGATTTCTCTTGTAGTAAAAAGCCGGATGTCTTCATCGTCATTTGATTTCGCCAGTTTACGGATGGAGGCTTTGTCGATCGCCATAAACCTTTGCCCTAAACGTCTTGCTGCATATTTCCGCATTCCGGTTTCCTGCAGAACATCAACAGCCATATCGACTGCAGTTCCTAACGTTTCTCTGTAAATATTGTCAATTCCGTTGTCGAGATAGGCGTAAGCATCAATTCTGTTTTTTGCACGGACAAATATTTTCACGTCAGGATATTGTTCACGCACCAGATCAGCAACAAATCTGTTGTCATCGGGATCATCCAAACAGAGAACCAAAATTTCGGCATCTTCAATTCCTGCAGCTCTCAGAACTGGAATTCTGGTCGCATCACCATAATAGACTTTAAAACCATAACTTCTCAACAGTTTCACACGGTCAGAATCTCTGTCGAGAACTGTTGCGGTGATTTTATTTGCTTTCAGTAGTCTTCCCACGGTACTTCCGAAATGCCCGAAACCTACAATGATGATTTTTTTCTGAGAAATATCGCTGTCTAAAATATTGAAATCGGATTGAGTCTCCGGAACTTCCCTGAGAAATCTTGGAGTAATTATTTTATCATTAATAATCAGAAGAATCGGAGTAATGCACATCGTAATTGCTGTCACGGCCATCATTTGGGCATTCATTTCTGCGCTGAAAAGTGATAAATCTGATGCGTAATTAATCAAAACAAAAGCAAATTCACCCACCTGAGAAAGGGCAAAAGCATAAAATAAACTCTGAGGACTGTCGATTTTAAAGAATTTCCCGATCGCAAAAAGAACAACGAATTTTACTGTCAAAACCACAAATACGGTACTGAAGATAAATGTTGGATCAGCAGCAATCACATTAAAATTCATCGTGGAACCGACACTGACAAAAAACACAGCGAGCAGAAGACCTTTGAACGGATCAATATGCGCTTCCAGTTCATGACGGAATTCACTATTTGCTAACATTACGCCAGCCAAGAATGCTCCTAATGCAGGTGATAAACCTATGGCAACCATCAGTTCTGAAACTCCAATCACGAGAAAAAGGGAAGTGGCTGTAAGTAATTCTGTCATTCCCGCTTTCGAAACATACCTTAAAAACGGTACAAAAACATATCTTCCCAATAAAATCAAGGCTACAACACCGAAAATTACGGTTCCTGCCTGAAGCCAGTCCGGAAGTTTCTGAATTAAAATCTGAACTTCATTGTCATTATGCTTTGCTTTGGTATGAGCCAAAACCGGCAGAATCGCAAGAATTGGAATTACGGCAATATCCTGAAATAACAGTGTGGAAAAGGAAGCTTCGCCGGCCAGAGTTTTCAGATTGTTTTTTTCCTGTAAAGTCTGTAAAACAATTGCGGTAGAAGATAATGCAAAACACATGGCGACGGCGATGGCTTTGTTCATATTCCAACCTGCTGTGATGAAGATGATGAATAAAATAAAAATGGTGAGAACCATCTGTGTAAGCCCAAGTCCGACAATTTTCTTCCGCATCTCCCAGAATTTTCTCGGTTCCAGTTCTAATCCGACCAGAAAAAGCAACATGATCACGCCAAATTCGCTGGCGTGCATAATATCGTTGACGTCATTTCCGGTAAGTCTCAGAAGATAAGGTCCGATGATAATTCCACCTAAAATATAGCCTATCACCGAACTTAAGCCCAATTTTCTGGCCAGCGGAACCATAATAATGGCAACGCCTAAAAAAATCAGGGTGTTCATCGCGATGCTGGATTCCATATTATTGATTTAGGATTTCTACAAATTTTTTTTTGTGAAGGATAATTTCTTTTTTTGACAGTTTATTGGCTTCGTAAACAATGGTAATGTCTTTAATATTGGCACCGAAAACATTTAAAGAAACAATGAGCGTGCTGATGATCTCATCGATGGTGTATTTGTAAGTGCCTTCTTTTGTGAAAGATCTTTCTTTGCCACCTGTTGTTACAACGATGTAAACTTCTTTGTCTTTCAAGGGATTGTTTTCGCCTTCTTTCACCCAGTTCCGGTCGAAAACTTCGTCAATCCACAGCTTCAGCAGAGGTGGAATCCCGAACCAGATAATCGGAAACTGAAATATAAAACGGTCGTACTGCTGCAGTCTTTTTCTTTCTCTGAAAGCGGCAATGTGAAAATCAGGATATTCTTCGTACAGATCACGAAGTGTATAATGCTGATGACGAACGTAGAAATTGATGAGTTCAACGTTTGAAGTAGAGTGTTCAAGATAAGGATGGGCAAAAACCACCAGTGTTTTCTTCATAAACCCGTTTTCAGTAAATATAATGAAAATTTGCTTAGAAATTTGTGGCTGTTGACGGTTTTTAATGAAATTTTAATGATAGAGTGTCGTTTAAATAATGTCTTACTGGTAAGCACAACAAAATTACCTATCCAATCTTTGTGTGTGAATGACAGTTGTAATTTTTCTATCTGTATGATGAAAGGTTGTTAAAATATGAAGATTAGTTATTTTCGTTTAACGAAATGATATTATTTAATTCTTCCGGTGTCAAATCTTGCTCATTAACTTCTACCAAATTGAAGTATCGAAAGTTTATATTTATAATATCATTATTGGGAATGACCAAATATCTACTCTCAATCTCATAATATTTTTTATGATAATCTTCTTCATCATCATCTTCCAACAATCTTCGTATTGGAAATTTCAAATGTACAGCTTCAAGATTTCCATTTGCATCAATAAAGTAATTGAACAATGTACCTGTATAAAGCACGTTTTTACCATTTACTTTACATAAAACATTTACAATTTTTTCTGTTATATTTTCATAATTATCAGGAACATCGGGAAAATCCAGACATTCTCCAGAGAATATATAATGCCATTTGTTTGAAAAACGAAAATACCTTATTTTACGATCAGCTTTAGTAATGCGAACCAATCTTCTAATGATGTATCCACTGAAAAAAGCAAATGAAAATACAAAAAGATTATAAAAAAATATCTGATATTTGAATTCATCAATCTTTTTAAAATTATTACCAATAGCATTATTATTTGTAGCTCCTAAAATAAGATGACCGAGAGTCTGAAAATCAATCAGAAAATCCGAAAATGTATTGACCAGAAAAATACCGGCAATCTGTATTATCAATGCTGGAATAATTGATAATGTCAATTCGTTGACAATATTTTTGTTGGGATTACTTACGCTTAATTTCGATGAGTGATATGCTATACGAGCTAAAAAACCGGGGGCTAAAATGATAAAAACAATTATTGTTGTAAATGCAATGTTCATTTCTATCCGAGCTCTTTTACTCTGAAAAATTTATTTCCAATTTTAACGACCTGAGATTTAGAATTGCTGGAACTGATTTTATGGGCAACACGTACAAAAGCACTTTCTGTTTCTGGAGTAAGGGGAATGCTCTTCAAGTTTCGGAAAAAAGATTTTCTTGCTGACATCATCTTATTTTTTGTAAAAATAGTAAAAATTACTGAATACAGAATATTTGTAATCAATGTTTTACCATCCACCCGAAGCACCACCGCCACCAAAACTTCCGCCACCGCCGAAGCCGCCAAAACCTCCGCCGCCACCGCCGGAACTTCCACCACCAAAGCTACCTCCGCCAAAACTGCCTGGGAAAGGGAATGGGAAAAATCCGCCTGGATAATTTCTTCTGCCACGTCGCGTGATGATTACATCGTCGTCATCGTCGTTCCCGCCGCCGCGGTTTTTAAAAATAATGATGAGAATAATGATGATTACAAAGGCAACTAAAAGAAGTTGGCCCAGATCAAAATCGTTTTCTTTCTTCCGTTCAATAGGTTTGAATTTACCCTGAACGGCTTCCATAATCGCAGAAGTCCCGCGGTTGATGCCTTCGTACCAGTTTCCTTCACGGAAATGTGGAGTCACGATGTAATCGATAATCTGTTTCGAAGTAGATGCTGTTAAATATTGCTCAACGGCCCGTCCCTGCTGAATTGCGAGCTTTCTGTCTTCAGTGGCAATCAGAAAAACGACTCCGTTGTCTATTCCTTTTTGCCCGATTCCCCATTTTTCGCCGATCATCGTGGCAACAAAATTAATGTCCTCACCTTTAGTGGAAGGAATAATGATTACTTCAATTTCGGTAGAAGTGGAATCTGAAAAAGCGATGAGTTTTTTGTTTAACTCATCAGTTTCCTGTTTCGATAAAAGTTTGGCTTCATCATAGACAGGATAAAGCAATTTGGGTTTTTCGGGAATGCTATATTGTGCTGATACGAAAGCGTAAAAGCAGAGTAGAATAAATGAAAATACGGATTTATGAAAATGTAATTTCATTGGAAAGTTCGTTGGTGTTTTCTCCCGTCACCGGAAAATATTTTTTGAGTTCGAAACCTGTTTTTAAAATGGCATCCCGCAGCGGTTCGAAAAATTTCTTCTGAGCAAAGCCAGCGGTAATTTCATCATGCAGAGCATCCCAGTAAGACTGATGTACTCTCTCGTGAATTCCTCTGTCGCCGATAATCGTGAGATATTTCTGTTCAAAATTAACATGAAAAAGAACCGCATTGAGTTCTGCGGTCTTATTCATGCAAAGTTCTTTGAAAACATCGTAAGCTCTGTCAGCATTTTTGTTTTCAGTATTGGAGTCGATGTGCACCCTGATCTCGCCGGTAGAATGATCTTCCGCCGACTGTATCGCATCTACAAGCAATGCGATCTGCTGATCTGTAAGGAAATTGCTCACGTTTGTTTTAATTATTCTGAAAACACATCCGGTGCTTTTTCTGCTCCTGCAGCTGCTTTGAAAGATGGTTTTTCTTTAAAGTTGGTGAAATTCGCTATGATGTTAGAAGGGAATTGCTTGATTGAGGTATTGTAATCTCTCACAGCTTCGTTGTAATAAACAGTTTCTGATCTGATGCTGTTTTCAATCGCAATATATTCGCTCTGGAAATTAATGTACTGTTGATCTGCCTTCAAGTTTGGATAAGATTCTACAACCGCCATCAATCTGCTCAATGCTCCTGATAATTCTCCCTGTGCAGCCTGGAATTTTGCCAAATCAGCTTCGGTCATATTTGTAGGATCAATGTTTATTGAAGTTGCTTTAGATCTTGCTTCGATTACTTTGGTTAAAGTTTCCTGCTCAAATTTAGAGTAAGCTTTCACTGTTCTTTCAAGATTTGGGATCAGGTTGGCTCTTTTTTGATATACCGTTTCTACGTTAGACCATTTGTTGTCTACAATCGCTTCTTTAGCAACGAAGTTATTGTAACCGTTTTTCCCCCAGAAGAAAGCAATTGCAACAATTACAAGAAGTGCAATTCCGATAGTTCCTGCGCTAAGGCAGCCTTTGTTTTTCATAGTCTGTATGTTTTTTTTAATTTTTGCGTTTTCCAAATATACAAATTATGTGCTATTTTTGTAAAAAATATTAAGAATGACAACAATTGTGGTGGCGATGGGCGAGAAGAACGAAATAGGAGCAGATAACAAACTCCTGTGGCATCTTCCGAAAGATTTGAAACACTTTAAAGATCTTACTTCCGGACATCCGATTATTATGGGCAGAAAAACTTACGAAAGTATTGGTAAGCCACTTCCAAACCGCACCAATATTGTTGTTTCAAGAAAGAAAAACTGGTTTCAGGAAGGGATTTTAATTGTTGGAAGCATAAAAGAAGCCTTAAAATTTGCAAAAAAAATCGATGAAAATGTATTCATCATCGGTGGTGGAAATATTTATGAACAAACAATGGATATTGCTGATAAACTTGAAGTAACCTTAGTAAAAGCTCAACTTAAAGCAGATACGTTTTTCCCGAAAATTGATCCTAAAATCTGGAAACTGAAAGAAGAATTTCATCATGAAAAAGATGAGAAGAATGAATATGATTTCAGCTTTCAAACTTATGAGAAGATTTGAGATTTGACGTTTGAGATTTGAAATAGATGAATCAAATCCAGACAATACTGAATTTAATCAACCTTAAATATTGAATATTGAATATTGAATTCATTATCTTTGCCATTCTAAAATTTAAACATGAACAAATACATAAAATTTGTTATCGCTGCCCTGATTATTGCAGCAGCAGTTTATCTGATGATGAACAGAAACATCGGTTGGGGAATCGTTTTGGTGATTCTTGCGGCTGTTCCGGTTTTCCTTTATTTTAAAAACGAGTATATTCTTTTGGCTTTCTGGCAACTGAGAAAACAAAATATGGAGAAAGCAGGAGTTTGGCTTACAAAAATCACCAATTATACTTCTCAGCTTGATAAAAACCAATACGGTTATTTCCATTATCTGCAAGGTTTAACGTTAGCTCAGGATAACCCGGCGAAAATAGAACCTTATATGAAAAAAGCGCTGGATTATGGTTTGAATATGAAGCATGACCGTGCAATGGCTACTTTAAATCTGGCTGCAGCAGCACTTTCTAAAGGAAGAAAACAGGAAGGGCAGAAACTTTTGGAAGAAGCTAAAAGACTGGATACTGCAGGAATGATGACCGAGCACATTAAAACAATGAAGGCTCAGCTGAAAATGCCAACGATGCAAAAACACGTTCACAATCCTCACATGAGACAGAGAGGGAAGTTTTAAGAAACAAATTTTAAATAAAAAATGCACCTGAGAAATCAGGTGCATTTTTTGTTTTTTTACATTTCAGAATTACTTTCATACCCATAAAATTTCGGGATTTGCCAATGGTATTTTACAGCTAAAGTTCTTACACTTACAATCATTAAAATCGTAAAAATCTGAATGAAAGTATACGAAAGTGTGGTAAAATGCGTCAGCAGTAAAAAGGTAGAACCTCCAATAATACAGGCACTCGCATAAATTTCTTTCCTGAAAATCAGTGGAATTCTGTTCAGTAAAATATCGCGTATGATTCCACCAAAACATCCGGTGATCGTTCCCAATCCGATACAGATTAAAGGATGAATGTCTAAATTTAAACCTTTCTGAACGCCAATGATCGTAAATAATCCCAACCCAAAACTGTCGAATATAAAAAGGGTGACTTTAAAATTTTTCTCAATCGACTTAAAGATCATGGAGAAAATGCTGGTTGCCAGAATCAGTCCGCACATCAGAAGGTCGTGCATCCAGAAAACGGGAGTGTCCAGTAATAAATCTCTTACGGTTCCACCACCAACCGACGTTACGAATGCAATAATCAAAACCCCAAACGGATCCAGCCTTTTCTGCATCGCAGCAAAACTTCCCGACATCGAAAAAGAGATCGTCCCGAGAATTTCTATGATGAAGTTGAGCTGCTCGTGCATGTCTATAGGTAATAAGTGATGGGTAATGAGTAATTACGAACGTTATAAATTTTGAGATAATTTATGTTTATATGTGGTCATTACTTTTACCAGTTCTTCACATTCTGATTTTAATAATAGTAATTTTTTATCTTCAAGATACTCTAAATCTTCGATGATTTCTAACCAGAATTGGGTTTCATCAATTTCTTCAACAACAATACAGATTTTTGCAAATTTTTCTTTCTCCGATCTTGCTCTGCAAACCGCACGATAATTGGATGCGACAGAAGTTGAAGATCTAATGATTTGTTTTCTGATAATTGAAACCGCATCAGAATAGGGCAGTGGAGATAGACTTTTGATGATTTCTAAAGAAAATTTCTTAGTCCGGTCTCTGAAAATTTGATTAAAATCCATTTGTGTTATTATATTACTTATTACCCATTACTCATTACTTATTTTTCAACTCTCACCGCTTCCGGAACCAAAAGTTCATATTCTCCGCCGTGGTTGATGATTTCTCTCACGATGCTGCTGCTAATGAAAGACTTTCCGGATGAGGTTAAAAGAAAAACAGTTTCCAGTTTTTTGTGGGCTAAAGTTCGGTTTGTGTGAGCAATGGCTTTTTCAAATTCAAAATCAGCAGGATTTCTGAGGCCTCTGAGGATGAACTGGGCATTTTTTTCGAAGCAGTAATCGACGGTCAGTCCTTCAAAATGATCGACTTCCACATTCGGAAATTCAGCAACAGAGTTTTGAATGAATTCCATTCGTCTCTCAAGCGGAAACATGTATTTTTTTGAAGAATTCTGTCCGATCGCAATAATCACCTTGTCGAAAAGTGCCGCTGCTCTTTCAATAATATCATAATGTCCTAAAGTAATCGGGTCAAAAGATCCCGGAAAAACGGCAATTTTCATGCGTGAAAAGTTTTGGGTTTTAGGTTTTGAGTTTAAAGTTTTAATATGTTAAACTCTCCCCACTGAACTATATTTTATTTAAATTAAAGATGAATGTTAAAAGCCAAGTGCAAACTTCCGCCTTCCAACATTCATCTTCCTACTTTTTCAAAGCTTTTTCCACTTCATTTCCACAAAGATCTTTAATGGAAATTCCATAAATTTTTGCCTGTTGCGGAAGAATACTTGCCGGAGAAAAACCTGGGTTGGTATTCATTTCAAGCATGTACGGTGTGCCGTTCATCAGAATAAATTCACTTCTTGAAAAACCACTCATTCCAAGAGAATTGTAGGCTCTTTTGGCTATTTCTTCGACTCTAATTCTTGTTTCGTCGTCAATTCTTGCAGGTGTAATTTCTTCAGAAGCACCTTCATATTTGGCTTCATAATCGAAAAATTCATTCTGAGGAACAATTTCTGTAATTCCCAAGACGATGGTTTCGCCTTTATAATCAATTACTCCAACAGAAACTTCCATTCCATCAAGGAAGCTTTCAATTAAAATTTCATCGTCTTCTTTAAATGCAATTTCGGTGGCAGCAATCAGTTCAGATTTTTCTTTCACCTTAGAAATTCCAAGAGAAGATCCGGATTGGTTGGGTTTTACAAATACCGGAAGTTTTAAATTTTCAACTATTTCATCAACATTAATCTCTTCTCCTTTTCTTAAATAAACGCTTTTCGCAGATGGGATTCCATATTTTGAAAGTACTGCTAAGGTGTCTTTTTTGTTAAAAGTTAAAGCACTTTGATAAAAATCACAACCTGTATATTTTTGTCCGATCGCATCCCAGTAAGCCTGCAGAATACCATTTTCACCAGGCGTTCCGTGAATAATATTGAAGCAAACATCAAATTTCAACGTTCTTTCATCAGATAATTTTACTGAAAAATCTCCTTTGTTGATTTCGTATTTATTTTCGTTTTCATCCAAAAAATACCATTCGTCTTTCAGAATTACGATTTTATATACGTCGTAAATATCTCTGTCTAAAGAATCGAAAATCAGTTGTCCGCTTTTCAGAGAAACCTTATACTCATCGGAATAGCCGCCCATTACTACGGCTACATTTGTTTTGTTCATAGCTAAATGTATCTTTCAAGTAAGGCAAATTTAATGATTTTAGATATTGCCGGAGCTGATTTTTGTAAAATTTAAACGACAGCCAAAAATTCTTAAATAAATTCTATTCTAAAATTATTAATTATATTTGCCGTTACAAATAAAGAGTTTATCAATATGCTCAAATCGCTATTCAACTGGAGAGTTCTCCTGAATTTAATTCTTGCAGCCGGAGTTTTTGTAGGTTTAATTTACCTCACATTCCGCTGGCTGGAGATTCATACCCATCACGGCGATGAAATACAGGTTCCGAATGTGGTCAACAGATCTGTACACGATGCCGTAAAAATTCTGGATGATTCCGGATTGGAATATGAAGTAGACAGCTTTAAATATGATCCTAAATACAGACCTTTTCAGGTATTGCAGATTTATCCTGCACCGGGATCCCGTGTGAAAAATGGAAGATCTGTAACACTTAAGGTAAACCCAAGAAACTGGGCTCCTGTTTCCGTTCCTGATGTTATCAATAAATATTCAGGATTAGGTTTCCAGCGTCTGGATCAGGTAGGTCTGAAGGTGGGTGATACCATTTACGAACCTAGCATTCAGAAAGATGCTATTTTAAGAATTTTATTTAAAGGAAACAGCATTAAACCGGGAACTAAAATTCCGAGATTCTCAATTATTGATGTGGTAATCGGCAGTGGCCCGATGAGAAATATCGGTATTCCGAATGTGGTAGGACTTACCGTAAAAGAGGCGAAGGCACTCATCGCAAGAAACCTTTTTGAAGTGGGAATTGTAGATTATGAAGATGGTGGAAGTAATGAAAATGATATTGTGTATTATCAGGATCCTGCCTCAGGTGATGTCCGTGATCAGGGAATGCAGATTGACCTTTGGGCCAGTAAAAAAACGCCTGCTGAGCTGATGAACAAAATCAATGAGCTGAATTCGATGTACAGAATGAAGATTGATACCACGCTGCCTCCGGTAAGATATGAAGAAGTTCCTAACTTCCCGGATCCTGTGCCGGTTGATCCTGTTCCGGTCACTCCGCCAAAAAGGGATGTTCCGAAAAATGATCCTCCGAAACAGAATTCTGCGCCAGCTAAATCTTCAACAGATAAGCCTAAAGCAACCACGACGACCAAGCCTGCAGATAAGCCAAAAGCAAAACAGGTTATCAATTAAATTAAAATTATACAAATAGTCAGGCTTCAACGGTATTTTTGCGTTGGAGCCTTTTATATATTTAAGAAATGACAGAAGACAACGAAGATTTTTTAGATGACGAACTGGAAAGTTCCGATGAGCAGAATCTTGAACTTGACGACGAAAACAAAGGACTTTACGAGCACGTAAACATCACCGCTGATCCCAAACAGGAACCTTTAAGGATTGATAAATTTCTATTAAACTATCGTCAGAATTCTTCAAGAAACAAAATATCACAAACATGCCGCGCCGGAAATGTTGTGGTAAACGGTGTTCCCGTAAAACAGAACTACCGCGTGAAACCGGGTGATCAGATTTCAGTGCTTCTTGCCCATCCGCCAAGACAGAATGTTATTATTCCGCAGGATATTCCAATTAACATCGTTTATGAAGATGCAGATGTAATCGTTGTAGATAAAGATCCGGGAATGGTGGTGCATCCGGGTCACGGAAACTGGGATAAAACTTTAATCAACGCCCTCGCATTTCATTTTGAAAAAAACGGAGCCAAATCTGATCTTGACAGAGTAGGGCTAGTTCACCGTATTGATAAAGATACTTCAGGACTTTTGGTCATTGCTAAAAATGAGTATGCCCTGAGTTTTCTTGCAAAACAGTTTTTTGAACGGAAAACAAAAAGATTGTATTGGGCTTTTGTTTGGGGAAATGTAAAGGATAATGAAGGCACCATTAACGGCCACATAGGCAGGCATCCGAAGAATCGGATGCAGATGCACACTTATGTAGACGGAAGCCAGGGTAAGCATGCGGTTACCCATTATAAAGTTTTAGAAAGATTTAAATATATGACCTGGGTAGAATGCAAACTGGAAACCGGAAGAACGCATCAAATCAGAGCACACTTTAAACATATAGGTCATACCTTGTTTAATGACGAAAGATATGAAGGTCATACACCTCTCCGTGGAGTGAATCTACCTAAGTATAAGCAGTTTATAAAAAATGTATTCGAAGTTTTGCCAAGACATGCTCTTCACGCCCACACCCTAGGGTTTATACATCCCACCACCAAAAAGGAATTGTATTTTGAGAGTCCAATGCCTCAGGATATGACGGATGCTGTAAAAAAATGGAGAAATTATTCAGAAAACTAAAAATATATTGAGAATTTTTTTATATTTGTTGAATTGAAATCAAGATTTGTTATGAGAAAACTATATGCTATCGTATGTTTAGCTCTTTTGTCGAATGCATACAAAGCACAAGAATCACTACCATACTATCAACAATATCTTTTGGATGGTGAGTTCCTGTTCAACCCTGCTCAATACGGTAAAACAGACTATGTACAGCTTAACCTTAACTATCAGCAACAATTTTCAAAGTTCAGCGAATCCCCAAATGTACAGTCAGTAGGGATCAACGCGAATATCTTTGATAGAGTGGGAGCCGGTATTTCTGTATTCAGAGACAGTAACGGACCCATCTCCGCAGGTGGTATTACAGCTGGTGCATCTTATTTTATCCCTCTAAGCAGTGAAGGAGAGAGAAAAGACCAGTTTTCATTCGGTACCAGTGTTAATTTCTATAACATGAATTTTGATTATACCAAAATTAATACCGAAGACGGTTACGATCCTTTGTTACAGGGTAACGAAAGTAATATTTTTATGGTGTATGCCAACTTCGGTATGGCTGCGACCTATAGAGGTTTGTTCGGTGGTATTTCGGTAAATGATATCGCTTTGAGTAATGATGAATCTATCGTAAACAACTACGAGCCTTCTCCAATTAAATTCTTCTTAAACTTAGGATACGACTGGAATCTTGCAGATAACATCGCTTTGACGCCATCAGTTTTGGTAAATTTGAACACCAACTCTACAAGAATGATGGATGTGAATTTAATGGCAACATTCTCAAATGAAACGAATGCATTCTCAGTAGGAGCAAGTTACAGAACTGTACAGAACAGATTTGATAACCAAACGCTTCAGGTTGCACCGGTAGTAAAAGTAAGATTAAACAAACTTATGATTGGAGCAACTTACAACCTTGGACTTTCTGATATTCAGGAGTACGGTGGAAACAGTTTCATGATCGGTCTTGGTTATAACTTCGACAACTTTATTAATCATAGAGGATTTAGATACTAATATGATTTAATTTAAATAAATTTGAGCTCTGAAATTTTTCAGAGCTTTTTTTATGATCTACATTCACATTCCCTTTTGCAAACAGAAATGCAGCTACTGTAATTTTCATTTTTCAACTTCTCTTAATTTTAAAGATGAAATGCTTTCTGCAATGAAAAAGGAAATTTTTCTACGAAAGGATGAGCTTCAGAATAAGAATTTAAATTCACTTTATTTTGGTGGCGGCACGCCCTCAATACTTTCTTCAGATGAAATCAAGTCTTTAATTGATGAGGTTTTAAAGTATTTCACATTTGATTCTGATATTGAAATTACCCTTGAAGCCAATCCGGATGATTTAGATAAAAACTTTCTGAAAGGTATTTCGGATTCTCCCATTAACAGATTGTCAATCGGAACTCAGAGTTTTTTTGAGGAAGATTTAATATTAATGAACCGCGCACATTCCGCTTCAGAAGCTGAAAGTTCGATCAAAAGAGCTCAGGATTTTGGTCTGGAAAATATCAGTATTGATTTAATTTACGGTTCACCAACTTCCAGTATGGAAATATGGAAGGAAAATTTAAATAAAACCATCGCACTCGAAGTTCCTCATATTTCATCGTACGCTCTCACAGTTGAGCCCAAAACTGCACTGGAGAAATGGATTGAAAACGGAAAAGTAAATTCCCCAAAAGAAGCCGAACAGAACCGGGAATTTTTTTACATGAAAGACTTTCTGAAAGATCATGGTTTTGATCATTATGAAATATCAAATTTCGGGAAACCCAACTTTCATTCAAAACACAATTCCGCCTACTGGAAATCCTGTAAATATCTTGGCATCGGACCTTCAGCGCATTCTTATAATGGAAATGAAATAAGAAGCTGGAATGTAGCCAATAATCAACAATATATTAAAAAACTAAGCTTCAATACTTTACCTAAAGAAACTGAAATTCTTTCCCAAAAAGATCAGTTTAATGAAATGATTATGATTGGTTTAAGGACAAGGTGGGGTGTAGATTTGTCTGCTTTAAAAGAAAAATTCAACGATGAAATCCTTGAACATTTTCAAAATGAATCTAGATTAAAATTAGAAGAGAGAATTTTAATCATGGAAGATAATCATCTCAAAATTCCTGATAAACATTGGTTTATGGCTGATGGAATTGCGTCAGATTTGTTTATAGTTTAGGTCTGATATCCGAAGTCTGACGATGGAAGATCGTGTTTGTAAAAAACTTCCCACATCCCGCTTCCATCATCCAACAATTTCCTTATTTTTGCACTAAATTTCAATCAGTTTTGAAAACAAAAAAACAGGATTATTCTCACCTTTCCGCAAAGCAGCCCATCGGTATTTTTGACAGCGGCGTTGGCGGTCTCACGGTTGCCAAAGAAATAAAAAGGCTTCTTCCACACGAAGATCTGATCTATTACGGCGACACAAAGCATCTTCCATACGGTGAAAAATCAAAAGAGGCGATTGTAGGATACTGCGAAAAGATCACCAAATTTCTGCTCGAAAAAAACTGCAAAGCCATCGTTATTGCCTGCAATTCTGCAACGGCAAATGCTTTAAAAGAAGTTGTGGAGATGGTTGCAGAGCGTGTTCCCGTAATTGACGTCATCAATCCTGTCGCCGAAAAAGTTTCTTATGAAATTCACAACAACGTTGGAGTAATTGCTACGAAAGCAACTGTAAACTCTGGTTTATACAGAAAAAGCATCCGTAAACATAACAAATGGATCAAGGTTGATGAGCTGGCAACACCACTTTTGGTTCCGGCAATCGAAGAGGGTTTTAAGAATCATCCGATCACGCACTCCATCATTTATAATTATCTGAGCAATGCAAAACTGAAGAATATTGAAACTTTAATCCTTGGCTGTACGCATTATCCGCTTCTGATCGACGAGATCAAGCAGTATTACGGAAACCGCGTGCGGGTGATCGATTCACCGAATATTGTAGCGAGTCATCTGAAAATTATTTTAGATAAATATCATTTGCTGAATGACAGTAATCCCAAGCCAAGTTATCATTTCTACCTCTCGGATCTTACCAAAAACTTTGAAAAAATATCTAAAAAATTCTTTGGCAAAACCATCGATCTGGAATTGAAAGTATTATAAATAAGAAAGCTGTTTCAAATTATGAAACAGCTTTCTTTTTATCTTTCTAAAACAACTTTATTTGTCTCTAGCCTGCGTTTCGGTGTGTAGATTGGTTGATTTTTATCTGCTTCAGATTTTTGTCCGATGGCGACAGCGAAAAGGCTTTCATACTTCCTGTTTTGCAAAATTTCATCGTACTCCGCAGATTTAATGCCTTCCATCGGTGTACAGTCGATGCCCATTTCTGCACACGCGGACAAAAGAACTCCCAGAGAAATATAGACCTGTTTCGCCATCCAGTTTTTGATGTACTCCTCACCGTGCGGCTGAACCATGCTTTTGTAATAATTAACAGCCATTTCCGGAAGATTTTCTTCGATTTGAGTTTCAAAATCTTCCACTGACTTCAGTACCTGAAAAACAATGACCAGCTTGCTCTCAATAACTTTTGCAGTATTGTGGAAAGAAACTTCCGACAGCTGTTCTTTAATTTCTTTGCTGGTTACAAAAACAAAATTCCATGGCTGGCTGTTGATGGAGGACGGACTGAGTTTCAGAATTTCTTTTAATTCCTCAATCTGTTCAGCGTCAATTTCTCCTTCAGCATTGTATTTTTTTACCGTATACCGGTTTTTCATTTTTTGCAGAAAACTCATTTTTGATTGGTTTAAAAATTTAAGTCAATATAAATTTACGTCATAAGTCTGATTTTAAAAAATTCAGCACAAAAAAAATCAGGAATTAATCTTCCTGATTGCTTATTTCTTCTTCAGCTTCTGGAGTAGGTTCATAAAAACTGAAGCTTACATTTCCATATTTTCTTGTAAACTTAAAATTCGGATGATCAAGTTTTAATCTGCTTTGATGTTCTACAATCAGAACGCCGTTAGGTTTCAAATACTTATTTTTTAAAACTAAAGAAAGCAGTTCATGATACTTTTTTTCTTCGGTTTCAAAAGGTGCATCGGCAAAAACAATCTCGTAAGACTTATTATTTCTGAATTTCTTCAGCCAGTCATAAACATCTCCCCGCTGTGTGCTGATTTGCAGACTCATATCAAGTTCAGCGGCAGTAGAGTTGATAAACGACGTATGCTTTGGATTCATTTCCACAGAAGTCACATCCTGACAGCCTCTCGAAGCAAATTCAAGACTGATCGAACCGATTCCTGCAAAAAGATCAAGAACCGAAACCGACTGCATGTCGTAAGTATTTTCCAAAATACTGAAAAGTGCCTCCTTGGCAAAATCTGTTGTAGGTCTTACATCAAAATGTTTGGGAGCGGCTATTTTTTTGGCTTTCCATTTACCGGAAATTATTCTGTACATGTTTGTTGGGTGTTAGGTGTGGGTGATGAGGGTTTAGCTTCAACCTAATTAAGAATGAAATTTTTACCCGGAAGATTATCGTAAACAATCTTCAGGTTCTTCACAAATTTCTGAAGCTCAGAGATAAAAGTCTCGTTTTCGGTGGTTTCTCCATAAGCGAAAAACTTGGTTTCATTGATTCCAAAACCTATTTTGCTTAAAGTGAACATCACGAAATAAAGGAAATCAACTTCGGAATTCACATCCAGATTGTTATAAAGGATCACTTTTTTATCATCAATCGCAAAAAACTCGCACTGATTATGATACAGATTGATATGAATTTCTTTATTATTTTTAAAACTGATAGAATTTAAAAACTTCTCACCCGAAAAATTAAAGAAAACCGGCAGCGACAGCGCTTTGATTTTCTGATAATATTCTTTTGGGAAAGTATAGTAAAACTGAACTTTAAACTTTTTGTTGACAGACAGCATCAGTTCTTCTTTTTCCTTATCCACAGGCGTGTTGAATGCAATCAGATCATATCCGAGGTCATGGTTTTCGAAACCTTCGGGCATCAGAGTAAAATTATTTAATGCAGAAACAACGTGAATTTCGTCAAACCGCTGTTTGATCAAAACTTCATCTAGGGTGTCAAGAATAAAATTTTCCGGCGATTCTTCGTCAGAAAAATAAGATTTTTCCTCCACGACGCTTTTGTTTTTAGCGATCTGGTAGATTAATCCGTCTTTTGTGAAAAGTAAATGTAGTACGTTCATAAGTCAATTCCTGCAAATTTAGTGAAAATCTACCATTACCGCACCCGATTGATGGTGAAGTATTTCTTTGTTATAAAAATCAAGATTGGTTAGGCTTTCAAGTACATCCAAAACCATTCGCTGCAAGGTACCGTCGCCGATTCCGTGTACTATTTCAAGTCTTTTCAAATGATTTTTCCTGCAGAAATTGATTGTCTGAACCAACTTTTCTTTTTGCAGAAAAAGCCGCTCAAAGCTATCATAATCATTAGGATTTTTAACTAAATTTTCAAAATGAAGATCCAGAATCATCGGATTTTTATCGTGTTTTTTGGAAACTGTTTTTTTCGGTTCAGCCTTTTTTACAATTTTGATATTTTCATAAATCTCAGCATTTTTCGGAACCAGTTTTTCCTTCGGATATTGATAGGTAAATCCATATTCGTCTTTAAAAACCACAGTATTTCCATTAACCGAAGTGACTACTCCGTTCAAAACTTCATCCAGTGCCGAAACTTTTTCTCCTATTTTCATGTCTTTGTGGGTGAAACAAATCAATCCGTTTCTTTATTTTTAATTTTTTTCAGGAGCCGTGAACCTGCTTTCCGCTCATACTCCTCACGCCACCGCATTGGCCATCGCCAGTTGCGGGGTAACCGCTGCAATCAGGGCTAGTTACAATTTGTTACTAAGATCAAACTGTTATTCAATCAAAAGTGGTTACTTACTGAATCTCAAATCTCAAATTTCAAATTTCAAATCCTTCGCTCCCAATTCTATTACTTCCAGATCCTTTATTTCTTCTCCGTCGATTATAAACCGCATCATCGTTCTCATTTTATGCCAGCCCTGCTTACCACAAGCTCCAGGATTTAAATGCAACAGATTATTTTTCTGATCAAACATCGCTTTCAGAATGTGAGAATGCCCTGAAATAAACAGTTTCGGAGCTTTTTCTTTAATTTCCTTATTTGCCAAAGGCGTATATTTTCCGGGATAACCACCGATGTGAATCATTAAAACCTCTACATCTTCACAGAAAAAACGGTTTACTTCAGGAAATTCTGAACGGATTTTTGCGCCGTCGATATTTCCCCAGACACCTTTCAGCGGTTTTATTTTCTCAAGCTTTTCAATGATTTCAAAACTCCCAAAATCACCACAGTGCCAGATCTCATCAGCCTGAGAAGCATATTCTAAAATTCTGTCATCAATGTATGAATGAGAATCTGAAAGTAGTAGGATTTTAGTCATTGAATATTTTTTTTAACCACAAAAGTAACAAAAGCACAATTTTGAAAGATTTACTATTCTACTCAAAAAAGTTCGGATAAATATTTCATCAAGTCTTATTTGAACTTTACCGCCTACCAATTTCGTCTTTGAATTTCAATTACTTTTGTGCCTTTTGTGGTTGAATTTTTTTGATTTCTGAAACAAAATTAAAAACCTTTGTTTCTTGTGCGGTTTTTTAAATCAGCGACAAATTTACTCAATAATCCCGAATTGATTAACTTTGGAAAAATTAAAATAATGAAGCAGAAGCTATCTCTAATGTTTATCGTCATCTCTTTCATCACCTTCGCACAGGTTGAAGAAAAAAAACTCGATGAGCTCATTCAAAATACATTAAAAACATTCGACGTTCCGGGAATGTCTGTCGGAGTGATCAAAGACGGAAAAATGATTTATTCCAAAGGCTTTGGCGTCCGTTCGCTGACCTCAAAACAGCCGATGGATGACAATACTTTAGTAGGAATTGCTTCCAACTCAAAAGGGTTTACCTGTACCGCCCTGGCAATTTTAGCAGATGAGGGAAAACTCGACTGGGACGATAAAGTTTCAAAATATATTCCTGAATTTCAAATGTACGATCCTTACGTTTCTCAGAATGTTACGATCAAAGATTTGGTAACGCACAGAGCCGGTTTGGGTCTCGGGCAGGGAGATTTGATGTTCTTTCCCGAAGGTGGAAATTTAAGCGTAAAAGATATTGTACACAACGTAAGATATTTGAAGCCTGAAAATCCTTTCAGAACAACTTTGGATTACAATAATGTGATGTTTATTGTTGCCGGAGAAGTAATTACAAGAATTTCAGGGCTAAGCTGGGCAGAGTTTATCGAACAGAGAATCCTGAAACCGGTCGGCATGACTTCAAGTTTCGGAAGTTACAACAGAGCCAAAGCAGTTGCCAACAAAATCGATGCCCACGCTCCGGTTGACGGTAAAGCCATCGCAGTTCCTCACGACTGGAATGAAACTGCCAACGCAGCAGGCGGAATTATGAGCAACATCAAAGATATGACAACGTGGGCAGAATGTCTGATGAATAATTTCACCACCAAAGACGGGAAAAAACTGGTTTCCGATAAAAATATCATGCAGCTCTGGAATCTTCAGATCTCCAGCGGTGCAGCCTTGAAAAATCCTTACGACACAAGTTTCTACGGCTATGGACTGGGATGGTTTTTAAGTGATGTGAAAGGTCATAAACAGGTTCAGCATACGGGTGGATTAATCGGAACGGTGACTCAGTTTACGTTGATTCCGGATATGAAATTAGGAATTGTGGTTTTAACAAATCAACAGTCCGGAGCAGCTTTCAACACAATTACCAACACCGTGAAAGATTCTTACCTTGGCGTGGCCGACAGAAACTGGCTGAAAACCTACGGTGACAGAATGAAAAAAGTAGAGGAAGGCTATGACAAGCAGAAGAAAGAAGCTTTCGCAAAATCTGAAGCCTTTAAAAAAGACAAAAACCTCCAGCCAAAAGCGGAACAGTTCACCGGAACTTACAATGATGTTTGGTTTGGTGATGTAACGATTACAAAAGAAGGAAATACTTTCAGACTGAACTGCAAAAATTCCCCAAGACTGAAAGGAGAGCTGCTTCCGTATTCCAATAATACTTTTATTGTAAAATGGGATGACAGAAGCTATGATGCGGATGCTTATATCATATTCAGTTATGATGAAAACGGAAAAGCAGAGTCAGCAAAAATGAAAGCGATTTCAGATATTACAGATTTCAGTTTTGATTTTGATGATCTGGATTTGAAGAGAAAATAGTCAATTTCGATACTTAAGAATGAAATATCAGCAATAGGGACGGGCTTTGGCTCGTCTTTTTCTTTGCAAAAAAACTGGACAATCTGAAACAAATAAGACAACAAAAATATTTATGAAAATCTTCAGAACTACAAATCTATTCATCAAAAGAGTAGTGTTAAATTAACGATTTGTAAGTTTTTTTGATTTTTTTTACAATAAATTTGACTTATACTCCCAGGAAGATGAAAAATTATGTAATCTGTATCATTCTGTTTTTAATTATCAATTCACCGGCGTTCTCCGCTCAAAACCCAGCAGAGAATAGAATGTTGAAAAAACTGTTAAAATTTGACTCCTCAAATTTAGATGTCAAATACGATGAGATTTACAAGCATTTGGGGACTTACAAATGCGCAAAAGACTTTAAAATCATCTCAGGCAGAATGGAATCTACGGCAGATGGTAAATATCAAGACTTTATGTTTATCTACAAAGATGGAAAAGTGCTTTTCTTTGGGAAAACTATTTTCAAGGGTTATGAAAACTATGTTAAGAAACCTGAAAAAGATTTTAATGCTGTCTTATTTCAAAGAAATAATGTGAATAAAATTCAAAGAATTCAGGTTTATCATTCAATCTTAGGAATGGATTTTGGAAATGGAACTCAAACTATGAATATTGCAGTACAAAACAACCAAGTGATCATTAAATCCACAGTAGAAAATTGTGATATTTACGAATTATTCGATGATAAGCAATAAGTAGATTTACAGAAATGAGTTCTATTCACATTATTCGGTAACGGTTCATATTTTAATTTTCCCAGGTTCATAAAAAAACAATAATTTTTTCCTAGCTCCCTCAAACTGCGACCACGAATCACATTCAATCTGAAATCCGGCAACACCACAGGTCGGGAAGTGATAAATATCTTCGGAAATAGAATTGGCAAAATTGGAAATTCCATTGTTGTGCGAGAAAAGAGCAACAGAATTCAGAGAATCATCCAAAGTATAAATAGCAGATTCGAAATTTCTTTCTTTAGGATTATAAAGA
Source organism: Chryseobacterium caseinilyticum (assembly GCF_014837145.1). Lineage (GTDB taxonomy): Bacteria > Bacteroidota > Bacteroidia > Flavobacteriales > Weeksellaceae > Chryseobacterium > Chryseobacterium caseinilyticum. The sequence goes on from NZ_JACYFS010000007.1 coordinate 57,661, forward strand.
TTCTGATCAGTTCCTATTGTCAGCTGATAGGTTTGGTTGAAAATTTCACAGGTATTCAAAGCCCTCACTGCGGGACTTGAAAGAAGGTAATCGATGCTGATATTGTTGTTTTTCATGTATCTCGACATCAATGCGGCATCTTCCAGACCTTTGTTGGCCAAGGGTCTGTCAAAGTCTTCTGTTTCTTCCGGCCAGTCGCTTTTTGCGTGCCGAACAAGGATGAGTTGCTTCATAATGAGTGGTTTGGAAAATTAAATTTATAAAAAAAATTATGTAAAATATCAAAATTTATAAAAAAAACTGTGTTTAGAATAAAATCACTAAAATTTATTAAATTTGCAGTCTTATGAAATCTTCATTGAAACAAATCCTTGCAATAGACTACGGAAAGGCAAGATGTGGTATCGCAGCTACCGACGATATGCAAATTATCGCAAGTGCTTTAGATACAGTAGCCACGGCTTCTCTGATTGATTTTTTAAAAAAGTATTTCTCAGTAAATCAGGTGGAAGCCATCGTAGTGGGTTTACCAACAGATTTAAAAGGCAATATGTCTGAAATTGAGACCAGTATTTTGGCTTTTATTGAGAAGTTTAAAGCTGAATTTCCAGAGATTGAGGTTCATCGTTTAGATGAAAGATTTACCTCAAAAATGGCTTCGTTTTTTATCTCCCAAAGTGGGAAAACTAAAAAACAGCGGGAGCAGAAAGGTCTTATAGACAAAGTAAGTGCAACGATTATATTGCAGAATTTTTTAGAACAAAGAACAAGATGATTTTACCAATAAGAGCATTCGGGGATCCGGTTTTGAGGAAAGTGGCAAAGGATATCGATAAAGATTATCCGGGGCTGCAGGAGTTGATTGATAATATGTTTGAAACCATGTACAGTGCCAACGGTATCGGTCTCGCAGCACCACAGATTGGTCTGGACATCAGACTTTTTATGGTGGATGTAACGCCTTTGGCAGAGGATGAAGACTACGAAGATATTGCTGAAGAACTGAAAGACTTCAAAAAAGTATTCATCAATGCTAAAATTCTTGAAGAATCCGGCGAAGAATGGAAGTTTAATGAAGGCTGTCTCTCGATTCCGGACGTAAGGGAAGATGTGAAGAGAAAAAGTACAATTCTGATCGAATATTATGACGAAAATTTCGTTAAACATACAGAAACTTTTTCCGATATTAGAGCCCGCGTTATTCAGCATGAATATGATCATATTGAAGGGATTCTTTTCACCGATCATCTCAGTGCTTTAAAGAAAAAACTCGTTAAAGGAAAGCTGGTAAAAATCTCTCAGGGCGAGGTTGGAATCAACTATAAAATGAGATTTCCGAAGTAGATTTTAAGATTAAAAAAAGAAATAAACAGGTAAAAGGCAGTTGTATACTGCCACAAAAAACAAGATTATGCAGTTAGAAAAAATAATTTCGATTTCCGGAAAACCGGGACTTTTCAAATTGGTTTCTCAGCTTAGAAACGGTTTTATTATTGAAGATGTTTCAAACAAAAAGAAAGTAAGCATCGGAAATTCAAGTCAGGTAAGTCTTTTAGACAATATTGCAATGTTTACTTTTGATAAAGAAGTGCCTTTGTTTGAAGTATTTGAAAATATTGCAAAAAACTATGACTATAAAGAGACGATTTCTCACAAATCTTCAGAGGCAGAACTGAAAGAATTTATGAGCGCATCGCTTCCAAACTACGATACCGAGAGAGTTTATGTTTCTGATATTAAGAAGCTGGCTCAGTGGTACAACACGCTTCACAAGGCAGGTTACATTACTCCTGAAAGTTTCGTAAAAGCAGAGTCTGAAACTCTGGAAGGAGAAGCTGCAGAAGAAATCAATGTAGAAAAAGAAGCTCCGAAAAAAGCACCTAAAGCAGAAAAGCCGGCTACACCAAAAGTAAAAGCAAGCACGGGAGCAAAAGCAGCTACAAAAAGTACACACAGAAAAATGGGATAATTTATTTATCTGAATTGATACAAACCTCGTCAGCAATGATGAGGTTTTTTTTGTCTTGATTAAGAATTTTGCAAATTTCTTCTTTTATCCAACCCTAAAAAGAGGAAGAAGTTTATAATTCAAAGGAGCACCTAAAGTCAATTTACTCCATTTACGGCCGAAAAATAAATTGATTTTTATTTTGAACATAGACTGAAGAATCTTTATTATAATTAAATTTGCCTTAACCTTAACCTTAACCTTAACCTTAACCTTAACCTTAACCTAAAAAATGAACACCAGACAGGAAAAACTCGAAGCTTTCGGAAGACTTTTGGATATTATGGATGATCTTCGTGAGAAATGTCCGTGGGATCAGAAGCAGACGCTTCAGACTCTTCGTCATCTGACTTTGGAGGAGATCTACGAACTTTCTGATGCACTTTTGCAGGAAGATCTGACGGAGATCAAAAAAGAACTCGGCGATGTATTGCTGCATTTGGTTTTTTACGCTAAAATCGGTTCAGAAAAAGAAAGTTTCGATATTGCTGATGTCATCAATTCTTTGAATGAAAAACTGATTTTCCGTCATCCGCACATTTACGGCGATGTTGAAGTGAAAGATGAAGAAGAGGTGAAACAAAACTGGGAAAAGCTTAAATTAAAAGAGGGAAACAAATCTATTTTGGGTGGTGTTCCGAAAGGTTTGCCGAGTCTTGTAAAAGCCTACCGAATTCAGGATAAAGTAAAAGGAATTGGTTTCGAATTTCATGATGCCGAAGATGCGTGGAAGAAAGTAGATGAGGAAATTAAAGAATTTCATGACGAAACTGATTTGGATAAAAAAGAACTTGAACTGGGAGACGTATTCTTCTCACTGATCAATTACGCCAGAATTTCAGGTTTAAATCCCGATTCCGCTTTGGAAAGAACCAATCTAAAATTCATTTCAAGATTTCAGAAGATGGAACAGCTTGCAGCTGATGCAGATTTAAAATTAGCTGACATGACTTTGGAGGAAATGGACGAACTTTGGGATAAAGCTAAACTTCATGACTGAAATTTGCTTTTACAAAACTTTCTAAAGTAATTTTTCAATTAAGTTTTTCTGACGCAGCAATTAAAAACTAATGATTTGCTGTCATTAGTCATTCGGTTTTTTGCCACAGAAAACTTAAGTGATCTCACTAAGAGTACAATGCTTTGTGATCCTTGTGAAAAACCTTTGTGAACTTTGTGGTAAATTGAGCACAGTAATAAAACATAGTTCTTTTATCGTAAATCATGTAGAGAAATGATCGTTTTATTACGACATGACAAAAATGAAAATTTCGGTTAATTTTCGGGTGGCAGATGAATAATTTTTGACACACATTTTCACATGTTATCAATGGTTTTTCATGATATGTGGTTTACATTTTAGTTAAAATCAGTTTGAATTATTTTCTATTTCTTTACAAATCTCATAAATAATTACATATAAAAATAAATTTTTCAAACAGATATATCTTTATAAAAACAATATTCTCAAAACCTCTAAATGTCTGATAATTAATTAATATAAATGTAATTTTAGATGTATTTCTCACATTCATAAAAATTTTATATTTGTCACCAATTAAGATTAATTTTTATGAAAAGAAATTTATTCATTCCAAAAACAGCTCTGGCGTTTTTGATGGCTCTCTTCTCGGTGTGGGGATGGGGGCAGACGACGATAGCTTTTAATGGTGCCGAAGACGGAGCACCTACGTTAGCTTTAAGTAGTCAAGGTACATGGGCTAGTTCTACTACAAATTCTGGAACGCCCTCAAACCAGCGGATCAAGAATGGTGCAAAGTCATTTCAGTCTACTGCAACCTCCACTGCAGCCTACACATCAACTTTGGTTTCGAACGCAATTAACGTGACAGGGTATACTTCAAAGTTTGTAGAAGTCTGGAATTCGTCAATTTCAACGAATGGTACAAATGGAATTGATGGAACTACTGATAAGTTAGAAGTTTATATTTCTGAAACAGCTACTTTTTCCACAACTCCAGATGTATTAGTTAACTCAAGTGAAGCTAATGCGAGATGGGGAATGAATGGAAGCGGTGTTATTACAACGAATGCCGGCACACAAGTAATAAAAACATATTCTACAGGTCAAGATTTAACCTACACAGGTGCTAATGCGTTTTCCAAAATCGTAGTTAATATTCCTAATTCGTGGTCTACAGTATATATCAAGATTGTGGCAGTTAATAATGCCACTTCAGAAGTTTGGTGTATTGATGATATTGCAGTGAAAGGAACAGTAGCTCCAACTAGCCCCCCGGTAGTAACAGCCTCTGCTTTTACTGGAGTCGTGGATGGTTCATTTACAAACACTGTTTCAGCTACTAATAATCCTACGTCTTATGGAGTTTCTGCCGGTTCAGCTTTACCTGCAGGTCTAAACTTAAATACCTCTTCGGGTCTCATAACTGGAACGCCTACTTCTGCCGGCATATTTACGACTAATATTACAGCCACTAATGGTGCTGGTACTGGTTCCGAGAATATTACATTTGAAATTGCTAAAGCAAATCAAACATTAACAAATTTTGTAGACCAGAATAAATTCTTAAGTAGTCCTGCATTTTCATTTCCATTAAATACATCCGCAGGCTTGCCGGTAACTTACAATAGTTCAAATCCTGCAGTTGCTACTATCACAGGAAATACTGTAACTATAACAGGAGTTGGTACAAGTATGATTTCAGCCACACAACCGGGAGATAGTAATTACAATCCGTTATCTCTACAAATCACCCTTAATGTTCAGAATGATCCTATTTATTACAATGGTGTTGGAAGATTCGAGAAAATTACTTCTGCATCAAGCTTGTCTGATGGAGATTATGTAATTGCGGATGCCAATAATGTTGTGATGGCTACAAATACGATCACTTCCGGTGCTTTGGTAACAAGTACTTTAAATGCTAACAATAGTCAAATTTTAAATCCTGCGACCACAGTAGTTTGGAAGTTTACTTTAAATGGAGGTTCTTACACTATACAGAATTCGGATGATTCAAAGTTTTTAAGCTATGTAAGTTCAACTAACTTAACTACATTAAATTCGGCAACAAATAATTCTGAAAAGTGGAATATTAGTTATCAAGCTGGGGGATTTTATTCTGTTGTAAGTGCAAGTGACAATACAAGATTATTGAAGTATAATAACCAACTAACGGTACCAGGGTTCAAAGCTTATACATCCACAACACAATCACCTGAAGTCAGTCTTTATAAAAAAGTGGAAGTCACAACTTGGAATGGTACAACTTGGTCAAATGGTCTTCCAGATGGAAAAGATGTTATTTTTACTGGGAATTTCTCAACAAACTCTAATTTTACAGCAAAAAACATTATCATCCAAAACGGAGGAACATTAGAAATTACAGCAGGTAACACAATCACTGCAGCAAATGTAACGGTAGAAAACGGTGGAAATCTTATCCAGAGAGGAAATGGTGCATTAAATTATTCAGGAGTTTTCAAAGTAAACAAAACAGGTGCAACTGCCGTTGATAAATACACTTTCTGGTCTTCTCCGGTGGCTACACAGAATTTAAATAATATTTACGCTGGAGGGATACCAAATTTTGTAACTGAATACGATACTCCAACAAATACTTTCGTTAGCTCGTCTACTGCAAGTAATGCAACAATAGGTAAAGGATATTCTATTAAAAATCCTGTCGCAAATGCAGCGGTTTCATTTACAGGAACTCCTAACAATGGAAATGTTGATTATACTATGAATACGACAAGCTTTGGATATAATTTAGTTGGTAATCCTTATCCTTCAGATTTAAATTTGAATGCTTTCTATACTGCAAATTCTGCAAATATTGGAAGTACGTTCTATTTCTGGGATACAAATAGTTCTGGTTTAGGTAACAACCCTGGGTATGCGACTTTTAATGCAACTGCTAATCCTACACCTACTTTCTTACCTGCTCCAAATACAACTTCAGCAGGTCCTACAGGAAGTGTAGCAAAAATTGGACAAGGCTTTATAGTAAAAGCTAATGCAACTACACCTGTTGGAACTCCTACTATATTAAACTTTACTAATAGTATGAGAGCTGCAGAGACAGGTACTTTCTTTAATAAAAACAACAATTCAAGTGAAGGAAAATATTGGTTAAAGCTAAGTTCGTCTTACAATACTAATTATACAATTGCAGTTACTTACTTTGGTGCCGCTTCAAATGCTTATGACATCTATGATTCTAAAGCTATAGGATTAGGTATAGATGCATTATACACTACTGCAGATAATGAGAAGGTAGTTATCCAGGGAAGAAGTGCATTTACCGTGAGCGATATCGTTCCTTTGGCTTCAAAACATTCAACAACGGCTAACTTTACAATTGCATTAACTCGAAAAGAAGGAATTTTTGATAACGGACAGGTAATCTATCTTCACGATAAAGTGTTAGGAACTTACACTAATCTTCATAATACCTCTTATAACTTTACTGCAAATGCTGGTGAAGTTACAGACAGATTCGAAGTGGTTTATCAGTTGGGAACTCTTTCTACTTCTGAAGCTCAGAAAGGTGAATTTGAAATTTACAGAGATGGAAATGATTTCTACGCGAGAAACAGTAAGATTATCGACAAGATTGAAATATTTGATGCTTCAGGAAGAAAAATTCAGGAAATGAATACGGCTTCTCAATTGGTAAGAATTCCATTGGAATCAAAAGGTTTCTACATTATAAAAGCGAAATCTGCAGGTAAAGAATACACAAAAAAAATAACTTACTAAGACGATGAAAAAAATATTTTTAATAAGTACAATCTTTTTGTCAGGTCTGGCATTTTCTCAGGATGATAACAGATATGTTTACGAAGAAGACAATTCAACGGAAAAAGCGGATGAGAACTATCCTACAGCTCCTTCCGATCCAGTTCCGATTGATGATTATATTCCGGTTTTAGTTTTGGCAGCCGTTGGTATTGCCGCTTACTACGGAAGAAAAAGAATTACAGAATAATTTGTTTAAACTAAAATAATCCCAAAGCCTTCAAAGTTTTCTTTGAAGGCTTTTTTTAATGTCTAAAAAGAAATAAATTTGATACTGCTTAAAAGATCTAATTTTTAAGTTAAAAGCAATCCTATGAAACTTACCTACATCTTCGCCATATTTCTTTTAAGCTGCAATCCAAAAACTCAGGATTCTGCAAAAACAGATGATTTGAAAACAGAATTTTCACTGCCGAAAAAACTGAAAGAAGTTTCGGGAATGGCAATTTCACAAGACCAAAAAACGATTTGGGCGATTGAAGATGCAGGAAATAAAAATGTGGTGTACGGTTTAGATTTAAAAGGAAATCTTATCACCGATGTTTTGGTTGAGAATGCCGACAACAACGACTGGGAAGACATTACAAAAGATAATGCCGGAAATATTTATATTGGTGATTTCGGAAATAATGAAAACGACAGACAAAATCTTTGCATCCTTAAACTGGATTTAAAAAGTGAAACTCAAAAATCTGCAAAAGTAATTCAGACCACGAAATTTCACTATGAAGGGCAGACTGAGTTTCCTCCAAAAAAATCTAATCTGCTTTACGATTGTGAAGCCTTTGTAGAAAAAGACGGGAATTTTTATCTCTTTACAAAAAACAGAAGCAAAGGCTTTGACGGAACTTTTTTAGTCTTCCAGATTCCAAATAAGGAAGGCGATTTTGAAGCTAAATTAGTTGGGAAATTGAAACTGGAAGGCGGTTATAACGATGCTGCGATTACTTCGGCTTCCATTAATTCAAAAAATCAGATTGTTCTTTTAACGCACAAAAATATTCATGTTCTTTCCGGTTTTGCTCCGGATAATTTTAATTCAGCTAAAATTCAGAAATTTGTCCTAAACCATAATTCGCAAAAGGAAGCAGTTGTTTTTCTTGATGATAAAACCTTACTGATTGCCGATGAAAAGGATAAGAAAGAAGGTGGGAATGTGTATAAATTTGAACTAAAATGATTTTATAAAAAGACAAACCTTCAAGGTTTCAAAAACCTTGAAGGTTTTAATTATAATCCAAAAAAGAATTTTAAAAAGGTCAACGACCTTAAAAACTCATGCCCACACCACCGGAAATTCTTCCGCCGTCTGAGCCGATGAAATAATCCAGTCTTGCAGAAATCATATCCAGAATTCCAAGCCAGAAACCGGCGCCGACACCTTGATGCCATGTATCTGAAATTTCGTGATCGTTCCACACTCTACCCAAATCGTATCCAACCAAAATTCCCATATTGGCAGGAACAATGCTGTTTTTCACACGGCCAAAATCCCAACGGACTTCTGCACTGTTGACGAAATAGGATTTTCCTGAAAATCTTTCATTTCTGTAAGCACGCAGACCGTTTCGTCCACCGATGCTAGCAGCCTGATAAAATTCAAAATTATTGTTGTTGATGATCATCGCATTGGCTGAGTTCGCAAATACAAATTTTCCTTTTTTATCAATTTTTCTGAATAAATTTAAAGTTCCCTGATAAGCCACGAAATTCTGGTCAAAATTTGCAAAGTTCGTTTTCCAGCCTGCGTTTAGAATCAATTCCATTCCTAAAGTGGGGAAGGCTTTGCTGTCGGAATTTTTAAAACTAAAAGTATAGTTTGCACCACCGAACTGCTGTCCGTTAAAAACTTCAGGATTCACATCCGGCGAAATTGCGATGAAGCGGTCATCGTTTCTCTGCACTTCAGAATGTTCAAAACTCAACTGAAACTGGTGTTTAAGATTGAGCCAATTCATTTTTGAAATGGAAGGAGCAACTCTGATTTGTGAAATTCTCACACGGTTATAATTCCTGCTGATCTCTTTATCAAATTCACTGTCATTAGATAATCCAAAGAATGTTCTGGCAAAATGAGGAGTTGTGTAATACGCATCAACATTGGCATCCCAGCCGAAAATTGCTTTTTTAAATACGCCTTTATACCCTAAATTAAATCCTCCGGTCGCTGTGTAAAGATTGGCACTGAGAGAATGCTTTTGGGTGAACGGATCACGGATGAAATTGTTGACTGTATAATTCGCTACAAAACCGAGTGTTACTCCATCATCAGGATTAAAATCGGCGTTCGGATAACCCGCGAAAAAGTTGTATTTCGGGTGCTTCCAGTTGTATGTATTAGCTTTGTAGTCGTTGGTTAAATGTTTAGCAGCGCCTTTCGTTTCGTACGTGTTTTTTTGTGATTTAAAATCATAAATTTTCACTTTACTTCCGTTGGAAACTCTGTAAACATCGTGGTTGTATCCACCAATCAGGCGAATGTTGATTTTAGATTTTCCATCTCCCGTAACTTCATAAATATCGTCTTCTTCAAGTCCGTATACCCAGATTTCTTTAGTTAAAGTGTCGTTGTAAGTCTTTTCAAAAACAAGTTTTTCCTCATTACTTTTGTCATTCAGTTCGTATTGTTTTACAGTAACCAGACCGTCTGTGTCTTTTGAAATCACAAATTTATCTTTATTGACGGTTCCTGCGATCGGAACTTTTTCTTCCAAAACAGAAGAGTATTTTGTTGCATAATTCCCAAGATCCTGTTTTCTGACCTTAAGTTTTCTCTGAATATCAGCAATCGTTTCATCCTGAACTTCTTTCGGAAGATTGTTAAAAGCTTCATCAATATCTTTATCGGTAATGTTTTCCTGAATAAATTTTGCCTGAGCATTCCACTGTTTTTCACTGGCAGCTTTCAGGATAATTAAATCCAATGGATAAGGTTCCATATTCATCCACTTTACATTTTTTATTTCATCCTTGAAAGATTTCATGTGACGGATCATCGGAATATTCATAATCACTTTAAAAGCAGTACCGTCATAATTGCTGAAGGCCTGATCGTGATCTCTCGGAATAGGCTTGTAAAAAACATTTTTTCCGTTTTTGTACTCCGCCCATTTCCACTGATCTTCGTGTCTGTCCCAGTCGCCGATCAACATGTCAAAAAGCCTTGCTCTGATATACAGATCCTGATCAACAGTGTAATTGCTGTTCTTCTGAAGGTTTTTAATTAAATCAGCTGTCGAGATAATATCTGTAGCATTATCCAGTGAAGCTAAAGTTTTTGGGTCGGAAGAAAAGCGTTCCTCAATCATGTACATTTCATCGCCATAATTTTGGTTAAACTGACCTAATTGCTTTTGTTTCGGAATATAATATAACTTTGGATTGCTGTGAAAAAGATCGATTTTATCAGCAAGATTGTTGACTGAAAATGCGGTAAAAGGATGACTTGTCGTATAGAAATCCATTAAAAATCTTTCAGGAAAAGTGTTTGAAAGTTCATTCCCAAAGCTGTTTTTTTTGAAACCCTGATTATTTAAAAAGCGGATTGCATTTTTCTTCACACCACGCATTACAAATTCCTGTCCGTCATTAGCCTGCAAGCGCAAACTGTTCGACTGATTTCCGCCACCTTCACGGAAAGGTGTATAACCTCCGTTTAAAGTTGATAAATCTGCAACCTGATTATTGATCGGTGTTGCGTAATATTTTCTATAATGATTTCCCCAAAGCCAGCTGTAAAATTTCCCACGCTGCGTCATTCTTTCAGTGTAAACCGCGCTTGTAAAAGTTGCAGGTAAATCTGAAGGATAATTATTGACAAATTTTGTCGGCCCATCTTTCACCTGAATGTTTGAAAGGCTTTTCAGTTGATTATTTTTGGTTGAAAAATATTCCACATCGGCACTTTGATCCTTTCTTAAATTTAAAACTGCAAAGCCGCTTCCACCAAAGGAAAAATCCTTTTTTGACGCAATCGTCACAGGATCTGTTTTGGAACCCGCGCCGCTGATGATCTGTCTAATATTTTTATCTGAATGATACTGAAGATTGTGATCGTGTCCTGAAACAAAAATCACATTTTCTTTGTCCTGAACGATATTTTTAATTCTTCCGGCAAATTCAGCGTAATGATTGTTGCTGAGGTCTTCCATGCTTGCTCCAGACGAACTGCGCAGAGTATTAATCAAAGTGGCAACGCCTGGAACCGGAAGTTTTCCCTGAAATGAAGACAGATGCGATTTGGCAGAATTGAATCCGGCATGAACGCCCGAACTGATAATCGGATGATGAACTGCAACGATAATTCTTTTATCCTGATTTTTTACAATTAAGTCTTTAAACTCTTTGTAAAAATCATCCTTTGTCTTGATATCACAACCTTTATTGATTCCGGGATATTTGTCCCAGTCGATCAGTGCCCATTCAGAATCAATGATGATCAGTTTAATGTCTTTAGTTAAATTAATATCATCAATCGGGCATGAATTTTTCGGTAAAAAAGATTTTTTATCATTCAGATAATTTTTAACGAAATCTTCCTGCGCTTTTAAACCTTCCAGACCGTGGTACCAGTCATGATTTCCGGGAATAACCAGTGTTTTACCTTTGAAATTTTTGGTAACAGCCAGTTGGTTTTCCATTTTTACCTTGGCAGAATCGTAATTTTTGCTGCCTTCTTTTGGCATTCCGAGTGGGTAGATGTTGTCTCCCAAAAAGATGACCATCGAATTTTTATCTGCAGATTCGAGCTTGTTTTTAAGTAAATTTAAAGTGTGCTGAGCCTGCTTTTCGTTCGCATTTCCGGCGTCGCCGATGAGGAAAAGTTTGAAATCATTTTCAGTTTTGGTTTGTGAAAAAGGAATTTCCTGCAGTTCTTTTCCTTTCTGAACTTTGTAAGTTGCACAGGAAGAGAGCACAGACAATATGATTAAGCCATTAATGAAACGGCTATTTTTAAGGGATTTAATACAGGATAAATTCATACATTTACATTAAGAAAAATCTGCAATGAATATTTTAGATAAGGCTAAAAATCACGTAGAAAGCTTATTCAAAGATAAGTTATCTTCGGTTTACTTTTACCATAATTTTATTCACACCTCTTTTGCCGTTCAGAAGGCGGAAGAGATCATTAAACACAGCCAAATTTCTGAGGTTGAAAGAGAAAAAATAATTCTCGCTCTATGGTTTCACGATGTGGGATTTACCGACTGTAATGCCGAAGGACACGAGGCGAGAGGAGCAGTTTTAATGAGAGATTTTCTCAGAAAAGATAATTTTTCTGATGAGTACATTGAAGAAGTTGAGAAACTGATTTTGTCTACAGAAAAGTATCATCAACCGCAAAATATGGCGGAGATGATTATGAAAGATGCAGATTTCAGTCACTTTGCAAGCCCTTTTTACAATGATTCTTCGGAAGCCCTCAGAAAAGAGTGGGAGCTCACAGGTGGACCCTGTTTTTCTACCGATGAATGGAATGTGCTGAATGTGGATTTTTTAAAAAATAAGCATTCGTATTTTACCGATTATGCGAAGGAAAACTGGGAACCTTTGAAGCAGAAAAACGTCAAAAAAATCGAGAAAAAGCTGGAAAAAGAAGATAAGCCTAAAAAAGATAAGTCTGATAAAAAAGAAGAGAAATCAGACCGCAGCGTTGATACCCTTTTCAGAGTTACCTTAAATAATCATACAAGACTGAGTGATATTGCCGACAGCAAAGCGAATATTCTGCTTTCTGTAAATGCAATTATCATTTCGGTTGGTCTTTCAGTTTTGGTCCCGAAACTGGATACACCAAAAAATACACATTTGATTATTCCTACATTTCTGCTCTTGTTATCGAGTGTTCTGACCATTATTTTTGCGATTCTTTCTACGAAACCTAATGTGACGAAGACCAACTTTACAAAGCAGGATATCGCAGACAGAAAGGTGAATCTTTTGTTTTTTGGTAATTTTCATCAGATGATTTTTGACGATTTCCAAAATTCGATGAGGGATTTAATTAAAGACAGGGAATATATTTATGATTCTATGATGAAAGATTTATATTTTTTGGGTAAAGTTTTAGATCGGAAATATAAGTTACTTTCAATTACCTATCAGATTTTTATGGCAGGAATCATTATTTCTGTGCTGTCTTTTGCGTATGCTTTTATGACTTTGTAGCTTAGTGATTTCGCCCTTTCAGGTTTTTATTAAAAAATTATTCAAATTGAGTGACTTTAAAATAAAGTTTAATTTAAGCCAGAGAAACCCGCATCGCCAACAATCCGGAAGCGCCCTGAAGATCTTCCACGCGCAATAATTCAACATCATTTTTCAGAATTCCGATTTTCTGAAGTCTGGAAATATAGCCGAGATATTCTTTCTGATTTTCCATTCCGAAATAGACGATGGTGATTTTTCCGGGACAGGTAATTCTTTCGGTGGAATCTTTAATTTTTGCTTTTTCAAGACGTTTTTTAATGATTTCATAGAACGAATTGTGGGCACCGTCTACATCAAATCTTTTTTCATCCATACGGAAACGGATGTCTATTCTTTCATTGTAAACAAAAATGAGAGAAGCAATTTCAAGTGTTACAGGAAGTTGGGTGCTGAAGTTTTCGAAATCATGCTCGATTTTGCAGATGGTTTTCAGTTGCCAAAAGCGTAATTCACTGAGCTGTCTCTGTGAATATTTGATTGATGGACTCAGATTTTGCCCGATGTAAAGATTGTGCTCAACACCGTCAGATTTAAATCTTTCATAATAATGTGGGTAAATCTCCTGTGCTTCTACCTGACTTTCATCTAAAATATCAGCGATTTTCCGGTTTATTAATGTGATAGACTCGTCCAGTTTTCTTCGGTTTGAATAGAAAAGACTATTAACGGAGTACACTTTAGAAAAATAATCTTTAATGCTTTGCTGTGATCGTATTTCTAATTCTGCCTGCAGAAATGGATGAATTTCTTCTCTCAGAAAATACTGAAACCGTTGCTCGGTATCTGCTTTAAAATCATTGTTGAGTTCATTTTCAAATACATCAAGTGCTAAAAGATATTTTTCGCTTTCAGGAAAATTCAGGTCAGAGAAAAGCTGATGAAGACAGTCTATCTGTTCGTTAAGATCGTCCAGCATCAGGTGAAAACGCTTGTCTGAAGATGAACGGATATCTGAAACTCCAAACAAAGGACTGAGATTTTTGAAACTGATCTCTCGTAAAGTATATAATTTCCGCTGAAGCGAAGCGTTGAAATATTTTTCAGCCTCATTTCTGAATTTCCAGATTACGGAATTGTGTATCGTAGTATATTCTCGCTGGATAATGGCCTCGATCTGATTGTCGCGTTCGTGTTTGAAACGGTTGAGTGAAAAGATCAGAATATCGCTCAGAGAATCCAGTTTTTTAAGTTTAAGTCCATTAAAGCTTCCGGCAATTTCTGATGTAAATTCCATTAAAGCCAAAACTTCACCTTCGTGAACGATCGGGATGACCATAAAACTTTTGATATTGTTCTTTGCAAGCACCGAAAAGTTGGGTGTGTTTTTGATCTCATCATCAAAATGATCCACATCCGAAATCACAATCGGTTTTGGATTGTATTTCAGATTCTGAAAAGCTGTTTTCTGAATTTTCTCATCATAAAGATTAATCCAGAAATCAAGAAGGTAGTTGCTGAAAACATTTTCGTAGATCGGAAGTTTTTCCAGCTTCTGATGCTGGTGATCCATGAGCATCAGTCCAAAATTCAGCTCGGCAACATCAAAATAAGATTTAAATATTTCCTTTAAATTCTCATTCGGCAGCGGATTTTCCGGATCGATCTGAATCATTGTTGATTTCAAATCCGATAACGCTACTTCTGCAGTACAGTCTACGAGAGAAAAAATATTGAAGCCTTTCAGCATCCACGATTGTGGTGGAAAATGCTTTTTCCAGAGACTTACATCATCGAGATTTTCAAGAAGAATCTCGATTTCACTGTCGGTTGGAAAGTTTTTCTGATCTATCGGTATGATCTCTGAGAAATCTGAATTTACCGTAATTTTATAATGTCTGATGATTCCGTGCTGATCGGGAATATCATAGTAAAATGGAATTATAAATTTAATATCTTTTTTAAAGTAAAGCTGAACAATAATGCAGCAGGAAAGCACATACATTTCATCCTGCGTCATATCACGGAATTCAAGTGTGAAATTGTGCCCAGCATCTGAAAGTATTTTCCTGAACCGCTCTGTGTAATTGAAAGAAATATCTGTAAAAGGTATACTTGCCGCTTTGATTTCATTGTGTGTAAGACCGGTGGGGAAGAGGTCTGCCAGCAACATTCTGATAAGATCCTGATGTTTGTTCAGTAAGGAAAAATCCTGCGAACCTTCACACAGTTCAGGAAATTTTTTGAATCTTTCGATCACTGATTCGGCATAATTTACCCGATATTCAAGTCTGTCGTTGTACCGGATATGCTCCAGCACATCCAAATATTTTTTGAACGATAAATAAACCTGAAACGGACTTTCTTCCTGCAAAAACTCTGGCACTGATGAAAAATTTGGAGGTTAAAGGTAGGGAAATTAATGAAAATCTGAATGATGATTTTTAGCTTAGGCATGCCTGAAAAACAAAAAAAATACAATCCGGAAATTGTATTTTATGAATTGTAAAAAAAGAAGATTTAAAATTAACCTCCCATCCTTGCCATTTCTTCTTCTGTCATTACCTTGTACCCTTCGGGAATAGTAAGGTTGAAAACTGCTGGCGAAACGGTTTTGTCGAAGTTTGTTGCCTCAAAACGGACATTCATTCCCTGCTGCATTGTAGAAAATTCCAAAGGAACCCCTTCAAGACCGTTGGAGAACTGCTCCTGACCTGCTAACGTTGTTTTAATATCTGTTGTTACCCATAAAACTGAGTCGTCACCTTTTCCTTCAGGATCTTTGATTACATACTTTTTACAGTTGAAACCCAGAATTTTTTTCGTTTCAGAAGTTGCAACCGGCTTTCCGATTTTATCGGTATCTACTTTCTTTTTAGAAATAGATTCTACGTTGTTGGCAATTTTCTGTCCCATTACTTCAACCAGAATAATACCTTTATCTGCCTTGGTATCCATTACGCTTTTCATTTTCATAAAGCTGCCCATCATAACATCCGCTGCAGATTTGTCTTTCATAAAATAAAGCTTCATTGTAGAACCCTGCATCATAGGAAGAGCGGCTGCCATTTGTGGATTGTCGCTTGAAAAATCCATTTTATAGGTAAGCTGACCTTCGGTGGTTTGTGCTGATAATGTTCCTAAAGAAAGAATCATCATCAACGTAAGAACAAGTGATTTCATTGTTTTTTGATTTAATATTTATTGGGCTTAAAGATAGGGAGATTTTTTCTGTCGATGAGAGTTTTGTTGAATTATAAATACCATATTGATATGCGGTTTCAAATAGTGATAGAATTATTTTATTAATGGTTCAATGAGTTTATAAAGTTCAGATGATCATCATTCAATATTGCATCAATCAAAAAATCCCCTTCCTGATTTTGTTTTAACAGCAAATCTACATTGGTTCGTTTTTCATCTGTTCCTCCGAATAATAAAAAACTTGCTCTATATTCATTCCGTTTATTTAAAGGTTTTATTTCCAGTGTTTTTCTAATAATGTTTGCGTCATAGTCCTGTCCTTTAATGAACGGGTCATAATCCAAAATTAGATTTTCAGGATTTGATGTTAAACTGTCAATTCTTTTTAAAACTCTTTCTGATACGTATTTTTTCTTTAAATCTTCATTGTTTGCATCATTTCCGTACATTGAAAAGTAGAACTCTTTTAGTGTAGAAATGGCCTCTTTTGAACTATTTTTTACCTGTAAGCTATCTTGAGTTGACAGCGTGTGAGTTGCTTTTGCTTCTTGTCTGCAACCAATTAAAAATGACATTATTAAAAAACCAAAAATTATTTTATTTCCCGTCATTATTTTTTGCTAATTTGATCTTATTCTGCTTTTGTGAATATAGCCTTGATTACCTTCATTGGTTTTCACCAAAAGCCAATCGCCGGATTTGTCTAAAACCTGGATTTGTTCGCCGGATTTGATTTGCTGTAGAATTTCTGATGATGTACTTTTTTCTTTGCGGAGATTTGTGAAGCCGTCGGGATCATTAATCTTGTTTGCATTAAACTTTTCTTCAAGTAGATTAATTATTTTATCTATTTTCGAGTTTGATGTGAGATAGCTTTCGTACCCATCTTCTTTATTTGTTTGGATTTTATCTTTTGCTTCTTGTTTTGCTTTCGAAGAAATGAGCAAATCTTTTTGAGAGACAATGTACATATTATTTACTAATGTCTTCACAGCATTATAATCTTCTTGATTAATCGCTTGCTCCATTAAACTATTTAACTGGCTAGTATCTATTTTATATTTTGTGATAAAATACTGTAACCAACTGCTATCTGTATAGTATTGTAAATCGAAAAAAGTTTCATTATTAATCAGATAGGTGAGGTTTTCTATTTCAAAATCTTGAGGTGAAGGATTTTCAGAAAGATAAATCTCCAAATTTTTCTTAAAAGAATTGACTTCAGGCGTATTATCATTCAAGTTGTTTGGATTAAACTTAATACTAGTTCCTTCATTAAAAAGGTCTGTAAATTTTATTTTTGTAGTCATAGTGCTTTCTTTTTTTTTGTTTATGCAGTTCAAAAAATCTCTAAAAAATTTTTCATTTGTTTTTATTTTCTTAAAATTTGGATCAATAGGATCTAATGCATTTAGTGAGAGATAAAGTGCATCTTTTTTGGGTGGAATTATGAACCAACCAACAACGCTTTCAACAATATTTTTATTTTGAGGGCTGTCCGATAAATTGTTTTGTACAAAAGCTTTTAGTATAATAGTATCATTTCTTACAGTATCAATTCTAATATTATATTTTTCTTTTATCTCAAAATCACTAGTATAAAGTAACTGTAAGAGAATTTGCTCGCAGTCATGAGCCTTTTTAGTCACTCCGGTTGGAATCCCTTTGTCATATGATTCGCTTTTTTTTGTGCATGATAATACATTAAACGTAGTCAAAAATGTAACAAAAATAAGGACATGTATATTTTTCATATTATTTAAAACTATTAACAATTCGTGGAATTGTTTTATTAATATTATTTACATAATCAGCTTGTCTGTTAACATCAGTCGTATGCCATCTCCCAATGTTCCCATTATGCCTTACCAAAAACTCTGCAACATAAACCATTCCTGCCTCGACAGACGGAAATTGGACATATCTTTTTTTTCTGTCAGTAACTTGTGTGTTACCACCTTTGCCACTCATTCCTTTGTTTTCAAATTCATCCCAAAGTCCTGTTGGGCTATAATTTGGAAATTTTTCATACATTTCGCCATTCCATCCATAGTTAGGATGTGTATTATTTGCTGCCTCCATTCCCGGTCCACCACAATGTTGGTATTGACCCGACGTAAAATGAGAGCACTCCCATCTATACATCATCTCCACATTTCGGGCAATTTCCCTACCATATTTACTATAAATTACTTTTAAAGCTTTTTCAGCGTCATTTAAATTAAATAATTTCTCTTTTTTATTTAGCTCTGGTAGAGGTTCGATCAAAGCAAAAACTTTTACTTCCTCTTTATATTTTGATCCTACAACTTTGATTCTTCCATTACTTGAATAACCTCTTCTACCGTAAACACCTGTAAGTTCAGGGATGATTGTTTCTAAGTAATTATTTAGTGCATGATAAACATTTTTATAATTGGATGAGCTTAAATCACTCATTTCATTTGAGCAGCTAGAATGATTACTTCCGTCAGAATTTCTTATACCTAAACATCCTATTAAATCTTTGGATTTCCAAGGATCTATTGAGATTGAACTTCTACTCCCTAACGTCATTGCACCACTCGAAACTTCTTTTGTAAAATCTGAGATTTGTTTCAGATTAGAGCTTTTATCATCTACAAATCTATATCTAAAACTTTCTTTTCCTGCATGATTCCATGCTTGCATATATCTTATTCTATAAAGACTGTTTATTGTATTTGGCGGAATTGGGCCACTATTCCCATAATCTTTGTTATTAGTTTGCGCATGTCGCGCAACAGATAGAACTGTGGATTCTGCATTTTCACGGGTTTTATTTTCTAAATCTTGTTTTAGCTTTTTTACAGCTTCTCCTATTATATTTCCTCTATAAATGTACATTTTATATAAAGGATATGCACTTTTGCCATTAGGTAATTTTTTAGTATATATTTTCCCTCCCTCTTTATATTCAGTTATATTATTATGTCCTCCGTGATCAGGGTAAAAAGTAATTTTGTTATTTCTATCTACTTTTATTTCGGTTGCAATATCACTAGAAATATACAGTAGTGCTTCCTTCCCTAATCCTAGTACTTTTTCAAATTTTTGTTTTGGCATTTTTTCGACCTTTGCAGGCGATACTGTAATTTTATTCTTTTTAGGCTCCTCCTGTAATTCCACTTCAATTCGAGAAGACTCTGTAGAAACAGTCAAATGCTCCACTTCAATATAATATTCTTGTGTACTTCCTTCTGTTTCCCATGCATGGCCTTTTTCATACATTGACATAGTGAGAGTTATATTATTGATGTATGCTTCATCATTTGTAATTCTAATCTTTTTCTCAAAAAGCAAATCATCATTAAAAGTATCATCTTCCCAAATCTTGACTGTAACCGCTTTATCTTTCATATTTTTGGAAATGATTCTTATTGAAACGGTAGTGCCGATTTTTACTGAATTTATTTTTTTTCCATTTCTGTCTACAAACTCTGCATTCAATATTTTGCTTTTGGGATCGTTTTGTTTTTTTGGAGAAGTCGGTCTGGTCGGAAATTTTGCCGTTTCTTTTTTAGGCAGAGGCTTAGGGAAACTGGGTTTTTGAGGTGCAGTTTTAGATTTCTCAGTTCTGTTTTCTGGATTTGTCACATTTACATTTTGGCTGTCTTCTAAAATTTTGCCATTAAATTCTGCTGTTACATAGTATTCGTGTTTGCTTTTATCGTTTTCTCTTTTATTTGCTAAAGTAATAAATGTTGGGCTCAGAGAAAAACTCCATTTTGCTTTGCCAAATTTGTTAACTTGGGTTGGTGAGGATTTTGTGATAAATTGATTTTTGTGATGATGACCATTTCCCGTTTCATCATCTTCCCATAATTTGAAAACAATACTTTCCCCCTCTAATCCCTCGCAAATTGCAGTTGCTTTTAAACGGTCTCGATAACTTAATGGCTTATTAATTTTAGTATCATCTTCATAAGAAAGTATTACATTATTGATATCTTTTTTTTCAGTAGCTTTTTTATCATCACCTTTTTGAGGTTGTACAATGAGTGACATCGGAGAATTACCTTCAGGCTCATGAAGATAGCCTTCAATCTTATAGACATTTTGATATGCATTTTTCCCAAATGTAAAATGGTTAATGCCTTTCTTTTTAATATTGGTGGTTCGAAAACCATTATCTGTTTTAATAAATAATTCCCATATTACTTTGGCAGGATTTCTGTCTGCCAATGGAGTAGATGAATACCATTCATCAACAGTATAATATTCTTTTTTACCCACTAATGGCTTTACATTGCCCGATATTTTATATACGCCTTTCTTTGCCATGATCTTAAAATTTAATTACCAAGCATGTGGTTCATTATTATCTTCTAAATCTTCTCTAAACTCCTCAAAATCCACCAAAGGATTATACACGTGCTGCTCTTGTGAATCTGCTTTGTTGATATTGCTTTTTCCAATTTCGCTCTGCTGACCATGTTTAAAAATGGTTATTTTTCCACCTGTACTGCACATCAGTTCAGAAATTTCGGTGACGCAGCTTTTGCCCATGACTTTTACTTTGTCATAGGTTTTTGTCCATTTTCCGGCGGGGGCGTAAGTGCAGGGTAGGTATCCGCCTGAAGTTGGTTTTAGTTTGCAGTTTCCGAATGGCGTTGCGGCAGGCTCAAAGGTGAGATCATCTTCAGTGACTGCGAGATAGTCGGCCTCGCCAGCGGCGTCATTCCAATAATGTTTTTGATGACTGGTCACTTTGAACTTTGGAAATTTAAAACCCTGATTACATTGGCACATTCCTTTTTGGATGACAAAATATTTCCCGTCGTGATCGCTTGGGCTGCTCTCTTTTTCTCCTTCTTTTTTATCATTTGTTGCATCCTTTTCGTTTTTGTCTTCTATTGAATTTTCCTCCTCCTGCAGATTGTCTGATTGATCATCAAATCCGTTGTCTGAATTTACTTCATCACTTTCGTCTTCAGGCATCTGATCTGATTCAGTTGAAGGTTTACCGAACAGAAACTGAGGATTGTCGGGAATTAAAATCTGTGTTCCTGCGGGAATTTCTCCATGTATGAGATCTTCAGTGGAGCAGTTAAGATTGTGGTAAGTTTTCAGATAAAGCTCATCTTTGATCTGAAACTTTTTTGCAATCTCAGCAAAGGAGTCATTGGGTTTGGTAATGTAGGTCTTCATCTCAATTTTGTGTTAAGTTTTAATGTATGTTTTTGAAATAATTCGTCCTGAAACCAAATTGATACAGACGATTTTACTTCCAGCAGCTTTTTCGTAGTCTGACTTGTAAAGTAATGTATGCTGATATCAATTTGTAAAAGATCATTTTCATTTTCATCTTCGATTCGCACACCTTTTATAAGTTCCCGAAGACTGCAATTTTCCCATAGGCTTGCGGAAATTACTGTTTCTAAAATACCATCATCCTGAAGTTGATTTTCAGTTTTACATTCAAATTCCAAAGGAAAAGAATTGGGGTAGATTACAAATTTATCCTGCCAAACGGATTTTTTATGAAACCATATCAGGTTGGGGAATAAAATCTGATGTATCAAAGCAGATTGAATCTGCTTTAAAAAGTAATCTTCGTCTGAAATATTTTGCTCAAATGTGTTCAGATATTTTCCTGCAATTTCTCCAATATAAAAATCTTCAATTTCACTTCTTTTAGATTTGAATTTCTCAACTGTGATTTGATGTTCATAGCAAGATTCCAATTTGCCGTTATCGGAAAGTTGAAACGAAATGGGGTAGAGACTTTTCATACATTCCAATGACAGCGAAGAAATTTTATCATCCGGAATATTGCCATTTTTTGTGTAATCTTTTACTGCAACATCAACGACAAATCTGCTTTCAATTTCTCTAAAATTTAAATCAGTTGTATAATTTATTTTCAAGTCTTCTTTTCCAGTCTGCTCAATAATTTCTTCAACAGAATATTGACTGAGATGAAAATTGGGATGGTAATTTTCTGCAGGAAGTAACTTTCTTAGATGAACTTGTTTTTCTTCTTCAGTAATAAAATTTGTAGGAATCAACACGACCTCAATTCCCTGAAGATTGTTGACCCAAAGTTTAGGCAGGTTTCCGCAGTTTTGATTGTGAAAATCTTTCAGGTCAGTTTCAGAAATATTAATTCTTTTCGCCAGTGAACTTAGGTTGTCATCAGAACGAACTTTATATTTTATAAAATTTTGTGAAGTCATCGGTGTTTATTTTTTTCATCATTATAAACTTAAAAAATTTTCTCCAATAATTTTGTAGTAGTTCTACTACAAGTGATATTAAAATTTCTTCCGCACAAAAAAGCCTTCCAAAATAATTTGAAAGGCTGATATATTTTAAAAAGAATTTTTATTATCCTGCGAAAGCAAAAACTTTAGCAAACAAATCGGGGAAAACTCCGAATAAAACAAGTGATGCAATGACAAAAACTGCTACGATGTTGTAAGTGATTGTTGCTTTTTCTGCTGTTTTAAATGTGGTTTCTTTGAAGAAGAACATGGCGATGATCAGTCTTAAATAATAAGCAATTGAAATCGCTGAGCCTAATACCGCTACCAAAACAATTCCTACATTATCATCATTCCCTAATGCCTGAGCAAATAATGAAAATTTTCCCATGAAACCGGCAGTCAACGGAATTCCTGCCATTGAAAGCAGAGATATTGAAGTGGCTACCGCAAGAAGAGGTTCAGATTTCGCCAGACCTTTAAATGCTTCATAAGATGCTTCTTTTTTGATTTTTTCAACATAAATAAGACACATAAACACGCCTACCGTTGCCAGTGAATAAGCAAAAAGGTAAAACGCCAGAGTGTATGTACTCATAGAATTCATTCCGAAAAACACAAGACCGATGTAACCGGCGTGTGATACTGATGAATATGCAAGCATTCTTTTTGCATTGGTTTGCGCAAGTCCCATTACGTTGGCCAAAAGAAGAGTGATGATAACGAAAACGCCCAGAATATCAATCCACTGTTCGGTAACGCCTACAAAACCGATGCTCATCATTTTAAATAAAGCAAAAAATCCTGAAATTTTTACTACACTCGCCATAAAAGCAGTTACCAGCGAAGGAGAACCGTAATATACATCCGGGCTCCACATGTGGAATGGTGCCAAAGCCACTTTGAAAGACATGGCACAAAGTATCATGATTACTCCAATGGTAAACATAATGCTGTTAGGATTTGCAATACTGAAATCCTGAATGTTCATTAAATCAAAACTTCCGGTGCTTCCATAAATGAAAGCAATACCGAATAAAAGAAATCCTGTAGCAAATGCTCCCATCAGGAAATATTTTATTGAGGCTTCATTTGATCTTAAATCTGTTTTGTTTGCCCCTGCAAGTACATATAACGGAATAGATAATATCTCGATTCCGATAAATAATGTTACCAAGTTCTGGAAACCGAAAAGGGTAATCCCACCACAAAGTGCAAAAAGCATCAGGGCATACAGTTCAGACTGATGGCTTCTGTGATTGCTGAATGCAAAACCACCCAGGAAAAACAACAGCAATGTAGTAACCAAAGAAATTTTGGTAAATAATGCTGCATTGTCGCTGTAGTTGTACATGGCTTTGTACTGGTTCAGAAATTCTGCCTGTGGGAAAAAGCTCACAACCAAAGCGATGATAAGCCCCAGAATACCGATGTATCTCGCCAATTTTCCTTTTTCAAAAACTCCTGAAAACAAAGCTGCAACAGCGGTTAGGAAAACAATTATTAAAACACTCATAGTATGGATTTGAGATTTAAAATTTGAGATTTGAAATTAGTCTTATCTAAATTTTTCTGTTCTCTTATTTTTTAAATTATTTAATTAAAATTTATGTCACTCAATCTGAATTTCTTAAGAAATTAGAGATTTGTAAATAAACTGTACAGAAGTTCCTACCATATCGATAACCGGCTGAGGGAAGATTCCCAAGACGATCACAAAGACCGCAATACTTGCCAGTACCGAAAATTCTACAGCCGAAAGATCTCTTGCAGTACTCAAAACAGTATCGTCACCTTTTCCGAACATCGCTTTCCCGTAAAATCTAAGAAGATAAGCTGCACATAGAATAACCGTAAGACCTGAAATGATACATGCCAAGACACTGAAGCTGAAAATTGATTTAATCAAAATAAATTCTCCGATAAAACCATTCGTCAACGGAACTCCCATTGATCCTAAAATAATAATCAGGAAAAGAACAGCAAATTTCGGTGCTACTTTCGCTAAACCACCCATCTGTCTGATATCTCTTGATTTGAATCTCTTGTATAAAATATCACAACAGTAGAAAAGTCCGACAACGTTGATACCGTGAGCAAAAGTCTGTACCAAAGCACCTTCAGCACCTTCCACATTGAAAGTTCCTCTTAAGGTCACCACCGCTGAAGCAAAAATTCCCGCTACCATCAAGCCTACGTGAGAGAATGATGAATAAGCAATAATTCTTTTCATATCAGTCTGAATAATCGCAATTAAAGCACCGTGTACAATTCCTACAATCGCAAGAATGATTACAATCTGTCCGCTGATTCCTAAGATAGCAGTTGGTGTGATCGGTAATAAATATCGTAAAACTCCGTAGATCGCCATTTTCAGCATGATACCTGATAAAAGCATCGATCCCTGAGTAGGAGAGTAGGTATAAGTATCCGGCTGCCAGGTATGGAAAGGGAAAACCGGAAGTTTCACTGCAAAAGCAAAGAAAATCATCCAGAAAACAACTACCTGCTGTGTATCTCCCAAATTGGCATTGTATAAATCTGTAAGTGCAAATGAAGCAGAGTGAATCCCCACATAGATGATTCCTGCAAGCATAAATAATGAACCTACGAAAGTATACACGAAGAATTTTGTAGTAAATTCAAATCTTTTGTTTTCCTGACCCCAAAGAGCCGCAATAAACCAGATCGGAATTAAAGTAACTTCCCAGAAAATATAGAATAACAATCCGTCCAAAGAAGTGAAAACTCCGATAAGACCAAACTGCATCAATAAGATTAAACCATAGAAGGTATTTCTGTAGCTTACATTTTCATTAAATGATGAAAGAATGATGATCGGCATCAGAATGTTGGTCAGCAACAGAAGAAGCAAACTCATCCCATCAATCCCAAAATGCAGCGTACTTTTGATAAACTGAGACCAAGGATAATTGATTTCGTACTGCAATACGCTGTCTACGGTAGGTGCAAAGTCAAAATCTGCAGCTACATAGAAGGTTAAGAGCATTTGTACAAGGGCAATCGCCAGTGCCACATATTTGCTGGAAGCATTTTTCCAGGCAAAGACTATTCCCGAACCTACAAGAGGTAAAAGTAATAATGTTAATAGTAAATAAGACATTATTGTAATATAAAGTTAACAATCAATATAATTCCCACAGCTAAAGACATGATGAGAATGTAGGTTTCTACATTTCCGTTCTGGATGCGTTTCATAGATCTTCCGCTGTCTTCAGCACCTTCGCCTACGAAATCTACAGCTTTATCTAAAACGTTTTTATCAAACATTTTTCCGCCACGTCCCAATCCTTCAACTGTTTTTACAATCAGAGCATTGTAAATTTCGTCTACATATAATTTTTTAGCAGAAAGCCTTTCCCATCCGGTGTATTGCTCTTCCGGTAAAGCCTGTTTCTTTTTGTTGATGTAAATGTTTTTAACGATAAACCAAACGGTAAAGAACATTAAAACTGTCGCACCCAAAAGAATCATTTCAGTTCCGAACGGAACTCCCGATAGAGTAGATTCCATCTGTTTGTAGCTTTCTTCTGTTAAAACAGGTTTAAGCCATTCCATCAGCTTAGCATAATGCCCGTGACCGATGAAGTGAGGAAGGTTGATAAATCCACCTAAAACTGAAAGAACTGCAAGTACGATTAACGGTAAAGTCATCGTAGAAGGACTCTCATGTAAATGATGTTTCTGCTCTTCCGTACCTCTAAACTCTCCATGGAAAGTAAGATAGTAAAGTCTGAACATATAAGCTGCGGTAGTTGCTGCCAGTAAAAACAAGATTACCCAATAAACAGGGTTTTTAGCGAAAGCGGCAACCAAAATTTCGTCTTTAGAAATCATTCCTGAAAGCAAAGGGAATCCTGAGATGGCCAAAGTTCCGATAAGGAATGTAAAATGAGTAATTGGAATATATTTTTTTAAACCTCCCATGAAACGCATATCCTGCTCGTTGCTCATTGCGTGGATAACAGAACCTGCCCCAAGGAACATTAAAGCTTTAAAGAAAGCATGCGTCATTACGTGGAACATCGCTGTTGTGTAAGCTCCCAAACCTAAAGCAATAAACATAAAACCAAGCTGTGAAACTGTAGAATATGCCAGTACTTTTTTGATATCGTTTTGTCTGAGTGCGTAGAAACCTGCCAAAGCCGCTGTTAAGAATCCGATGAAAAGAATTCCGCCCTGAACGGTTGGCGCTAAAGTGAATAAGAAATTTGATCTTACTACTAAGTAGATACCAGCGGTAACCATCGTTGCTGCGTGAATTAATGCAGAAACCGGAGTCGGACCTGCCATCGCATCCGGCAACCAAGTGTACAAAGGAACCTGAGCAGATTTACCTGTCGCTCCGATGAATAAACTCGCTGTGATGAAGATGATGATTGTTCCGTCCAGTTCAAACTGTCCGGCGTTTTGTTTTATAGAAAGGTAATCAATTGCGTTAGTTTGTGAAGCGATCATAAAGATTCCGATCAACAATGCAAGGTCACCAATTCTGTTCATGATGAAAGCTTTTCTCGCTGCTTTACCATATTCTTCGTTGGTGTACCAGAATCCGATCAACAGATAAGAACAAAGTCCTACACCTTCCCATCCGATGAAAAGGATGAGGTAGTTGCTTCCCATTACCAAAAGTAACATGGAGAAGATGAAGAGATTTAAATAAGTAAAAAACTTATAGAAACCTTTATCGTGACTCATATAACCGATAGAGTAGAGGTGAATCAGAGACCCGATACCTGTAATGATCATTACCATCATCAAAGAAAGCTGATCAATAAGGAAACCGAAATTAATCTGAATACCATTTACTCTGAACCATTCAAAAGCTGTAAAAACCTGCGGCTGGCTTTCAGAATCAAAATTTAAAAATAAATAAACGGCAATCGCAAAAGATCCGAAAACCATTGCTGTAGCCAAAGAACCAACTACAACTTTAGGAAGATTTTTCCCGAAAAGTCCGTTGATGAGAAACCCTAAAAGAGGTAAAAGTATTATTGCATACACTAAATTTTCCATTCTTTATCCTCTTAATTTATTAAATATACTTACATCTACAGAACGGGTGTTTCGGTACAGCATTGCAATAATTGCCAGACCTACCGCTACTTCAGCAGCAGCAACTACCATGATAAAAAATACCAGAAGCTGTCCGTCGCTGTTCCCGTTGTATGCTGAGAATGCAGCCAGTAAAAGGTTTACAGAATTGAGCATCAGCTCTACACAACCCAACATCACAATCGCATTTTTTCTTACCAATACTCCTAAAACTCCAAGACTGAAAAGTACAGACGAAAGAATAATGAAGTACTCTAAGGGAATGCTTTGCATAAATGTATTTACTTCTCCCATAATTTTATAAATCTTTTTTACCGATTAATACCGCACCTACAATACCAGCCAGAATAAGGATGGAAGCAAGCTCAAACGGCAAAACATATTCGTTAAATAAAAGTCTTCCCAGATTTTTTGTAAGACCAACACCTTTATCTACATTGGCTACCACAACGTGTTTCTGCTCAATACCTCTGAAAACGCCTAAAAGCCCGATTAAAAGAAGACCAGCTGTAAAAACTCCGATAAATTTCAATGAACTGGATTTTTTACTTTCGTCTTCTTTATTGAGATTAAGCATCATCAGGATGTAAAGGAATAAAACCATGATCGCACCTGCGTAAACGATGATCTGTATGATGGCAAGGAACTGTGCATTCAGAAGAACATACATTCCCGCGATTGAAAACATTGTAACAATTAATGACAGAATAGCATATAAAGGATTTTTTGCAAATACAAAGTAAACTGCACTTGCCACTGCTAAAAACGCCACCAGGAAAAATAAAAACTGATCCATTATTTTACTGCATTTTTTTGTTTCTCGGACTGTCTTTCAGTAATGTCAATCCTTTCATTAATTTTTTCTACCAGTTTATCTTTTCCGTAAATAAAAGAACCTCTGTTGGTTTCTACATCCACCAAACGGTCTGTAAGATAAATTGCAGATTTCGGACAGGCCTCTTCGCACATTCCGCAGAAAATACATCTCAACATGTTGATTTCATATACCGATGCATATTTTTCTTCTCTGTAAAGATCTTTTTCTTCTCTGGTTCTTTCAGCAGCAGTCATTGTAATTGCTTCGGCAGGACATGCCACTGCACACAAACCACAGGCTGTACATCTTTCTCTGCCTTCTTCGTCTCTTTTCAGAACGTGCTGACCTCTCCAGATATCTGCTCTCGGTTTCTGTACTTCCGGATAAGAATAAACATTTGGAGCACGTTTTACAACGGTTCTCACAGCATGTTTGAAAGTAATACCCATACCTTTGAAAATCGCCGGAAGGTAGATTTTTTCAGCAAGGGTCATTTCTTTATTCGAAACAACTTTTGATCTGTTGGTTAATTTCATTATATTATTTGAAATTTGAAGTTTGAGATTTGAAATTTAATTCTGAATAGAATTGTCATAATCATAATTCTCAAGCCTTTAATTATTAACTTTATCTTTTAAATTTATTCCCGTTGTGTTCGGTACTTTTTAAATAATTTATAAATCCTGAAAGTTTTTTAGATAAAGATATTGTCTGCTCTTTTAAAAAACTAAATGTCTCTTCCTCTAAATAATTTCTGTCCAAAGCTCTTATTAATTGCGAGCGAACTTCGCCTGCTGAACCTTTAGACATGGTAAGAAAGTTTATAAATTCTTTATTGCCTTCTCTTTCAAAACCTTCAGCAATATTATCCATTATAGACGCTGAAGCTCTGTCAATTTGATTTTTGTCGTGATTTAAAAATTTCGGATTCAATAAACATTCTTTTTGAATCAACTGACAAAGGTTTCTTGAACTTTGCCAAATTTCTAAATCTTCAAAATTGTTAATCGTTGCCATTCTATTTGAAATTTATTTGTTTAAGATAGTGAAAATCTGTTTTACAAACGAATTTCAAATCTCAAACATCAAATCTCAAATTATTGAAAAGCTAAAATAACAGCTCCTGTAATCATCAAGTTCACCAATGCCAATGGAATTAATGTTTTCCATCCTAAATGCATCAATTGGTCATATCTGAATCTTGGAAGTGTCCATCTGATCCACATAAAGATTAAAATTCCGACAACTGTTTTCGTTAAAAATGCTGCGATACTTAAAATTCCTGCGGTATTTTCTCCCCAATTCTGAGTTACCCATTCGATTCCCGGATAATTGTAACCTCCAAAGAAAAGAACGACCATGAAAGCGTTTGAAATAAACATATTCACGTATTCTCCAAACATGTACAAACCTAACTTCATTGAAGAATATTCTGTAGAATATCCGGTTACCAGTTCAGATTCACACTCTGGTAAATCGAAAGGGTGACGGTTGGTTTCTGCCAAAGCAGCAACAAAGAAAATAAGGAATGCCAGAGGCTGGTAAAATATATTCCAGTTCATACCGGAACCGAAAGGGATAATTCCCCAAAGTTTTCCTTCAGCCTGGTTTTCAGTAATTACTTTTAAATCTAAACTTCCTGTCATCATAATGATAGAAAGCAGTGCAAGCCCCATCGCCAATTCGTAAGAAATCATCTGCGAAGAAGCACGGATGGCACCAAGTAGTGAATATTTATTGTTGGAAGCCCAGCCACCGATCATAATTCCGTAAACTCCAATTGAAGCCATACCAATGATGAAAAGTACACCTACATCGATGTTGGCAACCTGTAAGTCATAAGAAACGTCTCCAATGCTCAGTGTTTTACCCCATGGAATAACTGCTCCGGTGATTAATGAAATAAACATTACGAGTGCAGGTCCCAATACAAAAAGAAATTTTTCTGCATTGTGAGGTGTAAAATCTTCTTTAAAGAAAAATTTACCACCATCTGCAAGAGGCTGCAGTAAACCGAATGGCCCAGATCTGTTAGGCCCGATTCTGTCCTGCATAATGGCTGCCACTTTTCTTTCTGCCCAGGTAGAGTAGGCTGCAATCGTTAATGAAAGCAGGAAAAGTGCAAGTACAAGTATTAATTTAAATGTAATTAAATCCATCTTTTATAGTTTGAAATTTGAGATTTGAAGTTTGAGATTTCAAGTAAACCCACTTTCAAATTTTCAAATTAATAAATTTTCAAATTTTTATTTTTCGTCTTTTTCGCTGATTTCTTTCGCCATCGGATTGTCTAAAACTCTCAATTCGTCTTTAGGCTTTTCGTAGTGGTTCAATGAAATAACTGAATGTCTGTCGATATTTCTCGGGCTCTCAAGGTTCCAGTCGCTGAGGCTTTTTCTTTCGAAACGGCAAGTGTCGCAGATGAATTCTTCAACTTCTCCCCACTGGTCTTTTCTTGCGGTAACTCTTACGATCTCATCACCTTTCATGTAAACAGTAGCTTTACCTGAACATTTATCGCATTTACATGAAGCGTTCATTGGTTTTGTAAACCATACTCTGCTTGCAAAACGTGCAGTTCTGTCTGTCAATGCTCCAACCGGGCAAACGTCAATTACGTTTCCAATGAAATCATTGTCTAAAGCTTTATTTAAATAAGTAGAAATTTCAGCATGATCACCTCTGAACAAAATTCCGTGCTCACGCTCGCCTGTCAACTGATTAGCTGCTAAAACACATCTTGCGCACAGAATACAACGGTTCATATTCAGTTTGATGTGTGGACCTAAGTCGTCTGCATCGTAAGTATTTCTCTTAAATTCAGTTCTTGTTTCAAGATTTCCGTGCTCGTAACCCAAATCCTGAAGATGACATTCTCCGGCCTGATCACAAACCGGGCAGTCTAACGGGTGGTTTACAAGTAAGAATTCGGTAACAGCTTTACGGCCTTCCTGTGCTTTATCAGAAGAAAGGTTTTTCACTTCCATTCCGTCCATCACATTGGTTCTGCAGCTTGCTACCAGTTTCGGCATAGGACGCGGATCTGCTTCCGAACCTTTGGAAACTTCTACCAAACATGTTCTGCATCTTCCTCCGCTGGTTTCCAGTTTGCTGTAGTAGCACATTGCAGGAGGAACAGATTTTCCACCGATCTGTCTTGCAGCTTCCAAAATAGAAGTGCCAGGCAAAACTTCAGTAGTCTGTCCGTCTATCGTTATTTTGAATTTTTTAACCTCTTCGCTCATATTCTATGCTTTTCGCTTAAGCTGTTAAAGCTTTAAAGCTATATTTTAGTTATACTTTTTTGTATTAAATGTATATCCAATTCCGAAATTGAACTGTGCATACACAAAATCCTGAGAAGCCTTATCGGGCTTATTGTTCAGGGTTGTTTTTATATCAGGCAAATTGATGTAACCTAATTTTCCTTCGGCCTGCAAAACAATGTGTTTCACTGCAACCACAGAAACTGCTGCTCTGATATCGGTTCCGAAACCTGCCAGATGAAATCTGTCACTTCTCTCGTTTCCCATCAGACGGACGTTGGATTTTGGCAGTAATGCACCAATTCCTCCTCCGTAACTTACAAAAACATCTATATTTTTTTTGTCTAAGACATTATGATATTTCTGTGCTCCGATATTGATATAATTCAAACCATCTGTATGCTCAAACGTAAGAAAATCTTCTCCACGCAGATCTACAGTTCCGTTACTGACCATTCCTGCATATTTCGGATCACTGATGTTCCCCTTAAAATCTACAGTCTGGTTTTGAGACATCACATATTTCATATGATCCATTGCCAAAGTAATCCCGAGATTATCTTTTGCAAAATAGGTTATTCTGTAGTTTACCTGAGGAATCGTAATGCTTCCAGGATTAAAATATTTTCCCCAGGAAAATTTTGTCTGCCTGTCATTGGCCACAACATCATTCAGCTGGAAATCGTAACCGTCTCCTTTAAAATGAATGTCTGATTTGGAATATTTAGCATGATTCCAACCCCAGAATGCCATTACAGATCCTTTTTTAAAAGGATTGATATCTTTTTTTTCTGTAGTAACCTGCCCAAACACAAAATTCGACAACAAAAGGCCTACAGCAATTATCTTCTTCAAAATTTCACCTCTATTAATTACTTGCTGCAGCCGGAATAGGGTCTGCATAATTGGCCAACCCGTAGTTTTGTGTTAAGCACAACTCTGGATTTTTCACGTGCCATTCAAATTCATCTCTGAAATGACGGATTGCTGCTGCAACCGGCCAAGCTGCTGCATCACCTAACGGGCAAATGGTGTTTCCTTCAATTTTTCTTTGGATATCCCAAAGCAAATCGATGTCTTCCATTTTTCCTTCTCCTTTTTCTATCTTCTTTAAAATTTTGTGCATCCATCCCGTTCCTTCACGGCAAGGAGTACACTGTCCGCAACTTTCATGGTGATAAAATCTCGCCAAAGTCATGGTATGTTCTACAACACACTGGTCTTCATCCAATACAATAAAACCTCCTGAACCCATCATTGTTCCGGTAGCGAAACCACCGTCAGCAAGAGATTCATAGTTCATATATCTGGGTTCACCGTTTACGGTTTTCAGTAATAAGTTTGCCGGAACGATCGGAACTGAACTTCCTCCGGGAATACAAGCTTTCAACTTTTTACCGTTTGGAATTCCGCCACAATATTCATCAGAGTAAATAAATTCTTCAACCGTAATGGTCATGTCGATTTCGTAAACTCCCGGCTTATTAATGTTTCCGCAGGCAGAAATTAATTTTGTACCTGTAGATCTTCCAACACCGATTTTTGCATATTCTGCACCGGTAATGTCAATGATCGGAACAATTGCTGCGATCGATTCAACATTATTAACAACCGTTGGTCTTTCCCAAAGTCCTTTTACAGCTGGGAAAGGTGGTTTCAATCTTGGGTTTCCTCTTTTTCCTTCAAGGGATTCAAGTAAAGCCGTTTCTTCACCGCAGATATAAGCTCCACCACCTCTCTGAACATAAATTTCACAATCGAAACCTGTTCCTAAGATGTTTTTACCTAAAAATCCTGCGGCTTTAGCTTCTTCAATTGCCTCTTCCAAAATATCCGGAATCCATGAATACTCACCACGGATGTAGATGTAAGAAACATTTGAACCTAAAGTATAAGATGAAATCAACATTCCCTCAATCAAAAGATGAGGAAGAAATTCCATTAGATATCTGTCTTTGAAAGTTCCCGGTTCAGATTCGTCAGCATTTACTACCAAGTGTCTCGGAACACCTTCCGGTTTTGCCAGAAAGCTCCATTTCATTCCTGTTGGGAAACCTGCACCACCACGACCACGAAGACCTGAAACTTTTACTTCTTCAAGAATTTCTTCGGGTGTCATTTTCAAGGCCTTTTCTGCTGCCGTGTAACCTCCCTGTTTACGGTAAGTTTCAAAGTAGCGGATGCCTTCTATGTGTGCGTCTTTAAGTAAAAGTTTTTTACTCATTTTTAATTATGCTTTTAGCATTTAGCTGCTGGCTTTTGGCCTTACACTTAGACAAGCTCAGTGCGACAGCTTATGCTTTTTTTAATTAGTTTAAAATTTATTTAACCCAAGTCAACCTGTCCTTCTCTGCAAAGATCAAGAATTTCGTCTACTTTTTCTATCGTTAAATTTTCGTGATAGAACTTTCCTAACTGTAACATTGGAGCGTATCCACATGCACCAAGACATTCAGCTGGCTTCAGGGTAAACATTCCGTCGGCAGTAGTTTCACCGTCTTTTATGTTCAGTTTTGTTCTGATGTGGTCTAATATTTTTTCGCTTCCGCAAACCATGCAGGGTCCGGTTCTGCAAACTTCCAAAACATATTTACCAACCGGTTTCATATTGAACATGGTATAGAAAGTAGCAACTTCATATACTTCAATTGGCTTAATACTCAATAATTCAGCAACATAATCCATCACAGGAACGTCTAACCAACCTCCGAATTCTTTCTGCGCAATGTGAAGCACAGGTAGAAGAGCAGATTTTTGTCTTCCCTCAGGGTATCTTGCCATGATTTTATGGACCTGCTGTAAACTTTCCGGTTTAAAAGCTATTGTTTCGCTCATCTTTATCTGATTTGAAATTTGAGGTTTGAAATTTGAGATTCAAAGGCTCAATTCTAAATTTATTTTAATTAAAAAGTTCTTTTGGGAACTATTAAGTTGTAAAATATACAAAGTACAGAGTACTGGGTAATTATTTACTGTTTATATTTTCAAGTACATTGTACATCAGTACATTATACTTTATACAATTTTACGCGTCTAATTCTCCCGCAATAATGTTCATACTACACATCGTAACGATGGCGTCTGAAATCACAGAACCTGTAATCATTTCAGGATAAGCCTGGTAATAGATGAAACATGGTCTTCTGAAGTGCAGTCTGTATGGCGTTCTACCACCGTCGCTTACCAAATAGAATCCTAATTCTCCGTTTCCTCCTTCTACTGCGTGGTAAACTTCTCCTTTAGGAACGTCAGTTTCACCCATTACAATTTTGAAGTGGTAGATCAACGCTTCCATTTTCTGATAAACATCTGCCTTTTCTGGAAGATAAAATTCCGGAACATCTGCGTGGAAAGGTCCTTCTGGAAGATTTTCGTATGCCTGCTTAATAATCTTGATTGATTCCCAGATCTCCTGTTGGCGAACCATAAATCTGTCGTAAGTATCGCCTGCAGTTCCTACTGGAATGATGAAGTCAAAATCTTCGTAAGAAGAATAAGGCTCCGCAACTCTTACATCATAATCAACACCTGATGCACGTAAATTCGGACCTGTAAATCCGTAGCTTAAAGCTCTTTCAGCAGAAATTGCTCCGGCACCAATGGTTCTGTCCATGAATATTCTGTTTCTCTCCAACAACTGACCGAATTCTGCAAATCTTGCCGGGAAAGTTTTTAGGAAATCTTTAAGCAACTCATGGAATTTTGGAGTGAAATCTCTTTCAAAACCTCCGATTCTTCCCATGTTGGTGGTCATCCTTGCTCCACAAATCTGCTCGTACATATCGTAAATACGCTCTCTTTCGATGAACATATACGTCAATCCTGTAATAGCACCTGCATCCATTCCGGTTACCCCGTTACAGATCAGGTGATCACCGATTCTAGCTAATTCCATTAAAATTACACGCATATAATCTACACGCTTTGGAACTTTGATACCGATAAGTTTTTCAACCGTCATGTGCCATCCTAAGTTATTGATAGGCGCCGAGCAGTAGTTCATACGGTCTGTAAGAGTAGTAATCTGAGAATAGTTTCTTCTTTCAGAAATTTTCTCAAAAGCTCTGTGGATATAACCAACGGTCTGCTCAGCATGAAGAATTCTTTCTCCATCCATCGTCAACACATTCTGGAAAATTCCGTGTGTTGCAGGGTGAGTAGGACCAAGATTCAGGGTGTATAACTGCCCGTCAATCTGTTCTTTACTTTCGTGTTGGTTAAGTATATTAGATAATGAGTTATCTTTCATAATATTTGCTTTTAGCTATTTGCTTCTGGCTATTGGCTAGCTGCCATCCGCCATTGGCTATATTATCTTCCGAACATTGCATCGTCCTTGTCGGTTCTGGTACCGTCTTCAAGTCGATATTCTTTCAACATAGGGTGGTATCCAAGATCTTCCATATTTAAAATAGGTCTGAGATCCGGATGACCTTTAAATTTAATTCCGTAGAAATCAAAAGTTTCTCTTTCCATCCAGTTGGCTCCTGCATACAGTTCAGTCAGAGAGTCTACCTCGATATTTTCTCTTGTCATGAAAATCTTCAGACGTAATCTGAAGTTCGTCATCATATTCTGTAAGTGATAAACCACACCGATTTCCTTATCTGGGAATTCCGGGTAATGGATTCCACAAACGTCTGTAAGGAAATTGATTTCCAATGATGAGTCTTTCAGATAATGAACTACTTTCTTAAGGTCTTCTTTTTTAACTTCAATCGTCAGCATTCCGTAAGGCTCTGAGCTGGTAATTACCGTCTCAGGAAACTCTCTTGTAATGGCTTCTAATACAAATTCGTTCGTCATTCTCTTAGTTGCTAATATTATAAGAGTCTAATAAATGCTGATATTCAGGAGTATCTCTTCTTCTGATGCTTTCGCTTTCTGCCAAAGCTTGAACCTGCATAACCCCTTCAATAATCTGCTCCGGTCTTGGCGGGCATCCAGGAACATAAACGTCCACAGGAATAATTTTGTCAATTCCCTGTAGAACAGAGTAGCTGTCGAAAATACCACCGCTGGAAGCGCATGCACCAACAGCAACAACCCATTTCGGTTCAGCCATTTGCGTGTATACTTCTTTTAAAACAGGGCCTAATTTTTTAGATATAGTTCCGCAAACCATCAGCATATCTGCCTGTCTTGGTGAGAAAGAGTTTCTTTCCATACCAAAACGTGATGCGTCATACGTTGGGTTAAGCGTCGCCATAAATTCGATACCACAACAAGAAGTTGCAAAAGGCAATGGCCAAAGTGAAAACTTTCTTGCCATACCGATCACACTGCTCAGTTTTGTTGCGAAAAAACCTTCTCCTTCAAATCCTTCGGGAGCGGGTGCATCTGTTCTTATAATTGGTTTTTGATCTGACATTTTGTTGATTTTTAACATTCTAATTTAGATTCCAAATTGCCGTTAATGTTAACTTTAATCTGATTGTGTTTATCTAAATCTCTTATTTAAAATGATGATTGCTTATTTATCCCAGTCCAAAGCGCCACGCTTCCACACATAGAAAAATGCAAGGAAGAAAATAGCAACGAATGTAAGTACCGCAAGGAAACCTTCGAATCCGAATTCTCTGAAATTTACGGCATAAGGATAAAAAAATACGATTTCGATATCAAACAGTACAAAAAGCACTGCAGTAAGAAAATATTTAATCGAGAATGGAGTTCTTGCATTACCTTCCACAGGTACACCGCACTCCCAGCTTTGATTTTTTACAGAATTTCCTTTTTTCTGTTTTGGTCCTAAAAAGTGTGCGCCAAGGAGCGAAATCGCTACAAATCCTACGGCTACACCCGCTTGAATAAGGATCGGAATGTAATTTTCTGGTAAATTCATTTTTACATTATTATCTCAAGTTGCAAATTTAGGCAATAAACAATAAAGCGTGAAATTAATCACGCTAAAAGTCGTTTCATTATGGAGAAAAACCATAATTTAGAATTATTAAAAATAGGGATTATTTCCTCATTTTTTTCAGCACTACGAAAGCCATAAAAGCCATATATCCGAAGAGAACACTTGCGTAAATAATATTGATCAGCGTATTCGTTCTGTCGTCTGTGGCGGCGAAGAAAAGATTGTATGCAATGAAACCTGCAATCATAATTCCGAATATAATGAGATGTGGTTTCATATTAAAACTGTAATGAATAGGTTTTTCTTCTCTTATGATTCACGGGGTTGTAATCCTGCCACAGGAGCTGTACACTTTTGTTTTCTTCCAGTTCAGGATTTGTTTCTGCAAAATCAATTCCCATACTGTTGAAACGGACAAATATTTCCTTAAAAATAATAGCCGTTATGCCACGTCTCTGGTATTCAGGATGAATTCCTATCAGGTAGAAATTGGCACGGTCATTTTTCTTTTGAGCCTGCATAAAATGCCACCATCCAAACGGGAAAAGTTTGCCTTTAGATTTTTGTAACGCTTTGGAGTAGGAGGGCATTGTCACAGCGAAAGAAACCAGTTCGTCATGCTCATCAACCACGCAGATTACGTAGTTTTTGGCAATCATCGGAAAGAATTTTTCTTTGTATGTTTTGATCTGTTCTTCTGTAATAGGAGTGTAGGTGGAAAGATGTTTGTACGTTTCGTCAAGCAGTTTAAACATCGGTTTTACATAAGGTAAAATTTCTTCCTTGCTCTGGAAATCCAAAACTCTCAAGTTGTATTTTTCAGCAATCAGAGAGCTGAATTTTTCTACTTTCGGAGGAAGTACTTTTGGGAAGTTCATTTCAAATTCCACCCATTCTTTTTCCTTTACCAACCCAAGTTCTTCAATATGACGGTGATAATATTCATGGTTGTAAATTCCGATCATTGTCGCAATTTTTTCAAAACCGAATGTCAGCATTCCCGCTTTGTCGAGGTTTGTGAAGCCCATCGGACCTTCGATTTTGTCAATCTGATGAGATTTTGCGTAATCAATCACAGTATCGATCAGAGCTTTTGAAACATCTCTGTCGTCTGTAAAATCAATCCATCCAAAACGTACTTTTCTGATGCCGAGTTCCTTTTCTTCCTTATGATTGATCATCACCGCGATTCTTCCAACGATTTTACCATCTTTTTTTGCTAAAAACTGTTTCGCTTCCGAATAACTCAGTGCCGGATTTTCCTTCGGATTCCAGACATTAATTTCATCTTTAATAAAGGATGGAACGTAATAGGGATTGTTTTTGTAAAGATCCATCGGGAACTTTACAAATTTCTTTAAATCTTCTGGCGTTTTTACTTCAAAAATGGAAACTTCAGACATAGTTTTCGGGTAAATAGAACCACAAATATAATTAAATATTGCTTAAACTTTGGCACAATTTTTACATCTTCTAATCCTAATCTTAGATTGAAATTTAAAGTAAAAATGACAGGATATTACATTATAATCGGGATCTCGATGCTTATCAGCTGGTGGGTTTCTTCGAGATTAAAATCAAAATTTGAACATTATTCAAAAATAAGACTCAGCAACGGACTTTCGGGAAAAGAAGTTGCTGAGAAGATGCTGTATGACAACGGGATTCATGACGTTCAGGTAATTTCAGTTCCCGGACAGCTGACAGATCATTACAATCCGGAAAATAAAACGGTAAATTTATCAGAAGCGGTTTATATGCAGAGGAATGCAGCAGCAGCGGCTGTCGCAGCTCACGAATGTGGTCATGCTGTACAGCATGCAGTCGGATATTCTATGCTGCAACTGAGATCAAAGCTGGTTCCTGTGGTAAGCATCAGCTCAAACCTGATGCAGTTTGTAATCATGGGAGGTATCTTGCTTATGGCAATGAGCGGCAACAGAATTCTTTTATTTGTCGGTGTAATTATGTTTGCACTCACGACTCTGTTCGCGTTTATTACACTTCCTGTAGAATACGATGCCAGCAACAGGGCAATGAAATGGCTGAAAGATACTGGTACCGTGACTGCACAGGAATATGTTGGTGTGGAAGACAGTTTGAAATGGGCAGCAAGAACATATTTGGTGGCGGCTATTGGATCTTTGGCGCAACTTTTATATTTCGCATCACTTTTGATGAGTGGAAGAAGAGATTAAAAAACTGTAAATTAAAATATAGAAATCCTGGATTGTTGTCCGGGATTTTTTTTGTGTCTAAATGAAGTGTTTAACGCTTTTATCCGAAATCATACATCCGAAAATTCAAAAGAAACATGCTGCATTTCAGATAATTTTTCTGAAATGTTTTCTTTCTCTGCCAATTTTATTGAAGCTCTGATTTCGCATTTCTCAAAAGTTTCAAAATTTAAAATTTTAGCATCAAATTTTGAGAGGAGTGTGAAAATTACATTCTGCTGATCAAAATTAAACTGAACTGTGATTTCAGTTTCCAGTTCTCTTATGATGATTTCAGCTTCTTCGAGAGTGATTTTTGCGCATTCCTTATAAGCTTTCACTAATCCTGAAACGCCAAGTTTTGTTCCACCATAATATCTGACAGAAATGACGAGAACATTTGTAATTTCATTGGCCAGAAGCTGATTGTAAATTGGTAATCCTGCACTTCCGGAAGGCTCGCCATCGTCGTTCGCACGGTAGTTTTCTCCATTTAAGCCCATTCTGAAAGCATAACAGTGGTGTGTCGCTTTGGGATGTTCGAGTCTGATTTTTTCCAGAGCACCTTTCAGTTCCATTTCACTGTTCACAGGAAATGCATATCCAATGAACTTACTTCCTTTTTCTTTCAAAAGGATATTTTCGATGGGCTTTGAAATGGTTTTATACTCGTGCAACATTAGGCTTCCTGCTTAATTTTTATTAAAATGAAATTCAATAACGTTATCTCTGAAATCCTGAATATCAGAAGCTTTATTCCCGAATTTCGGAGCTTTTGTCCCATTTTCTAAAATCAAATTGCTGTTTTTAATAACAATCGCTTCATCCCAAAGGCCGGCATCAATAAACTGTTGAAGAACCAAGCCGCCGCCTTCTACAATCACCGACTGAATCTGGCGTTCGTGCAGTTGGGTCAGCAGATTCTGAATTAAATTTTCCCTCGAAGTTTTAATGAATTTCACATTTCCATCTTCCTCACTTTTTACCGAATTGAAAACCAAAGTCTCTGCCTCGTCATTGAAGATATTGTAGTGTTGCGGAACTTTCAGATCTACATCAATTAATACTCTTACCGGACTTCTTCCGCTGATTTCACGCGTTGTAAGGCTCGGATTATCTCTGAGCGCAGTCATCGTGCCGATCAGAATAGCATGTTCGCTGCTTCTGAGCTGATGAACAAACTGCTTTGTAAGTGTGTTACTGATTTGGGTGGGTTTAAAATCTTTATCCATGAAACGGTCTGCAGATTCTGCCCATTTGAGGACGATGTATGGACGTTTCTTTTCGTGATAAGTGAAGAATCTCTTATTTAAATCTGTACATTCATCTTCCAAAACTCCCGAAACTACCTCTATCCCTGCATCCTGAATGATTTTTTTTCCTTTTCCGTTCACTTTGTCATGAGAATCCATGGCTCCGATTACGACTTTCTTAAAACCGAGTTCAACGATTTTTAAAGCACACGGAGGCGTTTTACCATAATGAGCACAGGGTTCCAGAGAAACATAGATTGTAGATTCAGGAATGAGCTCTTTGTTTTTTACAGAATTGATGGCGTTAATTTCAGCATGCGGTTCGCCTGCTTTCTGATGATAGCCTTCCCCAATAATTTTGCCTTCATGTACAATCACACTTCCGACCATGGGGTTGGGATAGGTTTTTCCAAAAGCTTTTCTTGCAAGCTCAATGCATCTTTGAATATAAAATCCGTCGTTCATTTTTAAATTAAAAAAGGCGAAGACAAATTGCTTTGCTCCGCCTGTATCAAGTTTTTCAGTAATTATTCACCGCTGATAATGCTGTGCAGATTCTGTTTTAAAGTTTCCAGATGCGCCTTTTTGCTGTCTAAAGTGTTGTAAGTTTCAGCAAGAAGAGGATTTTCTCTGGATGGCTTCGTAAAGAATGAAAGGTTATTTTCCAGTTTTACAATTTCACCTTCCAGTTCAGAAATCTGGGTTTTGATTTTTCTGGCCTTGTCTGTCAGCTGATTTTCAGATAAACCTTCTTCTTTCAGTTCCAGTTCGTTCATCTTATTCAGTTTCAGTTTTTCTCTCAAAGCTTTATTAAATTCAGAATTGATTCCAATCTTGTCTCTCGGCACTTTTCCGATATTATTCCACGCAGTTTTGATGCTTTCAATTTTTTCTACACTTCCATCCTCGTCGGTAACCATTTTAAGATCTTCCAGCAAAGCTTTTTTGGTTTTGTAGTTTTCTTTCCAGTTGTCGTTGGAAACATTGCTTTTTTCTCTGTAATTGTTGAAAAAAGTATTACAGGCCTCACGGAAGTCTTCCCAGATTTTATTGGTCATACTTTTAGGTACATGACCGATTTTTTTCCAGTCTTCCTGAAGTTTTTTGAAAAGCGGAACGGTGATTTCCCAGTCTTCACTGTTCATATTGTCTTTTGCAGTTTGTATCAGCTTCAGTTTCTCATCAAGATTGCTTTGCTGTGATCCCTTTAAAGACTTGTAATAAGAATTTTTCTGTGTATTAAAAGTTCTGAGCGTTACTTTAAAATCATTCCAGTTTTGGTTTGAAAGTTTACGAGGTACGCTACCGGTTTTTAAAAACTCTGTACGCAGATCTTCAACTTTTCTGATCGCATTCTGCCAGAAATTATGATTAGGATTTTCGCCAGGCTCCGAAAGTTTTTTAATCTCCTCAATAATGCTGTTTTTCTTTTCTAAATTGGCATTTTGCTCAGATTCGATTACCGCAGAAAGTTCAGATTTTCTTTCGTGAATTTTATTGGAAATTTCTTTGAATTCTTCCCATGTTTTTTCACGGAATTCTTCTGCCACCGGCTCTGCTTCTTCTTTCCAGAGTTTATGAAGGTATTGAAGTTCGTTCAGTGCTTTCTGAATCACCGGCTCGTTTTCCAGCTCCTTTGCACGGTCGATGATGTGTTGTCTTTTTTCAAGATTGTGAGCATATTCCTGCTCCATGTATTCTTTATTAAGATCAAGCATCTGATAAAACTGATTCAGATGATGAAAATAATTATTGTTTAAAATTTTGAATTCAGATTTGGCAACCTGTCCGGAATTTGACCAGTCTTCCTTAATCTCTCTGATAGATTTAAAAAGATTGACGCCAGGTTCAGAGTTGGTATAAAGATTTTTTAATCTCTCAATGATTTCCTGTCTGTGGGCAAGGTTTTTATGCTGTTCCTCATCCTGATGTTTCTGGTAATCGTCATGCTTTTCTTTGAAGATATGCACCAAAGCATTGAATTTCGACTGCTGCGGATGATGATAGCTGAAATGCTCTGACGGATTTCCCGCATCAGTATGCTCATGCCTTTTATCTTCCACCTCGTCGTGAATGAAATGACTTGCTTTTTCTTTCAGGAAGTTAAATCTTTTGTGCTGCTCACCCGCCGACGGACTGTTGATGATGCTTTCCATCTCTTTAAGGGCATCTGCAAGATTCAGTTCTTCCTGTTCCGGTTCGTCGTGATGATCGTTTTCTTCGACAGGTGAAGTTTCTTCATTCTGAACAGG
This sequence comes from Chryseobacterium caseinilyticum, assembly GCF_014837145.1. Classification (GTDB taxonomy): domain Bacteria; phylum Bacteroidota; class Bacteroidia; order Flavobacteriales; family Weeksellaceae; genus Chryseobacterium; species Chryseobacterium caseinilyticum. The sequence continues at coordinate 100,779 of NZ_JACYFS010000007.1, forward strand.
ATTTGTAGTTTCTTCCACGTTTTCCTGGATGTTCTTTTCTTCGTTGTCAGAAAAGTTATTTTCTGTAGTCATAGCAAATCTTTTATGTGTTTTGGTACGGTTATCTTTTAAAATTGCCTAAAAAGCATAACAGAGCACTAATTTATACTATTTTTTTTGATTACTCCAAATTTCCCATGCTTTTTCTGCTTGTTGCTCAAGCATATAAAAACCGTTGGCAGTTTTTGCACCTTTTTCGGAAGCGTTTATGATAAATCTGGTGTAATTTGGATTGTAAATCAGGTCGATAATCAAATGGAGGCCAGTGATTCCGCCAAATGGAAAATCAAGACAGTCATCAATGTTCGGATAAGTTCCTACAGGCGTTGTCTGTATGATTAACTGATGATTTCGCACTGTTTCTTCTGAAATATTTTTAAAATTAAATTCATGAGAACTTCGTGCAACGCTAATATTAGGAATCTGCATCTTGTCTAAAACATATTTTACAGCTTTTGCAGCACCGCCGTTACCTAAAATCATGGCAGATTTGTGATGTGGTTTTATATGGAGGAGCAAGGTCTTTTCAAAACCTGTTGCATCGGTGTTGTATCCTTTTTTAATTCCGTTTTCGACCTTAACACAATTTACGGCACCGATTTTTTCAGCTTCATCACTTAATTCATCCAGATAATCAATAATTTTTTCTTTAAATGGAATGGTGACATTAAAACCAAGCAGTTTGGGATCAGCGAAAAGCTTTTCAACCTCATCTATATTATGAAGATCAAAAATATCATACGAATAATTGTTAATCATCAGTTTTTGAAATTTATCCTCAAAATATTTTTTTGAAAAAGAGTAGGAGATGTTCCGGCCGATCAACCCGAGTTTTTGCTTGCTTTCCATAGTTCAAAAATAAAAAAAAGACCGGACAATGCCGGTCTTTTGGATCTGAAAATCGTTTTAGATTAATCAATTATAAATTTCGTCGAGAATTCATCTGTTTTAAGAATGTAAATTCCTTTGGTAAGTTCTCTTACTTCAATTTTATTTGAATGAATAAATGGTTTTTCAATTTTCTTTAAAAGCTGACCGTTCAGATTATAAATTTCAGCAGTTTTAATCATATCAAGTTTTTCACCTTTAATGAAAATCTGGTGGTTTTTTACCGGATTTGGGTAAAGCTGATACTGTGCTTTCTCAACAGTAAGATCTTTTGTGCTCAATGTTCCGCAAGTCCAGCTCAAATCATCAATTCCGACTCTCTGATTGTTTGAATTGGTGATTGACAGGACAGCGTTCCCGGAAACATTAATATTACTGATGGTCGTAGTCTGAACTGTTGTGCTGTAAGGAGCCGTTCCTACAATATTTCCGTTAACACGCACTGTGAGAGTTCCTCCGTTATCAGTAAACGGTAGTTGGGTAGTTAATGTAATGCTTTGAATTCCATTCGTGATTGTTGAGCTGGTAAGACTTCCTGTTCTTATAACGATAGCTCTGCCATTGATGGTTTGGTCTGTTCTTGCATCAGTTGCGGTCCATGTAATCCCGTTGTTCGTCCATGTTCTTGTGGTATAGTTGTTGGCATTTGCCGGGATTGTAGAGAAATCTTCTGTTCCGCAATTGGTACCGGCTGGTGGAGTAGCGGTCGTTGTACCCTGAGCTGTATTGCTTTGGGCAGAAAGATTATTTGCTGCATCTGCGGCCACAACGTAGAAAGAATAAGTTGTTGATGGGTTCAAACCTGAAACAGTTGCCGAAGTTCCTGTTACTGTTGAATGGAAAGTTCCATTTAAATAAATATTATATCCCGTAACACCTACATTGTCAGTTGAGGCTGTCCAACTCAATGATACCGAATTGTTTGAAGTTCCTGTTACAGCGAGGTTTGCAGGAGCTGTCGGCGCCTGGGTATCTGTTGTTGTAGTTCCCTGAACAGAGTTGCTCTGAGGTGAAAGATTATTGGAAGCGTCTTTCGCCACTACATAGAATGAATAGGTAGTGCCTGACGCAAGTCCCGAAACTGTAGCGGTAGTTCCTGTAACTGTCGAATGAAGCGTTCCGTTTACATAAATATTGTATCCAGTAACACCTACGTTATCTGTAGAGGCTGTCCAGCTCAGAGAAACTGAATTTGGTGTAGTTCCCGTAACTACAAGATTTGTTGGTGTTGTTGGCGCCTGTGTATCCACACTTTGAGTTCCCCAAATTGCATTGGCATAAGAAGGGTTATCAATAAAAGGATTTCTGTTGCCCTGGTAGGTGTATGAAGCGTTATTTCTAATAACTTCGTTTTGTGATACAGGATCAGCATTGTGCCAAGCTAAAAGCTGGTTCAGTTCCCATGTCTGAAGTCCTGGATAAGCAGAATTTCCAAGCATATTACCAGAAGAGAATCCTGAAAGTTGAGTCTCATATCGTGTAACGAAGTAAAAAATCATTCTTGCAACATCACCTTTAAATGCATCTATAGGTTCAAAAACAGTTCCTGTAAAACCAGGTGAAACAGAATTGCCTCTTTTAGACCCATTTTGTGAAATGTAATTGGTTACTCCTACTACACCAAAAGGTAAACTTCCTCTTGCATTATTTACAGATCCATCAGTTGCTCTGATGAAATGTATATCTGAAACCATTGGAGAAGCTTCATTAAAAAGACTTTGAGGTACGATGTGTTCTCTATTGTAACAGTCGCCTTCTCCGTTGTAATTTCCACATTGTGAGGCTGTGCTAAAATAGTTGTATGGATCAGGACCATTAGGATTTTCTGAGTAAATGTCTAAAATGCTGTTATCATTTTCCAATCCTGCGACTCCGGGTGCATTGTCGCGGTCGGTCGTCTGATAGGCTGTCCATAAACCGCCATAACTTCCGGGATTGTGATTTGCAGTAATGATTGTTTTCAGAGCTGTTTTTAAATTTGCTCCGGTGAGACCTGCGGCATTGTCGTAATACCCTGCAGGAGCCTGCGCATTGCTGATGATTACAGCAAAACTGAATGCTAAAAAAGATAGAAATCGCTTCATTTTTTTTGAAATTGGGCGACAAAGGTACAAAATTTAAGGCCGTTATATATTAATTTTTAGTAATATAGCCCTTGCTGATCTTCGAGAAAAACCATGATATGAGAATGCCAAAACCTGCTGCTGTAGCAGCAACAATAAGATAATTTTTGCCTTCAATTCTCACTGGGAAAGGCAGGTCATCAACCACTTTAAACAGACCTGTGTACTCCTGAAAAACACAGAGTGCAGTTCCAATTAGTAAACCTGTCAAAATTCCTGCAAAAACAATGAGAAGTCCGGTGTAAAAGTATGTTTTTCTGAGATGGCTCAAAGGAAAACCAAGTGAAACCAATGATCTTGCTTGTTCACGTTTATCCAGCTGCAGAATAATGATGGCGCCCGCAAGATTAAATGTTGTAATGAAAATTACCAGTCCGAAAATCAGGTAGATGAATAGTTTTTCAGTGTTAATCATCTTCCAGAATGCTGCATTTTCTTCAGATTTTGTGCTTAAAATCACATTTTTACCTAAACTTTTTTCAAGTTCCAGTTTTACATCATTTGTTCTGTCTGGATTTTTAAGTTTGATAACGATGTTGTAGGCAGAGTTTTTTGGGAGATTCAAAAGTTCTTCAGCTAAAGATATCGGAGCAATAATGTAATTGTTGAGCTGTTCCTTTCCGGGGAAAACTCCGGTTACGAAAATGTTTTTTCGGTTGTAAATATCTTCCTCTTTGTTGATAAGACCTTTACCTGGCTTCGGCATATACAGCGTTGCCATATCTTTTTCTGAATTTACCGGAATTGACAGTCTTAAATCGAGAGAATTTTCAATCAGAACCTCATCCTTAAATTTGAAATCCGGATAAGTTCCGTAGACAATGCTTTTATGTATCGGATTTACCTGGGCGTATACAGAATCTACACCACGGAGATACGCGATGTCGCCTTTGCCGTTGAAATTAATATAGATTTTTTCTTCAATAACCCTTGAGAACTGGGAGATATCTTTGTTTTGTTTTAAAACTTTTAAAATTTCCGAAGGGTTTTTGATTGTTTTTCCGGCCGTGCTCTTAACAGTAATATCTGCGTGCAGGTCTTTTACGAGATCAGCATTGAAATCTTCAAGCCCCGAAAAAACAGAAATAATCACAAACATTGCAGTCACCGCAACGCTCATCGCTCCCACAGCAAGCCATGTGATGAAGGTAACCGCTGTGCTTCCTTTTTTTGAAATCAGGTAGCGCGATGCAATGTAAAAAGCAATGTTTTTCAAGATCTACAGAATAGGATTTTCTCCTTCACCACGAAGTTCTTTCTCAATTTTTTCCACATCATCCAGCGTTGTATCCAGGTAAAAATTAAGTTGCGGAATAATACGAACCTGTTTTGCCATTTTCTGACCGATGAAATTTCTGTACTGAGCCTTATTTTCCTCAATCTCTTTCATAATGATGGAACGGAATTCCTGTGGAAAAATGCTTAAATAAATTTTTGCAATTCCCAAATCCGGAGTTACCTTCACATCCGAAACGGAAACCAAAAAGTTTTGCTTACTTTCTGATGCCTGTTTGCGGAAAAGTTCTGCGAAATCTTCCTGTATAATCTGTGCTACTTTTCTTTGTCTGTTACTTTCCATAATTTGTGCAAATTTACTACTTTTGTTTTAATTGATCTTTTTAAAATAGATCAAAGAATTAATTATCTTATCAATATATTTATGAAACTTGAGCATATCGGTATCGCTGTGAAGTCATTGGGAGTTTCTGATGAACTTTTTACTAAGCTCTTAGGCGAAAAATCTTACAAAAAAGAATCTGTGGAGCGCGAGGGCGTTGTTACCTCTTTTTACAAAGCCGGAGAATCGAAAATTGAGCTTTTGGAAGCGTCGAAAGAGGATAGTCCGATTTCAAAATTCATAGATAAAAAAGGGGAGGGGATTCATCATTTGGCTTTTGGCGTAGAAAACATTACTTATGAGATCGAAAGATTAAAAAAAGAAGGATTTCAATTTATATCTGAAGAGCCTAAAGAAGGTGCTGATAACAAATTAGTTGTCTTCCTGCATCCGAAATCAACCAATGGTGTTTTGGTAGAACTTTGCCAAGAAAAGCCATAAAAAGTTTTGCAGAGAAAGAAATTTTACTATTTTTGCAAACACAAAATTTAACCAAATTTTGAGGTCCTATAGCTCAGTTGGTTAGAGCACCTGACTCATAATCAGGTGGTCCCTGGTTCGAGCCCAGGTGGGACCACAATAAGACCCTTGAATATTAGTATATTCAAGGGTCTTTAATTTTATAACAAAAAGGAACTGAACTATCTTTTGGTATTAAAATTTTAAGAAAATTACTTCAAAAACGGATTATATTGTTTTTCAAAACCAATCGTAGTTGGATTTCCGTGGCCTGAGAATACTTGTGTTTCTTTATCCAAAATTAAAAGTTTCGTTTTAATTCCTTCAATTAACTGTTCGTAATTTCCCTTGTATAGATCAGTTCTACCAATACTTCCTTCAAACAAAACATCCCCTGAAATCATAAATTTTTGTGTTTCATTATGATAAACAACACTGCCTGGCGAATGTCCCGGAACGTGATAGATTTGAAATTTTTCTCCGTCAAAATCAAGTTCGTCTCCTTCTTTGATGTATTCTAAATCAACATTAATGTGATCCAGCTCAAACCCGAATCTCATTCCGCTGATTTGGAACATATCCATAACTTCTTTGTCATCCTGATGCATGGTTACAGGAACTTTATAGGTGTCAAATGCCCACTGCAAGCCTAAAATATGATCAATATGAGCGTGAGTTAAGATGATTTTTTTAATTTTTAAATCCTTTTCCGTAATGAAGCTCTCAATAGCTTTGGTTTCCTGCTCATTCATATTGCCTGGATCGATGAGCCACGCATTTTTGTTTTCGTTGTAAATGATATAGGTGTTCTCACTTGCAAAATTGCACACGAAGCCTTGGATCTGAAGCATATTTAAAAATTTTTTAGCGTTCAAAAATACGATATTCTTTAGAGATTCGTTATCTTCGTCATAATGAAAACGTTGAAGATTTTTTTATTAAGCCTTAGCAGTATTGCATTCGGTCAAAATATACAGAGCGTACAGCTTTTTAATCCCCAGACTAATGACGAAACGCCTGTTATTACTATGGGCGAACAGTTGGTTTTAAGTTTTGATGATTTAACCAACGGAAGTACAATCTACCGATATACTTTGAAACATTATGACAGAAACTGGCAGGATGATAATTTATTCTTTACCGAAATTGCTACAGGAACGATGAATGCTTTACTGGATCAGTTCGAATATTCTTTTAACACGCTTCAGTCTTACACACATTATAAACTTACATTTCCGAATGACAAAATCAGACCGAAAATTTCGGGAAATTTTGAGATTATTGTTTATAAAGATTCTGCAGATAAACCTTTATTTAAAAAAAGATTCAGTATTTCTGAGAGCGGTGTTAATTTAGCTTTAAATATTACCAGAGTTTCTGATGCAAGAAAACCCAACATCAACCAAAGAGTTGAAGTGCAGGCAACTTCTAAAGGTGGAGATATTTCGTCTAACGTCAATTCAATGTCTCTGAATGTGGTTCAGAATAACAATCCAAATATGGTTGTTTATAACCAAAAGCCCAGTTCAACAATGGGAAATCAGCTTCTTTTTCAGCAAATGAATCTTACATTTCCTGGTAATAATGAATTTTACTATTTTGATAATAAAAACATCAGGATGCCGGCAGATATGGTGCGGGCGACAGAAATCATAGATAACGTACATCAAACTTATCTTCACTCAGTTTGGGCGTATCCGTTGGATTACCAGTATCAGCCAGATGTAAATGGTGCGTGGTATTTCAGGAGAAATGATATGGGAATAGAAAGGAATGCAGATCGTGAGGCGGATTATGCGGTGGTTCATTTTTCTCTGGACTCTGAACCGATGGATAAAGAACTGTATGTTTTAGGTGGTTTTAATGATTTTAAACCTTCCAAAGAATCGCTGATGACCTATGATCAGGAAAAGAAAAAATATGTTGCTAAAATATTTTTGAAACAAGGTTTCTACAACTATATTCTCGCCACAAAAGAGGCTGGCGGAAGTGTGGATTTTGGCGAAATCAACGGGAATTTCTGGCAGACCGAAAATCTGTATCAAGCATTCCTATATTACAGGCCTTTCGGGAGAAATTACGACGGACTTATCGGTTATGGGGAATTCAGAACGCCAGTTAAATAATAAAAACCAAAACCCTACATGCTAAATGTAAGGTTTGGGCGATCAACTGTCTTATGAAGACTCACAGAAAAATAAAATATAATATGTCAAATAAACAAAGTTCCGTTCTTCAGGTTTTTTTAATTTTTAAAAACCGCTGTGATCAATAAGCTGTCATTATCTTCAATGATGTAATGAATATTGACCGGAAGGCTGTCGGTTTTAAAAACCTGCATCTCCCTGTTTTTAATATCAATATGCTCTGAATTTTCTACAATCTGCTGTACAGAATCTTTCAGTACATCCAGAAAAAATTTATCATTATTTTCCTTTTCAGCATTAAACACACGCATCAGCATCCGGATGTCATTTTTTGCGATTGATGACAGAAGTATTTTCATGGCTTAAGCGCAAATCTGCTCCAGTTCGGCAACATTATCAAAGAAATCAAGTTTGGTAGCAGGATTTTCAGAATGAAACTGAATTCTGTACGAAACTTCGTCCATCTGAAACTGCGGAATATCTGCCAGCACCTGTGTTTCTACCTTGTCAAGAATTTTTGAAAGAGCTTCCAAAAGATCCGGACTCAAAACCTCGATTTTCTTTTTTAAAATTTCAATAGTAGCCTCCATCATTTCAAATTTTTAAAGTGTCATTTTGTCTTTGATGAGGTAAAGGTATGAAAAATATTCAATAAACAAAACAATGCCCCTAAATTTTTAGGGGTATTGTTAAAATATTTTAATTTTTATATTAATTCAATGTTGAATTTAGGGGGGGGTAATTATTTTTTTCGATTATTTTGATATCATACCCTGTAAAATTCATTTAATTTCTCTTCACAAAGTGTTTTTACAACATTTACCCACCGGTCTTCATCATTAAGGCACGGAATGTAGTGGAAATTCTCACCACCACCGTGTTCAAACTGATGTTTACCTTCTACAGAAATCTCTTCCAAAGTTTCAAGACAATCTGCAACAAAGGCCGGACAGACGATAGCTAAATTTTTCACACCCTTTTTTCCTACCGTTTCAAGGGTTTCATCAGTATAAGGCTCCATCCATTTATCTTTCCCCAGGCGGGATTGGAAAGTTACCATCACCTTGTCTTTTGGTAGTCCCAATTTTTTGATCACCGAATTAGTTACATCAAAACACTGATGACGGTAGCAAAACTGATGGCTAGGATTGCTTTCACGCGAGCAGCAGTCGTTGAGATTACAGGTATTGGTGGGATCTGTCTTATATATATGTCTTTCCGGAACTCCGTGATAGGAGAACTGCAGCGCATCAAAATTTTCAGGAAGTTTTTCTTTAATGCTCTCTGCAAGACAGTCGATGTAAATATCTCTGTTGTAAAAAGGCTGAATGTAATTGATTCTCACCTGCGGAAAAGATTTTTTTCTCACTTCCTCAGCTTTCTCGATAACCGTTTCTGTTGTACTCATCGCATATTGCGGATACAGTGGAAAAAGCACAATATCCGTTACACCCTGATCTACGAGTTTCTGAATTCCTGCTTCAATACTCGGTTGGGCATATCTCATCCCAATCTCTACCGGAACATCCACTAATTTCTGAAGTTTTTTCTGAAGCTGCTGTGTGATGACAATCAAAGGCGAACCCTGGTCTGTCCAGACTGTTTTGTAAGCCTCGGCAGATTTTGCAGGTCTAGTATTGAGAATAATTCCTTTTACCAAAAGTGCACGGAAAAACCAGCGGTAGTCGATCACGCGTTCATCCATCAAAAATTCATCAAGATATTCTTTTACATCCGGAACAGATGTTGACCTTGGCGAACCGAGGTTGACTAATAAAATTCCCTTCATAATTATGAGTAATGGGTAATCAGTAATGAGTAATTTACATATTGCTTATTACTCATTGCTCATTACTTATCTATTTATCCGTTTACGGCTTCTACTCTTTCTACCAGTTCAGGTACGAATTGTTTTAAAATATTTTCGATTCCTCCTTTTAAAGTTGCGGTTGAACTTGGACAGCCCGAGCACGCACCCTGCAACAACATTCTGGCTGTTTTTGTAGATCCGTCGTATTCCATTAACGAAATTTTTCCACCATCATTTTCTACTGCCGGAGCAACATATTCATTTAAAATATCAGAAATCTTCTGCTCGTCATCGGTATAATCTCTGTTGATAATTTTCTCAACCGGATTTTCATGCTTCTGAGCTTCAATTGTTGAAATTTCACCACCACTCTGAAGATATTCTGCAATGTAACCGCGAACCGCCATCATTACCTGATGCCATTCAACAGAATTGTCTCTTGTCACCGCTACGAAATTGTCAGAAATGAAAACTTCATTTGCAAAATCAAATTCAGTGAAAATTGCCTCAGCTAATGGTACGCCCTGAGCCTGATCTCTGGATTTCACTTCCACGAAACCATCCATCAAAAGCTGGCTTGAAACAAATTTCATCACGTTAGGATTCGGCGTCATTTCAGCGTAGATCTGATACATTTCCTTTTTCTTCTGCAGATAAATTCTCGGGTTGGCCAACAATTCATCTTCGATTACATTTTTCAGGCTTTCAGCTACGTGTTCCCATTCTACGGTATCCTGTTTTGCAACCGCGATAAAATTGGCAGTAATGAATATTCTTTCCACAAAAGGATAATTGAAAAGTTCCTGCGCCAAAGGAATTTCTGAGACATCAGAATCTCTGTCCAGCTCCAGAGAACCCGGAATTAAGTTGTAGTCGGCTACAAATTTCATCACTTTCGGGTTTTCGGTTGGTTCTATAAGTATGGTATGCATTTTTTAATTAAATTTGAATGTACAAAAATACGGATTTTAGAATGGAGACAAGGATAACCGGAGTTAGATTTTTGCTATCACTGTAATTTACCACCATAGTTTTTAAATCTAATTTTCAAATAAACTCATTTTCAAATTTTCACATAAAATTATGGCTTTAATAAAAGAACTTTTAGGTAAAACACCGCAAATCGGAGAGAACACTTTTCTGGCAGAAACCGCAACCATCATCGGAGACGTTACCATGGGAACAGATTGCAGCATCTGGTACAATGCAGTGATTCGTGGGGATGTACATTATATTAAAATGGGCAACAAAGTCAACATTCAGGATAATGTAATGCTGCACTGCACTTACGAGAAGCATCCTCTAAATATTGGTAACAACGTATCCATCGGTCACAATGCAATTGTTCATGGCTGCACCATCCAGGACAACGTTCTTATAGGAATGGGTTCGATTGTGATGGATAATTGTCTGGTAGAAGAAAACTCAATTGTGGGAGCAGGATCTGTAGTTACGCAGGGAACTCACATTAAATCCGGAGAAGTGTGGGGCGGCGTTCCGGCAAGGAAATTAAAGGACATCAATTCCCAGCTTCTGGAAGGTGAAGTAAACAGAATCGCAGATAATTATGTGAAATATTCTTCGTGGTATAAGGAGGAGTGATGAGTTGAAGGGCTGGAGAGTCTGAGGATTGTAGGCTTTCAGAGTCTGAGGGCTTCATTTATTTCTGATAATTTGACTTAAAAACAAAAACGACTTTGGAAATGTTTTTCAAAGTCGTTTTTGTTTTTAGAAGTCTCACTCAGGCCAACCACTCCGTGGTTCTCGTGAATATCGTTTGTCATTTACCATGGGTTTCAACCACGGCTATGGATATTAAACCACTTCGAGGTTTTTGAGTATTGAAAAGTTGTATTTGATGAAAACTAATTTAAAATTCAAATTTAAACTTATTCTTTACACTTATCTTTTCTCTTTTTTTTTTTCCTGGTCTCTTTAAGTAAACCTGGGTTCTTTTTACTTTTTCCTTGTTTCTTTTCCCCTAAGGATACACAAGCACTGCTTTCCCACCTTCGCATCTTATGGAAACCGGTTCTGCCGGAAGCATACAGTCTGAGGTAAGGTTATACTTTTTGTTGTGATCAATCATTCTGTTTTTGAAATTTTCAATTTTTGCAAGAATAGATTCCTCATTTTTTTTCGGATAAGCGATATACGAATACGGTCCTCCGCAAGCTTTTGCGCCAATTGGAGAGAATGCCCAGTCTTTCGGATCTGTACATTTTTCTTTGGCAATTTCTGCGTCTATCGCTGATTTTAAAATATCGAGCTGTGCCTGATCATATTTTCTGCTGTCGGCATCAGCAGGTCTTTCGGCGATATCTTTTGGCAGTGTTTCCGGATCTGGAGCAGCAGTTTTGCATGCTGTGATCATAAGAGAAAAGATGCAAACAGAAATTATTTTTACTAAACTCATTTTCATTATATCATTTTTTTAAACGAAATCAAAGTGTATGCCTTCGCAACATTTTTGTAATTTTGAACACGATGAAAGATCATTTTTTTGAATTAATTGAGCATACCAACCGAAGTGTATTTTTAACCGGTAAAGCAGGAACCGGAAAGACCACCTTCCTGAACGATTTCGTAAAACGTACCCGCAAAAAACACATCGTTGTGGCACCCACAGGCATCGCTGCTATCAACGCCGGCGGAGTTACCGTGCATTCTATGTTCGGGCTTCCACTCAGAACTTTTCTGCCGACCACCGACAGAATCGATACCAATCTTGCCAATAATATTTTTGATCTTCAACAACATTTCAAATATAGAAAAGATAAATTAAAACTCCTGCGTGAAGTAGAAGTAATCATTATTGATGAGGTTTCAATGCTCAGAGCCGATGTTCTGGATATGATGGACCATTCACTGCGTTTTATAAGAAGAAATGTGCAGCCTTTCGGAGGTGTACAAATGCTTTTCATCGGAGATTTATATCAGCTTCCGCCAGTGGTGAGAGATGAATATGTCTTAAAAATGTTTTACAGTTCACCGTTTTTCTTCGACAGTTTAGCCATCAAACAGATTCCGTTACTTACAATCGAACTGACAAAGGTTTACAGACAGACCGACGAAGATTTTCTTGAAATTTTAAATGCGATCCGCGACGGCGATGTTGCCAGTATTAATTTTGAAGAGCTCAACAAAAGATACGATCCGCTTTTTGATTCGGGAGATCAGCCTTATGTTTATCTGTGTTCGCACAACAAAATGGCCGACGACATTAATCAGGAAAAACTCCAGGAATTAAAACACGACGGCACAACCTATGAAGCCAAACTTTTTGGTGAATTTAAAGAAAATCAGTTTCCGAATGAGCAGTTTTTAGATTTAAAAATTGGCGCTCAGGTGATGTTTATCCGAAACGATATTTCTGGTGAAAAAAAATACTACAACGGAAAATTAGGTGAAATTTCTTCTTTGGATGAAAAGGAAATCAAAGTCGTTTTAGAAGGTTCTGAACGTGAAATTACTGTAAAAAGAGAAGTCTGGGAACAGAAAAAATATTTTCTCGACAGCGAAAAAAATATCAAGGAAGAAGTTTTGGGAAGTTTTGAGCAGTTTCCGATCAAGCTGGCGTGGGCGGTTACCATTCATAAAAGTCAGGGTTTAACTTTTGATAAAGTGATTATTGATGCAGGAAAAAGTTTTACGGCAGGACAGGTGTATGTTGCACTTTCACGTTGCCGTACTTTGGAGGGCATTGTTTTAAAATCAAAAATTACCCCTGAAGTTATTTTTAAAGATAACCGTATTTTAAAATTCCAGGGAGATACGCACGCTAACGATCAGGTGGAAACCATCATAAACAGGGAAAAATACGATTACAGCATCAGAAAAGTGCTCAGAACACTCGACTGCCATTGGTTTCTGAAAGAAGTGGAAGACTGGAACAACCGCTCGATTGTCACCAAAAGTATTGATCATTTAAAAGCAAAAAAACTCTATCAGGAACTGAAACACGATACCCTGAATCTCGTCAGAATTTTTGATAAACTCGACCGTATTTTAAATCAGAAAATCAACAGCTTCATCGCCGGAGAAGAAGAATGGGCTGAAATTGAAAGTAAAACCAAAGGCGCCGTCAATTTCTTTTTTACAGAAACAAGGAATAAAATTTTTGATCCGATGAAGGATTTTTATTCTGAAATTAAGGGAGCGAAAGGCCTGAAACAATACAATGACGACCTAAGGAACTGGCTTGAAGATACTGAAGAATACCTCAACAGTTTAAGGGAAATTCATTTACTTGAAACCAAACTTTTAGATGAAAAAAATAATAAGGAAGTGACAATGCAGATTGCGAAAGTTCCTTCTCAGGTTTTAACTTTCCAATTATTTGAACAGGGAAAAACAATTTCCCAGATTGCCATGGAGAGAGGTTTGGTGAAGGAAACCGTCATCGGTCATCTCGCAAAATATGCAGAACAGGGTTTGCTGGATATCTCCAGAGTCATCACTTCAGACAAAATCAAAATTTTTGAAGACGAGTTTTATAAAAAACCTCACGAAACCCTCAATGAATGGAAGAATGCGCTGCCGTCGGATTTTGAGTTTAATGAAATCAGAATTTTAATCAATCATTTTAATTTTAAAAAAGGAGTCTGAACTGATATTAAATAAAATACGATTTTTTATATTATTGGATAATTCAAATAAAAAAAATGAGCAGTTGCTGTAGGGTAACTGCTCATTTAGTATAAAAACAGTAACACTAAAGGAAACCGATTTTTAAACTGTATCGTTACAACAAAAATCAATTAAAAGACTGTCTGAATTCCAGCGGACTCTTTAAAGTTTTGTTTTTAAATAATTTACTGAAGGATTGAGAATGCTCGAATCCCAGTTCATAAGCGATTTCACTCACAGACAGATCGGTAGAAGACAGTTTTTCCTTTGCCCTTTCAATCAGTTTGTAATGAATATATTGTTTCGCATTTTTCCCGATCAGGGCACGGAGAAGATCACTTAAATAACCTGCAGAAATATTGAGTTTTTCTGATATATACTGTACGGTTGGTACACCCAGTTCGAGTGCTCTGCTGTTTTCAAAATATTCTTCAAGAATTTCTTCTGTTTTTTCGAGGACATCATTATTGACGGTCTTTCTGGTGATAAACTGTCGCTTATAAAAACGGTTCGCATACTGCAGAAGCAATTCAATCTGTGCAAGAATAACATCCTGACTGAATTCATCAATTCTGTCATTGAGTTCATTACTTATAAATTTGAAAACCGAGATCACCGTTTCTTTTTCAGTTTCAGACAAATGCAGAGCTTCATTTACCGAGTAAGAGAAATAGGCATACTGCTTTATTTTTTTTGCCATAGGCGAACCCAGCAGATAATCAGGGTGAATCAGGAAGACATAATACTCAGCATTACCGCTGTATTCGGTAATTCCCACAAGTTGATTGGGTGCGAGAAACATCATGCTGCCTTCATCAAAATCATAGTAATCCTGTCCGTAGCGCATTCTTCCTTTATTTTTCATGACAAGTGTAATCTTGTAAAAGTTCAGCACATCATACACCGGAAATTGTGACACATCGAAACAGCTTTCTTTTTCGATATGCGTAAGGCTGATGAGAGGATGCTTTGGTTTCGGAATACCGCAGGCATCGTGAATTTCGTTGATCGACTGAAACCGGATGAGATTCTTCTCTTTTTTCATAATTTAAATTTAGAAAAAAAACCTGCAAAACCATGAGGCAATGCAGGTCATAGATTTATACTATTACCAAGGGAATACTTCCTGTCCTGGACCGGTGAATAATCCTGAGATGCCGTCTTTTTCCAGAGCCACACGCACAGGTTCTTTTGAGCCTTCTTCCACAGTATCTGTACCCTCAAAATTGTTGAGTGCCGTTGCAGTAAAGCCGGGACTCACTGCACTGATTTTGATATTGGTATTTTCAAGTTCGAGTGCAAAAGCTACCGTAATCGCGTTCATTGCTGCTTTTGAAGCTCCGTACACTACGTCGTAAGCTGATCTGTAAGGATTTTCAGGATTCATATTTAAAGTGAGCGAACCCAAACCGCTGGAAACATTCACGATTCTTGCATTGTCAGCATTTTTTAGTAATGGCAGGAACGTCTGAGTAACTGATACTACACCGAAAACATTGGTATCCCAAACGGTTCGCATTTCTTCGATCGGCGCTATGCTCGGTTTGTTAGCTGCCAATACTTCCTGCATTGTACGGCCTGGTTTTCCGGCGTGTGAAATTCCCGCGTTGTTCACCAGAAGATCCAGTTTGCCATGCTCTTTGAGAATCTTTGCTGCGGCTTCATCGATGGTGTGCTGTTTTGTAACATCGAGTTCTATGGCCACGGCATTTTCGCCTAAACTTTCAGCAGCGGTCTTTGCTCTGTCAATATTTCTTGATGCAATGTAAACAAGATAATGATCTTCAACCAATGCTTTGGCAATCTGAAATCCTACTCCTGTATTGGCACCGGTAACGAGTGCAATTAATTTTTGATCTGAGTGCATATTTTTTAAATTTTTAATTATTGAATGATGCAAAGGTCATTATTCGTACAGTTTACCATGTATCCTAAGCAGGAAATTATGTAGCCAAATTGAGGACGGAAATTTTTTTTAATTAAAATGAAAGCTTGAAGTTGTTTCAATTTAAATTTAAAAATGATGTACATGCAAAATATTCCCTAAAACCAGTCCAGTATCGAAAATTTGAAATGATTCACAGGTCAATATATTTTTATTTAATTCCATGAAAAAAGCCGTCGTGTGGACGGCTCTCTATTTTTAAAAGAAAATTTTTACTTCCATTTAATATTACATCCCATACCCGGTCTCTGAATTTCTTCCTGAGGCTCGCCTGAAAGAAGATTTTCAAAAGCAATAATTAAATCTTCGCCGGTAATATCTTTGTTGTTTCCCGGTCTCGAGTCATCCATTTGTCCTCTGTAAATAAGGTCTAATTTATCATCAAAGAAAAAGAAATCCGGTGTGCAGGCTGCATCGTATGCTTTTGCAACGGCCTGACTTTCGTCAAAAAGATATGGAAAATCAAATTTTCTGTCGATCTGAAATTCAATCATATTTTCGGGAGAGTCAGCAGGATATTTTTCTACGTTGTTTGAATTGATGGCTATAAATTCGATCCCTTTATCATTATAATCTTCATAGAGTTCATTCAGCTTATCGATGATGTGAAGCACGAAAGGGCAGTGGTTACACATAAAAATGACCAAAGTTCCTTTTTCACCTTTCAAATCTTCAAGATTTTCTGTTTCGTTGAGTTTGGAAGGATTTGGGAGCTCGAAATAAGGTGCTTTTGTACCTAATGCCAACATATTTGAAGGAGTATCCATTTCTTTATATTTTCAAGCAAAGATAGAGAATTCTTTCAGTTATTGTTAAAAGATAATCTAATTGAGTCAGACTATTTAAACTATCTGTTTTTACAATAATAAAAAAATAACGTCTTCCAATGTCCAATCCACAAGCATTTTACGAATTTAATATATTGTAAAAGTTTCGGTAAAAGTTAAATTAGACAAAATAGTTTGGTTGGTATAGTTAAATGTTTGTAGTTTTGCTAACACTGTTAGTAAAATAAAATCATGGGTTTACATGAACGTCGTCAAAGAGAAAAGGAATCTATCCGTGCAAACATTTTGCAGGCTGCATTCACTTTGGCTAAAACTGACGGTTGGGCTTCACTTTCAATCCGTAAAATTGCGGATGCTATTGAATACAGTGCGCCGGTAGTCTATGACCACTTTGAAAACAAAGAAGCTATTCTTTATGAAATTTCTATCAATGGTTTTCATTGTCTGCAAATCGAATTACTGAAGGCTAAAGAAAAGCACGACACTCCTGAAGATCAGTTAACAGCAATCGTTGACGCATATTGGAATTTTGCATTTAAAAATAAAGAATATTATCAGTTAATGTTTGGTTTGGGAATGCAGTGCAGCGGGAAAGGGATGATGAAAGAAGAATTTTCATCGTTTCAGGACATGTTGTACGACTCTACTTTTGAAATTATTCAGAAGAAAGGTTCAAATCCTGATAATGCCTGTCACTCTTCGCACGCTTTGTTTTCTGCAGTACACGGATTGATCTCAATTATGATGATGAGAAATGATGATATTCCTTCTACAATGAATAAAACAACTTTAGACGAAACGGTTTCGGCCTTTATTAAATCTCTGTAAAATTTTTTTGAACCACAGGTTAACGCTGTTAGGAAAATTAACGAGAGATTTTATATAATTTAAATTAAAACAAACTAAAACTTTAAAAAATGAAATACGATTTTTTTACATTATTTCTAGCCATTTTCTTCCCTTATCATTAACAGTGTTAATAAAAATAACAATGTTAATATTTCCAATCTAAAAATTAAACTTAAATACGTAATCATGAACGCAACAAAATAATCATACTGTTAATTCTGTTATTTTTTTTACACCGTACTTAACACTGTTAGAAATAATAACACTATTTAATACAAAACTACATACTTAATCTTACACATCATTAAAAAATAAAACTTACAATGAAAACAACTGCAAAAGCAAAATTGATTGTACTAATATCAAGTATCATTCTTTTACAGAGTTGCACCAAAGCAGCAGAAGGCAACAATGCTGCTCCACCCGCTCCGGCATTGCCGGTATTTACCGTAACCTCAGCTCCAGCCACAATTTATCAGGAATTTCCGACCGCCTTGGAAGGAAAAAACAATGTTGAAATCAGATCACAGGTTGACGGATATTTAGATAAAATCTACGTAGAAGAAGGCGCTTACGTGAGAGCAGGACAGCCTTTATTTAAAATAGATTCACGAGCGTACGGTGAACAGATGAATATGGCCAATGCCAATCTACAGGTTGCTAATGCTAACATTCAAAAAGCGAAAGTAGAAGTAGACAGACTTCAGCCGTTAGTTGCTGCAAAAGTAGTTTCTGATGTTCAATTAAGAACTGCAAAAGCCAATTACGCAGCGGCTGTTGCTGCAGGATCGCAGGCCAAAGCTTCCGTTGGCGGTGCCAGAATCAACGTTGGATTTACCACAGTTACAGCGCCTGTCAGCGGTTACATCGGGAGAATTCCTCACAAAAAAGGAAGTCTCATTTCAAGAACAGATGCTGATCCGTTGACGATGCTTTCAGACATCAGTGAAATCTACGCTTACTTCTCGTTAAGTGAATTGGATTTCATCGGTTTCCAGAAAAAGTACGCCGGAGCAACCTTAAACGAAAAACTGAAAAATATGCCTATGGTAGATTTGGTCATCGCCGACAACAGCACCTATCCTGAAAAAGGAAAAATGAGTATCGTGGATGGACAATTTGACAAAACTACAGGAGCCATCAGCGTTCGCGCAGTTTTCCCAAATCCGAACGGAACATTGAGAACGGGAAATACAGGGAGAGTCCGTATGCCTCAGTTATTTGCCAACACGTTGGTTATTCCGCAGGAAGCTACTTTCGAAATACAGGATAAAATCTACGTCTACGTCGTTGGAAAAGATAAAAAAGTAACCGGAAAACCAATCACCATCTCAGGAAAAACAGACAGCTATTACTTTATCTCTGAAGGACTGGTTGCAGGTGACCAAATTGTGTTTACCGGAATCGGAGCGTTGAAAGATGGGGTTACTATTCAGCCAAAAGCGATTTCTTCTGACAGTTTACTTAAAGCAAAACCATTGTAAAACAGCTTTTTGCTTCTGGCTTTCAATTCAATATTTAATAATATTATTTCTGAAGCATTATTTTTTTAGCCAGTGGCCAAAAGCTAATCGCTAATAGCAACCTAAAATTAAACTTCTTATGTTAAAAAAATTCATAGATAGACCGGTACTTTCTACGGTTATCTCCATTATACTATTGCTGTTGGGAGCGATGTCGGTTTTTAACCTGCCGATAACGCTGTTTCCCGATATTGCACCGCCGAGCGTTCAGGTGACGGCATTTTATCCGGGAGCAAATGCAGAAGTTGTTGCCCGTTCCGTGGCCGTTCCAATTGAGGAAGCGGTGAACGGTGTTGAGAACATGACGTACATGACTTCCAACTCAAGTAACGACGGATCCATGACTTTGAGTGTGTTTTTCAAACAGGGTTCAGATCCCGATAACGCAGCGGTGAATGTTCAGAACCGTGTTTCAAAAGCGATGAGTCAGCTTCCGCAGGAGGTTGTACAGGCGGGAATTTCCACGCAGAAAGTTCAGAACAGTATGATTATGTTTATGGGATTATCCAGTGAGGATCCAAAACAGTACGATGAACTTTTCCTGCAGAATTATTTAAAAATCAACGTTATTCCTCAAATACAGCGTATTCCGGGAGTTGCTCAGGCTCAGGTTTTCGGAACGAGAGATTATTCCATGAGACTTTGGCTGAAACCAGACCGTTTGGCAGCCAACAATCTTTCTCCACAGGAAGTTTTAGCAGCAGTAAAAGATCACAATCTTGAAGCAGCACCGGGACGTCTTGGACAGGGAAGCAAGGAAACTTACGAATATATCTTAAAGTATAAAGGTAAATTAAACAAAAATGCAGACTATGAAAACATCGCCATTAAATCAAACAGTGACGGTTCGTTTTTAAGATTGAAGGATGTTGCGAGAGTAGAATTCGGTTCTTACACGTACACAGCAGCCAACAGAATGGACGGTAAACCTGTAGCAGGATTTGCCATTTTACAGACAGCAGGTTCAAATGCAAATGAAATTTTAACTGCTATTGAAAAGCAGATTGAAGAAATGAAAACAACCTTACCTAAAGGAGTTGAGCCTATCATCATGTACAATTCAAAAGACTTTTTGGATGCGTCAATTCATCAGGTGGTGGAAACCCTGGTCATCGCATTTATTCTCGTTTTTATTGTGGTGTATATTTTCCTTCAGGATTTCAGATCCACTTTAATCCCTGCGATTGCTGTTCCGGTAGCGATTGTAGGTACATTCTTCTTCCTGCAGATGTTTGGTTTCAGTATCAATATGCTGACTTTGTTTGCACTGGTACTCGCGATTGGTATTGTGGTGGATGATGCGATTGTCGTCGTGGAAGCCGTCCATTCAAAAATGGAACAGACAGGAATGCCAGTAGAACAAGCCACGACAAACTCTATGAGCGAAATTTCGGGAGCGATTATTTCGATAACACTGGTAATGTGTGCGGTGTTTATTCCGGTTGGTTTTATGCAGGGTCCGGCGGGAGTTTTCTACAGACAGTTTGCCTTTACTTTGGTGATCGCGATTCTGATTTCAGCGGTTAATGCATTGACTTTAAGTCCGGCGTTATGCGCTTTATTATTGAATGATCCTAAGGGAGAACACGGCGAACATGGTCAGAAAAAAGGTTTTGGAGCGAAGTTTTTCAACGCTTTCAACAAAAGCTTCAACAACATGACCAGAAAGTATATTTACAGCCTTAAATTTTTAATTAAAAATAAATGGGTTGCCGTTACAGGTCTTGCATTGATCACAGCGGGAAGTGTTTTCTTAATCAATAAAGCTCCGACAGGATTTATTCCAACAGAAGATCAGGGATTTGTTCTGTATGCCGTGAATACGCCTCCTGGAAGTTCACTGGACAGAACCCACAGAGCGACTGAACAGATTGATAAAATCATCAACGGTGAAAAAGCCAAAAATCATCTGTGGGTTGCCGACGGAATGAATTTCATCAGTAATTCTAACGCATCACCGTATGCTGCAGGTTTTATTAAGCTTAAAGACTTTGAAGACCGTGGCGAAGTAAAAGATCCCGATCAGATTGCAGCAGCCTTGACAGGAAAAGTAGCTCAGGTAAAAGATGCCAACGCATTCTTCTTCAACTTCCCGACGGTACAGGGTTTTGGTAACGTTTCAGGATTTGAATTTATGTTGCAGGATAAAACGAACGGCTCATTTGAACAGCTGGGAACCACCACTCAGACTTTTATCGGAGAATTAATGAAACGTCCGGAAATTGCTTTCGCATTTACAACATACGCAGCAGGAAATCCTCAGTACACGATTGATGTGGACACAGATAAAGCCAATCAGCTCGGAGTTTCCGTAACTGAATTGATGCAGACCATGCAGATTTATTATGGAAGCAGCTTCGTTTCAGATTTCAACAGATTCGGGAAATACTACAGAGTAATGGCTCAGGCAGATATTGCTTACCGTAACGATGCAGATTCAATGGAAGGAATTTATGTCAAAAATAAAACCGGAGAAATGGTTCCTGTAAAGACTTTGGTGACTTTAAAGAGAACTTTCGGACCGGAAACAGTGTCAAGAAATAACTTATTCAACGCCGTGACCATCAACGGAACTCCGAAACCTGGTTACAGTACCGGTGACGCGATCAAAGCGGTAGAAGAAGTTGCCCAAAAATCACTTCCAAGAGGATATGGTTACGAATGGACAGGAATTACCCGTGAAGAAATCAAAACCGGCGGACAGACTGCTTTTGTATTTATGCTAAGTATTTTGTTTGTGTACTTCTTACTGGCAGCTCAGTATGAAAGTTATATTCTTCCGTTTGCGGTTATTTTAACGATTCCAACCGGGATTTTCGGAGTATTTGCTTTCACAGGATTGGCTGGAATTGATAATAACATTTACGTTCAGGTTGGTTTAATCATGCTCGTCGGATTGTTAGCGAAAAACGCAATTCTGATTGTCGAGTTTGCCGTTCAAAGAAGAAAAGCAGGAAAATCATTGATTGAATCTGCCTTACAGGCTTCAAGATTACGTTTAAGACCAATTTTGATGACTTCATTTGCCTTCATCATCGGTATGCTTCCATTGGTTTGGACGCAAGGTGCAGCAGCAAAAGGAAATCACTCTATCGGAATCAGTACCGTGGGCGGAATGTTTACAGGAGTTGTTTTCGGGATTTTTATTATTCCGGTGATGTATGTAATCTTCCAGTATTTACATGAAAAAATGCCGAGCAGAAAGACTAAAAGAATTCAAAGACAAAAACTGGAAGAGGAACTTTTAGCATCCGCACATTAATAATAAATGATTAACAAAACTTTGAGATTTTTTTTACAACAAAAGTCACAAAAGATTTACACACCTTTTATTTAAGTTAAAATGTTTGAAAATAAAAGAACATATAAGTTTTCTTAAAACATAAACATCTGTGAAAATCTGTGAAATCTGTGGGAAATTTAACAAGCAAAATATTTTCTCCTACTAAAGACAGTGTTGCTTACCACTCAAAGTTTTGTGATCAATTTAAAATATCCTATTTATGAAACGAGTAAAAAATATAATCATCGCTTTTGGGATTGCATTAGGTGCCGTTTCCTGTGTGCCGAAACTGGCCTATCAGGAAGCCAAACCCGAACTTCCCGAAACTTTCAAATACACCGCAACCGCCGACACAGCAAGTGTTGCCAACCTTCAGTGGAAACAGTTTTTCAATGATCCGATTTTGCAGGATTTGATTGAAAAAGGAATTAAAAATAATTACGATTTACAGATTGCCTTAAAACAGGTCGCTTCCTCACAGGAAAGGCTGAAGCAGGCAAAATATCTTCAGTATCCTGATATTGGTTTCGGAGTTTCTGCGCAGATTTCAAAGCCTTCGAAAAACAGCATGAACGGGCAGAGCTTAAATTTATTTTTAGGTCAGAGTCATGTTGAAGATTATAATGCTGCATTTAATTTATCCTGGGAAGCAGATATTTGGGGTAAAATAAAAAACCAGCAGGAAGTTTCAAAAATGCAGTATCTGCAGACGTATGAAGCGACTAAAGCAATACAGACACAGGTTGTTGCTGCAATTGCTCAGGGTTATTACAATCTGTTGATGCTCGACAAACAACTGCAGATTGCAAAATCAAATTTAGAACTAAGCACCAACACACTTTCTCTCACAGAAAAATTGTGGCAAAGCGGCGATACGACTTCATTGGGAGTTCAGCAGGCGACCGCTCAGAAGCAATCAACAGAACTGTTGATTACTCAACTGGAACAGAATATTGCGATTCAGGAAAACGCGCTGAGTATTTTGGTGGGTGAAAATCCAGATAAAGTAGACAGAACCATTGAAATGTCTGATACGTCTTTACCACAGGATATTTCAGCTGGACTTCCTGCAGCGATGGTAAGCCGCCGTCCCGATGTCCGTCAGCAGGAATTGGTTTTATTGGAATCCAATTCAATCGTAGGAATTGCTCAGGCAAACATGTATCCTTCACTGAAAATTACAGCTGCTGGTGGCGTAAATTCTTTTAAAGTTGACAACTGGTTTTCAATTCCGGCTTCATTGTTCGGTTCTGTTTTAGGTGGATTGACTCAGCCAATTTTCCAAAAAAGACAGTTGAAAACAGATTTAAATGTTGCTAAAATTCAGAGAGAGAAAAACGTTTTGGCGTTCCGTCAGTCTGTTCTGAATGCAGTAGGCGAAGTTTCTGATGCATTAGTTTCCAATGAAAGCTTAAAAGTTCAGGAACAGAAAGCCAGCGAACAGGTAACAACATTGAAAAACGGAATCAAAAGTGCCGAAATGCTCTACAAAGGCGGTATGGCAAATTACTTAGAAGTGATTACCGCTCAGGGAAATTCTTTACAGGCTGAACTGAATCTCGCGTCGGTAAAGAGACAGAGGCTGAGCAGTATTGTAGATTTGTACCGAGCTTTAGGTGGCGGATGGAAGTAGTAAATTAACTATATTGTTTTAAGTGCGGTCTTAAGGGATCGCATTTTTTTGTTTATTTTAAACATGACAGCTTGTCACAGCGAAACAATATGTCACATTTTTTGACACATTGTCACTAAAAATTAAATAGTAATGTTTTTTGTGCAAGAAAACTTTAGTGCTAGTTTGCACCAAAGTTTGTTTCAGCCTTTTATAAATACTGAATTTGATCGTTTAAGTGTGCAAAGGTATAAATAATTATATTTTAAACAAATTTTGGTACTACTTTAACATAATTTTAACAATTAAATTTTTGTACCAATGAGAAAAAATGTACATGTTA
The DNA here is from genome assembly GCF_014837145.1 of Chryseobacterium caseinilyticum. Taxonomy (GTDB): domain Bacteria; phylum Bacteroidota; class Bacteroidia; order Flavobacteriales; family Weeksellaceae; genus Chryseobacterium; species Chryseobacterium caseinilyticum. The sequence goes on from NZ_JACYFS010000007.1 coordinate 124,835, forward strand.
CTCCAAAAGGAGAAAATTGGCAGGTTAAAACCGCTAATAGTAATAAGGCGTATAGAGTCGTAGATATGCAAAAGGAAGCCATTCAAATAGCAAAGACTGTTGCAATAAACAATCAAGCTGAACTAATAATACATAGGCAAAATGGACAAATAAGAGCAAAGGACTCTTATGGAAACGATACATTCCCACCTAAAGGTTAGTTATGAAGAAATGTATTATATCCGTTAATCAGTATGCTGATTTTGTAAAAGCTACTGATTCAAAAAAGCAAAGAATTATTAGGCAACAAAAAAAACCTAATGTATTTAGAATTGCTTATTATCAGCTTGCAAAGGCAAGAATTAGAAAAACCTTAAAAAACAATGGCTCTCTGAAGCATATAGATGACGCTCTAGCAAACTTGTCCGCAAGAGTTCCTCAATCAAAAAGGCAATCAAGTGATAAAACTGTTTCAATTGAAGCATTAGAAAAATTTTTAATGTTAACGATCCCTAAAGTTCTTAGAGATGAAAATTTAGAGTTTTTGAACACGAAACAGTTTAAAAGTGATATTGAGGTTAATGGAATTTCGATAATTATATCACCCGAAATTATTTTTAAAACGATAATTGATGGGAATGATGTATTTGGCGGGATTAAACTTCACATATCAAAATCAAACTGTTTTGATACAGAACAACAACAAATTATCGCTTCAGGAATCTGTAATTTTTTAGAGAAAAATGTTACAACAGGCAAGCAGATTGTTTTGCCCGAATTCTGTATTTCTTTAGATATCTTTGGTAGTGGATTTATATCAAATTCAACTGCAAAAAAGAATATTATTAATTCCTATAAAAAAGAATGTTTAGAAATTATTAAAATTTGGGATGCTGCCTAAATTAATTCATAACTAGCACTATTAACTGAATTTCATTTATATGAGATTCAGTTTCTTTTTATAGGTCTACAAAACTAAATCAATAAAATTTTCTCATTAAATCTTTTAGTTTTAATTTTCTAAAAAACATAAGATCCACTTTAAAATTTATTATTTAGGTATTTAACTAAATCGTCAAAATCCTTTTCTGAATATCCTATTTGTATATAATGAATATTCTCTTCCTTTCTATACCAAGTCAGTTGGCGTTTCGCAAATCTTCTCGAGTTTTTTTTAATTTCAGAAACCGCAAAATCCAAATCCCATTCTCCATCAAAATACTTAAAAAGTTCTGAATAACCAACGGTATTGAGTGATGCCAAATTTTTTCCTTCCTGCGATTTTCTTAATTCATCAAGATTTTGTGCCTCATCGAGCAAGCCATTTTCCATCATTTTATCAACACGCAGATTGATTCTTTCGTAAACCGTTTCCCGGGGCGCTTCAATACCGATTCTTATCGTCTGGAAATTTCTTGGATTTTTGTCATGAGAAATATTTTCAGAATATGTTTTACCGGTTTGCCAAATAATATCAATCGCCCGCAACAACCTTCTCTGATTGTGAATATCTACATTTTCGTAATATTCAGGATCTAAATCTTTCAGCATTTCCTGAAGTTTTTCGATTCCTTCAGTTTTCCAAATGTTTTCCAGTTTTTCCTGATTTTCTTCGTTGGCTTCAGGCAAATCATTTAATCCTTCAATCACTGCTTTCTCATACATCATACTTCCGCCAACCATAATGACAATGTCGTATTTTTTAAAAAGCTGATCCAATAATTCCAAAGAATCATGCTCAAACTGACCGATAGAATAATAATCTTTTACCGAAAGCTGACCAATAAAATGATGTTTTACCTGCGAAAGTTCATCTTCCGAAGGTGCAGCCGTTCCGATTTTCATTTCGCTGAAAAACTGTCGGGAATCACAGGAAATAATTTCTGTATTAAAATGCTTTGCAAGCTCAATAGCAAGTTTGGTTTTGCCAATTCCTGTGGTGCCTACAACTGAAATCAGGGTTTTCATGGAATGATGGATGTTTGATAATGGATGTCTGAGTATGATGAATAATTTGCAGCATGAATCTCAAATTTCAAACCTCAAATTTCGAATCAATTTTTAAATGTGCTAAATTAAATGTTTATCTTTGTACGACAATAAAAAACTATGATTTTATCAATGACCGGCTTCGGTAGAGCCGAAGGTGTTTTTGAAGGAAAGAAAATTTCGATCGATATTAAATCACTGAACAGCAAGAGCTTTGATTTGAACATCAAAATTCCTTTGCGTTACAAAGAAAAAGAATTTGAAGTAAGAAAAATTCTGAACGATAGAATCATCCGCGGAAAGGTAGATTGCTATATCAATATTGAGAATCTTGAAGAAACGAATGATGTAAAAATCAACAGAAGTCTGATCGATTCTTACATGAATGAGCTTAAAAATATCGCTTCAGACGGACCGGATTTTGAGTACCTGAAAATGGCAGTAAGACTTCCTGATGCGATCACTTCAAGACCTGATGAATTAACTGAAGGTGAATGGGAAGCTTTGGCGAAAATCGTAAACAATGCGGTAGATAAGTTTCAGGATTTCAGAAAAACTGAAGGGAAAATTCTTCATGAAGAGCTGGAAAGAAACATCAAAAATATTGATAAATCTCTGGCAGAAGTTGTTCCTTACGAGCAGGTAAGAATTGATGCTGTGAAAGAACGTTACATGAAAACTTTAAAAGAGTTTGAGAACGTTGACGAAACAAGATTCTATCAGGAAATGGCTTATTTTACTGAAAAATTAGACATTCAGGAAGAAAAGGTTAGACTTTCCCAGCATTTGAAATACTATTCTGAAGTAATGGAAAATGAAGATTTTAACGGAAAAAAATTAGGTTTTATTTCACAGGAAATCGGAAGAGAAATCAACACTTTAGGTTCAAAAGCCAATCACGCTGAAATTCAGAAATTAGTCGTGATGATGAAAGATGATTTGGAAAAAATTAAAGAGCAAACGCTTAATGTATTATAAATGATAGTTGATAAATGATCATTGATTAAATAGCAATTAAGTTTTTAATCAATCATCATGCATCAATTATCAATCATTATTTATGGATAGAGTTATCATATTTTCAGCGCCGTCGGGAAGCGGGAAAACAACATTGGTAAAGCATTCTCTGGAAGCGATTCCGGAACTGGAGTTTTCCATTTCTTGCACGACGAGACAGCCGAGAGGAAGTGAAATTCATGCTGTTGATTATCACTTTATTTCGCCGGATGAATTCAGACAGAAAATTGCTGAAGAAGCTTTTGTGGAATTTGAAGAAGTCTACACCGATAAATATTACGGAACTCTGAAATCTGAGGTCGAAAAAATCTGGAATCAGGGAAAAGTTGTTATTTTTGATGTAGACGTAAAGGGCGGAATTTCATTAAAAAAATATTTTGGTGACAAAGCATTATCCATTTTCATTGAACCACCTTCGATTGCCGAGTTGGAACGGAGATTGATTTCAAGAAACACCGATGATGCCGAAACCATCAGAACCCGCGTAGAAAAAGCAGAAGAAGAGCTTACCTACGCAATAGAATTTGACCAGATCGTCATCAACAGCGATTTGAGTGAAGCAAAAAGAGAAATAGAAAGTTTAATAAAAAGTTTTATCGGAAAGTAAAGGCTGGAAGTTTGAAGCGGGATGATGGAAGTTTTGAATACCTTATATTCAAACGAAATCATTTTGATTCTAAATTTTACTTTTAATTTCTGATAAAATAAAAACACAGGTCGACATGAGTACCGAAACATTAGAAAGAGCTAAATCAGCCATTCCCGTAAGAGGATTTTTAGATATTAAAGACCTTATTATTCCGGAAGGAGAGGAGTTGGTAAAGGCGATTTTACAGCTGAAAGAAGAAAAAAACGCCGTTATTCTGGCGCATTATTACCAACCGGGACCTATTCAGGATATTGCTGATTTCCTTGGAGATTCTCTTCAGCTGGCAAGACAGGCAAAAGATACCGATGCCGACATGATTGTATTCTGCGGAGTACATTTTATGGCTGAAGCTGCAAAAATTCTGAATCCAACGAAGAAAGTTGTTCTTCCAGATACAATGGCGGGATGCTCTTTGGCAGACGGATGTTCTGGAGAAGGTTTGAGAAAAATGCGTGAGCAGCATCCAAACGCCTTGATCGCAACGTACATCAACTGTAATGCCGAAACGAAGGCGGAAAGCGACATCATCGTAACCAGTTCAAATGCTGAAACTGTAATTGAAGCTTTACCGACTGACAGACCGATTATTTTCGCACCGGATAAAAATTTAGGAAGATATTTATCTCAAAAAACGGGTCGTGATATGATTCTTTGGGACGGAAGCTGCATCGTACACGAAGCTTTCTCGATGGAAAGAATTGCGCAGCAACTGGCAGATAATCCAGATGCAAAACTAATTGCGCACCCTGAAAGTGAAGAATCAGTTTTAAAACTGGCTCACTTCATCGGCTCGACTTCTGCTCTTCTGAATTATGTTGAAAAAGAAGACTGTCAGAAATTCATTATCGCGACTGAAGAAGGAATTTTGCACGAAATGAGAAAACGTGCTCCCCACAAAGAACTGATTCCTGCTTTGGTTTTTGACGAAAGCTGTAACTGCTCAGAATGTTTTTACATGAAAAGAAACACAATGGAAAAACTGTACCTGTGTATGAAATATGAACTTCCGGAAATCATCATTGAAGAAGAGCTTCGGTTGAGAGCACTGAAGCCGATTGAGGCAATGCTCGATCTTTCGAAAAGCATTAAATAAATTTCAAAGCGGGTTTTTTTACCCGCTTTTTTACTTTAATTAACTTCCACAATGAAAAAAGCTATGAAAGCTATTGATATCACTAAAGAAATCTTACCTATAGAATTAGATTCTCTCTTTGATACAGTGGAGTACGAAAACTATGGGATTTTTAAAATTGACAAAGTTGTATTTGAAAATAACTTAATTGAGTTTTACTTCACAATAAAAATTTTAGAGGAATTATTAGATGAAGGAGAAGAAAATTATCAGTGGAAATTAAAAATAACAGACTGTAAAGATTATCATATTGAAGACTCGACTAATGTTGAGGCTTCTATATCTGTTTTTTCAGAACACGTTCTTTTATCTCATTATCAAAAGTCTTGGAAAGAACTTTTTTTCAAACAGGAAGGTACAAATTTGAATCAATTATTTGTAGATTTATATAATCTTCATCATTTCGATTTTGAGTATTTTATTGTTCCTGAAAAATATTTAGCTAATGATAAATTATCTTTCTTAGTAAACAGTGAAAGCGGATTATTTGCTCGCGGTCCCGAAGATATTTTAGATTTATATTTTAATCTCCTTTTAAAATATGGTAAAGAGCCTTACTATTTTCAAAACAATATAAAAATGGATGATAAAAAAAAGGATGAATTGAAAATTGTATTTCTGGGAAATAATTATTTTATTGGTAAACAATTAGAATTTCAAAAACTATGAGCAAAATATTTTTAGAAGACGTAAAAATCTACGCTTACCACGGCGTTCTTCCCGAAGAAAACATTATCGGGACTTACTATATTTTAAATGCAGAAATACACACCGATTTGTGGGATGCTGCGGTTTCTGATGATTTGAATGATACAATAAGCTATGCGGACATTAATCAGATTATTCATGATGAAATGAAGATTATATCTAAACTGCTTGAGCATGTTGCCGGAAGAATTATCATGAAAATCAGCGAAAAATTCAATCAGATTTCTTACATTAAACTGAGAATTACCAAAACCAGTCCGCCAATGAAGGGGGAAATGAAAGGCGCGAGCATTGAGCTGGAGAAAAGCTTTTTATTAGGTGGTTCTGCGGAGAAAATTTAATTTAAATTTAGAAACTTGAAACGGATTTTTGCTATAATTTTAATACTGATTTTCGGATTTTCATACAGCCAGGAGAATCAGCAGATTTACACATTTCCAAAAGTGAAATCAAGCATCACGATGCCTGTGAGAATACCGCTGGCTGAGGTAAGCAAGATGGTGAATGCTTCGGTCAAAGATTTGATTTTCGAAGACAATTCCTATACAGACAATAATGATGATCAGTTTAAAATTAAAGTCTGGAAAACAAGGCCCATCCGTTTGGTAGGTGATGTCAACAAAAAGATATTTATTGAAGTTCCGTTAAAAATCTGGGCTGAAAAGGGAATTGGAACACTTGGCGTTTACACCTATCAGCAGACGACTTTTGAAACCGTAATGTATTTTGTAGCTTCAATGGATTTTAAAACCAACTGGACGGTCGCCACAAATACCAAACCCAACGGTTTTAAATGGGTGGTAAAACCCGTTCTGGATTTCGGAAAAATTAAAATCCCGATTACAGGTCTCGTGGAAAAAAGTCTGGTGAAGCAGCAGGCAGAATTCTGTAAAACGATTGATGCGCAGATGGCTTCACAGCTCAATTTTCAGCAATATGCAGTGTTAGCGTGGAACTCATTTTCGCAACCGTTTAAAATTTCTGATGAATATGAAACGTGGCTGAAAATAACGCCCGTGAATGTGAACATCAATCCACTGAAATTTTACGGCGACGCCATTGACACCACGATAGGAATTGATATTTTTTCTGAAACATACACTGGTGTAAAACCTGAAGCCTCCCAACCTGTACGCACTGCGATGAACTTCAGTTTTGTGCCACTTCTGAACGAAAGTTTTGTACTTCAGACCACAGCCAATATCCCTTTTTCTGAAGCTGCGGAAATTGCTGAAAAAACTTTTCTGAATAAAGAATTCGATGTCCGTGGGTCTAAAGTGAAAATTAATGATATCAATGTTTATGGTGAAGGATACAGAATTGTGATTGAAGCGCAGACGGAAGGTTATGTAAACGGAAAATCCTTCATTTCGGGAATTCCTGTCTATGACAAAACGAAAAAGAAAATTGTACTTTCCCAGACGAAATTTAAACTTAAAACAACCAATATCATCCAAAAAACAGCTTCAGTAATGTTTCAGGGGAAGATTGTGAAAATGATTGAAGATGAATACGGTATTCCAACTTCAGATATGGAAGTTTCCTCACAGAAAAGCATCGAAGAAGCCTTTAATAAAGAGTACTACAAAGGTTTGAAAATGAATGGAAAAGTTTTTAAATTAGAACCGTCAGACATACTGGTTAATAACTCGGGATTGACTGCCGTAATCGATATTCAGGCAGGTTTGAGGCTGATGCTCAATGCTTTTTAAAAACAAACTATGAGAAAACATTTAAAAATAATAGAAATGAACCGCGCAACCGGCGGGCAGAGATTTGCTAACTATCTGATTGATCTTCTGGCACTCTTTGCCCTAAATTTCGTCATTTCTTTGGCATCTATGTTTCTGTACGAAATGACCAGTGCCTACTTCTTTTATTTTTACAACAATGGAGGGATGGTTTGGGAATTTCTCAGCGGTTACGTTATTTCAACGGTGTATTATTTCATGTGGGAATATTTCAGCAATGGCAGAACTTTGGGTAAAATCGTTACAGGAACACGTGCTGTAAGTATTGATGGCGAAGATGCTTCAACCACGCAGATATGGTACAGGAGTTTGTGCAGGCTGATCCCGTTCAATGCTTTTTCTTTTCTGGGAGAAAACGGATGGCACGATACTTTAAGCCAGACAAGAGTAATCGACATTAAAAAATATCTTGCTGATAGACAGATAAAAGAAGAAATTGAAGCTATCGGAACAAAAGAAATTGCATGAAAATTTTGGCAGACAATCTTATTTTTCTATATTTGCACACCTGAAAATGGTAAAAACGGTGCTTTGGCCGAGCGGCTAGGCAGTGGTCTGCAACACCATCTACAGCGGTTCGAATCCGCTAGGCACCTCGCAACAAAACCCTGATTCATATAATGTTTCAGGGTTTTTTATTTTTAAAAGGAGTGAACTCAGATAGAATTATTTTTGTAATTTAAAATACTTTAATTTTAAAACTGAATTCAGATGTAATTTAAATCCTAAAACAATGTCAGAAAATAAACCACAGGTCTTTTACGCCGAAACGGTTTCCAAATGGCGGAAATGGTTAGAAAAAAATCACGTTTCGGAAGATTCTGTATGGCTGGTTTTTCATAAAAAAGGCTCTGATAAAAAGTCAATTACGTGGAGTGAGTCTGTGGATGTCGCGTTGTGTTTTGGCTGGATAGACAGTAAGAAAATTAAAGTTGATGATTCTACTTCACATCAGTTTTTCAGCAAGCGGAAGTCAAAAAGTACCTGGTCGAAAATTAATAAACAGAAGATAGAGAAGCTCATTGAAAATAATCTGATGACTCCTGCAGGATTTAAATCGATAGAAATTGCAAAAGAGAACGGCTCGTGGACGAGTTTGGATGAGGTGGAAGAACTCATTATTCCTGATGATCTTGCCGTAGCTCTGAACAGTTTCGACGATGCCAGAGAATATTTTGAAAGTTTAAGCAAATCGGTAAGAAAAATGATGCTGTATTGGGTGATCAGTGCCAAACGGCCGGAAACCAGACAGAGCAGAATTGGGCAGATTGCGGAAGCTTCTTCGCTTAAAGTTAAACCAAAACAATTTCTGTAGTCATAAAATTTAACTTAAAACTTAGTTTTAAATACCACATTTACTGTATTCCATAATTTAGGGCATTCTTTTTGTCTTTGTGATTTTACCAATCAAAAAATCAATTATATGGAACTTCAGAAAAGCCTTCTACAGAATATAGGGCAGTGCCTCGCATCAGCTGGTGAGACGGTGGCCGTTGCAGAAAGTGTTACCGCCGGTTTTTTACAGTTTTCGTTTTCACAGATTGATGATTCGTCCAATATTTTTAAAGGCGGATTGACTGTTTATGATAAAACGCAGAAAGAAAAAGTAATGAAATTAGGTCAGGACCGGATTACCGGCGAAGAGCTTGTTTCAGGTGAAATTGCCGAAGAAATGGCATTAAAAATCTCGGAAATTTTCGATACAGACTGGGGGATAGGAATTACAGGATATTCCCAACCTTCAGAATTTTCAGACTTTAAAACATTTGCCTACTTCAGTTTTGCTTACAAAGGTGAGATTATTCTCACAAAAATTTTAGAGCTTCATCCACGTACAGAAGCAGTAAACGCCCAGCTGTACTACACAGAATTTCTTTTGGGATGTCTGAAATGTGAGCTCAATAAAATTGCACTGCAGACGCACGTTGGATAATGAAGTGATTTTTAAATCACAAGGATTTTATTTATAATGGATGAAAATATATTAGGTCTTATCGCAGGAGCGCTTACAAGCATAGCTGCGCTTCCACAACTTTTAAAAGTTCTGAAAACAAAAAATACCAAAGATCTTTCTGCAATGATGTTGGTTATTTTGATTTCAGGACTTTCACTTTGGGTATGGTATGGTTTGATCAATGATGAGCTGCCAATCATTTTATCCAACGCTTTCGCTGTTCTTCTCAATATGATATTGCTTTTCTGTAAACTTACTTTTAAAAAGTAAATTTTTTAAAGTCTCCTTTTGCATGCTATTTGTTTAAACATAATAAGAATATCACAATCAAATTATTATGAAAAATCAAATAGAAGATAGAAGTCTCGAAGGAAAAACGGTAGTAATTACCGGAGGAACCAGCGGAGTAGGACGGGCGACTGCGGAAGCATTTGCACTCGAAGGCTGCAATGTTGTAATCGCTGCCAGAGGAGAGAAAGGTCTGGAAGATACCACTGCCTTACTCCGTGATCTGGGTGCTGTAACCTTGGCTGTAAAAACCGATGTTTCGGTGGCGGATGACGTTAAAAACCTTGCCGAACAGGCACTTCAGTTTAACGGCAGAATCGACATCTGGATCAACAATGCAGGTGTAATGGCAACGGGTAAGTTTGAAGATATGTCTGCAGAAGCCGTAGACCAGGTTATAAAAACCAACCTGCTCGGTTATCTTCACGGAGCTCATACCATTTTGCCCATTTTTAAAAAACAGACTGACGGAATATTAATCAATAATATTTCAATTGGCGGGTGGATTCCTACTCCTTATGGAACAGCGTATTCTGCCTCAAAATACGGAATCAGAGGTATGGCAGACGCGCTGCAGGGTGAAGTTTCAGATTTTCCTAATATTCATGTCTGCTCTTTATATCCTGGGATGCAGAAATCTACCGGAAATTCACATTCAGCTAAATTCTCCGGACTTGATTTCAAAGTTCCTCCAGGCGCGACAGATCCAAGGGATACAGCACAGCTCATGGTGAAAACCGCCAAAAATCCTAAAAAATCTGTCATGCCCGATTTCTCAACCGTAATGATGAAAGGTTTCTACAAAGTTTTGCCTGGTGTTTTTACAAATCTAAGTTCAGGAGTTTTAAGATTAATGATGAAGCCTGACAAAAACAAAGAATCCAACGGAAATATCTTTATACCATCTCCCGGTCCATCAAGAATTTACGGCGAAACAGTATTGCCGGAAATTACCAGAAAAACGAAAATGATAGCGGTGGGAGCACTGGCTGCCGGAGCAATATACCTTCTTCTGAAAAGAAAAAAGAATTCTTAAGAATTAATAGTTAAGCGTTAAAAAGATCACAAGTTTTAAAGAATTGTCTGAAAACATCTGTAACACAAAATTTTGATTATCTCTCAACCTTAACCTCAACCTTAACCTCAAAACAAAAACAAAACAGCCCGCAAAATATTTGCGGGCTGTTTCTGAAGTATAGAAATTAGTAAAATAAAGTTAGTAACCTTCGTTCTGAACCAGATATCCCGGTGAACTTGATGCGCCGTCAATTGCTGACTGCGGAATTGGGAATAATCTTTTTCTCGGATCTGCATTGGTTTTTGAAGTATAAGAATCTTCATAATGACCAAAACGGATCATGTCTGTTCTTCTTGAAAATTCCCAGTAAAATTCAAAACCTCTTTCTCTGTATAAAGTATTTAAATTGATGGAAGGCAACGGCTGAGGAGTCACGGAAGGTCTTGCCGTTCTTGAAGCTCTCACTAAATTTACATCTGCCAAAGCCGCTCCTGCATTTCCTTTTCTCAACTGAGCTTCTGCTCTCATCAGGTAAATATCTGCTAAACGTAAGAGAACAATATCTGCATTTCCTCTGTTCCTTCCGGTATCTGAAGTTCTGCTGAATTGGTATTTGGCAACTCGGTATCCGTCTGCATAATCTTTATGAGTAGGATCTTCCAGATCTACTTCCAAAACATGGTTTACGTATTTGGTGAAGCCGTCTCTCTGCTCAATCATCGGATAGATTCTGTACTGTCCGCTCGCCCCCGTCTGGAATGGCTGTCCGTTAGCCGGATTTCTCAGTCCCCACTGAATCCCTCTCTGAATTCCTCTGTTGATTTCGTATGTAGAACCATTCACCAAAAAGTAATGATTGGCATCATTTGCTGGTGTAATTCCTGTTAAATCCTTTTTATCAGCAGGAATTGTAAAGTTTTCTTTATAAAATCTTGCATCAGCCTGTGCCGGATCTACACTTCCATTCGCCTGAACCCATGTCTGGTAAAATTCTGGAGTAATCGCCGGTCCGTCTGTTCCGTTTGCTTTAGGAAAAACTGCCAGTGGATACTGACTTCCGGAAAGTGACCAGTATCCCAGTCTGTTGTGAGATGTAGTCAAGTCCTGACGCTGATCGATGGCAAAAATCAGTTCTTTGTTTGAATGGTTGTTATCATCGAAGATGGCAAAGTATTCCGGTGACAGAGTGAATGTACCGGTGTTGATTACTTTATTGGTGTATTCAATCACTTTGTCCATATCCGCTGATGCAAAAGCAGGAGTTCCGTAAGGATCTCTGTAAACGGCTGCGTTCAGATAAAGTTGAGCTAAGAATCCATTAACTGCCGCCTGAGAAACTCTTCCGGGACCTTTTGTATTGTCAAGATCATTCACAACGGCAAGAAATTCACTTTCAATATACGAAATAGCTTCCTGTTTTCTTAGAATTACAGATGGTTGGCTGGCAGCATCTTTTTTAAAGGCGATTCCCCAGTTATCAAGCATCAGCATATTGTAGTATGCTCTTAAAGCTCTCATTTCAGATAAGCCTTTTGCAGCTTCAGGATTGGTGGATGCCAGTGGCTGTAATCTTTCGATTGCAGTGACAGTTCGGGAAAGCATCAGTGTGAAAGCATTCCACGTATCTCTCACCACCACGTTGGTGGTTGTCGTATTGTGTTGTTTGAGTTCGATGTATTTCCCACCATCGTACCAGTCATTTCCACTTCCTCTTGGAGGCAGAATTCCCTGATCTGAACTGATTAACTGAAGACCGTAATTTTTAGTGTGGGTAAATGCATCCGGAAGCGGCCCATAAGCTGGTGCCATTACTCCCATGGTGAGATTTTCTGTGGTTGCATCCAGCGATTCGTCGATGATTTCTTCTGAAAGGTCTGTACATCCTGTTGCTACAAGCGCTCCAAGACTCAATATTGTGATTAAAAATTTATTTTTCATAAGTTTAATTTTAAATATGAATTAAAATGCTACGTTTACACCAAATACAAAACTTCTGGCTCTTGGATAAGTGGCGTAGTCAATTCCGAAAGACTGAATTCCTCCCTGTGAAATACCAGTGTTGATTTCAGGATCAAAACCTGAATATTTTGTGATGACAAACAAATTCTGAGCAGTTACCGTAAATCTGATATTTCTAATATGTTCTCCGATTCCGATGATTTTAGGATCTAAACTGTATCCCAAAGTGGCGTTGTTTAATCTGAAGAAATCTCCTTTTTCCAGATATCTTGTAGAGATTACGTTGGTGTTATTGGCACTTTCGTTCGGAAACTGGGTTGCTGCATCTGTTGTATTTTGTGAAAGGCCTAATCTTCCTCTTGTAAAAAGAGTAGAAGCTGTATTGTTGTAAATCATATTTCCTGCAACACCGTTAAAATTTAATCCTAAGTCAAAATTTCTGTAGGCTGCCTTGAGGCTGATGTTGTAAGTAAAGTCCGGCAAAGCACTTCCCGCTGCGATTCTGTCGTTGTCGGTTATCTGTCCGTCGCCGTCTACATCTCTGAAAATATTTGTTCCGCTGGCATTCAGTCCCTGGAAATCTCTTACATAGAAAGTTCCGATGGGCTGACCGTTGATGTATCCGTTGATCACTGCATTGGTCGTTCCGGGACCCTGTGCTTCTCCGGTTGAAATCACTTTGTAAGGTGAATCTCTCACCTCATTTTTAATGAAAGACATATTTCCTCCGATACTGTAAGTGAAATCTCTGTTACGGTTGCTGTCGTAGTTCAGCGCAAATTCAAGACCTGTGTTGTTGATGGTCATGTCCGGAATGTTTTTCCACATGGTCTCTGCCGGTTCAATTGGGTCTTCGGGACTGATCTCCAAAAGAATATTGTTTGAAACTTTTTTAAAGAAATCAACGCTTCCCGATAATCTGTTATTCAGAAATCCGAAATCTAAACCGATGTTGGTCTGCGTGGTAACTTCCCACTGAAGATCAGGATTATTGGCTCTCACAAGGTAGATTCCTACCGGATAATTTCCGCTGTCGTCCATGGGATACGTTGCCTGTCCGCTTCCGTCTGATGCAGATTTGTAGCTTCTCTGTGTGATTTTACTTGGGATTTCCTGATTTCCTGTCTTACCCCAACTCGCTCTCAGCTTTAAGTTACTGATGGCATCTATATCAGCAATAAAATTCTCTTTACCTATATTCCAACCGGCTGCTACAGAAGGGAAATATCCATAACGGTTATTTTCACCGAATTTTGATGATCCGTCTGCTCTTAAAGTCGCGGTTAAAAGATATTTGTCATCAAATCCATAATTTACCCTTCCAAACCATGACTGAAGTTCATTTCTGTTGGCCAGAGAAGAAGAAGTCGTGTTGTTTTTATTGGCTGCACCGATTTGATATTGTGGCTCAATTCCATTGTTTGGAAATACTGAGTAATCCCAGCTTCTCGCTACCAGAAATAATCTTTGATATGAATGTCCTGCTAAAAAATTAAAATCATGACGGTTAATTTTAAATTTATAAGTTAAAGTGTTTTCAATCAGTGTGTTGTTATTTGAAAAATAGTTTAAGTTTAATGTACCAACTTCTAAAGGAATCGCATGCGGTGTATTCTGTACAACACGGTCAGCGGAAGAGTAGTCAATCCCTAAATTCATTTTATAGGTTAAACCTTTTATAATTTCAACCGATGGCGATACGTTGGCTAAAATCCTGTTGTTGTTGGTAAAATCCTTGTAAATCTGCTGACGGATGAGTGGGTTGAAGGCTCCGTTATTGAAAACCGTTGTTGGAGAACCGTTTGTGAAAGCCGGATATGTCGGGTTTAAGGTAAGCATCGTTGAAACCATGCTCGTCACACTCGGTCTGTTATTTTCTGTTCGTGTTCCGTTGAGGTTAAAATCAATATTTACTCTTCCGTCGAATGCTTTTTGTGAAACATTTACACGTCCGGAATATCTTCTCAGGTTACTGTTGTACAGAATACCTTCCTGATTTTCATATCCTAAAGCAGCATAGTAATTTGAGTTATCGGTTGCTCCGGCGGCTGAGAAATTTACATTTTCGGAAATTGCAGTTCTCGTAAGTTCCTCCTGCCAATCGGTGTTTCCACCCATGTCATCTACTTTGGCACCCATTGCAGCAACTTGCCGTCTGAATTCATCAGCACCAAAAATATCCATCTTATTGGCAAGCTTTGAAACCGTAAGATTAGAAGAAAGATTCATCTGCGTTCTTCCTTTTTTACCTTTCTTGGTCGTGATTACGATAACTCCGTTGGCACCACGTGCTCCATAGATTGCTGCTGCAGAAGCATCTTTCAGCACATCCAATGATGCAATATCATCCGGATTGATGAAGTTCATCGGGTTGTTGGCAACGCCCGTATTGCTGTTATCAATCACAAAACCGTCGATCACGTAAAGTGGAGTGGTTCCTGAACGCAAACTTCCGACACCTCTTATGACGATATTCTGATTGGCACCAGGCTCGCCGCTCACGTTGGCAACATTTACACCGGCTACTTTTCCCTGAAGCAGCTGTCCTACATTGGCAACCATTCCTTTGTTGAAATCTTCTGCCTTAACAGAACCAACGGCTCCGGTAACATCAGACTTTTTCTGAGAACCGTAACCAATCATTACAATCTCTTCTATGTCTGTCTGCTTGCTGTCACTTTTAATTGTGTCAGACTCTTTTTTCTGTGCAAATGTTAGGCTTACACAGCTCATCAAAACAGTCGGCACAAGGTAAATACGCTTCATTCCTTTTTATTTTGGTGCAAAATTAGGGTCAATAAAACCCGATTTCCGTTAATTTACCGTTAAGAAACTGATTTTTAGAATTAATAAAATGTGAATTTTATTGCGAAAAATTAAATTTCAGTAAACTTAATGTTAAATCGTTTTGGTTAAAACATTGTGTGTGAACTAATAGCCTGTTAACATTGATTTAATTGGATTTTAAACCTGCATTTCCGTTGCTTATAATCTGTAATTTTGCCCGTTGTTTTTGAAAATAATTAATTATCAAAATTATAATCAATATGAATTATCATTGTAAAAACCTTAATTTAAAGGCACTGACGGCTGTTTTTATGCTTCTAATTGAATCATTATTAACTGCGCAAAGTCAAAAACCGATCAATGTCATTTTTATGATTGGTGACGGAATGGGTGTATCGCAGGTGACTTCAGCATTTTATTTCGGAGAAGGAAAACCCAATTTTCAGAATTTCAAATTTGTCGGGTTGTCTGAAACTTCAAGTACCAGCGACAGAATTACGGATTCTGCAGCTGGAGCAACTGCTTTGTCCACCGGTAAGAAAACATACAAAAGAGCGATTGGCGTAGATAAAGATTCTCTGGCAATACCGACAATATTGGAACAGCTTCAGGATAAAGGTTACAAAACCGGACTGGTAAGTTTAACGAGCCTTACCCATGCAACGCCGGCTGCCTATTACGCACACATCAAAGACCGCGACTGGCATGAGGATATTGCTTTGGATTTCATAAAATCTGATGTGGATTTCGCTGCTGCAGGAGGTTTAAAGTTTTTCAATAAAAGAAAAGATCAGAAAAATCTGTTAAACGATTTACTGAAAAAGCAGTACAGAATTGATACGGTTTCCCTTTCAAAGCCTGTTATCGGGAAGCGGAATTTATATCTTTTGGCAGAAGACGAATTGCCGAATAAAATTCAGGGACGGAAAGATTTTCTCCCGGAAGCTACACAAACCGCTTTAGATTATTTTTCAGCCGAAAAGAAACCATTTTTTCTGATGGTGGAGGGATCGTTCATCGATTGGGGCGGTCATGCAACCAATGCTGAAATGATGGTGAAGGAAGTTCTGGATTTTGACAAAACCATCGGCGTTGTGATGGAATTCATTAAGAAAAATCCAAACACTTTATTGGTGGTAACAGCCGATCACGAAACGGGTGGCGCGAGCATCGGGAAATTTATGGAAAAAGATACTGCCACAGGAAAAAAGAAAGAAGTAAAAGATAAAGTACAGGTCAATTTTATAGACAATCAGCACACTGCCGCTTTGGTTCCCGTTTTTGCGATGGGAAAAGGACAAGAACTGTTTTCCGGAGTGTATCCAAACAATACCATTTACCACAAACTGGTGGAAGCTTTAAAAAAATCTGGCGTCGCTGTAAAGTAATTTTTAATGACCACTTGAGAAAACCTTGTCAGGATTAATGATCAGTAAAAAAAACCTTGATAAGGTTTGATGGTGTAGCTGAAAAAGTACCCTATAAAAGATACTGTTTAATTTTTTTTTAATCCAAAACAGAGATTTTACTTCGACGAAGCGATGACGAAGCGACGACGAAGGAACGGCGAACCGATTCCCGGCCAAAAAACCGTCAGTTTTCACAGCTGTTTAATTTTTTAAATGATCTCAGCCTTAACCTTAATCTTAACCTTAACCTTACTCTTAACCTCAACCTAACAAAAATGTTTTCAACCCTAAAAAAAATAAGTTTAGCATTAGCTGTTTCAGCAGCAAGTTTAGCTTTTTCCCAGAATTATTCAGCGCATTCTCACAACGATTACGAACAGAAAGTACCGTTCTGGTATGCTTTAGGATCGGGTGCAAAGTCGGTTGAAGCCGATGTTTATCTTGTAAATAATGAATTGTTTGTTTCGCATGAACAGAAAAATATTCAGAAAGAAAGAACTTTCGGTAATTTGTATTTAAAATCAATTGAAAAAGCCCTTGATTTAGGAATTATTAAAGATCAGCCGATTCAGATTTTAATTGATCTGAAAACCGATGCGGAACCGACTTTAGATAAAATCGTTGCTGAGATTTCAAAATATCCCAAAATTACAGCTCAGAAAAATATCAGCTTTGTGATTTCAGGAAACCAGCCGAAACCTGATAAATTTAATTTATATCCTGATTTTATCAGATTTGATTATCAGTCGCTGGAAAATCTTACTCCTCAACAATGGGAAAAGGTTGGGCTTTTAAGTTTAAATTTTAAACAATACTCAGTCTGGAACGGGAAGGGTGGTTTGACTGAAGATGACCTGCCAAAAGTAAGTGCAGTCATCAAAAAAGCAAAATCATTTGGCAAGCCTTTCAGATTCTGGGCGATTCCGGATGGGAAAACGTCGTGGGAATTTTTCGCACACCACGGTGTTGATTTTATCAATACAGACCATCCGAAGGAGTGCGCAGAATACTTAAGTAAATTAGAGCAGCGGACTTTTAAAAATACAGTGTTCAGCGAAGTTTATCAGCCAAAATTTGGTTATGAAAATAAAAAGACTCCGGTAAAAAATGTGATTTTATTAATTGGTGACGGAAACGGTTTATCCCAGATTTCATCTTCTGTTTTAGCCAATAAAGGTCAGCTGACGTTAACCCAACTGAAAAATATCGGTTTAATTAAAACAACCGCAACAGATAATTTCACTACAGATTCCGCGGCGGGAGCAACCGCTTTTGCAACAGGGAAGAAGACAAAAAACAGATTTATCGGTGTAGACTCTGATGGCAAACCGATACCGAATATGACGGAAGTTCTGTCTGGAAAAGGCTTCAGCACAGGAATTATTACCACCGACGAAATTGTTGGTGCCACACCATCTGCCTTTTATGCCCATCAGAAAGACCGCGGCATGGAAAAAGAAATTGCGCAGGATTTAACAAAATCGAAACTCACATTTTTTGCAGCAGGTGGAAAATCAAAAGTTTCAGGTTTAAATCATTTTAAACTGGCAAATAGTGCGGTAGAAGTGGGAGAAAGTAAGGCCGAAAACTTAGCCTACTATCTTTCTGAAAACGGAGTTCCACAGGTTTTAAAAGGCCGTGGAAATCTACTCGCAGAAACGGTGGAAAATGGTCTGAAGTTCTTAAAAAACAAGAAAAAACCATTTTTTATGATGGTTGAAGCGGCGCAAATTGACAGTGGCGGTCACAGCAATACGACAGGCACGATTGTGACAGAAGGAATTGACTTCGACAGAGCGATTACGAAAGCGATTCAGTTTGCAGATGAAAATCCGGGAACGCTGGTAGTGATTACTGCAGATCACGAAACGGGCGGTTTCAGCATTCCGCATGGCGATATGGAAACAGGTACGGTGGAAGGAGATTTTACTACTGATGATCATTCTGCCACCTTGATTCCAGTGTTTTCGTATGGTGCTGGTTCTGAAAACTTCATAGGAGTTTATGAAAACAATGAGATTTTTCATAAAATTCTCAAGGCTTTGAAACTGCAGTAAATTACTCACGCAGATCTTGAGCCGATTATGAAAATTGCTCAATCCGCTCAATCTGCGTGAGATTTCTTTTCATTAAATTAAATAAATACCGGTTTGAAAATATTTTTGAAATTTCTGTTTTCTATCTTATTTCTAGGTCATTTTGTGATTTCGGCCCAACAAAAACCTGTGCAGATTGCTTTTCTGGCTGATGTTCATTTTCAGGATCTGTACGGTGAATTTTCGGATTCAGATTTTAAAGGAATTGAAAATCCGGGAACGGGAAAGAAAACCATTCTGAGAACGATGGATTCTCAGCTGCATTCGACAAGAATTTTTAATGAAAATTATTTCGCTTTTCTTGCGGCTTTAGATGATATTGCAAAAAGAAATATTAAAATTGTCGCACTTCCCGGAGATTTTACAGATGACGGACAGGCCTACAATTTACGGGGTTTAAAGAAAATTTTAGACGGATATCAGAAGAAATATGGGATGAGGTTTTTCATTACCACCGGAAATCACGATCCGGTTGGTCCGTTTTTGAAACAGGGTGGGAAATCTGATTTTATGGATGAAAATGGAGGTGAACTATCAATTGTAAGTGATGAAAATTTAATTAGAAAAAAAGATTCAAAATCCATCTTTACCAGAGACATTGCGATGTCTGGATATCTGGAAATTTTGAACAGCATGAATGATTTCGGATTTGCACCTTCTGGAAAAGATATTTTTTGGCAAACGCCTTTCAGTAAAGATTCTTATCAACAGTTTCAGTTTAAAAATGCTTTAAAAGATTCAGAATATGAAAACAGAATGTATGAGGTGAGTTCCGGTTTTTCTGTACCTGATCTTTCTTATATGGTCGAACCCACTGATGGAATTTGGCTGATGGCTATTGATGGAAATACTTATATTCCAAAAAATATTGATGGCAATCCTGATGATGAAAATAATTACAGCGGAGCATCCATTGGCTACAACAACGTTTTAAGCAATAAAAAACATTTGTTTTTATGGGTTGAAAAAGTGGTAACTGAAGCGAAAAGGCTCAACAAAACATTGATTGCTTTTACCCATTATCCGATTCTGGATTTTAATGATGATGCCAATTCTGAAATAAAGCAACTTTTAGGAAATGACAAGTGGCAAATGGATCGGGTTCCGAATGATGAGGTTGCAGAATTGTTTGCAAAAGCGGGTTTGAAGCTACATTTTGCAGGTCATATGCACATTAACGACACCGGAGTTAAAAAGTTTAAAAACGGGAAAATGCTCGTCAATATTCAGGTGTCTTCTCTGGCGGCGTATATTCCGGGATATAAAATTCTGACAGTGAAATCTGAGGATGAATTTGAAGTGGAAATGGTATGTATTAAAAATGTTCCGCGATTTAATGAATTATTCTCGTTGTATGAGAGAGAATTCAAAAATTTAAAAACTCAAAACTCAAGCGATATCTGGAATCATGATATTTTAAAAACAAAAAATTACAGGGATTTCACATTATTTCATCTGAAGGAATTGGTGCGGTTGCGTTTCGTGCCGTCCGATTGGCCCAAAGATTTCATTGAAAAAGCTTCAAAGCTTTCGGGAAAAGATTTATTAAAATTAAGTCTAGGAAACTCTAAAGACTTAAGTAAATTCAACACAAAAAGTTTTGAGACATGGAGGTTTGATGATGCACTTTTAAATTTGTATCAATTTCAGTCTGCAGACGAACTGGCAAAAAAAGATATTCCGAAAAAAAGACTGTCTCAGTACAGAATTTTGGAAGAGAATTTTACAATGCTGGAAACGGATGATGAATTTTTGACTCAGCTTAAATTATTTTTTGCCATTTTAGAAAAGCTATCTACGGGAGATGATGCTGATCATCTTAAGATTGATTTTAAGAGAGGAGAATTATTAAAATTATAGCTTTTACTTCTTAAATTTAATAGTTCGAATAGCTTTTAACAGATCTTTCTGATTCGCTGAGCTCAGATTTTCCGCATATAAATTAAATTTGATTTTGCCGAGCGAAGAAGACCCTAAACTGTCAATGTAAATACCTGTCATACCTTTGCCTTGTTTTTTTGGACTTACAATCTTTGCTTTGTAGCCGGAAATTATTTCATATCTGCTGGTGTTAAGTTTATAATCATCCACATTTATTTTAGAGAGGTCGTTCACGATAATCATTTTAGTGGTATCAATATCCGGAATTTTTTGTAGGATGATCTCTAAAAATGATTTCTCATAGATTACAGAATTTTCATCCAGTGAATTTGAATAAGGGCCATGATCAAAGAAAACCGTATCATTCTTTTCTGTTACAATAGCGCCAACATCACTGTCAGTTCCTTTTAAGTTAATTTTATTCCAATTAACAGGAACTGTTATATCAAAGCTGCTGAAACTTATAGATTTAGTATTTGTTTTAGAACACCCAAATGCAATGAAGAATAGTGGAAAGAATAAATTTACTTTCATTCACGCAAAATAAAATGATTATCGTTTCTTTGATTTGCCGTTATTCTTCAAAACATCAATCTCAATAATGTTGTTGTCTTTGCTTATTTTTTCGAGCATTGTTTTCCTGATTTCACGGATAATCTGTTCGCCCGTTCTGAAATTTCCCTGGGCATCTGTTTGGTCAGGAATTCTCCCGATAAGATGGGATGTGGGTTCTGCTCTGTTTTGAAGGTAGTTTTTTATATAAGTTTCATAATCCAGTCTTTTAGGATTAGATTCATCCTTTCGGTAAGGATATTCGAAAGGACTTTGCACGTTTTTAATGCCCTTCAGAATAAATTTATGGCTTAAAGTTTTATCCTCAATTTTTAGAATTAATCCAGGTAAACCTTTGAATTTGTAAGGACCGTCCTGAATCGGAATATCTTTGGCAAACCATGCATTCCATATTCTTCCACCAAAATTTGTAGTTGCCTTCTGAACTTTATAGTTTAGAATTTCATCAAATTCATTCACTAAATTCCATTTTAAATTGATATTTTGTTCGATGCTGAAATTAGCATCGCCAACTTTAGTTTCAAAAGAAACTGTATTGTTTTTTAAATCTTTGATTACCATTTCACCAATTCTGTATTGAAGCGGCATTACCATCATATTTTTTTTACTCTCTTCATTTATTGTGGAATCCGAGATCAATTTATCTAAACTGTAATAATATGATTTCTCATTTCCTACGTTCAAAATCATGATTTCTCTGCTGACCTCTTTCTGATTGGTAGAATCTGAGATGAACCGATATTCGTAAGTAAATTCTTTATTTTGAGCCGACACAAACGTAATGTATAGTAAGGCAACAAAGTTCAGGTATAGTTTCATTAATTTAGTATAATTTAAATGAAGGAAAGATTAAGCAAGTTGACCTTTATCAGATTCGGTTTCACAAATAAGACAAAAAAGATCCTCCCTTAAAACACGGTTAAGTCTGTAATCGAGAATTGCTCTGATTTCAAGATCAAAATCATGTTCGGCAACAGATTTCATTGGATCTGATTTTTTTTCAGGTAAAATCATTTTGCTTTTAATATTGTTTGATTCAGTTTTTGCAGTGTCTCTCTGCGAAGCCGTTGCAGCAGAATCTTGTTTAAGCTGGTTTTCCAATGGCTGGTTTTGTGCAAATATAAAGTGGCAGCTAACCAGAAATATAATTTGTAAAAATTGTTTCATCGATGACTATTTGTGAAACTAAGGTAAGAAAAATCTGGACTGATTTTCTCCTGTTTGTGATTTTTATGAAAAATAATTTATGATTAAGAGCCTGTTTAAATTTCATCAGAATTAATTTGCCCCGACTCGTCTTTCGACAAGCTCAGGATGACATAGGAGTTAATTTTGATGAAATTTTCAAGGCATTTTTCTACCCTTTAGGGTTGGGAAAAAGAAAAATGACTTGAAAATTTGTTTTTTAATCATTTTTAAACAGGCTCTGAGAATTTACAATTTTTTAAATCGATACGGAATCTTCACAATATCAATCACTTTCTGTCCCTGATTATTTTTTCCCGCAATCCATTTTATATTTTCTGTTGATTTTCCCGCAGCAGCTTTTACTTCTTTATTAAAAATTTCATTTTTTCCGTAGGTAGAAATATTAAGAACGTTACCATCTTGGTCTATCTTTAAAATGATTTCAGTACTTAAATTACTACCTGCAATTTTCAAATTACTTTTGTTGATATTCTGGTCAATCTTCTTCAAAAATACCTTGTTACTACTTGGGAATTGTGCAGGAAAACTAACCCTCGGTGGTGGCGGAACAGATTGATCCTGCGGTTGGGAAGATTGGTAGCGGTCTGAGATTTTTTGTGAAAAACAGATGGAGAATATTGAGAGGGCTAAAAGTGATAATGCTTTTTTCATTTTTGATTATTTACAAAATTCTGCAATGCTGGTTTGCGTTGTAATTCCTAATTTTTCTGCCATTTTAAAGTCTTTACAAGCCTCATCATTCAAATTCAGTTGGTGCTCAAAAGTTGCTTTATAAAAATATGCCATTCCATACTTTGGATTGATTTCAATAGACTTTTTTAGCGAAGATATTGCATCCAATGGCTTATTTAAATAAGATTGACAAATTGCTTTTGAATAATATGTTGTGGAATTTTTTTTATCATAAATTAATGCCTTATCGAAGTATATTAGTGCCGATTCGAAATCTGCTTTCTGAGATTTTATATTCCCTAGGTATAAATAGCCCATTGAGAAATTGGGCATTAATTCTGTGACTTCTCTAAAATCCTTTTCGGAATTGTCGTAGTCTCCAACAACGTAATAGATAGAACCTCGACCAAAGAGTGCTAATTTGAATTTTGAATCTATTTCAATTGCTTTTGTGTAGTTTTCAATTGCCTTTTCATATTTTCCTTCGACACTGTAAGTATAACCAAGTCCATAAAATGCATTTGCGTTTTTTGAATCAGCTTTTATCGATTTTTCAAATTCCTTCTTAGCATTTTCAAAATCAGACGCTAAGACGTAATTATTAGCTCTAATAAAAGAATCATCGCAAGGTTGCTGTGTTTTTTGAGTACAGCTGATAATCGAAAAAAAATAATAATAAGAATTTTATAAGTTTTTGTCATTTTAGTTATATTTTAAATTATTGGAAGCAGGACAATTCTATTTTTAAATTATAATGTGAGCAAATCTATCACCCCAAAACAATCCTCCCATCAACCTCCTTCAGCAATCCTTTCCCAACCAAATCCTCCACACAAAATTTCACCACCGCATCAATCTGCGAACCCACTTTCGAAAAACCAAAGGTCTTACAAACCGCGCGGATCAGTTCCTCTTTATTCAGACTCAAACTCGAATGCATCAGTTCCATCATGGCCACAGAAATTTCTTCAGGCGCAATCTCGTCGATCAGCCTTTTTTCTGTGGAATTATCTCTGTAAAAATCGAGATTTTGAGACTGTAAATTTTCGCTCCAGTAAAATTTCTGATAACTTTCTGTGGTTTGAATATTTGGAATAGAAGCCAAGGTTTCCAGGAGATAGGTATTCAATTTTCCGCCGGCTCTCGAAGTGTTCCAAAGCTTGAGAATCTTTCTGAACAAAGCGTTTTGGCTGATCGGCGATTCCGTATCAATGATGGTTTTAATCTGACTTAAAAGAACCGGTCTGTTTTCAAAATAATAAATCGATTCCGAGTTGGCATTGACTGCAGGACTTAAATCTGCTGCGACGTAAGGAATTATTTTCGTAGGCTTTTCTGCTTCCGAAACTTCGCTCAGATAGACTTTTTCAGAAGTTTTCAGTTCAATGATTTCTTCCTTTTTTTCTTTGACCTGTGTTTTGATTTTTTCCAGTTCAGCCTGAATTTTTCCAACGATTTTCTCTTTATTTTTAATCCAGTCCAGCGTCCAGATTCTGAAAACGTTCCAGCCCAAACCTTTCAGTACATTCGGTACGAGGAGTTCGCGGTCATTGGTGGTGTGGATGTTAAAATAATTCTCACTGTCCAGCAAAATCGCCAGAAGATATTCGCTTTCGTTTTCAGGATCGATGATTCCGATGTCGATTTTATATTCTGAAGTTCCGATGTTGGTTTTGATTTTCAAACCGTGCTCTTCAAGGGTTTTCGCAATAGAATTCACCATCAGTTTCTGCTGACTGACAGTTTGATTTGAATTTTGATACACTAAACCTTTTTCAGAAAAATTCAGGAAGTTTTTTAATCCCAAAACGCCTTCCGAACTCGTTCTGTTCATGTCGATCTGGTCGCCTTTTAACGAAGAGAAAACTTTCATTTCGTAACGGGCTCTTGTGACGGCAACATTCAACCGTCTCCAGCCACCATCACGATTAAGCGGACCAAAATTCATCGAGACTTTCCCGTCTTCATCGGGTCCGTAGCCAATCGAGAAGAGAATAATATCTCTTTCGTCACCCTGTACATTTTCCAGGTTTTTAATGAAAATTGGTTCTTCAGAATTAATTGCAAATTCTTCCAGATGCGGATTTTCCTGAAATAATTTCTGCAGCAAATCTTCAATCAGACTTTGCTGAGTCTGACTGAAAGTCACCACACCAATCGATTTTTTATTTTGATTTTCGAGATGAATTCTTATATATTCAATAATCGCTTCCGCCTCATTTTTATTGGTTCGTGTTTTCCCTTTGTCGTAAAATCCGTTGATAAATTCAAACGTTACTTTTCGGTTTAAATCATCCGGAGACGGGAAGGTGAGGAGTTTATTGTCATAAAAATGAGCATTCGAGAACGAAATCAAACTTTCATGCTTGCTTCGGTAATGACGCAACAGATAATTGGATGGAATTGAAAGTGCGAGACAGTCATCGAGAATACTTTCCAGATCTTCGAGCTCAAAATTTTCTTCATCCACTTTCTGGGAAGCAAAGAAACTCGTCGGTGGCATCTGTTTCGGGTCGCCCACAATAATCGCCTGCTTTGCCCTCGCCAAAGCACTTACCGCCTCCGAAGTCGGCAGCTGAGAAGCTTCATCGAAAATTACCAGGTCAAAATGCTCTTCATTCACATCAAAATACTGCGCTACTGAAATCGGACTCATCAACATACACGGTTTGAGCCTCGGAATCAAAGTTGGAATTTGGTCAAACAGTTTTCTGATGGATAAACCTCTACCTTTATTCCGGATTGCTTTCTGCAATATTCCGATTTCTGAGCTCTGAACGGCTTCCTGAGAAAAATTCGGAATGCGGTCGCTGAGCTTCATCGTCAGCTGATTTTTCGTAAGTTCCGTAAATTCTTTGTGCAGATTTTTATACTGCTGAATCTGAGATTCGTAAATATTGGCATCAAAACCGTTCAGAGTTCCCGAGCTGTAAATGGTTTTAATGAATAAATTCAGATGAATGATTTTTTCAAATTCGAGTTCCAAAGATTCTGTGTCGAGCCAGCCTTTTTCCAGAAAATCAATAAACCAAATGAGGTTCAAATCCTTCGCTTTCTCTTTTAAACCATTAAAATTAATCCAGTCTTCCAGCTGATTGATATTTTGTACAATAGTCTGCAGATCGGCATCACCGGGAATTTCCGCTACATATTCCAAGAGATTATTTTCAGCATCGTGGAGCTCTTTCAGCTTTTCAACATTTTCAGAAATGTTCTGACTGTTATTCTGTTTTAAAGAAAAATCTTTCAGCCATTCCGGGAAATTTCTGATGGATATTTTTTGGGCTAAATCTTTCGCATTTTCAATGGTTTTTAAATCTTTTTCAATCGCCGAAATATCAAATGCGCTTCCATTAAAATAAAGATTCGTCACCGGTGAAAGTGCGTTGTAATGGAGATTTGAAAGTTGATTTTTAAGCTGCTGATAGTTTTCAAGCTTTTCAAAAAGTCCGTCAATCTGCACATCAGATTCTATTCCTGATTTCGCATAACCGTTTAATTGCTGCTTTACTTTCCTTTGTTTAAACCATTTTGGAATAAACCAGGTATGTTTCGCCTGATTCCAAATCAATTTTAATGAAGCAAAATCAATATTTAAGATGGAAGAAGTAAAATTGGAAGTGATTTGACTTTCAGTTTGTTGAAACTGCGTCTGTTGCGCCATCCAGTTTTTAAATAAATTCAGCTGACCTTCATTAAAAACCAGATCAATCAACCCCGATTTTACCGGATTGTCTTTTAAAAATTCAAGAATTTCCACACTGTCCGCATTGGAAACTTCTTCGAGCTGAAACTGTTTTTTAATCTGCTCCGCCGAATTTTTCTTTTCATTAAACTGAGAAATTGCCGACAGAATCAGGTTTTTATTTTCAAACTGATGGCTCGATGTTTTGATCGGTCGCAAAGCATGAAGCGAAGGCTGCCCAACCTTTTGCACAATCGAAGCAAACGGAATTAACCAGTCTTTCCACTGATTCCAGTTGAAAACATCGGCACTTTCCAGAGGAAAATTGATGTGAAAACGTTCGTCTGCTTTTACGTGATTGGTTTCCAGAAAGGCAATCGTATCAAATAAACTCCAGCCAATCGGGAATTTCTGATGCAGATCATTCACGTATTTTCCGAGTTCTTTTCTGCGCTCGTCGAGACGTTTTGCCTCCTCATGATAATCGGCGTTGATTTTATATTTCGGAACTTCCAGCGTTCTTTCAAACTGTTTCAGAACATCCGATTTCTTCGATTTGTTGGAATGCAGTTCGAGACAGAATGCGCCCAGACCAATATTTTCCAGACGGTTGTGAACCACATCCAGAGCGGCTTTTTTGGCAGCCACGAAAAGCACTTTTTTATCATTCGACAGAGCATCGGCGATGATGTTGGTAATCGTTTGTGATTTTCCGGTTCCGGGAGGCCCATGGAGGATAAAACTTTTGTTGAGGTTGGCATTTTTTACAGCATTCAGCTGAGAGTTATCGGTCGAAATGGGCAAAACCAATTCAGAAGCGGAGATGTTTTCAAGACTTTCAACATCATTTTCCACGCTTTCCAAAGTTCCGGTCAGGCGGCCGTCGATCAGACTTTTTACAATCGAAGATTTCTGAATTTCTTCTGAATATTTTGAAATATCCTGCCAAAGAATCAGTTTGTTAAAAGAAAAAATACCCAAAACCAACTGCTCCAGAACATCCCAGCCTTCAAGATTGAGAACGGCATTTCGGATAATCGCCAAAACTTTCGGAACATCAACTCCCGATTCGTCGATCGGAAGATTTTCGAGACTGTTGATGTTGAGTTTGAATTCCTGCTTCAAATATTCGAGCAACGTAATGTTGATCATGGTTTCCTCTTCACGGCTTCGGAGCGTAAATTTAGAATTTACTGATTTCCGCGACAGTTCGACGGGAATTAATAAAATAGGAGCGAGCCTCGAGATATCTTTATTTTTCGGTTCAAACCATTTCAACAAACCAATGCCCAGATACAGTGTACTTTTTCCGTTTTCTTCTTCGGCAAGTTTTGCGCTTCGGTAAAGGTTGGTGAGAATATTGTCGAGGTCATCCTGATGATAATATGTTAAAAGTCGGTTGTATTTAAACTCATCTTCCGCCAGTTTGAAAAGCGGCTGCGACAGATGTAAAGGTTCGCCATACAGACTATATTTTCTGAGCATAGCCTGATTGTTGTCGGGATGAATGGTGAATGATTTTCCGTCGGCAAGGCTGTCTTCGAGCACATTAATTTTCGTGTCAATCAGCTGAAGCATGCTTTTGGTAAAGCGCAGATTCAGAAGATTATTTCTGAGCGAGAGATCGAGCAGTTTTCTTTCCCAGACTTTCTGTTTGGTTAAATTTGAAAAATCGGTCAGTTCAAGATCGTCGTACTGCGTTCCCAAATTAAAATCCTGATCGAGCTCAGTTGAATGTGGAATTGAACTGAAATCCTGACTCTGAATTGTTTCATTTTTAAGAAGTGGGAGCGGAGAGATTCCTGCTGATCTTGCGTTTTTAATATCCAGTGACAACAGAAATCTCGATGAATCCATCAGCTGGGTTTCTGCAGAATTCATGGCATCTTTGAATGAAATTTGGGTTCCTCTGCATAGGCTGGTCGATTCAATTAAAGCAATTTCTTTAATTCCCGAAGCAATTCTTTTGGAAATCGCCTTCTGATCTAGATTGATCATCCCGTCAAACCGCTGATCATCCAACCAGACTCCGACAAATGCGTGGCCTTCTGTTACAACAATTATCGGATTTAAATCGATGGCTTCCAGACATGCCGCAAAAAGCAGGGAAATATCAATGCAGTTCCCGAATTTTGTTTCTAAAACAGTGTCCACAAGCCTGATCCTTTGTCCGTTCTTTTCAAAACTTGGAGGCATTGAGCTGTAAATCAAATCCAGGTTCTGAATAGATTTATAAATCGCCGAAACCATTTGTAAAACTCTTTCCTTACTTTTCTGCTGATAGCCCTCAAATGATGGTGTGAGTTTATTTCTTGCTAAAATATCGATGGCATCGGCTTTCAGTTTGTACAGTGAAGTATTGTTGGAAAGAACGTAAGACGCCAAAAGTTGCGGATACGACTGCAGTCCACCGAAATAATCCATCGGCAAAACTTCTATGCTGAAACTCTTTTCAAAAATAGATTCACCGTCTTTAAAAACCTGAATTTTAATCTGATCTAAATCTTTTTCCGTCAGCCTCTTCAGCAAAGAATTATCAAAGACAAAATTGAAAAGGGAGATTTTGTACAGTGCATTCGCCTTAATTTTGTCAATGTAAATATTGTATTTTTCAAACAAGCCTAATGAAGAACTGATCTGAAGATTCAGATTTTCAAGATCTTCAGTCACTTCTCTGAAAGCAATGCTCTGTAGAAAAGGATATTGGTTGAGGCAAAAAGTATAGTTAAAATAAGAGCTGTGCTGTATCTGTAAGTCAAACGGAATAATCTGATTCATAAATGTATTTTGTGATCACTCTCCTTTTCGGGAGATAATGCAATTTAGAAATAAAACAGATATTGACAAAATGGATTTCCGGATGATATTGAATACAGTATTTGCAAATTTACTTAAGATTCTATAATCAAAATTAAATTAATCTTTCCGTCCGTCGTTTGATGAACTTCAATTCCGCTTAAATCTAAATCTGCTAAATCATGTCCCCAAATTCCATATTTTCCGTTGGTTTCATTTCGGTTGATTAAATCTGTTCTTTTTTCAAGAGGAATAGTTTTGATTTTTGCTGTTGTTTCTTCCTCAGCGTAAATTTTATGGTAATTATTACTGATTTCTAGAATTAAATCTTTTCGCGTAAAACCATTCGGGTTTGACAGTTCAATTTTTGCTGGTTTTTTTAATGGATAATCAATAAGTAAATTAATCTTATTTTCTTTAATAACAATTTCATTAGGATTAATCAGCTGACTGATTTCATCCTGAGGATTTTCGACACTGATCCAAGGTATTATGCCTTCGGGCCAATCTGCTTTTTGCTCATCGGTTGCAGAAAGTTCAAAGTTGATTTCAGATATCAATTCTCCCGCTGCTTTATAAATTTTATCCAGGTGTGCAGCTTCGTTTTTTTGTATTTCTGTAATATATTTTTCACTATTTGATTTTTGGCCTTTGCAACTTGACATTGCCAGCATCAGACAGAAAATGGTCATTTGATAATTCTTCATTTGTGAAATCTTAAAGTATTTTTCTTCTCTCAAATATACAAACTTTCCCTGATCTTCTATTTTCTCTTTTTCCCATTAAAAACCACATCCAGCGCCAGATAACTCACGTCATACGGGTGATTTCCTCCCACCAGGTTATTCATATAACCAATATCAAAAGTCACAGCGGAATTTTTTGGGGTGACGGAGTAGTAAGCGAGAAAACGGCTTTCATGGTATTTCAAATCGCTCCATTCTTTTGACACAAAATCTTTTTCGGTGGAAAATAACTGCTCGGAACTGATAATTACTTTTTTGGTGGCATCTTCATTCAGGTCAACACTCAATTGCAGCCGCAACCGGCTTCTTAAAGCAAAAGTTTCAGCATCTTCCAGACTTTTCGGGGCGAAAAATTTCCTGAATTCCTGCCTGAAAGTGGGTGTTATTTTAAATTTTGAACCTTTAAAAGCATAAGACAGTCTTCCATACAGCCTTACTTCCTGCTGGTCAACCGTTTGATTCGTTGCAGCCATTTTTTCTTTCTGATCCCTCAGACTTAATGCGAATGAATACTTCCAGTTGCTTTTAAATGTTCTGTAAAACTCCTGATTAAGAACCCAAATTGAAGATTTTTGCACAGGATTAAGCAACGTTTCACCCGTTCTTCCCATTGCGACGTAGCTCATGGATTCCCATTCTTTATTGATTTTTTTCTTTATTCCCAAAGCAAACCAGCCCGCCGATTTTGCATGTCCTAATCCCGGCGGACTGATTTGTGCAGAAATATGCAAGACAATGCCTATTAAAGCACTGAGAACTAAAAATTTCTTCATTTTAATCTGCTCTCTTCTCCAAAATTCTTCCCTGCGCGTCAAAAACCACTTTCCATTCCTGAGATATATTTTTCAGTTCGACATGGTAAATTACTTTTCTGCCTTCCGTAATTTTCTTCAGATCATCGGTTCTGTAGCCTGCAAAAGATTTGTTGATAGAGGCCAATACAGCTTTCGGAAGATTACCTTTAGAAATTTCTTCCTCGTGTCTCACCAGTTTTCCGTCTCTTGAATACAGAACTTTGTGGTCGTCGCCTAAAAATCCTGTTTCAAATTCCACTTCATATAGATTTCTTTTAATTTCCCAGTCGGTATCTGCGGCTTTTGGAAAACTCTTCTGAAAGTTGTTGAGAATCACGGAAGGAACTTCATTCTGATGAATATCCTGCGCTGAAATGTGGGTTAAACTTAAACCAAAAATGCTGATGGCTGCAATTAAATTTTTCATAACGTAAATTTTTTATAATGCTAATTTCCGACACGATTCTGGAAACAATTGGGAATATTTTTTAATTTTTTAAACCATTAAGATTTGTTAAGGACTTAAGATGGTTTAAGGGAAATAAATTTCTTAAGATTATATTTTTATTTTCTCTCACAGATTAAATGTTTTTGAATGTTTCTTCTGAGTAAAATCTGAGTGTGTTTTTGAAATACTTTAAAGTTTTTAGATCCGAAAACTGCTGAAAGCGGAAAATTCAGAACAGAATTGAATATCTTTGAAAAGATTGTTTTAATAATTTAAAAATGAAAATATTTTCACCACTCATCGCGGCCGTCTTCATCATGCTGTTTCAGCAAAAAATGTATGCTCAGAAAGTTGAAACAGCAAAAGTGCCTGGTAATTACACCATCGAAAATTGCGTCAACGAATTTGATTTAGCTCAGGCAAAAAAAACAAATTCCGGTTATCAGTATTGGTTCGCCGACAAAAAGTTTACTGAAGAAAACACCTTAAAGATGAGTATTGTAGAACCCGGAAAATCTACGCACGCTCCACATCGCCATCCTGAGGAAGAATTTTTTTATATTCTTGAAGGAAAAGCTTCTTTTTATCTCAACGGAAAAACCGTGGAAGTCGGCCCGAATACCAGTTTGTACTGTCCGCCCAACTCAGATCACGGAATCAGCAATGCTGGAGATAAAGATTTGAAATATCTGGTGATTAAAAAGGATTTGCGTTAGTCGTAAACCTTATCGTTTAAAAAAAAATCTCACGCAAATGAAACAGATTGAGCCGAATAATTAAAAATCTGCAACATCAGCAAAATCTTCGGGAATCCTAAAAAATTAACGATGATCCGCAAATTTTCATCGTTAGAAAAACCTTGTATTTCTTATTTAAGTCAACGCCTTTGTGTAACTTAAAAACGATAATTATTATAATTCTTTGTTTGGCTTTGCGTTAAATTAAATTTTATAAAAAATTGCAGATGTTCAAAAAAATTAATCAAAGATAAATTCCTGCTTCAGAAAGTTTGAGAAATTCAACAGATTGCGGTGTCAATAACAATAAAAATTACAACGTTAATCAAGGCTCATACACCAGTCTGAAAAACGAAGACACATTTTCTTTATCGTGCGAAACAGGAATTCCCGTTACGAATCCTACCGCAAAATGAGAATCCAGTTTGATTTTGATTTGTGGACGGAGCGTGACAAACATTTTTCCGTGGGTGATTTCTTTATTCACTTCCATCCCGATGAAATGACCGGAGTTGGGTAGCGAATACATCACGGAAGTATTAATCTGCCAGTCGACCGGAGTTGCTTTTTCGCCCAGTTCGTGCTGAATCATCGGATAGGTGTAAACCAAAGTGTGAATATTGGAACCCCATTTTTTCGCTGCCACAAAAAACGGACTGTACACCAAGCCGGTAATGAATTTTCCTCTGCCGTAATTTTTAAAATCTGTGAACTCCAGAACCTGCGTGTAGCCCAAAGCCATCGAAGTCTGAGATTTTTCCGAAACAAAAAACGTGTACTGCGCAGAAAGCCTGATTCCGTCTAATCGGTTTCCCGGAATCTGTTCTTTGGTAGAATTGTTTTTCGGAGTGAAAAAAGAAAAATCTGTTTCCACCTCCAGACCTAATCTGTTGATCGGCGCAAATTCGTATTCGGCTAAATAACCATTTTCTCTGTAATCAGTTCCGCTTGAAAAATCTGCACCCAGATTAAATTCCTTTTCGCCTTTTCTGGCTCCGAGATCCCGCACCAAATCCTGAAAAATAGGTTCTGCATGAGAAACTTTTACAGGTTTAGACTGTGTTTGTGCAAATGCTGAAAAGCATCCTAAAATACTTAAAATTCCTGTGAGTATAATTCGTTCCGTAGTTTTCATACTGCAAATCAACAGCACGAATCGGGAAAAATTTGGGAAGAAATCTGGAAAGAACTGGGAATTTAGATTTTCATTATCATCTCAGAAAAACTTTTCATCGCCTCGGTTTGATATGCTTCTTTCAACTGCATTAAAACAGCTTTGCGCTCAGCCTTATTTTCTGTAATCGGAATGGTCACCAGATTTTGTCTGTCATTTACTGTGGAATCGGCCAGAATGGTGTGAAAAATTCCGTTTTCTACAATTTCTATCAAAGTAGGGATGTCGTTGATCTTCATTTTTACGTTGGGAGAGATGAGGTTTTGTTTAAATAAATCCATGACGTAATGTGTAGTACTAAAACCGTCAAAAGGCATTGCTAAAGGGAGTTCAGCAATGGTTTTAAGATTGATCTTTTTAAGTTTTGAAAATTCAGAATTTGTAGAAGTTACAAACATCATTTCAGAAACAAAAAGATTCTGATACGTGAAATTTTCTGCCGGATGAGCTTCCTGATAACTTAAAACCAGATCGAGTTCAGCATCGCTTAATTTTTTCAGCAGAATATCGGTAGTTTCAAAAAGGATTTCAAGATTGATCTGAGGATAATTCTGAATGAAATTTTTCACAGCAGGAACCAATATCGAACGAAGTCCATACGAAACACCAATCATAAGACTTCCGCGTGAGAGTTTTTTTAGATCATTCATCGCCAGTAAAGATTCTTCAGAGCTCCGGACCGATTTTTTGGCAAACTCAGCGAAAACATTTCCGGCTTCGGTAAGCTGAATTCTTTTCCCGATTCTATTGAAAAGCGGCGTATCAATTTCCATTTCCAACTGTTTAATCTGTTGGGAAAGCGTACTTTGACTGATGTGCATCGCATTCGCAGCTTCCGTAAAGTTCATCAGCTCTTTGGCTTTGAGGAAATATTTCAGTTGACGGAGTTCCATTCGTAAATCGGTTTTATAGATTGATGTTATCGAAATAAAGCGTTTTACAAATTTAAAAATTATACTGAACTTTGCTTTATCAAAATAATTTAAACAGCAAATGGACAAAGCGGAAAAAAATACAAAACGGTTATGGGCGATCCAGATCTGTATTTTTCTTTCGGGTTTGTCGGTTTTTTCACAGCTCTATTTATTTCAGCCTCTGCTTCCCAATGTCGCTTCAGAATTCAAGACTTCCGTTGGTGACAGTTCGCTGTTGGTCTCTTCATCGACGATAGGAATGGCTACCGGACTGTTGTTTTTTTCATTTAAAGCTGATGCATTTTCAAGGAAAAAACTCATGCTGTTCTCTTTACTCAGTTCTGCATTTTTAACGTTAATTTCCTCATACGTCCATCAACTTGAAATCCTTGTTCTTCTCGGTGTTTTAAAAGGTTTTGTTATTTCGGGAGTGTCGGCAGTCGCTCTGGCGTACATCACTGAAGAAGTCTCAACCTCAGTATTGGGTCTGACCTTGAGCATGTATCTGAGCGGAAATATTATCGGAGGTATGAGCGGAAGAATTTTTGCAATCTTGCTAGCAGGAGAAGTGGGATGGCGAAATGCTGTTTTAATCATCGGTGTTGAGAGCCTTTTTCTGGCATTGGTTTTCTGGAAATTTTTCCCTGAATCCCAATTTTTCAGACCACAGAGACAGCGTCTGGCTTTAAAAATGCGACAGATGAAAACGTTTTTTTCTGATTCTGATTTTTTAAGTTTGTACTTCATCGCTGCTTTGCTGATGGGATCTTTCGTGAGTGTTTACAATTATCTGAGCTTCAGATTAGAACAGCCTCCATTTTCACTGAATCATATTTTCATTGCATTCATTTTTTTGATGTACACAGTTGGGGTTTTTGGAACGATGCTTTCAGGAAGATGGTCTGTAAAATACTGTCAGTCGACAATCCTTAAAACTTCAGTATTGACTATGATTATCGGAGTTTTCTGTCTTTTTTCGACCAATGTCTGGATCGTTATTGTAGGCTTGGGATTATTTACCTTCACGTTTTTTGCAGCACACACGATGGCAAGCAGAATGGTAGCTGTAAAAGCAAAAGCGGCAAAATCTGCGGCAACGTCAATTTACTGGCTGTTTTATTACTTTGGATCCAGTGTTTTGGGAAGTGGCAGCGGTTATTTTCTACATGCTACATCATGGTTTTGGTTTGTCGGATTGCTAAGTCTCGCCGTTGCTATTTCATTTATATTAACCTTAAAAACACAGACAATTAAATCTTAAATTATGAAAGTGGTCGCATTGAAAGAAGGGAATTTTTCTGCTAACAAAGAAAAAGAATTCGTGTTTCTGGATGAATCTTCGAAAGGGATTAAAATGTCCATTCAGCCATTTCTGGTGATGACTGGAACTGAAAATATCCTTTTGGATGCTGGTTTGGGATGGCTTGAAAATCATCAGCCTAAAATTGTTGTGAATCTTTCAGAACATAAACTTCAGCCTTCTCACATTGATAAAATCTTACTTTCACATCTGCACAAAGATCATATTTCGGGTCTGGTCAATACTTCCGCAGAAGAGTGGAATTTAAATTTCCCTGATGCTGAAATTTATATTCAAAAAAGAGAATATGAATTTGCTTTGAGTAAAAAAGGCAGTTTATCTTTCGATTTTGAAATTCTTGATTTTATCATTAAAAATGCTGAAATTATCTGGATGAATGAAGATTCCGGAAGTATTTCTAATGAGATTACTTTTCAGGTTACCGGTGGCCATTCGCCTTTCCATCAGGTTTTCTGGATTAAAAATGAAGAGGAAATTTATTTTTATGGAGCAGATAATTTACCACAATCGGCTTATTTGAAATATCATTTGGCTTACAAAACGGATTTTGACGGTAAAACTGCAAAAGATCACCGGATAGAGTGGGAGATTCTTGCGAAAAAAGAACACTGGAAAGTCCTGCTATATCACGATCTCGAACAATCTATTCTGGAATTTTAATTCATTTGAATTTAAAACCTGACTTGGAATTCGTGCATTCCATCTTTAAAATCATACGAAACTGAGAAATCATAAAGTTCAGCAATTGCCTGTACAATCGCCAGTCCCAAACCGCTTCCGGACTGATGTTGTTCTGATTTCTGGAATCGGGTGAATATTTTTTCGGAATCCAGAGACTTTTCAATTCCGGTATTCGAAACAATTAATTTTTTCGCTTCAATTTTAACTTCCACTTTTCCTGATTTGATATTGTGGAAAATGGCATTACGCAATAAATTGGAAACGACAATATTGATCAGTGCAGCATCGGCTTGGACGAAAAGTTCGGTGTTTTGTGAAAATTGAATTTCGACCTGTTTAAATTCAGCAATGTCGTGAAGATCTTCAATATTTCTTCCGACAATTGTATTGACTTTAATTTCCTGATTGTCAAAAAACTGTTTGTTTTCAATTTTGGTAAGCAAAAGAAGCGATTTGTTGAGGCGAACCAGTCTTTCGATGATTTCCATAATTTCAGCAATCTTTTCTGCCTGATTTTCAGTGAGATTCTCTTTTTCAATCAACAGTTCAAGCTTGCTGATGGCGATGGCTAAAGGAGTCTGAAGTTCGTGTGAAGCATTACCTATAAATTCTTTCTGCTGCTCATAACTTTTTTCACTGTACTGCAAAAGAGTCGTGACGGCATCCTGCAAATCGCTGAATTCTTTGGTTTTGGTTTCAACTTTAGGATAAGCTTTGCTGATTCCCAGACGGTAATTTTTCAGTTCATGCAGAAGTTCATAAAAAGGCTTCCACAGCCGCTGCAATACGAAATTATTGATGACTAAAATATTGAAAATCAAAAGCACATACAATCCTGCTGCGTCCCAAAGCAGTTCTTTTACGAGATCATCTTCTTCAACCATATTGTTGAAAATTTTAAGCTCGTAGAAATTTCCGTTTTGCTCAAAAACAGTCGTCAGAATTCTTACAGGTTCCAGTTCCGGCGCTTCGTCGTCAGCGTCCTGAGCATAAATTTCGGTGTCTTCGTACGTATCTTTAAAGTTAAGTGCTTTGTTTTTGCTTATTGGATTTACAGAAAAAAAACCTTCATCAAAAGTTTTCTGTTGCAGAATAGTAGGATCTTTTTCTGCTTTAAAAACGATTTGCCTTTTATAATTTTCGAGCTCTTCATCTACGCTGTCTTTGATTTCATCAAGCATATTAAAATAGAAAACCACCGACCATAAACTTACGATCAGCAGAAGCCAGCTCATGAGATGAAGTATAGATTTGTTGAGCAGTTTCATTTTTCTGTCAATTTGTAACCGATTCCGTAGACTGCTTCAATTTCGATCTCGGCATTGGATTGCTGCAGTTTTTTCCTTAAATTTTTGATTTGATAATAAATAAAATCAAAATTATCTGCCTGATCGATGTGATCGCCCCAAACATGCTCTGCCAAAGCCGTTTTCGTCACCAACCGTTTTTTATTAAGAAGAAAAAAATGGAGAATGTCAAATTCTTTTCGGTTGAGCGTAATCAGTTCTCCATTTACAGAAAAGCTCCGCTCTGTAAGATCCAGTTCGATATTGCCCATCTCAATACTGTTTTTGCCGTCCTGATTTTTTCTGCGGAGAACAGCTTTTATTCTGGCGTTGAGTTCGGCATTGTGAAAAGGTTTTGTTAGATAATCATCGGCTCCGAGTTCCAGTCCGGCAAGTTTATCATCAAGAGAATCTTTTGCCGAAATGATGATGACATTTTCCGATTTTCCCATGTCTTTCAGCTGCTGAAGAAGTTGCAGTCCATTTCCTCCGGGAAGCATGATGTCGAGCAGGATACAGTCGTAACTATACAGCGCAATTTTTTCGCTTGCGGACTGATAATTTTCGGCAGTCTCAATCAGAAACTGCTCCTGAATCAGCGAATCATGAATCGATTTCAAAAGTTCTTTTTCGTCTTCTACAACAAGGATTTTCATGAGGCAAATGTAGAGAATGATTCTGGAAAGAGGTGGGAATTTTCTTTTAAACTGATTTCAAGGCCGATTGATTCATCGCATCCAACCTTCAATAATATAATTTTTCTGTTTAATTTTATATTCAGAACTGCTGTTGGGATGATACCAAAGTTCAATTCTCGCTCCGTACTGATCATCCCACGACCCTTCGTAAATTGTAAAATCTCCGGTGTAGATTTTTGTATCTGGCTTTTCGACAACAATTTTTGAATGCTCTGTAATCCTATTTTCAGATAATCTGTCGTTTGAAGTTATTTCAAATGCTTTAATATAAAAATATCCCGATTCTTTAGGTTGATGATTAGTGTAGAAATTATAAATTCCAGGCTGTGAAAGTTCTGCTAGCCTAAAATCGTTTTGCTTTAAGTCTTTTTGTGTCAATTCTTTTTCAGCAGGAATTTCAAATTTTATATTTTTTGGAATTACTTTATTAGCGCCATAGAAATCGGGTGGTGAAAATGCAAGATACATTGATACTGAAAAAAACAGAAACGCAGATACCATAATTTGAGGAAAAAGAAAGTACCATTTTTTTATTACAATTTGCACAACGGCAGAAATAAAATTTCCTAAAATATTTAAGTAGAAAATAGCCAGAGACAAATCAATTATTTCATCTTTTTTAAGAATCATTCCTAACTGGAAAATGAGGTAAGGGATTAAGTAAAATAGTATTGGTATGTACCAAGTGATAAAATATTTTTTCAGGATTTTCATTAAATTTGATTTTGGTCAGTTGAAATAAAAAGAATTAATGTAGAGGTTAGACTTATTTTTACTAAAGTCCGTACATAGTAATAATTTAGTTTTACCGCTTTGTCTTTCATTCCATAGGAATCTAAACCCTTTTGCTTTCTGAGTGTTGAGATTCCTACGGAATGACAAAACGACGCTGATTTTAGCGCTATATGTAAAAATACGTTAATTAAATTTTTGAATTTCTGCGATAAACTTTTTAATCTCCACCGATTTCTGCGTTCCAATCAACAGTTTCTTTCCATCTTTAAAAACAAGCTGTAATCCCAAATCACCAGAAACAGTATACGCTTTTCCTCTTCCGAAAGATACAATTCGTAATCCCCAGCCTCCATAATCCATCAATGGCGAATATTCTCTGATATAAGCTTTCTCTATAGATTTCCACGGGAAATATTTAAAATGAAAATGAAATGGGAAAAGGCGGACCCGGATTCCCAGAGTATCAATTTTAGTTTCTAATTTAATAATGAAAAACAAAAGGAAAATTAAAATGGGAATGGCTAAAGAAATAATCAATTCCGTAGTAGAGAAAAATTCAGCATTACCGATTGAATTATATGCGGAAAATCCGAGCACAAAAAGAATAATCAGCCAAAGCCACCACTGCCTGAAACGTTGGATTTCGTAAAATTCCGGATTGTCTTTCATTGGAATTAATTGATATTTAAAAATAAGAAATTTTTAATTTATATCGGAATTAAGTTCACGCAGATTAGACAAATTTAGCAGATATTAAAAATTCAGTTTAATATTAAAAATTCAGTTTAATATTAAAAATTTTATAATGGTAGGATGAAATAAAAATTTTCACTGAAAAAACATACAGAAAAATTTGAAGTGACTTTTTAAGAAACATTTAAGGTTAAAAATTCATACAGTATTAAGAATATCTTTACTTTTGATAAAACTACATTTTATGTTCGGACAAAATATATCAAAACTGAGTTTAAGTTGTGCAATCGTTTGCATTGCTGCGAATTTTATGAATGCACAGACTTCAGTTCAGGTTAAAAATACTCAGGATTTTGCAAGAAATGAAATCGTTTCTGTTTCAGCGAAGCAGTTGAAAGCATTTTTAGGGAAAAATAAAGCGGAAGATTTAAGAATAAAAGATGCCCAAAACCAATATCTTCCCATTCAGTGGATAGATAATGACGGCGACGGGAAAAATGATGAACTTCTTTTTCAGGCGAAACTCGATGCTAAGAAAACAAATTCATATACGATTTTAGCAGATGCCAACACGCCGATTCCTGAAAGTCATGTAACTACGTATTCCAGACTGGTTCCGGAAAGGGTGGATGACTACACTTGGGAAAACGACAGGGTGGCGTTCAGAGTGTATGGCCCAAAAGGTCAGGCTGAAGCTTCGGCAAAAGTGAAAGGGAGCACACTTTCCAGCGGAGTCGATATCTGGTTTAAAAGAACCGAAAAATCTGTCATCAACGAATGGTACAAAGGTTATCTGACCGATCCGATGTATTATCACAAAGACACGAGAGGCGAAGGCTACGATCCGTATCACGTTGGAGACAGCCGTGGAACGGGCGGAATTGGGATTTGGAAAGATGAAAAACTGGAGGTTTCGCAGAATTTTGTGACTTCAAAAACTATCGCTGAAGGTCCGTTGAGAACCGTTTTTGAACTGACGTATGCACCATGGAGTGAGTTTGGTGTGAAAGAGACCAAAAGAATTTCACTTGATTTAGGTTCCAATTTTTCTAAGTTCGAATCGACTTTTGAAACTGAAAAACCTGTTCCGAATTACACGGTCGGAATTTCTCTTCATAAAAACGAAGGCGAATCTAAGCTGAATGACAAAAATGGGTACTATCTGCACTGGGAAAAAATCGATGATGCCTTTGTGGGCGAAGGCATTGTGGTAGATCCGAAAATTGTTCAGAAATCTGTAGCTTTAAAATCTGAAACTCCGGATCAGAGTAATTTGCTGGTTGTAACGAAACCTCAGAAAAAGCTGACCTATTACGCAGGATTTGCATGGCAGAAAAGCGGACAGATTCAGACGCTGAAAGATTGGGAAAATCTTTTGGAGAAGCAGGCGAAAATAGTTGCCAATCCGTTAGTAATTACGATTAAATAATTAAAATAATAATGAATTTAAAATTCAAAATAGCATCATTCTGTTTAATAACAGCCACATTTTCTGCTCAGTTAAAAGATACTTTGGCCGAAAAAATGATGGTCTATCAGCTTCCGAACGGTGGTTGGGGAAAACATATGAGCAATAAAAAAGAGGTGGATTACAAGAAAAAGATTGATCCTAAACTTTTAAAAATCATTAAAGCCGGAGACAACAATCTTGCAACCATTGATAACAACGCGACCTCGAAAGAGATTAACGGTTTGATTAGCGCATATAGCACCACAAAAAATTCCGCATATCTGAAATCAGCAGAAAAGGGAATTGAGTATTTGCTTTCTATGCAGTACGAAAATGGAGGTTTCCCGCAGTATTTCCCAAACTCTGCGATTTACAGAAAACAGGTGACGTACAACGACAATGCTATGATTAATGTACTGACGATTCTGTACAATATTTCTGAAGGAAAAGAAGGCTTTGACGCGGTCAGCTCTCAGCTAAAAGAAAAGTCGAAAGTTGCTTTACAAAAAGGAATTGCATGTGTATTGAAAACTCAGGTTTTGCAAAACGGAAAATTATCCATCTGGGCAGATCAGTATAATGAAGTTACTTTAGTCCCTGAAAAAGCCAGAGCTTTTGAACCGATGTCACTGGCCACAGGAGAATCGGTGAACATTGTGAAATTTCTGATGTTGCAGCCTGTCACTCCAGAAATTGAGAAGTCAATCAAATCGGCTGTTCAGTGGTTTAAAGAAAGCAAAATTGACGGTTATACCTATAATGTTTCGAGAGAAAGTGAGAAGGCAATCCGTACGCTGAGTAAGAAAGAAGGTTCGGCAGTTTGGGCGAGATTTTATGATATTCCGACCAATAAACCGGTTTTCGGAGATCGTGATGGAAGTGTGAAATTCAATTATGAAGAGGTTTCAGAAGAGCGCAGAATGGGCTACAGTTGGTACAATGAATCTGGAACAAAACTGATTGAAAATGAGTTTCCAAAATGGCTGAAGCGAAATAAATTGACGCAATAGATCAAAGTAAACCTCATAGGTTTTCAAAACCTATGAGGTTTGATAGAAATAAAAATCCTGATGCAAAATATGCGTCAGGATTTTTTTATGTGATTATCAAAGCAGATTTTGACATT
Source organism: Chryseobacterium caseinilyticum (assembly GCF_014837145.1). GTDB lineage: Bacteria > Bacteroidota > Bacteroidia > Flavobacteriales > Weeksellaceae > Chryseobacterium > Chryseobacterium caseinilyticum. The sequence goes on from NZ_JACYFS010000007.1 coordinate 167,190, forward strand.
AAACAAAGTTTCAAAAGTGATAAAGAAATAAATGTTTAATTCCCCACAGATTCCGCAGATTTACATAGATTCTTATTTGCGAAATTACCTGTGAAGATCTGTGAAATCCGTGAGAAACTCCTTGCGCTAAAATCCACAAAAATTCCACTATCAAAAAATTCGTGCATTCGTGGCAAACTACTTCAGCCACTCCCAACGTTTCGCCCAATCCAGAAGAATATCATTTTTCCATTTTGAGATCGTTTTTCCACCCTGAAATTTTCCTTCATACAGGTTCGGATCAGACTGATCAGAAAACCACGTATTTCCTAAAGGAATATAGGTAGGATTTTCCTTTCCCGGCCAAAGATTGACAATATTTAATTTCCCTTCATGACCGTTCAGTTCAGGAATTTCTGATACAAATTTGTAAGTCAAAATTTCTGCACCTTTCGGGACATATTTCAAAGCATAATTTCCGTCACCAAGATAAGAACCCGCCCATTTCTGAACATCTTTTTTGTGCATCGTTTCCATGTGAAAAGGTACAGAGACAGGATTTTCCTTTAAAACAGGACCTTTAAAACGAAACTCAATTAGCGAACAAAAAGCAATTTCTTCAGAACTTCCTTTGGCTCCGTCAACAATAACCTGCGCACTTCGATTGATCTTTTCAAAACTTCCGCCCCAACTTTCTCCGGTAGGATCATTGGGGTTGCCATGCATAAGATAAAAGAGAGTAGGACTATCACCCATTTTGATCTCGCCCTTATAATAATTTTTGAAATCTTTTCCCATCGCTCCATTACCTTTGATGTATTGGTCATAATATTCAGTGCTTTTCAGAATCTTAGGATCATCATTTTTTGAGAAGAAGGCATAATAGGTCGAATTGGCTTCAATAAACCAAAGATCAGGAAAGTTTTTTGCGATGTACGAATAGGAATTGGCACTCCATTTTTTATTGGGTCCGCCGATCCAGTAGATTTTAATCTTAGTCTGAATATCGGGTGCATCGTGCAAAGCCTGAGCAACATCTTCCAATCCGCCCCAAACCAAAACCCAAAGCGGCTGAGCTGATTTTTTTCTGGCAGATTTAATAATCCATTCTGAACCTTCGGTAGGTTTTGAATATCCTTCATAAGGTGCATTTCCACGCAATCCCTGTTTAGAAACGGAGCGCAGATATTTTGGAGTAGGAAAACCTGAACTGTGTTTTTTTAGTTTTGGAAGATCTTTCTCGTACAGACCAATCATTTTTGAAATTTCATCTTTGCTTCCGTTTCCGAAAGACGGCGAAGAAACCAACCCTTCAATATTAAATTTATCCGCATACATCAGTAAATGGATCATTGACTGATTGTCATCGGGATCGGTTCCGCCAATGTCTGTACTGATCAGGATTCTTGGTTTTAAATCCGAAGATTTTTGAGCTTTTAAGCTTGTGATGCCAAAAATTATCAGTAAAAAATAAATAGTTTTTTTCATAATTCAAATTAAATTTTATTTGAAAGAAATTTTGTCTGAATCCCGCACTGATTCCATAGATTTTCACAGATCTTTTGCGTAAATATCTGTGAAAATCCGCGAAATCTGTGCGAATCTACTTCACTTCAAAACTATAAACTCCGCCTTTTTCAGTTTTAAAATCAAACGTTTCTGTTTCCGGAACTGCAAAACCTTTCAGCTCTGCTTTAGCCGATTTTAAAGGCGTTTTAATCATATCCACCTGATAATATTCGTTATTATTTGTTCCTTTTGCTGAAATGAAAGTGGTTTTAGATTTTAAATTTAAATTTTTCGCCACTCTGATTCTTGCATTTCCGCCTAAACTGGATTTTACAACTAATTTCGTTAGCTTAGAATTTTTCCAGTCCATATCGATTTCAAAACCACCTCTGGCTTTTAAGCCTTTGACAGAGCCGCTTGGCAAAGCATCGGGGAGTGCAGGCAACAGATAAATGTATCCATCATAACTTTGCAACAGCATTTCTGCAATTCCCGAAGTGCAGCCAAAATTACCATCGATTTGAAATGGCGGATGCGCATCCAGAAGATTCGGATAGGTTCCTCCGGATTGGCCTTTATTTTCCATCGGCGCAGGAGTTAACTGATCTGAAATCAATTTAAAAGCACGGTTTCCGTCCAGTAATCTTGCCCACCAATTCACTTTCCAGCCCATCGACCAACCCGTAGATTTATCGCCTCTGTAAGTCATCGATTTTTTTGCGGCTTCCGTTAAATCAGGATTTCTGAAAGGCGAAATTTGTCCCGATGGAAACAGTCCGTACAAATGTGAAATATGTCTGTGTTTATCATCAGTTCGGTCCATATCGGTCAGCCATTCCTGCAACTGACCGTGTTGCCCGATCTGCATTGGCGGAAGTTTAGACAAAGCTAATTTCACGTCTTTAGAAAGGCTTTGATCCTGATTTAAAATTTTTGAAGCATTGATAAAATTATTAAACACATCAAAAACCAACTGATTATCCATCGTGGTTCCCGCTGTGATACTTACATTTTTAAAATATTTATTTTCCGGCGACATCGATGGGGAAACCACCAGATATTTTTTTGAAGGATCCTGTTGGAGGACGTCCAAGTAAAACAGAGCACAACCTTTTAAAGCATCGTAGTTTTTCTTTAAAAATTCCCTGTCTCCGGTATACAGGTAGTGATTCCAGACGTGTTGGGTAAGCCACGCTCCGCCCATTGGCCACATACCGTAGAAACCGCCGTCAACGATTCCTGTGATTCGCCACAAATCGGTGTTGTGATGCATATTCCAGCCTCTTGCTTTGTACATTTCTTTGGCAGATTCCTGTCCGGTAACCGACAGATCCTGAATCATATCAAACAGAGGCTCATGCATTTCGCTGAGGTTGGTATTTTCTGCCGGCCAGTAATTCATTTCGGTATTGATGTTGACCGTGTATTTGCTGTCCCAGGCAGGATTCAGCTGATAATTCCAGATTCCCTGAAGATTGGCGGGCTGTGTTCCCTGTTGCGATGAGGAAATCAAAAGGTAACGGCCAAACTGAAAATACAAAGCTACCAAATCCGGATCCTGTGAATTTCCAAATTCTTGAATTCTGATATCCGTTGTTTTATTTGAATGTTCCGTTTTTCCTAAATCTAGACTTACCCGTTTAAAATATTTTTGATAGTTGGAGATATGAGCCTTTAACTCAGTATCATATTTTTTACTTAGAGCTTTACTTAAATATTCTGAAACTCTCACATCAGGATTTCCGGAAAGATCATTGTATTTTTTAAAATTGGTTGCAATTGAAACATAAATGGCCACTTCATCGGCTCCTGAGATCTGCAGCTGATCTTTTGTTGAGGTCAGTTTGCCACCTTTTAAAACAGGAAATGCGACGGTTTTAAAATTAATTTTCCCGATCTTATTGTCTACCGAACCACTCGTTCCATTGATGACCAATTGATTTTTCTCGATGAAAATTGAATTGATTTTGTGTGGAGTAGAGGCGTTGATATTGAAATTTAAACTTCCTTTTTTGCTGGAAGTCAGTTTAATCATGATCACGTTATCGGCAAAAGAAGAGAGGGTTTCACGCTTAAAAGTTACGCCGTTTACTTCGTAAGAAACTGTGCTGATTGCTTTTTCAATATCTAAAGTCCGTTGGTAATTCGTAAAATTCTCATGGCCTTTAAAATCCAGATACAAATCACCCATCGTCTGGTACGGCATTCCATAATTCAAATCTTTTGGAGCCATTCTCGGATAGGTTTTGTTGGTTAAATCCTGTGCTTTTTCAAACTGACTTTCATTGATCAAACGACGGACTTTCTGAATGCTGTCGAATGTGTTTTTCGGAACATTATTTCCAGGTTCTCCTGCCCAGATGGTTTCTTCATTCAACTGAAGATGCTCTTGGACTGCGCCACCGAAAACCATTGCACCTAACCTTCCGTTACCGATGGGTAAAGCTTCGTTCCAGTTTTCTGCGGGTTTGCTGTAAGTTAATTTTAAATTTTGCTGAGCAAAAGTTGATACAGAGATCAGCGTTCCGCAAGCCAGTAAGATTATTTTATGTTTGATTATTCTTAGCATTTTAAAGATGTTTTAGTGAAATAAATTTTAAAATTTAAATGCAGAGGTTTTTCTGAGAGTTAAAAATCAGCATTTACTCTGTCTTTCCTTAGGAATCTGAACTGTTTTATCCCTGCATATTGAGATTCCTACGGAATGACAAACGCGCTGAAAAAAAACTGGCGAATATCTATTTTGAATATGATAAATTATGCTGATACATTTTCGAGCTTCATCAGCGATTTATCTTAATCTCTATTCTTAAAATAGAATGCTTATAATCTAAATCAACGTTTAAATATTACTCATTACCCATCACTTATTACCCATATTCCCCAACCAGTCCGCGCAAATTTTCTTCCAGTTATCCGTCAGTGCAGTTTTGTTGGAAATTCCGATGTTATGTTCACCTTCCGGGAAAATGAACATGGCTCCTTTTACTTTATTTTTAATCATCGCTTCGTAATATAAAATGCTGTTGATCACAGGAACTGCAGGATCATTTTGAGCATGAAATACAATGGTTGGCGGAGTTTTTTCGGTCACGCTATTTTGCATAGAATATTCTTTAATCTTTTCATCGGAAGCATTTTCTCCCAAAAGATTTACACGACTTCCTTTATGGGCAAATTCGCCCAGATCAATTACTGGAGAAACCAAGATTGCAAAGTTGGGAACGGTGGAAATGCTTGTCCAATCTCCTTTCAATTCAGTATAATCTTTTGGAATATTACTTACCATTGCTGCAAGATGTCCACCTGCTGAAGTTCCCAAAACTCCGATTTGATCAGGTGAAATTCCATATTGAGCTGCATTTTTTCTGATTAATTTTATTGCAGCCTGAATATCCTGCAACGGTCCGATTTCTCTCTGTTTTAAATCCGGAGAAGTCGGTAATCGGTAGTTTAAAACAAATGCTGAAATGCCTAAAGTGTTGAGCCATTTTGCGTAGGAATATCCACCCAGGTCATAGGTCAAATGTCTGTAACCACCGCCAGGAATAATGATAACAGCCATTTTTTTCCTTTCCTCTTTGGCGGGAAGAAAAGCGAACAGTTCAGCTTCCTGAATCTGCGTAATCCGGCCTTCTTTTTCTTCAATGATGTTTAATTTTAAACCTTTGGAATTAGGCATTTCACCTTTCGGCCAGACGGTTATTTTTTGCTGGGCAGAAATTTGAATTCCAATAAATATGCTGAATATAAGGATGATGTTTTTCATTGTTATTTTTTTTAAAAAATCCGCAATTGATTATAATTTTTAATTTAACGCAAAGCCAAACAAAGAGTTTAAAATGATGACCATTTCTTAAGTTACACAAAGGCGTAAACTTAACAAAGAAATACAGTGTTCTTCATGATGACAAATGAATTGTGGACATTCGTTTTTTTTTTAATCTGAATTATTGTCGGTTAAAGACAAATTTTGTTTTGATGACAAATCTGCAGCCCGACTTGAACGGAGCTCTTTTTGCGAGGAGGAACGACGAACAAAAAAGCGGGAGTGGAAGGCGGAATAGCTGCCCAAAAAATCAATTCTACACAAATCGATTTTTAAATTACTCATTACCAATACTCGAAAGCCAGTCTGCACACAGTTTTTTCCAGTTTTCGTTCATTGGATCTTTGTCGGTTACAAAAAAACGGTGGCCACCTTTCGGGAAAATAAACATCGCACCTTTCACATTGTTTTTCGTCATTGCCTTGAAATACAAAATGCTGTTTATCGGCGGAACGGCCGTATCATCCTGATTGTGAAACAAAATTGTTGGCGGTGTTTTATCGGTTACCAAATTCTGCATGGAAAATTCCTTAATTTTTTCTGGAGAAGCGTTTTCACCCAGCAAACTGTTGCGACTTCCTTGGTGAGCATATTCACCCAAATCAATGACCGGACAGAAAAGAATGGCAAAATTTGGAATGGTGGAAATGCTTTCCCAATCGCCTTTTAATTCTGTGTAATCTTTAGAAATATTGCTGGCCATTGTCGCCAAATGTCCGCCTGCTGAGGTTCCTACAACGCCCACCTGATCGGCAGAAATTCCCCACTGTGCCGAATTTTTTCTGATGTATTTGATGGCAGCCTGGATATCCTGCAAAGGCGCAATTTCTTTTTGGATTAAATCGGACGAAGTTGGCAATCTGTAATTTAAAACAAAAGCCGAAATCCCCAAAGTGTTCATCCATTTTGCAATCTGAAAAGCCCCTTCATCATAAGTCAGTTTTGAATAACCACCGCCGGGAATGATGATGACGGACTTCTGATTTCTCTCTTTCACGGGAGGCAGAAAAGCAAAAAGTTCAGCTTCTTTCAGTTCTGCCAGTTCTTTTTTCTTCTTTGTTTTCGAAGCTAAAATTTTTGAATTTGGCATTTCACCTTTAGGCCAAAACGATATTTTTTCCTGAGCTGAAAACTGAGCGAAAAGGAAAATAATGATTAAAAAAAATACTTTTTTCATTGGCGTTAAATAAGAAACCTTCAAGGTTTTTAAAATCTTGAAGGTTTGAATTTAATAAGTTAATCTTTCAGGAAATCTTCTCTGAAAGGTGTGAATGCGTCTATCAATTGACCTGCTTCGAGACATTTCACCCCATGGAAAATATTGGGTTGTGCAAAAAATCCGCCACCTTTCTGCAGGATTTTGGTTTTCCCGTCGACGGTTACTTCAAACTTTCCTTCAGCAACATACGTGATCTGCGAATGAAAATGCTGATGTACAGCTCCAATAGCATCTTTTTCAAATTTAACGATGACCATCATGACCTGAGCGTTGTATCCTACAAACTGTCTGGAAACACCGGATCCCAAATCTTCCCATTCGGTATTGCCATCGAAAAACGGTTCTTTTTTGAAATTCATAATTTTTTTTGAATTTATTTTTTGATCGATTTTAGCGTTCACTTTGTCATGCTGTAAGCATCTAACCTGTGAAAAGTACGCATAGATCCTTTCAGGATGACAAACTGACTATTGATTTCTCCCGCAGATTATGCAGATAGAGAAGATATTTTTTTGTCATTAAAATCTGTGCGATCTGTGCGGCATCTATTTAATATATTTTTCCAAACCTGTCTTTAAGTTCTTTAAAGACTTTGTAGCCATTTTGGCAACCGTTTCAGCTCCCAGTTTTGATAAATGCGTATCATCCGCTTTGTCTTTGTCGTAATATGCATTTTCACCTGCCTTGAAATGAAGGTGTAATAATTTTGACTTTTCCGGACCTGCAGCGATTTCCATCTGTTCGGTCAGTAACTGCATGTCTACAAATGCAACTTTCATATCATTCGCCACCATTCTTACCACCAAAGGATAATCGGTGTGTGTGTCGATTAAAACGCCGTTTTCGTTGAAGTTTCTTCTGGTAATGGAAGTCATCAAAATTGGCGTTGCGCCTTTTGCTCGTGTTTCGTTCACGTATCTTTCCAGATTCGCTCTGTACTGAGTATGTGGATTGGTAAATTTCGTTGAATCTTTCAGTTTCTGATCATTATGACCGAACTGAATGATTACGAAATCACCTTTTTTCAATTGCTTTTCAACCTTGTCCCAGCGGCCTTCTGTTCTGAAACTTTTTGAGCTTCTGCCATTCATTGCATGATTTTGAAGTTCAATATTTGGAGTTAAAAATTGTCCTAAAACCTGTCCCCAACCGTGTTCTGGATTTTTTTCGGGATTGTCTTTATTGGACATCGTGGAGTCGCCGATTAAAAATAAGGTTGGTTTTTTCTGAGCTATCGATAATGTTGAAATTATGATGCTGAGGATTAAAAGTATTTTTTTCATTTTAATTTTTATTTAATGTGAAAAATTTTAAACCGCAAAAGAATCAAAAGAAATAATTAAAAATAAGACTGTCAAAAGTTTACAAAATGTAAAAGTTTCGTTTTGCAAACTTTTGATTGTCTATCATTATCAAACATCTTTTGTTTCTTTTGCGGTAAAATAACTTTTCATTGTATGGTTTTATTATTGTGAAATGCTTCGACAAGCTCAGCATGACATCGCTAATACTAACTGTTATATTTAAATGGCTTTAAGATTGCTCATTACCAATTACTTATTACTCATATCCGGATTCCAGTCTCCGAAAATGTTTTTAATGGTGTATTTTTTCGCTTCTTTTTTTGTTAATTGATGCGACCAGGCTACACGGTTTTCAGTATTTCCGCCTTCGCCTTTGCTTTTGTATTCTGCGTAGTAGGCAGTTTTGTCTTTATCCGGGAACATTTTGTCGCCTTTCCATGGGTTCCAGCCTTCAGGAAGGATGTGGTTGCCCATTTCGGTATTGATGAAAACGGTTCTTGCGTAAGATCTCCACGGTCTTCCCAAAAATACTTTGTTGATGCCTTCTTTTGCAATTAATTTACAGTCAAAAAATACATAACCAAAACTTTTAGACTGATCAGTTGATGCCGCCGTAATGTAAGAATTGGCTAAACTTTTTATCGTACAGTTTTTGAAAACCACGGTTGCCGAACCGAAAATAAAGTCGGTTGTTCCTTCAATAAAACAATTTTCATAATATTGTCTACTGTGATTTCCACCGGTATAAACAGTGTCCTGACATCCTAAAATATTAGAGTCTTTGACGATAAAACGGTCACCTTCCACATGAAGCGCAACGGCTTGTCCCTGATTGCATGAAGCATTTTTAATCGTCAGATTTGAAATTTTAACATCATCCGACATCACCAACAGCGTGTACGAATTGAAAGTCGTCATTTTCTCATTCAAAGCATCCAGTTTTCCTGAATAATCATCGTTGGAGATGATCGTATTTTCCTTACTGTCGCCCTGTAAAGTAATCTTATGTTTTGAAGATGGGATGACGATCTTCTCATTGTAAGTTCCAGCTTTAATTTTAACCAAGGCTTCACCAGGACCTAAATCTCGGATCGATGTAATTGCTTTTTGAATAGAAGTGAATTGTCCGCTGCCATCTTTTGCAACGGTCACTGTGATGTAAGGATCAGTTCCGGCCAATAAAAAATTGGTGATGGAAATGAAGAGTATTAAAAATATTTTTTTCATTGAAAAATTATTTTGCTTTAATGTTCTTTTGTCTTAAAACAAAAGAACCAAAAATTGCCTCCAAAGTCGGCGAATGTTATTTCAAGGCTGGAATTCTCCACTAAAAATTTAAATTTAATCCTAAAATTCCCAAAACTCGTGCGGATTCAAAATGGTTCATCAAAAGATAATTTTTGCCGCACTCAAACAGTGGAAATTTTTTAACGGATTAGATTTAAATTTTCTTAACGCTCCAAATTCCTAAGCCGATATTACAGTTCGTATTATTAGATTTTTAACTCAGTCTCAGCCTAAACCTTACTTCAACGTTTTATCTAAAAACTCCAGCGTTAGATTTAAAGTTTCTGTAAACCAAGGTTCGGCAGACCAGAAGGAGTGTGGCGTATCTTTGATTTCGTGAAATTCTGTGAAAGTTCCGTAGCTTTTCAGTTTTTTCATCATATCATCTCTTCCAGCGTGAAAACGGGGTTGCGAAGAATTGATAAATAGAGTAGGAGGTGTTTTTTTATCCACGAATTCCAATGGGGAAGCATCTTTCCAGATTTCAGGATTGTCTTTGTGGGCATAGCCCAACCAAAAAGCATCGTAAGTTCCTTCTTTTCCGGATTCTTCATGAATAAATGAAACCACACCATCTACATTCACAATCGCTTTTATTTTTCCTTTAGATTTTACTCCGACCAAAGTCGCAATCTGGGCACCTGCTGATTCGCCTAAAATTGCAATCTTTTTGGTGTCTACAGCATATTTCTTTTTATTTTTCTTTAAATATTCAATGGCATTGTTTACATCATCAATCGCTGCGGGATATTTTGCAACTTCGCTCAATCGGTAACCGACTGCAATAGCAACATATCCTTTTGCGGCCAATTCCTGAGCCATGTATTTTTCATTTTCCTTGCTTCCTGAAATCCAGCCACCACCGTGAACCATTGCGACTGCGGGGTGTTTTTTGGATTTGTCAAGAGGGTAGTAGATGTCGGCTTTCAGGGAAAGTCCGTTAATGTTGGCATATTCTACATCTTTATCGATCCCGATGTTGGGCGGAACCGGTCTGTTCAAAGGAGTGATGAACGGATGTTTCTTTTTAAGTTTTTCGTATGTTGCTTCGTTTGTGTAAGGAGTAGCATTCGGCTTTGTCTGACCGAATGCTGTTGCTCCTACAAAAAAAACAAAAAGAAAATATAGTTTGTGAAAACTCATTTTTAAATTAATTTGGTGTGTTTGTTTAACCAAAACTTTTAACCACAAATCGCCAGATTCGACTAAGTCAAAAGTCACAAAAGTTTTTTGACACATTAGTCAACTTCAAGTTTAAATGTTTGAGAATATTTAGAACACATTAGTTGAAAAATTAAAATTTTTCCTGTGCGCCCATATCCCGAATCCAAAACTCCGAATCGCAATCGCGGAACCCGAATCCAGAATCTCAAATCTCAAACTTCAAATCTCAAATTATTTAACAGCATTCTTCGCAATCTCCTTCGAGATACTCAGTTGCTCACCTTTTACATCTTTCGGTAGTTTTACCGATGTAGTTTTGGCTCCTAAAACTTTGATGGTTGGTTTTTGAGCTGATTCCAGCTGAAGGGAAGAAAGATCAACGTTTTTACTGTTGTAGATCGTTGCTCCTGTTCCTTCTGAATATTTCAGTTTTACGTTTTTCAGCTGAATTCCGTCTGCGTCAACGATGCTCAGTCCTTTTTTAGTTTCGAACTGAGAATCTTCAATGACGATATTTTTAAGGTTCATTTCTGCCAAACCGAATAAAGTAATCGCTTCATCAGAATTGGTTGCTGTGATATTTTTAAAGTAAATATTTCTGAAAACAGGCGTTTCCTCAGTCACCGGATATGTTTTTTCCGGAGCTTTATTTCCTTCCGCTTTTTGTCCGTCCTCCAAAACCGGAGAAGCACCTTCGTAGAACATATTGAAACCAATCGTCTGCGTCGGAATGTTGATCATATCGATGTTTTTGATATAAATATTTTCAACAACACCACCTCTTCCACGGGTTGTTTTGAAACGGAGACCGATGTCTGTTCCGATGAAAGTACAGTCTGAAACGTGCATATTTCTTGCTCCACCAGACATTTCACTTCCGATTACAAAACCACCGTGACCGTGATATACCATGTTGTTTTTGATGATCACGTTTTCAGTAGGCATTCCACGTTTTCTACCGTCTTCATTTTTTCCTGATTTAATGCAGATCGCATCGTCACCCACGTCGAAAGTATTGTCGTAGATCAGAACATTTTTACAAGATTCCAGATCTACACCGTCACCGTTTTGAGAATACCAAGGGTTTCTAACGGTAAGATTTCTTAAAATTAAATTGGAAGTCATCAATGGGTGAAGGTTCCATGCCGGAGAATTCTGGAAAGTCGGGCCATCCAGAAGTACCTGATCGCAACCTACGATGCTCACCATTACCGGACGAAGGAAATCTTTCACAGATTCCAGTTCAGATTTGTTGATTTTATCGGGAACGTTGAAACTTGAGCTGCCTTCAAATCCTTTTTTGTAGCTTTCTGAAGGGTACCAGGTTTTTCCGTCTTTAGAAACGATTCCTCCTGATGCAACGAATTTTTTCCATTCCACTTCAGATAATTTCGATTTTTTCACGGCTCTCCACGCATCACCGCTTCCGTCGATCACACCTTTTCCTGTAATCGCAATATTTTTCGCATTTCTCGCAGAGATTGGAGACTGGCAACGGATGGTATTTAAACCTTCAAAACTCACGTCTACCAAAGGATAATCGCTCTTGTCTGTACTGAAAATAATCATCGCACCATCTTCCACATGAAGGTTAATGTTGCTCTGTAAAACGATGGGTCCGGTTAACCAAAGTCCTCTTGGAACCACCAGTTTACCGCCACCTTTTTTTACCAAAGCGTCGATTGCCTTTTTGAAAGCTTCTGTATTTTTTACACTTCCACCTGCAACACCACCGAAATCTTTGATCGATACGGTATTTGCTGCGAAAGAAGTTTCTGCCACTTTAGGCATTTTAAACTCAATTCCCTTATAAATATCTGTATTTTGTGCGTAGAACTGTCCCGAAAACATCATTGCCGAGACAAGACCTATTATTTTGAATGACTTCTTCATTATTTCTTTATTATTTAGTTTTAATTATATTTTTAAATTCTGTGAACACCATTTGTGCCACCACTTTTGCTCCTTCAGGCTGAAAATGGGTGTTTCTTTATTGCCTTTCGGATATGCTTCATAAACGCCTTCCGGAAGATTCATAAAGTAATGACTGCTTACATAATCCTGACCTTTTTTGGTGAAAAAATCCATGGATATTTTGTTTAAATCGATATGCGGAACATTCATTTCCTTAGCAATATCGATTGGAGCCTGCCAATATTCACCGTGTACATTTTCCAGTTTCCCATCTTTCCATGCGAAGTTTCTTGCAACCGGAGTGATGATAATGGGTTTGCCACCTTTCTGAATGGTTTGAGTAACGAATAATCTTAAAAATTCTTTATACCCTTCGATATTCACGTAACGTTCTGTATGTTTTTCTGAACCGTCGTTGTGACCGAACTGCGTCATCACGTAGTCACCAGGTTTTAAATTTTCATAGACATATCTCCATCTTCCTTCCTGAAAAAATGTTCTAGTGCTTCTTCCGCCGTGCGCTCTATCAATGATTTTAACTGAATCTTTTAATGCTGACAAACCTTTCAAACTGTCTTTCACAAAAAACGGTTGAAAAACCTGCCCCCATCCTGTAACGGGATAACGAACTTTCATATAATCTTTGCCGGGCTCATAATTTCCTGTGTAATCAGCCATTGTAGAATCGCCGATGAGGAAAATGCGGGTGACTTTTTTATCAGATTTATTTTTAGCAACGGCATTTTGAGACTGACATGACGACAGAAGAAATGCGGCAACTAAAAATAAAATGATATGATTAAATGTTTTGTTCATTATTGAAAGTATCAAGCACAAATTTTTTAAACCTTTGATTTCATAAACCTAACGGGTTTTGAAAACCCGTTAGGTTTCGTAGCCTTTTTTCCTCCGCAGACTCAGCAAATCAGACAGATTTTTCTTTAATATTCATCTGTGAAAATCCGTGAGATCTGTGGGAAATATCTAATTTTTTGTTATTCTAAAATATTCAAAATCTGCGTAGCCACCGCGGTTTGCTTTCTGTGTGCTAACAGAATATAATCCCACTTTGGCTCCAATCCATTTTCCTGGTTTTGCCTGAAACGGTTCGCCCACTTTAATGAAATTTTTACCATTTTCGCTGTAGCTGAAGGTGCAAATTCCGTTTGGTTCGCTGACATTGACTTTAAAATAGGCTTCGTTTCCTTTTAATTTGGTTTCAAATAAAACTTTTTCCTCGCCGCCTTTTTCAGCCTTTTCAGCTTTTCTCAACTGAACATAATATCCATCGGTTTTATTGGTGATGACAAGCGATGCGTGATCCATTCCCATGACCAAAAGACCGGCAGTTTTTCCTTCTTTGGCATCTTCGGGAGTCAACTTAACTTTAGTTGACGCTACAAAATTCGGAGCCGGAAATTTTTGAGTCAAAAGATTCGGAACATTCCAAAGGTTTTTATCGTTTTCGCCCATTTTCATGGAGAATAGTCTCAGGAATTTCTGTCCGGGAAGTTTAGATGACCAAACGATGTTTTCGTTGGCGCTCCATTGCCACTGTAAACCTAATTTTTCACCATCAAACTCATCTGTTTCAGCTGGAGTTACGACAGGATAGGTTTTCCCGACATTTGGTTTTTTATACGTTAAAACAGGTTCACCGATTCCGTTTTTATCGTTGTCGATTCCTATTACAGGCCAGTCTTTTTCCCATTTCATCGGCTGCAAATGCACGATTCTTCCTCCTGCATCCACATCCTGAAAATGGTAGAACCAGTCTTCACCTGAAGGTGTGTCCACCCAAGCTCCCTGATGCGGACCGTTTATTTTTGTTTTGCCCTGCTCAAGAACTATTTTCTCTTCGTAAGGACCGTAGATATTTTTTGATCTTAAAACCAACTGCCAACCTGTAGCCACACCGCCCGCCGGAGCGAAAACGTAGTAATAGCCGTTTCTTTTGTACATTTTCGGACCTTCAACTGTCGGATGTGCATCGTGACCGTCAAAAATATGAACACCTTTATCCAAAACTTTCGTTCCTTCAGGATTCATTTTGTTTAAAGATAAAATACTTTTCACACCGGCACGGCTTCCTGCCCAACCGTGAACCAAATAGGCCTGTCCGTCCTCGTCCCAAAAAGGACAGGAATCGATTAAACCTTTTCCTTCCATGACCAAAACGGGTTCGTCCCATTTTCCAAGAGGATCTTTGGTTTTTACCATGTAAATTCCAAAATCCGGATCACCCCAATAAATGTAAAATTCCCCTTTATGGAAGCGGATACTCGGTGCCCAAACAGCATCACCTCTTCTCGGAACAGCGAAATGTTCTTTCGGCAAAACATCCTGAATTGCATAGTTCACCAATTTCCAGTTGACCATATCTTTTGAATGAAGAATAGGCAATCCCGGAGCTTCGTTGAAACTTGAAGCGGTCATATAATAATCATCGCCAACGCGCGTAACGTCTGGATCTGAATAATCTGCGTATAAGATCGGGTTTCTGAAGTTTTTCCCCTGATCGGCAGTCCAGACTTCTGAAACGTAGGGTTTTTCCTGTGCATTTAAGTATGTTGATGCAATGGAAAATGCGGTGATTGAAAGTATATTTAAAATTTTGTTTGTCATAAAATCAGATTTTTGATCTGTTTAGATTTTTAATCCCGAAATTTTGGGACAAAGATTTTTTAAAGTTGCTCTGCATACTTTTAGTTCGCAAAAGCGTTCTGCTTAGCAAAGGCTTTATGTTTTTAAAATAATATTTTAACCATTAAGTTTTTATTAAGAAGTTTAAAAAAATTAAGCTGAGCTTCGCTTTAAGCAAGTAGCTCAATAAAATCTCAGATTTAAGCCTTAATAAATCTTAACTTCTTAAATCTCCTTAATGGTTTAATGGTTTTAAAAATTATTTTTCAAATTCCAAACTCGCCAAAATAAATGGTCCCGTTCCTTTTCCGTCATTCGAACGGATCTCTTCATTCACGTAATATTCGTAAGAACCGTCTCTGTAAGGTTTTCCTCCCAGACCGGCAACGGCACAACATTTATTTAAATTTACAACGCCATTTTCATCCACTGTAATCAGATTTTTGATGATTCCGTCGTAGCCTTTTTTAGCGGCAGCTTTGTATGATTTTGGCAGGTAACCTTTGTTCACAGATTTAATCATGGTGTAGACAAACATCGCTGAAGCAGTCGCTTCTTCATAATTTTTGTTCGCCAATGGCTTATCTAAAACCTGATACCAAAGCCCTGATTTTTTATCCTGATATTTGATAACCGCGTCAGAATAAGATTTAATGTAAGATATAATTCTCGCTCTTCCCGGGTGATCTTTAGGTAAATAATCCAAAACGTCTACCATTGCCATTCCGTACCAACCCATCGCTCTTCCCCAGAAATTTGGCGAAAGTCCGGTTTGTTTGTCTGCCCATGCCTGTTCTTTGCTCTCATCCCAGGCGTGATACAGCAATCCTGTTTTTTTGTCTAAAAGATTTTTCTGAACAGAATCGAACTGCATTACGATATCGTCATATGCTTTTGCTGCATCTGCACCTTTTGTGAAATCTTTCGTATAATGCGTGTAGAAAGGCATTCCCATGTACAAACCATCTAACCAAACCTGATAAGGATAGATTTTTTTGTGCCAGAAAGAACCTTCATTTGTTCTTGGCTGTCCGTCGATTTGTAAACGAAGCGTTTGAAGTGCCTTCAGGTATTTGTCTTTTTTCTCTTTTTCGTAAAGATAAAGCAATACGTTTCCACTGTTCAGCATGTCGATGTTGTACTTTTCAAGATCGTAAGTAGCGATTGTACCGTCGTCCTTGATCAAAGTTTCGCCGAAACCGCTGATGTAGTCGTAGTATTCTTTTTTACCTGTTTTGATGTAAAGCTGCTCAGCTCCATCCAACACAATTGCTGATGGATACGTCCATTTCGGGCTTTTGCTGAAATCGAGCATCCAAGCTTCAGGGAAACGCTGCATTTCAGAAAGCATCATTCTTTCAGACCATTTCAGGTTTGTAGGAACTACTTTTCCTGATTTTGCAGTTTGGGTTGTCGCTTTAGCAGCCGTAGCCGTTTTTGTCTGTGCACAGGCAAGGAACATTCCCGAACCTAAAACCGCAACAGCGTATATTTTTAATTTTTGATTAATAAAACTCATTGTAAGTCAATTTTAAAGTTGATTGTTATTATCTAAAATTTCTAATTTTTTATCTAAATCTCTGTAGAATTCTTCTTCCGTTTTTACTCCGTTTGGTTCCTGAGACCACGCACCCATAAAGTAATACGAAACATTTTTGGTCTTTTTGAAAACCACCACGTGAGTCGATTTGGTTTTCACTATTTTATCCAAATTTCCGATAGGGTAGAAGATCACCATTCCCAGATTATCTTCTTTTTTAGCCAAAGTCTGCGTTCCGTATGTTGCAATGTAGCCCCATTTTTTATTTTTACTGACCGCCTCTTTCATGGGAATATCTTTAAAAGCGACAATTCCGGTACATAACCCTGAAATAGTTTCATTTAAATTTAAATCAACTTTCACAAAACGGTCTCTGTTGAAAATTGTCAGCTTCGACTGAAGGTCAACTGCCTTTCCCCACGTTTTCCAGCCTTTGTAATCGATGGTTGCGAAAGATTTATCACTTTCATTAACAACTTTTGCAGTGGTGGTTTTTACGGTTTTAAAAGTTTCTACAAAATCATTCTGATCATCATATCTACCATAAGAACCGACTCCGATGGTACGGCCTGATTTCAAAATATCCTGTCCCCAAGATGCGTCGTGATGATAGGTTTCAAAGCCATCCTGTCCGACATCCGGCAACACCAGAGTATTCACTTTTTTTCCGAAAATATCTGTGGCATTTCTCCAGTCAAGGTATAATCTGTAACCGATCTGATTGTTTTCCAAACCGATTCCTTCGTATCTGATGTAGTAAGAATGGTCGGTATGTTCTGCTGGAAGCTGTAATTCATTGATGTTTTTGAAAGTTCCGCCGATGTACTCATTGCCCTGCCACTTTCCGCCGTCTTTTATTGATAATTCTGCGTAGGAAAAAGGAGCTTTAGGGCTTTTGCGGATTTTCTCAATCACATTTTTCTGCGCGAAAGATGAACCGCCAGCGAAGACAGCTCCCGCAAGAAGTATTTTGAATAAGTTTAATTTTATCTGTACTGACATTATTTTTTATTTTAGATAACCTTAAAGTCTGAAAGTTCAGTGACTACCGTTGATTTTCGGTTATTTTTTTCACAAGGTCATTCATATACACCTCGATATTATCATAGTTTTGATCTAAATCTTTTCTGTTGGCATTGGCCGTTTTCGGATCAAGATTATTTTTGATTTCCCACTCATCGGGCATTCCGTCGTTGTCTGAATCAAGAGGGATTTTTCCCATCTTTAGTTTAGGAAATCCACCAACATCTTCCTGAGAATCGATGATTCCGTTGTCACTTCCAAGCGAACCTTTGTGAGAGAACGTTCCTTTTTTTACATGTTCCAAAACACGTAAATCTACAGCATCTCTCACCAAACTTGCGCCCCCAATTTTTAATATTTTTTCGTAAGCCTCTTTCGGAGAATCAGTTTTTACGTTATTCTGAATATCGTGTGGCTGATTTATTTTAATGGAGTTTTTATCAGCATCGGTTAATTTGTAAGCAGGTTTCATTTGATTGAAAACGCCTAAATTCCAATTGTCTGCGGTAACTTCCGGACTTCCCTCCACAACATTTCCGCTGATGTAATATTTCCCCCAGATATTGTAAACCTCAGTTCCTTCTTTTTCATTTTTATCAATTGCTACAATTCTCTTGTTGGTCATGGTCGCAGGACCCGGTTTGTAGTAATTGTTGACCATATTTACATTCATTCCTTCACCTCCGTAGACATTATTGTGTCCCCAGTTGTAAATGACATTATTTCTGAAATCGGTCAGATCGGTCAGGGCAAATTTACTTCCCGCATATTCTCCCAGTCTCGGATTTCTGCTGTCGTGGTTTGCATAAATATTATGATGAAAAGATGCGAATTTTCCACCGGCAATCCCGCCATAGCCGTGAGCACCTTTCTGGTGAGCCGAATTTCTAAGGCTTTCTGTAATTACACACCACTGAAGCGTCGTATTTTCGTTAACATAAATTGAAACCGCCTCGTCTGTAGACCAGCTCATCGAACAGTGATCGACGATTAAATTTTTTATAAATCTTGCGCCTAAAGCATCACCTTCATACTTTTTCTTATCACCCATTCTGAAACGCATGTAGCGGATAATCACATTGTCTGCTGCCACAAAAGTTTCGTAGTTGGCAACGGTAATTCCGTCTCCGGGTGCGGTTTGTCCGGCAATCGTAACGTCGCCTTCTTTTATTCTTAACGGAGATTCAAGGAAAATCGTTCCGGCAGTTTTGAAAACAATATATCTCGGACCTTTTTGTTCTAAAGCGTGTCTTAACGTACCTTCCGAACCGTCATCTGTCAGTTTAGTAATGAATAAAACCTTTCCACCACGTCCGCCGGTTGTAAATTTTCCAAAACCTTCAGCACCGGGGAAACTGATCAGCTTTCCTGAAACCACTGTTTCGGAATTGGCTGACGTTTTTACCTGACTGGTACAGCTTTGTAATGATAAAATTCCCAAAAGGAAGAGTGAAGAAAAAGCGTATTTCATTGCAAACTTTTTGAGATTACTGAGCGGCTTTTTTGTAGTTCCAGTTGTCTTTTCCGGAAAGAATATTTTTCGCAATATATTTTTTACTTTGTTCTTTTGTCAGTTGGTGTGACCATGAAACGCGTTTCTCGGCATTAGCTCCTGAACCTTTGGAATTGTATTCTGCGTAGAAAGTAGTTTTCTCTGCATCTGGTTTTGACCAGTTATGCCAACCTTCCGGCTTTATTGTGGAATCGATTGCACAATTTACATAAACAGTTTTTGCAAATGGTCTCCAGGGACGACCCAAATATACAGAATTTGCGTCCGCATCGCCTGTTAAATTACAGTTAATAAATACATACCCAAACTCATTTCCTTCAATTGTAGAAGCTGCGGTAACGTAGGATGCATTCTTTTTAGAGTAAATGGTACAGTTTTCAAAAACGGCAGTTCCGGCTCCGAAAATATAGTCGGTCGTTCCTTCGATGTAGCAGTTTTTAAAATAGTTTCTGGAAACTTTTGTTTTATCCGGATTATCCTGAGCACCTTTGGTATAAAGTGTATCCTGAAATCCTAAGAATTTGCAGTTTTCAAAAGCAATACGGTCGCCTGTTGTTAAAACGGCAACGGCTTGTCCAACTGATCCTGCATCGTTTTGAAACGTAATCTTTTTAGCTGAAAAATCATCAGAGAAAATAAAAATGCTTGATGAACCTGTAGTTCCAATGTTTTTACCTTCAGCATTCTGTTTTGATGCGTGATCGCCGTAAACTAAAATGGTATTTTCTGCATTTTCTCCAATCAGAGTGATTGGACTTTTTGCAGGATCTACTGTGATTTTTTCTCTATAAGTTCCGGGTCTAATGATAATTTTTGTCTTGTTCTTTGTATTATTTTCAACAGAATTTACCGCTTCCTGAATGGATTTGAAATCTCCTTTTCCGTCTTTCGAAACTATGATTGTTCTGTCGGAAGTTTTGAAAGAAAAAACACTTAGAAGAATTACAAATGCTGAAATTGCTGTGAGAAAATTTTTGAAAGTTTTTGACATAAAATTTTTCTTTAGGAAAAATACAGACTTGCTCCCGTGAAGGAGAAAGTCTGTATTAAAATCAATTTAATATGAATGTGTATTTTTACTAGTAGCCATAATCCTGAGTAAGATTGTAGTTATTCTGAATGTATTCAAAATAAATAGGCAATAATTCTCTTTTGTTAACCTGGAAATACTGTGCATATCCTGAAGCTGGATTATCTACATAGGTAGCAGTAATTCCTGATCTCCATGCAATAGATTTGTAACCTGCAGGAGTAGTGGCAGACTGGTTTGGAAGGTAAAATACCGCACTTTTATCTGTTCCTGTAGTATACACATCGATTGCAGCGATGTTCTGCTGAGCTGTTTTAGTAGGATCGTAAACAGAATTTTTATAATAAATATTCAAAGGTACGTTGGCATACGCTCCTGTGCCGTTGATAAATGCTGTAAGTTTCGCTTTTGTTTCAGCAATTTTAGTTGCTAATAAATTCCAACGGATCAAATCGTATTTTCTGATTCCTTCTGAACCTAATTCTAATAATCTTTCCTGTACAACAGCATTGAAGAATCCTACTTTATCAGAAGGAATTGCACCTACCTGACCAAGATTTCCTGCATAGGCTCTGTTTCTTACTGCTAATAAAGCATTTTTTGCTTCCTGAGAAGGAGCTCCGTTGATTTCGTTATCTGCTTCAGCAAACATCAACATTACATCTGAAAGACGGAGTAAAGGCCAGTCAACAGCTAACGTCTGAGAAGGACCTGTAATACTTGTCCATGATTTTCTGTATTTAGAATCTGTCCATGCATTGGAAGCAGCCAATTCCGCTTGATTTGCAGCGTTAATGGTAAAGATTCCAACATTCATGTCTCTTCTTAAGTCAAATTTTGAAAACTCGTAGAAATAAGTTGGAAGTGCATTAATACCTCCACCACCTTTCCATACAGAATTATCGTGATGCTTTAAGCCATTGTAATATCCGATTTTAGAGTCTGTTCTTACACCACCTCCAAATGCTCCTACTGCGAAAATAACTTCATTGGTTGTATCCTGAGCGTTAGTATGTAACGCTCTGAAAACATTTTCATAGCTAGGGTTAAGACTATGCTCGCCAGAATGATTCATGATGTCTTTACATTCAGTTAAAGCAATCTGATAATATTTTTGAGGGTTTGACCCCTGAGCCATAATCTGCGGGTTTCTTCTAAGAGAATATCCTGCTCTTGCCAAAGCAATTCTTGCTCTTAAACCTTTTACAAATCCTTTAGAAATTCTGTTACTCGTTGTACCACCTTCAGACCTCCATGGAACTAATGTTGCTGCTTTTTCAAGATCGTTAATCATTTGATCATAAATGATATCGCGGTCTGTCTTTGGCTGGTTCTGTTCAGGTAATTCAGATGCAGGTACTAAATAAAATGGAACGTCGCCCCAGTTTCTGATTAATTCGTAATAATACTGAGCTCTAAGCGTTAGTGCCTCACCCAGGTATCTGTTCATTAGAGCTTTTTCCTGTGCACTTCCTGTCTGCATAACAGGAGATAGCGGAATGTTTTTCAGAACAAGATTAGCACGCTCAATTCCTGTATATAATTTCCCAAACGGATTGTTGAGTTCTGTATTGGTTGCACAAGCTCCGAAAGTTGCAACACCTCTTCTGTCGTTACAGTTGTAGTTTCCTGAGGTTCTGAAGTCGTCTCCAGACTGAGGAAGAATGAGAGATAATCTCTGTCCGTACCCATCATCACCACCTAATTGAGCATAAACACCAATTAATGCTGAAAAAGTATCGTCTGTACTGTCAAACTGTTGCGCTTCAGAAATACTTGAAAGGTTTTCCGGATCAAGGAAATCGTTACAGGAATTAGTAAAGAAAAGTGCTCCAACGAAGCAACTTGCAAATAATATTGATTTTGTTTTTTTCATGATAATAAATTTTAGAAAGTGATATCTACACCTGTTACGAAGAATCTGCTGCGTGGGTAAGCTGAATAATCAACTCCCGGAGTCAGAGGATTTCTTCTTGTACTTGCTTCAGGATCGTATCCAGAGTATTTCGTAAGAACGAAAACGTTGTTTACTGTTGCATACAGTCTGAAGTTTTTAACACCTACCGCCTCAAGGGAACCTTTAGGTAATGTGAAACCTAAAGTTACGTTATTTAATCTTAAGAAAGATCCGTCTTCGATTCCGTAAGAATGTAAGATGTACTGGCCACTTGGAGGTGTCCACATTGTTGTGTTAGCGTTTAATGCTGCCAAAGCAGTAGGATCATTCACTTTCACACCATTGTTGTCAAACCATCTCCATCTGTCTGCCACTTCTGCAGCCATGTTGTTGTCTCTGTAAAGATATTGAGTTGTATTTTCTATTTTATTGGCATTGTACACTTTGTTTCCTACAGAGAAGTTGAAGAATAAACTCATATCAAAGTTTTTGTATCTGAAAGTTTGGTTAAAACCTCCAAAAAACTTCGGCTGGGCGCTTCCTAATTCCTGTCTGTCTGCATCAGTAATCTGTCCGTCGCCATTTAAATCTTTTAATTTAAGATCTCCAGGCTGCACAGCTCTTGCTCCCAAAGCGATTGCACTTGTACTTGGTACACCTGCTTTCAATGTATAAACCTGAGTTGCGGCATTGTAATCAAAATCGCTCACTTCGTATCTTCCTTCAGTTACATATCCGTAATATGTTCCTACAGCGCTTCCCACTTTTGCGATAAAGTCAAATCCGCCGATACCTCCAGATTGAACAAGATAATAATCCTGGCCTGGACGTACACCGCTTCCTAAACTTAAAATTTTATTTTTGTTTGCAGAAAGGTTGATGTCTGTTTTCCACGTGAAATCTTCTTTGTTAACGATAGCTCCACCCAAAGTAAATTCTAAACCTTTATTTTGAGTTTTACCGGAATTCTGGAACTGGTTAGCATATCCTGGGAAAGGAACTTTAGCCAAAACCAACAGATCTTTTGTGTCGGTAATATATCCGTCTACACTACCATATAATCTGCCGTTGAAAAATCCGAAGTCAATACCCGCGTTTTTAGATACCGTAGCTTCCCATTTCACATTAGGGTTTGCCTGTGTAGTAGAGATTCCGGCTCCCGGAGTTACAGAAGTTCCGAAAACATATCCGTTGTTTGCACCGATGTTGTAGAAATTAGCCCAGAGGTAAGATGTAATTCTGTTGTTACCCGAAAGACCGTAACCAACACGAAGTTTCAATTCTTCAAGCCATGAAACATCTTTTAAGAATTTCTCTTCGTTAACTTTCCAGGCCAATGAAGCTGCCGGGAAATATCCCCACTGATTTCCTTTCATGAAAACGTTAGATCCATCAGCTCTTACAGACGCGGTAAGAATATATTTATTATCAAAAATATAGTTTACACGTCCGAAAAATGAAGCTAAACGATCAGGAGGCAAAGCTGCTGTTCTTGCCGCATCCTGTATTAAACCTGCCGGTGGTGTTGCTGCAGCAATGTTAGAAAATGCTTCTTGCGGAAGAATAGACTTTGGAAACCATTTTACATACGTGTTACTAGATTCTCCGTCAGTCTGAATTATTTCCTGACCCAGCAAAACATCCAGTTTATGTCTTCCAAATTTTTTGGTGTAATTTAAGGTATTGGTATTGGTAATTCTTCTCGATTGGGATCTGTCTAACTGTACAATCGGCATATCAGCATTAGCTCTTGCCTGTGATGTAACTACACCCCAAAACTGATTGGTGATAATATCTCTCTGTACATAACCAATAACACTTCGGAACGTGAAGTCTTTTGAAATGTTCCAGTTGATGTAACCGTTTAATAATAAGTCATTTGAGCGGTTAGTTCTAACTTCGTTCTGATTTAGGATTAAAGGATTAACCAAGTTGGTATTGGTTGCGTAATCTGGGTCAAAATCATCAACAGGAATATTAGATCCTCCTTCGAAAGGCTGGTATCTAACGGCATTTCTTAATCTGTTATTACTTTGAGAACCTGTGCTTGAAGTACCTACACCATCTATTAAAGATCTGCTGTATCTTGCATTAAAACCAAACTTTAATTTCTTGCTGATATCATAATCGTACTTAAAGTTAACCATACTTCTCTTGAATCCAGAGCTGAGCATGATCCCGTCTTCGTCCACATGATTTAATGTTAAGGCAAAAGCCGATTTTTCTGAACCACCATTTACCGTAAGGTTATGTGTAAAGTTAAAAGCTTCGCGACCGAATAATTCATCCTGCCAATCTCTTCTCTTAACGTTGCTGTATTTATTATACAGCTCATTATAAGTTCCATATCTGGTTGCAAAAGCCAAAACATCAGCTGCCACACCATTTTTGTTGTACAATTCGTACTGATACATTACAAATTCATAAGGATCAAGAACATCTAATGTGTTCATGATTTTTCTCACACCTGTAAATCCGTTGTAATTAATTGAGGTTGTAGCTCTTTTTTTACCACTTTTCGTAGTAATCAAAACTACACCATTTGCTCCTCTTGATCCGTAGATTGATGTAGATGAGGCATCTTTCAGAACTTCGATTGATTCAATTTCTTTCGGAGTCAAAAGAGACATTGCATTATCCATCTGCACACCGTCTACAATGTAAAGCGGTGCATTACTTCCTGTAATAGAAGTTCCACCTCTTACTTTGATATCCACTTCTGCACCCGGGGAGCCTTCACTCGCCTGCACCTGAACCCCTGCCAGTCTACCCTGAATTGCTTCTGCAGCACTGTTTAC
The DNA here is from genome assembly GCF_014837145.1 of Chryseobacterium caseinilyticum. Taxonomy (GTDB): domain Bacteria; phylum Bacteroidota; class Bacteroidia; order Flavobacteriales; family Weeksellaceae; genus Chryseobacterium; species Chryseobacterium caseinilyticum. The sequence goes on from NZ_JACYFS010000007.1 coordinate 191,839, forward strand.
AGGCATATCTTTCAGAGCTTCAGCTTTTACAGATGATACAGCGTTGGTAACATCTTTTTTAGAGACTTTGGAATAACCTACCAAAACTACTTCGTCGATAGTTTTCTCCTTATCTTTTTCCTGCGCCATAGCAAGCATAGGCAAAAGAAAAGCGGAAAGATATAACCACTTTATCTGTTGAACTTTTTTATTCATTATATATCCTTAAATTTTAATTACTGTATTCTTCTGTTGTCGTTTTTTTAAGAAAAAAGCAAGTACTAATATCGTTCAGTGGTAAATTTTCTATATAAAAATTACGTTCTCCGGTGTGCAATCGATTGCGTAACTTTTTTTGGACATAGAAATTCCTGGCTCCTAAACTAATATTATTTTCCAATACGCAAAAGAAATTGATAAAATTAATTGTTAATTTAATTGTTTAATTACTTAACTGATACAGAACAATTGTTAGGTTTTTATATTTAAAATACTAATTTTCAGTTGTTTATATGGTGGTTTAATTTTGACAAATAGTGGATAACTTTTTTAAAAATTTTATGTGTTTAACTAAAATTTAGGTGGTTTTTATGGTAATTTAACTACATTTTTCAGCTATCAAAATTCCCCAAATGTGTACGCAACATTAAATATTTGTCAATTTAAGATGATTTTTGTCACGTTTTTGCTTGAAGTTTCGATATGAATTTAGCAGATAAAACGTGCCAATCAATTACAGCAGGGTTCTCATAAAAAACATGCGATTTGTCATGTTGTTTTTGGACGAGTTTTGGCACGATATTATCTCATTCTGGAGATTGCAATCCTTTTCCGGTAAAATTATTCTTTCTAAAAGTTTCTTTTTTAGCTAAATTCAAAATAATTAGACATTATAATGTATTGATTATAAATAAATTACGAATTAATATGAATTTTTTGTTACGCAATTAAAATTTAATTTTATATTTAACACCAAGTATTTCTATCGGCAAAATGTGTAGTTTTATGCAATCGATTACACATTAAAAATTAATGGTTCAAAAACCCATAAAAAATTCAAAATTAAGAGTATGACAAAATCAGAATTTCGTTACGCCCATCATCCCGAAGATGTAAAAAAATATACAACTGAAGACCTGAGAAGGGAGTTTCTAATCAATGATTTATTTAATGAAGATCAAATCAATGTAGTGTATTCTATGTACGACAGAATGATCGTAGGTGGTGCAATGCCTGTAAAAAGCGCATTGAAACTTGAACCTACAGATGATCTGAAGGCAGAAAACTTTCTTGACAGAAGAGAATTGGGAATCATCAACGTTGGCGCTGCCGGAAAGGTAACTGTTGACGGAGAGGTTTTCGAGCTTGGAAATAAGGAAGCTTTATATATAGGAAAAGGCGCAAAAGATGTTGTTTTTGAAAACGGAAATGAGGGTCAGACTTTGTTTTATTTCAACTCAGCACCTGCGCACCACACTTTCCCTACAAAGAAAATCACTAAAAATGAAGCCGAAATTGTAGAATTAGGTGAAGCAAAATATGCCAACAGACGTACCATCAACAAGTTGATCGTCAACAGCGTATTGGAAACCTGCCAGCTACAAATGGGAATGACTGAGCTGCACGAAGGAAGTGTTTGGAACACCATGCCTTCTCACACGCATACCCGAAGAATGGAAGCTTATTTTTATTTTGATCTTGAAGAAGGGCAGGCGGTAAGTCATTTTCTTGGCCAGCCGAACGAGACCCGTCATATCTTTATGAAAAACAATGAAGCAGTCTTGTCTCCGGAATGGTCTATTCACTCAGGGGTTGGTACTTCCAACTATACTTTTATCTGGGGAATGGCAGGAGAAAATATGGATTATGGCGACATGGACGCTGTTAAAACTAACGAACTAAAGTAATTTTTTTCTACATGAATTTATTCGATTTATCCGGAAAAGTAGCCGTTGTAACTGGCGGTACTCACGGATTAGGAATGGCAATGGCTGAAGGTCTTGCCTCTGCAGGTGCTGAACTGGCAATCACAAGTACAACTCCCTCAAAATTAGATGAAGCCTTAGAATATTATCGCAGTAAAGGATATAACGCTACAGGTTATCTTTTTGATGTGACAGACGAATTGGAAGCGGCTCAGAAAGTAGCTTTAATGCTTGCTACACATGGGAAAATAGACATCTTGGTCAATAATGCAGGAATCATAAAACGTGTTCCGGCTTTGGAGATGGATGTTGCAGACTTTAGAAAAGTAATCGATGTAGATCTTACCGGTCCTTTCATCATGTCTCAACTGGTTGGGAAACACATGATTAAAAGACAATCCGGTAAAATCATCAATATTTGCTCTATGATGAGTGAGCTTGGCCGTGACAATGTAGTGGCATACGCTTCTGCAAAAGGTGGACTGAAAATGCTGACCAAAAATTTAGCAACAGAATGGGCAAAACACAATATTCAGGTGAACGGTATCGGGCCCGGATATTTTGCAACGACTCAGACAGAACCAATCAGAGTAGACGGGCATCCGTTTAACGATTTTATCATCAGCAGAACTCCGGAAGGTAGATGGGGGAACCCGGAAGATCTTGCAGGAACGGCTATTTTCTTAGCTTCAGACGCAAGTAAATTTGTCAACGGACACATTATTTATGTAGACGGAGGTATTTTGGCTACCATCGGGAAACCTGCTAATGAATAACACAAGAATTTTACAGAAATGAAATCTTTTATTACAGATAACTTTTTATTACAAAATAAATACGCGGAAGAATTATACTTCAATTTCGCAGAAAAACAGCCGATCATCGATTATCACAATCATTTGATTCCAAAAGATATCGCTGAAGATACGGTTTTCGAAAATATTTCTAAAGTCTGGATTGCTGGCGATCACTACAAATGGCGTGCAATGCGTACGATGGGAGTGAACGAAAAATTCATCACAGGCGACGCTTCAGACAAAGAAAAATTCGAGGCTTGGGCAAAAACGGTTCCTTACACGTTGAGAAATCCTTTGTACCACTGGACGCATTTAGAATTAAAGCGTTATTTCGGAATTGATGAATTATTAAACGAAAAAAACGCATCAGATATTTACGACAACATCACAGCACAGCTTCAGACTCCTGAAAAGTCAACAAGAGGTTTGCTGAAAATGATGAACGTAGAATCTTTGTGCACCACAGAAGATCCGATTGATGTTTTAAATTACCATCAGGATTTGGCGAAAAGTGATTTCAGCATTAAAGTAAGTACAGCTTTCCGTCCTGATAAAGCGATTTTAATTGAAAACCATAACTTCGCAGACTATATTTCTAAGTTAGGCGAGTCGGCTGGAATTGAAATCAATTCTTACCAGACTTTGTGCGATGCTTTATTAAAAAGAGTAGAATATTTCCACGAAAACGGATGTAGACTCTGCGACCATGGACTGAACAATATTTCTTTCGAAGAAGCTTCAGAAGCTGAAGTAAGTGCAATCTTCAACGATAAAATTTCAGGGAAAGTAATCGCTGAAAAGCAGGTGAATCAGTTCAAAACTGCTATTTTATTATTCTTAGGCGAAACGTATCATAAATTCGGATGGGTTCAGCAGTTCCATTTGGGAGCTTTAAGAAACAACAACGAAAGAATGCACAGAATCTTAGGTCCTGATACAGGATGGGATTCTATCGGTGACTTCGTACAGGCTGAAACTTTGTCTAAATTATTAAACGCTTTAGACGGAAAAGATAAACTGACCAAAACAATTCTATATAACTTAAATCCTGCCGACAACGAAATTTTCGCGACTATGATCGGGAATTTTAATGACGGCAGTATCAAAGGAAAGGTACAGTTCGGTTCTGGATGGTGGTTTTTGGATCAGAAAGACGGAATGATCAAGCAGATGAATGCCCTTTCAAACATGGGATTGATCAGCTGTTTCGTAGGAATGTTGACAGATTCCAGAAGTTTCTTATCTTACCCGAGACACGAATATTTCAGAAGAGTATTGTGTAATCTTTTCGGAGAAGAAATGAAAAACGGTGAATTGCCGGACGATATGGAACTGATCGGGAAAACCATTTCCGACATCTGTTATCATAATGCAAAAAATTATTTCGATTTTTAAATTTCGAATTAAATAATAAAATTTGAACCATTAAGGATAATTAAGGAGTTAAGTTTTTTTAAGCATAAAATCTTAGATTTTATTAAGCAGACTGCTAAAAGCGAAGCTAAACTTAACTATTCTCAACTCCTTAATAAATCTTAATGGTTTAAATCTACAATAATTTACCTATCTGCATTTTTTCTAAATTTGAAAAATCTTTGTGAGCTTGGCTGAGTAGAACGCCTTTGCGAACTTAAAATATACATCAGGTTTTAAAAGAAAATCTAAGCGCATTTTGCGTTTAAATAACAGCAGATATTAAACAGAGTATTTATTAATATATGGCTAGCAAAATACTTACTTTCGGTGAAGTAATCATGAGGCTTTCACCTCCAGGGAACAAAACAATGAAACAGAGCCACGAGATGGAATTCTTTTTCGGCGGAACTGAGCTCAACGTAGCTTCCTCATTGGCGACAATGGGTTGCGATGTGACACACATCAGCAATGTTTCTGATGATTTTGTGGGAGAATCTGCACTGTCTTTCATCAAAAGTTTTGGGATCGATACAACTTTCATCAATAAAAACGAACATCCTTTAGGTTTATATTTCCTTGAAGTAGGTGCATCTGTTCGTGCGAGCAGAATTGCGTACAACAGACTGAACGGTTCTTTTGCCAACATTAAACCCGAACAGGTTGACTGGAAAAAAGCTTTGGAAGGTTGCGACTATTTCCACTGGACAGGCATCAGTCCTGGAATATCTGAAGGTGCTTACGAAACTTTGAAAGAAGGTTTGCTCACTGCCCGAGAAATGGGAATCGAAGTTACCACCGATCCGGCTTACCGTTCCAACCTTTGGAAATATGGTAAAAACGGAAATGAGGTTTTAAAGGAATTGGTTTCTTACTCAACGATTTTTATAGGTGGTGTAAATGAGATCAATGAAATTCTGGGAACTCAGTTTTCAGCAGACCAAAAAGGTTTCATGGAAGCTTGTGAAGAATTAAAAAAACAGTGTCCATCTATTCATAAAATTTTCGACAAAATAAGAATCGGTTTAACAGCAAGTTCTCAGCAGACGCAGGGAAGAGCTTTAATCAACGGAAATTATTTTGAAACCAAATTTTTAGAAATAGACAACGTGGTCGACAGAATCGGGACAGGAGATGCCTTTGCCGCAGGTCTGATTTATGGTTTATTAAATTTCGATGACGAAAAAGCTTTAAATTTTGCCAACGCAGCCTGTGCCATCAAACACACCATTTTAGGAGACATCAATTACTGCAGTGCAGAAGACATTCTCGAAGTAATGGCCGGAAATTCCGGAGGACGCATCAAAAGGTAGTTGGCTTTTGGCTGTTAGCTTTTGGCAATTGGCTTATTGCAACAACTAAAACATTGTGGACTTAGCTGAGTGAAATCGAAGATTAGACGTAGTAAACGCCTTTGCGAACTTAAAAATATACATCAGGTTTTAAAAGAAATCTTTGCGCCCTTTGCGTTAAAAAAGGAAGTGCTGAATTTACAGCATACCAAAGGATGGATTAAACCCCATCAAAGATTATTTTCAACAAAATAATTAAAACAAAATGACAAAAATTCAATTGGTTACAAACACCATCATCAATCAGGGAGCTTTGCCTCTGTATTACAATGCTGATGAAACGGTAACTTTAGAAATATTAAAATCGCTTTACAAAGCCGGAATCCGCGCGGTAGAATATACCAGCCGTGGGGAAGCCGCGTTGAGCAATTTTACAAAAATGGTAGAAGTTCGTAATGCAGAAATGCCTGAAATGCTTCTCGGAATCGGTACCATTAAAAACGTACACCAAGCTGAAGAATATTACAAAGCAGGAGCGGATTTCTTTATCAGTCCGGGTTTTGTGGCGGAAGTTGCAGCATTTTTAATTCCGAAAGACTTGTTGTACAGCCCGGGTTGTATGACTCCGACTGAAATTATTGAGGCTGAAACGGCTGGGGTAACTTTCATTAAATTATTCCCAGGGAATGCTTTGGGTCCTGGATTTATGAGTGCCATCAAAGATGTTTTCCCGAATCTGAAATTTATGCCGACCGGTGGTGTTGATACCACGAAGGAAAGCATTGAAAGCTGGTTCAAAGCCGGAGTTTCTGCAGTAGGAATGGGAAGCAAGCTGGTAAGCAAAGAATTGATGCTTGCGAAAGACTATTCGACAATAGAAATTGAAACCAAAAAAGTGCTGGATATCATTCAGACTTTAAAATAAATACATTGACTATGAGTTCAGTTAAATCTATTAAGCCGACACAATACAGGTGGACGATCTGTCTTCTTTTATTTCTCGCAACAACGATCAATTATCTCGATCGTCAGGTTTTATCTTTGACGTGGAAAGATTTTATCGCACCGGAATTTCACTGGAATAACAACGATTACGGAAATATCACGGCATTATTCTCCATATTTTATGCGGTGGGAATGCTTTTCGCAGGAAAATTCGTGGACTGGATGGACACCAAAAAAGGTTTCCTTTGGGCAATCGGAGTGTGGTCGATCGGTGCCGTTTTACACGCATTCTGTGGAATCGCAACTTCAGGAATCCTTACTGGGACTTGGACGGCTGGTTTTCACGGTTCTAAAGAATTAATCGGAACAGTTTCTAATACTGGGGCAATCATCAGCACGAGTGTGACTTTATTCATCTTTGCACGTTTCGTATTGGCGATTGGTGAGGCAGGAAATTTCCCGGCAGCGATCAAAACGACGGCAGAATATTTCCCTAAAAAAGACAGAGCATTTTCTACAAGTATATGGAACGCAGGAGCAACAGTTGGAGCTTTAGCTGCACCGCTTACCATCCCTTTTATTGCAAAATCAATGGGTTGGGAATGGGCGTTCATCATCATCGGTGCGCTCGGATTTGTCTGGATGGGACTTTGGGTATTTGTTTACAAAAAGCCACATTTACACAAGAGAGTTAACGAACACGAATTAACGTATATCAATCAGGATCAGGACGATCTTCCGAATGAAGACACATCAGTTCCGGAAAAAGTATTCACATTTAAAGAATGTTTCAGCTACAGACAAACCTGGGCATTTGCTTTCGGAAAGTTCATGACTGACGGCGTTTGGTGGTTCTTCTTATTCTGGACTCCGGCTTATTTAAGTTCGGTTTACGGAATGGATTCTACACAAAGTGCACTGCCATTATTTGTATTGTACATGATAACTTTATTGTCAATCATCGGTGGATGGCTTCCAAAATATTTTGTTGAAAAATTAGGAATGAATGCTTACACAGGAAGGATGAAAGCGATGTTGATTTTCGCATTTTTCCCTCTGCTGGCACTTTTAGCACAACCTTTAGGAACTATTACCTATTGGATTCCGGTTTTAATTATCGGAGTTGCAGGAGCAGCACACCAAGCTTGGTCAGCCAATATCTTCTCAACAGTAGGCGATATGTTCCCGAAAAAAGCCATCGCAACCATCACAGGAATTGGCGGGATGGCAGGAGGAATCGGTTCTTTTATCATCAATAAATCTTCAGGAGTTCTATTCGATCACGCTCACAAAGCCTGGTCAACCGTAGACGGAGTTCCGTTATTGGAAAAATATCCTCAATACGTTAACGACCGTTTGCCGGATGGATTTTTTGAGCAGTTGGAAAAATCTGGCGCAGTCGTTTCAGACGGTATCGACAAAGGTTACATGATTATTTTCTCCATCTGTGCAGTCGCTTATCTGATCGCATGGACAGTAATGAAAATGTTGGTTCCTAAGTATAAAGTGATTAGTAAATAGAAATAAAATTTAAACCATTAAGGAGAATTAAGCAGTTAAGAAAGATTAAGAATTTGCAGGCAAATTGAAGTGCGAGCTTAAGAAATTTATTTCTTAATTAACCTTAGTCCCTTAATAAATCTTAATGGTTCAAATATAAAACTTTAAGTTCTTTGCTAAGTAGAACGCCTTTGCGAACTTAAAAATATACATCAAGCATTAAAAAAAATCTTAGCGGACTTTGCGTTTAAAAACAGCATTCCGCACAAGGATTTAGCAGAATTAAAAACACAATTTAATTCAAATTAGAAAAATGGAAAATCAGACAAAACAACAGTTAAACCGTCAAAACAGCGGTATAGATACAAAATTACCTATCAAAATTGTACAGTTCGGGGGAGGAAACTTCATGCGAGGATTTACAGATTATGTGATCGATAAATTAAATAAAGAAGCAGATTTCAATGCGGGAATTGTCAACATTCAGCCTACTCCAAACGGGTCAGTTCACAAGCTTGAGGAACAGGGAAATCTATACACATTGTTTTCAAGAGGAATTAAAAAAGGAGAAATCATCGATGAGAAATGTGTGATTTCAGCGATTCAGAAGTCAATCAATCCTTATGCAGATTATAACAGCTTTTTAGAGTTAGCGAAAGAAGAAGATCTTGAATTTGTTTTTTCAAATACAACCGAAACAGGAATTGCTTACGACGAGACTGAAAATTCGTATGAAGGACCGCACAAAAATTTCCCTGCGAAAGTGGCGGTTTTACTTCACGAAAGATATAAGCACTTCAATGGAGCGGCAGACAAAGGTTTAAGAATTATTCCCTGCGAGCTGATTGAAGAAAATGCTATCGTTTTAAAAGGTATTATTTTAAAATATGCCCAACTTTGGAATTTAGAAGAAGGTTTTGCGCAATGGGTTGAACAGAGCAATCACTTCCACAATACACTGGTTGACAGAATTGTTCCGGGTTATCCGAAAGATGATGCGGCGACGTATGAAGACCAGTTGGATTATGAAGATCCGATGATGGTGGTTTCTGAAACATTCCTTTTATGGGTAATTCAGGGAGGTGAAGATTTAAAACAGAGAATTCCATTCGATAAAATCAACGAACAGATCTTGGTGGTGGATGATATTCAACCGTACCGTTTAAGAAAAGTCAGAATTCTGAATGGCGGACATACATTGATGTTAGCTCCGGCCATTTTAGCAGGGAAAGAAATCGTAAAAGAAGCAATCGATGACCAGTTTATCGGAACTTTTTTAAGCGAATCGATATTCAATGAAGTCAATCAGACTTTAGGTTTAGATGAAACTGAACTGAAAGAATTTGCGGAAGAAGTTTTCGACAGATTCAGAAATCCTTTCATCAAGCACCATTTGGCGAGCATCGCTTTGTATTTTGTTTCTAAATTTAAAGTGAGAGTCGTTCCGAGTTTGTTGACTTATGTTGAAAGAAATAACAAACTGCCACTGAACTTAACGTTCTCACTGGCAAGTTTAATCAGATTCTATCAGGGAAGTTTTGGTGAAAAATCTCTTCCTCTGAATGACGAAGAAGCCATCGTAAACAGATTCAGAGAAATCTGGAAAAACGAAGATTATGAAATAGTTTCAGAACAGGCATTAAGCGAAAAACTGTTCTGGGATACCGACCTTGCACAGGTAGAAGGCCTGAAAGCCGCAGTGGCAAAAGCATTGTACGAAATCGATCACAATGCTATGGAAACTGCCTACAAAAATTTTATTCAATTTTATTCTTAAACAATCATGCAGAAGAAAGTACTGAAAGTAAATCCCAAAGACAACGTTATTGTAGCGTTGATGGATTTACCTGCCGGAGAATCGGTGCACTTAGACGGTACAGATTATACGATTCTTAAAGATATTAAAGCAAAACATAAATTCGCTGCCGTAGATTTTGAGGATGGCGACCATATTTTAATGTATGGCGTAATCGTTGGAAAAGCCAACCAATCCATCAGTCAGGGCGAAGTGATTACCACCGAAAACGTAAAGCACCAGAGTGCAAAAGTGGTCGGCAAAACCGATACTTTGGGCTGGACTCCACCCAATGTTGACAAGTGGAAAGACCGTACGTTCATGGGCTACCACCGTGAAGACGGAAAGGTAGGAACAGAAAACGTATGGCTGTTTTTCCCGTTGGTATTCTGCGAAAACAAGAATATCGAAACACTGAAGGATATTTTCGAAAAAGAATTACTTCACGATAAAGCCAGCAAACACCAATTGTTACTTCGTTCTTTACTGAATGGCGGTGCAGCTGCAGATGTTGCGGTGGAAGAGGAAGAACCGGATACGCGAGTGTTTAAAAATATCGACGTAAGATTCATCACGCACCAGGGCGGTTGTGGCGGAATCCGTCAGGATGCTGAAGCGTTGGGAAGACTGTTCGCAGGATACGTCAACAACCCGAATGTTGCCGGAGCTACGGTTCTCAGCTTAGGGTGTCAGAATCTTCAGGTTCAGATTTTCATGGATTCACTGCATGCATTAGCTCCAGATAACAAAAAACCAATCGTCGTTTACGAACAGCAAAAATCGGGTACCATCGATGAAATGCTGACCGGCGTGATTAAAGATTCATACGAAGGCATTAAAAAAGCCAACGAAATAGAGAGAAAACCGGCATCCATCACCAAACTGAACATTGGTTTGGAATGTGGCGGCTCAGACGGTTTCTCAGGAATTTCTGCCAACCCAGTTTTGGGGGAAGTTTCAGATATTATGGCGGCAGTCGGCGGAACTACCATGCTGGCCGAGTTCCCTGAATTGTGTGGAGTAGAGCAGGAGCTGGTCAACCGTTGCATCAACGATGAAGACGGTGTAAAATTCCTGAAGCTGATGAAAGATTTTGAAGCCTCTGTGGTTGCGGCAGGATCAGGATTTGATATGAATCCGTCTCCCGGAAACATCAAAGACGGTTTGATTACCGATGCTATGAAATCTGCAGGAGCCTCTAAAAAAGGAGGAGCAGCACCCATCGTGGAAGTTCTTGATTTTACAGAATACGCCACAAAACCAGGTCTGAATCTTCTGTGTACTCCCGGAAATGATGCCGAGTGTACAACAGCTTTAGTGGGTTCAGGTGCAACAGTGGTACTTTTCACTACCGGTCTTGGAACTCCAATGGGAAATCCTATTTCACCGGTTGTAAAGATTTCTTCCAACACGGTTTTGGCAGAAAAAATGTCAGACATTATCGATTTCAATGCAGGCACTGTAATCAGCGGAGAAAAAACAATTCCCGAAGCTGCAGACGAACTTCTGGAACTCATCATCAACGTAGCCAGTGGCGAAGTAAAAACCAAGGCTGACGTTCTTAATCAGAATGATTTCATTCCATGGAGACGCGGTGTCTCTCTGTAATGGGTTAATTATATTAAATATTAGGGTTGAAAATGCTTCTTACTTCGGTGGGGAGCATTTTCTTTTTTGAGTATCGGGAATTTACAAATTCCAAAAATTTGATATTTATGGTTTATTTACCAATACTTTGTAGGAAAATAGACATTTGATGAAGGATATCTAATACTTCGTCAAAACTTAATGTAAGATATTCTTTATCATTATACTGTCCAGTTACGAAAGCACCAATATCGTTAAACACGGTTATTATCCCTGGCGAATATTCAAAACCAATATCAAATCCATCATTTCCATCTTCATCACTAAATATTCCAGCCTTACACTGGTTAGTCCATTTTATATCTTCTTTTAAATCTTCTGAATACCAGTTCTTACCACTTAACAATTCAAGTGATTTATGTTTTTTTTCAAATGGTTTAATATAAAGCCAATTAGATTCTCGATCGTATTCAAATTTTAATTTTATCATGAGTTTTTTTATTATTAAATTGACTTAAATCAAGAAAGAATTATATTACATTGAGAATTCTATGGAGATGCGGCGTCTCACTATAATGAGTTAATTATATTAAATATTAGGGTTGAAAATGCTTCTTGCTTCGGTAGGGAGCATTTTCTTTTTTATTGATAGCGCGGATTTGCAATCCGTGCTTATTTCCTACTTACAATAATTAGCTTTAACATTTTGATAGCGTTACAGTACTGCAAAGTCACGGATTGCAAATCCGCGACATCGTATAGAATTAAATTAATCTAAACTCATTGCAAATAAATGGGTGAAATTTTCCCATATATTAAGTTCATTTTTTCTAAATAACTCCACACATTCTGATCCTTTTAAATTACTTTCTCCAAAATTGTTTTGATATGTCACTTTAATGATTAATAAATCTCTGTCCAAAGTAATGATGGGTTTAGAAAATCTGAAGTGTGTATCTCTTTTTTGAAGAATTTGACTTTTTGGAATAAACTCAATATTTAATTGTTTCTTATAATTTTCGGCATCCCAAGAAACTGCATTTTGTTTAAAATTGAATTGATCATTAAGGAAAATCTTTTCCTCCTCATTTTTTGAAAGATATTTCAATATTTGATTTTTTGTGAAATCATCATATTCTTCGATTTCTAATTGATAAATGTTTGTGGTGCGATGACTATTTAAAATTTTAGAGATGAAATTAATAATGGTTTCATTTACTTCATTATTTGAAATTTGTGTAGAATACATAATTTTAAAGAAGATTTATAATAATGACGATAAAAATTTGATTTTAAATATTTAGACGTTGTTATTCATTAAAATAATAAAATAAACAATAATAGGCAATTTTGAATTTCAAATCGATATTTCGATTTACAACTTGATGTCGCGGATTTGCAATCCGTGACTACAACGCACAACAATCAGCCGATAGCGCGGATTTGCAATCTGTGCTTATTTCCTACTTGTAATTAGTAGCTTTAACATTTTGATAACATTTCATTGAGCGTAAAGTCAAGGATTTCAAATTTGCGACATCGGGTATTACAGGCCACATATAACGTTTCTGAGCATTTTCTTTTTTAATAAACTAGCGTTTGTTTTTCATATTATCAACAAATATTTTATTTAATATTTGTATAGACAATTGCCCATAAAGTATTTTTGCTAACTCAATAGAAATATCTTTGTCTTTATTTTTATAGGAAATTTTTAATGATTCATATCCATTAGTTTTTATAATAATTTCAAATAACTTTTCATTCACTTTAGAAACGTAACTGATGTTATATTTTCTGCAAATATTTAAAAATTGTTCAAAAAAATATAGTTCTTTTGAATTCGGTAATTCTTTTTCGATAATATTTACTACGGTTGAATTATTACCTTCATTTTGCTGAATCTCTAAAATCTCATTTTTAAATATACTTCTATTAATATGTGGATTAAAATTAGTCATTTATAAATTTATTTGATCTATTCATTCATCAGGCCAAATCCGTCTGGAACTTTTTTGGAATTTATTCTGTTGTATGGCCAAATATAAATCGTTTTAACAATATTTGAATTTGCGTCTATTAAATTATATTCATCAATTGGGGCACTGACAATACTACATTTCATCGAACCGGTTCTTTCCCAAGTATACTGAGAAGAACCTGGTTTTATATAGATTAATCTATTTAAATATTTTCTGGATTCAGAAACACTTGTTAACAGAATAGGATTGTCTTTTGAGTAACCATATTCACCTACATGATTAGGTAGTTCATCATTGTCGGTACCTTCTTCTTCTTTAATCTTTTTTACCATGGCTTCCATTTTTGCCATAAAATCTGTCGAACTTGTTACTTCTAATGATTCTTTTTTATTTTTCCTGAAAAAATTAAATATTCCCATTATATTATGGATATTTTATTAGCTTATTTATTTTGAAAATCAAATACAATAATAGTCTCACGTAAGTCGTCGATCCAATTATATTTTAATAAAAATACTAAAATAAAGAATGACAGCAAATTTTGCATTTATATTCTACTTATTATTCAGAAAATTACAAAATGTTTCATTCCGATGTCGCAGATTTTCCGATGTCGCGGATTTGCAATCCGTGACAACACCACTCAACAAATCACCCCATAAAAACCACAAAAACATCTAAAGCATTATCTAATTCTGCATAATTTCTGGCACTGCTGAAATAGTAATGCTCAGCTTCTGCCACTATTTTCTGTTTTACGGGATTTTGATGAATATAATTGATCTTCTCTTTAATCCATTTATTTGAAAAAACTTCTTCAGCGTGGTAACCATCTTGCCAAACTTTAAACTTTTGCTCTCTGGTTAAATGCTCACAGGATTTTTGAAAATATTGCAGCATCCATTCCTTTCTGCTTTCAGGTTCAGAATGTATGGTTTCGATTATTTTTTTCGAAGTAAACTTTTTAAAATCTCTCATAATTTCAGATACAGTGTATCTACTGTCTGCACGACAAAATAAGTGAAGATGATTTGACATTAAGCAGTATGCAAAAATGGAAAGGCCTTTCTGAGTTTGACAATATTTCAAAGAATCTATAATGACCATTTTTTGCGATAACCTTGTGAATACATCAACCCAGCCTACCGTTGTAATTGTAATAAAGTACGCTTGATCGATATCTAAAGCTTTGTATTTTGTAGACATCTATGTTTTATTTAAAAGTACAAAATTTTATAATTGAAAAAGTCACGGATTGCAAATCCGCGACATCGGTTTGCAAATCCGCAACATCGGTAATAGATTTATCTTCAAAACTACAAACTTCTCGATACGATTTTTTTCAAAAATCTACTCGAAGTGACGGGAGTATGTTAAAATGTAAAACGGCATTATTATAATTTATAGAAAATACATAAGGCTGAAATTTTCACTTCAGCCCCGCATGGTAAAACATTGGAATTACAGACAGGTTTTATCCTGTTACTTTTAAAGCCTGAATTTTTCCGTCAGCAATTTTAAAATGAAATTTCAAAATCACAGGACTTCCCGGAAATGATCCTGCTATTTTTGCCGACAGTATATCTTCTTTTTCATCATAATCTACCGGCTCCATCGTATCTTGATGTTCTTTATTGGATTTGTCTATCCACTGTTCGATTTCGTTTCTGCCTGTATGCGTTTAACCTTCGTCAAAAACTGTGGCTGTATCTGCAAAACACTGGGCAAAGGCAACTTTCAAAGCTGTTCTTCGCTTTTACTAATTCTTCAATTACTTTTGGTAATATCATATTTTCGGTTTTAAAAGTGATAAAATATTGATACTTGTAATGATATTAAAAACAGTAGGTTTCCAGACAGGTTTTATCCTGTTACTTTTAAAGCCTGAATTTTTCCGTCAGCAATTTTAAAATGAAATTTCAAAATCAGAGGACTTCCCGGAAATGATCCTGCAATTTTTGCCGACAGTATATCTTTTTTTTCATCATAATCTACCGGCTCCATTGTGGCTTTGTTGTCTTTGTTGGATCTGTCGATCCACTTTTCAATCTCTGCCTTGCCGTTGTGCGTTTTGCCTTCATCAGATACCTGGGCATCTTCGGCGAAACAGTCTGCATAGGCAGCGCTGTTAAATTCGTTTTGGGTCTTTACTAATTCTGAGATGATGTTTGGTAATTGCATTATATTATATTTTAAATGATTAAATAGTGGGTACGGTACCGCCGTCGATGACGTATTCGGTTCCTGTTAAATAGCTGGCTCTGGGAGAGACAAGAAAACCTACAAATTCGGCAACCTCTCTCGGTTCGGAAGGTCTGCCAAAAGGAATTCCGCCCAGTGCGGCCATCACGCCCTGTTGCGCTTGCTCTATAGTGCTGTTTGGGTTTCTTGCAATTTCGCCCAGCCAGTCTTTCGATGCTGTCGTATTGATCCATCCCGGTGAAACAGCCAAAACACGGACACCTTTTGGAGTTACTTCATTCGACAGACTTTTACTGTAATTTCTCAATGCTGCTTTTGAAGCGGCTTAAGGCAAAGTAGAATCATACAGAGGAAGCTTACCCTGAATGGAAGCAATGTGGATGATAACGCCACTTTTCCGCTCAAGCATTTGCGGCAAAAACCCACGGTCTAATCGCACGGGAGCTAGTAAATTAGCCTTTAAAGTAGATTCCCAGTCCTCATCCGATAATGCATTAAAGCCACCGGCAGGTGTTGTTGATGAGCCGAGGTTGTTGATCAGAATATCCAGCCGGCCATACGCAGACATGATTTCACTGATTACCTTCTGTGTTCCTTCCGCAGTACTTAAATCTGCAGCAATGAAATGCAGATTGCTGTTTTCTTCTTCCGGTGCATTTCTTGCCGAAATGATCACTGTTGCGCCGGCCTGCAAAAGTCTTTCTGCAATCGCTTTTCCGGTTCCTTTTGTACCTCCAGTTACCAGAGCAATTTGGCCTGATAACTCATTGTTGAAATTAAACTGTTCCATTTTTATAATTATTTATAGGACAAAATTGGGCTATAAAAACAGTTTGTACAAGTACGGAATTACGATTCAGATAGGGATAAATTATTCCCCTATTGTGCAAATCGTAACATACGTTTAAATTTGCTTTATGTATGAGAGAAAAATAATCCCGAACTTAAATTGCGGTCTTGACCTTATCGGTGAGGTACTTTACGGCAAATGGAAAATACGTCTGCTCTGGTTTATCGACCAAGGACATCAAAGGCCGAGTGAATTACAGCGCAAAATCCCTGATGCAACGCGTAGAGTATTAAATATACAGTTGAAAGAACTGGAAGATCACGAATTGATTACCAAGAAAATTTATCCTGTTGTGCCGCCCAAAGTAGAGTACAGTCTTACTGAACTGGGAAAAAGCGTTATACCTATAATTTTGCAGTTGGGAATTTGGGGTGATCAAAACGAAACGCACTTACGTACTGTTATTCTAAAGCGTCTGAACGCAGAAAGCGAGATGCTTCGTGTGGAAGAGTAGGGAAGGATGCGTGTTGTATAATTATATAATTTACGGGAATATTTTTATAGCCCAATTACTCAACTAAGTTCTGCACAGCAAATATCAAAGATTGTAAGTATAATCCGATGTCGCGGATTTGCAATCCGTGACGTCAACACAAAAAAAATCCCCCATAAAAACCACAAAAACATCTAAATCATTATCTAATTCTGCATAATTCTGACAATTCTGAAAGAGTAATGCTCAGGTTGCAAACGGCGACCTAAAAATTTACTGTATTTATCTCTTGATAAACCCGATGTCGCGGATTTGCAATCCGTGACTACAACACACAACAAATCATCCCATAAAAATCACAAAAACATCTAAAGCATTATCTAATTCTGCATAATTCTGACAATTCTGAAAGAGTAATGCTCAGATTGCAAATCGAAGACCTAAAAGTTTACTGTATTTACCCGATGTCGCGGATTTGCAATCCGTGACAACAACACACAATAAATCATCCCATAAAAATCACAAAAACATCTAAAGCATTATCTAATTCTGCATAATTTCTGACAATTCTGAAATAGTAATGCTCAGGTTGCAAATTGGAGACCTGAGAGTCTACTGTATTTATCTCTTGAAAATTTTTTTAGTTACCGTACCCTTTTCTGTTTCTATTGATAAGAAATAATTACCAGCGGATAATCCTTCAAAATCAACTTTTTGATCTGCTAATTTCACTGGGATTTTTTTGCCGGTACCATCGTAGAGAGCGATTTGCTGTATCTTATCTTTACTTATTACTTCTAAAAAGCGGGTAGTTGGATTGGGGAAGACTTTAATTTCTGACGAATCGTACACCACCTCATGCGTTCCCAATACCATTCCTTCAATAGAAAATGCAGCACCAGTATTTGGGATAACCTGCCAGTTCGGGTAGGCTGCACCACCTGTTAGATTAGATATTCTTGCGTAGTCCGGTGCTGCCGTCGGGGATAGCCACCAGTTGAATTTCTGTGGTGAAGTTAAAATCATCGAGTCCAGATTAATTCGGGGTACGAAGAAAAGCCAGTATTTTGTATTACCCTGCAAAACTGCTGTGCCGGGAAGTGCTGATATATCCACAGAAAACGTATAGATATACTGTGCGGTATGTATAATATTGTATCCTTGCGTACTGTTGTTAATGTCTAAAGAAATTACAGGGGTTCCTGTCTGAAGAAGGGGATTGCCGGACGGAGCTCCGTTATTGTCGCTGTATATATATAGTATCATCCCTTTCACCATTGCAGGAAGATTATCTGAAATTTGAGAACCATATAGATTGATGGTGGTTATTTCGCTGGTTTGGGTTAAGGTAAAACTACTTGCCATGCTTATCATATCTCCATTATTGGCAAGATAGGAGCTGAAACCAGCTGCTCCATTATAATTAGGAACTGTATGAGAGTAGATCACGGATTGTGCCTTAGTTTGTAAAATGAAAAACAGGATGAAGAGAATGTAAAATTTTTTCATAGATACTTAATTTATTAGTGTGATTACTGTTTTCTGAGTCGTTCTGCAGAAAACAAATTCTTTTAAAATATTCTCAGTGAGTAGAGAATAAATTAATTTTATCACTTATGATTTGATATCACAATTTAAGGAAAAATAGAAATTGAAACGATGTTTTTTGCGGATACTTTAAAAATAATTTAATATAATGTTGTTTCTGTTGAAAATTTGGAATGAAATATGAGGATTCAAATGTTTGTTGTGATAGAAATTGTAGTTTCACTAACTGAAGTTTCAAGTCTGAAGTAAGTAAATAGTTATAGGTAAAGAAACCTTTGATAGACTTGCAATACTTAAACACCTAACTCGAAGATTACTGTAGAAATATCTTTTTTCAGGAGCCGGGAACCCGCTGTCCACTATATCTTTTTTGCGGCTGCCTCCATTTCATTCCGTCAGCCACAAAAAAGGATGCCGTTTCCATCGGGGCTGGTAACGATTCCGCTTTTAAGAACTGTTGAATTTTGATAAGTTATGAGCAATAAGTAATAAGCAATCACCAGTAAGCAATTAATCTATAATAATCTCATTAAAGAAAGCAGCAAAAACTATAATCGGAAAGCCAAAACTTCAATACAAAAATTTCAACCATCGATTCTCACTACATTTTCAGTACGATCATTCGTAAAGACCAAACTTCCATTATTTCCAATACTCCGTTGAACCATTCCCATCCTCTGGAGGGGATGTCAAAAATCGCAGATTTTAGACGGGGGTGGTTACTTCCACGCAAAAACCAACCTATTATGAATCGAGCTATGAAGCCAACAAAGTAGAACACTCACCGCTGGTGCGGGCGTCCCGCCCGTACCCACATTTCACATTTCACATTCCACATTCCACATCCGGACTCTGCACTCCGAATTTCAAATCTCAAACTTCAAATTTCAAATCATCCCATCTTCTGCCGCGGACGTACCA
>NZ_JACYFS010000008.1 GCF_014837145.1 Chryseobacterium caseinilyticum
TTTTCAGTGGTGCAAAAGTAGAAACTTTTACATTCCCCACCAAACTTTTATTCATATTTATTTAACATAATTAAGCAACAGCCTGATTGTGTGGAGAGAAAATATGTTGGAGGGTTGGAGGGTGCGGGTGAGATTTGAAATTTGATGTTTGAGATTTGAGATGCGCATCGTGGGATGGAGGATTATTTTAACTCGGATTCAAATGGCACTCCGATGGAGTGCGGTGATTTTGGAATGTGCTTTTCTACACAGATAGCACTCCTACGGAGTGCCTGATAAGGGAAATATATTTTCTAAGCGTGTACGGGGGAGATTGTGCGGCAGGCGGAGTTTTGTGATTTTGGATGTTCTTTCTAAACAGATGGCACACCAACCGAATGAAATGGAATACGGCGGTTTTTTTTCGATACAAACGTTTTATTCCTTTGGAGTAAGTTGGAATTTTCTATTCTGAAAAGTGGAAAATTTTTGATTTTACAAAGATTCCTTTACGTTGCTGATCGGTAAAGCATGCTGCATCGGCATTTTATTCATCCTCATTAACATAATCGTGTAAATCCAGATTAAAAACTCTTTACCGTAGCATATGAAAACCCAATTCAGCTTTAAATTTTTAACTTTACGTTAATTTGGAATTTTAATTGTTGATCATTACCTCTTTCAAAACTTCTGTTTTACTTTCTAAAACCTCTGTTTGGTCGTTTTAGATTCATTTGCACTCATTACTCCTGCAACTCCCAAAGCTGCTACTGATAGTAATTTTTCATAAACGTTAATATTTTATTTGTTTAACGTTTCAAAACTAAAACTATCCAACTATTACAAAAAAAGTCTACTATTACATTATATTAACTCCAATTTATGAGATAAAACAGTTTAGTTAATTTTATCAAAATTCCATTATTCATAATCGTTTTTCAAACTAAAATACAGAAAAATAAAATGTTATAATATTTTAAATGAAATAGATCTTCCTGTTACAAAAAAAATCCGCTCTCTTGCGAGAACGGATTTAGTATAGTTGCAAAGTGTAAAGCTAATTGCTATTAGCTTATAGCCATTGGCTAAATTATCACACTTTAATTTCTACGTCAACTCCTGAAGGAAGTTCTAATTTCATTAGAGCATCAACAGTTTTAGAAGAAGAAGAGTAGATATCCATCAATCTCTTGTGAGCTGATAACTGGAACTGCTCTCTAGCTTTCTTGTTTACGTGCGGAGATCTCAACACTGTGAAGATTCTCTTGTTCGTTGGCAATGGAATTGGTCCGTTTACAACAGCACCAGTAGCCTTTACCGTTTTTACGATCTTCTCAGCAGACTTGTCTACCAAGTTGTAATCGTAAGATTTTAGTTTTATTCTGATTCTTTGTGACATTTCTTTGATTTAAAAAATTAACCTTTTGCTTTAGCAATGATATCTTCAGCAACGTTTTGAGGAGTAGCCTGGTACTTCTCTAATTCCATAGAAGAAGTAGCTCTTCCTGATGAAAGTGTTCTTAGAGTCGTAACATATCCGAACATTTCAGATAATGGAACTGAACCTTTGATTACAACGGCACCGTTCTTCTCTTCCTGTCCACTGATTGTACCTCTTCTCTTGTTAAGGTCACCAATGATGTTACCCATATATTCTTCCGGAGTTACAACTTCCAGTTTCATAATAGGCTCCATAATTACCGGCTTAGCAGCACGTCCCGCTTCTTTAAATCCTAATTTTGCAGCTAATTCAAAAGAAAGTGCATCAGAATCCACCGCGTGGAAAGATCCGTCTTTAAGAGTAACTTTAATACCTTCAACTTCGAAACCAGCCAAAGGACCGTTTTTCATTGCAGCTTTAAAGCCTTTTTCAATTGCAGGAACAAATTCTCTAGGAACGTTACCACCTTTGATTTCGTTAACGAATTCTAAACCGATTTTACCTTCGTCAGCTGGTCCTAGTTCGAATACAATATCAGCAAATTTACCTTTACCACCTGACTGCTTTTTGTAAACTTCTCTGTGGCTTGCAACTTTTGTAAGATTTTCTTTGTACTCAACCTGAGGTTGTCCCTGGTTAACTTCAACTTTGAATTCTCTCTTCATACGGTCAACAATGATATCCAGGTGAAGCTCACCCATACCAGAAATGATCGTTTGTCCAGAAGCTTCATCAGTTCTCACTGTGAAAGTAGGATCTTCTTCAGCCAATTTAGCTAAAGCGTTACCCATTTTATCCTGGTCAGCTTTAGTTTTAGGCTCAACAGCGATACCAATTACCGGATCAGGGAAAACCATCGATTCTAAAATGATCGGGTTTTTCTCATCACACATAGTATCACCGGTTTTGATAGATTTGAAACCTACCGCTGCACCAATATCTCCTGCTTCAATATATTCTACAGGATTTTGCTTATTAGCGTGCATCTGATAGATTCTTGAGATTCTTTCTTTATCTCCTGAACGGGTGTTCAAGATATAAGAACCTGCATCAAGTCTTCCAGAGTATGCTCTGAAGAATGCCAGTCTTCCTACGAAAGGATCGGTAGCAATCTTAAATGCCAAAGCCGCGAAAGGCTCTTTTACGTCTGGTTTTCTTGTGATTTCAGCGTCAGTTCTTGGATCTGTACCTTTGATATCATCTTTATCCAATGGAGAAGGCAAATATTTACATACTGCATCCAACATAAACTGTACTCCTTTATTTTTGAATGAAGAACCACAAGTCATTGGGATAATAGAAAGATCGATAGTAGCAGCTCTTAATGCAGCATTGATTTCTTCTTCTGTAATTGAATCCGGATCTTCGAAGAATTTCTCCATCAAAGTTTCGTCATATTCAGAAACAGCTTCTACTAATTTTTCTCTGTATTCAAGAACTTCATCCTTCATATCTTCCGGAATTGGAACTACCTCGAAAGTAGCACCTTGTCCAGCTTCATCCCAGATGATCGCTCTGTTTTTAATTAAGTCTACAACACCTTTGAAATCTTCTTCAGCACCGATTGGTAAAACGATTGGAACTGCGTTTGATCCTAACATCGTCTTAACCTGGTTTACCACGTTAAGGAAGTCAGCACCTTGTCTGTCCATTTTGTTTACGAATCCCATTCTTGCAACTTTGTAGTTGTCAGCAAGTCTCCAGTTTGTTTCAGACTGAGGCTCTACTCCATCTACTGCAGAGAAAAGGAATACCAATCCATCCAATACTCTCAAAGATCTGTTTACTTCTACTGTGAAGTCAACGTGTCCCGGTGTATCGATGATGTTGAAGTGGTAAGGTTTAGTGTCAGCTACCGGTTTACCCTGGTCTGTTGGGAAATTCCAAGAACAAGTAGTTGCAGCAGAAGTAATTGTAATACCTCTTTCTGCTTCCTGCTCCATCCAGTCCATTGTAGAAGCACCATCGTGAACCTCACCAATTTTGTGATTTACTCCTGTATAGAATAAAATTCTTTCTGTAGTGGTAGTTTTACCGGCATCAATGTGCGCAGCAATACCAATATTTCTTGTAAATTTAAGATCTCTACTCATTTCTAATTAGAATTTAAAGTGTGAGAAAGCCTTGTTAGCTTCCGCCATTTTGTGAGTATCAGATTTTTTCTTGTAAGCAGCACCTTCTTCTCTTGAAGCAGCTACCACTTCGTTAGCCAATTTCAAAGCCATTGACTTATCATTTCTCTTTTTAGAGTAAAGGATTAACCATTTCATAGCCATAGAAATTTTTCTGTCAGCTCTGATTGGCATAGGAATCTGGAAGTTAGCTCCACCTACTCTTCTGGAACGTACTTCTACGTGAGGCATAACGTTAGTTAATGCATCTTTCCAGATTTCAAGGGCAGTCTTTTCAGTTTCTCCTTTTTTAGTTTCTACGATATCTAATGCATCATAGAATATTTTGAATGCGATTGACTTCTTACCGTCAAGCATCAAGTTGTTTACGAATCTAGTTACCAATTGATCATTAAACTTTGGATCTGGTAACAACGGTCTTTTTTTCGCTTTTGTCTTTCTCATTGTTTCTGTACCTTATTTAATGATTATTTTTTCTTTCCTTTAGCCGGTGCAGCTGCTGCCTGACCTGGTTTAGGTCTCTTAGCTCCGTACTTAGATCTTCTTTGAGTTCTTCCGCTTACTCCAGCAGTATCCAACGCACCTCTTACGATGTGGTATCTTACTCCTGGTAAATCTTTTACTCTCCCCCCGCGTACCAATACTATCGAGTGCTCTTGAAGATTATGTCCTTCACCTGGGATATAGGCGTTAACTTCTTTACCGTTTGAAAGTCTCACCCTTGCAACTTTTCTAAGTGCAGAGTTAGGTTTCTTAGGAGTGGTAGTATATACTCTCGTACATACACCTCGTCTTTGTGGACAAGAATCAAGGGCAGCCGATTTACTCTTCTTGGTAAGTGCGACTCTTCCTTTTCTAACTAATTGTTGAATAGTAGGCATTTAATTGCTTTTATTTTAGGGTGCAAAAGTATGAATAATTTTTTAATCTGCAAGCAGTTGCAAATAAATAATTTACATTCTTAAAAATTAGTTCACAGAAACTTACGTTTCCTATTTTATGATCACCTGAACATTTTTGTTCCATTTGAAATTCCGGATATTCGTTTTTAAAGTTTCCAAATCTCTGCTGTCAATAGAATAAACAGAAACTGTACTTCCGGCAGTATTTACGTTATCGCTGATTTTAAGATCTGCTGCTTTCTTCCATGTATCCGGAATCTGACCGTTCAGCCAATGATCATATATAATGGCAACGTCAAAATTTTTCTCTTTTGTATACTGAGTAAGAAAATTTTTAAACCGGTAATCAAACGTAACTTCATTACCATTAAAAGGAATGGTTTCAGCAGATCCCAATCCTACGATATCCAATAGATGAATATCCGTAAAATAGGTTACAGCTCCGATATCATTAGCAACTACTTTTGCATCATTATAATAGGTATGAAGAAATTTCGCAGACTGAATTTGCTGCTCATAAATATTTTTATTCCCGAAAACCAGCATTTTATGAGAAACAGAGGATTTGTAAATCATTAAAACGAAATTGGCCAAAAGAAAACCGCTGATCAGCACATTTTTAAACTTAAAAAAACTTACGAAAACAAAATCTCTTGAAATACGCTCAAACACAGCCATGGAAAATCCAACAATAATATAAGCCTCATACCTGAACATCGATTTGGTTTCAGCAAATAAACAGTGTAGAATAAATGTGCCTGACAAAACAATGAGCATAAAATTCTGCTTCAGAATATCCCTGAAAGATTTTTTCCGGTCTTGAAATACAAACCATGCGCTTATTAAAATAGGAAACAGCCCAATCTTATAAAGACTGTTACTGGAAATCAGTTTGTAATCTATGATACTGATCATTTCCCTGATAAAATTAGAATTAAAATGCACGGCGGTACCTTTTACCACGACAGAATTCGGAAACCAATAGCCCGATTGGGAATGATTAAAAAGACATAATATCGCAATTGGCAGAAATCCAAGAATCAGAACAGCAATTCCGTACCTGAAATTTTTAATTAAAAAGAAAAGAAATGCCAGAACTACAAAGTAAAACATACTTTCAAACCTGATCAGTCCGAGGAAAAGCAGTGAAATGAAAAAGCCGTATTTAGCCCAGTTTTTCTGATTTAAATGATAAAAGAAAAAAACATTCAGAGCAAACACAAACACCTGAAACACATGTTCCATCCCGATCAGTACCTGTAAATGAAGTGTGACGAATAAGCAGGTGAAAACAACAGCCGAAATAATTTTTAAGTCTGATGAAAATAATTTTGAGTAAAATTTATTTAAAATAAAAATAACCGCACCTGAAAAAACAATATTGAAGTGCAGCGGGATCAAATCATTATTGCCAAAAATTTTAATTAAAATCCCAATCATAAAAGTAAACAGCGGCGAAGATGAGCTGGAAGAAAATCTGTATTTCGTAACACCCCAAACATTGTGCAGCGCAAAATTTTTAGCCATTGCCAAATGAATGTAAGCATCATCGATTACATATATATAATGACCGTCTGTTTTAGTCAGCGATAAAAAATAATATCCTGAGCAAACTGCCATAAACAGCAGCATTGAAATTAAAAATGTCTTAACAGGATTTATCGGAATATTCATTTAAAAATGATTTACTGTAAAAATAGCAAAGATAATCATCATCAATCAGCCACACCCTTTTTCGGCATAATATTTACAATTGAAATTGTCATTAGAAATTAATATTATGAAAAATGCGAATATCATCGGCTTGCAGGAAGCCGACTGCCAGAAAATTTCAGAAAAACTAAATATACTTTTAGCCAACTACTCCGTTTTCTACCAAAACACGAGAGGATCCCACTGGAACATCAAAGGCGAACAGTTCTTTACCCTCCACCCGAAATTTGAGGAACTCTACAACAGTCTGGTTTTAAAAATTGACGAAATTGCTGAAAGAATCTTAACATTAGGAGCAACTCCGGCACACAACTATTCAGACTACCTTCAGGTTTCAACCATCAAAGAAAGCAGAGAAGTGAATAACGGAAACAAAAGTGTTGAGATCATTTTAAACTCATTCAAAGTGGTGATCGATTTACAACGGGAACTTCTAAACATTACCGATGAAGCTGGCGACGAGGGAACCAATTCCCAGATGAGCGACTATATTACCGAACAGGAAAAAGAAGTATGGATGTACAATTCTTATTTAGGAAAGTAAAAACCGAACAAAATTCAAGAGAATTTAAAAAATCGTCTTACATTTAGACGGTTTTTATTTTTAAATATTTAAATTTGTGTTAAAATTACACAATATGCAAAACATGACGTTTAACTCCATTCTCGACAACGATTTCTATAAAATTACCATGCAGAATGCAGTGGTAAAATTATTCCCAAGCCAAACCGTAAAATACGAATTCATCAACCGCGGAAAACATCATTTCCCTGAGGGTTTCGATGTTGCTTTGAAAGAAGTGGTCAGCAAAATGGCCGAACTGAAACTTACCCGGGAAGAAAAAAGATTTTTAGCTAAAACCTGCCCTTACTTAGATTTACCTTACCTCGATTTTTTAGAAGGCTATCATTACGACCCGTCTGAAGTAAAAATTGTACAGACCGACAACGAGCTTTCCGTAACCGTGGAAGGACTTTGGTACAGAACGATTCTCTGGGAAGTGCCTTTGCTGGCCTTAATCAGCGAACTGCACTACGAAATGAATCATCTGGAAAGAGACTCCAATGAAATTGTAATGAATAAAACGCTTGAAAAAGCAGATTCCCTGAACAAATTAGGAGTTAATTTCGCAGAATTCGGGACGCGCAGAAGACATTCCTACAAAGTTCAGAACCTTGTAATGGAAGCTTTGACCCGAAAAAAAGATTCCACATTTATCGGAAGTTCAAATGTTCATTTCGCAATGAAATACGGTGTAAAACCAATCGGAACCCACGCCCACGAATGGTTCATGTTCCACGGTGCCGAATTTGGATTCAAAATGGCCAACAAGCTCGCGCTCGAGCACTGGGTAGATGTTTACAGAGGTGATCTCGGAGTTGCACTTTCAGACACTTACACAACGGACGTCTTTTTTGAGCAGTTCGACAAGAAATTTGCAAAACTGTTCGATGGTGTCCGTCACGACAGTGGAGATCCTTTGGAATTTGCCGACAAAACAATCGCACACTATCAACGCCACGGAATCAATCCCCTGTTTAAATACATTATTTTTTCCGACAATCTGAATCTCGAAAAAGTAGAGGAAATCACAAACTACTGCAGAGGAAAAATAGGCGTTTCTTTCGGAATCGGTACGAATCTAACTAATGATGTAGGTTTAAAACCAATGAATATTGTAATGAAATTAATCGGAGTTCAATCTTTAAACAAAGAATGGATTCCAACAGTAAAACTTTCCGACGAACACGGAAAATACACCGGAGATCCGAAAATGATTGAACTGGCGAAGGAATTTTTGAGAATAAAAGATTAAAAATTAAGCTTAGATATTATTTGGGCGCCTGTTTCCGCCCTCCGTTCCCGCTTTTTATTTCCAACGCTCAACCCTGCCAGCGTTTGAAACGCTGGCAGGGTTCTCCCCCACCAAATAAAAAGAGCTCCACTCAGGTCGGGGCGCGTGCAATTCGCAGCAATAAAAATTAAAAAATACAATAGGAAATCAAAATTTTCCCTTTTATCATTATTTTCAATCAGTTTTTTGGTTCCGGCTCAGCAAAAAAAGGAGACGTTTCAAAATACAATCAAAAACTCGCCGATTCTTTAGGCTCCGACCAATACGGAATGAAAGGCTACACGATTGTAATGCTCACCACCGGAACAGCAAAAATCGACGACAAAGAGAAAAAAGCCAATCTGATGAAAGGCCACATGGAAAACATCGGAAAACTTGCCAAAGAAGGAAAAGTGATTGTTGCCGGACCATTTTCAGAGAAAAATCAACGCGACTATCGCGGTATGTTTATCTTCAATACAAAATCGAAAGAAGAAGCAGAATCCTGGGTAAAAACCGATCCCGCCGTAGCTGCCGGAATTTTTAATTATGAAATATTCCCCTGGTACGGTTCTGCAGCGTTGCCTCTGTATCTGAAGCACCATGATGAAATTGCAAAAGAAAATCCTTAAAAATTCAATAAAATTTTTATGAATAAATATTTGAAAGGCTGTCTGATTATTCTTGGAATTTTACTGTTGATCGTTTCTATTATTGCAGGATTTTTTTATTATCAGATTTCTACCAGCAGAGAACGGAGTGTGGCTGACAATAGAGAATGTTCAGATAGTAAATATATCTTTGATCAACCCACTATAGAAATTTCTGACAGTGTTATGACTAAAAGTGTGCGAAATATAAAACTGTATTTGATTCAAAATTAAAAGAAAGTTGATTCAATGGAAATCGCAAACAATTCTGAAGATAGAATCCAGTTTAATTTTCCATTTGAAAAAGTGCCATTGTCAAGCAACATCCGTATTAAAACCGAAAATCATGAATTTTTGCTTCTAAACATGAAGTATTATAACAACGAAAAATGGGGAATGTTTGGATATTTAGGAAAAGACTGTCAATTTTTATATGAATATAAAATATTAAAATAAATACAACCTCACAAAACCGCTGGCTTTTTCCTATCTTTATTTAAAACTAAACCAATATGAAAACCATCGAAGAAGTCCTGAAAAAATTAGACGAAATCATCATCTGGAGCAAAGAAAATAAAAGCACAATCGGATATTTTGCCTGTACCTACAGAATTATGACCGCACAGGTTTTAAAAGGAATTCAGCAGAAAAAGTTTGAAGACAACCCAAGAATGACTTTGCTCGACATCGCTTTTGCAACAAGATATCTAGATGCCTGGGAAAACTATTCTAAAGGAAAAAAATGC
Organism: Chryseobacterium caseinilyticum; assembly: GCF_014837145.1. Taxonomy (GTDB): domain Bacteria; phylum Bacteroidota; class Bacteroidia; order Flavobacteriales; family Weeksellaceae; genus Chryseobacterium; species Chryseobacterium caseinilyticum. The sequence goes on from NZ_JACYFS010000008.1 coordinate 9,399, forward strand.
ACCAACGCATGGTTTTTAGCTTTTGAAGCCACCAAAAACAAAGACCTTTTAATTCTTCAACACATATTTTTAGGCATGAATGCGCATATCAATCTAGATTTGGGAATCTCCGCCGCGTCGATAATGCCTTACAGAAAAATCAATCCGCTGAAAACCGATTTTGAAAGGATCAATTCTGTGATTGCTTCAATTAATCAAAACGTACAAGATTCTCTAAATAAAATTTGTTATCCCGTGAATTTAATCGACAAATTATCCAACGGAAAAGATAATGCAGTTTTAGATTTTGCAATTTCAAAAGCTAGAGATACATCATGGGCTACGGCTGTAATTTCTTCCAACACACCCAACTTTTTAAAAGAAAACGTCGTCGGAATTGTAGATTATGCAGCTGCAAAAGTCGCTTCACAAATTCTTTATCCTAAATTACTTTCTTCCAATTTGGCAAAAGAGCTTAAGAAATGCGAAAGCAGTGATGTGGTGAAAAATATTGAGATATTAGAGAAAACAAAAACCATATGATCATGAGAAATTACAAGTTAAACGAAGAGTTATACAAAGCTGATGTAGAAATTTTAGATAGATACCAAGCATTTTCTAAAGAACTAACAAGAATATCTTTAATCTGCATCGGAATAATGGGATTTTTATTAAAGAAGATTATCTTTGATCCACCTACTAACAATATATGCTTAGTTGACAACTTTCACAAATTAAGCAGTATGTTGTATGGCAGTTTATTTTATTTAATAATATCAACAGCTTGCTCAATATTTCATTTATATTTTTCTTCAGATTCATTAACACACATCATAAGCATTTGTAGATTTACAGAAAATAAAAAATACGACAAGGCAGAAAAAGAGAAATCATTAAGAGACTTTGACTTCAAATTTTGTTCCTTCTTGTTATTGACATCTTGTAGCACCTTAATATTTGGGGTGCTTTTGGGAGCGTTCTTCTATTTTTATTTTATTCCTTAATTTTTAAATCTAACTGATTTAAAACCTGTCAATTTGTAACATATAAATTTTTCTTCATCAGCTCATAGTTTTGTAATTTTGAAAAATGGAAATCACTTACCTGATCATCGGCTGTTTTATTGGAGGAATTTTAAGCTCAATAATCATTTATTTTTATCTGAAATCTTCGATGGTTTCACGAAATTCTTTTGATGAACTCAATCATTTAAATATTAAATCTAATGCAGATTTAGAAAATTTGAATCTTAAAATTCATGATTTAGAACAAATTATTCAAATTGAAAAAGAAAATAATCTTCAACAGGCTGACCTTTTGAATGATTTAAAAAACGAATTTGCAAAAACTTCTGCCGAAAATACTTTTCTGAAAACTCAAAAAGAAGAAACAAAAAAAATTCAGGAAGAAGGAAAACTTCAGTTTGAAAATTTGGCTAATAAAATTTTAGAGGAGAAAACAGAAAAGTTTACTGCTTTAAATCAAAATAATCTTAAAAATATTCTTGAACCTTTTCAGGAAAAAATTAATGACTTAAAAAATAAGGTCAACGAAGCGTACGAAAAGGAAAATAAGGAACGTTTTTCACTTGGAGAGCGGGTAAAAGAACTCGCGTTACTCAACCAGCAGATTTCTGAAGACGCCAAAAGACTGACAAAAGCATTAAAGGGCGAAAGCAAAACTCAGGGAAACTGGGGAGAAATGATTCTGGAAAGTATTCTGGAAAAATCCGGATTGGTAAAAGGTAGAGAATATTTTCTGGAACATGAGCTTAGAGACGAAGATAACAAAGCCCTATTTTCAGAATTTTCGGGTAAAAAAATGCGTCCGGATGCCGTTGTAAAATATCCGGATGAAAGAAATGTAATCATAGATTCTAAAGTTTCTCTGACCGCTTTCACAGAATTGGTTGATGAAACAGATCCTGAAATTTATCAGATTAAAATCAATCAGCATTTATCTTCCATAAAGAATCACATCAATCAACTCAGTCAAAAAGCATACGACGATTACGGAAAATCTTTAGATTTTGTCATGATGTTTATCCCGAGCGAGCCGGCTTACATCGCAGCCATGCAAGCCGACCAAAACCTGTGGAATTTTGCCTACGACAGACGGATTTTACTTTTAAATCCAAGCAATCTAATTACTTCTTTAAAACTAATTTCTGATCTTTGGAAACGGGAATACCAAAACCGAAATTCTTTGGAAATTGCGGAACGTGGCGCAAAACTATATGATAAATTTGCCGGTTTCGTAGAAAATTTAGAAAAAGTTGGGAAGAATCTGGATCAGGCTAAAAATGTTTACAATGATGCATTCAAACAGCTTTCAACAGGTAATGATAATCTGATTTCTCAAACTCAGAAATTGAAATCTTTGGGAATCAAAAACAAAAAAGAACTTCCACAAAGTTTGATAGACAGCTCCGATAACGATGAATTTAAACAGCTTTCCATTGAATGATATAAATAAAAACTCGTAAAACTATTTTTTCCGCTTTTGATATTGATCTAAAAAGGACAACAGGTTATCCAAAGTACATGGCGAAAAATACTTTTTCTTTGTATCCGGATCTTCTGTACCACCAGAGACAATCCCAACTAATTTCCCATATTCGTCAACTACAGGAGCACCACTTAAGCCGCCGAATTTTTCCGGAACAACAACATCCTTAAGCAACATTCTGTTATTGATGGTTTTGTAATACTCAAATTCATAAACTCTTTGTGGGCCATCTTCCATTGTTCTGGTCCAACCAACAACATACAATTTCTCGCCGACAAGAAGCGGCTTATCCCTTATTTCTAATACTTCGACATCTGAATTATTTTGTTTAACTGAGAAAACAAGCCAATCGTTACTGTATGACGATTTGTCATTCAAATTTTCAGATTCATTTTTATTTAAAAGAGAATTCGTTGTAACGGTTTTATCTTTCTTATCCAATACATAAAATGACCAACTTTTGATGTGATTTTCAAATGCTAAAGTTTTCATTTCTTTTGGTTTTATTATCTGCAATAAATGCTTGGCCGTAACAGCAAAGGTTTCATTATTATATTGCATCAAAAATCCACACGCAAACCGTGGCTGATTTAATTTATCATCATTAAAATCAATTTTATTTACCAATGAAATCTCCTTAAATACCTTTTTTGAAGTTGCATTTTGACAACTGTACAATGAGAAAATAACGATTGCCAAAATATTAATGATTTTCATACCACAAGTTTTAGCTAATTTAAACAATTTACGTTATACTGCTTATGAATTTTCCGTCCGTATTAAAACTCAACCTAAAACAAATACTAATTTACTGATGATGACAGGCGAGTAACTTTTAAAATCTTATTTTTGCATCAATTATCATTCATAACTGAGCAATCATGATTATCGAGAGTTTTCAAAACGAGAAAATTAAACACATTACCAAACTTTTAACGGACAACAGATTCAGAAAAAAGGCTGATGTTTTTGTCGTGGAAGGTCAACAGGAAAACGAAAGAGCTTTGAAATACAATTTTGAGCCAGTGGAATTTTATATTTGTGAAAACATTTTTAAAGGGAATCTTCCGAATGAAAAAACACATTTGGTCAATGATAAGGTTTATGAAAAAATTGCTTACCGCGGAACTTCCGAAGGAATAATTGGAGTTTATAAAACCAAAGAATCAGATTTAAATGATTTTAAACCTAAAGAAGATTCGACTGTAATTATTGTAGAGGGTGTGGAAAAACCGGGAAATTTGGGAGCAATTCTAAGAAGTTGCGAAGCTTTCGGTATTGATGCTTTGATTGTCGCCGACGGAAAAACAGATTTTTACAATCCAAATGTCATCCGTTCAAGCGTTGGCTGTCTTTTCGGAATGGAAATCTTTCAGGCAGAAAATAATGATGTTTATAAATTTCTCCAGGAAAACGATTTCAGCATTTATACCACGATTATGGATGAATCATCTGATGACTTGTATAAAAAAGATTTCACCAAGCGCTCAGCGGTCCTGTTTGGCACAGAGCATTCCGGTTTAAGTGAGTTCTGGAATGGGAAAGGTCAAAATACTTTAATTCCGATGAGTGGAAGCATTGATTCTTTAAATTTGAGTAACGCCGTGGCGATTACATGCTACGAAACATTAAAACAAAAGAAGTCATAATATAAATCTTAATAATGAGCACAAAAAAACCGTCTCGCTGAGCGAAACGGTTCTTTTATTTTCAGTTCGTAACTGATTAGTGAGCAGCTGGAGCAGCAACTTTAGCTGTAGAATCAACAGCAGCTTTAGCTGAATCAGCAGTAGCTTTAACTGAATCTTTACCTGCAGAAGCAGCAGAATCGATAGCTTCAACAGCTGAATCTTTGTTAGCTTCGATTGAATCTTTGTTAGTTTCAGTAGCATCTCCTTTTTTACAAGCAACTAATGAAATAGCAGCGATAGCAGCTACGAATAATGACTTTTTCATAATAAATTAAATTTAATTTGTTAATATTGTTTTTTAAAATCTCTTTTCTGTTCCGTTATTTGAACAAGACAAAGGTATAGCAGATGAAAAATTTGTTTATGAAAAACAATTGTAATAACTTTGTAAAACAATTTTACAATTAAACTTAATTGAAAATCAATACTTTAAATATATTTTAAAAATTGACTGATCTGGATTTATTACACTTTGAGCAACTGAAAAAATCGGTTCAGGCTCAGTATTTAACCGAATATACCCCTTCATTTGATGAAATATCAAAATGGAAAGGTATTGATATCATCTACTTTCAGGAAGATCTGCGAAAAAAGGCGAAGGGAAACATCAGTGAAAAATCTTTTTACACTTATTTTAAATCTTCTCCAGTCACCAAACTTCCGAGAATCGACATGCTTAATTTGTTGAGTATTTATGCGGGTTTCGACTCATGGTACGATTTCAAAAAACAGAATCTTTTTGTCGGAGAATTACTGAAGGATGAGGAAGATTTAAGCGAAAGTGACCTGAAGGAATTAGAAAAAACGGTGTCGGCTTCAGTCAACCTCGAGGAAAATCAGGAAAATACTGTTTCTACGGTGAAAACCGAGCCTGTTTTGAGTGATTTACAAAAATCGGATATTGATAATCAATCAGTTGAAGAAATTCCGCAAAATAATGAGGTAACAGAAAATAAACGTTTTACACCAGCAAAAAAAAGCTACCAAAGAACTGCATGGATTGCAGCAAGCTCCGTTTTCGTGATACTACTGGGACTTTTAGGATTTAAAGATGAAATTTTTCAGAAAACTTATACGTATCATTTTACTGACGCCGACCGAAATCAGGGCGTACAGAGTGATATTGAAATAAAAGTTATCAAGGAAAATGAATCTCCTATTCTCTACAGAATAAAGCCAGGTGAAAAATTCGTGTATGCATCGAAGGATAAAGCAATAAAAATGCAGATCAGCTCGGCAGTGTATGAGAACCTGGAAGTCAACAGAAACCTTGAAAACGCCCCAAAGGAAGAAACCATTGAGCTGAAACCAGACGACTATAAAATGGCACTCTACTATTTCTCCATCAAAGACATTAAAGGTGAAAATTCTGAGCAACTGATACAGCAGAAAAGAAAACAGCTCGAAAACCTGATCAGCAATGCCGCTGTGATTACTCAGGTGTATGACAGCGACATCTACGGTCTGGAAGCTCTTGACAAAGAAGATTACATCACCCTCGTAACCACACCGACAACATCCCTTAAAAACCTTAATGTTATCGAAATGAAAAAGGATAACAAAGGAAAAATTGTATCTATAAAATTTAAAATCTCAAACAATGAAAATAATCCCTAACTTTTTGTTTTTGACGATACTTCTTGGCATCACAGCGATTGCCTGCAAGAAAAAAGATGAAACCCCTACCGTAAGCGACCTTGAGAAGCTTAGAAACACTGAGAATATTTCTGTGAAGATGGACAGCGCACAGGCAATCAATGCCATCACCATGCAGAAAGTACAGGACGTTCTGGATCTTTCGACTCTATATCTTTCCGGAAATAAAAAAACAGAGATCGACAAAGCCATCTACGCCAAAATCGAAAAGTACTTTGAAAAATCAGATTCTACAACGTTTCAGGGAATGTTTAAAGAGCTTGAAAGTCTGCAGGTGAAGAAAATAAAAGTGAGCAACATCAATGTTTTCAAACAAATCAAGGATCAGGACACCCTGGATTTTGCTAAATTTAATGTGGAATATCTCGATTCTAAAAACAAATCTATCGGGATTTTTGAGAGAAACGCTCAATACACTTTGGTTTCAAAACCGGAACAGAAGAATAAAGAATTTAAGTTTTACTTTCTCAATTTTTACTCAAAACCTCCCTTAAAAGACAGCACATCGGTTGGTGTAACCAAATAATCTAAAGGAATATCGTCTTTCCAGACATCATCAATACATTCATCGGGGTTAAAATAATTAACTCCGATTTTTTTTGAATCTTCAGATATACTTTCAAAAAAACTGTCATAGAAACCTTTGCCGTAACCTACTCTGTTTCCTTTTACATCGCAGTAAAGCAAGGGTGTGATAACAAAATCAAAATCTGAAATTCCTGAATCTTCAATAGAAACAGGTTCGGAAATTCCCCAATTGTTGATTTCAAATTGAGTTTCGCTAAAAATCTCAACTGAAATCAACTTCATATCCACAATTTTAGGTACAAAAACTCTGATATTTCGGGTTAAAAAATAATCAATAAAAATATGAGTATTGATTTCATTAAACTTTTCAATCGGAATGAAAATGTGAATTTTCTGTCCGGATTCAGGTTTAAAATAATCGACAAAATTTGTAAATATCTTTTCAGAAAACACGAAAGCCTCATCATTTGACAAGGCTTTTCTTTTGTTTAAATACTTCTTTCTAAGTTCAGCTTTCAGCATCAGTTTAAGCCTTTTCAGATTCTAAAATTCTGTAGATTTTATCCGATAATCTTACTCTGAACGGAAGTTCAAAAGTAATCTGATCTCCTGCTTTTGCAGTTTGGCAAGAATTTCCATCAACATAAATTTCTGTAACTGCAACCTGCTGTTCTCCTGTTGTAGGTCCGGAAATTAATATTTTGTCTCCAACTGAAAGTTCCTTTTCCAGTAAAAACTGAGCGATTTTTGATTTTGAATAGTAATGTTCCGCTTTCCCGATCAAGGTTTTTTTAATCTTAATTTTTTGACGGATATCTTTGCTTTCGGCTTTCCCTAAAGTTTGTGTAGACAGATCACCTGAACTTTTAAATTTGAGTGCATCAGATTTTCCTTTTCTGAATACTTTGTTCCCGACTTTCAGTCCTTTTCTTTTGGCGACCTGCTCTTCCCAAGGCAAATGAATAGTTTCAAGACATTCCGTTGAGCACGTATTCTCCATTGCAGCTTTACATTCATCACACTGGATAAACAGCAGATGACAGGCATCATTGGCACAGTTGGTGTGATTATCACAGGGCTTTCCGCACTGGTGACACTGGGAAATAATGTCGTCCGTAATTCTTTCGCCCAGACGGTGATCAAAAACAAAGTTTTTTCCGATGAATTTACTTTCAACGCCTTCTTCCTTGATCTGTCTTGCATATTCAATGATTCCACCTTCAAGCTGGAAAACATTTTTAAAACCCTGATGTTTAAAATAAGCACTCGCCTTTTCACAGCGGATTCCTCCGGTACAGTACATCAAAAGGTTTTTATCTTCTTTAAAATCCTGAAGCTGACCATTGATAATCGGCAAACTTTCCCTGAAATTTTCTACATCCGGAGTGATGGCACCTTCAAAATGCCCCACTTCACTCTCATAATGATTTCTGAAATCGACCACGATCGTGTTCGGATCTTCAAGCATATCATTGAATTCCTGAGCTTTCAGATGAATACCTTTATTGGTAACATCAAAGGTTTCATCATTCAAACCGTCGGCAACAATTTTATTCCGAACTTTAATGGTTAACTTTAAAAATGAATGGTTATCATGCACTACCGCAACATTTAATCTGATCCCTCTCATGAAATCGTATGCTTCGAGCGTATCTTTAAAAGCTTCAAAATTGTCTGCCGGCACACTCATCTGAGCGTTTATTCCTTCATGGGCAACGTAAATACGTCCTAATGCATCAAGTGCGTTCCAGGCGATAAAAAGGTCGTTGCGGAATTTTTGGGGATCCTGAATTTTGGCATACGCATAGAAAGACAATGTAAGACGGTCCTTACCAGCTTCATCGATTAACTTAGCTCTTTCTTCTGCGCTTAAGGTGTTGTACAGTTGCATGCTATAAACGTTTTAAGTGAGAAAATTTTTGCAAATATAAGCATTTAAATCAATTTAATAATGCCAGAATTACCGTGTGACAGATTTTACAACGCAGGATTTAACTTTAGGCAGATGTCTGACATCTAAAATATGACAATTTGACTTTAATAAATTTTTAAGTTTAGTTAAAGCAAGACTCAAATTACAACTTAAACTTTAAAATGCTATAAATGCAGTTAAATTTTAGTTAAAACTGAAACACTTTAAATGAATTGATTACTTATTTAGCATTAAATTTGTTTACATAAAAATAACTTATTAATTATAAATCAAAGAAGATATACAATGAAGAGTACTTTAAAAAAACTATTACCTTTTGCAGTAGTGGGAGTTATCTCCGGAGCTACCACAGTTGGTGTTCAGCAGTATTTTAATGACGGCACCGGCATGACAGACCAATCTTACTTCACAAAATCAGGCAACACATCTTTTGTCGGAATGAATACCGCAGCCGTAGGCGACGATTTCACCAAAGCGGCCAAGGCTACTGTGCCTGCGGTAGTGAGCATTAAAAATTATCAAAATAAAGCATCCAGCAGAGCTTCTGAGCAGGATATGTGGGATTTCTTTTTCGGCGACCCTATGGGTGGAAGAAATCAGCGCGGACAAAGGCAGCAGGCACCGGATAATATGCCATCAGGAATGGGATCTGGTGTGATCATTTCTCCGGATGGATATATTATTTCAAACAACCACGTTGTGGCAGGAGCCAACAAGCTTGAAGTGGTTTTAAGCAATAAAAAAGCGTACATCGCAACTTTGGTGGGAACTGACCCGAATACAGATATTTCATTATTAAAAATCGAAGAAAAAGGACTTCCGTTCCTGAACTTTGCCAATTCAGATAATATTGAAGTTGGACAGTGGGTGTTGGCAGTAGGAAATCCTTTAGGTTTAAATTCGACAGTTACTGCAGGTATTGTTTCAGCAAAAGGCAGAGGAATTGGTATTCTGGGCTCTCAGGGGAAAGCAAGCAATCCTATTGAAAGCTTTATCCAGACCGACGCAGCGATTAATCCCGGAAACTCAGGTGGAGCTCTTGTGAATGCAAGCGGAGAACTTATCGGAATCAATTCTGCGATTCAGTCTACTACAGGATATTATCAGGGATACGGGTTTGCGGTACCTGCAAATCTTGCCAGAAAGATTGTTGAGGATATCAAAAAATTCGGTATTGTACAAAGAGGTTTCCTTGGAGTGATGACTTTAGACTTATCTAATGATCAGTTGGTAGCAGCCTACAACAAAGAACAGAAAACCAGCCTGAAAGCCGGAAACGGAATGTATGTAACAGGGTTCTCTGAAAACAGCGGTGCTGAAGACGGAGGTGTGAAAAAAGGAGATATTATCACAAAAGTAGATTCATACACTATAACAGATTTTGCAGATCTTTCTGCAGCTGTGGGCAGCAGAAGACCTGGTGATAAAGTGCAGCTGACCTATCTGAGAAACGGTAAAGAAAATACAACTACGGTTACACTAAAAGATCAGAAAGGAGGTACTTCTACCAGAACGAAAGCAGATCTGAGTGTGAGTGAAAAAATAGGATCAGACTTTAGCGAGCTGAGCGACAGATTCAAAACTGATTACGGACTTAACAGCGGTGTTGTTGCGAAAGGCGTAATCGAAGGTGGAGAAATGGCAAAAATCGGAATTGTAGATAATTACATTATCATCGAAATCAATGGCAAGCCGGTAAACTCGCAGGGTGATGTAGAAAAAATTCTTAACAACTACAAAGGTAACGTACAGGTGAAATTTGTAGACGAATATGGAAGGATATACACCAAAGGATTTAAAATGCCTTAAATCAATCTTAAATCAATTTGGAACTAAATAAAAAATTGCCGCTTCATTACTGAAGCGGCAATTTTTTTATGATTTAAGTTTAAGTCTTTTATTTTTTCGTTCGTAAATCACTGAAACAATTTTTCCCCCGAGCCAGGCAAAAGGAAAAAAGGTAAGAAATATACTTATCTTATAAAATGTAGGATGGTACGGAAAGATGATGATATCCAGCATCGCAATAAAGAGCATAATAAAACCAATTAAGATTGCGTAAGCCACTTTTGCGTACTTCACTATCATGGCCGTAACAACACCTCCGATCGTGGTCCCCAAACCTGAAATAAAAAGAAGAAAACCGAAAAAGGCATCCTCGCCCTTCATGCTTTCCAGAAAGCGCTGCCAGTGCTCAAACGGAGCAAAAGCATCGAAAGTAACCCATTGCGGAAATGCTCTTATCCCAAGAGTAATCATAAGCCCTGCAATTGCAAGACCTACCAGAACCGCTAATGTATTTCTTAGAAAATTCATTAATCCTGATGTGCAATCATTGAGATTTCGATATCAACATTTTTTGGCAGACATGAAACCTGTACAGTTTCTCTCGCCGGATAGCTTTCTGCGTCAAGATACGATGCGTAAATATCATTCATTACAGCAAAATCATCCATGCTTTTTAGGAAAATGGTAGCTTTCACAACATTTTTAAAAGTCATACCTGCTTCAGTAAGGATTGCTTCAAGATTTTTCATTACCTGATGTGTTTCCTTTTCGATTCCCTCTACCAGCTTACCCGTTGAAGGATCTACCGGAATCTGACCTGAAATATAAAGAACTCCGTTGGCAAAATTTGCCTGAGAGTAAGGTCCGATAGCTGCCGGAGCATTTTCTGTGTTGATAATTGTTTTCATTATTAGATATATTTCAAATATTTTGAAGAATTAAATTCTGCTTTAAAATCTGTCAATCCGTGATTTTAATTTGGCTGCAAATATAAAATTTCTATTTTAATTAAATGATGATCTTAAAACGGAGCATTTGGCTGCGTAAAACTTCTGTCTTTGTACTTAAGAGCGTCACTTAAAATATTTGCTTTAATTCCGATAAAGAAGTCATACACTTTATACTGGCCAAAAGGAACCCAGTTGAAATTAATTGTAAAACTTCGCTGATCTCTTGCAAAACCGATTCTTGTGTAAGCTAATTTACCTGTAATCATGTCGTAGTGCGTGCTTCCGGTAACATTCCAAAATGGTGTAAGCTTCATATTTCCGTCTAAACCTACGGAGGCAATTCTTGTGCCTTCTCTTGTTAAATTTCTTGTGTAAGCATAACTTGCATTCACATTCAGACTCCACGTTTGCTCGAAGTGGGCATAGTTGTCATCATCAAAATAATAATTTTCATTACGGATCTCACCTTTTTTATTGTAAATTTTAGAAAGATCCTTTTTCTCATTTTTGTCCTGAAAAATCTCACTGCTTAAAGGATAAGACATTTGCACATTGAAACCCTGTACACTGAAAGACCCGAAATCTTCTGTTCTGATGCCGGTATCTGTACCAGGAACGAACAAAATTTTATAAGGTTCAATCGCAAGACTTGTATTGATGCTTAATTTACTATCGAAAAGAGAAGTCTGTCCCGTTACGTTGATGATTGAAAATGGATGAGATTTGGCTAAGAAATTATAGTTACCATTAATATTGAGTGATTCAAATATTTTAATCTTTTTTACGCCTGTAGAATCACTTTTAGATTTAATTTTCATCTCGATATTATTCGAAATATTGTATCCCATCGCTCCTACCTCGCCTGATACAGGACTTCCGACAATTCCCATATCAAAAATTGAGTAAGGCGTCAAAGCACCTGCTGCATCATAATAATTTCTGAAATATCCAAAGCCCGGCGCACCAAAATCCGGAGAATAAGAAAAGCTCAAACTCGGCATCATCATGTGACGGATTGCCTCTACTGCTCCACCTTTTTTAAAGTTTAGCATCCCGTAAAGCGTAGTTTGCAATGAAGCACTTGTGCTGAACGTAGAATATCCTGCAACTCTTTTATTCACCTGATCAACCACTTTATTTTCAATGGGATCATATGCTCTTGTAAGGGTTTTTGTAGTTAAAGCATTATCAATATTGGCTCCTAAACTGAAGGTAAAATATTTGGCAATCGTTGTATTGGTTCCCAAAGCAATATTGTTTCTCACACCGGTCTGCAGTTTATCCCACATGGCTTTGGTGAAAAGCTCGCCTTCTTCAGTGCTTACAGAGTTGGTAAGGTTAATCCCTGTATTTACGGTGATATTCTCCAGTAAACCCTGCCTCACTCCGGTTTTGGATCCGAATAAATAAAACTGGTTGATGGCAATATTCATCTGTGGAAGACGGAGATCCGCCAATCCTGTCGCGAAGTTCTGATTGTAGGAAGCCGTTCCGGTAATCGTGATCGGTAATGTTAAAAATCTTTTGGTAAGCGTGAGCGTAGAATTCTGCTGGGTTCTGAGCACGCTCTGATCCATAATATAATTATTGTTCACCGTATTGTTGTAGAACGTCTGGCTGGTAACATCCACTGAAGCAGAAAACGTTAGAAACGGATTAGCTTTGGTATCCTGAGTATGTCTCCACGCGATTCTGTAGGTTCCTGTTTTGCTGTAATTATCAAGTCCTTTAATTCCGCGGACTGTATTACCAATATCTGCGGCGAAATTTCCGTTGTAACGGTATTTCTTGATATAATTCATTTCCGGTCTTAAATTCCAGCTTCCTTTTGTATAAATATCAGCCAAAACCCGAAGGTCAAAATGCTCGCCAATGGGCTGGTAATACCCCAAACCATTTAAGAAAAATCCAACATCTTCCCTTTCCCCGAAACTTGGAATCAAAATCCCCGCAGAACGTTTATCTGAAAACGGAAGAATAGCAAACGGCATTACCAAAGGCGTTGGCACATCTTCTATATACATTTGTGCAGGACCTACAATTAAGGTAGAATTGCTTTTTCCTTTCTGCATTTTGATGTGTGAAGCCAAAAGATGGTAATCGGGCCGCTTGTCTTTTTTATCGATATAATATTTATCAGTTGTAAACTCCGCATGGCGCATTACGAAGACAGAGTCGTTGTACTTTTTGGTTTTAATGGCCACAATCAGACCTTCGCTTTCCTCGGTTCTTGCGTTGTAGGCAATAGCTTCTCTTGTTTTGGTATTGTAGCTGAAGCTTTCCACTTCATATTTCTTTCCTGCCTGGTCAACCTGAGCCAGCTCTGTTATTTTCCCTAGAGAATCCAGTTTTCCTCTCGCGTAGATAATATTTTTCTCCTCATCAATCGAGATATAATCTGCATCAATCTGCATATCCTGATACTTCACCTGCGCATTCTGTACGAGATAAATCATTTTCTTCGGAACATCTCTCCTTTTGGAATCGGCTTTTGTACGCAGTACATCTTCCAAAGACTCTTTTGGCAGAACTATTGTATCTTTTTTTGTGATGGTGTCACTTACCACTTTCGGTATGGTATCATTTATTACCGTATTTCTCTGCAATTTTTGAGGCACTGTCTGTGCTAAAAAACTGTTAAAAATTAGGATAATAAGAAATTGTAATATATTTTTGAAGACGGTTTTGTCCAATTTTTGTTTGCTATAATTTGGGGTCAAAATTAGTATAATTTTTAAAACTGAAAGATGTACCAATCAAAATTTAAAATAATTTTAGCATTTCTGTTCGTAGTTTTCTCCAGTATTGCATTTTCTCAAAAAAAATTCACCATAGTTTTGGATGCCGGACACGGCGGAAGTGACCATGGAGCCTACAGATCTTACAGCGATATCGGTAGAATTGCAGAAAAAGATGTTACCCTCGCCATTACGTTAAAATTAGGTGCTAAACTTGAAAAGAATAAAGATTTTAAAATCATTTATACAAGAAAGATAGATGAATTTCCGTCACTTTCAGACCGTACCAACCTTGCCAACCGAAGTAAGGCTGATCTTTTCGTTTCTATTCACTGTAATTCCGCAGCCAGAAATACTGCATACGGAACCGAAACATTTGTACAGGGTCCCAACCAGAACGGAGAAAATCTTGAGGTTGCCAAGCGTGAGAATGACGTAATTTACCTTGATGAAAAGGATAAACAGACTTTCGGAACTTACAATGCTACCTCGCCAGAATCTCTTATCGCTTTAAAACTCCAACAAAGCAAGTATCTTGAAGCGAGCTCACTTCTTGGAGGTTTGGTAGAAGAAAATTTTGTGAACAGAGATAAAAGAGTTTCACGTGGTGTATTCCAAAAAAATCTACACGTTCTCAGAATGAATGCGATGCCGTCGGTATTAATTGAAACAGGATTCATCAATCATCCGGAAGAAAGTCATTATTTGGCATCGGATAAAGGTCAGGAAGAAATTGCTGAAAGTATTTTTCTTGCAATTATTGACTATAAGAAAGCCTATGACAGAAAAACCGGAAACTTAGCATCTAACAAAAAGCCAGAGCCTGAAAAACCGGCAGAAGTTCCGTTAAAAAATGATTTCAGAATTTTATTAATGACCACATCTCTGAAGTATGATGAAAACGATCCTGCATTGCATGGTTTAAACTATATTTTAACTCTGAAAGAAGGCGGTGTTTACAAATATTACTATAGCGTAACCAACATGGCTTCTATTAAGGATCAAAACATCAAAACAGCTAAAGATGCCGGATTCAAAAACGCTTATGCTGTTGGTTTTATGCCAAATCAAAAGTTAAACACCGGATACTACAATATTGAAGTATACGTAGGAAAAGATAAACTGAGCGCCAATTCCCATATTTTGCAGACCCTGAAAGATGTAGAAAGAAATAAAATGAACGGAGTATTCTATTACACCTACGGAAAGGAGTATTCTTTGGAAGACGCTGTAAAGCTTCAGAAAGATCTGGAAGCCAAAGGAATTAAAAATACTACTATCCAAAAGATGTATAAATAGAAGAAAAATTTTGAAATGTAAAAGTTAATATATATTTTTGCAACCTCAAAATCTGGTCTATTCGTCTAGTGGTAAGGACTCAAGGTTTTCATCCTTGCAACAGGAGTTCGATTCTCCTATAGACTACAAATTATCAGATATGCCGGATTTTAAAATTCAGGAAGCCAAGTTGCTTTTTAAGAAAATCCACTCAGACCCAAAAAGTTATGATTTAAAAATCAATGAAGAAGGGATTACAGGCAATGATGAGAAAATAAGTTTCAGGCTGAAACGGGAAGGAGACAGGATTATTTTTGAGGTTATTATCGATAATCTCACCTTTACCAACACCACTGGAGACTGGAACAATGCAGTGATTATGCTTAAAAGCACAATCAGAAAAATAGAGAAAGAAAACGAAAATTTAAAAATAGAAATCGCAAGAGAAAAGCTCAGAAAATATTTATCTGAAGAAAATTAAAAATTTTTAAAAATAAATTTGGCAGATAAAAAAAAAGTCTATACTTTTGCACTCACATTTGAACGATATGGCAAATCATAAATCAGCACTTAAGAGAATCAGACAAAACGAAGTAAGAAGACTTCGTAACAGATATTACCACAAGACTGCAAGAACTGCATTAAAAGTTTTGAGAAGCGAAGAAAATAAAGCAGCGGCTACTGAGCAATTGCCAAAAGTTATCGCTTTGTTGGACAAATTAGCTAAGAAAAACATTATTCACAAGAATAAGGCAGCTAACTTGAAGAGCAAATTGACTAAGCACGTTAATAAATTAGCGTAATTATATAGCTGGCCCGTTCGTCTATCGGTTAGGACCTCAGATTTTCATTCTGGTAAGAGGGGTTCGATTCCCCTACGGGCTACTAAACTTAATTGCTTCTAACCGGGCAAATAAAATAAGAGTTGAAACTTATAAAAACAAAAAACTAACCCTGTAAATATTTATTTCTTTACAGTCTGGTAGATGGCCCGTTCGTCTATCGGTTAGGACCTCAGATTTTCATTCTGGTAAGAGGGGTTCGATTCCCCTACGGGCTACAAAACCATTGATTTATTTCAATGGTTTTTTTGTTTTAGATAAATACTTGTAAGGCATAAAAAACCGCAGTTAATTATTGAACTGCGGTTTTAAAATTTCAGGTTTTTAAAACTATTTTTTGCTTAAAGCTTCATCGTATCTTCTGCTGATTTCTTTCCAGTTGGTTACGTTCCAAATCGCAGTTAAATAATCAGCTCTTTTGTTTTGATATTTTAAATAATAGGCATGCTCCCAAACATCTATTCCGAAGATTGGAGTTCCTTTTTCTTCCACAACGTCCATCAGAGGATTATCCTGATTTCCTGTCGAAGAAACAAATAATTTCCCACCTTTGTCTACAGAAAGCCAGGCCCAACCAGAACCGAAACGGTCTGCACCTGCTTTGCTCATCTTCTCTTTAAAAGCATCCATGCTTCCGAAAGTTGAAGTAATCGCTTTTGCTAATTTTTCTGAAGGTTTGGTGTCTTTCTGTGGCGTAAGAACCGTCCAGAATAATTCGTGATTGTAATGCCCACCGGCATTATTTCTTACAGCCATTGGTAGAGTTCCGGCTTTTGAAAGAATCTCAAACAAAGTCTGCTTCTCCTGTGGAGTTCCCGCGATGGCTTTATTCAGATTGGCAACATATGCTGCTGCATGTTTTGAATAGTGAATTTCCATGGTTTCCGCATCTACATTGCCTTCCAAGGCATTGTAAGCGTACGGCAAAGGCGTTTGCTTGAACTGTGCAAACGCAAACTGCGCCGCAAATACTGCAGTGAATGCAGCTACTTTAAAAATCTTCATAACGTTTTTATGTAAGGTTAAACTTTTATAATTTGCTGGAAGATGAGTGCTGGAAAACCGAAGTTTACAACTCCCCTCTTCCTACTTCTTATTCTTTCAATAATTTCTTAATATCTGTAATCAGTTTTTCTCTGTCGGGATGAAATTTCCCGTTCAGCTGTGGATTTGTTCCTTCCGGATCGCCATAATTTAATCCTGAATAATAGAGGACTGGTTTGTTGTTTTTATCATAACGGCAACGCACATTTCCATCTTTATCTACCAATGCAATCATACCGCTGTGATTAAGGTTTTCGCTTTCATCCTCCTTATCGCCCACATAAATATCAAACTGATCGGCTAAATTTCCAATATACGCCCGATCACCAGTGAGAAAATGCCAGTTGGGAGATTTACCTCCAATTTTTTCGGCATGTTGCTTTAACAGTTCAGGCGTATCATTTTCAGGATCGATGCTTATTGAGATGATTCCAAAATTACTGTCGCTGATTTGATCTTCGATAAATCTCATATTGCTGTTCATCACCGGACAGATTGTGGGACATTTGCTGAAGAAAAACTCTACCAGATACACCTTTCCAATCATACCTCTATTAGTGATCTGCTGATTGTTCTGATCTGTTAATTTAAAATCAGGAACTTTCATCACCGTAAAAAGGTTGGTTTTAAAATAATTTATTCCAAAACCGATTCCAAAAAACAACAGTGCGATCACTACAAGCGGAAGAATAATCTTCTTTTTTGTATTGCTTTCCGCCATCTTATTTTTGGACATATTTCTCCGGATTTTTCTTAAACTCGTCCTTACAGTAAGCACTGCAAAAACCGTACGTTTTATTTTTATAAACAAGAGTATGCTTCATATCCGGTTCGGTTTTCATATCACAGATCGGATCGGTTGCGTTGGCAAACTTCACAGGCTGGGTAGCGGATTTTGATTTGGTATTTTTTACTTTATGTTTTACTTTCGGGGTTTCCTGCGCACAGGCAATTAAAGAAACAGACAAAAATGCTGTTAAAAAGAATTTTGATTTCATTTTTATTTTAAATTGAAATTAATAAATTGATTGAATAAAACTGAGTAATGTTTAAACTAAATTTAATATGAATTGGAAATCTGAACCATTAAGAAATTTAAATGGTTAAGTTTTTTTAAGAAAATCATATCGATTTAAGCAAGATGCAGATTAGTCTGTAGATTCAATGCTATGGAGGAGATATTGAACTCCAACGAAGAATTTAGTTTAAATAGATTTAAGCTAACGGAGGATGGAATATTCTGAAGTGATATTCTGAAGTGTTAAAGTTAAGGTAGTCCGAATTTGGATTTTTCAATTGAAAATCAAGATTTAAACAATCTGAAAAAGACAGAATTTCGTTTGAAAGAAATACATCCAAACCTGCCATTTTCACATTCTGAGAATTATTAGTTTGCTTCTCAGTTTTTGCCAGTTCTTTTCCAATATAACATTTTCCTTTACAATCGGAATCAATTACGTTTCTTTTTTCACAAAGATTTTTTACGATATAATCATAATTCATCGCGTAGTTGATCATCGGCAAAACGGGACGAATGGCGATGGTAAACACGATGAAAAAGGATACTAAGAACTTCAAACAAAAATCTTTACTACAAATATAGTGTAGAAAATTGATTTTAGGGTTTATTTATGATGAATGTCAGTCGCGGGTGCGGGTTTCGAGATTCGAGATTCGGAGTATGAGTTCCGGGATGCGGTATGTGATGTTTTTTTTAAAGAACCGGTAACTTGCAATCGCAATTGATTTTTAAATTAAATTATTTAAATTTATCCAATGAAAGTTTTAATTGTAAACGGTCCGAATCTCAATTTATTAGGCACCAGAGAACCTGAAATCTACGGTCATATTTCTATGGAGGATTATCTGGAAAAGCTGAAATCTGAATTTTCTTCTCACGAAATCCTTTATTATCAATCCAATATTGAGGGGGAAATCATCAACCGTTTGCAGGAAGATGATTTTGATGCTCTGATTATTAATCCCGGAGCTTTTACGCATTATTCTTATGCGATTGCGGATTGTTTAAAAAATATTCAGAAGCAAAAAGTGGAAGTTCACATCAGCAATATTTACAAGCGTGAAGAGTTTAGGCAAAAATCTGTGACGGCAGCCTGTACTGATGCGGTTTTGTCTGGTTTTGGGATGGATGGATATCGGTTGGCGATTTTGAGTCTGAATTTGAATTTGAAATAATTCTCAATATGAAATTAGGTATTCAGGATCTTTACTTTAAAATACTGGAATTTGAAGGTGAATATATTTACGAAAATCTGCTAAAAATATGGGCAGTCAAAAACGACTATGAAAATTATATAATACAACTTTCCGAAAAAATTTTTGCGGAGAAACACATTTTCTCTCAAGAGGATTTTTGGGAACTTTATGCCTTGTCACGAGTGCTTGATATTCTTACCCTTAGATTACAGCCCAATAATAACTCAGATGAATCAGAGTGGCATGGTCCAGATTTATCATCTTTAGAATACATAAAATTCTGTACCCTTATTGGATTACAGGTATCAACTCCAAGTTCATTTCATGATTTTGATTGTGAAATAATTGAAGCAAAGTCGGGCAAAATTAATTTTCAAATCGATGAATGCCTATTTCCGGCAATCAAATTAAAAAATTTAGTCATAAAACGTGCGGGATTAAGAGTTTTCCTTAATAATGAAAATTTTGATCTTAACCGTGTGAACAATTCAAAAATTTATTGGACATCGCGGCGCAGAAACAGACATTTTCATGACCTCTCAATCGGATGGGGAAGCAATTCACAATGGAGAACAAATTTTAGACTGGATATTGAAACCGAAGAAAATTTCATTTACAATTATCAAGGAAGAATAAATCTAAATCATCCAAAGGAAGAATATTCGGATCAATTGGATGATTTAAGCATTGGTGAAGCCATTGAACTTACTAAAGTAAGACACTTTATTCACTCAACAAAAGATGATTCTGATTTATTTCCATATGATTTCAGATATGACGAAGATAAGATAACCGCTCAAAATAAATTACCTACAAGCCTTTTTTTATAGACATAAAAAAGCCTCATCAATCGATGAGGCTTCATTTCACTATTTCTAAATGGTCTGTTCCTGCAATTGAGGACCAGAAGCAATCAGCTTTTTGGCTTCGTCATTACCGCAGTACTGCTCGAAGTTTTTAATATATTTTGCAGCAAGATCTTTTGCTTTCTCTTCCCATTCTGCAACGTCGCTGTAAGTATTTCTTGGGTCTAAAATTCCTTCAGAAACACTTGGTAACGAAGTTGGAATTTCAAGATTCATAACCGGAATCGTAGTTTTTTCCGCAGATTCAATAGATCCGTCGATGATCGCATCAATAATTGCCCTTGTATCTTTTAAAGAAATTCTCTTTCCGGTTCCGTTCCATCCTGTGTTTACCAAATATGCTTTTGCACCGTGTTCTTTCATTTTACCAATCAGTGTTTTAGAATACATTGTTGGGTGTAATGTTAAGAATGCTTCGCCAAATGCAGGAGAAAAAGATGGTTCCGGTTCTGTAATTCCTCTTTCTGTTCCGGCTAATTTTGAAGTGTAACCGCAAAGGAAATGGTACTGAGCCTGATTTTCATCTAAAATAGAAACCGGAGGCAAAACTCCGAAAGCATCAGCAGAAAGATAAACAATCTTACTTGCGTGACCTGCTTTTGAAGGTAAAACGATTTTATTAATATGGTAAATCGGATAAGAAACTCTCGTGTTTTCTGTGATTGATCCGTCTGCGTAATCTGCAATTCCGTCGTTCACTACAACGTTTTCAAGAAGAGCATCTCTTTTGATTGCTCTGAAGATATCCGGTTCTTTTTCTGCTGACAGGTCGATTACTTTAGCATAACATCCGCCTTCATAGTTGAAAACGCCGTTGTTATCCCAGCCGTGCTCGTCGTCACCAATCAAATATCTTTTAGGATCTGCAGACAAAGTTGTTTTTCCTGTTCCTGAAAGTCCGAAGAATAACGCAACGTCTCCTTCCTCACCTACGTTTGCAGAACAGTGCATCGACGCCATACCTTTCAGTGGAAGATAATAATTCATCATGGCAAACATTCCTTTTTTCATTTCTCCGCCGTACCAGGTACCACCAATGATCTGAAGTTTCTCAGTAAGATTGAACATCACGAAGTTTTCAGAATTTAAATCCTGCTCTTCCCAGTTCGGATTGGTTGTTTTAGAACCATTGATCACCGTGAAATCCGGCTCTCCGTAGTTTTCTAAATCATAATGAGAAGGACGGATGAACATATTCGTAACGAAATGTGCCTGCCAAGCTACTTCAACAATGAATCTCACTTTTAGTCTTGTATCTTCATTGGTACCGCAAAATGTATCGACAACATAGATTTTTTTGGCATCAGAAAGCTGGGTTAAAACTAATTCTTTACAAGATTCGAAAATTTCGGGAGTAGTTGGCAAATTTACTTTACCGTCCCAGAAAATAGTGTCTTTCGTAATATCATCCTGAACGATGTATCTGTCTTTTGGAGAACGGCCTGTAAAAATTCCTGTTTGTACAGAGACAGCACCAGATTCTGTGAGTTCAGCTTTTTCAAAACCTTGGTTCTCAGATGAAACTTCAGCCTGATACAATTCTTCATAAGAAGGATTGTAGCTTAAATGATAATTTCCTTTAATCCCTAATTTTTCTAAATCCTGGATGATTTTAGCGTTTTTCATTTTACTTATATTTTCTTTTTGCTTTTTGTTGGTTTATCAATTCATATTAACTAATTGTTAAACTTCGATAAATATAAACATATAAGCGAAAATGGCAAATAAAAAACAGACCTTTTAATAAATTGAAAATCAATCAATTAAATCATTCCATTCGAAAATAGTAGTAAAACCTCTGCCCCAAAAATAGTCCTTGTAGCCGTCAAATTTTGCACTCATCACAAAATCTCCGCCCCAGGCACCTAAACTTTTGACAAATTTTGCACAATCTTCAAAGAAAATCGATTTAACTGTCGGAATTCCAATAAAATCAGAAATACGTTGTTCATGTATCATCATTAGTTCAGAAAAATTATCTAATTCATCACACAATAAAATATTCTTTGTGAGATTAGAAAATTCATCGACCAAATTCTGAGACTTAATTTTAGACCTGTAAAGATCAATTGCTGCACGGCTGTCCTGCTTCTGATTTAAGTGAATGAAAATCAGTTCATTATTAAATTCAGGATTGAAATCTATCTTTTCAAAATGGATTTGTGGTTTGTTCTGAAAGAGAACCGCCGATTTGGCTTTTGCCACGGCAATGTCGTAACCGCTGCCGCCTAAACTGATGGTATTTAAATTGAAAGGATCAATATCAGACCATTCAGCAAGGTTGTTCATTAAAGTAGAACTGCTTCCAAGACCGTAATCTGCGGGAAACTGAAGATTTGTTTTTAAATTGTAGGAATCTGTGCCTTTAAATTTAATTTCAGAAAGACTCTGAACATTTTTTAACGTTTTAAGAATAAACTCAGCACTTGAAGTAATGTTGGTATCGAGGATCTGCCAGTCTTTATAATTGATGACAGCTTTTAACCATAATTTGTTCTGATGATACGCCTCCCAGAAAATGAGCGATTTTGCATCTGCTATTTCATCAAAAAAAAACTCCTGTCCCAGCTTGGTAGGTACCGCCAGGACAAGAGCTCCGTCTACAGCGAAATATTCTGAAGTAAGCATCAGCTTTCCCGGTGAATAGATCTCGCCCATTTTATTTAAATTTTAAATTGCCGAAGCTGATGTTACTTCGCTGTCAATTTTCTTAATTAATCCCTGAAGAGTTTTTCCGGGACCCACTTCCACAAAGTTGGTTGCACCGTCTTTAATCATATTCTGTACAGACTGAGTCCATTTTACAGGGCCTGTCAACTGTGCGATCAGATTATTTTTGATCTGCTCAGGATCAGTAACTGCAGTCGTTGTGATATTCTGATAAACAGGAATGGTTGCTTTTCTGAATTTTGTTTTCTCAATTGCTGCCGCCAGTCTTTCCTGCGCCGGCTGCATCAAAGGTGAATGGAAAGCTCCGTTTACAGGCAGAAGCAAAGCTCTTTTTGCTCCGGCTTCTTTTAATTTTGCACAAGCTTGCTCAACCGCAGAAGTTTCTCCGGAAATCACCAACTGCCCCGGACAGTTGTAATTTGCAGGAACCACGATTCCGCTGATGGATGCGCAGATTTCTTCCACTTTAGCATCATCTAAACCTAAAATCGCTGCCATGGAACTTGGATTGGCATCACAAGCCGCCTGCATTGCTTTTGCTCTTTCAGAAACCAGCTTCAGACCATCGTCAAATGACAATACTCCGTTGGCAACCAAGGCTGAGAATTCTCCCAAAGAATGACCGGCAACCATTTCGGCGCCAAGACCGTTTACCGCTTTCAGAGCAGCAACAGAATGTATAAAAATTGAAGGTTGTGTAACTTCTGTTTTCTTAAGATCTTCATCTGCTCCATTAAACATAATGGAAACAATATCAAATCCAAGGATTTCGTTGGCATACTCCATCAGGTCTTTGATGTCTTTTCGGGAATCGTATAATTCTTTTCCCATCCCGACAAACTGTGAACCCTGCCCAGGAAATACAAGTGCTTTCATGTATTTATTTAAATATTATAAAATAGTTTCTAAAATTACGGTGTAAGTCTAATGACTCTGAAACCTTTGTTGATATAGGCTCCGTTGGCTTTCACTCTTTCAAACTCAAATTTGGTAGCAAGCTGAGTCTGTACCTTATTCATCTGTTTAAAGATTTCTCCTTTTTTATTTTCTCTCGTCAGCATATCATTTACTACATCAAACCCGATTACCGCATATTTGCCAGGAGTTTTACAGTATTTTGCTTTGTAAGCTGCAAGAATTTCTTTTTCAAAATTTCCGTCAGGATCAATCTTTCTGTCCATTAGATAAACAAGATTTGCCATCACCAAATCATCAGCTTTCTTTTCGAAGCTTGACACTGAATACATACTGAATGCTTTCAAACCCTGAACTTCTTTGGAAAGTGCAATTACTCTGTTTGCAAATGCTTCTCCCACAGCGTCGTTATCATTTGCCAGTACGGCGATTACCGGGGCAGACTGTCCCGTCATCATATTCTGATCCAACTGGATTTCTGCTGCTGAGTTTACAACAGTAACCGTGGCATTTTTCAGTGTTTTTTCGAAACCGGCCTTCAGATAATTGGCATTGTCTTTCTTGGCGTCGGCAACGATATAAATTTTCTGATTGGAGTACACCGCTTTTACTTCTTCAACAATTTTGTCGGCATAAGTCTGATCGCTTGTTTCAAGAATCACCAGATTGCTGTAATTATGCAGTTCCGGAGCATTCGCAAATGGAGAAACAACAGGGATTTTTTGATTTTTTGTAAAATCAAGAAGATCAACGACATTTGATTTAAAGAACGGCCCAATGACCAAATCGGTATTGTTTGGATTGATCTGAGTAAGCGAATTTCTGAACGAAGCTTCACTTCCTGAGTCAACGATTTTTACATCCAATTTCTGTCCGTTTCCTGCATTTCTTTCGATGGCTAATTTAGCACCTGTAAGAAAATCCAAGGCCATGGCTCTGTACTGAGAATCGTTTGCACTGTATCCGAAAGGCAGCATCAATACTACATTTAAAGCATCTCCGTTTTTCTTTACATAAGCAGGATCAAGCTTTTTGATTTTCAAAACCATTCCGGTTTTCAGACCTTTTGCCAGATCGGGATTGAGGGCTATAAGTTCATCGATTGTAACTCCGTATTTGTTAACGATGGAGAAAACAGTGTCGCCGGATTCAACGGTGTAAGTTACATATTCGTCGTTTTGAACAGATGAAGAAGTTCTTTCGTTTCCGCTGTCAATTTTTGTTCTGTTATTTGTAGGAGTAACAGTAACAGGCTGTTCAACAACGGCTGTCTGAGTTCCTCCATACTTTTTAATGCTGTCTAAGGGAAGCGTAATCTCGTCTCCTATTTTTGTGTGCGAATCAAGATCGGGATTCAGTTTTCTGAGATCTGATTCGGAAATTTTGTACTGTTTTGTAATGCCGTAAATGGTCTGCTTTGGCTGCAGAACTATTTTCCCAAACTCTTTAGCCTTAGGCTCAGAAGTCTGAACTTTCGGTGCTGTAGCGGAAGAAGATTTCACATTAAGAACCTGCCCTATTGCCAGAGATCCGTCTTTGGTTTTTGGGTTTAATTTATAAAACTCGTCAATGGTGATGCCGTATTTTTTTGCAACATTGTACGGAGTATCACCTTTTACGACTTTATGGGTCTTCTGTGCAGAAAGCCCAATAAATGCGATTAATCCGGATAAAACGAAAAGCTTTTTAATCATTCTGTGATCTTAAATAGTTTACAAAAATACTTCTTTAAAATTAAATGGCAACAATTATTAGTTTTGATTCTGTCACATCCATTTCTCTGTAGCACGTCTCAATCCATTGTGTGCCGTGATCCGCAAAAAATACACTAAAATTAAGCACTCTTTCCTGCCAGATTTTTGCGGGATTGATTTCCATGAACAGAGTTTCAAGCCTGTCTAAAAGTTCGCCCTGCTTGATTTTTTCAGCCTTTAACAATCTTTTTCTGAGCCTGTCAAAAGATTTCATCTGTCTCACTTCCTCACCTTTCACCATGTTTCCAAAGGACTTTTCGGCTTTTTCAGCAAGAAGTTTAAGGTTTTCAAAATGAGATTTCAACAGTTTCTCCTTTTCATTCAAAGTCTTTAAAATTTCATTATCATCAAGGATTTTTCTGTTGATAACCTTGGTGAAATTTCCGAAAAAATCTTCGATATTTAAATCTAAATGATCAATTTTCCCCAATACTTTTCCGTCAACAAAAACCATTGAGTTTCTAGGAATAAGAATTGGAAACGGAATTTGTAATGAGTCAAAATAATCTTTCAGCTCCAGCCAGTACATGATTTCTGCATTTCCGCCGATGTAAGCCAGATTGGGAAGAATCTTTTCTTGATAAACCGGTCTCGTTAAAGCATTTGGACTGAACTTTTCCGGAAAACTATTCAGTTCTGCAACAATTTCATCTCCGGAAAGAGAAATTTCAGTGTCATTCACCAAAAATTTATCCTGAAAAGGATCAATTCTGTTTCGGGTTTCAGAAAGATAAAAAAGGTTGATATCCCGGGGGTTTACCTGTACTTTACCATATTTTTCTGTCAGAAAATCAACTTTTTCTTTTGATTTTTTATTTAAAGAAGAATTTAAAATTTCATCTTTAAAAATACCGGTCATCTGAGCTTTTAAAGCTTTCGAATCTCCGTCAATAATGAGTAATCCGTATTCTGAAAAAAGTCTGTTGACTAAAATTTTAATAGATTCAGTTAAAGTTTTCCCAGACTGATAAGCTTCTTTCAGCATTAAAATCAGTTCGGTTCCAAAAATATGATCTTTAAACTCACTTTCAAACTCTGAAATAAAATGAGTGTCTGTCAGTTTGATTTTGCCAACAACGCCACCACTTTTCTCATTAATTTCGTAGAAACCGTTTTTCGTTTTGAAGTGATTGATCTCAGCAAAATCATGATCTTCCGAAGCCATCCAGTAGACAGGCACAAAATTCTGCTCCGGAAAGTGTTCCTTCAGATAGACACACGTTTTTACGGTCTGTAAAATTTTATATATGAAAAATGCCGGACCTGTAAAAAGATTGAGCTGATGCCCGGTTGTGATGGTGAAAGTTTCAGAATTTTTAATTAAATCAAGATTTCTTTTCTGAAGATCTGAAAGTTTTAAATCTGAAAGCTGTGCATTTAATTCATCAAATAAAATCTGTCTCTGCTCATCTGAGAAAGATGCTTTTTTGTTTTGAATCTGCTTCTGAAAATTATTTTTTGAAAAAGTATATTCTTCAAATCCTTCGATTTGGCTACCGACAAAATCTTTAATCAGCTGCGGAATACTTTCTATATTTTTAAAATCTAATGTTTTTAAAGTTCTCAACTTTTTAGTTTTTAGTTGAACAAATACCAGACGATTCCGAGATTGAGTCTGAAATCATATACCGGATAATGTGGAAAAGCGTACGCTGTGTTGGGCGCGATAAGGTTTCCGATCTGCTGTCCTTCGATGAAGAAAAACATTTTTTTCACCTTTAAATTAAAATAAACATCAGCAATCGGCTTCCCTCCGATGGAGAAAGAATCGCTCCCCGGAAGAATATATTCGTTTAAGATCGGAAAATATTCTCTCGAAGCAAATTTAGTAAAATAATATACCTTAACGCCGGCCTGAATTTCTGCAGCATTTTTGAATGCTCTGGACTGGAAGAAAAGATTTCCACGACCGATAAAAGATGGCAGAGGCAGAAGATCTCCGTTAGATAAAACATCCTGAAACTGCAGTCTTGTATTAAAATGAAATTTACCGTAGCTGAAAGTGGCATCGCCTCCAATCTGAGTAACATTCACTGATGCATCGCTCTGCATCGGCTGTGAAGAAGAGTTGAAATAGGCATAATTGTCGATTCTGAAATAGTTGGCAAAGAGCTGTGTTTTAAACCATTTCAGATTTACACTTCCACCAATATCTGTGATTGCCTGATTCCTCGGATCCTGCATCAGGTAATTGAATCTTCTGTAAATGGAAGTATTTGCGAGATAATTAAATGAAGGTGTTGCTGTCTGAAAATTGACATGGGCATCTACAAAATAGTCTTTGATGGGTTCAAATTTCACATTGTTTGTCGTTTTCAGATAGCTTCCAAACTGGCTTCCGTTGGAGAATTCCAGAAATGATTTCAGGTCAAATTTATCAAAAAGATTAATCTGAAGATTTCCTACAGCTCCTATTCTGCTTTCTTTCATTTCGGCAGGAACCGATAGGTTAGAAAGATTAATTTCATTTAAACCAAACTTCAGCATCTGATAACGAAGTCCGGCATCCAATTTAAATTTGGTATTATCAAAAACCAGACTTACAGTATTGCTGAAATTGTCAGAATATTTTTTGGTGGAAGCAGGAAAACTGTTCACCAGCTGCGCCGGAAGATCATACCAGAAAGGATCTGCACCTCCTTGGGTATAGTAATATTTGTTACCCTGATGTGAGAGTGTATGTCTTATGCTGAACGGAAATTTCTCCGAATTGAAAGGCGAAAACTGATGGCTCAGATAATATCTTCTGTATGAAAACTGCGAACTTGAATTCTGCAGATTGACCTGTGCATTCCATTTGTTGCTGTAATCTGAATCTCCCGCCTGAAAAAGGTTGTCATCCACGATTCCACCGTTTTCCTGATTGTTGACATTCTGATGAAGGTAATGTGCAAACAATTCGTACTTACCACTTTTTGAGATATAATGACCCGAAAAAATGGTGTTGTTATTGGAAGCAAGATAATTTCTGTAAATTCCCTGAGATCTTAATCCTGAATATTCTAAAGCAAAATTGAATTGTTTCCCGATATTCTGCGTGTAAGTAGAACGAAGCGCAGCACCATTTCGCATGGCGTTATGATAAATGAATGATGCTGTCGGCGTTTTTACATCGTAATACAAAACATCATCCGCACCTAAAAGATTGTAGGCTTTATTGGTAGGCACAAGCGAAAGATTCTGCTCAGCCATCACTTCATAAGACAATGGATTAAATCCAGCCCCAATGTTTGAAAACTGTACTTTACCAAAATTATCGCGGTTGTTGTATTGTGAAAAAATATAGGTTTTGTCGGCGGTCATGATTGTATCAAAGATTTTTTTCTCTCCAAACTGCTTTTGGATGAGATAATCGTTGATGGTAGGTTTGAAGATCTCAAGAGAGTCTTTTTTTCCTGAGTCCACAATAATAGTGTCTGAATCGGTCTTTCCTACCAAAGTGTCCCTCACAATCTGAGCATGCAGGTTTACACCAAAAAATATAATTAAGAGAAATAGGTATTTCATTGAATTTAAAATCAAAACTTTTCTGAATAAGATTGACGAGGCAAAAATAAGAAATAAAGCGCAATAAAAAACCCTGCAAAAAATTTGCAGGGCGGTATAAAAAATAATTCAAAAATATGATTCTTTAGTAACCAGGGTTTTGTTGCGCATTAGGATTTGCTGTTATCTCAGCAAGAGGAATTGGCAATGTATACTTGTGGCTACCATTTGCTAAATTTGAAACCGTAACGATATCATCTGTTTGATTTCTATCCATGGTAACACCTGCTTTTATGGCAAGACGTTTCAAATCTATGTATCTATGACCTTCCAATGCCAATTCGATTCTTCTTTCTTTCAAGATATCCGCATAAGCAACTTGTGCACTTGTATAAACAGGCGTAGTAGCAGTTCCTAAATAGTTTCTGGCAGCTCTTACTGATTGTACATAACTTGCAGCTAGTGTAAGATCAGCAGGCACAGCACTTTCTGCTAAAATAAAATACATCTCAGAAAGTCTGAATATTTTCAAATCATTTCTTGTTGTAGTACTGGTTTTACCTGGGTATTTATCAACAACCAATACGTCGCTGTTTCTAGGATCTGGACTGGTCATGTAGTTATTATCTACAACCGATGATGGATCTACATAAGAATATCTTCTTATATCTCCATCTTTATAGAATAAATTAAAAAGATTTCTACCCCAGTTCCACATATTTACTCCACTATAATTTGATGCATTTGTATTATAATATGTACCTACAGCTACTCCCACACCATTAACCAATCTGTTTAAAGAAAAAATTGATTCGCCTCTCGCATTATCTGTCCACATATTTCTATAAGGATTAAATGAAGAAGCTGTAGCATAAAATGCTGCATTCCAGGTTGGACTACCAATCGCACCACTACTTGCTGTAGTAATCGGCGTTGCTAACGCAAGACCATATCCACAGTTAGTAATTACATCTTGAGCATACTGTCTAGCTAAAACTGTGTTTCCTCTGTACAAATTAAATCTTGCTGACACGGCGTTAACAAATCCTCTATCAACATAATACCTGTCTGATGAGTAGGTAAGAATACTTCTAGCGTAATCTAAATCAGCATTTATAACATCATAAACCTGCTGATTAGTGGATCTTGGCGTTCTGTCTGTTGATTCTGCTACAGATGTGGAGATAATAACTCCCAGAGCAGAAGGATTTGCCATATCTGGTGAGAAATAGGTCTCTAACTGCAAATAGCTATACGCTCTAATCGCTCTTGCCTGAGCAATAACCCTGTTATATAAAGCTACATCTGTTGCTGGAGGTGTAAAATTTGCTGCACCTTCCAAAAGTCTGTTTACCCTGTTAATTACTCTATAATTTTGATACCAGATTGATCTTGTATAAGGATCTGTATTATCTAAAAAAAGTCTGTGGAGCTGAAACTCCTGTCCACCACTGCCTCTTCCTGGTTTTACTTCGTCGGTAAGAACTGCTGTTAAATACATTTCATAACTAGGTTCCATACTTGCATAAACGGAACCTACAAGATAAGAATTAAGGTTTGTAGCACTGGTAAACAATACATCATCTGTAATGATTCCCGGTTGTTCTAACTCAACTGAATCCTGACAACTATTTAAAAACATTGTTGTAGACAATAGACCTAAACCAACAACCGAACTAAATATTATTTTTTTCATTTTTTTACTTTTTTAAAATTCAACGTTAGCACCTACTGAAATTGTCTTTGAATTTGGATAGATACCTAATGAATATGTTCTTACAGGCTCTGGATCAAACCCTTTCCAATCTGTCCACGTAAGAAGATTTTCTGCTTGCGCAAAAATTTTCAGACCTTTGATTGGTAAATTTTGTAACTGCTGTTTTGTAAAAGCATATCCTATAGAAACATTTTTCAGTCTTATAAAATCTGTTTTGTACAAAAATCTGTCAGACGAACCAGAACTTCCAATATTGACTGCTTTCATATTTGGAATATCTGTATTTGTATTCGTAGGCGTCCAAGAATTTAACAGGTCGCTTGAAACATTCAAACCATTAGCTGCATAGGTGGGATTCATCATCCAAGAATACAAGTTATCATACGACCAAGCTCCTGCCTGAAATGTAAACATTACATCAGCAAAGAAACCATGATAATTACCATTTAGACCAAATCCTCCGGTATATGGAGCGTATATAGATTTGCCAGTAAGTTTTCTATCATTTGACGTTGGCGCTTCCGTAATATTTCCGTTTGTATCTAAGAATTGTTGTTCACCAGTTGCAGAATTTACTCCTACATAGTGATACAGATTCCATTGTGCAGCAACACCGCCTATAGCATTTACGTTATCACCAGATAAATTTTCATTCTGCATTGTGATAATTTTGTTTCTGTTGTAAGAACCATTTACGTACACTGATAATTTGTAATCTGCCTTATTCAGTATATTCGCTCTAATTAACGCTTCAATACCTCTATTTTTCATTTTACCAAAATTACCTTTCAACGTTTGCTGCCCAACTGGTCCGGATAAACTTATATCAGTATACATATCAGATGTTGTTTTTTCATACAAGTCTACAGTACCTTCAATAATATTTTTGTAATTATAATCTAAACCAAAATTTGTCTGTGTGATCTGCTCCCATCTTAAGCCATTATTTCCCAGCACAGATAAAGCATATCCTGGTAGATTCTGGTAACCGGTGTTAGAATTATTAATAGTACTTGCTAAGTTGGCATCTAAAAACAACAAGTTAGTATTATTTGCAGCTTGGCTCACATTTTGGTTACCTTGCGTTCCACGAGATACTCTAAGTTTTAACAGTCTAAAGCTAGAATCTGCCATAAAATCTTCCTGATCGATATTCCATCTGGCAGCAACCGCGTAAAAATTATCCCATCTATTTTCTGAAGAAAAACGATAAGAACCATCTCTTCTTACAGTACCACTTACACCATATTTACCATCATAATCATAATCTAAAGTAGCAACATAAGCCAATGTACCTGCATTAATTTTTAAAGCACTTACTGCTGGGTTATAAATTGTGGGAGTAGCCTGATTGAAAGGTATATAACCTGTACCCGCACCAAAAGACCAATTCAGAGGATTTAAACCATTTTGCGTATATGATTTAGACATGTAGTGAGCTTTCAAATAATCAAAAAATACAGAAGCTGTAACCGAGTGCCTTCCAAAAGTCTTATTAAAGGTCACATCTGTAACCGAGTTAAAAGTAAAATCTTTTATATTACCCTGTACTTCTGATCCACCATACTGTATACCCGCATTTGCGGCTACTACCACTGAAAGATATCCAACAGGATCTCTTGCGAATATCCTGTCATTTTCTTTGAATTCAAGACCGGTTCTGTTACCTACAGATAACCATGGTGTTAATTTGTACTTAGCGTTAACATTGGACGTAACACTTGTTTGCGTATATCTATTTCTAACCCCGCCTCTGATATTGTCATATAGGATGTATGGTCTAAATGCAGCACTATTACCACCTAACTGATTATACATATCCTGACCATTAATAAAATAATATGGCCTCATAGAAGGATCACTCAAAATACCCCCGAACAAGACATTTTGCAATGAATTAGAACCTACGTTTGCTGAGTTTTCTTCCTCATCCAGCTGGTTTCTTTTGGAATAACCTAATCCTAAATTTACACCATACTCAAATCTTCCATCTTTAGATTTTCCATTAAGATTATTTCTAAATGTAAATCTTTGGAAATCTGTAGATTTTATAGCTCCCTCACTATTAAGATATCCTAATGAAGAGAAGAATCTGGCATTTTCGCCTCCTACGGTAATTCCTACGTTATGCTGTTGAGTTACGCCAACACGGAAAAATTCTCTATTCCAGTCAGTATCGATAGCGTAGTTATTAATTTGATCTTGTGTAAGAGTAGTACCTAAACCTCCCGCTGCAAAATTTTTCTGTACCTGTAGATATTGCTTTGCATTAGCAGGATTATACTTCGTATCCGGATAACTTGAAAAAGACGTTTGAGCATCATAAGAAAACTTTAATGGGCTTTTATACTTACCGCTTTTGGTAGTAATAATAATAACTCCACCTGCAGCTCTACTTCCATAAATAGATGTAGCTGCCGCATCTCTTAAAACACTCGCAGATTCAATATCGTTAGCATTCAGGTTTCTAAATTCCGAACCAGATGTTGCAAGACCATCAATAATGTACAAAGGGTCATTGGCAGCTGATAATGATGAAAGACCACGGATAAGTACGTTTGTTCTACCAGAACCAGGTGAACCTGAAGCTTGGTTAATTTGTACCCCCGGAGCTGCTCCCTGTAGCGAACTTAAAAATGAAATGTTAGGACGATTTTCAAAATTTTCTGCACTGACAGTTGTTGAAGCTGCCGTCGTTCTAGCTTTAGTTGTGGTTTTACTATATCCCAAAATAACCACTTCCTCAATCTTCTGCTCTGTACCT
This sequence comes from Chryseobacterium caseinilyticum, assembly GCF_014837145.1. Taxonomy (GTDB): domain Bacteria; phylum Bacteroidota; class Bacteroidia; order Flavobacteriales; family Weeksellaceae; genus Chryseobacterium; species Chryseobacterium caseinilyticum. The sequence goes on from NZ_JACYFS010000008.1 coordinate 42,723, forward strand.
AAGGTATCATTTTTTTTCTGAGCTTGCATTGAGCTTGCCATAAAAAAAATTACACCAGCACTCAATACTTTTAATTTCACATTCATATTAACAAATTTTAATATTTAACCCTGCAAATATGTTAAAAATTATTTACAGAAAAAATTCATTATTTAGTGATAATTAATAATTTTAAACAATTTAAACAAGCATTTAAGTTGATTAGTGTGAAATATTTAACAAAAAACCAATCAGATTGAATAATTTTTAACATCATACAACTGCTAAAAAACATTAACAGTTTTTAACTAAACATATTTTTATTATCAAGAATTATTCTAAATTAGGTTCAATTCAAAAAAAGACCGCAATCCTAAGATTGCGGTCTATCATTTATTTATGCGATGAATAGCTTATTTCAGCTTTTTCTTCACTGCTACCTCTTCGTATACTTCAAGAATATCATTTTGCTCAATGTCGTTGTAACCTTTAAGGTTTAATCCACATTCGTAGCCTTTTGTCACTTCTCTTACGTCGTCCTTGAAACGTTTTAAACTTTCAAGTTCGCCGTCAAATTTCACGATACCGTCTCTCAGCAATCTTACCTTAGACTGTCTCGTTACTTTTCCGGTAAGAACCATACAACCTGCAATAGTTCCAACCTTAGAAATTTTGAAGACTTCTCTGATTTCTACGTTACCAATCACCTGCTCCTGAATTTCCGGAGAAAGCATTCCCTCCATCGCTTCTTTTACTTCATCGATAGCTTTGTAGATAATAGAATACGTTCTGATTTCAATTTCTTCACGGTCTGCAAGTTCTTTAGCATTTGCTCCAGCTCTTACGTTGAATCCGATGATAATAGCATCTGATGCTGCCGCTAAGTTGATATCAGATTCAGTGATCTGTCCAACACCTGAATGAAGGATTTTCACGCTGATTTCTTCTGTAGATAATCTTTGTAACTGATCAGAAAGTGCTTCCACTGAACCATCCACGTCACCTTTAAGTATAATATTCAATTCCTTGAATTCTCCTAAAGCAATACGTCTACCCAATTCTTCAAGTGTCGTATGTTTCTTGGTTCTGATAGAAAGTTCCCTTTGTAGCTGTTCTCTCTTGTTAGCAATAGCTTTACCTTCACTTTCGTCGGCATAAACTCTGAACTTGTCACCAGCTGTAGGCGCTCCGTCAAGACCTAAGATTGTTGCCGGAATAGATGGACCTGCTTCTTCAAGATTTTTCCCTCTTTCATCAAGTAAAGCTTTCACTTTACCGTGGTTTTTACCTGCTACTACATAGTCTCCAACTTTTAAAGTTCCGGTCTGTACTAACATTGTTGCTACGTAACCTCTACCTTTATCTAAAGATGCCTCAATTACAACTCCGTTTGCTGAACGCTCAGGATTAGCTTTCAATTCAAGCATTTCAGCCTGAAGTAAAACTTTCTCTAAAAGGACATCCATATTGTTACCCATTTTAGCAGAAATTTCCTGTGCCTGAACATTTCCACCCCATTCTTCCACCAAAATATTCATTCCGGAAAGTTGCTGACGGATGTTATCAGGGTTTGCATTTGGCTTATCTACCTTGTTAATTGCAATAATCATTGGTACACCTGCAGCCTGTGCGTGAGAAATTGCTTCCTTCGTCTGTGGCATCACGTCATCATCAGCAGCGATCACAATAATTGCAATATCGGTAACCTGTGCACCTCTTGCTCTCATCGCGGTAAACGCTTCGTGACCCGGTGTATCTAAGAATGTAATTCTCTGACCATTTTCCAGTTTCACATTGTAAGCTCCGATGTGTTGGGTGATTCCTCCAGATTCACCAGCGATAACGTTGGTTTTTCTTATGTAATCCAGTAATGAAGTTTTACCGTGATCTACGTGACCCATCACCGTTACGATTGGAGCTCTTGAAACAAGAGTATCTTCTGAATCGACTTCATCATCAGCTTCTGTATCTTCAAGATCAGCATCCGAGAATTCAATTTTATAACCAAATTCGTCTGCCACCAATAATAATGTATCAGCTTCTAATCTTTGGTTCATGGTAACCATTACTCCAAGAGAGAAACAAGCTGAAATTACTTCAGTTGCACTCACGTCCATCAAACTTGCCAATTCACCTACTGTGATGAATTCAGTAACTTTTAATGAAGTGTCTCTTGCATCGGCTTCCTGCTGAAGATTATCCTGTTCTCTACGGTAAGATCTTTTATCTTTTCTGTGTTTAGCAGATTTAGATTTACCTCCTTTATTGGTTAATTTTTCAAGAGTTTCCTTGATCTGGTTTTTAACCTGCTCGTCTGTTAACTCAACAGGCATGGTTCTCTGACCCGGTCTGTTGTTGTTTCCGAAACGGTTTCCGCCACCCTGACCCGGACCGCCTGGACGGTTTCCACCTTGTCCTGGAGGACGGTTACCCTGAGGGCCACCCGGACGGTTCTGACCACCCTGACCCGGACCGCCTGGACGGTTACCCTGATAGCCACCCTGACCTGGCGGACGGCTTCCTCCAGGACCATTCTGACCTTGAGGACGGTTTTGTCCACCCTGATTATTTCCACCTTGCTGGTTGTTTCCTGTATTTTGATTAGGACCGCCTGGTTTTTCTATTCTCTTACGTTTTTTCTTGGCTCCCGGACCTGTTTTTGGTGCAAACTGAGTTAAGTCAATTTTTTCACCAACGATTTTAGGTCCGTCAAGTTTTTGATAAACGGTTTCAATTTTTTGAGATTCCGGTTCAGCAGGAGTTTCAGTTTTTGTTCCTTCCTGCTTCACTTCTGCAGGCTTTGTTTCCACGGGTTTCACTTCCGCCTTCACTTCAACAGGTTTTGGAGTTTCCTTTACAGGCTCAGCCGGTTTTTCAACTGCTTTCTTTTCTTCCTGTTTAGGCTGTTCTTTTTTAGCCGGTCTGTTTCTTGACTCTATTTGTGAAAGATCAATTTTATCAAGAACTTTAAATTCCTGTTTTTCCGGAACCGCTTTCGGCTCAGGAGTTTCTTTTTGCTGCACAGGTTCTTCAACCTTTTCTTCCACTTTTTGTGGTTCCGGAGTCACAGCTTCCGGCTCTGGCTTTTTACCTTCCAGATCTATTTTACCTAAAATTTTAGTTTCAGGTCTGTTTGATTTAGCTCTTATTACTTCAGGGGTTTTCTTTTCCTCGATTTCCAGTTTTTCTTCCGGAACTTTGGTGATCACCACCTCATGGGAAGCCTTTCTCTGCTCGCCGTCTTTGGCAAACTCAGCTTCCAATGCAGAATATGCCGCTTCTTCTAATTGAGCGTTAGGATTGGCTTCAACCTCAATACCCTTCGACTGTAAAAACTCTACTAATCTGGATGTTGAAATATTGAATTCCTTTACCGCTTTATTTAATCTAATTTTTGGCATCTAATATTTTTACTGTTTTCTAATTTTTAAAATTAAAGTACTTTCTACTTTTTATCAGGATATCAACTCATGATCAGTCTTCAAATTCTTCTTTCAGAACTCTCTTCACATCTTCAATTGTTTCCTCTTCAAGATCTACCATATTCAGTAAAGTCGATGTATCTTTATCCAATACCGATTTTGCCGTGGTAAGACCCACTTTCCTGAATTCTTCCAATACCCATGCTTCGATATCGTCATCAAATTCTTTCAATTCTACGTCATCATCTTCACTGGCCTCTCTGTACACATCAATTTCGAAGCCACTCAGCCAAGAAGCTAATCTGATGTTTTGTCCCTGCTTACCAATCACCTTAGAAATTTCTTCCACCGGTGTATAAACCAATGCATAATTGGTTTCTTCGTTGATGTCTATTTTATTGATAATTACATTCCCTAGCGCTCTTTTTACCAAAAGCTCAGGATTTTTTGCCCATTGGATAACGTCGATGTTTTCGTTTCTCAATTCTCTTACAACTCCGTGAATTCTAGAACCTTTTACACCAACACACGCTCCTACCGGATCTATTCTGTCGTCGTAGGCATCTACGGCGATTTTTGCTTTTTCACCTGGAATTCTCACAACCTTTTTCAGCATGATTGTTCCGTCCTGGATTTCAGGAATTTCCAGTTCAAGTAATTTCTCCAAAAATTTAGGTGCTGTTCTTGAAATGATAATTTGCGGTTTAGAACCTTTAAAATCAACACTTTCAACAATAGCTCTGATGCTTTCTCCTTTTTTAAAGAAATCTGAAGGAATCTGATTTTCTTTTGGAAGGATAAACTCATTTTCTTCATCATCCAGAAGAATAACGTGCTTGTGACGGATATGGTGAATTTCACCAATCACGATTTCCCCGATACGGTCTCTGAACTGCTCATACAACATGGCGTTGTTGTGCTCCTGCAGTTTTGTTGCCAAAATCTGCTTCAAAGTTAAAATATTTCTTCTTCCAAGCTGAGCTACAGGAATTTCCATTGTAAAATCTTCGCCTACCTCGAATGTAGGGTCAATTTTCTTTGCTTCAGAAATTTCAATTTCAAGATCATCATCTTCAGACATTTCGTCTTCCACGATTGTTTTATTCAAAAAGATTTGAAAATCTCCCTTATCAGGATTTACAATTACATCAAAATGATCATCAGAATCATATCTTTTTCTCAAAAGAGTCTTCAGAGCATCCTCAATAATTGCCATAAGATCAATCTTACTGATCCCTTTTTCGTCTTTAAAATCACCAAAGGATTCAATCAACGCTATATTATCCATATCTGTATTATAATTGATAAATGATGAATGATTATTTTTCTTTTAAATCAATAACCGTTCACCTTTTTAGTTAAAATTTAATTACTACCAGTGCTTTTTTGATTTCAGTGTAAAGAATTTCTTTTTCTTCCACTGCATCCACTTTGCCCTTACCTACCTCTTTCGGTTTTCTGTAACGGAGAATCAATGTAATTTTTTCACCGTCTACCTTTGCCAGTTCACCTTCAGTTTTTTCAGAATTTTCAAACATCACTTCGATTTCTCTTCCAATGTTTTTCTGAAACTGTCTTGGCGTTACCAAGGGCTCGCTCAATCCCGCAGACATTACCTGAAGGCTGAAATCGTGCTCTTCACGGTCCATGTTAAATTCAATCGCGCGGCTTGCATCCAGGCAGTCCTGCACCGAAACTCCGTTGTCTCCATCCAGGATTACCGTGATATCGTCTCCTGTTGAGATTTTTAAATCTATTAAAAAAAGATCTTCTCTTGTTGCGAGAAATTCATTTAATAAGTCTTCAATTTTTTTTCTAAACTCCATACGTTATACTACTGGTTTACAGTACGAAAAAAGGCTTTCTTTTCGAAGCCTTTCCATTTTTTCCCGTAAATCTTGTGCAAATATAAGATATTTTTTAAGAAAATACAAATAAGTCTAATTATCAGAATGATATATGTAGCGAGATATCAGCCGTTTCCTCAAATTTAATTTAAAATTCATAATAAAAAAGCCATTTGCCAAAAATCATCACTTTAATTAAATATCATTTAACAGCTTTGTAACAGTGCCGTAATCTCAGGATGGTAGTTTTGGCCAATCAAAAATTAAATCCTAAAACCGCTTTTATGAAACATTATCTACTGCTGCTGTGCTGCTTTGTCACAAGCTTATGCTTTGGGCAAACCATAGTTCCGTATCTTCAAAACCCCACCCCCAATTCAATGATTGTAAACTGGAAAACGTCTTCCAACAATGAGACAACGGTTTTCTACGGAACTTCACCCACCAACCTCAACGTTACTGTTACCGGAACCACAAATATCTTTACAGATACCGGATACAGCAACAATTATTATTATCACACCGCGAAAATTACCAACCTGCAACCCAACACAAAATATTATTACAAAACCAAAACAGGAACCTCTGAATCTGCAGTGTACAATTTCCGTACGCTTCCACTTCCGGGACAGGCTGTAACTGCCAACGGAAAAATCAGATTCCTGATTATGGGAGACAACCAGTTAAAGAACGAGCCGAGATACGATTCTTTAAACCTCCATGCCTACAAAAAGATTAAAGAAAGATTTGGAGCAAATAATGATCCTTCAGACAATATTGCTCTTACTTTCATGGTGGGAGATCAGGTGGATGTCGGTACACTTGATCATTATGAAAATGTACACTTCAAGAAAAACCAAAAACTTTCGCCTTATCTTCCGATTCAAACCACTGTTGGTAATCATGAAACGTATGGAACTTTAGGAATGAGTTCTTACTACGCACATTTTTTCATTGACGAGCTGAGTTATAAAAATATCAGTTCAGGAAATGAAAATTATTATGCCCAACAGGCCGGAAATGTTTTGTTTGTAAGTTTATGCTCAGAACACACCGGATCTGCACAACAACAGTGGCTTCAACAGATTCTTGCAGCCGCAGCGACTGACAGCACAGTTCAGTGGATTATTTCTTTAAGCCACAGACCTTACCAGGCAGAACAATATGTAGGAGATATTTCTACATGGGTGAGAAATACAGCCGTACCAATGTTAACAGCTTCAGATAAATATGTAATGCACATCGGCGCTCACCACCACCTTTATCACAGAGGTCAACTGAAAAATTCTCCCAATTACCAGATTATTTCTGGTGGAACTGCGTGGGATCAATATTGGGGAATGTCTAACGAGCAGGATTTTGACGATGTACAAAAAACTTTGACAGACTGGACTTACCAAATTATCGAAGTTGACGTAAACACCGGAAAGATGGATATTGAAAGTTATTCCATAGGAAGTATTTACCAGCAGAAAAACAGCGTGACTGTCGACAGCTTTCACAGATATAAAAATCAGGCTAAACCGTCTAAACCATCTGTCACCAATACGTTTACAGCACCAGTGACACTCCCACTTACTTTGAACGGAAGCGCTTTTGCTACCACTACTCCAGAATTACTTAATACGACACAGTTTCTTATCAGTAAAACGGCTGATTTCTCTGTGATTGACAAAGAATTCTACCGTGATTTTGAAAACTGGTACGGGAAAGACGGAAACGGAAACCCTGATGTCACCAAAAACCAGAATGCAGGTGTAGATATTACGAAAGCCACCATTGCGGCCAACTCTATTACCAACGGGATTTATTATGTAAAAGTAAGATACAGAGACCGTAATCTTGAATGGAGCGACTGGAGTGATGTGAAATCTTTTGAAGTAACCGGAAGTGTTGTTTCGAATCCTGCTTTAACTTTAAATAAAACAGAATATCTGCAGAATGAAGCCATCCTTGCCACTTACACCGACGGTCCCGGAAATCAGCAGGACTGGGTAGGAATTTATAAAAAAGGACAAAATCCATCCGCAGTAACATCTCAGGGATATAAATACACCAACGGACAGACTTCCGGAACAGCCAATTTCAATACTGGTCTTGCTACAAAAGGACAATATTTTGCAGGTTTCTTTGCCAATAACGGATATACAGAAATTACAGGAAGAAAAAGTTTCTACGTTGGACCAAAAGTAGTTCTTCAAACTACCGCAGATTCTTATCCGGTAGGCGGAACAGTAGTGGTAAATTACTCCAACGGACCGAATTTGACGAATGACTGGATCGGAATCTATAAAATGGGACAGGTTCCTGGATCAGCCAATCCATCTGCAACCTGGAGCTATGTAACCACCGCTGCAGGAACTAAGAATTTCACAGGATTGCCGAAAGGATATTACTACGCAACTTACCTTCTGGAAGACGGCTACACGCAGATCGGAGAAAAAGTTTTCTTTAAAGTTGGAGATATTGTTACTGATCTCTGGATCAACAAACCTGTCTATACTTTAGGAGAAAACATCACCGCTTCATGGACCGATTCTCCGGGAATCATCAAAGACTGGCTGGGAATTTACCCACAATCTGTACAGACTCCAAACGATCAGTTTACGTCTTATACTTATTTTGACGGCGTTACACAGGGCAACAAAACCATCACAGGAAACGTAAACGGTGTACCGACAACTACCGGAAATTATTACATGGTGATGTTTACCAATGATTCCTACACAGAAGTTTCAAACAGAGTTTCTTTTCAGGTCATCAACGCTAATTTGGGAACAAACGAAGCTCACAGCTCCACCGAAAAGAATGTGATCCTTTATCCGAATCCTTCAAAGCCGGGACAGCCTACTTTCATTAAAAGCGACTATCCTATCGAAAAAATTCAGCTTTTGTCCGCTGCAAGACAGCTTTTGTACGAAACGAAAAATGTGAACGATCAGAAATTTACTTTAGTCAATGAAAATCTACCGAAAGGCGTTTACTTCGTGAAAGTTCATACCAGAAAATTATTTACTTTAAAACTGATTGTGGAGTAGTCAAAAGTATAGTCCGTATTTAAAATAATATTATTTTCAGCAATTGCTGAATTCAATTCAGATTTAAAACATATCTGATTCATTAAATCATTAAATCAATATCAATCCGCTTTGCAGTAAATTTTGCAGGGCGGATTTTTTTTCAGTTGATCTTATTTTGAGAACAGTTGCCGCAAAGCCTAATCATTTAGAAAAGAAATAATTACAGTAAAATAAGTCCTGATTTTTTTGCAGAAAATCAGAATTATGATTAATTTTAACTAAACTAAAATCATAACCATGGCACTAAATGCATATTTAAAACTGAAAGGACAGAAACAGGGAGACATCAAAGGATCTGTAACACAAAAAGGCAAAGAAAACAAGATTCAGGTGATTGCCGTGAGCCACGACCTCAGTTCTCCACGGGACGCCGCGACAGGTCTCGCCAAAGGAAGGAGAATGCATAAACCATTTATTATTACCAAAGAAACCGACAAAGCCAGTCCTCTGCTGTATAATGCTCTGGTAAATAATGAAGCTATAACTGAGTTTGAACTTCAATTCTGGACGCCGCAGACCTCAGCCTCAGCCGGCATCGGAAAAGAAAAACAACATTATACAATCAGGCTGACCAACGCCAGCATTTCGGATATAAAATTCAGGATGCTGAATAACAAAAATCCTGAATTAGCCATTTTTACAGAGTTCGAAGAGATCTCATTTACATATCAGAAAATTGAGTGGACCTGGATGGACGGCTCTATCACAGCAATGGATGATTGGTGAACTGACCTTATATAAGGAGAGGAAAATTCTGTACGCAAATCTCCAGTTCTTATCATCATCTGTTTTGATTCTGTTTTTTTTCAGCAAAAATTACAGTGGTATTATGGTGCCTTTATCATGCCTTTATCATGCCTTTACCATGCCTTTACCATGCCTTTCAAGCCGAAGTAAAAAATGGGCAGGTTTTAAGACAAAAAACAGATCACTTCAGCATCGTTATTTTTTATTCTGCACTCCAACACTAAGCAAAATGTGGTGATTTAGGACAGCCAAACTTCAGCTGGTTCGCTGAAATAAAAATTTCACATGTCCATAATAATCAGCTCTTTTAAATTAAATCCAAAAAAATAAGGAATCCTGTCAGAAATTTGTCCGGCGAGAGATAATTTGCAGGCCTGAACATTTCAATACTAAGGACTCGGGTTATTAAAAAAAACATGTGTAGCAAAATCTTTTTCCGTCAAAAAATTGGTTATCAAAAAACTATACAGCAGAAAGTTTAAATTGCAAAAAAACATTTTCTTTCATCACTTTTTAATGTATTCAATTCATTTTCGAAATACTTTTTTGAAGGATTTTTCTATAAATCATTTACCAAATTTTTATCACTAAACAAGTCAATCTCTACCGAAATCTGACCCAAAAACATCCCTTTCGAAAAAATACTTTGTGACTGTTTCGTCAACAAACTGAATTGATTTTTCAAAAAAGGAATTTTTCAAAAAAGGAGAGACCTCAATGTTTAATCACTGGTAAACAATACATTAACACAAAATGGGGTAATGATAGTGTACGCCATTTTTGCCTGATCTATTTAGGTGTTATTCATTTGCATATCAATTTGATATTCACCCATGAAAATAAACAACACAAATGATGAGAGCATCAACTCAAAGTTTTTATCTGTCTGGATAAAAACTTTGAGTATTTCACTTCTGTGTTTTTTTAATTTTCACAGTGCCAGGAATCTTTCAGACGATAACGTTATTCACGTTAACGGCGGTGCACAAATCGTCACAGAAAACAAGACTGAAAACTTAGAGCAAGCCAAAATATACGTTACGTCAGGTGCAACAGTTTCAGAATACTCAGAAAACAATTTTGAGATTGTAAAAATCAGTAATGCTGAAAAACGCATTACCTCCAAAAGCAAAACAACTGCAAAACTAAAGCATAAAAAGGCAGAAGCTGAGCCCGCAAAACAAGAAGTGGCTCACAAGCTGCCGAAAAATGAGGAAACATTCACTTCAGGATCTGAATCAGATTACGCTTTCTGTGCTCATCAGCATCACAGCACTGCTTTTGCCCAAACACAGAATCCGGTTTTTAAACATTTTCTTAAGATCGGTTTTACTTACCTTCATACTTATGTTTTAGATTCCTCTAAAATGAAAATACCAAACGGTCTTACGCATTTCACAGGTAAGATCTATTCTGAGTCTTATTCTGTAAGGCCACCTCCTGCATTTTCATAGATTCCTTATTATTAAAAATCACTGCTGTATATTTTACAGCAAAGGGAAATCAGATATTTCCCAGCACATAACTACATAAATGTAGACACACATCCTTTCTCATTGTTTTAAGACCATCAATTCGACGTGGTAATTTATAGTGCAATAGAAAAGGCAAAACAAATAGGCCAAGGTTACTCTAAAGAACGATGCATACAATATTATTACCAGTTTAAAAACCTGCGTGCTTTGTAAAGATGAAGCCTAGTAATTAACACAGATACTAAATAACGTAAATATTGACTTCTAAAATCCGAACTAAAATTTAAGATTTAACTAACATTAAAAAAAAGATGAAAAACCTTTACAATTTTCCACACAAAAAAATCCGGCTTTTGCTGGGATTGTGGATGGTACTCTACGGAGTGCCTCAGATGATGGGGCAAAACCTTTTAACGGAGAGTTTTAATTACCCTAACGGAACAGCACTTACATCTGCTAACTGGATTCAGCTAAGCACTGGAACACCTGCAGTATCTGTATCTTCCGGAAATTTATTATATCCAAACACCATTGGAAATGGGATTGGAAATAAAACTCAACTGTCTAATACGGGACAGGATGTTTACCGTATATTTACCAGTACCGCTTTAAACGCAACTACACAGGCATTATACGCCAGTGCCACGGTAAATGTTACAACAGCAAATGCTACAGGCGACTATTTTTTAACATTAAATAATACTAATGCTGCCCTCTATATTAAATCCAACGGTTCAGGATTTAGTTTTGGTATTCAAAAGGTTGCCGGAGTCGGAACTGTAGTCTATGAATCTACTGTAAGACCTTTCAACACCAATTTACTTGTCGTTTTGAAGTATGAATTTGTATCCGGTACAACAAACGATTTGGTTAAATTGTACGTAAATCCTGCTACCGCTGCAGAGCCATCTACACCAGATGTTTCTTATACCACCACAGGAGCTGGTAGCGGAAACGATAATAATTCATTTAGTTATGTAGTCCTTTGGCAAGGTACTGCTGCCAATGCCCCCACCCTTCAGTTGGATGGGTTAAATATTGCAACAAGCTGGGCAGGAATTACAACTCCAATTCATGACTTCGGAGATACACCGGTGAGCTATGACACCAGCAAAGACAATGTTTTTATTCCGGCTAACCATTCTCTTCTTTCCGGATTATCTTTGGGAAGCATAGCCCCTGATCTTGAATTTAGTCCTGCAAATGTACCTTCAGGAGCCGATAATAACGGTAATAATGGTGATGGCACAGATGAAGATGCTTTCACACCTGCATCAAATCCTATCAGAAAAGGGCTACCTTATGCTATTTCAGTTCCCGTTACTAATCCGTCAGCCACCTCAAGATATTTATATGCCTGGATTGATTTTGATGGAGATGGAAAATTTGAATCAGGAGAAGTACAAACTGTCAATATTCCTGCTTCAATAGGAACCACTAATCAGACGGTGACATTTACTCCTGCTCAGACTTCTTTGATTTCCGCGGGAGCAACGAAACTCTATATGAGACTCAGGTTATCTACGGTCAGCCTGCTGGATAATACCTCTGATTCCACTTTAGATGAGAGAAGTATCGGAAACGGTGCAGCTGCCAGCAACAGTTCTGCAGATGCAGGTTCATATTCTACGGGAGAGGTTGAAGATTATCAGATTGATGTGGTTAATACATATGAATTTGGAGATGCTCCTTTGTCTTACGACCAGCCAGCCGGAACATTGGTATCTGCACGTCAATTGGGAAATACAACATTAATGCTGGGCACAACCATGGACATTGAAAGCAATCCACTGAATGTTACAGCCGGAGCAGATAACAACGGAAGTAATGGTGATGGGGATGATGAAGACGGGATAAATACCGTGCCCAATCCTATTACCCCAAACACACCATATTCAGTAAATATATTGGTGACCAATACCACAGGTTCTCCAAAAATATTATACGGATGGATTGACTTTAATAACAATGGCATTTTTGAAAGTACAGAAGCTGTTACTACAAATGTTCCCAATAATGCTGCTTCGGCTACATTAACGTGGCCTGCAACATCTACCGTAAATGCTATTGGTACAAACCTGTACATGAGGCTTAGAATGAGTTCTGCCGCATTGGCTGACAATAGTGTTACAGCAAATTATGATGAAAGAGCTATTGGAGATGGTCTGAATAGCGGTATCTATGGATCAGCTCCCGGAATAGGAGAAATTGAAGACTATAGAGTTGCCGTCATTCCGGTGTATGATTTTGGCGATACACCTGTTTCTTACGACCAGCCGGCAGGTATTTTGGTTCCGGCACGTCAGTTACCGGGTGGTGCATTAGGCCTTGGTGCAACTGCAGATGTAGAAAGTACAGTACAAAGCGTGGCTACCGGAACTGATAATAATGGAAGTAATGGCGACGGTACCGACGAGGATGGTATAAACCCGGCATCGTATACCATAACACCTGCTTCAGTTTTCACTCTACCTGTCAGTGTTAGAAATACTTCCGGAGCAACAGGTACATTACACGGATGGCTTGATCTTAATAACAATGGTGTATTTGAAGTTGGAGAAGCTGTTTCAATCAGTGTTCCCAATAATTCCACCACTGTAAATTTATCCTGGACTGCCGCACAGACAGGACTGATTTCAAGTTCAAATGTGTACTTACGTTTGAGAATTACTAATATCGCTTTGGCAGACAATTCTGTTACAGCTTTCTATGATGAAAGGGCTATTGGAGATGGTTTATCTACAGGTGCTTACAGCACAGCTCCTGGCAATGGGGAAGTTGAGGATTACCGTCTGTCTGTAAATGCTGTTTTTGATTTTGGAGATGCCCCGAATACATTTGAGTTTAATAATAATATTACCATCACACCGGCCAGACATCTTCCTGATGCTACACTTTATCTGGGAAGTACATTTGATATTGAATCCGGAAAGAATGCAGTAGTACCGGGCGCAGATAATGGAGGTACAAACGGTGATGGAGCAGATGAAGATGGAATCAGTGGAATATTGCCTCAATTCAACAGTAATACGACCAGCTACAGTGTGAATGTAAATGTTTATAAAACGGCAGCAGGAACTGCGACACTACACGGCTGGATTGATATGGACGGAGATGGCCGTTTTTCCACCTCCGAATACACCTCAGCTACAGTTACAGGAACTACAGGAGCTCAAACAGTTGCCCTTACCTGGGCTTCACCATATTATTTTGACACATCAGCTGCACGCAGCTACATGAGACTTCGATTTACTACGGCAACCCTCACAGATAATACAGCAACACCATTATTTGATGAGCGCTCCATCGGAGATGGCTTAAGCACAGGAAATCATGGTACGGTCTATCCTAATGGTGAGATTGAGGATTATCCGGTACCACTTCCATCACCAGTAGTAGTGGATCCTAATCTGGATTCGGATGGAGATGGAGTAAAAGATGTAAATGATCTGGATTCGGATAATGACGGGATTCTCAATAGCACTGAAGGCCCCGTTTCTTTTAATGATTCTGCTTTCAGACTGTATAATACAGTCAATTACCAAGGTACTACAGCAGAAAAGTGGGTAATATATGTAACAGGAGTTGCTGGTACAGTTGTAACTTATACCCCGTACAATGGTTCTGCTACCACAGCAACCATACCAGTATCAGGAATTTTACCCATTACTTTAAGCAGTTCGCAGGTACCCAATTGGCCTTTAAATCAGGTAACAAGCGGAAAGTATGTGTCCCTTACATCTTCTGCTCCTGTCTCTATTTTACAGGAAATTTTTGGAGACCCTTACTTTGCACAGGATATAGCTGTAGTTTACCCAAAATCAGTATGGGGAACAAAATACACCGTTAACACGCACTATTATACTGGCAATGCTCAGAATAACACCGGTCTTACGATTATTAGCGCTGTAAATAATAATGCAGTGACTGTGAAAAATAAAGCAGGTGCAACAATTGCGTCCTTCACCTTGAATGACGGACAAAACTATGTTTTTAATCAAGGAGGTACTGTGGATATAAATGGTTACACAATCACATCCAGCCAAAATGTAGGTGTAATGGTGGCAGTTTCGTGTGCAAACAGTCCTGGAAGTACATGTGATAACACGTTGGAATACCTTTTACCTGATCGGCTTTTGGGAACTAAATTTTTAACAAAAAGTTCAGCTCACCAAGGGAAAATGATAATTACGGCGACCCAGAATAATACGCTTATAAAAGTTAACGGCGCTGTGATGTCAACATTAAATGCAGGTGATACCTATAACTATATTCAGAATGTGAATACAGCTGAAATTGTGGAAACAAACAAAGCGGTGCAATTTACAAAGGTTGTCCCGTATAGTGGTGGAGAAGACCCATCTGTTACAACGATTTTGGATATCACCAAAGCAACATTAGGACCTGCGCTGCTCACTATTCCTCCATTGATGACAATATCTAATGACTTAGTTATCTTTGTAAGAACATCTGAGACAAGTAAAATGCTTTATAATGGAAACCCAACAACCGGATGGACGCCATTCAGCCAAGATCCTTCCTATTCATATACCACAATTACAAATTCAAATGGTATTGTGCCCGGCGCTGTTTCCACAGTAAGTTCTACAACAGGTGATGTGCCGTTCTTTACAGATTGGTATGGAGTAGGAAATGATGTTTCAGATGCGACACCTTTATCAATAGGAGGTGTAAATTTAGCTTCGGGAGCACCTTCTGCAAACAGTCTGAAGGATACCGACGGCGATGGCATCCCGGACTATCTGGATCTGGATTCTGATAATGACGGATGTCTGGATGCTTTGGAAGGAGATGAAAATGTCACTTCTTCGATGCTCGTCAATGCAGCTCCCGGTTTATCTGTTGGTACAAATTCTACTGCACTTAATAAAAATCTTTGTGCTGGTACAGGTTGCCGGGATGCCAACGGAATTCCGAATGTTGTAAACTCTGGTGGAGCAGCCGATATTGGTGGCGATTTAGGGCAGGGAACAGGTACATCTATAAACGCGCTTATTCAGGATGCGGTTTGTCTTATTCCACCTTTCTGCTACAAACCTGCTGCTACAGGTACTGCATTGGAAACGAAACATGGGATCACCGCATTAGCGCGAGCTGCCGAAAGCAACAGCAACTGGCCCATGGTGCGCTCCGGTGCATGGACGGCGCTCGAATCTAAAGAAAAAGGATTTGTAGTAAACAGGGTCGCTACCACTGCCGGTTTAAGTTCAATCACAAATCCTATTGAAGGAATGATGGTTTATGATCAGGAAGCAGCTTGTTTAAAAGTTTACACCATCAAAGAAGGTGAAACTGCAGCAGCCTGGCATTGCATGACAACTCAGACCTGTCCGGACACCACTAACTAATCATTTAACTTTCTCACGCTTACTCTCTTTTAAAAAATTTGGAAATCTGTAATTTTAACATTTAAAAAATTCTGAAACCGGAGAGTAAGTGCGGGAAACAAAAGCGTAATACAATGAAAAAATTAATCATAACATTAATCATATTGTCGGCTACTCCACTGTTTTCGCAGGTAGCAATAGGCAAAAACTCAACTACTGCAGGATCTAATGTTTCTCTGGAATTCTATGATAATGCAGACAACCAAAAAGGAATAATTGTACCGTGGGTATCCACTGTTGCAGGAAATCCTGTTGCTTACAATGCAACAACGGGTGCAGGTTACCGAGGTATGCAGGGAACAGTGGTCGACGGAACGATCATTTTTGACCTTTCGGACAAAAAGATGAAATACAGAAAGGCAGGCAACTGGTTTGACCTCACAGGCAGTCCTACTTTTCCTTTAACTGTAGAGGATGCCAACAGTACTAATGTCGTTTTTACACAGTTCAATGCCATTAATTCTTCACTACAGGATAATATTAAAGAACAGGAAAATGCGAAGGCTGCGATCGGAGCCAACGGTACTACCGATACTACTGCAGGAATTCTTGTACTGACGGATACCGACAAGGCCATGGTGTTACCAAAAGTGGCAAGTCCACATCTGAATATAAAGAATCCCTCGCCGGGACTGATGGTTTACGATACTGCAAAGAGACAACTTGCTGTGTTCAACGGAACAGTATGGAGTTTCTGGAAACCTTAGCTTACAATTCAATACTTATTCACTGTAATTTTAATAAAAATGAATACAAAAATAATTTCAATCCTATCATTTCTTCTTTTCATATTTCTCTTCAATCCGCTTCGTGGGCAGCAAAATACACCGCCATTTTTTGCACATTTTGAGGGCATTGGTTTTGTAGGCACAGGATCAACGAAAAATATGAAACTCTCGATGGTGACTATTGGGAGTACACATCCTGAAAACTTTAAAGTCGAAAACAACAAAGCTTTTGTGGGGAAAAATGGGGTGTATAAAATCTCGGTTTCCAGTGGGGTGACAGGCAATGATATAGCATCACAGGGATTAGGATACGCAGTGTACGTTAACAACATCTTAGTAGCGTCGGCTACTTCATCAACCATTCCTACGACAGGTATTTATGAGATTCAGAAAAGCCTAAATCAGGGAGACGTTATCGTAGTGAGTGTAACAAAAAACTTTGACTTTCCATCCGATGCGGGAGAAAACAAAGTTTATCTGACCAAGATTTGAGTTTAATTTTCACTGAAATCAAATTCTAATCACTTTTGTTAAAGTTTAGCAGAAGTGTTAAAGCGGATAGATTTTTACATCTATCCGCTTCTTTGTGATATAATATTTACCTGATTTAATATATTTGTGATATGTTATTACATGACATCATTTTAAAAAAACTAAACTTATCAAACTGAATGATTCTGAAAAAATCTTTTCACATAAAAGTATTATTACTCTTCATGTTTCTGCTATGCATTTCGTGCAGTGACCCTCAGAAAGAGAGTGACAAAAAAATAGATTCGCTGATTCAAAAAGCACACAATGGTATGGTCACTTTAGAATATTTAAAGACGATAAAATACGCTAAAGAAGCAGAATCTATTGCCTTAAAAACGAATAACAAAAAAAAACTGCCTTACATTTATTTAGAATTGGCTCATGGTTTTTCCTCTCTGGAGTTTCAAAAAGAGAGCATTACTTATCTCAACAAAATAATAACGTTTGATTTCGATAAAAAACCAAAAGAATTCAAAGCCAGAGTGAACCATATTTACTCCTGGAATTATATGGAACTTGGTCTAGGTAAACAGGCGTTGGAATATAACAGAAAAAATGTTCTTTTACTTAAAAACAGTAAAGATTCGGTAGAACTAAAACATTTGGCCCAAACCTATGAGGACATAGCATTTCACTATTACGCGGAAGAAATTACGGATTCTTCTTTCTACTATTTTAAGAAACAGGAAAATATTCTCAGGAAATTTCCGGAAAAAGAAACGTTCTTAAGCAATGCCACCATTTACAGTATTAAAGGATATCTCTTTTTAGAACAGAAGAAACAGAAAGATTCTGCCAGGTTATATTTCCAAAAGGCTCTTGCACTAAGAAAAAAATACAATGACAATTATCTGGACCGTGAATATTTAGGTTTGGGTGAATGTAGTTTTTTGGAAGGTGACTATAATAAAGCATTAGAATATTATTTGAAAGCCGAAAAAAACATACAAGAAAAGAATGCTGAATTTAATGAAAACAATGACATTAACCAAGTATTGGCAAAGGTATATGAAGCACTGAACGATACAGAAAAGCAAACCTATTACTTAAAAAAAAATAAGCAGTTTAACGACAGCTTAAAAGTTGCCCACAAACAAAATACAGATGAAGCAGTAAGCTTAATGATGAACAAAAAAACGGAAGAAAACACTTCCGTTAAGAAGAATTATACAGCCTTATTAATTGTAATATTGGTTGCCCTTTCAGTAACAGGAATTTTTATCTACAGATATTTTAAAAAAAGAAAAATAGATTCTGACAAAACGGAAGAACTCCTCGTAGAAAAAGAAATTCTGCTTTCTCAGAAAGAAGAAGAAACACAGGATCTCAGACAAAAAGTAAACGAATCTTTTGAAGAAGTAGTACAGCTGGCCAAAGACAACAGCCCTGAGTTTTTTACCCGTTTCACAGAGGTTTATCCCGATGTTGTATCCAAATTACTGGAGAAGGATTCCCGACTCCGTGTAACAGAACTGACATTATGCGCTTACTTTTACTTAGGATTTACCTCAAAAGATGTGGCTTTGTACACCTTTAAAGCTGTGAATACCGTAAGAAACCGCAGACAGAATTTAAGAAACAAATTCGATATCCCTGCTGACAAAAACATGGAATTGTGGCTGAAGAATCTGTAAAACATCTGATACTTTTTAAACTGAAAACTTCAACAGATTGAAACAGTTTTCAGACAGATAACCAATCTTCCATATCAACTTACTGTTAATTTAAAAGACTATGAAAGTATTTTTAGTATTTTTGTCAAAATTTATTAAAACATACAATTTTGAATATTACGATAGTAGGAACGGGGTATGTAGGTTTGGTTACCGGAACCACACTTGCAGAACTGGGAAACTCGGTGTACTGTGTAGATATCGATGAAAAGAAAGTAGAAGGCATGAAGCAGGGCATTGTCCCGATCTATGAGCCGAATCTTGAAGAAATGTTCCTCAGAAACATACAGTCAGAAAGACTGTTTTTTACTACAAATCTTAAGGAAGCTTTGGATAAAAGCGAGGTTATATATCTCGCATTGCCTACTCCGCCTGGTGAAGACGGATCTGCAGATCTTTCCTACGTTCTGAAAGTTGCCAATGATATTGGTGAAATGATGACGGAATATAAAGTTATCGTAAATAAAAGTACCGTTCCCGTTGGTACTGCAGACAAAGTAAGAGAAACTATTTCTGCAAAAACCAATATCAGCTTTGATGTAGTATCCAACCCTGAATTTTTACGCGAAGGTTTTGCTGTAGAAGATTCTATGAACCCTGCAAGAGTGGTTGTAGGAGCAAGTTCAGAAAAAGCAAAAGATATTATGGCTCAAATCTACCAGCCATTTACCAATACCGGAATTCCTATTATATTTATGGATGAGAAATCATCTGAATTAACGAAATATGCATCCAACTCATTTTTAGCGGTAAAAATCACGTTTATGAACGAGATTGCCAACTACTGTGAAAAAGTGGGTGCCGATGTCGATAAAGTGAGACTTGGCATGGGCAGCGACGACAGAATCGGCCACCGTTTCCTTTTCCCAGGAATCGGATATGGCGGAAGCTGTTTTCCTAAGGATGTTAAAGCTTTAATTAAATCAGGAAAAGATGACGGATTTAATTTCCAGATTTTAGAGGCTACCGAAAATGTAAACACTTCTCAGAAAGTAATTCTGGTATCTGAAATTGAAAAATATTTCAGAGGAAACCTTGAAGGAAAGAAAATTGCGGTGTGGGGACTTGCATTTAAAGCCAACACAGACGACATCAGAGAAGCTTCTTCTTTAGACAATATAAAACTTCTTCTTGAGAAAGGTGCACAAATCGTTGCATACGATCTTATTGCTGAAGAAAATGTAAGAAAACTTTTAGGCGACAAAATATCCTACGCCAATACCATGTATGATGCACTGGAAGGCGCAGACGCATTATTTATCGCAACAGAATGGCCAGAATTTAAAAATCCGAATTTTGAGATGATGGCTAAAAAAATGAACGGTAAAGCGATATTTGATGGCAGAAACATGTTCCCGCTGGAAATTCCTGAGCAGAATGGATTTTTCTATAAATCTATAGGAAGGAAAACTGTTTTGCGAGAGCCAGAGCAAAAGTAAGAAGAGTCATTCAGAAGAGCCAGGGTAAAAGTAAAAAGAGCCAGGTGCGAATGAACTGGTTTGATACCGGAAACCGGAAGTTTGGAATCGACGAAGGGTTTCAATCTTAATATCTGCAGGTGAAACCTGTGGTAATTGACAAAAAAAATATTCAGAACCCGATAGGGTTCAACAATAATAACCATGGATGAAACCATGGATGAAGTACAAAAACAAGTCGGAACCCGGCAGGGTTCAATATGAATAACTGCAGCTGAAATCTGCAGGAAATGCATAAACACTATGAAAAACATTATCATCACCGGAGGTGCCGGTTTCATTGGTTCACACGTTGTTCGTGAATTTGTAAAAAACAATCCGGATTCTAAAATCATCAATCTTGATGCGCTGACCTATGCCGGAAATTTAGAAAATCTAAAAGACATCGAAAACGAACCCAATTATGTTTTCGAAAAAGCAGATATCACCAAACCTGAAGAATTAAGAAAGGTTTTTGAAAAATACAATCCTGATGCTGTGGTGCATTTAGCCGCTGAATCTCATGTTGACAGAAGCATCACAGATCCCAATGCATTCATCAATACGAATGTGAACGGAACTGCAAACCTGCTGAATCTTTGTATCGAATTCTGGACTTTAAACCCGGATCACACGCACGGAAGATTTCCAAATGAGCCAAGAAAAAACTTATTTTACCACGTTTCCACAGATGAAGTGTATGGAAGTTTAGGGGAGACAGGCTTCTTTCTTGAAACAACGCCTTACGATCCGCAATCTCCTTATTCTGCATCAAAAGCTGCTTCAGACCACTTGGTAAGAGCTTATGGAAATACTTATGGAATGCCGTTCATCCTATCCAACTGTTCAAACAATTATGGGCCGAACCATTTCCCTGAGAAGTTGATCCCACTTTGCATTTCAAATATCATCAATGAAAAACCATTACCAATCTACGGTGACGGAAAATATACAAGAGACTGGTTATTTGTAATCGACCATGCCAAAGCTATCCACCAGATTTTCAATGAATCTAAAACCGGAGAAACATACAATATCGGAGGTTTCAACGAGTGGCAGAATATCGATTTGGTAAAAGAGCTTATCAAACAAATGGATGAAAAGCTTGGAAACCCTGCCGGACATTCAGAAAAATTAATTACTTACGTAAAAGACAGACCGGGTCATGATAAGCGTTATGCTATTGATGCTACAAAACTAAATAAAGATTTAGGCTGGAAACCATCCGTTACTTTCGAACAGGGATTAGGAAAAACTATTGACTGGTTTTTGGAAAACAAAGAATGGCTGGAGAATGTAACTTCAGGTGATTACAAAAAATACTACGAAAAGCAATATTCTTGATGATAAAATCTATTACAGTTTTAATATTGCTCACCTTAGGACATCTTACTTTTGGACAGGAACTCATACTTCCTCCTGTATCGATGGAGAAAGATGATGTAAAAATCGCCTTAATGAATAAATTTATTGAAGTAAGCAATTATGAAAAATCTTTAAAAAAATACGTTTCAGAATATCTATGGCTCCATTCTGAAGAACTTAAACTTACAGATGTTCAGGAAGAGCAGATAAAAAAGATTTTTGATTATAAAACTATCGCTCAATATTTTACATACTCCTCCTTAAAAAGGGTTGAAAATGATAAAATTTCTAAACTCAATGATTTTTATACAGCAATTGACGGAAGCCTGGACAAGGAACATTCAATTTTCATTAGCAATTATTACTATTGTAAATTACTCAATGATAACATATTGATGTATGTAAAACACACTAAAAAGAAAAACAAATGAAGGGAATAATACTCGCCGGGGGATCCGGAACAAGACTTTATCCACTGACAATCGCTGTAAGCAAGCAGCTGATGCCGGTGTACGACAAACCAATGATTTATTATCCGCTGTCAACATTACTGTTGGCTGGGATTAAAGATATTTTAATCATCACCACGCCACACGACCAGGAAGGTTTTATTAAACTTTTGGGTGACGGTTCGCAGATCGGGTGTAATATTGAATATAAAGTTCAGCCAAGTCCGGACGGTCTGGCTCAGGCATTTATCCTGGGCGAACAGTTTATCGGAAACGATGCTGCTGCTTTGGTTTTAGGAGATAATATCTTCTACGGTTCTGAAATGGGAACCTTGTTGAAAAACAAAACCAATCCGGACGGAGGCGTTGTTTTCGCCTACCACGTTGCCGATCCTGAAAGGTATGGTGTGGTAGAATTTGATGAAAATCTGAAAGCAGTTTCCATTGAAGAAAAACCGACTCAGCCAAAGTCAAATTACGCTGTTCCGGGATTGTATTTCTACGATAACGAAGTAGTGGAAATTGCCAAAAACATTCAGCCTTCTCCACGTGGCGAACTGGAAATCACCGATGTCAACAACGTATACCTCAGCAAGGGAAAACTGGAAGTAGGTGTGCTCGACAGAGGAACGGCCTGGCTCGATACCGGAACTTTTGACTCTCTAAATGATGCTTCAGAATTCGTAAGAGTTATTGAAAAAAGGCAGGATTTTAAAATCGGATGCATCGAGGAGATCGCTTTCAGAAACGGTTTTATCAACGAAGAAAAACTGTTGGAAACGGCTGCCAAATATGGTAAAAGCGGCTACGGAGAGTATTTGAAGAAACTGATAAAGTAGCAGTAAGCGAGTGCAGTAGTGGGTTAGTGGTATACTATTTTAGTTATTGATTAACTCCACTTACACTTGGATCTTTTTACTTTTGCCTTGGCTCTTTTCCTCCTCCTGCTCTATACTTTTAAAAACACTAAATTTGCACGAAAAACTCACTCAAATGAATGAACCACAGCAACAGTGGACAGATGTATTAGAATCCAAAGACTCCTTATTCCGGCTTAATTTAAAAGAAGTCTGGCAATACCGCGACCTCGTATTTATGTTTGTGAAAAGAGATTTTATTTCCTCTTTCAAACAGACGATCCTAGGGCCACTCTGGTTTTTTATCAACCCGATCTTAACAACCATTGTTTTCACCCTCGTTTTTGGAAATATAGCAAGTTTACCTACAGACGGCATTCCGCCGGTATTATTTTATCTGGCAGGAAACACACTTTGGGGCTACTTCAGTACAACAATGCTCAGCGTTTCCGGAGTTTTCACAGGCAATGCTGCAATTTTCGGAAAAGTTTACTTTCCAAGACTGGTAACGCCGATCTCTACGATAATCTCGAGTTTTATGCGTTTAAGCATTCAGTTGGTATTATTCTTCGGAGTTCTCGGATATTTTGTTTACAAAGGTGAAGTTCAGCCCAATTATTGGGCACTGTTTTCTCCTGTGCTCATTATTTTTCTGGCTCTGTTTTCACTCGGTCTGGGAATGATTTTTTCCTCACTGACTACAAAATACCGTGACCTGTCACTTTTACTGGGTTTTGGTGTAAGTCTTTTTATGTGGTTCACACCTGTTATTTTACCTACGACTCTCGTTAAACAAAAATTAGGCAGCTACGCATTTATTGCAGATCTTAATCCGCTGACACCGATATTTGAATGTTTCAAATATGGCTTTATCGGCTCGGGAGACTTCAATATGCCAAGACTTCTTATGAGTTTTAGTTTCATTATCGTTGTATTATTTTTGGGGTTGATTATATTTAATAAGTCTGAAAAATCCTTCATCGACACGGTTTGATAATGGGTAATGAGTAATGGGCAATAAGTAATGAGTGATGCTGCTCGTATTAATCTCAACCTGCTTTTTTACTCTTTATAATTTAAATCCTGAATTTTAAATCTTAAATCTAAAGAACATGCTTGCTTTAAAAGCGGAAAACATATCAAAACAGTACAGACTCGGAATGGTGGGAACGGGAACCATAACCCATGACCTTAACCGCTTCTGGCACAGAATGAGAGGTAAAGAAGATCCCTATCTGAAAATTGGCGAAGCCAACGACAGAACTTCGAAAGGCTCTTCAGAATACGTTTGGTCACTACGGGACATTAATTTTGAGATTGAGCAGGGCGACGCCGTTGGAATTATCGGAAGAAACGGTGCAGGAAAATCTACACTCCTGAAAATCCTGAGTAAAGTGACCCAGCCAACCACAGGAAAAATCTACACCAACGGAAGAATTGCCTCACTGCTTGAAGTAGGAACCGGCTTTCACCCTGAGATGAGTGGCCGCGAAAATGTTTTTCTCAACGGAGCCATTCTTGGAATGACCCAAAAGGAGATCAAAAGAAAGTTTGATGAGATTGTAGATTTCTCAGGTGTAGAACGATATATTGACACCCCTGTAAAAAGATATTCTTCGGGAATGTATGTACGTTTAGCGTTTGCTGTTGCAGCACACCTGGAATCTGAAATATTGATTGTGGATGAGGTTTTGGCAGTGGGTGATGCAGAATTTCAGAAGAAATGCCTGGGGAAAATGAATGATGTTACTAAGGGAGAAGGAAGAACGATTCTGTTTGTCAGTCACCAGCTAGCTGCTATATCAGCACTATGTAATAAAGGAATTCTACTTCAAAACGGACTCATTAAAGAAAATGGACTAATCGGAAATGTTATCAATAGATATATTGATACAGGGGTAACATCGTCCGGCAAATATAAGGCTGATCATATTGAAGAAAATACTATAAATGAAGTCACCATAATAAATAAATCTGGCACTCCTACTAACAACTTCAATTTTAACGAAGAGATTTCAATTAATTTTAAATTTAATTTAGATTCAAAACTTGCAGGAAAAACAGAAATTAGCTTTAGGGTAATTGATAAAAGAGAAAAAACTGTTTTTACTTCAGAAAAAAATGTCGCTTCTTTTGACTCCTATAATGATATGTATAATATCACATCGACTATCCCCTCAAACGTCCTTGTACCAAATCAATATAAATTAGTGATAGCATTACATATTCCAAATGAAAAAATATTGTCGATAATAAATGAAGAAGTAAGTTTTAATATTGAAGAAACAGGAACGGATTTCCATAAGTATAATGGGAATGACTATGGATGTGTGTTTATATCATGTAAATGGATAGATAAATAAGTATGATTTTAAAAATTATAGCAAAACTCTTTAATTCGCGACTGATTTACAAGAACCCACACATTCCCGTTTATCAGCGAGTTAAAACCATTCCTCAACAAAACCCCACTTCGCCTTACTTAAAATGCCCTGAGTCATCATCGACAGAAGGACTGGTTTTAACAGTAAGAAAACCAAAAAATTTAATTTATTTAAGTGTTGGCGAAAATTCTTGTGTTCAGGGAAATTTTGTAATTGAATCCGAGAAAGGATCTATTGAAATAGGAGATAGAACATTTATTGGCGGAGGACAATTTATCTGTACAGATCAAATTTTTATCGGAAATGATGTTATGTTTTCATGGGGTTGTACTGTTGTTGACAACAACTCACACTCAATTTATTGGAAAGATAGACAAAATGACGTAACAGATTGGAAAAAGGGTTTAGATGAAAAAAGAGTTGGAGCCTATAAAGATTGGAGTAACGTTAAAGAAGAAAAAGTAATCATAAAAGATAAGGCTTGGATTGGTTTTAATTCAATAATTCTAAAAGGTGTTACTATCGGTGAAGGATCGATTGTTGGAGCTGGAAGTGTTGTAACTAAAAGCGTTCCTGATTGGACAATTGTAGGAGGAAATCCTGCAAAAATAATTAGACAGATTACTGAAGACGAAAGATAATATGACTTGGGAAGAAACAATACAGTATATACGGACGAAGCCAGAATATAAGTTTTTGGTTGAAAAAGCATATTTTGAGGAAGACTTGTCTCTTAATGTTGAAAGATTTAGAGAAAGCAGTGAATATCATGAAACATTAAAAGAAATAAAAAAATATGCTCCATCTGCAAAAAAAATATTAGATATAGGCAGTGGTAACGGCATCACCTGCATTGCACTGGCTTTAGATGGATATGATGTAACTACTGTGGAACCGGATTCTAGTGACACTATAGGTGCAGGAGCGATTAGAAAGCTGAAGGAACTTTACCATCTTCAAAACATTAAAATCTACGAGGCATTTGCAGAAGAAATCAAGTTTCCTGATGGAGAATTCGATATTGTTTATGCCCGTCAGTGTATGCATCATGCGTATCACCTCCAAAAATTCGTAGGAGAAATGAGCAGAGTTCTGCGAAAAGACGGATTATTTTTTACTGTAAGAGATCATGTAATATATGATGAAAAGGACAAGCAGTGGTTTTTAGAAAATCATCCATTACAAAAATATTATGGAGGAGAAAACGCATTTACATCAGATGAATATAAACATGCGATAAACAAAGCTGGATTAGATCTTCAAAAAGAAATGAAATTTTTTGATTCTGAAATCAATTTCTTTCCCGAGACACCTGAAAGTATAGTAGAAAGAAAACGAATATTTGATAATACAATAAAAAGTAAGTTATATTATAAAATATTTTCAGCTAAAAAAAATTCTAAAATAAATGATATGCTGACTGACTCGGAGAAATTAATCCCCGGCAGAATGTACTCATACGTAGCTATTAAAAGATGAAAATACTTATTATCGGTTCAAAAGGCTTTATTGGAAGACATGCATACAAATATTTTCACGAAAAATATAGTGAGACATATGCTGCTGATGTAGCAACAGACTATGTTGATAAAAAATATTTCCTCTTAGATTCTACAAATAGTGATTTTAATGAGATTTTTGAAGCAGTAAAATTTGACATTTGTATAAACTGTAGCGGAGCCGCAAGTGTCCCAGATTCTCTTCACAACACATTGAGAGATTTCAATCTAAATGCACATAATGTTCTAAAAATTGCAGATAGTATCAAAAAGCACAATCCCGACTGCAAACTCATCAACCTGTCAAGTGCTGCAGTATATGGTAATCCAAAATTTTTACCTATCTGTGAAACCGACGCAATATCTCCAGTATCTCCATATGGTTATCACAAAAAATTCGCAGAAGAAATCTTAGAAGAATATTATCAATTGTTCAGGATTCAGTCGTGCTCGCTCAGAATTTTTTCAGCGTATGGTGAAGGCTTACAAAAGCAACTTTTATGGGATGTTTTTTCTAAATCACAAACTCATGAAAACATCACATTATTTGGTACTGGAAGAGAAACCCGTGATTTTATTCATGTACAAGATATTATACAATGTATTGATTTGATAATCGACAAAGGATCTTTTAAGGCTGATGTTTACAATATTGCAAATGGTGAGCAAATAAGCATTAAATCTATAGCTGAATCTTTGCTCAAGAACTTACGATTTATTGGAAAACTTAGTTTTTCAGGAGAAGAAAGAGAAGGAGATCCACTCTATTGGGTTGCTGACATTATGAAAATAAAAAACTTGGGGTATCAGCAACAAGTTAGTATTTCAGATGGAATAAAAAACTATGTAAAATGGGCAGAAGATTTAAAGTAATAATCAATTATAACTATGATGAAAATTGGATTGGTGGTACATACTATGTTGAAAACCTAATCCACGCTCTCAATCTACTTTCAGATGAAGAACAACCAGCATTATATATTAAATCGAATAACATTAATGCTACAGAAATTCTCTTTAAAAAAACTGCATATAAATATCTAACAGTTCATACAACATATTCAAATCTGTCCAAAATAAAACGTGCCTTAAACAAATTTTGTAAACAAATTTTCCAGAGAAATATCTTTTCGCCATTTGAGCAATATGATTTAGAATTTCCCGGTCTTTTTTCCGAAAAAGAAAACTTTAAAAACAAACTATTCTGGATTCCTGATTTTCAGGAGAAACATTTGCCAAATTTTTTCACACCAGAAGACATTAGCTATCGTGACTCCATTTACACAACTATTCAAAATTGTGCCTATGCAGTAGTTTTTAGCAGTGAAGACGCTAAAAAAGATTTTAACCTTTTCTATCCTCACGCAAAGCCAAAACAATTTGTGTTAAATTTTTCTACACATCACCAAATTGATATTCTACCTCAAAAAGATATTGTTTTGTCAAAATACAGAATTAAAAACGATTATTTTTTGTGCAGTAATCAATTTTGGACACATAAAAATCATATTGTTATATTAAATGCCATTAAAGAACTTAAGGACAAAAATATAGATATCACAGTAGTTTTTACAGGGAAGGAATCTGATTACAGAAATCCAGACTATTTCAAAAATTTGCAATCAGCAGTAGTAGATTTAGATATTGCATCAAATGTAAAATTTTTAGGATTTATATCTCGCGAAGATCAAATAGTTCTATTGCAAAACTGCCTTGCAATAATTCAGCCATCGTTATTTGAAGGATGGAGTACAGTGCATGAAGATGCAAAGGCTGAAAATGTATTTATTTTGGCCTCTGATATTAATGTAAATTTGGAGCAACTAAAACATTATCCAAACAAAAGATTCTTCGATCCTCACAACCCAGCGGATTTATGTACAAAGATTCAATTAGGAAACTTCTCAAAAACCAGTTTTAATTATTTGGATAGTCAGTTAAGCTTTGGAAAAAACTTTACAGACATTATAAAAAAAATTATTCGCTAAAATATGTTTGATCTCCCAAAAATCTCAATAATCACTCCCTCCTACAATCAAGCAGAATTTATTGAAGCAACCATTCTTTCTGTGTTAGGACAAAATTATCGCAATCTCGAATATATTATTATCGACGGGGGAAGTACAGATTCATCAGCTGACATCATCAAAAA
Organism: Chryseobacterium caseinilyticum; assembly: GCF_014837145.1. Taxonomy (GTDB): domain Bacteria; phylum Bacteroidota; class Bacteroidia; order Flavobacteriales; family Weeksellaceae; genus Chryseobacterium; species Chryseobacterium caseinilyticum. The sequence continues at coordinate 71,779 of NZ_JACYFS010000008.1, forward strand.
GTACGAAGACAAATTAGCGTATTGGCACACGGAAAAAGACCGGGGTCAGGCTGATGCCATTAATCAGGGATTTGAAAAAGCAACCGGAGACATTTTGATGTGGCTCAACAGTGATGATCTGCTGATGCCGAATATTTTATCAGTCGTTGCTGAAAAATACAGAGAAGATCCTATGAAACTGTATTATGGAAACTGTATTCATTTTCGAAATGACCGAAATGTTTTAAGTTGGGGAAGCGATGTAGTAAAAAAGACAGAGGAAAATAAATTAAATGAATTAGATTATATTATTCAGCCCTCGTCCTTTTGGTCGAAAGAAATATGGGAGCAGACAGGAAAACTCAGCGAAGAAATTCATTTTGGATTTGATTGGGAATGGTTTTTACGCGCAGAAAAAAAATTTGAACTGCAGCCCATTGCCGAATGTATTTCAATGTATAGGATTCATGATAATCATAAATCAGGAACAGGCGGCGACAAAAGGCAAATGGAACTTCTGAAAATTTATGAGTCTTATAATCCACAGTTATCAGAACTGTATGAATTGCTGATGAATGAAGATCTCGACGAAGTTCGAAAATTCAACACCATCAAATTTAAAATAAAGGATAAGTTGGGAAGACATACCAGTTTTTTTCAAAAAATTAAAACTAAAAACAAAGCTTATCAGAAATTTACAAACAAACAGATTGAGCAACTCATTACTATGCTATAATCAATCTTACACCTGTATGGAGCTATAAAATTGTAATGACTTTGGTAATTTAAAAAGTAAAATGACTATAAAATCACTCATAAAACTATATCAAGAATGCCAAAGTCTTCAAGGAACGACACTCTTGATTTTTATTAAGCATATTTTTTACAGAATAATTTACAAAAAGAAATTATTTGTTTCAGATAACACGGTTATCAAAGGAATACAAAACATCAAATCGTCCCATCCTGTTTTTATAGGTACAAGCTATGTAGGTTTTGTAAATAATAAAGATATAACACAAATCAACATTGGTGGTAAGCTGATTTTAAATTCTCCTTATGACTTTGGCAAAGGTTGTAGAATAGATATTGGAGGAGGTGGAATTGTTGAAATCGGAAAAGGAGGCTATGTCAATGCCTACACCAAAATCATCATCATGAACAAACTGAAAATTGGTAATGACTGCGTGATTTCATGGGATGTTCAATTTCTTGATGAGGATTTTCACCAAATAAGTTACAAAAGCAAATCACACCGTTCTAAGGATATAATTATTGAAGACAAAGTTTGGATTGGTTGCGGTGCAAAAATATATCAGGGTACTGTAATTCCCAAAGGATGTGTTATCGCATCCGATTCTGTTGTGAGAGGGATTTTTCTGAAAGAAAATTGTATTATTGCAGGAAATCCAGCTAAAATAATTAAGGAAAATATAGAATGGCAATAAAAATCTCCGTCATCACCATCAGCTACAACAACAGACAAGGCCTTGAAAAAACACTCAGGAGTGTGATTTCACAGACTTTTTCAGACTTCGAGTACATTGTTATTGACGGCGGTTCTCAGGATGGCAGCAAAGAGTTGCTCGAACAATATTCTGACAAAATCACGTATTGGGTAAGCGAAACAGATAAAGGAATTTACAATGCAATGAACAAAGGAATTGCCGTTGCAAAAGGAGAATACCTAATTTTTGTCAACAGTGGAGATCACTTTTACAATGACAGTTCTTTAGCAGATGCTGTAAAATATTTATCCGGCGAAGACATTATCTACGGTAACCTGGAAGTCGTCGCTGAAAATCACACCTATATAAAAAAATATCCATCAGAACTTTCCCTTTTTTACTTTTACTACGAATCTCTGCCCCACCCTTCTACATTTATCCGTAAGGATGCTTTTGAAAAATGGGGTCATTATGATGAAAATCTTAAAATAGTTTCAGACTGGAAATGGTTTCTGATTGCGATTTGCAGTCACCAGGCAAGTTTCAGACAGATTGATACAACTGTTTCTACATTCTATCTGGACGGTATCAGTGCCGGTGCACAAAGCCAGGATAAAATCAACGGCGAACGTGACCGCACATTTACTCATCATTTCCCCTTGGTAAAAGATAATCTTAAAGAACTTTTGGGTTTACAGAATGAAAACAGGAAGTTACAAAACGCAGAAAAAAAGTTTAATCATCTCAAAAAGTACAGATTGGTAAAACTTTTACATAGTTTAGGGCTGATCAAAATACCAGACTAAAAAAAATTTCACATGCAGATTGTTTAAAAAAATCTGCATATTTTTTTATCTTTCAAATCACAATCAAACTGCTCAAAACAGAAACGTACATATTTTAAACCTGCATAAACAACAGAAAAACTGCAACTTAACAAAAAAATTAACATTCCCTAAAACATGATGTATATTCTGTTTTTTTAGTCTCGATAAACTAGCAATCAAAATATCTTTTTGTGGCACGTAACAATTTACTGACTTAGATATATTAAGCAGAACAAATCCGATGAAACCATGCCAAATCAGATTAAAACCTCTTAATACGGCCTGTTAATATCCTAATTTTAATATCTTTGCGGTTGAAAAACACTGCATGACCCAACCTCTTATTTCCATCATCGTTCCCTGTTACAATCAGGCACAGTATCTTGACGAATGTCTGCAGTCTGTCATTGGCCAAACCTACCAGAAATGGGAGTGCATTATTGTTGATGACGGTTCGCCTGACCATACAGAAGAAATCGCAAAAAGCTGGGCTGAACGAAATTCACGCTTCAGATATTTCAAAAAAGAAAACGGCGGCGTTTCCGCTGCAAGAAATTTTGGAATTGACAAAGCCGAAGGAGAATGGATTTTACCCTTGGATGGGGATGACAGAATTGGAAATTTATATCTGGAAAAGGCGGCTCAAAACATGAGTTCTGATGTTGAACTTATCTACTGCAACGCTGAATTCTTCGGTACAGAAAAAAGAATCTGGAATTTGCCCGACTACAGTTTTAAGGAAATCCTGAAGCACAATCTGATTTTCTGCAGTGCTTTCTACAGGAAATCTTCTTTTCTCATGACCGGCGGTTATGACACTGATATGATAAAAGGTTTTGAGGACTGGGAATTCTGGATCAACCTTTTACATCCGCGTACAAAAGTTCTGAAATTAGACTACACAGGATTCTTTTACAGAAGAAAGGAAGTCTCCAGAGATACAATGATTAATAATGACACTGAAAATCTGAAGAAGATCGAAAATTATATCTACCGGAAACATTCTGAAAAATATACTGCAGCCTACGGGAATTTCTTTGATATGGAAAAAGAAATTCAGTCTGCAAAAGATGAAATTGAAAATCTGAAATATCACAACGCAAGGCTGCTGAAGCTCGCTGATGAAACTTTTCTGCAAAAAGTCAAACGTAAAATCTTCAAACAGAACATCTGATCTATACTCATGCTTTCCATTATCATCTCATCCTACCAGCCCCACTACTATACTGCACTTGAACAAAATATTGCAGCAACATGTGGTGTGGAATATGAGCTGATTAAAATAGACAATCCCGGTGTGATGGGACTTTGTGAAGCTTATAACAAAGGGGCAGAGAAAGCGACTTATGAAAACCTACTGTTTCTGCATGAAGATGTCAAATTCCATTCTCAAAATTGGGGGCTGAGGGTCCTGGAAGGTTTACAGATACCTGATGCAGGACTTATAGGAATTGCCGGAAGCAAAAGAAAATTTAATCTTCCTTACGGTTTTTACAATGCTATGCCGGGAGAAAATTTTGCTTTTCTTCATCACAGCGGTGAAGCACATCTTGAAATTAAGGATGATGCTATACCAGTACCCGTTCGTGTTATCGACGGCGTTTTTATCGCGATGACGAAAAAAGTGTGGTCAGAATTTTCTTTTGCCAAAGATCTTTCAGGTTATCACTTTTACGACCTAAATATTTCGTTGAGAGTGTCAGAACAATTTCAGAATTATCTTATACCCAATATCGGTATTGAGCATTTCTCAAAAGGGAATTTTGGGGATCACTGGATCAGGGCCTGCCTGAATTTCTTTAAAACAGGAAATTACCGTTATGACAGTGTTCTTCCGAAAGAGAAGAGAGACCTGAGAATCTTCTGGTACCAAAGACTCTTTACCGAAAAAATAAGTTTTGGAAACCGTTTACAATACGTTCTGAATATGGGAACCAATAAGGATACTCTGAAAGCTGCTGTTGAATTTTTAATCCATAAAAAGTTTTAAAAATGAAAGCTGATTTACCTTTAATATCCATCTGTATCCCGACTTACAACGGCGAAAAATATCTTCAGCAGGCATTAGCTTCTGTAACAGCACAAACTTATAAAAATATAGAGGTCATTATCTCTGATGACGCCTCCACAGATAAAACAATGGAAATCTGCCGGGCTTTTAAAGAAGATTCAGATTTTCCTGTTCACATATACCCTCACCAGCCCGCCGGAATCGGCGCCAACTGGAACCACTGCATCAGCAAAGCTAAGGGTGATTACATCAAATTTCTTTTTCAGGACGATATTCTGGAAAATGAATGTCTTGAAAAAAACCTTTTCTATCTTCAGCAGTATAATCTGAAGGTGGTGTGCTCCAAAAGATCTTTTATCGACGGTAATAATCAACCTGTAAAGTCCGGGGAGTTTTTTGAGAAATTCGGAGATCTGCAAAAGAATACTCTTGATCTGGATCTGGAAGAATTTTATCTTTTAAAAAAGGAAGATTTAAAGAGAATCAAACCGCATCAGCTTTCTTACAATATTTTCGGGGAACCGATTGCCTTTTTATTCAGCAAAGAGATATTCGAAAAGTACGGTCTGTTTAAAACAGATTTAAAGCAGATTCTTGATACCGAAATGGGTTACCGTATTCTTAAACATCAGCCCATAGGCATCATTGCAGAGAAATTATATAAGTTCAGACTGCACGAAGCACAGGAAAGTTCGCTCAACCAACAAAGAAAACCCAATCTTTCCGAAGATAAAAAACTGGAATTTCTGATTGTGAAAAATTTTTACAGTCATCTGTCTTACCGTACAAAAAAGCATTTCTTTTCAAAATACTATCCTTTGATAAAAGTATTTTTTAACTTTTACGGAAGCATTAAAAAAATTAATACCAAATAAGAATGACCATATCTGTAGCCATCTGCACTTACAACGGAGAAAAATATCTTGCTGAACAGCTGGACAGTATTCTCAGCCAGACTGTGAAAGCAGACGAAATCGTGATTTGCGACGATGGATCAAAGGATGGCACTGTGGAAATGCTGCAGCAGTATCAGAGGCAACATCCCGGTTTATTTAAAATTATAATCAACGAAACGAATCTGGGATATTTTAAAAATTTTGAAAAAGCCATCTATTCATGTACGGGAGATATTATTATCACCAGTGATCAGGATGATATCTGGAAACTGAATAAGATTGAAGCCACCCAAAGTTTTTTTCTTAAAAATCCCGAATTCGACGGAGTTTTTAATGATCTGGAAATTATTAATAACGGTAAAAAAATACTCGAACCTTCTTATCTCAACTGGAAACACATTTCCTATTCATTTATAGAAGAAAATATCAAAAACAACACACTGTTTGTACATCAGCAAATGCTGGGAAGTTTTGTGTTGGGTTGTGCACTGGCTGTTAAACGCTCTGCCCTGAAACAGTACGGGCTCAGTAATTTTGAAATTGCCCACGATTATTTTATAGCCCAGAAACTGGCTTCAAAAGGGAAGCTTGGTTTTATTCCTGCAACCCTCTCCTCTTACCGCCAGCATGAGGAACAGGTGTGCGGCCTCCGCGAAGCATTCAGAAATCCTGAAGAGAATGATTCACATCAGAGCGGGACATCGGCTTTTCATCAGATCGTTGGTCCCTCACTGTTAGCAGTTAAAAAATATCAGCAGTTATATCCCGATGAGGATGTAAAGAAGACACCTGTATACAGCTTTTTTATCGAAAACAGAAACAGATACCTGTCTGAACTCTCCTTTTTCCAGAGAAAAAAATACATCCTGCAGTGTGTCCGTCACCGGTATTTAGATTTACAACTGACGGATCTGTTCAAATATTAAATATACTATCGAAACAATGGACGTCAGCATCTGCATCACCACCTACAACCACGGGAAATATATTGAAGAGTGTTTGATGAGCATCTTTGCTCAGGATTTTTCGGGTACCTGTGAAATTATCATCGGGAATGACAACTCCTCGGACAATACCGAAGATATCATCCGTCAAATCATGGAAACTCATCCTAAAGGCGGAACAATCCGCTACTTCAAAAACAATCCGAATCTGGGATATGTAAAAAATACCCTTTTTACTTTTTCGCAGGCAAAGGGAAAATATATCGCTGTGCTCGACGGAGATGATTACTGGATAGACCGTTTTAAACTTCAGAAACAGTTTGACCTTCTTGAAAACAATCCTGACCTCTCGGCTGCAGGTACCAATTCAAAAGTGGTTTACGAAGATGTAGATATTGAGAGCCACAACTACAGTGACCGTCCTGAAAGAATTCTGAAAAAAGATGATCTTACCGATTTATCAATCTTTCAGACCTCAACTTTCTTTTTCAGAAAAGAAATCTTACAACCTGATTTTCCTACAGACATTATTTCTGCTGACCGCGGTCTTTATCTGCTTGCAGGATGCCATGGTGATGTGAAGTTTTTATCGGAAGAGACTGCTGTTTACAGGCAGTTTCAGGGCAGCATATCCAAGAATGTTCCCTATGAGGTTATGAAAAAGGATTTTGCAATTGTCCCTTTTATTTTAAAGCAAGGCTCAGGCTACCGCAGGTCTAAACTGATGGCTTATTTTTACTATACGCTGATGACCTATCCGAAAAAAGTAAGTAAAACCAACTTTTACCGGGCTGCTGCGGGGTATGCTTTTTATAATATTTTCTCTAAATTTACACTCCGTCCTTTCAGACTCTACAATATCGTAAGATGGACGCGTCACACCGTGATGCAGAAGTATGAGATCAAAAAAGGAAACAACAGTTTTATATAACAGCAAATGATCACAGGCAACGGACTTATCGCAAAATCCCTACAAAGCATCGATTCTGATGATGTTCTTTTTTTCGCATCCGGTGTTTCCAATTCTCTCGAAACCAGAACTTCTGAATTTGAAAGGGAACATACACTTCTGAAAAGCAAAATAGAAGAAAACCCCGGAAAAACCTTTGTGTATTTCTCTACCTGCAGCATCTACGATTCGTCTAAAAACAACAGCCATTACGTTCTCCATAAGCTGAAAATGGAACAGATTATTGCAGACCTGTGCAAAAACTATTTTATTTTGAGAATCAGCAATGCCGTGGGAAATGGCGGCAACCCGAATCTTCTCGTCAATTATCTTGTGCGCGAAATAAAAAGCAACGCAAAGATTACGCTACATACCAAAGCTACAAGAAATCTGATTGATGTAGACGATTTATGCGCTATTACAGAGAATATTCTTAAAAATTTCAGTTCCAACCAAATCATCAATCTCGCCTATCTGCAGAATTTTTCTATCATTGAAATTACAGAAGCTATTTCTGCAGTATTGATGACAGAGCCGCTCTTACAGCTTCAGAACGAAGGCTCAGGATATGAGATTGAAGTTTCAAAGATTGAAGATTACTTCAGAAAAAACAATCTTACCGATAAAGAACAGTATCTGATCAACCTGATCACCAAATATTATAAAATTTAAAACATGCCCAAAGTTTACGTAATTATTGTCACCTACAATGCCATGAAATGGACAGAAAGATGCTTCAGCAGCCTGAGGAAATCTTCTGTACCCTTACAGACCATTGTAGTAGATAATGGTTCTTCCGACGGCACTCAGGATTATATCCGTTCCAACTTTCCGGAGGTGCAGCTGATACAGTCTGAGACCAATGGAGGTTTCGGAAAAGCCAACAACACCGGGATTGAGATCGCGCACAGAGCGGGAGCCGATTTTTTCTACATCATGAATCAGGATGCATGGATTTTTGAAGATTCTGTTCAGAAACTGATTGATGCTTACACTTCCCATCCCGAGCCGGAAAAACTGGGAATCTTAAGTCCGATGCATCTCGACGGTACAGAAAAAAGATTTGACCTGCATTTCGAGAATTATCTTGGAAAAGAAACCAAAGACAACAGACTTTTTTCAGATATTTTTGCCGGAGAAGTTCAACCCTGGTACGAAATTAACTTCGTGAATGCCGCACACTGGCTGATCCCAAGAAACATAATCGAAAAAATCGGAGGTTTTAATCCCTACTTTTTTCATGGGGCCGAAGATTACGAATACATTAACCGCGTTCTTTATTTTGGATTAAAAGTAGTGGTCTGCCCACACAGTAAAGTAGTACATGACGCGAAAGTGCAGTCTTTTAAAAAGTTGGAAAACGAAGACGAAGTCTATAATCTGCAGCAGAGAAGGCTTTCCATACGCATGCAGCGGGAAACGAGATACCTGAACCCTGCATATTATTACAACATCAGAAACGAAAAAAAAGAGTTTTATTCCAATATCATCAAGCTTCGTCTGAAAGGCAATAAATCTGAATCTGATTTCTATCTGGCTCAGTATAAATATTTTCAGAACCGTTTTCAGGAGATTGAAGACCTGAGAAAAATTTCACTTACGGCAAAACATCCTTTTCTAAATCTTGATTAAAAGTTTACACATGCAAAAACTTCCGGTGAGTATAGGTATCCTGTCATGGAACAACCTGAAGACTTTAAAGAATACACTCAAATCGTACAAAAAAAACGGACTTCTGGACGTTTCCGATGATATTGTGATCCTTTTTCAGGATGTAACAGACGATGACAAGGCACTTGCCGACAGGTTTAAAGTAAAATATATCGGTCTGCAGGAAAATGTAGGTATTGGAAACGGAATAAAGCGGCTTGCACAGAATGCAAAATATGAGCAGATGCTTTTTCTGGAAAACGACTTTGAACTCACAGAAAATTTTTCAGCTGTATTTTCCAGAATACAGAGTGGCCTGGCAAAGATCAATGCAGGTTATGACGTAGTGAGATTCCGGAGCCGGAAAAACCCCGGACACCCGTTATTTTCACTGGATCACAAAGGCAACGAACTTGATTATTATGACGACTGGCATGAGTGCACCTCACCTCATCTGTTGGAATCACTGCACTGGCTGGATCCTGCAGAGCGGTTTCCCGACAAAATTCAGAGAGACGGAGACGAATTTGTGACCACATCAAGATGGGCCAACTGGACGAATAATCCGTTTCTGATCAACAGACATTTTCTGATTGACACTATTCTTCCTTTCGCAGGTGAATCGGTATCATTCGAAAGAAATATTGCATCATGGTGGGTAAAACAGAACTTTAAAATAGCGCAGGGAGAAGGTCTTTTCACACATAATGATCTCAAAAAACATCCTAAGAAAAACTTTCTCAGAAAGATCATGACCAAACTTAAAAATAAAATTACGAGATAAGCTGATGAAAATCCTTTTCCACGAAAACGAACTTAACTACAGAGGAACCTCGATTGCGCTGTATGACTATGCCGATTTTAACGAAAGATATTTGGGTAATGAATCAATTATCGCATACAACAATACCTTATCTACAAATCATATCGCCGGAATTGAAAAGTTTAAAAAAAGATTTCAGGTTTTTGATTATTCAGATTTTGCAGAAGTGGACAGCATCATCAGAAAAAATAACGTTGATTTGTTTTATGCCATAAAGAACGGTGATATCGATGGTGTAGAAACCAAAGAGTGTAAAACTGTTGTACACAGTGTTTTTAAACATTTTGAACCTCATGGTGATGTATATGCATATGTTTCTCAATGGTTAAGTGAAGAAATGACGGGATCGAAGTTTCCTTACGTACCCCACATGGTTAATTTCGGAACTGAAACGCAGGAAGATTTGAGAGAGATACTTCAAATTCCCAGACACTCAAAGGTGTTTGGATATTACGGAGGTGCTCAAAGTTTCAATATCAGTTTTGTGCAGAAAACAGTCGAAAAAATTGCGAGACAATATAAAGATGTCTATTTCATATTTATGGGTGTAGATTCTTTTATGAAAAATAAGTGGTGGAAATCATTACCGTCAAATGTCATTTTTCTGCCACCAAGCACAGATATCCTCATGAAATTAAAATTTATCAATACATGCAGTGCTTTGCTTCACGCAAGAGAACGTGGAGAAACATTCGGTATTACTGTTGCAGAATTTGCACTTTTGGGTAAACCTGTGTTAACTTTTGCTGACTCTCCGGAAAAAGCCCACTATAATCATTTGGAAAACAATGCATATTACTACCGTAACGGAAAGGAACTGAAAGACTTAATACTTGACACCGATCTTTCTCTAACTGCCAGAGAACTTTACAAAAAGTTTTTGCCAGAGCCTGTAATGGATAGATTTAAAAAGGTTTTCATTGATTAAAGCGCAACATAATCTTGCTTTTTCTTTAATTTGAATTTGTATAGGTTATGATTGCTGAAAAATACAAAACAAAAAAATTTAGCTTAGCAAACAGATAATAATGATTAGTATCGTAAGCCCCGTATATAAAGCTGAGAAAATACTTCCGGAACTTGTATTGCAACTGCAGAATGTGATGCAGAAAATGCTGGTTGAATATGAAATTATTCTGGTAGACGACAGAAGTCCGGACCAATCGTGGGAGGTCATGAAGGATCTTGCTGCGACTTACAGTCATCTGAAAATCTACAGACTCAGCAGAAATTTTGGGCAACACGCCACCATTATGGCGGGACTCAGTAAGGCTTCCGGAGATTGGGTAGTAGTGATGGATTGTGATTTACAGGATCAGCCTCAGGAAATTGAAAAACTTTACAGAAAAGCACAGGAAGGATATCAGATTGTGCAGGCCAGCAGAGTGGTAAGAAAGGATGGCAAATTCAAGAAGCTTGGCTCTAAAATGTTTTATTCGTTATTTAATTATCTTGCCGGGATGAAAATTAATAATGAGGTTGCCAATTTTGGTATTTACCACAAGGAAGTCATCAGGAATGTTCTCAGCCTTGGTGATTATATTAAATTTTTTCCTCTTTTCATCAGTTGGGTTGGCTTCCGTGCCACAACAGTTCCGGTTGAACATAAGGAACGGAGTGTCGGAGAATCTTCCTACAGTCTGAGCACACTCATATCACTGGCTTTCAACGTTATTGTTTCATTTTCAGATAAACCACTGAAATTATTTATAAGTTTAGGCGGTTTTATTTCTCTCTTTTCATTTTTGGGAGGCCTCTGGGTATTGATAAAAACACTTTTAGGGCAGATAAGCGAACCTGGTTACAGCTCTCTTATCCTTTCTATATGGTTTCTTTTCGGAGTAACATTCATGTGTTTAGGTACATTGGGTATTTATCTCGGAAAAACATTTAACCAGACGAAAAACAGACCTGTTTATATCATTGAAGAAGAATAATTTATTATGACTGAGCAAATACAATATACCGTAAAAGATGGCATTCGCTGCTATGCACCAGAATTGGCCTCTGAAAATGGAGATTATCCGCAGGAGGCTTTTTCAATTCTATTTGATCTGGAAAAAGATAATTTTTGGTTTAATTCCAGAAACCGTATGATCAAACATTTTATTTCAAAAAAAATATCAGCTGCAAACCCGTCATTTCTCGAAATTGGCTGCGGAACAGGTTATGTTTTAAATAACATCTCAAAAAATTTTCCGGATATAAAACTTACGGCTTCGGAAATTCATCTGGAAGGAATTAAATTTGCAAAAAGAAGAGTCCCGCAGGCAGATTTTGTTCAGCTTGATGCTACTAAGATGCCTTACACTGATGTATTTGATGGTATTGGCGCTTTTGATGTTCTGGAGCATATTGATGATGATATTGGTGTGATGAAGGGTGTTCATAAAGCATTAAAGAAAGGTGGATATTTCTTTATCACAGTTCCACAGCATAAATTTATGTGGAGTATTAATGATGAAATTGCTTTCCATAAAAGAAGATATACCCGTAAAGAATTGGTAACAAAACTAAAGAAGAGTGACTTTGATATAGATTTTGTAAGCTCATTTGTCTTCACTTTATTTCCGCTTATGGCAATTTCCAGAATATTAAAAAGCAGTAAGAAGGAGCAAATTACAAACGATGTTATTATTCGCGAAGTAAAAAACCTCAGAGTGGGAAAATTTACCAATAAAATCTTCAGTATACTGATGAGGATAGACGAATATCTGATCGAAAAAAATATATCACTGCCATTTGGAGGGTCGCTCGTAGTCATTGCAAAAAAATAATGATGCAGAATAAAATAACAGATTTAAAATGGGACAGTACGTTTTTCAATAAAAAGATTGGAGAACTTTCAGTTGGGCAAGATCATTCTGCGGAAGAAATCAAGGTCAACAATTATGATCTTATTGTTGTGAAACAGGTGAGTGATAAACCTTTATCAATTCCCGGCTATAGAGAAACTTTTAAAGAAACAAAAGTAATCTTCTCTAAAAATCTTTACAATGTAAACAGTCATTTGTCTACGGACATTTTAGACACTGATAACACATTGGCTGTAGACTCTTATTTTTTTGAGCTGGCGTACGAAAGTGGTAAGTACAGCCGTTTTTTGCAGGATCCGAAATTTGGTGAAGAAAAGTTCAGAGAACTCTATCGCGAATGGGTTATCAACAGTTTAAATAAAAAATTTGCCGTTAAAACTTTTTATCTTGAAGAAAACAAGGTTGCCACCAGTTTTGTTACGCTTCAAAAAGACGATCATACAGGCAAAATAGGATTGATTGCTGCAGATCCCAATTTTCAGGGAAAAGGATTAGGTAGAAAACTATTGCAGCATGCTGAAAATTATTGTCTGAACAATAGTATTACCCGTCTCGAAATACCTACACAAAAAGAGAATCTGCAAGCCTGCAGGTTTTATGAAAAGGCTGGATATGAAATAAAAGATGAGCTCATTATAAAACATTTTTGGAGAAATGATTGATTACAGATGCAACAGAAAATATAAAATATCTGCCCAGATGCTAACCTCCAAAAAACATGGAATATGATTGCCTCTGCCCTCAATTTTCTTTACAGAAAACCCCTGTTAACGGGTGTTGTCTGTATCATATTACTATATCTTCCTTATCTTTTTTTGCAGGAAAATTCGTTTATCGGAAATCCGTTTGATTACCTGAACAGTAATGTCATCTACATGAAAACTGTTGTAGACAACAATGCTGCTTTTTGGGATAACTGTACCTCATTGCCCAATATAATGCATCAGTACAGGGTAAATTACGGCAGTGAATTAGACTTTATATTTCTGCTTTTCGTGATTCTTCCTCCGTTCTATGCAATATTATTAAACTCATTCCTGATTTGCATTACTGCATTTGCTTCATTTTTTATCGCAGTAAAACACTTTATTCCGTATTGTAACCGAGGTATTTTATTTTGTTGCTCGCTGCTGTTTTCTCTATTACCATTCTGGCAGTTTGGAGGCATCAGCATAGCCGGATTTCCGCTGTTGCTGTTGTTTTTTAATCATGTCTGGTATAAAAAAGAGATCAGATGGTACTTTTATATTTTTATACTATTGTATCTGTTTTACAGCAGTTTAATTGTTTATCTACTGTTTATCTATTTCTTTTTGTTTGTTTTTTTCGTTTGTAAAGCGGTCAGTGAAAGAAAAGTGAACTTATTATTTTTCATAATACTTTTTTCGACCCTGATTATACCACTTGCAAGAGAATACAGGCAGATTCTTTTTTCACTAAATCCCTGTTTTGAAACCAACCGTGGGATTTTCTATGAAATTCCTGACATAAAACTGTCAGATTTCTTTAAAAGCATCACCGAAGGCAATCAGCATGCCGCACCACTACATAAACCTATTATAGCGCTCCTTATTTTCAGTATAATCATTTTCAGAAAGAAACTGCTTTCCGATTACAGGTTTATATTTTTTCTGATCTACATTCTTATATCAGAAGTTTTATCAATTGGATTGGCGAAAGTGATTCTGTTTCCGTTACTTGATCTCTTACATCTTGAATTTCTGAAAGGTTTTTCTCTGCACCGCTTTAATGTAGTCAATCAGTTCATCTGGTATTTTATACTTGTTTTATTATTACAGAAAATATACGTGAGTTCGTTTGTGTACAGGAAGTATGCAATCTCTGTTATTATTATTGCAGTTGCTGTTAATGTTTTTAAAGAAAATATTCCTCTCGAAAACATCCGCTCTGCCGTTTTCACAGACAGACACCGTGCCCATATAAAATACTCAGATTATTATATGCTGGATGAATACAGAAAGATTAAACAGATTCTGCCGTCAGACCAACGACGATATTCGGTCGTGCATTATGGTTTTGATCCTGCCGCATCCAATTATCACGGATTTATAACATTTGACGGATTGTTTCCTGTATATTCCGAAGAAACCAACAGAGAATTTAACAGGTTGATTGCACCTCTTAAAGAAAGTGATCCTGCAAGATATGCACATGCCCGTTTTAATATGTATATTGTGCCAGAAAATTATAAACATACTCATAATTTCCTGCAGAATTATTCCAAAAAACCACTGCAGCTCAATATAGATACCCGTGTGCTGTACAGAAACAACGTTCAATACATACTATCAACAGTACCACTTATCAACAGAGAATTTGAATTAAAATCATCAGTCCAATCAAAATTTTGGCAAATGATTTATATTTATAAAATAAAAAAATTAGAAGTTAGCAAATGATTCCTTTTAACAAACCATTTCTTACAGGTAAAGAAACACTATATATAGAAGATGCTGTGAAATCCGGTAAAATTTCCGGAAACGGTATTTTTACACAGAAGTGTCACTCTTTTTTTGAAGATAAATATCAATTCAAAAAAGTACTGCTCACTACATCGTGTACAGATGCCCTGGAGATGGCAGCAATTCTTGCCAACATCGAAGCAGGTGATGAAGTTATTATTCCCAGTTACACATTTGTTTCTACCGCATTGGCATTTGTAAGACAAGGTGCAAAGATTATTTTTGCTGATTCTTATCCGGACAATCCAAATATGGATGCCACTCTCATTGAAAGTCTGATCACATCAAAAACAAAAGCCATTGTTGTTGTTCACTACGCAGGAATTGCCTGTGACATGGAAAAAATAATGAAAATAGCAGATCTTCATAAGCTTGTTGTGATTGAAGATGCAGCACAAGCCATCGATAGTTTTTATACTTTTTCTGACGGAACAAAAAAAGCTTTGGGGAGCATTGGACATCTTGGTGCATTTTCTTTCCATGAGACCAAAAACATCATTTCCGGTGAAGGCGGCATGTTGACAATAAATGACGAAAAATACATTGACCGTGCAGAAATAATATGGGAGAAAGGGACAAACAGAAGTCAGTTTTTCCGGGGTGAAATCAATAAATATGGATGGGTAGATACCGGTTCATCTTTTTTACCGAGCGAGATAATCTCAGCATTTCTGTGGGCACAGCTGGAAAATTTAGATAAAATCCAACAGAAAAGGTTAACAATATGGAATCAGTACTTTGAACATCTAAAAGATATTCCTTTCATCCACACCCCGCAGATTCCTGACTTTGCTACCAACAATGCACACATGTTTTATGTAATTTTCGAAAGCGTTGAAAAACGATCTCAAATGATACAGTATCTGAAAGATAATGAGGTATTGTCTGTCTTTCATTACCTTTCTCTTCATAAAAGCGATTATTACAAAGACAAACATGATGGAAGAAATTTACAGAATTCAGACAATTTTGAAAACACTTTATTAAGACTTCCTCTGTATTACGATCTGTCAGAATCAGAAATCGACAAGGTAATCAGTTTGATCAAGAACTTCAATAAATAGAAGATTATGTGTGGAATTGCAGGAATTATAACTTCCAATGCCAGAAACTATCATGTAGAAATAAAAAAAATGACCGATGCCATAGCTCATCGTGGTCCCGATTCTGCTGATCATGAGTTTTATGAAAATGCAGCTTTAGGACATCGTCGGCTTTCTATAATCGATCTTTCTGAAAACGGAAAACAACCCATGTTTTCCAATAACAGAAATGAATGCATAGTTTTGAACGGTGAAATATATGGTTATCAAAATATCAAAAACCATTATTCAGATTATCCCTACCGCGGAGAGTCAGATACCGAGGTAATTCTTGCCATGTACCAAAGAAGGAAGGAAAAACTTATTAATGATCTTCCCGGAATGTTTGCATTTGCAATTTGGGATGAAGAGAAACAGGAACTTTTCTGTGCCAGAGACCGCTTTGGTGAAAAACCTTTTTATTACGCCGCCGGAAAAAACGGAGAATTTATTTTTGCATCGGAAATAAAAGCTATTCTTGCATCTGGACTGATACAGCCCGTGATTAATCAGGAAGCACTCTCACATTATCTACAGTACGGCTATGTGAATACTTACCAAAGCATTTATGAGAATATACAGACTTTACCTCCAGCCCATCAATTGATTTATAATAATGGAAAAATATCTGTATCAAGATACTACAGTTTGCCTTTTAAAGACCGTACAGTAAGTTTATCTGACGCAAAGGAAGAGTTTGTTTATCTTCTGAGAAATGCAGTTCAAAAACAACTGATTGCCGATGTTGAAGTAGGGAGCTTTTTAAGCGGTGGTCTGGATTCTTCTTCCATCGTTGCTTTGGTAAATGAATTTCTGCCTCATCAGACTACATTAAGCTTTGGATATGATCACGAAGACAGTGAGCTCAGATATGCCAAAGAAATCGCTGAGAAATATAAAACCAAACACATTGAAATTCATGAGAAAAAGAAAGACCTCGCAACTTCTCTTTTAAATATAACACCGTATTTTGATGAACCTTTTGCGGACCGATCTTTTCTTGCACATTATGAGATCTGCAGAAATGCAAGAAAAAACTTAACTGTAGTTCTTTCCGGTGATGCGGGTGACGAACTTTTTGGTGGCTACAATTTTTACAGAACCGAAAATGCGCTGAAAAATCATTTTAGCTACAACAATATCATGGCTAAATTTGGGATGAAATTTTATCGGAATTTTAAACAGATATCTTTTATTTCTCAGAAAAATCTGGAGCATGACAACATTCTGCAATTTCATCAAAATGATGTGAGAAACACCTTCAGTCTGGCAGAAAGGAAATCATTGGGAGTAGCGGTTAATTTTCAGCAAAATTATAGTTTTACCCCTGATTCTGATTCTTTAAATGATATCATGAGAGTGGATCTGGAAAAATATGTTCCCGGAAATATGATGGTGAAATCCGACAGAATGGCTATGGCTAATTCGTTAGAGGTGCGAACACCATTTTTGGATGTAGATTTTGCCGAATTCTGTATACAGTTACCAGAGCAACTTAAGCTGGATACTGAAAACGATAAGATTATTCTTCGTGAATCCATGAATTCTTACTGGACGGAAAGCATCAAAAACAGAAAAAAACAGGGATTCGGAATGCATGTAGAAGACTGGTTTCAGGAAGATAATTTAATGCGTCTCTCTGATGATCTTCTTAAAAATAAAAATCATAGAGTGTTTGATTACATCGATTTTGATGCAACTCAGAAGTTCTTAGACAAAGGGCAAAAACACTGGAATCTTTTACAGCTGGCGCTTTGGGCTGATAATACTAAATCTTTCTTATGAAATTAAACATTTCTGTTGTAATTCCGGTCTATAATGCATCTCTGTATCTCCGTAACGCTGTAAATTCTGCAATACAGTTTGATGAGGTACAGGAAGTAATATTGGTAGAGGATCTTTCCACTGATGACTCTTTTGCAATTTGTGAGCAGTTAGTTTCAGAAGACCCGAGGATAAAGCTCTTTCAGCATCCAGACAAAGCCAATCATGGAGCAGCAGCTTCAAGAAATTTAGGTATAGAAAAAGCGCAGTCAGAATATATTGCTTTTTTAGATGCTGATGATTACTATCTTCCCAACCGCTTTCAGGCAGAGAAAAACATTTTTGAAGATCCGAAAACCGAGGGCGTATTCGGTGCGCTTGGAGTAGAATATTTATCAGAAAAAGGCAGAGAAGAATTTCAGAATAAATTTAAAGACACTGCTCTTACCACCGTCAAGTTTGCAGCTGAAGGTGAAGAAATCTTTAAAGGGTTACTGGGACTTTCTACAAATACGTTTGGCTCTTTTTTTCATCTCAATACTCTTACAGTAAAAAAATCTTCTCTTGCAAATCACAGGTTTAATGAAGATTTACGTGTACACCAGGATTCAGATTTTATAATCAAACTTTCATATCACAGTTATCTGAAAACAGGAATTATAGATAACGCTATTGCAATAAGAGGCGTACATGACAACAACAGAATAACAAAGATAAAACCCTATTCAGAAAAATTTTACCGCAACAACCTTCTCCTGCAAAAATCACTTTACCAATGGAGTAAATCTGCTTCCCTGAACAATACTTATCGAAAAAAAATAAAATTAGATTATCTGAGCTTCGGAATTGCCTGTAAAAAAGGGATTTCTAAATGGTTCTCTTTTTTCAAAACCGTGTTACGCTACCCGGAATTTATCAGAACAAAATATCGTTTTCATGCTTTAAACAAACATATTGATGATTAAAAAAATAAGATTGTTGAAAGCCCTTCTACATGATTCAGCAGCATTCATCCGGCTAAAGCTCAAAACAACTGATCCAAACAGCAAAGCACTGCTTGTAAATTTCGAAAATCCTCAACTTTATCATCGTTTTTTTTATACGATGCTCAAATTTTACAGACTGGCCGGCTACACTGTTTTTTACCCGATGAGTTTTTCTACATTCAGAAATCTCAGAAATAAAGACAGATATCTCAGTCTCATTGTCCGGGAAGACAATTTTTTAGATTTAAATGTAAAAAATCTGCCTGAAGATTTTGTTGAAATTACAGACCGCATTTTCAGTCCGGATTATTTTTCAGATTATTTTGATAAAAAAAATAATACTGAAAATTCTTTCCACGTTCCTATGAGTTTTCATCCTTTCATGTACAATCAGGAGATTTGGGACTTAAATGTGGATACTGAAAGAAAGAGGTTCAACGCTATCTTCTGCTACGGTAATTTTGATTCTAAAGCTTATCTGGATATTAAGAAAACCGATTTTAAAGTAATTCCCAGAACAGAATTGCTGAAATTCTTTCAGAACAAAGACAACTATCTTGAGGCATTTTCAGAAGAAAAAATTACATCTAAAAGCAAGGAAGAACTTGACAGAAAATATGTTTTTGCAATAAAAGAAAACTACGGAATTGCTATGAACGATGTAAGAGAGCACCTCTCCTATTTCAATTTTTATCTTTGCTGTCCGGGGGTTGTGATGCCTTTATGCCACAATGTAATTGAAGCAATGTCAGTTGGTACAATCCCTCTGATCGAAAAGGAATATGCCCAGGTGATGTATCCCAATTTACAGGATAGAGTGAATGCCATAATTTTTGATGATTTGGAGCATCTGAATCAAATACTTGCAGATAAACTCTTCAATTTATCTGAAGAAGAAATTTCTTCTTTAAAAAAGAATGTTCTTGAGTATTACAAAAAATACCTTACCCCTGAGGGAGTTGTGAAAAACATTAATAATAGTATTCACAATAAAAAACTGATTTATCTGCAGGCTGAGCATAGAAGTGTAAAATTTAAAAAATAAATTTACTAAGGTGCAGAAATTTATCAAAACTGTATAATACTATTACACAACGGAATCTGAAAATATCCGAATGAATTCTTTTAAGAAACATTTCACAATATCAACCCTGCTTTTATCTTCCCAATTGATTATTTTGATTTGGAAAATTGCCGATGATCTGGCAAAAGGCTTTGCTTTTGACAGCTGGAATGTTACCGAGCTTCTAATCAATTATGAAGGAGGATTTGTACGACGCGGGCTCTTAGGCCAGATTGTCTTTGAATCTCTCAAATTTATTGCCCTTTCTCCTTATCAGGCAGTTATCCTGATTTGTTTACTGAGTATTGCATTCTATTTTTATTTATTTACCAAAGGTTTTCTTAAAAAGAAAATTCCGCTTTTTATTATTCCATCGGTACTTTTATTGGGAACTCCTGTTCTCACCGCTGAATGGATACGAAAAGACATTCTGATCGTGCTTTTTTTTATCGCCTGTGTCAAAATTTATTTTTTACAAAAAAAATATTCTGTACTTCTCAGCGCCGCATTACTCGCCGTGGGAATTTTTGTTCACGAGTCTTTATTCTTTCTTACTTTTCCGACCCTTATTTTATTCAATTTATTAACGTATAAATCTTCATCTTTGTCCACCGGGAAACTGCTTCCATTTTTAATTCCATTTTCAGCGTTTTTATTAGCCTGTCTTTTCAGCGGAAATCAGGAGGTTACCAATGCAATTTTAGACTCATGGTCTATAAAAGATAAGTCCGTGGAAAATGCGGTTACGTCTCTGTCATGGTCTTTAGAATTCGGTGTCCGAATTGCTTTTGCTCAGGGAAAAGCATTTACAGACAATGGGCTGATATTTCCTCCCCTTATCTGGTTATTGGTTTTGTCATGCGTTTTCTATCTGCTCGTGAATATTGCAACCTTTCAAAACGACAGACAAAAATGTCTGAAATACAGAAAGTTTATGATTGCGTTGGTTTCTTTTCAATTGCTGTCAGTAGCTCCATTATTCATTCTTGGATGCGACTATGGAAGGTGGATCTTCTATTGGTCTTCAATCTCAATTGCAACGTTTCTTTTCACTCCTGAAAAAACGGTCGATATGATTAATAGCTATATAAAGATTAAAGATTCATTCTTTACAGAATCCATTATTTTTTCCTCAGATAAAAGAGGAATTTACATCCTTTTCCTTGTTGTTGGGATTCCTTCATTTATCATGAATACTCAAAACTATCTTAATTCTACTTTTATTTATCAGTTCATTATTAAATTAAGCTTTATCTTTAATCTTTTTATCTAAGAACATGAAAATTTCCGTCATCATTCCCGTTTACAACGCTGAAAAATATATTGAAAAGGCTGTAGAATCTGCACTTCAGTTTGACGAAGTTTTTGAAGTGCTTTTAATAGAAGATCAGTCTCCTGATAATGCGCTCGAAGTCTGCAAAAGACTGGCAGATCAATACAGGAGGGTAAAACTTTTCCAACATCCTGACAAAAAAAACCATGGTGCAGGAGCCAGCAGAAACCTGGGAATTGAAAAATCAACCGGTGATTTTATCGCGTTTCTGGATGCCGACGACTATTATCTGCCCAACAGATTTAATGCAGAACGAGAACTTTTCAAAAATCCTGATGTAGAGGGTGTATATGGTGCAATTGGGGTACACTATTATTCTGAAAGAGCAAAGGAGCAATATTTCAAAGTATTTGGTGACCGTCTCACCACGGTCTATAAAAAACATCATCCAAAGGATGTATTCCCGGGTCAACTCAACATGAATGGCAGTTTTGGACTCTTCAGTATCGATGCTTTAACCTTAAAACGAAAATCTTTGTTGGAGAAAGTAAAACCTTTGTTTAAAACCCATCTAAGACTGCATCAGGACACAGAATTGCTTTTCAGAAGTTCTTTTTATCTGAATTTTTATGCAGGGATTTTAGACGAAGCTGTTGCAATGAGGGGTGTACATGAGAATAACCGGATTACACAGGTCGACACAAAAAAAGTTAAACCTTCAAAATCACGGGTACTGCTTTGGGAAGAAGTAAACAGATGGGCACAGGGCGAAGATTTAATTAAAGGTGACATCAAAAAACATATTGAAAGAACACATCGCAGTTGGGAAATTGCCAATGCTCCTTTTTTAACAAAATGGGGAATGATATTAAAATATTTAATTGTGGATTTCAAGAATATCAGGTCAGGCCTTTACAATATTAATTTCCGTAAAGACTTATGGTAAGCCCCTAAAAAAACTTATCATTCTGTAATCAGAACGCAGAAGTTTTTTAATTATAGAAGTATGAATATCTACCTAAACATCTCTTCACATCCGCAATACTAACCATCTATTTCAACCTCCTGCTCTGCAAAATAGAGTCTGCGATCTGAGCCGAAAAAACTTTGGAAGACTCTTTATGCATGTGATTTCCATCGGTGTAGGTGTAATTTCCGTAGTCTTTTGAAAAATTGAAATAATCAATACTGTATTTCAAAGCCACACTCTTCATCATATTGTTGAAGTCCGGAAACTTCTCATCCTCAATTTTTGTGATGCCCTGTGCAGCTGGAATTCTCACGATATAAACCTTGCCTTTCTTCTGCAGGAAAGTAATAATATTTTTAAAAGCAGTCAGTCTTTCTTCTGATTGGTGGTGGTCTGCAGCGAGTTTTCTATAAAACTCAATTTTCTTTTCTGTTCTTATTTTTACAGAATCTTTTGCCATACTGATGTTTACTTCCATCCATCCGTCGTCGTGAAGGAATGTGTTGGAGCGGCCAACCTCAGCTCTTTCCAGATAAATTTTAAACCAGCTCCTTCTGTAATTTCTCAGCAGATATTCGTAGTTGGGTGACATGCTGTAATACTGCATGCTTTTAAATGGCGATTTCTGTTCAGGAAATTCTTCCTCATTCTTAACTCTATTGTGTAATGCCAGATTCCAGGGATCAACAGTAAGGATGAAGATTCCCTCTTTTGTTTCAGGGTCAATCTTCTTTTTCAGGGCTTCAAAATAAATCTTACCATAGGGAGACTGCACAATATTTAGAGAAAAATTATCAAATTTGCCGGACAGCTTATCACCTAACACACCAGATACCACAGCCTGAGATCCTCTGGAATCGCCCATGATGATGTTTTGAGGTTTGGGAACGGCAAAATGCATGTAATTATCATCTGTATTTCCATCTGCATAACTACCCAAGACAGCATGTAGAACAATAATCCCCAATAGGTAAACGGATATTTTTTGTAAAAACTTTTTCATGCTAAAACTGAAAATAGATAAACTCATTGTTGCCGAAATTCGCATACCGTAGTATGACGAAAATACTAAAAACATAAACAACTCTTCTCACCCACGGATGAAACCTCCTGATTTCAAGACCATGAAAACGTTCCCGGTTAAACCATTCCACTGCCATCATCAAAACAATGAGTATCATAACCTTAAATGGTAACTGATACGGCAGAGCTGGCGATTTAAAATCAAATATACGGCTGATATAATCGACCGCCTGTGTTACAGACTCTGATCTGAAAAATATCCATGCAAAACAGGTAAGAATAAATGTTATAGCAATCTGAAAAACTTCCTTTATGTTTGGGAAAAGCTTACCCATAGCCGCAACTTCAATATTCGTTCGGTTTCTGTCTGTTATTAGAAGAGGCATGAAATACAGTGCATTCAGAAATCCCCATACAATAAATGTCCAGTTGGCTCCATGCCAGAATCCTGAAAGCAGAAATATGATGAAAGTGTTCCTGATTTTCATCAGAAGTCCACCCTTACTGCCGCCCAACGGGATGTAAACGTAATCTCTGAACCATGATGAGAGTGAAATGTGCCATCTCCTCCAAAACTCTGCAATATCTCTAGAGAAATATGGGAACGCAAAATTCTTAAGCAGTTCTATACCAAATAATCTTGATACTCCCAGCGCAATATCAGAATATCCCGAAAAGTCACCGTAAATCTAGAAAGCAAACAAGACTGCACCTATTATCAATGTTACAGGATTTTGATTTTCATAATTATTGAAAATATCATTAACCAAATGAGCACAATTATCGGCGATAACCATTTTCTTGAAAAACCCCCATAAAATCTGGCGTAAGCCATCCGCAGCCTGCTCGTAGCTGAAAATCCGCTTTTTCTGAATCTGTGGCAGAAGATGTGTTGCCCTTTCAATTGGCCCTGCAACAAGCAATGGAAAATAGCTTACAAAAACAGCATAATCTATAAAATTCTTTTCAGCACTGATGCGTTTCTTGTAAACGTCAATAATGTAGGATAAACCATGAAAAGTGTAAAAAGAGATTCCGACAGGAAGAACGATACTCAGAAGCCATACATTGACACCCAATCCAAATCCCGCCAACAGTTCTGAAAAACTGTCAATGAAAAAATTGTAATATTTAAAAAAACCTAAGAAACCCAGATTGATACCGATGCTTAAAATAAGCCAGAATTTTGCCCTGCTTTTTATAGTACTGCGGTCAATCTGTAAGGCAGAAAAATAGTCTAACCCTATAGAAAAGATCAGTAGGAATAGAAACCTCCAGTCCCAGCAGGCATAGAAATAGAAACTGGCCAGCAGTAAAAGACGGTTTTGATTCTCATATTTTTTATTGAAAATGAACCAATAGAGAAAAAATACTACTGGCAAGAAAATAAGAAAGCCTAAGGAATTAAAGAGCATAAAATTTCGGTCTATTTAAGTTAGAAATTTTAATATCACAAAAGATCCATTAAATTTTACTTCACAAAAACCCCAACATATTTTCCTTCAAACTCCACCACCGTCGGCGTAATTTTTTCCTGCTCACAAAAATCCTGAAAAGCAGAATTATCATTAATGTCATCAGAAATAAAAACACCTCCTTTTCTTAATCTTGGGTAAAGTGTTTCGTACGCCCACTTCATACCTTCATAAGATTTGTCGGAATCATAGTGTACAACATCGATTTCTCCGCTTTCCTTTAAAATTTTAGGTAAAGATTCACGGTCTGCGTGACGGAAGAGTTTCCAGTTGGATTTTAAATTTTCAGGAACTACACAACCAACGTACTGATCGCCATTTTGCCCTAAATAAGGCATATCTGAACTATACAAAGTTCCGTTTCTTTTCTGCAGGGAAGTGAGCGTGGCAAAAGAACTCCAGCCATAAGCTACTCCTGTTTCAATTACCGCTCTTGCCTTAGTAAATTCACAGGCACTGTATAAAAGTTCAAGCGCACCGGCACCACCCATTTTTATCGGGCAGGCGTTTTGGGTATCTAAAGCTTTTTGAAATTCCGCAGGATATTTTTCTGAGAAAGACTGAAAATTAATATTAAAAAGTTGCTTTATAGCATCCTTCTGACTAACAGCAATTTGCGAAGCCCAAAGATTCGTCTTTTCCTTGCCTTTAAACGCGCTGTTCCGGTTAAAAATATTTTTGATTATTTTTCTTCCTAATTCAGGATACAGATCAGGACGTTTCGCATAGCCTATAAAAGTCTTGAAAACTCGGGTTATTTCGCTCACAGTGTTATTATTAATGTGCAAAAATAAAGATTTTTATCAGATTGAGCAGATTATTTATCTTTGTGAAAATTTATTAATACAAAGACGCCTCCCTCCTCATGAAGTTTTCAATCTTAATTGCCAATTACAATAACGGAAAGTTCTTTGAAGACTGCTACCATTCCATTATGGCTCAGACTTTTACAGATTGGGAAGCGGTAATTCTGGACGACGCGTCAACAGATGATTCTCTGGAAATAATTTCTGAATTTGTAAAAGATGATTCCCGCTTTAAAATTCATAAAAACGAAAAAAACAGTGGTGTCGGAATTACAAAAAGCAAACTTATCGAACTTGCCAACGGCAATATCTGCGGATTTGTAGATCCCGATGACGCGATTACACCGAATGCTCTGCAATCTGCAGCGGATGTTTTTTTAAAAGACCCAAAAACCGTTCTTACGTACTCCAGTTTTATAAAATGTGATAAAGATTTAAAACCTTTGGAGCAGTTCAGATCGGGTATGCAGGTGGTGAATAATGATCCTTATTTTTTTAACTGTCCTGTTCACATCGTACATTTCGTGTGTTTCAGAAAAGATGTTTACGAGCAGACAGAAAAGATGAATTCTGAGATGAGAATCGCCGAAGATCAGGATCTGTATCTTAAAATGTATGAAAAAGGAAAGGTTAAGTATATTGATGAACCCAATTATCTGTACAGAACGCATTCCGGTGGAATTTCACAAAATGAAAATCTGCCTAAATCAAGAGAATATTTTGCCCGGGTTATTTTCAACACGATGAAGAGACGCGGTCTGAAAACCATTAACGGAAAAAAAATCCCGTCCGAGTACAGTCAACCCAAAGAAATTTATGATCTTCTGGAATACCAGAATTCTGTGCCGTTCAGAATTATGAAAAAACTGAAAATTATGTTCCAGTAAATACATTGATGATGAATGAAACTCAAAAAACAAAAGTACTTTTCAGGCAGCGATCTATGGAAATGGGTGGTGTTGAAAAAGTAATCCTCAGCATGCTGAACGGTCTCGACAGAGAAAAATTCGACATGACGATTTGCTTAAATATCAATCAGGGTGAACTTCGAAATGAAATCCCGGCGCATGTAAGAAAAGTTTTTATTGGTGAAGGACGTGAAAACTTTTCAAAAAATTCTCTGATTCACAAATTACAGCTGGCTAAACGGAAAATTAAACTTGACAAAGCTCACAAAAATCCAAAGGTTGCAGCAAAAATCTTAAAAGATGAATTTGATGTGGAAATTGCACCAACCTATGCCACTTTTTCGTCAGTTTTAAATTCATCTAATAAAAACTCAAAGAAAATTGGCTGGTTTCACTCGGATATTACTTTACCGAAACTTCAGCCTTTGGTTCCAGAAATTTTGAAACAGATTCCACAGTTTGATTATTTCATTTTCGGATCTCAGCAGACCAAAGATATTTTAATTGAAACTTATCCAAAACTCAATATTCCTAAAAATCAAGTAATCCGCAATGCCATTCCTATTGAGGAATTAAAGAAAAAAGCACAGGAATTCACACCTAAATTTCCTCAAAAACCTGTTTTTGTTTCAGTAGCAAGGCTTCACAGCAGAAAAGGTTTTCATAAACTGATGGATGCCCATGCAAAACTTTTAAACGATGGTTTTGATCATCATATTTACGTGATTGGTGATGGCGAAGAAATGACCAATTTAAAGAAACAGGCAACTGAGTTAGGTGTTACTGAGAGTTTTGAATTTTTAGGATCACTCTTAAACCCTTATCCTTATGTGAAAAATGCTGATTTTTTTATTCTGCCTTCAGAATCGGAAAGCTGGCCTTTGATTATCGCCGATTCGCTGATTTTACAGAGGCCCATTATCTCAACCAACGTTGGCGGAATCCCCGAAATGATCGCGCACGACAGAACCGGCTACCTTATCAATTATGAAACTGATGAAATGTATGCTGCCATGAAAAAATTTATGACCGAACCTGAATACATTAAAAAAATCAGAGAAAATCTGGTCGACATCGAAAAACAGTTCGACAATCAGCAGATTTTTGACGTTGTTGAAAATATCATTCTTAACTTAACAAAAAATTAGAAATGCTTTTTTTATACCGTTTAATTCTCAAACTCCATACATCATATCAGTTTATGATTCAGAGGATATATTTAAAAGTATGTATCGCGAAAGGACTGAAGGTAGGTAAAAATGTGAGATTCGTAGAAGTTCCGGAATTTGGTACAGAGCCTTTTTTAATTGAAATAGGAGATGAAACGACGTTCTCGAACAATATACGTTTTGTAAATCACGACGGCGGACAAAACGCTCTACACTTTTTTGAGAAATATAAAGATGTAAGAACTTTCGGCAGAATAAAGATAGGGAAACAGTGCCTCATCGGCGCCGACACCATCATTATGCCGGGCGTTGAAATGCAGGACAACTGTATTTTGGGAGCCGGCTCAATACTGACAACATCCATGCCCAAAGGAACAGTATTTGCCGGTGTTCCCGCAAAATTTATATGCACAGTTGAGGAATATGGTGACAAACTGCTCGCCAATAATGTAATGTATCCGCGGGAACTGGAGCCCACAAGACATCTTCTTGAAGCGCATATCAAAGCCAATCTTCCTCACACTTACAAACCTGTGAAGAAATTGTAAAAAAGAGCGAAATTCTCAGCATGACCTGAAGTATATGTGAAGAAAATCCAAAAACAAACACGAAGAAATGAAAAAGAAAAAAATACTCATCAGAATCGGCTCACTCCGTCACGGCGGAGCGGAAAAAGTTCTGGTTACTTTTCTTAAAAATCTCCCACAGGACAAGTATGAAATTGATCTTCTTCTCAATTTGTATTCAGGAAAATATCTGAAAGATGTTCCTGCCTGGATCAATATTGTTTATCTGAACAAAGGTGAAATGATTACCACCAACCGTGTTCAGGATATTCCGAAAAAGGCTTTCCGGGTTGTCTATCAGAAACTGCTGAACCAATTTCCGGGCTTGCTTTATAATGGGAAATTAAAGGGTAAGAAATACGACATCGAGTTTGCAGCCATTCATGGAATGCGGGATGAAATTTTAAATTCTCCTTTAGAGGCATCCAAAAAAATTGTCTGGATTCACAACGATCTTTCTGAGGTAAAAGGCTATTCTGAAGAAGAGATCAGAAAGTTTTTTGGTTTTGACAGAATCATGGTCATTTCCGAAAAGATTGAGCAGCTTTTTAAAGATTCAGCTCAAAACGAAACTGAAAAAAATAAGATTGTAAAGATCTACAATCCTTTAGACACCGAAGAAATTTTAACTAAAGCGGAAAAAAATCTTATCAACTACAAGTTTGACGTGAAAGTTCCCACGTTTATTTCGGTAGGAACAGTTTTTCCACAGAAAGGTTTCGACAGGCTTCTGAAAGTGCATAAAAAACTTTTGGATGAAGGATTCCAGCATAAAATTCTCATCGTTGGGGACGGCTATGACTTCGAAAACATCAAAAAGCTGAAAACTGAACTCAAAGTTGATGAAACAGCTACTCTATTCGGCTTTACGGACAATCCTTATCCTTATTTTAAAAAGGCAGATTTTTATATTTTAAGTTCGAGATATGAAGGTTTTCCTACGGTTTTGTTTGAAGCGATTACTTTAAAAAAGAAAATCATTGCCACCGACGTTTCCGGCGTACGGGAAATGCTCAGAGATGGTCAGTTTGGATTGATTGTTGAAAATTCTGAAACAGGAATTTATGATGGAATGAAAAAAGCCATTTCAGATCAGAACTTTTTTCAGCCTTTTATTTCACGATTAGAAAATGCAGAAATGCCTTTCAGTTTAGAAAAATCAGTGGCTGCTATTTCGGCTGTTCTGGATGAAGTATAATTAAAATTTAATCACAAAATAAATAAGAGATTTCTTAAATTTGTTACATGTCGAGAAAATATTCCACGATACAGAAAGATTTTTACCGGGAAAGCGGGAAATGGCTCTCCCCTTTACAGATTCTTTTGAAATGTATCAATCCGAATCTGCATTTTATTTATGTTTTGAGGAAAACTCAGAGATTTAATAAAACTCCTTTTCTGGGATTTTACTGGAGACTTGTTCTGAGACATTTTCAGATTAAATACGGGTTTCAGATTTATCCGGAAACGCAGATTGGGGAAGGTCTTTATCTCGGACACTGGGGAAGTCTGGTGGTAAATCCGAAAGCTAAAATCGGTAAAAACTGTAATATCGCTCAGGGTGTAACAATTGGACAGCAGAACAGAGGAAAAAATGAAGGCTATCCCGAAATCGGCGATGACGTATGGATTGGGCCAAATGCCGTTCTGGTGGGAAACATTAAAATTGGCAACAATGTTTTGGTAGCACCGAATGCCTATGTGAATTTTGATGTCCCAGAAAATTCTGTAGTAGCAGGAAATCCGGCAAAAATATATCCTACTGAAGAAGCGACGGCTGGCTACATTAACAATAGGATTTAAAAATATTAAACAATGTTAAAAATAGTTGAGATATTGCCAAATATTATAGATTTGTATAATTATTGACAGAAACTATCAAAATAGAAAATAATTTAAACGAGAAACGATAATTATAACCCTTAAAATATTATTTTATGTCAAATTCGTACGAAGTTATTTTCGAAAACAACAGAAAGTGGGTAGAGTCTAAGATAGGAGACAACCCGAATTTTTTCAGTGAATTAGCAAGCGGTCAGACGCCGGAGTATCTTTACATCGGATGTTCAGACAGCAGAGCAACAGCTGAAGAACTGATGGGAGCAAAACCAGGGGAAGTTTTTGTACACAGAAACATTGCCAATGTTGTGAACGCGCTGGATATGAGTGCAGCATCTGTAGTGGAATACGCTGTTTCTCACCTGAAAGTAAAACACATTATCGTGTGCGGGCATTACAACTGCGGTGGCGTGAAAGCGGCAATGACCCCTCAGGATTTGGGAATCCTCAATCCATGGCTGAGAAACATCCGTGATGTATACAGAATACATCAGACAGAGCTGGACGGCATCGAGGATGCTGATAAGCGCTATGACAGGCTGGTAGAGCTGAATGTACTTGAACAGTGCATCAACGTTATCAAAATGGCATGTGTACAGGAAAGATACATTGCAGAAGAGTATCCTATTGTACACGGATGGGTTTTTGACATGAGATCAGGAAACATTATTGATCTTGAAATCGATTTCGAAAAAGAACTGAAAGACATTCAGAAGATCTATAACCTGAGCGAAGACAAATGGACCATGACTAGAAGATAGTCTAAAGAGATCTGAGAGCAATGAAAATCTGGAGCATTATTACATTATTATTCGTACTCAACTTCACAGCTTTACCAAGTATTGCTTCGGTTTTGGGATGGGATTTGGTGAAAACCAATGTAGTGGTGAACGAAGAAGAAAATCATTCTCCTTATTCCTCTTTCTTATCTGTTGTAGAAAAGACGCTTCCAAAAACTCTGAATGTGTACGATCACCTGAAGTTTTTTGAGCCTGACAGTGAATGCAGCTCTTTTGTGCAGACCGATGACCGCTGTCATCTGTCTCCTTACCTCAACATATTTTCTCCGCCTCCGGAGGCATAAATAAATTTGCAGTGTATTAATTCTATTTAATGCACTGCTTTCCTTTTATATTGCCGTTTTATACTGAACCGGCATTCCATATTTCCAGCATCTACAAAAAACATTTTTTCAACCATGAAAAAAACGAAAACTTTAATGGGAGGGATCAAAGAAAACCTGCCTTCAGGTTTGGTGGTATTCCTCGTTGCACTGCCTCTTTGTCTTGGTATTGCATCAGCATCCGGAGCTCCTGCTCTTTCCGGAATTATCGCAGGTATTGTCGGCGGTATTATAGTTGGCTTTATCAGTAACTCCAATATATCAGTTTCAGGTCCTGCAGCAGGACTTACCACGATTGTCCTCAATGCCATTACAGATCTTGGTGCTTTTGATCTTTTTCTCTGTGCAGGTATTATTGCAGGAGTCATACAGCTCGTTCTTGGTTTCATGAGAGCAGGAAGCATTTCCAATTATTTTCCTAACAACGTTATTGAAGGAATGCTTGCAGCCATCGGAATTATCATTATCCTTAAGCAGCTTCCACACGCTGTTGGTTTCGACAAAGATTTTGAAGGAAACGAAACCCTCTTTGATAAAGGCATCAATTTTAATTATTTTACGGAAGCTCTTTCGGCAATACAGCCTGGCGCAGTTTTAATCACTTTGATTTCGGTGGGAATTTTAATATTATGGGACAAAATCCCTACACTCAAAAGACTGAAAATACTTCCGGCCGCCTTGGTGGCTGTAGCTGCCGGAATCCTTATAAATGAATTCTTTAAAATGAGCGGCAGCAGCCTTACCATTGAAAAGCAGCATTTGGTTTCTCTACCCGTTCCTCAGAATCTTGCTGATTTTAAAAACCTGATTACTTTTCCGGATTTTTCCGGATTTACCAATTATAATGTCTGGCTTGCAGGTGCCACGATTGCTATTGTAGCTTCAATTGAAACATTGTTGTGCATAGAAGCATCTGACCGTCTTGATATGCAGAAAAGAATCACAGATACCAATCTTGAGCTCAAAGCACAGGGAATTGGAAATCTTGTAAGTTCATTCATTGGTGGACTTCCGATGACTTCAGTTGTAGTGCGAAGTTCGGCAAATGCCAATGCAGGAGCTACCACCAAGGCATCTACAATTATTCATGGTGTGCTTCTTTTGATCTGTGTACTTTCGATTCCTATGGTTTTAAATAAAATTCCGCTGGCAACGCTTGCCGCAGTATTGATTATTGTAGGATACCGTCTGGCAAAACCAGCAACTTTCAAACATTTCTGGTCGCTGGGTAAATTCCAGTTCATTCCTTTTGTAGCAACGGTTGTAGCCATTGTATTCACCGATTTGCTGAAAGGAGTAGGAATTGGTCTGGCCATTTCCATTTTTTATATTCTGCAGGGAAATATGAAGCGTGCCTATTATTTAAGCAAAGAAAAACTGACCAATGCTGACGAAATCACCATGAAGCTGGCAGAGGAAGTTTCTTTTCTGAATAAAGCTGCTATTAAAAAGACCTTAAAAAATATCAAACCCAATTCTAAAGTTATTTTTGACGCAAGACAAACCGCATATATTGCTACAGACGTTCTTGAAATGATACAGGAATTTGCCAATGTGAGAGCCGTGGAAGAAGATATTGAGGTAGAATTATTAGGTTTTAAAACATCTTATAAAGATTATGAAACCGATGAAAATTCTCATATTGTGATTACGCATACAAGGGCGATGTAGTGGTTTTGGATGTGTGATGCCGGATGTTTGGTGATTGATGTTCGATGATGGCTGATGATGAAAATTTTCGACCAGTAAA
The DNA here is from genome assembly GCF_014837145.1 of Chryseobacterium caseinilyticum. Taxonomy (GTDB): domain Bacteria; phylum Bacteroidota; class Bacteroidia; order Flavobacteriales; family Weeksellaceae; genus Chryseobacterium; species Chryseobacterium caseinilyticum. The sequence goes on from NZ_JACYFS010000008.1 coordinate 104,402, forward strand.
AATTTAAAGTAAAAAAGACTATTTCCGTTTTGTGAAAATGGTCTTTTTTATTTTCCGTTGAATGCGGACATGGTATTTCCTATTCCTGCAAAAACAAATGACAGACATGCTTTTGAGAATTTTTCTATTCTTTCAGAGAGTTTTTCAGATTCTTCTGCATTCCAGGTTCCTAAAACGTAATCGACCTGCCTGCCTTCTGAAAACTCCGCAGAAATCCCGAATCTGAGGCGTGCGTAATTTTGCGTCTGCAGCTGTTCCTGAATGCTTTTAAGACCGTTGTGACCTGCATCAGAACCTTTCATTTTCATCCTCAGAGTTCCGAAAGGCAAAGCGAGATCATCGGTGACAACCAATACATTTTCCAGAGGAATATTTTCTTTCTGCATCCAGTATTTCACGGCATTTCCAGAGAGATTCATGTACGTATCAGGTTTAAGTACAAAGACTTTTCTGCCTTTGTATTTCCCTTCTGCCATCCATCCAAAATTGGTCGTATTGAATGGTGATTCCAAAGTTTCAGCGATTTTTTCTGCTACTTTAAAGCCAATGTTATGGCGGGTGTTTTCGTATTCAGCTCCTTTATTTCCTAATCCTACGATAAGGTATTTCATTCTATTTTTTTTGCAAAATTAAATTTTTAAAAATAAAAAAGCCCAATCTTCGGAAAGATCGGGCTGTATGTTTTGAAATTTTTCGCTTACTGTGGTTTGTAAATATAATTTATACCGAAACCTTGCGTCATATACGTTTGAGGATCATACGCATAATTGGTTGTAAACACCACTGGCGTAGGTATAGGCATCATCATATCTGTAATCGTTAATCTTCTTGGATTGTTGATAGAAAGACTGTGGCTTTTCTCATCATTCACTCTTGTAGAAAGCAAATGAGAAATTTTGTAGGCAAACGGCAACAAAGTGTGCGGGTTGATTTGGGTATCTAAAGTAAAGTACTCATACTTATACTTTTCTGTAGGTGTACCAAACGTTCCTGCTGTGATTGTACCATAATCTCTTGTCACTGTAGCAATATTATCACCAGAATAAGCATAGTTTGAAATGGAATATAAAGTGTAATCGAAAGGCACTCCCGTAACTTCCTCACCATTTCTCATGGTAATTTTACTCAGTTTGTCGGTTCCCGTAGCATATTCTAAGTTGTATATTTTTTTATACTTCTTGTCAATTACCCATGGTAAAGCAGGTACGGTACCTCCTGTAGGAATTTTCTTCACATAACTGATTCTGTTTTCTGAGATAATGGTTAATCTGCCACCAGCGCCATAAGTCAGCAATTGTGTGTAAGCAACACTGTCGGCATCCAAAGCACCGTCTTTATCTTCATCTAAAAATCCGTAGAACGTAATTTTGCTCACTTTATCACCACTCCACATTAAATCTTTAACAGATCTTGTAGATTTTCCTTTGGTAAGAACTTTAGAAAGTAAAAGACCGTTGTAACGGTATTCTGCGATGGTATCAGCATTTGTAATTTCTCTGAATAAAGACCGTGGCCCGATAAGACCAGAATTTTCGTTAAGGTCGATAAGCGGATTTCCCTCTTCGTCTACCAAATCCTTACAAGAATGTACAGAAGACAAACCTGCAACCAGCAATATAAAATAGAAAAGTTGTTTCATATTAAATGAGATTACTTATTTTTCCACAAATATAATTTTTTTTTACATAAGAAACACTTTCTTATTCAGATTGTCACAAAATAATATCGAAAATTTAAAGAATTTTGGATATAAGTGCAATAATTAATTCAAAATGTTTAAAAAAAATTATCTAATCAAAAAAAGAGACTGCTTTCCAGACAGTCTCTTCAATAATCAATTTATGTAAAAGTTTTTAATAAGCAGGATTCTGCGGAAAGTTTTTATTTTGATTTAAATCTAAAACCGTTTGAGGAATTGGTCTCAGTATCTTCAGATTACCGCCATTTCCGTTAAACTGAGATGCACTGGTAATTTTATAATTATACTGAACAGCTCTGGCAACCAAAGTTCCGGTACGTTTCAGGTCAAACCATCTGTTGTATTCTCCCAGCATTTCTCTTCCTCTTTCATCAAGAATATAGCTGATGTTGAATTCTGCAGGTGTCGCAGCGGTAACGCCCGCTCTTGCTCTTACAGCATTCAATCTTGTGAGACCCATTCCTGGATTTCCAGCTTTTAAATAAGCTTCAGCTGCAATCAGATAAGTATCAGACAATCTGGAAATGATAATATCTCTTGTACTTACCGGCCCCGTGCTTGCTGGTGTCGTCAAAGCAGGATCATCAAACTTCTTCACAGGAATCGTCTGATAATCTAAGTTTTTAACTAAAGTATAAGCCGCATCATACGTTCCTTTGTCATGATAAGTAAAACCTGTTGCCAATTTTGAAGCATTAGCAGTCATCCACGCAGTTTTATCCGCTGCAGTGTACCATGTTGGCTCATAAAAATGTTTGATTTTAAGTGTTGATTTATCTGCGACACGGAAGAAGTCGTAATATTTCTCGTAAACCACATTCATAAAAGTAGCTTCCCATCTTAAATCGCCTTGTTTAAACAGATCAATTGCATATTTTGTCGGACAGAGATTGTAACTTCTTAAAGGTGCATTTCCATTAGTTTCAGCTCCACCAAGATAAGAACTATAATAGTAAAACTGTTTGTTTCCTAAAGTAGTGGGCGATGTGGAGGTTGATGCCAAATCGTACTGTACCGAAAAAATCGTTTCCGGACCCAGTTCAGTTGCATTTCCGGGAGAGAACATTTGTGCCGGAGTCATTGTTAATGCCTGTCCGGCAATCGCTGCATCAGCATAAGTAGCTGCTGTTGCAAAATCTGAAGGTAAACCAAAAGTTTCATATCCTCTGGTAAGATACACTTTGGCTAAAAGATCATTGACTGCTTTTTTATTCACTCTTCCGCTGGTAGCATAAGTGTTTGTGGTGACAGCAGCCAGAGACGCCTCTAATTCTTTAATAATATAGGCATAAACTTCCTGTGCCGTATTTCGGTTAAACTGTAAAACAGGTGTTACAAAATTTTCTTCTACAATTGGAACCCCTCCATAAGTCTGTACCATCAGAAAATAAGCATTGGCTCTCAAAAATCTTGCCTCTCCAACCATTGCAGGTACAGAAGGTGTCTGCTCTGTAAGTGTAGAATAATAAACGGTCTTATTTACGGACTGAATCAACTGATAACAGGACATATACAACTGATCTACTCCTTCAGAAGCAGGGATAAGTTGCGTATATTGACTTAAACCCGCTGGCTCCGGAGTTCTTCCTTCTGCATACATATCGGTGCCGGCTACAAAAAGCCATGGATCACCTCCATAAATCCCTTTCAGCCAGGCATAGTTGGAATTTACAAGAAGCTGATATCCTGCAGCTGTTCTGAAAGCTTCGTCAGCAGGGGCAAACGCCAAACTTTCTTCTTCAATATAGTCACTGCACGAATTGAAAAGTGAAGTGGCAAAAACTAAAGTTAATATTATTTTTTTCATGATTTTTTTAATTAAAATTTAGCACTTAATCCCAATTGAGTTGTTATAGCAGCAGGTCTGTTGATGCCCATATTGGCAGCTGCCCATTCCGGATCGTATCCGTCGAATTTTGTAAATACGAACGGGTCTAAAACGTTTACGTAAACTCTCAGACTGCTCATTTTTATTCTTTTAAGGAAATCTGTATCAAACGTATAACCTAAAGAGATATTTTTCACTTTTGTAAAAGATGCATCTCTGTAATATCCAAAACCAGTTCCCCAAAAAGCTCCTGCTCCAGTTCCTACAGGTCCCGGTCTTGGGTTGCTGTTATTGGCATTTGATGCTAAACCAGCACTGTTGGTTGGTACAAAATATTCCATTGCCATTTTTTGGCGGCCTCTGTCTGAAACGTCAGCAAAGTTTTGGTGGAAAGTACTCAAAACGGTTTGTCCCTGACTTGTAATAACTGAGAAATTGAAATCAAATTTCCCTACAGTAAGCCTCGAGTAAAAACTCCCCTGCCATTTTGGTACAGCACTGCCGATTACCGTTCTGTCGTTGGCATTAAATTTCCCGTCACCGTTGAGATCTTTTGGCCTTGCCTGTCCCGGAGCCATCCCGTAAGCTGCTGCCTGAGCCGCTTCACTTTCCTGCCAAACCCCATCAAAAACATAGTTGTAATTAGGATTTAAACTTGATCCTAAAATCAAATTGTTCCCAATATCACTCACTTTATCCTGACCATAAATTGATTCTAATCTATTGACGTTTTTAGTAAAAGTAAATGTCGTTTCCCAGTTTACAAGGCTGCTTTTAATGTTTTTAGTAGTTAATAAAACCTCAACACCTTTGTTACTGACAGATCCTACATTGGCATAAGTTATTTTATGTCCAACTTCTGCAGGTGGCTGCTGTCTGTAGATCAAATTTTCAGAAAGTCTGTCATAGACATCAACGGTACCTGTAATTCTGTTTTTCAGGAAGCCGAAATCTATTCCAAAATTTAATTCTCTTGTTTTTTCCCATGTCAAATTAGGGTTAGAAAGACTTGATGTCTGCAATCCCGGAACCAATGTACTGCTATTGGCATAAAATGTCTGCTGATCAAGAAGCGCTAATGACTGGTATGGAGCAACATTGTCATTCCCAGTGTAACCAATACTTGCCCTTAATTTTAAATCAGAAACAGCTTTGACATTTTCAAGGAAAGATTCTTTTTTAATTTTCCAGCCTAGAGCTAATGAAGGGAAAACCGTCCATTTATTTTCTGAAGACAAAACTGATGATCCGTCCCATCTTGAAGACGCTGTCAGCAAATATTTATCCCGAAATCCGTAGTTCACTCTCACTGCATAAGAATTCAATGTTCTTTTCATGTAAGGCGGAGTAAGTGCAGGATCTCTTAACTGGAAACTCGTTGGGGAACCAAATCCATTGCTGTAGATACCCATGTCGAAAGGCATTCCGTTGGCATAAGAGTAGAAAAACTCGTCGGTATTGGAGTATAAACTCTGTAACAATAAAACACTTACGTCGTGAGTATCATTAAAGGTATGCTTTAGATCAATCTGATTATCCCAGGTATAATTAAAATTTTCATTTTTTGCTACTGATGCTGAATTTTTGTTATTAAGTGCAATTCCGGCATTGGTCTGCACGCCATTAGAAATCCCAAAAGTATTATTGGCAAAACCTCCGGAGAATGTGGTCTTAAATGACAGCCATTTTTTTGGCTGATACTGGAAAAATACATTACCCAAAGCCTGCCAGATTCTTTCTGTCTGTCTTGAATTTGCAATTTCAAGCAAAGGGTTTATTGTACTCGTTTTATTGATTGCCCAGCTACCATCTGGATAAGTAAGTTTTCCCGGAAGCAAAAACAATTGACCTTCAATATCATTCCCCTGTGCATCAACTGCATAAGGAGAAATCAATGGACTGAAACTGAATGCAGACCTCATCGCCAAATCACTTCCGTACTCTGTAATCGTTCTTGCAACCGTTAAGTTGGCACCTGTAGAAAACTTACTGTTAATTTTATGGTTTAAACCTAATTTGAAAGTGTATTTATCGTTTGAATCGTTATCAATGATTCCATCATTTCCCTGAGCTCCAAAAGATAGATTATAGCCTAAACCACCTTCTGATCTTCCGGAAATATTAACGTAATGATTTTGCATCGCTCCGGGTTGCAAAACCGCATCGTACCAATCGAAGTTATAACCGTTGTTGGCTCTCTGCACCAAAAGCGGACTTTGATTTCCTGCCAAAGTCGCCAATGCTGCCGGAGTCTGGGTGTTTGGAGTTGCGCTCAAATAAGCTGCCTGATGAAAATTCCACCATTCAGAACCACTCATCATTTTTGGAAGACGTGCCGCAGTTCTTATACCGTAAGATGTTTCCAGTGAAACATTGATTCCTCCTTTTGCTGTCGCTCCGTTTTTTGTGGTTACCAAAACAACACCACTCGCACCCCTGGAACCATAGATTGCCGCTGAAGATGCATCTTTCAAAACATCCAGTCTGGCAATATCCTGAGGATTCAGAAAGTCTATGTTATCTGTGGGAACGCCGTCTACAACGTACAAAGGGTTTCCTGAAGAAATCAGAGAGTTGTTTCCTCTGATGGTCATTTTAAAACCATCACCCACTCTTCCTGAGTTTGCAGATATATTCACACCCGCCATACTTCCCTGGATCGCTTCCAGCGGGCTGGTTGTATTTCTTTCTACAATTTTATCAGCACTCAGCGTGTTCACTGAGCCTGTAAGATCAGTCTTTTTTACAGATCCGTAGCCTACGATTACTACCTGTTCAATGTTTTTTGTCTTATCTTCCTGAAGTGGAATTGCTATAAAACTGCGGTTATCAACCGGAATTGTTTGAGTTTGAAACCCATCAGTAGTTACAGAAAGTGATGACTGGTCTTTTAAAAGCGTAATGATGAAATTACCTTCTGCATCTGTGGTTGCAGTGTTTTCGGTTCCTTCTTCTTTCACCGTCACATTTGGCATTGCTGCCTGTTTGTCGTTTGTGATTTTGCCGCTTACCTCTTTGCCTTGCTGCGCAAATACTACTGCAGAAGAAAAAAGAAACAAAACAGCAAGCTTCTTGCGAACCAGAACGCCGGATCCTGTTAGTTTTTCAAATGACATAATTGATTAGAGTTTTTTGTGAGTTAAAATTTGCTGTTTCGATAAGTAATTTGAGCTTAGCTACTTCACAAATTTCTTATCTTAAAAATCACTAAAAAATTGATGCGTAATCGATTGCACGTTTCGCTCAATTTTTCCGTTTTCTATATTAACCTTTTTTTAATATAATCTTAATTTTTTTTAACATTAAGGCAAAAATATTTTTTAGAAAACTGATTATCAATAATTTATTCTGATATAAAATTTTGAATAAAACATGATTTTTATCATTTATTCGTTAAATTAATATCAAAAAAATTCCCGAAAAGTAGTGCAACCTCATCATTTTTTTATCGATTGTGAAAAATACAATTAACAAAATTTTCAAAATTTTAACGAAAAATACTTGTTATTATCTTTGTAAAAAACTCAAAAATGCTTCCTTAAAAAGCAATAAAAAAAACTGCCTTTACCAGACAGTTTTACGAATAAATATGTGTATTATTTTTTCTAAAATTCAGTTAAATCACATTCGGTTTTTGAAAAACGATGGACGTGATTTAACTCAACTAATTTAATTTTTTATAAAAATTATTTATAATGCTTTATAAATATATTTTTGAATTTGAGTCTGATCAGAAACCGGATAATTCTGAGAATCGTAAAGATAAGTGTATGCTCCCGGAATTGATGGTGCCGGCGATGGATTGACAATAGTAAAACTTGTCACATTATTTGCTGACAGTGCTGAAAAATTGGCTGGATGTAGTAGACTCCATGCTACAAAAAACGTTTTCGGCAGTGTAGTGTATGGATTAATTTTGTTATCATAGCCATCAAAATTGTAGGTGTAAGTAAAAGTGTTAGACAGATCCGGAACACCTGTAGAGCTTGTTGTTCCGTTTTCCATAATCATTTTTGTGATATTATCCCCAGTGTTTGTTAGGGTATAATTTGTGAAATGCGTATAGGTAGTTCCTGCCTTCTTCTTCTCTACAATCTTCGTCATTTTTCCTGAGCCATCGTACGTGTAAGTGTACTCACTATCAAAGTTAGACATTGTTCCTATCATCCTTGTACACGTTGTGTAATTTATTTTTCCGCCAGAATCATAAGTGAAATGATAATCATGCGACATATTGTTTGCAGGTACGGCACCATTAACTTCCTGCTCAAATTTCACTCTGGAAATTTTACCTGAGGTGTAAGTCACTCTACCGATAAGAAATGAATTGGGACCGCTTGATTCCTTGAAAATCGCTTTCTCCAGAGTAGTTCCTGTAGTTACATATTCCTGATTGGGTTCGTTATTCACAGTAACTTTGTGCAGAATCCGCGGACCTAAAATTGTAGGTGCTGTTCCGCCCGTACTTCCCGCATTATTGGGATTGTTGAGATTATTGTTGATGGGATCTGCAGTTGTATTATCACATGAAAGCACAAAAGCCAGGGAAAAAGCATAAACTCCGGTAATAAAATTGTTTTTAGTCATAAGTTTTTAATAAATTTCAAACAAATATAAAATATTTTCAATAATTAAGGAATTATAATGAATTATTAACAAAAAAATCTAAAACAAGTTTTAGATTTTTAACTATATCTGTTGAAATTTTAATTGCCAAGAATTGTTTTAAGTAATTTATTGACCTCATCCACATTTTTTACCTTCTCCTTCCGCATCATGAGATTATTGCCTTCTTTTCCTGCTTTTTCTTTCAGCTGTGCCTGCGCCGGATTCTGAGTTAAATAAGAAATGATATTTCTGAATTTTTCGGTCTGATAAAATTTATCCTGCGGATTGGATGGGAAATAACCGAGGAAAACACTGTTTTTCATTACAATTTTTTCGAAACCAATTTCAGCGGCCAGCCATTTTAATGCAACACTTTTCAGAAGATTGACTACCTCTTCAGGCAGTTCACCAAACCGGTCTTTTAATTCTGCTTCAAATTTCTGCAAATCATTTTCATTATCTATTTCAGCTAATTTCTGATACAGCAACAATCTTTCTTCGGTGCTTGAAACATATGAATCAGGCAACATCAGTTCAAGATCTGTGTCGATGTTGACTTCTTTTACGGATTTAAATAATTTTTGGCGGTCTTCTTCGTTTTCAAACAAACTTCCGAATTCATCATCATCTTTCAGCTCTTCCAAAGCTTCCTGCATCATTTTCTGGTATGTTTCAAAACCCATTTCGTTGATGAATCCACTCTGCTCTCCACCCAGAAGATCGCCGGCACCACGAATTTCCAAATCCTTCATCGCAATCTGGAAACCGCTTCCCAAATCGGAAAACTGCTCAATCGCTTCCAGTCTTTTTTTGGCATCAGATGTAATCATATCTAAAGGAGGCGTGATCAAATAGCAAAATGCTTTTCTGTTGCTTCGTCCCACTCTACCTCTCATCTGGTGTACATCTGCCATCCCGAATCGCTGCGCATCATTGATGAAAATCGTGTTGGCGTTCGGTACATCCACCCCACTTTCAATGATCGTGGTTGAGACCAAAACATCATATTTTCCTTCCATGAAATCGAGAACATTCTGCTCAAGCTGTTTACCATCCATTTGCCCGTGACCCGTAATTACTTTTGCGTCCGGAACAAGCCTTTGAATTAATCCCGCAATATCTTTCAGATTTTCAACTCTGTTGTTGATGAAATAAACCTGTCCGTCACGCTGCAGTTCATAAGAAATTGCGTCTCTCAAGAGTTCTTCATCAAAACCAACCATGTGCGTTTCTACAGGCTGTCTGTTGGGTGGTGGTGTTTTTATTACGGAAAGGTCACGCGCGGCCATCAGAGAAAACTGTAATGTTCTTGGAATCGGCGTTGCAGTAAGCGTTAATGTATCGACATTTGATTTAAACAGTTTGAGTTTATCTTTTACAGCAACACCAAATTTATGTTCTTCATCAATAATTAGAAGTCCTAAATCTTTAAATTTTACCTTGTCGGAAACCAATTGATGCGTTCCGATAACGATATCCACTTTCCCTTCTTTCAGTCCTGCTAAAGTTTCAGATTTTTGTTTTGCTGTTCTGAAACGGTTCAAGTATGAAATATTCACAGGAAAATCTTTCAATCTGTCTTTAAAACTTCTGTAGTGCTGAAATGCCAAAATCGTTGTCGGAACCAAAATCGCAACCTGCTTTCCGTCTGTAGCGGCTTTGAAGGCAGCCCGAATCGCAACCTCAGTTTTACCAAAACCTACGTCTCCGCAAACCAAACGGTCCATCACGGTTTCTGCTTCCATGTCTTTTTTCACATCGATGGTCGCTTTTTCCTGATCTGGTGTATCTTCGTAAACGAAACTTGCCTCCAACTCATTCTGAAGATAAGAATCGGGCGAATAAGAGAATCCTTTGGCTGTTTTTCTCTGTGCGTATAATTTAATTAAATCAAAAGCAATCTGTTTTACCTTAGCTTTTGTTTTTTGTTTTAAAGATTTCCAGGCTGGAGAACCGAGTTTACTCAAAACAATCTCTTTTCCGTCCGGCCCGTTGTATTTCGAAATTTTATGAAGAGAATGGATGCTGACGTACAAAAGATCTCCGTTTTTATATATTAATTTGAAGCATTCCTGTACTTTTCCGTCATTGTTTACTTTTACAAGACCCATGAATTTACCGATTCCGTGGTCGATGTGGGCAATGTAATCTCCCACTTTCAAAGACATCAAATCTTTTAAAGTCAATTGCTCAGATTTAGCAAAAGAATTTTTCGTTTTGTATCGTTGGTAACGGTCAAAAATCTGATGGTCTGTATAAACTAAAATTTTATTGTCCGGATCTACAAAACCTTCGTGAAGTTCAGATTTAAAGCTTTTAAATTTAATTTCACGCTTGCCGGAATCGCCTCTTCCCAAGTCTTCAAAGATAGATTCGAGTCTCTCTTTCTGTTTGTCTCCTGAAAACGAGATCCACATATCGTAACCCGCTGTTTCCTTTGCTTCTAAATCTTCAACCAGAAGTTCAAAATTTTTGTGAAATGAAGGCTGCGATGTTTGGTTAAATTCTACAAGCGAAGTTTCGAGTCCACTTACTATTGTGGAAGAAAAATCTACTGTGCGAAACTTTTTGTATTCAAAGAAAAAGTCTTCATTTGAAATAAATAAATCCTGGGGAGAACGATGAGCAATGTCTTTGCTTAAAGTTTCATATTTCTCTAATGCTTTTTCGTAAAAACTTTTGAACTTCAGTTTTGAAGACTCGAGATTTTTAGAAATAATTAAAGTCTCCGAAGGTAAAATTTCCAACAGAGACACTTTAGTTCCTGAAACGGAAAAATTCATGTTGGAAACCAACTGAAAACTGTCTACTTTAGAGACAGAAAGTTGTGTTTCAATGTCAAAAGTTTTAATATTTTCTACTTCATTTCCAAAGAAAGTTATTCTGTAAGGTTTTTCATTGGAGTAGGAATACACATCAACAATACCACCACGAACTGAAAATTCGCCAGGCTCTGATACGAAATCGGTCTGATTAAACTGATAATGATTCAGCAGTTCATCTACAAAATCAAAATCAAGCTGATCGCCTACTTTGATATGATGAGAAATGGCTTTGAAATCTTCCTTTTTCAAAACTTTTTCAGATAAAGCTCCGGCGTAGGCAACAATCACTTTCGGATATTTGCCGGCGTTGATTTTATTTAAAACCTCGGTGCGGAGAACCAAATTGGCATTTTGGGTTTTCTCTACCTGATAAGGCTCCAGATGTGTTGCCGGAAAATAAAGCACTTTTTCTTTACCCAGAAGATCTTCCATTTCTGTATTGACATAAAGCGCATCTTCTTTGTCATCTATTATATAAAGAATCGTTTTTTTGTGAATATGAAAAAGTTCTGCTGTAAAAATGGAAGCGGCAGAACCAGCAAAACCTTTTACAGAGATGTGATTTTCTTTTTCTAAAACCGTGAAAATATCTTTTCCAAACTCGCTTTTCAACAAAGATGGGAGCAGTACTTTATCTATATTTTTTAGCTGCATAGTAATTTTAGTGTGAACGACAAAAGCGATTTCAAGAATTGTTCCTGAAACCGTAATCTGCTGCAAAAATACGCAAATTAATATTGAACAAAAATTCATCTTCACGATTTTGAGATTTAAGTATTAAAGATTACATTAGTGAAAATATTTTTTATGAATTTTAAATTTATACCTGTAATTCTCATTTTGCTCGCATTAATTTCCTGCGAAACAGATTATGTTAACAATTCGAGAGTGTTTGTGGAAGGGAAAATTACCTTTAACAATCAACCCTTTAGCAAAGCACAAGTTTCACTGGAAACTTTTTCTTACCCAATCTCAAATGCACTCACAAAAAGCGATGGGACTTTCGAAATGGGTGCACCAGATGTTGCAGAGACAGTACATCTTTATATCGGTAAAAAAATAACCAGTTTCAGTACAGATTCAGAAGATTGTATGATAGCACAAGACTCTTTATCCATTGTACTTCCGGAAAATTTTCAACACGTGAAATTCTCAAACATAATGATCAAACAATGAAAAGATTTTTACTTTCAATTGCAATTTTTTGCTTTGCTCTGTCATTCGGTCAAAAACCACAGCCATCTTTGGGAATTGATGTTGTAAGTGTAACTCCGATGGGCGACAACTATTTAAAAGACGGCGTCAAAAACTTTTTCGGCTTCGGACTGACGTTTCAAACTGTATTCAAGCGAAACATGGGATTTGGTCTGGAACTAAGCCAGGCTTTTTCTGAAGTGAAAAACAAAAGTGTTTATGGAGATTTGGAAAAACCGCAGCTCACCAATTTTTCTGCTTATTTTCTTTACAAATACCCTTTTAAAAACGGATTAAATGTGCAGGGTCAGATAGGTGCAGGAATCATGAGGCTCAGTAACCAATCTCAGTATATTGAAGATGATTACAGAGAAACTGCTGCCGGATTTTTATTAGGAAGTGAGGTTTCTTACAAATTTTCTAAGAATAAAGTTGTTGAAGTTTTTGCTTCGCCTAAAATTTATTTCTACAATTCTCAGGTTGAATTTAAAGACAGTGAGCTTAATAAATATTATTCCAGATCACAATTGCTTTACATTAATGTTGGAGTTAGGCTGAATTTAAATGAGAAATAATTTTTCTTAAGAAAATTTTAAAGAATTTCACTCCAATTTCAAGGCAAAGAAAATCTCTTTTTCTTTTTTTTGCTTCTTAAATAACTTATTTTCGGAAATTTAGTTCAACAATAGAATTAAATTAGATATTCCGCAATTATTTCTGATTATAATTTGTAATTTTACAACAAACAGTGATTTATATGTCTAAAATTTTATTCTTTCTTCTATTAATCGCCATGACTGTCTTTGTAAAAGCACAAAGCAACTTTGAGTACGAAAGAGCCTGGGGAACGTATTTTGGACCTGTCGGCGCTAAAAGTTTTTCAGGAACTTTTAATGGGAAGCAGATTTTTTTTGATTCTCAGGACAATATCTACACGAAAGGCCTGATCTACCAAAGCAGTTTTCCGGAATCTTATTTTCAGCAATTTTCACTAAATGGCGGACAAACTTTTCAAAGTGCACCGAACATTTACAGCCCTTTTAATTATACCGCAAAATTCAACAGCAACGGAACATTGCTGTATTATCATTATGATCAGCAGCAAAACAACAATCCGGGCAGTTATACAAAAGAGCTGATGTTTGTAGACCAGCTCGACAACAGATATTACCAGTACTTCCTCAATACAGCAAGCACTCCTGTGCCCATCACACCCGGAACGTGGGGAACAACAGCCACTCAGTATGTTATCTCAAAATATGACGCAAATAATAATCTTATCTGGGCGACTTATCAGCCGAGTATTTCAAGAATAATTACAGATAACAGCCAAAACGTTTATATTTCTGGCATTACGTACAACGGACAGAACGTTCCCACAACTGGAACATATCTCGATAACTTCCAGTATATGACCTCTATGGGAAATAATTATTGTGGGTTTCTTGTAAAACTTAATCCTGACGGACAGAAATTATGGGGAACATTTTACCCCGGCTACGCTTCAATGCTCAAGTTCCATAATAATTCTATTTATCTTGGTAACTCACAGGTACCTCAAACCAACCAAATCATTATACCTACAGCCGCTGCTTTTCAAACAACTCCAGTTTATTTCTCCCTAATCAAATTTAATGCAGACAATGGCACAAGAACCTGGGCAACCTACTACGCAAGTCCCACAGGAAGCAGCTCGATAAGAACAATAGAAGTTAACGAGACCGGCCTTTATGTATTGGGAGATGAAACCTACTCGAGCACTAACCCTAATCCAAATTTCTATGGGACGCCAGGAAGTCACAAACCGCAAATCACGAGTGCCATGGATCTTTTCTTAACAAAATTCGATCATTCAGGAGCACGAATCTGGAGCACCTACATTGGCGGAACAGGAACAGACTTAGCACAAAGTTCACAGCAACCGCTTGCACTATCCGGAGATAACATTTACATTTGCGCCCAAACCTGGGGAGCCAGTAATATTATTTCTACACCGCTCGTGCACCAGCAATTACCAGAGCAAAACGGCACATATTCTACCAATCATTTTTTTTCAAAATTCAATACTAACGGTGTGCTGCAATGGACTTCTTACTACGGAGGAACAAGCCAGTCAGCCGACGAGCCATGGAACATAGCCATTCATAATCAATCACTATATTTTTATGGAGACACCAGAAGCCCCAATCTGTATACAACGCCAGGAAGCTGGCAAAATCAGTATACAGATCCTTTCCCGACCGTAAATGCTCAGAAAAACAGTGCATTTTTAGTAAAATTTAATTTAAAAACTTTAGACACAAAAGATATTACGAAAGTATCACAAATTGACCTGTACGATAATCCAAACAAAGGAAACTTCAGCATTCGGGGCGAAATTTTAAGGAAAGAAAACTTGCATCTGAGCATTTTTGATTTATCAGGAAGAGTTCTTTATAAAAAAGAACTCTCAAAATCACAAAACAATGAACATCATTTAAATCTTGAACACCTGCTTCAAAATGGAAACTACATGGTAAATGTAACAGACCGAAACGGAGTTTTAATTCAGAATTTCAAGATTACTATTCAAAAGTAGATTGTCTTTAGTAGAGAATTTATTGAATATTTAAAAATTTGTACTAAAACAAAATTAAAAGACAGTAATGTTTTTACAAATTATTAAAAACACCCAATTTTCACAATTTTTCGTTAAATACACCTCACTAATTATCGTTACGGCACGTCGTTTGGAAAAGAACATAACCTAACCAAACAATTTAAGTAGTATGAAAAATTTAATGAAAATTTTCGGTGTCTTAGTGCTTGTGATGTTCACAGCAATCAGCTTATCTTCTTGCAAGGATGACGACGACCCGGCAGACAATGACTTTTTTGCGGGAACTTACAAGGGAAGTGTTTCCTTTAATGACGGAAGCACCAATATAAGCACTAATGACGGAAGTGTTTTTGTGACCAAAATTGCCAGCGGAACAAAATACAACTTTACATTCAGTAACGGAATTCCTGACTTAAACGGATTAGAGTTCCAGAAAACAGGCGACAACACTTTGGTAATGGTGGGATCAAATGCTTTGGTGTACATCAGAATTGATAACAATGATTTGAATATCGTCTACAATAAAGACGGTAAGACTTGGACTGCCGACTGTACAAGATAATTCAAAGTTTGCATTACAATTTAAACCTGTTTCTTTTTATGAGACAGGTTTATTTATTTTTAAGTTTTTATAAGTTTTAGTTAAAGTTTAATTTTAGATAAAACATTTCCAGTTTTTAACTAAATTTGGTTATCATAAAACATATCAACAATGAGAAAATTCATCACAGCACTATCTTTAATCATCGGATTAGGAGTTGCACAGGCTCAGCAGGTAACACCTGCAACCAAAGCAGCACAGAAAACCACAAAAGTTGTAAAAACAACAGAAGTAAAACCCGCAGCAAAGCCAGCGGCAAAAATGAAAAAAGACGGCACACCTGATAAAAGGTATAAAGAAAATCAAAAACTGAAAAAAGACGGTACGCCAGACAAAAGATACAAGACGAACAAATAATATCAACCATACATTGTCATTGAACAATACAATTTTACTAAGCCGGGGATTTTCTCCGGTTTTTTGTTGAAATAAAATCTTCAAAAATTATCGCTTTATTTATAAATTTGAACCATGCTAAATTTCCTGAAGAAAAATATTGCTTTAGCCTGGGCAAAACGCCACGTTTCGCAAACTGAAAATTTTAAAAACAATGCAGAAAAACTGCAGGAAGAATTATTACTATCGCTTGTAAAAACTGCTGAGAAAACACTTTTTGGGCGCAGTCATCAGTTTGAAGATATTAAAACCATCAAAGAATTTCAGGACAAAGTAAAAATCAATGATTATGAGGATCTGAAACCTTACATTGAAAAAGTTAAAAGAGGTCAACGCAGCATTCTTTGGCCTGAAACTCCCGAATATTTTGCGAAAACATCGGGCACTACGTCGGGATCGAAATATATTCCTATTTCAAAAGAAGGAATGCCTTTTCAGGTGAAGGGAGCTCAGAGTGCGCTTTTTCATTACATTGCGAAAAAAAACAATGCCGATTTCGTTAACGGAAAAATGATTTTCCTACAGGGAAGTCCTGAACTGGAAGAGGTTTTTGGAATTAAAACTGGTAGACTTTCAGGGATTGTCGCTCATCATATCCCAAATTACCTCCAAAAAAACAGATTGCCAAGTTGGGAAACCAACCTGATTGAAGACTGGGAAACAAAAGTTGATAAAATCGTGGAAGAAACAGAACACGAAAATATGACTCTGATTTCCGGAATTCCGCCCTGGCTGGTGATGTATTTTGAAAAACTGACCGAAAAGCACAGTAAAAAAATCAAGCAGCTATTCCCAAATCTTCAGCTGATTGTCACAGGTGGCGTCAACTACGAGCCTTACAAAGATAAAATGGAATTTCTTCTCGGTGGAAAAGTAGATATTGTGCAAACTTTTCCAGCCTCGGAAGGATTTTTTGCCTTTCAGGATGATTACACCAAAGACGGACTTTTACTTTTAACCAATCACGGTATTTTTTACGAATTTATTCCTTTAGAACAATATGGAAAACCTGATACAGAAAGACTGACTTTAAAGGATGTGGAACTCAATAAAGATTATGCTTTAATTTTAACCACAAATTCAGGACTTTGGGCTTATTCCATCGGCGATGTTGTGAGATTTACTGATAAAAACCCTCACAGAATTCTGGTGAGTGGAAGGACAAAGCATTTCACTTCAGCATTTGGTGAGCACGTTATTGCATTTGAAGTAGAAGAAGCCTTGAAATCTACCGTTCTGAAATATCCAGCAAAAATTACAGAATTTCATCTTGCGCCCCGAGTGAATGCCGAAAGTGAACTTCCTTATCATGAATGGTTTATAGAGTTTGAAGAAGAGCCTGCAAATTTAAATTTATTCAAAGAAGAACTTGATTTTCAGCTAAGGAACAGAAATTCGTATTACGATGATTTGATTTCCGGAAATATTTTACAGCAGCTTAAAATCTCGAAACTCAGAAAGAATGCTTTTAATGAATATGCTAAATCTCAGGGCAAACTGGGCGGACAAAACAAAATCCCGAGACTTGCCAATGACAGAAAACTGGCAGATTTACTTGAAATATATAAATTATAATCACATTTTTTCAATTCCCAAAAGATATATTCGAAAAAAATTATAAATTTGAAAAACTAAAAAATTAAAATGAGAGCATCTGTACTAATAAAATCTTCTCTGCTTACATCATTATTCGTGATTTCGTCATGTGCAACTACAAAGTATAGCGAAGATATTTCTCAAAACAATTATTCTAATCTTAAAACCGGAAAAATCTACATTGTTGAGAAAAAAGACGGTTCGCCGAAAGAAAAAATCCTTTTCAAAAACATTGTTGGCGATAACATCGTAGGTACAAAAGGTAAAAAAGACAGTACAGAAGTTACAATCCCGAAAAGTGCTGTTGCCTCTGTGAAAGACCGTTCTACAGCAAGAGTAACTGGTGGTGCAGTTGTGATCGGCGCAGCCGCAGTTGCCGCAATCGTGATCAGCTCGAACAGAGCAGATTAAAAAATGATTTAATTTTCATTAAAATAAATGATAAGTAGCTCTAAATTAATTTTTAGGGCTACTTTTGTATATGATTTCACTTTCTCCGCTGCAGACATTGAAAAATGTTGAGTTCAGAAATCTTCTTACCGGAAGATTTTTTATTGTTTTGGCTTTCAGAATGCTCGCTACATTATTAGGATGGTGGGTTTATCAGTTGACAAAAGATCCTTTTTCCATCGGACTTATCGGACTTTCTGAAGTAATTCCTGCAGTAAGTTGCGCTTTGTACGCGGGACATATAATTGACACCAACGAGAAAAAGAAACTATTACTTATTTGTACTTACGCTTACGTATTCCTGATTGGCCTTTTGTTGATTCCGGCATTCTACAGTTCTGAACTTCATTTTACAGGTCATCAGATTACCTATTTTATCTACGCTGTTATCTTTTTTACCGGAATTGCAAGGGCATTTATCGGGCCGATTGTTCCGTCGATGATTCCTAAAATTGTAAAACAAATCAATCTTCCGAATGCCATTACACTAAATCAGGCAACATTTTTGATATCATCAGTTTGCGGTCATGCAGCAGGCGGATTTTTAATTGAATTCTACGGCATTAAATGGACGGTCTTAACGGTTGTAATTCTGATTACCATTTCATCCATTTTTTTCTGGCAGCTCAACAAACAGTTTTCTGAACATAAAAAAGGAAGCGTAAAAGTGATGGAAAGCATTCGCGAAGGCGTTTCTTATATTTATAAAACTAAAGAAATTCTCGGAGCTCTATATCTGGATATGTTTGCCGTACTTTTTGGAGGAGCGGTGGCGATGATTCCCGTTTTTGCAACTGATATTTTAAAATCCGGAGCTGACGGTTTAGGTTTATTAAATGCCGCTTCAGATATTGGCTCAATGATTATTATCACGACGTTGGCTTTGGTTCCGCTTAGAAAAAATCAGGGTAAAATTTTGCTTGTTGCTGTAGCAGGGTTCGGAATTTGCATTATCGGTTTCGGACTTTCAAATTATTATTGGTTATCATTCTTATTTTTAGTCATGAGTGGTATGTTGGATGGAATCTCTGTAGTAATTCGCGGAACTATTGTACAGTTGAAAACTCCGGATCATATTCGTGGACGGGTTTTAAGTGTAAATTCAATATTTATCATGTCCAGCAACGAAATGGGACAGTTTGAAAGCGGACTTGCAGCAAAGCTTTTCGGTGCCGTAAGATCTGTAGTAATCGGAGGTAGTTTAACTGTGCTTATCGCTGTGTTAGTGGGCAGTACAAATCCAAAATTGAGAAAAATGCAATATTAAAGCGAAAAAATTATTTTTTTTCAATAGCAAGGGATTTTTATTAACAATTTCTTAAATAAACGTTTGAAAAATTTGTTCAGTACTGGCAATTTATATAAATTTGTTTTATATATACATAAAAAATGAATAAATTCCTACTCATTCTATACATATTTGCAGCATCAATAGTAGTATCGGCACAGAATACCACTGGTAAAAAGTCTGAAAACGAAATTGCGCTTATCAATGCCGCAAAAAACGCTTCAGAATACGAAACTCTGTTTGCTAAATTTTCAAAATCTACCTCTATCGAGAGATGGCAGGCGCATTATTATTCTGCAGTTGTTCAATATTTGAAAACTGAAAGTTTAATTAAAAAATCAACTCCTCAATCGCTTTTTGAATCTAATGCTTTGGCATTAAAATACGCTGGAAGCATCATCGATTCGCAGCCTGACAATGCAGATGTGAAAATTTTGGTTGGTCTGGCAAGATTACAGAGAATTCAGCTCAATAATTCACCAGACGTTCAGAAAGATAAAGAACTTATCATAAAAATCATTTCTGAAGCTGAAGCGTTATCGCCTGACAACCCGAGATTGACTGTATTGAAAGCAGGAATGGCGGCAAAATTTTCAGATTTAAACCTTAATTCTGCTCAGCTGTATGCGAAAGCCGCAAAAGATTTCGAAACAGAAACTGCTCCAAACTGGGGAAAACAGCTACTTTCTTTAACTAAATAATCTTCGGATTAACATTAATACGTTAATTAAAATGAAAAAATATTTATTAATTCTCACCCTTTTTGTTACCCAGCTGATGATGGCACAGCAAGATTGTGCAACAGCAATTCCGGTGTGCCGAAATTCCGACATTGCACTCACACCAGGAGGAATAGGAAATATTCCGGAAGCAGCATCGGGAGGTTGTCTTTTCGGAGAAAGTAATTCTCTATGGTTAACCTTTAGCATCGAGACTGCGGGTACTTTAACTTTTGTGATAACTCCTACAGGACCGGGTGCAAACAGCATTGACTATGACTGGGCATTATACGGGCCCAATCACAGCTGTGCAAACGTAAATGCAGTACCGTTGAGATGTTCATACGCTGGATCTGGAAGCGCATTCTTTCCTCTCACGGGATTGAATATGACCGCTACAGACACTACAGAAACGGCAGCGGGTGACGGTTTTGTAAAATATATTGATGTACTGCCAGGGCAGGTTTATTATTTACTGCTCAATAATTTCTCTCCTACCGTAGCTCCGTTTTCTTTATCATTCGGAGGTACAGCAACTTTGCTTACTCCTTTTGATAATAACTCTGCACAGGTTTATCAGCCCTTTCCTTTTTTAGAGCCCGGTATTAACCAGGATGGTGAAATCACAATCTGCAGCAATCCTGCAACTTTCGATTTCTCTACATTATCTGCACAGATTTTAAATAACAATACCAATTTTATTGTTAAATATTACAGAACTGCTACGGATGCATTAGATGATATCAATGCTATAACGGCACCTATTGTTGTAAATGCAGCAAATACATACACTTACGCAATATCGTATGTAGACCCTACGCAGCCAACGAGTTTCCTCAATCAATGTAGGGAATTTAATACTATTAATTTCTTAGATAAATCTTTCCAGCTGACCCCGGTTACGCTTACGGAATGTAGTAACAATAATACAGGAACAGCTACTTACGATCTTACCGCAGCGGCGATTGGTGCTACACCTAACCTTACATTACAGTATTACCCATCGATGGCAGCACTGAATGCAGGTACAAACCAGATTGCACTTCCTTATGCATACACAGCAGCAGCAGGTTCTGTTTTTGTGAAAGCAACGAATGAGTTTAATTGTGTAACGATTGTTGAAATAAAACTGGCATTCCATCCTACAGTAACGGTGACTGAGGCAACACTCAGATCGTGTTTCATTGAAACAAATCCTTCAACAGGACTTTTCAACCTTGCAAGTGCTGTGGTAAACTTAGATCCTGGAATGACTAAAGAATATTATCCGTCAGAAACAGATGCTATCAACCAGACTAATGAAATTATCAATTTCGGAACATATATCGCTCCAACAGGCTTCGTGTATGTAAGAGTAATGAACGCAAACGGTTGCTACACAGTAGCTAAAGTTACTTTAATTGTATTACCACCAGTTTATTCCACTGTTTTGGTTGACAAAGTAATCTGTATGGAAGACAAAACCACACTTGATGCAGGAACAGGCTTCAACGGATATCAGTGGAGCAACGGAGATACTACACAAACGATTTCTGGTGTGGGCGTAGGAACTTACTGGGTAAAATTACAGACAGGCGATTGCTGGACAAAACAGGAGGTGAAAATATTCCCTTCTGAACAACCGGTAGTTTCAAACATTGAAATTTCAAACAACAGCATCACGGTAATTGCAATAGGAGGAACTCCGGCATACAGCTATTCTTTAGATAACAACAACTGGCAGGATTCAAATATATTTAAAGATTTGAACAGAGGCGACCATACAGTTTACGTAAAAGATGCTTACGACTGTGAGCCAATTGTAGTAGATATCACTGTTCCAAACATCATCAATGTAATCACACCAAACGGAGATGGCGTAAATGATGTGATTGATTACTCTTCATTATCCGGCAAAAAGAATTTAATTCTGAACATCTTTGACAGATATGGAACAAAAATTCATCAGGCAGATAAAAATAATGGTTACAAATGGGACGGAACTGTTGGTGGCAAAAAAGTACCTACAGGAACTTATTGGTATTCTGTTACCTGGAATGAAAACAATAAAAACAGCACTCCTATTAAATTCTCAGGATGGGTAATGCTGAAAAACAGAGAATAATTTACCAAATCAACAAGATAAAGCCGCATTTTTTGTGCGGCTTTTATTTTCTTTTCATTATCACAACTCTTTAAGTAAAAATTAATTAACTTTGTTAAAATTTAATTTAAGATGAAAAAACTACTACTTCTTTTTATTTTAATATCATCACAACTATATTATTCGCAGTCAGACTGTGCTACTGCAATTCCAGTATGTGGGAATCTTAACATAAATTACACCCCTACGGGAAATGGAAATCAGGAACTGCCTACATCCAATGTCCCCGCATCTCTATGCCTTAAAAGTGGTGAACACTTTTCTGTTTGGTATAAATTTAAGATTGCAACACCAGGAACTTTAAATTTTGTTATTGACGCAAATGTAAACTCTGACGACTATGATTTTGCAGTTTATGGGCCAAATCCCACTTGTACACCAGCATCACTTCTTACACCAATCAGATGTAATTACGCAGGAGCTTCTCCGACAGGAAACACTGGTTTAGCGGCTCAGACAAGCACTTATTTTGAAGCTGAACTGAACGTTCTCGCTGGAGAAGAATATATATTACTGGTAGATAATTTCGTGAGTTCTGCAAACGGATTTTCTTTGTCATTTGGTGGAACAGCAACGCTATTGACTCCATTTGACAATCAATTTGCCCACACCTACCAACCAAATCCTTTTGTAGCACCATTACCTATAAAAATTTGCGAAAACCCAACTTTATTTAATTTCAATACTTTATCGCCTGGCATTATCAATGGAAATCCTAACTTTATTGTTCAGTATTATTTGAATTCGTCTAATGCACTAGATGAAGTTAGCCCGATTACTACACCTATAATGGTCAACGCAAATAATACTTATTTTTATGCAATCAGTTATATTGACCCAGTAAGCCCTACAAGCTTCCTTAATCAGTGTAGAGAATTTGGTACGGTAAATTTTATAGACAGATCATTTAAGCTGAGTAATGCAACACTTACCGAATGTAACAATAATAATATAGGAACTGCGACATACAACCTCACAGCAGCAGCAATAAATCCAACATCGATCCCAAATCTTACGATCAAATATTATGCTTCGATGGCAGATCTAAATAATAATATTCCTATTACAAATGCAGGAAATTATGTTTCTGCAGAAAAAACTGTTTATGCAAAAGCCGTAAATCAGTATGACTGTTCGTTCATCGCACAGATTCAACTTAAATTTTATCCAACTATCATCCTTACACAAGCAAAATTAGAATCTTGCTTTATTGAAAATGACGTTACAAAAGCGAAGTTCGATCTAACTTCTGCTATGGTTACATCAATGTCGCCAGTTACTAAAAAGTTTTATCGAACTTTAGCAGATGCAACTAATGGTGTAAACGAGATTATTCCGGCAAACAACTATATTACAATAAGTACAGATGTATATGTAAGAGTATTTGACGGTAATGGATGCTGGGCAATTACAAAAATCACGCTGGTTGTACTACCACCTGTAAAATCTGCTGTTCTTAAGGACAAAACCATCTGTATGGAAGACAGAACCACTTTAGATGCCGGCCCTGGTTTCCTAAGCTATGAATGGAGTACAGGTGCCACTACACAAAGTATTACGGGGGTTGCTGTAGGAGCTTATTGGGTAAAACTTCAGACGGGAAAATGTTATACTATACAAAATGTGAATGTTTACGCAAGCGATCAGCCTGTAGTATCATCGCTGGATATTGCTAATAATACTGTCACTATAACTGCAAACGGTGGAGTTCCTGCTTACCAGTACTCAATTAATGGTACAAACTGGCAAGCCTCAAATGTTTTCACAGGACTGCCTCGAGGTGAAAATACATTTTATGTAAAAGATTCTTACGATTGCGATCCTGTAATTGTTACAGTTACAGTTCCTAATTTAGTGAATGCAATTACACCAAACGGAGATAATGTAAATGATGTGGTAGACTACACGGCATTAGCTTACAAAAAGAATTTAATCTTTACAGTTTACAACAGATACGGAAACAAAATCTATGAAGCTGATAAAATCCGAAACTACAAATGGGACGGAACTTCGGGAGGCAAAAAAATTCCTACAGGAACCTACTGGTACAGCATTACATGGACTGAGGATAATAAAAGCAAGACCCAAATCAAATACGACGGGTGGATTCTTGTAAAAAACAGAGAATAAATTCCTATAAATAAATTTTAAAATCACCTTCAAACTCTGAAGGTGATTTTTTTTATTAACACCAAAAACACGACAACAAAAGACTTTATGAATATTATCATTGCAAATTGGGGATTAGTATTTATTATTTCATTGCTAAAAAAATTATCTTTGCACCATGGCGCAGAAAGAAACATTATCATCACTTACCCAGGGCAACTTTGCCAGAGAGCTTTCCATTTCAGATGGGAAAATGCCTCCCAATGCAATAGAATTTGAGAGATTGGTAATCGGAACTTTTCTTATTGATAAAAAAGGATTAGATCATTCTATAGATCTTCTGACGCCGGATGTTTTCTACGATCCCAGACATCAGGTAATCTTCAGAGCTATTTTAAAACTTTATGAAGGTAACCATCCTGTTGACATCATGACCGTTATTCAGGAACTTAAAAAAGAAGAAAAACTGAATCTGGCAGGTGGTGATCATTATATCATCGAACTTACGATGGGAGTAAGTTCAAGCGCGCACATCGAATATCACGTAAGAGTAATTCTTGAAAAATATATTCTCCGAAGCCTTATTAATGTTTCAGCCAATGTTATCGATTCCTCATACAAAGAATCTACCGATGTTTTCGAACTTTTAGATAAAGCAGAACAGTCATTTTTTGAAATTACTAATGGTACCATTAAAAAAGGATTTGATACGGCGAACTCTTTAGTGAAACAGGCGATTGAAACCATTAAATCTTTAAAAGACAAAGAGGGACTTTCAGGTGTGCCTTCAGGTTTCCGGGATATTGATAAAGAAACTGGAGGCTGGCAGAATTCTGACCTTATTATCATTGCGGCGCGTCCGGCAATGGGAAAAACAGCCTTTATTCTTTCCATGGCAAGAAATATTGCGGTAGGTCATAAAATTCCGATGGCATTATTCTCTCTTGAGATGGCGTCCGTACAGTTAATCACCAGGATGATTGCCTCAGAAACCAGAATTTCATCTGAAAAATTAAGAAAAGGAACACTTGATGATGAGGAATGGCAGAGATTATTCTCTAACGTTTCTGAACTTGAAAATGCACCGCTTTACATAGACGAAACCCCATCACTTTCTATATTCGATTTCCGTGCAAAATGCCGGAGACTGGTAATGCAGCATGGCGTAAAGATGGTGATGGTCGATTATCTTCAGCTGATGACCGCCGGTGGAGGCAGCGGAAAAGGAAGTGGAAACCGTGAGCAGGAAATCTCAATGATTTCCCGATCTTTAAAAGCCATCGCAAAAGAACTCAACATACCGGTAATTGCACTTTCCCAGCTTTCAAGAAGTGTGGAAACACGTCCTGGGAAAAGACCTCAGCTTTCAGATTTGAGAGAATCCGGTGCTATTGAGCAGGATGCAGATATCGTATCTTTCATTTTCAGACCGGAGTATTACAAAATTACAACCTGGGATAATGATGAGGAAGGCGCAGAGACCTCAACCGAAAATCAGGCGGAATTGATCATTGCGAAACACAGAAACGGTGCCACGGCAGACGTAAGATTGTCGTTCCTGAAGCATTTTGCAAAATTTGGGGATGTGGAAGAAGCGTTCAATATGCATGCAGGAGGTAATTT
Organism: Chryseobacterium caseinilyticum; assembly: GCF_014837145.1. GTDB lineage: Bacteria > Bacteroidota > Bacteroidia > Flavobacteriales > Weeksellaceae > Chryseobacterium > Chryseobacterium caseinilyticum. Next base: position 130,080 of record NZ_JACYFS010000008.1, read on the forward strand.
TAATGAACCAAGCGGTTTCGAAAAAATCAAAACCACTATTCAGCCGGGTGCAGCATTTGATTTACCAGATAATTCCAAACTTTCAGGTTCTTCAATGAATGATTTTGATGATGAAGAAGATTTTCCTTTTTAAATCTAATTTAAAATTAATCCAAAATTGAAAATCAAACTCATAACTTTCAACCTCAACCTTATCCTTAACCTCAACCTAATACTTTGAGAATCGAAATTTACACCGACGGTGCATGCAGTGGAAACCCCGGAAGAGGAGGTTACGGAATTGTAATGCGAGTTCCTGAAAAAAACTACCAGAAAACTTTCTCCAAAGGTTTCAGAAAAACCACCAACAACAGGATGGAGCTTCTTGCGGTAATTGTTGCGCTGGAAAAACTAAAGTCAGCAGATAACGATATTCATATCTTCACAGACAGCAAATATGTTTCTGATGCCATCAATCAAAACTGGATTTCAGGTTGGGTAAAACGGGGATGGAAAAATGTAAAAAACCCTGATCTTTGGAAAAGAATGATTCCGCTTTACAATACTTATCAGCCAAAATTCCACTGGATTAAAGGCCATGCGGGACATTTTGAAAACGAACTGTGCGATAAACTTGCTGTAGCGGCGGCTGCAGGAACTAATCTTGAGATAGATATAAATTTTGAGAATCCCGAAAACGGCGGTCTTTTTAAAATTTAAATCATATTGATTTACAGTAATTTAGACAAATAATATAATTTTCACTATTTTTAATGAATCAAAATGAAAAAATAGATTGTTATTCAATTCACTATCATCTTTATTATTTTTTGAAGGATAATCATCAATTATCATAAAATTAATAATATATTTTCATTATATAGACTTTTTATTTATATCTTTACGGCTCAATTCCAAAGTTCCCTTGTATATGAATAAAAATCTATTGTCTTATATAGCACTTTTTCTCATTTGTTTCAGTGCGTTATTCAAATCCCAAACATATCAGCTAATCGGAAACCCTGTTGTAACAACAGGATGGACAATGGTAGCACCTACTACAACGGCAGTGAATGGTACTGATGCGTTTGTACAAATTACACCGGACACCAATAATCAATCGGGCTCAATTAGGCTAAATGATCCTATCAACCTTAAATTTTGTGATAAATGGAGAGTTGAATTTGACTTCAGAATGGATTCCAACCAAACCGCAAATGGTGACGGACTTGCTTTCTGGTATCTTCAAAACCCGCCCGTAGCGAGTGTTTTAGGTTCAGGATTAGGTGTTTCGCAAAATGCAGTAGGATTGATTGTAGGTTTTGACACTTACAATAACACCACAACAGCTGTGATGAGTAAGGTTCACGTGGCTTACGGACAGGTTGCCAACACCACCGACCAGAACAATGTGGAATATTTTAACGTTGCGGGTAGTTCATTCCACTCACCGGATCTCAATACAACATTGCCTTTTCAGGGAACAACTTACAAGCATGTAGAAGTAACTGCCGAAGTAAGCACCGCAAGCCCGACGGGATGGACGATTCAGATTAAAATTGACAATACAGTAATCTGTAACCAGCCTTTTGTACCATCGGGAACAGCAGCAGCAATGACGCAGGGATATTTTGGATTTTCAGCGTCAACCGGAGGAAACAGATCGAGACATTCTATTAAAAATGTAAAAATTTATACCGATAAAGTTCCTATTCTTCAGCCTACAATTTCACAATCCAACTGCCCGAATCCAACGACTGGTTTTGCAACAGTGAATTTAACATCATTCAACAATCAGTTTGTAGCTAACCCAGCCAACTTTACTTTTACTTATTTCGTTCAGGGAAATCCTACTCCTATTGCAACTCCGGCAACATTTCAGTACAATGCTGCTACAACCATTATTGTTCGTGTAAAGGATAACGCAGGTTTGCTTTGCGACAATGCCGACGGAAGAATCCAGCTGGCTTTAGGTGATTTTACCGCAAGTAACGTCACGTTGACGACGTGTAATAATAATTACGCAACAACAGCTACGTTTAATCTTACATCAGCTGCAGTCACTTCCACTCCCGGAGCAATAAAAAAATACTATAAAACTCTTCAGGATCTGAATAACAATGTAAACGAAATCACAAACCCAGCTTCTTATGTTTCTGCCCCAGGGAAAGTTTATGTAAAAGTAACTACCCCACAAGGCTGCACCGGAAATGCTGAAATCACATTAGCCTTCTTCCCTCTTCCGACAGCTACAGATGCAACTTTGCAGACGTGCTTTAAAACCGAAGTTGGTTTAATGGGAACATTTGACCTTACCACAGCAAACGTTTCTTCAGGAGTGGGAATTACAAAAGTTTATTTTACAACATTAGAAAATGCTTTAAATAATACCAATCCTATTGCTGACCCTACCACTCACAATGCATCGAACTCTGTAGTTTATGTAAAAATAACAGGTACGAATTCTTGCTGGGTTATCAGAAAAATTACATTAGTAGTAATACCACCTACAAGATCTGCAGTTCTAAAAGATAAAATCATCTGTATGGAAGACCGCACTACTTTAGATGCGGGACCCGGTTTTGTAAGTTATGAATGGAGCACTGGCGCAACAACACAATCCATTACAGGAGTTCCTGTGGGGAGCTATTGGGTTAGACTTCAGACCGGAGCATGCTTTACCATGCAGTTTGTTTCTGTGAGAGCTGCCGGAAATCCTACAATTTCAAGTTTAGATATTACAAATAATACAATTACAGTAAATGTATCTGGCGGAACTCCGGCTTATCAGTATTCTTTAAATGGTACGACATGGCAGACGTCAAATGTATTTACGGGATTACCAAGAGGTGAAAACAAGATATTTGTGAAAGATTCTTACAATTGCGAACCGATTCAGATTCAGGTGACTGTCCCAAACCTGCTTAATGCCATCACTCCTAACGGTGACAATGTAAATGATGTGATTGATTACACTGCGCTTGCCTACAAAAAGAATCTTGTCTTTATAGTTTATGACAGATATGGCAACAAAAAATATGAGGCCGACAAAATCAGAAACTACAAGTGGGACGGAACTTCCGGCAATAAAAAACTTCCTACAGGAACATATTGGTACACCATCTCTTGGAACGAAAACGACAAAAATAACACACAGACTGTTTACAACGGCTGGGTTTTATTAAAGAACAGGGAGTAATCCCTAAAAAAATCACTTCTTAATGTAAGGAGTGATTTTTATTACCGCCTCTCTATCGCAGAAACAGGCTCCTCAGCTACACATTTGATACTTTAAAGTTATTTCAGACAATTTATTGTTTGACAAAACCTATACATTTACCTAATCAAAAATCTAATAATTAAATGAAAAAAACTTTATTATTTTTTAGTCTCACTTTATGCTTTCTATTTAACCTTAACAGAGCTCAGACGTATCAGCTGACAGGAAATCCTGTGGTTACTACTGGGTGGGATCTTGTTTCGGCAGCCACTGTGAGCACAGACTTTATCAGATTGACACCGGATCAGACGAGTCAGTTTGGCGCTATCAAACTTTCAGAACCTATCAACCTGAAATATTGTGATAAGTGGAAAGTTGAATTTGATTTCAGAATCGACGGAAACGGAACTACTTCTTACGGAAGAGGAGACGGATTGACATTTTGGTACCTTTCTAATCCACCGGCCGGCTTTACTGCAGGTGGAGGCTTGGGGATTCCGGCAAATGCCAACGGATTGATGGTTGCATTTGATATTTTCAACAACTCTACAGAAGGACAGATGAGTAAAGTACACGTATTGTACGGAACCAACAATCTGCCTGCAGGAAATCCTAATATAGAATACAATACAACCGCTAACAGCACCTATCACTCAGCTGATCTAAATCCTACACAACCTTTCGTAGGAGCAAACTATAAGCACGTTGAAGTAAATGGTGAGACTGATCCTAACAATCCAAACAACTGGCTTATCCACATAAAAATTGACGGCGTTACCATTACCAACCAATCTTTCACTCCATCCGGCGGAGCAATTGGAATGACAACAGGATATTTTGGATTCTCATCAGCAACCGGAGCAGCAAGTGCAAGACAATCTATTAAAAATGTAAAAATATTTGTTGATAAAGTTCCCATCTTTACTAATACAATCACTCCTTATGTTTGTATTAATCCAAGTACAGGAAATGGCGCAATAAATCTTACAGCTTATGCATCACAGTTTGTAAACAATCCTGCAAACTACACGATTACTTATTACGTAACAGGAAGCGGAACGCCAATTCCAAATCCAACAAACTTCACCTACACAGGAGCAACCAACATCACTGTAATCGTAAGTGATCCTTCGGCAACCCTTTGCGACAACGGCGACGGAAGGATAGTATTAAACCCGCAACCTTTTGATGCAGTTGATGTCACACTTACAGAATGTAACAATAACAATGCAGGTGTCGGAATCTTTAATCTTGATGATGCTGCTGTAACAACTATACAAGGTGTCACGAAGCACTTTTACCCAACTTTAGCCGCGTTGAATGCCGGAACCAATGAAATTATGAACTGGCCTGCATACCCTGCAGCAAACGGAACTACAGTTTACGCACAGGTAACTACCCCTCAAGGATGTATCGATAATGCTAAAATAACCTTAAACCACTACCCTGTCGTAGTTGTAAATGATGCCATTCTCAGATCATGTTCAATTGAGACGAACCCATCAATGGGAACATTCAACTTAGCTGCGCCATCTGTAACACTACAACTGGGAACAGTAAAAAATTACTATCCATCACTTACAGATGCCATTAACGATACGAACGAAATCACACTAATCAACAATTACGTTGCGCCTACCGGAGTAGTTTATGTAAGAGTAAGTGACAATAATCAATGTTATGGAGTTGCCAAAATCACTTTACAGGTAATTCCTCCGGTATATTCTACCGTTTTGGTTGATAAAGTTATCTGTTTCGAAGACAAAACCACGCTGGATGCAGGAACAGGATTCGACGGATACGAGTGGAGCACAGGAGCAACCACACAAACCATCAGCGGAGTTGGTGTAGGAACTTACTGGGTAAAATTAAAAACTGGTGAGTGCTGGGTAACTCAGGCGGTAAAAATCTTCCCTTCTGATCAGCCTGTCATTAACTACGTTGAAATTTCAAACAATACAATTATTGTAAATGCTGCAGGAGGAACACCAGCGTATCAATATTCATTAGACAATACCAATAATTGGCAGGATTCTAACGAATTTAAAAATATCGCCCGTGGAGAATATACGATTTACGTAAGAGATGCTTATAAGTGTGAGCCAATTCAAGTTGTGGTAACTGTACCGAATCTGGTAAATGTAATCACTCCGAATGCAGATGGAATGAATGATTATATTGATTATTCAGCTTTAGGAAATAAAATCAATCTTGTCTTCAATGTTTACGACAGATACGGAGCCAAGATTCACCAGGGAGACAAAACCAATCAGTACAAATGGGACGGAACTGCCAGCGGAAGAAAAGTTCCTACCGGAAGCTACTGGTACTCTGTAACATGGACAGAAAACAACAAAAACAGAACACCGGTGAAATTCTCAGGATGGATCGTGGTGAAAAACAGAGAATAATTTTTTTTTCATACTTAATTAGCGAAGTCGCTCCTATAAAAAGGAGCGGCTTTTTTGTTTAGACAATTTCTAAATAGATATTTCGTTTAAAAGACAGTTTATTCACATTCAATTCTTAAATTTGTTATATGAATTATTTGGAAGCTTTAAGCAGAAGATATTCTGTAAAAAAATTCAACCCAGAAATGCGCATTCCTCAGGATGTGCTTTTAAATATACTCGAGTCCGGAAAGCTTGCTGCAAGCTCACAGGGACTTCAGCCGTACAGAATTTTGGTAGTGGAAAGCAGCGGTATGAAAGAAAAACTCATTCCCGCCTTTTACAATCCTTCACAGATTTCTACCTGTTCGCATCTTATTGTTTTAGTTTCAAAAAAAAATGTTGAAGAAGGGTACTTGGATGGATATTTTAAGCATATTTCAGAAGTCCGTGAGCATCCGGTGGAAAATTTAGATCTTTTCAGAAAAAGCATTACTAAACATTTCAACACACAGGAGCATGATGATATTCTCAACTGGGCAGAAAAGCAATCTTACATTGTTTTAGCCAATCTGATGTATGCAGCTGCCATTGAAAAGATCGATACTTGCCCCATGGAAGGTTTCAGACAGGATTTGATTGAAGAAATTTTAAATATTGATTCTGAAAACGAAAAAGTAACCGTGACGCTGGCTTTAGGCTACCGATCAGAGGAAGACGAGTTCCAGCACATGAAAAAAGTAAGAAAACCCAACGATAAATTGTTTAAATTTATTTAATTATTTTAGACGACTGTCTTAAAGCAAGAATATGATAAAAGCGGATGTATTAGTGATCGGTTCGGGAATTTCCGGACTTTCTTATGCCATAAAAGTTTCAGAGCAGTTTCCCGATGCCAAAATCATCATCGTCACAAAGTCTGATGAAGACGAGAGCAACACCAAATACGCTCAGGGCGGTCTGGCAGTAGTTACCGATTCTAAAAATGATAATTTCGAAAAACACATCGAAGACACCATGCGTGCCGGAGATGGAGAAAATAAAAGAGACGTTGTGGAAATGGTCGTGAGAGAGGCACCTGCAAGATTCAACGAAATCGTGGAATGGGGCGCTAATTTCGATATGAAAAACGGAGAATTTGCTTTAGGCAGAGAAGGTGGTCACACCGAAAACAGAATCGTACATCACAAAGACATTACAGGTTTTGAAATTGAAAGAGCTTTACTTCAAACCGCTAAAAGCAGTCCGAATATTGAGATTCTTGATCATCATTACGTTATCGACATCATCACCCAACATCACGTTCCCGGAAAAGAACTGAATGAAGGTGAAATCAATTGCTACGGTGCCTATATTTTAGATGAAAAATCGAAATCTATAAAAAAAATTACTTCGAAAATCACTTTAGTTGCCACTGGCGGCGCAGGACATGTTTACAAAAACACCACAAACCCAGTTATCGCAACCGGAGACGGAATTGCTTTCGTTGCGAGAGCAAAAGGTAAAGTGAGCAATATGCAGTACTATCAGTTTCATCCGACAGCTTTATTCAGCAAACTCGACGGAATGTTGTTTTTAATTTCCGAAGCAGTTCGCGGGGACGGAGCAAAACTGAGAACCAAAAAAGGCGAAAAATTCATGCACAAATATGATGAGCGTGAAGAACTGGCTTCCAGAGACATCGTTGCGAGAGCTATTGATGCCGAAATGAAAGTTACGGGAGATGAATTTGTAGGTTTGGATTGTCGCCACATGAGTCAGGAAAAATTTCTGGAACACTTCCCAAATATCTATAAAAAATGCAGAGATGAAGGAATTGATCCTTTCACACAGTTAATTCCGGTAGTTCCAGCTTGCCATTATTTAATGGGTGGAATTGATGTGGATAAAGACGGACAATCTTCTTTAAATAATTTATTCGCCGTTGGAGAATGCACCAATTCCGGACTTCACGGGGCAAACAGGCTTGCTTCTAATTCTTTACTTGAAGGTTTGGTTTTTGGACACAACGCAGCCATCAAAACCATAGAATTATTAAAAGAGAACAATTTTGATTTTGATGATTTAAAAGCTGTTCCGGAATGGAACGAAGAAGGAATGAAGATTATCGATGAAATGGTGATTGTTTCTTACCTCAGAAAACAGCTTCAGGAAATGATGAGCGACTTAGTTGGAATCGTGAGAAGCAACCGCAGATTAAAAATGGCATTGCAGAAACATGCAGAAATCGCTGCCGCTGTTGATGAAATTTACCACTACTCTATTTTATCACCTCAACTTTCAGAATTAAGAAACTTAACAACAGTTGCCCATTTGATTATCATCCAATCTATGGAAATGACTCAAAATAAAGGAGCATTCTACAATAAAGATTTAGTACAGGCATAATTGATTATTATTTAAAATTCTCAAATCGAAATTTAGAATTTCATTAAATTTTAGAGATGCTGCAAAAAAGCAATGAACAGTACATCAGCTGGATTTTAGATTTAAAACAGAAAATTCAGCAAAGCCAGATCAAAGCGGCCATTCAGGTGAATTCTGCTTTGATAGAAATGTATTGGGATTTGGGAAAGGAAATCACAGAAAGAAATTTTGAAAACACCTATGGTTCAGGCTTTTTTTCTCAGCTAAGCAAAGATTTACGTTTAGAATTTCCCGAAATAAAGGGTTTTTCTGAAAGTAATTTAAAATACTGTAAAAGATTCTATCTCTTTTATAATGAATCAAATACAATTCGTCAACAAGTTTCTGACGAATTCAGGAATGATGACAAACAAAATCGTCAACAAGCTGTTGACGATTTGAGAAATAATATTTTTCTAATTCCATGGGGTCATCACATTACTTTAATGACCAAATGCTCCACTTCAGAAGAGGCTCATTTTTACATTAGAAAAGCAATAGAAAATGGCTGGAGCCGCTCAGTTTTGCTGAATATGATTTCAGGAAAACTGATTGAAAGTCAGGGAAAAGCGATCAATAATTTTTCACACACACTTCCCGACTACGAAAGTGATCTTATCCGGGAAACATTAAAAGACCCATACATTTTCGACTTTATAAATGTTACAGAAAATTATAAAGAGAGAGAACTTGAAAATGCGTTGACGGAAAATATTTCAAAATTTTTAATCGAGCTGGGAAGCGGTTTTGCATTTGTTGGTAAACAGGTGGAAATCACTGTAGGCAATCAGTCATTTTTCATAGATTTGCTTTTTTATCATATCAAATTAAAGAGATACGTTGTCATAGAACTTAAAACAGGACATTTCGAGCCCGAATTTGCCGGAAAACTCAATTTCTACGTTACTGCTGTCGATAAACAGATGAGGGATGAAAACGACAACGCCACCGTAGGAATGATTATCTGTAAAGACAAAAATGAGATTATTGCCGAATATTCGCTTACAGATCTTCACAAACCGTTAGGAATATCTTCTTACGAACTCAAAAAAATATTACCCGAAAATTTCAAATCTCATCTTCCATCAATTGAAGAGGTTGAAAACGAACTAAAAAAATTACAATAATGAAAAGACCAGAATACGCAACAGATAAAGTTTTAAAACAATTCATCAAAAATGCTTTGGAAGAAGATATTCAGGATGGTGACCATTCTACATTGTCTACTATTCCCAAAGATCTTCAGCAGAGCGCCAAACTTTTGGTAAAAGAAAACTGCATTCTGGCCGGAGTTGAACTGGCAGAAATTATTTTTAAAACGTTTGATAAAAATTTAAAAGTAGAAAGATTCATCAGAGATGGCGAGGTGGCAAAAGTTGGTGATACAGCTTTTATTGTAACCGGAAGCGCAAGATCCATTCTCTCCACTGAAAGACTGGTACTGAACTGCATGCAGCGGATGAGCGGAATTGCGACTTTAACGCAGGATTGGGATTCCAGATTAGTGGGTTCAAAAACAAAGCTTTTAGATACCAGAAAAACAACTCCGAATTTCAGGGTTTGCGAAAAATGGGCTGTAGCAATCGGTGGCGGAACCAATCATAGATACGGCCTCTATGATATGATCATGCTCAAAGACAATCACATCGATTATAACGGCAGCATTACCAATGCAGTGAAAATGGCAAAAGATTACGTAAAAAAATCGAAGAAAAAACTTAAAATAGAAGTCGAAACCCGTAATCTTGAAGAAGTAAAAGAAGCCATCAGTGCAAAAGTTGACAGAATTATGCTTGATAACATGGATGTTGCGACAATGAAGAAAGCTGTGAAGCTGATCAACGGAGTTTGTGAAAGCGAAGCTTCAGGTGGAATTACGAGAGATCAGCTTAAGGAAATTGCATCGACCGGAGTAACGTATATCTCTGCGGGAGCCCTTACCCACTCGGCTTCCAATATAGATTTAAGCTTGAAAGCGGTTAAATAGAACATTACATTTTTAACAAAAACAACGGTATTTTGTTAAAAATTAAATAATATGATTTTTTTCACGTCCAAATTCAAAAACTTTATATTAAGCTGAAAAACAATGATTTGCATAGTATTTTGACTGATTAAAAATTAACATTGCGTTAACAATAGTTAGGAATAATTTTATGAATTTTGCACCAAATTAATTCTAACTATTACAACGATTATGAAATTAATCAACAGATCGACATTAACTGTCCTGATTACTTTATCAACGGCTAGTGTTTATTATTCACAACAGGTGAAGGATACTTTGAAAGACGATAAGTCCAGAGATATCGAAACTGTTGTAATTGCAGGTGTTGCAGATATCGCAAAGGATAGAAAAACACCGGTTGCTGTTTCAACAATAAAAGAAGCACAAATTCAGGAAAGAATAGGAAACCAGGAGCTTCCTGAGCTTCTAAACACTACACCTTCTGTATATGCTACAAAGTCTGGTGGTGGTTTTGGAGATTCAAAAATCAACATTCGTGGTTTCGCGCAGGAAAACATTGCCGTAATGGTAAATGGTATGCCGGTAAATGACATGGAGAATGGGGCTGTTTACTGGTCTAACTGGGCAGGTCTATCTGATGTTACTTCAGCAATGCAGGTTCAGAGAGGTCTTGGATCTTCTAAACTGGCAATCGCATCAGTTGGAGGAACAATCAACTATATTACAAGAGCTGCTGATAAAAGACAAGGTGGTAAAGTATCAGTAGGGGTAGCGAATGAGGGTTATTTAAAAACGGTATTTTCATACAACACAGGAAAATCTGAAAAAGGTTGGTCTTCATCATTTTTAATGGGGAGAGCAGCAGGAGCGATGTATGCTAATGGAACTGACTTTGAAGGATATAACTATTATTTTGCTTTAGGATATCAGCCAAACAAAAAGCATGATTTACAGTTTACAATCACTGGTGCTCCACAATGGCACAACCAAAGATCCACTTCTTCAACGATTCAAAATTACATCCGATACAATGCTGATCAGGATGGAACGCCTAACAGAAGATATAATGCAGATTGGGGATTTGATAGAAACGGTGACCAATTATCTAACAGAGTAAACTACTATCACAAGCCAGTAATGTCTCTTAACTGGGATTGGAAATTTAATGAAAAATCTAAATTAAACTCAGTATTTTATGCTTCTTTCGGTAGAGGTGGTGGTACTGGTGATTTAGGTAGAATCCGTACTGGTGTTGGAACAGCTACTGCTGGTGTAACTGGGTTTGTAACTCCAGAAGGTCAGATTGATTACAATGCAATTTTTACTGGGAATGCTGCAGTAGATGTAAATAATCCTGCAACAGCAACTCAAAGTACGCTTATCAGAAGATCATCTATCAACTCTCACAACTGGTTTGGTGCAATTATCAGTTTTAATCATAAGATTAATGATAATATTAACTTTACCATCGGTACTGATAACAGATATTATTATGGCTACCATTACCAGATTATATCAGATCTTTACGGAGCTTCTGGATATAAGGATAACACCAACAAAAACTTCTATACAGCGCCAGGTAACCTTTACACTGTAACTCCTAGAGTTGTTTCAAATGTATTTGCTCCTAGAGCTACAGGAAACCCGTTCGGTGGTAAATTAAATAATGGAGAAGACAAAATCGGTTACGATAACGACGGAGAAGTACTATGGTACGGAGGCTTTGGTCAGATTGAATATTCTAATGATAAGCTTTCTGCTTTTGTACAGGGAGCTGTTTCAAACCAATCATTCCAAAGAATCGATCACTTTATTATCGATGGAGTAACTTTGCTGAATGGTCAACAAGCTGGATTCAGAAACACATCTGCTGCAACAATTGCTCAACCTACAGCTGCAAATCCAGCATTAAATACTAAGACAGGATTTAAAGACATTTTAGGATACAATGTGAAAGCCGGTGCTAACTACAATATTGATGATCATCACAACGTTTACGCAAACGTAGGATATTATTCAAAACAGCCATTTTTAAATGCAGTTTATCCAAATAACAAGAATTTCCTGAATCCTAATTTGACTAACGAAAAAATCTTCGGTATCGAAGGGGGTTATGGTTTCCGTTCATCAATTTTTAATGCAAACTTAAATGTTTACAGAACTGAATGGAGAGACAGATTCCAAAGAAGAGGAGGTCTTACTCAAACTTACCCAGATCCAACAAATCCAGGAAATACTATTACAACAACTCAGGCATACTCAAACATTCAGGGAATCACTGAAATCCATCAGGGTGTTGAATTAGAACTTACTGCAAGACCTCACAGAATGCTTGAACTATTTGGTATGGTTTCTTTCAATGATTACTATTATAAAGGTAATGCGGAAGGAAATATCTTCACTGAAAACAACGAACAGATTGGATCTGATTCTCAGATACTTTATTTGGACGGTGTAAAAGTAGGAAGTTCTGCACAGACGACAATCGCTGGAGGATTTACAATCAAACCAGTTGAGTGGTTCTCATTTGATGCTACTTACAGAGGAGCAGATAAACTTTATGCAAACTTAAATGTATTGAACTTCTCAAATGAGGCATCTCAAAACAGAGGATCTCTATTATTACCTTCATTTGGATTAGTAGACTTAGGAATTTCATTTAAAGTTAAACTGAAAAACCCATCTCAATTCTTTACTTTGAGAGGAAATGTTTACAACTTGTTAGATAAAACTTACATTGCTGAATCTAACTCAAATATTCATGCAGACCTTGGTTTAAATGAATATATTGAAATCAATAAGCCTATCCAGACTACACCTTTGACAGCTGCTCAGGTTACAACTTTAACAAACAGTTACAACACGTACAAAGCTGCAGGTAATTGGAACGGTATCAGTCAGCAAAACCAGGTATACTTCGGATACGGTAGAACTTGGTCTGCAACTCTATCTTTCAACTTCTAATAAATTCACTTTTATTACATACAAAACCCGGCCTCACAGCCGGGTTTTTTTGTTATCTTTGTGCTTGAAAAATTAGAAATAAATAAACAATGGACTTTTACAAAATTTTACTCAGCGCACACAAAGGTTTTGCCTATTTGGAACTGCTTTTGGTGGCACTTTTCATTATCGCACTTTTGGCAACAATGTTCGGATTTAGCGGAAAGGTAAACAAGTTTTTAAAGAAAACGACTCTTTTCACAATGATCTTTTTCCATGTTCAGTTTTTGATTGGAATTGTTATGCTGATCATCAACTTTAGCAAAGGTTTAGATATGGGCGGAGTAATGAAGAATGCAGAACTGAGATTTCAGTATGTAGAACACCCTTTTTCTATGTTGATAGCGGCAGTTTTAATGACAATAGTAAACAAAAAAGTAAAATCAAGCGACAGAATTTCAGTACCGGTTGTGGTAATGGGACTTATTGCTGTAGCATTATTTGGATACGCATTTCCGTGGGCGAGAGTCTTCGGTGCATAATTTTATTAACTTAAATTTATTTAAACAACAATGAAAGTAGCTGTAGTAGGTTCAACAGGAATGGTTGGACAAGTTATGCTTAAAGTTCTCGAAGAGAGAAACTTCCCTGTAACAGAATTAATTCCCGTAGCTTCCGAAAGGTCTATTGGTAAACAGGTGAAGTATAAACAGGTAGATTACACTATCGTAAGCATCGACGACGCTATAGCTGCCAAACCTGATATCGCAATTTTCTCAGCCGGAGGAGATACTTCTCTGGAGTATGCTCCAAAATTTGCCGAAGCAGGAATCACCGTCATCGACAATTCTTCTGCATGGAGAATGGATCCAACTAAAAAATTAGTCGTTCCCGAAATCAATGCAGATGTCCTGACAAAAGAAGACAAGATCATTGCCAACCCAAACTGTTCTACCATTCAGTTGGTTATGGTTTTGGGACCATTAAATAAAAGATATGATCTCAAAAGGGTGATTGTTTCCACTTATCAATCTGTAACAGGAACAGGTAAAGCTGCCGTAGACCAGTTGAACGGAGAAATAACAGGAGATGATTCTGTTGACAAAGTGTATCCTTACCAGATCTTCAAAAATGCCTTGCCACACTGCGACGTATTTTCAGATGACGATTATACCAAGGAAGAAATTAAATTAATGAAAGAGCCTAAGAAAATTTTAGGTGATGATACATTCAATTTAACGGCAACTGCAGTAAGAGTTCCTGTACAGGGAGGCCATTCTGAAAGCGTAAACATCGAATTTGAAAACGAATTTGATCTCGACGAAGTAAGAAAAATCTTATCTGAAACTCCAGGAGTTGTTGTAATGGATAACGTAAAGAACAACGAATACCCAATGCCACTCTACTCAGAAGGAAAAGATGAAGTTTTCGTCGGACGAATCCGAAGAGACTCATCACAACCCAAAACGCTCAACTGCTGGATTGTCGCAGACAACCTCCGAAAAGGAGCTGCTACCAACGCAGTGCAGATTGCAGAATACCTGGTTAAAAACAACTTAGTATAAGCTAACAAAACAAAAAAGAGTCTCCGAAAGAGATTCTTTTTTTTATCGAATATTAAAGCTGTTGGCTACTAATTTGAAATTATGGCTACCTCTTTATTAAGGAGCAAAATTTTTCTGAAAAGGTTTTTAAAATTACTCCCTTTAGGGTCGGGGAAATAATTTTAAAAATCTTTTTATAACAAATTATCGTTATAATAATGATTACAAAAAAAATCAACAAAGACAAAATTGGCTTCCAAAAACTCATCGCGACTTTTGGGATTATACTTTTTGCGGGAAAAATTGTTGCCTGGAAACTCACAGATTCCGATGCTGTTTTTTCTGATGCAATGGAAAGTATCGTCAATGTCATCAGTGCTTTCATGGGTCTGTATTCCCTGTACTTAGCTTCAAAACCGAAAGACGAAGATCATCCTTACGGCCACGGGAAAGTAGAGTTCGTTACTGCTGGAATTGAAGGTGCCCTCATCGCCATTGCCGGCATCATGATTATTTACGAAGGCATCAACAGTTTGGTGACCGGCAGAATTCTGAAGAGCATCGACTGGGGAATCGCCATCATCGCTGCCACTGCTGTTATCAACTATATCTTAGGGTATATTTCCATTAAAAAAGGAGAAAAAGTAAATTCATTAGTCCTTATTTCATCCGGAAAACATTTGCAGTCCGATACTATCACGACTTTAGGTGTTGTCATCAGTTTGATTATCGTTTACTTCACCAAAATTTACTGGATTGATTCCGTGGTTGCCCTTATTTTCGGCCTCTACATTATTTTCGTAGGCTATAAAATTGTGAGAAAGTCACTTAGCGGAATTATGGATGAACAGAATCCTGAACTTCTCCAAAACATTATCGACCTTTTAGAAAAAAACAGACACACCGAGTGGATCGACATTCACAACATGAAAATCCAGCAATTCGGTTCCTCACTCCACATCGATGCGCACATCACCCTTCCCTACTACTACAGTCTCCGCGAAGCCCATCAGGAAATGGAAAAAGTGATTCTTCTCCTTGCCAAAAACACCAAAAGAACCGTAGAATTCAATTTTCATATGGATGACTGCAAGACGATCTCGTGTCCGGTTTGTCAGATTTTCGACTGCCCCGTGAGAGAATTACCTTTTGTACAGCGTGTAAAATGGACACCGGAAAACTTGACAAGTGTAGATAAACACACGGTCATTTAGTTTAAAAAACTTTTAAAACAACCAGCAATCAGCATTGATTTTTTTCAGGAGCTATTTCCAGCTCTCCGCTCATACTCCTCGCGCCAGCACATGCCACCGCTGAATCCCTCCACTTGTCCAACGCCTGCTGTGGGGTATCCGCTGCGATCTGGGCTAGGAACACGGAAGTCCTTTTTTACTCTATTTAATCTGGCGTTCAGAATAATTAAAGCTTCTATCACTTAAAAGATTGGGCTTTTATGAAGAGATACACATTGGGCTTCAGCCGAAATCTATTTTTAAGTTTTGGCTGAAGCCAGGTAACGCTCATCACATGGAACGTCGGCTAAATTGCGACGCTATTGATTTAACTCTGTAAAATTTAAACTTATAACTTAACCCGAACTCAGTTGTTTAATCATCATTTCTCATCTGCAACTGTCTACGGTAATAAAAAAGAGGAATAATAAGAAGCAGAATCAAAGGCTGTATCACAAACCTTCTTATGTAAAAAGAAAAAAGATATCCGATTTCAAATCTGTCTGAAACACAGTACAAATAGATCGGAAAAGTAATGGCAAAAATAATCGCAATTAAAATAGCTCCCTGCACCGTCCAGTTTTTATTTTTAAATATAAAATGAATGATAATACAGGACGATATTAGATTTAAAATAAATCTGAAAAGATGACTCAAAATCAATTTTAACCAGTCAAACTCGGGAAATTGGGCGTTTTTTGTAGCATCGTGAAAGTAATTCAGAAAAGGATCATAGAATAATGAATCTTCAAAAATTCTCACAGAAACAATTCCCGCGATTCCGACCAAAACCAAAAACCAGCTTACAATTTTCATTTTTTTAAAGCAAAAAATTTAATCCAGACCAGCCAAAGCACAACAACTGATCCGTAAATAATCGCCGGAAAAATATAATCATGCCCGATTTTACTGTACTGCGGATGATCTCTCACCACAATATTAAGTCCGACAATTCTCAAAACATTCATGATGTACAGGAAAACAAAACCGGCCAGCGTAAACAAAAAAGTTTTAGCACCTTTATAAAAAGCAAACACAAACGCCATAAATAAAATGATTACGGAAATCGCATTGCAGCCTTCCACCATTCTGCTGACGTATTTTTCTTTCACATAAAACCAAACCTGCTCATTCGGGACATCATTGTACAACTGCGTCACATACCCAAACTGATTCTGTAAAAAAGCCGCCTGATCTGCCACCATTCGGGAATAAGGATCGAGCCCTTCCGCCTGAAAACTGTTCAGGTAAAACTGATACGCCAAAATAAACACCACATAAATGATGATGAAACGCAGCAGAATCCCGAGTACAGGTTTAAAGTCTTTTAGCATAGCACAAAGATAAAATATTCGGTGGTAAATCGTTATATTTGTTACCTTATTATGACTCAGGAACAAGCAAAATATTTTTTCGAAAACCATTTCGGCCAACCCGCAGATGCGTGTACAGTTTTAGCTCAAAGCGGTTCTGCAAGGGTTAATTTCAAGGCTTCAAACCCAACGGGAGATTACATTATCACCTTCAACGAAAATCTTAGAGAAAACGAAGCTTTCCTTTATTTCTCTGACGTCTTCGGGAATCTGAATTTAAATACACCTGAGATTTTTGCCATTTCAGAAGACAGAAAGTTTTACATTCAGGAGTTTTTAGGAAAAAAGACTTTATCAGACATTATTGCAGAGCAAGGACTTTCGGAAAGAGTACAGAGTCTGGTAAAACAAACCCTTGAAAAGCTTTTCACACTCCAAATTAAAACTGCAGAAAAAATCGACTACACCCAAACTTTCGAATATGAAAGATATGATGAGCTTCCTGTAACACACGATCTGTACTATTTCAAAAACTTCATCGCAGACGTTCTAGACCTGGAATATCATAAATCAACCTTGCTGAAAGAGTTTAAAGAAATCGTAAAACTTATCGAAAATCTGGAGCCGAAAGGTCTGATGATCCGCGATTTTCAGGCAAGAAATATTATGGTGAATGATGAAGACAAAGTTTCATTCATTGATTATCAGTCTGCCATGAAAGGGCCGTTGATGTATGATGTGATTTCATTTTTATTTCAGGCAAAAGCCAATTTCCCTGAGAGTTTTAAAAATGAAATGCTTGATTTCTACATCAAACAGTTTGATAACGAAGAAATAAAAGCTCAACTAAAGAATTCGGTAAAACCAATTCAGCTGATGAGATTTTTACAGGTTTTGGGTGCTTACGGTTTGAGAGGATTGGTTCAGAAAAAAGCACATTTCATTTCAAGTTTAGAAAAAGGAATTCAAAACATCACAGAATTCACAGAAAACTGGAAAGAGATGACAAAATATCCTGAGTTGAAAAATGTAATTACACAACTCAATTCTGAAAAGACAAGATTAAAAATTGAAGAGATTTTGAACCTTTAAGCCTTAATTAAGAAGTTAAGAATATTAAGATGATGACAAAGAAAAGTGTTACTCAATTATCTTATGAAATCACCGGCTTGGCGATTAAAGTTCATAAGAATCTTGGGCCGGGATTACTGGAAAGTGTTTACGAAGAATGCCTAAAAATTGAACTTCTTAAAAACGGTTTCGATGTTAAACAGCAGTTATATGTTCCGATCAACTATGAGGGCGTAGAAATAAATACGAAATTAATTGTCGATTTACTGGTAAATGACTGTATCGTTTTGGAACTGAAAGCAAGTGAAGAAGTTCTACCAATCCATGAAGCACAATTACTTACTTACATGAAGGTACTTAAAAAAACTCAAGGTTTATTGATAAATTTTTTCACTACAAATATTACCAAATCATTAAAACCATTTATAAACGAATATTTCAAAATGCTTCCAGACTAAAGTTTTGATTTATCAGAACCCTTAATGAACCTTAACAACTTAACTAAGCCTTAATGGTTAATTTTAAATATAAATTATGTTACACATAGACATTCACAGTTTTTCATACAAAAAAGGAGGAATTCCAAAAGACGAATCTGGTAACGGCGGAGGTTTTACCTTCGATTGCCGCGGAATTTTGAATCCCGGAAGAGTGGAAGAATATAAAATCCAGACCGGTAACGACATCGGTGTACAGGAATATCTCGAAACAAAAACAGACATGCCTAAGTTTTTAGAACTTATAAAAAGCATGGTTTCCATCAACATCGACAATTATCTGGGCAGAGGTTTCGAAAATCTTCAGATCAATTTCGGGTGTACCGGCGGACAGCACAGATCTGTATATTCAGCCATCAAAATCGCTCATTTCATCGAAGAAAAATATGGCGAACAGGTAGAAATCAGCCTGCACCATGATGAGCAGCACCAACTTAATTATAAGTAATTTGTAATGTGCAATAAGTAATATCTTTAGCTTCGCTGTTATTACTTATATTTTTTACATTACTCATTACCAATTACTCATTACCTATATTACATGAAGGCATTAATTTTTGCAGCCGGCAGGGGAACCCGTTTGAAACCCTTTACAGATCGTCATCCAAAAGCTTTGGCAAAGGTAAATGATGTACCGCTTTTAGAAAGAAATATCAGATATCTGCAGAGTTTCGGAATCAGTGATTTTGTAATCAACGTTCATCATTTTGGTGATCAGATCGTAGATTTTTTAAAATCTAATAATAATTTTAATGCTAAAATAGAGATCTCCGACGAGTCTGAAGAACTTCTCGAAACCGGCGGTGGATTGGTCTTTGCCAAAAGATTTTTAGATCACGGTGAAGATTTTATTATTATGAACGCCGACATTCTTACAGAAATCAACATCAATGATTTGGTGGAATATCACAAAAAGATGAAAGATTTTGCTACTTTAGCAGTGTCAGATCGTGAAAGCTCACGAAAACTTCTTTTTAATGATGATTTTGTGCTTAGAGGATGGCTCAATGTACAAACTGGCGAACAGCGTTTAGCAGAATTTAATAAAGGCTTTAAACCGTTTGCATTCAGTGGAGTTCACTGCATAAATCCTGTCATTTTTGATAAAATTAAAAGAACAGGAAACTTTTCGGTGATGGAAGAGTATCTTGATCTGATGCAGACAGAGCAGATCCACGGATTTTTACATGACCGCATTCTGATCGATGTAGGAAGGCCGGAATCTGTGCTTGAAGCTGAAAAACATTTTAAATAAACACATCATTTTTTCACATATTATATTGATAATCGTGAGTTTAATTTAAAAAAGAAAAATTTTAATTATAATTTGAGACTAAAAAAGAATGGGAATTGAAGGAAGCAGGGACGAAAGTTTACAAAACCCTGAATTTGACATTAATGAAACAAAGCTACACAACAGCCTGAAAGACAAGACATGGGATGAAACCGTGACTAAGGACAGCTGGATGGTATTTAAAGTAATGGCAGAGTTCGTGAATGGTTACGAAAAAATGGCTAAAATCGGACCTTGTGTTTCTATTTTTGGTTCAGCAAGGTTACCGGTGGACAGCAAATACTACAATATGGCTGTCGAAATTGCCGAAAAGATTACGAAAATTGGTTTCGGAGTGATTACCGGTGGCGGTCCCGGAATTATGGAAGCCGGAAACAAAGGTGCTTTTAATGCCAAGGGAAAATCAATTGGTCTGAATATCGACCTGCCTTTTGAGCAGCATTTCAATCCGTACATCAACAAAATGTATTCTCTGAATTTCGATTATTTCTTTGTCCGGAAAGTGATGTTTATTAAATATTCTCAGGGATTTATTGTGATGCCGGGAGGTTTTGGCACTTTGGACGAGCTCACAGAAGCTTTAACTTTAATTCAAACCAATAAAATAGGGAAATTCCCGATTGTACTTGTTGGTTCTGAATTTTGGGGTGGTCTTCTGGACTGGTTTAAAGAAACTTTGCTTAGAGATAAAATGATTTCTGAGCCCGATCTCGATCTTTACCGTGTGGTAGACACTGCTGACGAGGCTGTTGCACATATCAAAGCCTTTTACGACAAGTATTCCGTGAACGTAAACTTCTGATTGGCACATAATTTGAGATTTTAAACCGAACACAAATGATTTAAAAATTGACTAACTGAAATGAGAAAAATTTTATATTTAACAGGATTTTTAGCTTTGTTCTCCTTGATGAGTTTCGCAGTCTTTGACTTTTACTCTTCAATGACAAAGGCAGATTATATCGAGGGTAGTAAAACATTAAAATTTACCTCAAAAATAAATACGGGCCATATTTCTGATGCCATTAAAATCAACAGAAACACAGCAGGATTTGAAGCTGAAGTAAAGAAATATGTGAATAACAATTTCGATGTGTACGTCAACGGATCACCAAAAACACTCACTTTTACAGGGAGCCAGGTGAGCGGAGAAACAGTTTGGGTATATTTTGAAGCGAATGGTGTTTCGGATGTAAATTCACTTAAAATAAAGAATACAATTTTACTCGGAGCATTTCCGAAGCAGATCAATGTAGTAAATATTGCGTACAAGGGAAATCAGCAAACAATGAATTTCCAGCGTGGCAAAGAGGTTAACGAAGTTGATTTCTAAATTTTAATTTCCCCCTTTAAAACTATAAAACCATTGAGTATTCAGTGGTTTTTTTGTGTTTAATTTGATCAAAGGCTCCGAAAAGGAAAGGTTTGTACAGCTGTGAAGGAGCTGAATCTTTTGTAGCCTAATTATTATTTCATAAATATTGAACTCCTTAGAAGTGACCCATTTAGCATCATTTTAGAAAATGATAAACATATTTCCAGGGAAGACGAACTATCACATTTTTAGATTCAAACTTAGTTTTAGAACATATTCAAAAAAGCACTTACAATAAAAAAAAACTCTTATTTCGTCGGTAGTCTGTACAAGTATGGAGACGGAAAAAAATTCAGTTAAACTTCACAAGCTTTGATTTTAAACAGATAATATACCAAAAAAAGGAACCATTCTTTCGAATGATTCCTTTTTTTATCTTAATCTTTTCTCGATTACAAAGCCTGAATGTTATCTAACTGAATTGTAGTAGATGCACCAGATGCATTACCTGAATATTCAAAAAGGATAAATCCATTTCCTGTAAGTGCAGCAGGGATATTATATGTTCCGGCTGGAGTTAATACTCCGTAAGCAGCTGCTGGAGCCTGAGGAATAGTAAAACTGGAAGTAATATCTGTTTTTGTGGCAGTAGAAATATCACCAAGTGCGGTATAGTTTGTAGTAGTATAAACTTTTAAAACATTTCCGTTAAAAAAGCCAACATTGACATCAAATTTAAACTGGCTTGCTGCAGTGAAATCTATTGGAACTGCAAAATAAGTTACATAAGCACCAGAACCCGCATTTGCTGAAAGCTGGATATATTTGTTAGCACTGAAAGTCTTTAACTGCCAGTATCTGTTTCCTACCAATGGATCATTTACAAATTTAGGATATACCTCAAGATTGGTCGCTGAATAGCTCTCAAAATTTTCTAAGAAAGCACCTGAATATGTAATTGTAGTTCCACCTTTCGGAGGAGCAGAGTCTACTCTTGTACCGGCAAAATTAAGATCTGCAGAATTTCTGATCAACATTTGCCATGTTGAATTGTATCTGCTTACCACAAATGTAGCAGAACCGTTTCCTGTAGGAAGTTTTTTAGATCCTTCATTGAAAAATCCTGAGTTTCTGATCACTACCGAATTTCCTGAAGCATCTTCAATAGTTCTGTCCGTATCTACACCTGCACCTCCTACATAGTCAATAAAACTTTTTGGAGTAGGGAAAAGATCTCCTGTGGTAAATTGAGCTGAAGGAACTTTTACCAACATATTAATGTATTGCTCGTTTTTAGCTGCGTTGATATCAGCTAATTCAAGAGGCTTAATTGTAGCTACTTCAAGACCATTTCCGTTGCAGACACCAGCGATATATTTGCTTAAAAGTGATGCCGGAATTCTACCGATGTTGTAAGTAGGATCTACAGAACCTATTTTCACTGTTCCTCTATCCAGACCTAGTCTAAGCCCTCTTGCATTGATTCTTACATGAGCACCAACAGGAAAATCTGCATAATTGCTTGATCTGTCTACTTCCATAGAAATACCTGCGGTAGGATTTTCAGCTTTATCCTGAATAGAAATTGTTTTATAGAAATTTCCGCTTTCGTCAGAAGACACTACATAACCGTCGAAAATTTTGTCATCTGCAATCAACAGATATCCAGAAGTTGGCGCTAATGATTTAAATGCTGCCAAAGTGGTATTGGTTGTAGGGAATTTATTTTCACAATTGATAGGAGGTGTTTCCCACTCATCTTTTTGTGTACAAGAAGTAATAGCAATTGCAGATAATGCAACACCTGTTACCAGACTTAAGTATTTTTTTATATTCATTGTAGTAATTTTTAAGATAATTAATGTTAGAATCTAAACTGTAAATTTACAAAATATGATCTTCCCTGTGTGTACCAGTATTTTGGTGCAAACAAAGTAAATTCTCTGCTGTAATCCTGCTGGAAAGTGTCATATTTCGAGTATCGAACCTGCTCAAATCCACCAGTGATGTATTTTGTATTATCAAATACGTTGTTTACTGAAGCAGAAATAAGAACATAGTATTTTCCAATAATCCATGATTTACCTGCATTTACATTGAAGAAATGTGCAGACGGAAGTTTGTTCGGCTGCAAAACAGTTCTCAACTGATCTTGGGTAAGATTATTGAAAGGAGTTCCAAAATCGCCCTGAACAAAAGACTCTGTACGAACCAAGGCTGCAGGATCAATGTAATTATCATCAAGGAAATTCCAGTTGGCACCTATCCAGTAGTATTTAGGTGAGTTATATCTTAAACCTAATGAATAAGCCTGTTGTGGTGTACCTCCCTGTCTGTAATCTTTAATATACGCTTTACCCAAATTGGTATAAGAAAGTCCGTTTGAGAATGCACCTACTGCGTCAGAAGCAAAATATGTTGTAGGATTGTTCTGATAAGTGTATTCACCATAACTTGCAACCCCCTGTAAAGATAGTGTTGGGAAAACTTTTACATCAATACCAAATTCCCCACCCATATTTCTTCTCTTCACATCAGTCATTACCTGTGTTACAAATGCACTCTGAACGTTTGTCGCATTACCGTCTGCATCTACACCAGCCAATGGAATACCATCTGCAAAGAATCTCTGCACAGTAGTTTCATTTTCAGTATTAACCAGGAAACCTGTCAGTCTCATTTTAACAAAAGGTGTAGCTACCACATAACTCAAATCGTTAGCATTTACGACTGTACTCTTGATATTCGGAGCTACAGAGCCATTTACTCTTGGGTTGAAGAATAAATCTTCCAAGAAAGGAGCCTGATTGTACATTGCACCGTTATAAACGAAGAAGTTTCTTCCGTTTAGTCTGTAGATTGCCTGTGCTTTCAAACCAAAATTCACGAAATTGTAGTTTTTACCTTTTCCGTAAGAATCATTATATAAGTAATGCTTGAAAAGACCTTCTCTGCTTGAAGAAGAATATCCTGCCAATGCAGAAACAAATACATCAAACTTTCCTGAAGTAAATTTAAAACCAGGATTTACTTTAAATTCCTGTCTTCTGAAAATATAATCGTAGGTCATTTTATCACCTACTTTTTTCGTAACGTTATCATCAAGCTCGTTAAACAATCCTGATTTTCCCGGCTGATTTGTAGCTGCAAAAGGATCTCTGTTTAAAACGAAATCTGCACCTAAAAGATCATTTACCTCTCTGTATTGCTCAGTACGGTAATTCTGATAAGAAACGTTTAAGATAAATTTTGAAGTGTCATTAAAGTTGTGCGTCAGGTGGGTTGCAGCATTGAAGATTTTATCGTCACTTACATCGTTTACCATGTAGTACAAAGCTCTTCTGCCCATTTGTCCATAGTAATTCTTTGGAGCTTGATCCAAATTTCTTCTGTAAAGTCTGTCCCAGTTAAGCTGAGTGATATTGGCATCACCATTCTGCCATGCATTCAAAGATGTTGTAAATGCCTGCTGTGCTGTTGTACCATCAGTACCTCCAGGAATTGGAACCGATGCATCCGGATTTAAGAAATCATAATAACTTGGTAGGTTTCTGTAATATGTCGGCGAAGGATTCTGAACATTCTGCCAGTCTAAACGTGAACCTTTATCTTTTCCAAACTGATAAGACACTGAAGTCCAAAGATTGGTTTTAGGAGTAATTTTCCAGAAATCCTGAAGTTGCAGAATCGGCTGGAAGCCTCTTCTTACTCTTTCACTTCTCTGCTCACCATTCTGATAACCCCAGTAAGAGTTATAATGAACTCCTCTGTAATTATAAACTTCCTGTGTGCTCGGGCTCGAAGTTGATCTTCGGTAAGGCGCACCAATGAAGTTGAAAGTCATGGTATGCTTATCATTAAATTTCTTCTCAATTCCAAGATAGGCGCCGTAAGCATCATAGAAAGTACCTTCCTGAATTCCTTCTTCGGCCCATCTTCTTGCACCCATTATAGTGAATGCCCAACCTTTTTTGCTCATCCCTGAAGTATATCTCAAAGAAAAACGGTTTCTGTAGTTTCTGTTGGTAATAGAATAAGTTCCCTGAAAGCCTTTTCTGTATTCGCTTGCTTTGGTATTCTTATAAATTACAGAAGAATTTCCACCGAAGGCATATTCTGATGGAGCGTGATTCTGAGAAATTTCAGGGTATCTTGTAATTTCATTAAGACCACCCCAGTTTCCGAAATCTACGTTTCCGTTATCAGATTTTACCATAGAAACTCCATTCAACATATTTTCACCCAATCTGCCATCAATTCCCCTTGGTCTGAACCAATAGAAACCTAAATCAAAAGAAGCAATTCTGCTGAAAACATCCTGCGAAGACTGTAAAAGCCCTACAGTAGATGCCTGGCTGTTTGAATCTTCATCATCATCACTGTCGATGATTGCCAATCCCTGATCTGCACCTGTAAGAGCAGAACCAAGAACCATAACACCTAAATCTTTTCTTTTTTCATCACTGGTCACATCAAAATCAACTACCTTAGTTTCATAGTTAGGTTTTGTAATGACCATTTGATAATGTCCCGGCATAAGGTCTACAAATTGGAAATATCCAATTTTGTCTGCTGTTACATCATTTTCATTTCCTTTAAGATCTACTTCCGCTTTTTCGACAGGCTTACCATCGGCATCTTTCAGATATGCATAGACTGTGGTCTGTGCATAATAGTAGGATGCAGGAAGTAAAGTAAATAAAGAGATTAATGATAGTTTTTTAAACATGTATATACTTTTTTAATACTTTCTAGCTAATTCTCAAGAAGTTAAAAACTTTTGGGGGCACAAATTTAATTAAATTATTTATTTAAAAATTATTTTAATGTTACTTTTTCTTAACATTGTTAAATTTTAATAATACAGTATACCTTGTCATAAAAATTTGCGGTATAAATTTACAAATATTTAAAACGCAGTGTTTTAAAATAATTTAAATTTGCACATTAATTAAACGTAATATCTATAATGAAAAAATCATTGAGCATACTAATGCTTGTAATTACAGCCTTTAGTTTTGCACAGCAGGGAAAGCTTAGAAAAGTTGCTACAGTAGGTTTTCTAAACGTAGAAAACCTTTGGGACACCATAAAATCTGCAGATTATATTGATGGAACGAAAGACATAAAAAATCCTGCTTTTCACCGCAGCATTCCTTTGGACAGCATAAAATTTCTTGAATCAGAAAAATATGAAGGCGTTTGGAATGACGAATCTTTGAAAGGAAAAAAAGCAGTACGCTACCAAAGTGGAGCAGATGAATTTACACCTTCAAGCGGAAAAAATTATAACACAAAAGTCTATAAGCAGAAATTAGCCAATGAAGCCAAAGTAATTGCTGAACTGGGAGCACAATATACCAAAACAGCTCCTGCTGTTGTAGGTCTTATTGAAGTCGAAAACCGTCAGGTTATCGAAGATTTGGTAAAACACCCTACTTTAGCTAAATTTGATTACGGAATTGTACATTATAACTCGTATGACTACAGAGGAATTGATGTTGCATTAATTTATCAGAAGAAAAGATTTAAAGTAACCAATTCACTTAAAAAAGAACTTAAAGTTTTTAATGAAGAAGGAAAAAGAGAATACACAAGAGACATTCTTGTTGTAAGCGGACTTTTAGACAACGAGAAAATCACCGTTTTTATGAATCACTGGCCATCAAGAAGAGGTGGCGAGGCAGCTTCACTTCCAAAAAGAAATGCAGCAGCACAATTACTTAAAAAGCAAATGGACAGTGTAAGAGCGGAAGATCCTACCGTAAAACTTTTTGCAATGGGCGATTTCAACGACGATCCGGTCAGTTCAAGTTTAAAAAACAATCTGAAAGCCCAGGCTAACATAAAAGATTTAAGTGACAGCACACCTTATCTGAATTTAATGTATCCTTTATATAAAAAAGGTGTGGCATCACTGGCGTATCAGGATGCACCCAATTTATTTGATCAGATTATCGTATCTCAAAACGTTGTTTCAAAAGAAGTAACCAAAGAATACTCTGTATACAAAACCGAGGTATTTGCGCCACCCTATTTAGTCAATAAAGAAGGAAATTACCGCGGTTACCCGTTCCGCTCTTGGAACGGAGACCAATTTACAGGAGGCTACAGTGATCACTTTCCTGCATTTGTAGTTCTTCAAAAGGAACCATAACAAAACTCAACTTACAGCATAAAAGGCACTCTTATTGGAGTGCCTTATTTGTTTAATACAATCACAATGAAAAACTTAGTTATAATATTCATCCTTACACTTTTTCCAATGCTTAATCATGCCCAGAAAAAGCCACAGAAAGATGAAGAAGAAGCAGTAATGAAACCGGAAAAAAATGACGATGGAGAATGGGAACTCACCGTAATTGATACCCAATATGATTATTTTTTAAACGCTATCGCACAACCCATTTCGCAGTACTCTGAAAGTTATCTCAAAAGCAGAAACACCTTCCTGGTCACAGAATGGAATTCCTATTTTACATCAGGCCGTTACAGAAACGTTATAGAATCATCGATACAGTATGATCCTTCCGAAAAATACTGTATAAAGTTCGAGTACAGACTTTATCAGGTTTTCGCCTACGTCCAATGGAAATATGGATTAAAAATGAATGGCTTGGGTGCTCGTGACTCCACGAGATTTTAAACTTACACTCTTTTTTTCTCAGGAGCTTTTTCCTGCTATCCGCTGTATCTTTTTTGTCGCCGGCCCTTTATAAAAATTTAGAAAAATTATTCCAGACAAAAAAGGATGCCGCTGCTATCAGGGCTATGGGATTTCGTTTACCGGAAAAGCGTATCTAAAAACAAACTTACAGCCAGAATAATTGGTAATGAGTAATGAGTAATCAGTAATGAGCAATAGGTAATAAATCATAAATGATGTTTGATGATTTATACTTGAATAAGCCTAATCAGCATCTATCGCCTTTAAACCAGACCGATGTATATGGTATTGGTTTATTAAAACTGCCGGAATCTATAACCCGCATCCCTCAAATCCCACCTTAACCCTTAACCTTAACCTTAACCTTAACCTTAACCTTAACCTTAACCTTACCCCCGTATCCGTACCGAATGTTAAACGTTCAACCCTATATCTTGAACTTTGAATTTTAAATATAGAATCTTGCATTTATTGCAAAAAAAAGTCTCATACAAATGAATGTATGAGACTTTTAAATAAAAACTGGCGGCGACCTACTCTCCCGCTTTCGCAGTACCATCGGCGCTGGTGGGCTTAACTTCTGTGTTCGGAATGGGAACAGGTGAGCCCCACCGCTAAAACCACCCTAAAGGC
>NZ_JACYFS010000009.1 GCF_014837145.1 Chryseobacterium caseinilyticum
TTTTAAAGTTTTTTGATGACCTTAATTTTTCTTATTTACATTCTCTCAATCAACTCCTGCGCTTCCCCTTAATTGGGTCTGCAAATATACAACTGTTTTTTATTCTTGCAAATTTTTCAGTGTGTATTTTTTCTGAAGTTTCTTTCTTATCTTTATCCTTCTGCGCTACTTACTTCCTCTCGTTTTCAGTGGTGCAAAAGTAGAAACTTTTACATTCCCCACCAAACTTTTATTCATATTTATTTAACATAATTGAGCAACAGCCTGATTGTGTGGAGAGAAAATGTGTTGGAGGGTTGGAGGGTTTTAGCATTGGAGGGTGCGGGGTGAGATTTGAAATTTGATGTTTGAGAAGCGGGATGCGGGGTGCGGGGTGAAATGCATGAGGATTGTGAGTTGGGAATGCGCGGCGCAAGGACGGGATGTAGAGAGATGTGCGAGATGTATGGGGTGTCATGCCGGACGGTGGGAGTTTGGAAAGAATCATTTTGCATGTTTACGTATTATTTTCTGCAGGCTGGTTGGGTGAATTGAGCCGGTTGAATGTGTGTTGTTGGGAATTTTTGAGCATCATTGTTTATTTTGTAAGGCTTTTCGGTGAAAATGATTGTGCATTGCATGATTTGAAAAAATACAAAATGAGTTTTCAGGTCGCTTTTGTGGATGTTTTTAAGATGGCACTCCTACGGAGTGCGGTTATTTTTGGAATGGTGGTTTCTACGCAGATGGCACTCCTACGGAGTGCTGTGGCGTTAGTTGTCGCTTTTGCTACACAGATTTTACTTCTCCGGAGTAAGGTGGAGTTTTTATTTTTGAAAGGTGTGGCCCAATTGCTGACAATATTTAAATGGATTCTTATTGGATGAAAAGTGTTTTTGGGTGAACGGGTGCGAGTTCGTTTTTAAATAGTATCGGTGGTACGTCCGCGGCAGAAGATGGGATGATTTGAAATTTGAAGTTTGAGATTTGAAATTCGGAGTGCAGAGTCCGGATGTGGAATGTGGAATGTGAAATGTGAAATGTGGGTACGGGCGGGACACCCGCACCAGCGGTGAGTGTTCTACTTTGTTGGCTTCATAGCTCGATTCATAAAAGGTTGGTTTTTGCGTGGAAGTGACCACCCCCGTCTAAAATCTGCGATTTCTGACATCCCCTCCAGAGGATGGGAATGGTTCAAAGGGGTATTTGAAATAAGGGAAGTTTGGTTTTTTACTGCTGGCCGAACTGAAAATGTAGTGAGAATCGATGGTTGAAACTTTTGAATTGAAGTTTTGGCTTTCCTATTATAGTTTTTGCTGCTTTTTTTAATGAGATTATTGTAGATTAATTACTTACTGGTGATTACTTATTACCTATTGCTCATTACTTATCAAAATTCAACAGTTCTTAAAAAGCGGAATCGTTACTAGCCCCGATGGCAGCGACATCCTTTTTTGTGGCGGACGTAGCGGAGTGGAGACCGGCACAAAAAAGATACAGCGGACAGCGGGTTCCCGGCTCCTGAAAATTATGTGGAGGATTGGAGGGTTGGAGAGTTTGAGCAGTTGAGGGGAGTGAAATGCAATACAATATGAGTAAGGCCTTCGGCTTTTATGCTTCGGATTCGAGATCTTCAATGGCAAATTGAATTTTGTCGTATTCGAAGCCGCGGCTGATGAGATATTTGATGGTTTTGGATTTTTTCTGGTATTCTTTTAAACCATGCTGTCTGGAAGAATAATCCTGATAGATTTTTGTGATGGTTTTCTGGTAATCTTCTTCGTGAATTTCGTCGAAGCATTTGCTGATCAGCTTATCTGTGATGCCTTTTTGTTTCAGATGGATTTTGATTTTGGTTTTTCCCCAATGTTTGATGTAAAACTTTCCACGGATATAACTTCTGGTGAAACGTTCTTCGTTGAGATAGTTTTCCTTTAATAAGTATAGATAGATTTCTTCCTTCGCCTCATCAATCAGCAAAAAATCTCTCATCTTCTGCTCTACTTCGGCATGACAGCGATCCTGATAAACGCAGTAGTTGACCAGTTTCTGTTTGATTTCCTGAAAGGTGTAGGATTTGCTCAAGATTTGAGATTAGAGATTTGAAGTTTGAGATTCGGGATTCGGGATTCGCGGTGCGAAATTCGGTTTCCGGGTTACGAGATGCGTAAGTTGATGTTCGAGGCTTTTGTTTTAATAAGATTAAAAAAGGTGCAAATAAATCTGCACCTTTATATTATATATAAGCTAAAAGCAATATGCCATCAGCCAGAAGCCTTCTAATAATTGAAAAGTGCTTTTCCTTCCATTAATTCATTTACTTTTTTCTTTACGGAAGTGATTACTTCTTCGTTTTTGATATTGTCAACAACCTCAGAAACCAGTTCAGCAATCGTATCCATATCGTTTTCTTTTAAACCTCTCGTAGTAATCGCTGCAGTTCCGAATCTGATTCCGGAAGTTGTGAACGGCGACTTGTCGTCAAAAGGAACCATATTTTTATTACATGTAATATCAGCCAAAACTAAAGCTTTTTCGGTTTCCTTACCGTTTACTCCTTTATTTCTAAGGTCTACCAACATCAAATGGTTGTCTGTGCCACCACTTACGATTTCAAAACCTCTGTCGATCATCGATTTTGACAAAGCTCTTGCATTGGACTGAACCTGTTTTGCATACGTTTCAAACTGTGTATCCAAAGCTTCTGCAAATGCAACTGCCTTTCCTGCAATTACGTGCTCCAACGGACCGCCCTGAATTCCAGGGAAAACTGCGCCGTCAAGAACCTGGCTCATCATTTTGATTTCTCCTTTTGGTGTTTTGTGACCGTATGTGTTTTCGAAATCTTTGCCCATCATGATCATCCCTCCTCTTGGACCTCTCAACGTTTTGTGCGTAGTTGTGGTTACCACATGACAATGTTCGAATGGATTATTCAGCAGACCTTTTGCCACCAAACCTGCAGGGTGAGCGATGTCTGCCCAAAGCGTAGCTCCGATTTCGTCTGCCACCTCTCTGAATTTTGCATAATCCAAATCTCTAGAGTAAGCCGAGAAACCTGCGATTAACATTTTTGGTTTTTCTCTCAATGCTACTTCTCTCATCTGATCATAATCGATCAAACCTGTTTCTTTCTGAACGCCATAAGAAACAACGTCATACTGAATTCCTGAGAAGTTCACCGCAGAACCGTGAGTAAGGTGACCTCCCATTGAAAGATCCATCCCCATGATTTTGTCGCCCGGTTTCAAAACAGCCAGATAAATTGCTGCGTTCGCCTGAGAACCTGAGTGCGGCTGAACATTAACGTAATCTACTCCGAAAAGTTCTTTAGCTCTGTCTATAGCCAAAGTTTCAACCTCATCTACGACTTCGCAGCCTCCGTAATATCTTTTTCCGGGATATCCTTCTGCATATTTGTTAGTCAAAACACTTCCCATTGCTTTCATCACGTTTTCAGAAACGAAATTTTCTGATGCAATCAGCTCGATACCGTGCGTCTGTCTCTGTCTTTCTTTTTCGATAAGGTCAAAAATAATGTCCATTTACTTTTTAAGTTTTAGATTACTTCAGCAAAAATAAGGAATTTTCGTGTAGATTTAAAATAATAATGTTTGAAGGGCGAGGTTAAGGTTGAGGCTTAGGTTGAGAAACAGGATAAGTGTAGATTTGAATGTTTTTTTCATCACATTAAAACTTTGTCAAAGTTTATCTGCGCTGTAAAAAAACTTTGACAAAGTTGTCTTTTAAAACAAGAAAAGTTCTGCGAAACGAATCACAGAACTTTTAAAAATAATCAATTGAAGAAATTTTATTTTAAAGTAAATTTTACTTTTGTAAGAATATTGTCTGAAGAGTTTCCGATCTGGGCTTCGAAATCTCCCGGCTCGGCAATCCATGCGTGTTTTTCCGCATCGAAGAAACTTAAGGCTTCTTTGTCTATTGTAAATGAAACTTCTTTTTCTTCGCCAGGATTTAAAAATACTTTTTCAAAACCTTTCAGTTCTTTTTCAGGTCTTAAAACGGATGATTTTTTGTCTGAGATGTAAAGTTGAACCACTTCTGCTCCAGCTTTATTACCGGTATTTTTAACTTTTACAGTAAAACTGATTTTATCATTCTGCGAAATGGTCGTTTTATCTGAACCTGCTTTACCAAACTGAAATGTCGTGTAACTTAAACCATGACCGAAACTGAATAACGGTTTGATCTTTTTGGTGTCATGCCATCTGTATCCTACCAAAATCCCTTCGTTGTAGGTAATGTTGATTGGATTTTTCTGATCTTTACCTTTTCCGGCAGCCAGTTCTTCCTTGTTTCCGGGATATTCACCCAATTTGTGAGCAGAATTATCTTCCAGTTTCACAGGGAAAGTGAAAGGTAATTTTCCTGAGGGATTGGCATCGCCAGACAATACTGAAGCTATGGAATTTCCAGCCTCTGAGCCGAGATACCATGCCTGGACGATTGTTGGAACTTCTTTTACCCAAGGCATAGCAACGGCATTTCCGGAAACCAAAACCACTGCCAGATTTTTATTGGCTTTTGCTAATGCTGAAATCACATTGTCCTGATTGTACGGTAATCCATAGCTTTTTCTGTCGTTGCCTTCGCTGTCCTGAAAATCGGCTTTGTTTAAACCTCCTACAAAGATGACATAATCTGAATTTTTTGCCAGTTCGACTGCTTCTTTTAAAATTTCATCGGCTGAACGGCTGTCTTTCAGATCCTGACCGGATTTTACACCGTTGTATTCTCCGCCAACATCGCCAACATAGCCTCTGGCAAACTGTACATCAGCATTTTTACCGAATCTGTTTTTAATTCCATCTAAAGGAGAAGTTTCGTACTTTACCTTTAGTGAGGAGGATCCGCCACCTACAGTCATTACTTTGATCGCATTTTCTCCGATCACTGCAATTTTTTTGGCCGTGTTCATATTAACCGGAAGAACGTTTCTGTCATTTTTAAGTAAAACAATTCCTTCTTCACCAATTTCTTTTGCTACAGCTTTGTGTTCTGCAGAAGCGACATTTCCGAAAGGTTTATTTTTATTTAAAGTCGTTTTATAAGCTAAATTTAAAATTCTTGTAACTTTATCGTCCAGTTCCGCGGTTCCGACTTTTCCTTCTTTAATCATTTTTAGATAAGGATGCGCCAGATAATAATTGTCGTAAGCGTTGGAAGTTCCGGCAGAAAGACCATTCGTCCAGCTTCCGAATTCCAGATCAAGACCGTTTTTGATGGCCTGTTCGGTACTGTTGACCGCTCCCCAGTCTGAAACCACTACTCCTTTGTAGTTCCATTCTTTTTTAAGAATATCATTTAAAAGATACTGATTTTGGCTGGCGTACTGATTTTTGTACATATCGTAAGCTCCCATAATCGTCCACGAATCCCCTTCCGTAACCGCTGCCTTGAATGCAGGAAGATAAATTTCGTATAAAGTTCTGTCGTCCACAGTCACATTGCTGGTATGGCGGAACATTTCCTGATTATTCAGCGCAAAATGTTTCACAGAAGTGGCAACGCCGTTGGACTGCACACCTTTTATATAAGGAACAACCATTTTTGAAGTCAGATAAGGATCTTCGCCCATGTATTCAAAATTCCTTCCGTTGAGCGGTGTTCTGTAAATGTTAACTCCAGGTCCCAGAAGAATATCTTTTTTTCTGTACCGGGCTTCCTCGCCAAGTGCTTTACCGTAATTCCATGACATATTTTTGTTCCAGGTTGCGGAAAGTGCTGTCAATGCGGGATAGGCAATGATGGAATCGTTTGTCCATCCTGCCTGATCCCATTCGTCCCAAAGCACTTCGGGTCTTACGCCGTGTGGTCCGTCTGTAGTCCAGAATTCCGGAATTCCTAAACGGGGAACTCCAGGCGAAGAGAATTTCGACTGAGCGTGAAGCATAGCCACTTTTTCTTCAAGTGTCATTCTTGAAAGTGCATCTTTCACTCTTTGCTCAACAGGTTTAGATTCATCGAGATAAACCGGTATCGTTTTGTTCTGCGCAAATGCAGAAGCGGAAAGTAGTATCGAAAAACTAAAGAGAGCAGCTTTTTTGATCATAAATCTTTTAGTTTGAATTGGTAACAAATTTAAGCATTTTAATTTTATTTGCTCAAAATGAGACAATGAATTTTAAAAAAATTTACTTTGAAGTAAAATTAATTGTTCTTTTGCCTTGAAGCAAAAGAATCAAAAATTCAAGACTTGGAAATCCTTGATTCGACAAAGTCAAACTCGGCTAAAATTTAAAAGAAATTCATAAAATTTCCAAACTCGGGCGGAAAGAAGATTGGCTTATCTGAAATGATTCTTGCCGCCACTAAAACAGTGAAATTTCTTAACGGAATTTTTTTTAAATTTTTTAACGCCTCCGTTTCCGAAGTCAAAAAAATATATAACTGTTTTTTTTACAAAGCCGTTGATTTATAAAAAATCTCTCCAGAAAACTGAAGAGACTTATTGATATTAAATACATGAATTTAATCGATCGGTTCCCAAAGCTGGATTTTATTATCTTCCAAATCAAGAATATGTACAAATTTGCCGTAATTATAAGTCTGGATTTCATCAAGAATCTTCACATTTTCTTTTTTGAGTTCTTCAACCAGCAATTCGAGATTTTCCACGCGGTAATTGATCATAAATTCTTTTTGAGAAGGCTCAAAATACTCGGTGGTGTCTGCGAAAGGTGCCCACTGCGTTGTTCCTGTGTTGCCGGTTTCTTTATCTTTCCATTCAAAGCTTACGCCGTATGGAGTGGTGTCTAAACCGAGATTTTTCTTATACCAATCATTGACTGCACTGGTGTCTTTTGCTTTGAAAAATATTCCTCCTATTCCTGTTACTTTTTTCATTTTTGTTGGGTGTTGGGTGTTGGATGATGGGTGATTATTTAATATTCAAATAAAATGCTTCCCCAGGTAAATCCGCTGCCGAAGGCTGAAAGAAGGACTAAATCTCCCCGTTTGATTTTACCTAATTCTATGGCTTCACTTAACGCAATCGGAATAGATGCTGCGGTTGTATTTCCGTACTTTTGGATATTGTTGTGTATTTTTTCGTCAGGAAGACCAAATTTCTGCTGTACAAACTGAGCAATTCTAAGATTCGCCTGATGTGGAATAAACATATCCAGGTCTGCAATTGTTTTTCCTGCTTTATCCAAAGCTTCCTTCATGGTTTCAGGGAATCGTGTTACGGCATGTTTGAAAACAAAATTTCCATTCATAATCGGATACACTTCTTTGTTGGTCACATTTTCCGGCTCTTTTCTCATTCTGTCACTCCAGCCATATTTTGATCCCGGAAACTGGGTACACAGTTCGTCTGCATATTTCCCTTCAGAATGCATATTCATCGCTAAAATATCTCCTGCATTTTCATCTTCAGTTGCTGAAAGCACGATCGCCCCTGCCCCATCACCGAAAATAACAGAAACTCCTCTTCCTTCATCAGAAAAATCGAGTCCGAAAGAATGAACTTCCGCTCCCACCACTAAAATATTTTTATACGTTCCTGATTTGATAAAAGCATTCGCCACACTCATGGCATACACAAAACCTGAACACTGATTTCTTACATCTAAAGCACCAATGGTATCACAACCTAACATATCCTGAAGCAGTACTCCACAACCGGGAAAATAATAATCCGGAGAAAGTGTTGCGAAAATAATGTAGTCGATATCTTTTGCTGTTAAGCCAGCCTTTTCCAGTGCCTTTTCTGAAGCCTTGAAACCTAAATAAGCAGTCGTTTCCTGAGCATCATTACGGTTTTCACGGTGTCTTCTCTCTTTGATTCCGGTACGTTCGGTAATCCATTCGTCATTGGTGGTCATCAGTTTAGAAAGGTCATCATTCGTGACAACATTGTCCGGAACATGAAAACCGATACCTTTAATGGTACTTTTAATCATAATGTTTTTATATTTTGGTAAAGATAAAATTTATTTGATATATATTAGGTTAAGGCTAAGGTTTAGGTTTAGGTAAAAATCAGAACACTTTTAATACTGAAGTTTGCCTGATGAATATTTTAGATGTTTGATTTTAAACTCAATAAAACTGACGATGCATAGATTCCTCCGGAATGACAAACAGAGGGTAAATATGACGCGTTTGCTCAATGAATATCTGCAGATATTTCCTTAACCGAACTTAACAACTTCAATATCTTAATGGTTCAATTTTTTTGATTTAAAATTATTCCTTTTATAACAGTAAATATTCATTTCAATATATCTTTGTTTTTCAAATATCATTACTTTTATAGTATGCCAATAGAAACCCTGTACCGAGACAAAAACTGTGAGTGGATAGACGTGGAAGCGCCGACGGAGGAAGACATGAAATACCTTCACGAGCGCTATGAAATCAACAATCTGCTTCTGGAAGATACTTTGGATCCCAATCACCTACCCAAATACGAAGCTGACGGAAACGTGAAATTTTTCCTTTTGCGCGAAAATACCGAGCTTGAAAGAAAAAATTTAAATACCATCAGCGATATCAGCACCAAAATCGGGATTTTTTTATTGGAAAATACGATCATCACGGTGCACAGAATGAAAGCCAAAAGTATTTCCGAGGCTAAAAAAGAGCTTGCATCCCGCCAGGAAGAATGCTCGCCGGCAAGAGTGGCACTGAAAATTGCACTGGTCCTGATGAAAAGTTTTGATGATGAAGCCATCAGCCTTTTTGAAACAATGGACAATATCGAAAATGAAATTTTCCTTAAAAACACCAACCACACCCATCAGATCCGGAGGCTGTATAAACTTAAAAGAAAATCAGGTCTGAATTCGAGGGTTCTGACGATCTCCACGGATGCGATTGATAAATTTAAACTGCTCAACCTTCCCGATTCTGAATTTACAGACTTAAAAGACAAACACAAAGATGTTGTTGCCGATTTTGATCATCTCAATATTCAGATTACCAACTTAATTTCGATGTTTCTGGCACTGTCTGATCAGAAAGCGAATCAGGTGATGAAGGTTTTGGCAATTTATTCAGTTTACTTTTTACCGATTACTTTTATTGCCGGTGTCTACGGGATGAATTTTGACAATATGCCCGAACTTCACACAAAACACGGTTACTTTTATACGCTTGGCTTAATGGGAGCGATTGTGATTTGCACGTTTATTTATGCTAGGAGAAAGCAATGGTAATATTTCACGCAGATTTAGGAGATAATGCAGATTTTTTTCATTCATTAATCTGCACAATCAGATCAATCCACGAGAGAACATAAAACTCAGAATCTTTTTAAAAGTGATTCTGGTTGCTGCACCTTTCAATGACATCAACCAAAAACACCACACCAAATCATGAAACCCGAAATTTTAAATCAAATTTTAGCCGATGAAACGCTTTCGGCAGAATCCAAAGAAAAACTCAAGGCACTACACGGAATTATCTCAGAAAAAGAGTTTTCAGACCTCTTGGATGCCAACGGAAATCAGTATGTGGAATTTGTGCAGGAAGGTGGCGGTGTGTGGGGAAGCGCACTGGTAGGTTACCTTTACGGACTTGAAATCTTCGGAATCCGCTTTCTGAAAGTGGCAGGAACGAGTGCAGGAGCCATCAACACCATGCTGATTGCAGCATGTAAAAATAAAGAAGACGCCAAAAGTGACGTCATCAAAGACATCCTTTTCAACTGGAATTTCGCTGATTTTATGGATGGCAAAGATTATGTGAAAACGACCATCCACTCGATTCTGAACAACAAACATTTCCTCCAGACCAATTTTATTTTAGCCGGAATTATGATGCTGGCACTTGTAATTGCTCCGTTTGCCATACCTACCGGAAGTATTCTGTATACTAAACTTCTGTTTTTAATTCCCATTATTCCTTTAATCATCGCCTTTCTCTATATCCGAAAACTGTATCGTGATTTTAAAAAAAACAACAGCGGCCTCAATCCGGGAAATACTTTTCTTGAAAAAATGACCGACGTTCTGAAAGCTTTCGGGATCAAAACCGTTGCCGACCTCAACAGAAAATTTTCGCAGAAAGAGGAAAATTTAAATTTGAACTATCGCCATGGTAACCATTCAGAATATTATGATCTGGCTCTTGAAAGCATTGAAAAGATAAAAGCTGATCATACGAAAACCGAAAATCACATCGACGAAACCCGCTACAGACTGTTTTTCGAGAGTGTGAAAAACAATGATTACTACAAAACCAATCCTTTCTATCTTTTAAAATCTGAATATGTAGTAATTACCACCGACATCAGTGCCAAAATAAAGGTCGAACTTCCAAGAATGGCCAATCTCTACTGGTCGGAAGAGGAGCTGAAAAGAAGCAGTCCGGCAGAATTTGTGCGGGCCTCGATGTCGGTTCCGTTTTTCTTTGAGCCGATGCAGAAAATCATCAACGGCAAAGACGATTCGGTACAATACGCATGGAAATACTGGCTCAACATGTCCCCCGAAGATATCTACCCTACAGGAATTTTCATAGATGGCGGAAGTCTTTCCAACTTTCCTGTTGATCTTTTTCACAACAACGATGTTTTCTACCCAAGACTCCCGATTTTTGGAGTGAAACTCACCAGCGATTCCGACATGCTGACCGACAAACAACACACTTCAGACGAAATTCTGAAAACTCCCCTTTCCTTTGCCGGAAATATCATCAGCACGATGAAAGGTTTTAATGATAAAGCATTTCTCAGCAAATACAGTTTCTACGAAATCTACAGCATCCAAAACGTGAATTGCGGCAAAAGCAACTGGCTGAATTTCTTTATGGAAAAAGAAGAAAAAGAAGATCTCTACAACCGCGGTTTTCAGGCAGCTCTCAATTTCCTCAACCGCTTCGACTGGGAAAAATACAAGTATGAAAGGATGATTGTTTCGATGAAGGAGAAAAAGATTATTAAGGAGGAAGATACGCCGACGGTGGGGTGAGTTGGGTTGGAGGGCTTGGATACTTGCAAACAAGAGTCATATTTTTGATATTGGAATTTCAATTTTTTATTTTTAACATGAATATTTTTGTAAATAATCTCACAAAAAATCAACAGTCACTTTGTCATTCCGTAGGAATCTCAGCAATTTATTTAATTATACACAAATGATAGAATTCACAGAAGGAATTTATACTTTTTATGTATACATCTTAACCAACAAAAGAAAAACTGTACTCTACACTGGCGTGACAAATGATTTACGCAGAAGATTATACGATCATTCTAAAAAAATTAATCCCAATAGTTTTACAGCAAGATATAATGTTGAATACTTGATTTATTACGAAAAATTGGATGGATTCAACAAGCTATAGAAGGTGAAAAAGAAATAAAAAACTATCCGCGAAGTAACTATAAGATATCTTAATCCGAATATGAATTTTCTAAATTATCTGTTTGAAAATATTGTGTGAATACTTTCTTAGATTACTGAGAAAATACAAGAATATATTCATATAGTCGACACATACATTTCGACTAAGTTAATGTTAGAAAATTTATTATCCATCTTTTATTTCAGATCAAAAACAGATACAGTACATGATATTTGCTATCATAAATAGTTTTAAAAACATCAACATTTTTGACCACATACCCAACCAAATAATGTGGCTAATACCGTTTAGATTCCTACGGAATGACAAACAATTTTTCCTATTTTCGTTTTACACCTATAAAAAATGACAAAAAAGCACCTTTTTATTATTGCAATTGTTGCGGTCCTGATATTCCTTTCAGTTCCCATCATTCATGTCCTTAAAACAAAATGGAATGAATCTGATGAGAAAATCATTAGTCCAAAAGGTTTTACCAACGATGCAAGTCAACTGAATCTTACGGAAATAGACACTCTAATCGTAGTTCCAAATAATAAAAAAGAGATTCAAAATCAGCTGAAGCTTGTTCTTCGCTATGCCAAAGAAAAGAATCTGAAAATTTCGATTGCAGGAGCCCAACACAGCATGGGCGGACATTCTATTTATCCCAACGGAATTCTTTTGAATATGCTTGCTTATAAACAGATGGAATTGGATGAAAAAAATAATATTCTGACGATTGGTTCGGGTGCTTTATGGGAAGATGCCATTAATTATTTAGATAAATTCGGTAAATCTATTTCCGTGATGCAGGCTTTCAGTTCATTTTCCATTGGTGGTTCTTTAAGTGTGAACGGTCATGGATGGCAAAAAAATCTTCCGCCCGTTTCCTCAAGTGTTATTTCTTTTACTCTGATGAATGCAGACGGCGAAATCATCAATTGCAGCAGAGAAGAAAATCCAGAATTATTTAAACTGGTAATCGGTGGCTATGGGCTTTTCGGAATTATTTTGGATGTGAGGTTAAAAGTCGTTGATAATATTGCTCTACATTACAAATCTGCTGCAATGAATTCTGAAGACTATGTTGCTCAGTATCAAAAAATAATTACAGATAACAATAATGTAAATCTTGTTTTTGGGAGACTGAGAATTTCTGACAAGAAATTTTTAGAAGAATCCACTATTATTTATTTTGAAAAATCAGATGAAAAACCGCTTTCACTCGAGAAACAAAGATCAAAAAATAAAGAAGTAAGACGTGTCGTTTTCAGAAGTACAGTCAACAGCGAATACGGAAAAAGACTTCGCTGGGATTTGGAAACAGGGATGAATTCGATTTTAAACAATACAGTTCTCACCCGAAATGAATTGTTGAACGGCCACGTTTCGCTGATTGAAAATAAAGATCCCAATTCGACAGATCTTCTTCATGAATATTTTATCCCTGACAGAAATTTTAATCAGTTTATAAAAGATATAAAACCGATCCTGAAAGATTCCGGAATAGATTTATTAAATATCACCATCCGTGCTGTAGACAGGGATGCAGATGCCTACATGAATTATGCTAGAGAGCATGTTTTCGGATTTGTTTTACTGTTCAATCAAAAGAAAACGGAAAAACAGGAAAACGCAATGAAAGCACTGACCAATAAACTGGTGGACGTCACGATTAAAAACGAAGGAACCTTCTATCTTCCCTACCGTTTACACATTGATAAAATGAAAATGAGAAAAGCGTATCCACAATCTGATTCTTTCTTTGAATTAAAAAGAAAATATGATCCACAGGAAATTTTTGAGAATAAATTTTACCTTTATTACAAATAAAAGTTTTCTATACAACTAAAAAGTTTTCTAAGATTAAAATTCGAACGATACATGACCACAAAAATAAACCTCAGAGAATCTCTCAACCTACCCAATTCAGAAGCAACCACACCCACTGAAATTTTTCAAAATCAAGCCCTGCGTCCCATTCTGAAATTGCAGAACGACTTGTACATTTCACTGTTTAGCAGCTACGCTATCCGTCAGAATTCAGATTTTAATGCGCTCTCTTCCGCGAAAAAAGCCGTGATGATCGAGCAGAGTCTTCAGAAAGACAACGTTTTGAAAAATACTTTCATCGGAATGACGATTGGAATGTTTACTGTTGAAGAAATGGAAGTTTATATTTCAGACAGCAAGGTTTTTAATAAAAGAATTGTTGCGATGTTGATTGAAAGGTTGAAAAGTCAGATTGCCTAATGGTTAATTATTTAATCGATCACTTAGGTTTTGGCTAAAGCCAATTTACCTCAATATGCATAAATGGGCTAAAGCCCATTCCTATTGAATAATTATAGCGACGCAACCTTAACCTTAACCTTAACCTTAACCTTAACCTTAACCTTAACCTACTCAACAAGCCACATCGGTTTCTCTTTCAAAATTTTCTTGTTTATTTCGCAACCCTCCGCATGAGCACCTTTCAGATAGCCAATGCTCATCAAAAATTCATTCACGATTTCGCCACCGGTGAATTTGAACGTTTTTTTGAAGAGCTTCATCCATTCTTCTAAAGTTTTTGGGTGATGATGCTCGAGCCATTTTTCGAACGTGCCAAATTCTTTTTGAAGTTCAATGATGGTTTTTGCATTTTCTATCGCAGCATTCACCTTCAGTTTATTTCTGATAATTCCGGGATCTGCGAGTAACCGTGCACGGTCTTCTTCGCTGTAAGCGGCTACTTTTTGAATATCAAAATTGTCGTAGGCATTTCTGAAACCTTCTTCTTTTTTAAGGATGGTTTCCCAGCTCAGACCTGCCTGATTGATTTCCATAACCAATCTTCCAAACAATTCGTTGTCATTATGAATCGGGAAACCATAATGATTATCGTGGTAATTTTTGTGAA
This sequence comes from Chryseobacterium caseinilyticum, assembly GCF_014837145.1. Classification (GTDB taxonomy): domain Bacteria; phylum Bacteroidota; class Bacteroidia; order Flavobacteriales; family Weeksellaceae; genus Chryseobacterium; species Chryseobacterium caseinilyticum. The sequence continues at coordinate 14,201 of NZ_JACYFS010000009.1, forward strand.
GTTCTTTACGGCTTTCGGGCTGCATTCTTTCGATGGCTGAACAGTAACTCATGAGAAGAGGTTTTCAGTTTTGGTTAAAAATTGATCTAAAGCTTCTTTGATGTCAATTCCCGTGCGGTCAGCAAGTACAATCAGCCACCAGATGTTTTCGCCTAATTTATGTTCCAGTTCTTCAGCGGAATTCTTTTTTGGCCATGCTGTTTCGTGAGACATTACGTCTCTGCCAACCAGTCCGGCATCTGTAAGATAAGCCAGAGCATCCTGTTCCAAAGTCCATTCTTTTCCATTTTGCTGAACTTCCAGTTCGTGGTATTTTTTTCTGATCGCCAAAGAGCGTTCTATGATTTTGTCGAAATTATCTTGATCCATATTTGAATTTTAGGGAATAAAGATAATACAAACTGCTGACAACTGCCTGTCAGGAGATTCTTATTCTTTTTGGTTGTACAAAATTGATCAAAATTACTTCCCTAACCCTGAAGGCAGTAACAAAAATCAATTTTAATATAACTTTTCCTCTTCAAGACTGAATAAAGAATCCCAAAGTTTCAGGACATTTTTTTTCGTAGAAGATTAAATTACAGCCAAAATTCTTTTAAACAGCAGCCTCAGTTTTTAACCTGAAAATCTCCTTCGCATTAAAAATTATAACCGCTAAAAATATAATCGAATTAGATACAATCTGCAAACCTCCGAGCGCCTCGTTGTAGACTGCACCCGCCAGAATAAAGGCAATGATTGGGTTAATATTCAGGATCATTCCCACTTTAGAAGAAGCAATTCCTGATAAAGCGTACAAGTTTAAAAGTAACGGCACAATAGTGTACATCACCGCAATGATTTCGATGTAGAGATAAAACTTAAAATCCGTCGGCACCGGTCCTGAGTATGTCGGGAAAAACGGAAGTAGGATGAGAGCTGATAAAATCATGTGGAAATTAAGCACCAGAAATTTATCAAATTTAGAATTCACAGACTGGATAATGAGGTAGCAGGCATAAGTAGAACCTATAAGCGTGCTGTAAACCATATCTAAAAGATTGGCGTACGATAATAAAATGCATCCTGCCGCACTTAAAATCACTGAAATCCATTGAAGTTTGCTGAGTTTTTCGCGGAGAATAAGAAAGGCTAAAATGGTAGTGATAATCGGGCAAACCAAATAAGCAACAGAAGTTGCACGCACGCTGATATGATTCATCACATAAATAAATGAAAACCAGTTTCCGGTGAGCAAAATGCTGCTCAGAATATTCAAGCCGACAATTTTCCGTTTATCCTTTGGAATTAAAGTTTTAAAATAATTTACATTATTCCTCAACTTTACCTTTCGAAATAGCACCGTCACCAAAGTCATAATAACCGCACAGCTAAACACCCTGTAAAAAAGAATATCCAATGAAGGATATGAATGCAGTGGCTTTAAAACCAGACTGAATGTTCCCCATAAAGAGAAGGCAGTGATGGCGGCGATATAGTATTTCAGATTGTTCAATGTAAAGCTTCGTTTTTATTGCTTAAAAGCGAGGCAAAGATAGGGAATCCTCTAAATTTTATGGCTGAAAATTAATAGGGTTGAAAAGATTATTTCGTAAATTTAAATCACGAAAAAACCACCAAAACAAATTATTATGAAAAACTCAATTTCTTCTCTTTTGATTGTGATATGTTGCAGTTTCGGAATATTTGCCAATGCACAAAAAATTTCAGATGGTGAAACAGTTGATGTCAACGGACTGAAAGTCAGTTTCAACATTATGAATAAAGAAAGCGTACAGGTTGGAGGTAAAGCTTTTGACCGCTACAAAATTGCTGCTTCCGTAAAAAACACTTCAGACAAATCTTACAACATCAGACTCACCTCATATCCTCAAATTGTGATGGATACAGGAATTGTAGAGCTCGACTGTATGAATGCGACCGGAGCAAAACTGACTTCGAAAAAAATTCAGCTTAAAATGAAAACTCAGATGATCAATGTATCTTACTCTGCTTATGATAAATCCGGAAAGTCGGTGACCAACATTCTTCCTGTGATTGGCAGTTATTATTTTGACACTGGAGATACGATAAGTGATGATGCTGTTTTTATTGTTCCTGCAGGTGAGAAACCTGATGTGACTGTGAGGAGTTTGAGATAGAGTTTTAAGAATGATGAAGAATATCCTGTTTTTCGCATTCGCTATGATCTCTAGTTTTGTTTTCAGTCAGCACAAACTTGAGGGAATTTATCAAAATGATTTTGGAGAAACTTTAAAACTTAATCCAGATCATACTTTTGAATACAAATGGAATTTTGATCTTGCGTCAAGCTGGAATATTGGAACATGGAAATCAACCGACAACCAAAATATTTACTTAACAATAAATGAGATTATGGACACCGTTAAGGAAGATGGAAAATCTGTACTTTCTGAAGACAAAATTTCAAATACCATTACTCAGATGGATTATGTATTACAATCAATCACCTCTGGCGGACAAAGCAGAAACCCACCGCCAAAAAAACTTTTAATTAAAGGGAAAATCTTGTATCCATACTTTAATGATGGAAAACTTAGAGATCAAAAAGAGCCTTCACCTATGAATGGAACTCTTGAAGGAAAACCATGGTTTGAAAGGGTGGCTAGGTAATGATAAAAAAATCTCTGAAATTTTTCAGAGGTTTTGTTTTACAGATTATCAATAAATTCCAGATACATCGGAACACTTCTTTCAATCCATTCTTTAGAAACATTATGCTCTAAACCATAGTAAACAAACGCTTTTTGATAGTCTGCTCTGATGTACTCAAAACTGAGCTCAAAAGGTCTGGTAAATTCTATGACGGTGTGTCTGTATTTTCCATCGGCCCTGAAATCTTCATCATCCACACCTGCAGATATGGCCAGCGCAACCTTTTTACCGCCGACTTTATATCCGCTTTTGCTTCCGTATGCCCAACCGTGTAACAAGACTTCATCAAACCATTTTTTCAGTAAAGACGGACTGCTGAACCAATAAAATGGAAACTGGAAAACAATCTTGTCGTAAGCCTCCACCAGTTCCTGTTCTTTTTTTATATCTAATATTTCATCCGGATAAGCTTTGTACAGTTCGTGAACCACATATTTTTCGGGAAATTTATTCAGTTCTTCCACCCATCTTTTATTGATTAAAGATTCGTCCATAGTAGGATGAGTTACTATTATTAATGTTTTCATATTTTAAAATTTCTTCTACAAAAATAATAAGTGTAACTTACAATTCGGATAGTAGCCACCAATTGTACGGTACTATAAAAAATGTAAGTAATGACTAAAATAAAGGAAACCTCGACCAATTTTGCCAACAAAAAAGCACTTGTAGAAGAGTGTCCCGAGCTCTACGCTTCGAAACTGATTGGCGGACAATGGTCACTGGCTATCTGCAGCTATTTAATTAATGGAAAACTGAGATTCGGGGAACTGAGAAAAAGCCTTGGAAATATTACAGAACGTATGCTCACGCTTCAACTTAGAAAACTGGAGGAGGATAAAATCGTCACAAGAACCGTTTTCGCCGAAGTTCCTCCAAGAGTTGAATATGAACTGACTGAAATTGGCTATCAGCTAAAACCTGTTATCGTAGAACTGGATAAATGGGGAACGATGCATAAGGCAAGTCTTGAGGATTAGTTATATTACAATGGTCATCAGTGAGAATCTGTTTAGAGGGAAGCATTCCCAAGTTGGGACGAGGCAAACCTGTTTAGGATGATGCCGTCACAAGTTGGGAGAAGGCAAACCAGTTTCGGGGGATGAAGTCCCAGGTTGGGAAAGTTCAAACCACTATTGGTTAAGCAAAAACATACGTGGAACGGAATGATTTTTATAAAAAAAAACAAAAAACCTCTGAAAAAATTTCAGAGGTTTATATTTTAATGCATCGCCTCGCTGAGGTCGATTTTTTCTTTGCTTTTTCTTTCCCTTACAAATAAAATAAAAGGTATACAGACTAAAAATATGACCCCCAGATAGAGAAATACATCCATGTAAGAAAGTACTGCAGCCTGTTTAGTGACGGCAAGATCCAGAATTTTGTAGGCAGATTTTTCAGCGACATCAGATGACATTCCTTTCGCCATAAAACTTGCTTTCAGTCCGTTGATTCTCTCCTGAACATTTAAGCTGTTTTCATCCAAATGAGAAAGAAGATTTACCCTGTGCTTCTGGCTTTCATTGGCAATAAACGTGGTGATCCCCGCAATCCCGAATGAACCTCCGAGCTGTCTCATCATTCCTGTAAATGCCGCTCCCTGACCTATTTCCTGACCTTTCAGTGTACTTAAAGATAAAGAAGTAATCGGAATAAAAAGCAAACCAAGACCTGCTCCTCTCACGATCAGCATCCAGAAAAATGCATCTTCGCCGGTGTCCGGTGTCAGAATTTTATAACCCCAGAAACTGTAGATAAAGAAGATGAATAATCCCAATGCAACCAGAATCTGCTGTTTAGCACCTTTCGTTAAAAGTTTTCCGATAATCGGCATCATAAACGCCGTGGTAAGTGCGGCAGGAATCATCAAAGCTCCTGACTGTAAGGCCGTCCAACCCAAAATACTCTGCGTGTAAAGCGGAACAATAAAGGTAGAACCGTATAACCCAAATCCTAAAACAAAAGACATTATGGTTCCGATCCTCAGGTTACCGTTTTTCAAAACCCGAAGTTCCACGATGGGATACTTGTAGGTGAGCTCGCGCCAAAGAAACAATATAAATCCTAAAACTGCCGTGGAAGTAAACGTTACGATCATTCCACTTTCAAACCAGTCTTCTTCATGACCTCTTTCCAGGATAAACTGAAGTGAGCCAACAGTTAATGCCAATAGCATAATCCCGAGCCAGTCGACATCCGAGGCTTTTCTTTTTTCTGCATATTTTGGGCTTCTCACAAACTGAAGTGTCATCAGTACCGCAGCAATCCCAATGGGAATGTTAATGTAAAAAATATACGGCCAGCTGTAATTATCAACAATATAACCTCCCAAAGGCGGACCTAAAGTCGGGCCGATAATCACTCCCAAACCGTAGATCGCCTGAGCCATACTCCGTTTTTCGATGGGATAAGATTCTGTAATAATCGTTTGAGAAGTTACCAGAAGTGCTCCTCCTCCAATACCCTGACAGAGTCTGAAAAATACGAGTTCCCAGATATTGTCGGCATTACCGCACAGAAATGAGAAAACAGTAAATATAATGATGGAAGCAGCGAAATAATTTCTACGCCCAAACTGCTGTGAAAGCCAGCTGGTCATCGGTACCACGATTACGTTACCAATGGCATACGCCGTAATCACCCATCCCACTTCAGAAAGTGTTGCGCCCATGTTTCCCTTCATTTCGTTGAGGGCAACATTTACAATCGTAGAATCTACAATTTCCAGCAAAGCACAAAGGATCGCCGTGATGGTAATGATTACCCTTCTGGCTCCGTATTCTACTAATGAATCCTGCATTGATTTTTTTGTGTGTTTAAAGATGGTTGAGGTTGAGGCTGAGGTTAAGGTTAAGGTTAAAAGAAAATTCCTTTTTCCTATTTCAATATCAATTTTCCCCGTCTTTAAGATTTTTTTTATATTAAAAGTGAATTGTCAATAGTCAATCAACTCCGTTGTCAATTTTTCTTCTTCATTTCCAAATAGCATCAATCCTCCTGCATTTTCAATTCATAATTGACTTGCCTCTGCAAAATTGACAATTCACTGATATACTTTATAGATGTGAATGGTAAATTTGTTTCGTATCGATAGAGAGTTTTAAAGCAGTCAGTTTAAATTGACAGCGAAGCGAATTCACTATTGACAACGAAGTTTATTGACCTTTCATTATTTCAATATTATTTCAAAGAAACTTCTGCCTTCACATTCATCCCTGTTCTCAGTCTTTTGGCAACTTCTTTATCAAGGTTGACGAAATCTATTTTTACAGGAAGTCTCTGCACTACTTTTACGAAGTTTCCGCTTGCGTTATCGGGAGGAAGAATTGAAAATGAAGCTCCTGTTGCCGGAGAAAATGAACTTACAACACCATCAAATTCTCTGTCAGGAAAAGCATCAATTTCGATTTTCACTTTCTGGCCTTCCACCATTTTATCCACCTGAGTTTCTTTAAAATTAGCTACCACCCATTTCTGATCGTTTCTGATCAAAGCAAAAAGCTGTGTTCCGGCCTGCAGAAACTGTCCAGCCTGCGTAGAAACTTTCCCTACATATCCATCTTCCGGAGCGGTAATAACGGTATATGAAAGATTTAATCTTGCATTTTCTACATCTACTTCTCTCTGTTTTGCTACCGAACCGGCCACTGAAATCTGCTGAGAACTTGCCTCAGTTTGAGAAGAAGCAATTCCCGTCTGCTGTGCAATCTGATTTCTCTGTTCCACCAAAACCTGAAGCTGCTTGTCTGCAGACTGTTTTGCTGCCAAAACCTGCTCATACTGCTGTTCTGTAATCGAATGGTCTTTTACCAGAACAGAATATCTTTTAAGATCCTGAGCCGTTTTCCAGACATTTACTTTTGCTGCTTCAATCTGCGCATTTGCAGTAGATACCGCCGCTTCAGATGAGCCAATGTTTTTGGAAGTTGCTGTTGTAGTAGCCTGAGCATTTGAAATATTACTTTTTGCCGTAGCCAATGCTGCTTCTGCCTGAGCCAGAGTCATTTTCTGATCTCTGTTGTCGAGTACCACCAAAGTATCTCCTTTTTTCACAAACTGGTTGTCTTTCACCTTTACTTCCGCCACATAACCTGAAATTTTTGAAATAACCGGAGCCATGTTTGAAGAAATTTGTGCATCATCCGTCTCCTCGTGCACCTGACCGTAAGAGTACGTTTTATAGCCGTAAATTCCTCCACCGATGAGCACTACAGCCAATATAATCGGGAAAACCAAACTTTTTTTCTTTTTAGGTTCAGTAATCTGTGTTGTATTATTTTCCATTTTAAATAATGAGTTCTTTAAATTAATTGTTGGTTAAAGTTCCTGTGGTCTGCACCAGTTTTCTGTAGGCAAGTGCGGCGTCAGCTTTGGCATTGATCACGCCCACTGTTGCAGCAATTTTCGCAGCATCGGCATCCAGCAGTTCCGTCATGGTTGCCAGACCGTTGTCATATTTATTTTTTGTAATTCTGTAGTTTTCATCAGCCTGAACAGAAGATTTTTCGAAAACAGCAATTCTCTGTTTAAAATAATCTGCGTTTTGATATTCTCTGTTAACTTCCAGTTTAATATTGTCATTCAGCATTTCATCGGTGGCAGAAAGTTGTTTTTCTCTCGCCTGAGATTGTTTTAAAGCTGAATTTTTCTTCCACAGGTTTGAAATATTATACTGAATTCCCAAGCCTACGTTTACAGCGTTGTACATCGTGAAAAAGTTGGGAACATCTGCTGCAACGTATCCTCCAGTCAACGCGATGGTTGGTAGACTTTCTGCCTTGGCTGCTTTTGTACCGACAGATGCTGCTTTTCTCTGCTGCTGAAGTGCCTGAAGATCTTTTCTGTTTTCCTGCGCTGTGTTCAGATAGAAATCAACCGGTTTGGCCTCCTGCATTTCGTTGATATACGCTTCGTCTACTTCTATCTCAGTATTTTCGGGAAGTCCGAGGAGAAGATCCATATTGATGTTGGCGATGTTGTAATTGTTTTTAGCTTCCAGCAGCTGTAATTCAATATTTGAAGTCTGAAGGTTTGCTTTTAAACGGTCGTTTCTTGCGATCACTCCGTTATTTTCAAGCTTAAGAAAAGTTTCGTCTCTCTTTTGAGAAGCTGAAAGGTTTTCTTCTAAAACTTTTATAGATTGGTTGGCTTTGAACAAATTATTATAAGCCTGAGCCACGTTGTAAGCAATCGCAACTTTATCATTTTCAGTGCTTAATTTTGATGCTTCCACCAGATATTTTGCCGACTGAATACCATATTTAATTCTTCCGCCACTGTAAATCGGAACGGTAACATTGGCAGAACCATACGCTACCTGATGTACTTCAGGACTTCCCGCGGTTGAAACACCGGGAATCTTCAAATCAATCGTTGGTCTTACCGGAAGATAAAGATAGCTTGCTGAAACAGACAGATCCGGAAGCTGTCGGTTTTTTGCAGCCAACAGATCAGCGGTTGCTTCTTCTATTTTGGCGGCATCTATTTTTAAACTTTTACTGTTCTGGATTCCCAACTGTACGGCTTCATCAAGGCTGAGCTGTTTTTTCTCCTGAGCGTGTGTGTACATCATTCCTGCGAATAGGGACAGTACAAGAACTGAGTTATTTATTCTCTTCATAACCTAAAAGGTCTTTTAAAATATGTTTTATATGTTGTGTAAGCTCGTTGAAATACGTTTCTTCGAAAACCATTTCATCTTCCTCATTTTTAAGAAAATCTTTATACATCTGTTTGGCATTGGAAGCATAAAATAAAGTTCCGCTTACCGTAGAATGTAATAAATAAATTGGTGGATTTTTAGTGAAAATTCCTTTTTCCAAACCGCTTTCCAGAATTTTCGAATACATGGTAATGAAACTCAGTTTGGTTTCTTTCAGAAATTCTACAATCTGAGGATTATCGCTGTACAACTGCTCTCTCTGCATGATTCTGAAAAACATTTTGTGATGCCGCACCCTTCCGGCAAACTGATCAACAATTCTTTCAACCTTTTCCCATTCGTTGATGTCTGTACGCTCCAAAAGATCTTTTGAAAAGAACTGGCCTTCTTTCATTCTGTACTCGACGAGTTTCTCGTATAATTTTTCTTTTGAACCGAAATAATAGGAAATCATCGAAATATTCACGTTCGCTGCTTTTGAAATCTCTCTCGTTGATGTTCCGGAAAAACCTTTTTCAGCGAAAAGCTGTTCGGCAGCGAATAAAATATTTTCTTCTTTTGAAACCATTGTTGTGATTTTACGGGTGCAAAGATACATCACGGAATTCATAAAATCAAACGTTTGATTGATTTTTTAATTTTATTTTAATGCTTCATATATTTCCAATTAATTTTATATTTACTGAAAATCAATTGTATGGGCTTTTTCAGTTTCCTTTTCGGCAAAAAAAAACAGGCAGAGAAACTCATTCCTCCAAAAGAAGATCCGATAGTTGCAACTTCAGAAACAGGAGAAAAATTTGACAGAGAAATTGTAGAAGCTTATAAAAGATACCATTCTGATCCGGTTTCTGATATCAGTTTAATAATTGAAGATCAAAAAGGAAATATTGTACCTCCACATATTGCTCATCATCAGATATTTTCTGAGTGGGAAAAAATTCAGTCTAAATGGGACAGAATGTCTGTGCTTTATGAATTCTGGGACAGATCTCAACTGGAAAATCTTGAAGACTGGAAAGTCATGGAACGGTTTACGAAAGACCGTTACGCAACAAAATCTCTGAAATATTTCAGGGAGAAAGTTGAAGAGAAAAACCAAATGTCTGTGGAAGAACTCGTGGCGGCGTCGAAACTTCACAGAATTCTGCTAGACAATGATGCTGCTATGAATTACGCACAGAAAGCATACGAAAAATCCCCAAACAATGATTTGGTAAAAGTGGAATATGCCAGTGTGCTTCATTTATCCAAAGACACCGTGAAAAAAGAGAAGAGCCATCAGATCATCGGTGATGTTTTAGATAAAAAAATGACGGACACCAGCCTGAAAAGTGTATTCGACTGCTTTATCTTCTCTGAAAATTATCTCGATTCTTCGGTTTTTGCAATGGCTTATCTTATTAATACCGATGCCGGTCTGGAAACATGGGATTATGTAGCAGAAGAATATTATTACTGCCCAATCTTCAGGTACGAACATGCTGTAAAATTATCTGAATCTGAAAACGGAGGATTGCGGGCACTTGCAAAACTGACATCTCTAAGCCAGGAATTCCCGTGGTTTACAACTGCGGTGCAGTCTACTGTGAAAAATATAGAATCGATGCGTCTTCAGCTGGGGAAAGCTGATTTTATGGAGGAGGAATATGTGGAGTTTAAAAAGAATTTGGAGAAGTGAATTCTGCAAAGCTGGACTAAAGTTCTTTTATAAATAACCTTTTATCTGCTAAATCTCTGATTCAATCTGTATTTTTTAAAATCATCATCTTTAAAAAATATAGTCAAATTGTCTGCCCAATAATAGTTATTTCCATTGTCTTTAATCTCAAATGCGGAAATAAATAAAAATTCATTTTGAAAGTTTAATTTCCAAGATAATGGTAATTTAATTTGCTTTTTTTTGACATTGGGAATCACGAGTTCCAACATTTCCTGATATTCCTGACTTTCTTTTTTATCCCAATAAATATCAACTGATGTAATTGTTTTTCCAATTAATGAGTTCCAATTTGAATTTTGGGATACATTTACTGTTTTAAAACCTTTTCTTTTAATCAATGTCCTAATCTCTTCGAATCCTATCCCATAACAGTAAAATTCATTATCCCATTTAATTTGCAAAAGTTTTCCATTTTCAAATTTAAATATGACATTCATATCTACAGAATGTATATTGTCGGAATAATTCCAGTACTCAATGTCTGATTCATAATTTATTTCTTCGTAAAAAATTTCAGCAATTTTCTGTCCGATAAAATTTGAATTTAACCTCTTAATATAATTTTGTTCTTTATGAAGGATGTCAGTCATTGCTTGCAGAAATTACTTAATGTCCAAATAATTTAGAGAAAAATCCCTTTTTAACTGGCTTTTCAATTCCCCAGATTAATTCAGTTTCATAACGTTTTACATTAACTCTTATGAATATACCTCGACAGCTTTATCCCCAAATCCGTCCATACAATTTTTGGGTTTCCGTTCCGGGTTAAATGATGATCGGCTTCGTTGATTTCTTCAAGTATAGAAACGATATTGGCTCCGCTGATGTATTTTGAAAAACCGGCCCAGTTGAATCCGTTCGCATCAATTTTTTTGTATACCAAATCCTGCGAGCTGTAGTTCTGAAGCATCGCCAGTCTGAAAATTTCTGCACAGTAATTCAAAAAATTCTTCTGCTTCTCACGGTTCCATGAGGCAACTTCTCTCGCCCAGCTGATGATGGATTTCAGATACTCGGGTTTTTTCTTGACCATAAAAGCATCGCGGACCCACTGTACAAAAAGCGCCTCAAAGTCGCTGTTTTTATTTTGGGAATTTAATAATTTGAAAGCTTCATTCAAATCTCCCTGAGCCTGATGAACGATTTCGGTAATCCTGTTTTCATCCGCCTGCACATTTTCTTTCAGATATGACTGAAGATCCTCATCCTCAATTCGGGGAATATCTATAATCTGAGTACGGGAGAGAATGGTTGGTAAAATATCGTCGATCGTTTCTGTCGTCAGAAGAATTAATGTTTTTGCAGGTGGCTCTTCAAGAAATTTCAGAAATTTATTGGCTGCGGAAGTATTCATTTTATCTGCTCTCCACACGATGAGAATTTTTGTTCCACCTTCGAAACTTTTTAAGGCAAATTTTTGGTTTTGATCATCCATTTCGTCTGCCGAGATAAAAAGCTGTTTGTTTTCAGATTCCAAAACTCCCGACCAGTCATCAAAACTGGCATACGGAGAATCTAAAATCATAGATCTGAAATCGTCAAAATTTTTCTTGCTCAATGAATTGTTTTTCTCACTGAACACAGGAAAACAGAAATGGAGATCTAAATGATTAAGATGATCAACCCGCGAAGCAGAATGCTCATTTTCGTTATTCAGAATCTGTTTTGCATACGCCAAAGCTAACGGCAGAGTGCCATATCCTTCTTTTCCTACGAACAGCTGAGCGTGGCTCACCCTGTTATCTGAAATACTTTCCTGAAGCAGTTTTTTAAGATTTTTCTGCCCTGCGATGTTCTCCCAATTCATGGTTCAAAGATAAAAGAATTTTTGTGAAAAGGCGATTGGTCAATTGTCAATTTTGTTTCGCAGGTGAGTTGTGAATTTCATAAAAATTGAGCGAATAAAAATTGACAGCGAAGCTAATTCACACTTGACAATTCACTGTAAATTCCCCTTAACAAACTTTAACCTCGGTAAATTTTTACAATTCATTAATATTTAAGATATTTGCGCATTATTTTAAAAATCTAGAATGAAAAAAATCTTTGTACTATCATTCATTTCGGTGGGATATTTCCTTAACGCGCAAAGTATAAGCAATTCGCCATACGCAACTTACGGAATTGGAGATGTAAAGTTTGATAATACGATTGAGACATCCTCTATGGGAGGCATTTCAACAGCATACATCAGTGATTTCACGAGTAACTTCAACTTCGGGAACCCTGCCAATAATACCAATTTTGAGCTTACGAGCATAAAATTGGAGGCAACCAACGAAAACAATTACTTCAAAACAAATTACAACAATACTAAGTCTACCAAGCATTCTACGTATTTATCCAATATTTCACTTGCGTTTCCGCTTTCATCTAAAGTGAAAATGGGATTGCTTTATCAACCTTACAGCTCAAAAAGCTACGACGTATTGACTTCTGAAACGGTTACGAATCCTGAAACTAAGGAGGAATCAATTCATGCGAATAGATTTACTGGAAAAGGTACATTAAATACAGCACAGGCTGCGATTTCATATAACGTTGGGAAAGGACTTTCGGTAGGTGCTAAAGCTAATTTCTACTTTGGAAATCTTTATGACATTAATGAATTTACAGTTTCAGGAGCTGAGTTTATTAATGGTTACGAGACCAAAAACAGCATCAAGAACTTTAATTTGACTTTAGGTACAAGTTATCAGAAAATCAATACTTCAACTGATAATAAGCTTACTCTTGGTGCAACCGCTACGTTTGGTAATACAAGCAATATGACTACTGACTATAAAAACAGTACATATTATTATGGAACCGCTGAAACGAAGCTGAATGAAACCATCATTGAGCAGAAAAGCACGAGCTCTAAAAATCTAATCCCGTTACAGGCTTCATTAGGAGCAGGATATGGAAGTAATAATGAATGGTTTGCATCTTTACAGGTTGACTACAAAAAAGGAGAGACTATTTCTTATTTCGGAAAATCATTTGATTTTCAAGACACATACAGAATCTCTGCCGGAGGTTGGTATTTGCCAAACTACAACAACTTCAGAAACTATTTTTCAAGAGTAGTTTACAGATACGGTGCTTTCTATGAAAGAGGCGGTCTGAAAATTGCCAACAACAGCATCAACAGATACGGTATTTCTGCGGGCGTACTTCTTCCGTTTAAATCCAGCGGAATCCAAAGAATGAGCGGTCTTGAGATTGGTGTAGAAGCAGGAAAAAGAGGAACGCTTAATGATAATCTGATCAATCAGAACTACGTTAACCTTAAAGTCGGTTTCAACTTTGCTGACAAATGGTTCAGAAAGAATCTTTACAACTAAAATGTTTTTGACTTCAAAAAATATCAAATTTAAAAATATAGCATACCTTTTCAGTTGTGCTATATTTTTTATATTCACATCCTGCGAAGACGACCTCACAAAACAGAAAGGGACTGACAGTAAAAATTTCCCGTCTCAGGTAATCAACAATGCGAACATTATTCAGCGCGATTCCGGAATGATTACACTGAAGGCTTATGCTCCTGTTATTGAAAAATATGAGTTGATTGACAGTCCTTATGTCGTGGCAAAAAAAGGAATTAAAATCGATTTCTTCGATAAAAAAAATCCAAAACCGGGAACGATCACTGCCAAATATGCCAGAATTTTTGAGTACAAAAAATTTTATGAAGCAAAGGGTGACGTGAGAATTACGACCAATGAAGGACGTAGGTTTGTCACGCAAAGCGTCTACTGGGATCAGCGCAAGCAACGAATTTATACGCGCGACACCGTTTACCAGACCATGCCAGATGGATCAGTTTTGATTAATGCTCATGGTATGTGGGCGAAAGATGATTTTTCTGAATACCGGTTTTTCAAAAACTCAGGAGAAATTGATATGGGTCAAAATAAACTTGCTCAATAATTTTCAGCATGATAACCAGAGTCATTGGATTAATGTCGGGAACGAGCCTGGATGGGCTTGATCTCTGTCTTGCTGAGTTTGAAAAAACTGAAAACAGCTGGCAGTTTAAAATTATTGAAGCTGAAACCATTCCCTACCCTGAAAAATGGGAAAACGATCTTAAAAATTCTATTCATTTATCCGCTCAAGATCTTTTGGCATTAAATTCAGATTATGGATTTTATCTGGGTGAAAGAGTGAATGATTTTATCCGAACTAAAAAAATTTCAGGTATAGATCTGGTTGCTTCTCATGGTCATACCGTTTTTCATCAGCCTCAGAGAAAATTTACTCAGCAGATTGGAGACGGACGTGCAATAAAACTTGAGACCGGAATTCCTGTGATCTATGATTTCAGAAGTCAGGACGTTTTGATGGGTGGAAATGGTGCTCCACTCGTTCCAATTGGTGATGAACTCTTGTTTTCAGAATATGATGCCTGTCTGAATTTGGGTGGATTTTCAAATATTTCATTTAAAAAATCAGGGAAAAGAATTGCTTTTGATATCTGCCCGGTGAATATTGTTTTAAATAAAATCTCAAAGGATCTCGGAAAAAAATTTGATGAGAACGGAGATTTGGCAAGAAAAGGGAATATTGATTTAGATCTGCTTGAAAAGCTGAACAATTTAGAATTTTACAATCAACAACATCCGAAATCTTTAGGAATAGAATTTTGTAACCAAAATATTTTTCCGCTTTTGGAAAATGTAGATTCTCTTACAGCTTTGGCAACATTTACAGAGCATGCGGCTGTTCAGATTTCAAAAATATTCAGTGAAAATCACTTGAAAAAAGTTCTGTTTACCGGTGGCGGAACTTACAATTCTTTTTTAATCGAAAAAATCAGATCGAAAACTTATTCAGAAATCATAATTCCCGAAAAAACCATCATCGATTTTAAGGAAGCTTTGATTTTCGCCTTTATGGGCGTTTTAAGAATGAATAACGAAATTAATGTTCTTTCTTCTGCAACTGGAAGTTCCAACGATCACAGCTCAGGGATTATCGCATAAAAAAGCCTTCATTTCTGAAGGCTAAATATTATTTATAAGTTTCGATCTTATCTGTAAGCGTATTGATAAAATTCTGAAGCGGTTTCTCAACCATCATTTTAATAAAAGGATTAAACTTTCCTTCAAACAGCATCTGCACTTCTGTCTGATTTTCATTTAAAGGTTTCAAAGCAGCTGTCAGAGCAAAATCTAGGCTTGAACTTGCTGATTTTAAAACAGCTTTCTCTTCAGTTACTTCATCAATTTTCAAAGCGATTTCGGGCATGCCCTGAAGTCCGAATTTGAAGCCGTCTTCACGCGTTTCAAACTTCTGCAGACCATCCGGCATAAACTGTTTGTAATTTTCCGGTGTTTTTAATACTTCTGAAAGCTCTTTCGCAGATTTATTAACGATTATTTTTCGTCCTTCTAAATTCATTTTTTATTTTTGTATTTAAATTATTACAAATGTATAAAGTTTTTGTCAACGAAAAAAAATTATTGCTCTCTAAGAATCCCGAAAACTTAGAAAAAACAGTCGGTTACGAAAACTCTACAACGCTGGAAATCGCTTTGGATCTTCTTCAGAATACATCAACATCAGAGATGAATGTTTATGGCGAAAATCTGGACACCATCTGGAATGAATTTAATTTACTTTTCAGAAAAATAGAAGCGGCCGGCGGAATTGTAAATAATCCTTCGGGCGAAATTCTCTTCATCAAAAGACTCGGAAAATGGGATCTCCCAAAAGGTAAAATGGAAAAAGGTGAATCGCGTGAAGAATCTGCCATCCGTGAAATTGAAGAAGAAACCGGACTAAGAAATGTTGTGTTAAAAGATTTCATCAACACAACATACCATATTTATGTTGAGAGAAATGGTGACAAAGTATTAAAATATACGCATTGGTTTGAAATGTTTTTTGATGGTGAAGACACCTCAAAACCGCAGATTGAAGAAGGGATCACCGAAGTTGCATGGAAAAACGACGTGATGATCACCGAAGAAGTTTTCCCGAATACTTTTAAGAATATTAAACTGATTCTGTCTGATTTTAAAGAATCTAAAATTAAATAAAATCCAGAGCTTTTTCTAAAGCGATTCCTCTTGAAGCTTTTAAAAGAATATTTTCTGAATTGATTTTGTTTTTCTCTAAATAATCAGTCAGTTCTGCTGTGTTTGCGAATGCTTCGGCAGAATCATTTACATTTTTGAACTGACTTCCGACAGTAATAATTTGGTTAAAATTTAAACTTTTAGCCAGATTTAAAATATTCTGATGTTCGGTTTTGCTCTCATCTCCCAATTCAAGCATATCACCAATGATTATTGTTTTCGTTCCCTCAAATGTGACGAAATTATTCAATGATGCTGTCATAGAACTTGGATTGGCGTTGTAGGTATCTAAAACAAGCGTTTTCCCACCCTTTTTTACAATCTGCGAACGCATATTTGTTGGAGTATAGTTTTCTACAGCATGTTTTATCTTTTCAGAATCAATTCTAAAATGAAGTCCCAGACTTGCTGCTGCACAGAGATTGGTAAAATTATATTCGCCTGTAAGTTTTGAAACAGCTGTTGTATTGTTAAAACTTAGACCAACAAAATGTTCAGAAGAAATTAATTCAAACTGATAATCAGAATTTTCTTTCCCGAAACTTATTTTTGGAGAATAATTAAGCGTTTTTTCAAACTGAATGGTATCATTATCATTAACCAAAATTGTTTGTTGATGATTTACTAAATAATCGTACAGTTCAGATTTGCCTTTAATTACACCTTCAAAACCTCCAAAACCTTCCAGATGCGCTTTCCCGAAATTGGTGATGTAACCGATAGTTGGCTTTGCAATGGAGCAGAGTAATTCAATTTCTTTCTGATGGTTGGCTCCCATTTCAACAACCGCCATTTCATGTTCAGGTTTAATGGAAAGAATGGTTAACGGAACTCCGATATGATTGTTCAGATTCCCAAAAGTGTACTGTACATTGAATTTTTCAGATAATACAGCGTGAATGATCTCTTTGGTCGTAGTTTTTCCGTTGCTTCCAGTAAGGCCTATTACAGGGATTTTCAGCTGATCTCTATGGTGAATTGCCAGTTCCTGAAGGAAGTTTAATGTAGATTCAACATAAAAAATATTTTTTTCTGTATTTTCAAAATTTTTCTGCTCAACGATTACTGCCAGGGCGCCTTTCGCAGCGGCATCTTCAGCCAGTGTTGCAGCGTTGAAGTTATCGCCTGAAAAAGCAAAGAAAATGTCGTTCACTCCAACTTTTCTGCTGTCAATTGTTACGTTATTTGCTTTTAAATAGATCTGATAAAAATCCTGTACATTCATAGCCCAAAAATAAAAAACCTTCTGAATATTCAGAAGGTTTTTTGTATAATATTTTGATAATAAATTATCTTCTCGTTCTACCTTTGTTTTTTGAACTCGCATCCTGCGCTACACGGAATCCGATCCATCCGTAACCTGCGTTTTCAGCTTTATATCTTCTTTGTCCCGGATCTAACCAGTACGCTGAATCCTGCCAAGAACCACCTTTCACAACTCTGATATCGTTAGAAATCTGAGAAGTTCTCTTCCCGGTATCTTTCTGTAATTTTACTTTACCGTTTGCATCAACGAAGAAGTTTTGTTTTGCTCCATTATACATATTGTAAGATGAAACAGAATCAGAAGCATTTCTGTAACTTAGAGAAGACTGTTGATCTCCGTCTCTGAAGTTTGCGTAGTTTGCAATCGTTTCTCTGGAATATTGACCAGGTAAATTTCTTGCAACCAATCTTCCGTCTCTTAAAGTATCATATTTCATGTTTGTTTCATCTACCATCTGGTAAGTTCCGTCTCCGTTTCTTACGATAGCCTGAGGAGCATTACCTCTGTAGTAGTTGAAATCACTGTATTCGTCATCTACAATTGGTCTGTAAACATCAGCAGTCCATTCAGCAACGTTTCCGTACATTCCGTAAATACCGATAGCATTTGAAGGATATTGTCTTACGTCTGAAGTTTTAGCTGAACCGTCGTTTTTCCAACCTGGAAGACCTGAATAATCCCCTTGAC
Source organism: Chryseobacterium caseinilyticum (assembly GCF_014837145.1). Classification (GTDB taxonomy): domain Bacteria; phylum Bacteroidota; class Bacteroidia; order Flavobacteriales; family Weeksellaceae; genus Chryseobacterium; species Chryseobacterium caseinilyticum. Next base: position 32,284 of record NZ_JACYFS010000009.1, read on the forward strand.
CTTGCTTGAAGTTTTCAAGAAGCATACCTCTGTCTTTACCTTTAGTACCTCTTAGAGACTGGATTTCAGGGGCTTTACCTAAGTACATATTGTACTCTCTGTTTTTCTCCATTCCCAAAGCAGCGTACTCCCATTCTACTTCACTTGGAAGTCTGAATTTCGTAACCATATCAGCACCAGGAGCTCTGTTTGCAGCGATAAGTCTTTGGTTAGTAGTTTTTATACCAGTTTTCTGTTGTCTTCTCTGTTCGTTGATATAGCCTTGCATTTCAGGATCATTCGATTTGAATTTATCCATATTGAAAGCAGTACCACCCTGGTTGTTAGATTCATTAATATATAAATCTTTAGCAATGATACCGGCATTCATTAATGCTTTCTCGTTTGCTCTGTCTGTCAACCATTCACAATATCTGTTTGCCTGAGCCCAAGCCACACCTACTACAGGATAGTAGTCGTAGTTAGCATCTCTGAAATAAGTTTCGTTGAAATCATTTCTAGAAAGCTTATTATCCCACAATAAAGTATCCGGCAAAGCACCGTTGTAGATTTCTTTAAAGCTAGGATCACTTGGTGGGAAAACATACTTCAACCATGTAAGGTATTCACGGTATTCGTAGTTAGTAATTTCTGTTTCACCGATATAGAAAGAGCTTACCTGCATTCTGCGAGGTGAGTTATTCCAATCGTGCATTACATCATCTTTCACTAATCCCATTGTGAAAGTTCCACCTTCTACATAAACCATTCCTGGCCATCCCTTCTGCTCTTGCTGCTTTCCAGCAAAAAACCAACCCTGTTTTTCGTTTGGTTTCCAGCCTGTCTTAGAGACAAAACTTTTCGTACCGCCTCCTTTGCCGGTCCCGGAACCACCACAACTGGTTAATGCAAGTGTAGAACTCAATGCTATTAATGAAAACAACTTTAGTTTTTTCATAGTCGATATAAATATTATTCAAAGTACAAAGAAAAGTAAATTATTCAATAAATCAAATAAAGATTTGTTTTTTTTGATAAATCACATGAAATTAATTTTATTGTACACTATGTAATTATAAAATTTTCATTTATTTTGTAATTCGGAAATTCATCTACGAACATGAGACTGAAAATTATATTTATATCCCTCTTCTCTTTAGCAACAACATTACAGGCACAACGTGTTGCCATAGAATGGAATGGTTCTAAAACTGAAGATTTTGGTACTATAAAGAAAGTGCTGCCTGCATTTAAAAATGAAGGATTCTCTTTCGCGCGAGACAATATTTTTATTCACAATAAAATACAGACGGCAGCAAACCAGTTGAAGGTTACCAATCTTCAGTGGGAAAATGTTTCTCAAAAAGATTTATTTGAATTGAATGCATCACAGCTTCCGGAATATGAGATTAAGGATATCACCTATGTTGATATTGAGGGTGAAAGATTTGCAAGCTACAATGTTTCTTTATTTAAAAGAGTAAACGGAACTGTGCAAAGACTATCTTCTTTTCAAATTACGGAAGATGGAGCGCCACAAAATCTTAACGCAGCCAAAGTAGGTACTACAGTAAATCCTCTTTCATCAGGAGGTTTTTATAAAATAAGAGTTGATAAATCGGGTATCTTTAAAATTACAGCACAGTTTTTAAGAGATATAGGAGTAAATCCTTCGAGTGTAAATCCTAAAAACTTCAGAATTTACGGGAATGGCGGAATAATGCTTCCCGAATTTAATCAGGATACGAAATACAGTGCACTTCAGGAAAATGCTATTCAGGTTTTTGGTGAAGAAGACAATGTGTGGAATGATAATGACTACGCTTTGTTTTATGCACAGGGACCTAATGGCTATAATCTTTACAGTACTGCAAACGGGAACGGTTTCAAAAGAAAAGATACAAGAATCGATGATGCCAATGGTCTGAAAAATATTTATGATGATTTTTCTTATTACTATATCAATTTTGATAAAGGAGCAGGAAAAAGAGTACAAAATGTAGATGTCAATTTACCCGCAACTCCTCTGATCACAAGATATGATGACTATCAGGTAATTAATAATGACCAGAAAAATCTATTGAAAGTAGGTCGAATCTGGGCAGAAGAAGCACCTTTCTCAGCTGACAAAAGTATTGTAATTAATGTAGCAACTCCTATTCAGCCCGGTGATGTTATAAAATACCGCACGCAGGTTATTGGTTTTGGAGCGCAGCAAAATAGTGTAACTTTTAACATAAACAACCTTAATCCTCTTGCATTAGCTGTTCCTCCGAATTCGACAAATTATGTGTATGAATTTTATCCACTGAGATACTTTGGTAATATCTCAAATCTTACAGGAAATCAAATTACTTTTAATTATCTTCCTAATATCAGCACCAATCCAAACGGTGCTTTCCATTTTGATTACCTTGAAGTGCAGTATAAACAGGATCTTACATACAATGGTTCTCAGCTGAGCTTCAGAGATTTTTCACTTCAAAGCGGAAGCAACACCACGTATGGTTTCGGAATTGCAAATTCTGGAGCCCTGGAACAGGTTTGGGATGTTACTGACATTACCAATGCCAACAGAAGAGTAAATAAAGGAGGAGCAGGTACATTTAATTTTGCTTATACTACATCAAATCTGTTTTTTAATAATGAATTTGTTGCATTTAAGGCTGATGCCGCATTTGCACCTCAGTTTGTTGAAAGAATAGGCAACCAAGATCTTTCCGGATTGCAGAATGTAGATTATCTGATTATTACTACACCTGAAATGATGGGACAAGCGCAGAGATTAGCCAACTACCATCAAACCAAAAACAGTTTTAATGTACAGATTGTAGATCCTGCAAAAATTTATAATGAATTTGGAAGCGGAAGCCGTGACCTTACCGCCATCAGAGACTTCATTACTAAACTGAATACTCCTACCGGAAGATTAAAATATGTAATGATAATAGGTGACGCATCTTATGATTATAAAAACAGAATCGCAAACAACAGCAATGTAGTTTCCGGATATGAGAGTGAGGAGTCTGCAGATGTGGTAAGTTCATTCATTACTGATGATTACATAGTGATGACTACGCCACAAACCAATATCATGCTCGCCAGTAATTTGCCCAATATACCAATCGGCAGATTACCTGCTGCCAATGCAACGGAAGCAGCTAATATGATTGATAAAACATTGGCTTATTACAATTCATTGCCGGGACAATCCAACTCTTTCGGAGAGTGGAAAATGAAACTTGATTTCGTTGTAGATGATGATAATGAAGGCGGCGCTCCGTTCCACACGGTGATGAACAATACTTTGCAGAATGTTTTCGAAATTCCTGCAAATACCAATCTGAAAGAATATAATGTAAGAAAACTTTATCTTGATTCATTTCAGGGACAGAGTACTGCCGGTGGCCGTCGATACCAACAGGTAAATCAGGCCATCTCTAATGATATGGGAAACAGTCTTTACCTTTTCTATTTCGGACATGGCGGAATCAATGGCTGGGCTCAGGAAAGAGTTTTCACAACAGATGAAATTCAGGCTGCCAATAATTTTTCTAATATCTACAGCAGATTCCCTTTTGTATCGACAATTACCTGTGAATTTACATTGTGGGATGAGCCGGGAACTTTTTCCGCAGGAGAACAGCTTATTAAATTAAAACAGGGTGGCCCCGCTTCGATGATAACATCCAGCCGTGCGGTTGGTGTAGGATATGGAGTTGACTTCACAAATCTTTATACGAGAGAAATGTTTAAATTGACCAACGACGATTTTATAACCATCGGAGATGCTCATTTAAATGCTAAAAAACTAAAACCAAGTGACCCAAATCACTTAAAAGTTAACTTTCTTGGAGATCCTGCGATGAAACTTTCAAGACCGACAAGACGACTGGTAATTGATAATATAGAATCTCCGGTTCCGGGATTGATTAGAGGTTTGGATTTTGTGAAAGTGACAGGACATATCAATAATGCCAACGGAACTTTAAACAATACTTTCAACGGTCGTGTAGTTATTAATATTTTTGATAAAAGATTAAACAAAAACACTTTAAACAACCCAGGAAATCTTACTCCTATTCTTAATTATACAGAAGAAGGAAGTGCAATCGTAAAAGCATCCGGAATTGCTACCAACGGACAGTTTACCGTAGAGTTTTATGTTCCGAAAGATATTAATTACACAGTTGGCGAGGGTAGAATATTAGGTTATGCAGACAACAAAGTTTCCGATGTCTTCAACAATCAGGCTGTACAGGTAGGTGATATTAATCCGAACGGAATTAATGACAACGAGCCACCGAAAGTAAAATTATACATGAACAATACCAATTTTGCCAATGGCGGTATTACCAATCAAAACCCTACTTTACTGGCTTGTTTAACTGATGATACCGGAATAAATTCTACAGGATCAGGGGTGGGACATGATATTACAACTTATCTTGACGGGCAGATTATCAATACTTTAGTTCTTAATGATTTTTATGCTTCAGGTGAAGGTAATGGATGTATCAATCCTGCATTGGCAGAATACCAGAAAGGTAATGTAACTTACCCATTCAGAAACTTAGCAATCGGGCAACATCAACTTACTTTTAAAGTTTGGGACATCAACAATAATTCTACTGTCTCTACGTTAAACTTTGAGGTAAAAGATCAGTCTGACCAGCATTTGATCATTAACAGACCAATGAACTGGCCAAATCCGTTTACCAATAAAACTTATATTCACTTTGAGCACAATTGCGACGATATTCTGGATGTAAATGTTCAGATTTATACGATAACAGGAAAACTTGTAAAAACAATCACCTCGGCTGTAATCGCAGAACCGTTCCTACAGGGCTACAGAACGCCAAAACAGGCAATAGAATGGGACGGAAAAGATGATTTTGGAGACACAGTAGCAAAAGGTACGTATATTTTTAAGATATTTGCAAAAAGTCAGAATCAAGAAAAATGCAAAGGAAGTGCTACAGCTGTAGAAAAAATGGTACTTTTGAAATAAAATTATAAATTAATCGAAATATATCTATAAAACTGATAATATATAAAAGACAACATATGAATTTAACTACTAAACTGCTTTTAGGAATAGGTCTGAGTGCCGGCTTCTTAAGCTACGCTCAGGATTTAAGCCAGGTAAGACCTGTATTGACAGGAGCACCTTTCCTTAGAATCGCACCAGATGCAAGGTCAGGAGGTATGGGAGATCAGGGTGTGGTAACTTCACCGGATGCGTTCTCTCAATATTGGAATGCGGCAAAATATCCTTTCAGCAGAACAAGTTCTTCTTTTGGTTTGAACTATACACCATATATGAGTAAACTTACGAATGATGTATTTTTATTGTATGGTGCTTTTCATAAATTTTTAGGTTCAGAAGAAAGATCTACTATTTCCGCAAGTATTTATTACTTCAATATGGGAGAAGTAGACCTTACACAGTTGGTAGGAAATGAAGTTACTTCTATGGGTACTTCAAAACCAAACGAATTCTCCATTGATGTTGCTTACGGTCTTAAGCTTTCAGATTCTTATTCAATGGCTGTTACAGGTAGATTTATCCGTTCAGACTTAGCCGGAGGGTTCAACACAGATACTACTTTGAAGCCGGCAAACTCTTTCGCTGTTGATATTTCAGGTTACTATACTTCACCAAGATTTCAGAGTTTCGGAAATTATGAAGGTAAAGTAAACGGAGGTTTCTCCATCAGCAACTTAGGTCCTAAATTGGATTATACAGGAAACGAAGAATCAAGATCTTACCTTCCTACAATGGCAAGATTAGGTTTAGGATATGATATGTATCTTGATGATATGAACAGAGTTGGAATTTCTGTAGAAGGTTCTAAAATTCTTGTTCCCGGATCTGAGTTATTAAGAACTGAATTAGATCCAAATACCAGAGAAACACGTTACATCTATGGTATACCAAACGTTGGAGTAATGGAAGGTATCGGAAAATCATTCAACAATACCAATTCTATCATGTACAGCGGTGCTTTGGAATACTCTTATGACAACGCATTTGCTTTGAGAGGAGGTTACTTCCACGAAAGTGAAGAGCAGGGAGCAAGACAGTTTGCAACGGCTGGTATCGGTTTGAAATACCGTTCATTCGGTTTAGATATTTCTTATCTGATCAACATGTCTAAAATCAACACCGCTTTAGATAATACCCTTCGTTTCGGTCTTACCTGGAACATCGGTGCAGAAACATCTAATGTAGATTATTAAGATTATAAAAATCAAAATATTCAAAAGCTCCATTCATGGGGCTTTTGCTGTTTTAACCTAAATAATAAAATCCACTTCCAATCTAGAAGTTCCATCTTCCTTCATCAAACAACCAACACCCAACCAAAAAAATAACATTTAGTCCAAAAACAAATCCCACCAATTCACATATAACCCCTATTTTTGCAGTATGAATTATTCTTCTGAGCTCAAAAAATTTGTAACCAGCCAATACGTATATTCTGCCATCAGAATTACATTGTCTACGGTGCTTCCGTGTCTGGTTCTGGCACATTTTGGGATGCTCAAAGAATATTTTCTTTTTCCACTGGGAACCAGTTTTGTTGCACTCACCGATCAACCCGGGCCATTTATCCGAAGAAGAAATTCATTAACTTTTGCGATTTTCTGCTTCGTCGCTGTCGCTTCTATTGCCAGTTTGGTTAAAGGGATCGTTCCACTGGTAATTCTGGAAATTGTGGCTTTCGGAATGTTCTTCTCTCTGATTGGAGTGTACGGACAAAGATTAGCGGCAGTTGGTTCACTGGCATTGGTTGTACTTGCGATTTTTATTGACGGGCATTTAACGGGAGCAAACATTTTTAAAAGTTTAATGATTTTCGCAGCGGGATCTGTTTGGTTTTTGCTGATTTTTCTTGTCGTAACCACGATTCAGCCTTACAAACTGGCAAGTCAGATGATTGGAGAAAATTATCTTCAGCTTGCCGAATTTTTAAAGATAAAAGCTAGTTTTTATCAGAAAAACCCTGATTTTAATAAACTTACAACGCAGGTTATTGCCAAACAGATCGAGATCAAAAATCTTCAGGAGGAAACACGTGATACCGTTTTCAGAACCAGAACTATCGTCAATGAATCAACAACAATCAGCCGTTTACTGATGCTGATGTTTCTGAATTCTATGGACTTGCACGAAAAACTGATGACCTCAGAAAGTGATTACAAAAAACTACAGGAAAGTTTTGAAGACTCGACAATTTTAGTAAAAATTCATGACTATCTCAACATCCTCTCTGAAGAAATCGCCAACATTGGAATCTCACTCCAGAGCAGCACCAGAGCCAAGCCGATCTTTAATCTTGAAGTTCGCTCAGATGAATTAAATGTAAGTTATTTTGAACTGAGAAACAGAGAAATGACTCCAGAAACTCTGGAAAACTTCATGATTCTCCGTCAGATTATGATGCGGATTGGTGAAATCACGAAAGAGATCAATGAGATTTATAAAGTATTCTCCCAAAACGTAAAACTGGCAAAAAGTCTTTCAACAGGTTTAGATTTAAAAAAGTTTATGCCCAATGAGGAAAAGATTAATTTTAAAGTTCTCAGAAGCAACATTTCGCTTACCTCATCTCATTTCCGTCATGCTATACGGGTGACAGCGGCGCTGTTTTTAGGATATCTGGTTTCCCTGCTTCCGTTTATAGAAATCGGTCATACCTACTGGATTTTAATTACAGTTGTTGCTATATTAAAACCTGCGTACTCCATTACCAAACAGAGAAATCTCCTGCGTTTTTACGGTACTGTTGCCGGTGCAGTCATTGCGTATGCCATTTTGCATTATGTCCATATCAATGCTGTTTTGTTTTCTGTGCTTTTAGTCAGCATGATTCTGTGTTTCAGTTTTCTGAAAGGGCGCTATTTCTGGGCTGTTTTATTCATGACAATGTATGTTTTTCTGAGTTTTAATTTCCTGAATCCCGGAAACATTAATGTGATCTTTAAAGACAGAATTGTAGATACCATTATCGCAGGAATTATTGCTTTTCTGGTTTCGTACCTTATATTGCCTGTTTGGGAGTACACACAGAATTTAGATCTGATGAAAAAGTCTGCAGAATCTAACCTCACTTACTTTCACAGCGTGATGTCTAAGTTTCTGAATGAAGATTTTGATATCGAAGACTATAAAGTAAAAAGAAAAAATGCCATTATTTCGCTTGCCAATCTTTCGGATAATTTCCAGAGAATGATTACCGACCCGAAAAACCAACGGAAAAAACTGGAAGTAGTGCATCAGTTTGTTGCGACTTCACATCTGATAACCGCTTACACCGCCTCTCTTTCTCAATATTCAAAAAAAGAAAAGAAATACACCGAAATAGATTCTGAAAGCTGGACGAAAAAAATTGAGGCAGAAATGAATCAGGTTTCCGTTTTGCTGAATGGCGAAAAAATTCCTGAAACTTTAAGAATGGACAGCCGTCTGGAGCCAGAAGATTCATCCATCGAAGATCTCCTTTCAAAAAGAAAAACCGAACTTCTGGAAAACGAGCACTATGACACCAGAGATCCCAACAAAATTTCTCATTTAACGGAACTGAAAAACATTCATGATGTTTTGGAACTGATTTATGATGTAGCCAAAGAACAGCGAAAAGTAATTGAAACGTACAGAAACGAAGAGATTATTCCTCAACAATCGTAAAGCAGTAATCATCGAAAAACTCTACTCTTGCTTTCAGTTCATCCGAAATTTTGTCGTCGTGAACCCTGCATTTTATGGAGCGGAGAGATTTTAATTCAAAAGGTCTTACCTCATAGTGTTTTTTCAGCGACCAGTGTTTGGAATGATGAATTTTATACATACTCTCTTTCACACTCCAAATAATCGTGTAAAAAACCACTTCCGTATCAAAAGGGATAAATCCACGCTCGTTTTCGTAGGTAAATTTATCAATAACCCTTAATATTTTAGGATTAAATTTCTCAATATCAATTCCAATTTTATTTTTTGAAATTGCAATCGCTGCGAACGGAAAAGAATGGGTGATTGAAATTTCGGCATCTTTTGGTGATAAAAATGGCTCGCGTTCTCTGTATAAAATTTTAGAATATGGTTTTAAACTTTTCAGAAGTTTTCTTACCATTAAAACCTCCTGCAATTTTTTCGGATGATAATCTTTTACTTTTTCAGCATTTTCAGGCTCTAAAAGTTCTTCCATATTCAATTCTTCATTCTCGTCGTATTTCCAGACCAGAATGGTGGCATTGTCATCAGAAAAATCGCGGTAAAGAGGCATGGGTTTGAATTATTGGGTAAAAATAAGAATTTTTTTTATGCCGGAAGCTGAGTGATGGAAGTTGAAAGTTTTTGGGTGCGGTGTTGGGTGATGGATGCCGGATGTTTATGGATTCGAATTCTGATGCGGAAATTCTTGATTGATATTCAAATTTAAAACATAAATTAAAATCTACACGCAAACAACCTATACGCAAACATTTCAACATCCAGCACCCAGCTTCCTAAATCAAAAAAAAATCCACTCAAATCCTAAGATTCAAGTGAATTAATATTATTTAAAAAAGGCTAGTTGTAAACTTCCAGCATCATGCATCCCTCAACCAACCTACAAATTCCAGCTTCCTATTTACTCTGGTGATTCTGATCATTTCTGTGCTCCATAATTTCAAGATTTTCATCTACGAAATAAGCACTTCCGAAACCATTTACATAAGCACCTTTTACAGGAGTTAATGCAATCAGAATAAAATCCTTCATTTCAGAAATTACTTCCACTACTTTACCGTGAGTTTCCTTTAACTGAGCAACAACCGTATTCCATTTTTCAGAATCTCTTTCAATTTGAGAAGTTGATGCTTCAATTGTCAATCTTTCTCTTGCATAAATCTGTTTTGTAGCAGATTCATCTTCAATAAACATAATGGATGTTTTTCTTCCTTCAGAAAGATTTTTTGTATGTTTTGCCATGAAAGACACTAAAATATAGAAAGAATTGTCAACCTGTACAAACGGCGCATAACTTGAGTTTGGAGTTCCTTCTGCATCTACGGTTGCCAAAATAATACTTTGGGTTCTTGCAATCAGTTCTTTCACTTTTGGAGCAAGAGGCTTAGCTTGTCTCTGAGCTTCTTCCTGAGTTGAGGTGTGGTTCATATATAAGATTTATTGTACCACAAAAGTACGTTAATTAGAATTAAAACAAATAAAACAAAGGCTGTAAAATCTCATATATGGGAAAATTTCAAGTGTTTTTTTATCTAAATTATATGTTGTAATTTTGCACTTTAAATATTTGAATTTAAATCATTCATAAGATATGAGTACAACTACACAATACGTTCCTTATAAAGTTAAGGACATCTCCCTTGCAGAATGGGGAAGAAAAGAAATTACCCTTGCTGAAGCAGAAATGCCAGGATTGATGTCTATCCGTGAAGAATACGGACCGTCTCAGCCATTGAAAGGGGCAAGAATCGCAGGATGTCTTCACATGACGATCCAGACTGCAGTTTTGATCGAGACTTTGGTTGCTTTGGGAGCTGAAGTTACATGGTCTTCTTGTAACATTTTCTCTACTCAGGATCACGCTGCTGCTGCTATTGCTGCTGCAGGAATCCCTGTTTACGCTTGGAAAGGTCTTAACGAGGAAGAATTTGACTGGTGTATTGAGCAGACTCTTTTCTTCGGAGAAGACAGAAAGCCGTTGAACATGATTTTGGATGACGGTGGAGATTTGACCAACATGGTTTTCGACAGATACCCAGAATTCACAAAAGACATCAAAGGACTTTCTGAAGAAACTACTACAGGAGTTCACAGACTGTACGAAAGAATGAAAAACGGAACTTTGGTAATGCCTGCAATCAACGTAAATGATTCAGTGACAAAATCTAAGTTCGACAACAAATATGGTTGTAAAGAATCTGCAGTAGATGCGGTAAGAAGAGCAACTGATATTATGCTAGCTGGTAAAAGAGTTGTAGTTTGCGGATACGGAGACGTTGGTAAAGGTACTGCTGCTTCTTTCAGAGGTGCCGGTTCTATCGTTACTGTTACTGAAATTGACCCAATCTGTGCTTTACAGGCTGCAATGGACGGTTTTGAGGTGAAAAGATTAGATACTGTGGTTGATAACGCAGACATCGTAATCACTACTACCGGTAACTTTAACATCGTAAGAAAAGAACATTTCTTAAAATTAAAAGATAAAGCAATCGTTTGTAACATCGGCCACTTCGATAACGAAATCGATATGGCTTGGTTAAATGACAACTACGGTCACACAAAATCTGAGGTTAAACCTCAGGTTGACATCTATACTTTAGAAGATGGTAAAGAAGTGATCATTCTTGCTGAAGGTAGATTGGTAAACTTAGGCTGTGCAACGGGTCACCCATCATTTGTAATGTCTAACTCTTTCTCTAACCAGACTTTAGCTCAAATCGAACTTTGGAACAATTCTGAAGCTTACGGAAACGAAGTGTATATGCTTCCTAAACATTTAGATGAGAAAGTAGCAGCTCTTCACCTTAAAAAATTAAGCGTTGAGTTGGAAGTTCTTTCTACAGAGCAGGCTGAGTACATCGGTGTAGAAGTAAAGGGACCATACAAGCCGGAATATTATCGCTACTAGCAGTTGGCTTTTGACTAATGGCTTTTAGCATTTTGCTATACAACGCTTCGGGAATTTTTCCGGAGCGTTTTTCATTAACAGAATTCTCTCCCCGCTCAAACCGTCTTGCTCTAAACATTACCTGCCCCATTACTCATTATTAATTACTTATTGCTTATATTTTAAGGAGCTATTTCCCGCTAGTTGTTTATCCTGAGCTTGACGAAGGGCTGTATCTTTTACTCTTCGTTCCTCATCACAAAAGGATGTCGCTGCTATCGGGGCTAATCAAATCTTCTATTCCAATATTTTAATAACTTACCATAGATTTCTCCTAAAGAATTTAATACCGATTGTAAAAAGCAAATCATTATTTCCATTTTCTTTTTTGCATAAAAATTCCACGTTAAATGATAATAATCTAAAACAATTTTCCAGTAAGAGTGATAAACTTAAGTTTTAATAATATTCATTCACAAAAAAATAATATATTTGATATCGATAATAAACAAAAATAGCAATTAATGAAAAAACAGGGAGTTTCAACTGCATTCGTAGCCGCATCGTGGGTGGCGTTGGGTGCAGGAATGATCGGATTTATTGTAGGATTGGCGAGAGCCGAAATGCAGCTTAACGAAAAAGGATATTATTTTACCATTTTACTTTACGGTTTATTTGCTGTAGTTTCACTGCAAAAAGCTGTTCGTGACAGATTAGAAAACATTAAAGTAACTGATATTTACTACGGAATCTGTTGGTTTGCGACACTTTCCTCTATTGTTTTACTGGCAATCGGACTTTGGAACGCAACCATTTTACCAAGTGAAAAAGGATTCTACGGATTTGCATTTTTGTTGGCATTGTTTGGTGCCATCGCCGTCCAGAAGAATACCCGAGACAATATGACTCAGGAATAAATACCACAAAACCCACCAAATTCGGTGGGTTTATTTTTTTTTGCTATCTTTATTTCACAAAATAATGAAAATTAAAAGCTGTATTTTTGATTTTTCATTTCTTAATACACCAAATTGAATTTTGATTAATATGATTGCAGAAAACTACTCTTTAAAAAGAAAACTTACAACTCTTCTTCTTTTGATATTTTCAATCCAGCTCATGACAGCTCAGAATGAATTTATCACCACCTGTAAACCCGGTAACATTCAGACTCAGCAACCATCCAATACTCCCTTTCCGTCATCAAATACTCAAGCCTGGATACCAATTCGGGGAACCGATTTCACTGTTTATTGGGAAGAAGTAGGTTTTCCTGCACATAACGCAACGGTTACCAATCAAAATTCTACCCAACACATTTTATTGGATTTTGGCACTCCATATAATCCTGTTCATGCCAATGCCACTTACCGCGTAAAGATAAGTAATGGAAATGTGCACCGCATCCTGTTTCATGAGGCAATTGCCGGTACTACTATTAATGATCTTATGGGAGACAATTCCAAAATTACTGAAATCAATCAGTGGGGCTCGCCAATATGGTCATCTATGGCTAACTCATTTGCAGGCTGCACAAATTTAGATTTAAAAGCCACAGATTCTCCAAACCTTTCCATGGTGACCGATATGCAGTATATGTTTGCAGGCTGCATCTCACTGGTTGGAAATCCATCTATCAACAACTGGGACACCTCTCAAAACACCACATTGGATGCTACTTTCCATGGGTGCGCACTTTTCAATCAACCATTAAACAATTGGAATACTTCTAATGTTACCAGCATGGGAGTAACGTTTATGATGGCTCAAAATTTCAATCAGCCTCTCGGGAATTGGGATACTTCTGAAGTTACAGATATGACTTCAATGTTTTTTATGGCGAAAGCTTTTAATCAGCCTATCGGAAACTGGGATGTTTCGAAAGTGGCGGATATGGAATTTATGTTTTCAAATGCATGGCAGTTTAACCAGGACATCAGCGGTTGGAATACAGGAGAAGTTATTTTAATGAATCACACTTTTCAAAATGCAAAAGCATTTAATCAACCTATCGGAAGCTGGAATACGTCAAAAGTAACAACCATGCACGGAATGTTCGCGGGTGCAACTGCTTTCAACCAACCCATAGGAAACTGGACCACCTCAAGTGTTATTAACATGAACAGCATGTTTCAGAGTGCCTCATCTTTCAATCAAAATCTTGCAGGATGGAACACTTCACAGGTGAACTATATGCAGAATATGTTTACAGGAGCTATTAATTTTAATCAAAGTCTTGGCACGTGGAATCTCAGCTCACTCCTTCTTGCCAGCGGTATATTACAAAACTCAGGTCTAAACTGCCAGAATTACGACAGCACACTCTACGGATGGAGCTTAAATCCTGCAACTCCCAATAATATTAACATCAGCAGTGTATCACCAATGATTTACACGCATCCTGCAGCGGTGATTGCGAGAAATTATCTTATCAATAATAAAGGATGGACGATAACCGGAGATTCTTACGATGACAAATGTATTTCTGCGCTTTCCACACAAGATAATGTATTAGAAAGTGATTTTAGTATTTATCCTAATCCTGCATCAGATTTTATTTATTTTAAAAATATAAAAGATGGTGTGAGCTACATAATTTTCGATAACAGCGGAAGAATTGTTTTGCAGAATAATTTAGATAAAAATCAAATAGACGTCCGAATATTGATGAAAGGAAATTATATTATTCAGCTGAAAACCAAAAGTTCCGTGAAGAACTTTAAATTGATAAAGAATTAACACCAACCAAAATAGAATATGAAAAAGTCACTGTTTACTTTAATCATCACTTTACTGTGTTTCTTTCCGAAGGCACAAGACGAGTTTATAACCACATGGAAGCCAGGGAATGAATCTACACAACAGATATCCAGCGGCGTTATATCCACCTCTACACAGATTTGGTTTCCGGGCAGAGGAAGTAATTTTAATGTTTCTTGGGAAGAAATAGGACATCCTTCGCATAACGGCAGCTTATCAAACATCTCTTCTACTCTGAATTTTCTAATTGATTTTGGAACTCCGCTAAATCCCATAGGAGCAAATGCGACTTACCGCGTAAAGGTAAGCAACGGAAATGGAACTTTTCAAAGGGTGAAATTTTATCAACCTGTAGGTGCCATTTTTTTTGGAGATGCAAAAAAAATATTAAAAATTGAACACTGGGGAAATATTATATGGGACAATATGGATTTTGCTTATGCATCATGCCCAAATTTGGATATGACCGCAACAGATATTCCAAATCTAACCCAGGTTACGAGTTTTGAAGGCGTATTTTTTTCCTGTAGTTCTCTTGTAGGTAACAGCAGTTTTAACAATTGGAATACATCAAATGTGACAGATTTACAGGCTTCATTTTCAAACTGCCCATTATTTAATCAACCTCTTGGCAATTGGGATACTTCTAATGTGACAAGAATGATCCTTACATTCGCAATGTCACCATCTTTTAACCAGGATATTAACAGTTGGGATACTTCGAGTGTTCAATTTTTTAATGCAATGTTTCTTAATGCAAACGCATTCAACCAACCATTAGAAAATTGGGATATGTCTAGTGCAATAGAGATCGAATTGATGTTTTCTGGGGCTGTTTCATTTAATAAACCTATAGGAAATTGGAATACTGCAAATGTTACAGATTTTCAAAGGACTTTCCTGAATGCAACCGCTTTTAACCAACCTATAGGAAATTGGGACACTTCGAGCGGAATTTACATGAATTCCATGTTTCAGAATGCTACAGCTTTTAACCAGAATATCTCAGATTGGAATACCGGAAACGTTATACACTTAAACAGTATGTTTCAGAATGCAACATCCTTTAATCAAAATATCAGCAATTGGAATACTTCAAATGTAATATTTATATATTCTATGTTTCAAAATGCGACATCTTTTAACCAAAATATCAGCAATTGGAATACTTCAAATGTAACATTAATGAATTCAATGTTTCAAAATGCAACTGCATTCAATCAGAATATTTCCAGCTGGAATACTTCACAGGTAAGTAATATGAACAATATGTTTACCGGTGCTACGGTTTTTAATCAAAATCTTGGCAACTGGAATCTATCATCACTGACTTCCGCTTCCGGAATACTTCAAAACTCAGGTTTAAACTGTCAGAATTACGACAGTACACTTTACGGATGGAGCTTAAATCCTGCGACTCCCAGTAATATCAACATCAGCAGCACATCACCAATGATTTATACACATCCGGCAGCCGTAACGGCAAGAAATTACCTCATCACCAACAAAGGATGGACGATAACAGGTGATTCTTACGATGACAAATGCGTTTCTGCTCTTTCCACAAAGGAAAATACCATTCAAAGTGATGTTAGTTTTTATCCAAATCCTGCATCAGATTTTATTTATTTTAAAAATGTAAAAGATGGTGTGAGCTACACAATTTTCGATAACAGCGGAAGAATCGTTTTACAGAACAATTTGGATAAAGATCAGATAGACATCCGAATGTTGATCAAAGGCAATTACATTATCCATCTGAAAACCAAAAGCTCCGTGAAGAACTTTAAATTTATAAAGAATTAACACCAACCAAAATAGAATATGAAAAAGTTACTGTTTACTTTAATCGTCACGTTACTGTGTTTTTTTCCGAAGGCACAGAACGAATTTATCACGACATGGAAGCCAAGCAATACGCATAATATTCTTCCTAACAATCCACCATTCCCATCATCTGCCACACAGGCATGGGCACCTTTCCGTGGAACAGATTTCACAATCTACTGGGAAGAAGTGGGCTATCCTGCACACAATTCTACTCTGAACAATGTCACTTCACAATATCACGTTTTGCTGGATTTTGGAACACCCTTCAATCCTGTGCCTGCCAATGCAACATACACAGTAAAAGTAAGCAATGGCAATGGTAATTTTCACCGCATTGCATTCAGAGATAGTGATTTAGGAACCAGTTTAAACACCGGAATGGGCGACTATTCAAAAATTGTGGAAATTAATAATTGGGGCACTACTGTCTGGTCTTCTATGCATAATGCATTTAGCGGATGCCTTTACTTAAATATGACCGCCACAGATAGTCCCAATCTTTCTATGGTAACCGATATGTCGTCTATGTTTAGCGGCTGCTCCTCTTTGACAGGCAATAATTCTATCAATAACTGGGACACCTCCACAGTCACCAATTTACATGCCGCGTTCATGTCATGTATTCTTTTTAATCAGCCTATCGGAAACTGGAATACCAGTAATGTACATAACATGGGTACAATGTTTCTGATGTGCCAGAACTTCAATCAACCCATCGGAAACTGGGATACTTCTAAAGTAATTGCTATGGATGCAATGTTTAATAATGCCAGAAACTTCAATCAGCCCATTGGGAACTGGAACGTTTCAAATGTTGACGAAATGGAATTTATGTTTTCAAACGCATGGGCTTTTAATCAACCTATCGGAAACTGGGATGTTTCCGGCGTGTGGCAGATGAACCATATGTTCGCTAGTGCAAAAGCCTTCAACCAACCTGTCGGAAACTGGAATACCTCAAGTGCAACAGTCATGAACGGAATGTTTCAAAACGCAACAGTTTTCAACCAACCCATCGGGAGTTGGAACACTTCACAGGTGAACAATATGACGAATATGTTTACAAATGCTGCGAATTTTAATCAAAATCTTGGCACGTGGAACCTTACATCACTGTTATACGCTTACGGAATTTTTCAAAACGCTGGTTTAAACTGCCAAAACTACGACAGCACACTTTACGGATGGAGCCAGAATCCTGCAACACCAACTAATATCAGTATCAGCAGTGTCGCCCCTTTGATCTACACCCATCCAGCAGCTGTTATAGCAAGAAACTACCTTATCAATAATAAAGGATGGACGATTACAGGAGATTCATATGATGACAAATGCATTTCTGCACTTTCCACAAAGGAAAATACCATCGAAAATGATTTTAGTATCTATCCAAATCCTACATCAGATTTTATTTATTTTAAAAATTTAAAAGATGTTGTGAGCTACAAAATTTTCGACATTAGCGGAAGACTGGTTTTGCAGGGCAATTCAGAAAATGACCGAATTAATATTGAAAATTTAGCAAAAGGAAGCTATATGCTTCAAATTATAACGAATAAAACAATAAAAATCCTTAAAATTGTAAAGAATTAACATTAAATAAAAACGATATGAAAAGGTCGGTCTTTACTTTAATCATTTTGATGTTTTGTTTCTTTCCAAAAGCACAGAACGAGTTTATTACCACTTGGAAACCTGCCATTTACCCAAATCAATCTGCCGCAAATGCATCATCCCCATCAACCACATCACAGGCATGGGCACCTTTTCGTGGCAACAATTATACTATTTATTGGGAAGAAGTGGGCTATCCATCGCACAACATGACGATGAATAATGTAACGTCAACCCATCAGGTACTTTTAGATTTCGGAACTCCGCTAAATCCTCTGATACAAAATGCCACTTACAAAGTAAAGGTCACCAGCGGGAACGGTAATTTTCACAGTATTACTTTCCGGGATGATTTTCAGAATATGAGTCAGAATCTGTTTCATGGAGACAGTTCCAAGATTATAGAAATTAATCAATGGGGTAATACTGTGTGGTCTTCTATGAGAGGAGCTTTCTTTGGATGCAGAAATGTGAACATGACCGCTACCGACAGCCCAAATCTTAACAATGTTTCAGATATGTCTTATATGTTTGGAAATTGTGAAGCACTTACAGGAAATGCCACTATTAATAACTGGAATACATCTGCCGTTACTACTCTCGCAGGAACATTCAGTGGTTGTTTACTCTTTAACCAACCTATCGGAAACTGGAATACATCTAATGTGCAGAATATGACAAGTACTTTTACATCTGCTCAAAATTTCAATCAGCCCATCGGAAACTGGAACACTTCGAACGTGACCACAATGGCAAGCATGTTCAACACTGCCAAAAGTTTTAATCAGCCCATCGGCAGCTGGAATACAGCCAATTTAACAAATGTAAGTTATATGTTTTCCAACGCCTGGGCATTTAACCAACCCATCGGAAGCTGGAACACTTCTCAAATTAATACGATGGAAGGAATGTTTGCATGGACCAAGGCCTTCAGCCAGCCCATCGGAAACTGGAGTACATCTAATGTAACAACTATGAATTCTATGTTTTTTACGGCTACCGCATTTAATCAACCCATCGGAAACTGGAATACCTCTAAAGTAACTACAACCAATGCCATGTTTTTCACAGCAACTGCTTTCAATCAGGATCTCAGCAACTGGAATACTTCACTGATCACCAATAGTCAAAGTATGTTCAACGGAGCTTCAAGTTTTAATCAGAATCTGGGAAGCTGGAATCTCTCATCTCTTCTATTGGGACAGGGAATGTTTTTTAATTCCGGTTTAAACTGCCAGAATTACGACAGCACAATCTACGGGTGGAGTCTCAATCCCGCAACACCCAATAACATCAGCCTCCAAAGCGCATCACCATTAACGTACACTCACCCTGCCGCAGTAGCAGCAAGAAACTACCTGATCAACACAAAAGGCTGGACGTTCATTGGAGATACCTACAATCCAACCTGTGAATCAGATTTATCAACCTCTGAAGTTACTCTGGCAAATGAATTGTCAATTTATCCAAATCCGGCATCAGAGTATATTTATTTTAAAGGCGAAAAAAATATTGACAGCTATAAAATTTTCGACAGCAGCGGGAGAATTGTGTTGCAGAAAAAATTGAATGAAGAAAAAATTGATGTAAGAAATTTAATCAAAGGAAATTATCTGCTTGAGATCAAAGGTAAAGTTTCTGTGAAGAATTTTAAGTTTGTTAAAAAGTAGCATTTATATCTTCCCATCTCTGGATAAAGGCTCAAAATTTTAAGTTAGCACAAAAACTCAGGGGAAAGTTTCAAACACCCTTGCAACAGACTTTCCCCTTTCGGGGAAAAACCCAAACACCCATGCAATAAGCTTTCTTAGATGGGGGAAAATGCAAAGCAGACGTGAAACAGACTTTCCCGGAAGTGAGAAAACGCAAAGCACCCGTGCGACAGAATTTCCCATCAATCCGTCAGCTAATTCTTAAAAAGTAAACAAAAACCCGCTAAGCAAGCGGGTTTTGTATAATTTATAGATCGAAATGATTGGGATGTTTAGACTTAATGTCATCCACTGTTCCCAAAACTTTATCTTTCAGGGCATCCTGATATTTCTGAAGGTTTTCAGAAACTGCTTCGTCTGCACTTGCAATGATTTTCGCTGCTAAAATTCCTGCATTCAGAGCACCGTTCAGAGCAACTGTCGCAACCGGAATTCCACCCGGCATCTGAAGAATCGACAGAACAGAATCCCATCCATCAATAGAATTGCTTGATAAAATCGGAACTCCAATCACTGGTAAAGTAGTACAGCTCGCCACCATTCCCGGTAAATGTGCAGCTCCACCAGCTCCGGCAATAATTACTTTCAGACCTCTTTCCTTAGCTGTTTTGGCGTAATCAAACATTCTTTCAGGTGTTCTGTGGGCAGATACCACTGTCAGCTCGTAAGGGATATCCAGAGATTTTAAAAATGTTGCTGCCTGTTCCATGATCGGCAAGTCGCTCTGACTTCCCATTATTATTCCTACCATTTTGTCAGTTTATTAGATGGTTCAAAGATAATGAATTTTGCTGGGCAAGTGAATAGGTGAATTGTCAATTCGCTTTGCTGTTAAGTTATTTTTAAGCAAAAAATTGACGGTTGACAACTCATTTGCGAAGCAAAATTGACTTCTCCTTCATCTGTTATTTTAATAAAAGATAAAATTCACATTTGACAATTCACTTGCGAAGCAAAATTGACTTCTTTCGTTCCAAAATAAATATCTTTGCCGCAACAATCTGCCATCTTGAAAGATCTCAAACTCACTTTAGCCATTCTTACCGTTGCCATCGTCTGGGGAACGACTTTTTTATCCATACGCGTAGCAGTTGAAACCATTCCGGGATGGTTTGTTGCAGGAATCAGGCAGTTTTTGGCAGCAATGATTATGTTGCTCATTCTTCTTTACCGGAGAGAATTCAAATGGATCGGCTGGAAAAATCTGAAATACCAGCTTATTTTTTCAACGCTGATGCTGATTGTTGCCAATGGTATGACGACTGTGGCGGAAGAAAATGTAACAAGCAGTCTGGCGTCCTTAGTAAGCGCGTGTTCGCCGATTGTGGTTTTTCTGGGAAGCATTGCGATTGGTCTGCAAAAGTTCAGTTTCAAAGCTCTGTCGGGGATTATCCTCTGTTTCAGCGGTATTCTTTTCATTTTTTGGGATGGTCTGAATGATCTTACCAATCCTGAATACCTGATGGGAGTTATTTTCCTGTTTATCGCCATTTTTGGATGGGCTTCCGGGACGATATTTACCAAAAAACTGAGTCTTCAAAGCGGAAATATTACGCTGAATCTGTTTTATCAGTTTCTTTTTGCAGGAATTGTTCAGCTTGGTTTTGCTTTTCTCTTTTCAGAAGAATATAATTTCGGAAACTGGAGTTTAAAAAGTATTTCGGCAATGGTCTATTTATCGGTTTTCGGTTCTGTGGCTGCATTTTTTGCATTCCATTATGCTCTAACCAAAATTTCTCCTGTTCAGGTTTCTATCTTAACTTATTTCAACACCATTATTTCGATATTTCTCAGTTGGCTGCTTCTCAACGAACGGATTTCAGCTAAATTCTTAGTAGCTGCTATTCTTATTATTGCCGGTGTTTTTATTATTAATTACAGTCCGGAAATGTTTAAAAGAAAGCAGATTCAGGAATAATTAACATCATAAAAGTATTGCATTTTGAGTTTAAAATCAGCTAAAATCTATTCAGCAGTTTGCATCTGTCATAATTTTTGCCTATATTTTTAGGACTAAATTTTGGATTATGATAAAAAGATCTCCTTTTATACTTCTTGTTTTATTTTTAATTTTTCAAAGCTGCAACGACAAAGAAAAAAATCTGCAACTCACCGAGCGTGAAAATGCACTTCTGGAAAAAGAAAAACTTTTTGCTACAAAAGAAGCAGAATACCAGTCTCTTTTAAAAATGAGAGACAGTATTTTCACTGAAAAAGATTCTACTGAAGTGATAAAAAAATGGCCGGCAGAAGTTTTTGGTGAATGGACAGGCAAAGTAATCTGTACCGAATCATCATGCAGTGACTATGTAATCGGCGACCAAAGAATTGACACATGGGAATTTGACAGTGATTCGACACAGCTTTTCTCAAAAATTGTCAACAAAAACAAACTGGTAAGACTTTACTCAGGAAAATTTGAAAACAACGAAGTTAAACTCAGTTATAAAACCGATTCTACAGCAGAAAAAACAGTGGAAATGAATGTTCTCCTGAATGAGTTTTCACCCAATAAAATCCGCGGTCAGCGCACGATTAACGTCGACAACAAATGTATGGCAAAGTTTTCTGTAGAACTGACAAGAAACTCAAAATAAACACTTATGATTTTAAGCTTACACAATCTCAGCCTGCCTCTTGAGGATCCGGTTCTGAAATTTTTGATTGTTCTCATCATTATTTTAGCAGCTCCGATTTTGCTGAACAAAATAAAAGTTCCCCATCTTCTGGGATTAATTATTGCCGGTGCCGTGATCGGTCCCAACGGTTTCAACGTTCTTTCCAGAGACAGCAGTATCGTGGTTACCGGAACTACAGGGCTGCTCTACATCATGTTTCTCGCGGGTCTGGAAATAGACATGGGAGATTTCAAAAAAAACAAATGGAAAAGTCTGACGTTTGGACTCTACACATTTATCGTTCCTTTTGTTCTGGGATTTTTAGGAGGTTATTATATTTTAAATTTCTCCGTACTTACTTCGATACTTTTTGCGAGTCTCTTTTCATCGCATACCCTTATCGCTTATCCTCTTGTCAGTAAACTGGGGGTTGCGAAAAATCTTTCCGTCAATATCACAGTGGGCGGAACGATGATTACCGATGTACTTGCCCTTTTGGTTCTCGCTGTGATTGTTGGAATGTCTCAGGGAGAAGTCGGAACGGCCTTCTGGCTTCAGCTTTCAGGCTCTTTCCTTGTATTTGCTGTGATTGTTTTAATGGTTTTTCCACTTATCGGAAGGTGGTTCTTCAAAAAAGTGGACGATAAAATTTCACAGTATATTTTTGTTCTGGTGATGATTTATCTGGCTGCACTTCTCGCAGAGCTGGCGGGTGTAGAAGCGATTATCGGTGCATTTTTCGCCGGGCTGGCTTTAAACAGACTGATTCCGCATACTTCTTCATTAATGAACCGCGTGGAATTTGTTGGAAACGCTATTTTCATCCCGTTTTTCCTGATCAGCGTAGGAATGCTGATTGATTTTAAAGTCTTTTTTAAAAGCTGGGAAACACTGGAAGTTGCAGCAGTCATGCTCGTAGCATCCATTGTCGGGAAATATATTTCAGCGGTTGCGACACAGAAAACATTCAGACTTACAAAAGAAGAAGGAAAACTGATCTTCGGTTTAAGTTCTGCCTCTGCTGCTGCAACTTTAGCGGCAGTGATGGTAGGTTACAACATTATCCTGTCTGAAAGTGAAACCGGTGAACCCGTGAGATTACTGAACGAGCATGTTCTGAACGGAAGTATTTTACTGATTCTGATTTCATGTACGGTTTCCTCATTCGTTTCGATGTCGAGTGCACAGAAAATCGCTGAGAGCGAGAATGAAGATACAGTTTCCGGCAACAATCATGAGGAAGAAAATATTCTTTTAGCTTTAAATTACGAAAAAACTGTTGACAGAATGGTGAATATGGGAATTCTGATTAAAGCCCATTCCAACACCAAAGATTTTTTTGCACTGAACGTCATCAATGAAGATAAAAATGAATCTTCTGTAAAAAATGCAGAGAAACTATTGCATCAGGCCACAGACGCGGCAGCAGCGGCAGACGTTAATCTTCAGGCATTAAAAAGATACGACAACGATGTGATCAACGGTGTGAACAATGTGATTAAAGAACAGAAAATTACAGACCTGCTCATCGGACTTGAGGATGAAAAGGGTTTTTCGGCTTCATTTTCACACAACCTTTATAATGGCTATCTACAGAACGACAATGTAAATGTTTTTGTATATCACGCTGCACAGCCACTTTCCACCATCAAAAAATACGCAGTCATTATTCCTGAAAACGCTCACAAGGAAGCAGGATTTTTCCATGCGCTTGTGCGTGTGTGGAATATTGCCAGAAATTCCGGTGCAACGGTGGTTTTTTATGCAAAGGAAAATATTCTCGATATTTTACAGAAAATCGTTAAGAAAGCCAATATCGAAGCTGAATTTGTCATTATGAACAACTGGAAAGACGGTGAAGAAACAGCTGCCAAACTCAAAGAAAATGAAGGTCTGATAATTTTTATGGCCAAACGCGGCATGAAGTCTTACCTTCCCAAGATGCGGACAGTGCCTGATCTTCTGAACAGAGATTTGCGCGACAACAATTACCTGTTAATATTTCCGTATTCTGAACTTCAGGAAGACAATACAGAAAAACGTTCTGTAGGAAATCATGATGATTTTGTAGAAATTGGGAATGTGATTATGAAGATTTTTAAATAGTCTAATTTGACATTTAAAAAAAGATATAAAAAATAGTTAGAGAGATTTTTTTGGAATAATTTCCATTAATTTCTCTTTAATTTTTTCAGTTTTAAACTGCCCTTCATGATAGTAAATCAACTCCTGATTTTCATCTAAAATAATCCACAGCGGATAAACGGGCTGACCTTTATTTTTTGATAAAGCCAACGCCAACTCGTGGATTCCTGAATTTCCGTTGGATAAATAATTAAATTCTTTGCCTTGAAAAATAATTTTTTCTTTGGTTTTTTCAGCTTCAAAATTGATGAAATGAAAATTTTCATTGATGGTTTTTACTAAATCTCTGTCTTTATTTAAACTGAAAGATTCAATTTTACAGATGGAGCACCAATCGGTGTAGATGTGAATGATGGTCGGTTTCGGATTTACTTTTTCCTGCATTTCCAATTCCGTAAACGAGATCGACTTTATTTGCGAGAAATAAAACTGTGGACTTAATAATATTAGAAAAAAAGCAACTTTCATAATTTTCATTTGAACCATTAAGTTTTATAAGTTGATAAGATTTTATTAAGAAAATAGCTGAGATATTCATAAAGCAATTTACTTAAGTCAGATTGATCTGAATCTTAACATACCTAAAAACTAAAATTTTAATGTTTTAAGAGCCTGCTTAAAAATGATAAAAAAACAAATTTTAAAGTCATTTTTCTTTTCCCCAACCCTAAAGGGTGGAAAAATGCCTTGTAAATTTCATCAAAATTAACTCCCTTTAGGGTCGGGGAAATTAATTTTAATAAAATTTGAACAATTAAGATCATTTACTTCAAATTATACTTCACACCCAAAAACCCTCTAATTCTCTGCATTGGCGCATATCCATACGTTGTATCAAAAGTATAGTTGTTGGGATTATTGATCGGATCATTGACATTATTATCAAACGGATCAAATGGTCGCATCAACGGATCTTTCGGCGTAAAATTGAATAAATTCTTCACCCCGCAATACACTTCAAACCCTGAATCAAACCCTTTTGAAACCTGAATATTCGCCAACGAATACAGAGGAGAATATTCCGGTCGGTAATCATTTGGCAAAACCGGTAACCGCATCGGTCCGTAAAACTGTCCGGTAAAATCTATGGCAAGATTATTAGGAAATTTATAGGTTAAATTATACGTTCCACTCCACTTCGGAGCATGAAGCTGCCGGGATTTTTCTCTTTCATCATCAAACTTCTGATAGACATCAAGATACGTAACTCCTAAATTTACACTCAACGGAAAACTGAAACTGAAATCAATATTCATCGAAGCACCTCTTGAAATTCCGTAACCGTTTAAATTATCATAAATAATTTTATCGGGTTGAGAATCAAAATCACCGACAATTTTATTACTGAAATAGGTGTAAAAAGCAGAAGCATCCACATTGATCAATCGGTCTCCGACAGGAATTTTCCAGACGTAATTTAAATTTCCATTGATGGATTTCTCAGGTTTTAAATTGGACTGAATGACCACCTCACGTGAACCTGTCAGTGCCGCATGATCTTCAGTAAATAAATTCACCACCCTGAAACCCGTTCCGAAATTAAATCTGAAAATGTGATAAGGATTCGGCGAAAATTTCCATGCAAAACGAGGAGAATGAACAGAATGGTGAATCTTATCGTAATCAAAACGGTAACCCAGCAAAACCGTATTTTTTTCATTAATCTCCCACTGATCCTGAATAAACGCTCCAAGAATCGGTGACTTCATCGGCTGATTGGTAACTTCATCCGAGCCCAAAGTTCCGGGAGTATTGTCATCATAAAATGTCTTTTTGAAAGTCAAGCCCAAAATAAAATCATGATTTCCCAGCTTTTTATCCCAGTACGTTTGCGCAAATGCCACTTTTTGCAAAGCTTCATAAGGCGTATTTCCGTAAAATGAATTCTGGTCGTGATAGTTGTAGGAAAACTGCGTGAAAATCTGCTCTTTCACCGGCAACTGATACATCCCAAACGCTTCTACCCTATTCGTATAAATACTTTCTCCATACACTTCATCGCCGCCACGATGCGATTTATTCCACTGCATTTCTCCGCCGAAACGGTCTTCGTACAGGTAACGCAGGGCAAAACTCGCCATTCGGTTTTCTTTTCTTTTAAAATTCCACTTATTAAAAACAGATATTCGGTTCTGGAGCGCAGCATCAGTGAAATT
Organism: Chryseobacterium caseinilyticum; assembly: GCF_014837145.1. Classification (GTDB taxonomy): domain Bacteria; phylum Bacteroidota; class Bacteroidia; order Flavobacteriales; family Weeksellaceae; genus Chryseobacterium; species Chryseobacterium caseinilyticum. Next base: position 58,725 of record NZ_JACYFS010000009.1, read on the forward strand.
ATCTTTGTTCTGATCTATTTTTTCATTAAAAGTGAAATAATTTAAACTGAATAAAGACGCTGCGTTTTTGCCGACATTAAATTTTGTTGAAAAATCCACATTATTTTCTGCCCACGTTGTGGTCATCAGATTTACACTCAATTTTGGAGCAGTCAGGGCATTTTTTGTAATAATATTAATTACGCCACCCATCGCTTCAGAACCGTACAGCGACGAAGCCGGACCTTTCACCACTTCAACTCTTTCAATCAGACTGTTGGGAATTCCACTTAAACCATAAACCGTAGAAAGCGAACTAACAATCGGCATTCCGTCAATTAAAATCATCGTGTACGGACCTTCCAAACCGTTGATGTGAATATCTCCAGTATTGCAAACCGAGCAGTTCAACTGTGGCTGAACACCGTTAACCATCGCAATCGCTTCAAAAACACTCGGTGTAGGATTTTTCTGAAAAAATTTTTGACTGTAAATTTCCACATTCACCGGACTTTTAGATTTACTTACAGGCTTTATCGTTCCCGTAATCACCACATCGTCAATATCACTTATTTTTTCCTTTTTTACCGGAATTTTTACTGAGTCAGTTTTTTTATTTAAATCTAAACTGTCTGCTTCCTGAGCGAAACAAAACCCTGAAATAAATACCGCAGAAAATAATATTCGTCGCATGAATTAAAATTGTTAGACAAAACTAACAATTAATTTTAGAACGACAAAACTATTTTTAAAATCAACCACAAATCGAAGATTCGACGAAGTCAAAAGCCACAAAAGCTTTCGTTGTATTTAAAGTTTTAAAACTTGAAAACAGAAGTTCAAAAAGTTGGATGTGAAATATTTTTTTTCAATGCTTATTTGATCTTATCAGCAGTATTTATTAAAACTTTATTTCAAGCAATCAATTTTTGTGACTTTTGTGGTGAAAACAACAATGGTAAACTCGATGTAATTATTTCCTAACCCTTTTTGAACTTTTCAGCAGCATTCATCAAAACTTAATTTCAGATACTATCTTTTGTGACTTTTGTGGTTAAAATAACACCTTTAAACTGATGTAATTATTTCCTAACCTTTTTTGAACTTATCACCAGCATTTATTAAAACTTAATTTCACGCAATCAACTTTTATGACTTTTGTGGTTAAAATAACACCGTTAAATTGGATGTAATTTTTTCCTAACCTTTTTTGAACTATCAGCAACATTCATCAAAACTTTATTTTAGATATTATCTTTTGTGACTTTTGTGGTTAAAATAGCACCATTAAACTGGATGTAATTATTTTCTAACCTTTTTTGAACTATTCAGCAGCATTTATTAAAACTTTATTTCAAGCAATCAACTTTTGTGACTTTTGTGGTTAAAAAATTTGCTGTGAAAAATGTTTCTAAACAATTCATTAAAAAATATTAAATTTGAGAGTCAACATACAAAGTACAATGAGATATCATCATTCGGGAAATATTCCCCCAAAAAGACATACGATTTTTAAATCACCGGAAGACAAGTTCTATTATGAGCAACTATTTGGTACAGAAGGATTTCACGGAATTTCTTCTTTACTGTATCATGTTCACCGCCCAACGCAGATCAAATCGATTGGCGAACCGAAAGACGTTTCTCCAAAAATTGCGGTTGATAAAAACGTGACGCCGAGAATGTTTAAAGGGATGAATGTGACGCCTGAAGATGACTTTTTGGACAGCCGAAAGTTTCTTTTGGTAAACAATGACCTTAAAATGGGATTGGCAAAACCGAGAAACTCGATGGATTATTTCTATAAAAATGCTGAATGTGACGAACTTCTTTTTGTACACGAAGGAAGCGGAACTTTAAAAACATTTGTAGGAAATCTTGAATTCTCAGTTGGCGATTATCTGATTATTCCGAGAGGCACAATTTATCAGGTGGAATTAAATTCTGATGACATCGTATTTTTTGTAGTGGAAAGTCATTCTCCGATTTATACGCCGAAGCGTTACAGAAACGAATTTGGGCAGCTTTTGGAACATTCTCCTTTTTGTGAAAGAGATATTATTGCGCCGACTTTTGTTGAACCAAAAGATGAAAAGGGAGAATTTTTGATTAAAGTAAAAAAAGAAAATCAGATCACCGATTTCATCTACGCAACGCATCCATTCGATGTTGTAGGCTGGGACGGTTATTTTTACCCTTATAAATTCAATATTAAAAACTTCGAACCGATTACGGGACGAATTCACCAACCGCCACCCATTCACCAGACTTTTGAGGCGCACAATTTTGTAGTTTGTTCGTTCTGTGCGAGAATGTACGACTATCATCCACTGGCCATTCCTGCTCCTTACAATCACTCGAATATCGATTCTGATGAAGTTTTATTCTACACAGAAGGCGATTTTATGAGCAGAAACCATATCGATTTAATGGATTTCACGCTTCACCCCGGCGGAATTGTTCACGGGCCTCATCCGGGAGCGATGGAAAGAAGCATCGGTAAAAAATTCACTGAGGAATATGCGGTAATGGTTGACCCCTTCCGTCCTTTGAAAATTACGGAAGAAGCAATGAAAGTAGAAGATCCGTCTTATAAAACTTCCTGGTTGGAAAGTGAGGATCATAGTTTAGAGGACAGATCGCAGGAATAGTCTGGCATTTGGCTTCTGGCTTCTGGCTTCTGGCTTTTAGCATAAAATTTTATGAAAGATATTGAGGATTGAATGTGAGCATTCAATCCTTTTCTTTTTTACAGATTGAGTAAAACATGACAAATATCTCCACCAAAACATCCAGATATTTAGACTGAATCTAAATAATAAAACTTACCTTTAAGATATTAAAGTAAAAAATTTCAATATGTATAATTACATCAGTGCAGAAGAAGCTATTTATACGATTAAAAGCGGGAACCGTGTGTTTTTTCACGGGAGTGCTTGTACTCCGAATCACCTGATTGATGAGCTGGCAAGGCAATCTCACCGTCTGGATAATGTTGAGATGGTTTCCATTACCCAGCAGGGAAATGTGGAAATTGCAAAACCTGAGTACAAGGATAAATTTTTCGTGAATTCTCTCTTTGTTTCAACGCCGGTGCGTGATGCTGTGAATTCTGACCGTGGGGATTTTGTTCCGGTTTTTTTAAGTGAAATTCCGATTTTGTTCAGAAAAAATATTTTGCCGCTGGATGTAGCTTTAATTACGGTTTCCCCTCCGGACAAACATGGTTTCTGTACTTTGGGAACCTCAGTTGACGTTGCGAGAGCTGCAGTTGATACTGCTAAAATAATTGTTGCTATTGTAAATCCTCTGATGCCGAGAACGCATGGCGACGGAATGCTTCACATCAGCAAAATTCACAAATTGGTTTGGCATGAAGAAGAACTTCCAACCGTAGATTACGGTGCAAAAGTAGGTCCGGATGAAATGCTGGTCGGGAAACATGTGGCGGAACTGATTGATGATAAATCGACTTTGCAGATGGGTATCGGAACTATTCCTGATGCGGTTTTAAAATGTCTGGGAAATCACAAAGACTTAGGTGTTCACACCGAAATGCTGAGCGACGGTGTGATCGACTTAATTCAAAATGATGTCATCAACAATAAATACAAAGGCTACAACGATAATAAAACCATTACGAGCTTCTGTTTCGGGACAAGAAAACTGTACGATTATGTAGATGACAACACTGTTTTTTCTTTTGATGACGTGAGCAACGTTAACTTCCCGATTAACATTATGAGAAACAAAAAAATGGTTGCGATCAACTCGGCTATCGAGATTGATCTTACAGGTCAGGTCTGCGCAGATTCCATCGGAACCATGCAGTACAGCGGTATCGGCGGACAGATGGATTTTATGCGTGGAGCCGCTTTAAGCGAAGATGGAAAACCCATTATTGCCATCACTTCCAGAACGAAAAGAGGAGTTTCCAGAATTGTCCCTTTCCTGAAACAGGGAGCGGGAGTTGTGACAACGAGGGGTCACATTCACTGGGTAGTTACCGAATACGGAAGCGTTTATTTATACGGAAAAAACCTCAGACAAAGAGCTCAGGAATTAATCAGTATTGCCCATCCTGATGACAGAGAAATGCTGGAGAGAGCAGCTTTTGAAAGGTTTAAACATTGAAAATATCTAAAATAGGTGTTAGGTCTTTGAAACATAAGTCACATTAGCTTTCAGTTTAAATTATTGAGGATATTTAGAGCACATGAGATTTAAAAATCAAAGATTTTTATGAGCAATAACTGAAAATCTTTGATTTTCTCTGATGTGGTCTGAAATATTTCCAAACCACTATGAAACTTGATGTGACTGATGTGTTCATCCGGATTTGTTTTTTATTAAAACTTTAACTAACAGCTGTTTGTTTCCATTTTAACATTATCGCAGAATTTTGTAATTTGCAACATCAATAAAAGTAAAAAAACAGAAAATATGTCAACACTAACATTTGCCGAAAAAATTGCTCAGGCAGAGAACTTTTTGCCGATCAACGGTACAGATTATATCGAGTTTTATGTTGGAAATGCAAAGCAGGCAGCGCATTATTATAAGACAGCATTCGGTTTTCAGTCGGTTGCTTACGCAGGCCCTGAAACAGGTGTGAGAGACCGTGCATCATACGTTCTTCAGCAGGGAAAAATCAGATTGATTCTGACGACAGGTTTAAAATCTGACTCTCCAATCAGTGAGCATGTAAAAAAACACGGTGATGGTGTTAAAATTCTGGCACTTTGGGTAGACGACGCTTATTCAGCGTTTGAAGAAACTACAAAAAGAGGCGGAAAACCATATTTGGAACCAACAACTTTAACTGACGAATTTGGTGAAGTGAAAATGTCCGGAATTTATACTTACGGAGAAACCGTTCACATGTTTATCGAAAGAAAAAATTATACAGGACCTTTCATGCCTGGCTACAGAAAATGGGAAAGCGATTACAATCCTGAAGAAGCTGGATTATTATACGTTGACCACTGTGTAGGAAACGTAGACTGGGACAGAATGATCCCAACTGTTGAGTGGTATGAGAAAGTAATGGGCTTTGTAAATATCCTTTCATTTGACGACAAGCAGATCAACACAGAATATTCTGCTTTGATGTCTAAAGTAATGTCAAACGGAAACGGTTTTGCTAAATTCCCAATCAATGAGCCTGCAGAAGGTAAAAAGAAATCTCAGGTAGAAGAATATCTTGATTTCTACGAAGGTGAAGGTGTACAGCACATCGCAGTTGCTACAAAAGACATCATTCACACTGTTACAGAATTGAAAAAAAGAGGTGTAGAATTCCTTTCTGCTCCACCTGAAGCATACTACGAACTGGTACCTGAAAGAGTAGGTCATATCGATGAAGATCTTAAAAAACTTCAGAGTTTAGGGATTTTAATTGACCATGATGAGGAAGGTTACTTACTTCAGATTTTCACAAAACCGGTAGAAGACCGCCCTACCCTGTTCTTCGAAATCATCGAAAGACATGGTGCTCAGAGTTTCGGTGCCGGAAATTTCAAAGCGTTATTCGAAGCGTTGGAAAGAGAGCAGGAAAAAAGAGGAAATCTTTAATTTTTTAACAATATACAGTTTTTGTCAGGACAATAAATCCTGACAAAACTTTTTATAAACACAGGATTATGAACAAAATTTTCAGCGGACTGATGCTTGTCGGAGCCAGTTTTTTTGCCCACGCGCAGTATGGAAGCATCAATGCAATTCTTACCAAACTGGAAGAGAGAAAAGGGGTAAATCAAAATTTAAGCGATGTCAACATTGATGACAAAAAATTTGTTTTGATCAAAGATTTCAAAGATCATACAGAAAGAAGTTTCATCATCATCAAAGGCAAAGATGCCACTTATGTCGAAATGTTTGACGACAAAGCAACGAATGAGAGCACATCAAATGTATTTTCAGGAGATATTGTGAGAAGCAGAAAAAATATCATCTCTCTGAGAGCCGATTTGCTTGAGAACAAAAAAGTTCCAATCCCTGTTACCAAAACACTTTTGCTGACGAAGCTGGATGATATTCTCTACCTCATCGATGTCAACAACAAAGACCGCTGGATTGATGAAGCATCATTTTCAAAAGCGAAAGCATCATCGAAGAAAAAATAAAGCTTCTGGCTTTTGGCATTTTATTCACTACTCAAATCAAAAATTTAAAAATCCGCACAGATTTTTTTTAAAATTATCACATTCAGATTTGTGAAATTCAAAAAATTTTGTGCAATAAAAATCAAAATCTTATGAAATCATTTGTAGAATATAATTCAGATTCAGACTTTTCTATCCACAACATTCCTTTCGGAGTGGCGGTATTCAACAAAGAATTTATCGCCTGCTGCACGAGAATCGGCGATCAGGTGATTGATCTTGCCACCTTGTATGACCTTTCCTACTTTGAAGAAATCGAAGGTCTTGATGACAATATTTTTGAAGCGTACACATTAAATGAGATGATCGAGCTTGGAAAACCTGTTACCAAAGCGATCCGTTTGAAAATTCAGGAGCTTTTACTGGAAGGTTCGATTTTGTCGAAAGATGAAAAGACCATCGAAGACGCATTCTACGATTTGGATCAGGTGAAAATGATGATGCCGGTTCACGTTCCGAATTATACAGATTTCTACAGCAGCATAGAGCATGCGACCAACGTCGGAAAAATGTTCAGAGATCCTGCCAACGCATTGCTTCCTAACTGGAAACATCTGCCTGTAGGTTATCACGGAAGAGCTTCATCCATCGTAGTTTCGGGGACTGAGATCAACAGACCAAACGGACAGACCAAACCTGCTGATGCAGACAAACCGGTTTTCGGACCATCAAAACAATTGGATTTTGAACTTGAAATGGCTTTTATTTTGGGTAAAAATACCGAAATGGGCGAATCAATTTCTACGAAAGATGCTGAAGACGCTATTTTCGGAATGGTGGTTTTCAATGATTGGTCAGCAAGAGATATTCAGGCCTGGGAATACGTTCCGCTGGGACCGTTTCTGGCTAAAAATTTCGGCTCATCAGTTTCTCCATGGGTGGTAACTCTGGAAGCTTTGGAACCATTCAAAACCACTTCTCCAACTCAGGATCCTGAAGTTTTGGATTATTTAAAATTTGAAGGAGACAAAAATTACGATATCAATCTGGAAGTCTATCTTCAACCTGAAAACGGCGAAGACAACCTGATTTCTGAAAGTAATTATAAGCACATGTACTGGAACATGACACAGCAACTCGCTCATCACACCGTAAACGGCTGTAACGTAGAGATTGGAGATATGTATGCCAGCGGAACTATTTCAGGAAGCGACCCAAAATCTTTCGGTTCTATGCTTGAACTGACGTGGAGAGGACAAAACCCTATCACTTTGAGCAACGGCGAAGAAAGAAAATTCATCAACGACAACGATACAGTAACGATGAAAGCCTGGGCTGAAAAAGAGGGCGTGAGAGTAGGTTTCGGGGAAGTTTCGGGAAAGATTATTCCTGCTAAATAAATTTTTAACTGCGAGATTTTAACACATTAGTCACAAAGGAGTTATATTTTTTGCGCACAGTCAGATCACATAAGATTGAAAATCAAAGATTTTCGGTGTGAATGTTAATAATTATTATGGAAGTAACGAAGAAATACATCAATGAGCTTACTTACAAAATTGTAGGTGCATGTATTGAAGTTCATAAAATTGTTGGTCCCGGTCTGTACGAAGATGTTTATCATAAGTGTCTGGAAAGAGAATTTGATTTGTTAGGATTAAAATATCGCAGTGAACTACAAATTCCTTTAGTATATAAAGAACTCAGTATTGACTGTAAATTGAAGTGTGATTTTTTAATCGAAGATCTGATTGTATTAGAAATCAAATCAGCAGATCAATTTCATAAAATCCACAAAGCGCAGACCATGAATTATATGAATTTATTAAAAATTCCCAAATCTATATTGGTCAATTTTAATGTTTACAATTTATACCATGAAGGAACTGAAACATTTGTAAGCAAAGATTTTGAAAAACTCCCATCCTGAAAATCTTTGATTTTCAAACTTATGTGCTCTAAAATATTTTCAAACATATAAACTAAAATCTAATGTGACTTATGTGTCAAATTAATTTTATCTAAAAATGAAAACAGTAATTCCATCAGAAATAACCTCCGTTCAGCTGCAGACCATAATGCAGACGGCCGTTTCGCCGCGTCCGATTGCCTTGGCTTCTACGGTTGACAAAGACGGCAACAGCAATTTATCTCCGTTCAGTTTTTTTAATATGTTCAGCACGGTTCCGCCAATTTTGATTTTTTCGCCTTCGAGAAGAGTCCGGGACAATACGACGAAACATACTTTGGAAAATGTGCTGGAAGTTCCTGAAGTTGTAATTGGGACGGTCAATTTCCCGATTGTACAGCAGATTTCTTTAGCCTCAACCGAATATGGCGACGGCGTAAACGAGTTTACAAAATCAGGATTAACGATGAAAGATGCTGATTTGGTTCAGCCTAAATTAATTGAAGAATGCCCTGTAAATTTTGAGTGTAAAGTTCTGGAAGTAAAATCTTTGGGAGATCAGGGTGGCGCAGGAAATCTAGTAATTTGTGAGGTGCAGAAAATACACATCAGAGAAGAATATCTGAATGAGGAAGGAAATCTGAATCAGTCAAAACTGGATATGGTAGCGCGTTTGGGTGGAAATTATTATTCACGAAATAATGCCGACAGCCTATTTGAAGTTCCGAAACCTTTGGTAACGAAAGGAATTGGTTTTGACCTTCTCCCCGACTCCATCAGACTCAGCAATGTCTTTACAGGAAACGATTTGGGAATGTTGGCAAATGTGGAAGTTTTACCCTCTGAAAACTGTCATGATGACGAGACTATTCATCTGGAAGCTCAGAAATTTTTGCTTGAGAGTAAAATTGATGAGGCCTGGAAAGTTTTGGTTCGATAAATATTTAGTGCGTGTTTAAAAGTCATTCAAATGATTTAATTATATTGATTTTTAATGGTTTAATGCGATATGGTCTTCGACAGGCTCAGACTGACAAATCTGAAACTAATCACTTAATTTAACGGTGTCACTCTGAGCCTGTAGAAGAGTTTTTGAACTGTAATTAGTTATTTGATAAAAATTAAACAAGTGCTTACAATAACAAAAACTCCTGAAGAAAATCTTCGGGAGTTTTGCTTTTCATAATATGTACTTAAGGAATTTTCAAACCTCCTCTTTAGAAATCCATTTTCCGACAGTGGGCGCCTCATAATTTCTCATTTTTTCCAAAAGTTCATCGATACTGTCGCTCACCAAAAGCATTTCCTGATTGATTTGTTTTAAAAATCCTTTATCGACCATGGTCTGAACCAGTTTAATCAGATCATCATAAAATCCGTCGATATTGAGAACAGCAATTGGTTTTTTGTGAAGTCCAAGTTGTGCCCATGTAATCATTTCGAAAAATTCTTCCAGAGTTCCATAACCACCGGGAAGTGCGATGACGCCGTCGCAGAGGTCATTCATCTTGGTTTTTCTTTCGTGCATACTTTCCACCAAAATCAGTTCGGTAATATTCGTATGCGCAATTTCTTTTGACTGTAAAAAGTGCGGAAGAACGCCAATTGCTTTTCCACCTTCAGATAAAACGCCGTCAGCGACTGCACCCATCAATCCGACATTGGCACCGCCATAGATCAGCTGAATATTTTGTTTTGCAAATGTCTGTCCGAGAAGAGTTGCATGCTCTTTATATTTTTCATCCGAACCGAAACTCGATCCGCAGAATACGGTTATGCTTCTCATAAATTTATTTCTTTTTTTCTACTTTCTTTCCTGCAAAATATTCAATTTCAGACTTGCTTCCATCTTCATTAATACAAAACCATGTTCCATGTTTTTTATTATTTTGAAACTCTTTGTAGATCGTCAATTTATTATTTTTGTAGAATCTATAACTCTTTTTATCCTCATTTTCATCAAATTCTGTTTCCGAATAATTCAATCCGTCTAAACTGTAACGGAGATGTTTCTTTTTTTTACCAGTTTGAGATTCATAAAAAAACCGATCACAAACCATTTGTTTTTCGTCAAGATTGTAATAAACTACGAACTCATTTTGTTTTCCATTGTCATAGGTTGTTTCAGATTTCACATGCCCGTTTTTCTTTTTTAATTGAAGAGTTCCGCTAAATTTTGAGCTGTTTGATTTCTGATAAGCAATTCCTTCTTTAAAATAAACAGCATCATCAGAAACAATATTCTGAGCATTTCCATTGTTAAAAATAAACAGTAGGATAAATAAAATTTGAAATTTCATTTTGGATTTTAATTTGATAACTGAAGAAAAAATATCCAAAACTTTTCAATTTTGGATATTTATTTATCATTATTTCAAAGGAATATTCGCTAAAATATCCTTAGTGAAACCCCAGAATTTTTGGGTGGAAGAAATATTGGCTTTTTCGTCCGGCGAGTGTGCTCCTCTGATGGTTGGGCCGTAACTTACCATTTCCATTTCAGGATAATTGGCACCGATTATTCCACATTCCAAACCTGCATGACAGGCGACAACGTGTGGTTTTTCTGAAAACTTTTCGGTGTAGATTTTCTCCATCATCTGAACGATTTCAGAACCCGGTTTTGGTTTCCATCCCGGATAAGAGCCGCTGAATTCAACATTCATTCCTGCCAGCTCTGAAACGGATTTCAACTGTTCAGCCACAGAGTCTTTAGATGAATCTACGGATGATCTTGAAAGGTTTAAAATTTTCAATCCACCCTCTTTCAATTCAACTCTTGCAACGTTGTTTGATGATTCTACCAAATCCTGAACATCCGGGCTCATTCTGTAAACGCCGTTGTGCAGAGATTTTAAAACCAAAATAATCTTTTTCGAATCTTTCTGAGACAAAGCTTTATCTGAACTCGTGGAATTTTCAATATTGATCTGAAGACCACTTTCAATGGAAGCAAATTCTTCTAAAATTTCTTTTTTAATTCCCTCAGTTACATTCTCAATAAACTCTCCTGAATTTCTCACGGAAATCAAAGCCACAGCCTCTCTCGGAATTGCATTTCTCAGACTTCCTCCATCGATGGAAATCAGCTGCGCGCTTTCGTTTTGCAAGGCTTTGTAGAGAATTCTGCCTAAGATAATATTTGCATTTCCAAAACCTTTGTGGATATCCATTCCGGAATGTCCGCCCTGTAGACCTTTTACCTCGATTCTTACCGTCTGTCCGTTTGCCGGCTCTGTAGGATAGTTCTGACTGATCGTTACGTCTATTCCTCCTGCACAACCGATGTCGATTTCGTCATCTTCTTCTGTATCTAAATTTAAAAGGATTTGCCCTGTTAACTGTCCAGGTTTTAAACCTAAAGCTCCGGTCATTCCTGTTTCTTCGTCGATCGTAAATAAAGCTTCCAGATCAGGATGCGGAATGTCTGAACTTTCAAGAACCGACATAATGGTTGCAACTCCCAAACCGTTGTCGGCGCCTAAAGTAGTACCTTTTGCTTTTACCCAGTCGCCATCCACTTCCATCTGAATTCCCTGTGTTTCAAAATCGAAATTCACATCGTTGTTTTTCTGGCAAACCATATCCAAATGCGACTGCATCACGATGGATTTACGGTTTTCCATTCCGGGAGTGGCCGGTTTTTTAATAATTACATTTCCTGTTTCATCAACCGTGGTTTCCAGGCCTAAATCCTCACCAAATTCTTTGATGAATGCAATTACTCTTTCTTCCTTTTTAGACGGTCTCGGCACAGCATTCAGTTTGGAAAAATTCTTCCAGATAATCTGCGGTTCTATGTTTGATAGTTCCATAAAATTTATTTTGATCAAAAATACGGATAAAAAAAATGCTCCCGAAATTCAGGAGCAGTAATTTTGTTTGTTGCTTGATCTGTTGTTATCAAAAAATATCATCATCGATATTTTATTTTGTAAGTCCCAGGTGTTTTCTAAAATCAATATTTAAATTATACTGTTCTTCAGCAGAAATTGCTTTCCTGGAGACCTTATTCATATCTTTACCTTCCTTTGTCCACAAGTTAGGAAAGAAATTATAAACCTGATCACCTTTTAATTTTGCAACATCATCTTTCCAATTTTTCCATCTGTAATCTTTATAAAATTTTTCAAGATTATTGTTGAAGCAAAAATTTAAAAACTCTGTATACGTTAAATCAAGCGGTTCAAATTCTAAAGTATCAGGTGCGAAATAATAAACCTTTCCCAAATCATCCCCAAGTCCGCCGCCATTCAGTAAGAAAAATCCACCAATTGCATCGTCTGCAATCAATAGAAAAGATGAATTCTTTCCAAAATCAGGTAAGGCTTTACCTTTATTCCAGACTGGCAGAGAGCGGTTTAATTTTTCACTGCCTGAGCCTAATATTCTCACCCATCCATTGTCAATTAAAAGCCCTCCTGTCATGTAAACAATTGCGCCCATTGGCGATCGGGTTGTAACCTGAGTTTTGTACAATGCATCTTCAGCATTTTTCGGATCAGCTGGCAAAACTTCAACTCTATTTTTGGCAGAGTCTATCCATTCTTTTACCATAGGCCACGCTGAATCTTCTTTATTTATAAGTTCTTCAACCTTCCGCATTTTTGTCTGTCCAAAAGTCATTAAGGAAATTAAAAATAATAAAATTGTTAATGATTTAGTCATACTAATTTAAACAACTACAGTCTAACAACCACACTCCCCGTAAATAGGAATAACTGTTCTCGTTCCGTCCGGTTTTTCGATGGTTAAAGTTCCGTCGAAAAGCATCGCTTCTTCTGTCGCCAGTTTTTTACCTTTTACAGAAATCTTGTAATTTTCATTTTCAATTTCTTTAGTTAAAACATCATCAACTTCCATGTCACTTGATGAAATGAGTTTCATCGCAAGACGCTTTCCGTCAATCTTCATGTACGCCAGAGTTCCAGCATTGTCGGCATAAATATAATTTTCGTTTTCAAAATCTTTTTTGCTGCGTGCAAAATAGCAGGAACACTCCTTGATTTCAGCAGGAAAAGGAAAAGCTTCCACCGAAATGGCAGCATTCGGTTTTTCAATGATTGAATCTTTCTTTAGAATCTCTGTGCTGTCTGAGCCTTTATCGGTATCAGTTTGAGTTTCTTTTTTGCAGGCTGTCAATAAAAGTGCAGTTGCTAAAACAAAAATATATTTCATTTGAAGTAGTAATTTAAAAAAACATAAAATGTAAGCTAAAGTCCAGTTGCTAATAGCTAACATTAGCTTATCCTCTTGCTCTTTCCAGTAAAATCATCATCAGTAAAGAAAGAATGACCAAACTTTCGTCTTCATCATCAATATCGATCATTCTGTCGAGCTGAAATCTTCTTCCGAACATCGAAGGCATTTTTTTCAGTTTAAAATAATCTTTACCATCAATTCCTCTTACAGTATAAGTAGGATTTAGAAAATATCCTGTGAACATCCCGATAATTGGAATTTCGCCCACCATACCGTCAAGAAACTTTACCCATGCTTTATCTTCAGTGATGGTAAACTTCGCTTTGTCATTGGTATCAAGTACATCGTAAGTTGATTTCCAGATAGAACGCATTCCTTTTCTGGCGAGTCTTCCGCAGCTATTTCCGGTTGCAATTTCAGTGAGGGAATAAGAAGCATTAAAATCAATCCACTGATTGGCTTTGATTCTGAAAAGTTCTTTTGTTTTGCTGTCATTTTCGAAAACGACTACATCTTCTTTCAGTTTGAACATTTTCTGACGCACGTAAGCTACGGCGTTTTCGTTTTTGTCGGTGATGTTGAAATCGCTTGCCAGCGTTGTCAGCTTGAATTTGAAATCCAGCGGATAATTGAGGTTGTTGAGTGCCATAATTTTTTTTCTGTTTATTGTTTGAAACTCAAAGATAAAGCTTTTTTACCGAAGAGAAAATGCAAATCATAGACAGTTTTAAACCATCCGAACTAAAAACAGTTCACTCCAAAATTTCTCAAACCTAAATTGTAATGATTCATTAAATAAAAAGTAAAAAACAGATTAATTTTCACTGTAAACCTTATCGAAATCATTAATTTTCTGAATCGAAAATCCTATTTTTGTGCAATGGATTATCCAAGTAAAGTATTGGCAAAAGCAGTTGAAGAGATTTCGGGATTACCCGGTATCGGAAAAAAAACAGCCTTGCGCCTTGCACTTCATTTACTCAAACAGCCCAACTCCAGAGCGACAGGTTTGGGAACATCAATCATCAGTCTGGTGAATGAGATACAGTATTGCCGGGAATGCCATAACTTTTCAGATTATGAGATTTGCGAAATCTGCAGCAATGAAAAACGCAGTGATGAACTGATCTGTATCGTTGAAGACGTACGCGATGTCATTGCCATTGAAAATACAGGGAAATACAGAGGAAAATACCTTATTCTCGGCGGAAAAATTTCTCCGATGGATGGCGTGGGACCTCATCAGCTCAATATTCCGAGTATTGAAAAAAAACTGCAGCAAGGTCTGGCGAAAGAATTTATTTTTGCCTTAAGTGCTACGATGGAAGGTGACACAACCGCATATTATATCTATAAAAAATTTAAAAATTCGGGAATACAGTTTTCAAGTATTGCCAGAGGGATTTCCGTGGGTGATGAACTGGAATATGCCGATGAAATTTCTTTGGGAAGATCGATAATCAACAGACTTCCATACAACGAAAAAGATTAAAATGGCTAAAAAACTATCCATCATCATCGTTCATTACAATGTGACGCAGCTTTTGAAAGCCTGTCTGCAGTCTGTTGAAAAATATGCAGCAGACATTGATTATGAAATCATAGTAGCCGACAACAAATCTACCGACAGCTCATGGGGCGATCTCATTCCGGAATTTCCAAAAGTACATTTTATCGCTTCCGAAGTGAATGAGGGTTTTGCAAAAGCCAATAATAAAGCGGTAAAAATTGCCACCGGAGAATACATTTTACTTTTAAATCCTGATACAGAACTCGAAGGTTTTTATTTAAATGAAATTTTAAATTTTGCTGATTCCAAAGCTGATTTCGGCTGTCTGGGTGTGAGAATGCACGATGCCAGAGGAAATTTTTTACCTGAAAGTAAGAGAGCAGTTCCGGATATGTTTAATTCATTTGAAAAACTATTTACAGGTTTTAAAAAGAACAATTCAAAATCGTATTACCGGAATGACATCAGTGAATTTGATGTGGCCGAAGTGGAAGTGATAACCGGAGCATTTTTCCTGTGTAAAAAAGAGGTTTACGAAAATTCGGGTGGTCTTGATGAAAGGTATTTTATGTACGGCGAAGATGTTGATCTGTGTTATACGCTTCTCCAAAAAGGTTTTAAAAATTATTATTACGGAAAAGTTTCCATCCTGCATCACAAAGGCGAAAGCACAATTAAAGATGAAATTTACCTTGAACGGTTTTATGGTGCAATGCAGATTTTTATTGATAAATATTACAGAGTTCAAAAGCCAATGCAATATTCATTTTTAAAAGCGGGTTTAAAATTAAGGCATAAAATAGAGCAGATTAAGCTTAAATAGTTTGAGCTAAATATAAACTTTGGTGAACATCTGAAACGCCATCATCGCAAGAGTTTGTTATTAAATTGAAAAAACTTTCCGTTAAAAGGTTGTTCTAATTAGAGCCTTTTTAAATTTCATCAAAATTAATTTCCCCCGACCCTAAAGGGAGTTAATTTTGATGAAATTTAAATGTATTTTTCCACTCATAAGGATTTTAGGTAAAGAAAAATGCATTTAAAATTTATAATAGAATCAATAATAAAAGATGCTCTAACTCACACAAAAAAAGCAACCTCTGATGAAGTTGCTTTTATTGTATTTAAAATTTTCTCTTATTATTTTGCCGGAGTTACCGGAGCAGTCTGTACCGGAGCAGCACCCTGTGTAGCAGGAGCCGATTGTGCCGGAGCTGATCCTTGAGACGCCGGAGCTTCTTTCGATGTTGGAAGAGCCGGAACTTTTGCAGTTGGTTTCCCTGTAATAACTACACTTACCAAAATCAGAACGATGATTACCGCACCTAAAGTCCAGGTTGCTTTTTCCATAAAATCATTGGTTCTCTGTACGCCAAACTGTGCAGATGAAGCACCTCCGAATGTACTTGAAAGGCCGCCTCCTTTAGGGTTCTGTGCCATAATAACGATTACCAATAAAACGCTGGCAATCATAATAAGAACCATCAATAGTATAAATATAGTTTCCATTAATTCTGATATCTTTTTGAATGGGCAAATTTAAACTTTTTTTGGCGAACGGCAAAATAAAGATTTCCCTTAAAAACAAAAAACGGCAACAAAAGTTGCCGTTCAGAGTATTTATGTTGATTATTATTTGAAATCAGCATCTTTTGCCTGGTTGATTTCGATAGATTTCACTTCCATCGTCATATCCATTCCCATTTGGCTTACGGTGATGGTGTAAGGCATTTTCACACCTGCAACATCTTTGTAATTGGAGTAAAGCGTCGGAATCGTTAATTCCTGACCGTTTGCTTTTACTGTTTTTGTTTCACCGGTTTTAAGACCAGATTTCACACTGTAGTAATAAGTGGTATCGCCACCTTTCACTACGTAAGAATCTTCTCCACCTACTTTTTCAATACCTGCAATTTTCAGATCTGCAGATTTTGCGAAACCAAGTTCTTCAAACAGTTCAGTATTTTTCATTCTGTCTGCAATCTCCTCTTTCGTCATCGGAACTTTTTGTCCCTGTTGCTCAGAATATCCTGCTTTACCGTCAAAAACCTGCTTTTGAAGCGTCATTGCTCCCATGCTAACCAAATTCAGTTCTTTACCACCCTGAGCTTTTACATTTTTGATGTCAATAGTTTGTCCCTGCATAGACATGCTTGCATTTACAGCGTAAGAATTCACTTTAGCAAGATTTGCTTTACCTCCAAGTGCAGCAATATATTTGTCGGCAACAGACGCTACGGTTACACTTGCATCAACTTTTTGAGCAGTTGGCTTTGCAACCGGATTGGCATTACTGTCATAATATTTTACCGGGTAGCCTAGTTTTTCAAGACCTTCAGAAATATCGGAAGCTTTACCTGCGATGAAAATTCTGCTCTGATTTGGATAAACCGTAGCTTTCACAGCATTGGAAACATCTGCAGCAGTTACTTTATCAATAGATTTTAAATAGTTTGTATAAAAATCCTCCGGAAGATCATTTACCTTTTGGCTTACTGCAAATCTTGCAATGGTTGCTGGCTGCTCAAGAGACATGATGAAACTTCCTTTCAGTTTTGCTTTTGCATTTGCCAGTTCGTCTGCTTTCACTGTAGAAATTCCGTTGATTTCGTTCATGAATTCCTTTACAGCTTTGTCTGTAACCTCATTTCTTACACTTGCATCTGCAGAAAATTCAGGAGAATATTTACTTGCAGTCATGTTTGAATAAGCACCGTAAGTGAAACCGTTTTTCTCACGAAGATTCATGAAAAGTCTTGCTTCACCTCCACCGCCAAGGATGTAGTTGGCAATTGTTGCAGGGAAATAATTGGCATCTTTCATCTTCAGATTATTGATATTTCCTACAGAAACTACAGACTGTACTGCAGTAGGAACGTCTACAACATTGATTTCTGTTTTGCCAACATTGGCTGCCGGCTCAAGAGAAGCGAAAGTAGTGTTTGCTTTTTTCCAGTTGGCGAAAGCTTTCTCTACCATTGGTTTTACTTTATCAAACTTCACATCACCTACAATTACAAGGTATGCATTGTCTGGAGCGTAGTATTTTTTGTACACATTCTGTACATCAGCCAACTGAATTTTGTTGATAGATTCGATGGTCTCAAACTCTCCTCTTGCTGTATTTTTTCCGTAAACCAAAGCATTTGAAACTCTAGAAGCGATAGATGAAGCATTTTTTTCTTCACTCTTGATACCTTCAATAGATCTTTCTTTTGATTTCTGAATTTCGTCAGCAGAAAATTTAGGGTTGATGATGGCATCAGCCATTAAATTCAAAACTTCTGGGAAATATTTAGATAGTGAATTGGATGACGCACCTCCTGAATTGAAACCCAGGTTTGCACCCAGAAAATCAACTTTTTTGTTGAATTCGTCTTTGCTTAAAGTCGTAGTTCCGTTACCCAACTGGTCTGCCATGATTTCGCTTACACCCACCACAGGTCCTTCAAAATAAGGCTGTCTGTCCATAGAAAGGCTCATGTTTACTCTTGGTAATTTATTGTTTTCAACTACCATTACTGTTAAACCGTTTTTCAACTGGAAAGTCTTTGGCTTCGCAATATTGATTGCAGGCGTTGGTCCTGCTTTCGGCATTGCGTTAAGGTCAATTTTTTGTGCAGAAAGCATTCCTGTGAATAAAAATGCTACGGCTATATAGGTTAATTGCTTTTTCATTTGTAAAAATTTAATTTTAATAATTCTTTATTTAAATTGATGATTAAATTGAAAACCGTCTAACTCCTTTTATAAAGTCTCTGATCCCGAATCTAAAATATCTCGAATCTATTTTTAAGAATTATTTTTTTTCAGGTACGTAGTTAATGATTACTCTTTGGTTAGAATTAAGATACTTCTTCGCAGCATTTTGCAAATCCTGTCTTGTAATAGATCTGTAAATGTCGATTTCTTTATTGATCAGATTGGTATCTCCCATCAATACGTGGTTTGTAGCCAATGAAGCTGCAATTCCCTGAATACTTGAATTTGAATTCACAAACTGATTTTCAAACTTATTCTGAAGTTTCTGGTAATCTTCCTGAGAGATCAGTGAATTCTGAAGTTTTTTGATTTCAGCATCAATGTCTGTCTGCAAAGTTTTTCTCTCTGTAGCTCCCATCGGAATTGCAAAGAAACCAAATACACCGTAATCTTCCATTCCAAGGTTGAAAGCCTGTACCTCCAAAGCTTTTTTCTCCTGATCTACCAGTTTTTTGTACAGGACAGAAGATTTTCCACTGCTTAAATAAGAAGAAAGCATATTTAAAATATAAGAATCTTTTTCTTTATTTGAAGGGCTTCTGTAAGCAAAAATATATGCAGGAAGCTGAATGTTTGGATCGGTAACTGTTTTTTCTGTCTCCTGGGTGATTGGAGATTCTTTAGGGAAATTTTTAGGAGTTACTGTTCCTTTTGGAATGCTTCCATAGTATTCCGAAATCCACTTTTTAGTCTGCTCAGGCTTGATGTCTCCGGCAACAACCAAAGTTGCGTTATTTGGAACATAGAACTTTTTATAAAAATCTCTGAATTCCTGTAATTTAGCCGCGTTAAGATCGTCGATTGATCCGATAACAGAACCGCTGTACGGGTGGTTGGTGAAAAGATTTTGCTGAATAGCATTCATCAGATTACCGTATGGCTGATTGTCCATTCTCAATCTTTTTTCTTCTTTTACAACCTCCCTCTGAGTGTCTACACCAATCTGGTTGATCTCAGCGTGACGAAGTCTTTCAGACTCCATCCAAAGACCCAACTGCTCGTTATTTGACGGGAACGTTTCATAGTAATACGTTCTGTCCATTGTTGTGTTGGCATTATTCTGTCCTCCGTTGGAAGACACAACTTTAAACCATTCACCTCTTTTGATATTTGGAGTTCCTTCAAACAAAAGGTGTTCGAAAAAATGTGCAAAACCAGTTCTTCCTTTCACCTCATCTTTCGCGCCTACGTGGTACATTACAGCTGTGGTAACTACCGGCGCAGAATTATCCTGATGAAGGATTACGTGCATACCGTTTGGTAAATCATACTCTTCGAATTTGATTTGTTGTGCATTCAGCATTACTCCAAAAAAAGCAGCCGCTGCGGCACTAAGAAGTCGTTTTTTCATAAATAGAAATTGTTTTGTCAATTGGTGGCAAATTTAACTGAAATGTTACAAAAGACGATTTATTTTAATGGAGAAAAAAGTATATTTATCTTTTATATTTAATTTAAAATTAAATCATGCGACTCTTTTTTATAATACTTTTTTCAGTATTCTCCTTCATTCATGTATTTTCTCAAAAATTGAGAGATCCGTATGAGTGTGAAAAAATGGAAAAAGAAGATTCTGCAACATACCGTCATCTCCTAAGGGAATCACGAGGGGTAAATTACGATAAGCTTGCAGAAAAGATCATCGCTGATTTAGATAAAAACGAGATTTCAAAACCTAATCTTGTTGTGTATATAGAAGATTATTACAAACTAAAACTGCCTGTAATAAATATGGAACCTTGTATGGGATGCTGTTTCTCCCGATTAGCAACCAATCCTGTTTTTAATGACTATCTATTCTGGACAACAAAAAATATTAAAAGAATCACCGAAAAATTTAAAGTAAATGTTATTCCCAAAAATGCAACTTTCGGATATTTCTTTAATGACAAAGCTTCTGAACATGAAAATTCCAAGCTGATAAAAATTTACAGAAAAACAAAAAGACAGAAATCAGGAATCTACTCAGATAATTCGCCAGACAACCAGCCTTTTTATTATTTTCCTTTTAATAATCAAGAAAATCTAACTCTTATAGATCAATATCCTGATATCAATTTTAATACGATTAAACTCTATTTCAGAAACGAGGTCAGAAATAAAGTTTTTGTAGAATATGAGTACGACGTAGACAATTCTTACAAGAGGCCAGTAAAAAGGGTTTATCAGTACATTAACCGTGAATGGACAGATATTACTGCCAAAGAATACGGAGAAAATTAATTTGATTTAAGCCTTTTGCATTCCCATCGCAAAAATCCTACCTTTGTAATCCTATTTTTTTTGCATTATGGAGGATTATCTGAAAGGACTGAATGAATCACAATTTGAAGCTGTTACTACACTCGATGGCCCGCTGATGGTGCTTGCCGGAGCAGGTTCAGGAAAGACGCGTGTTCTTACCATGCGCATCGCCCATTTAATTACCAATGGAGTTGATCCTTTTCATATTCTGTCTTTGACCTTTACCAATAAAGCTGCAAAGGAAATGAAAGAACGTATTGCAAAGGTTGTTGGACAAAGCAATGCGAGAAGCCTTTGGATGGGAACTTTCCACTCCGTTTTTGCAAGGATTCTGAGAAGTGAAGCACATTATCTGGGTTATCCTTCCAATTTTACGATCTACGATCAGCAGGATGCTCTGAATGTCATCAGAAAAGTACTGAAAGACATGAACATCGATGCAGATTTGTATAAACCAAAAAAAGTTCAGGCAAGAATATCCAATTACAAAAACAACCTTATCACCGTAAAAGCCTATTTCAACAATCCTGAACTGATGGAAGCTGATGAAAAGGCCAATATGAAACACATCGGACAGATTTACCAGCGATACGTGGAGCAATGTTACAAAAACGGCTCGATGGATTTTGATGATTTATTGCTGAAAACCAATGAACTTCTTACAAGATTTCCGGAAGTTCTGGCTAAATATCAGGATAGATTCAGATATATTCTGGTGGATGAGTACCAGGATACCAACCACTCTCAGTATTTAATTGTTAAAGCTTTAGCCTCAAAATTTGAAAACATTTGTGTGGTGGGAGACGATGCACAGTCGATTTACTCTTTCCGTGGTGCCAATATTTATAATATTTTAAATTTTAAAAAAGATTATCCCGAAGCCGTTACGGTTTCTCTGGAACAAAATTACCGTTCTACCCAAAACATCGTAAATGCTGCCAACGTTGTTATTTCTAAAAACCTTCAGCAGTTTAAGAAAAATGTTTTCAGTGAAAATGAAGAAGGCGAAAAAATAAAAATTTACCGTTCACTTTCCGATGCCGATGAAGCCAATTTCGTTGCCGGAAATATCTGGGAACTTCGCAACCGTGAGCAGAAAATGTTCAGCGATTTTGCAATTCTGTACAGAACCAACTCGCAGACCAGAGCTTTTGAAGATGCTTTAAGAAGAAAAAATATTCCATATAAAGTTTATGGCGGACTTTCATTCTACCAGAGAAAAGAAGTAAAAGATTTAATCGGATACCTGCGTTTGTTGGTGAATGAAAATGACTCTGAAGCGTTAATGAGAATCATCAATTATCCTGCAAGAGGTATTGGTGAAACTACTCAAAACAAACTGATTGTATTCGCAGACTCACAGAATATTCCGGTTTCTGCAGTTTTAGACAATTTGGGTATGTATTCTCCGCAACTGAAATTCAACAATGGTGTTCTAACGAAACTGAGCGATTTCTGGGCGATGATTAAAGCATTTCAGGTTCTACTTAAAACAGAAACAGCGTACAGCGTTGCCATGGAAGTGGCGAAGCGAAGCGGTTTGATTAAATTTTTAAAAGACGATCAGACTCCCGAGGGAATTTCGCGTGTAGAAAACGTGCAGGAATTGATGAACTCGATGCAGGGTTTCATCGAAGAACAGCAGCAGATCGAGGATGGAGATCCAAGCTTGCCGAATTTCTTAGAAAATATTGCACTTTCGGCAGATACTCAAAAGAAAGACAATGATGAAGATGACATGGTTTCATTGATGACGATTCACTTATCAAAAGGTCTGGAATTCCCTGTAGTACATTTGGTCGGTCTGGAAGAAAATCTTTTCCCGAGTTTTATGAGTTCGGCCACCAGAGAAGATCTGGAAGAAGAAAGACGTTTATTCTACGTTGCCCTTACAAGAGCCGAAAAGCAGGCGTTTTTCTCTTACGCGATCTCCAGATTTCAGTGGGGAAAAATTACCGATGCAGAACCTTCAAGATTTTTGAGTGAAATTGACGGTACTTATCTGGAATATCTTAATCCGGCTATTGAGAAAAGGTTTATCAACAATTCCGGAGTGACTTCCAATATTTTTGATGAGCATCCTTCGGAAATAAGAAGCTTTAAAAAAATCGAAAAGAAAAGCATTTCAAAGTCTGAAAACGATAAACCAATTGCAGAACCTAAAAAATTAAAGCCTGTAGCCACGGCAAAAATCATCAATCCAAGCGGCGCTTCTTCGCAGGATATCGAAGTGGGCGACAAAGTGAGACACGACCGTTTCGGAATTGGAGAAGTGAAATTTTTAGATGGAACCGATCCGCAAAATATAAAAGCAAAAGTGGTTTTCCTGCATGAAGGTGAGAAGAATTTGATTTTGAAATATGCTAAGCTGACGAAGATCTAAGTGATAAAATTTATGAAAGATCAATTATTCATACTATCAATTTTTTTATTACTAATTAGCTGTAAAAAGAAACAGTATGACGAATTTGATTTTTCTTACGGAAATACTTTTGAAACAGATTTTTCTATAAAATTTACAGATAATGACTCTGTTTTTATTCGTGAACATTGGTCACCAAATGATTTTAAAAAACCTGTCAGTCAAACAAATTATTTTTCTCAACTTAATAAATTACAGAAAAAAGAATTAGATAGTTTCATTCAAAATATTAATTTTAAAAGTTTCGATACTTTGTATTTTGAAAATTATAAGGATGGAAATCATTCAAGTTTTTTTATCAATAAAGATGGTTTGGTTAAAAAAATAATCGTTCATAGTGATAATGCACCAAAATCACTTACTGATTTTGCTACTTGGATTTACAATACTAAGAAGTCTCTAAAACTTGTAGAAACTCATAGAAAACTTGACTTCAAAAGTAAGAGTAAAGAGTTAGAACCGCCAAAAGCTCCGTAAAAATGACTGATTTTACATTTCAAAGCCACAAAGTGGCGACATACACTAGTATAAGGTGAAGCCCTGTGAAAAAATATGAAGAAAAGTCAGCAACCTTGGAATCTTTAGTTACAATCCTAAATGGTAAAAATCACAATTCGTATATTTAAGGTTCAAAATTTTAAAAATGAAAAAAATACTTATTCTGATCTTCGTAATTTTCAATTCCATATTATTATTTTCTCAGGAATATCAAACCATTTCAAACGTTCATTACTACGACGAAAAAACAAATCAATCCGATGTATACATTAACGAAAGATGTGTTTTAGATGTTTATGTTCCGAAAAATGTAAAGAATTTTTCAACAATAATCTGGTTTCACGGTGGCGGAATTACGGGTGGCGAAAAACATCTTCCCGAAGAACTTAAAAATAAAGGAGTAGCCATCATGTCTGTCAATTACAGACTTTCGCCAAAAGTAAAAGCCCCGAAATATATTGAAGACGCTGCAGCCGCAACGGCATGGGTGTTCAACAACATTAAAAAATATGGCGGAAGTGAAGATTTAATTTTCATTACCGGTCATTCTGCGGGCGGATATCTCGCTTCAATGGTAGGCTTGGATAAATCTTATTTAAATAAATATAAAATTGATGCAAACAGGCTTGCCGGAATTATACCGTTCAGCGGACAGATGATTTCCCATTTTACGACAAGAAAGGAAAAAGGAATTGATGAACTTGATGCCAGAATCGATGAAATGGCACCGCTTCATTTTATCCGTGCTGATGCGCCACCATTACTTTTAATTACCGGTGACCGCGAAAAGGAACTGATGGGAAGATATGAGGAAAACGCTTATATGTGGAGAATGATGAAGCTGAAAGGTCATAAAGAAACCGTTTTATATGAACTTGATGGATTTGATCACGGTGGAATGGCTGTCCCCGCTTTTCCTTTGCTTTTGAATGAAATTAAAAGGATAGAAAAAATTAAAAATATCAAAAGATGAAAAGGGGGTTAATTTTAATTTTAATCTCGCTGCTGTCCTGTCAGAGTAATGACAACATGACTATTATCGGCAGTTGGCAACTCAACGGATCCAGATATGGAACCGGAGCAGAGATAATTTCACATGAAATTGATTCGGAAATTGTAATTAAGTTTGAGAAAAACGGAAATTACAGAGAGTATACAAATGGGAAGCAGATTTCTGATCGATATTTTATTAACAATAAAGATTTTCTGGTTTTGCTTAATTCTAAAACGAAAGACAGTATCTTTTACTCTTATCAAATTAAAGGAAATAAATTAATTCTGGATGAGGTGGATAAAAATGGCAGTTTTATGTGTGACGAAGGCTGCTCATCATTCTATAAAAGACTCGAAGAATAAAAACGACTAAAATAAAAGAGACGCAGTAAA
This sequence comes from Chryseobacterium caseinilyticum, assembly GCF_014837145.1. Lineage (GTDB taxonomy): Bacteria > Bacteroidota > Bacteroidia > Flavobacteriales > Weeksellaceae > Chryseobacterium > Chryseobacterium caseinilyticum. Next base: position 83,741 of record NZ_JACYFS010000009.1, read on the forward strand.
AACCACGCCTCCCATTTATATAGTTTAAAGAAGAAACTTATCTCTCAACCAATTCTTTCACATTCTCACCATAAAAATCGGTGTGCGAAGTCTTCACCTGAAGCAGTTGATACCATTTTCTGAATGCACCCACGAAAACCACAAGCATTAAAACCATTGCAACAATCGCTAATGTTGCCAGTAAATATTGCTGTTTTGGAATGTAAATATCCATCACCTGAATGTAACCGGCCCAAAATGTAATAATTGCCATAAAAACTCCCGGAATTGCGGAGCAGAGCGCATATTTTCCACGGTTTAACCTGATGAGCATTGTTGTGCAGACAATCAATCCGCAAGCGGCAAGCAATTGATTACTGATTCCGAAGAGTGGCCAGATGCTGCTTACGTTTCCGGTGAAAACCAGATAACCCCAGGCAAAAGTGAACAGTAAACTGCTGATGATAATTCCCGGAGTCCAGTTTTTATCATTGAATTTTGGAATGACTGAACCCAGCATTTCCTGCAAAAAGAATCTTCCCACTCTCGTACCGGCATCGATTGCGGTTAAAATAAACACTGCTTCAAACATAATCGCGAAGTTGTACCAGTATGCCATCAGCTGATCCATGTATGGGATTTTGTTAAAAATGTGCGCCATTCCCACGGCCAGAGAAACCGCACCACCAGTTCTTCCATGCAGATCAATCCCTATCCTTTCTGAGAAATAATCGATATCAACGCCATGCAAAGCTGGATTTGCAGCTAAAAATGCATCATACGTTTCTTTTGGAGTGTTGATTGCAAAATAATCTCCCGGCATCAATGTACATGCGGCGATTAATGCCATCAATGCTACAAAACCTTCCACAAGCATTGCTCCGTAACCTACAAACAGAATTTCTTTCTCTCTGTTCAGCATTTTTGGAGTTGTTCCTGTGGCAATCACTGCATGAAATCCTGAAATCGCTCCACATGCGATTACAATAAAAATAAAAGGTAAAACCGGACCACCGATAACGGGACCGCCACCATTGATAAACTGACTGAGAGCCGGCATTTGAATCGTTGGATGAATCACAATGACACCGATCGCCAACATGATGATCGTTCCGATTTTAAGGTATGTCGAAAGGTAATCTCTCGGAACCAAAAGCAACCAAACCGGAAGTACTGAAGCTAAAAATCCATATAGAGGAATGGCAATTGAAATCGTTGTAATGTCCCACGTAAACATATTGTTCATGGTTTCATTCTGCATCAGACTGTGTCCGCCAATGATTCCTGCGATCAACAAAACTCCACCCAAAATACTTGCGAAAGTCACAGAGTTTTTTCTGTAGCGCATAATCAATCCCATGATAATTGCAATCGGCATCGTAATAACCACTGTGAACAGTGACCATGAAGCTTCGTGCATCGCATTGATGCAGGCTAATGATAATCCTGCCAGTGTCAAAATCAAGATAAATAGAATCGCAAATCCGGCAACAGTTCCGGTCGTTTTACCAATTTCTTTGGATGCGATGGTTGCCAAACTCTGTCCTTTGTGTCTAACTGAGGCAAAAAGCACCACCATATCGTGAACTCCGCCTCCCAGAACACAGCCGATCAAAATCCAGATCGCACCGGGAAGATAACCAAATTGTGCTGCCAACACCGGCCCAACCAAAGGTCCAGCCGCTGCAATTGCTGCAAAGTGATGTCCGAAGAGTACATTTTTATTGGTGGCAACGTAATCTTTTCCGTCAGCAAATTCTACTGCCGGCGTCGTGTTTTTGTCATTTAAACGAAGAACTTTGTTCGCCAGGAAAATTCCGTAGAAACGGTAGGCTATTGCAAAAATGAGCAGTGATGTGAACACCAGAGTCAGTGCATTAATTCCATTTAGAAATTCCATATCATTTCGATTTTATGTGAATAAATAGTTAGGGTTTCTGCTTATTTATTAATGATAATGTAAGCATTTGGCCAAGGTACTTATTTTCTATATAAAACGAATCAATATGTATAGCAATTTAGCAAAGTTATATATTAAATTGAGCGATGTTTATATTAAATTAATGATTTACAGATATTTAAATTATTGCTTCTTTTTGAAAAATACAGTTTCATAATCCTGAAATCACTGATGTGTAATTTTACTTTTTTTGAGATACCATAAAATCCACCATCACAGTATTAAGCTCTTCCTGATAAGCTTTGTCGGTATCTTTAAAACCGTGATTTCCTTTTTTCACCACAATCAATTGATGCATTGTATCAGTTTTATTCAACATTTTATTTAACCGCTTTGAATGTCTGATGGGTGCAATCTTGTCTTTATCACCGTGAAGTATTAAGGTAGGAACGGTATTTTGAGTGTAATTTATTGGTGAAATGGTTTTACAGAACTCAATCACTTTTCTTCTTTCGGTATTAACGTCATAACCCGTCATTCCTTTTGCAATTTTTGTTCTGATGTCAATGATTTTTTTTGAAATTAAACCAACGATAAATAATAAAGGTTTGGGAGCTCTGGTGTGCAGAAGTCGGTTCATATCAGTCGGTCCGAAATTGTCAACCACATAGTTTACTCTGCCCGAATATTTCGAAAGCTCCTGATCTCCCACAAATTCACTGTCAGGCGTGTACGCTGAAAGAAGCGAAAGGTGTGCTCCCGCAGAAACGCCCCAATAGCCAATATTTTCTCCGTCAAAACCATACTGATCTGCATTTTTTCTTACCCATCTCACAGCATCTTTAGAATCTTCAATCGGTCCAGGAAAATGCACATCATCACTCACCAAACGGTAATTGACACTTAAAACGGCAAAGTTTTTTTCTGTCAGTTTTAAAATCGTCTGCTCGACATAATTATCCGGAGCGATAACTTTATCACCCATTGCCCAAGCGCCGCCATGCAGAAAAATAACAACCGGTAGTTTTTCCTCTGCGGAGTTTTTCGGTCTGTACATATCCAGTTTCAGATCTTTCCCCTGACCGTCTTTTTTGTAAGTGATATTTTCGGAGACGGCAGTTTTTTCCTGAAGTAAAGGACTCTTTTTGGTCTGTGAAAAAAGGGATGCTGAAAAAAAGAAAATAAAAAACAGGTTTATAAAAAACCTGCTGATATTTGTATTGCTGATGGATGAATTCATAAAGTACATTTGATGAGGTGTGTTATTTTACCAACTCGTCAAAAAGTTTACCAAAAGTCTTTTCCAAATCCTTAGATTTTCCCGGATGAGGTCTTGAAGTCTGCACTACAGCACTTCTCACGGCAGTCAGCCATCTGAATCTGTCTGGAATTTCCAAAAGGGCAATCGGGCCACCATCTTTTTTTCCTTCCGCAATATTTTTAAAACTTTCCAGATTGTTGATGATGTCGTCGTAATCCAGTTTGCTTTTAATCAGTTTGAATTTATCGGGACACAAATAAAAATCCACTTTAATAAATTTTTCTCTTTTCGAAAACATCACCAGTCCGATGTTGAAAAATTCTTCTCTCTCAACCTTGGGCACCAGGCGTATAACGGCGTATTCGTATATTTTATCCTCTTGCATTTTTGGCTTCGTTTACAAAGATTTGTGAATTTTCAAGACGGGTTTTCAGGAAGTTAAAATACACTTCACGTATTTCATCCGGACTTTCTTCAGCATCATTCCAGTGCAGCCAGTCTTGAGGAATTAAATTGACAATCTCTCTGAAAAGATGCTCATTTAAAACTTCATGCGCAAACTTATCAGCCTCATCCAATTGTGTTGCTTGTGGAAGCAGAACGTGATCTTTCACATATTTAAACGGCGTTTTTGCCGCAGTATCAAAATTCTGCCAGGAATGATGAAAGTAAAATGAGGCTCCGTTGTCGATGATCCACAATTCTTTATGCCACATCAGAAGATTGGTATTCTTAAAAGTACGGTCAATATTGGTGATAAAAGCATCGAGCCAGACAATTTTTGAAGCCAAAAGAGGATCAACTTTTATACTTGAATCAAACGCAATCGACTCTGATAAATAATGTAAACCCAAATTCAAACCTTCAGAATTCTTCAGTAAATCCTGAATTTCTTCATCAGCTTCTGTTCTTCCGAAATCGACATCGAGGTTGGCAAAAACCAGTTCAGGGATTTTTAAACCTAAAGCTTCCGTAATCTTTCCACCGAGGAGTTCAGAAATCAACATTTTCACACCGTGACCGGCACCACGGAATTTCAAAACATATTTAAAATCATCATCAGCCTCTGCCAAAGCAGGAAGCGAACCACCTTCCCGAAGCGGAAGAATGTAACGCTGCACGGTAACCGTTCTTAAATCCAACATAACGCAAAAATAAGGTTTTCCTTTGTGTTTAATTCTATTTGTGCTATTTTTAGGTTTAAAATTTGTTTAATTTAAAATCTTTTACACAAAGAATCAATTGATTCGGCAGTCTTAAATTAGTTTAAAAAACGGTGTGATCAGCTGAATCTGACGAAATTAAAATTAAAAAAAATGAAAGTTACAGTACAGAAAAATACAGTCATTTCAAATCCTGAAACCAGAAATTTTCTTGCAGACGCTTATTATCCGGAAACAGAAAACAAACTTCCTCTTGTGATTTTCGTGCACGGTTACAAAGGCTACAAAGACTGGGGCGCATGGAATCTGATGGCGGAAAGGTTTGCACAGGCCGGATTTTATTTCGTTAAATTCAATTTTTCCCACAATGGAACAACCGTAGAAAACCCGCATGATTTCGACGATTTGGAAGCTTTTGGAAACAATAATTATTCAAAAGAACTTTCAGATCTTAATGTTGTAATCAATCATTTTTCAAACGAACCTCAGGTAGACAAAAATAAAATTGTTCTCATCGGTCACAGCCGTGGTGGCGGAATTTCAATTATTAAAACCGCTGAAGACATCAGAATTCATGGTCTAATAACATTGGCAAGTATAGATTCCCTGGAAAGATTCCCGAAGAATAACGCATTTGAAAACTGGAAAAAAGAAGGTGTATATTTCATAGAAAACGGCAGAACCAAACAGCAAATGCCGCATTATTACCAGTTCTTCGAAGATTTTGAAAACAACTTTCACCGTTTTGATGTTGAGAGATGTATGGAAATGGCCAAAGCACATGTTCTGGTTGTTCATGGCACCGACGACGAATCTGTATCTTCAAAAAATTCAGACCATCTTCATCTTTTAAACCCCAATTCTGAACTTTTTCTGGTTGAAAACGCAAACCATACTTTTTGCGCAAAAGAACCATGGAAAGAAGATTTTATGCCGTACGAACTTTCACTGGTCACAGAAAAATGTATTGATTTTTTGAATGAAAAAATTGTGAATGAAGATTTTGAATAAATTACTTCAGTGCCTGTTTTAAATTAATGGCAAATCAGGAGTTATTCGTTTGAAAACTGGATGATTATTATTTAGCTATGAAATTTTCATTTTTTTAACGTCCATGCATTCAATTAAATAAAGACAAAACAAAACTCCCAAAGAAAAAATCTTCGGGAGTTTTTATATGATTTAAATAAAATTTTAAGGATAAGGCGCAATTGCCACTTCAAGACCTTCCATTTCCATAGACATGTGCAATTGGCAACCCAATCTGCTGTTGCTCTCAACGTGATAGGCTTCCCCCAACATCGCATCTTCTTCATCACCCATTGGTTCCAGCCCCGGATCGTTGATTACGTAAACCTGACAGGAAGCACACATTGCCATTCCGCCGCAAACACCTATGGTTCCTTCCTCCGCCAATTCATACGAACGGATAATTTCCATCAGGTTCATCGACATATCTGTGGGTGCAACAATCTCGTGTGTAAAACCTTCCCTATCGGTAATTTTAATATTAATATCTGACATAATTCCGCAAAATTAGTCAATTTTTTTCACAACCGCTTTTTCTGCTTCTTTTCTTGAACCGTCGAAACCGTCCACTCCGCTTACAGTTGTATATTTTAAAACGAATTTCTTACCCGGATTCAGTCTGTTGTAGACACTCTGACACATTAAAGTTGCTTCGTGGAAACCACAAAGAATCAACTTCAGTTTCCCAGGATAAGTATTGATATCTCCGATCGCATAAATTCCTTCGATGTTGGTCTGATAGTCTAATGCGTTATTTACGACAATTGCGTTTTTCTCAATATTTAAACCCCACTGAGCAATTTCGCCCAGTTTCGGCGTTAAACCGAATAAAGGAATAAAATAATCTGTTTCGATATCAAAAGGTTCCTGTCCGTCAACAGCAACCGTGATGGCTTCAACTTTTCCATCACCTTTGATTGCGGTAACTTCAGCTGGAGTAATCAATTTAATTTTACCCTGATTCTTCAAATCCTGAACTTTCTCTACAGAATCCAAAGCTCCACGGAATTCATTTCTTCTGTGAATCAAAGTTACTTCACTTGCAACATTGGATAAGAAAACGCTCCAGTCAAGTGCAGAATCTCCTCCTCCGGCAATTACTACTTTTTTGTTTCTGAAATGCTCAGGTTCTTTTACGAAATATTCAAGACCTTTTTCTTCATAATCTGCAACATTATCCATCGTAGGTTTTCTGGGCTCAAAAGTTCCCAATCCACCGGCAATGGCAATTGCTTTACATCTGTGAACAGTTCCTTTGTTGGTAATTACTTCAAACCATTCGTCATCAACTTTCGTATATGAAATTGCTGTTTCACCCAAAGTAAAACCCGGCTGAAACTGCTTGATCTGCTCCATTAAATTATCAACCAGTTCACCTGCATTTACAGATGGATAACCCGGAATATCGAAAATAGGTTTTTTAGGATAAAGCTCTGCCAACTGACCGCCCGGCTGAGGAAGTGCATCGATGATGTGACATTTCATTTTTAGCAAACCAGCTTCAAAAACGGCAAAAAGTCCTGTTGGACCTGCTCCTATGATCAATATATCTGTAGTTATCATACGTAATAATTTTAAAGAAAATAATTAGATGCAAAAATACAAATTTTAATGCGAAGCATATTTAATTAAGTCTAAATAAAAAACTGAGATTTATCAAACACATAGATACAAAGACCTTATCTTTGGCAATATTTTTGAACCTATAAAGTTTATGAAAAAATTACTAAGCATTATTTCAATTTTTTTACTGAGTTTAACACAGGCTCAGCTCTCTAATATCGCTGATGGTGAATCTATTACACTCAGAATTCATTACGGATTTTTAACTGCCGGAAATGCCAATCTTACTACAAAAAAAGGCAATTTCCGTGGCGAACCTCACCTTTATGTGAGAGGAACAGGTTCTACCACAGGCGCTGTAAAAGCGTTTTTCAAAGTTGAAGATTTATATGAAAGTTATATCAATCTGAAAACTGAATTACCCACTTTTTATGTCAGAAATGTGAAAGAAGGCAGCTACAGACAGCATTTTGAAACCAATTTTAATCATTCTAACAATACATTGCTTTTAACAGATAAGAAAACTCCGGCCAACGGAACGAAAACAATAAAATCTGTAAAAGGGGTTCAGGATATGCTTTCATGTTTTTATTACCTGAGAAGCAGAACGCCGAATGAACTTCGGACAGGAGCGGTCATTAATATGAACGTATGGATTGATGACGAGATGTTTCCATTTCAGCTTAAAGTAATGGGTTCTGAAAATCTGAGTACAAAATTCGGTAAAATCAACTGTCTGAAAATTATTCCGTCTGTGAAAAGCGGCAGGGTATTTAAAGAGAAAGAAGGTGTGACGATGTGGGTGACCAATGACGCCAATCACATTCCTGTCCTTCTAAAAGCCGAGCTAGCTGTAGGATCTTTAAAAGCGAGTCTGGACAGTTATAAAAATGTAAAATATCCATTAAAGTTTAATTAAACTTCAGGTCAATAAAGCACAAAAGCCTTCAGAAAATTTCTGAGGGCTTTTGATTTATAAAAACTAAACTAAACTGTCGCGGTAAGAAACTGAAACTATTCATGAAACTTTTAAATTCTTAACCTTCAAAAGCACCTGCCTGCAGGATAAAACCTGCAAACAGACTACTTTGATTGGTTAATCAATTGTGTTTTTTTATATAGTTTGTGTTTTTTTCTAAAAAAATTAAGTATCAAAACGCAGAGCCTTACGGCTCTGCTGGTATGATACTAGGTGTTTCATCATTTGTGTCTATTCACACCAAATCAAAAATTAATATATGAAATAATTTTCTCTACGCCCTGTACTCACCGATAAGATGTGTTTTGTAATTTAAAATATGCAAATCACTTAATCTTATCAGGAAACCTTATGTTTACCTAGTTTGTATGAGCACTTTTCTTATGACAAAGATAGGGTGGATTGAAGGTATGAATCAAAAAAAACTTGTAGATATTTATCGCAATGCTTGTAGATTTTTTTCTACAAACCGCCCAGTGATTTCACGGTATTTTTATGATAAGGTAATTTTGGAATTAATTTAAGAAAGAAATCGTGATCTGATTCAACCGTGAAAACACCGACGTAATTTAGAATACTTCAACAATAATAGAATCGACAGAGAAATACCTGTTTCTGAAATCAAGGCAAAATTAATGATAAGAAAACGACATTTTCAGATCAAAAGACAAATCGATATCAAAACAAAGTGAATAAATGTCAATATTTTTTCAGAAGAGCGGCGAGTTCCACAAGGCTGTCTATGCCTAGTTTTTCGAAGACTCTTTTTTTCATGGTGCTAACGCTGTTTTGCTTTAAACCAAGTGCATTGGCAATCTCCAGATTGCCCATTCCATCCGCGTACATCTGTACCACTTCGAGTTCTCTTTTTGTAAGTTTTTCCAAAGGATTCTGATGACTGCTATTCTGCAGAGAATTCAGAAGCAACCCCTGGGTAACCGATGAAATATACCGTCCCTCCACAATCACTTTCATCAAGGCATTTTTTATATCCTCCTCTTCGCTTACCTTGGTGAGAAAACCGTTGACTCCAGCGTTGAGAAATCTCAAAGCATAATCACTCTCTTCAAGACCGGAAAAAACCAGTATTTTCAGTTCAGGATATTTCGTTTTCAGGTCGGGAATAATTTCCAGACTGTTGCCATCCGGAAATGCGGCATCGATCACAAGCACATCGATATTATTTTCTGCTGTGCAAGCCAAAACCTTCTGTAACGTAGAAGCGTGTAAGATATCTCCTTCAAAACCCAGATCTTCAATAAGAATTTCGACACCCTGCCTTATCAGACTGTGATCGTCTGCCAAAAGAAAGGTAATATTTTTATATTCTGTCATTTTTCAATTCTAAATTTAGAGAAAATTCTACTCTGGTTCCTACATTTTTTTCACTTTCCACTTTAATATCGCCGGAATACAGCTGCACAAGTTCCCTGCAGAGACTTAAGCCCAGACCTGCACCGAGATTTTCCACCTTATCTGAAATCACCCCCTGATAGTACGGCTCAAATATTTTTTCAAGGTCAGATGAAGAAATTCCAACGCCCGTGTCTGTGATTACAGTGTTTAAAGTGACCGTATTTTCATCTTTTCTGCAAGCTTTTGTCACCACTTTTATTTCTCCATTTTCTGTGAACTTGTTGGCATTCCCCAAAATATTCATGAAAATCTGATTGATTTTATTATTATCTGAATAGACCTGCAGACCGGCCTCAATATCCTGCTCAACGACAAAACGGTTATCGCGGGTTTCGATATAAGGCTGAACGGAATTTAAAATTGCATCAATCTCATTCTTTAAATTAAACTCCACAGGAATCAATTTATTTTCCGCCTGCTGATTTTTTGTATAATCTAAAATCTGATTGGCCTGAATCAGCAAGGTATTATTGGTAAAACTTATCGACTTCAAATACTCCTGAATACTTTCATCAGTGGTTTTCTTTTTAATTCTTCTGATGAAAATATCCATAATTTTAAGGGGCGAGCGCAATTCGTGGCTCAGCATTCCTAAAATTCTGTTTCTGAAATTAAGATTTTCAGTAATCTGAAGATTGGCTTTATTTAATTTATTCTCGTACACAAAGGCAATTCTCGTAAGTATCATAATTAAAACAGATACGATAAACATTAAAATCATAGATCCGAACACAAGATATTTTCTGATCTCATTGTTTTTAGCCTTCTGATTTTCATATTCTTTCTCCAAATCAGATTTTGAAGATTTTACCGCCGTTTCATACACATTCATCAGACCGTTGCTGTACACAAAAAGATCATTAAATACATTGTAAAAACTGTCGTTTCCAACCTGATTGTCTTTTACCCTGATCTTGATTCTGTTATTTTCTACAGTATAGTGATTGTTTACTTCTCTGATGATGCGGTCGAAATCTGCTTTGATGCTTTTCGCACTTGGCATTACACCTTCCTTAACGGTAATGACCACACTGTCTTTTTCGCGCTGCCCTTTCCCTGAAATTGCTTCGCCAAGCCTTCCAAACAGACCTTTTTTCTTAATTGTATCGCTGTAAACCTTAGTATCAAGCACCACATTGAATTTCTCAAAATCGTAATTGAGATTGTATTTTTTAAAATCTGGTAAGGCATTCAGCTGACTGCGATCCATTTCAGAAGTGTACTTCTGAGTAGAATCGATCATTTTTTTTAAAACCTTCTCTGTGGTAACACTTGCTTTGGGAGTCTTTGTCAACTCTTTTATTTTCGGAAATTTATTTTCGTAACGGTTGATATTGGCTAAATTACTGTCCAAAGATTTTAGTGAAGCAAAATAAGATTCCAGAAAATTTTCGTCTTTGGTAGACATAAATTTCTGAAGAAAACCCTGTGCATTCAGAATCTCCTTTCTGGACTGGTCTGTGAGGTTTTCAAGCGTATGAATTTCCTCAAGTTGTTTTTGAACGAAGGTAAGTTTTTTGTCCTTTACAAATTCATTATAAAAAAATGCAGCAATAATAAGCTGGATAAAAAGAATGCAAAAAATCAAAGAGTAGTGTACGAGCTTTCTGTATCGGAAACCATAAGGTTCTGAAATAATTTTATCATTTTTCATACTCAGTCGTTAGCGTTTAGTTTATGTGTTTTTAGTGAAAAATAAAAATAAAAGACCGCAAATTTACACTTATTTGTAAAACATTACTATGCTTTAACCCTAATTGGCGAAGTTTATTCGAAATCTAAATAGAACGGAATTTTATTATATATTCACTTTTGCAAAAGTAATTTACAAAAAAATCCTGTGAAAAATCACAGGATTCAATATTTATTTATGTTAAAATTACAAAGTCTTAAACTGTTCCAGAGTTCTGATGTCGTTTTCGAAGAACATTCTGATGTCACTCATTTGGTAAAGAAGCATCACAATTCTCTCAATTCCCATACCGAAAGCATAACCAGAATACTTCTCAGAATCGATGTTAACATTTTTAAGAACAGCAGGATCTACCATACCACAACCCATGATTTCAAGCCATCCGGTACCTTTTGTAATTCGGTAATCTGTTTCAGAATTTAAACCCCAATATACATCAATTTCCGCACTCGGTTCAGTGAAAGGGAAGTATGAAGGTCTCAGTCTTATTTTGGATTTTCCGAAAAGTTCAGTAGTAAAGAATTGAATTGTCTGTTTTAAATCTGCAAAACTTACATTTTCATCAATATATAAGCCTTCAATCTGATGGAAAATACAGTGTGAACGTGAAGAAACCGCTTCATTTCTGAACACTCTTCCCGGGGAAAGAATTCTGATCGGTGGCTGATTTTCTTCCATGTACCTGATCTGAACTGAGGAAGTATGTGTTCTCAAAAGAATATCAGGATTCTGCTCAATAAAAAAAGTATCCTGCATATCTCTCGCCGGATGGTATTCCGGAAGATTAAGAGCAGTGAAATTATGCCAGTCGTCTTCAATTTCAGGGCCGTCTGCCACAGCAAAACCAATCGATTTAAAGATTTCGATAATTCTGTGTTTTACTAAATTAATAGGATGTCTTGAACCCAAATCCAGAGGGAAGGCAGGCTTCGTTAAATCATCTTTCTCAAGGATAAGTGAAGTTGCAGAAGCATTTTTAAGATCTTCCAGCTTAACAGCTACAGCCTGTTTCAGTGTATTGATTTTCTGTCCGAATTCTTTTTTCTGATCATTGGGAACCTCCTTGAACTTTTCAAAAAAATCATTCAAAATACCTTTTTTCCCACTGTATCTGATACGGAAGTTTTCGATCTCCTCCTTCGAAGTAGAACTGAAACCGTTTACTTCCACCAAAAGCTCTTCTATCTTTTCTATCATTATATTACCCTTTCAAAAAATGTTTCTGCAAAAATACGGTTTTCAGTTTAAAAAACGTTTTCAATTTATCATAAAAAAATCTGCTTCCGAAGAAACAGATCAGTAGACTTTATATAATTAAAAATTTATTTCTGCTCCATGCCTTTCACGCGAATCTGCAGCGTAACTTCATTTTTAATCACCCCATTGGCTGCAGGCGACTGAAATTTCACACCAAATTCTTCTCTCATAATATCCTTTGGTTCTGTAGCAATATTGACTTCACTTCCGTTTACAGAAACGTTGGCTTTAAACTGAACCGGTTTTGAAATTCCTTTTATGACCAAATTCCCGTCGAGTACAGTATTGTAATCCCCGTCAGCTGTAGGCGTTACTTTTGTAATTTCGTAAGAAGAAGTGGGGAATTTTTCAATTTCAAAAAAATCTGCACTTTTAAGATGCCCGTTCAGTTTCTGCTGATCTTCTTTTTTGTCTTTTAAATCTTCAGAACTCAGTGAAGACATGTCTGCAACGAATTTTCCGCTTTCCAGTTTACCATCTTTTATGGTCACGTCTCCGCTTTCAAATTTGATATTCCCGAAATGACTTGTACTTTCTGATTTGAAAATCTTATAACCCTTCCACTCTACTCTGCTGTTCAGGGTATCCAAAACGAATTTTGCGCCGTCTTTTGTGGTGATTACTTCATTGGATTCGCTGTTCAGCGGCTTCTCTTTACCGCATGAAACTGCCAATCCGCCGACGGTGAGGGAAATTATTAAAGGTAAAAGTATTTTTCTCATCTGTTTAAATATTTAATATAAAGTAAGATCCAACATTAAAAAACGACATTCTGATGGTATGAATAATTGATATTGATCTTTTTAAATTTCGCAACGCTAAATTACTAAAAAAACGCAATTTTTTGGCAAAAACCTTACATTTGTGTTATGCTTTTGGAAATTAACAATCTCTACTTTTCATATTCTGAAGACCAGCCGCTTTTTCAGAATTTGAATCTGAAATTTGATGCAGGAAAAATAATTGCGCTTGCAGGCGAGAGTGGCTGCGGAAAATCTACGCTTTTAAGCCTGATTTATGGACTTCATAACTGGCAAAGCGGCGAAATTATCTTCGACGGCAAAAAAACTTACGGACCGAAAGCCAATCTCGTTCCCGGTGAACCGGAAATGAAATATGTTGCCCAGAATTTCGATTTAATGCCTTATGCAACGGTTGCTGAGAATGTCGGTAAGTTTCTTTCAAACATTAATCTTGCAAAGAAAAAAGAAACAGTCACCGAACTTCTGGAAGTTGTCGGATTGACAGAATTTGCCAATATTTTACCTAAATATCTGAGTGGCGGACAACAGCAAAGAGTCGCGATTGCGAGAGCACTTTCGGTTTTACCTAAACTTCTGGTACTCGACGAACCTTTTTCCAATCTTGATTTTTCGAGGAAAATTGAGTTGAGAGAAAGACTTTTTAAATATGTAAAACAAAACAATATTTCACTTATTATTTCCACCCATGAAATTCAGGATGTATTGCCATGGTTGGATCAGATGGTTGTTTTGCAGAAAGGAAGGTTGATTCAGAATGACAGTCCGGAGGAAATTTTCAAAAATCCTTTTAATGAATATGTTGCGAAACTTTTCGGAGAGGTGAATATTTTTGATGAAAAAGAACGTGAAGAATTTAAACTTCAAAAATTTTCTTACGACCCGCGGGCAATAAAAATTTCTGAGGAAGGTTTTGAAGCGGAAGTCCTTGAAAGCCGTTTTGCAGGAAGCTATTACTGGAACAAAGTCATTTCAAAAAACAAGGAAATTATTGTTTACACGGAAGAAAAAATCGAGGGATCTGTTAACATCAATTTCATTTAAACCTCAGCAAAGCAATCACTTATTGTTAATATGTGGATAAATAAAAAATGATGCGTGATTGTAATTCTGTTATCTTAGCAGTCCACAACTTAAGGAAATTCTTGGTTAATTCTCTTTCTGCCTTCCAGACCAAAGTTAGCAATCAGCAATCAGGTCTTTGAAAGATTACACTGTCCAATTCTTTCCTTTTTTTATTTGTCGTAAATTTTGATATTTAAACCCTACAATTTGAGCAGAAATAAAAACGATTAACAGACAAACTATTTCTAAAGAAAATGCCCTATCCAAAACAGAATAGACAAGCATCATCAGAACAATCAATGTAGAATTTGTGATTAGAACCGGTAAAAAACCTTTTCTTTTCATAAGGAAAAAAAGAACGTTTTCTAAAACTGCTGTGTAAAAAAACAAGCCTGCAAAAATCATAAAGATTCCAAAACCAGCCAACAATATTTCCTCTCTTGTTTCAGCGTAAAAGGAACTGAACATAATCCAGCAAAATACAAATCCGGCTCCTGAAGCCATTATATTCCTTAGAATATTATTTAAATAAATTTTATTTGAGAGCGTATTTGTTTTTTCCATATCTACGAGTGCAACTTCAAAAATTACGCCTTCTTTACAAATTCAGATTTTAAAGCCATTGAACCAAAACCATCAATTTTACAGTCTATATTATGGTCGCTGTCGGGTCTTAAACGAATATTTTTAACTTTAGTTCCAGCTTTCACAGGTTTCGGAGCGCCTTTTACAGGTAAATCTTTTATTACGACTACAGAATCGCCATCTTTCAGTTCATTGCCGTTGGCATCAAGAATTTTATCTAAATCATCAGTTTCTGCAGGATTCCACTCGTTAAAACATTGGGAACAAACCATTAAATCGTCCTGTTCGTAAGTAAATTCAGACTGACATTTCGGGCATACAACCGCGTCGCTCATTTTTTTTAATTTTTGCAAAGGTAAGGTTTTGGGTTGGATGACGGAACTGAAAGTTGGATGTGGGATGTCGAATGATGGATGATGTAAAAAAATATTTTTTCGGCAAATGAAAATTTCAAATCTCAAACATCAAATTTCAAATTCAGAAACTGAATTAAGAATCTCAAATTTAAAAGTTGTATTTTTGCAGATTCAAACAGCTTACAGCAATTTATGGAATTAATTCACAGAAACCTGGCGATCGGTATTCACGATGCTTTGCAGGAAACTTTTTTCGAAAAAAACAAATACGCAGATAAAGTAATAGAAAGACTTCTGAAATCCCACAGACAGTGGGGAAGTCAGGATAGAGCCGTAGTTTCTGAGATTTTCTATAATATCATCCGCTGGAAAAAGCGCCTTGAATATTACATGGGCGAAGGGGTAAAACCTAATAATATCTACAAATTAATCATCGCATATCTTCTCTGGAGCAAAACCAATTACAAGAGATTTGAAGAATTTGAAGGCATCAAAATCGCTGACATTACTACAAAACTTAAAAAAGGTACTGTTCCTACCAAAGCCATCGAACATTCAATTCCTGAATGGCTTGTTGAAACTCTGGAAAGAGAATTAGGTGAAAAATGGGAAAAAGAAATGATCGCCTTAAATGAAAAAGCACCTACCGTTTTGCGTGCCAATTCTTTGAGAACGACACCGAGAGAACTTATTTCTGATCTTTCCGATGAAAATGTGGTTGCTTACCCAATCAGAAATTATCCTGATGCTGTGCAGCTTGAGGAGAAAAAAAATGTGTTCCTGACAACCGCTTTTAAAGAAGGTTTATTTGAGGTTCAGGATGCTTCTTCACAAAAAATCGGTTATTTTCTTGATGTAAAAGAAGGTCAGAGAGTAGTTGATGCCTGCGCCGGAGCTGGTGGAAAAACACTTCACTTAGCTGCTTTGATGGCAAATAAAGGACAGATTATCGCACTGGATATTTTCGAGTGGAAACTTGCTGAATTGAAGCGCCGTGCAAAAAGAGCCGGAGCCCACAACATCGAAACGAGAGTAATTAGCGATACAAAAGTAATCAAACGTCTTCACGATAAGGTTGACAGACTTTTGATCGATGCGCCATGTTCAGGTTTAGGCGTTTTAAAAAGAAATCCCGACAGCAAATGGAAGATCGATAAGGATTTTATCGACAGAATCAAGAAAGAGCAACAGCAGATTATGCAGGATTACTCTAAAATGCTTAAGAAAGGCGGAAAAATGGTTTACGCAACCTGCTCTATCTTACCTTCTGAAAACAATTTACAGGTGGATGAATTTATAAGCAACAATCCTAATTTCAAATTAATTAAAGACGAAAAAGTAATGCCAAGCGAAGGCTATGACGGATTTTATATGGCTTTGATTGAAAGAGTTTCTTAAAAGAATATATTTAAAAATAAAAAAGTCCGCTTCAAATTAGTTTTGAAGCGGACTTTTTTATAAAGTGTCACTCAATCCGATTCTTCTCATTTAAATCATCTGCTTAATGAGCAAGATCGGCGAGAAACATTTTCAATTACTTTGCCCTGTTCTGCTCATCAAACTGAAGCTGCTTCGTCGCTCCTTTCACATCGTTATTTCCAAACTTGTAGTTTACGGACAAACTTAAATTCCTGCTGATTCCTTTAAAATAATATTGTGTGCTGAAATCCTGATAAAATTCCGTTCCTTTTTCTCTTTCGTTATTCAGAATGTCATTCATCAGAAGATTTAAGGTTAATTTTTTCTCCATTAAATTTAATTTTAGACCTGAATAAACCGATGCAACACCTTTGAAAGAAGTATTCCCCTCTTTGTAAGGTATATTTCCCCAGGCACCAAGCATGAACGAAACCGTTTTTGATTTATTCAGGAAAAAAGTATTGTCAAAATTAAAATCAGAACCATAGCTTCCCGGCATCTGAACGGCATCGTCCACGAATGTTTTGGAGGTGACATAATAGGCATTCAGAAAAACGTTTGACTCCAGCCAACGTAGTTTTGTGTAATTGTAACTCAGGCTGATTCCGGTTTGGTTTTGATTGTAAAAATTGAAGATAATGGTGTACTTCATTCCGTTATCAATTCTCTGCAGTCTGTCCCAGTCGTTTTTGCTGTAGTTATGAAAAGCTGTAAGCGTAAAATTATTCTTTAAAACATAACTGAATTCCACATTATCTGTAAATGACGGCCTTAAAAGAGGGTTTCCACTTGAATACTCAAAAGCCGAACTGATGTACCTGAACGGATTTAACTCTCTGAATGAAGGGCGGTTAATTCTCTTTGAATAATTGATCGAAAAAGCATTATTCTCATTTGGTTTATAGCTGATGTAAGCCGTCGGGAAAAATTTTCCGTAGTGACTTTTTGTAGTTAAATTTTCGTTGGGTGAAATGCCTGTAAGCTCAGTAAACTCATATCTCAAACCGGCCTTGGCACTCCATTTTTCTGATATTTCATAATTTCCTGAAGCGTAAGCTGCATAATTATTTTCATCATAAAAGAAATTGTTGCTTTGGTTTAAGTTCTTGGTTGGAATGCCGTTATTCAAATCATAATAATTAAAATAAGAATCATTTTTAATTTTGGTGAACTTCAGACCGGATTCAGTTTTCAGCTTTTTAAAATTCTTTTCCAAATCTGCCTGTCCGGAATAAATTCTATACTGATTAATTGGGTTGATATAGGTTGAAATCAATTGATCCGCTTGTGTATTATAGTAATCATCGGCATTGGCATTATTCGAAATCAGATTTCCGGAGAGGCTCAGTTTACTTCCCGAACTGTCAATTTTCACGTCATAAAACAATGTCGCATAATGATTGTTTCTGTGGTTTAGTGCATACGCATCAGATGTAAATTCTCTTTCGCCCGCTTCATCTTTTATGCCTGATTTGTTTTTCACCGTCTCTATCGGATTGGCAAAAAAGTAGTTGTAACTCCCCCCTACCGTGCTTTTGTCCGTTATTTTATATTCGAGTTTTACATTTATACTTTTGTTTCGGAGATTATTAAAAAAATAGCTGTCCGTATTCCAATAGCTGTTATTTCCTGTGCTGTACTCATATCCTTTCATTCGCCAGTAGAAATTTCCATCAGTAAAACCTGCAGACGCAGAAAGTTTTTTGCCTTGATAATTTACGGTTGCTCCATACCTTTGGGAGACTGTAGGAACATTCCAGTACACATTTTTCATACTTGCCTGCAGAGAAACATTCCAGCCGAGGCTTGTATTTTTTTTGAGAACAATATTGATGAGACCGCTTTTTCCCTGAGCTTCATACCTTGCGGGTGGCGTGGTAATCACTTCAATTTTCTGAATATCATCCGAACGCAAATTTTTTAAATAATTCACAAGTTCTTCACCCGAAATATTCAGTAATCTTTCATTAATCATCACGGCTACTCCACTTTTTCCTGCGATACTGATGCTTTTATCGGTAGTCCGTAGCATTGGAGTTTTTGCTAAAGCTTCCACCGCGTCCAGTCCTTGTGAGGCTATAGAATTCTCCACATTAAAGACCAATCGGTCAACTCTTCGTTCAATAATTTTCTTTTTCGCCGTTACTACAACGCCTTCGATTTTCTGCTCAGAAATTTTAGATTTTTGTGAATCAGCATTAGCAATTTCTAAATTTTTAATTACATCGCCATCAACATTGATTTTATCAGAAAGAATTAGTTCGCCATCATTAAAAACCTCTAACAAATAATCTCCTTTTTCTCTAAGCTGAACCTGAAAATGACCCTTTTCATCAGAAATAGCTGAAAATTTTGACTGGTTTTTTTTAAGAATAATTTCGGCGTAGGAAACCGGTTTGTTGTCTTTTAGAATAACAGTACCTTCAACAGTTTGTGAAAACATCAACGATGCGCAAAGCATCATCAACAGTACAAAAAATCTTTGCATTAAATTTGAGTTTGAAAGTAAGACAAGCCGGTTGGCGATTTTATTACATGATTTGATAATCTTTATTCTATTTTTTGAAGTGTCTTTTATAAACGTTGTAAATGAAATAATTTCCGTCATCATAAATCACTAATTTACCATATATTATCTCTTTTGCCGTTATGTAGGGATAAAAACTACTCCCCTTTTCAATAACCATTTTTGTGGCAGTGCGTCCTTCATTACCGTCGAAATAACTGAATGTATTTTTGTCAGAAAACACAAGAAAATAATTATAAATTTCATTTCTGACGTAATAGTAAAAATCCTGCAACTTCAATTCGCCATGACTTATATGTGCGTAAAGATGAGCAGGTTGATATCTATCCAAATTTTCCTTAAAGATAAACTCATCGTCTTGCCATGTAATGATTTTACTGTTGTCTTTATATAATACAAATTCTTTCTGCATCAAAGAGTCTACTAAGACAGAATTATTCGAAACTATATCAGAAATAGATTTCTCCGAATTGGCTAAAATTTGAATTTTGTCTCCTTCAAAAAGGAAATAATCAGTTTTTACTAAGTTCTTATTTAAAGTTTTCCAATTAACGACAGCATACTCCACCATTTTCAAAACATCTAAAACATTTACTTTTGCACTTTGAATTCTTACTGCAATTCCGCTTCCGCCCATTTTTTTCACAGAACCTTCACCCAGCAGTAATAATTTGTAATTAGAATTATTCTTCTCAATGATATAGAGATCTTTCTGATTATGGTTCAAATAAGTTTTTCTTTCGATAACAATTGTATCTTTGAACCCCAACCTTTCAACCAACTCTGTAGAAAGCTGACCCAAAATTTCCATTTTTAACTCCTCTGCTAAGATGATATTTTGATTGACATTAAATTCTGATATATACATTGTTTTTACATTACTAAAGTCCTTGATTTTTATTTTAGGTTTATTAGCAGAGAAAAAGTTCGAGTAAATCAAAAGAAAAATTAATGTCAAAAATGATTTCATGTTTTAGTTTTAGTTGAGAACGGCTTTTAATAGTTTATATTTTAAAAAGTAAATCTACTGAAGTGAATTGAAATATTATACTTAAAAATTATCTTTGTAAAAACCATTAATACATCATGCACAAATCAATTTTCTCAGTTTGCTTTTTATTTTTATCATTTTTAAATCATGCTCAGATTTATGAGATCGAATATGAAAGTTCCTACAACGGAAAAGTACAGTCCGATCAGCCTAAAACAGTAGCTTGGGTAAGTGAAAACGAAAATTATATTCTCAATACAAATATTAAAAATCAGAAAACAGAGTATCCTTTTGAAATCAGTAAAATCGAA
Source organism: Chryseobacterium caseinilyticum (assembly GCF_014837145.1). Taxonomy (GTDB): domain Bacteria; phylum Bacteroidota; class Bacteroidia; order Flavobacteriales; family Weeksellaceae; genus Chryseobacterium; species Chryseobacterium caseinilyticum. Next base: position 103,996 of record NZ_JACYFS010000009.1, read on the forward strand.
AAGCCAGCCAATACTATTGTTTCCTACGGATTTTTGAATCAGAATAAAATTGTATCCACTTCAGATTCTGAATCCATCGCTAAACAGGAATTTGAAATCACTTCAGAAACCAAAAAAATTCTTGGTTACAACTGTAAAAAAGCAGTGACAAAAATCAATTCAAACACCATTGAAGTCTGGTACACCAACGATTTAAAACTTAAAGGAGGTCCATCAAGTCTCGGACAGAATTTAGGATTAGTTCTTCTGGTTGAAAGAAACGGAAACTCTGCAACAACCGCAGTTTCCATCAAAAAAATCAAAAAAACAGGCATTGAAAAGATTATTAATAAACAACCTTCAAAAACCGACCTATTAAGCTACAGAGATTTGCTCTGGAGAAGTAAATTTACCACGATAAAAGTTTTTGAAAATGAAACAATCAATTTTTCTGAAGAATCGAAATCCAACGACAGCATAAAAAGATTTGCCAACGGAACAATCATTTTGAAGAAAGTAAAATTCCCTAAAATATCCGCAGGCGAAAATATTTTCGTTGAAGTAAAACAGCAATCCAACGGCGATGCTTACGACAGAACCGGAACCGTTTTTTATATCCCTGAAGACAAAAAACAAAGCTTTTTCGATGGACTTCAAAACGGAGTTAAAACCCTTCCACTTTTCGAAAACGGCAACGGCAAACAATATTATGGAGTTACCGCAACAGAAAATTATCTTCCGGCTGTAGAAATGATGCGTTTTTTCACGTCCTTCGGCATTAATAAATTCAATCACATTCAGTTAAAAGATAAAAACTGGCAGACCATTAGCCCATTCCGTCAGGATATTACCGAACTGAAACCGGCACTTTCAGAAAAAGAGATCTGGGTGGGAACATTCATTGGGAATTACGACAAAGGCGGTCATAAAGTGAGTTTAGACATTACCATTCATAAAAGTTCGCAGCAGGTTCACAAAAACAATATGGTGATTCCGGTATTCAGTACCATCAATATCATGGAAATGGCAGGTCAGGATTATGCTACCATGTTCAGCAGTGAAAAAGGCCTGGAGATGGAATTCACTCTTGATAGAGAAATTAAAAATATTACCATGCGGTACATAACAACCGGACACGGAGGATGGGAAAACGGTGATGAATTTATACCAAAAACGAATACAATTCTGGTGGATGGAAAACAGATTTTTTCATTCATTCCCTGGAGGTCAGAATGTGGATCTTACAGACTTTTCAATCCTGCATCCGGAAATTTTGCAGACGGACTTTCGTCATCTGATCTCAGCAGATCCAACTGGTGTCCCGGCACTGTAACGAATCCTCAATTCATTGAACTAAGAAATTTAAAAGCCGGTAGACACCGCATTCAGGTTAAGATTCCTCAAGGTGCTTCAGAAGGAAGCAGTTTCAGTGCCTGGAATATTTCGGCAGTACTTTTGGGTGAGGGCTAAAAAAACAAAACCTCCTTGCAATTGACTTGCAAGAAGGTAAAAACACAAATGATGAAAAAAAATTATTTCGGTTCAAAGTACGTGATTTTTTTTCATACCACCAATACCCAATTACCATTATTTTTAAAAAAATTAAAATTTTTATTCATTTTAAAGCTTTCAATGTTTCTTAATGAAAAATTTTAACCAAATGATTAAAAAACAATTGATAATATTAATTTAATTAACTTAAACAAATCTTTTAATTAAAAATATTAATCAATTCACAATTTAACTTTATGAAATTTAATTATAATGATACATTTGTTTTAAATAAATAAAATATGTGCGGAATTGTATGCCTGTTTGATGCTAAACAAAACACGGAAATCCTCAGACCACAGGTTCTGGAAATGTCAAAAAAGATTCGCCACCGCGGTCCAGACTGGAGCGGAGTGTTTCAAAGTGAAAAAGTTGTTTTCTCTCACGAAAGATTGGCAATTGTTGATCCTACTTCAGGAAAACAACCCCTGTTTTCGAAAGACGGAAATATAGTATTGGCAGTAAACGGAGAAATTTACAATCACAGAGAACTGAAAACCGAATTCCCTGATTACGAGTTCCAAACCGAGTCAGATTGTGAAGTCATCATCGCTCTTTATGAAAAATACGGTAAAGATTTTATTGAAAAACTCAACGGGATTTTTGCCTTTTCCTTATATGATATTAAAAATGACGTCTATCTTATTGCAAGAGATCACATGGGAATTTGCCCGCTCTATCAGGGCTGGGACAAAAACGGAAACTATTATGTAGCTTCTGAACTCAAAGCTTTGGAAGGTGTTTGCAAAACCATAGAAACTTTTTTACCGGGTCATTATGTTTTCAGCCTTGAAGGCAGCGAACTTCAGCAGTGGTATCAAAGAGACTGGGTAGATTTTGATGCAGTGAAAGATAATACAACCGATATTGCAGCAATCAGAAAAAGCCTTGAGGAAGCCGTTCACAGACAGCTGATGAGCGACGTACCATATGGTGTTTTACTTTCCGGAGGCTTAGATTCATCCATTATTTCTGCAGTTACCGCAAAATATGCCAGACAGAGAGTTGAAAGCGACGATACTCAGGAAGCCTGGTATCCGAGACTGCACAGTTTCGCAGTAGGACTGGTTGGCTCACCTGATTTGGAAGCTGCCAGAAAAGCTGCAGACCATATTGGAAGTGTGCATCACGAAGTTCATTTTACCGTTCAGGAAGGAATTGATGCGGTACGTGATGTAATTTATCATCTGGAAACGTATGATGTGACAACCATCAGAGCTTCTACTCCAATGTATTTACTTGCAAGAGTAATTAAATCCATGGGAATAAAAATGGTTTTATCGGGTGAGGGTTCAGATGAACTTTTTGGTGGGTATTTGTATTTCCACAAAGCACCAAACGCAAAAGAATTCCACGATGAAACCGTGAGAAAATTAGGAAAACTTCATTTATATGATTGTTTGAGAGCCAATAAAGCGCTGATGAGCTGGGGAATTGAAGGAAGAGTTCCGTTTCTGGATAAAGAATTTATGGATGTTGCCATGAACGTAAACCCTGAAGACAAAATGATCAGAAAATCTGAAGGAAAAATTGAAAAATGGGTTCTCAGAAAAGCTTTCGAAGATCTTTTACCAGAATCTATCGCATGGAGACAAAAAGAACAGTTCTCAGATGGCGTTGGCTATTCCTGGATTGACAACCTGAAAGAAATTGCCGAAAAATATGTGTCAGATGAAATGATGACCAATGCGAAATTCAGATTTCCTCTGAACACTCCGCAAAATAAGGAAGAATACCGCTACAGGACTATTTTTGAAGAACATTTCCCAAGCGAAACTGCAGCAGCAACCGTTCCTTCTGTTCCTTCTGTTGCTTGCTCTACTCCTATCGCGTTGGAATGGGACGAGGCTTTCAAGAAAATGAACGACCCAAGCGGAAGAGCTGTGATTTCAGTACACGATGATTCCTATTAAATCTAAAACTTTTAAATGACTGATATCCCGCTAATTTTATTTGCGGGATTTTTTATTCTCTATTTTAAATCTTAATTTTGTAAAAAAAAGATACCAATGTCTAAAGTAAAAATAGGAACCGTTCAGATGTCTTGTGTTGCAGACAAACAGACCAATCTGAATAACGCAATAGAAAAAGTAAGGGAAGCCGCTGCCAAAGGTGCTCAAATCGTTTGCCTTCAGGAATTATTTACCTCACTATACTTCTGCGACGTGGAAGATTACGATAATTTTGATCTTGCGGAAGCTATTCCAGGGCCTTCTACTGATGCACTTTCACCTGTTGCAAAAGAATTGGGCGTAGTAATTATCGCTTCTCTTTTTGAAAAACGTACTCAGGGATTGTATCACAACACAACTGCTGTAATCGATGCAGACGGAACTTACCTTGGTAAATACCGAAAAATGCATATTCCGGATGATCCGGCCTACTATGAGAAATTTTATTTCACGCCTGGAGATTTAGGGTACAAAGTTTTCCAGACCAAATTTGCAAAAATCGGTATTCTGATTTGCTGGGATCAGTGGTATCCGGAAGCTTCAAGAATTACTGCATTGATGGGAGCTGAGATCATGTTTTATCCTACCGCAATCGGTTGGGCAACAGACCAGGATTACGAAACGAACGCAGACCAGTACAATTCCTGGCAGACCATTCAGCGTTCTCACTCTGTAGCCAATGGTCTTCCTGTGGTTTCTGTAAACAGAGTTGGTTTTGAGCAGGATGGTGCAATGAAATTCTGGGGCGGAAGTTTTGTTACCAACGCACAGGGAAAACTTCTGTATTTAGGATCTCACGACAAAGAAGAGGTTGAAGTGACGGAACTTGATCTTTCACAAACCGATTACATCCGCAAACACTGGCCTTTCCTGAGAGACAGAAGAATCGACAGTTATCAGCCGATTACCAAAAGATTTATTGACGAAGATTAATATAATTTTCATTAAATTTAAATGAAAGACAGCATTTATCCACATTTACTCACAGAAATTAAGCAGAGAATCCTAAGTTCTCAGCTAAAAGCTGCCTTGTCGGTAAATGCTGAAATGATTACACTTTACTGGAATATTGGTAACGACATCGCCCAAAAACAAAACGAGCAGGGCTGGTCTTCTGGCGTAATTCCTCAGTTGGCAAAAGATTTAAAGTCAGAATTTCCTAATTTAAAAGGTTTTTCTGAAAGAAATCTTGGCCGAATGCTTGCGTTTTATCGAGAATATTCAGACAATCCAATTTTGCCACAGCTGGTGGCAAAATTACCATGGGGTCACAACATTCTTTTAATTGAAAAAATAAAAGATCAGAATTTAAGATTTTGGTATGCCGAGAAATGTGTTGAAAACAACTGGAGCCGTGATGTTCTGGACGTTCAGATTAGAACAAAATTAATTGAAAGACAGGGAAAATCTGTTAATAATTTTGAAAATACTTTACCCAAACCTCTATCCGATTTAGCAAACCAAACTTTAAAAGATCCTTATATTTTCAGCTTTTTGAGTTTCGACCAAAATATCAAAGAAAGAGACATTGAAAACCAACTAATACAACATATTGCCAAATTTTTACTGGAGTTGGGAAAAGGTTTTGCATTTATTGGTTCGCAATATCATCTGGAAGTTTCAAAAAAAGACTATTATCTTGATCTTCTTTTTTATCATACAAAATTAAAATGCTACATCGTTATCGAGTTGAAAAACACAGCATTTAAGCCCGAATTTACAGGAAAACTAAATTTCTATCTTTCAGCTGTAGACAGTTTGGTTAAAGAGGCTGAAGACAACCCCACTATTGGCATTCTACTGTGCAAAGACAAAGAGAACATTGAAGCTGAATTTGCCTTGAGAGGAATTACAAATCCTATTGGCATCAGTGAAATCAGTTTTGTGAAAAAATTACCTGATGCGTTAAAAAACAGCCTGCCAACAATCGAAGAGATAGAAAACGAACTGAAAAATTTCAGTAAAATCTAATCTCGCTTTTTTTTAAATAAATTAAAATGAATATCGAAAAAAATAGTAATAAAAATACCCCAAAGCAACTTGGCTACAGATTCCCTGCAGAATGGGAGCCGCATGAAGCAACATGGCTGAGCTGGCCTCACAAAGAAGAATCGTGGCCGGGAAAACTGGACGAAATCTATCCTAAATATTCTGAATTCATCAAGATACTTTCTCAGGACGAGTTTGTAAGAATCAACGTGAAAGATGATGAAATGCAGAAGTTTGCGATGGATTGCGTAATGCAGGCCGGTGCAAACATTGAGAACATTGAATTTTACCAGAACGAGACCAACGATGCATGGTGCAGAGATCATGGTCCTGCTTTTTTGGTGAATCCCAACGCGGAAGAGCAAAAAGTGATAGTTGACTGGGGTTATAATGCGTGGGGAAACAAATATCCGCCATTTGATCTCGACGATGTAATTCCAACAAAAATTGGGGAAGAATTTGAAATTCCTGTTTTTCATCCCGGAATTATTATGGAAGGTGGAAGCGTGGAATTTAACGGAAAAGGAACCATTTTGACCTCAAAATCATGTCTTTTAAATAAAAACCGAAACCCACATCTTTCTCAGGAAGAAATTGAAGATTATCTGAAAAACTATTACGGACAGGAACAAATTCTCTGGGTTGAAGACGGAATTGTAGGAGACGATACCGACGGTCACATCGATGACACCATCAGATTCGTAAATGAAAATACTGTACTCACCGTTGTGGAAGACAATCCTGAAGATGATAATTATGAGATTCTTCAGACCAACCTCCGTCAGTTAAAAGAAATGAAGCTTTTGGATGGAACTCCATTAAATATTATTGAACTTCCAATGCCAGATCCTGTAATTTGGGAAGACCAGAGATTGCCTGCATCGTATGCGAATTTTTATATTTCAAATCATCACGTTATTGTTCCAACCTACCGTTGCGACAAAGATCCTGTAGCTTTGGAGATTATTCAGAAATGCTTTCCAGAGAGAAAAGTGGTGGGAATAGATTCTACTGAGATTATCTGGGGACTGGGAAGTTTTCACTGCCTGAGCCAACAGGAGCCTGCAGTTTCTTAAAATATAATTTGTTTAAAAATATTCAGTTTGCATTTATTAGCAATCTTTTTTTGAAAGAAATGAATAATATTCTGATAATTTAACTAATAATTAAACTTATTATCTAATAAATAATTATATTTGAAAAGTTAAAAAATATTTATATCTATAATCTGTGTTTGTAATGAAAAGAAAAGTAAGTGTTTTGTTTGCTTTGCTGGCTGTGGGTATGGCTTTCGGACAGGGTAAATTTGGAAAATTTCTGAACTCTAAGAAGCTCGCTCTCCAGTATAAAACCGTAAAAGATAAGGAAAAAGAAGACTATTATCAGCAATATTACTGGCTGGTAAAAGCAGAACAGCTTAAAACTTATCCTCACCTAAAAGACGTAAAACCAGTGGTTTTATATGAATTTGTAAAAAAGGTAAACCCTCAGAACCCTACCAAGAAAATCGGTGATCAGGGTAAAGAAATCAGAGATAAGGCAGAACTTTCTTTGGATCAGTATTTCAAAAACAAAAACTTTGCAAACAACCAGGTTTTGCTTCACAACTTAGAAAGTTATGTAGACCCTTCAAAAGGAGAATACTGGACTAAAGTGGACCCGGAAAAAATCAAGGAACTTGTTCCTAAAGAATTCTTCGGATTTACGTCTATGAACAGAATGACTGGAGAAGAAAAAAACTACTATCTGTGGATCGACAAGAAGAAAGATGATTTCAAGATTGTAGATATTATTCCGAGTGAAAAAGGTAACAAAGCTTTTTACGGTTCTGTAAAACAGTATCTTCCAAAGTATAAATTTGAGACCAAATATATGCCGACAATGAAGAAAGGAAGCAAGGCTGATAAAACAGATAAAGATTTCTATTACATTATGCCGTTTGAGCAAAACAAAGATAACATTGAATACAAAACCGACGACTTCGAAAACTACACACTAAGCCAGGTGAAAAGAGAAGGAGAAGATTGGATCGGCGTTGAAAAAGTTAGAAAATAAAATTTAAAAGTCCTGTGAGAATTCGCAGGACTTTTTTAATTAAATAAATTGATGGTTTTAAAATTGCTTTTATAATCATTTCTCAAATATGCCGATTACAACTTCTCCACGCCAAACCGTAAAAAAAGTTCTTCCTTTAATTTTAGCAACTGCTATTTTTATGCAGATGCTGGATTCTACAATTTTAAATACTTCTCTACCCTCAATTGCAAGAGATCTTAATGAATCTCCGCTGAATATGCAGAACGCCATAATCAGTTATGTCCTGACGTTGGCCGTTTTTATGCCGGCAAGCGGATTTTTGGCAGACCGTTTTGGAACGAGAAGAGTTTTTATTTTTGCTTTGGTTCTTTTCAGTTTAGGCTCGGTGTTTTGTGCCCTTTCTCAAAATCTCACGCATTTGGTGATTTCAAGAGTCGTTCAGGGAGTTGGCGGAAGTTTAATGACTCCTGTTGGGAAATTAGCTTTAATTAAAACTTTTAACCGAAACGAATTGCTAAAAGCTATGAACTTCGCCATTGTTCCTGCTTTGATTGGTCCTGTTTTAGGTCCGTTGGTGGGAGGGTACATGGTCGATTATCTTTCGTGGCACTGGATTTTTCTAATTAATATTCCAATTGGAATTTTAGGAATTGTTTTGGGTTTAAAGTATATGCCGAATTACAATTCGCGAGACACCGATTTTGATTTGAAAGGTTTTATGATCTTTGCGGCAGCCTCTTTACTGCTTTCCGTTTCATTGGAACTTTTTGGCGATATGCAGAATATTACACCCGTTTTACTCGTTTTCATCCTGGGATTTTTGTTTCTGTATTATTATTACAGGCATGCGAAAAGAGGCAACAACCCAATTTTTCCACTAAATCTATTTCAGGTTCGCACATTTAGAGTTGGAATCGTAGGAAATCTTGCAACAAGATTAGGAATAAGTTCCGTTCCGCTTCTGCTTCCCTTAATGATTCAGATTGCTTACGGTCAATCGGCAGTAATGTCGGGTTGGATAATTGCACCGATGGCCTTAACTGCAATGTTTGGCAAATCATCGGTAATCCGGATCTTAAATAAATACGGTTACAAAAAAACGTTGATGGTCAACACTTTTGTGATCGGAACTTTAATCTGCTGTTTAGCAATTCCCAATATCAATGATTCTATTTTCTGGTTCGTTCCGGTAATCGCTATTTTAGGATTTTTCAACTCGATTCAGTTCACATCTATGAACACGATTTCAATTGCAGACTTAAGAAATTTCCAGACCAGCAGCGGGAATTCCCTTATTTCAGTGAACCAGCAATTGGCGATCGGTTTCGGGATTGCATTTGGTCTAATTGTTTTAAAAATTTACGAAAACAGTCCGGAACTCATTCTTCATGAAACTCACAACGCTTTCCGCTATACTTTTCTGACTGTAGGAGCTTTAACAATTCTCTCAAGTTTGGTTTTCAGAAGACTTCATGTGTCAGACGGCAGAAATATGAATTCAAAAGAATAAAATTTCTTTAAAATTCAAAACTTATCACACATCAATGTCGGATTTATATTCAATTGTTAGCTTTGTTTCAATCAAAAAATAAAATTATGAAAGCAGAATTTGAAAACATTGACTTAGTAAAAAATGAAGATAAGAAAAGATTCGAAATCGAATTAAACGGTCACTTCGCATTTATTGATTATAAAGAAACAAGTCAGCAAATCGCCTTAATTCACACAGAAGCCGAACCCGAACTGGCCGGAACCGGAGCTGCCGCTGCCGTCGTTGAAAAAACATTAATTTATATTGAAGAAAGCGGTAAAAAACTACTTCCTTTCTGTCCTTACGTTTTTGCATTCATCAAAAAAAATAAAGACTGGAAACGTATTGTGGATGAAAGATTTGAGAGCTACGACAGACTGTAACTCATCATTCCGACAAAATATGTTTTATGATTTTTGCTGAAAAACAACTATATTTATTTTCAAAACTTTAATTCAATTTAAACTAAACTCAAATATTATGATGTCAAATATAGGCCTGATCGTCGAAGAGAAAGCTGCAGATATAGGCAATTTTTTAGTCGGCAGACTTTTGCCGTTCCGTGAAAAAAGAGCAGTTGGACCGTTTGTTTTTATCGATCACATGGGACCCGCTGAGCTTAAAGATTATCAAAACCTTGATGTTCCGCCACATCCGCACATCGGGCTTTCAACTCTGACTTATCTTTTCGAAGGTTCTATTTTTCACCGAGACAGTCTGGGTTCTGCGGCAGAAATAAAGCCTGGAGCCGTAAACTGGATGACTTCAGGAAAAGGCGTTGTACATTCCGAAAGAACTCCCGAATATCTTAGAAATTCACCACAGTTTCTTCATGGTTTCCAGATCTGGATTGGATTGCCAAAAGAAATGGAAAACACCGAACCCTCATTTTTCCATATTGAAGCAGATGAAATACCGACCTGGACGGAAGGTGATACAAGTTACAAACTGATTGCGGGCGAAGCTTTCGGAAAAAAATCTGCAGTTCCCGTTCACAGTCCGCTCTACTTTGTCGAAATTAAAAGCAAGACAAAACAAAAACTCAATATCGGACAACACCTTTTCGGCGAAGTGGGAATGTATGTTTTGGAAGGAACTGTAAATATTGAAGGGCAGGAATACGGAACCAAACAGTTGTTAATCGCTAAAAATGCTTCGCTTTGTGAATTTGAAATTAATGAAAACACAACAATTTATCTTTTTGGAGGCGAGCCATTCCCTGAAGAAAGACATATTTTCTGGAATTTCGTGCATTCAGACAGGGAAAAAATTGAGGAGGCAAAAGTAAACTGGCAGGATCAGAACTACGCTGCATTTCCTCTAGTTCCGGGAGATGATAAAGAATTTGTTCCGTTGCCGAAATCTATTTTAAACAGAAAATAAGTAAAAGAAAAGCCACTTTTCTGTAAAGTGGCTTATAACTTCTTTTTGAAATCAAAAATTATTTCGGCATTTGAGCCTGAGAAATTTTCATTGCAAAATCAGACCAAAGTTTAGCGTCTTCCGGAGTCATTTTTGAAGCCATTTCTGCCTGCTTTGTAGCCCACTCCTGAGTTTTCTTGCTGAATTCCTGCATTTTTGCAGCATCGCCAGATTTACTAACTTCAGATGCTTCTGCCATAAATGCAGCATATTCATCCGCAAACTTCTGAGCTTCAGGGTTGCTGAATCTAGGAACTTCTACTCCCATCACACTTTTCGGAGCTTTTGTAGACGAGCTTTCATTTGTAGTTGTGCTGTTAGTTGAAGCTGTATTTTCAGTCGGTGTAGTGTCCGTTTTTACTGCTTCTTTTTTTTCACAAGATGTCATACTGATTAGTGCGACTGCACCTAATGATAAAATAATTTTCTTCATAATATTGTAATATTTAAAATCGCTACAAATATATATTTATTTGTGAATAATTTAACAATAAGGTATTAAAATATGTTAAATAATCAATATTTATACTTAATTTAAATAAAAATGATAATTTAAAAATCTTTCATATTTATATATTACTGCCTCATTTTCAATATAATTTATTTATAATTGATTTAAATTTAAAAATAACTAATTATGAAAATTGAAATTAAAAGTATGAAGTTTGATGAAGATGTTTTAAAATCAATTTTTCTATATTTACCTAACTCAAACAAAAAATCCAAATAAAATAACAGATGAAAATATTAGCATTTGCAGGAAGTACATCTTCCACGTCGATTAACAGAGAACTTGTAAAATTTGTTCTTAAAAGTTTTCCTGAAGATCAAATTAATTTAATAGATCTCAATGATTTCGACATGCCCGTTTTCTCGATTGACCGTGAGAAAAATGGCTTTCCGGATGAGGCCCATCAATTTTTAAAACAAATTGAAGAATGTGATGTGATTATCTGTTCGCTAGCAGAGCACAACCGTTCATATTCAGCGGCATTTAAAAATATTTTTGACTGGGCTTCGAGAATTAATGTAAAAGTTTTTCAGAATAAACCTATGCTTTTGATGAGCACTTCGCCTGGAGGATACGGTGGCGGAAACGTAATGAATACAGCAAAAACATTCTTCCCACAGTTTGCAGCTGATGTGAAGGAAACTTTTTCTTTGTCTAAATTTTACGAAAATTTTGATTTAGAAACAGGTGTGATCAATCCTGAAATACTGAAAGATTTAAACGAAAAAATTGAAAGTTTTAAAAATCAAATTGCTTAAAAATTAAACCATAAATCGAAGATTATCTCCTTACAGTCGATGAATGTTATATCGACGTAGTCAAAAGTTACAAGAGCTGTTTGAAAACATCAGTAATATTAGAACAAAAATCTCTGAAATCTGCGGAAGACTTTCATCAATTATCAATCATAAAATTACTCATTACACATAACTCATTACTTATAAAAACCCATGGCTGTAACCGTAAAAGCAAGCTTAGGCAAAACAAAATATTACACGGAAGTGATCGCTGGTGAAAACAGATTAATCACCGATGAACCCACCGACAAAGGCGGACAAAACAAGGGTTTTAATCCTTTCGAAATTCTCGCAACTTCTTTGGCGAGCTGTACCGCAGCAACTTTAAGAATGTACATCGACAGAAAAGAATGGAACGTAGAAAACATAGATGTAGAAGTAGAACTGGAAAATTTTCCGCTCACAAAATTGGCAGTTTTTAAAAGAAACATTAGTTTTGAAGGAAGTGAACTGAGTGAAGAACAGCTGAAAAGACTTCACGCCATTGCGGATGCATGTCCGGTACACAAAATATTACTTAACGAAATAGAAATTCAAACCAAATTTTCATAATATGATAGAAGTAAAACAAAACGACGACAAAAAACACGGAAGCTTCGAAGCTTCAATTGACGGACAGAAAGCAGGATTAATGACCTACACATGGGCAGGAGAAGACCGCTTTATCATCGATCACACCGAAGTGGAAGAAGCTTACAACGGAAAAGGCGTTGGAAAGGAAATGCTGATCAAAGCTGTAGAATTTGCCAGAGAAAACAGCAAAAAAATTATTCCTCTGTGCCCGTTTGCGAAAGCAACTTTCCAAAAGAACGAGGATTTGCAGGATGTGTTGTAAGGCTCGGTGTTGGATGTGGGATGCTGGAAATTATTCCCACAGACCGCACAGATTTCTCAGATGATTGAGAATACTTTTTTTTTTAAAATTGCCACAAATGCACGAATTTTAACTAAATAATTTAGAAAATATTCGTGCATTCGTGGTTTTTTATTCCACTGAATAACTCCATGAAGGATCTGTGTAAATCCGTGAAATTTGCGAGACACGACTTCCATCTTCCATCACACCGCTTCCGCTTCCCAAAAAAAACTATATTTGCTGAAATTTAAATTAAAGCATGAATCCGGGAACTGTACTTTTGCTGTTTGTATTTGTTTATTTTGTAGGACTTTTGGTAATTTCCTATTTTACCAGCCGTAACTCTGATAATCAATCGTTTTTCATCGGTAACAAAAAAAGCAAATGGTGGCTCGTCGCCTTCGGGATGATCGGAACCAGCTTAAGCGGTGTGACATTCATTTCCGTACCGGGAACTGTCGGAAAAATGACCGGAAGCGAATATATTTTCGGCGGATTCGAATATTACATGATGGTGATCGGCTTTTTCATCGGATATTTCATTGTCGCGGCAGTACTTCTCCCACTCTATTATAAAATGAATCTGACCTCGATTTACACCTATTTAGGTAAAAGATTCAACGTTGAAGCACACAAAATCGGTTCCGTATTCTTCATTGTTTCAAGAGCGATTGGTGCTACGGCGAGATTGTATCTTGTGGTAAATGTTTTGCAGATATTTTTACTGGAAGGTCTAGGCGTTCCGTTTTGGGTGACGGCTGCAGTGCTTTTATTGATGGTTCTTCTGTACACATTTGAAGGTGGCGTAAAAACGATTGTTATTACCGATACTCTGCAGACTTCGTTTATGATCATCAGTTTAATTGCGTGTATCGTTTATATTTTATCCAATCTAAATCTTTCTTTTGGTGAAGCCTACACGGTTTTAGAACAGAAAAATTATACGCATTTTATCAATCTTGATCCCAATTCCAAAACTTTCTTCCTCAAAACCATTCTCGGCGGAATCTTTATTACCATCGCAATGACGGGACTTGATCAGGAAATGATGCAGAAAAACATCTCTGTAGACAATCTGAAAAACTCCAAGAAAAATATGATGACTTTCGCAGGAACGCTGCTATTTGTAAATCTGGCATTCCTGTTTTTAGGCGGATTGCTTTATCTTTTTGCTTTGCAAAACGGTGCGGGATACTCGGAAGTTACAAGTATTGTGGATGGAAAAGAAGTGGTATCCAATGTTTTCGGATTCAAAGATGCTGCAGGAAACGTGAAAAATATTATGGGCGATGACCTGTTCCCGGCGTTGTCACTTAACGGTTATTTCCCGATGACGATTGCTGTAATTTTCATTATTGGATTGATTTCCGCACTCTTCCCATCTGCGGATGGTGCTTTGACGGCAGTTACCAGTTCATACTGTGTTGATCTTTTAAATTTAAATGAAGACAAAACACGAACAGAAAAGCAGAAAAAACATCTCCGTATGAAAATTCACCTGACATTTACGGTGGTGTTTTTCATCCTGATCATGGTTTTCAAAGCGATGAATGACAAATCCATTGTTTACCTCATTATGGAAATTGCAGGTTACACCTACGGACCACTTTTAGGCTTATTTGCTTTCGGAATCTTTACCAAATTTAAAATCTCAACAAAATATTCTATTCTTGCCGTGACGCTTTTGGCACCGGTTCTTACGTATATTATTAATTATTTGGTGACTGCGTATACTGATTATAGGATTGGTGTGGAATTAATTATTCTGAATGGTTTGCTGACGTTTGTTGGACTATATTTGGTGAAGAATAAGAATTATCTGAAGTTGGTTTAATTAAAATATTTAGTTAGCAATTTTTCATTTACGAATAAGTTTTGTTCAGTTTGAAATCCGGAGAAATCACAGACAAATTATACGTAAAACTTACATATGACTTTAATTTTATGAAAAGATCAATTTATATATTTTTAATATTATTCAGCATATACTCTTGCGACAACTCATCAAATGACGAAATTGAAACTGAGAAGAAATGTTTTATTACAAAATTCAATCCCGTTGTCGTCCCATTATATGGTCAGGAATTATTCACTTCAGAGTTTATTTATAATTCACAAAATGATATTATTAAAAAATTAGATTTTGATATTATTCAGGGTAACGTTTCTGAACCGCTTACAACACAAATAAAAAGCACAACCGAAATTATTTATAGCACCAGTAATCTGCCCATTAAAATAGTGGAACAGCCGAACATTTATAATATTCAACTGATAGAATACTTATCCTATACAAATGGAAAATTAGTGGCAATAGATCGTGTTACTACTAATATTGCAGATAACTTAAGTTCAAAATGGAAATATGAGTACAGCTACACTGATAACAAAATAACATCAGTTATAGGTAAGCATTATGACAGTAATAATATTTTAGATCTAAATGAAATCACAACCGTAGTGTACGGAGCAAATGACAACGTTCTATCTGTCACTAAAGTTTCCAGTTCTGTTTCTGTACCAAATTACATTAGTAAAACAATTACTGAATATGGAGATTACGACTCATATAAAAATCCTTTTAAAGATTTACAAGTTCCATTTGAAGATTATATTTTCATTCGGTATTCACAAAATAATTACACGAAATACTCTAAGAGGCATTTTGTAAATGATATTCCTCAATCGTATGAAACTAAAACATTTACTTACACTTATAACGAAAAAAATTATCCTAAAATAGCCGAATTCAGATGTAATTATTAAAAAAATAATGATTAAATTTCTTAAGTTTTGGCTAAAGCCAACACAATACGTCAAAAAATGAAATCGGGCTAAAGCCCGATTCTATTGATAAAAATAAAAAATTAGTCACTCGTAACTTTAAAAACACAAGGTTTTAAAAATATATGGTCAGCTTTTCCGCCTGAATTTATCCTGAGTTTGCCGAAGGGCTCCCGCTTTTTTGTGCCTGAGCTTTTCCCTCGCTTACAAAAAGAGCTCCACTCAAGTCGGGCTGCGGTAGTAAAATAACAATATAAATTTTCAAACCTTCAAGGTTTAGTAAACATAAAAATCTCTTTCAAAATTCAACAAAATCCGGAACTTATACTCCGGATTTTTCAATTTCCGTAAGCCGGTAAAAAATTGTAAATTCGCATACAATCAATTCTAATAATAAATCCTAATATATGAGTAAAAGTATTGAAGAGCTGAAATCTCTTACAACACAAATCAGAAGAGACATTTTGAGAATGGTTCATGCTGTAAATTCAGGTCATCCCGGCGGAAGTTTAGGCTGTACAGAATATTTTACTGCACTTTACGGTAAAATTCTGAACTACAAATTACCATTCACCATGGAAGGTAAAAATGAAGACCATTTCTATCTGTCAAACGGACATATTTCGCCTGTTTTCTATTCTACTTTGGCAAGATTTGGATTCTTTCCTGTAGATGAACTGAAAACTTTCAGAAAACTGGACTCAAGATTACAGGGTCACCCAACAACTCACGAAGGCCTTGAAGGAATCAGAGTTGCCTCGGGATCTCTCGGACAGGGACTTTCTGTTGCTCTTGGTGTTGCACAGGGAAAAAAATTAGATGGCGATACTTCTTTGGTTTACTCACTTCACGGAGACGGAGAGTTGCAGGAAGGTCAGGTTTGGGAAGCTTTTATGTATGCAGCCGGAAACAAGGTAGATAATATTATTTCAACGATCGATTACAATGGTCAGCAGATTGACGGAAGTACAGACAATGTACTTTCACTGGGAAATCTTCATGCAAAACTGGAAGCTTTCGGATGGACGGTTCTGGAAGAAAAAAATGGTAACGATCTTGAAGCCGTAATCGCTATTCTTGAAAGAGCAAAAGCCGAAACAGGAAAAGGAAAACCAGTGGTAATCATCCTTCACACCATTATGGGTAATGGAGTAGACTATATGATGGGAACGCATGCATGGCACGGTAAAGCTCCAAGTGATGAGCAGTTGGATACCGCTTTCAAACAGTTATACTTAGAAGCTCCGGCAGATTACTAACATGAATGATCAGTGATAATTGATAAATGATTTCTCACTTGTATCAATTATCAAACATCATTTATCAATCATAAATTTAAACTTCACATGAAATATACATATACAGAAAAAAAAGATACACGTTCAGGATTCGGAGCCGGATTGGCAGAATTGGCTGACAAAAACCCTAATGTTGTAGCGCTTTGTGCAGACCTTATAGGATCGTTGAAAATGGAAAAATTCATCGAAAAAGCTCCTGAAAGATTCTATCAGGTGGGTATCGCTGAAGCAAATATGATGGGGCTTGCTGCAGGTTTGAGCATCACAGGAAAAATTCCTTTTACAGGAACTTTTGCCAACTTCTCTACTTCAAGAGTGTATGACCAGATCCGTCAGTCGATTGCTTACTCTAACAAAAACGTAAAAATATGTGCTTCTCACGCAGGTCTTACTTTGGGAGAAGATGGTGCGACACACCAGGTTTTGGAAGACATAGGAATGATGAAAATGCTTCCGGGAATGACCGTAATCAACACTTGCGACTACAACCAGACTAAGGCGGCAACTTTAGCGATTGCTGATTTTGAAGGTCCGGTTTATTTAAGATTTGGAAGACCTGTAGTTCCTGTATTTATTCCTGAAGACATGCCTTTCGAGATTGGAAAAGGTATTCTTTTACAGGAAGGAACCGACGTAACGATTGTTGCAACGGGTCACCTGGTTTGGGAATCTTTGGTTGCCGCAGAAGAGCTTGAAAAAGAAGGAATCTCTTGTGAAGTAATCAATATCCACACAATTAAACCGTTAGACGAGGAGATCATCTTAAAATCTGTTGAGAAAACAGGTAAAATCGTAACTGCCGAAGAGCACAACTACCTTGGTGGTTTAGGTGAATCTGTTGCCGGAATGTTGGCAAGAAAAAGACCTACAAGACAGGAATTTGTAGCCGTTAACGATACTTTCGGAGAATCTGCAACTCCTGCCGAATTAATGAAAAAATATAAAATCGATTCTGCTGCTGTTATTGAAGCAGTGAAGAAAATTTTAGCTTAAAACTAATTTTCAGCATAAAAAAGGAGGTCAAAAAATGAGGCCACTGAAAAACCTCATGGATTTTAGTTTATCCTTTTAAAATGGATTAAAAATAAGAGCTTATTATGTGATTGAATAATCCGTAATAAGCTCTTTATTTTTTTTAGAAGTGTTTTTTTT